>CP147780.1:0-2756679 GCA_037310415.1 Candidatus Atabeyarchaeum deiterrae
GAAATGAGAAGGGAATGAGTATCAACAATGGTAGTTCTATTCCGATTAATTTTTGAGAGATCTCGCAGAGTGTAAGTGCACAAACTATCCCAATTGCTAGACACCCTATCTCCTTCAGAAACTCCTTGGATACTTGACAATAGAACTGAGTGCTATTGCCACGTCGCGTAGACTCGGTCTGCAACCTAAGACAAAGCTCGCAGCAAGCCAACTTGTGAGCACAATGAACCAGAATGGAGCAGTTGCTGGAGATAGTGCGATAAGCAGACAAGCTAGAACCGTATTGACAAGTGTAGGCGCGAATGCTATGAATAGTGGTTTGAAGAAAGAGTCTTCGATAGGTTCTGTAATGACATACCCTCCCATATTCCAGTACTTGTCGACTTCCAGCAAGCGAATTCTCTCAACATTGATCCCCACGACCTTGCACATCAGGTAGTGGCTTACTTCATGGAGAACGATTCCTGGGGCGACGAGAATCATGAAAAGTGGTCTGAATGGCTTGAAACGTCCCATCCTCATAATGACTGACGTTATCAGCGATGCTATTATGAAGACCGGCATCAGCACAATGACGGTTACCAAAGGATCATCGGTCATGTTGAATCTGTCACCCCATAACCTCTGGGGCTATCACCCGCATCATCAGTCTGGTTGGTCTCAAAGGAATCATCCCGGTTGGGAACTGGTGATCGAATCTTCGCGCCGAGAGATTCCTCGCCAACTGGCGGTGCAGCCGAGTCGATGACTTTCAGAAGCTCTTGCTCAAGTTGATATACATTAGTTGATCTCAATTCGTTGACCATTCTACCGTCGCTGAAGACGAGGATCGAGGGGTAACTCTTGATTTTGCATTCTCTGGCTATGTCCTCAGACGAAGAACTGACAGAGATAAACGCGGCCCGAGAGTGATATTTCATCACCAATTTTCGCATGAGGTTTTCGACTTCCCTCGAAGGCTCATCGTCGTCCACAAAAGAAGCTACCAAAGGTCTCTGACCATGTGAGATAACTCTCCTGAAGTCGTTAACATCCTCGAACGCCAAAACTCTGCTCGGTGGATCATTCTCATCTGAGTTCAGTCTCGGTGGATCTTTCTCAATGCTGTACGTCACCTCTGATCCCCCTGATGGGAAGTTCAGTTCTCTTGCCAAATTGTCAAGCTCTTCACCAACCTTGGGAAGGTTGTCATGGTTCGTCTTAACAGTCTCACCCGTCTGACTGGCTATACCAAGCGCCTTCTTCGCCTCTATCAGATGGGTACCTACAAGTCCTAGGTCACGCAGTTCTTCATCAGCAGTCACATTAAGCAGGAATTCTATGGATTGAGATGGGTTCAGAGCGCCGTTCGATTTTCCGAGTTCAGGCTCATTAGTCTTCTTGAGCAAACGATTCACTTCGGTTGATGTGCGCATGCCCTGAGAGACGAAAGCTGACGAAGTGGGATTGAGTTGAGAGTCATTCTTCTTCAGGAAACTCTTCAGATAGCTGAATGAGTCATGCAGGAGCGGACTTACTCTGTCACTTGCTATCTTGGCCTCTTCCTTTGAGGCGTCATGGCCTCTATTCACTCTCTCCCTTAGTTCCCGAAGGTTTTTTGTGTCTTCCAAGTTCATGCTTGGGAAGATCTTTCTTAGGGTTGGTATCCATTCTTCGGTTTTTCTTCCTCGTGTTTCCGCACCTATTGTCAGCAGCGCTCCACTTATAGCACAGCTCACAGCGCGATCGAGTGTCAGAATGACCTCAGAGTACAACTCTTCGCTCTCCAGCTCTCTTGCTGTTGCGAGGAGATCTTTCACCTTGTTTGCCAACTCTTCAACCCTTTGGTGTCTCAGTTCCTTTTTCAGCCTGAACAATTCCATACCGCCATATTTCGCGAAGAGATATTCTAGTTCTTCTGGAGAGAATTCTCCCTCATTGGCAACCACAAGTTCTGGTGTTATCCTTTGAGAGCCTGGTGCCGGCGTCAAGATCATGTCTTTTCTGAGACACCGGTAAGTCATAAAAAGTCTCATTCCTCCGAGAAGTTCGACAAGAAGCGCTAGCCCGGCTCCGATCAGGGCGGCAAGAACACTCAGGCCAAAACCGAAAGCAAATATGAAAAAGGACCCAAACAGGATTAGTGAGGCGACCAGGGTAAGAAGTTTGAATCGTCTCAACTGTCTGCCGTAGTTGCTTAATCCTTGTGCACCATCAGACAGTTCTCTGCCTAGGATGCTCACTTCTTTGTCCCTGAAATCCAAGAATGATGCTAAGTGAGTTACTTGAACAATGTCCATGTCATGACCTTTCACTCTAGCCGGGATCGGGATGTAGGGTTTGGATTCATTTGACTCATCTTGTAACTTTGAAGTTGTCAGCAATACGGGGGTGATCCAGAGAAGAGGGCGAGTAAGCAGACACAATGAAGGTAAGGTCGTGAGCTTGATAACCGTTGGGACACAGGATGAGAGATACTATCTTTCAGCAATATCAAAGGAGAAGAAGATGAGGGATGCAATTTCAAGAATCAAGGAGAAGAAGACCATGAGAATAGAAGACTTCGTGTTTGGAACATCGGACAAAAAAGTAGGACAAAGAACCAGACGCAAGGACCCACGAGAAAAACGAGGACAAAGAGCGCAAGCGCGATACTAGGAATGGCTTCTACGAGGAGCTTTTTGTCGCCGACCTGAAGTTTGTCGAGCCTGCAAGAACGATAATCGTAAACAGAAACGTAGAAGATGCGAACCTCACTAGGATACTCAAAGAGCGAGGTCTCAACTTGATCATAAGATCCACCAGAGGGGCAGACTACATTGTCGGGGATAACATTGGGATAATTTGCGTTGGGCGCAATGCGGCCACAGTGACTGAAGGAGATTACGCAAAACTATGTCAGAAGATCGATTTGCTCACAGAAACCTTTGCGATCCCTATACTACTCTATGAGAAGGGCTGTCGCGTTCAAATTGAACCTGTTAATAACGGTATTGATTCACTGTTGACAATGGCGGCATACTTCACCATCGCCAAGCGTATCCACTTTCTCATACTGGACGACGAAGATGAGATAGGTCGCATGATTGACTGCATAGCAAAGATGCCTGTCGCCTGATCTTGATGGGGGAGGGGGGAGTGGTTCTGCACAACAAAACAAAGAAATTGGTTTGCGATTTCCGCATTATGTCATCCTAGGTGACAGCTGATGTTGGGTAGATTTTTAACCATGTTTGATCATTCACAATATTGACCCCCGATATGCTTCATTATTCGTAAGCATATATAGCATCCTAGACAGTCACTTGAAAAGGGGTCGTGAAGAACAAAGGGAATGGGGTGTGCCACCTGACTGCAACAGATCCATCGTTTGGGAATACCGTTGACGATAAAATGTATTCAACTCAGATCACGGTGGACGGAGTCCTGTGTTACTATGATGATTACCGCAACAATGCAGAAGGATGCCCACCTGAGCCACTGCTTGTTACTGGTCTCCTCAGCGCTATGGCCGCGTTGGTAAGGGAGATAACGAGTCAAGGTTTATTGAGGAAGATAGAATCTCCACCAGTGAAGTTCTTCGCACTGCAGATCATGGAGACACCTCAGGTCATAGTTTCAATGTTCACCGATATTTCTTTTCCCGACTATTTGTGTGACATTATCCTTGGAGACATTTCTCAGTTCTTCTTGGAGAAATATGTGGGTTCCCTGACTGATTGGTCGGGGGAGAACTTGACCGAGAAGCTCTCTCCACATATTAGAAAGATGATTGAAGAGGACGTTCAGAAGTACTCTACTGTTCAACCACAAACAAAAGGAATCGAAGTTCAAGGAACATTAGCTTAGTGATTTGCGCTATGGCTTCCGAGCCAATCCTTCAGTGGTATTCGCTATTGAAGTAGTGTTCCAACATTGATTTTTCCCTTATCACATCTTCGAGATTGGGTAGTTCGATTGTCCACCACTTCACGCCACCCAAATTGCGCAAATAGTCAAGAGTTTCCTTGACTTCTTCGAGCTTTGTGAATGGGTGGTGCCTTCCCCCTTGTTCCTTAAGATAGACATGAGCCGACACGACTCTGCCTTCGATTATTCTGAGGAAATCCTTCGAGGACCTTTTCTGGTCGCTCGTCCAAGAACATGAATTCGCGTGTCCGAGATCGAAGGTAATCTTGGAGCCACATTCTTTCGCAAGCTCAAGTAGGCTTTGTGGTTCAGATGATAAACCAAATCTCAGATTCTCTATGCAGAGGGTAATAGACTTGGCCTCCGCAAGTCCAACTAGTCTCTGCATGTCTTCGATGACGTTCTGTCTGGGGCACTCCTCTTCGTCAATTCCTGCGTGCACCACGAGGTAGTCTGCCTCTAATTCTTCAAGAAAATCTAGGTACATCTTGAGTGTGTTTATTGTGTTTCCTCTGATGAATTGGTTCGCCGACCCCAATGCTTGATCCAAGAAGGGGGAATGATAGAACAGTTTTAACTCATAGTGGTTCAGAACTTCTCTCAATTTGTCTCGGCTTCTTTTGGTGGCCGGAATAGGCTTCTCGTCACAATCTAATTCAACTGCGTCAAATCCTAAACCGAGAGCGAATCTCAGAACATCCTCGTAGCTCTTGGAGACCCATGAGCACATTGCGAGCTGTGGGCGTTCGGATGTCATGTATGGCACTTCCTAGTTGTTGGCTGATTAAATTCGACGTAATAGTCCTCGATTCTCTTGATTATTACTTGATGTTTTTCGGTTTCACCAAGAAGCGCGTTTAGTAATCAAAAGAGCTGAGAAAGAGAATGCAGGTTCCCCTTTTTGCGATCAGCCGAAGTATTCGGGCGGCTTTGGTGGCTTTGCCAACTTGGATGGTTTGGATGGGTGTTTTGAGAGCTCGTCTTCTATTCTTCGAAGTTCTTCCTTCATCTTCTCTATTCTCTTGTCCAGTATCGAGATTGGAACGGGCAATTGGAGCTTATCCTTGATTACTTCGAGAAGGCATTTTGAGGCTGCTGGGTCCTCTGTTAGAAGAGGATAGGTGTCGGCTAGCAGGCAGGCTCCGCCTATCCCGTATCCAATGCTTGCGATAACAGGGGCTAACCCATTTATGCCCGAGATCGTTGCACCCTTGAACACCTTGACCACATTGTCTTTCGAGAACATGTCTACTAGTTCATCAGACGTCGCGGCAATCCAGACTTTTCTTTCCACCGGAACGTACCCACACACACTTGCGGCGAGTGAGATTAAGAGCTCCACTCTATATTGTTTACAGATGCTGGCTATATAGTCAGAGTATTCATATTGACCCACGTTGTCTGAAGGCTGGAAGTCACCTGTGAAGATGAGTGTATCGTGAGGTGACTCCTTTGTGTTTGAGAAATAGAGTTGACCGTGGCGTATTCGGGGGCGACCGTCCTTCCTGACCTCCGCGCTGGGTGGGCTATCAGTGCAGAATATCTCAGCAAGTTTGACAGCTTTGAGACCACGCGCCATCGCTACGGCTGCGATCCTGCCAACGTTAGCAACTCCAGGCATTCCGACGACTGCCAAGGGTTTTCTTAAAGATGAATGATCGACTTTTCTTATCTCTTTCATGTGTATCAATAGTGTCTGCGCCTCTTACAGCTGCTCGCCGATTCTTTGAAGTGGATCGGTTAGATGGGTGATCACGGGTTCTCTCTAGGTCTGTGACTTCCTTGCACTCCCAGTATCAGTACATAACCGCGAATGGAAGAGTAGTATTTGAATCAATCGGTGGAAAACCAGTGGCGACCTTCAGACATACAAACAGAGCCACTGGGCCGCTCACAGACACACAGATTGATCTCAAACTCTTATTCGTTGTATCAGCTGCAACAAGAACAAACGGACAAGCTAGTAGGATGGTTCAATCAGAAGTGTATGAAAAAGAAAGCCAGCTAGAAGGAAGAAAACTACTTGGATTTCTTAGCCGGTGTATTCTTCTCTTTGGTGGACTCTCTTGAGAGTACCTGAACGCCTATCACTTTTCCACTGTTCAAAAGCACTCTAAGTTGCCCATCGAGTGTGAAGTTGCCGTCAAGATCAGCCATTCTTTCGAGTCTAGTATGCTCCACCTGTTTCCCGAATACTGTTGTTTGAACCTGAACATACTTGTAAAGAGCATCTTTTATGATCATTGCTTCGACACTGCACCCTTCTGGGGTTCCACCGAATTTCTCTGCTATGGAATTGGCATCCAAATTGGCCTGTTGATCTATATTTGTGGGTTGATCTTGCTGTCTTTGGCTTTGTAGAGAGACTTCGGGTTCAGGGTTTGAAGGACCATGTTCAAGCGCCACTGATTTTCGTACTACAACGGCTTCTGGGACGGATTGCCTTGCAGGGCGTGGCGAGGGAACGGGAGACGGCCGGTCTAGAAGTTTCACTACTTTGGAGGAACCTGGAGTAGTAATTGTTCTGAGAAAGTCTCTGAATTCGTTTGTCTCCTCTCCTTCATCTATTGAGCCTATGTTGTAACTTAGTCCCAACTCCCCTCTGATTGGACCAGCTGCAAGTCTTGCTCCCACGAATCTTATTCTGATGCTGGAATCTTTGCCGTTGAAATTGTATATTTTTCTCTTAGTGTGGTCAATGAAGATCAAGACGTTGCCCGGTGATATTGCGTCATTAATCTTGTCAGGGGTGACCTCTAATCTGCTACCATCTTCGCTAACCTGAAAAACCTCGAATTCCATAGTCTACTACCTCAACCCATTCCACGAACTGCAGTTTATTCTGAACTGGTCAGATAGTGTACTCTGATCGAGGATTCGTGATATAAACCGTTCGAATCTGTTGTAAACTTCGCAAGGAGTTGCGACATTTCTTGGAGCGAGATATGAAAAAACAGAGTCCGATTATGGGGAATCTGAAAAGTTCGCAATGGAAGATGCCTTCAAGTGACCGACCTTGGTTTAGTTCATAATGGGTTTATTAAGAGGCGGTTCAGTAGAACCTTCAGACCGATAATCCATGAGAGAGATATCTTGGTTGTCTCTCTGAGCTTCAGGGTGATTTGAGATTACGCGAGTTTGCTTGGTTCGGACACCTGTCGACATTCGGCTGTTATACCCTCCAATAGGTATGGCGTATATTACGAGTTACTTGAAAAGCGCTTCATATGAGGTTAAGCAGCTTGACTTAGCTGCCAACGAGAAGCTTGACCTAAGATCTAAACTGGGTTTAGCGGAATGTTCGAGAACCGGCAGTGTGATGCTGAAGATTCTCTTCAAGGATGAATTCCCAGTTTCCCCAGAAGAGATTCACAAGGATCTTATGACTCCAGAAGTAAAGCACGTATCAGTCCTTCCTTCAGACTTCAGCGCAGAGGACGCTAGCAGTGTTCTTCGATTATTTTCAGCGCTCACCGAGCGCTGTGTCAATAGAATCAAGCAGATGAATGCGGATGTTGTTGGGTTCCATGTGACTTGGGATTCGACTCTGCTCAGTCTACTCACAGCCAAAATGTTGAAAGAGGTTGACAAGGATCTCCTTATCGTTTTCGGTGGACCCGACTGCTCAAGAACATTCAGGGGAAAATTGATCGCGCATCTTGGTTTCGTCGATGTGGTTGCAACTGGCGAGGGAGAAAAAATCTTCGCAGATTTGCTGAGCCAAAGGGGGAATAGTAGTGGAATCTTGAGGAAGGTCAAAGGTTGTATCGTCAACGTCAAGGGCAAAGGAGTTGCAGACTACGGTGAGCCTGAGTTGATATCGAACCTAGACTTACTTCCATTTCCTGACTACACTGATCTTCCGCTAAGAAGCTACACCGGATTCTATGCTTTGCCCATATTGACTTCGAGAGGATGCAGATATAACTGCACTTTCTGCGTTGATAGAGCCGCAGTGTGGCACGGGACATACAGGGAGAGAAGCATTAGCAATGTTACTAAAGAGATTATTCATCTCCACAGCAAATACGGAGTCAAAACACTATACTTCTGTGACTCCTCCTTGAATCCAACTCTTCAAAGGATAGTAACACTGTGCGACGGACTCGCCAGGGCGAAAGAAGAAATCGGGAAGGAACTCACTTGGGGTGGTGACATAAGAGCCTCACCTCTAGCCCGCGACACGCTGAGGAGAATGTACGAGGTTGGCTGTAGATTCCTGATGTTCGGAGCTGAATCAGCAAGTGAAACCATTCTGAGGAGCATGGGAAAAGGAGTCACTTCCAGTAAAATGGCGCAGACGTTCAAATGGGCCAAAGAAGCGGGGATATGGGTCTTCACCTATTGGATTGTTGGGTACCCTGGTGAGACAGGAGAGGATTTACTTCGGTCAATGAGGTTCCTTGTCGAAAACAGCTCAAACATTGATGAGGCATGCATAGCACCATGTGAGGTTGGATATGGATCAGGGCTATATGAAAAGAAGGTAGCTCTGAAAATCAAGTTTCTAAGAAGCTCGATTCATCTAAGGCAAGAGTTGAAGAACCTTGAAAAGTACTCAAAGGGTTACAAGGCGTGGAGTGACGAATCTGCCAGTAACACTCCGATGGAGAGACTGTACCGCAGAATGATTTTCGAAGCAGTCGCCAGATCACTTGGTTACCCAAGCAATTGGGCAATATGGCCGCCGATGCCACCCATCGACAGGCTTGGAACTGACGACATACCTTTCGCCGATGAGTATACTATCCACAGAATAGAGGGCATGGAGAAAGGGGAGGAGATCTACGTCGTACCAAAGTCAACAATGGAACCCACAAAAGTAGGCCCTCTGCAACTTCAAGTACTCAGACTATCTGATGGGAGTAGAAGCGTCAAGGAGATCTCAAAAGCGATCCATGATACAATAAGAACCGACGAGTCTCAGGACACTACCCTCGAAGAATGCTCAAGGATCCTGGCTGAAATGGTCAGAAGAGAAATCATAAGAACTCAAGTATAAGCATAAAACAGAAATACGAAATCATGGAACCACTCTCCTTCCGGGATGAGTATGCTGGAAAATCGAAAAAGATAAGTGAGTGGCGCCAATCTCACCATT
Organism: Candidatus Atabeyarchaeum deiterrae; assembly: GCA_037310415.1. GTDB lineage: Archaea > Asgardarchaeota > Atabeyarchaeia > Atabeyarchaeales > Atabeyarchaeaceae > Atabeyarchaeum > Atabeyarchaeum deiterrae. The sequence continues at coordinate 8,990 of CP147780.1, forward strand.
CCTAGAGTTTGGGTTCTAAGTGGCAGGCGGGAATCGCCGCGACAAGTTACAAGTTACGTGGAGGGATGCTGAATCACGACCAAAGGAAAAGAAGGATTCAGACTCGGACGTAATGAAGTGTCCATTTTGCGGACGAGAACTTCAGGAGGGGTACTTGACCGCTCCTCGGGGGCTTCATTGTGACATAAAGGAACACAAAATTCAGTGGCCGTTAAAGAATATTCATACCTTACGATGTCCAGAATGTGATGTCTTCATGTTCAGAGGACCACCACTGAAGAAATGCGCCATGTGTGGATGCGACATACCGACAGATGAAGAAGAGTGCGAGTCCTGTGGAGCGCCCCAACAAGACAGATGGTAAGAATAGAAGTCATAAAGCTCAAGGGGTAAAGCAAGGGTATTCGAACCCGCATTCCCCCAAGTGTCTAATCCCTTGGCAAGATCGCTACTATCTAGTTCACGCAATCCTCTATTGAACAGAACTATCACGATACCGATGACAAAACCAGTCAGTTCGAATAGACCAGATGCACCAATCACGAGATAATTACCAACTAGAAAACCGAAAATAGACATACCAATAGTCACCATACCAAGTATTATTGATGTGGCGATAGACGCGACTGTTAAGGTGATTATGGCCGGCAAGTCAAAATGAGCGAGACCAGTCTTGCGCTTCATATCCAGTGCAACGATCGCGAGCATGAGAGAAGCAAGAAGAATAAGCGCCAAGCCTGAAAGCATGACTTCTATCGATCCAAAAGGCAACAATAAAAACCAGAAGCTAGGAATGCCCTGCGCTATATTATTCGTTTCCCATGCTATTCCCCAGAGCGCATATTGGTACATGAGGGGTATCAGTAACAGAGATGTGGCTGATAGCAGGAGCCAGCCTATCGCGAATAGCTTAAGCGAATTGATCCTGAAATACAGACCGACTCGATATAGCCGCTGGGCGTAAAATACTGCCACGACGATTGAGACTAAATCTAGCGCCGAGTTAATAGCTACGTATGAGATGAACCCATTCACGCTACTGGACAAGGGGTAAATTGCCAACATGATGACAAGGAGGATCGTCCCCCATATGAGAGCCATATGGCCTGATGACATGGTCTTTCTCAGCAAATCATAGCGCAAAAGCAAGTTTGAATCGGATTCGGACAGATCCTTCCCACTCCCAGCACAAGCAGTCATTAAACGTCGCTTGTCATAACAATGTTCTTTGCACATTTATAGTTCTATGCTTTCGAACACTGGAGTTGAGAAGCCATGCAATTCTCATCCAAAAAAGACATGGAAAATGTAGAAGATAGATTCAAGAAAAGAAAATACTCCCCCATGAGGGGGAAAGAAGTGTGCCTCAGATACCCTGGGGAGAGTCATCCTATAGGTTCTAGTCCTCGGAGGTAACTCGCATCATCGGCAACTATGCAATGGGCATAGTGAGTATTTTAGTGTTGTTACGCCTCGCCCGAGGATCTGACTCTGGCGCTCATTCCCAGTAATTCCATGGTTAGCTTCGCAGCGGTGACTGCGGTCTGCCCAGTAGGGTCGTTCGGCGGGGAGACTTCTACTACGTCGAAGCCTTCGATTGGCTGAATCATTACACTCCGATTGACTATGCCCTGCAAAACGTTAAGTAGTGTTGTTAGGTTGATGCCTTCCGGTTCAGGGTTTCCGACCCCGGGAGCAGCTGATGGGTCTAAGCAATCAATGTCTATGCTTACGTAAGTTGGCGAGCCGCGAATCAGTTTCTTTATTTTCTCTACTGTTCCTTGTGGGTTGTTGTTGGCTTCGTCGGATGTGAAGAAGTTGACTTGGTTCTTTTTGGCGAAGTCGTACTCTTCTTGGCTTGGTGCTCTTATGCCGACTTGAACTAAGTGCGGTACTCCTATCTCTTCGACTATTCTTCTCATTACGGTGGCATGAGACCATTTCTCTCCGAGGTAGTCGTCTCTGAGGTCCATGTGGGCATCGAATTGTATTACAGTCAGTTCTTTCCCCTTTTCTTTCACTGCTTCACGTACTGCTTTGACCGCTCCGTATGTTACCGAGTGTTCTCCACCGAGAAGGATTGGGAATCGGTGAGTTTTCAATATTGAGGATGTGACTCGTTCAACGCTCTTGAGGGTATCAGTAAGGTTGCCATGTGTGACCACTACGTCACCGATGTCGCATAACCAGTAACGTGATAAGTCCTCTTTTGCTCTCATGGAGAATGTTTCAATGTTGGATGAAGCTTCTCTTATTGCTGAGGGCCCGAACCTTGATCCTGGTTTGTATGAACTCGTTCCATCAAAGGGAACGCCAAGAACTATGAAGTGGGACTCCTCATAGGAGTGAGCATATCCTGAGAAGTAGTTTGCTGGTATTGTCAGCAGCTTTATTTCTTCCATAGTTGTCAAACCTGCCTTGATTTCTCATTCTTGTTGAATTGATTTCAGCTCCGCTTTGTCCCATGTGAACCTGAGTCTGCGTCTTTTTGCGATGGTGTCACTGCACTTCTGGATTAATGCTGTGACCAGAATTGGGAGCGCTATGGTCGCATCCACGTAGGCGGTTGCCATTTTAGCGTCTTTTGTTATCTTTCCCCATGATTGCGCTTCTTCAAAAGTGCAACCTGAGAGTCCGCCCCATTTAGCGTCATCGGTCGTCATCTGGATTGCAAACTTGTGACCCGTGGTCTGGAATCCCATGACTTCAAGCATGACTTCTGTTTGCTGAATGTAATTCTTGGGTGTTCCTCCGCCCACGTATACTACTCCAGTTGATTTGGACTTCAGCTTGATCTGGGCGATTTCCCAGTTGTCTTTTATCGGGTCTATTGTGATGGGTTTTCGGTTGGCTTTGAGGCTTTCGAGGTAGTGTTTTGTCAAAGCTATTCCGATGGAGCTGTCGTTCAGAGCAGGACAGAAAACTGGGAGACCATTCTTTGCGGCCGTGCCGAGGATTGATTCTGTGTCTTTCACTTGCATTCCCATTTTTTCAAGAAATTCTCTTGAGGAATAGTTCCTTGGCTCCAGACTGTCGGCTAGCTTCATTATTGCATTATCGCTTTCGCGAAACTTCTCTTCGTCTGCGAATGTGTCGTAGATTCTGTCAATGAACATTTCTCGGAGTTTGTTGTCGTCAACTTGATTGGAGCCAATGTAATGCCTGTTTCCACGCGCTTCGTGCCAGTCATGGTAGAGATTTGCCCCCGTGCTAACTAGCACGTCAATCAACTTGTTTTTAATCATGGAGATAACGACTCTCTTCATTCCAGCCGGAACCATAGCTCCAGCAAATCCAAAAAACACTGTCGGTCTATCCGGAGCCGAAATCATATTGCGGTAAGCATTGAAACATCGAGCTATGTTTCTGCTCTGATACGAGGTGTATTGAAAGGCCTCGACAAGGTCTCCTACAAGCATGTCTGGTTTTGGCTCTATGGGTTCTACTGGTTCGCTTAAGTATTTTGATTTCTCATCCTTTGCATGTTTTGCCATGAGACTTTCACGCACCTTTTTCTGGCAATCGTAAAAACATACTTGCTGACAGAAACGGATGAATGCCTACGAGGGAATCGTGTGAATAATGGATTTCTGAATATATATTAGATGCTCTCGCACCCAAAGATATTAGGATGTTTTTTCACTTTTCAATGTAGTGATTGGGCGTGATTGCAGGACATATATCTTGTTGTCCTCAATCGCCCATTCAACGTCTTGAGGTGAATGCAGCGCATTCTCTAGTTTCAACCCTAGTTGGTGTAGTCGACGCAACTGACTTTCGTTTAGTGAACATTTTTCTCTCAACTTGGGATCGGTGTCTATCATTGCTGTGAAGGAGCCTATGGGACTTCTGATCGACATTTTCTCCTTTTCACCTACAACGATCCTTAGAACCTTGAATTTGTCTTTTTCGAGGATGATCATGTCAGGTATGACGGAGTTGTTGGCTATGGTTTCCCCTAGTCCCCAAGCTGAATTGATCATCATCTGATTTCTATTGTTGTTGACTACGTTAGCAGTAAACAACACGCCTGAGATTTGGGAATCAACCATTTTCTGAACAACGACAGCCATGTGAACATTCCGCAACGAGTCTTTAGTTCCCATTTTTCTCATTTGAAGAAAGTAGACAAGGGCATGGGGTGAAAATAATGATGCCCAACAATTCTTTACAGAGAATAGTATCTCGTCAAGTGAATTGTTATACAAGTAGGTGTTACCTTGTCCAGCAAAAGAGAATGTGTCCGCGTCCTCAATCGTAGCAGAGGATCTGACGGCCACCAAAGTTTCAGAGCCGAACTCTTCTCTGATTCTGTCAAATCCAGTTCCTATTTCTCTTTTCACGTCTTTCGGGAATTCGGATTCGAGAATCAGTTTCCTCATGGTTCGTGAAAAGTTAAGTACATTCTTTGAATGAGGATTCTTCGACAATAGTTCTTTCAGTTGGTTTCTGTATTTGGATTCTTCAAGAAACCTGACATAGGAATCGGTAGTAATTATGAAGCCCAGTGGAACATTAGCTCCGATCTCAACTAAGTTGATGATGTTTGAACCCTTGCCCCCGAACAAAGCGGGATTAGGAGTTGCGTTAGTGAAGGATACGATGTACTTCATGTCTTCCCTTGCCATTACTGTTCCCTTTTGCCTTCACTTATCAGTCCAGCTGGTACAGAACTCCCCTGTCATCATCTTCGGTGACGATCTTTCCTTTCTTTCCTTGTAACGAAGTCATGTCTTTTGATTTGATTTTTGTGCCCATTATGCAAGGAATGTTGAACTCCCTTGAAACAATTGCAAGATGTGAACCTGCTCCACCAGTTGTGCAAACCGTTCCAGCTAATTCTGATAGGATTGGACCTAGAGTAGTTGTTCCAGCGTCCTCAATTATGCAGATTTTTCCTGTGGCTTTATCGAATAGATTCACAACGTCCTCAACAGTTCTGATGTACACTAATTCTCCAGCCGCTTCCGACTTGGATGAACACGAGAGCCCTTCACCAATTTTCTTCATTTGCATCATCGTAAATTGCAACTGAGTCTCTGATATCATTTCTAATTCCTTATTCGTTGGTCTTATATAAATGAAATAGTTACGAGCATGCCGAATTCGCTATCAATAAGTTGAAGCAAGTCGAATTGAGAATTGGAAAGCCTTATTTCATACATAGGACAGTTATTTCCAACGAGATGGTGGAAGTGAATCGCGTGTACTCAAAGACTGGAGTCAAAGAGATGAATGAAGTCATAAGTCACCTATCTGACATCGTCGACTATCAAGTAACAAGTAGAGGCCTCTTAGAATCAAAGTTGTTTCCAGTTACAGCGTACATCTGTGTAGCTTTCTATAATAGTTACGACATGCTTTATCCTATCTTGAGGAAAGTATCAGAAAAAACTACACCTGAACGTATGGGAAAAGAAAGCAGAAAAATCCTTTCAGAACTTCACGCATTAACCATTTTCTACATTCCTTTGTATTACATGGTTGGTCGAATGGGAGAGATCTTCAGGAATAAAGGAGATCCGAAGAGCGAAAGTAAGGAAAAAAGAGAGCAGACCATGTTCATCCTTGATTTTTGGAGACGTCTAAGTACTTCGTACTTCCCGGGAGGCAAGTTGGCTGTTTATGATTCAAACAAAATGAACATTGCATTAGACCAACCTGATGTAGACTGGGTCAAAGAGCACATCAAAGATGTGAAGGGTGAAGAGGTGTCCAAAGTCAAAAGAACTTTGGCTAACCTTGACCTAGTCACGTTCCTGGATGAATGTGAAGCGAGGGCTAAACTGGGCGAACATGGTCCCTACATAGTCAATGACAATGAGATCATAGTCCTCAGGGAAATCGTGCATCTTTACGACGGAGGGAAACCCCACTTCTCCTGGTCTGCGACCGAAGCCAAAGCACCTTACCCCAACTTAGCATGTGCCCTTCGCCTGAAGAATGTGCAAGCTAAGTTCGACGATTTCTCCCAGATAACAACAAATCCCGTTGATTTTACGAATAATATAGCTGGAGTAGCTTTGTTTACTAGACAAGGGAACAACGTAAAACCTCTTGATCTTGATGTGTTGGACGGGTTTAACACTTATGCCTTAAAGGCCAACAAGGAACTGTTCCTAAAGTTCTCAAAATGGGACAGAAGACAACGACTAATTGCAGGAGCCTATGCATACTGTTATGGTTACGCGCGATACACGAATTTTGTGGGTATCACAGATCAGATCAAGTGGGATCTCACAGAAAGAACGATGAACAAATACGTTCCAGAATTCATGAAGAGCGACTTTGATACAGGAATTCCTAGACTCCTCAGGAGCAAAGCCCAGAAACAGAAAGAAGGACCATCTCTCTATTTGTTACCAGAGGATTGATTTCGGTGAGTCCCAGCAAAGAAAAGGCGGCATTGATCGAAAAAGATGAACTACTTCATCGCGCAACAACTGAGTCGAAATGGCGGGAATCCTATTACTTCAACTGGGTTGACCTTGAGAACAAGGTCTCTGGTTTCTCGACAATTGGTGTGGTACCTAATGAAAAGAAGAGAGAATTCGTTATGGCCCTCTTCATTGATAATCAGATGGAAGTCCACTACCAAGAACCAATGATAGAGAAGTACACAAAGGACATTAATGCGATGCTACAAGACGGGAATCTAGCTTACAAGCTGATTAGACCATTCAAAGAGTGGCGAATAAGCTACTCTTGCCGAAGATTCAAGTTCGAATTGACTTTCAAAAACAGGTTTCCCACTTACAATTTCGCAACAGATTCGTCGGGTTCATGGCACCATCATTTCGAAGCTTCCGGGATCATATCTGGGAGAATAGAATACACAAATGGCACAACAAAGAGTTTTGAAGGCTACGGGCAACGAGACAAGAGCTGGGGTCTCAGAGACTGGCACAGATTTGATCATTGGTTTGCAGGGCAATTCCAGTTCAAGGATTGGACCTGTGCATTTCGAAAAGACTACATTTCTAACAGAATTGACCTTTCGGGATATACTGCCAGCAAGGGAGGAAGTTGTCCTCTTACGGAGATGGAAGTCGAGACAATTAACGATACGGATAGATTCATGACTCCGCTCTCTTCAACGTTCACGTTTTCAGATTCGAGAGGGAAACGACATATCGTTCAATCTGAACGAATCGGGAAAAACACTTATTTCCGATTTGCGAGACCTTTTTCGGGAGGCTACACTGAGCTTTTCGAGCGAATGGTTATCATGAAGGACAAGGACTCCCGTGAGATCGGCTCTGGAATGGCAGAGTATCTTAGAACTCGCAGAAACTGACGTAATGGCGGCTTGGCATGAAAGGATTGACGTAATGAGGTGGGCTGAATTCTCTAACATTAATATACTTGGACAGTCCAAAATATTCTCCATATTTGCCATTTATCCAAAGCTAATCGTGGAACGGGGTGTTACTCATGTGCCAGTTTTGCACAAGACATGGAGCAGGGAACAAATGGTATCTCAACGAGAGAAACCTTAACGTGAAACTAGCAAAGGAACTAGGATTTGAGAAATGGGAGATAGATCACTGGAGACTGATCGACAAGGTTTACGGCGATCTCTCCAGTAACTTGACCAGTTTGCTAAGCGACCCTAAGTCGTTCGCAATGACCAAGAAAGTGATCGAGGAAATAATACAGAAAGACAAGGGTCCAAGAACATTTCCTGAAGGCCATATGGGTCAAGTAATCACTCTTGAAGAAGCGAAAAACATCTGCCAAGTTGCTGGAGATGTCTACAGAGTCATGTGCCCCTGTCGCTTCATGAACAGAAACGAGAAAGTCTATACTTGCATGCCACTAGGGTTACACGGAGAGACTGTGAAGGGATTTGTAGACCATGCTCCAAAGGGAGTCGAGCAACTTACCGTTGAAGAGGCAGGAGAATTCCTGAACAAATGTGACGAACAAGGAATGGTTCACACAATAGCGGGAACACCACTACCAATGGCATTCGCAATGTGCAATTGCGAGTACCCGGAATGTATAGCGCTAAGGCCTAGAATAGACTTCGACATCAAGCATTTTCTCAAAGGGCACTATGTGGCAAGCGTGGATATGGACAAGTGCATAGGATGCGGTAAGTGTGTGACGCACTGCCAGTTCGGAGCAATGAACTTGAGACCAGCGCTAGGTAGGGCGCATGTCAATCAGTTTAAGTGCTTCGGATGTGGGTTATGCAGAGCAAATTGTGAGCAGAATGCGATCACATTGATTTCAAGAGAGAGCATCCCGACATTAAAGGAGGAATGGTGAATGCCGGCGAAAGTCTCGATTCAGTGGCTAAAAGACAAATGCCTCAAGCCTCAAGATTGTGGAAAATGCTTAGAGGTGTGCCCTAGTACGGTTTTTGTTAGGTACGCTCCTCAGCGAGAGCGTTACAAAGAACCGCAGAACTATGTCATTGTGCCATCGTTTACAAACTTCTGCATAGTGTGCAACAAGTGCACAGAGGTTTGCCCGAAGGACGCGATCAAAATAACTGTAAAACAGCAAGGCGAAGTAGTGAAGCAAGCGACTGCTACGCGGTAGTTGTAGCAGTAATTAGCTCTCTCCGACCATTGAAATGCGTCTTATCTTTTCTTCTCAATGCATACAAAGAAACTTGCTTCACCCGCTTTCTTGCTTGACTTTGTTATCTTCACGATTCTGAACCCACTCAGCGTTATGAGCTTCCTGAGTTCGCCTTTGCTGAAGAGATGGTAGAAGCGGAGAACTGACGCTGTACCATGATTGCTTTTCCATGGAATGTGTATGTCTCCGAGCTCGCCGTCAGTCTTGTTCCCAAACACGTGCCTGAGGTGCTTCTTCAGGAAATAGGAAGCGAACCTTCTCTGCCACTTGCGCCACACGGTTACGATGGCCCTTCCGCCGGGGAAGAGAACCCTCCGAACCTCGCTCAGTGACTTCGCCCGCTCAGAACCCGCAGGAAGATGGTGAATAGCTGCGATATACAGAGCAGCACTCAGAGAGTTCTTTCTAAGTGGTATGTTTGATGCATCGCTGTTTATGAGTGCAATTGTGTGTTTCGCACTGGATGATTCAAGTCTCTTCTTCGCGAGTTTTAGAAGCTGTGAGGAGAAATCAATGGCTATTCCTCTGAGCTCGTATTTTTGTGTGAAATAGATCGCATGTCGCGCATTTCCACAAGCCAAGTCCAGAATCAGATCACTTTTGTTGACTGTGAGAGGGAATAGACACTCTTTAGTGAAGTCGGTTAGGTCTTCCCAGACGCGACTGCGGAGCTTGTCGTAATCATGCGATATGAAGTCGAAGGTTGACCTTACTTCTCTCTTGACGGAGGACTTAGAAGACAAGCCGAGTGATCACCAATCTCAGGTAAAGCGGGTTTCTGGAGTTTCACACTGTGGAACTAAACGAAGAGTATCAGACGTAAAGTCTTTTTAATTTGTTCTCATTAATTGAGTCGTTATGAGGCAGAGGATCTAAGCTAAAAGGGCGATTTCGTTTTGAGAGCGGAGTCAATCATGCAGATTCATGTATGCAACTCCTTCCGGTGAGTGCTTTTGGTGACATTGAGGATCTTGTTTAAGACCATAAAAGGACTGGAGAAGGTCGCTTCAGAGGAGATTCTTGAGAAACTGAATTTGGCTAAGTTGGTCTTTTCCCCGTACGGTCCTCACGGCTGGCTTAGGTGTGAAGTCAAAGACAGTTCTTTTCCTGATGTAAGGAGATTAAGATCCATAAGCGAAGCATACATGCTTCTTCATGACGAAACTTACACTGAGAGGTTCTCCATAGATCATTTCGCCGATGCGACGGTAGAAGCCATCCCCAGTTACGCGCCTCACGCTCGAAGGATTTCTGTATCAGCTTATTCAACCAACAAGAAGTTTAGCCAGAGAGTGATACAAGGAGCTTTCTCGAAAAGAATCCGCGAGAAACTCAATGCTGAGTGTAGCTTGAAGGACTGCGATACGATATTGAGAATCAACCTGCTCAGGAAGGCGGTGATTGCAGCGATCGACCTTCACATAAGACCTGGGAACATCCAAAAGAAACTTGAAACGCACCCAACAGCACTACTTCCACCAATAGCGTACTGTATGATCAGATTGTCCTCTCCTCAAGGAGACGAGCAACTACTTGACCCGATGTGTGGCTGTGGAACAATACCAATTATGGCGGCACTTGAGTGGAGAGAACTGAAGATAGCCGGTTCAGATGTCTCAGGTGACTACGTGTCGTGTGCTTCGAGAAATGCCGAAGCGATGGGTGTAGCGGACAAAGTGAGATTCTTCGTTAGTGACATAGCTGACCTTCCAAGCAAGGGAATCGAAGCTGACATGATAGCTGTCAATCCGCCTTACGGCATAGCTCGACCAGTGCAGACAGAATTGAAGAAGTTCTATGACTCAATCTTTGAAGTAGCTCATAGAGTCTTATCAAGCAAAGGTAGGATCGCGATAGTCACGCCCTACCCCGAGATCATAGAGAAGGCGGCCTCAAAGTTCACGTTTAGAGTTGGGTCTGTCTATAAGATCTCCGAAGGCGAGTTGCCGCGAACCATTCATATTATTGAGAAATCTTCGTAAGAAGAATCGGTTACCAGAGGAGGGTGGCACCTAATGCGAAGGGAGGCTTTCAAGGTTGTGTCATGTTTTGTGACCTGCAAGGGGAAGGTTCTAATCCTGAAGCGCAGCCAAAAGGTTCGCACTTACGGTGGCCGCTGGGCTGCTGTCAGTGGATACCTTGAGAAAGGAGAAGATCCACTGGACAGGGCATTCAGGGAGTTGAGTGAAGAAGTTGGTCTTCTGAGAGAAGATGTCGAACTAGTTAGGAAAGGTGAGCCGATCAGTGTTGCTGACAGCGAGAGCAATCTGAATTGGATCGTTTACCCATTTCTCTTCAATAGCAAAACGAATGAAGTTAGAATCGATTGGGAGCATGACGAGTACAAATGGATCAATCCAGAAGATCTCAGAAATTATGAAACGGTTCCCATGCTTAAGGAAGCTCTCTTGTCAATCTTGAAGTGACTGACCGTAGGAGCATCTCTTAGTGAGATGCACAAGAAAAAAAGGAGTATGATTTGTCCTACCTATTATGTGAGAATCTCATGCAGTAGGTCTTCCTCTATCGCTCGTCTTAGTTCTAATGCTGTTCTCCGTCCAGATGACATTCGTTGTCGCCACAGCAAGTTGCCGTAGTTGTGTCCAACCCATCCGTGGACGTTGGTTCCGCCGCCTATTCTGAAAGCTACGTCGTATACCACTGGCTTCATTTCTGGAGTGATTATTGTTTGCAGGCAGAAGGCTCCGATCATGCCGGGTGCCATGTGTTGCTGTGTAGCTTTCTGGAACTTCTCTCCCATTTCGAATACGAATCTCAGTATTGATTCTCTGACTGTGCATGAGTTGTGTCCGACGACTACGTAGAGTGGGTCTCTCATTTTTTCGCTAATCTCAAGTTGCTGAGCTGCGGGCAGCCTCACTAATCCGTCGAGATTGCTTTCAAATCTCCAGTCTATTCCGAGCAGTTCGAGTGGTTCTTCGTTGAGTTTAGCGCTGACTGGGCTGTAGAAAAAGTCAAAATTCATTACTGGTCCAAGAATGTATTGCTCGATTCTGGCTTTGTCGAGGTCATCTTTGGTGATTATGTCGCGTTGCAGTAGTCGACCGGCTTTTTCGTCGAACTCTTTGCGACTCGACGCTGTGAAGAATCCTCTTTCAAGATGCATTTGCTTATGTTTTAGCTTCACCATGGCTAGTCCGGATTTCTCGATCTCATCTGGCGAGTCGAGTTTCTTTGGTGTTGCTATTCCTGCAGCTTCACATAGCGAGTAGTAGTCTGAGATCTTTCCTTCTTCGATCTCTCCCCTTTTTCCGCGCTCCTCTATCCTCAACATGTTCCTGCTTCCGAGGATTGGGATCTTGAATTGCTCCTCAATCTCAGTCTCTCCTACGTAGACTGTGAAAGCACGGTTTGGCACTATCATGATGTTGTTGTTTCTCATGTAGTCTTGCTGTTCGAGCATTTGCTTGAATTTCTCTAACACGATTGTGTTGTCGACACAGCCCTTGGTTAGCTTTCCTTTGATGTATTGGCTTTTGAAGAAACGTGTGTATGGTTCCTCTCGTCCTTTTTCACACCAAGCATATGTTTGAAATCCTTCATCCTTAGCGCCGTCGAGTATGTCCAATGCGCTATGTGAACCGATACTGCCAACAGCTATCTTCTTCGAGTTGTAATCATCGACGATCTGCCAGATCTCTTCTCTATTTATCATTGTTAAACGCAAACCCCTTTTCTCGCGGCTTTTGGTTCAAAAACTCTAAGTTAGAGTCATCTCTAATCCTATTTAAAATCTTTTGAGCGCCGCGAAGCAACCTAGTTAACTCTGCAGAAGCGCTTTGCCTTGTCCGATTGATCAATAGGGTTGGAATCAATACTTCAACGCTGAGCCTTTGTTTGTTCTAATCGCTATTGTTTCTTCCTTTGTCAATTCGCCGATGGCAATAGCTTTCGTGTCATGCTTTTCGCAGATGGCTGATACTTCTTCAACCTGACTTTTTGGTGTGACTATGCAGAAGCCTATCCCCATATTGAATGTTCTATACATTTCCTCTTCGCTTACCAGTCCTAACTTTGCTATTGCTTCGAAGATGTATTGCGGTTTGGGCATCTTGTCCAGTTTGAATCCAACGTGTGCATATTGACCTATTCTTCTAAGCTTGGTAAATGCCCCTCCAGTTATGTGAGCAAGCCCATGTACCTCAGTCTCCTTGATGACTTCGAGGACTTCTGGGGAGTAGATTTTTGTTGGCATTAGGAGTTCCTCACCGACTCCAAACTCCGAACCAGGCAGACTGTCGTCAACTGTCAGTTTGGATGTCTCAAGTAGGACTTTTCTCGCCATTGTGAGTCCGTTACTGTGAATCCCGGAGCTTGCCAGTCCCACTACAATGTCCCCCTGCCTCATCTTCCCCCCCAAGATCACCGATTTTCTGTCGACTATTCCGATGGTTGTTCCCGCGAGATCGAATCCAACTCCAATGCGTGCCCCGCGTATGATATCCGGAACCGAAGCTGTCTCGCCGCCAACTATGGCAATACTTGCCCTTCGGGCGCCCTCAACGATGCCCGATACGATCTCTCTTATCAGGTTGGTGTCATATTTCTCGACTGCTAAATAGTCGACCAGCGCGATTGGTTCTGCGCCGACGCACACCAAGTCGTTCACATTCATGGCAACAAGATCTATTCCAACTGTGTCATATTTCTCAAGGAGCTGGGCTACAAGTACCTTGGTGCCTACGTTGTCAGCGTGAACTGCGACAAGCTTGTCTCCTGCACCTATGTCGATCAGCCCTGCATAGTGTCTCTTTATGTTCAGAGGTTGTCCGTTCTTCGATCTGCGGAACTTGAAGGTCGTGCCGACGAGTTTCCATATTTCTGAGATGGCTTTCTCATCCTCGTCCAAGTCCACTCCTGCCTTTGAGTATGTCCACTCGTCACCTTCACTCGCAGTCTCCTCATCTTCACTCACAGTTAGCAAGCTCCTCACGCTATATTTTTAGCGAAGTTCCAAGAAGGATAGACGGAGATAAATCTTTGCTGGGGTTCGTCGGGACGCCCTTAAGCGATTCCTTAAGATAGACCTGCTTTCTTCAGAATGCTTCGCGCCACTACGAGACCTGTTGCCCCTGCGCTTACTATTCCTCTCGATACTCCCACTCCGTCTCCAGCCACGAAAAGGTTCGGTATCTCAGTTTCCAAACCTTTGTTCGTTAGTACTCGCTTGGCGCTATACTTGATCTCTGGTGCGTACAGAAGTGTTGGATCGCTTGCTACGCCGGGTATAAGCTCATCCAGTTTTTCTAGACCCTCGACTATATCTGTGACTATTCTGTGAGGCATTGCCATTGCTATGTCTCCTGGTGTGACGTCCCTAAGTGTCGGTCGAACGGCGCTCCTCGTAATTCGCTCCCACGTTGACCTTCTTCCGCCTCTGAGGTCACCTAAGCGCTGCACTAGAGGCTTGCCTCCTCCGAGTAATGTCGCCTGTTTTCCTATTGATCTGCCGTACGCTGTCGTGTCTTCAAATGGCTGGGTTAGGATAATTCTCGCAAGGAAAGCGAAGTTTGTGCCATCAGATTTGTCTGATAGCGAAGAGTGACCGTTGACACAAACATGATCCTCGTACACCTCTTGTACGACATAGCCTTGGTGATTAACGCAGAATGTTCTTATGAAGTCGTCATAAGTGTGAGTGTATATGTGGAATTTGGGGTCTCTCTGTATGCTACAGATCGGCTCCATTATTGTGGCTGGGACTTCAACTCTGACGCCTATGTCTAGGGGTTCGAACCTTGTTTTGACTTTCAGCTTCTCCATCTGCTCCGCAACCCATTCCATTCCAGATCTCCCAGGAGCGAGCAAAATGTACTTAGCTGACACTTTTTCTCCTTGCTTCAGTAATAATGTGTGATTCTGAACTTCATCTACTTTAGCCCTCAGCTTGAACCTCACGCCTCTACTCTCAAGTGTCTTTTTTATGTTACTTATAACTTGGGGCGCATTGTCTGTACCTATTAAGCGTTGGGTTGTCGGTATGAATCGGAGCCCTGCTGAAGCAGCCTTACGGCTCAGTTCTTCAATACCCTCTTTGCTGGGGTCAAACATCTTGTCCGGAGCGCCGTTTTCCTTGAATACGCTATCGACCTGCTTCACAAGATCCCACGCTTCGCCCTCGGTTTCTGTGAATTCAGTCAGGTCGCCGCCAATGTACGGGTTTAGGTTGAGTAACCCACTTGAGAAGGTTCCCGCACCGCCCACGCCACATAGAATGTTGCACGGCTTACATTTCGTGCATATGGTGTATACTCTTGCTGGACAGTTTCTTTTTTCAACATCGTTGCCCATTTCAACTATGACTATCTTCATCTTGCTTTTTTCTGATAGTTCATATGCTGCAAGTAGACCGGCAGCGCCAGCGCCTACAATGGCGACATCAAAATCGGTGCTCGTGAAAAGACCCCCTTTAAATCTCGGTCAGCGAGAAAGCAGTCAGGGAACGGTGAGACCACCGACATACTGCTATTAGACACCTTTCTCTGGGTGAACTCACGTTTACCTCGGTTCAATCGACGAGGAATCCACCGACTATTTAGCACAGAGCTTGCATTTAAATCTTGCTTACCGCGAATGCTATGTTACCATATTCCTTTTTATGCTGTGAATGAATTAACCATTTGTAGTCTGACTTGAAGAAAAGCAGTCAATGAATGAACTCAGTGTCGTCTCGGAGATGTTGAATCATGTCACAGGGAGCCAAAGTGGCTATCGTGATTGGCTCGAAATCAGATGAAGAGGTTTCAAAGAATGCTACAAAGGTTCTTGATGATTTTGGCATCCCGTATGATTTGAAGGTAATATCAGCTCATAGAAATCCTGAGACCCTAAAAGAGTACGTTGAGAAATCGGATTCTATAGAAATCTTCATCGCTATCGCCGGTTTAGCGGCTCATCTGCCTGGAGCCATAGCGGCCAGAACAACCAAGCCCGTGATCGGAGTCCCCGTCTCGGCTAAGCTGGGAGGTCTAGATTCTCTTCTGTCCATAGTTCAGATGCCCAAAGGTGTCCCTGTAGCATGCGTCGCCATCGACGGAACTCAAAATGCAGCTCTCTTAGCCGTAGAGATACTTGCGTTGAAAGACAAGCAACTTGCTAACAAACTCAAGGACTATCGAGCAAAACTGTGATAGAAGGGTTCCTGTGTCAGAGCTTCTTGACGTAGTCCTTGCAGGTCCTGTTGACTCGTGTTACCAAGTCCAAGTTCTCCCTGATCTCTTTTGAGGTGAATACTCTCACTTGAGGGGTCGCTTTTTCTTCGTATGGGAGATCCTTGTTCAACTCCTTCTGAAGGGTCTCTTTCGATTCATTGGTTAATAGTTTGTTTGAAATCGCGAATTCGATTACATGAGTAAGTGACATCATGCTGGGTGTTGCCGTATTGATTCTTGATGAGAGGAGAGCTTCTCTGTTTGTGCAGTTGATTGATATGCCGTGACCCGCATGCGTTAGGGGGTCGGCGTCCACAATACTATCACCTATGTAGACAAGGTCATCTTTTTTCACGTTTTCACGTTTCTCGATTGACATTAGCGATACTTTCTTTCTGTGTGCTCCCATGACTCCAAATTCAGAGTAGAGAAGGTACCATAGATCCTCTGCAAGCAGCTCTTCTTTACTTCCGACTAACGCAAGGAGTTCTTGCTGTCTACTTTTCATTGTTTGGAAAGCATGCTCGCTGGCATTGCCTGCCGCATACAATTTGCCCATCTTGATGCAGACATCCAAGTAATTGTCCAGGAATTCGTTGAGGATTTTTGAACCAGAGTGTCTCTCATAGGGGAACCTGTCATGGATTTCTCTTTTCAGAACTCCTTCAGTGCCAAGGGTTTTCTGCATTCTCTCGGTATCGTATCTTTCAGCCTTTTTTTTCGTCAGTTGGTATCCGTTACAGAAAACGTGTGAGGATGGAATTCCGAGTCTGTATGCGACCGGAATTATGGCTGCGGGATGAGCGCTTGAGATGAAGTATGGTTCAATCCCCTTCTCTTCTATTAGCCATTTAATCAGTTGCGGTGCACCAGGCGTGAATTTCAAGTAGTTGCTTGCTAGGCTTAGCAGGGAGTCATTCTTGAGACCCTGAGCGATGGCAAGCAATGAAGCTATTACCGGCGTCGTACCTGTTGAGTGACCCTCTACATCTCGTTCATGTTTCCATCTGTAATCGTCATATTCATCGAAGACCTTGACTCTATCACTCAAGATCTTCAACCTATCATCATTGCCGAGATGCTCTATGGTCAACCATGCGAAGTCGAAGGCGGGGTTTATTATTGGTCCTTCAACATCAAGGCACACGACGCATCTTTTCGCCAACTTCCATCCGCATCCACATGGATAATAGTTGATGGGAGAGTCTTTTCAGTTATGGTCTCTGCTTTGACAGGAAGTCTTCCACTTCTTGTCGAGTTGGCAGAGATCTCGCTCCCAATTGGGATACTTTAATGGCTGCTACTGCATTTGCGAATTCAGCTGCTTTGACCAAGCTTCTCCCTTCGACTAAGGCTGTCAGGAGTCCCGCGCTGAAGGCGTCACCTGCTCCAGTTGTATCAACAACAGTTGACTTGAAGGCTGAGACTCTATCAACTTTGAGGCTGGAATCCGTTATCATGCATCCTTCGGGCCCGAGTGTCACCACAACAACTTCTGGTCCAGACTTCAAGAGTTTTCTAACCGCGAATTCAATGTTCTCTGACCCAAAGATCTGTTTAAGTTCTCCTCGCGATGAAACAAAGACATCCGTGTTTGAGAGCAACTTCTTGATCTTGTCGAACCCTTGGACAGCTATCAATTCACCCGGATTAATGGAGACTCTCGTCTCGACGTTTTGGGCAACTTTGGCAGCAGCTTCCAGAGGTTCAATACTCTTGAGGTCGGCGATATGCAGGAACTTGGATGATGAAATGTAGTCTTTGTTGATGTGTTCTTCACTGAGTTCATTTGCGGCTCCGCTGTACGCAAACATCATCCGTCTCCCTTCTTTATCTAATGCCACATAGACTTGACCGGTTGGATGCGTCTTTGTCGTAATCACTCTGCTCGTGTCGACATTCTCTTTTCTCAAATCTTCAAGTAAGAACCGACCTTCGGAGTCATCACCTACTACCCCAATAAAGCCTGATTTCATCCCGAGTCTGGAGCATGCAACCGCGAAGTTTGCAGCGGAGCCGCCAGCACGAACTTCAAGTCCTTCTACGAAGGTCTCTCCATCTACTGAGGGAAAGTACTCAACAGAAGCGACTCTGTCAACTAACAGCGCGCCCAGACCAATAACATCAATACTCTTCATACTTCTTCCTCAGCGATATCCATGTTATTCTGATGTCTGACTATAACAGATACGAGTCTAACCCCTTGATTAGTCTATACAGATAGTCCAAAGTGGGAGTCTTCACATTCAGTTTCCTAGCGAGTAAGAGAGGGTTTCCTAGTAGATCATCTACTTCGGTCTTTCTTCCCCGCTCAACATCTTGGAGAGCTGAGACCTTTACCCGCGTCATTCCTGCGCGTTCGAGTCCTTTTCCATTGGCGACAACTATTCTGACGGCATCCTCAATAGGTGGATCGATAAGAGATTGGACTGGCATCTGAGGGTGATCTTTGAGTGTGACTCCGTCTGCCTTGGCGATTTCCCCGAATTCTCTCATAAGTTGCACATAGCACCATGCGAGGTCGAAGTTCTTCAGAATCTTGTGCAACTCAAGCTTAGTTAAAATTGACAATATCGCTCCTGAAGCCATCCGAATCAGTTTGCCCCACTCTACTGATCGTATGTCGTCTGCAACCTCCGCCCTCAGCCCCGCGTTATTAAAGAGGTTGACCATTTTCTCAGAGTCCTCGGCGCCATGGGTATCGCTTTCTCCACCCAACGCCCCGAAAAATGTTACTCCAGGTGCGGTGTGTTCAATCTCCCCGTAGTTTGTCAGTGTAACGCCTTCAGTGGTGGCTGCTCCTATGACTTTCCCTTGTCCAAACTTCTCTATCAGGTGGACGTTCTTGGTCAGTCCATTCTGCAGTGAAAAAGACAGTCGGAGAGAAGATGATAGATGAGAAATGCTGTCAAGTGCGTCAACCGTATCCTTGGTCTTTGTTGTCAGAACGAGGGTGTCCGCGCTTCTGATTTTCGTGGAGTCATCAGTAGCTTTTACTTCAACTACCTTTGTACCTCGTGGTCCCTTGATGGTCAAACCCTTCTCTTTTATTGTTTCTGCGTGGCTTCTCCTCGCGATGAGGGTGACGTCACAACCCGATTCTGCTAACTGACCGCCGACGAGAGAACCAAGAGCTCCTGCTCCTAGAACAACGACTCTAATGCTTCCTCCACCTCCGGCAATCATGTTCTTCAATTGAAGGGAGTTCTTCTGAGTCCCAATCTGAAAGCAAGGAATGTCACAGATATAGATGAGCTAAGTTCTTAAAATCATCTAATGGTCTTCGCGAAGACCTACAAGCTCGTCCACTTTGCTTAATCCCTCAGATATTATTGTGATGAGTCTGCGAAGTTCCTCTTCTCTGTCCACTATCGTCATGTACCATTCCTTTGATTCACTTTGGTTTTCCTCTACAAAGGCGTGTCTTAGCTGAGAAGCGGCATCTAGAACTGCAGCAATCGACTCAGTTGTTTGTCTGGAAGCTTTCATTAATCCTTCAACAATTTCTACAGTCGAAGTGCCATAGTCCGTCGCGCCTATGGCATCTCTAAACTCTGCGAGGGAAGTAGAGAATCTCTCGCTTTTCCTGAGGCGGTCAGGCAAATGCATCTCTTCCATCTCTCTGAGCCACTTTGCATACGCGGTTCTCGTAAGCGTTCGAGCCTCATCTTGGGAGAAGTAAGCTGTTTGCGGAGCGTACTCATTGATCTCGAATTCACGCCATTCATTGAATGCTTCCTTTGCCCTTGACCATGCAGAATCTTCAGCTTGTGATATTTCAATACACCTGCCATTTTAGCGAATAATCACATAGATATCGAGTGTTGAGAGTCATTGAAAAGTATTAGGCGAACTGTAATTTAGCATAACGGTCCAGCTGGCTGGTGCTCTGAGCCACAATGATCATTCTGGTCCCTAAGCCAGTAGCCTCTTCGAGACGTATGATCCATCTCTTGAATATCCGAACTTCTTGTAGTATTCTCTTACGCCGATGGCGCTGGTTACTAGCACTTTCCTTATGTCGAATTGCTCTTTTGCTAGTGTCTCAGCTTTCTCGAGCAGAAGTGTACCGACTCCTCTGTGCTGCCACTCACCGTCACTTGGAGAATAACCTATCCTAACCGCAGGTCCGTACACGTGAAGCTCCCTCACGATTGCTGAAGACATCTCCTTGATTTCTGGTCGATATGCCTTCTCAGACGGGATTCTAAGTCTTAGAAAACCTAGCAGGATGTCTTGGTAAACGTCTTCGCAACTAATGAAGAATTCATTGCCATCGGACGCTTCATGAAGAAGATAGATAATGTGTACATCAAAAGGATTTGGCTCCAATCCAAGTGTTTCATGAACGCGTTGCACTTCTCGGCACCGAATGCATGGGCAACGTTTCGCCATCGTGATCAAAGTTTTCTGAACGAGGCTGTGAAGATCGCTTCTTTTCGGTCCCGCTTCAATCAACTTGGCTGGAATATCTCGTTGCATCCTTTGTACACGCACCCACCGTGGGATAATATGTGAGATCTCAACCAGCAATTTGACGCATTCATTAGTATCATATGGCTTGTATTTCCCCTCTTTCCACAGATCGTATAACTTGGTACCTTTCACGACTAAGGTCGGATATATTTTCAGCATATCTGGCTTGAAGCGAGGATCTGAAAAGATAGTTCTGAATGCTTCGAGGTCTTTCTCAAAGTTGCTTCCTGGAAGTCCAGGCATCATATGATAAACAACTTTGAGTCCAGCATCCTTCAGAAGTCTGGTCGCCGTCACAACGTCTTGGACTGTGTGTCCACGATTCACGAGCTTGTATATGTCGTCATAGACTGTCTGGACGCCAAGTTCAACTCTCGTCACCCCCATCTTGAGCATCTGATCTATCTGCTCACAGCGTGCATAATCTGGACGGGTCTCAACAGTTATGCCCGTGTTTCTCGTGGGTGAGATTTCCGCGAGCCTCTGTGCCTCTTCCAAGTTTGATGAGTCTCTTCCAGTGATGCCGTCTAGACACTTTTGAATGAAGAATTCCTGGTAATCTAATGGCATTGATGGAAAAGTTCCGCCCATGATTATGAGTTCAACTTTGTCGGTGTTGTGTCCAAGCGCTCTCAGTTGACTCAGTCTATTCACGACTTGTCTCTCAGGGTCGAAGTTGTTTTGAATCGCTCTCATGGTTGCTGGTTCATGGCCAGTATAGCTTTGGGGAGTATCTCCAAACGGGGAGCTTATGCCTCCAGGACAATAGACGCAAGGTGATTCCTTAGGACAAGGATAGGGCTTCGCCATGACGGCAACTATTGCTATTCCCGAATAGGTCCTAGAAGGCTTCGTCCTGAGAATTGGCAACAGTGCTTTCGCTTCTTCAGGAGAAGCCGCAGCCAGAATGTCTGCGTTCCGAGGCATTAAGCTTAAAGAGTACTCAGAACAGACTCTTGCCTTCAGTTTGTCTAGTTCCTTCCTACTCTTGATTTTTCCACTAATCATTTCATTTATGATCGTTCTCAGCGCTTGATTCTGCGACTCGGATGACACGATGAAATCACCAGCTCTCCCGGTAATTGTTTTTCATCCTTAGATAATAAATGAATTGATACATTAGAGAAAATTCACAGATATGCAAAATTCCGTTTAACTATTTCATATCTCATGTGCATAAAACTTATATCTAAACCACTTCTCTAGTAACGATACCTATATTTGATTTGTAGAGTCCCCGCTAAGTGCGGGAGAAGGATTCATAATGGCAATGAAGTGTTCTGAGTGCGACGACAAAATGGTCCTGCGTAGTCGCAAATACAATGGATACGCACTCATTGAAACATGGCGATGCGATAAATGCGGATGTAAATCTAGGAAAGTCTACTTTATATCCCTATAAGCTAAAATACACGGTTCGAGCAGTGTAAGAACACTTATTCTGCTTTGACTACCTTTTTTGTATTCGAATTTGACACTCCCACCCATGAACGGTGTGGGATTCTTGCTTCCCTTTGAGATTTCATGACCCATTCATGGTAGTTCCACCTCAGGAGCAAGGGCTCTGCCATGAGCCCGCTACCGCTGGTATCCCCTCCACCCGCACCTTGAATGAGTGATGAGGGAAACCTGTTCACGGCTACCTTCAACAAGTTCACAGCGCCGTTAACATCTGCATTAAGACTTCTATGCATTTCATGGCAAACCGTTAGGCCCCTCTTGACTCTGCTCCCATGCTGTTTTCCGCACAGGCAGCACGTCCTGGATGTGCCTCTCTCAGGCACTTTCCTGACCGCTATGCCATACTCTTCCCCAAGCTCAACCAGCCGCCTCCAAATGAGGTCGAATGCCCAGAAGTTGTGCACCTTCTGATCCACCCTCCTACCGCGGGTAGGTTGCCTCCTGATCCCATTAAGGTCGCCAACGTACAGCTCTCCAAATCCCTTCTCCTCCAGGAGTAAGAAGATTGTCCTCGCCATGGCGTATATGGCGTGTCTGAGCCTCCGCTGCCTCATCCTGAACTGCAGCCCAATGTGCTTGGACGTGTGCCTTCCCCAAGGAAGATTCGACTGCCTGGAGGCTATCTTCTTCGTGTGGTACACCCAGTCTGAGAGAACTGCCCGACCCGAGAAGATCGTTGGTCGCTCTCCTTCCATGTGGAGTGCTGCGAGGTTACATACGCCCACATCCAGGGACGCCTTCCTACATGCGTCGATTCGACTCGGAGGCTCCCAGGGAACCTCGACTGGAACGTGAGCATACCAATTCCTGCTGAACTCATCTCTCCACACCTCGAGCCTCCCCTGCTTTCCCACCCACAAATCCCCGCACCGGTAAGGAACCCTGGTGCCCCTGCCCATCGAGATTTCATTAACGTTAGCACTCCAACCATCATTCCTCACGTAGAATACTGTCGTCTCTCGTTTCCCGTTTCTCTTCCTGTACCTCGGTGGAGCCACGCTGCGGATGTGTGGCGGCAGCTTCCCACTCTTCTTGAGTCTCAAGAGGGCGTAGTAGCTCCGCCACGCTTCATCAAGCTTTGCTAGCAGTGCTTGGGCCTTGCATGTGCCGAGTTTCCTGAATGCTTCGGTGTCCTTGAGGGCTTTGCACTGGCCGGCATATGACGGCATCTTCGCATGCTGATGGTTGGCTCTTCTCCTCTCGTAGTTCGCGGTGTTCCATAGAGTGGCTGACTGCTCGGCATATTCGCGGAGCTTCGCCTCTACACACTGGGTGGGTCTCAACAGGGCAGTTGAAGTCCTCAGCATAAGCAACTATTCTCGGATGACGTATTTAAGGAACCGTTGAAACCCACCTCTAAAGAGCGTGGGCTTGCACTCTGCGTTCCTGTAAAGAAGCAGTTGGCGCGGACATGCCAAGGCATATTACACCGGATAATCCGCTCAGTTCAGAGCATTGCCTGATTGATGTATTGGGTTTTAGCTTTCCATTGCAACCCGGTCACGTGTGTTCGGCGTACCATTTGTCTTAATCAGAAACTGGGCAGATTCTCTTGCCCAAGAAACCTTAAAATAAAACTATGTTGAATCACATTAGGACCAGCATGTTCTTGTACTCTAGTTTAAATGATCTGAATCATTTATCATTTCTTCTAACTCATAGCGGTTAACGCAACATGTGAGCGAGCGAACTCGTCAATTCAGTCTTATTCGGAGAGATAAAAGTGGCAGTCAAGGAGATTCCAAAACAGCTTTCGCTTCGAGAGCTTGAGCAGAGAACCTTGGAAGAGTGGCGTGTCAACAAGATATACGAGAAAGCAAAGGAGAAGCTGAAAGGAAAACCTCGCTTCAACTTCATAGATGGACCGCCGTACACCACCGGTTCGATCCACTTGGGGACAGCTTGGAACAAGATAATGAAAGACATAGTCCTGCGATTCAAGAGGATGAGAGGATTTGAGGTAAACGACACACCTGGATACGATATGCATGGGCTACCTATAGAAGTCAAAGTGGAGCAGGAGCTGAATATCAAAAGCAAGAAGGAAATAGAGACGAATGTCGTCAAGTTCGTAGAGAAATGTAGAGAGTTCGCGCTTAGCAACTTAGATACGATGAGTCAGCAATTCAGTGAGCTTGGAGTTTGGATGGATTGGAAGAAACCCTACATGACGCTGAGCGATTCATACATAGAAGGAATATGGAAGACAATCAAACTTGCCTATGATAGGGGCTACGTGTATAGAGGAGTGAAGGTTCTCGAAGTCTGCCCAAGATGTGAGACGGCGCTCGCGAGACACGAGCATGAATATCACACCGTCACCGACGTTTCAATATTCGTGAAGTTCAAGATTAAGTCAAGACCAAATGAATTTTTGTTAGTGTGGACTACTACACCGTGGACATTGCCAGCCAACTTGGCAGTTATGGTTCACCCGGACTTCGAGTATGTTAAGGCAAAGGTTGGGACCGAGGTTTGGGTAATAGCCAAAGCTATGGCAACAACCTTGCTGCAAGGCGTGTTCGAAAAGAACTTTGAGGTTCTCGAAGAATTCAAGGGAATGGATCTCGAGGGATTGAAATATGAGCACCCCTTAGTACAGGAGGTCCCGATTCAAGCTGAACTCGACAAGAAGTACAAGAAAGCACATACTGTTGTTCTTAGCGCTGACTACGTGACTCTTGAACAGGGAACCGGGTTGGTTCATTGTGCGCCAGGGCACGGACCTGAAGACTTCGAAGTGGGAAAGCAGAACGGCTTGCCTCCGTTCTCACCTTTGGATGTTTCTAAGTTTTCGTCTGAAGGCGGCAAATATGCAGGCATGTTCCCCAAGAAAGCTGACGAGCTCATAATCAACGACTTGGAGCACAAAGGGCTACTAGTATACAAGGGCACCATAGAGCATGAATATGCTCATTGCTGGAGGTGCAAGAGCCCGCTTCTGTTCCAAGCCACAAGCCAATGGTTCATAAAAGTGGTCAGCTTAAAGGATGAAATGCACAAAATGAACAGTGAAACATCATGGGTTCCTGACTGGGCTGGCCACCAGTGGTTCAAGAACTGGATTGATGGACTACAGGACTGGTGCATATCTCGACAGAGATACTGGGGAGCCCCCTTACCCATGTGGATCTGTGACAAGTGTGGGCATGTGGAGGTTCTTGGTTCAAAGCAGGAACTTGTCGCAAAATCTGGCAAAACACCAAAGGAGCTCCACAGACCTTGGGTTGACGAAGCAACCTGGAAATGTGAACAGTGCCATGGAAAAGGTACGAAGCGTAGAATATCCGATGTCTTAGATGTTTGGCTTGACAGTGGATCATGCATATGGGCTACGCTACCCGTCACAACCGGAATGGCAGACTATGATGACTGGAAGGAACTGGATTTCATAATTGAAGGGAAGGAACAGATAAGGGGATGGTTCAATTCGCTCATGTGCTCAAGCATGGTTGCGTACGGCAGGTGGCCATACAAATCAGTTTACATGCATGGATTCATGTGCGATGAACAAGGACGGGAAATGCACAAGTCGCTCGGTAACTATATTGAACCATCAGAAGTCATACCAAAACACGGCGTCGAATCATATAGGTTCTATGTCTCCAAATCGGCGCCACCAGGCGAAGATATACGCTTTAATTGGAAGGATGTCGCGGACACGGAGAGGTTCTTAAACATTACTTGGAACGTCTACGTATTCGCATCAACGTTCATGGCTGAGGCTGGATTCAATCCTGGCAAGGTCAGGAGCACAAAAGTTCAGCTTCTGCCAGAAGATAAGTGGATACTCTCGCGCACAAACTCCGTGGTCAAACAGATAACCAACGAACTGGATGGCTACCAGATACCCACTGTGACGAGGCTACTGCAGGATCTGATTGTCAAGGATTTGAGCAGGTGGTACATAAGATTAATCCGAGCAAGGACATGGGTCACGACTTCAGGCCCAAGCAAGACAGCGGCACTCAACACATTATTCAATGTCCTCGAGAAACTGACTTACATACTCGCGCCAATAACTCCCATACTCGCTGAGGCTTTGTACCAGTCGCTTGTCAGACCGACCATGGCGAATCCACCAGAAAGCGTGCATCTTTGCGAGTGGCCAAAGCACTCAGAAGAACTAATAAACACTGACCTTGAAGCAAAGATGGACCACGTGCGGGAAATAGTCGAAGGAACACTGGCAATAAGACAGGAAGCAAAAGTAAAACTAAGGTGGCCTTGCAGGAGACTTGTGATAGTTCCCAAGGAAAAAGAATGGGTCGACATACGTGAGCTCCTGGAAGTTGTAAGAGACCAAGCAAGTGTCAAAGAAGTACATATCCTCAGCAAACTCTTGGCAAAGGACAAGACTGAGGACCTGAGAGAAAAGGAAACCTCGACATGCACGATATACCTTGACGTATCAACCACTGAAGAACTTGAATCAGAAAGACTCGCAAAAGACTTCACGCGACAAGTTCAATCACTCAGAAAGAAATATGGATACATTGTGACCGACAAGATAGAGCTAGTAGTAGCGAGCAAGGACAAACAAATACTCGAAGGGCTCGAGAAACAAGAACAACAAATCAAGAGCAAGATTGGAGCGGTGAAAATAGAGGGACTTGGGGAAATGCCAGAAGAACTCAAAGACTACGACGCTAAAGGCGAATTCAAATATCAAGATGAGAAGATTCAGGTAGCGTTCCGACGAAAGAAAACTTAATAACACCAACTAAACAGAGAGAAAAACAATGCCATAGGGCCCGTGGCTTAGCCTGGCTTACTTTGGGATCATACTTTCGTTTGTTCCCTTTGTCCAGACAAAGCGACAGTTGATGGCGACAGCCGTCGCCGCGAAGGCCTTATACGACCACGCTTTGTACAAAGCCTGAGACAGCCGTAAGAGTTAGGGTAATCGGCTAGGCGATTGCCTCTTCGGTAAGATCGTGGGTTCGAATCCCACCGGGCCCATCACTACTTTTCCAAGTTTTTTCATTTTGATTCTCTTCAGATATGCGCTAGGTCGTACAAGAAAAATGTTTTGCGGTGGAGTGTCCCCTCTTGGCCGCTCAGTGCGGAAGAGACGTTATATGACCTTTACAAGATGGAGAGATAAGCCTTGAGCCAGTTTCATTCTCTGAACTCAGAAAGAGCTACTTAATCGTCTAAACAGTTCACATCTTTCATCATAAAAAAAGGAGGAAGTTCTTGCAGTGCATTCTTTGCTCTACAAGATTCTGAAGCAACCGAAGCACGGGAATCTGATAGGCGTGACACTGAATTGGTAGTCTGCCCAACCATTAGACATAGTCGGGCTGACGATCATGATCACGTAGCTGATCTGTCCAGCGTATCCCAAGGTCCAACCTGTCTCAGTCTTGTGATTGAGCCACATGTCGTATGGAACGTACATCGTACCACAGCGTGTCTGTATTGCGCAGACGAGCGTCACCTGGAAGTTTATGTCAGGATAGACTGGAGTCAATGTCAGTGCGCTGCCGCTCACGCTTGCGCCCTGTATGAACCATCCTTCGTATGTGGTCGCCCAGTCAGTCATGTAGCGGAATCCTATCAAGACGTTTTGTCCTGAGTAGTAGGACAGGTCGAATGTCATAGTGGTCCAACTAGGCCAGTCTGGGTTATAGTCTGTGAGTCCAGGGAGGTTTGCGACAATATCTGGATGCGCTGATGGGTCGTGATCTGAAGTAGCGTACTCATTTGCCAGTGATGTCCACGTATTGCCATTGTCTGTTGAGACTTGCACGAAGCAGAAGTCCCAGAAGGATTCTGCGCCATACATTGTAACCAATGTGAGAACCGGATTTGATGGATCCACATAAGCTTTGCCAAAGAGAAGCGCGTTATATAGATCTGCACTTCCTGACCACCAGTAACCACCAGTGCTATTGAAAGTCCAGCCAAATACGGAGGAGTCATCTCCGTTAAATTGTACAAGTGCCAGCTTTCTCCAGTCTTGGAATTTTATGTAGTCGCTGCCATAAGCCCCGATCATTGATACACCCGTGTCATAGCCCAAGATTGTCTTTGTCGTTCCGAAGTCTGTGCCCCTGGTCCAGGGAACCGGCAAGCAATTGATGTCATGCATCGCTACTTGAGTTATCGCTGGGTCATTCAGGTTTATGCTCTTGTAGTTGTATTTTCCGCATCCTGGGAAGTCTGAGCGGATCAGGTTCGCAAGTCTCCAGTTGTGGTACACATCGTCGAACCTAACCTTGTATCCAAAACTAGACAAAACGGAGTCAACGCCTTGGATCCCCGGGATGCCTGACTGCACGTATTGCGTAAGGAAGCCAACTCCACCGTAGTGGTCAGTCAGGTAGTGTGCCCATAGTTCGGCGGCACCGTAATCTGCGAGAATGTTGATGTCTCCTTGGTCGCCCCACTGCGTCAGCGAATTGTCTGGGGTTGCAAAGTAGCTGTTGATATCGTTCGTATCTATTCCGAAGCCGCATAGGTACTCGGCGTACATGCTGCAGCCTTCATTCATGAATAGGTCACCAGCAGGTTGCCAGTCTTGGTGGATATCGTGTTGGAATTCATGCGCGACTGTTCCCTCGTAGGTGTGAGGTCGGTTGACAACGAGTTCTGGATGATCAGGGAACCATTGCTGTCCTTCGGCACCGAGTCTTCGCCACCACTGCCAGCAGTCAATGTGGATCATGTTCCTATTGTAGTAGACCAATGACTGAGTTGGACTGTAGAATCCGATTGTGTAGTACGGGTAGTTCGGGTCGTAGTAATTAGCATCGCGGATGTTGAGAACTTTCAGTATGACTCTCTGTGGGTTCGTCGTATTAATCCAGTTCCAGTAGTACGATGGGAAACCCGATAGCTCAAAGATGGTATTTGTCCCATCTTTATCGAAGGGCTTTCCAAAGGAGTTTGTGTCCGTTGGGTATATGATATTGTTGAATTCGTCTGCAAGATATTGGCACATTTCGTCAGTAATCGTCAGGTTGAGTACGTAGCCATTTCTTGGGTCGCCAGGTAGGAACCATAGGTAGTCCTGTGTCCAGACTTCAACATTTCCTGATATAGCTCTGAGTGTCATATAAGGTTGGGATCCAGTCAGAGTGCCTCTGCTTATCGATCTCAGGTAATAATCGTATACCTTAGTGCCAATTGGAGGAGTCGTTCCGACGGCGAGAGCGTTTGCCTCAGCGTATGCGCCATCTGTTTCCTGTAAGTCAGACGCAGCGTTCACGGTAGGCATTGCTACTGTTCCTGCCAGACCACTTCGCCAATCCACTGGCTGGTAGTCTGGAAGAGACTTGCTAGATGGGCTGGATGGACTTGATGCTTGCACCGGTAAGGCTAGGGAATACATTGAAAGCGACAATGTCACGACGATAAACATTGCTAGAATCTTCTTGTTCATCCGGTGATTTTCCCTCTTCCTAATTTTACCCTCTGAGGCTCAGCTATCTCCGCTTCTCCCTTTTTAGCTTTACGGAAATAAGAATTACGTAAGGATGATTCTGAACCACGAACCGTATTACGAGTTAACAACGAAGATGCCGACACAGTGCTTGACTTCTCGTTATCAGCCCCGTTTGATCGCTTCTTCAAGTCTTGGTTTTTGACCTTATCTTAAGACAGCTTGTCGCAAAAGACGAAACGCGTTGGTCTTCCTCTATATGTCAGACCAAGTCTTATTATGGCATTTCGGCAAAATAGAGGTTATGAAACTATCACAGCTTGAACTCATCGAGAGATACTCCAAAAAGCAGACGAACAAGCTTGGACCTTATGCTTGGTCACACGTGAGACGAGTATACCGTATTTGTTTAAGGATGGCGAAAACTGAGAACGAGAACCGCGTGGATCTGGATGTTCTTGAAGCCGCAGCTTTATTGCATGATGTTGGCAAGTATATTGAGAAAAGTGATCCCGAGACGGATCATGGCCTTATCGGCGCCAGAATGGCAGAGGATATTTTGAAGAAATGTGGCTTCGAGATGGAGAAGATGAAATCAGTATCTCATGCCATTAGAGCTCATACTCATGCAGTTGAGCCTAACTTAGTGGAAGCAAGGATCCTCCACGATGCCGACTATATAGACAAGGTTGGAGCTGTCGGTGTGGCAACCATTCTGATCAAAGCATGTCTGTCAGACGCGACCATCGAGGAGGTACTAGAGACATTCAATTCTGGAGAACAGGGAGAATCTCCTGTGGCCAAACATATCGGCCAGATTAGGAAACCACATCTCTATACCAATACGGCTAGAAAGGTTGTGGCGAGAAGAAATCAGACAGTCGTAAAATTCTTCAGTCAATTGAAGAAGGAATTGGAATTGCGCGACTTCTGAGTCTAAAAGACCGTGTCAGCGTACAAAACAAGAAACGGCGTGTTTCTCATCGTCCGCGTCCGAACTTAGTGCTAGCCAGCGATTTCCTTCTCGAGCTTGTCTGCTAAGTCGAACACGATGTCTTGGAAGTTGAGTTTGACTACAGGGGCGTGTATTCCTTCCAAGAAGTTGTTCAAACGTTTTATGGCATTTAACAAATCTAGATCAGTCTTAGCCATGTTTACGTTGAAGAGAACCATCGTGAGCTCTTCCCCAGCCTCCCTGATCAATAGATCTTCAAGTGAGAGTTTGATCTTCTGAGCCAAGCTTGTGTCGGTTAGAGTGAAGTTGTTTCCGTCTGTGGTTTTCTTTACCACGTCCGCCTTGAGGAGCTGGCTTAAGTGATCCTTGATCTTGGAGTAAGAGACACCTGTGAGGTCGGTTATCATCTTTGTCGAAGCGTTTTGAAAAGCCACCAGAACCTTCAGCACCTGTGTGACCTCTGGTGACTCAATTATCTTCTCAACGGAACTCATAATCAGCATCCCCAGATTAGTATGTCTCCAAACATCTATATGAAGCATTTTGTCGCAATGTATGTTAAAAGGATTGCTGTCATATTGCGGGATCCACGTTCCCCCAACATTTTGAGGGTGTATCGGTCTCATCGTCCTCATATGAATGAAATGGCTCTCTCGGGCGATATATCCTAGGTAACGACTTCGCTCAAAATGAAGGATTCAAGAGCTCCTTATGGAGTACTGAATTTTGGAGAAACGAATATTAGGTGCGAGTCCGGCGCGTCTCAGCATCTCTGCTACTCTCTCAGCAATCTCAATCTCGTTGCCCTGAGGGATCACGTTGAAGGTTTGGGAATTGCAGTTGCGTCGTTCCTTATCCACCCATCTGTAAAATACAGACCCATAAGGTAAGCCCGCTGCCAAGAAGAGAGAGCGCCAACATTCATCCAATACCTACAACGAGAACTCTTCTTCGTTGCATCAGAAACATCATTATTAGAAGAGTTATCATTGCACAATTCTGAAAATCACCTCGACCCTAGGGGAAGGATGATTTCTCCGCATGCTGCCAGGCTACCAACCTGAGCCCACCCCGAGCGACCAGATGTTGAGCGAGCCAAAAATCTGTACGGATTGCGCGCCTGTAAACTGCCACAATTGGACTCTAAACACAGAACCTGGAGAACAACGAATTACATTATCATTGAGGTCAGACAAAGTGCGGACAGACAGATTCTGGCAAGAAGACAGCTCAAATAAAAGAAATCGCTCCGTACTTGCAGTAGATTTCACAATCGCGGCATATTGAGCTTGTAACGCTGTTTCGGCGGCACTTTGACAGATCGATTATTATGACCCTGCCGTTTTTGATCGCTAAAACTAGTTTGCTTCTGTCGTTTGGCTCCCTGCCAAATGATGTTATGGGTTCTTCGGCTTGGTTTACTGGGCAGATCTCTACGCAGACACCGCAACCAGTGCATTTGCTTTCATCTATTAGGATGCCAGTCTTGGATGCTTTCTCAAGTGGGGCCAGTAATTGCTTCAGTTCCTCCATTTGCTTATAAAAGCGAGGATCGGTCAACGGTGGGCATTCGGTATACTTCTTCTCCCCTTTTTGCAGTTTATATACGAAAGCCATACAGCTTGGCTCACCACATTTCGCGCAGTTTAGTTTTGGGAGCAATTTGTATAGTTGGAGTGGACTAACACTTGCCATTGATACGAACCACACACGCTAGCTTCTTCATGTCAAATCAGATTGCGTCTAAAGACCTTTTGTCTCAATTGCTGTAATGAGAAATGTGCTCTGAACTTGAGGATCTCTGCATTTGTATTTCTCTTCGTACTGCAGAATTAACGACAGTTTTTCTTCAATTTAACACTTTGTCTAACACAGTTGAAAGAGAAATGAATTCGAAGACGCCATCGATTTTGTCGGCCAGCCAAACGATAAATGATAGCCATGATGACGGGGAGAAACGAAGGTTCAAAGGAAACATGTGAGAATTGATGGCTCTTACAACTTGCTCGTCCTCTCCTATGTTGCGAGCAATCAAAGCGCTTCTCAGCGGATGTTTTAGCATTTGAGTTGTGGTTGACTCTTTGGAGCCAGGGTGAAGACCGCAGTCGTGAAGTAGACCTGCCCTCGCAGCTTTTGTCCTATCCTGCCGTAGGATTCCAGCAATCGTATAGGAGAGATACGCGACCCTCAGAGAGTGGTTATACCGAGATTTTCTAATTCGAAGACTCCCATTCTTCTCTGTTGCCACGCGGCTCGATATTGAGTGCCCGCGATAGTACCTCAAGCGTGTGACTTCTTTCACTGACAGGAGGTCGTGTATGCTGCGAATAAAGTCCTCAAGCATTGCCACTGAGCAACTCTTTAGAAGGGATAATTATGGGAAAGCAGAGATTCGGTGCTGACCGTAATACGGTATTTCGAGCATATCTTGCTTTTATCGTTCTGACTACTTGACATTGACTTCTACGGGTATTCCTTTTCTGACTGCTTCAGTTACGATACAGTAGTCTTGGAATATCCCGAGACATCTCTCAATTCGCTTTACATCTTCAGAGGATTTGAGTTCAGGATGGAGGTCAACTTTGACTTGTTTGACTCTGAGGTAGCCTTTCTCGTTTCTAGCTATCTTCACTTCGACATCGCTATTCAGGCTCTTCAATTCGAGTTTACTCTTTTTCAAACAGAAGGCGAGGCTTGCACTTAGGCAGTTCCCTATTGCGGCTCCGAGTAGTCTGGAGGCGTTGGGTCCCTCCCCGCTTCCACCTGCTTGAGGAGGTTCATCAGCCTTCAATGATGGAACGGTAGGGATGTCGAAGCTGACAAGAAATGCTAAGTCGTTTTGCCATTCTAGCTTGATTCTGGCGGTACTCTCCTGCACTTTTCCTTCCTTCTTATCTTGCTGTCCTTCACTCAAAAGTTTCTCACCTTAAGTCTCTCCAACTTCGTTCAAGTATAGTTGTTTGTATCTTAATAATAATCGCCTTCTTGTGTCTTTACATGTTTTCAGCGGACGGCAATAACACGGTTTCGCAGGAACTTTAACGTGAGAGTGAATTCGACAATGTTTTTATACTAGGAGATAAAGTAGGATAAACAATTCCACTTGCTTGAAAGCCGTGTCACGGCGGAGTGTTTCTTCGGCAAAAGGTGGTAACTAGAGATGGATTTCAGTCCGATGGAAAGCATCTTCCTGTGGTTAATAATAGCAATAGCGTCGGCCGGTTTGGTCTACGCGGTTGTTCTCTCACGTCAGACCATTAGACACCCTACCGGTACAAAGGAAATGAATAAGATCTCTAGAGCCATCAGGATCGGGGCGAACTCCTACCTGAAAAAACAGCTCATGTCAATATTAGCTGTTCTTGTTCTATTAGCTATCGTGCTTTTCGTGACGGCGGCACCGCCTGGCGGCTATCCAGCAGATTATCCTTCCGTCGCTTTGGGTCGCACGCTGGCGTTTCTGATGGGTGCTGCGTTCTCTGCCTCCGTGGGATTCATTGGTATGAACATAGCAACTCGCGCAAACGTAAGAGTTGCGGCTGCTGCAAACACAAGCTTCGGAGACGCGCTCAAAATAGCGTATAGGGGAGGGACTGTAACTGGCATGCTGACTGATGGGCTGGGGTTGCTTGGCGGCGCACTTGTGTTCATGTTCTACCGCGAATGGGCTTATCAGGCTCTGCTGGGATTCGGATTCGGCGGCACACTTATCGCGCTATTCTACCGAGTCGGAGGAGGGATATACACCAAAGCAGCAGATGTGGGTGCTGACCTCGTCGGCAAAGTTGAGAAGGGAATTCCTGAAGATGATCCGAGAAATGCAGCGGTAATAGCGGACCTAGTCGGAGACAACGTTGGAGACTGCGCGGGGATGGCTGCAGATATATTTGAATCCTATGAAGTGACGGAGGTCGCAGCCATGATATTGGGTATCTTGGCATTTCCACCCAGTATCTACGGGTTCAAAGCCGTCTTGTTCCCGCTTATGGTTCGTTCCATCGGTGTCCTGAGTTCGATCATCGGAACTTATGCCGTTAGAGCGCGCGGAGAAAAGGAAAGTGCGATGAGGGCAATATTCCGTGGATACACTCTCGCCGCAGTCATCTCGATAGCGGGGTTCATCATTCTCAGCTTCCTCTATATGCAGGGACTCACTGATGAAAATGGTCTACCTGTTGCGTGGTGGAAGTTCCCAATTGCTATCGGAGCTGGAATCGTTCTCGCAGTTTCGACCAACCGCTTGACGGAACATTTCACGGGAACGGAACGGGCACCTGTCAAAGGAATGGCAAAATCTTGCCAGACCGGAGCTGCTACCAACATTCTCGCCGGCATTGCCGTAGGATACGAGTCGAGCGTTTGGGCAATTCTAACCATAGGGGTAGCAATACTTGTTTCCGTGGTAATCTTTGGTTCGCTCGGAACAATTGCGTTCTATGGAGTTGCGCTTTGTGGGATCGGGCAGCTAACACTTACAGGAAATAACGTTGCCATGGATAGTTTCGGACCGATTTCAGATAACGCAAATGGAATAGCTGAGATGGCTAAAGCAGAGCCATTGAGTGACAAAGGCAGAAAGGTACTAGCTGACTTGGATGCCGTCGGCAATACCACTAAAGCAGTAACAAAAGCCATAGCAATAGGTTCAGCGGTAATTGCAGCAGTATCACTCTTCAAATCGTACACGACCGATGTTCCTCATGAGGTAGGCATGCCAGCATTTACCTTGGATCTCGCAGTGCCTTTGGTCTTCATTGGCTTACTCGTTGGAGGAGCAATACCGTTCTTGTTCAGTTCCATTGCAGTTAGAGCAGTCGGTAGAGCTGCGTCCAAAATGGTTGGAGAGGTTAGAAGACAGTTCTCAGAGATCAAAGGACTTTGGGAAGGGAAGGCCGAACCTGACTACGCTAGGTGCGTTGGCATTTCAACCAGGGCTGCCCAGAAGGAGTTGATTGTTCTAGGAGTGTTGGCGATAGTTTCACCGCTACTTGTCGGACTTCTTCTTAGTGGCGTAGCCTTGGGTGGATTCCTTGCAGGTGCTATCCTAGCCAGCCAGTTGTTAGCTGTGTTTATGTCTACGGCTGGTGGAGCGTGGGACAACGCAAAAAAGAGCATAGAAGACGGTCTACTCGGAGGAAAGGGTTCGGAGGCGCATACGGCTTCAGTTATTGGGGACACAGTAGGAGACCCCCTCAAAGACACTGCAGGACCAGCATTGAATCCGATGATGAAAGTGATAAACTTGATCTCGATAATCATGGGATCCTTGATACTTCAGAATTCCTTGATAACCAGCAATCTTACATTCAACCCATCAATCTGGATAGTCATCGTTGTGGTGCTGTTGACCGTGGCGGTTGCGGCGGTGCTCTGGTACAGCAAGAGGGAAACTGAGGTCATTGGAGAGAAAAAGGAAGAAGTGAATATGAAGCCCAAGCAACAGAAGCCTCGTGCCAAGAAGTGAGTTAAGACTTACCTCTACTCTATTTTTCTGACTTGACCCACTCACTCTGTTGCAGTCGCCCAAGACCGCTCATGCAATGCAGAATGAAGATTCAGAACTTCAGGCCTGCGGCTTCACGACTTGGTCACTATTTTGCTTAAACTACTAATCATCAATAAAAATAAGGAAGTTAAAGAGCGGATGACTTAGCCTACGCTCTTCTCCGTCTATCAATAAAGAAGGACACTGCCAGTGCCAGCACCATAGCCACGAATACCACAATGATTATGGTGGGAACGTTCGAGGGTTGCAATGTCGGAGGCGGAGGCGAAGCAGCGCCGGCAACGTAGGTATAGGTGGAGTTTGTAGATATTCGACCCTTTGAGTCGGTTGCACTAACATGTATGTTCAGGAGTGTGTTGAAATTCAGAACCGGTGCCTGATAGATCGCCCTATAGGATTTCGTGGTTGAGTTCCAAGTCGCCACTATCTGGGTGACTTGTCCAGTGGTGCCGACCTCAATGGTGACCTTGACTGTTCCGTTGAACAGAAATGTCGGCTGACCAACGTAGGAGAGATTTCCAATTATCGTTAGATTCTGGTTTGGCGCTAGGATCGTTGATGGAGTTAGACTTAGCGTTGGTGCATTGAGTTCATAATCTTCCACGGTAACGACTCCTGTCCACCTTGTTGCGACGTATCCGCTTGGATCAAGCGAGGTAACTTGGATTCCGTACACTCCTTCGCCTGTAACTGAGAGCTGGTATACGTAGCTAGACCCGTTCCAAGGAAATGCTGTATTGATAATGACCGAGCCACTCGTATTGGTTACAGTCACATTGACTCCCGTCAGACCTTCCAGATCGATGAGTGACGATGAATTCACAATTTCGATTGTTGCAGTCGGCGTGGTATCCGAAAGATGCCCAGTGATGCTTGCTGAGGCTGTGGCAGTGAAGTTGTTAAAGAGGAGTAGCGTGCAGTTTATTGTTTGGCCGCTCGCCAATGTATACTGCGGGAGAAATGAAAAACCATCTCTATACAACTTCATGAGCTTAGTCGCAGGGTTGTATAACCAACTAGTTCTGGAAAGTCTGCTGTCATTCAGGTAAATGTTATCAGTTAGACTGAATATCGGTGCAAGGGTGACTGAAGATTCGGATAGAGATACGTTTTTGACGTCTGAGTGAGTGTATATGAATTGTAGTCTCAATGAGCCTGGACCCGCAAACGAAAGTCCCGTAGTAATATTATATAGCTGGACCCACGCCACCACACTCAAGCTACCGTCTCTCGGAAAATTCGTACTATTGACAAGCTTGAGGTTGAAATTGATTGTCCACGGCGACGAATTCAGAACGCCTGGTCTTTGTAGGTCTCTTGTGCCAAGCGATGTATACATGTCAGCGAAATTACCGGAGACAGCTGAAGGCGTCGTGTTTACAATATTTCTCATCTTCATGTCGTTTACTTTTATTTTGTATCCAGTAGAAAACAGGTTGCCGGTCCCAAACGTGTAGTACCAGACCTTGTACGTGAAGTTGAGTGACGGTATCGGGTACTCACTTGTGAAGCGTATTTGGGGATTAGGGGTGCTTGCCCATATCGACTGGTTCCACATGAGATTGTCGCCAACTGGAATGTTGTTAATCGCGAGATTTATCCCCGAGGGATATGGGGAGTCAGGGATTGGGCGAACGTTTAACTTAAACCCGCCGAAGTAGTAGGTCGACCCAGTAATGTTGACAGTATTCTCCCAGTTAACGCCTCTGTTGTATGTCAACCAGCCGAACGAGGTGTTTGATGGTCTATTGGAAAGTGCAGTGCTGGTAAGATATCCGCCTCCAGAAGAGGCCCAACCCTGCGTGTGAAGTACGATGAAGTAGGAACCTGGTTGAAGGTTCACATTGGGGATTGAAAACGTTGTGGCCGTACGCCCAGTGTTTATCATTGTGCTTGGAAATGTTACAGATTTTATCAGGCTTCCGACTTTGTTGTCAGATGTTGAACTTCTAACCTCAATGGTAATATTAGTACCAGTCCCCAGAAATCTCTGCAATTCTACTAGAACTGTGAGGTTCTTGGCTTGATTGGCTATCAAGAAAGACTGAGCTACACCCATGTTGCCGTCTATCGGAGGGTATGTTGAGTTGGTTGATGCTCTCGCAGTAACCCAACCTATGGATTCACCTATTCTGAAACCTGTGACCGTGAACTGAGCTTGATAGATCGTTGAGTTGGCGGGAACATGTGTTCCAAGGTTATACTGGTCATAGTATCTGGGCACGTCCGTTCCCTGTTGAATAGTGGTAACGTGCCATTGCACGTTGGTAGTGTTCGTGAAAACTGCTTTCGCTATTGTTCCGTTGAAAAATGTTAGCCCAAGCGCTGAGGCGTTCCAGTTGGTTGGCAAAGACAGGGAGAAGTTGCCTCCCAAAGATGGAATATACCAATTGTTCACGTTGTATAAGTGGTATCCATATAGGTAGACGTCAGGATCAAATAAGCTGGTATTGCTGGGACCACTATTAGCTGAAGGTTTGGCGGAAGCTAATGACATGGCAGGTTGCATTTGTGCGTCAATTAGCAGTCCAACCATCAGTGATGTGATAAGTACGAGTGCCAGAAGATCATTCCGTCTGCTTTTTCCACGCGAGGGGTAGGTTCTATGCTTCATCACTGCCATTTCAACTCATCACCACAGTCGAACTGATGAAAAGGTTGATTCTTCCTTAGTAAGCTTTCTCACTAGCGTTTGTGGATCTGCATTATGTTAGCTATGGAAATCATGGTTCTCCTAAAAATGCCTTTTGGTTGACTTATATACTATACGCTATGAATTGGGCCTGATTATGAGACTATTGATGACAGATCTCTGAAGATGTTCTCTTTGGAGAGTGCTTTGTAGGTTTTCTCATAGATATTGAAAAGCTTCGAGTACAGTTTGGAGTTATCTTGATTCGGAGTGTATCTCGCTGTCACTGAAACCATTTCATTTGCTGCTTCAACAACTCCTTTGTAGACTCCTGCGCCGACGCCAGCTAGTATTGCTGCCCCTAGTGAGGTTGCTTCTTCGACGGATCCTGTTAGCACTGGCAGACCAGTTACATCAGATTGTATCTGATTCCAAGTGGGGCTTCTGGTGGCGCCACCTGTCACTCTGAGTTCATGGAGGTCGGTTCCCATCTCCCTCATTACTTCGATATTTTCTTTTATTTCGAATCCTGTGCCTTCCATTATGGCTCTAACCAGACAACCTCTCTCATGACCGAGAGTGAACCCTATTATGACTCCTCTGTCAAACGGATTCCAGTGTGGCGCACCAGATCCCATGCAATGAGGAATGAGTAATATGCCCCTTGAACCCACGGGGATCTTAGCCGCTTCATCATTAAGCAATTCATAAGGATCTTTTCCAGATCGCTCAGCCTCCATCTTCTCAGCCTTCGAGAACTGGTCTCTGAACCATCTGTAGACAGCCCCAGTTGTGAATATGCTTGCCTCATTCACCCATTTCCCAGGAATAGCGTGACAACTGCATAGTACTCTTCTCTTCTCGTCGTATTTCGGTTCATCGAGGAAAGCGAGTATGAAGGTTCCAGTTCCTGTTGTCGCGTTCACACGTCCTGCTTCTGTTGCGCCCACGCCTAGCGCTGCCGCTTGCTGGTCTCCCGCCCCTGTAATGATTGGCGTCTCCTTTGCGAAGCCAGTTTCCTCTGAGGATTTGGATGACACTTCACCGATTCTCATCCCTGATGGCCGTAGTGTTGGCATCTTTTCATTTGGAATCTGAAGTTCCTGACATATTTCGTCTGACCATTTTGTTTTCCTTATGTCGAATAGCATCGTCCGTGAGGCGTTACTGTACTCAGTCACGAACTCTCCGCTCAACTTCATTATCACATAGTCATGTACCAAGAGGAATTTGTATGTCTTGGAGAAGATCTCTTGCTCATTTTTCTTTATCCAGAGGATTTTCGGAGCTGAGAAATAGGGGTCAATTGTCAGACCCGTTGTGGCGTAGATCTTCTGGGCACCTATGTTTGTGGCAATCTTGTTGCATTCTTCCGTGGTTCGTCGGTCCTGCCATACTATTGCTTTTCTCAATGGTTCTCCTTGGGAACTAACGGGGACAATGGTTTCTCTCTGATTAGTAACGCTGATTCCTCGGATATCATCAGGGTGAACCTTTGATTTTTTGATAGCGGTCTTTGCAGTACTACAGACCGCTCTCCACCATTCTAGCGCATCCTGTTCTACCCACGAGGGAGATGGAAAGTGGGTTGGATACTCTTGGTACGATTTGGAGACAATTTTCCCGTTAGTATCGAATATGATTGTTCTACATCCCGTCGTTCCAACATCAATGGCAACGAGAAGTTCATTCTTCAATGGTTGATCTCTCTCCTTGACATAGCTAACAATCATTCTGACATATGATTTATGGAAATTTGAGGACA
This sequence comes from Candidatus Atabeyarchaeum deiterrae, assembly GCA_037310415.1. Classification (GTDB taxonomy): domain Archaea; phylum Asgardarchaeota; class Atabeyarchaeia; order Atabeyarchaeales; family Atabeyarchaeaceae; genus Atabeyarchaeum; species Atabeyarchaeum deiterrae. The sequence goes on from CP147780.1 coordinate 48,939, forward strand.
ATGCAACGGCAACGATACTACATTTCGGTTCTTAGAACTATTTCTCACTACAGTAATATAAGGAGAGGAGAAAATCCGTTCTTCCCATAACTCGCAACATAACGATGCTGAGAAAAGAACACCATTGATCAAGATTGCGAGGATTGCAACCAAAAAAAAGTGAGCAATTGAATTCTGGCTCTATTTTAAATATGTCACTCATCGATCATTACGTTTTAGGAGGATGAATAGAAGATGGTTTGTAGTAGCTTAGATCAAAAGAACAAGAAATGCAAAGAAACAGGAATGAAGATATATGAAGGAATGGACGTTCCATGCGAAGTTGTTAGCTCGCCATCCAAGTGTAAGGTAGTCGCAATTAGAAAATAAACAACTAAGGGAAGCTTAAGCCCAGTGGGTCGAAAACCACAACTGTCAATTCGTTTCCTTTAGGAGAGAGCTCTTCGAAGTTCGTCTTCAAGTCTCTGCAGCTCTTCATATGGAACCCCCAAGCTTTTGGCCATGTGCTCTTGTGAGATTTCTATTCCACTTTCACTTGCTGCGATTTTTGCCGCAACAACGAAATCAGCTGTCCTGAGTTTTCCGCTTACTGAGGGGTTTCTTAGTCTTTCCTTCTTAACTTCATTTAAGAGTTTGGCCATTGTGCATATAATCTGGAAGTTGAGCTTGCTGTCCTTCGCGACTGAAATTAGCTGAAATATCTCTTCATTGGTTAACATGGCATAGAATGTTCTCAAGTATCCCATCATGTTTTGTTCATTCAATTCACACTCGACTCTACCCCACTCGTTGATTGAGAACAGTTTTCTCCGGTATATTGAAGCGAAGTCGATCCCAAGAGCTTGAAGCAGTTTCATCACGGTATCCGAGAGCTCATTAACTATGATCAGTATGTATTGTTGAAGACCATATGAGATATGTTGCTCCATGGCATAGATTGATTTCTGAGACATACTGGCCAGGATTTTCGTTTTCACTGAGCGCACGTCGCTCAGGGATCTGTTGAGAGATGCTTCGAAGAAGACTAAGTTTGCTTCTTTCATGTCGTAGTTTCGCACCGTGAATCCAACCAAGGAATCCTTGTGTGCGCCAGCAAACTCCTCCAATCCTCGCACGGTTGGACTTATGCCGAGCTCTTTCAGATCTTTCTCATCAAGAGTTACATAATCGCCCTGTCCTCTTCCGTAGCACAGACGAACAGAGTCAACATTCAACCCATAATCTTTTCCCAGAGAATTTCTCAGGGCGTAGTCTACTTGGAAGATCTCACTGAATATCTCAGGCGAGGCGACAACCTGCTCCCATGGTTGAGGTTCAACGCCTGGCATGAAGTTGACAACCGGTGCTTCTGAGGCCGTTACGTGGATCTTGTATTTAGTTAGTTCTTTCTTCACAGTATAAGCTATATCTCGCGCTCTATGTGAAGCTATGAGTGAAGTCGTGTCATTGACTACTGCTCTGAATTCCTTCTGGCTTCCTATAACAGGTTCAAAACGTCTCCAATTAATCTCCAAGAATAACGCCCCGAAAAGCTAGTCTTTAGGTAGCAGCGGAAAGCAATTCGCGGTCTTGATACATTATACTATGGTACAGTATGAATAAGAACCTTTTTGCATAACTTGACGTTAAGATGACTTCCCGCAGGGGTCTGCAACAACCCAATTCGATCTATGCGCAAACTCTTGGGAGTTCTTTGCGATGACAGTGTCTTATAAGAGTATCCTACCACCCACAATCTAACATATATTAACGGAATCGACTTCTTATCTTCGAATCACAAGGTTTCATGGCGAGCAAAATGTCTCCAATGGGTATAGGCAGATCGATTGAACACATTACTAGGTTGCTAGATGAGAAGAAAACTATGAGGATTGGTGTGAAGTCACCCTGTGGCTTCGACGATATTCAAGAGCAAACTAAAGCATCCTTTGAATTCGTGCAATTTGCTTACTCTTATATGGAGTCTGGTGACTATTGGCTTGCGATAGCTAATTTCCTGGAGGATCTCAAGTATTACAGATCGTTGGGTGAAATAGGCAAGTGTGGCCATGTTTTGGTCGAGATCGCTGACTGCCTCTTCTCGGTCAAGGAGTGGACTGCTTCAATTGAGTGTTGCGAAGAAGCTCTTCGTCTCTTGGTTTCAGGCAGAGATGAGCATGTTTGGGTTCGAGGGATGGCGGCTCTCAGTGAACTTCTTTTGATGGCTGTCGCTCTTAACTCAGGTGGAATCGATGAAGCTTTGAAGACTTTGCGAAGGGTTAGATCAGCGTTGACACCAGGAGAGAGAAGGATTCTTTCCAACGAAGATGCTCATAGAGTTGCTCGAAGGTTGATCATAGCATACAGGGCAGGAAGTAGCAAGCCTCTCGAAGAACTTGCAGAAATAGTGCCCAAGAGAAAGAGGTTGTTGGAAGAGCAGAGTCTTCTCGCTCTTTTCCATGAATGGGCTAAGCATTACAGTTCTCTGAAATACTTGGTGGAGAAGAGTATTCATGATGGATAATTTGCGTGACCGGTTCTTCGAGTTTAAGGAACCACGGTGCATGAAAAGGGCGCCTCACGGCAAGTGAAGTAGTGGCGACTCGTCACCGGCTCTTCCGATGATCATCCAAAACGCCCGAGATCGTCACACGGGGATAAATTCGTCATCGTCGCCATTTAGAGTCATGACAAGTCAAGGTATTAAACCTAACTCTCCATTGGACTAGATCGTTAATCAAGTGTTCATTGCGGTGTTTGTCTCGTCTTCCCTGAGTTGGTGGGTGAATGTGTTCACTGACTGATCTTTGATTTCCAGTCTCTGAGTTTGTATCGAAGCTGCTCCAGATTCCCCGTGCCTCTTCTCCATTCCTGTATTTCTTTCCCGATTTCGAAAATGTATGTTCCTCTGATCCTCACTTTCTGTTCGATATTATCTTTCAGGGTTTGCAGCGTCTGCGCGACGATCTCAGAATTCCTGTGGAAACTCAGGTACTCATCAACTTCGTCGAATAGATTGTTGATATTTAGCGTTCGCCATTTTTCAGCTGGTGGAGGCCTGAGCATTCCAGGTGTTGTTAGAAGCGAGCCGTGAACTTCGATTGAGTGCTCTTCTGATAGGTCTTCGATGACCTGTCTCATGGTTAGCAGATCAAGGCCGGCAATTTTCGCGATTTCATTTGTCTGCATGGCACCTTTTTCACTTAGAAGTAGCAATATTCTGTATTTTACTGAGCCCTGTTTTAGGATAAAGTCTCTAATCGTCGCCTTGATGTTGGGTTCATTGACTAGTGATCTGAAAAGCAAGCTCTCGAGTGCAATGTTGCTTCCGGATAGTGTGTTAACCTCTTGCTCAAGGTACGAGATTCTATTGTTTGTAGCTTCGCCGAAGCTTGGTGCCACCTCGGCGTTTCTGATCCGTCTAAGCTCTGATTCAAGTTCTGTCCTCTGCTTTTGACATTCTGAGAGAGCTTCTCCCAGTGATGATATCTCTCCTGCAATTTGGTTTCTCTCTCTAAGTAGCATGTCATAATCGTACCTGAGTCGCTGGAACTCAAGCCGAGGATCTTTGTCTGTCTCGTTCTCGTTCGGCGATGACAAAATAATCCCCTATTTTGGTAGTGAGTGTTATCATCTCAAGAAGTGTTAGGAACCTTTAAAGTATTGTCCTCTAACCTAGTTACATCCTTAATCCTCTCGTTCTGTTTATCACTGGAAGATAGGTCAATCAACTTATGAGGAAAGATGGGTTTGAGTTACGAAATGCTCTCACATGCCGACCTAGCTAGGCATTTCTGGTCGATGCAGGCAGCCCAGTTCATCAGGGACAAAGAAGTCGATGTTAGCGCGCTCGACGGATACAAAGATGTTGTACTAGAGGCGGAGACATGGATAGTCGAAACATTAGACAAAGGCGTGCTCTCTCCTGATTTTGGGAGAAGACCTGAGGACATCATGCTTGCATATCCAACTGCGAGGATGTTCATCTCTATTCTCGAAAATGAGTATGTCCTAAGAAGATTCGCAACTGCCGTGTCCAAGTATGCTGGAGCCATGCTTAGTATAGAAAATGATGCCAAGATCCTCTTGCTGGCAACGACTTCAGGCAACTTCGGAGAGAAGCCCCTGGAACTCCGTTATCAGAAAGCAACTGTAAACCGAAAAGATGTAGTTGGCGGAAGGATATTTGAGTGGAAGCTTTTCTTCACCGATTATGTTGGCATTGCCCAGAGCTTTCACGAGGCCCCTTGGAAACTTGTCAACCGGCCAGTGAATGGAGGCTGGGTCTATCTACTCAAACCTGACGTAACCCGTCTAATGGAGGAAGCGCTTAAGACGAGGATAAGCAAAGCTGGGATGAGACCTCCAAGAGAACTTCCGTCAATGAAGGATCTGCCTCCGAACTTGAGGGAGACTGCTGAGAGGATCTCAAAGAAAGTCAAGAAAACGATTAGCGAATTGCCCAGCTATGAGTCTGAGGGAGCTGGCGCAGGTGAGACCGCCTATCCGGGATGCATGAAACAGATTGTGGACAAGCTAAACAAGGGAATCGGGGTTAGTCACAATGAGCGTCTAGCGCTCGTCTTCTTCTTATCGAACCTTGGGAAGGATGTGGATGGGATCCTTGAAGCGTTCTCCAAGGTTCCAGACTTTGACGCTTCGAGATCTCGTTACTACATAGAGCATGCAATGGGTTTGAGAGGCGGAGGAACAAAGTACAAGTCATTTGGTTGCCCCAAGCTGCAGACGTTCGGGATCTGCAATCCGCAAGATGAATGGTGCAGACAGGGCAAGATAGGCAGAAGAACCTTAAGAGGGCCTTCTCAGTTCTACGGAGCCAAGAGCTGGGTGATTGTGAAAAAGAGGGAGGAAGAAGAAAGAAAGGCAAGCCAATGTTAGGGAAGAGTGAGTAGATACGTATGGACACCGAAACACAGTTGTTTCTCACTTCTAAATTCATGGAGTACTACGAGAAGAAAGGCTCATCCTTGGTAAAGCCTCCAGAGGATTTCCCTGAGAGAGAGTTTGCGTTCACTTACTTTGGCAGAGAAGGCATGTTCAGGCACATCGGATTTCTGGCTATTGACAAACTCTTGTCACATCTGAGGGTCAATGCTCCTTCGCATTGTTATCTGAGCGCGGCGCATTATTTGGACCCTGGTGCTGGCACAATGGGGGAGAAAGGGTGGAAGGGGACTGACCTCATATTCGACATCGATGCAGATCACCTTGACGCCCTATGCAAGAAGAAACATGATAGATGGGTCTGCCAGAATTGTGGAAAGAGTCGCACAGGGCCTAGACCAGAGAAATGTCCCAACTGTGAATCGACAACAATAGAGGATGAGCCTTGGCTGTGTGATGAGTGTATTGGTCAAGCTAAGTACGAGACACTCAAGCTGCTTGAGATACTAAGCGACGATTTCGGCTTCTCAAGAAGTGAAGTTGACGTAACGTATACCGGACATAGAGGATATCATGTCAAGGTCGAGCAACAAAGTATTCAAACACTTACACCGAGCGGAAGAAGGGAAATAGTAGACTACATAACGGGCAGGGGAATTGACTTACAGGCACATGGTTTGATTGAACAGGGTGTGGGAGGCAAAAGAAGCATAGTCGGACCAGGAGAGATGAATGTGGGATGGGGGTTGAGGATCTTCAGATCTGTGGCAAGAGTTATGCAAAGTGACGATGCTCCCAGTGAGGCGACGGAGGACAAGGACAGAGTGTTGAAGGAGATTGCTGCAGGCCGATGGGATACGGTCAAAGGAATCGCCATGAAAACATGGGAAAGGCTAGCAATGAAAGCCATAGACTGGTATGGAATCGCCCATATCGATGAACCAGTTACAACAGACATCCACAGACTGATCAGGTTAGCAGGAAGCTTACATGGAAAGACGGGGTTTGCTGTCACCAAGGTGAACAACTTGGAATCATTTGATCCCTTCAAGGAGTCCGTGGTGTTCAAGTCAGACGAGACGGTTCATGTCTTCATTGATCATGGAAATGAATTTCGGATAGGAGACCAAACCTACGGACCATTCAAGAATGCTGAATGTGAATTGCCGTTAGAGGCGGCCATATTCTATATGTGCAAAGGAGTCGCTAGAATAGTACGCGGATTATAAGATGAACTTTTCATGAGAAAATAGAAGAGGAGTACCGAGGGGAATGGCTAGGAGGAGCCCTGCTCTTACTGTGGACATAATAATAGTTAGAAAAGATGGATCGGTTGTTCTTGTGAAACGTCTTAACCCGCCGTTCAAAGGGGAGTGGGCGATACCTGGAGGATTTGTTGAATACGGTGAGACCGTTGAGGCAGCAGCTATGCGAGAGGCGAAGGAAGAGACAGGGATTGATGTGCAACTTACCAGAATTGTGGGAGTATATTCTAGGCCTGACAGAGACCCAAGAGGACACACGGTCTCTGTCTGTTATCTTGCACGGGAGCTTGGGGGCGAACTCAGAGCGGATACAGATGCCAAGGAAGCTAGAAGTTTCAATCGCAATTCTCTTCCGAGAAGACTTGCCTTTGATCATGATCAGATGCTGATTGATGCTGGGATCAGGGATCGTGCGGATTCGCTATCGAAACAAGAAGGCTGAACCGAGATCTTTGAGTAGATTCAGGAAGAAGCTGGCATGACATTCTTCGAGGTTTCATAACAGGTGCTGCGTATCAAGACTGTCTTGAGTGTGTCAAAGATTTAATATAGGAATAGATGATATACAGAAATGACAAGTACGAAAGCATGTTATTAGTGGACGATATAGAGCGAACTGAGACGAAAAACGTGGCTGGTAATCACATGAGCGACAAAAACGATGTGGTGATAGGTCCACAATCTGCTAAGAAACCGCGCAGAACATTCCTAGGTGTTCTGGAACAGAAAGACTTCATACTAGTGATACTTGCTTTCTTTGTTCCATTGATCTCTTGGTCAAAGGTAATAGGACAGATGCTTGCAGGCCAAGGGCTCCTCATAAACGTGTGGGATCTTACATACCAGATACACATGTTGCTTCCGATAATAATCTTCATATTCGCTGTGATGTCGGGGAGTCTCACGGGCAGCATTCTCATCTCAATTTCCGCGGTGCTGGGATACATAATAGTGGGCATACCCTACTACTGGAACCCCGCAGGATGGCTTCCCACAGAGTACCCGCCTGATCTTAGCTTCGTGCTCTCTGATACGGGGTTGCTTCTCTTTAACCTGCTCATACCCGGAGTCCTTGGGGGTATACTCGCTCAGTTTGGTATAGTGAGTGCAGCGAAAAACGATCTCAAGGAACTTCTCCGTAGACCTTTTGCAGTTATTCTGTTTGTTGCTGCGTTACTTGGCGCGGTGTTAGTCTATGTCTTTGGCAGAGCGGCGACGCTGAATATAGCTAGACCCGTTACGCTCGCGTATCTACTTATGGGCGCCCTGGCGATAATTGCCATTGTGTCTTATTCGACGAGAACTGGTTATGGTGGTCTTGCTGTCGGCTTCGTGATAGCGCTCGTCTACTACTCAGCGGCAGCGGCGAAAGACCCTTCCTCTGAGGTTCTAGCGGTTTTCGCTGTAGGAATAGTGAACTGGGTGAGAGGAGCAGGGCTAGATCTGACTCTTCAGACGTATTACATATCCTATGGTCTGGGTTTCTTTGTAGCGGCGCTTTGGGGTTCAATATGGGGCGTGCTAGGCAAATTCATGGTCTTTGCTAGTGCACCAAAGACAACCGAGGAGATAACGGAAGCGCACATATTCAGAGATCTATGGTCGAACTACTTCATTTTCGGAAAGAATACGAGACCTGAGTTCAGGTTGAAAGACGAAGCAGGATCAACCGTTCAGGGAGGCGCTGCACTAACCAGTTCAATTGGAGCTCCAAAGGCGAAAGGCAAGTATGTGACATATAGATATCTTGACAGAAAGAGACGATTCGAACGAGTACCAGCGTCCATCGGGGGATTACTTGTAGAACCTCAAGAAGCAGGAAAATGCAAAGTATATGAGAGGACATACAAGGCTCGAGGGCAGGAAGACAAGAAGTATATGGGAGACTTCCTTGATCCAAAACCACTCTTCGACAAATACAAACCCATGTGGAGCCCATTCTCACTCGGGATGAGGGAGTATGCTACTAAGGCACTAGCCCCATTTGTAATCATACCCATTATTCTCGGTGCCATCTTCTTTGCTAGACAACTCATAGGTGCAGGTCTCTACATCCTAAGTGGAGCTGCGACAACAGTGGCGTATTGGATACTCGCGGCTCAGGCAATCATAATAGTCTTCCTGATATTCTACTTGCTGAGATGGAGAAAGAAGCTGCCTATCGCGCTCAAGGCTCATCCTGAGGGATCACTGGCGTTTCTCTTCGCTGGAGCAGTCATAGGAGTGCTGGTCATCTTCTCATTCTACTTCTTGGCCTCAATGATACTAGTCGTTCAGAGCGATAGCATCTTTACATTCGGCGACTTCACGACGAACGCAATAATCTTTTTGCTGGTCGTAACGATATTCACGTCCGCTTCGACCGTCCAGATACTGGGATCCGACAACTTCAACGTGTATTTCTACGACGACGAAGAGAAAGACTTGAAGCCTTACAAGAACGAGTACGATAAACCCTACTGGCTCAAAGGGTCGCACTATTGGGTTTTTAGACACATTTACTTCTGGCCTTTTGAGATGACTCCGAGCCTCAAGGGGTTCATGCACGAGGACTATGAGAGAGTTGAAATATGGGTTAACGCCGATACCGGGAAGCCAGAGTGGTCCATATCAGATTATCATTGGAGAGAACTATGGTACAAGATTCCAGAATTGGATGAGGACATAGCGATTCAGGCGAGTTTTAACAAGAACTTCCACACGCCATCGATAAACGTCATAAGGAGAAGTCAACTCAAGGGAATCAAGTTTGCAAAGGAGTCTTTTGTGAACACTTGGAAAGCAATATTCTACTATGCGCTAACGAGTCGAGCCCTAAACAAGGAAGCAAAGAAACCACCAAAAGTCTCCAAGAAGAGAGTAGAATCACTTGCCAAATTCTTCGTTGACCTTCCTGAAGCAATAAGACCTGCCGCTGCAGGAACTATGGCCGGCTACCCGTGGAACTTCTTTAGGTTCCCGAAGGGCGTAGCATCGGTGCAAAAAGCTGAAGGAATAGAGAAATATGTTTACAGGGAACCGAACTACAAACCGCCCTTCATTGAGCATGTCACGGGCGGCACTGCAGAGGCAGAGCCAAACGACGGAATGGGTGCCCCGGCATCACTGGACGCGGATTCGCCACAACTATGTCCAAAGTGCGGTAAGCCATTGGCCAAGAGTCTTGTTTGCAGTAGCTGCGGTACCGACGCCAAGGTAGAGTCATTCCTCAACGTACTATGATAGTATTCATGACACAAGATCTGGTAACTAGGAACGTCAATTCCTTCTCTTCTTTTTTTGGATTTCTCACGGTTCCTTGAGATATTTTGCCCGTTTCACGTTGTATTCGTCCCTTGTCATGTAGCTTCTTGAAGGGCATCCTTTCACAACCGTATCATCGGGAACGTCTCTTGTGACGATCGATCCGCTAGCTACTACTGCGTTCTCGCCCACCGTCACGCCGGCTATCAGAATGCTACCAGCTCCAATCGTTGCGCCTCTCTTTATTGTGACACCTGTGATCTTGGGGGACGGTGGGTAGAGATCATTGGTGATCACAACGTAAGGACCCAGGAAGACTCCTTCCCCGATAGTTGTGCCAGGCGGTATGTAGACACCTGACTGTATGTTAACATTGGAGCCGATGTTAACGTGCCCGTCAATTACAGTGTTTGTCCCTACTCGTGTTTGAGGTCCTACTTTGCATTCTTCCCTTATCAGAACGTGATGTCCAGTTTCAACATCATCTCCAAGAGAGGTTCGTTCATAGAGTATGCTACCTGACCGCACGATTGCATTTGAACCGATTGTGGACCCGTTGCTCTTCTCATCAAACAGGGCCAGATCGATTTTCCTGAGTGCGGGATCTGAGAGAACTCCCTTGAGGGTTTTTCTAATCGGGTAGCCAATTATGCATCCTTCCCCGATCAGAGTTCTCGAGCCGATCAAGGAGTTACCTAGAATTACAGCGTCTCCTTCTATCAGTCCTTGAATTCTGGACCTCTTTGAGATGAATCTCATGTTGACTTATCACCTCAGGAATACCAGATGAATGCAAAATCGTTTATCTGGTAATCGGAGCATCTATTCAAGCGTATCATTATTCCCTTAATATAGGTTTCAACTCAATAACTGATCTGCCATATACCTCTCTCCAATAAAAATACGTAGGAAAGGTTAAGACTGCTTCCTTGTCTATATTTGACTAAGATCTACCGCATGATAATTGGTTATGTTGTCTTTCATGACGAGGAAGGGAATTTCCTGACTGCAAGTTTCCGATAAGATCGTATTTGTTGAGTCTGGTGATGCAGAGACTCCTGGCTGAGGGATATCTGAGAATGTGTGGCATAATCGGAGTAGTCACTAAGAATAGCCAAGTTGCTGAAACCGTAATCAGCTCATTAAAGAGACTGGAGTATAGAGGCTATGACTCGGCTGGGATAGCTATCGTGAGAAGCGATGGCATTTCAATTGTGAAAGACAAGGGATCAGTTGAACATGTTTCAAAGGAAATCAACGCATCTAGAATGGACGGCCATGTTGGGTTGGGACATACAAGGTGGGCTACTCATGGTCCTCCTTCCAAGGTCAATGCTCACCCCCTCACAGATTGTAAGGAAAGAATTGCAGTCGTCCATAATGGCATAATAGAGAATTTCATGGAATTAAGAAAACAGCTGGAGGATCGCGGGCACAGACTCGTTTCGCAGACGGACACGGAAGTCGTTCCTCATTTGGTCGAGGAATTCATGAGTAAGGGCATGTCACTCAAAGAGTCGGCTAGGGCCGCTATCGGGGAGTGCAGAGGCTCGTATGCTCTGGTCATGATTTCCTTTGCTGAGCCTGATAGGATAGTCTGTGCAAGAAGGGAGAGCCCACTCGTCTTAGGTGTTGGGAAGGGTGAAATGTTCTGCGCCTCAGATATACCGGCTTTCCTCCCTTTCACAAACAAGGCAATAATCCTCCATGATGGAGAAATGGCGGTTCTAACTGCGGATTCAGTTGAAATCGAGAGAATTGATGATTCGACTACGGTCTCACCTCAGATAATGACGATAACGTGGAGTCCTCAGATGGCTGAGAAGTCAGGGTTTCCGCATTTCATGCTGAAGGAGATCCATGAACAGCCACATGCTCTCAGGGAGACGCTTAGAATAGATGAACGTTTGATCGAGCCTTTTGTCAAAAGAATAGATGATTCCAACAAGGTCATCCTAACCGCTGCAGGAACATCCAATCATGCAAGTATTATTGGGAAATACATGCTAACGCATCTAGCTCAACTTTACTGTCAATCAATAGTATCCTCTGAGTTCGCTGACATAGGACTTAACACGATAAGTGATCGAGACACGATAATTGCTGTGAGTCAATCTGGTGAGACTATAGATACTATTGACGCAGCTAAGAAAGCTAAAGAGAAAGGCGCAGCCATTCTTTCAGTTACGAATGTGGTCGGAAGCTCTATAACTCGCCTCTCTGACCATGTCATATGCACACAGGCAGGACCTGAGATCGGTGTGGCCGCGACAAAGACATTCATTGTTGAAGTCGCAACATTAGCGCTTCTGGCTCTCGAACTTGCAAAGGTGAGGGGGACACTGAGCTACGATGAGAGTCAGATCCTTAGAAGAAGCTTACTTGACACTCCTCGCCTAATAGAGGAGGTCATAAAGAGCCAAGAAGGATCTGCGATTAGAGCAGCGGAGAAGTACCATAACAAGCAGAGTTTCCTCTTCTTAGGCAGAGGCATAAGTACTGCGACAGCGATGGAAGGAGCATTAAAACTCAAAGAAATAGCTTATACTCATGCAGAAGGATATCCCGCTGGCGAGAGTAAACATGGACCAATCTCACTTGTAGAGCCTTGCTTTCCTGTTGTATTCATAGCTCCCCCAGACGACACATATGAGAGATTGATCGGGAATATTATGGAAATGAAGGCTCGTGAAGCCAGCATAATATCCGTATGCGCCCAAGGCGATGAAAAGGTCGAGCGACTATCTGATGTTCTGTTTGAGATCCCCGGCAACATTCCACCAGAATTCTCCCCGATACCTTACGTCGTCCCCCTCCAGCTATTTGCCTATTATGCTGCAGTCAAGCGGGGATGCGACCCGGACAAACCCAGAAATCTCGCAAAGTCCGTCACAGTGAAGTAGAAATCCACAAATACTCAGTTGTAAGTTTTGTAGCTCCATGACCACTCTTGTTGCAGAGAACGTCCACTTGATACGGGTCCCCTCTATGTTTCCTGTCGGAGCAACCAACTGTTACGTAGTAAACACTGGCGAACCCTCGCTAATCGATGTGGGACTCAAGAGCAGGAAATCCTATGAGACCCTGATCAAGGAACTCGCCTCCTTACATCTTGCTTTGAGAGACATCGGAAAAATCATAATTACGCATTCCCACGTCGATCATTTTGGTCTAATCCGTACCCTTCAAGAGGAATCAAGTTGTGATGTCTATGTCCATTCAGATGACTTTCAGTTTGTGTCCGACTACGAAGGATCCTATCTAAAGAGGATGGACTACTTCGGGGATATGATGCTGAGCGCAGGTACACCGAGAAAAGTGTTGGAGGACCTGCAAGCGGCTTATCTTTTTCTAAGAGATGTCGGTGATTCTGTCACTAATTGCAGACGAGTAGATGACGGTGACAGCCTTGTACTGGGTCAAGTCAGGTTGAGGGTGGTACACACGCCAGGACACACAATTGGAGAGATAGGTCTCTTGTGGGAGGACAATGAGTCGCTTTTTTGCGGAGATCACTTGCTGAAAGACATAACTCCCAATGTGGGTGTAACTCTCAGAGAGCGGCCTCATGTTTCACTCCTACCAGACTACGTGAGGTCCTTACAGAAGACGATTAGACTTCCTGGTCAAACAGCTTTTCCAGGTCACCGCGGTGTTATCAACGACTTCAAAAAGAGAGCTCTTGAGATACTTCAACACCACGAAGAAAGGAAAGCCCTAATGCTGGAAAATGTTAAGGCGAGTGAGAGAAGTGCATTTGAGATCTCCAAAGCTGTTTTTGGCGAAGTGGCACTATCAGAGGTCCCCTTGGCAATAGCCGAAACAATGTCTCACATGAAGGTTCTGGAAGAAGAGGGGAAAGTGCATTCACTGGAACGAAAAGGCATTGTGTACTATGTGGCAAGCAGCAACGCGCTCGCGAGTTAGGATTTTGGTTGGGCAAGATTTCTATCCGGAGCTCTCCGACTCGATAGAGAGATTTAAATGTCTTATGAGTATTTAATAGAAACGTTGATTGCTGCACGCATTCCATCCGATGTTTGTGTGCAAGCATAAGAATCCGGACAAGTCAGTTCGAATTATAATGGTAAAAATCAATTGTTTCTTGGAGGTCGAATGTATAGTTGGGCGGTGGATCCAAGAAGAAATCCGTGTCGATGGCTGAAAAAGCACAGGATAGGCAATTGAAGAAGGAAGGCGAAGTCAAGGAGAAGAAGGAGTCCAGCGAACAGAAGAAGGGTCCGCGATCAGTAGTGGTCAGTGAAGATCTCATGAAAACCATCAGGAAAGAAGCCGTGAAAATGAATGCAGTAACACCATATACTTTGGCATCGAAATATGGCTTGAAGACTAGCATAGCGAAGGAAATACTCAGAGAACTTGCGTCAAGCAATTTACTGAGAAAGGTTACCAGCAACCGCAGGACGATCGTGTACGCTCCCGTTCAAGCCAAACCGGGAGAGGCCGCTGCGGCGTGATTGAACTTGTGAAACGAGAAATCTCTTGAATTAAGAACACAAGCGTGAGCTAGGGGTCAGTCCATTTGCTCGTGCCAGGGGGTTCCTCCATGTCAGATCTGAGCCGATTCAAGGTTGTTTTCAGAATTCAAGGTGTGGGAGAGGCACGGGGAGAATTGATCCGCATGAAAGCGCCTCTTACGGCCGAGAGTGTGTGGCGTGCTATTCCTATAGTTGGGCAAGCAGGCGTATGGAGGAATGCTGAGGTCTATTTCCCGGCAGGAATCAATAGAGGTCTGGAAAGGGCCACCAAGGAAATTGAGCAAGGAGACATTGCATATTGGCCTCTTGGCAACGCCATATGCGTGTTCTATGACAAGGTCCAGCCTTACTCTGATGTAAGCATTATCGGAAAAATCGTTGAAGGTCTGAGGAGCTTCGCCAAGGTCAAAGTCGGGACAACCATCACTCTGGACAAAGCGTAGATCGGAAGGACAGAACAAGTCCCTTTACCATTCAGTCATATAGAAACTTCCAACACCTGAAAGCTTTTCAGAGAATATGGGGAGCAACGCTACTAATACTGCTTCTCATCTCGAACCCAACAAAATCAAAATAACTCACTCAACCACAGAAGAAACCCTCGAATTCGTTCAGTGCCAAACACCTAAGGATGGTGGCATAACGGAGATCAGGACAAACTTCACTCTCAGAGAAAATGAACAGGAGAGGAGAGAGTATTCCAAGAGAAAAGGGAGAAATCTCATTAGACAAGTTATTTGAGCCCAAAACCGTTGCTCTGGTGGGATCATCGAAGTTGGCAGACAGAGTCGGGATGATGAACCCGCGCGTTTTTGATTCTGTATATCACAACCTCATGAAGTTCTTCAGAGGAAAGACAATGAAGTTTGACATTGGTGAAGACGTCAGCCAGTTTCGAAAAGGTTCCGTCAAGGCCGACTTGGCTGTAATAACCTTGTCAGCCAAGCTGGCGATTAGGGTTCTTGAGGTATGTGGAAAGAATGGTGTGAAGGCGGCAATTGTCATTCCCGGGGGATTTAAAGACTTTGAAAGGAGTGAGCTGATCGAAACCGCTTCCAGAAACGGGATCAGGGTACTTGGTCCCAATGCGATCATGGGTGTGGTCAACACAGGAAATGGGTTGAATACCACATTTGAGAAAGATCTTATGCCTAAACGCGGAGGCATATCTGTTCTCAGCCAAAGTGGCGGCGTTGGAGCAGCACTCATAGATTGGGCGATTTTCTATGGAGAAGGCATTAGCAAGTTTATTTGGCTTGGCGATAAGGCTGACGTCTCTGAGGTCGAATTGCTAGACTACCTGGGTCAAGATGAAGATACCAAAGTCATTACGATGTATCTTGAGAGTGTCAAAGATGGCCGCAGATTTCTGAAAACGGTAAGGCAGGTGACTGAAAGAAAACCGATTGTGGTACTCAAGGGCGGAGTTTCTGAAGAGGCAAAAGCTAGGGCGCTGAGCCACACGGCAGCGATAAGCGCCGGAAGCGATATGATATTCAGAGTCGGAGCCAAGCAGAATGGCGCCATCGTTGTTGATTCAATGGAGAAACTGTTCATTGCAGGTGAAGTTCTTGAGAAACAGCCTCCGATGAAGGGAAACCAAGTGCTAATAGTGTCGAACGTCGGAGGCCCCGCTGTTCTTGCTGCCGATGCAGTTCAGCAGTATGGATTGAGACTCGCTAAACTCTCAGAAGAAACAGGCAGAAGAATAGAAGCGAAATACCCCGGGGTTGAATCGATAAACCCTCTTGACATTATTGCCGACGCGAGAGCCGATCGCTATGAGGATATTCTGGAGAACTCAATGGCAGAAGACCAGGTTAGCGGCGTTATGGTGATCAACATGTTGAAATCGTGTCTCACACTTCCTGAAGATGTCAAGGTTATTGCGGAAGTGGCTTCGAGACACCCAGACAAGCCTATCGTGGATTGTATTCCCGGCGGTGATGATTATGAGAAGATACGTGAAACTCTGAGTGACACAACGGTGCCTGTGTTTAACACGCCTGATAAGGCTGTCTTTGCACTCAAGATACTCAGTGAGTATGGTGAATATCTCTCAAGAATCAGAAAGAAATAACTCGTGGAGTGACTCCTTCCCGATAAATGATCGGTGCCTGTCTTCTCTCAGAAGAATCAGTTTCCGAACTCATGTAATTCTATAACTTGATCTTCTTTAGAAAATTCGAGACTACGTCGTCGAGGTTTGGCTTAGTTATCTCCTCAAGTTCGTAAGAGACTTTCGCCAGTGGTTTGTCAATTTTCATTATCCTGTTGAGGTCTATTGGTGTGGCCGAGAGCACTGTGTCGCAGGGCGTGGCCTTGATCGTCTTCTCAAGGTCCTTTATCTGTTCTGGGGAGTAGCCCATTGTTGGCAATAGTGCCCCTACCTGCTTGTACTTGTTGAACGTGTCTTTTATTGATCCAGCGGCGTAGGGATGTGGATCTATTATCTTTGCTTTCATTTGCTTCGCCGCGACAGTTCCCGCCCCATAAGGGGTTTGTCCATGTGTGACGGTGGGGCCGTCTTCAATGACTAATACGCTCTTACCTTTGACTAGTTCTGGTCTGTCTATCTTTATTGCTGATTTTGCCTCAATAATCTCCGCCTTTGGATTCACTTTCTTAATATTGGATTTGATGAGTTCGACATCTTCCTTTTTTGCTACGTCAACTTTGTTTATCACTACCACATCTGACATGATCACGTTTGCTTCTCCGGGATAGGCTCCAACCTCTTGTCCAGGTCTTAATGCATCCGCCACAGTGATCAGTAGGTCAGGCACGTAGAAAGACATGTCATTGTTACCGCCATCCCAGAGGATTACTTGAGCTTCCTTCTCAGCTTGGCGAAGTATCCTTTCGTAGTCAACTCCAGCATATACTATTGTTCCAGCAGATATGTGAGGCTCATACTCTTCTCTTTCCTCGATGGTGCAGCGGGCTTTGTCCATATCTTCCAGCGTCGCGAATCTCTGAACAGCCTGCGAAGCAATATTAGGATCGTAGGGCATTGGGTGGCGAACAGCGACGAGTTCTATGCCTCTGTTCCGAAGAATCCTTGCTATCCTCCTAGTCGCTGTGCTCTTGCCAGCACCTGTTCTTACTGCACATATTCCTATGACTGGAACCTTAGATTTCAGGCAGGTAGACTTAGGTCCCATTAACCTAAAATCCGCACCCGAGGCTAAAACCACGGAGGCTTTGTGCATGACAAGGTCGTAGGTGAGGTCACTATAAGCCAGGATGACTTCATCCACTCCATGTTTCTTAACGAGTTCCGCCAATTCCTCTTCCGGACGAACAGGAACCCCATTTGGATACAGTTTCCCTGAAAGCTCAGGAGGATAAGTTCTGCATTCGATTCCAGGTATTTGGGTCGCGGTAAATGCGACAACCTCAAAATTCCTATTGTCCCTGAAGAACACGTTGAAGTTGTGAAAATCCCTTCCTGCAGCACCCATTATGATTACTTTCCGCCTCTCCATCTCGAACCCTTCCTAGGCCAGTCTTCAGTACCTGAGATCTGCTCATCCCATTAACTGAAACGCGGATTTATCGGCGTCATAGTTGATGAGTAACATTCGCAATGATGACGAAGATGACTAGCTCAAGGGCGATTTAAAAAGGTATTGTATTGAAAATTCAAGCAAGGTCTGCTCAAAAAAGTCGGAAACAGTCAAAAAGCAAGAGGATTTCTAATCCTATCAAGGCTCTCATGTTCCTCCCAGAGCCTTGAACGAAAAATCAATTCACGTTCCAACTCATAGTCCCAGCGAGCAGGCATATAACATTCGAAACCAGATGCACACATTTTTCTCGCCCATCGATAGGTAACTGGCAGATCAATTCTTCAACGCCGTGCACGACGGAGTGAGGGTTCATGATTTTGTCCAGTATTCCACTCCGCAGTGTTCACAAACCACTTTCTGCCTGAATTTGCCGGACGAAGAATAGTAGACTTCTATTTTGAAGTTGCTGTCACAAGACGCGCATCTGCATTCTGGGCCTGCGTCTTTGACCTCGATGAGTATCAGATCCTTTTCCGGTTCGCTGTTGTCTTTGAGTTTCTTTTGGAGGATGTCCTTCCAGCATGTACCTTCGGCATTCGTCACATTTGATTCCTCACAGTTCAAAAATCAGAACCTGTATCACATCTTCCTTCGATTCGTTCGATTAGTCTACTTCCAGAAAATAGCATGTTCCCGAAGTGACATCGCGGAGGACTGCGAGTCAATTCAAGTATCACAGATCTAACCTGACCATATTAAGTTTTTGTGACTTTCTGAAGTTCAGCCCATTTCAGATGCAAAGTTATCAAAAGCGGAGATACACCGTTTTCGATCACACCGCAAAGTATCGCAAAAAAGAAAAGCGTATTAGGATTTCGATACTGCGGAATCGGGCAGCGAAACCGCATCACCAACTCATACCCAACGAAGTCAGCGCTAGCTTTATTGTAAGCGTAGGTCTTTCATTCTTTCTGCACTGTTATGCTGATCGTGGACACGTTTCTTGTTCTTCCGTCTTCTTCCTTGATTGCTTCTGTCCCGATTTCTATTGCCTTGACTTTGCATTTTCCTTGCAGAAATCTTGTTCTGGCTATTTCAACGACGTCAACGGCCTTTGAGATAGCTCTACCACGGGCTTTGATGGAAATGTCGCCCGGGCTCTTGTTGAACTGAAAGACTGTCGCAACGACGTAGTTCATGGTGTCTTTGTTCCCCACAAAGATCACATTCTCAGGGGAACGCTCACCTTGGTACGAACGTTCTTTCGGAGGAGCACGCTCCCTTGGAGCTTCAGCTGCTGCTTCTTGATCCGTTCTCTTTTTTCCAGGCATTTTTGGTCACACTCTATCTACAAGTCTCGACTCATCGTTTCCGTTTGGGTAAGTAACAGTCCAGCTCTGTTAGAGTTCTTCACTCTGTTTTGGATTAGAGAAATGTACGCATATTTAATCCTTTTCCAGTAGAGCTCATGATCCATAGGTGTGGAAATTTGCCCCCCTATTCTTCTGCTTCGGTCAAACGCTCACCCATAACTGCGATGGCACATTGTTGAAGTGTCTTTTTGCGCATATCAATATGTTTTTAGGGAGCGAGGATGGACTGATGCATTATGGTGTGAGACGCGGAGGTATATCTTACAGTTGATCAGACAACCGATTCTTACAAACAAGGTGAGTCTCGAAGGGAGAAAGGTATCTTCGCGGCAGGTGACCACGCGAAAGCCTATGAAAATGCTTCTTGTAATGGGAGTATTTCTTTATTTAGCGCTCAGCAGGATTCTCCTTGCTGGTCAGATAATCTACAACTTCAATGCTTACGCTCAAGCTTATCCCCAATTGGCCACAACTCTACTTGCGCTCGACGGTGTTGAAATCATCATCGCCGTCATACTCATTCTAGGACTCTACTCCGCTTTGGTGTATCGGAGAAGTTACTTAGGTAAGATTGCCTGTTTGGCAATGATTATCGCAGGAATTGTTGATCCACTTAGTCAGTTTGGTCTTATTGAGAGCGCGCTTGGAGCGTTTCTATTCTTCATATTCACGATGCGGGACGTCAAGAACGCCTATGCACTGAAAGAGGGGCGTCCGATAGAGAAAGAGGGAGTAGAATCTGCCGATTTGACTTATCCCCGAGAGAAACGGAAGGTGGGCGTGATATGCCCGAAGTGTGGGATGCATTTGCCTCCATCAGCGACGGTATGCCGCCGCTGTGGAACAAGAATACCATACTAACAGATTTGAAAGAGCAGACACAATGACTGACATTCAAGAGATGAATAGTATCAGGAGAGGATTACGGTTTGGGGATAGTTAAGAATAGTTCGTTGGTCTTGTTGTTACTAGTAAGCGCACTTTTGATTCTGCCGTATATGATTCCAGGATTTGAATGGACGCTGGAGGAGCTTCTGGTGCTGTACGGCTTTGGATTCGCTTGCATTATCCTATACTTCGCTACAAGCTCAAGCCCGAAAAAGGGCGAGAAAAGACCTGCTCAGGGCAAAGACGTTCAGTTCAAGACGGTGACCTCAGTTGCATGCTACAAATGTGATTTCAAAGAAGAAAGAGAATTCAGTAGAGGCGACTACGTCGGCAAAACTGTTGGCAAATGCCCCAAGTGCAATGGCGAAAGCTACATCAAAACCATTTACGCGATTGAAGAAAAGAAAGGAAAACATGCTCAGACTCCTTGAGTGACAAAACTACTTTTCCCCCCTTCTTATTCTGGGGGAGCAGTTATGCCCATTTTGTCCAGTGTTTTCCTGAGCCAGTAGTTGTCTTCTATCAAATAGGAGAACTTGGCATAGATTTCCTGCTTTGCTTTTTTATTGCCGCCTTCGATTACCTTGATCAGTTCCTTTCCTAACTTAATGTTGTCGGTTCCACCAAGTCCCTTGGTATCGGCCAGCTTCACGGCTTTCGAGGCCTCTTCTTTGTTGCCTGAACGCAGCAATATGATGGTAGCGCAGAGGAATGAATCAGATGCTCCTGTCTTGTCTTTTCCCTTTATGCTTTCTTCAGCCGAGTTGAGAAAGCATTGTGAAGCCTTGCTGAAGTCTTTGGTATCGGAGTAGCAGAAACCAGCGCTCTTCCAACGTTCCGCGGTAATGGTATGGTCACCAGTTTTCGCCTCAGCTTCAGCTTCTTCAGTGAAGTTTTTGCACTCGTCGGACAAAAAGGCATGCACCTCTTCTCTTGAGTATTTCTTTCGTTGATGAGACTGCGTACGACCTTAAAAAGCTATTCTCTGATGAGGGAAAGAGTCTAAATAACCGAATTGGTAATCTCTGGGAGGGACTCTCTGAGTCATGTTCTCTTTGATATGACGGCGGATGGCAGCTATTGTTACGAATCTCAGCAATAAGGGAGAGAGAAGCGTTTGCGAGTTGCATTGAGTACGAGTTGCTTTCTGGAGAAATATGAGGGATACATAGCTCAGTCAGAGGTCCCTGAGAGTGTTGTCAACAATTCTGATTTGGAGCTGCAGATTGACAGAGGTTTCACCTTCAACGACTTCGCCAAGGCTCATGTGAAATCTATCCACCTTCCTTTTGCTCGATTCATACCAGCCATGAAAGGCGGCAGAAGGGTTTGCCTCGAAGGGAGAAACGTGAACATAGCAAGCATAGATGAGAAAAAATGGATACGCGATCTCGAGTACTACAAAGATGTAATAAAGCTGTCTCGCGGAAGAGGAATCGAGAACGCCATAGTGCACTATGGCAACTGCACCTGTGGTGGGGAGGCCTACAAGAATCCGCATCATAGGGAGCTCCACTGGAAGATGGAAGTAAGGTTTCTAAAAGAAGTTAGTAGAGACTTGAAGGAGGCTGGGATAAGATTACTCGTGGAGAACCATCCGTACCAGGATCGAGTCTTCAAGAATCATGGCACGCATATTCAGAGGATTATCGATGAGAAAGTGGCTCATCTTTGTTTGGATCTTCCTCATGCTTTCATAAGACATTCCAAGTTTGGCGATGAGGAGCCTATGAAGTTAATAGAGAAGTTTTACAGGAGTATTTTTGAGATACACCTTGCTGATAATGATGGGGAAGTGAACGAGTCACTTAGTTTGGGAACTGGGAAAATGCCTTGGCAGAAGCTTATCGATGCTATCGGCGACAAACAGAGGAATATGCTTGTTGTTCTGGAGTTGCATGGTGATCCGATGCCATCCATGGATCAGCTCAAAGCGCACATAATAGAAAACGACGCAGAAATGGGCACAGGGAAGACGTGATGCGGATCTGATGAGGGTAGGAGTCCTTATTTTTCCGTTTCTTCTTGATTCTTCCTTCTGAAGATCAGCTAAACTGAGCATCGTTCATGAGCTGGGCTCATGCACTCATTTCTGATCTCGCCGTAGTGCCCGATCAAAAACCTATTAATATAGGTTGCTGGATAAACGAAATCGCGATAATATGGCTTTACAGTATTCACTTGGAGGGTCTGAGATTATTGAGAAAGGTAGCAATTGTCGGAGCAGGTTTAACACGGTTCTCTGCTTCAAGACACGACGCAAACCAAGAAGAGATGCTCGCCGAGGCGATGAGACAAGCCACAGAAAATATGGGGACCACGTGGAGTGATTTGCGCAACGAGGTCAACATGGGAATAGGATCTTATTGTAGTGATTTCTTCAATCAGCAGCTGATGTTCGGCGCGACAGTCCAAGACTACTTTGGGCTGTGCCCAAGATCAAACGTAAGAGTTGAAGCTGTCGGCGCTACTGGCGGGCAGGCGATACGGACTGCTTATGCGTATATAGCTGCAAACACTCTGTACGATGTTATTGTCGTGTTCAGTTGGGAGAAGATGTCAGAGGTCAACTATGAGCAGGCGTTGGACTTCCTGGGAAGAAACTTGGATCTTGATTTTGAATACTATCCTCTAGGAGTCACCATCCCTACGATACATGGTATGATGGCGCAAGCTTACACTAGGAAGTACGGCACTGGTAGAGAGCAGATCGCCAAGGTGGCCATCAAGAATAGGAAGAATGCATTAGGAAACCCATTCGCAGGATTTGGAGCAGAAATCGGTGTTGAGGATGTACTGAATTCTAAGCTCCTTTACAGTCCTCTGGGAGAGTTGGATTTTGCTCCAGCTTCCGATGGAGCAGCGGTTCTAGTATTGGCATCAGAGGAAAAGGCAAAGCAGTTTACAGACACTCCCATATGGATCTCTGGAACTGGCTGCGGAACAGATAAGACGTTTTACAGAAGAACCCGAGATGAAATACCAGCACTAAATTCGACCAAGGTAGCCGCCGAGCAGGCTTACAAGATGGCTGGAATAGGAAACCCAGTAAAGGAACTTGACTTTGCTGAAGTCTATGACATGTCAACGATCTATGAGATCATGGCTTACGAGTCGCTGGGGTTCTGCGCCAAGGGTGAAGGAACTAGACTTCTTGATGAAGGATTGACTGAGAAAGATGGAGAGCTTCCTGTCAACGTTGGAGGAGGATGCTTTGGGGCAGGCACGGCGTTAGGAGCAATTGGAGTAAAACAAGCGGTTGAGGCTTTTTGGCAGTTGAGAGGCGAAGCAGACAAGCGACTCAAGAGTGGCATGCAGGTTGAAGACGCGGAGAAAGCCCTATTACATGTAGAGTCAGGATACGGCGCTTATGGCGTGGTTCACATACTGGAGAAGTGAGTAGAAGGCAAGACACGCAATAAGATGTGATATGAGGAGGATTAAAGCATGACAAGAATCTCCAAGACAGAACCTTTGACAATAGTGAAAGATTACAGAATAAGATACCAATCCACGTTAGGAGAGGTATCGAAGTTCTTCCTAGACATGGCGAATGAGGGGAAGGTCATGGGAACCCGATGCGAAAAATGCGGGAAAACGTATGTCCCCCCTTACCCAAACTGTCCTGACTGCTTCGGCAAAACAAGTTGGGTTGAGGCGCCTAGCAGCGGAGTGGTAGAAGCTTTCACAGTATGCTATACGCAGCCTCGCCACTTCAAGAGAAAGCTGCCCTATACGATCGCGTACGTAAGGTTGGACGGGGTAGATACACTGCTCCCAGGTGTGCTCGAAGGCGATTCAAGCAAGGTTGAAGAAGGAGCCAAGGTCGCCCTGAAAACAAGGACTCCAAAGAGTGGGTCCAGATGGGGAGTATACGAATCAGACTACTACTTCGAATTGGTTAAGGAGTGAGAGGAAGTGGATAAACGAGTCGCAATAGTTGGAGCAGGATTGGGAAAGTTCGACAAGCCGAGAGAAGACAGGAGAGTCAGAGAACTCGTAGCCGAATCAGTTAGAATGGCCTTTGACTTCACACCAAATCTCTCGAAAGACGACATAGATATGGGCGTTGCGTCTTATTTCGCAACACACTTTGATCAAGAGCACAACCCGGCAATAAGCTGCTGGGATTACATGGGCATGACACCAAAGCCGCTTCTGCACATTGAAGGAGGTGGCGCAACTGGAGCGCTGGCCATTTGGGCAGCTTGGCACTACATAAAATCTGGTTTAGCTGATGTAATATTGGTTTATGGACTTGAAACCCAGTCAACCGTGGATTCATCTCTGGCAAACGAGTTCATAGCCGCTGCATCCGATACTGACTTTGACTACAGTCTGGGAGGATTCTACACTGGCTACTATGCATTGATGTGCACGAGACACTACGAGTTGTACAAGACTAATCCTGTGCACACAGCAATGATAGCAGTGAAGAACAAGAGAAACGCTCTGAATAAACCGTTTGCTGAGTTCGGCGCAAACATTACCGTTGAAGATGTGTTGAAGTCAAGGTTCATTGCGAGTCCACTTAAGATCTTTGATTGCTGCATGTTGACTGACGGTGCAGCATGTGTCGTGTTGGCATCTGAAGAAAAAGCGAGAAAATTAACTGATTCACCTATCTGGATCACGGGTGCTGGTGGCGGAAGCGACGCAATGAGACCAGGAGATAGACCCATCGCTGCAGCAGGGACTTGGGAGAAGGGCGCAAAGACGCCAATCATCAATCCTGATGAAAACATCCAAGCGCTCGCCAAGGTATTATACCCTGACATTCAGTCATTCGGCGCTTGCAGAGAGGCTGCGAGACAGGCTTACAAGCTGGCAAACATTACCAACCCACTTAAGCAGATCCATCTGGCAGAGTTGCATGACGCCTATACTTCAAGTGAAATGCAAACCTACGAGGACATAGGATTCATCCCACATGGAAAGACAGGCAAATGGATTGAGGAAGGCGGACCTTTCGTGGATGGAGATCTCCCCTGTAATCCAAGTGGTGGACTGATTGGAGTGGGTCACCCCGTCGGGGCAACGGGAATCATGAGCGCGTTCTTCGCATACCATCAGGTGCTGGGAGATGAACCGAAGTTCTGCACAAACAAAAGCACCGAAGTTCAACGAGCAGAGAAGGCAGTTGTACACTCACATGCTGGGACAGGGACCTACATAGTTGTCATGGTCCTTGAGAAATGATAGAAAAGGAGAGGATAACCAAAATGTCCGACCAACCTGATGTTTTGAGTTCCGAACCCCTGAGAGTGACGAGAATCCATGACATGACCTGGAATCACAGTTATGGTAAAATAGATAAGTTCTTCAAAGCATTCGCAAAAGGAAAGCTCTTGGCCACGAGGTGTGAAAAGTGTAACAAGGTCTATGTTCCACCACGAGCTGACTGCCCATCCTGTATGGCAGACTTGACCCAGAGTTGGGTTGAACTGCCCAAGGAGTGCGAGCTACATACCTTTT
The DNA here is from genome assembly GCA_037310415.1 of Candidatus Atabeyarchaeum deiterrae. Lineage (GTDB taxonomy): Archaea > Asgardarchaeota > Atabeyarchaeia > Atabeyarchaeales > Atabeyarchaeaceae > Atabeyarchaeum > Atabeyarchaeum deiterrae. Next base: position 74,078 of record CP147780.1, read on the forward strand.
CGGTACTCTACTTCGCAGGACCAACGTTTTACAAAGACCTACCTTTCATTCTTGGACTTGCAAAATGGCCAGGAGTAGACACTTACCTGATGGCCAGACTCAAAGAAGCCAAACCAGAGGAAGTCAAGATTGGTATGAAACTAAAAGTGAGATTTGCCGAGCCGCATAGGAGAACCTGGACCGTCCTAGATTTCTGGTACGAGCCAGCAGAAAAGGAAGATAAGAAATGAAGGTGAGCAAGAAAGATGGCGGAAGAAGTGAGAAAATGTCCAAAATGCAGTACGGAGATGAAGAGCTACAACGGTGGAGCTGGAGTCGTTTGGATATGTCCTAAGAAGGGATGCGATCAGTCAGCAATACAGGAATACGAAGTTTCAGTATACCAACGATTTGAAGGAGTAAGGCTGGTCCCAGATTCGAAGGTATTCTTGCCAGTGGATCAGAGACTCGGCGCCAGAAAGAAGGAAATCTATGATCAGGCTAAACCATATCTCAAAGGAAAGAAGTATTGACTTCCTTACTATTCTCCAAAATCCTTCCTTTCTTGTAGTGGTTTGAAGGAAGTGTATTTTCTTTTAAGCATCGAATAGTACATCGAATCAAGATCGAAAAAGAGAAAGAGAGAATCCAGAATAGTGTGATTCTCACGGTCTCAGTACCCGAATTCCTTGAATACTTCACGTTGTATAAGGAATCTCAGTACCTCGGCAGTTCCGCCGCCAATCATCATTAGCCTTGAGTCTCTGAGCATTCTTTCAACCGGATATTCCCTTGTATAGCCTATGCCTCCGAGTATCTGGAGCGCGTTGCTGGCTACCTCGAATGCGGTTTCAGTAGAGTATATCTTTGCCATCGTTGCTTGCTTGGTGGCGGCTATACCTTTGTCGAGTATTCGTGCCGCTTGGAGTGTCAATAGCTTGGCTGCTTCGATCTTTGTGGCCATTTCTGCTATCTTGAAGCTAACCCCTTCAAATGATCTGATTTTCTTGTCAAATTGTGCGCGTTCATTGGAGTACTTAACAGCAGCCTCGAATGGGGTTCTGGCATAACCCAGCGCTTGTGCAGCGATGCACACCCTTTCTCTGTCAAGTTCATCCATAAGTACCTTGAAGCCATCATTCTCTTTTCCTATCATGTTTTCCTTCGGCACCTTGACGTTCTTAAATTCAAGTTGGGATACCTTCGCACCGTGCTGACCGAGCAACTCGTAATCCTTCACGGCAGTGAAACCCGGCATTCCTTTCTCGACCAAGAAGGCGGACATTCCTTGGTGAGGGTGAACTTCAAGGTTAGTTATGGCGAATACGCAAAGGAAATCTGCCTGACTCCCATTTGTTATGAATCTTTTTTCACCATTAATCACGTAGTCTTTTCCTTCTAGTTTTGCTCTGGTCTTCATGCCAGCTGTGTCTGAACCTACGTCTGGCTCTGTGATTCCTATCGCTCCGATCTTTTCTCCCTTGATGACTGGAACTAGGTATTTCTTTTTCTGTTCTTCGCTTCCGAACTTGAACACTGGCATCGAGTAGAAAAGTGATGATGCTGCTCGTGACATGTCCGTGCCAGGGTTCATGGCTGAAACTTCCTCAGCAACAATGATCTCAAAAGCCATGCCCTTTTCCGTGCCGCCATACTTGGCCGGATACGGTGACCCCAGGTAACCCTTCTTCCCCATCTTACCTATGAACTCTCTGACAAGCGAGAAATCTTCTTTCCGCTCAATCTCTTCAGACACTGGAGCTAATTCACTTTCAACAAATCTTCTGACTTCTTTCCTAAACTTGTTTTCAGCTTCACCGAACAGTATTTCAATCATTTTCAATCACCGTGATATCATATTGATCCCGTACGTTCCTACTATTAGACGCGCCATCACATATTTCAAGGATGTGATGCAGGTGGATCGTTCGACATCGGTTGTATGTGCTTTCTTCTCCAGTATTATATTAGGGATTCGATCGAAAGTGGGCCTTGGCCCGAGTTTCACGTTGCGAGTCTTTGTTTTTGGTGGTTTTCTGCGAACTTCTCAAGGAGATCACAAGGTTTTTCTTTAGATTGCCACTAGGGATATGAACACGGTAAGTCCTAGTGACACTTGTCAATCATCTGCTAGCATAACTGCCTCCAATAGATCGATAGGAGATAAACCACATGAAGTTTAGAGACGCTTCTGAAGATGAACCATCGTCATCGACCCAAGGAAAACGGGTCATCATAAACCTTGATGAAACTGATAAATGCGCCGTTGACCGTGAGAACAATTCAAAGGAAATCTCAATCAATGGCGTCCTGAGCATAAAGAATACGAGTAGTAGTTACAGAATTTACAACACCTATCTATCCGTGAGCAATCACGGTTTGACCGATATCTCTGAAGGTCGATATCCTGTTGGCGAGATTGGTCCGGATAAGTCTTGGTCAAAGGACTATTCGGTTTCGACCGACACACCTACTCTGATGTTGAGAGAGACAGTCGATGCCAATTATGAAGACGAAGCCGAGGAACTCCACAGAACTTTCTATGCGGGCAAGGAGAATCCCACGTTGTTCAAGATCTCGCTCAGAAACAACTTCGATCACGAAATCACCGACATTGTTTTGAAGAAAGCCATGATACCTGAGCTCTCCGGGGTTGAAGCTTCGGTTCAACTAGGGGAGGTTGATGTTAATGAGGACAACAGGGTCATTCAATGGACAATCGAGCGATTGAAACCAAGTGAAGATAAGACTCTAACCTTGAAGGGAATTGTCAAACCCAAAAGTTCGGAGCCAGTCAAGTGCGGAACAACCGAGGTGAAGTTCAAGGTCGAAGATGGAGCCCGTTCGGGGATTGACTTGGACCTTGAGTCACTGGTGAAGAGTTTGTCAGGATTGAATATTAGTGAAACAACGTCGGCAGGAAAATGGAGTTTCGAGATATCCTTCAATAACGCTAGCGATCTGACTACGACACTTGAGGAGTTTATCGTAACGGGGCCAGAAGGGGAAGTCGCCCGCTTCACTCCAGCAGCTGATGTGCCAGCTGGGGAGTCGTGGACAAAGACTATGGAGTTTGAGTCAAAAGAGGTTCCTGAGCTTCACAAGGAGATTAAGTTCAGAGTTGCTCATGAAGTTCATAGAAGCATTGATGGCTATATTTTTAGGGAAGACGACATCTTGCCGGTCGGGCAGATAACCGTTTTGAAGCAATTTGAGCCAGCGGAGATACCAGCATATGAGACTTTTAACCTAGTAGCGAAGTTGACTGTCGAGAACACTGGATCCGCGGAATTTGATTCAATTAAGTTGGTGGACAGATTGCCCAAGGATTTCAAGCCACCAAGAGCTGGCGACGTGAGGGCTGCTATCGGAACCTATGAGATTGAATGCAGGGCTGAGATAGATCCAGACGACCAAGAACATGGTACAGAGCACACCATTACTGCCACGGTGCCCAACTTGTTACGCGGCAAACGTGGTTTGAAGCCATCAGACAAATTGATTATCAACTACCCGATTACTGCCATAGGCGCTAGACCTCCTTCAGAAACAAAGTACCCTGCACCACTACATGCAACTGCTTTCTCACGACCACCAGGACTGGGAACCGATGCAGAGACGTCAGTGGAAAACCCGCCAGAGATAGCCGTCAAGTATGTCAAGAGAATATTGACGGGTGCAACAGGTTTTGAGAGCGTTGAGGAAGGCGTCTACGAAATAACCATACAGGTCAACAACAAGGGTGAAGCAGGGCTGGAGAATGTCTCCGCTGAGCACTGGATACCTCCTGACTTTGAATTCGTCGAGTACACTCCGAAAAGACTAGTTATGGAAGAGGAAGAAACTCCTGATGGGAAGAAAGTGAAGTTCGTGATCCCGAGGATGATCAAGGGAGCAGGAGAAACTATAGTCTACAGAGTCAAAGGTAAACCAGGTGCACATTATAAACAGACAGAAGCGAGGTTCAAGGTTCTTGGTGCGCAGAAGAAGGAGTGACAGAAGCTTCAAGGAGGGAAATTAGCAGAATGGATCTTCTAACACTGATCTCGAGAGGGGTCGTCCCCATCATTGACTTCAAATCCATGAAGGGCGACGTGAAGCCCTTTATGGCTAAATACGGAGGACACATCAATTCAATCGGCATTGTAGTCAAAGATGAAACCGGACGGGGGTATTTCGACAACAGTGCGGCGCCTCCTGCATCTCCCGACCACGCAAAGTTTCTGCGCTCCTCGGCTGAACTGTTTCAGTCTCTTGAGATCAAAGTATACGCCATAGTCGATGCTTTTCTTGACTCTAGAGCAATAAGGGAGCCGAGACGTAGGTCGATTGATCGATTCGGAAAGCAAAGTGAAAGGTTCTCGTGTCCAAGCAACGTTAGTAATCAGAATGATTTGGCGAAGTTGGTTGAAGAGCTTGCATCTACGAAGCTCGTAGATAACATAGTTGTCACCGATAGCGGATTTGTGAGAAGAGACTACTGTTTTTGCGACTCTTGTCAGAAGGAGTTTGCGCAGAGGAACAAGTTACCTCTTCCAGTAACAAGCAACTCGCTGGCATCCAAGCAGGGGATGTACGATGACTGGATCAAATGGCGTTCGGAGGTCGTAACTAGAGTACTTGACCAAGCGTCGAAGCGCGTTGCGGAAGTTTCATCGAAAACACAGAGAGAAATTGCGTTCTACGGTGCAGTCGATGTTGATGAGAGAACGGGGTACTTTGATGGGGCTACACGAGATTTCGGGCAAAAGGCAGAGGACATCATGAAATCATCCAACCTTGCTGTGAGAATCCAGCCGTGGACCCCTATAATACCGTCGAACGATACGCCGGAGTATAGCAGGACCATAAACGCATTGAAGACGGTCTCCAACCTTCTGAGTGATAACAATCGCAAAGGGCTAATCTTAGTTTGGAACATAGAGACTGAGGAGGACTTGGCTACGACGAAGGACATGGAGAAGGCGCTATCTGCTAGCGGAGTGTTGTCCTTCTTAGGCTATCCCCAAAGCATTGGACCACAAAGAGACGCACACTTAGGATTAGACCTAGAAGCTAAGTAATGCGTATTCTACTTCTTGCGCTCTTCAGTTTTTCTCTTCTTATCTTTTTCCGTCGTCTCTTTCTCTAAGTGACTCATCTCATAAAGCATTCTACCTTCAACAATCTTTGCTTCAGGTTTAACCTTCTCGGACACCATCTCGTACTTTTCAACAGTATACCAGACCCCGTCTGCGACCTTCTTGTAAGATTTCTTCAGAAGTTCCTGAAGTTCAACAAAGCTGGAGCTGGTCTCGCTGGTCGACTCTATTAGTGATTGATCGATTTCGATGATTCTGCAGTCTCTTCCCACAGGGAATTCCAGCCCCTTTGCGCGGAGCCCGAATATCGGAATGGAGTTTGCAGCCCTTTTTGCAGTCATTCTGTTGTTCTGAGAGCTTCCCATTCCCAGCCACATGTAAATCCTTTTTGAAGATTCATCGATTACCATTACGACCTTGCCTGGTGCCAAGATTCTCGTTGAAAGCTCAGCCGGATTCAATTCTCCAGAAGGGCTAGCTTCAAACACCGCCACAAATTTCCTAGAGTTCATCTCTACTCACACTTCTTGCTTTCTGCCTATTTCTATTCGAGAAAGTAAAGTTTCAATTGTTTTTTTCTCGTAGGATGTAAACTTATGAGTTCACTATCTATTAGGATGGAATATGTTCCATGTCCGACAAGAGGAATTCAAGGAGATCTTTCACGTTAGGGGTATTTATTCTTTCACTCGCAACTAGGTCGTTCCATCTCTTGACTTTCTTTCGAAAGACACTGCTCTCCTTTTCCATCAGAAGTACAGATTTTCTAAGTCCGTTGAAATCGAACTCCTTGGATCCTTTGCCCAACCCTCTGCAGAAGCCAGGGGCATCGTCATTGACTGTGAATTTGACCGCTCTCTGATTTTCAATACTATAGTAGAACGGAAATGGTTTGCATACGAGAGGTCTCGCTCTGTATATGTTACACTTATTATCGTGCAGAAAAATGCATGATTCTTCGTCTTGCATAAGCGCTAGCACATTATCTTCAGCGCCATTGATTTTTATCTTAGGAATGTCAGCATATGTGTCGGCAACACTTTTGTCTGGTCTTACTATTGTCGAGAAGGCCTCGGGGCTCTTGCCTATAAAATTCGTTATTCTGTAGATGTCTGACTCTGTGACAGGCACGTTGTAGATTCTGCAACAGGTGCCACATGACTGACAGGAAAAGTGCATTTTCTCCGTTTTGTCTCCCTCGAAAAAGCTTAAGACATCCATGAATCAATATATCGCTAGGACCCTACACTGTTCCAGAGTGGGACACAAACCATGGATCTTGTTGAGTCTTCCGCGATGATCCTGCTCAATCTGATTCCTCTTTTCGCAATATTGCTCTTCTACCCTTTTATACGTAGAGATGTGTGGAGAAGAGCATATGTCAGACTGAGTCTTTGCTTCATAGCGTTCTGGCTTGGATACTATATATTTCCAGTTGCACTCTTCAGCTTGGCAAACATACCACAGACACATTTTGACTTGTCTCCCCCTGTTAGCTACAATCCCTGGATATCGGCAATAGGGTATTACATAACAATATTCCTCAACCTTGTTGCCGTTTTTGCGAAGACGACTCTGTTTGTGATGCCCTTCGCCTTTCTCTTCGCTCCACTTATCGCAGTTGCCATCCTGGCCCTGTATTTGAGAGGCCAGAAAGGCTCATTTGGGGAGAAGATAAATGAGGTGGGTTACCGGTATGAGTCGAGTCCACTTCAGAGAGTCCGCGACAGACTTAAGGAAGGACAATGGAAAGAAGAGAAAGAACTGTTCAAGTTGATGATCGTATTTCTTCCTATTTCCCTTTTCGTTCTTACTTTCATACTCGCCGTCTCCGGTCAACTTGCAGTGACTCACACTTTCGTCGACGCAGGTTTAATCGTATTCATAGAGGACTTGGTAGCTTATTTGGCAAGTTTCCTTGCTGCTGTCTATTTGCTATATTCCTCGAAGCTTAGTTTTCGTGGCAAATCGTTGGGAGACAGGATAAAGTTTTCTGTTAACAATTCCTTGTTGAGAACTGGAACATTCATCGCCCTTCTCTCATTAGTTGCTTTCATCGCGCAGTATTCTCTAATGTGGATTACGATGAGTTACTTCATTGTTTACTACATTATGATGAGTGTAATCTTTGCTATTCTGCTGCCATTTTTTGAACCCTTTAGTTCGCTACTATTTATCAAGTTGGTCAACTTTACCAGGGGTTCCAAGCTCAGTGCCAAGCTTAGGAGTGTCTTCAGCCGGAGATCGATTTCCCCTATAATCTTCGGATTTGCAGTGGCAAGCACTGCAGTAGTAATGCGAGGGCTTGTTGATTTGGGCATAGCATTTTCCAGTAGTCTCAGTTCCCTGGCAATCTGGTATAATTCCACTTTGCTACCGGCAGTCTCAATCCTTGGTTCTCCGTCGTTTACAGATGAACTCTGGTACATCAGGCTGTTCTTGATCTTCGCAACCAGGGATGTTTTGGAATTTTTTGTTGTGGCCTACATTTTGGTGTGGTTTGTGAGACAGCAGAACTCTTCTATAACTGCAACAGTTCTGTCAACCGCTGTCTTCTCCTCCATATACTACCTGGTGTCAAGTATTCCTGTCGCAGCCAGCTTGATTCCTCAAAGCACGCCTTTGTACTGGTTTACGGCTGCCCCTGCTATCATGACGGCGCCAGACTTCTACCTTCCAGTTTCTAGGATCGGTACGCTACCTGTTCAAAACTCCCTCTTGGGCAACGCGGAGCTACTATACCTATCGCTCAGCCCTCTCTTGTTGCTACTCCTTTTGTCATACTTGATCAAGTACCGGAAAGACCCGCTATATCTGACAGAGAAGATCGGAGAAGAAACAGTAACCGAGAAAGCCTACTCAAGACTCTCCGTCATGCCAAGCTTAAGTGACGTGAAGAGTCCGACTAAGGATAATGTATTCAAGTATGGTCACCCTCCGAAGAAGAGTAGAACCTTGAAGGATGTCTCCCCTGAAACCCGAGACGATATAAAGAAGGTGACCGAAGCACTCGGTAAGAATATGCTTACTGGTTTCTCAAATCTGGCTGGCGAAACTGGTGTGGAAGCAAAGAAACTCTATGGCATTCTACGGTATATGGTTTCCACTGGATTGGTTGAAGCGTATGGCGTGGAATTCACATCAGTGACTCCGAGGGCAGCGCTTCAGAACCTCTATGTTACAACAAAGGTTGGGTTGAACATTTTCAATTACTCATTTGGTTCGCTGACGATTGATCCTGCGCTTGTCTCAGGGATGCTGACGGCTATAACTAGCTTCATAAAAGAGGCTACAAGGTCCAAGCAGTCTCTTAGAACCATCGAGCATGGAGATGTTGTCCTGATGATCGAGTATGGCAACTTTGTCTTCGGAACAATAGTTGCCGACGAAGAGACGCCCGATCTCAGAATGGCATTGAGAAAGTTCGTGGATCAGTTTGAGAAGAAACATGGTGCTGCTGTGGCGAATTGGACAGGACGAGTGGAGGAATTTGACCAGGACAAGAGCATGGTAGTGTTGATTTTCAAGCAATACTTGAATGCGTAACTGAATTCCTAGTGATGTGCGTCTTTCTGGGAATGGTGAGAGAAGCCAATGGAATCGCTTTTGGAGACAGTTAGAAAGCAAGAAGAGTGGCGAGGAAATCAGACAATAAACTTGATCGCATCAGAGAACGTTGCGAGCCCTCAGGTGAGAAAGCTCATGAGTTCAGACCTGTTACACAGGTACACGGCTCCTGACAAATTCTATATGGGAACGAAGTATATTGACGAGATTGAAGCTTCAGCGGGGAAGATCGCCAAGGAAGTCTTCAGGTCGGATTATGCCGATCCGCGCCCACTATCTGGACATATAGCAGATTGGATACTGTTGTCATGTTTCACCAAAGCGAATGAAAGCATTCTAAGTGTATCACCTAAAAACGGGGGATACCCAGGAATAGGAGACCAGGGACTGGGCAAGTTCATGTCCCTCAGAAATCTCTACTTCCCGTTTAACGAACAGAAATGGAACATCGACATCGATGAAACATCGGGGTTGATTGAGAGTAAGAAACCAAAACTCGTGATATTTGGTGCGAGCTTCATACTGTTTCCGCATCCAGTTAAAGAACTCTCAAGGACTGCTAGCAATGCAGGCGCCAGAGTCGTGTTTGACGGCGCGCATGTCCTCGGTCTTATTGGAGGAGGGAAATTCCAGGATCCTCTGCGAGAAGGAGCCAGTGTTCTTATCGGTTCGACCCATAAGAGCCTTTTTGGGCCTCAAGGAGGGATAATTCTAAGCGATATGGCCGCGGGTAAGACAATCAAGGAAGCCATTCACCCTGGTCTAGTTGACAACGCTCATTACAATAGGATTGCCGCACTTGCAATGGCATTGTATGAATTGAAATCATTTGGCAAGGCTTACGCTGAACAGGTGATAAGGAACTCCAAGACTATAGCGAAAGCAATGGATGAACATGGCATCCCTGTAAGGTGCAGAGAATATGGTTATACTGAATCCCACCAAGTCATCTTGGATAATAGCAAACTTGTGAAAGGGCTGGATCACACGAAGATCCTTGAAGACGCAAACATAATCGTTGATAATGGAACACGAGTTGGAACTTGCGAAGTCACAAGACGGGGCATGAAGGAGCCAGAGATGGAAAGGATAGCTGAATTCGTCGCTCGATTGATAGTCAGAAAGGAAAGTGTGGAAAAGGTCAAGAAGGAAGTAGTGGAGCTTAGAAAAGAATTCAATAAGCTGGAGTATTGCTTTAGAGAATGAACATGACTTGTCTCGTTTGACTGTTGTCCGAGATGTATCCAAAAGGTTATCTAATTCCTTTTCCGTATTAGATAGTGGGTAAAGAGAGAAATATATAGAGAAACCCACTTTTCAATGGTAGGGAATACAAGTGGGAGGAATATTCTGTCCTTGGTGTTCAAGCGACGACTACTTTAAGCGGCATAGAACAGCCAAATGTCCCACATGTGGGACAAGCTCAAAGGTATTCGAGTGTGAAGAGTGCGGCCGCACATTCCTTGAGTGCGGACACAGGTATACTTGAAAACTTCCTTCCTTTTTCTTTTTTAGTTGTGTTTTCCCGTCAAAGGGAGAAGCGTAGGTCTTAAACTATTCCTGCCGTTTTTCGAGTCCTTGCGCCTTGTACTTCTTACATAGGTCCATATAGGCTTTGTTTCCTGCCTTGATCATTGTCACATCGCTGTCGGTAAGTTGCCTTAGCGGTTTTGCAGGTAGACCCGCCATCAAGGTTCTCGGAGGGACTTTCGTGTCAGCGAGAACTACTGCTCCAAGAGCAACCATTGATTCTTTACCTATTACCGCTCTATCAAAGACAATTGCGTTGATGCTTATGAGGGATCCACTTTCTATTCGAGCTCCGTGTATACAACACCCATGAGCTAGTACGCAGTTATCGCCGATCGTCGTTGGTCCGTCACCGTGGATTACGGAGTTATCTTGTATTGTATTGAATTTACCTATCCTTATTTTGGCCAAATCGCCTCTTATTACCGCGCCATACCAAATGCTGGTTCCCTCTCCTACTTCCACATCACCTATTATAGTTGCATTTGGAGCCACAAAAGCAGTAGGATCTATTTTTGGTTTTTTCCCATCCAATTCGACTAAAATGGGCATTCATGCGTCACCTTCCTATTTCGCGTATTCCGGAATCTGTCGATCAAACGACACTAGGTTCGTTTTTTGTTTCACTCATCTGTAGCAGCAGTATGACAACATTTTTAGTTAAAGAGAACAGATGATCTACTTATACTTTGGGAAGCTGGTGCTCACATGGTGGAGTATCAATGACTGATAATCTTGATGAGGATAAGAGGGAAGCAGAGAAGATCGATCAAGCATGGAAGAAAAAGAAGATTGAGTTCATTCAACAGGAATCCGACGGATCACTTGACAATCGCCAAATTCTGAAGGAATGGATCAGACGTAGCATAGATGGGCATGGGAATATCCCGCCCAAAATAAGGGATAGAGTTGACAATGTCGGGAAAGATTTTGGAATTACGGTCGACGACGTTGTCGAAGAGGTCATGGAGGAGCAGGTGCTTGAAAAAGGTGGAAAGGTGAACGATGAGAAACTTGCATTTCTGCTATTGCAGAAGGCACAAAGACTGCGCGACCAGAATGGTGGAATCATGACCTTAGCTGAAGCGCTACTAATGGCAGAAAGAGGGGGCTGCCTATCAGGTAAATTAAGAAACGAAGACATAGAGAAGGCAGTAGAGATACTGTCAAAGCAGAAGTTAATACCAGGGATGAGGAAGCTGAGTTCTGGCCTGAAAATCATCTACTTCTTTCCTATCGAGTTCAGTCCGGATCAGAACACGTTATTGTCAATTGCCAGCGAACAGGGTTGGACAACATTAGAGGAGGTAATGATGAGAACTAGTTGGTCTCGGGAGAGAGCGGAGTTAACCCTAGGCGAACTCGAGAGAGCGGGAATATCACGGCTCGATTCCAGCTACTCTGCCGGCAAGAAGTGGTACTTCCCAGGGTTCATTACACAATAGAATAATGACTGCCCCATCGATAGCGAGTCTTTCATCAGGTAATGGAGAATCACAGCAAAGAAGTACATGGCGACCGAAAACAAGTTTTATATTGATCTGTCAGATAAGTAAGTATCTCTAGAAAGGACACATGGGAGAACCCGCTCCTAGTTCAGGGGGGGACTTACTTTGATCGGCCTCGACGCAATTGATGAGAGTGAAAAGGACAAACTGTTCAAAGATGTTTATGTGATAGTTGATGGAGCAGTTGTTCTTCACAAGAGTTACAGCAAATCATCAAAGGAGCCCGCTTTGATATCAGGGTTTATTGGCGCGATAGCATCATTCGCTAGGGAGATAACTACCACTGGTATCTTGAAAAAAGTTCTCATTCCCCCTGTCAAATTTGTCGCGTCTCAGGTTATGGAACACCCTCAGGTGATAATAGCACTTCTCGTTTCAGACAAGCTTGCCGACGACATTTCGGAGCAACTTCTTCAGTCTATTGCTGATGCTGTCTTGGAAAAACACTTGAATGACATTATCGACTCTAAAGGACAGGATCTTACCGAGCAAGTCTCAAAAGAAGTCCACGAGGCAATGATGAGAACCATAAGAAGCCGCATAGACAAGAAGAAAGCGGAGGAAGAGCTTAATAGGTTATGATTCGCAGCTTGATGCCATTCTTCCTCGCGCGCCCATGGTAGGCTTTTGTTCTGTGGAGAAAGCCTGAAGTTGGTATCTAAGAATTAGAGAATTAGTGTTTCCAGTCTGACCATTCGTTGGAAGGAAGTTCCCGTATCTTTTCGTAACAACCCAAGGCTTATATATTGAGGTCTGATCAGTTATTGATAGTTACATTAAGGTAACAACGATGCAGGTGGTATCAATGTCATTCAAGTTACTGCTGGTCAAAGATGGCAAGGTACTTGCAGAGGTTCCTCTATTCAATGAACATGAATCACACATAGAATTTCTGGAAAAGGAGTTAGAGGAGTTCGAGGATGATGAGTTCAAGGATCTGTCGAAACTATTTGACACCTTATCCAACCAAGACAGACTAAGGATGCTCTCCAAGATGCTGACTAGTGACAAGCCAGTGAGGTTTGTTGACTTCATGAACGATCTTGAGTTGAATCAGAAACTCGTTTCGGATTACTGCAAACGTTTGATGAACAGTGGACTCGTAACGAGCAATGAAAGAGGGAAGTATGAAGCTTCCCCGCTTGGTATGAATAGTTTCCTTGTCATGACAGTGGCCTTGAGGACCATTCTCCAAGCTCTTGAAGATGAGATGAAGTGACTCATTGAATTGCCCAGCAAAGTTAATTAGCTGAACGCTGGGAATCTGAAACTGCAGCATTGAACATGAAAGCTGATGAGTGAGAAATGGCATTCAACAATTGGTTTGAAGATGATGATGACGAGGATTTCTACGAACAGCTGAGGGAAATGCAGGGAAGAGTATCTCGGATCATGAGAAACCAGCTGAAGGAAATAATCGAGGCCCTCAAAGAAGAAGATATGGGTGCAGAAATGCACATTAGACCCATTGATGGACCAGGTGTTAAAGGCTACATTATGTGGGGCCAGCTTAGCAACAGTCCAGACGTGCCTGAAACAAGGAAGAAGGCGAGGTCCCTCATCAGTGAAAGATCAAGAACCGAGAAGGTAGAAGAGCCAGAATTCTCCTTGGGAAGAAGACAAGAAGAAGATGAAGAGGAACAAGAGGATCTGGAATTAGCTATTGAACCAGCAAAACCATTGATCGAGAAATTCAAGTCTAAGGACGAATATGTGATCTTAGTGGTGATACCGGGCGTCGATGAATCTGATCTCAAGGTGAATATCAAAGGTGGCATGTTGTGGATAAGCGGTGGAGAAAAATTCACACCGAGCAGAATACGTCTTCCGATTGATGCACGACCTGCACGTTTGAAGAAAAGCTACAAGAATGGGGTTCTGGAGATAAAGATACCCCGAGTCACAGATCGAAGATGAGAGGAAGTGAGCGATCGGGCTCTCTATTCCTGTCAGAGTTGCCCTGAGGTTATCGCCTGATGCTCCTGTTGACCAGTGTGAGTTCGTGGGCGCATTTCTCAAGATCAGCGCAGTAAGCTGATGCACAGCAGGATCGCCTGAACACTCTTGTCTTCTTGCCAAATTGCTGCTCTATCTTTCTTTGGATGTCTGATACGTAAATTGCCCTTTGTTTCTCATCAACAGTGGGTGCGCGCTTGAGAATTTCGGACAAGTCAAGGTTTTTCTTTCTCATCGACTCGACTATTCTTCGTGTGACTCTGAAGTTCCCAAGAACAACTCCTTCTGCACCATGTTCAATGCATTCGTCAATCAATCTCTCGTTTTCCTTCATTGTTATGATCCCCGGAAGTATCGGTCGCAGGAATAGGAAAGGCTTCAATCCGGCTTCAGTTAGATTACTGATCGTTTCTAATCGTTCTCTGGTTGTTGGAGCGATTGGTTCTAGCACTCGTGCTTTTGATTCTTCCAGCGTTAGTATCGTTATTAGGGGGCTGAGCCACTTGCATGAAGAGCTTAAGGATTCTGCTTCAGCTCCACTGAGGAATGACTTCGATGAAAACTGGATCGGGTTGCCTAGCTTAGCCAGCTCCTTTATGTAGTTCATTGTCAAGAGCTTTAGTTCTGGTTGGAATGGCTCCACGACGCTCCCTATCGCGATGTAGGTTCCATGCCTACCTGGAACAAAACCTGGGTTGAGCAGAAGTGATAGCACAAGCTGCTCGGGAGTTAATTCGCAGGGTTTCGGCTTCCTGAACCTGAAACCCATATCAGGAATATAGCAGTAAGTGCATGAGTACGCACAATCATTGCCAGGATGGACTGTAAGACCGCACTGTATCGGTCTTCTCCGAGAGTGGTCATTCACTCTAGCTTTCCTGATGCCTTCATCTCCGACAGTCTCCTCGTATTGTCTGATCAGCGCCAACCTTTCCTTGTCGTCGCGTGAGAACAAAGATTGCACCCCAACCCTGGTTTGGTTATGCCTCCAACCTGCCTCGCTTGTACCACAGTTAGTTTTAAGACATAGTTCCAGACGGTCTAGTTAGAGGAAGAGAACGCATACAGTTAAATCCCTTTGTCACTAGCACCAGACTGGAAAGAATTGAAAGACAGGACGGGCATTCCCAGAATTACGATGACATTATAGCAGAACGCTGAAGCTTGGCGGTGATTCACATTGGCAGAGCAGAAGCTTTTCGAACACATAGGGAACGTGGATAACTTCAAGAAATACGTGAAGCTTCTTCTGGATCATTACCAGATTGTCGACGGATATTGGTTCACGTACGTCGAAAAAGAGTTGGGCCTTGAAACTGCCGTCAGGATAAATGAAGAGATCTGGGGCAAGATTGCCACAAAGACCGCTAAAGACATAAAGGCGTCGTTTGGGATTGAGGGAAAAGGCATAGACTACGTGTTAAACGCCTTGAGATTCTTCCCTTGGTACACTATTACGGATTACCACGTTTCAAGAGAAGGAGATGCTTTCAAGATAGAGATTCCGAAATGTCTGCCACAGGAGATACGCAAGAAGAAAGGTATGGGAGAGTACCCCTGCAAGAAGATGCATTCCATAATACTGCAGAATTTCGTTAAGGAGATCGATAATTCAGTCGAGGTTAAGTGTATCTTCGCACCACCGGACGAGCACCCCAAAGACTTGTGGTGCAAATGGCTTCTCAAGGCCAAATAGGATAACCCCAATTCAAAAAAGGAAAAATGGAAATCGCCTTGAGGCTTCCCCTATTCTCATTCTTCTTGGTGGAATCCTTCGTATTTCGCTGGTCTTTTTTAGTACTCCCTGTCTATCACGAAGTCCACCAGTTGGGAAATCGAGCCTGCTGCACTGCTTGATCTGAAAGACGGGGCAATGTGATTCTTCAAAATGTCTTTGCTCTCTGAAGCAAATTCTCTCGCCTTCTTCTTGCCCTGATCTATGCTTCCATACTTCTTCATCAAATCGAGTATGTATTCCAATTCATCCTTGCTTTTGCCTGATCTGTCTTTGCTCAGTATCTTCGTCGCCCTGTCCTTCTCTGTATGGTTACAACTATTCAGCATGTTTATCAGCATCAGTGTCCTCTTTCCTTCCGCTATATCTCCAGCAATTTCCTTGCCGTACTTCGCCTCTTGTCCAACAAGATTCAAGAGATCATCTTGGATCTGAAAACCAATTCCGAGTTTCATTCCGAAATCGACTAAGTGATTCATTACCTTCTCCTCTGCTCCAGCTATTATGGCACCAGTTCTAAATGGCGTTATTATCGTATACCAGGAGGTCTTCTTTCCTGCCATTTGATAGTAGTCTTCATCCGTCAAGTCAAATCTTCTGTTTGCAATCCAGCTGAGCTCCATCGCCTGTCCTTCCACAGTTTCCATGCATAGCTTCTTGAACTCGTCAAGGATGCGAAATGTCAGTCCATCTCCCAGCAATTTTCTGTTGTCGAATAGTATTTCCCACATTTTTGCGTGTAAGCCGTCTCCAGCGTTAATCGCAAGTGGAATTCCGTAGATCTTGTGTAAACACGGCTTGCCTCTCCTCATTTCGGATTCGTCCTCTATGTCATCATGTATTAATGCCCAGTTCTGAAAGGCCTCCAGAGCAGCGGCTGTGCGAAGCGCTTGCTTGGAATCGCCTCCAAAAGCTTCGCAGCTGAGCATGCAGAAAGCTGGTCTTAGCCGTTTCCCGCCTCTCATGGGATACTCTCTCATCAAGTCGTACAGTTCGTTCGGCTTCTTCGAGGGAAGGTAGGGGGCTAGCTCGCCTTCTACAGCCTTTCCTTTTTCTTCAAGAACTTTCATTATGCTCAAGGAAACACCTTCTTCAAACCTTCAATCGGATAACACGATTCAGCTGAAGAGGAATAATCCTCCGCTGGTTTATGAAGCGCTGACCCGAGTACACCTGATCTTCTCTCCATTCAAAAATGCCTTAAGGTTACCATGTTCCATCATAGAGACAATGCCGACCTCAAGACCTTCTTTAATCTCATTCCTGCACAAATCAAGGCTCCGTAGCTTTTGTTTCATACCGCCGCTCGCATCAACCGTCTGTGATTTGCCCATTCGGGCTAAGATCTGGTCGGTTTCATTGAGGTTGATCTCTACCTTTATTCATCCTTATTATGTTTTCCAAAATCAGTTCTCTTGGGACAAGACCCTGATGCTATCATAAGTCAGGTTTGAAATGCTGATCTTTGTGAGTGACCACCTCTTTCCCCTATTCTAGGCAAGTGTGAATTGAAAAGAAAGGTCGACACCAAAGATGCGATCTCGGCAATGGAACGTCTTCGATTGAGCAGACCCAATATCTTGAAGATACCCATCAATAATAGGAAGCTATAGCAACTTACTAGGTACAGCTAATGATTCCGAATCCGAGGATTAGTGTACCTATAGTGAGAGGCATCGGAGCCAAAGGTTTGTCTGGGTTATGCCCGAGAGAAAACTTGACGGTTATCCCTGCCCAGTCTGCAGGGCGATGATCACTGGGATAGTGATCAAGGAGGAAAATATCCTCGAGTCCAAGCGTAGTCCCGCACTAGTGCCGGCCAAATGCCCTAGCATGCACGATATTGCACTATATGTCGACAAACAGTTCAAGATAAGGGATGCAGAGCCTCTGGTTGACTTGAAACAAGATCTAGGGAGGTGCCCTTATTGTGATTTTCATGGTTCTTCAGATGAGACAATAGCGCACATAAGCGGTCATATACTCTCAGTGAACGCAAGAATTGATAGTGTGAATGTTGATTACGGAAACAAAGTAGCTTTCGTTCATGTTGTAGTCGGGCAGGGGGGTAACGCTAAAGGTTTTGACGTGGCGGTTCCTCTCCCACGAGACATGAAGATACTCGGCAAGGTTGTGCTTGAAAGTGTCTCCTTTGGTCTTTATCCAGAATGACCGTATCTACGTCTTGTCCTATCACCATTGAATCGCCCGCTTTAGGACAAAAGTCGACGCTGCAATAGTGCCAATTTGAGGAGATTTCCAGGATTAGATGAACAACCAGATAAATGTGGGAAACACGATAATTGTCTAGTTATTTTTCCCTGATCTACGGGCAACACGCAAGACCAAATGTCAATATAATGTGAAGTGATCCTTTAGAATGAGAATTGGCATGATGACTTTATGGAATGCTGCCAATGGTGCATCTATACATGCTGAACTAGTAGGAAGAGCGTGGGTGAAGCAGGGGCATGAGCTCAAAGTCTTTTCAGCTAAGAAACACCCTGATGGAAGGCCCACATCACAGCCTGATGAGAACTACGTAATTAGGCATTTCACTGTTGATGAGGTCACCCCCTTTACTAAAGTCAGTTTTTTTGACCCAGCTCCGCTCTTGGAAGAGGACTACGAAGTCTTCGTCGCCCAGAATGTTGAACGCTTGCCTGTTGGGAGGCTCTTGGAGCTTTTCCCCAAGGTAAGGAAAAAGGCAAGCACGATCAACATTGTTCATGAACCGTACCCACCTAAGGACTCACTCTACTACAAGTTTAAGTGGGATGCAATAGTCTGCTTCGATCACCGCTACAAAGAATACCTCACCAAGTACTTCCCTGAAGACATCATTCACATAATCCCGTACCCATATCACCCAATGGTTTTGGGTAACAAGATCGAAGCTAGGAAGAAATTGAACCTCCCATTAGAGAAGAAGATCTTGTTCTCCTTCGGGATCAGAGCACGATGCATATCGCTTCTCCCGCCTGTTCTAAGAGAAGTCAATGAAAAGTTCCCACTTAGATACGTCGTCGTAGCAAACCCTGGCAGCAAAGTTGAGACTCTGCGCAGATTGACCGGTGAATACGAATTCATGGATCTTCGCATTGAATCTATTCCGTTGAACGAAGCCTATACGTATCTCCACGCGGCAGACGCCCACCTCATTCACAGACAGCTATCAAACAAAAATAGCATAGTTGTCTCAAGCACCATATTCCAAACACTTGGATCAGGCTGCCCGATCCTTTTCAACGACTCAAAATATGTCGAACTCCAAGGAGATGAAGTGACGAAATATTCGGACGAAGAGGATTTGAAAGCCAAGTTGGCGGAAATACTCCAAAATGGATTCAATATTAGCAAAGTAGAGCGCCTCCTGAGTCGACAGAGCTCTGATGTGATTGCTGAGAAATTCATCCAACTTTTCAAAAGAACACGCGCAGTTCATCATTTCTCTGGGGCTTGAGGCCTTCCTCCAACGCAATTGCACACCTGCGCAACACTGGGATTGTCGTAGTAGTCTCTGGCGACTCTGATCAGATTCTGGTCCTGTGTCAACATGGCAGTTTGGTCAATCCAGTCTGACAACGTTACAAGCGTTTTCATGTCGGAGATAAGCATCCCAACAGAGCAGCAAAGGAGGCGTATTTCACCAAGGTTTGAAGAGTCTTCTCTTTCAAAAAGTTCCTGAGTCATGGCGACGTTCAGCTTGACTCTCCGCCTTTGTCTGGCATCAGTCAATGACTCTTTGAGTCCTTTGAGAACTGTTGAGTGTGAAATGAAAACTGTTATTTCTTTCTGTGCTGTCTCTATCAGTGCCTTCATTCTGTTGATGATGTTATTTTGCCCCTTGATAATATATGCAAACTGCAGTTCCTCCGATTTCTTTGCGCTCTCGTATATTGGCGTCATCATGTCGATTAGAACATCTGCTTGTTTGACTTTCTCATTGAGACTTTCAGTCAGCTGTTGTTTCAGATTGGCGATAGCTTCTTTTGGCGCTACGGGTAGGTAGATGCTTGGATTACTCTTCTGAACTATGAGCATGCCTTTCTTAGAGAGTGCGTCAAGAGCGTAGTAGATTTTTGAATCGGGGATGCCCGTTTCATTGCACAGCGTGCCAGCAGTTATGCTGGGTTGCGTCAGAAGTGTAACGTAAGTCAATGTTTCATGGGTTGACAATCCCAGTTCTTTAAGTTGTGAGACCATTCGATCTCGGATGACTGTCTCCATCTTGCTCACCACTGTTCTCCCTACTTCTAATGAGTATGTGTCAGAGAATCCTTAAATAGTTTTCTACTACTTCTTGGTAGTAGGTAAAAGTGAACGGAGTGGTATGACATGGAAGACAAAACGAAACTGTTGATAGCGGTCGGGGCCTCGGTCACGGCAAATTGTCAACCTTGCCTAAAAACCGCCGTCACAGAAGCGCAGGGAGCAGGAGTAGAAAAGAAGGAAATCCTTGAAGCAATCGCCATAGGGAGAGTTGTTAGAAAAGGCGCATTTGGTAAGATGGACAAATTCGCCTCAACCCTAACCGGAAAGGATTTTGAGAACGGTTCAGATGAATGTCCATTCGGCTCGACAGAGAAAGAAGTCAAAGAATGGGTAGCACAAGACGATCAATGTGGCTGCCATTAGTGGGGCACGAGGTAAGAAGATATGAAGGACGAGAAAACAAAGAAAATTGTCCGGGAAGGCTACGCAAAAGTCGCCAAGAAGCAAACCTCTTGCTGTACAGCCGCACCAACTTCTTGCGGCTGTTCGGCGCCCACTAACAAAGAAATCAGCGAGAAAATAGGTTACAGTGAAGAGGAAATAAGTTCAGTCCCAGAAGGCGCAAACCTCGGTCTGGGATGCGGCAACCCCATCGCGTTGGCCTCCCTGAAAGAAGGAGAAACTGTCCTCGACCTTGGCTCTGGTGCGGGATTCGACTGCTTCCTAGCAGCTAGCAGAGTCGGCAGAACCAGTAAGGTAATCGGCGTCGACATGACACCCGAGATGATAGGAAAAGCAAGAGAAAACGCAAGAAAAGGCAAGTACCAAAACGTAGAGTTCAGACTCGGAGAAATAGAGAGCCTCCCAGTTGCAGACAGCACGATCGATATCATCATCTCCAACTGCGTAATTAACCTCTCACCAAACAAGAAACGCGTGTTCGAAGAAGCCTTTAGAGCTCTAAGAGCTGGCGGCAGACTAATGGTCTCAGACATAGTCCTTCTGAGAAAACTTCCTGAGAACATAAAGAAGAGTGTTCATGCATATCTCGGATGCGTTGCAGGAGCAGAAATGAAAAACAAGTACCTGAAACTAATCAAAGAAGCTGGTTTCCACGAAACCAAGGTTATTGAAGAAAGCTTCTTCCCGATCGAAAACATTGCCAGCGACCCAACCGCACAAGCAATCATGAAAACCTCAGAAATGTCTGAAGGTGAAACTAGGGAACTTGCTAACACGGTCGCGAGCATAAGAGTCTCAGGGATCAAACCCAACAGCTAGCTTAACGCATCCTGAAACGCCACTCTTTCTAAACATCCGTCTCCTCCCTTTTTTCTTAAGACACCTCACACAAAGAAGAGAGAATAGATCGCCTTCGTACCAATCACAGTCACCTACTCCTACCAAAAGAACACCCAATACGAAGGAGTACATCAACCAAGACAAAAAACAAGAAGCGAATAACACTTGCCGCAATACCTGAAACTTCATTTCAAGCTCTTGACAAACGGAATCGTCTTGAAACCATATTTCGTGCGCAGTCGCTCACCAGTATCCCTGTACCCCATCCTGGTCCAAAAAACATAAGATTTCCAAGGAACGCCTTGCGCATTCTCAGTAGTATCAGTCTTCATCAAGGAATGCCCACTTGTTATAGCAATATTCTCAACGTGAGTCACAAGAGCCCTACCCACACCCTTCCCCTGCTCATCCTTCCTAATATCAACGTTATCGATATCGACGTAACCACGTTCCTTCTTGAACACGATGAAACCGACTACCCTCCCATCCTTCTCAGCAACGATGACCTCAAAACCATCCTTCAACCTGTTCCTCCTAGCCCAAACCTTCGCAAGCACATCAGGCGAAGAAAAAGTAGCAAACTCCGGTGCGGTAAACCCCGCGATCTCGCTCCTAGTCTTTGACGATAGGTTAACCTCACATATAGACGGAATATCGTCGCGAATCGCGGGACGTATAACCAGTTCTGTCATAGCCCAAACGAGTGACGACTCATCGTATAACCATTTCTATCACACGCCAGTAATCAAGACACAACCCACAAACATGAAAGTTCATTTCAAGGGTCTACCGTGACAACTGCCTTGCTTCGCTTCCTTCTTTGAACCCTGAGTCAATGTCACGGTTTAGCGCATCCCATCACGCTTAGAGTGCTTTCAGGATCTTTTCAAGATTCTTTGTTGCTATTGGTTCTTTTGACAGAAATTCCTTCAGCTTTCCGCATGGGTAATCGCCACAGTGCGCGCATGTCTTTACTTTTCTTTCCTCAGAGCAGGGCCTTATCTTGCAGATTTTCCGGCACCAACCAGAAATTCTATTAGACATGCACCCGTCACAGTCAATGTCTTCTGGTTTGAACTCGACATTGAGCCCTTCGGTCCATTGTTTGGCCAACTGTTTTTTCCGTTCGGAATCTTTGGCTTGGGTTGCTTTGAACGCGTTACACTCAGCGCAGTCCAATCCACAATAAGCAATCATTTCAGATATGATTTTGTTCCCTCCTTCTTCAGGTCTTAAGTCAAGGTCATAGTCTGGCACTTCCCGCTAGACTCGAGTGTTTTCCGAATTTCTTCGAGATTTCTTGTGGCGACGGGGTCGCCTGACAAATACTCTTTCAGTTTTTCGCAAGGATAATCGTCGCAGTGGCCACAGGTCTTGACTTTCCTTTCTTCCGCGCACGGTCTTATTTTGCAGAGTTTTGGGCAAAAACCAGAAATCACGCCAGACTTGCATCCGTGACAGTCAACGTCTTCTG
The DNA here is from genome assembly GCA_037310415.1 of Candidatus Atabeyarchaeum deiterrae. Classification (GTDB taxonomy): domain Archaea; phylum Asgardarchaeota; class Atabeyarchaeia; order Atabeyarchaeales; family Atabeyarchaeaceae; genus Atabeyarchaeum; species Atabeyarchaeum deiterrae. Next base: position 96,425 of record CP147780.1, read on the forward strand.
GTTTGAACTTAATCTCACCTTGATCAGACCAGTGTTTGGCTATCTGCTTTTTCCATTCAATGTCTTTCGTTTCGGTCGCTTTGAACGCTTTGCACTCGTTGCAGTGCAGTCCACAATAGGCAATCATTTCAGACATCATTTTTGCCTGCCTCTTTTTCAACGGTATAACGTATTGAATGATTGTAGTCGACAAGATAAGCGTTCTACAGTCATATGCTGGTTGAATCCATGCCATGAAAGACTTGGCCATGGCTTGACCTCTGAACGGGAAATTGAGGAGTCGGTGATAGACCTGCTCACTCATACATCCCCTAATCGTCTCACCCATTCCACCTCAAGTGGCTCTAAGCTGGGAAACAGGATAGGAATTCTGGCGTCATGTGACTGAGCTGTCTGCGAGGCATGTGACGCACCCTCCGTAAGGAAGACGCGTGCCCCACCCAGCCCTACTTCAATATCAGATTCCGCCTTCTATCTGGAGGAATCAGCTTGAAGAGCTGGATATACGGAGCCAATGAAGACACAAGCTTATTTTCAGCCTTCTTCAGATGCTCCTGAAAAGTCGTCCTGGACACCTTCTTGTTTCGAGCTATTGTCTTGACATCAGTCTTCCGAGGCAACCTGTAGTAGCCGTAATTATACGCTGTCATTAGGGCGTCTATCTGCTTCCTTGTCAGATCTGAGAATAATGCGTCCGCAGTGAGCGTTAGTAGAGATGCTATGAAACCGTCGAAGGGCACCTTACGCAGCATCTTAAAGGAATAGCCTCTCTTCTCAAACTCTCTCAGTAATTCATCTATGTCCTGATGTCTGAACGCAATCACGCGGTAGTATTCCCATCCTGCCTCGTATGCAATAGGCGAGATCTGCAGGAGATCGAATCGATCAATGATCTTTGTGATGGAGTTCTCCAGTGTGCAGGAACACGTCCTCGTAATCATATGGATTTTGCCGCCGTCGGATGACTCCTCGATTATCCCAGCGATCTTGGATGCTTCCTTCACTATGACCTGGTAGTCCTCCTTTCTCTCTATGACCAACTCGATGACTTCTTTCTCTCCATTACACCAAGTAAACATTCTCAAATTTGGGAACTGCTGCGAGAGATTACAGAAAGGACAGTCGTGGGCTACCTTGAAAACAATCTCAAATAGCGTCATATGACGTAATTTGTTCATTCTTCACTTATTAGTTCCACCGTCACATGACGGTGCCCTTTTCTGATCGTCCTAACATCTCAAATCGACAACTTTAGAACCACATCCCCAAAAAAGGCGCCCAACAGAGAACGCTTCCATCCAGAAGAAAATGCATTCCAGAATCCTTGAGCATTTCGTCAAGGAAATCGATAATTCAAATGAAGTAAAAAGTTCTTTTTTGGACCGCCAGATGAGCATTCTGAGAATCTATAGTGCAGATGGATCCCGAAGGTCAATAGAGTTATCCTGGGACGATTGCAGCTAGTGTGCACGCCCGCTGCACAAGTAGTGCACAAAGATTTGGCAACTGATGACTTGCGGCGTATCGAGAAGAGAAATCTCAAAGATGATTGATGGCAATTCCGATTTCCCGTTCAAACGCTCGGATCCCTTGAGTCATATGCTGTAGGCACCTCGACCAAAGGTTTCAGCATCTCGGCACTGCTTCTCTCTTCCTTAATTTCTTGTATTATCTTCTCTTTCTGATGATCACTTACCCCGAAGATCGGCTTAAACACGATGGGCAAGTCCCTTGGTATCAAGCTGCAGGCTTTCTGCAGTTTTCGTCCCGTCCTTGCTAAAGTGTCGACTAGGTAGAGCCTCTTACATCCATTCAAATCCTCAGGTCTGATTTTGAAGGAGTAAGGCTCCTTGTATTCTATTGAGTAGGTCAAAGGTATTGACAGTTTGTAGCTTACTTCAGCTGCAAAAGGAAGCCCGTACGTCGATATAGAAGCTACAGCGTTGCAATCCTCTTCGTAGCATTCGTAGGCAAGAAGGCTGCACACGTCAGAGAATCCGTCAGCATCCGCGAATATCTCCCACGACCTTAAAGCGACGGCTTTATCCTTTTCCCAGATTAAGCATCTGTCCTTAAGTTTTTTCAGGATAGTGGTCGAGTCCCTGCTCGCCTCAGACCGAGTAGGAGTACTCGGGCATTCAACCGAAGCCTTTTTCAACTCCTGTTTCCCTTGCTCTAACTCTAGATCTCCGAAGACTCTGTCTATCCCCTTCAGAAAGGTGGTTGCATTTTCTTGTCCCATTTGCCCTTTCAATGGATCAACAATCGTTACAGGTAGGGACACCAATGCTACTAGCTCAACTGACTTCGACTTTTCCAAAAGGCGCTCAACCATTTTGTTGGCAAGGAAGAGTTTGTAACCAGTACTCACAATGTCATCAAAGACGAGAACTCTGTTCAGAGGGCTCGGAGGCTTGCCCGCAGGTCGCGGTTCAGGTCTCACGATGGGAAGGAACATTCTCGAAATGGAGAAGGGTTTTCTCAACTTCTGTGCAACCCGAACAGCAAGAGGAATGCCTGAGGTTTCTACTCCAATGATCCAGTCGCAGGTGATAGCTTTGCCTTCTAGATTCTTGGTCAAACCCTCAAGGAGTTCTCGATTCTTCGGCTCGAAGAGTTTGCATGTCAGCCACTTGTGTCCTTCTTCTGGACTCCATCCAAGATAGCAGGTGCTAATCAGCTTCTGAGTCAACTGATTCTGGTCGCCCAATTCCATTAGACCCCGCGTAGAGGAAATCGTTCAAAGAAATGATCTCTTTCCACATCAATTGATAATCAGGCACCTCTAGCGCCTCGGCTATTCTTTTCATATGATCTGCAAACATTCTGTTCTGGGACAGTAGCCGCTTTCCGAGAAAGGTAGGCCCTGTAATGTACACGGCTCGCGAGCACCAATCCACAAGATCGATCACGAATCTAACGTCAGGGTCCTCGTCATAATGCACGACCTGGTTCTCTTCTTCCCTCTTTTCAAGCCAGCGTTCTGATATGGTACTAAAGGAGTCGGTACACATTGGTTTTTCATCTGAGTTCGTTGTTCCTGCCTCGTCGGTCGGTTCTCCCTTGAGATTTCCACACAACTTTCCAAGACTTGCAGCCAAATCTCTCTTTGCAATATTGTTGCCCTCATTTAAGATAGGCGGCTCTAGGGTGTGATCGTCGGAATTTCCTGTTACGTGGTAGCAGACGTTGCAGAAGTTTCTTAGGAACTCGTACATGTAATGGCGGTTCCCGACTCTCCATGCCCTGTAAAGCCTCCTAAGTTCCTTTGACATCAGTGGCATTATTTTAACTGGTGAGAATTTAACTATGGCTTCGCCATATTCGTAATCCGCGATTCTAGTGCTTGAGAAGCCGAAAAACAGAAACGGGAAAGATCCATGTAGTGCACTCGCTGCCCCCTGAAACTCTTCCAACTTCACGTAGAACTTACTAAGATTATCGATCACGCTACCTTGCCTTTTCAAGTAGTACCCACATTCAGCAATAGCATCCCACAATCTCAACTTATTGGGCCTAATCCTATCCCCAGCCCTAAGGACAAGCGGAGGGATGGTTATTGCGAGGTACCCCATAATCAGGAGATAAACCAGCGCCCACTCATATACTCCCACCAGACTGCCTAAATAAAGAATAACAAGACAACCTAGCACTATAGGCAAAGCACCGATCAGATAGTACTTACGCATAGAAATCCCCCACTCCGCCAATCCTTTCCCGCAGTCCTGAAGAATAAAGCAACAAGAATCCAGATGAGAGCCCCACAAGGAGGTAGGACATTGCAACACAGGCAAGCTGTGTGGACCCAAGGTTAAGGAACTGCAGGAAAGTTATTGCCAGTACAAGAAAGTAAATGCTCCCGACTATCCTTACGGCAATATAGACATCCTGCGAATGCTTCATATACCAGTAGAAGATCAGGACTGGGAAGCCCATCAATGCTAGTATGATTATTGCGACGCAGATCCAGTGTATCAAGGAATTCGAATAGACGAACAAGTTTGATAGGAAGATGCTAACCGATGCTCCAAAAGACGCTCCAATCAAAGCGTCTTCAAATACAAGTGGAGTATCAGTTTGTGAAACATTTGGCAAATAATTCAACCTCACTGAAAGGTAACACCAAGATAGTGAATTCACGCGTTCCAATCAATCTTGCCTGCTTCTTATTCTGGAGTCAGACCGAGGTTCGAAAAGGTCGCATCATTGCTCAGGATCATTCCTAGCTTCGCGGCGTAAATTCGAGAGATAATTGCGTTGATCATCGGTAATGAGAACCGCGTCAACGTGTTCGAGGTTCTCCACCTCATCTCTCCCCAGGAGCAAGAAGCTTCCTCTCATGCTCCCACCTGCGTCATACTAGGTATGACTTCCCAAGTAATATATAAGATCTTTGGGAGACTACTCAAGAAAAATTGAGTAACCTCCCCTATGATCTGGACTAATGCACCGAAACTACGGCACCTGTGAATGAGCCATTTGCACGGGTTCAAAGATACCACTAAGGGAAAGAGACTCCTTCATGAGACTGATCACACTATTCATTCCTGATAGCAACTCTGAATTCACTGAAACCCTGAAGGAAGAAACGGGCCCCAATCCCTATTCTTCGTAGTATAAAGCTCGCACGTGACTCTCCTCGCGCGGGCATAAACCTTATATCCACGACCCCATAAAAACAACATCGTCAGATGCGGGGGAAGCTCTGACCTGCCAGTCAGCTCGACGAGGAGGAGGAAAAGGCAAAGTTTCTCGAAATTGGTATTGGTCCATTCTGCACCATAAATCACGGGACGTACCGAGTTCACGAAACTCCTCCCTAACGAATGCGAGCACTTACTTGGTTTGAGTTCAGTCCAATCATGTTGTGGCCATCTGAAAAACCGAAGAACTCATGCCTGAAGAAAGCAACAGACTGACCGGGAGGTGATGTTGTATCCCAGTAGAGAAAAAGGACCTTGAAGGTCTGCCAGTGACGATGAGGAATGTCCTGTTACGCGCTATAGGTGTCCCATCGTTTGCAGATGCGGCAAAAGTAATAAACGCAAACCCCACCAAGCTTGGAGCCCCCTCCGGGATGCTATGCAAAATTGCCCAGGAAGAACTTAAGCGTGAGACAAAGAGAGAGAACAGGATGGAGAGCGTATTCGAGGGTTTCCTATATGTAACACTTATTCTTGTAGTCATCACAGCCATATTGGTCCTGTTTAGTCTGATCACAGAGCCAATTGCTTCAGCTGCCATGGCGCTAATAACAGGAACCGCCACCGCCTTTTACTTTAGTAGGCTCAAAGATCAAAGGAAACTCACGGGCGAAAAAGAGAGAAAGGTCAAAGAATACTGTGAGAGACATAAAATTGTCAAACGAATGTTACTCGCCAAGATGCCATCAGAGCAAATCGTGAGGATGTTGGGATCAGAGTGAGCGCGCTGAAGCGTAGCGCGCGCCTCTTCGAACTAGGCGTCGGAAGAATCTTAGAGAAACAAGGCATACAATCCAAGGAAACCACGCTAAAACTCGGCAAACACACCCACTGCCCAGACTTCCTTCTTCCTTTGGAACACGGAATCTGGTGCTTGCCTCAAACCTGCGCCTTTAAGCAGTCCCTCAGGAATCCGAAGTGACACCACAGCCAGAACAGATAAATGTAAAAGAGAACCATGACAACAGCGCTTAGCTCCTTCGTCTGGTGGATGAACTGGTCGTACTTGAGAATCGCCACAGGGTGCGAGTCCAAAAACTCTATTCTTCTCTCAACATAATCTGGCCTATATGATCCATGAGCAATTGAGTTTCTGATGTCCTTATTCAGGGGGGAGACCAGGAGCCTGAAAGATGGCGATGCCTTGCTGATGAGATTCAGGTTCAATCCTAGTGGATATTTTCGTATTCTCCTGTACTCGAGTTTTTTTCCTATTGACATCTGGTGAAGTCCAACTAATGTTCTTAGTTGTTTCTCGAATATTCCTGATAGCCAGCGGTAGGTGTCTATGAGTTTCTCGACTGTTCTCTTTGTCATTCGTCCAAATCTTCCATTCATGTATTTGTAGTGATTCTCAGCGTGTATTGACATGGAAAGTAGAACGTACGTGTCATTGCTCTTAGAAAGTTGGTCAAAGAAATCACCCGCAGCGATGGCGTCTTGTTTATTAGATCTGTATAAAGCCGCGATAATGGCTTCAGCAGCGGACTTGCACTCAAAGAAGCTAGTGCCGGCCAGATATTGGTAGTCTCTGAAATCAGACTGTAGAAGCGTCTGATACAAGTCGTGATAGCCTTGGATCAGCATGTCTAGAACATCCTCGTTTGATGGAACTCCTAATAAGGAACTCAGATTGCTTAGAGACCTTCTAACACGCCGATATTTCTCTTCGCCGCTAAGGTTCTGGTTCTTGGCAGTGTTTTCGAGTTCGCGCTGAAGGTGTGGTATCAGAGAAACGAAATCTTCTGCACGCTGACTCAGCTGGTGCTTTTCACTCATAGATAGTTCAAGTTTTCCGAGATTTCTGGCGCCGAAAAGCTTTGAAAGGAATTCCTCCTTTGTTATCCCCGATAGCCTCGAATAGTACTCTAGTAGTAAGTAGAGAATTCTATGCTTCTCTCTATCTCTCTGTTTCCGATTGGACGTGAAATCGGTTGATGCCGAATCCCCATTCATGAATCCTATGCCCTTCTCACTATTTCTGTCGAGGGGTCTGCTGTTTCTCATTGCGCTGCAGCGCTCTCTGATTGGCCATCAGGTTCAACTAGGCTGATCTCGCGCTCATCTTTGCTAAGTTGATATTTCCTGCCTTGAATGTCGTAATAGACTACCTCTATCCATATTCTTTCCAAGGTCTTTTCTGTTTCTTGTTCGTTTGTCCGCTGCTTCAAAAGGTGGTCTGCAAGCTTAGGATGTCTACGGTTTGGATAAAGGCGCATCTCGCCAGGCGGAATCATGTCAAAACTGTATTTGTCACCTTTCTCGATCAGCGGGATCTTTTCCTTTCCTTCAAGAAGGAAAACCTTACCCCTAATCGCATAACCTGGGCCAATGTTCTGCAGCCATATTCCCGGCCGGTTTACTTGGTAATCTGAGATTTTCCGCTCCTAGCGCACGTCTCCCGATCGATCTTGTAGGAACCCCGAACGATAATGAATGGCTGAATGATCGTCTTGTTTGTCTCGGTGATGGCATTGCCTAACGCAGGAGCCGAAACTAGACTGAGGAACGCAATTATGGCTAGGAGAAGAGTAGCTGCGGTAAGACCGAGGTCTGACGTGTAAGACAGCGATAGTTCCGACAGGACTATCATAACATAAGCCAACAGTATGATTGTTGCCACGCTCAGTCCAAGCAGGATCATTTGAAGGACAGTTTTCGTCTTATTCAACTCTGCAACCTCGTAATGAAGATGAATTCTCGTAGATAGGCAATTACTTATTATGGTTTCTGGATAAGATCGACGACATGACTATTCTCCTGAACCGCTACTCCTTGAACCCTAGAAAGCCGAGGCTAAGAAAGAGGGGCGCTCACCGATGTCTTTTCCCTCCGAATGCTTGTGCGCCGAAGTCAGATGATCTAGAAATATCGGACATATCTGGTCTCGGAACTCTAGACTCACGGAGACGGAACAGGTCCTCTATGCCTAGCAATCTATAAATAGCATCCTCTAATACTCGTTGGTGTGGAGGGGAGCAAAGAATGGCTGTCGAGTTGAAACCAGTCTACGGGAATACCTGGGTCAACGAGAGTTCAGTACCTCCACGAATAACATTCACTGTGAATTTTGAGCCGCTTCGTGAAACAATCTACCTTCTCCTCGCAGGGGGGACACTATATCTCACGACCTCCTCTTCAGGTCGAGTTGAGATTGGTCGAGTCTATTCAAGAGAGATGTTCATTGCATTGTTTGGTGGAAGAGAACCCCGTAGGCTCGAACTACACTTCGATGTGGATCCGTGGAAGCTGGAAAAGATAGAGCAAATTCGTGCTGGAAGTGACTTGATGCTCCAACTCATACTGCATTTCCACAAGAAGAGAGAGAACGAACCGACATATCAGATGTCCAGTTCAATGATTGTTACCCACCCAGAGTACGGTGAACAGATTAAAATTGCCAAGTCCGACTGGGTTGAGAACTATCTTCCGAAGCTCGGTTACCGAAGGAGCAGGATACTAGAGATCCCCATGCTTGAGCCCACACCTGAAGACTTCAGACAAGTTCCCCTATACTTGGATGAGGCTTGGAAACACTACTCGCGATGTGATTGCGACGATGTCATGACCAACTGCAGAAGAGCGTTAGAGTCTCTAACTGAGGCAATCAAGAAACTGGGTTTCAAGAAGACAGAACCCGATGAGAGCGGCAGGGAGAGAACTGTTCCAAATTGGAAGTCTTTCTTTGGAGAGCATGGGACACTGGCTGAGAACTTTGAGAAGACATTCAGGGGAACGATCGGCTTCCTCCAGCCAGGAGCCCATACGGGCAGAGCCATATCCGGATCGGAGGCTGAGTTTGCATTGATGAGTACTTACAGCCTCTCGAACTACGTGATCAAGACCAACAATAAGTCAAGAGGAAAATGAGACCTACGGCTGGAATGAGGTTGAAATATATGAAGAGGGTTCACAAGGACTAATCGGTTCCGAGGAGTTGGGATGAGAAATAACACGTGAGCGCACCGAATGGGTTCACACTTTCAGATGTCCAATATGTGGAGCAGAGTTCACTGTTTCTGGCGGCTTCAGAGAGAAAAAGCGAAGATGATAACAGCGCGTATGCGCTGATTTGAAAACTCTGAGTGTTCCTAGTGAGCCCGACTGTCGCTCAATTCTTGCATGGTAGTTCCTGCGACCTGTGAAAACCAACTTATTATGAGAGTCTGAAGGAATCGACACAGATAAGTGCCCGTTTCGCAGTGATGTGTGTTCGAGGACCGATGAAGGCAGAAGATAGTCGATTGGCAGGTCTCATGAAGGCCTTGTCAATATTGGGATTGGATGACAACTGGGCGACGTCGGTAATTGCGTTTTGTGGAATGGAGAACGCGATCAGAAAGAAACTCGAGATGCTGGGTGGCGATCCGGGAAAACATGATTTTCAGAAGGCTACCGACGCACTTGTCGAGAGGATAAGAGAGGATGGTGATAACCCGCCTGACATCTTGATATCCTTAGCTAAGGCCTATCCTGAAATTCGTGGAAAGCTGGTTCACTGGGGCTATAGGAATTCCTTATACGAAACTGAATGTCATAGCATTGTCACGAATACTGTTGATCTAGTGAGAACGCTGTTCGAATTGATGCCAGAGAAAGGACGGTCGTACGAACTGGCCGAGAGTCTTCTTGATTCAGATAGCAGTGAGTTGGCGCAGAAGGTTGAGCAACTCAATTCCTCGGAAAAGAAGGAGTCTATTCCGCATCTCCTTGAGAAGTTTTCTCTGCTTGAACCCGGTCAACCCCACTATTGGAAAAGGAGAGAAAAGGTAAACAAAGCAGTGCGAACACTCTTCAAATCTCTTGAAACAAGCGATATGGTTTCTCTCCTTGACAGCGTAATTCGACAGTACTCTACAGTTGCACCAGAGCTCGTTATGGGAATGATAGGCGATACCTGTAGTATGTCTGCAATCATCACGTTCCTTAAGGAAAAAGGCTACATTGGCTGGATCGTGTCTCACTTTGCTAGGAGCGATAGTTATGATGCGGCAACAGCGAACGCGAACGTAATTGCAAAGATAAGTCACGTTCTTAGTGATTCTCAGATCAAAGAAATTCTTACTGCAATAGCTGAAAATGGTCAAATAAATGACTCTTGGGGAGCTCAGAAAGAACTCAGGGATTTCATTGCCTTGTACAAAAACAGAGTCGATAAACACTTATCGAAAAGGTTCTAGACATCCTCAAACGGAGATAGTCGCCTCCGCGCAGAGCGGGCCACCCGACTAGAGGAAGTTCTCGATCCCTCTAACCTGCAAAATCGATGGACTCAAAGCTTCGACTTGGATCAACCTTCTCTCGGTGCGACTTCAGCTGAGAATCCTCTTGCCTGGATCTTTCTATCTGGGTCTATAATAGGTATCCTCTTGCCTCTGTTATATGGAAAAGTGTATTTCGTTCTGATTTATTCTTCTATCTTGACCAACTTGTGGAACAATGCCCTTGTCTAGATCATATAGCATTTCGAAATCTTCCTAGGTCTTGTACGCACCGCGCCAGCATTCGGTGGATGTCCCAAACGAGTGCGGAAAGGTTTTCGGAATGCTATTGCTATTCCCGAGGGAGGCCACCTTTTCGTCCGACTTCGACCTTCATTCTAAGCGGTTATCTGGGGCATAAATATGATTTGTCTCCAACATTGCTTCGACATCTACCTTCCTGAAGGAAATGCACCTTGCCACTAATGTCTTCGAATCACGCCAGCGATGAAGTACCCATCGTTTTCCCCCTGAGGTACGGGGGGTTTGCCGCTCTCGCAGGCGTATCTGTTTCCAGTTTGCCACACACTTATCCAAGCCCTGGCAGCAAACTCACTCAAGACGTTGAAGGAATATTGTCTTCAAGGGAGGATCTTGGCTCTTACTCGACAGGCTTCCTAACCTCCTTGAGAAAACTCAATGAGGAGCTGGTCTTTGAGGCCCAAGTTGCGAAAGCAAAGGTCTCAGTATTCTTCTACGTCGTCGTAACTTCGAGAAGCCTGAAGAAAGCGATGAGGCGCGCAATTTCTGCTGTACAGGGGATACGTGGGGCTCTAGGTGGAGCCTATGGCAAGAATGTGGAAGTTAGAGTTCTGAATCGAGAGGAACTCGTCTCCGCAATGAGTAACAGCTTAGCAGGATCGCTGGCACCAAGAATAAGGCTCATGAAGAAGGATGAAGAAAGGAATCAAGGATTTTATGGTCATGGGATGGTAGCAGAAGTTGATGCATTCGATCAAAACGATGGTTATCCCATCAACACTGGGACGGATGTCAAGTATCTGGGGGTCTTGGAGCTTGAGGAGGGGCTTCCTGCACTCAAGGCGAGTGACCGTGAAAACCAGATAAGTAGGCTGATCAACAGCTTACTCGAATTGGAGATCGCTAATGCTAGCTTCATCGTGAATCTCAAACCTCACAAGATCTCATTCCTAAGAAAGCACTCTGCCAGAGGAAAAGCGAAGACATTGATGTTTGGTCATGATCTGAAGGACAGCCTGCGGTCATTTCAGGACTTCTTAGGCGACGAGAAGACCGTTAGAGAGCTAAATGAAATCAGGTATGGGGAGTGGTCTGGCTATTGGAAGGTGTCAGCCCACGTAGTCTTGGATTCGAAAAGCGCTCTAGGTGTTCTCAGGAGTCTGGAGACGGTCAAGGCATCCTTAACAAGCATATTCTCTGATCCACATTTCGCGATTGAACTGAGGGCACTGAAAGGAGGGGAACTAGTCAGAGCCTTGCGCAACCTCCTTCTCAGAAGACTGAACTCTAGTAGACCAGTGGAGATGTCGAGTGTCCGTTTGTCTGCTTTTGTTCACATGCCGACTCAAGCATACCCTGGAATAGAACGCAGAGAGCTACCTGAATTTGAGGTTCCCAGACCTATTAGTGAGTCTAACGGTGACATGTTGATCCTTGGCAAGGTATTACATGGAGATAGGGAACTGTATCCTGTTGGCGTCGAGCTTAGGGACTTGACGTTGAACATGGTTGTCGTGGGACACATCGGCTCAGGCAAGACCATGTTCGTCTCACAGCTACTTCTCAACCTATGGGATGCCAATCCAAAGATCGGCTGGCTTGTCTTCGATGTAAAGGGAGAGTATACGCCAATAGCCACACTTCTTCCTAGATCGGTCGCGATCTACAGACCTGGCGACGAAGCTCTACCGTTAGAGCTTAACATATTTGATCATGGGGTTGACGACGCCGAAAGCCATGCGTTGAAGCTTTTCGCCACACTAAGAGACACACTGTCTTCACTATTCGAGAGCGGAACGGAGCTCTCACCTCAGATGGAGCGACTATGCAGAGAGGCACTCGTCAAGACTGTAGCTGACCCTGAGCGGTGGAGCTTCGAAGGCTTCTACACATCTCTTGAGGATCAAGCTGAACTCATGGAGTCACACACTCCCACGATCCACTCGTCACTTGAAGCAATAAAGAATAGGGTTGAGAAGTTTAGACACGGAGTACTGAGAAAGGTCTTCGATTCGGGGTCGACGAACATAGATTTCAACGAGATCACTCGCAATAAGCTGATAATTGACCTCAGCTATCTCCTCTCCAATGGCGGAACTAAAGATGATGTTAGGCTACTGATGAATGTCGTCCTGAAGAACATGTTTGATATGGTTATGAAGCTGGGACTCAGCAGAGCACTTTGACACATCCTTGTTGTGGAGGAAGCTGGGCTTCTCGTCCCTGAAGTGTTTTCAAGAAAAACAAGTAGTGAAACAACTCCAGCTGAAGACATAGTCTTGGTTGAAAGGGCTCTGGGCGAGGGGATGATTTTGGTTTCACCGAGACCAACCATATCGGAGAACATCTTAGCAAACAGTGGAACGAAAGTCATTTTCAAGTGTCCATACGACTCGAAAAGGGTGGCGAGGTTTCTTAACCTCAGCGAGCAACAGGAGATGTTTCTGAAAGTGCTTCCGAGGAGAGAGGCAATAGTAACGGTACCGGACTTTCCGTATCCCTTTCGGATCAGAACACTTGACTCCACTTTGTCAACTCTGGCTACTGCAAGCTTGAAAAGCGCTGAGCCCTCGACCATTGCCTACCACAATAGGCAAGACAACCGCCTGCCACTCAAGGAAGACGAGGATTGCATGGACGAGATCAGCATCAATGAGGAGCACAATAGCGAAAGCAACTACGACAGTAATGCATCAGTGTCTGAGAAGGATGCCTTCATTAGTAACTCTTCCATCAATAATCGTGGCGTCGATCAGCCAAACAAGGGAGACTTGGAAAGGCTTCTGAAGAAAGGCATCGACTCTGATAGGTTCAAAGTCTTCAAAGCTGTGGCATTAAGAAACCCAGATCCTGTTGAGGCTTCAATAATAGTTGAAGAGGAACTCGGCGGGCAATGGTGGAGGCTCTTAGATGCATACAGAAGCTTGCAGGATACCAGATTGTGGAAACAACCACTTATAAGAAAAGTTCGCAGTGGACCGATTGAAAGGAATGAGGATGAATGTGTCGCCTTTCAACTCACGGAGTATGGGGACAAATTCTGGAAGGCATTTACGGTTGAACCGACGACAGAGTCCAGAAGGCCACACCTACCCGATCGTATTACGTAGCAGGAACCGTATCCTCATCGATGGCCAAGAATCTAGCGCAGCTCAAGGTCATACCACTAGTTTCTCAATTCGTGGAAGAACTCACGGTTTCGCCGTTCCCTATCGTCAGCCGCTGTCTACGTGACGTAGCCATCAAATAGTCCTCTTCGGGTCTTGTAACCGCCCCTCAAGAAAATGGCATCGTCCCGGCATCCTATGCTTTGGCGAGCAGTCTCTCCAGTGCGAGCTTCGCATTCATTGCGTAATGTATTTAGCACACTTATGGCAGTGACCTTAGATGTGTCGGCTCCGGATGGTCTTGGGCGTGGGGGGCTTGAGCCGCAAAGTGTATCGCAAGAGGAAGATTGTTCGGATTCTAACCTGTCAAATAGGATTTGGCAGGCAAGTCTGATGAAATGTAGGGAAAAGTATATTGTCTCGCTTGGTCGCGGAATCTGAGGTGTGACAAATGGTAGGAATAGAGTATTGTCCCGTAATTGGTGGAAAGTGCAGTAAAACTGTGGCCATGAAGCTTGAGAAAGACACCTTCTTCCTTGCAGAAGCCTTCAATCCTGATGAAGACAGAAAGAGGAGAGAGTTCGCCATAACGAACGTACTCATGGAGGAGTTCAAAAGCGGATTCCATGAGGGGTCTCTCAAAATAGCAGACAAGGACCCAAGCAATCCCTCATTCTTCTGCGATATATGTCGTATGATTCAGTGCAGCGCCTACGGGATCGCCGACATAAGTGGGCTGAACCCAAACGTCATGCTGGAACTGGGTATGATGCTAGCTCTGGGCAAGCCAGTCTTCGTCTTAGTAAGAAGGGGTGAAGAAGAGAATCTCGGCACGATACTCCCTTCAGACATCGCCGGCAGGAGAGTCGTTCCATACAAGGAGTACATAGACATCCAAAAAGACTTCGCAAAGCATCTTCAAAATCGTCCTCAGATTGAACCATTGCCCATACCTGCGGAGGAAGCCAGAAAAACGCTCGCCGACATTGCTCCCAACGCACTTATCGCCGTGGATAAAAAGATTCAAGAAATGCAGAAGAACCTGCAGGCACTTATAGAGCGGACAGAGCTCATGGGGGTGGTAACGAGTAAAAGCGAAGTTAAAGTACCTGCCTCTCTTGAGAAGCAGATAGGCGAAGTAAACGAGAAACTTGAAAGAATGGAGACGCTTCTTGGGCAACCCCAAGACTCCAAATCGGCTTTCTACAGGGGAAACTGGTATTCCAACAGGAAGGCATACGAAAAAGCGATACAATCCTACGACTGGGCACTAACCCTCAAACCAGATGCCTATCAGGTTTGGAATAACAAAGGTAACGCACTGATCAACCTTGGGAGGCCTGAAGAAGCAATAAAGTGCTTCGACAAAGCCATCCAGCTAAAACAAGATGCCTATCTAGTTTGGAATAACAAAGGTGCCGCACTAGGCAAGCTTGGTAAGAATGAAGAAGCCTTAGAGTATTTCGACAAAGCCATCCAGCTAAAACAAGACTATGAAAACGTTTGGAACAACAAGGGTGCCGTACTGATCGACCTCGGGAGGCCTGAAGAAGCAATAAAGTGCTTCGACAAAGCGATAGAACTGAAAAGCGACGATGAAGAGGCCTGGAGTAACAAAGGTGTCGCACTAGGCAAGCTTGGTAAGAATGAAGAAGCCTTAGAGTATTTCGACAAAGCCATCCAGCTAAAACTGGATTGCATTGGCGCCTGGGTTAACAAAGGCGCCTCTCTAGTCAAGCTTGGAAGGCTGGACGAAGCAAGAAGCTGCTTCGAGAAATCTCTGAAGATAGACCCGAGCGACATTACCGCCTTGACGGATCTCTCAGAGGCTCTGCTTATCCTGGGGGAACCAAAGGAGGGGTTGGAGGTGGCGGAGAAGGCACTGACCCTAGCGAAGGAGCCTGAAGACATCGTTGTATTACGGTTCTTATGCGTCTCAGCCTGCTTCCTCAAAGGTGAGAATGAGAGAGTTCAAGAGAAGCAGGAGGAACTGACGGTCTATTTAAAGGGCCTCAGGGAGGGTTTTAAGGTTGCCAGGTGGGATTTCTCTGATCTGCTTCCAACAATACAGAAGTTGGATACGGAAGACAGGGAGAAGTTGCTCTCACTTATGTCTCTACTCAAAGGAGAGATTAACGTCACAGAGTTCGAACAGAAGACTAGAAATCAGTAGGTGCATGATTCTGGCAAGGACGCAGAGTCGGTTCTGATTAAGGTTGGAGCAGTAAAGGCAGAAATGGCGTGCGCTGCAGGGGAACCTCCCCCGAGCTATGGATTCGATATGTGAACATGCTATCAGACAACTAAGACTTGCTACTGCAGTTTTGAGCACATCTGACTCGGCAACATACCACCTTCTTGGGAGTCGATATATGAATTTATCAGGAGCGGATTTCTTGGGGTTATTCTGACTGCTAGTATGACAACGTTCGAATATGGTCAAGTTGTCTTTGACAAGATTCAAATGCTATGGGTGAACACTCAGAAGACTCTGATAGACAAGCAATAGATGGACAATTGCTGTTACAGCAAGCAATACCCCAACTACACTCCAGAATCGTATTGGACTTATCCTGACAATGCGATAGCCTTTGTATGCACGCTCCCTCAAGTATCGATGGGCAGTGATGTCGATTAGTGCCTCAAGCGAATGGATCCGTGGATAACTAGAAACATTAAGCCGACGAGCGCGAGAGTAGAAGTACAACCAACCAACGTAGCATGTCCCGGCTACAGCCATGAGCAAAGTTTTATTGATCAGGAGCGTAAGATCCTGTGGGATAGAGTTGTAGATGATCGTGTAAGCAACTATTAGGAAGGATACTGGCACGAAGAATGGCCCCAGCATGAACGTTTGATGGGATCGTTCATCGATCTGTTGAGAAAGAAAACTATGTTCCAACTTGTAGCCATCTAGCAGCTCTTTCCGATTGTGACTTCTTGACTTTTGAAATAGCTCTCTTATCAAATCGCCCACGCATCTTTCCACTTCTTTCCTGTATTGTTCGTCTTCTTCCTTCGTTTCTGTTCTGCGCCAGAAGCTACATAATCTTTCCACAAAAGGTACTAGCTCGTCCCCAGTGGTTAGATTTTGTTGGTTTGCATGCCTTTCTCCCAATGTATCAGCCCCACCCCAGTTGCAGTCAGATAGAACTCGGTGAGAGTATGAGAAGCCAAGTATATAAGAAGATGCGTTCTACTCGATAATTAGCTCTTCTCTGGACTGCAGCGGGACTTGGAGGTAAGTCTTGGTTACGGACTTGTCCCAATTCTCGAAGGGGGGAAGCCACAACATAAGGGAAGGACTTTCAGATCAGAAGGATACGACACATGGACCAACAGAAGAGAAGGAAGCTCAACGCAAACAAGGATACAGCGCTGCGTTCGATGGCATCCCGTTTGAAGAAACTTGAGAGATCGATCGAGGAAAAAGGCACTCTCTCATCTTTTGACAGCGCCTTTCTATTTACATTTACGATAATCGCTTTTCTCTATGCCATATTGAACATATATTTCGGTTCACTCACTGGGTTTACGTTTATACCTCTGCTTGTCCTCATCATATGCATGTATCCTTTCTACATCGGTGTCTATCACGGAATAATGCAAAACGACATCTACGAGAGACTCGCTGCGTGGCAGTTCCTCTTTCTGCTTATCATGTTGGTCTGCTGCTTGCTAGGTGGATATGGTAGCATTTTCACAGTCATGACGATAGTCAAATTCCCTCAGGTATTTCCATCTGACCTCTGGGGAAGTGTCATGGTTATCGTGATCATGATAGTAGTCCTGCTTATTTTCTTCGTATTTGCGATGCTTCTGCCGGCTTGGAATGGGCTACTGGAAATCTATGGCAAACGTCTTGGGGACAGGGAATTGGATGAGCAAGAAAGGAGGAGGACTTTTTCGGGTCATGCTTTTATAGGGGCATCCTACTTGTCAATCACTTATCTGTTTGCAGTGAACGCGCTCATAGAAATGTACAACAGTGCCATCCCGGTCATCCGCATTGCAGCGATTGACCCATTTACAAACTTCGTTGCGATCTTGATATTCCTAGTGGTATGGGCCATCTTCTACTTGGGTATACGATTCTACAAGGATTGGTAGGTGACTGGTGATTTGGGTCTATTTGTTTTGGCCATTTAACGTGGGTTCGTCAACCTGTGTCAAGACCCCCGAGTCTCTCAAGTGGCTTCTTCTCTTCTCCAACCAATAGGATCGTAGTGATGGCTGTGATAACTGGACTGATGGCGCTCCTATGTTGGAAACTAGGCAAAATCTTTGCTGTCTGGATTCGATCCGGATTTTCGTGAAGGGCGACTCGCACTCGTGGGCTTCATATGAGTAGCGCCCAGACCGTGATAATGAAGAAGGGTGAGTATTGGCGGATGTGGAACAGCCTAGAGACCGACTGTAAACCAGGAAACTACCAGGAACTTTGACGAGCTCTCTCTTCCCTGGACACGTTATTCAGCCTTATAATGCACCTAAGGTTGATCATCAGTCATGTGTCTCTGTCCGCTAC
The DNA here is from genome assembly GCA_037310415.1 of Candidatus Atabeyarchaeum deiterrae. Taxonomy (GTDB): domain Archaea; phylum Asgardarchaeota; class Atabeyarchaeia; order Atabeyarchaeales; family Atabeyarchaeaceae; genus Atabeyarchaeum; species Atabeyarchaeum deiterrae. Next base: position 114,225 of record CP147780.1, read on the forward strand.
CACCAATCTGTAAGACTGTAGCCCCTTCTAATCTAGTTTTGGGGTTGAAATGAGAGATGACTTCTCGAGGTCATATGCTGGAGTTGCGCGGAATGCAAGGTGACTCAAAGAGAAGTGAATCCCGAGACGAGTTTCCAACTAGGCGGGATCTATCTGTGAAGGAAATACTGACGAGGTTCAAAGGGCTCCTGGGAGAGATGGGCGTCCAATACGGTTCTCTCACGATTAATAAGATAGGCGAGACATGGCCGGCCAAAATCAGTGTTGACGGGCAGAGGAATATTAAGCTTCTCTTCAACCCTAGCATGCTGCAATACTTGACCGTGAAGCAGGTTGATTCACTGCTTTATCATGAAGCTTGCCATGCTGTGGCGTTGCCAGCTACGGTTATGCCATGTGTTGATGGGGGTGCGCCGATTCCGCTACTGACGGACTACTTTGATTGCTATGCGGAGTACCTCGCGCATGTCGAGTTCTTGAAGAGGTACAGGGCGACTGAAATTCACGAGGGGCTAAGTAAGGTACACCTCTGGCTTCTCGATAACATAGAGATGATCATACGGTACTTGAGGCAGGAACTGGATCCAGATCCGAGCATTCGGTTAGGAGAGGATGCGTTTCAGATGAGGGAACCTTCCTCTTTTCCATAGTGTATGACTCAATGTTCTTCTTCGCAGCAGGAGATAATGCGTTTCTTGATAGGTGCCGTAGTCTGAATGTCGTAGGTTTACACAGGTTCATCGAGTGGGTTTACGAGGATTTCGAGTACATCAGGAAACTTGCTCTGCCACTTGAGACAATGATGGACGCAGTAATCTTTTCCGGTAGGCTGAGTAGTTGCATCGAGCCTCGTTTGCTCATGTTGCGCGGCGAGATCGTGTTTTACCCAGATATTCTGCAGTTCATACAAATCGGAACACGAGCAAATGTGAAGTGGACAACCGATCTGGCTACAGCCTGGCAGGAGAGACTACCTTGCCAGACCCAACAAACCTGATAATGACGAGGGTGACCCCTAAATGCGTTTGACATGAAAACAGTCTGGGCAACCCCGCTGCGCCAAGCTGCACAGTCGTCTGAACTCGATGGCCCTCACTTGCCACTATTGTGCGCTTCCCCGTTTTCCCGAAGTGAGCTATGTCATTCGTGGGCTTCATATAGGGAGCATCCAGACCGCGCTGATGAAGAAGCGTAAACATTGAAGGACGAAGATTGAGTCCAGAAACCCGATGTCAACCAACCTCATGCGACAATGCTGCTACAATGGCAGGGATGAACCTTCGACCAAATCACTCGGCAACCAAGAAACCGAGAAAGAAACAGACGCTTATTGGCGCTAAACTGGAAGGGTGAAATGTCAGAGGCGATGTGAGTTATACACAGAGAATGCATGCCCTCCGCTAGTCGCTGGAATCTGAAGGAAAGCGTTAGGACATCTTTGGGGAAAACACCCAACACAATGAATAACCTCTTCTACGAAACAAAGTAAACCCACCAAACTCCTCCCCGAATTCGTTCCTCAACAAACACCCTCTTTCGTTGGCGGTAGCACGAGACCCCGAAAAATCAATATAGGTGTCATTCCAACTCAATCGCCAGAGGAGGGGTTAAGATGAGAAACACCCAACAGAAGATGCCAAATAAATTTCTGACCAAGCTACACAAAGGCTCGTCAACGGAAGATATTGAGAGGGCATTGTTTGAGAGATTTTCGAAGGGCCCGCGAGACAACAAGAAAATCAGTGGCGAGATCGAGGAGTTTGTGAAGACCCTGCCAGACAAAGACATCATGATCGAGGTACATTCATGACTGAAAAAGGCTCGGTGACAGGCTTTCTAGCCTTGGAAAGAAACGTCATCACGATCTCCATCAGCGGCTCCATAGCTACTGGCTTCAACGCAGTCTGGATGCCTTTCGTACCACTCTTCATGAGTGGTTTTCTACGATTAGGCCCAATGCTGATAGCGGGTCTGTATACAGCTATGTCTCTTACAGCGGCAGTCTTCATGATCATTTCAGGCCGCGCATCAAATCGTTTGGGGAGGAAACCCACAATAATCCTCGCTCGTTGCCTACTGGTACTAGCACCGCTGTTCCTGCTTCTTTCAATAAGCGCAAATGCGTACATCGCCCTCCCGGCGATGGTTTTGCTTGGAGCTGGGATGGGTTTAGGTGGCCCGGCTGCATCGACGCTCCTCACTGAGAGCGTGAAGGCTGAAAAGAGAGGGACGGCGCTGATGGTTGCTACCCGAGTCTTCCCGTCGCTACCGCCAATAGCTACATCGATTGTTGGAGGTCTCTTGACCGCCCAAGGTGCCTTTGCATTTACGTATCTCCTTGGAACCGTGGGTCTCGCCACCATGCTCATAGTAGAGCTTATCGGCTTAAGGGAAACACTAAGACCAGAAATGGAAAAACCAGCGCAAAAGATGGAAAGTGGGAAGTCAAAGTCTACTTTGCGTCCCAGAGATCAATTCATCATAATCCTCTCAATCGCTTACGCACTCGATTCAGTTTCTACACAAGCGATAAGTTGGTACATTCCTCTGTACGTAACGAGCCTCGGGTACACAGCATTTCTCGTGGGCATAATGGGCTCCGTTCTGGGGGCTGCAGTCGCAGTGTCAGCATTGATCGGAGGAAAAATAACCGACAAGATAGGTAGATATCAGGCCATAATCATCAGCTGGGGTGGCTTGGTACCCATGTTGGTGCTGTTCACGATAACCCAGAACTATTACCTCCTGCTCGTTACCTATGCTCTTTGGGTTTCCTTTGACTTGATCGACATGGCGGCACCTATTGCCTGGATAAGTGACAGAACCGAACCAAAAGAAAGAGCTTTAAAAATCAGTTTCTTCCAAAGCGTTTCCAGCTTTGCATCGATTATCGGCCCAACTATAGGGGGCCTCATGTTACTGCTAAGTAGTCAAGGCCCATTTCTATTCAAGATGGTGGCGCAACTAATCGCGCTAATACTTATTGTTGTACTGGTGCGCAGGAAGCGGTCCTGAAGCCCTAGTCGTTGACCCTAAATTTGCGCAGTGAAGGTATTCTTTGCCGTGAGGGACTGGAGAAGTATTAGAAAGTATAGGAACGAAATCTGAGCGGGTATGGATAGAGACACTCCCTTCAACGGCATTCTCTTACTGGGTTTTTATGTTATTTAAGATGCTTCAGTGAAAGCTCTGATTGCTTTCATGCGGGCAGTCGCAACCTTGACAAGCCATAGGAGCATGGGAGTCCATTTCGCTAGCCAAACGCCTCGTAGAGAAGGGATTTGGTCCCTCTAACCTACTGGCTGTCCCAGGTATGTATCGAGGCTAAGGGGATAGTTTCACGCAAAAACCATTCCCAGAAGGTTAGAGGGTTAAGCACTGCCGCCTACCCGGGATCGATGTCAGAAACATGCCTCACTGTGTCCCCTGCCCCCTCAGGCGGAAGTACGTGACAACATATTCTCGCCAACTATCTATATAGATTGGCGCAAATGTTGTGAATTTCGACACAAGGATTGCGGAGTTCTCAACATGTTTCTCGGATATGCCTATAGATTGCCCGAAATGATCTCCTTTTGTGGGAGTTCAGCTGTGTTTTCGGCTCGAAAACCCATAGGCCCGAAGGCATCAGTTTACGTGTGAACCCGCAACATGACGCAAGCTTCTTATCGAGATCCACGTGACATATTTCGAGGCGCAACAGAGCAATGAGGAGGGAACGCTAGATGTCACCTATCAGAGCTGTAATTCCCGTCGAAGCTGATCAGGTGGATAAGATCAAAGACCAGTGGAACAGGCTCAAGGACGAATATCTGTTATGCGGTTTCCTCGTGCTCACCAACAAAGACCAAGGCATCGCGAAGCACCTTCAGGACCATTTCCGTGATTTCCACGAAATGTCGGGATCACTGAACGATATTCTATATCGGAGAACCACTCGGCAGGAAAAAGAAAAAGGCGATGGAACAGAGAAAAGGTGACAAAGGATTCCCATAGATAAGAGGGATAATGTGGTCAAGATAATTCCTAGCTGATCCCTCGCTCTCTGTGGCAGATCGAATTGAGAAATTGACGGATGCACATAACGCTCGCATCTGCAACGGAGAAGGATTCATCGAGTTCTTCATACTTTTCTTAAACGGTTACCCTGAGCGGATTATGCAAAGGTGTTGGAAAAGGAAAATGAGCGATATGCTAATGTTAGGGCGAATTACAGAGTTGCTAGGCAACAGACACACTATGAAAGTTTGCGTCGTTGGGTCAGATGCTGTAGGAAAGAGGTCACTCATTTTCCCGGTAGCGACTAGTAAGTTCAGTGATAGCTACTTTTCAAGTATCGGAACAGACTTCGGTGTGAAAGTGATTAAATGGGGCAATACCGATATCCGCTTGCAGTTCTGGATTCTCAGACCAGGGAATCAATTCGAACGTGTTAGGCGATTTTACTTCGAAAACTCAAAAAGTGTAATCTTTTGTTTCGATTTGAGCAGGCCCCAATCCCTTATGGATCTGTCGGATGGTATAATAGAGGAAACGTTGACGCCTATCGCGGACGCACGACTGTCTGTACTGCTAGTTGGATGCAAAGCTGATCTCGCAAGCGAGAACGCTTATCTGACGAAACCTATAGAGGACGCGATAAGTCTCATTCGTCGGATCAAAGGCGGCTTGGAAGAAGTTCCATTCATCAGTACGTCGGCGCTAACTGGAATGAATGTTCATAAGGTATTCTATAAGAGCGCCGAACTTTACCTAAGATTTGGCGCAAAGAAGATCAGCGAGATTTCCGCGGGACAGAAAGAAATGCTCAAGGAACCCGAAGAGAAGTCTAGGGAGCGAACCCAGCTATTAATGCGCCTCTTTGGTCCAGAAGAGCTGTTCAGAATAGGAAAAAGCTTGAACTTGGACTATTTCAAAGGATTCTCCAGCCAGTTAAATATGAAACAGCATCAAGCAGCGCTAGAGATTGCGTGGAACATCGATGATTCGGATTTGATTCGCTTGACGGGCGGGCTAGCTCCCGAACGCAAGCTGACGTTCGGCGGTTTTTATGGAAAGTACTACAGCGTGTCAGAGATAGGCCGACTGACACATGGGGGTTCATGGAATATTGTGCGCGAGAATTGCCAAACGGCTCTTGGGAATTGGGGAGACGGAGCCTATGGAGTGCTTCGAGCGTTCGTGAATAGGAACGGAGTGGCTACCTACCTCGATCTAGTCGGCGAGACTGAAAGCATTCTGGGGTACGAAATCGCTCCCTCTGGTATGTTGAAGAATCTTGAGTCCCTCAGACTGGTGTTTGAGACGGGAAGCAGCAACTATCCCAACTGGCAGATGCCACCCGAAATCATCACGCTGATTAGAGAAGAGCTAGATGAGTTCAAGAGACCCCTGAAGCCACATGTCACATTAACGCCTGGTGACAAAATGCTAAGCCTCGAGAAAAGAGTAGATAACACTGTTCGTAGTATAGTCGAGGCTAGGCGCAACCTTAACCTGATTTTCAAGTCGAGATTTGGAACCGGTCTCTTCATACATGATGAAATCGCAATCAGCTACATACGAGAACCCTGTAGTAGCGAAGAGGAGTTTAACAGCAGAATATTGTCTCTCGCTACACTCATAGACGGGATAGAGACCAAACCTATCAAAGCTCTAATCAAGTCTTCAACCCCAGATAGGGGTTCGGTTAACATAATCGATGTACTCCTCCGTGAGGTTTCACCCGATTTTGATGAGGATATCATCAAGACGCTGAGAAACATTATTACGTTGAGAAGTAAAAAGTACCCTGTTCACCGAGACGAACCAGAATTTCTGAAGGCTTTGCGATATTTCGGTTTCGAAACTTTTCCTCCAGATTGGCAAGCACTCTGGGAAAAGGTTCTCCAGAAATACTTGAATAGTCTGGAAAGATTGGTCTCAGAATTTGGCAGCATTGAATAGAGGAGTTTTGTTCGTGGTTATTATGGTTCTGACTGAGGCAAAAGCGTCATATCTGAACATGCCGCATGAACTGAAGTCTCTGGATACAGAGCCTGAAAGGTTCTTGCTGCAATCGAGCAGAACAGACCATGCATTATGATTGTTATCTATTTACTGACCAGTAATGTCACGCAAGTATTGTTGGAAGATATGCGTGAATGGACATACGGCGCCATCTATTAAATTCCGGCACCCTCCAGCAAATTCCACACAAAAGGCGCGACCGCGTTTTGGAAGAAGTTGAAGCCGGCAACCCAGTCGAGGCATACTGCGAAGAGGAAAACGAAGGCAGCGAGTTGAACACCGAGCCAGACGCGAACCTAGAGGACAGCGCCCTCCAAGGGGATAACATTGACTCAGCGAACATGATTATGGCACCAATACCGAAAATAATATCCAGAATAGGCTCCAAGCCACCTGCAACGAGCGTAGCCTTGCTCATAAAGCTGCTAACGCCTCACTGTTCAACATTTCAAGGCGCACCGTACAGGGATCCCTCGACGATCCCCACTCTGGGATTGCCTTGTGGAAGTTCATTAACCGAAGTCAACAGGACATGCCGTCTCCGGTTAGCTGGATAGATAAAAGCTCGGCCATCGTTTTCTACTTGGAGGGGAACTTGGTGGGAGAGTGTCGAGTCGCCAAAGTTGAACGCGACTTTGAAGCCACCACAGAACTCAATGAGTTCCTGTATAGGGTTGGGTACTTTTCCAAATCCAGTTCCACATTCTTCAAAACGCTAATCGTCTACGATGTCCTCAAGAAGTATCACCCGTCGAAGTCGTAGGACAGCTTTAGAAAGAGATTCCCACGTCACAAGGGACGTATCCTACGGCGTTCGAGAGAGATATTTGAGAACGAGCTAGCTTGGATAAGAGGAGAATGACTCTAGACAGTGCTGGCTGAATCGAACAGTCTGACATCTGGCCTTTGGCTCTTGCCCACTTCGGCAACTTCTTCTGGATCTTGGGGTTCTGCTGAGATTTCCTCATACGGGTCGTCTTACTATAATATCCTACTCAGCTTCGAATCTCTATGGTCTTTCGATTAACCTTCTGAATGTCATCTATACGAGTAATTACGCATAATAATCTTTCATAAGCCAAGACCTCTGCTTGCTCTACATAAAACCTCACTAACATAATTCTCGTGCCTAATCCTACTCTGAGTCTCACCAAAATCCCAATCTCCAATTATATCTGCCAGATCTTTGCCATCAAATCTGGCAAAATCGAATTGCGTACTCTCATTGCGTAAGCCAATCTTCTGCAGAACGGAATGTATAGTCTCATGCGACAATATGAGGCTCATTACAATATCCTCTTTTCCAATGTAATTTCTGAGGGTCTGCCCTAATCCAAACCCAACGTACACATTGTCATTACCCGTCCAGTAACCAGTGTCACAACCTTTGGATAAACGCACGCCTGTCATATGTTTTGACAAACCCAACCCATAACGAATAAATCGCGATAAGAAGTACAGGACCATTACCAATGCCAATATGATGGTGATAACAAGGAAAACACAAAGCAAGTCAAACATATCAATCATCAACTAGCACCAGCACGCGTTGTCGGCAATCATCTCGTGGCTCAATCTTTCCCTGATCTCTCACATCATCTCACTGTGGGTAATGCCATGTATGAGTTTCTACTTGATATCGTGAGTACCTAATTCGCTCACACCCTTCCCTTTTTTCTTTTGCGAATGGCTTCTACCTCTTTGTTCGCAAGTGGGCGAGCCTCGCCAATTCCAATCCTTTGTTCCACTGCAATCAAAGAAGCAATAGCCCCTTCCCCTTGATTATACACTTTATCACAGAGATCAGCCGCATTTCTGAGATTCGTACCATCGCGAGTCTCCAAGTGTTCCCATATTAGCTGAAGTCGAATTTCTGAATTCCTATAGAATGTTAAAGTACTAACGATAGTATCCTCAGGCAGAAGTGGTAGCTCTGGCAAAAAGGCCATGAACGTATCTCGACTAAATGCCGATTTGTAGCTCTCGATGGTTTCAATGATTTTTCCCTGCATCTGCTCGGAGGTCAAAGTCAAAGTTTTCTCCAATTCCTCAAATATGTCTCTCAGGTCCCAAATCGCTATCAGGCGAGAAAGAATGTCAATGTGTAAGATTGAGGCAACTCCGAGTTTTCTATTTTCCTTTTGTCTTTTCTCTTGTCTTATTGAAAACTCGTATGTTAATAGAGCGCCCACAAATAACCCTGCGAGGAGCAATAAAACGTTCGTTAGTAGCTCTACGAGTTCAACCATGATCCCTCTCCACTAATCAAGGCCGCGCCCAAGAGATATAACCATGCCAGTTCAGAAAGCGGATGCTCAAATGCTTGTCATTCCCTATCGACGAGATGCCACCTTTCCTCCAGCCCTTTGGCCCTTCGTGCAGTTTCTCTTCCATATCGCTTCTCTACTTCAATCCCTAGAGAATTCTGTGACTTCAGTGTTACATTCGTGGACTTCATATAAGAAGCGCCGAGACCACGATAATGGAGAGTGAGCACCGGGGGACGAAGATCAGCGTAGGATCCTGATGCTTCTCTAAAACGATTCATGACGTTAGCGGCAACGCCGAGGAATGAACCTTCGACCAAATCACCCAAAGAACGAACAAAACAAGAGAGAAGGCAAATGACGCACCTGTGAAACTGGTCAAGATGGGTGAAATGTCAAAGGCGATGCAGGTCAGATACAGAGAGATCGCATGAACCTCACGGTAACGGTCGGATTTCAGAGGAAAGCGTCAGGACACCTTTGGGGAAAACATCCAACACAACGAACAACTCCTTCAACCCAGTAAAGCGACGCAGCTAGCTCCTCCGCTGAATCCTCCCTCAACAAACACCCTCTTCCCCCTTTTTTGCTCAAAACCTCATCGTGTACTCTCAAACACTCTCTCCTACCCCACCAACATCAAACAAACAACCTTTTTCACAACGGTATGCAACTTCACTGATTGGGCCATCGTCTCGAAACAAGAGAACTTTCGCAAGCGCGTGTTAGTATGTGCTGAGAGGGTTGGAGAGAGAGCCAACGGGTAGCCGGCAGGCTAACCCAGAGCAACAAAGAAGAAGAGAACATCTGTCAGGAGGCTGGAAACCGGAAGGCGGAACGCTAGCCTGACAATACGTTGAGAAGAAGAGGAATCCAACTGAGGAGAACCATCAGCCAAAAGAATGGAACCACAACCAAGACGACATGTAACCTGAAGAAAACGACAGAGGGAATTGTAGGAAGTGAACGAAATGAAGAAACTACTCAAAACTTCTCTGACAAACTCCCTTCCTGCAAAGAAATAGACTATGCAGAATTTTAAGAAACCACAAACTGACAGGTAATTGCACTCCTCAACCATGGCGATTTCGAGGAGGGCGGCACAAAGGTGTAGGCGGAGGGCAGCTCACTTCTCAAAAATACCCTCAGACAGAACCGCAGAGTCTTCAGCGAACAAGAGAAAGCGGGAAACTACCGCTCCTCCCTCTATCATCAAAGAGTAGGAAAAACAACCCTCCACCACACCGTGCAATCGTAAGTAAATCACGTGCAGGAAGAGAGGTTAAAAAAGAAGAGGGAGGAAACCAGCAAAGAAAGTCGTACGAGAGATATTCCAGAGATGGCAAAGCGGAGAACCAAGCGGGAAACTTCGTCGAGAGTACAATGTACCAAAGACCACATTTTACAGGGGGCTACGACAACTTAACCCAAGGAAATACAGAAAGATCGTGAATGAGCGACAACCACACCACAAAATACCAATATCGATTATCTGGAGAAGACTAGACAACGGAGAGTCAGCTAGGAAGATCGCTGAGAAATACCACATTTCCCACAGCAACCTACGTGAGAGATTAGAGCGACTTGACAAGAAGAGATACAAGAAGATCATGATTAAACGAGGAGCACAACACATAGTACCAATATCCGAAACCTGGAAGAAACTAGAAGATGGAGAACCACTCGGAAAGATTGCACAAAAATACAGCATACCACCAGAAACGCTCCGACGCAGGCTAGTAAAAGCTGACAGAGACAGGTACATGGCCATAAGGAGAAAGCGAAAACTGGGAACAGTACCCCCAGAGATACTATTCAGGAAGCTAGCAGGCGGAGAGTCAGTCAGAAAGATCGCCCAAGAATATTGCATGTACCCTGAGAAACTGCGTCGCAGATTACTACAATTTGAAAGAGAAATATACGAGGAAATCATCGATCGAACGAGAGCCATCAAGTCAGAAGGATATGGCTCTCAAGAAGCCAAGGCAGAAGGAGCAGACAGCGACTTCGAACTGCAAGTCAGGAAGATCCTAGACGAACATAGCATTAAGTTTTGCAGCCCTACACTAAAACTGGGAAAGCGTAGATATTTCCCAGACTTCATGACATCCGATCGAACAATCGTTGAAGCCGCGGGAGTCACCAACAGAGAATACTGGGAACGTTACAGAGAGAAAACGAAGAACTATCTTAAACATGGCTATCCAGCACTCATCGTGGTACCATACAATCTGAGAAAAAGAGCCAAGGATTATCTTCCACACAGCTACATGATCGCGTCAGTCTGGATCAGCGATTTCAAAAAAGATCCGAAGAAGTATCTCAGAATCTTGAGGTCCCTAAGAAAGGTGCCCATCAAAGAACGCTTTCCTCCAGAACCAAGACTCGCTCTGAGAGTCAGGACAGAGGTGATGGCGACTCTCTGTTGTTCCCCTCCAGAGCGTTCCCGGGCAGCGACAGACATAGGGTGACTCTGCAGGCGAACCTGGAATGGCTCCGAGCAGAGGCGTATGCGGTGCTTTCCGGCACTCTGGAGACCTGAGGACTGTTTATTAGGCTGAGTTATCTTTTCTATCTTGGATAAATCGAACAAATGGACAGTTCTTGATCCCATCATGAAGCCCAATTGGAGACATGACCAATGTCCGCATCTTCTCATTGATACGGAAGGGGGTAAAAATCACTGGAAATGTGAATCTGGGTACGATATCGATTTCTTCGCTGACAACACATCATTCGGTGATCCTAATAACATTGCCAAAGCGGCTGGATGCATATTCGCTGAAGGAACCTGCCCGCTCAGGATTCAGGAGAAATGGAAGAGCAACCAAAAAGAAGAACTGTCTAGACAAAAAGTGGAAGGGAAGCCTCGCTCACCTCCAGCGATCCTGATATCAATGAAAAAAGGTGGACAAGAAGCCAAGCAGTTTAGAGTTCTCGATTCTCTTGAGAATACTGGAGGGAGTACAACAAATGATCTTCGTATGGCTACTGGATTCAGCCAGTCAACACTTGCTGAGATCTTGGGTGAACTTAGCGAGAAAGGTCACATTTCCAAGTTGAGAAGGAAGGGAGCCTGGCAACTTACCGAGAGCGGGAAGGATAGCGTCCATCTTGAGAGGAACATAAGTCTTGTTGGGTATGCTGCAAAAGAGAACTCCATGACTTTTGTTGTTGATGACCGCAAGAGCCATGGCAACATTAGAGCTGCAGTGTTGCGTTTTGATCCAATGCTTGGGAATCGCCTCATGAAATTGCATAATGACAAGAAGCATGTTCAAGCCCTAGTGGAGCTTCTCAACATCTCGGCGATAATCTGGTGCGAGTTTGCAGAATCGGAGGGAACCAAAGGAATGGGAATGTCCACTTCCGGAGATTCAAGAGACTCACTTGTATTCTGCGTACTTACCATGCCAAGAAGTGGTTATCCAAGTGTACACGATGCGATAGTAACACAAGGGACTCCTCCTCTTATAATAGGATCAATGGCTCTGGCAGCGCTTGAAAGACAATTAAGTCTCAGAAAAAGACTAATGGCAGCTGACGGCACGAAAGTGTCAGAGAATCAGTTCTGTCTACCACTAGGTGACTACCTAGCGGTCGCCACAAAACTCCCTCAGAAACCAAGCGTTGTGAGATCGAAAGGCATACTTGAGTATCAATTGATATGCTTAAGATGCGATCAAACTGGTAAGTGCGAAGATTCTCGGGAACCTTGTCGTTTTTCTGGAGATCCGTTATCGTGCGATGTTGTAACAAAAGATCTCAACTTACACTTGTCAGAACTTACAATAAACTGAGCGCGCTACTGATTATGAAGCCTGTCAAGAAAAAGGCTGGAGTCTATAAGAGAAAAGCGCGCTTAACCCTTGAATAATTCCCTTTTTCTGTATTCCACTTGTTTCTGGGTATGGTTGGTTATTATGGTTAGAACGTCGAGTAGATTCTAAGACTTCGAAAGAGGCGATCGTCTACTCCTTCTCAAAGAACTCCTCATACGACGGCGGCCGAGGATAGAGACCTCTGCGCTTCCTAATCTGACCAATCATGTCAACCCGCATGTTATCCCAAGCTGGTGCCCAGCGAGAGCGATGGGATTGTATCCCACGACTCCACCTGACTAGTGACGCTTCAGCCACCACAGTTCCTCCGGCTGTCTCAAACCGTTGTGCGAAGCGATGCCTTTAACGTAATACTGAAGTATCGCTGATGACATACAGCATGTAAAGAAGACTCAGACCCCGTGAAGAAAGACATGGCTATATTCACCGACGTTTTGCCTCATATTCAGAAAGAGGAGGACAGCGACCTTAGGCGCTTCGCCGACTTCCTGTTTGGGAATGGAATCCAAAAGATCACAGTTCTAGACAAACCAGACAGGACAAAGAAGAATGGATGTCGCCAAGGCAACTTTGACTATCTTCTCCAGATTGAACAGAGCGGAAGGCTGGCCGTGGAGTTCACCCGGCTCTATGGAACAAAGGAGCAGATAAAGAAATTACACAAAAGAGTCAATCTCGTGGAAGCCTTCATGCAAGAGCAACAAAGACACCTATCAAAGCACGGAACAATGGATTTTCAAGGTCTCTGGAATGTCGAAGATCCCGAGAATTTCGGTGCGACTCTCACAAAGTCGAAGAGGATTGCGCATGAAAACTTCCCTCGTTTGGTAAGCGCAATAAAGGAAAAGAGATCTACCATTGAGATAGCGGGTTGTACGCTAAGACTGAGACAGGCGGGATTCGAGCAGTCTGGTCGCCTGTATTTCATGATGATGACGATGATTATAGAGCGATCAGCGGATTTTGAATCGTCTTTGAGAGACATGTTGTCAGCTAAGAATGAGCAACTGACAGTGGAGGGAGCAGAGCGTGTTCTTGTCATAATCAACAAGCATGGTGTACACGAGTCAAATACAGTTATAGGGGCACTCTCCAAAGTTGCCGAAATCTGGCACTACAGTAACTTTGATAAGATATACTTCGAGCAGAATGCTGGCTATTTCGTTCTAATTTTCAGCAAGGAGTTGAGAGATGCCTGGATATCAAATGCTCTTTCTTTCAACCACTCTTTCATTAAGCCTTTCCAGTTATGGATATCCCATTTGCGAGACTCGGATCCGAGCAGGTTTTTTGTGCTCACTAGAGGAATTCTGACCGGAAATCCTCATGAGATCTTTCCTGACAGTCGTGTCAGAGAGAATCTTGTGAGAATTGGGGAATGGCTAACTGAACAAGGAAGATATGAGGACGTCACGTGGCTCATTGACAGATTCATCGATGATCCAGATCCAGAAGAGCCAGGTTCTCTGGGAGACCACGGGCTTAGATATCATAAGGACATCCTTCTCGGAGAAGACATCCCAGTCTCCGAGACGGTACTGGGTAATCTTGCTTGGGTTATACAAAAACTCGCCCTCCACATAGAGTACGTGAACACAGCTCTGGATTACACGAAGAAGCTTGCATCTCACAAAAACATGTACGTGAAACTACACGCTATCCTCCCCTTGGTCGAAATAGCAATCAGGAGGCGATATCTAAAATCCTACGGCAAAACGCCACGCCAGGGGGCATATAAGGACTTTCACGATCTAGCTTTCAATTTACTGAGGGTTGTCGAGGAAAATCCGAGATGCTTGGCCATAGCCAATCGCCTCTGTAGGGTATTCTGTCACTACATAGAGTTGTCTACTGGCGAGGCGGAGCGCGTCTTAGACGCGCTGAAGATCACTCGGGAGGCTGCTGGAATATTCGTTAGCTACTGTGTGCTCAATCGAACGACGCTTGTCAATCTCGACGCTCGAGACGACGGCGGAAAATTGGACAAGAGACTCCGTGAGATAATTATCGCCAAAAGTGACAAATATCGTGAACTCCGCGCGAGAATCGTATGGATGATCTTTCAAGCTCTCGACCAGAACCCATCTGACTTTGACGCATTCAGACCCTACATAGACTTGTGTTTGGAGCAGCAATACAGTACAGAGTTCTACAATAGAATCGAGTTGATTTTAAGTTTTTGGATAAGGAAACGGCCTGATATCTGTATCCATTGGTTCAGATTGATGCTCAAGCAGGTCTCTTACGTAGCGGAGTCTGAGAGTCAAGTAGTTGCTCGAGGCGGCATATGGCTACTCTACGCTGAGAGCATCATTGAGGCAGTAGCTATGGAACGTCCTAGTGAACTGGCAGGGCTAATGAAAAACCTGGTGACACTTTGGAAAAGCAGAGTGTGGATTGGAGATCTCAGACGATTGTTCGAAAGTTACAGACTGGTATCGGATAAGAAAAGGAGAACGGAAATCAGGAGCGAGTTTCAGCTCCTTTATGACTCTGTAAATCTGCTGCATCCGAATGCTTGCAAGGTTGACTGGGACTGAATGCGCATAGGCGCCCAACAAGGGATCCGTCAAAAGATTGAAGCCAGTCACTTCAACAAAGAGTAAAGAAAGATATTGAGGCACAATGAATTCTTGAAATCGTAGCAACGTCCGTAAAAGGGTACCCCGCAAAGAAAGCTTTTCCTGAGAAGAGGCCAGCGTCGGACTCAGGGTTGAGTTTAATGATTCCTTTTTCAACGCCTTTCAATGCTATTCCACAAAGAAATGAAGGGGAAATTGTTTCTTCGCTGGCTGCCGCTGTCTACTCCTTCTCTAAGAAATCCTCATAGGACGGCGGACGCGGATCCAAACCCCTACGCTTCCTAATCTGACCAATAATATCCGCCTGCATACTCTCGGGCACAGGGGCCCAGTGCGAGAATTGGCTAGCCCAGAACGCTCTTCCTTCGGTGGAGGATCTGAGTTCTTCTGCGAGTCCGAAGCTTTCGGCTACCGGAATATTGGCTTTCACGATCATCATGTCTTCCTCAGTAGGTATGTCCAAGACATGACCGCGCCTTTTCTGGATTGTTGACAACACGGGACTGACGAAGTCTGAGGGAACCTTAACTTCAAGCAGCATTATGGGTTCAAGCAGCTTTGGATCACTTAACAGGAAGCAACACCAAATCGGACGCCAAGTCATAGGCAAAATTTGTGCAGGCCCCCTGTGCACTGGGTCCTCATGAAGTTCTAGGTCTGTTATGTTTACTTTGAGTCCGTATGCGTGTTCTTTTGTTAGGACGCTGTCGTCTACTGCGTCTCTGAATCCTGCTTTTACTTGTTCTATTACTTCTTCTACGTATTGTCTTCCTTTGACTCTGTTGACTAGGATGTTTGTGTCTTCTACTGCTATGACGTTGCGTGCGTCTTCGCTTGGCCAGTTGTATGTTTTTTGGAATATTTGGTGGCGTTCGTCTTTTGATTGCATGTCGGTTATTTTTTCTTCTTTTATGGCTTGTATGATTTCTTCTGGGAGTTTTTCGATTGTTATCCAGCATCTGTTGTGTTTGTTTGGTGATTTGCCGAGGATGGGGCGTCCTTCGTAGTTTTTGGTTATGGTTTCTCTGTATATGACTATGGGTTTTGATGTTTTGACTTTTAGTCCTGCTTCTTGCATTCTGTATGCGGTTATTTCGAGGTGTAGTTCGCCCATGCCGCTTAGGAGGTATTCGCCTGATTCTTTGTTCATGGTGAATCTTAGGTTGGGGTCTTCGAGTGTTAGTTTTCTTATGACTTTGTCGAATTTTGGTAGGTCTTGGACGTTTTCTGGTTCTACTGCGACTGTTACTACTGGGTCTGAGACGTAGTGTAGTCCTTCGAAGGGTTGGACTTCGAGTGTGGGTTCTGATATTGTTTCGCCTACGCGGATTCCTTGTATTCCGCTGATTGCGGCTATGTTTCCTGCGGGGATTTTGTCGACTATGACTCTGTCGGCTGCCATTGACATGTAGACTTGTTGTATTTTTCCTTCGTTTTTGGATGTGATGAGTTTGATTGGTTTTCCTTTTTCGACTGTTCCGCTGAAGACTCTTCCGATGGCTATGACGCCGCTTTGGGGGTCTACTTCGATGGTTGATATGCACATTAGGAGTGGGCCTTTGTCATTGACGGTTGAGAGTGATTTGCCCATTTCGCTTTGTAGGTCTCCTGGCCAGATGACTGGTGCTCTGTAGGATTGGGCTTCTAGCGGATTCGGTAGGTGCTGCACGAACATGTCTAGTACGGTTTCTTGTAGGGGGGAGCGTTTTGCTAGTTCTTCGAGGCTTCCGCCTTCTTTGTGTGCATCGATTATGTCTTTGAAGGTGAGTTTGTTGGCTTGCATGTGTGGGTAGTTTGTGCCCCATTTGTAGAGTGCTGCGCCGAATGCGACTCTCCCATCTTCTACCTCGACTTGCCAGTCTTTCTTATGTTCTGGCGGAGCATATTTCTCTATTAGGGTGTTCACTTTTCTGATGATTTTGGCGAATTTCTCTTGGATGGTTTGTGGGGTAAGTCTGATTTCTTTTATGAGTCGGTCGACTTTGTTGATGAAGAGAAGTGGTTTCACTCTTTCTCTTAGTGCTTGCATTAGCACGGTTTCTGTTTGTGTCATTGGTCCTTCAACGGCGTCGACGACTACGAGTGCGCCGTCGACTGCTCTCAGAGATCTGGTGACGGCCCCAGAGAAGTCGATGTGTCCTGGTGTGTCAATCAGGTTGATGAGATACTCTACCCCTTTGTAGGTGTGGGCGAGTGAGACGTTGCTTGCAAAGACTGTCATTTGGCGTTTCTGTTCGAGTTCCCACGAGTCCAAGAAGAGTTTCTTTCCGGCAGTTTCCTGGCTTATTATTCCTGCAGCGGCTAGTAAGCTGTCGGAGAGCGTTGTCTTGCCGTGGTCTACGTGGGCAATGATGCTGGTGTTTCTAATCTTTTGCCTTTCATTCATTAGTTTTACGATTTCGTCTACTTGCTTGTATCTTCCCAAAACTGTTCAGCCTCCAGTGTAGAACTAGGAGCTACTGTGTTCTCCCATAATTACTACTTGTTAGAATCTTCATCTCAGTCACAATTAGAAGTGATAAGCAACATGGTAGAGCAATGTTTTGAAGTGAAACGATCAAAGTAATGGAGTATAAAAGTTTTTCTAGGAGCTTTGCAGACAATACCGACCTTTGTGGCTTATTAAAAGTTGTGAGAACTGCTTGACGAATCCGTAATCAGTACCTGTAATGAGGTAAACACCATCCTGACGTGGGGACCTGTTGAATAGTTTTATAGGATTTGCAATGATAGTGATTGGTGTGAGCCGATGGGTTACCTTCATTCGATGATGTGTGGCTGAGTCATAGTTGAACTCTGAAGGCATTTCGGTAACGCAACTCGTAGATGTTACTGGACAAGGAGTATTCCAATTCAGAGTTGAGGTAGCAACTCCTTCATCTGACTTCAAGGATATTCCTTTCAGCCATGAGTATATGTTGTTTGGTGTGGATGGGGATGGAAGGAAGCTCTATGCATCTGCGTGGCTTGACCTTGAGAGTGTCTTGAAAGAAGTTGAACGAATATCGACAGAATTGAAATCGCGGGGCAAGACGGTCCTTGTTTCGAGCAGGGTGAGAAGCAGAGTCGTCGATACACTGTGATCCTCAGCCATGTTATTCGTTCTTTCGTTTACATACGTGAATTAATCAGCCGAGTGCGCTCATCTGATTGGTGGACTTGAACTAGGGTCAGGATGTGTTCTTGCGTTTATGCCAAGGGCTGAGATACTCGTCAAAGGGATCGTCCAGGGAGTAGGCTTCCGCCCATTTATTTACCGAATCGCAGTCAAGAATAGATTAGCAGGCTACGTCAGAAACCGTGGAGATGCTGGGGTCGAGATTGTAGTCGAGGGAAGAAGAAGTGATATTGACCAGTTTGTGTCTGATATAAGGGAGGAGAAACCTCCACTTGCCCAGATATATGACATGGACGTCAAGTTCATCGACGGCGTGGACAGTGCTTTTTCCGGATTCTCGATTTCTGAGAGTTCAATTGAGAGAGAACTTTCAGGATCGGTGGTCCCTCCTGACGTTGCCATATGTGACGAATGTGTGAAGGAACTCAGGAATCCGCATGATAGAAGGCATGATTACTTCTTCACAACGTGCACGAATTGCGGACCCAGATATACTACGATCCTCGGATTGCCGTATGATAGACCGAATACGACAATGCAGGGTTTTGAAATGTGTGATGAGTGCAAGGCGGAGTATGTCGACTCCAAGGATAGGAGGTTTCATGCTCAGACGATCGCTTGCCCTAGGTGTGGACCTAAGGTCTATCTTCTTGAGAAGGACGGCAGTCGAGTGGAGAGCGAAGATCCTGTTAGAGCTGCGGGAAAACTCATTGAAGAAGGGTACGTGCTGGCTGTCAAAGGTAATGGTGGGTTTCATGTCGCCACGTCCACTTTGAAGGATGAACCTTTGGATCGACTGAGAAGGGTTAAGCATCGTTCTCAAAAACCATTTGCCATAATGTCGCCGACTATTGGACGAATACGAGAGTATGCCAGGGTGAATAGATCTGAAGAGGGGCTTCTGACCTCATATATGAAGCCGATAGTTTTACTGGATAAGAGTGAGGATTACCAGCTTTCAGATCTCGTTGCTCCGGGGTTGCATAATGTCGGGGTTATGTTGCCTTACACAGGCCTTCATATGATGTTGTTTGACGCGGTTGGTGAACCTGCGTTTGTGATGACAAGTGCCAATCCTTCAGGCGAACCCATAGTTATCGAGGATGATAAGGCACTAAAGGAATTGGGAGGGAACCTTGTTGATTATCTGCTTGTGCATAATAGGAGCATTGCGCAGAGATGTGATGATTCGGTCGTCAGAGTATCTCCTGCAGCCACATTGAATATCGTTAGAAGGTCAAGGGGATTCGCCCCTGCACCATTACATCTTGAAAGAAGTTCAAAGCTGTGCACGTTAGCCGTTGGCGGCGAGTTCAATGTTACTTCATGCATTCTTCTACGAAACAAAGCATTCATCTCACAACACGTTGGAGACATAGAAAAGTATGAAACGTTCATGTTCCTCAAACAGGCAACGAGACACCTTGTCAACTTGACGAATGCTAGGGTTGAACTTGTCGCATGTGATTTACATCCCAAGTTTGCAACTACGATGCTTGCTAGAGCGTTCGGAGAGGAGTTCAAAGCTGATGTGGCACAGGTTCAACATCACCATGCCCATGTGGCTGCCCTTATGGGTGAACAACTTATCCCAGAAATGATCGGGATCTCATGCGATGGGGCGGGCTACGGAACTGACGGAAATATCTGGGGGGGAGAGGTGCTTTACTGCACAGAATACGGAAAGAGCTTTGAGAGGCTGGGTCACTTACAGGAACAACCAATGCCAGGAGGGGATTTGGCTGCGCTCCACCCACTCAGAATGGTTGCAGGTCTGCTTCACGATTACCCTGAGATCGCCGAGCGTCTTCTCAGATCAAGAAGCTCTCGCTTTCCTCATGGCAAGACTGAAATCGATGTGGTAATGAAGCAACTGGGGTCCAAGAGAAGCCCTGTCACGTCAAGTTGTGGACGTGTTTTGGACGCCGTTTCATCACTTCTTGGAGTGTGCTATGAAAGAAGCTATGAGGGTGAACCTGCGATGAAACTTGAGTCGGTTGCTCTGAGAGGAAAGAACAAACTTGATCTCAAGACGGAATTCGTGAACGACAACGTCATCCGTACGGACAACCTAGTATTGGCTCTTGTAGAGAACTTGGAAAAGGAAGCTATTCATGATCTTGCTAATTCGGCAGAGGAGTACATTGCAAGAAGCTTGGCAGATGTTGCGCTGCATGAGGCTGATCGATTGAGCGTCAAATGTATCGGATTTACCGGCGGAGTGGCTTACAATGGTCACATTTATTCCGTGATACAGAAGGCAGCCACCTCGCACGGATGCAAGTTCTATGGGCATAATGCGGTTCCCCCGGGGGATGGCGGGCTTTCTTTTGGACAGGCAATAGCCACAGGTTTAGGTTAGATCCTAATAATGTTCACAATTATCTAGAAGGAGAACATGGAACGCAGAAGAGGCAGGGTAGTGATTGCTTGTTTGTTCCAGCGCATACCATCTGGCTCCTTAGTGATAGCGATGTGAAGGCCCGACTGAGCATCACAAGGGATTTTGTCAAGAGTACCCATGTTGAATCAATTGGCTTTGAAGTTTTGCAGAGAGAACAGTCACTCCTAGAGTCAAGGATCAAGACTCAAGTCACAAGGGCGCTTAGGATCAAGAGAGAACTGTCGAGCCTAGGTGTCAAGACGTCTTTATCAGTTCATACGCCATTCACTCCGATAGGTAGGTTCTGTTTGGCTTCTGAGCGATCCGAGATCAGGAGAAGAGGGATTGAGGCCGTCAAGACATGCGTCGGGCTGGCGGAACATATTGGAGCACAAGTCGTGAATACTCATCCTGGCGGAATCGTAAAGATCACAAATCGGAACTTCTCGGATCCTGCCGTAAAACGATTGGCGTTAGCCAATCTGAAAGAGTCGCTAGCTGAGCTAGTCGACTGGATGGAAGGACGCAGTGTAATGCTAGCAGTGGAGAACATTCCTTACCCATTGGAGGAACTGTTCCAAGGATACTCTCCCCTTGTAGGCATCTTTCCTGAAGACTTTGTGGAAATCTTCAGAGACATTGACTCGAAAGCTCTGGGGTTGACAGTTGATTTCTGTCACCTTTGGATAACCTTCAAGACGCTGAGGGGATTCAGAGCAATGAAGAAACGCAATTCCTCGGGGCGTGGCACCAACGTCTCTGGCTACCTAGGGTTGACTTCATATGAATCAGAGGCAATCAAATCCTTTGCAGGTGATCCATTTGAGGCCTTCATGAACAGACTGAACGAGAAAGTGGTTCATGTTCATGCTGCTGACTCTGACGGTGTTTTCGTTCCAGGAAAGAGTATGGTTTCTGAGGGAATCGCCTTGGGCGAAGGGGATTTGGATCTCAATAGCTTTGCTCGCGCCCTAAGAGAAATAGAGCGAACAAGAAAGCAAGTTGAGCCCGTAATGATTGTTCTCGAGCCCAAGGAATTGGATTTCGGTAATCCTTTGAATTCATCAAAGAGTCTACTCAGACTGGAAGAATTGCTACGGAACAAAGTTGTAGTGTGACGGCTGACACGCTTCCGTATGTTCTCCACACTCCAAATAAAGGGTTAAATATCAGAGGGAGGTTTTGCTTCTATCATGTGCTTAGCGATACCAGCCCGGGTACTGGATGTAAAAGGCGATTCAGCAAGGGTCGACTTTGGCAATGGGACGGTTAAGAATGTGAGTGTCGCATTGCTTGAAAGTGTTCGCGTTGGTCAATATGTTATTGTTCACGCTGGATTTGCAATCCAAGTTATGGACAAAAGTGAGGCTAAGAAAACTTTGGATTTATGGCAGGAGATGCTAGAGATCCCTCAAATGGAGTAGATCCCAATCGCGATGTCGATCTGACGTAGGTCTATTCGACTGATTGTCGGTATTCTGAGATAATCTGTTTGTGAAGAGTCCTCGTGATATTAGATTCGGTTTTCTTCAAGATTCATTATTGTGGTGAGAGACATTTGCCGAAGGTCATAAAATCTGTAGAGGGAGAATCACTCGACATAGAACTTGACGCCGACCTCCTTAGAGAAAATGAGAGGATAGCTGAAGAGAATAAGGAATTTCTGAGAAAACGTGGAATCGTTGCAATAGATGTTATGGGGTCGGTGGGGTCAGGGAAGACTACTCTAATAGAGCAGATGGTTCAGAGAGTGAAGGGAAAGTACAAAGTGGCTGCTTTGGACGGAGACTTGAACACTACAATAGATGCTGACTTGATTGAGAGGCATGGGGTTGAAACGATCCAGATCAACACTGGGAAAGAATGCCACTTGGACGCTAACTTGGTCAGAAAAGCGCTGAAGGAAATAGATCTTCATAACCTTGATTTGATCATCATTGAAAATGTCGGGAACTTGATTTGCCCTTCAGATTTCCCGCTGGGTTCATCAAAGAGAATTGTTGTGATAAGCGTAACGGAGGGGCCCTACATGGTTCTGAAGCACCCTATGACCTTTGCACGAGCCGATGTACTCGTCATAAACAAGATAGAGTTAGCCGATGCGATGGATGTTGATCCAAGCAAGCTGGAGAGTGATGCCAGGAAGGTCAAACCTCAACTCAAGGTTGTAAAAGCTTCTCTGAGGGCAGGCAAGGGAATTGACGAAGTAATTGATGCATTGGATTTGCCTTCACTAATGAAGGTCAGATCAGGAAGATAGCGGCTCCCGCTTTTCGTACCTAATAATGATAGTAGGCGATTAACGACAGATGCATGAGTTTTCGGTGGCACAGCAGATCGTCCAGACTGTACTTGAAGAAGCACAGAAACACGGAGCCAAACGAGTCACCTCGGTTCATCTCATAATCGGCAAGCTCACTTTCTTAGGAGCTGAACAGATCAGATTCTCCTATCGCCTAATAGCTAAAGGGACAATATTGGAACGTTCAAAACTAGTAATAGAGCAGAAGAAACCCACGGTTAAATGCGACAGCTGCGGCTACGCTGGTCCAGCTAAGTACATAAATGATCCAGCATTTCATTTCTCAATCCCAACATTGACTTGTCCAAAGTGTGGGCACCAAGTCACGATCACATCTGGAAGGGAGTGCACGATTAAGGACATTGGCATAATAACGGATGAAGAAGGCAGCAGTTCAGAGAGAACTAATAGGGGGTGACGAGATGACAGAGGAGGAGAATATCTCTGGGATGTCGTTGAGCTTCAGAGATAGGAATGTTGCGCAGCAGGTTGTTCAGCGCATCAAGGAATTCAATCTCGAGATTCAGATCATGCACGTATGTGGGACCCATCAAGATACCATAGTGAAATATGGACTTGATTCGTTGCTGAAGGAGTGTGGGGTTACGGTGAGACAGGGACCGGGGTGCCCAGTCTGCGTCACGACCCAAAAGGAAATCGAGGAAGGAATAAGGCTAGCTGAGACTGGCAAGATTGTGGCAACGTACGGAGACATGGTTCGCGTACCTGGGACAAGTAGATCACTTGCTGACATTAGGGCTTCAGGTGGCAATGTCCGAATAGTATACAGTATACAGGACGCGGTTTCGATAGCAAGGGAGGCTAAAAACGAAGTTGTATTCGTAGCTGTTGGGTTCGAAACCACTGCGCCCAGTACTGCAGTCACTTTGCTGGGAGATTTACCCCCAAACTTCTCGATACTTAATTGTCACAGATACGTTCCACCCGCGTTGCATGCTTTACTTAAGTTGGGAGAGGTGAAGATTCAAGGCTTCATCGAACCAGGACATGTTAGCACCATAATTGGGCTTAAGCCGTACGAGGAGCTGTCATTGGAGTTTAACCTCCCCCAAGTTGTTTCAGGCTTCGAACCTCTCGATGTTCTGATGTCAGTTTACATGCTCGCGAGGCAAATAAAGAACGGAGAAGCAAAAGTGGAAAACGAGTATAACCGAGTTGTCAAGTACGAAGGAAATCCGAGAGCGCTTAAGGTATTGGGAGAAGTTTTTGAACACTCTGATTTGAGGTGGAGAGGCTTCCCCATAATAGCGGGATCAGGGATGAAGTTAAGAGATAAGTTTGAGCAGTACGACGCTAGAAAAGTCTACGAGGATGAATTGAGGGATGTATCTCAACGTGAATTCGAAGAGCCTAAAGGGTGCAGATGCAGTGAAGTCTTGAGAGGGCTGATCGACGCAAATGATTGCGTACTTTTCGGAAAGTCGTGCACTCCTCAGCACCCGGTTGGACCATGCATGGTTTCCACGGAAGGAACATGCAACATACTGTACAAGTATTCTGGGTTGAGAGAGAAGAAAAGATAGACGGAGACTAATATAACCAAAGTCTATCTTTTTGGTCTAAGATGGTTTGAGGTGAATTACTTAGATGGGCATCATTAGGATCGGTATGGTCGTTGATGAGGTCAAAGAAGCTTTGTGTTATGACTTGAGACACAGTGTAGTTGAAAGGGGAGAACAGAAAAGTAAATGGGATATCACTAGCGAGGACCAGAAAACGGAAATGTGTGGCAAGTGCCCACTGGCCTGGAATAATGCAAGCTGTGAGGGAAGATTTGGTCCGAACTATTCAAGCTTGCCCAATTTCGCTAAGAGGTTTGGGTGCGAAATAGTCGCAGGCATTCCAAGGAGTTATGATGAGCATAGAATGTTCTCTTCAGATAATGCTCAGAGGCTCCTAGCAGAGGTCAAGATACTCCGTGACAAGTTGAAATTCGAAGAGGATACTGTGTATGTGGCACAGGAACAGGAAAATCTTCCTGAAGAAAAGATAGAGCAATGGTTGCTCTACACCGTAGGATTCGAGGGTGTCACAACAAGAAAGATCAATGCTTCGAGAGTCCATGAAGGAACCCTTAGCCAATTAGAAAAGATGGCGAACACTTCTGACAAGTATCATTGTAGCTTCGTCTTCTTCTAGTGTGTGCCACTGTTAATAGCCTAACATATTCTCGGGATTGGGTCTCCAGCAGGAGGAGGCAGGATTCGCTTTCCACCTACACTAGTCTCAAGTATTACCTGACTGTATGATTTCGTAGCTTCTCCTATGATTGCAGCGTACTTGCCTTCTTGGGTTTTCTTTAGAGTTTGAAGGACTTCCTCAGCTTTCTGTGGAACAACTGCTATCGCTATTTTGCCCTCATTGCCTATTTCCAGCGGATCGAGGCCAAGCATTTCGCACGCGGCTCTCACTCCCTCGCTGATGGGGATGTCTTCTTGATTTACGAGTATCCCTATTCTCGATTTCTCGCTCCATTCATTCAGTAGATTTGCTAAGCCACCCCTAGTTGGATCCTTCATTTTGACTATTCCTCCGACTTGGAGGAGTTTCTCAGTCAACTTGTTCAATGGCTTGACATCTGACTCAACTTGGCTCTCAAATCCATACCCTTCACGGAATGATAGAATGGCTATCCCGTGATCTCCCATCGTTCCAGATGCTATGATCTTGTCTCCGTCACCGATGTTTGAATCGACTAGCCATTTTGAATTGAAAGAGGACCTGTATTTCTTGACTGTCCTTATATTCTCGTCTAAAAACTTACTTCTTTTTCCGATGCCTGAAGTGTTTATTACACATTTCTCAAGAGAACCCTTCTCGACCACTTTGGTGTCTCCGGTTATCACGAATACGCCGGCTTCCTTACACGTGTCACCCATGCTCTTTAGGATTCTTTCAAGGTCTTTGATAGAGAAGCCTTCTTCAAGTATGAGCCCCGCAGCCAATGCCATCGGTTCGGCGCCCATCACGGCTATGTCATTTACGGTTCCAGATATGGAGAGCCTGCCAATGTCTCCACCAGGAAAGAATAATGGTTTGACTGTGTGCGAATCTGATTTTAGGACCACACCATCGATGACACCAGAGTCATCAAGAGCCTCGAGTGGAACCTCAGCGTTGCTTCCTCCTAGATATTTCAGCACATAGTTCTTGATGAGATCCTGCATTGCTGAGCCACCCGCCCCGTGCGAAAGCGTGATATGCTCCAAGTTTTCATTCACCTTGAACTGCTCTCTCATGTTACCAGCATTTAGCCGGATGAGAAACAAGACTTCATGAAAGCAAATAACACTTTTCCGAAGATTATGTGAACATTCAGATGGGCATATGCACCTTGTCTGCTGAAAGTCTATTGGTTCTGAGAAAAAGAGGGAAGAAGTGACTTAAATGTCTAGAGTCTCTTAAGTATGGCTTCACGAGTGAATTTCCTGGAAGCCACTTTGAAGAGTCCATAATCAACAACTGCGAATAGGCCCACAATCGTGAGTACAAGGTATATGTTCGTTAGGCCTCCAACTAGGATCGGAACGAAGGCAATGATTAGTACCGGAATTACGAACACACCGCCGAGTTGAGTTGCCTCCATTACCTTGTTTGCTCTTGTAGAAACCCAAACATTTGCAAGTATGCCGAAGAACGCCAGCAGAGGATAGAGCGCAACCAGCTGAATGAATGCAATAGTGTTTGGAAAAATAAGTTGGAAGGTGCCAAATGCCTGCCACCATGAAAGATTCACTATTATTGTCGTTGAAAGAATACAAAGATATGTCGTTATGATTGTCGGTATGAATGCTGTAAGCATCTTACCAAGGAGTATCTCTGAATCTGTGAGCGGTGTCGACAGAAGCTGCTGAATTGTCTTCCTCTCCTTCTCACCGACGAAACTATCAGCAGAAATGTATGTTGGCAGAATGACTGGAACCATCAGCAACAATGCTGAAATAATCACGTACAGGAAAAACAGATAGGTTCTCTGACCAAGTGAGAAATCGGGGAAGAAGTCTGGTGGGAGTGGCAGGCCAGAAGTACCGCCCGTAGGAGAAGTGCCAATTAGTATACCAATGAAACCATATAACAGGGGTATCACGAACCCAAACATAAATCCCATTCCCACAAAACTGTACTTTATCATTCTGCTTCTGAATGCTTCATGCATTTCCTTTCTAGCTATTATCATTGATCTCTTAAGCAAGGCCAGACCTCCCTTTAGCTGCTACCTTCCGCCTGTCCAATGATCTTCATATAGACATCCTCCAGAGTCTTTCTCTCTTCCTGCAGCGTGACTATTCTTCCACCTGATTCAACTATTCTCTGAACGATAAGAGGGTTTACTTTATCTGGTTTATCGGTTTCATACTGAAGCGTGTTTCTTCTCAACTTCAGATTGTCTATGGAACCGATGTCAGGCAGTCTCTCTATTACACTTTTATCGAATCCAGGAAGTAATGAGAGTGTAAATACTCTCCTAGTCCATAGTGACTTCTCAAGCTCGCTAGTTTCTCCAATTGTAGCTAGTCGACCCTGGTTGATTATTGCAATTCTGTCGCAGATCATGTCTGCTTCTGGCAAGTTGTGAGTGCATAGGAAAACTGTGCGGTTTAGCTGTTTGCAGAGTCTGGCGATGAACTCGCGGAATGATTTTGCAGCCTCAGGGTCGAGTCCGGTCGTGGGTTCGTCCATGAATAGTATCTTTGGATCGTGGATGATGGCTCGGGCAATGCTAAGCTTCTGGCGCATTCCTCTGCTGAACGTTGCGACTCTATCATTTCTTCTCCCGTGAAGGTCCATCATGTTCAGAAGTTCTTTGATACGGTCATCGATCTGTCGCTCTGGGAGTCCATACAGTCTAGCGAAGTAAGTGAGGTTTTCAATAGGCGTCATCCGCTCATATAGGCCTGAAAGTTCTGGCTCAGGAAGTAAGCCAACTATTGATCTAACAACATTTGCTTCCTGGGCAACATCATGACCGCCGACTGTCGCTTTTCCGTCGTCTGGCTTCAAGAGTCCGCATAATAGTCTCAAGGTCGTTGTCTTGCCTGCTCCGTTCGGACCTAAGAAGCCGAATATCTCGCCCTCTTTTACCTCTAGGGAAATATGGTCTACTGCAACGATCTTCCCGAAAGTTCGGGTCAGGTTCTCCACGTGAATTATGCTCGACATCTTCTGCCTCTCTCCAGATTAGGTTGTTTCAGGACCTGAATGATTTTCTATGATTCCCAATGAGTTCAGGGTCTTAAATCGACTTCAGGCAAACGTTTAAATAGTTTCATGTATATAACTATTACGGTTGACGTAATCGATTACAAATGCAGAGATGGTGCCGCATATGGAAGAATCGATGGTTTTGAAGGATCCAGATAAGATACGCATTAGTTTGGAGCCGCTGAATAGGAAGATACTTGACCTTCTCATGGACAGGGAAATGACAATCACAATGCTAGCGAACTCCATAAAGGACAAGGGCAAGAAAGGTGTACCTGCTCCGACAATTCTAAGAAGGGTAAGGAAACTCGTTGAGGCAGAATTAATAGAGCAGACGCGAGTCGGTACGCCGCCTAAGAGCAAGGCAAAGAATCTTCTCGAGAAGTTCTACAGAACTAAGGCGAGTAAATTCCTAATCGATACTGAGATCAGTAAGATGTTGAAAGGAAAAGAAAGGGCATCGGAGCCGCCACTATCTCTTGAATCCATTCCAATTATACAATCGTATGGGTATGATGTTCCTGAACGTGCGAAGGAGGATTTCGCTTCAAAGGTCACTGAGCTTCAACATCTGCTTGAAGAAAAGAGCAGAATTCTGACCACGAGAAAGCTGCCCGTGCAGAAACAGAGTAGCGTAGATGCTAGAACAGATGAGGCAATATTCCAGATGCTTCTGTCATTAGAGGGGGCTAAGGACGAAAGAATAAGGAAGCTTGTTGACGAGATAAACCGAAACCTGAAGAAATAGTACTCCTAAAGTTTCAGGCCGAAAGATGGACTTCTCAAACTTGTTGAATAACTGGCGAATCTAGTCATAAAGCATGGCTATAGCGTTGTTAGCCGGCCAGAACCTCCGATCTGTTTTAGCAGTGAAAGTTTGTGAAGTCAAGGCCCTCTGCTTTATTCTATTAGAGTTGCTTCCTGGACGAATTGGTTCATGAACGATCTTAGGTACTTCGAGCGTTGTTGTATGAGGAGCTTCCCCATTTCGGTGTGTATTGTTTCCGGAAGTCTGAGAAGCTTCGTTTGAAAGTGGTCCAAGACGTATTTTTCATCGTCAAGCGCTCGGTTTCTTGCGAGTGGATCCTTCTCATCGTATAGCTCGGTGTTTTTTGATCCTCCATAAGCGAAAGTCATTGCGATCCCGATTGCTCCGCTTATGTCAATTCTATCTGCATCCTGCAGAATCCTTGCTTCGAGCGTCTCAGGTATCCTGTTTCGACTGAACCGATGCACTCTGATGGCATATAGTATCTGAGGTATTTTGTCTTCGGGGAGCTGGCATTCCTTGAGCAGTTTCTCCCCGATCTCTGCTGATTTCTTAGCGTGGTCTCCCTCGCTATAACTTCGACCGATGTCGTGAAGCAATGCGGCGACTTCAAGTATCAGTAGGTCGGCCTTCTCTTTTATGCCTATCATCCTACTGAGTTTATGGACTCTTATGGTATGAGTCTGATCATGCCCGGCAAAGGAATGTTGCCGAATGTATTCAAGTGCGACTTTCTTGATACGGTCTACAAAAACTGTGTCTTTATTGGGTGTCTTCCTCAGCAAGTTTTCGATCAACCTCGCTTAGGTGAAGAATAAGAGGAGACATATAATTGTATTCGAGGATCGCCGATCAGAAAGAGCATTGTTGCCAGTGTTGGCTGAGATTCACTTCGATAAGGATTTAGTCTACAATTAATGATAAATATGAGAGTTGACCTTGAAAAGGATAAGGAGTTGAGCTCAAGCATGGCACACTTTATTTCAAAACTCGTACTTGGACAAGCGGACGACTCAGTGCATTGGAGGCTAGTGAAGTACAGCAAGGGAGAATTTGAAGGAAATGTAATCGAAGTCAAGGCGAGAGGAAAATCGATCGCAATTGGTGGAAGTCCAGAATATGAAGATCTCATTGGATGGATTCTGTTCCGCTATGCTCCAGCAGAATTGGAGTTTAAGGTTACTGGTTCAATTATATCCGCCAAAGACCACACCGACATTCTCCAAGGTGTGGGACTGGATGTCGCCATGAGCAGACCGAAAGGAAAAGCCAGGTATAATGCAAAGATTGATGGCATAACGGTGCCCGCAAGAACGATGAGAGATGTTTATTCCAGTTTGATGGATGACTGCAACATTCTTTTTACGGCCAAAATTGCATCTGGTGAAAAGGAATGGAGCCTGACGACGAAGAAGGATTATCCACGACCGTCGACCAAGGGCGAATTGAAGGAGCCTGACACTGACTTCTGCAAAGCCACACTGCCAACTAGTAGTGAGGCCATGGAAGGAATTCTATCAGAGGTCGTGCCTGACTTGAGGAGTGAATTTCATGGTCCATTCAAGCAGCTCAGGGTTACGAATAGCTATAGGGTCAATGAGATAGTCTTGCCTGAAAGCAAGGGCGAGTCTGATGCTGCCCAAGTCAGGATTCTGGCAAAGAGGAAAGGTGTTTTATCTAGAAAAGTATTGGTTGATGGCAAGGAGTCTGCGAGGGAGATTGAATTCTGCATCTGACTTGAAGGAAATTGCAGGAGTCTTCTGGATAAATGAGCGTCAGTAATAATATCCTCAAAAATATGTTGAATATGAAAAGATTTTTATCCTATTCTTGATAGGAACGACTAACATAACTGTTCAGGTTTCGGAATGCGAATTGCTACCATTCTGAATCTGTCAGTAACGACCCGTTAAATTGTTAATAGCATTTTGATGAATTGCTCATAACGATTGGATGAAATTGTAATGTTGGAGTGTTGAATATGCCTGAACGCAACATCATGGTTGAATCAGTGATGCAGACTCCTGTCGAGAAACAGCATGTTGAGCTGGTTGAGAGGAAAGGAGTTGGCCATCCTGACTCTATTTGCGATGGATTCGCCGAGGAATTAAGTAGAAAGTTATGTTCTCTCTACAAGGAAAAAATCGGCTATGTGCTCCATCATAATGTTGACAAGCTACTTCTCACAGGCGGAGTTGCCACGCCGAGGTTTGGGGGTGGCGAAGTAACTAAACCGATAATCATAACGACTTCAGGCAGGGCGACTCAGGAGCATGATGGCGTGAAGTTCGTTATGGCTGACATAGCTAAGGAGACTCTTTCTGAGTTTATCAAGCGAAACTTCAGGTATCTGAAGTACCCCCCGCACATACAGCTTGACATTCTCACAAAGCCTGGTTCACCTGATCTAACGGATCTGTTTATCCGATATCAGAGATCCAAAGAGATACCTGGTGCTAACGACACCAGCTTTGGGATAGGCTATGCGCCTCATAGTGAGTTAGAGAAAGCCGTACTTGGGATAGAAGCATTAGTTAACTCCAAGGAATTCAAGAGTAGAAAAACAATGTATGGCGAAGATGTCAAGGTGATGGGTCACAGAATAGCTGACAAACTCTACTTTACTATGGCGACACCTCAGATCAGTTCGCTTGTACCAGGTCCAAAGCAGTACCTTGAAAACAAGGTGAAACTCGTTGAGGAAGTGAAGGGTTTCCTCAAGAAGACCTGCAAGAGGGATTTCCAGACTCAGAACAATACCGCAGATAACGAAAATGATCCATTATCATATTACCTCACAGTCACTGGGACTTCGGCAGAGATGGGCGACGACGGAGAAGTTGGAAGAGGTAACCGGGTTAACGGCATCATATCTCCAAACAGGCCCATGAGTCTTGAAGCAGCTGCTGGGAAGAATCCTGTTACCCACGTCGGAAAGATATACAACGTGCTAGCCTTTAAGACAGCTAACAGGATCTACGAAGAGGTCGGTGACGACAGGATCGAGGAAGTATACGTGAGGTTGCTGAGCGCAATAGGAAAAGCCATAGATAAGCCCCAAGTTGCCTCAGCCCAGATGATACTGAGACCAGGGGTTAGGCTTGAGTCGATAAGAAGCAATGTTGAGTCGATAATCGAGGACAATTTGAGAAACATAACCAAGATGACAGATGAATTCATCAAAGGAACACTGAGGGTCTTTTAGGACCTCCATGCTTTCTTGACCTCTGCGCAGTGGACCAGTCGCGCAGGAAAACCTGAGCCGTGAGAACTTTGGAGTGGTCATTCTTAACATCTAACTATAGTGACAAAACTTTAAGTACGATAAGTTCGTCGTTGACCCTGAAGGTGAATGTTGTTTGGCGAATGATGAAGTAAAGAAAATCAAACAAAAGAAACTTGATGAGAGAATGAAGAAAATCGACGTTGAAGGAAAGAAATCTTCAGGAACCGAAGATGGCCCACGCCACCTGGGAGACGGCGATTTCAACGACGTGATCGCAAAAGCAGATCTCGCTTTGGTAGATTTCTACGCAGATTGGTGTGGACCGTGTAAGATGATGGCTCCAATAGTCGAAAATCTTGCAAAAGAATACAGCGGCAAAGCCTTGGTAGCGAAAGTCAACGTCGATAAGAATCCGGTCATATCACAGAAGTTCGGCATTGTTTCTATTCCAACATTTGGCGTCTTCAAGAAAGGGAAGTTAGCCGGGACGATCATCGGCGCTGTGGGGAAAGAGGCGCTTAAAGGTGCACTTGACAAAGCTGCAAAGTCAGCATAGACACGGAGAAACTGATTTGTGTTTGGTGCATCCATAGTAGCCATTTTTCTTCTACATTTCAAGTTTTCCGACCTAAGTACTATTTCTACTCGTCCGCTTGGAGCCGTCAAGATGCTTCTTGCTATGAGCACATTATCTGATTCGATTTTTTGGGGGAATCGAAAACTACTTTTCTAAGTTCCCTCCTCAGTAGTGGTTGTCGGAGGTTATCATAGATGCCTGAGAAGGTTGCGATTGTTGGTTTTGGAGTGACGCCTTTTGCGGCGAGGCATCCTGATGCGACGTACTTTGAGCTTGCTTTCGACGCAACTAAGGCTGCCCTCGATGACGCTGAACTGACTCCAAGAGATATAGATGCTGCTGTTTACGGGGTCTATAACGATTTGTTCGAACGGCAGTTTATGCAAGATGTGTTGATCCACGATTATCTTGGTTTGTATGGAAAACCTGGTGTTCGTGTGACGACTGGAGGGGCAACTGGGGGTTACGCTTTCAGAGAGGCTTACCTGACGGTTGCGTCGGGGCTTCATGATATCGTCTTGTGTTTGGGAACTGAGAAGTGCGCTGATTGCTTTGATTATGTTGTTGGGAAAGCCACGCCTGAGGTTGTCAAAGCCATAGCGTATTCTGCTGATATGACGTATGAGTTTCCGTCGGGCATGTACGCTGCTTCATCTTATGCGCTCCTTGCTCGCGCTCACATGGATAAGTATGGAACCAGTGAAGAACAAGCCGCGAAAGTCTCCGTCAAGAATCATAGGAACGCCAAGTTGAACCCGATTGCTCAAAGTCCAATGGATATCACGGTTGAAGAAGTGATGAAGTCAAGAATGATCGCTTATCCTTTCAAGATGCTTGACTGTTGCCTCTACACGGAGGGGTCTGCGGCCCTCGTCCTTGCTTCTGAGAAGAAAGCGATGGAAATCACAGATACCCCGATCTGGGTAAAGGGAATAGGTGCTGCAAACGACAAAGCATTCACGGGCTTTCGAACGAGCAACGACAAACTTGGGAAATATGGAGACATAGCTGACCTAAGAAGTCACTACGCGGCCAGTGAGGCAGCTTATAGAATGGCTGGTATCACAGATCCGGTTCACCAACTTGATATAGCAGAGCTGCATGATGCGTTCAGTTTCACTGAACTACAAGCATACGAAGCCATGCGTTTCTGCTCGCCAGGCCAAGGTGGCAAATTCATAGATGAAGAGGTACCTGAGAGGAGTGGAGCGCTTCCATGCACAGTATCCGGTGGGTTGATAGGATGCGGTCACGCTGTGGGTGCCACAGGAATAATGCAGACGGGAGAAGTGGCTATGCAATTGAGGGAAGAGGCAGGGAAGAAACAAGTGCCCATAACTCGGGGAAATGGACTTGTTCACAGCATCGGTGGCCCAGGCTCATGCTATTGCACAGTTGCAGTTCTGGGTAGGGACAAGGGTAAGGAGGGTAGGTGAGAACATGGCAAGCGGCTCAAGAGTTGATAAGGAGAAAGGAAAGAAGACAGCCATCGAGGAAGCCAAGAGAAAGATTGCCGAGGAGACCAAAGGTGAACCGCTAGAAGTTGAGATAAACAAGATAATTGCTTCAAGGGCTGAGAAACTGAGTTTTGAGAAAGACAAGTACTTCGAGATATGGGACAAGTATGTGATGTCTTACAAGTATTCGTATGGGAGACAGTCACGGTTCTTCAAGGAACTGTATTCGAACCAGAATATCATGGGATCAAAATGCCCTAAGTGCGGTACTGTCTACTGCCCTCCTAGGTCTCATTGTTCAGAGTGCTATGAAGAAAACGAGTGGGTTATCTTGCCTCAGACTGGGAAAGTTTTGACTTCGGTCGTCTGCTGGTACGTCAGTTCAGAGTTCTTTATAGAGGTCCCCTACGCGTGTGCTTATGTTCAGGTTGATCACACTGATACTGGAATGCTACAGCGAATCGTGTCTCGAGATGTAGAGAAGGTTAGACCGGGGATACGTGTTCGAGCTGTGTTCAAGGAGAAAAGAGAAGGTAAGATGTCGGATTTCTACTTCGTTCCCGAAGGGGAACACGCCTATTGGTCTCAACAAGAAAGGAAAAAGACATTGAATAAGTCCTAACATCTTCTGCTGGAATTGCCTGGTTGCAGGATCTTCGCCTTTGGGTTTCTAAGTCTAGATCTGGGATCTTTTGAAGATCATTGGGGAACTGGTCCGTCAAAATTGCTCAACCTAGTCTTCAGTTTCTCTGCTATTTCGTCTAGGGCTGCTCTATCGGCTGGCTGTCTGATCGTGGCCAGTCTGCCACCGACACCCGTAGCGCCAGTGCGGGGAATGACATGTATGTGAAAGTGATAGATCTTCTGACCTGCCGATACCCCATTGTTTTGCAGAAGGTTGACCCCAGTTACGTCAGTGAGCGCTGACTTGACGGCAAAAGCCATTTTTCTCGCCAGTCTGAATGTTTCGACTGCAAGATCCTCGGGTATCTCAAAAAGATCAGTGTAGTGAGACTTGGGTACGACAAGCACGTGACCATTCGCCAAGGGGAATGCATCCATGAATGCCATAATTGCGGGACCTCGAAAAACGAAACTCGCGGGCAACTCGCCCTTAATTATTGAGCAAAATCTGCAACTACTTTCGCCCATGATCGACGCCTCGATACCCTTGGATTTCACCGTCCAGCCTATACAAAGCTGTGATGACCCTGGCAAAAATCTCAATCTGTTTCCAGCATTCTGTTGACTCCTTAGACGTCGCGAACCTCTTATAGATTACGTGGAACGATATTCTCCATCAAAGTGCGGTGGCCTTGAACGATTTCCCGCTGCCCTTACACATAAATAGAAGGGGAGTTTCAACTGACTAAAACTCATGGGAAAGGGTTAAATTGAAGTACAAGGAAACTAACAAGTCAATCTAGTGATCGCATTTTGGAGGATCAACAGGAAAAATGAGCAACAAGAGTTGTTATTCAAATAAGCCTTGGCTAAAGAACTACCCCAAAGGCATAAAGCCGAAAATCGACTATCCAGCAATACCATTGTTTGGTCTCTTGGATATGACTGCCAAAGATTTTCCCGACAATGATGGATTTGTCATGATGGGAAAAACCATCAAATATGGAGAATTCAAGACGCTCGTGGACAAGTTCGCAACTGCTCTCGCAGCAATCGGAATCAAGAAAGGAGATACAGTCGCTCTTCATATGCCCAATATTGTCCAATTCCCGCTGGCGTACTATGGTGCCTTGAAGGCGGGCGCGAAGGTGACTTGTTGTAGTGCACTTCTCTCAGGTCCTGAACTAGAATTCCAGCTAAATGACAGTGGTGCACAGACATTAGTCACATTTGATGACAGACCACGAAAAGGTGGCCAATTCGACACAATCGCAGCAATCAGAAACAAGACGAAGTTGAAAAATGTCATACTTACGGCTTTGAGAGATTTTCTGCCAGGAAAAACATGGACGCCTCCGGAGACGCCTGGGTTTATACAGCTATTGAACCTGCTCTCAAAATACGAGGCCAATCCACCGAAAGTGAGCATAAATCCAAAGGAGGACATAGCTGTCCTTCAGTACACGGGTGGAACTACTGGTGTGCCAAAGGGTGCAATCCTTACTCATATGAACTTGGTTGCCAATGCGCTGCAATGTGGCGATTGGAATGAGGGATCAGTCAGGGGAAAGGAAATCGCCCTAATTAACTTGCCACTGTTCCACATTTATGGTCAGACGGTGTGCATGAACTACTGTGTCTACGCAGCGGCAAAGTTGGTGCTTAATGTCGACCCGCGGGATTTTCCCACACTATTCTCGTTAATAAAGCAGTATAAGCCGACAGTGTTTCCGGGTATCCCGACTCTGTTCATGAGAATGCTGCAATACCAGGATCTGCCCAAGTATGCTGAAGCCATGAAGACGATCAGGATAATGAACAGTGGAGCTGCACCTTTGCCGCCTGAGGTTCTTAAGAAATTCGAGGAAGTTACTGGAGGCAAGATAGCTGAGGGATACGGGTTGACAGAGTGTAGCCCTGTGACGCATTCTAACCCGCTCATTGGTCTAAGGAAAGTGGGTTCCATAGGTATGCCGTTTCCAGATACCGATGCGAAAATCGTTGACATTGAGACGGGCAGCAAAGAGGTTCCGCTTGGTGAGGTCGGTGAACTGGCTATTAGAGGACCTCAGTGTATGAAGGGATACTGGAACAAGCCAAGTGAAACGGCAAAGCAAATGAGAAGTGAACTCTGCGGCGATAAAGGTCCTTGGGTGCTGACTGGTGACATGGCGAGGATGGACGAAGATGGATACTTCTATATAGTGGACAGAAAGAAGGACATGATTGATGTAAGTGGCTTCAAGGTCTATCCGCGTGAAGTCGACGACGTCCTTTTCGAACACCCAGCGGTGGCGATGGCAGCTGCAGTCGGAGTTCCTGACCCCGAAATCCCAGGAAATGAAAGAGTCAAAGCTTTCGTGGTTCTGAAACAGGGGATTGAGGAGAGCGACAAGCTGAAAGAAGAAATAAGAGAGTTCTGTAGGAAGAAGTTAGCACCGTACAAAGTGCCCAAGTTCATAGAGTTTAAAAAGGATTTACCTATGACTCTCGTCGGAAAGGTGCTGAAAAGAAAGATACGTGAAGAAGAAGGCGGAAAGTAGAGCGCCCACGGAGCGATTTTCCTCATTTTCTTGGGGGGCAGTGCTCCCATCCCACTTTTTTCTGAGGTTCTTCATTATATTAGGGATCCGAAGGCCTCGACAACGCCTTTACCATCTTTGGCACTTGTTTCAACGTATTGAGTGGTTTTTCCCACTTTTTGCGAGATCACCTTGGCTAGATTCGCTGCCTCCGCATTGCTGACGTTTCTTTTCAGGTCTGCTTTGCAGCCTACGAGTAGATAGGAAACTGGTGAGTTCCTGCCCGATAGACGTGGGACAACAAGATCATCTATGATTCTGATTAGTTCATTCAGAGACTCTATTCTGCTTAGGTCAATAGTCAGCATGCACTTAACTGGAACCGACTTTGTTGGAGGAAACATCGTTTTCTGAATTAGACGATATTCACTGCTTCCAGCATAATCGCAAGTCACAATCTGGTACTGCTTTCCCCTGACATTCATGCTTGTGCTCTGTCTATCTAGAAATGTCGTGGTGGGATTGGTCGCCTCCCATTTGCCAGTGATTAACCTGCTCACAAGAGAGGTCTTTCCGCTACCTCTCCCGCCCAAGATCGCAATAACTGTGTAGTCTTTGCCCTTACCCTCTTTCAGACCAGCAAGAACCTGACCTAGGTCCTTCAGATCACCAGCGCTAAGGCTGCTCGTGCTTGTTACCTCCGTTTCTCAACCTCATCATGTTAGAGGAGAGTAGTTTTCGCTTCTCCCGCAAGTAAACAAGTGCCAAGTTTTGTTATATGCATTTACCTTTTGGCTGGAGTCTTTGAGCTCTTGGGCAGCGTCCATCACCTGCGTTAGTGACTGCAACCTTGATGCTCAAGCTGATTAGATTATCTAATTCCTCTATTGCAAACATTAATATGTGACTGGGACTGTGAACTCATAGTTTGTGTGATTGTATGAGGCGAGAAAATGAGTGTTTTCACGGTTGTAATCATGGAAGCTCCTTATGGCAGAGAGAGGCCATATACGGCTTTGAGATTCGCGTTAACAGCTACTCTTGAGGGGCATAAGGTCAGGTTATTCCTTATCCAAGATGGGGTCTTTGTCGCGAGAAAAGCGCAGGCTCCTGATGCTTTTCCGAATATTGCAGGTTTGCTCTCGGACGCGGTGAAGGAAGGCGTGGAGGTCAAAACATGTACTCCTTGTTGCAAGGCAAGGGGGCTATCTATCGATGATTTTGTGCAAGGAGTTCAAATGGCGACGATGAGCGATTTAGTGGAGTGGTCTACAAGTAGTGATAAGGTTCTCACATTCTGACATATCGAAACTCATGACATCTCTTTCATCGAGGCATAGAAAGCATCTAAGACAACTAGGGCCCTGTCGATAGTTTCGTTATCTGTTTTTGATCCTTTCTCTAGCCCCTTTAGCACAAAGCACAATCCGAGTGTTTCCTTCAATCTCACTTCGGCGGGGTTTTCATGTGCGTCGATTTCAAAGTCATGGATGAATTCGCCAATTCTCAGAACACATGCATCCTTGATGTCGTGTTTCTCGACCAAGACGTCAAAAGTTGTTTTCTTCCCTTCAACTGGTTTTATACATGCGTTAGGCAGTGTGAAAGCAATTGCATTCTTGGGGATTGGGTCGTATTTGGAAATGAACTCGAATATGGCATTTTTGTCAACAAATCTCTTGATTAGCCATGCTGAGGCGCAGCGATCAGCGTGAGGCCTGTTTCGAGTAACCCACAACATCACAAGATCATCTCGCAGGGAGTCAGGAGAAAATCAACTTATTCCTTGAACTTCTGCTTAAGAAACGGTCTTATCTGTTTCTTGTCCATTCTCTCGATTTCAGATTTGTATTTCTCTTTTATGAGTTTGAACTTGCAGTAGCTGTACAATGCGTCGTATACTGGCGTAGCATTTTGAACTGCTTCAAAGTCGTCTTTCGCGACCATTGATATGCCAGTCATTAT
This sequence comes from Candidatus Atabeyarchaeum deiterrae, assembly GCA_037310415.1. Taxonomy (GTDB): domain Archaea; phylum Asgardarchaeota; class Atabeyarchaeia; order Atabeyarchaeales; family Atabeyarchaeaceae; genus Atabeyarchaeum; species Atabeyarchaeum deiterrae. The sequence goes on from CP147780.1 coordinate 153,091, forward strand.
TGCACTCAGGCCGGCTCCTTCGGGTGCCACTTCTGGTTTGTCCGTATCTGCCGCGCGAACAATTTTCGCAAGTTCCAAGATGGGAGGATCCTTGATCTTGTATTTCTCTACTATTGCATCAAAACTGCATTGATCAGCGTGATGACCAAGTTCTACATTGGGTGCATCGTAAGGGATTGCTTTCTCTTTCTTAACAGTATAATCTATCCTCTCAACTGGAACAAAGAAGAATTCGGCCCTTGGGTCGATAAATCGCTTGATCAGCCATGGGCAGGCAGTTCTATCGACATGAACGTATTCTCTTGTCACCCACTTCATGGTTTCTCGCCTATCCTCTGAAACTGGAGTAGATATGACTAGTGCCACAATATAAATCTGGTCACCCCCCAGAGAGGCGTGAAGTACGGTTGCCACAAAATGGCTGAAGCTGTCGATGAAAGATTCTTGTCGGTATAAATACAACCATTGCTGCGACGAATGCCAGGACTGGCGCCAGTGCAAAGACAGACTGATAGCTGTTTGTGAACTGTATAATGATACCGAACATGATTGGACCTATCAGGTTTCCTATATCCAGCCCCATTGTGTAAATGCTAGAAAGAAAACCCCTGCTGTTTTCGGGGCACCTCATCAAAGCGAGCGTCTGCGAACCAGGCACGTAGATTCCCGTGCCGATTCCGAAGATTGGTGCCGCAAAGTAGAGGTATGGTGGAACTTGCGTAAAGTAGATGACAACCAGCGCCACAGAAATGATTAGTAAGCCCAGATAGGTCATCATAGCTGGGTGTCTGTCGGCACCCCTGCCTGCTGCTACCCTGAAAGCGACGCTGAAGCCTGCTTGAGTGAAGAGAAACAGACCAATCTCAAATGCGGCGACAGAGGGCGTAGGTGCGATCGACTCAAGATAGGCCGACAAGAAAGTGAGCATGCCTGTCCACGCAACTGCATAGATTATCAGACCGGAAAGAGCGAGTACAAAGCCCGTCTCTCCAATACAGCGGACTGGGTGAGCACTAGCAGATGATTTCCGCTTGGTATCTCTGAATACTACGAGCGGGATTAGGAGCATAAGGAATAGAGATGATATTCCGAATGTAGTTCTGAACTGAAGGGCCCCTGCCAAAATGCCGCCAAGGGCTGGGCCAACGGTGAATCCGATTCCAATCATCATACTTCGCCATCCAAGCGTCTCTCCAAGCTTTCCTTTGGGAGCTTGGTCGACTGCACTGGCTATTGAAGATGGGATGAATGAAGCAACTGCAGCACCTTCAATGAGTCTGGCAACCATCACGTGAAGGACGTCTCCAAAGAAGTAGAGGATGGCGTATGCAACAGACGCAAGAATGGTTCCAATGATCATCAGATTTGACCTTGACCATTTGTCGCTGGCTACTCCGGAGGCTGGTCTGAGCAGTATAGCTGTGATTGATATGCTTGAGACAGTGAATCCTATGATGAAAGTGTCGGTGGTAATTGTTCGCAGGTATTCCGGTATGAGAGGGACCACGACTTGGACGAGTGTGAAGAACAGCATCGTCGCTACGTTCACTCGCCATATGAGTGCTCTCATCTTTTCCACCCGTGGATGGTTTGAGATCTAGCGAACTGAAATCGCATTCTGGTTATCCTAATAACGTAGTTCTGAACGAGAATGAAGTCCTATTGCGTGAGCAGCTATTCCAAAGCCGCGCACATTGCACTAACATAATAGAATTGGGAATCTTGCTCTGCTATAAGTTGGGGACTATTTATACTCTCTGTTGTGAACTGGTGGTTGATTGCAGATCGATTGTACACCTATTAAGAGTGGTTTGAAGGTGTTGTTTCGCTATGGGAAGTTTCATAATTCCAGTTGCCCTAAAACCATTTCTGGATCTCATGTTTGGCCTTGGCGCCATCGCAATGTTTGGTGAGATCATCATCGTACTGCATCGCGCTATATCCATCAGATTTACAATTGGACGAATCACCGAGCTTGTAATTTCTAGCTTTCTCTTTGTGATATGTCTAGATTGGACCACGGGTTTCTACTTCTTCGAAAACACGATTGCCCCGTTAGTTTGGAACACCCTAAACAGTACGTAGCAAAACTAGGAACGGTTGTTACAAGATGCTATTATCTCAGGAAAGGAATTCCAAAGCAATCAACGCGTAGATCTTCGAGCACAGGGTCAGGTCTTTTTTCATAACGTACTCATTTGCAGAGTGAGCCGATTCAGAAACTGGGCCCAATACGACCGTCGGTATGCCTAGCTTGTTTCTTATGAACCGGGCATCTGTTCCCCCAGGCATTATCATGGTTGCCGTTTCTCTTCCCCACACTTGTGAAACGCATCTCTTGACAAGTTCAACAAAAGGTGCGTTTGGATCTTGGTAAGAGGGTTCGACTTTCTCAAGAGATTCTATCTTGATCCCTCCGATACCAGACTTCTTGACGGCATTCTCAATTTGAGCTAAAGCGCTCTCCAGGTCCCCTAAAGGCATGACCCTAACATCTATCTCGGCTTCTGCATCATCTGGCACAACATTGGATTTTATTCCACCCTTGATCATTCCTGGGCTAAAGGTTAGGTGAGTATAGAGTCTTTCCATCTGATCGATGCTTAGACCCAATATCTTCGTAAGCATCGAGTAAAACGGTTTTCCAGCGTCAAACAGATTGATCAATCTCTGATCAACTTTGATGTCGGCTTGGCCCAGTTCTTCAATTCTTGGTATTATTCTGACCAACTTGTCAATCGCGTTTTCTCCCAAGAATGGCATGCTTGCATGAGCCGATCTCCCAGATGCTCTGACCCGGAGTGTAAGGATTCCTTTTTCGGCAAGAGCTACCGTCGGACCCCACAGCTGGTTCATCGTTCCTTCTCCAACGACACACGCATCAACATCTGAATAGTAACCCTTGTCGACAAGCAGCCCTGTCCCAAACTTACCCATTGTTTCCTCATCCGGCACAAAGTGAAATGTCAAAGTACCATCCAACTCGATATCCTTTTCAGCGATGACGGAGGCAGCTTGAAGCGCCGATGCTATGGAACCCTTCATGTCTGCGGCGCCCCTTCCAATTATCATGGAGCCTTTAACTACGCCTTCCCATGGATTCGATTTCCAAGCATCTATTCTCCCTGGTGGAACCACATCCATGTGCCCGTTCCAGACCAGTTTTCTCCTGGCTCCTCTGCTTCGTAACGAGGCGATGAGATTAACCCGACCCTTGTCAGAAGAAACAGTTTCGACGGCGAACCCTTTGCCAATCATGTAGTCCTTGATGAATCCTGCTATATCGCCTACGTCCCCAGGAGGATTTTCGCTCTTGAATTTAATTAAATCGCAGCAAAGTCTAGTTATCGCATCTTCACGGTTCCCTATCTCATTAAGAACATCTTTGCTCATTGTCAATCACAACCTCCTTCTGGTGGCCTGTCGCTCTAATCCGTGATTCAAGTGAGATGAGCATTGTAGTCATCTCAGCAATTCCCGCAGGTATAACTTGTGTTTGCCGAGTTTGCCTCCATAGTTTCCAGCTGAGATTTGAATCACTCCATTCATGTCGAGAACTTTTTCAATGCCAGTCTTCATTGCCATCTTCACTGCATCCAGAGACACTCCATCAATGACGATCTCAGGGATAGAATTCACCTCAGGTGGAACTTTGGATCGGTCTTTTAGTCTATCTCTCAAAGTTGGGCAGTACAGGTAGTTTGTGGGTGGACCTATCGGTGGATAGTCCTCGGTGGCTGACCCAGACGGGCAAGTGTAGAATGGCGTAACAACGCCTTCAACCTGTTTCAAGGCGTCGATCACTCTCCTCCCAGCTTTTCGTCCAGTTTCGATGCTGTCACAGAGCAACCATAGATTCCCGCCTGAAACACCGATACGACATTGAATGCGTCTGTCGATCTTAAAGTCGTACCCCATCATCAAAGGAACGTTAACTATATCCCTGTCGTCTTCCGCGGAGAACCATTCATAACCTCCACCGCACTTGCCGACTCGCTCTTCAGTGTCGATCACCATGGTTTTCTCCGTTGTCTTGCCGTTTGGATAATCAAACCCGAATACCCTAGTTGTGCTTATAGAGAGAACGTCCTGCCTTATCCTGATTGACAACTCTCTGTAGAACTGCTCTATTTGCTTCGCGATTCCATCTTTCTCGTCATACCTACCCCAGAGCTGGACTATAACTCCTTCACGTCCATCTGGAGTCTGTTTCTTTGCCAACCATTTCTCAATACCACCCTCAACCCTCCCGACAACTACAGATGGGGTTGCCGTACATCTATATGCCGCGAGTCTCAACTCATCATGCTCAATCTCGGGGCTAGTTCTATCGCTGGGTCTTATGCCCCTATCTCCTGTGATCAGTAGTCTTGTGTAAAGACCTGCAAAAGCTTCAGCATATGTGTCCTGAACCTTCTCGTAACCTCTCACCTTGTTGGACATTGAAACAGGTCCTCTCCTTTTCGGTTTGTCAGTCCGTCGTGCAAGCAAGCACTGACCAGTTTGGAGTTGGCAAGAGCACGGAAGTCAACTGACAGGTTCATTCTGACTTCGGTATCGTCTTCCACCTGGATTGAGTTCTCCTGATCATCTCTGCAGTGTTTCTCCCTATGTCACTCCTGTGGCTTAGCGGACCTTTGACGAGTCCGGTGGCTTCCTCTGCTATTCTCTCAGCTTCTTCAAGAGAATCTGACACCCCTAACAATGCAATAGCTCTTGATTTAGTCGTAAAGATTCTCCCTTCAATCGTGTTGACGCTCGCCCAATAGTATCTAGCACCGACATTTTTGAGTCGCGCTTCGTCAACCTCGACTTGTTCCTTATCCCTTGGATTTTCCGGGTATCCCTCTGGCACTAGGTATTTGCAGACAGTTGCCTCGCGGCTGAACTTCACTTTCTTGGCGCTAAGTGTTTCATCGAATATGCTCCAGTATATTTCCACGGGATCATCATTGTCTAACAAAGGGAGTACGTTGATCGCCTCAGAGTCACCTAGTCGAACATTTGCTTCTGTCATTATCGTCGATAATTTGCCACTTACTGGGCTTATACCTTTCATCATCTGCGCATAAAGGAACCCATGATATCGTTCTCCAGTATCCTTGACCAGAGCTGAAGTGATATTGCGAACCATTTGAGCAGTATCTTCATAGTCTTTTCTAGTGATGAATGGCATCAAGTGGTCACTTTGACTGTAGCTTCCCATGCCTCCAGTATTTGGTCCTTTGTCATCTTCAAAGGCGCGCTTGTAGTCTTGAACGCAAGGGGTGAGGATGACACTCTTGCCATCGGTGAATGTCTGAATAGTTACTTCAAGTGGATGGAGCATTTTCTCTTCGACTACGACGGACTGGATCCCTCCGGGTTTCTCCTTGAGGATTGATTCGATGTATGCATTCGTTTCCCGAGAATCTTTTAGATGTTCGCCTGTAAGCTTCACACCTTTTCCACCTGTAAGCCCTCCTGGCTTTATCGCAAGGGGGATACCCTTCCTCATCATATCATCCACGTATTTTGAAGCGTCCGACAGATTTGAGAATGAATTGAATTCTGGATAGTAATGTATATTGTATTTCTTCATTAGGTTTCTGCAAAAGCCCTTGTCCCCTTCTATCATCGCACACGCTTTGACTGGTCCAACGCAGGCGATCTTCTTGTCTCTCAGCGCATCTGCGACGCCTGAAACCAGCGGGTCTTCAGGCCCCACGACTGTTAAGTCGATCCGATTCTCTGTGGCGAACTCAGCAACCAGCCTGGGATTACTTGTAACTCCCTTCGCATCAACCTTGTAGTTCGCCTTGTCGCGGCATAGTTTCACAATACTTGGGTTCAATCTATCTGACAGTACGTACAACATAGATGAAGGGCTCTTGCTGACACTTTCTGCAATTGCAGCCTCTCTTCCTCCTGATCCTAACAACAGAACCTTTGTTGTCACACTCCCTCTCCCTCAAGTTGCCCGTCTTGGTACGAGCGATTAGTTTGTCATTTCTTATTACTCAATGATTACATGACTTCTGGTTCTGGCTGCTGATTGTATCTACTGCGTTCTGCCTCCGAGTGTTGCCTCGAGCAACTCTAGCTGCGGAGGGGCATTCAATGGATATTCACCAGTTAGACAGGCCATGCATATCTGGTTGTGCGGCATGCCCATGCTCCTAACGAGTCCGTCTGTATTCATGTATCCCAAGGTGTCTGCTCCAACCTCTCTCCTGATCTCATCGACTGTTCTAGTGGAAGCGATTAGCTCTCGTCTTGTTGGAAAGTCAATTCCCATGTAGCATGATGCGATGATTGGGGGACAACTAATTCTCAGGTGTACTCGTCGCGCTCCGCCGACGGTCTTTAGCAAGTTGACTATGAACTTGGAGGTCGTCGATCTCACTATGCTATCGTCTATTACCACAATTTCTTTTCCTTCGGTCACAGATCGGATCGGGTTAAGCTTCAGCCTCACCAGAAGCTCACGATCCTCGGCCTTTGGTGTAATGAAGATGCGTCCAACATATCTGTTCTTCATTAATCCTTCTGCCAATGGTATTCCCGACTCTTCAGAGAAACCAGCTGCAGCTGCTCTGCCTGAGTCCGGAACTGGAATGACGTAATCAGCCTTAACTGGGTGAAGCTTCCAAAGATACCGACCCAGTCTCTTCCTGACTTCCCAGACGGATTTGCCGTCGATGAATGAATCCGGACGGCTGAAGTATACAAACTCGAACATACACAGAGCTTTCCGCTGAACATTCACTGCACGTTCTCTCTCGAACCCAGTCTCATCCACTTTTATAATTTCCCCAGGGTGAACGGCGCTTATCACCTTTCCGCCCACAGCTTCGACAGCAGGCGTTTCTGAGGCAATTACGTGAGCGTACTTGTTTATCGATCCTATGCATAGTGGTTTAAATCCTCGTGGATCTCTCATTGCATAAAGTTCGCCTTTGTTGTTAAGGAGAACCATTGAGTATGATCCATCGAGGATATTCATGCTTTCTTTGAGCGCTTCAATGTAGCTGGCAGTCTGTTTTGTATTTGAAGCAATCAATCGAGCGAGAACTTCCGTATCTGTGTCTGTTGCGAAGGTTTCACCCTTCGCCTTGAGTGATTCTCTGATTTGCAGGTAGTTGGTTATCGTTCCATTGAATGCCAACGCAAAGTTGGCGTTGGGAGACTTCAGAAAGAAGGGTTGAGCATTAGCGATATTGCTTTCTGACGTGGTACTATATCTAACATGACCTATTGACACATTGCCAGATAATGCGTTGAGTATGCTCTTATTGAATACCTGTGTGACCAAACCCATACCCTTATGACCCGTCAACTGACCTTGTGAACCATCTTTGAATATGTATATGCCAGCGCTTTCCTGACCGCGGTGCTGCAGAGATACGAGTCCATTATAGGTGTGGTGGGGAACTTCTTCAGGATACTTCCTAGAGTAGATGCCGAATACCCCACAAGATTCTCTTAGACCGCCACTCACCCTTCTAGCAACCTCCCATGGATCTCGGTATGGAGTCAGACCATGCTTTGCGCATGATTTCGACAGCGCTATTCAGCACCCTTTTACCGCCTTCTAACATCGCCAATTCTCCCGTATCGGTCACTCTTCCAATCTCAGCCACTTTCGCTCCAATTCTAGATGCCAAAGAAAGGAACTCATCAAGATTCTTTCTTGAGACAGTCATTATGAACCTTGAGTTACTTTCAGAGAATAGCAGCTCATCGATCCTCATTCTATCCCTCGGAATATGTGCCAAGTCTATCTCAGCACCCAATCCACTCAGGATGCACATTTCAGCAATTGCGACAGCTAGTCCGCCGTCAGAACAGTCATGAACGGTCTCAGTGAGACCTCTACTGATTGACTTGTATGCTAATGTGATTGACCGCTTTTCCTCAGATCCGGCGAATCTTGGGGGCTGTCCTTCCTGCACATTGTGTATGTAGTTATAGTATTCTGAACCACCTAATTCGCATCTTGTTTTACCCACAATGTAAATTGACTCACCATGCTCCTTCCATGGAATGGTAGCCAAGTGATTCATATCTTCGATCAAGCCGAGTACTGCGACAACGGGGCTAGGCTTGATTGCCTTCCCAGTTGTTGAGTCCTCGTTGTAGAAACTGACTTTCCCACCGATGCATGGCACATCTAGCGCTCTACATGCGTCAGCCATTCCTTTTACTGCTTCTCGGAACTGCCAGAAGATGTCAGGTTTTTCGGGGTTTCCAAAGTTGCAGTGATCAACCATTGCTATCGGCTGGGCCCCAACGGCGGCCACGTTGCGACATGCCTCAGCAAGCGCGCTTGCGCCGCCATGATATGGATCCAAGTAAGTGCGTCTGGAATTGCCATCGACCTTGACAGCAAGCGCCTTGTCGGTCCCGATCAGACGAAGAACTGCGGCGTCACCATCATTCGGCTTCAGAACAGTTCTGACACCAACTTCAAAATCATATTGCCTAAAGATCCATTCCTTGCTGGCAATGTTCGGTGAAGAAAGAAGTTTAACCAATGTCTCGGAAAGATCTGATGGGATTTCTGGTTTCTTGTTTTTTCTTGCTCCTGCAAGGTAGTTCGGCTTCTTTGCTTCTCTTCTAGCAACCGGAACTTTGGTGATCATTCTCGCTGGTATGTCTGCAACAACGTTTTCGCCATATCTCACTACGACATTGCCTGTATCAGTCACTCTGCCAATCATGGAGTAAGGTAGTTCATACTTGTCGAGTATTTCGAGGACTTTGCCTAGTCCGGACGGTTCCACGACCAACAGCATTCTTTCTTGCGATTCTGATAGCATTATTTCATACGGAGTCATCCCATTTTCTCTTAGCCGCACCTTTGATATGTCTACATCCATTCCTGTCTCTCCGTCAGATGCCATCTCACAGACGCCACATGTCAAACCTCCTCCACCCAGATCTTTGAGTCCACGAACAAGATCTGTTTCGATCGCTGCCAATGTTGCTTCAATTATGATGTTCTTAAGAAATGGGTCACCAACCTGCACCGCTGGTCTATCAGCATCTGATTCTCCACCCAGAATTCTAGAAGCAAACGTGACTCCATGCAAACCATCACGCCCTGTAGAGCCTCCTGCTAGTACAACAATGTCTCTGGGATACTTGGCTCCGCCGGCTATGATTCTTTCGCGCTTGGCTATTCCCACACATCCGACTCCTACCAAGCAATTCATTTCAAATGATGGATCAAATTCGATTTCCCCTGTAACTGTCGGAACGCCGACACTATTGCCATAGTCTGCAATACCTTTCACAACGTAGTTAAGAAGCCACCTTGATCTCCCACTTGTAAGGTAACCAAAGCGAAGTGGGTCCACAAGGGCTATTGGTCTTGTGCCCATGCTTAGAACGTCTCTAAGAACGCCACCTATTCCCGTTCCTGATCCATTGTACGGATCGATGGCGCTCGGATGATTGTGAGATTCGATTTTGAGAGTTGCAGCAAGTCCGTCACCTATGTCAACTACACCTGCATCGTACCCTGGGCCAATAATCACGCGGGGACCAGTCGTAGGAAGAAGTTTGATTATTGGGCGAGACGACTTGTAGCATATGTGCTCGGAGAACATCGTGTCAAACATGCCCCATTCCACTTCATTTGGCTCTCGACCCAATGCGCCCCTAATGAACCTGATTTCCTCCTCAGTTAAGTCAACTTTGACTGGGATTGGGGCAGACACGTTCACTGTGCACCTCCCGCGTAGTCTATCACCGAACGGAGTATTGACAACCCTCCCTCAGTCTTATCAGGGCTGAGGATTGCTTCAGATGATCTTTCAGGATGAGGCATTAGACCAGCAACGTTGCCCTCTGAATTGCAGACACCAGCGATATTGTCAAGAGAGCCATTCGGGTTAGACGCCTCAGTAAGCTCCCCTGATGTGTCAGTGTATCTAAACACGATCTGGTTATTCTTCTTCAACTCATCCAGTGTTTCTTCGTCTGTGAAGTATCTGCCTTCTCCGTGCGCAATCGGTAATGAGAAAATGGCTCCCTTCGTCAAGCCTCGCGTGAAAGGCGACTTATTGTTTTCAACACGCAGATGTATCCATTTGCAGACAAAAGTGAGACAGGAATTCCTGAGTAATGCGCCAGGAAGGAGACCAGCTTCAACGAGGATTTGAAAACCATTGCATATCCCGAGAACAGGTTTGCCAGCTTCAGCCATCTTCTTAACGTTCTTCATAGCAGGGCTATAAGCTGCTATGATTCCAGCACGCAAGTAATCGCCATAAGCAAAACCGCCAGGCAGAACTGCGACATCATAATCATCGTCATCAAACTCTTTGTGCCAAATCAGTTTGGCATCGACTCTCAAAACGTCCTTGAATACGTGAAGTGTATCGTAACGACAATTTGAACCCGGGAAGTCTATGATAGCAACTTTGAGCATTGATACTCCCCAACGCCTCTTATTGCAGATACACATTCAGAAGCGCTCAAGACAAGGGAATGCATATGCCAACCACCCGCAGATCTTTTCACTCACACTCCCTTAACAGTTATCGAGTACGTGTGTGCTACAGGGTTGTATATTCTCAGCTCATTGACCATTTTGAAAATAGCTCTCTTCGCCTCCTCCTCAGATGAAGCTTCCACTTTGGCCCTGAGAAGTTTGGCTGATCTAATAGATTTGACAATGTCAAATCCGCCCTTGTTCACAAGATCTCTGAGCACAGTCTCTCCTTCTGGATCCCTCGCAGCAGGCTTGTTCTCAATAGTTATTTCGACAGTGAATAGAGTCATATTTACTCTGCCTCCTGTAGCTCATGATTGAGTGAAGCGCGTATCAGCACATTTCTACCTATTCCTCAATCAAGTCAGGCACATCTTGCGGCAAAAGTAAGCACTGGATCGCTCTGTTGCCTCGCCCATCGCATAGGGACTTGTAATAGAGTCTGCATGGAGCCGGTCCAATTCAGCATTGATGTTATTGCTAGCCAAGATAGGTCGATTGCCAACTTTGTTGTCCTTTCAGGTGACTATAGGTGTGACATGCCCTTTTCCTCAGCAATCATTGAGAAGAAAAACCTTTCATATAAGGTATTCTATTCTCTGTGGGCGATATACAAAATCGTGTCCATTTCGAGCCATTTTTCCGAACTGGGAAACGAAAATAGACGGCAATTTGTATAATACCACTGGGTCCAAGAAGAAACTCAACAATGCTTGCAGTCTACTGAGTTCTTCAGTGACCAAACCTCTGAAGCAACTGGTTGGGCGAGATAGCGTTCTTGGTTAGCCCAAGTTCTTCCTTGCTGAGTCCCATTGTTAACCCAAGCAGTTGAGTATAGTAGAATACTGGGATGTTGATGTCCTCGGCAAACTGCTTCTTTATGTCAAGTTGACCTCCTTCAAGTTGCATATGACAGAACGGGCAGCAATCGACTATGCAGTCGGCGCCTGCGGCCTTGATGTTGTTCAGTTTCTCCCGTATCATGTCTATCGCAACTGGCAGATTTGACGAGCGGACACCACCGCCTGCCCCACAACACATCATCTTGTCTTTGTAGTCCACACTCTTTGCCCCAGTCATTTCCACAAGGTCGTCAAGGAATCTTGGATTCTCAAATACGCCCCATCGCCTAATGTCACTAGGTTTGACAATGTGACAGCCATAGTGCACTGATGCATGCACTGGAATAGGATTCTCAACGAATTGACTGAGCTTATTAATTCCTATGTCAACATAAAGTGCCTCGATAAGGTGCTTGACATCGACCGTTCCTCTGTACTCCCTTACCCCAGCTTCTTTGAGTATCTTATTCACCCATTCTCTCGTTGCCTCATTATGTTTCAAAGTCTCATTGGCTTCTCTCAATGTACCGTAGCAACCATTGCACCCCGTGACTATGTCGCGCCCCATCTCTTCGGCAATTGTTATGTTTCTGGCGCCTGCAGCCAACCAGAATTTGTTGCTGAAGGATCTAATAGCGCCTGGGGCTGGACAACATGAAGCGCCCTTCATGTCAAGAAGTTCCACTCCGAGATTCGACATCACATTTCTGATTGATACTTCGATGTTTGGATACCTATCGGGTATCATGCAACCAAGAAATAGTGCGTACGTTGGATTCGAGTCACCCATTCGAGGCTCACTTCCATTCGTATCCTACCAGTTTGTCAAAGTTGGTGAGTTTAGCTATTGCTCGAACTTGCTTCAGAGCTTCATCGGAACTAGCTACTGTAGGGGGTTTCTCAGGTAATCCTAAACTCTTTCTCAGGGCACCCCATTTGGGGTCGTCAATAGGTACGGCGTGACCGTACTCGATGAGTTTGTGAGCAGTGGCTCTGTGAGCTGGAAGAATATGCCCTGCCTCACATGCCATGTTACGGATTTCGATTATTGCGTTGACTGTCTCAATCTTGCGTGGACAACGTTCATAACAAGTGTAACAAGTAGTGCAGAGCCATATATTCGGATCAGCTAGAAGCTCATCTTTAAGCCCTAAAAGAGCCGAACGTATTATCTGTCGGGTTCTGTAGGCTGTTCTTCTTCCTGAAGGACATGAAGCTGTACAGGTTCCACACTGGATGCATGCCTTGAGATGCTCAGCACCAGCATCTATTATGCGATTGATGAATTCCTGGTCAACTTGAGATGGCCTGATGGTTTTCCGTTCAATAACGGTATCGGTCGACATTTCTCTCACTCTCCACAATCAGTCACACTAACGTACAGATTCTCAAATTGTAGGTCGTACAATTTGATGTAACAATCACGTCCTACAGCTAGTCTCACTACTTTGATGGGTGTATATAAACCTTAGTCACTTGATTCTCAGAGTTGACTCGCTTTTATATCTTCGAGCAGAAGCCAGCGCTGAAAACCTGACTCTAGAATCCTCGTTCGAATAGACCAGTGATTGCTTTGAGGTATTGATCCTTAGCCATGTGGATTTCCGTGCGCATCATGAATTCTTTGACAGCCGGAATCGTTGTAAGGCTGATTCCTCTTCTAGCATCTTTCAAGTACCCCTTGCTCACACCTTCTATGACTTCTGATTGTAGAAGTGCATCAATCTGTCCAGGTTCTGACACCCTGATTCCAGGTATCTCCTTGAGGTAGTCTCTGGCGCCCTTCACTATTATCTCATTCCATCTCTCTGTTTCCGTTTTCGTTGCCCATTGATAGATCTCCTGACCAACAAGGATCACGTTAGAGTAAGATTGGTGCGTGCTCAGCATCTTCGGTCCGTGTTCCTCTGGATAGGACGAGCTTCTACTGCAAGAGACCTTTAGCAAAGTGAAAGCGTCCTTGAATGGCGTAAGAACTGTGTTGGCAATAAGCCCACGCTCGTAACTTTGCAGAGAGGCCGGGCGGTCAATCATCGAGAGAGGTATCTCAGCAAAGAGGTCATTGAGAACTAGGGCCGAGTCTCCCTCATAATCTTTCCTTGCGCCGTGCAACTTCTCCCAGTCTGCCGGTGAGATCAACATGTTCGTGATCTCACGAGAATCCGCAATATACATTCCTTTCTTAACTGAGAATTCTATCTGGTACAACCCAGGACCTGTCAATAGTATATAGGGAGGAGCAGCTCCGCCCTTTCCCACTATGTTCGCTGAGCTTACAGCTATTATCACGAAGTTTCTACTGACTTCTAGCACAGGATTGCCTTGATAGAAATATGACTGCGGTGACAAGCATGATATTTTACTCCAGTCCTTGATCAAAAGAATCTCGCTGAGGGCAAACCCCAGCGTTCCTTTTCCAAATACTTCAGTCAGCTCCTTGCTGCGCAGTCTCTCCTGGATTTCTCTTAGCCTTCCTCCCACTATGCCACTGAGTATTCTCCCTTTCTCTCCTCTGTCCTCACGTGACATTTCTCGTGACAACTCTCCTTTCTACTAACAATAAGAGTACTCACCTGTCCCCAATTCTACCCACCCAATATCCATCATCCAATGTGATGGAAGAACCTACGATTTATAGGTTTAGTATTGTCTGTTTCCAGCCAACGCCTTGCCCAAGAACACAGCCACTATTTTTGAGAAAAGGAGGACATCATCCAAATCGACAAACTCATTTGCTGCATGCGTTCCGGATCGAGCACGAGCGACACCCAGCGACATTGTTGGAATTCCGATCTTGGCGGTATAACATGCGTCGGAACAACCCAGTGAACCTCCAAGGAATGGTGCGACCCCTGTGACTTCGTTATAAGCTTTTGATAACAGTTGAATGCCCCAGTTGTTTGGATCTGATTGGTATGACTCATGAAAGTAGCTGTACTCGACTGTCACCAAGAGGTCAGGGTCGCGCTTCTTCAGACTATATATTTGCTCGATTACTTTCTTGGCTTCCTGCTTGACATCTTCCTCAGGGATAAGCCTTCTGTCAACCAGCATTTCACACCTGTCTGGTACCATGTTCACTTTCAGACCTCCTGAGATTACACCTATTGACACGGTTGGTCTGAGACTGGTGACTTCGAAGGATGGATGCGCAGGGATTCTTGACCACACATTTGACAGGCGTTCCGTGTATTTTGCGAGTGTATTAATCACCTTCCCCATTTTCTCTATCGCATTTACACCCATCCATGGCCTCGAGGAGTGTGCAGCCTTACCGTAAGTTACTATCTTGAAGCGCAAACAGCCATTCGAAGCGTATTTGATGCTTTCCATACTGCTGTCGGCAACGAGACAGCAGTCACCTTTTACTAAATGCTCCCTGGCCAGATACGAGAGCCCAGTGGCCCCTCCGATTTCCTCGTCTACCGTAACAGCAAACATGACCTTTCCTACTAGATCAGAATCTAGACTTTGTAGCGATTCAAGCGCGAATACAATCGAAGCGATTGAACCTTTCATATCTGCCGTTCCACGACCGAACATCAGGTTGTTCTTGATCGTTGCTGAGAACGGAGGATATTTCCATCCGTTCCCAGCAGGCACGACATCAATATGGCCATTCAGCAAAATGCAATGTCCTTGCGAACCCCATTCTCTAGTCGCGATCAGATTGGGTCTCGGACCCCTCAAAAGATTAGGTTGAATACCATATCTTCTCAACAAGTCTGGGTGGGGCTCGATTACCGTGCAGTCGAAGCCAATTTCCTTCATTTTTCGCTCTATGAAGTCTATGCATTCTCGGTAATTCTCCCCGGGCGGGACCACTGTCGGTATTTCTACTAAACGTTTCAGGAATGCTACCATTTTCTGCTTTGATTCGTCTATCGCGCCTTTCAATTTGATGCTACTCAATGGAGCCACCAACTATGGGAAGAGAGTCAACGTTCTGGTCGTTTAGTCAGATTTACCAGGGACGAGGTTGTTCGTTACGTCACATGGGCGAAGGCTCATCCTCGTCGCCTACGGGTGACGTCACCGGACGGGTGGAAGGCTCTTTCTTCTTGGGTGAAGTCTTAGCTTTCCATACATTTTTGCATTTGTGGTTCTCCGGAAGCCTATGGTCTATACAGAAGTCTCCCTCACAGAATTGACACCTAAAAGGTAGATATACTTCCTTGTCACAGAACAGACATTTCACCAATTCCTTCAGTCTCCTAATAGTAGGAATACCAAGATGACAGTTATATTGGGTCTTGCACCCTTTCTTAAATTCTTTGCGAAATAGTTGGCGAGAGACTAATTCTGTTCGCATAAACGAAAAAGGATAAGTGCTCGGAAATCAAACTATTCTTACTGATCAACTGATCTGAACAACTAAGGTGCACATTAATGCCTGACGAGTTCATTCCAGCGAGTTCTATGGCGCCAATACCTAATAGCTCATACAGTATAAGAATCGGGAAAATCAAAGATACTTGGGCTATCAGGGTATTTAGGGGACCGCAAGTTCTTGCAACGCAAATCATTGGCGATCTGGATCCGAGCGTTATTGTTACAGTTGTTCAGTCTTCCATTTCGCTCCCATCATATTCTCCGTATCACATAGTAAGGGCGGTGTCGCCGCTGATAAGGGAGGCGAAGAGTGGCTATACTCAGCCGCCTGAAGTAGCGCCGCTTGCGCAACCAGTGGTGACTGTTGCTCAACAGAGTGAGAATACGGACAGCGGAACCTCACCTCCCCCGTCTCATTTACCAAGCGGGACAGACGAAGGATCAGAGGTTCAGTATCCAGTTGCATCGCATGCACAAGCATCGAGTTCAGCAATAGGTAAACCTCCTTTGCGCGAATTGCGACCTCTGGAGCCATTGGAAACACCACAACCCGTGCAACATGTTGAGAAATCAAGGATCCAAAAGAGGATCGACTTGAAACCAGTTCAACCTGAGGAAGCAGCTAATCAGATTTACTCGGCGTTGATGTCCAGATTGGGACTCGTTGTAATGTATATCTCAAGCAACTACGGCGAGAAATCCACTGCAAGACTTTGGCAATACCTGTCAGAAATGGCTGAGCTAAATCAAGGGAAAAGAAAACGCGAGAGCTTTGAAGAGTTCATCACAAGAAGAGTTCAGGAAGACGTGGTTCTAGGAATCGAACATGAAACAGTTGAATTCTACGAAGACAAGTTTGCAAGCCGTGTTCAACACTGTGGACCAGTGGAAACCATTGCCGAACTTGAGAAATCGCGTACTTCCGTTCAGCGGGATCTCCCATGCAAGTTGTGCGAATCAACCTGGCAAGGTGCCTGCAGAGCCATGGGTTTTCAATTCCAGTACAGAAGAGAGAAAGATGGGTGTACTATCAACGTGGAGAAACTTGAGGGAAGGAGATGACTCCAATCCTCATCACAGTGGTATTCCCGCCAATTTTCCAACCTCCTTGAGATACGCTTGAACAGGCAGAGGAAATCCCATGTCCTTTGCTATCCTCTTTGTAAAACCTGCTGTTCTGGAGGCTTTATCTAAGATCTTGGCAACACCTGAGCCAAACTGTACAGCGACCTTCCGCTTTGGAAGGATATCAACTGCAATACCTATTCTGCTAGCGGCTTGACGCAGTATGTGCTTACGGGAGATCGTCGCCATTCCCTTGAACAGTTTCATTTGAGGAGGGATTCCAAGCGAGAATTCGACAACTGATGCATCAAGGAATGGAGCGAGAAGTATTGCTGAGTTCATGGTTCCTATCTGGTCAAACTGTGGCATTGTGTTTCCGAGTCCCACTATGTCATTAAGCATTTCTCTGCACAAGGCAGCATACCCACTGGAAACAAGCTTGGCTTCGTACCTTTCATATCCGCCAAATAGTTCGTCTGCACCTTGTCCATGAAGTATTATGTGCTCGCCGCTTCTGACAGCTTCTCTCGTGGCTAGGTAGATAGGCAAGGAAGTGCTGACTGCGATCATCTCAAAACTTTCAATAGACTTCACAACAGGCAGTAGATAATTGGTGGCTTCATCAGAAGTTATGTTCTTCTCAACGAGTTGCAGACCTAGGGCTGCGGCCACTCTTCTAGCGCTAATCATGTCTCGTGATGACGATGTTCCAGCGCAGTAAAGAGTGCATTTAATTCCCAGGTCCTTTGAGAGTTTTGAGATAATTGAACTATCCAATCCACCAGAGAAGAGTATTCCCACGTTCCTGCCAGCGGAAGCGGTCATTTTCTTGACTGCGTTTGTGAGAAGAAGTACTAGTGAGTCAGTGAGCGAATTCTTTTCTGACTTGATTGACCCCATCTTTATACCGTGGGTAATTCTCGTGACTTTGCCATCGACTATAATAAGTGGTTGGGGTAAAGCTCTGATGTCTGTCAATCCAGCTTCCCATAGTGGTCGTCGCCTCGATGAGAAAACAAACATGTGATCATTTTCGGCAAAATAGAGGGGCTTCACTCCAATGGGGTCTCTCGCAAGGAGGAATGTATCATCGCGCCTCAGTGCTAATGCGTATTGTCCATCGAGCGATTTCAGTAAGTTCTTGGCAGCAGATTCCAGGTTCTCAGTTCTGCCAATGTTATCCTCGAACTTGCCAATCAGTGAAGCGGGAGCATCTGGCATGTTGAATATGCTTCCAATCATGGC
Organism: Candidatus Atabeyarchaeum deiterrae; assembly: GCA_037310415.1. Classification (GTDB taxonomy): domain Archaea; phylum Asgardarchaeota; class Atabeyarchaeia; order Atabeyarchaeales; family Atabeyarchaeaceae; genus Atabeyarchaeum; species Atabeyarchaeum deiterrae. Next base: position 171,055 of record CP147780.1, read on the forward strand.
GACTGATCCTAACCTTGGATCCTTAGATGCCATGCAATGTTTCCTTTTCTCGCAAGAGCAGGCCGTACCTAGGACTGCAGTTGAAGAGGAAGATATTGAGTCTTCAATAACACGCATATTGTCTGCCACAAGATATTCTCCCTGTGAATTGACTACCAGATTCCTAAAATCGGAAGATTCACCATGAGCTGTTCTCAGCAATTGAAGGGCTGTCTTCGACACATCCCTTTTTGCCTTGCCCACAACTCCCACTATAATGCACATACCAACCACACGACTTGATGAGTCCAACTAGTAAGGTTTTAAACCACGTTAAGCATTTTGATAATGAAATGGCTCCACTGATTCACGGTAGCCGTGAAGACTCATGCTCCATTAGCCTAGAAAGGTGTTGATTTCAATTGCTCGAACTAGGGGCACAATATGACAAGAGTCTTGTCAAGGAAGCTGATATTACCCCAGGGCTATTCAAGCCCAATTATAACCGCGGTATCCACATGGTTCTGCCAACGGCTCTATCATTTCTGGGTTTCAATCTACCTGAAGTCAAATACCCCTCTTTATCTGATGTCAAGAGCATCAAAAAAACAATGGAGAACAACACTTGTTTTGACGCAGACAAGATCATCATGATTGTCACCGACTCAGTTGGCATAGAACAATTCCAGAAATTCCGTCTTCTCCCAAAGGCTCATGAGAGCTTGGGAGGGCTCCAGCTTTCATCAGTCTTTCCAACAATAACATCCACTGCTTTAGCATCGATACATCTGGCAGCCTCGCCTGGTATTCATGGCGTGTTTGGTCACAAGATCTTCTTCAAGGAACTTGGCGCTGTTGTCGACACACTGAAAATGAGTACCTTGTCCTTTCCGTTTAGAGATGCTCTAGTGCGAGTTGGAATTGATGCGCGGGCGTTGACCTATTGTGACTCCCCCTATGATCTTGTAGAACAACAAGGCATTAGACATGTCGAGCTACTCGAGGATGAGATAGCCGGGACTGGACTGTCGAACATGATTTACAGAAGACAGGTCGCACATGGATTCAGCAATCTTATTGATGCATTCTCGACAGCGAAAACATTACTGGAGGAGGAAAGCAACAAGAAACTGATTGTGAACCTGTACACAGGTATCCTTGATTCATTGAGCCATAAGTATGGCCCTCTAAGTGATGAGTATTCACTTGGCGCTAGGCATTTGGAAGAGAATATGAAAAGATTGATTGTGAGTGTCAGGGATAGTGTTGCAGAGAGGACGACATTTATCTTTCTCTCCGATCATGGACAGGATACAATTCATCCTGATTTGGAGATTACATTTACCAAAGATGAGTTGGACGAGCTCGGCAGGTTTCTCAGGGCTCCAATCGGAAAATCTGGCAGAGTTCTTCACTTCTACGCAAAGAAAGGATTCGAAGATCAATTGAGGAGAGCGTTGAATAACAAGGTCGAAAACCGTGGATACGTGATAACATTCGAAGAAGCCATCAAAAACTTCATCGGCAGAACACCTAACCTAGAAATGAGTAGACTAAGGCTGGGAGACTTTCTTTTGGTTCTCAAGAAAGGAGTTAATGCTGAAATCAAAAAGAGCGAACCACCGAACGGATGGAAAGACCAATTCCTTGGCTCACATGGTTCTGCGACGCTGAGCGAAATGATAGTTCCATTTATCGCGGTAAGACTATCCAGACTTAAGCAATGCATAACATGATTCTATGATGATGCTGTCCCAGTTCCTTTGCGCTGGAAGCCACTATTCTTCCTCTTTGTCTTCTTCCTTCTTTGCTCCACCCTTGAATATGTCCATTATCTCACCCAAATGCTTCTCCATTAGGGACTCAAGCGGTTCTTCAGATGAGACTTCTTCTTGTTTAGAGGATGGCTTTTCTCTTCTCCCCTTCCCTTCAAGTTTGGAAGCTTGACGAAGAAACTCAACAGCGAGTACGTGGCCATTCTCAATGATTACTCGAGGAGTGTGTTCTTCCGCCATAAAAATACCGTCTTCAAGAGGGTTAGTGACTCTTCCAATCTTATGTTCAACTTTCTCCTTTCCGAATACCCTAGTCCTAGACACTGAGACCGCAAATATGTCGTGACCAATGACGACCAGTTCTCTCTCGAATCCTTTGGGAACCTCGATTTGGCTCAGCCGTTCAATCACCCTAGTCTGATCAAGCTCGCCTCTCTGACTAATAGTCTGCGGCTGAACCACGCGCGGCGGTGAAGGGATATTCGGCACGACAGCCACTGGTGGTGGTCTGGGCTGAGGTTGAACTCTGGGAGTAGAAACCTGAGGCGCAGAACGTGATTCACTTTTGCCGGAGGCAGAAGGAGGGGCAACCTGCGGACGACCAAGAGTGAAATTCACACCTGCTTTGAGGAAATCCGGATTCTCAGCTTCGTCGATCTGGACCATTTTGTATGAGAGACCGTGTTCGAGTCTTAAGCTTGAGGCTAGGCGGGCACCAATGAATTTGCTGCGAGTTCTTGCTTCCTTCCCACACCATAAGATTATCTGCTTCTCGTCGTCGTTGACGAACAGGTAGACTTTGCCACTATCCACATCTTCTCTTCTGAATAGGATTTCCTTCAACTCGCCGTCCTCAGTGACCTCAAGCATCCTCATTTTGAGAATTCCACCTTTTTGGATGAACGAAAGAGTATCTAAGACAAGTGACCGTTTCTTGCTTCGATTGTCGCTCTCTGCGACTCTAAGTATAAGTTGGATTCAGTATTTATTCTTTCCATTATCTTTTGAGCCTTGATCTGATCCCTGCCTTCCCGATTGAGCGTCAGATCTGCTTGCTTGTTCACGTTTATAGGTATTGTGAAAACGCCTAATATATTTTTGCCGTCTACTCTGCAATGCCAAAGCGCCATGCCACTTCCGTCACTACATCCAGCGTATTAACAAAACCATAGTTTATCCAATGAACCGCTCCATTATTATCTCGTCAACATATTCGCCATTGACGTTGAACTGGCTCTTCTTTCTGCCGACTTTCTTAAAGCCGAATTTGTTGTATAGTTTCATGGCTCTCTTGTTGTTATGAAAAACGCTCAATTCTATCTTCTTGAAGCCTTTCTTCGGAGCTTCATCAATCGCTGATTCTAAGAGAGCTGCGCCGATTCCAATGCCTCGAAACTCAGATAGAACCGCTATGCCTAGTTCGCCGACATGCTGAGAGATATCCCAAATCGATTCTTCAATGGTGAGATAACCAACCGTCTTCCCCTGAACCTGGGCAACCAAGGTAATCAATCTCCTTTTGCCGCTATCACTCAGCAGGGCACGATAGTATGCGTCCAGAGCTGCATTCTCGCGAGCATTTGCAGTGTATCTTCCTTCCTTCTGAGCACTTCGAAAAACACCCCATATTTCTGCAAAATCGACCTCAGCAGCTTCTCTCACGGTTGCTTCTTGGTTCAATTTGGTTGAAAACTGTCTTGGAAGCAAGACGATCCGACACCTTGTCAATAGGGTGGATATCCAGACCTCTGAGTTGACCTTTCTTCTCTATTATATCCAATCCGTGGCGAGCTTTGACAACGGTATGTTCTCAAACTTGCCCCTCGGCAACTTCCTCCGGATTGTTATCGGCAACACGTTTGCTTTAAGTTCAAAATCAGCTATTGCTATTGGATCCGTTAATCCCGCTGGGATCTCTATCAGTATTGGCGCACCCAACGAGAGTTGGAGAGCCCGCGCCCCAATAATCCTTGACTTTTCATACTTAGTCAACGGAAGTCTTAACGGCGTCAGAGGATCGAACTTCATGGATGCAATCATTCCCTTCTCAGAGTTAACTTTCTCCTCGGTCCGTGCTGGAGAGGATGGATCTGCTCCTTCATCGTTTTTCCCTTGGTTCTCCAACTTGGAGCTACCTTTCACCTAGCTTTTCGCCTCCAGCATTGTATGAGTCACTCATCTTGTGAACTCATGCCTTTCCTCCGTAAGACCCGAAAAGACATGTTATGCTTAATTCGATCCCAAATCCAGCGCGTATACTGCTAACTCTCAAATGATACCTGAAAGAACCGTCTCTCGCGCAAACTTGACACTCAAAAGTAATGCTTAAGATTAAGCTGGTTTCTATTTAAATTTTGCGTTCAGATCTGTCTCTCGTAGCTCTTTCCTAGGTTTCTTGAACGACGCGAATCTTACCACGCTTCTCTCCTTCTTCCAGCTTAGTTGCTTTAAGCGTTGACAAAGTGTCTCGGACTCTCACTCGCTTCATGCCTTTTCCCTTTAACTCTCTCCTTATCCCATGCGTCGAGAGCCTGTGGCATTCGAGACAAACAAGCGATGATCAACTATTTGGACTGTTCTTCATCACGTTTGCTCATAAGGTAGGCATCTTCCCCGTCGCTATAGTAGCCTCTTAGAACCTTGGCATCCGTGAAACCCATTTTTTTGTAAAGTGAGACGGCAGGTGTGTTGCTCATTCTGACTTCGAGAACGTATTCTGAAGCTCCATAATCATGCATTGCCTCAAGTGATCTTGAGGCAAGATCATATGCTATACCGTTCTTCCTATATTCGTGCAGGACTGCAACGGAAACTATATGTCCCTTCCGCGTTAATCTAAACCCAAAGTTGGATAGACCTCTCTCTATCCGGCCCATAATGTATCCAACGATTTCTTTTCTGGACATGTATTCAGATACCAAGAATGACTTTGGGTATCTTTCATAAATATCAACAAAGAAACCGCTAGGATAATTTTCTGGGAGACACTTCTTGTTTATCATGATCACTTGGTCCAGATCCTTCACAGAGAATCGTCTTGTTCTGAACGAATTGTCATGAGTCGCGTCCATCTCTGGAGCCTCCTGCGTCAACGCGAACGAATGCTGGCGTTCTGAAAGATTAGACATAAAGCTTTTTAACTTTCCTCTTCACTGGTTGTTAGAAGAATAGTCTGGTCTTCCATTCATTCAATCTAACCGGCGAGTCCTCGGGGTGGCGCAGCTGAATTCTGGAACAGCACCTTTCTCTTCAAGCAGTGTTTCCCAATCGATTTCTTACGCCGAATTGAGTGCTATAATCGAAAGGCTGTTCAAGATACAGCAAGGATTCGTGGATAATGTTCACGGGAGCATACCGACATTCTATATCGAGAGAGACGAAAGAACCAAGGTCAATTTCGGGAGACTGAGGGATCGTCTCGACAGCTACTCGCTCATACCAATGTTAAGAGAAGGAGAAGAGAAATCACAGTATATTCTCAGGATATTTAGCATTAGGAATGAACTTGCCGCACAATTGCAGCAACGGAAGAAGAGAAAGATACCAGTGCAACTAATCCTTCTAGTAACAACTTTGGTAACGGTTACTATCGCTGGATACTTCATATCTGACGCATGGTTCCAATCATTTGGCGGAGGCTCACTGTGGGAAATCCTACCCGCAACTGCTGCGTATGCGGCATCATTGATGGCAATACTGACTGTGCATGAGCTTGGTCACGTTATCGTCTGCAGAGCCCGTGGGATAAAATCTACGCTACCATACTTTATTCCCGCGCCACCTTGGTTGGGAGCGGGACTCTACACACCTGGAACCTTCGGTGCCTTGATAGTCGAGAAGAGTCCGCCCACCAACAGGGACGAACTGTTCGATCTAGGAATTGCTGGACCTCTGTCTGGATTTATTGTGGCCATAATCGTGACAGTTATCGGAGTTTCGCTATCGGTCAATCTGCCCGTCACCGGACCATTAGCGGGCATTTACCCTCCTCCAATAATGTACCTAGTACTCAGTTTGTTCCCTGGGTTGGCTGTTCCTGGAACATACATTTCACTTCATCCAGTTGCTCAGGCGGGCTTCCTAGGACTCATAATCACTTCTCTTAATCTGTTTCCTGTTAGTCAGCTGGACGGGGGACACGTCTCGAGGGCAGTGTTTGGTGTGAGAGGATATAGAAAAGCTTCTGCGGTATCTATGATTTTGCTTCTGTTCCTCGCACTGATAAGTGTCTTCTTTCTCCCGTTCGCTATATTGATACTCTTGTTCTCATTTGCTGGGGGGCATCCAGGACCTCTAGACGATGTATCCGTGATAGGAAAAGGAAGAAAGCTCATCATGGTATTGGGATTTGTCGTACTATTTCTTTCGTTGCCAATGGAGTACCTGAAGCTCATATTTCCATCCTAATCGCGACAGACTGACACTCCTAATTTTCTCGAATGTTTCTGTTCTCAATCGTTATTACTTGAGGATAACGCTTTTTAGTTTTCTCAGACCTTCACGTCTTATGTGTCAACAGCATGAGTTTCTCATGGAGGAGATAAGATCATGGATGCATGGAAGAAGGTACTGATTGAGCTCATAGTTGAGAAGAATGGTCTGTTATTTGGTGAGTTTCAACTCAAGAGCGGCAGAATATCCCCGTATTTCTTCAATTTGGCTTACGTGGTAAGCGACGGACAGGGAATTGCCAAAGTCTCTGAGGCTTACGCGTTGGCAATGCGCGACCAGATTGGCTTGAATGCCTTCGATTATATTCACGGACCCGCATACAAGGCGATAGCCCTAGCAGGTTCGGTCGCTTTGGAGCTGTATCGGGAATTCAAGGCGAATAAAAGATGGGGATTCGACAGGAAGCAACCAAAGGAGTACGGTGTTCAGAAGGAAAAGTGGTTGGTCGGTGAGATCCGAGACAACGATCGGATCTTGATAATCGATGATACTGTTACCACAGGAGAAGCGAAGATGGAGAGCATGGAAAAAATCAATGCATTCTCCGAGTGCAAAGGATTGAAGTTCGTAGCAACTCTTGTCATGTTGGATAGAATGGAGAAAAGTGTGCAAGGAGCCTCAGCCTCCTCTGATCTTAAACAGAAAGGTTTGGGCCTATACTCAATAGTGAGAATTAGGGACGTGTTTGAATATCTCAAAGAAAGAAAAGTCAAAGGGAAGATCTATGTTACCAAGGAGACTTGTGATTCATTTAACCAGTATTTCGAGAAGTACGGCGTCTCCTAGTCTTCAGCTGACGACATAGGCAAAATGACTTGTTTGTGAACGGTTACCTTACATAGGGGCGGAAGACATTTCTGGATATACGAACTCCCCTGATGGCTTGGAGTCATTAACCTTAATAGTGTATTAAACAGAAAGATAATTGAGTGGCATCAGATATTCTTATGGGTTTAAAGGGCTGAGAGTCAATGGCATACGACTATCTGTTCAAAGTGATTGCTGTCGGTGATGGAGCAGTCGGAAAGACTAGCATCACCCTTCGTTTCAGCACAGGAACCTTCAGAGACTCATATATCATGACTATTGGAGTAGACTTTGCGGTAAAGACGATTAATGCGGCTACTTCAGATGGTACGAAGAATGTGAAGCTGCAGATCTGGGATACAGGTGGGCAGGAAAGGTTCTCTTATGTTCGTCCTCTCTACTATAAGGGAGCGATGGGGGGAATAGTCGTCTTCGATGTCACTCAGCCAGAGAGTTTTGAGAACGTTCCAAAATGGTTTGAAGAGGTCAGGAAAAACCGGGGCAACATCCCTTTGGTCTTGGTCGGAAACAAAGTCGACCTTCCCGATCGCAGGATCTCTTCCGAGCAAGCGATCGCAATGGCTGAGAAATACTGCCCAAGGAACCCCAGGTACTTCGAGGCAAGCGCCAAGACGGGTGAAAGCGTACAAACAATATTCCTTGAACTATCAAAGATCATGGTAGATTACGCGAAGCAAGTTGAAACAGAAGGATAGCAGAAATCAGCGACTATTGGCGGTCACTTGTTAGTCATACATGACTTGCTTGGCTCAATGAATACATCAAACTTAATTGGCCTTGAGCAATGTCGTCTCAGCTTCTGTGATTGTCACGGAAAGGCTGGATCACATGGTCGTATCAGATGGTTACTGTGGCTTTTCTGTTTCTGGTGGAATGAGAAGCTACTATGGGAGATTCGGTTTAGTAGAGATTCAAAGTACGTTCTACAATGTCCCTCGCCTCGAAACTATTGAAAAGTTGAGAACTGACGCGCCAAACATTTTCGAGTTTGCGCCAAAGATGTTCCAAGGAACAACGCATCCGACCTCAAGCCTGACATGGAGAAGGTTTCGAGGAAAACTTTTCAACGTGCACAAAGACAGCGAGAAATACGGGTTCCTGAGACCAACTGATGAAGTACTTGACTGTTGGAACATGATGACAGAAATCTGCACAAGACTGAAATCTCAGGTGACATTGATACAGACCCACCCAGCTCCAACTGCTCCCAAACCAACATCAAGAACATGGACTCGCTGTTGACGACCGCAGATAGAAAGAAGATTGTTATCTGTTGGGAACCTCGAGGAGGCTGGGATGAGAATCCTGACAAGATAAGAAAGCATCCGCTCCAAGCTCGACTTGCTTCACGTTATAGACATAATGAAAAGGGAACCACTTTCCTCACATGAGGTGAGTTATCTGAGGTTACATGGACTTAACCCTCGTGAGTTTGACCATAGGTATGAGTACAATGATGAGGAACTGCTCGACTTTAGAGAAAAGGTTCTTAAAATCGATGAGAATAGTAGGAAGGTATACATTCTGTTCAACAATACCAATATGGCTACTGATGCCAGTCGGTTCAAGAAGATGATCCTTCCGGCAAGCAAATAGAGAAAGACGAAAATGACTCAGAAGCACCAACATATTGACCACTCTCATGGCACTGTGATCTTTGTCTGATACACTGAGCAAATGAGGTGAATCAGTTACTTGAGCAAAAAGGCGAAGGGCGGAGCACTGCCACATTTGATAAGAAGACATGCTTTGATAAACGCAGTCAAACATGAGGGGAAAGCGGACATAAAGACAGTGATAGGTCGAGTTATGGCTGACGCTCCGGAGGCAAGAAGTAAGATCACCGAAGTGAACAGGCTGGCTAGCGAGATCGTGTCAGAAGTCAACACGCTTTCGCTCGATGCACAAAAAGAAATGGTTGAGAGGATAGCTCCAGAGTATCTAGCCGATCGGAAGAAGGCTGGAAAGAAGGAATTACCGCCATTACCTGAAGCAGTTGAAGGAAAGGTTGTTACAAGGCTGGCTCCAGAGCCCAACGGCTACATGCATCTCGGACACGCAATGTCGTTCTTCTTCAACTATCTGTACGCTGAGAGGTACAAAGGGATACTGTGGCTGCGCTTTGAAGATACGAATCCCAGAAAAGAGAAGGCTGAATACTACGATGCGATCAGGGAAGACATCTCTTGGCTGGGAATAAAATGGAACAAGGAGAAAAGCAACTCAGATGACATGCTAACTTTCTACGAGTACGCCAAGAGGCTGCTTGAACAAGGGAAAGCCTATGTTTGCTCCTGCCCCTTGGAGGAGACAAGAAAGAATAGGGCTACTGGCGAGATATGTCCTCACAGAGACAGTCCGCCTGAGAATAACCTCAGGCTATGGGAAGGAATGCTAGATAATAAGTTCAAGGAGGGCGAAGTGGTGTGGAGAGTCAAAGGGGACATGCGGAGCATGAACTACGTGATGCGTGACCCAACACTTTTCAGGATAGTAGACTCTCCTCACGCCTTCAAGGGTTCCAAGTACGTGGTGTGGCCGACATACGACTTCGCCGTCGCCGTTCAGGATAGCTTATGTGGAGTAACGCATGTCCTAAGAAGCAATGAGTTCGCTCCTCGAGGCGAACTACAGAACTACATTAGAAAGCTACTTCGTTTGAAAGACCCAATAATAATAGAGTACAGCCGATTCAACTTCGAAGGTACGCCAACTGGAAAAAGGCTGATCAGACCGCTCATCGAAAATGGAACTGTCTCTGGGTGGGATGACATAAGACTATCTACAATCAGAGGGATTAGACGCCGAGGGATCATTCCAAAAGCGATTGAGGAGTTCACTGTCCAAGTTGGGATCAGCCATGCCCAACCAGTCTTTTCGTGGGAACTGCTCCTTAGCTTGAATCGAAAAATATTGGATCCTCTGGCCAAGAGATACTTCTTTGTCAAAGACCCATTTAGACTAAATGTCGAAGACGCTCCGAGACTTTCAGTAAAACTCAAGCATCATCCTGAAGCTGACCTCGGATACAGGGAAATTGAGACACGGAGTGTATTCTTCATATCTCGCAATGACTTGCCGAAAATCAATGACCTAATGAGACTAAAAGATCTCTACAATGTGAAGATAACAGAATTGAGTGACGATGGAATTATCGGCAGATTTGCAGGCAGAGAGATGCAGGAAGGAATTACTAAGGTTCAGTGGACCACCGACCAGCACATCGATGTTGAGGTTCTGGTTCCTGATCTCCTTTACAGGGGAAACTCCCTCAACGAAAACAGCTTAACAACCGCCAAGGGTTACGGCGAAGCCGCATGCAGAAACCTAGAAGTCGGCGATCACATCCAGTTCGAAAGATTCGGCTTCTGCAGAATTGATCAAAAGACTCAGAATAGCGTAATCGCATGTTTTTCTCACAAATAGTCGACGAGAAAACCTGTCATCTAGCACTACGTGATTTGATTTGAGAGAGAAAATGTGGGGTCTCATCGCCATCTCGGGAGAGGGAGGAGGGCGAGGAAGAGGGAATAATTGACCCGAAAAAACTTTTCTGGCTCTACCCCCACATAATAAGATTCTGCCATAGAAGCAATATAAACATTTACCCAAAAGAAGGGGAGTTTTATAAAGGCCATCACACTTTCTTGCGATTACCGCAGATCTTTGCGAAGATCACAAGAAATCAATAACGATTGGCTCTATGTCTGCCTCTCAAAACCTGCCCACAGTTGGAGCAGATCTTAGGGTTCGATTCAAATTCGAAGCCGCATTTGGGGCATCTACTGGGCTTTTCCATAACGGATCCGGAAGGCAAATCGCCCGCGGTTCGTTCAGCTGTCAATTCTGCCCTAATAGCGCCGCCCAAGGCTCCTGCGAGACCCATAATAAAACCGCATTCAGTTCCGATCCAGACTTTTTCCAAGATTATGCTGAGTCCACCTGCAGCTAGGATTCCGGGAAAATAGGTTCTTGTAATGTAGAGAGAAAGCAATGAGACTATTATGCCAGTGGCTATGCCTGCAAAAAGACCATCTCCCCAGCTCTTGAGGAGTAGCAAGGACAAGAGAAAAGTTGCCGGCAAAGCGACTATTAGAAAGCTGGCTGAGAGCGGAGCATGTAGAAAGATTTCTATGAAAGCAAGAACGTACGCCCGTTCTCCTTGGCTTTGATATGTTTGAAGCAGTTCTTGGTATTGAGCAGACAAGAAAAAGTAGGATAGTACAGCTAGCAACAGTATTAAGAGGATAGAAGCGCCAATTGAACGAGTCTTGTGAACTGGCAATTCTATGAACACTACCTAGTAGGAGAGTTGTGCCGACGCTGCCTCTTATTCATCTTCCTTCGGATTAATGTTACTGTCTGGAAGACTACTCTCTCTTGGGACTTAATGCTCCTCCAAGTGCTCCTCCTGCTCCGGAAGCAATTACAGCCTGCAGCGCCCGAAATGACGTGAGGAACAAGAGGTACCTGATTGGATCACTTGGGATTTGGATACCAACTGTCGGAAGCGTGACCCCGATCTGGGGGGAGACCAATGCAATAAGCCAACCAATGATTATGCATATTAAGGCAGCAAGAATGCCAAGAGTGAAACCTTTGGCAACGTGCCTCGAGAGCAGACCCACAGTTATGCCACATATTAGCCACGGTAGTATAGCAAGGACTATGAACTGAATCAATGAAAGCGCTGACTGGGTGTCTAGCAGGATGTTATTTATCAGGAACCAGACCTTGGCCACCCAGGTATATTGAGTGCTGGAGAGAATGCTGACGTAGTTAGTTGTAGCTATGTCTCCGGGCAGTTCACCATAGATCAACAGACCCCAAGTTATCCCAAGACACACAGCGAAGCCAACGATGCTACTCACAACTGCACTGCCTTTTGATGCCAATAATGAAACCTCCAGCGAAGATGTGCTGCACGAGGGGGAATGAGATTGCTCTGTGGGTACGTCTATATCATCGCTAGTTCTTTAACTTCACTGTAGATCGACTCAACCTTTCTTTGCCAAGTTGCCAACTTCGCTAAACTCTTTGGGTATGCACTGTAGAGACTTTTCATTTCGCGCATTTTCTTAGAAACGACGTTGAGTTTCTTCAATAATGATATTTTTCCTCTTCCTCTGAACAGTCGCTTAGCTTTCTCGCTGACGGAGAGTTTTAGCTCGGCGCCCATGCTCGTTTTGAGAACGTCTTCTTCGGTGATTATCTTATTCTTCAGTCCGTAGTTCAAGTCTTCATTTGTCAAGCTCTGAAGAAGTATTCTGAATATGTCAAGGGAAGGCTGCTTGTAGCCGTAAGCATTGATGAAATCTATATTATACTTCCACAGTGATCGATAGCTATAGTCCTCTTTCTCAAGCGACTTGACCGAGACAGCCCCAGCTAGGTCCCCAGCAATCATCGAAGAGTGAATCCCGCCTCCGTGAAGAGGATTAACTTGGCAGGCTGAGTCCCCAACAAGTATGAAGCCATTTGCTACAGACGACCAAAGCGGCCGCCTGGTTGGGACAACTCCGCCTCCTCCTGTAAGCAACTTTGAATCCTTGAACATCTTCTTCTTCAGAACACTTTCATATAGGAGATTCTTCGGGTTTGGATGTCCCTTGATCATTCGGACACCTAGACCCACGTTAACATTGTTCCCAGCTTCTGGGAAAAACCAAATGTAACCTCCAGGAGCCTTCTCCTGTTCCAAGTAGATCCTGCAACAGTCAGCTGGGTCCAGTTGCTCCTTGACGACTCGAATCTCCCGATAACAGATTTCTACATCCTCAGGGCTGACTTCAGTCTCTATTCCGTACTTCTCCGCAAAGGGCAAAGACTTTCTCAGAGCTGCATAGTACCCGCTTGCATCAATTACGATGTTACCGTAATATTCCACGGTCTCAGAAGAGTCCAAGCTCTTGGTCCTCACTCCCTGTACCATCTCGCCTTTTGTTATGGGTGCTTGAGCGAGCGTCTTGTCAACCAGACTTGCACCTGCGTCCACAGCTTCATTAACTAGTCTTTGTCCAAAACTCGATCTGTCAATCGTGAAGCCTTCACCCATTATACGCATGCGTGATTCCTCATCCGGAGAGTAGAGATCAAACCCGTTTATTGGCCGCTCTAGTTCTTCTCCACTTGGGTACTTCAGTTTCAATTTGTCGAAAGCTTCCTTGGAGACACCGTCCCCACATACTTTTGTACCTATTTCTTTGCGGGGTTTGCTGTCAATGAGCACAACCTTGTAGCCAGCCTTAGCTATGCGCTTAGCTGCAAGCGTACCTCCTGTACCAGCGCCCACAATTAGGACGTCATATTTCTCAGTCAAGGTAATAACGCCTCTGGAGATGAGTCACCTAATGATTATTGTTAATATATATTTCCATACTTGTCATAATCGGGCTTACGAAGCTCTTGGAAGGTCGATCGGATCCATTTTGTATCGGTTGACACCCAATGAGGTAGATTCCGCAGATAATGTCTTGGATATCATTAAACCATCGATTGACATTTCTATCAGCCAAGCCAGCGAGTATTGCCTAAGAGAAGGCAAGATTTGGAAGATCTGCCCGAGAAACTTCGAGAATGAAATAGAAAGATATTTCAGTGTATGGGACGTTTTCAAGACAGAGTTCTTACGGAAGTCGGAGGTCCTAAACAATGAAGTTAAAGTGCGCTGTCATAGGGGCCGGATGGTTCGGCAGAGCTCATTGCCGGGTCTACAGAGATTTGGATAATGCGCAGCTGACGTCCATAGCTGACCCTGATTATTCACGGGCGATGGAAGTCTCCAGTCTGTACGGGTGCAAAGCATATGCTGATTTTCATGAGATGCTAGAGAAGGAGAAACTTGACGCCGTAAGTGTCGTCGTGTCTCCTCAAAACTTGTCCAAGGTGGCATCAGAGGCTGTTGAATTTGACATCAAGGCAGTTCTAGTTGAAAAACCTGTGGCCATCAACCCAACAGAGCTTGCGGAGCTCTCGCGCAAGAGCAAGAAGAATGATGTTCCAGTGATGCCAGGATTCATTGAGCTCTTCAACCCATCCATCCAAAGAATTGAAGAGATGATCCGAAAGAATGGGGAAATCGGGCAACCCTATGTGGCAAGTTCAAAGAGGATTGGCAGGAATCCGAAAAGAGGATGGGAAATAGGAGTATTGCTGGATCTTGGTATCCATGAGATCTATGTTCTGCGGAGACTTTTCGGAGCACCTAGAAGAATATTCTGCCAGACCAGAAGCTTTGCTGGCGGCAAAACTGAGGACATGGCAAACATACTACTGGAATTCCAAAATGGTGTACTGGGAATGATCGAAACCAATTGGCTTACACCCATAGGCATTAGAAACATGATTGTAACAGGTTCTGAAGGGAGTATAGAAACTGATTATGTAACGCAAGAAGTAAGGATAATCAAGAAAGACCAGACCATTAAACCGCATTCGGTCTTCGAAGAGCCATTGAAACGTGAATTGATGGCGTTTCTCGAAAGTGTGGAGAAAGGTGATGCGCCCCCTGTTAATCTGAATGACGCCGAAGAGACTCTAAAAATCGCCTCTGCAGCCCTCAGTTCCTCGAAGAAGATGGAAACCATCACAATGTAGTTTGATATCCACCCGAGCAGAGCATTTGCTTCAATCAACTCCCGAAGGTAGAGGGTGTTGAGTGCTCAAATCGCTTAGTTCATAGCTGCTAAAGAATTTGTCACTTCACAAAATCTTATATTTGGATGGCGTATATCGTATGTAGGAGGTAGAAATCTCCTGTGCTTATCGACGAGAATGACATCCCTCCATCAGCCCGAAAAGTATTCAGAATTCTGCAAAACAGTGGCCCACTTACACCTAAAGCAATCTCGAATCAGACGACTTTCTCATCACGAACGGTGAGGTATGCACTGAAGATACTTCTGAAGCTTGGGCTGATAAAGAAACTTCCGAATCTAGAGGATGCAAGGCAGTTTATCTACAAGACTTAGAGGCTTTCTGGCTCTAATTTTCTTATTTTCTGACGACCGTCCTGATTCTCATAGCGCTCCCCCATAAATGGGATTTGAGACAGATCAACGCTTTTATATTTCATAGTCAGATTTAGTAGTTATAAGATATTACAATCTTATCTCAGCCAAATGGGAATGATAATCCACTATCTGAGAGATTTCGCATGAGGGAACTCAAATGTCAAGCAATGGTGAAGCTGCGTACAAGGAGAGCATTTCGAATGCTCAGAGAATACTGAAGGGTAAGAAAGAGAACTTCGCCCGTCTGCAGAGAGAAGTCATTAACACAGGGGCATGCGTTTCTTGTGGAGCTTGTGTCGCAAGTTGCGACCAGTTGGCTTTTGAAGAAGGAAAGCCCAAGCTCGTCGGCAAGTGCACAGTTTGTGGCGTTTGTTATAATCAGTGCCCTCGCACATCTACGATGACAGCCGATCTAGTGGGCAACTACGCTGCTGCCTTCCAAGGCAAATCTAAACTCGACAAAGTGAAAGGGCAAGATGGAGGGGTAGTCACATCCTTGCTACTTTATGCCCTGGGCAGAAAACTGATCGATGCTGCTGTCGTTACGTCAAGGGATCCTCAACAGCCTTGGAAGCCCGTAGCCAAAATTGCCACATCTGAGAAAGATATCTTGGAAGGCTCGGGATCGGTATACACCCATAGCCAAGTTGTTCCGGCGCTTAGCAACGCGCTTAAGAAAGGATTCAAATCCATAGCATTTGTTGGAACACCTTGCAACATCGATGCAATCTACAAGATGCAGTATTCAGACGTTGGGCTCGTTCACCTTTTCAAGGGAGCCACTGTTATCAGAATCGGCCTTTTCTGCATGGACTCATTCTCCGAAAAGGGTCTGCGGACTTTCTTCGAGAAGAAGAATGGCACTCCACTGGAGAATATCAGTAAAATGAATATCAAGGAAGGAAAATTCAGAATCACAATCAAGAACAATGGTGAGAAAGAGTTCGTCATTGCAGACCTTGACAATTACAGGTCGAGCAGCTGTGATTTCTGTACAGACTTCACTTCTGAGAAAGCTGACATCTCCGTAGGAAGCGTTGGATCCCCGCTGGGTTTGTCGACTATCATCGTCAGAACGAATACCGGTATGGACCTGCTAAATGGAGCGGCGAAGAGCGGAAACATCGAATTCAAACCCCTGAGTGAAGAGGATTTGACAAAGGTACTGAACATAGCGAGAATTAAGAAGAATCATCGCTACACACCCAAAGAGAAAATCACATACGTGCTGGATTCACCGCCATTGAAAGTTGGGGAGCCCAAGACTGCTGAGCCTCAAGCCAAGTCGCTGATCAAGTCTGGTGAGACAAAGCTAGTAGGCGCTGAACAAAACCGAGTCAAGATGACCCTTAGAAATGATGCGGTAGACTGCCTCGAAGACTTACGAATCAAGATAACTCACAAGGGGGAAGCACCGAAAGACACTGTTGGATGGGAACTCAAGGTTGACGAGTGGGCACCTTCAGAGACGATTGAGCTCGAGTACCCTAGAATCAAGGACGACAAGGAGTACAATATTGAAGTTCAAAGTGAAGTGAATGGCACCATGTTCACAAAAAGGATTCTAGCCGCTGAGTTAAACAAGAAGTGAACGCCAAGCCAGATCAACTCTTTTTCTATTTTTCAGCATGTTTTTGCTTGCTTCTACTCAGGCTTGGCTTTTCCGTTCAAAGAAAAGAGAGAGGAAAGGACTGACACGCTCATTTCCTAGTGGGACGCAAAGAATATTGACACTAGTTCGACAAAACTTGGCTCGTTGGTCCATACTGAGATCCAGGGACCTTTGTAGTTGCTGATACATCCTGAAGAGAGTAATGCCTCTTTCCCGTCAGCTAGAATCATTATGGCAGGGATATCATCCTTTCTTACCAGTTTGATACTCTCATCCATTGTTGGCATTGCAGCCTCAGGATTGCCTCTTTGACTTACCATGAGTCTGATGCTCACGTTTCGACCTGACGCCTTTTCTATGACGGATTTGATTCGCTCAAGAACTTGGGTGGGAACTGCAATGAGAAGCCGCTCCTCAGCAGAGCTGATCATTTCCTCGATTTTGTTGATTATGTTGGTTTCGCCTTTCAGAGTCCACAATTCTGCCAGTGACCGCTCATAACCATATCTTGATGCGAATTCCTCCACGGCAAGTTCCGTTTGCGCTTTCAAACCTTTCTCCAAACGTTCAAAGGCAACTTTAGGCGGAACCGCGCGGTAGATTTTAGGTCTTCCCTCTTGCGTCTCAACTAGTCCCTTCGACTCGAGATTGGCCAAGGTATCGTATGCTCTTGGCTGAGGGATCCCAGCGACTCTGCAGATCTCTCCGACTGAAGCTGACCCAAGCTGCACCAAAGTCGCATATGCTTTTGATTCGTACTCACTTATGCCGTATTTCTTCAACACTTCACGTGCACTATCGCTAACACCCAATTCTTGTTCTCCCCCTTGGCTATAAAGTTCAAGAGCCACTCTTGTCTTACGTTGCGACAAGTGTAGTAGTTTGTTCGAT
Organism: Candidatus Atabeyarchaeum deiterrae; assembly: GCA_037310415.1. GTDB lineage: Archaea > Asgardarchaeota > Atabeyarchaeia > Atabeyarchaeales > Atabeyarchaeaceae > Atabeyarchaeum > Atabeyarchaeum deiterrae. The sequence continues at coordinate 188,604 of CP147780.1, forward strand.
GTTGGGAAGTCTTCTCACTTTCGTTACAACGGTGTCAAGCTTACCGAAGCTTTCCGTTTGCACGGTCACTACGATATCCCAAGCGCCGTAGCATACTCTAGCATCGACTACGTCTTCTATCTTCTTAATCTGCTCAGCAACATCATGTTCGCTTCCAGCTGCAGCCAAGGCAAGCACATAGGCGACTACCTTCGGCACTTATTTTAACACCTCAAGTTTATTCCAATCTCGTTAGAGTAAACATACTTCAATCTATTCTTATTATATGTAGGCGTTTTGAATCCATTGTTTTCTCTCTGCAGATTGTTTATTTAAGCCAATTTGATTGTCAGGTCAAGCGTTCTCCGCTCACCGTGACTACTAGTTGGTGTTGAACATCGATAGTGCTTGCGTATATTCACTCGGTTCGTCGGGCGTTCTGACCAAGAGCCTTCAAGTTCTCTACTGGGATTTGTCCATACGCATGCAAAACCAGACCATCAGCTTCGTTAGAAATCGATTGCATGATTTTCACCGTCTCGCTTGGAGATACAGAAGGACTCATGATGGCGATTGGATAGATTTTCACTTCTCTAAGAACTCCTCCAAGCTTCCGTCTGAGCGCCCTGAGCTCATTTGTTATAGCGTTTACTCCTTTGTGGACTACAATCTCATCTAATATTGGATATAGGCAATCAAGGTTCTTGCCCAATGCCCTATCATCATGCCCTGCGATCCACGACACCTCATCTGGACATAAGTCTATTCCGACCATCGCGTCTGGGTTTGCCTGGCGTGAGGCAATCATGATTCTCCCACTTATTTCCGAAACCATGTGTCGTCTATGTTGAAACCATGAGCTTAAGCCCAGCAATTGGGTCCAAGACCTTACCAGTTTTATGTTCATTGAAAACGGACTGCTACTGGAAGCTTCCATGATCTTCTGCGGCTGCGCAAATGGTTTAGGAAAGAATCTCAGTCTGCTTTTGACGCCATCTATGTTTATTCCTTGATTGCGTGCCTCAGCTTTGCAGTATTTGCAGAAGCATGTAAGGTTGCCCGTTTTGAAGGTTGGGGTCACGGAGTAGTGAAGTTTCTCAATCTCGATACCAGCCACCTCGTAGTTTGAGAGGATGTCTGTTGCCAAACTGAGTATGTATCTCTCAACACTAGGATTAACGAAACACATTAAGGGATAGATCTCATCGCTCTGCGCTCCACTACTACTCACTTGAGCGTACTCAGGTCTTCTCTTGAGGAGAGCTGGATTAACTAGACAATTCAATACGGCATAGACCTGGATCTCCTTCTTCTTGGCTTCTTTGCAGACTTCTCCGAGAACATCCATGTCTTTGAACTGCTTTGCTCTCGTTGGTTTGATCTTTGATTTTTCATAGAAGTGGGGATTCGGATTGAAAGAGAGCGCGCCTTCATCGGTGGAGGAGCTAACAAATGGTGTTGGCTTCTGGAAAGAATCCACCGAAAGATGAATGAATTCGACATGAGAGGAGCTGCTAATCTTGGCGACAGCTTCTTTTATTCCCTCACTCGCCAGCGTATCGGAGTAACATCGAATCCCGAAATGCAAGACCAATCACCATGACAATCCAGCAAGTAACGAACTATACTACAGTCGATAATCAAGCAGAAACTCAATGTTACCTTAAATACTCTAGTGATTGACCACAACATATCTGAATTCACAAAACGTCTTGGAATTGAGTTTTTGTTTCCCCGCTCCGAGGACCACTAGAAGATCTGGCACATCGGTCGACGTCAAAAGAAAATGAGGTTGTTGGGAGAACCACCTTAATCGCTCAAAATGGAGGAGCTCAGCTATTTTCCGCCTTTCTTCTTGTCTTTTTCTTTCCTTGCCCCTTCTTGTTTCTTGCCTATTGTAGCCTTGGGTCGACTTTTCGGAGCAGCACCTTCTTTCACTGTTTTGAATCCCTGTTCTCGCAAAGCCTTAACATTGAAATCGTGAATACTCCTACGCATTCGATCAATCGGCAAATCTGCTGACTTCACATCATGAACGGATACTCGAGCTTCTCCAATCTCGCCGTAGCTGAAACCTCTGCCGCGCCTGAGTACACCCACCTTAAGAGAAGTGGATCTAGGCTTAACCAAAGGAATTCTATTAGCATTATTGTTATCCTGTGACATAGGACCTGACAACTCCATCCAATGACTCGATTGAACCTAGGAATAGCATTGAAGGGCTTAAAAACCTCTCTCAACAGAAATCGATTGGCCATTACGGAGAAAAAAGAGAAGCATTATTGTGCCTAACCAAAGAATAGAAAAGGGGAGGTTTTGTAGTCTACGTCCGAGAGAGACTAGCTCTTTTTCTTTCTTTTGCCAGCTTTTTCGAGTTCCTCTATCTCTTTTCTTATCAAATCTGTTTCCTCAACCGGCTCCAGTTCCTCTTTGGCTCCGAGACTCTCAAGCTCCTTGGCTATTGCATCCACTTCCGATTCGGCCGGCTCAGAAACACCAGCTGGTTCCGCTTCGACTTGTTTGACTCCTACCGTTCCAGCCTTGGCATCTTGAGCTGCGACTCCCTCGAATTCAATCTTTCCCTTACCAAGTTCTTCTAGCCTCTCCCTTGAGAGTATTGACAACTTCGCTTGATAGATGGTTTCAAGTGCTTGAGCTCTGCTTCTCACTGGAATAGGTGACGTGACCTCGCCTCTGCTGATTAGCTTGATGCTCTGATCGATCTTCTTGATCACAAAGGGGATTCTAGCTCTCTTGGCGAAAACGTAACCGACGATCAACAGGAATGCCGCCCCTCCGCTGCCTCCCACAGCAAAAAGGGTGACCATCAAAGGATCCAGAACAGCAACGTTGAAAGAACCCATACTCATATTCCCAGTGTTGCCGGCGTTATCTACCGCGTAGACACGCCAATACCACAAACCATTGGCAAGTCCAAAGAAAGGAGTGTAATGAGTCAAGTTCCAGTAAGGCTCCAAGATCATCTGTTCAGAATTGAATGCAGTCGATCTGTCAATCTCGATCACATAATGACTTACCCCGCTTAGTAGATCAGAGGAGGGATCCCAAATGAGAGTCGGTTTGTCTCCGACCGAGCTTCCTTCGGGAGGGTTTGCAGGCGCCATCACTGGCGCAGAAGGTCCATGTGAATCATAGATGATCGTGGAATTCACAGGGCCTGCGATTCCCACAGTATTGTTTGCTTTGAAATAGATAATCCTGTTTCCATCATTACCAGAACTGAGCGTCCAATTATAGAGTGAGGTTTGATATGGAGACCAACTATAATTCAAATTGTCGTTACTGAAGCCTGCATACGACAAACTAGTTCCTGCAGCAGACAATCCTATAGATGTAGTGTTCACGTACCGAGACAACTGCGCAGGCGTGGCGTTCACGGCAGTAGTACGGCCGTATAGGAACAGGCGTAGATCGGATGGGCGGCTCTTTGCAGGATGAACTATGGTTATCCCTACGTCGTCCCAGTACGTGTAAAAGGATCCGGTTCCACCGCTTTGGGTGACGGCATTGTAGCGCATCGTAATTCTATATGTGCCGTTTCCACCTTGTGTGATGTAGTTATTCAAGTCAACAGATACAAGGATCCACTGGCTCGTGGGTGTTGTGAAGTTCCTGGACCAGACTTGACAGATTGTATTGTTGGGCAGTTTCAACCTAGCACTAAGGTAGCTCCCAATTGCACGGGTCACAGTTGGGCAGTAATAGCGGAAAGTCAGCGAAGTTGAATTGGGTGCTTCTCCTTTGAAAGTTCCATTGTAGAAGAAGTTCTGCCACAAATCAACTCTCCAGGATCCGCTACTGGAGGTGGAGAGGTAAATTTGGACAGCTGATGGGCCGGAAAAATAGGTAGAATTTTGGTTTCTGTACGTATATGATGCCCCCGAACCGCTCGGCACTGTAGAGGAAAACGTCCAGTTTTTCGGTAGGTACCTGTTTGGGGTTAAGGTCGAGTTCCAGATGGAAGTGCTGAAGTTCCGATATGTGGGGAAAACGTCGGTTACTTCATTTCCTGGGGAACGGTGCGCCGTGATTGTTGGCGTTGACGGTTCTGCCATATTTCCAGCTGTTGAATTGGGGAGAAAAACTAGATTCGTTCCCATAATTGCCAATAAGGAGATAAGCAAAATCATTGTTGCCGGTCGTTTCCTCAACTCGTCTCCACCACGTCTGAGATGTCGCTGTTGGTTCTTACTTATTGGGACTTACATAAATGTCTTATTGCTGTTTTGCGATATTTTTGGAGATAAATGTCTCATCCTTCTAAAACGCTTCTCTCGATTGAGGAAAGGAGAGCGGACACCCCCTATGACTCTCCTAACTCACACCTAATGTCGCTATAATGCGCCTGTTGTAGAACGTAAAGAGCTGTGGATCAGACTTGTGAATGATTGAAGAAACAAGTACAATCTCTTGCTAAACTACATCGTGAGGACAAGTGGTCCTCGGTCATGTCTTATTCATACAGCTGTCTCTTCTCTCGGCAGGCCTGCGGTCATGCTGTCGAGAAGTTCTTCGAGTTTGTCCTTGGTTAGAGAATCTCTAGTTTTCATGATGGACGTGGCCTTTAATTCATTCCTCTCTATTGTTTCTATTGTTCCCTCAATTGCTTGTTTCTTGATTTCCTTGAGCCCTTTGACGTTGAACCGGTAGGTATCCTTTGTCTTTCTACATCTAGAGTACTTTGTCAAAGAGACATGCGTGCAAAGACCTTGCTCCTCCCATTTTCTGAGAATATCCTTCACAATGCGATGGACTATCGGGAACCCAGTTCTGCCAATCCGTGCCGCAGTCATTATGGTTTTTGCGAGTTGGGAGCTTGTAAATTCGTTTGCACGGTATTTAGAGTTTACCTTGGTAATATACTCCACAATTGTGGACCTGAACCCGCTAATCAGCGCCTCACGAGCAGCTTCTCTATCTTTGGTGTCTATTTCTGTCGTCCTGAATCCCCCTCCTTAGCTTATCTTCTCAGGTTTTGCTTTCCGAGGAATCCCAGTAACCATGCTGAATTCTTCTTTCAAAATTTGTAGATATTTGATCGCCATCCCTTTAGAGAGTTCTCCCGAAGTCCACTTTTCTCTAATGTTGTCTATCATGTATTCAGGGAAGAATAGCAGGATTTGTGGGTCAGCTTTGAGCAAGTACTTGTTACCATCGTCTCCTCTGCCAGGCACCTCACTTACTATTCCGGATTTCATTAGGCTTTTGATGAGTTTCTCAACTTCCTTCATCGACTTGTCAAAAGCTGTGGCAAGCTGTTCTTTCTTCGCCAAGTTATCTCTGAGCAGAGTCACTAATTTGTAGAGATTCGTGTCACCAAGTATCTGAGCTACTTCGCCGACTGCGTCATCAGAGACCTTGTATTGCTTGAAGAAGTCGGCAATTTCACCCCTCACAGATTTTCCCAAGTTTCCCTTTATTTCGCCTTTCAGTATTCTCGTCATTACTGTCTCTGGTGGCGCGAATGTTGCAAACATATCTCTGATTAGAAAAATGCAGTCGCCTGTCACACCTTCAACAACTGCTTTTCTAATGAGATTAGTCCTTATCAATGGCACGAGGAGGAGGTCTATGTCAGATACCGAAGTTCCAAGTTCTTGTTCAAGCCATTCTTGCAGCTCGATCTTTGCCATACATCCTTCTGCCAATTTCTTGAAGATAAGTTTCCTTGCGGGATCGAGAAGTATCAAGGCAAGTCTTTGTTCGAGGGATAATTTCACATAGACTGAGAGTGACTCATAATTCTTCATGAGGAGGTCTTGGAAATCGTTCGCAGCTATTCTCTTAACGAGTTCCCTGGCGGATTCCGTTAATGGTTCCTCGAATATTCCTGCATCTTCCTCAGCGCTTAGAAGAAGTGCTATGTAGTATTGAGCTTCTCCTCTGGCTGCCAGACCAGTGTAGTAGCTTGCAACATTCATGGTTTCGAGCTTCATGGACATGAAGCCAGCTTTTCCCTCCCCCATGGCATGTGAGGTGAATATTCTCATCATCTCGTCAGGGGTCAGTTGGAGGTCCCCAGGGTGTTTCGCCCTTAGTACTGTGCCTTTGGTGTCGTCCCATTTGACGGCAATGATTCCTTTTGGCATTTGCTTTAGACCCCTTCCGACTTCGTGGATCATACTATTAGGTTAAATCTGCTTTCCGGTCTTATCGCTTCGGAACGCTTCGTTGACCCAGTCCTGCAGTCGTTTTTTCTACAGAAGTAATGTAGGGAAAGTAGAATATCAAGATTCCGTTTTGATTAGGGAAATCGCAACACGGCAAATCAGCGGGTTGCTATCAGTAGATCATAAGAACCTCGTTTCGGGACACAAGAGAGTAGAATCTTACCAGATTCTCTCATGCTACAGCAGTCTGGTCAATCAAGCCAGTTCCCTTTCTAGTGTATCAAGCTGTTTCTTAGTTTCCCCTGTGTTCTTTACTTCTCCTGAGTCAATCCGTACGCGGAGGGATATCCATTTGAATGAATCAGTCAATAGCTTCGGGAAGCTTTCCTGAGTCCGACGCGCAATTAGTTTGCCCGATACCCTGTCAAGCGCGTCTCTATATTTCTCACCGTTTTCGTCTTGTCTAAGTACTATGGCGACCATGTACTGTGGTCTTCCTCTCACAGCCATTCCTGTGTAGAAGCTTGCAATGTTAGAGTTTCCTATTCTTAGGGTTTGGAAACCCGTTGTCCCAGCCATTGCGGCGCTGCTGAAGGCTGTAATCAAGTTGCCTTCATTATAGAAACGTTCATTCGGATAGTGCTCTCCTACAACTGGCCCCGTGGCGTCATCCCAGTGCAGTATCACCAATCCTTTAGGCATGGATAGTTAGTTCCTCCCAACCATACGTTAAGGTATTAATAGCGCGAGAATCCATCTTGCGAATCTCACAAGTTGTGCGCAAACGCTGACAAGTGTAGTATTGTTTCCCGACTTTAAAATCTTTTACCGAAAGTCAAAGGAATTCGGGGTCTACTTGCGAACTCGGAGCAAGCCGTTGAGGACGCCAAGTTGGGCTATAGGAGGATGTAGGATGAGGAATTGGCCTTGATGAAGTCGAGTGTTCGTTTGTACTCACCTGTTAATTGACTAAATCCGTCCTCTGGCTCACTTCGTTCAGAGCTTTGTTCGATGATGCTCCACTCCGAAAGAGACTGCTTCGAAGGCGAAATTAGTTCCCGTTTGTCAACCCACAGAATTCTCACCTTGTTTGCGTCGTCATACCTGCCTTTCAATAGATCATCTGTAAAGGGTGCATAGATTTTCCTGTGAACTCCGCCCAATGTAAATCTCGCTTTGGCCAAACCACTTGTGAATCTAATCTCAAGTTTCACTTTTGAGGTTGTTGTGTATTCGACTTTCGGGATTGTGGCCAGAGGTTTGACCTCTGCAATCTTCTTTTCGACGAGGGGGTTTCCTCGCGCCATCATGACTCTCTTTACGTAACTTTCTATTTCCGCCTTTGACGACTCTGTCAGGGGATCTATAACCTCAGGCGAGATTATGTTCACGAGAGGAAGAGGTTCCCAAGGTCTAAGCTCAGTTGGATCGAATATTACTCCAGAAATCGCTTGGTCGAAGTCAATTTCTCCTGTGGTCTTCTTGATGGTTCCCTTGACGTAGCCTGGACCGATTAGTGCCGATCTTACTCGTTCTTCCAAGATCAGCGTCCAGAGTTGTCTGGAGGCAACCAAGAGCTTTCCATCGAGCCTATCTCGCCCAAATCGCGACGTGAAATTTGGAATAGTGAAGTCTACGAGCCAGTACACAACTTTCTGCTGACGGGACAACTTTAACTCCCCTGAATAATATACTGTCCTTTTCCTATGGGTCTACTCGGATATAACATATGGCACTAGTTTTGGTTCTGATCTTTTGTACTGATCTCCCCCACGACGGCACTCTTTGGTTTGAAGAAGTTATCAAGGAAGTAGTCTGTCATGAAGTCGCATAATGAGTCTAAGTCAACCCTCTCTGTTGATTTCGGGTCTTCCATTTGCTCCTTGTGCACGAAACGCTCTAACTTTGGGAGCAATTCCTCTACCCTTGGTTTTTTATTCATGGTGAAACGGTCATGCATTTGAAGTATCATATCAACAGCTACCTCGATAGGTTGCTTGGTTTCACCCGCCAATATCCTATGGACCTTCTGAACTGTCTTCTGAAGAAACTCATGCGAGTCTTCTCTTTGCTTAGCTAGTCTAATGTCCCGCTCCAAGAAATCATAGGGATTTCCCAGTAGTGGATGGAGTTCACCGTGACTTGGAATTGGTGACGTGACAACTAGATAACTCCCCTTCTCGATTGATGCAGAAGAGGCTGCTTCCTTTACCATCAGTTGTACGATGAGTTCGGCTAGGCTCTCCTTGGACATTGACTCAAGCGGTAGTTCGATGTCAGATAGAGCTTTCTCCACTTCAAGCGCGATCTTTTTCACTGGTTCGACTTCTCTGCTGGACCAAGATTCTAAATTGACTGCGCCCAAAGCTGATTTCAACTTGCTCAGCATTGATCGGACTTCTTCTACTTTCCTTGAAAGGAAAAGTTTTGCTTTTTCCAGTTTGTTGGGGCTTTTCAGAATTGCTTCGACTATCACCAACGACCCAAGAAGTGCGTTACCTTGTCTATGGGAGGTAATCCATCGGTGGATGACTGGTGTTATGAGACCTCGTGTGATCTTCCGTCTGTCATAAATGATTAAAGAGACCTTTTCAAACGGGATCTCTTTTGAAGTAAGAAGCGATTCTAATGTACTGAGGGTTGCTGTCTGGTCACTTATCTGTCGGCTGAATCTTCTGTAAAGGTATTCTATCCATTCTCCCTCTCTGATGGCGAAGTCAAGCTGGGATGATTCTATGGGTGGTACGGGGTAGTCTACAGAGTTTAGTCTTCCATACTCTCTTTTTAGAAGCTCACATACGGTTTCGGCGGAGAGTATTCCATCTTGGTCGATCTGGTATGAAACAAGTCCGAGGGCGAGAGGCACGCCATGGTTTTCAGCTATTTTCTTCGCGAATGATATGGGGACCTTCAGAACCTTCTGGCTGAGCTCACCATAAATTACTTTGAACTCTTCATTCAGGTCGTGAATATTTTTATCGACTTGGACTTCGTCTCCCCCCGGATAATGCTTTCCGCCCTTCAGTTCCTTCTTAATCCAGCTACTCAATGTTTCTCCCCTCTTCTTCTGAAACGATGATAAGAGTGACCTAGTTTGTGTTCTGGCACAGAATTGAGTGATGATATGTGAGACGGCAAATAAGACTAGGATCGTTCCTTAGTATAAGTGTCATTTCCCCTTGTCGTGCTAGAAATATGAAGAAACCAGAATGAATTGAATGCCGAATCCTAGCAGTAGAGACATGATTGTGACTGTCGCGGATGTCTTGAACAAGGAGAATTTGACAGTGTACTCTACTTGCATTACTAGCCAAATCACCATGATTATGCCAAAGAATATGAATAACATGCCTAGACCTGATATTAGTGCGGACATTTTTGGTTCACCAAGCAACCATGATAGGTTTGCGATCAGCAGATACTTCCCTAAAAGGTGATCCTTTGGTTCAATTTTAACTTTTTGTTCAAGTAAGTATTTAAAGGCTTGGAAGCTCGTTAGATTTTGAATCCGTATTCTTCCTCGAAGATCTTCCTCAGGAGGAAGTAGGCTCCTTGTGGAGGGATCACTCCTCGTTCAGTTATTATAGCATCGATGTATTCTGCAGGGCAGACGTCGAACTGAGGGTTCCTGATCGTAAGGTTCTCCTGTCGCTCCTCATCGTATATCTTAGAGGGGTCTTCTTCTTCTATCGTGATTCGCTGTCCAAGTATCGATTCGGGATAGAATTTGTAGGTCCCAGCTGCTACCAACGTTCTCACTCGGGCCTCATGTGCTACCGTGGCTATCATTGATGTGCCGATCTTGTTGACTATTGCACCATTCACCGCGATGGCTTCAGCGCCCACAAGGACGTTATCTGCATCGTGCATGAATACCCTCGCCGCGATGTCGATTATGAAAGTCACTGGGAAGCCGATTCTCAGGATCTCTTGAGTCATCTTCTTGCCTTCAAGTGCAGGTCGAGATTCAGTAACAATGGCCTTCACTTCTTTTCCTTCCTCTTTGACTTTCTTCAGTATCGAAAGAACTGAGGTACTGTAACAATGAGTGAAGACAACGTCACCATTGCTTATTCTCTTCGAACCTATTTCCCCTATCTTCGCTTTGGCCTCATCAATTCGAATTCGAAAGGTCTTGGCTGCATCTACCGCTGATTGTCTTACATCTTCCACCGTACCACTGTTTTTTGCCGCTAACGTAGCTCTATAGATGACGTACCGAGTTGAGTTCTGAAGAGAAGCAGAGGTTTGACGAGATTCTGAAAGTATCTTTGCCGTCTTCTTGAGCTCATCCAAGTATTCTTCGGGACTATTCTTGGTGATCGCCAGTGCTGACCTTTGCAGAGCATATGCTGCCGCATTGGCCGTATCGTCTGCCGTAGAGATCTCTCTACTTCTTATTCTTTTTACGATGTCACTTATTGTACTGGACGCCTCGTCTCGCACTTGCCTAGCCCCCTTCAATCAAACAGGTGCATGCCACTCGAAAAAGTGGAGTGGGGATTACCTTGAAGAGTAATATATCTTTTGTATGTTGAGCATCTTTTAATAAGTTATCTGATGATCTTACACCTAGGAATCGCTAGATTTTTGACCAGGGATATTTCGAGAAAGAAGAGGTGGCAGGTTGACTTTGGATGAAGAAGTTGAACGTATTGCCCGAGACATTGAGTCTATGAAAATAAGAGGTGCGGGTAGAATAGCGATGGCTGCCGCGAGTGCTCTTGCTATCACATCTTCGAAGTCGATTGCGACTAGCCGGGAGGAGTTTGTTGAAGAAATGCTAATGGCTGCAAGAAGGTTGATAGCAACTCGACCTACTGCTGTTTCTCTTCCCAATAGCGTGAGGTTTGTCATGAAGAAACTAAGAGAAGGCGTTAATGCCAGCTATTCGCTTGAGGAGCTCAAGAGACACGTCATAAGCACTAGCAAGGAATTCATCAAGAACTCGGAAGAGGCTGTGACGAAGATAGGGGAGTATGGGAGCAAGCTCATAGAGAAAAATGAGACGATAATGACTCACTGTAATTCTGCGACTGCTATTGAGATCATTAAAACAGCCAATAGGCAAGGTAAGAGTATCAAGGTTTTCGCTACAGAGACTCGACCTTTGTTTCAGGGGCATATTACTTCTCAGATTCTTAGTAGAGAAGGTATCGATGTTACTTTGATATGTGACAATGCTGTGAGGCATTTCATTGACAAAATCGACAAGGTTATTGTGGGAGCTGACGCTATCGCCGCGAATGGCGCGCTCGTGAACAAGATCGGAACTTCACTAGTAGCTCTGGCAGCCAAGGAGGCCTCGATCCCATTTATTGTTGGAACTGAGACAATTAAGTTCAGTCCTGAGACGATCATAGGGGAGCTAATCAAGATAGAAGAGAGACCTTGGAGTGAAGTAATTAACGCAGACATCCTGAGCAATATTGGAAACATAAAAGTTCATAACCCAGCTTTCGACATAACCCCACCCGAATACGTTGACATGATTGTCACCGAAAAAGGCGTGATTCCACCTCAAGGCGCGATTCAAGTTCTCTCAGAAGAATATGGATGGCTGACTCCAGAAGAGTTATACATCTTGTAGAATACGAATGGTTGATGACAGGTGAACAGTGTTATGGGCAACATCGATAGTGTCGATCCAACCTTCGTGACAGAACCCTCTGACGTGGATCCAGACAACAACGTGATAGCGACTTACTACGTTGATGCAGATTTCTCGACTCTGAAAGCGGGCGAACAAATCGCCATCGAGGAGAGCACAGGCACCTGGACCGAGGTCTCAACTTCTAAGGAAAATGTGAAGAGACTTTCAGGCAAGGTCTTTGAGTACCAAAAAGGAAACGAAGGTACAATCAAGCTAGCCTTCCCACTTGAGCTCTTTGACGTTGAGTCCGGTATCCCCAACCTGCTGAGCGTAATTGCTGGCAACCTATTCGGACTCGCACCACTGAGAAATGTCAGGTTACAGGATGTTGAGTTACCCAAAGACTACATAAAGAGCTTCTCTGGGCCAAGATTTGGAATTGATGGAATTAGAAAAATAATCGGAACGACTAAAGAAGGGAGACCGCATGTTGGAACCATAATCAAACCTAAAGTGGGCTTAAGTCCGCGGCAGACCGCTGAAGTTGCTTATCAAGCAGCTATGGGTGGAGTCGACCTGATCAAAGACGATGAGACTCTCACGAACCAGTCTTTCTGCCCCCTTGAAAAAAGGGTGTCTTTTGTGATGGAGAAGCTTGACAGAGTTAAGGGAGAGACTGGCAGAAAAGTCCTCTACGCTGTAAACGTGTCGGCATATCATGAAAGAATGATGAAGCTAGCTCAAGTGGCAATAGACAACGGAGCAAACTGCCTGATGATTGACTTCCTGACTGCAGGATTCTCGGCACTACAAGCATTGTCATCCGAGGACTCCTTCAATGTTCCAATACATGTTCACAGAACCATGCATGCAGCACTTGACAGAAACCCGAAACATGGCATAGCCATGATGGTCTTAGCTAAGCTTGCTCGGTTAGCGGGAGGAGACCAACTGCACACTGGAACAGCAGCGGGAAAAATGGACAGGGGAGGCGAGGCGGTGAGAGAAACGAACGACTTCCTTCGCTCCGAATGGGTTGGAATCAAAACCACATTTCCCGTCGCGTCAGGTGGAGTGCACCCCGGCATAGTTCCTGACAATGTTGAAGCGTTAGGGAAGGACTTGGTTATCCAAGCAGGAGGAGGAATCCACGGACATCCGATGGGAACCAAGAGCGGGGCAATGGCAATGAGACAAGCCATTGACGCAGTTATGAAAAATGTCTCCTTAGAGGATTACGGGAAGACTCATAGCGAGCTTGCTTTAGCCCTAGAAAAGTGGGATAAGAGATATGGAAAAGTAACAGACTGAATCTAATTAAGGAAAACACTAATACACATGTAATTCGTTGTCTGTCTGAATCCAGAAACCGATGCTGACCACTGCTACCAGAGGTGTTGAGACGATTTGCCCAAGGTGAAGAAATCCCAAATGAAGGAAGCAGCCAAAATCATCTTGCTTTTTGTGATCATTGGTGGCGGGGTTTTCGGGGCGAATGTAGCACTACAAGTAGCGATGGGCACTCCGATTCCTGTTGTGGTAGTGGTTTCTACGAGTATGGTGCCAACACTTAACGTTGGAGATGTATGCGTAATCCGGAACGTTTCCGCTGACCAATATGTCGTTGGAAATCATACTACACGAACGGGCGACATTATCGTAATCGATGTCCACGAATGGGAAATAGCTCATAACCTTCCGACAGATCCAGTCATACATAGAATTATCGACCGGATATATGACAATGGCACCTACTGGTTCAGAACACAGGGGGACAATAATCAGCCGCCAGATGGCTGGGACTACGGCAAAGGCTCGGGATGGGTCGACCAGGATAGGGTCTACGGCAAAGTAATTCTCACAATACCTTGGATTGGATACATATTCCTGTTCTTAAGGGATGGAGGAGTCTTGATAGTTATCCCAATACTAGCCTTGATCATAGTTCTGATCTTCAGGGAAGAAGCATCCAAGATGCGCGAAAAAGCAAAATCGGGTTCCAACCTGACGACATTAGTTACGGGTGGCTGCCTATTGTTGGAAGTCGCGTAGGCCAGACGAATTCCTCTTGAGGTTTCAGCTCGCCCGTTCCTACTACAACCCTGTAGTGGCCGACTCTCCCTGTTTCAGTCTCCTCTACCGCCTCAAGTGACCCTGATACTTTCATTTTGTCTCCTATGGAGCCGATTCCCCTGAATTCTCCTATCATGGACACTACCTCAGAGGGTTTCTTGTTGTCTTCGATCTCTGACTGTTCATCAAGGGGTTCATATTGCGAGATCCTGTAAATTGCTGGGCGGAACACGGACTCCCAGTCTTCCGTCACTTCGCATAGAAATGAGAGATTAAGACCAGTTGACAGATAGGTGAACTGACCGAATTTTTCCCTTATTTCTTCATGTTTTCTGATGGCATTGAGTACGACTCTCTTCCCATTCCAGAGAAAACGATTTCTTCTCAATATATCGAACATGTTTTCCTCGAGTAAGACAAACTGGTTTCCTTTTCCACGAACTTCGTGCAGATAGCTCATGACCTCACGGTAGTTACCAGCACCATACACTGCAATATCGATATCGCTCTGTGGATTATGCATCCCTAGGGAAATCGAGCCATGTATGCCAAAGCTACTCATGAGTACTCCGGTCTGCTTTGAGAGATACTCGATCATCTCGATGGCGGCAGTCTCCAAGCTGTCGAGGGTCCCCTTGTTCTTCCTTTCAAGCAGTTTGGCGAGGCTTAAAGATGGTTCATACACTGCCTCAATCGAGGATTTCGGAGTCATTAAGATCGATTTCTTGAGGTTTGGATCATAAACTACATATTCGGGGTGATAGTCTTCAAAGACTTTGATTATGCGTCCATAGTTGTCAGGTGTATAGAGCTTTTCTGGCCTGACCAGTTTTACGTTATCTAGGTTCCATTCGTAGGGGAGCCATCTTAATTTGAATTCCTTCGCCAGCTTCTTCGGAACATATTTCAGATATGAGACAACCCGTTCTATTGGATGAAGATACCCTATCACGTAGAAAATGAATCCTTCTTCGGTCAGCATTGCGTCTCCATCACGAGGGATCCACTGTTGAATTCCTTCGGCGTGACTCTCGGTGGGTAGCAGGCTAGGTTCGCCCCCGGATAAGCTCGCTGACTCTCTTTCTGAATTCTTGCTCGGCATCTGCTATACTCATGGGTTCCTTGGATATCTCACTAATGAATGCTCTTCTAAGTTTGCTAGCTTCCTTGGAGAGTCTCACTTGGAGACTTCCAGCTGAGATCATGCCATTCAAGATCCTCCTTGTCGATTTGTCCAGATTCCTTTTGAAGGGGGATTTCTGAGCATGGCCTTCGTCATGAGTTGAACCGGAAATGTGCTCTGTTCCTTTTCGGCGAACTGATTTCTCCTTAATCTTTGAGAGTACCATACGAATAACTTGCTCTACTGCGTCTTCTGCAGTGGATTTTTCGGAATCTATGACTAAAGCTGGTCTGTCCCATTTGTACTTAGTGCCCGGTTGATCGAAGTTCTTCGCTGTCTCCGAGATTATTTCAATAGGTATAGGTTTGTCCCTTGCTGCATTACGTTCTTGTGCAACTTCGAGAGACACTGTCAGGTACACGATGATGTACTTCGCTCCATGTCTTGTAGCAACTTGTGCGAGTCTATGCCGAGTCGATTCATAGTAGTTCATATCATCACTAATCACAATGTTGTCATGCTTCAAACCTTCCTCGATTAGAAGCAGATTGAGAGAGTATACAAAAGGCTCTCTTTTTGGGTCGTAGTGTTGCTCCATGGCGGGAACCATTTCTCTAATTCTGTCTGGATCAACTACTAATGTGGGCAATCCGTAGTTAGACTCCAGTTTCCTTGCCAGTAGAGTAGCAACTTTAGTCTTGCCTGAACAAGGTAATCCACAGAGAATGATCATTAGCATCTTTGATCCTCTGACCCAGAATGGGAATTATGAACGCGTGTACTACATTTTCAGGCGATATATTATCTTCTCTTGCAGAGGCACAAAAAAATCGCAACAAGCAGATAGCAGTCAAGAGGAGGGAAGGAAGAGATGTTAAGAATGAAAAAATGACACCTCTAGACGACAGCTCTCAGACCTCAACCTTCAGGTTGAGTTTCTGAACCATCTCTTTGTACCTGTTCCGCACGGTGACTTCAGTTATGTGAGCTGCTGCCGCCACTTCCTGTTGAGTTCTTCGTTCTCCCTCTATGAGGCCCGCTATGTAAAGCGCTGCAGCCGCCATGCCTGTTGGATCCTTTCCCGCAGTCAGACCCATGATCTGAGCTTTGTCTATTACTTCCACAGCGCGTCGCTGAGAATTCACTGACATACGAAGATCCTCACCAAATCTCGGAATGAAATCCTGTGGCTTCGGTCTTGGAATCGCTATTCCTGACGTGTGGAGGATCAACCTTATGCTTCTACCCAACTCCTTGCGTCCTGCATGCGTATGGGTAGCTATCTCTTCAAGCGCTCTGGGAACATGGTGCAACCTGCAAGCCAGGTAAACTGCTGCCGCAGTGACACCATCAATGGTTCTTCCTCTCACAAGTCGTCTCTCAAGGGCTTTCCTGTAGATGATTGCTGCAGTCTCCTTGATATCTCTGGGTATGCCGAGCTGACTTGTAAGTCTGTCAAGTTCGCTCATAGCGGTCGCCAAGTTCCTCTGAACTGAGTTGTGAACCATCGACCTAATTTGCCACTTTCTGAGCCTGTATATTTGCGCTCTTCTGCTCGGAACCAACTTGTTTCCGTAGACATCTATGTCTCTTCGATCTATGACAGTGCTGAGACCTTTGTCATGCATTGCAAATGTAGTTGGCGCTCCTACTCGACTTCGTCCTTCCTTCTCTTCGGATGAGAAGGCTCTCCACTCAGGACCTTGGTCTATATATCTCTCAGATATGACGATTCCACAATTTCCACAAATGATTTCTCCTCTAGTTGGGTCCCTGTAGATTACCGTGCTGCCGCATTCAGGGCAAGCCTCGATTGTTGTCGTCTGGTCCTTTTCCTCTGCTGCCTCTGGTTTACTGCCGATCACTTCGCCAGCCATCTCCTTTTCTACACCTCCTGTGTCTTTCATGGGTTATCTCCTCTCTCAACAGGGGTTCAGCGATGCTCAAGTGTACTCGATGAAATACACTACCACCCGAGTTGCATCTCACTCTAAAAACCTAGTCTTCGAGAGTATTGACCCTAATGATTCAAGTAACCTTTACCGCGGAGGGATAAGTATATAAAGCTTTCGGTTCTCGCATATAAATATATGAAATCCAACCCCAGATAGTATTCGTCGATACTATTCGAAGATCTTTGATACCAGCCACTTCAATGGAGCTTCTATGTTCTGACCCAACCTTGCTGATGTCTCAAAGTACTGCAATCCCAATCTTGAGGCTCGCGCTTCTGCGGTTGAACGATCTGCCAACCTCTTGTCTTTCAAGTCGATCTTGTTTCCAATTAACACTGCCGGAACACGGCTCATTACACTAAAACACTCTTTGACCCAGTCATCGATTTTCCCCAGCGTATGTGGTAGAGTAACATCGAACATGAAGACTACCCCTGCAGACCCCTTGTAGTAAGACGGGCGGACTATCTTGAACTGAGGTTGACCCGCGAGATCCCACATTAATAGCGTTGTCTGTGTTTTGCCAATATTCATCTTCTTTACAGTTATCTCCACTCCCAGTGTAGGGATATACTCGTCATGCAACTGTTTTCCCGTGAAATTTCTCACCAGCGTGGTCTTTCCCACGGCGGGCTCACCAACGACAGTTATCTTCAGCTGAGGGCCTTTCAAGAATGGATATTCAACCTTGTACTCTACTTCTTGCCGGCTCAAATCGCTGAACACCTTCACCAGCATTTGATTTGCGAAACGGATTCTGCGGACAGTTACAATTGAGAATTAACCTATTCGTTCAATATCTGAATCCTTACCTACTGATTCTTCTTCAGGTTTGGATTCTTCTTCTTTGCCTAGATCTTGTTTCACTTCCGCCAATTCTGGTTTCTCGACGGACTCTTCTTGAGTCGCTCCAGTTTCCTCCTCTGGCACGGCTGGCGCTGGCTTCAGTTTCATTATTCCAAGATCCATAAGGGTCTTCCTAACGCTGTCGACAGCTCTGTACACATCTTCTTCCTTCTTTGCGCCTGTACAGACTAGCTTTCCTGACCCAAAGAGTAGAATGACAACTTTTGGCTCCTTCATCCTATAAATCAGACCAGGAAATTGCTCTGGTTCATACATGACATTTTCCAAGCTGTATGCGGCCAGCTCAAGGTTCAACTCGGCGCCTAAAGAAGCAGATGCTACAATATTCTGAACGGTAATAATGGGTTCGCCAGTTATCTGGATCCCAGCTTCGCGTAGATGCTCCACTATCCTATGTACGGCTCTTCCTGCCTCCGCCTCGCTCTTTGCCCCAGTGCAAACCATTTTGCCGGAACTGAAAATGAGAGTCGCCGTCTTTGGTTTCTTGAGACGATACACTAATCCTGGAAACTGCTCGGGGTCATATTCTACATTGAGTAGTGAACGGGCAACTTTGTCAAGATCAATTCTTTGATTAACAGCTACTGAAGCAACCACGTTTTCTATTCTTATCTTCGGTTTAGGAAGTGACTGTAACAACAGATATTCCTCCTTTTGGCCCAAATGCAGGAATCTGCTCCTCAAATCAAGACGTCTTCGCTGCAATTGAAGCTCTTAAAACGATTTGTTTCTCCCTTATAAAGATCATTTATAAAGCATTAGAGAGCTTTATAAAGCTACTCCCTCAAATCCCCAAAATACGACACCGAGTCATGAAACACCCGACGAATAATGCTACCTCTGATGCAAAAAGGATTTGGAAGAAAGAGCGATCTTTCGCTTGTGTCGAAACATTAGCATGAATTAGGGATTGCTATTTCTCTAGAATGGTTTTTCGAACCTCAGCGACTCGACTTTCCTTGTCTTCTTCAACTTCTTCTTCAAGCGTTTGTAATGCCTGTCGCATATGAAAAAGCGATTTCCCGGACTTTTCACTTCAAGACCAGCGTCACTCAAAGAGCCGCCTGCAGATGACTTTGACAGCGATCTGACGGCAATCTCGTTACAGCCATCAACGTCGCAATGAGCGCCCTTCTTGACTTTTCCCATTTTCCCGAGCACCACATTCATGCAGTCGGTTTCGCCTTCAGACACAAGACACCTTCTGAGTTAAGACTTCTCCCTTTTTAAGGCTATCCTCATAAGCAGAGAAACCGCCGCGCCTATCTTCTATGGTCAGTCTGATGGCTTCCCTGAAAGTTTGTCTATATTGAAGTCGAAGACCTCGACTGAGGATTCACCATCCGAAATGAGAAGTTTTCTTGAATTAACGACCTTGCCTATAAGCTTGGAGACGACTCCGTGCTTTGAGAGAATAGAGACGCATTGATCTGCTTTCTTCGGGTCTGACGTCAATATCACCCCAAAACCAGGGTACGCCTTCAACCATTGATCCATGTCAACGCCTGGTGGCTTTGGGATGTTGGTCAGGTCTATTTCTCCTCCGAGGTTGCTCGAATCTAGGAGCATCCCTAGCGTTCCAACGATACCCGGGTTGCTTATGTCTTTCGCGGCGGTCGCCAAATTGTCCTTCGCAATTTCGCGCATCGCTCTCAAACGATCTTCAACCTCTGCTTTCGATTTATGGGTGGTGGTGTCCCAGGCAGTCTTGAAGGCTTTATGAAAACGCCCATCTAGGTCAACAGCCGCTATTATCAGGTCATCTGGCTGCGCGGTATTGCTTCTGATCAAAGACTTCTTGCGAACCATGCCTATTATTGAAACGCTGAGTCTATTTGCCGATGCTTCTGGGCTAAGGTGCCCCCCAACCATTGGGACATTGAATTTCGAGCAGCCCTCCGTAATACCTTCAACAATTTTGTTTCTGATGTCACTGGATGTCGCAGCTAACGTGTTTACCATCGCAATTGGAGTGCCACCTTTGGCGGTAATGTCGTTGACGCTAACCAAGACCGAACAGTATCCAGCAAATGTTGGATCAGCATCTATCAGTCTGTCCCATATTTCTTCGGCTTTGAAAAGCAAGTAGTTATCTTTGTACCCGATATCTATCACGGCGCAGTCTTCACCAAACGATTCAATCACCTTTGCACCGAAAGGAATTGCGGCACTAATCGTGGATTTCATCCTTCTAGTGACTTCCACAATTGGCGTTTTCCTCTTCACGCCAACATAACTCTTGATAGACTCGGCTATGGGTTTCAAGTTCATTTTGTCATTTATCCTCCGATTTTTGGAAAGGACAAGAATTTGGACATGATGTTCAGATTCGAGATAAGTTTGCTACCTGTTTGTGAATATTCAAGTTTCTAGGATAACGAGGAAACGACTTTATATTACTATGGCATCTCACGTGTTGACTGAAAGCACTTGGCGCCCGACAGCGGGGGTGGAAGCATTCAATCCGGCATCGAGATTGGATGTTGCCTATTCCCAAGCACTGGACTTCAAATCCGGTACACCAGAAAAACCTTGCGTATGATGGTTCTGATTGGTGTGGAGTTCGATTCGCCCGACAATGCGGGAGCGAGAGTCTCCTCGGGCGCCGCCAACCTTCAATTTGCGAGATGAGGCGTGCCATCCACTATCCTAGAGATTCTCCTCCTCCAGTCTAGCGCCTTGACTGCTACTACCCTGGATCTGTCATTGTCCAAAGGAATGCCCTGAGGGTGGGTGTGTAGCATCTCCATTACCTCGCACGTCTCAATGTGTATGGGGTCAAATCCTTCAAGCGTCCTGATCAGAGTCTCCCTGATAATGCCAATCGTCGGGTATATAATGCCAACGAGTGTTTTTGATAAGATACTGTCTATGGCTTTGTCCAACTTCATTTCGACTTTTATTATTTCGAATAGTCTTCCCTTTTCCGTTTCATCCATTTTCTTTACTTTCTCCGTCAGGGTCTTTATTCTCTCCTTGTACTCGGCGAGTTGGTGTTGCGGTTCTTCGGGTTCGTCTGAGCATACCATCAGCTCGATTCCACCGCTCGAAGTTGTGAAGAGCTTTACCAGAAGTTGCCGATCTGAGGCTGTTTTTGAGGATATGATCGCCTCGCCTACAAAAGAAGATCGATCACCAGTTACTGTCCCTACATTCTCATAGCACCTGCTTCTAATCGACGTCACGGAATGATAGGTGATTGCGAAAATACATTGCGCACCAAGATCATCAATCGGGAAAACCTCAGTTTTGCAGGCGAACCCAGACGTGATCCTATTCCAATCAGGAGCCTCCGACACGATCTTCCACTCCTCTCTATTCCTGTTGAATGAGGAAATGCAATTCGCGTGAAATCAGTAATTGATGTCACGTGCTTTTTCCCTGGATCTTCTTCTTCAAAGTCTGATTTATCCCTTGCCTCAGCTTTTCTACTGCCAATGTTATGTCATTTTCTTGTGATCCTATGGCAGCATTCATCACTACATACTGGCACGGGTAATTGTTGCAGCAGGAACCCCAATTCCCCGCTGGAACCACTCTTGGTCCGCTCAACCTCAAAGAGTATAAGATCCCTCCGAGAACACTCGGATCGACCCTGGAAATCGTCATCGCACTCGCGATGGGGTTATTAGTGTTAAGAAGGCGTTCTCCAAGAGAGTCAGCCATCTCTGCAAGGAGTTTCTGAAGAAGCTTCTTGTTTAACTGCTGAATATCACGGAGTTTCTCATATTTGTCGATTCCAAGCGAGAGGATGGCGGCTAAGAACTGGTAGATAGGAGCAGAAGAAGCCCGTCCCGCATAATGTGATGCCACTTTCTCAACAAATTTCTCATCTGGGGATGCCACAATTGCTCCTCCGACAGGTGTTAAGAAGTTCTTGTCCGTACTCTGTATTACCGCATCTACTCGTCCAGCATTCATTGCGAGATTGATTTCTCGCATGATTTCTCTGCTCTGCACTCCATATGCGTTGTTTATAACGTGGAAGATATTCTTCTCCGAGGCAATCCTAGCGATCTCCTTGATGGAGTCCTGTTCTCTTGGCGGGAAGAAAGTTGTCGTAGAGAGAATTGCACAGCACTGATCGTCGATGGCTTTAGTTACATCTTCTGGCGGGACGCGCACGGCGTCTCCATAAACTTTTCCTTCAACAGTTCTGGGTTTCATGTTCACAAGGCTCAAGGCTTTCAGAGGTGAGTCATGGTCTATTCTTGGATATACCACAACGTTTTGTCCTCCGTTGGTCGAGTCTCTCACCGTTGCCAAGGTAAGTGCTATTGACATGCCAGTAGCCATGGGAATCACAATGGCTGACTTAAGATTAGGAGCACCAAACCTCTTCATTGCATCCAAGGCCAAGATATTCGACAACTCGTAGAGAACTGACGCACCAGGAGCCTTCGGCTGTGGAGCCAAGAGTGCACCACTTCGTCCAACGCCGTGACAGAACCCTGACGCCAACTCGGAGGTCAGGGGCGAAGCGACTCTCGCTTCTCGTTCGCCCACTCGCACATTCTCGAGATCCTTATCAACGTCCATCATTGATAGAAGCTTGAGAAAGAAGGCGATGATATCATCGCCCCAGCCTGACTTCGGAATTCTCCTTTGTTGAAGAAGTTCTCTAACGAGGTCAAGTTGCGTATTAAGGGCCATGAATGAGCGTTTCAGCATGTTTTGAGGTATGAGCCCCTTAAGGTAATCCTCAAACTTGTCCAAATCAGGTACCTCAGTTGACCTTTCTATACTAATAGTTCCCATCTAACTGAAAGTCAGTCTCTAAGATAATGATCTTCAACCTAAAATCAATTCCCGATAGCGCTTCAGTGACACTTTCTCTCCAAGGTTAGGCATCTCACCAAACTCAGCCACTACCAGCCCCCTCGTTCCGAAAGTTGAAGATACTATGCCTTTGACACCCCTTTCGGTGGTGATTCCCTCTCCTATGATCCTTTCTCCTCCGATCTTGCTCTTTGACAGACCTCCGATCAGTACGCTCCCCGCACGAAGGACCCTGGCAACGATACCAGTTTTCTCATCAAAGATACACAGTTGAGGCTGCGAGGGCAATCTTTCCAAGACAATGCCACTAGCGGCTATCCTTAGGGCTGTCGGCGACAAACTCAGCAATGAAAGCAGAATCTTATCTCCAGGCTCAGCGATTATTGGTTGCCGCGGTCTCAGATACATCTGGAACTCAACACCCCCCTGCGCAGACGTGATCATTTCCTTGTTCTCTTCAGACCGGTAAGGGTATACTTCTGCTTGAACCGATGACATACCTACAGTCATATGCATGGCCAGTCCTGGTTTTACCTCGCGGTTGAAGAACCTGTTGATCTTAGCTTTGGCTATTATGTGACTAGTTGGCTTCAGGGAACCAAGTAGACAAGCGTAGTATCCTCTGTGAACGGCTCTGTGATCAACGCCTTGCAGCGCCATGCCAACCCGATCACCAGCTTCAGCCATTTTCCTTGGTTCTTTAAATGTTTGAATCGATTTCACGCGGCTCCTGATGTTTGCAGGCGATATCTCAACCTCCTCATCCACCCTTATCGTTCCACGAACAATTGTACCTGTCACGACTGTTCCAACACCCTTTATTGGAAAAGCATGGTCTATGACCATTCTGAACTTGCCCAGAGGATCTCTTTTCGGAATAGTTAGTATCGACAAAAGAAGATCTTTCAGCTCTGAAATCCCTGAGCTTCTCAGAGACGAAACAGGCGCGATAGGTGCATTTCTGAACCTGGAATCAGATAGTATGTTTTGGATTGATTCTTTGACTGCGGTCACCTTTGTTTCATTTACGAGGTCAATTTTAGTCAAAGCAACTAGTACACTCTGTATTTCCAAGCTCTCTAATAGGACCAAGTGTTCACCCGTCTGTGTCTGAGGGCCTTGCGTTGCAGACACAACAAGTATTGCAGAGTCGATTATACTCGCACCACTCACTGCGGTTCTTATCAGGTCTGCATGTCCCGGAACGTCCACTAGGGTTACCAAGTAATTGGCCAACGTGAATGCTGTGAAGCCTATGTCGATGCTCATTTGCCTTCTCTTTGCTTCTGGATGTCTATCCAAACCGGCAGTCGAGACTTTCTCGCTTAGTGCTCTCGCTAGTTCGGTTTTACCATGATCAACGTGACCGAACAGTCCCACGTGTACGGAGGTTAATCCCAGATTGTTTTCCCTCCTCGACTACGAGTTTGGTCTTGCTCAATGGAAATCGGAGGAAGATACTGACTTTAGAACTTGCTTATAGTAATTCGGTACCCTTGTCAGCGTTACCTGGTAAGTTTTGCCCCTAGCGTCATTGACTTCCTCCAAGTTACCTTCGACGAGTACTTTCTCTCCCACATCTGCTTGTCCTCTAAACTCCTCAACAAACGAATTGATTTTTTCTATGGGACCATAGTGTGGTCCACTGATGAGTTTTATCACTTCAATAGTGTAGATTGATGGAATGAAAAATGAATCTGAGTCATCCAGAATCTCAGCAATTGCTCTTACCCAACCTACACTCCTAATCCGAGCGCCTGAGCCATATTCTTCGTTGATTTCACTCCATCCCCTTACAGGTTCAAATTCTACCTTAAAGTCTCTCCCAACGTTAGGTGGCTTGTATATCGAATATATCATCTTTTGTTTTGATCGTTCGCAGAACTCTTTCAGGGAAATATCTCTGAAGAACCAGTGTCTACCTTCTGCCCATTCCGTCCAATAGTCAAATTCGTTAATAAGATTCAGGCTCTGGTCGCGGTATATTTCTCTTAACGTGTCTCTCAGAATCTTGGTGGCCTTTCTCCCATAGATTACGAGGTCGATGTCGCTAAAGTCAACGTGATAGAAGTCATGTAGCATTGATCCGAATACACCGAAATCTGATACATGGAGACTAGAGTGCTCAGTGAGGATGTCCAAGACATCTTGTAAGGAATGCAGCAACTTATCCCCGTGTATCTGGCTTCTTTCTAGAAGTGAGACGAGTTTTTCTTCGGGTTTTCGCAATTCTGTTATTTGGTCTGATGTTAGTCCAACCAGTCTTCTCTGAAGTGGTTCGTAGTTCAATTGATACTGAGGGTAGTTCTTCGCTACGAATCTGAGACCACCATCTACAAAAAACTTGTAGTAGTTCCCCGACGATGACTTGCGAATAGAACGAGGATCGTCCGTGCGATAGATTTCCTCTGGGGCATATTCAACGTCACATACACATCCTTTTGGAGGATGTTGGTACCCATAAACTCGGAATATGAGCCCTTCTTTCGTAACAGGGGAGTCTCTATCTCTCACTCTAAAGTTTTTCCGTCTGACCATCTTCGATTGGATCTCGATAATTGCTACTCCCCTTCAAATCCATTTGATTCAATTCTTCTGAGGATCTTTGGTTTGGGAGCATTCATCGCGTCGATGACCATTCTCAGGTAGTTTTCCTGCTTACTCGTATTATACAATACTGTCGCAGATCTGGGGGCGATTCTCTCTACTGGGACACCAGAGTTGTCTGGCTTCAGCTTACCCTTTGCATAAACAGCATAGACGCATCTCGATCCTTTGAATGAGTCGTCAACCCCCTCGTAAAGCATCTTCGATGGGTTGCGATTCCCCATGCTCTCAGGCATTTTTCTTTGACCGCATCGACAAAACCCGCAGAAAGGGACACATAACTCGTCTTTCTGATCCAAGTTCAACCCCACCTGGTTCCCTCGGCCCTTCAAGCTGGGGTCGCTTTCCATGCAGATTCGAGGCTAGCTACTTTTCGCTAATAATATAGGTTTTTCTAACACCAGAAAAACACGCAACGACTGTGATCATTTTGTCGGCAAGAGAAACTTCTTGAGAAAGTCAACCCCAAACTCTGTGACCATTAGTCTGTCTTCAAGTTTCTTTTTCTCTTCAGTGTAGTCCTTGTCAGGAAGTTCTCCAACTGCCTGCTTCGCTGACAGAATATCTAGTCGCTTCTTAACAGAGTTTCTTTCAATGCCTAGGAGATTGACCCACTCCTTGAGGTTGTTGGTGTCAGTAATTATCATGTTTTCAAGGTCCCGCTTTTTCAGCTGGTACTCTCTGCTTAGAGATTTGTAGGCTTCGTCAGTGATCTGCTTCGCTGATCGCAATTTCTCCAGTTTGCCGATTTTCTCTCTGAGTTCGTCTAGCTGTGTCTTGTCTTGTTCAAATGGGAATGCCTTCTTCTTGTCTTCGAGCTGGGTTCTCTGCTCTTTGAGCGATGTGTTCTCATCTCTTATCTTCGTTATGCGTTCCTTGTATTCGCTTGGCGGAATGTCAGCATTTTTCAGTAGGGAATCCATCTCAGCAACTTCTTCCTTGAAAGCTTTCTGTTTACTTTCAATCGATCCAAGCTGAACTCGGATGTCGATCTGCTCAAGCACATCCTCTGGAACTGCTGATTGCGCAGAAGTCTCTTCCTCAAATCCGGGTGCTGAGGATTTTCCTTTAATCAAACGACCACAGTACCTACAGAAGTTCTCATTTCCCTTGACCGGAGTCCCGCAGTACGGGCAAGAAAGTCTAGTCTCCAATTGGCAACACCAAGTCCGAACTCTCCTAAGTTCCATATTAGTCCAAATCTGTGAATAAGGATAACGGTGTTCTCAACACTCAAGACAACTATAAGTAAAATTTTTGATCCATCTTAGTAAACGGACTTACTTCACGTATCTCAAGTAGGTCGATCAGTATAAGCTACTTCATAACGCTCCTGACCTGCGAAATGGCCTTCTCAAACGAATCTTTGTCTTTCACTATAGGCAAGTCGAAGTACGATGCTAATCCTTCCACGATCTCTTTAATCAAGTACATTATGGCATCTTTTGAGCTCAGTTCCTTTTTGTCGATTGTCCCATCAGGAGTTATGAAGGACACTTCTAACCACTTGTCTCCCGAAGGGTTAGTCGGAAACATTGTGTAGACGTAGTCCTCTGTGAACGTTATTATACTTGGAGGAGATCCGTATGCCTTCTGTAGAATGTTCAACATCTCTTGAGCGTTCTTGGATTTGTCTGTCGGCATTTCAACAACACTCCCCGATTATGCAGCTGTCATATCCTCTTTGGCGTTTCATTCTTACCTTGCACTATGATTTCCTAGTAGCACAGATGCTATTTATAAATAGTCATAAAGAAGGCGCTCGGCGAAATGGAGCTTGAGAGATTCGTAAACCAACTAATCCGTTTCGAAGGTAAGTCTACATTTTCCTCCACTCAAAAATCAGATAGTTCACAATGCCTGAGGGAGGAATCGTTGCTATTATGAACTTCTTTCTCACCGTGGTTGCCAGTCTTCCTGCTCTCACTGTTTCTATTGGGTTGATTGTCGTGCCTTTTGGTAGAGCATGGACTATGAAGGGTGCGTGATCTATTCCTGGACCGTGCTGGTAGACTCCAAAGTCTGCACCGAACTTCAGTCCCGGTCTAACCACATAGCCTCTTTCCCTAAGATCTTTGTAGACAACGTATTTATCATCAAATTCGAAGTAGACTTTTGTTGCATAATCCTGCAGCTCTCGGGCAGTCATCTGATTCTTTGTCTTGCTGTTTATCAGTTTTATTCTCTCTTTCTCGAGCAGGTAGAGAGCTTCAAGAAGTGAGAGCTCGACTGGGCACGTAAAGTCGAATGTCTTCGGCTTTCTTATTGAGATCGGCTGTCCGTAATAACCTTCCTTGTAGAGTTTTGATCCTTCTTTTGGATTCCACACTACGATGTGTGCCCCAATCAATTCGGCGGTAACCGGCTCGGTAAGCGCTTTCTCCTTCGAGACTTTCTGCGCATCTTCCTTGGACAAATCACCGTGCCAAGATGTTTCGGTTGATCCTGTCATTAGACTGTCACCAATA
Organism: Candidatus Atabeyarchaeum deiterrae; assembly: GCA_037310415.1. GTDB lineage: Archaea > Asgardarchaeota > Atabeyarchaeia > Atabeyarchaeales > Atabeyarchaeaceae > Atabeyarchaeum > Atabeyarchaeum deiterrae. Next base: position 216,179 of record CP147780.1, read on the forward strand.
TATTGGCTAGTGTAGATACCCTGATCTGCCATATGCCCTGAGATAGTTGGAGTGGGATTTCGCCTCATTTGCTTCTTGACATCGCAACTATTCGTATCGCGTCTGCTGCCCGTTCAGCCGTATCTGCCATCTCTTCAAAATGAGCTATTAATTCTTTCAGCATTATGAGGGTTCTCGGTTCCATCTTCGACATGTAAGAGGAACGACCTATTCGTCTCTGTACTATGTCCGCCTCTTTTTCAAGAGCATCAACTTCATCTGCCAGTTCTATAGCCTTGCTGGGGTTCTGTGTTAACATGAATATTGAAAGCCGAAGTTTATCCGTAGCCATGATGAGTTTCTCCACGAGCAATTGCATCTCTTTTCTCAAGTTTATGTCTGGCTTCCAATCTTGAATGGCTAGAATGCGAAATCCGGTGCCTTCAGCCACGTCGGCTATTTCATCAACCACAAGCGCTAGCCGCATTAGGTCTTCTCGGTTAACCATAGTGGTTGCCTTTGATAGTTGGTCAAGCAATTCATGCTTCAGTTCGTTGGCATCACTCTCAATTCTTGATATTCTGTCAAGCCTCTCTTCAGCCTCCTTGTAGTCGCCCTCAACCCAGTCATCGTATAGGAGGCTGAGCTCTTTGACAACCGAAACAATTTTGCGGCAGTGATCCTGAGCAATGTCAATAGCTTTTTGCTCTGCTGAAGCATCATAAGGATCAATTGTCGACGTAGCTAGCTCCACCTCAATCAATCTAAGTTAAAATAACAGCATAACATGGACACTTAATAATTTGTCGCTCACCGAGACGTGTTCATTGAATCAGCTATTCACGTTTTCCAGAGATATTCAAAGTAGTTGTTTGCGATGACTGCTAGTCCGATATGCTTAGCCCAGATCCCTATGTTAATCACGTTATCTCCTTTTGTAGTCTGCTCAGTGAGTATAATCATGGCTTCACGCCCATCAATGATCGCTCCACCTCCATATAGAGATTCTCGAACCCGCGTTTCTGCAAGTTCGCTTAGTCTTGAAATGGTTCTTGAATCAATCTTTGACGTGAGCAACCTTACTTTCACATTTGATGATCTCAATCTGCCCAAAACTGGGAAAAACACTGAGAATTCCCTATTTCCAAAGTTCGGCAGTGCTAGCAAAATGTACTTCTCAGCTTTCTGAATACTTTCCTCTATCTTCTTCAGCACGTTATCTTCGCCGTAAAGAATATAAACCTCAGGTCTCTCAGACTTGCCGCCCCGCTCATAGACGGGTTGAAGATCAGCTATCACTTCCTTTTCCAACTCTTCGATTCGTCCCTGAATTTCGAGTTTTGCAGCGCGAACGGCTCCAAGAGGTGGTTTGGGCGCATACTTGGTTGGTTTGGATTTCTGGGATTCTATCCAGCCTTTCCTCTCAAGTCTGCCTAGAACATCGTAAATCCTGCTGTATGGAACTTCAGTTAGTTGACTCAACTCGATCGCTGTTGTAGTTCCTTTGCTAACCAAGGCTATGTAGATTCTTGACTCGTACTCCGTTAAGCCAAGCTCATGCAGAGCACCGTAGACTCTTGAGTCAAAGCTGAATTCGATCCCCATCTAATCAACTCCTACCATCCTTCAGATCAATTAAGATCTAGTATAATATGTTGCACACTAATTAATAGTAGCGTTTCAGGGATACTTCGAGCGATCCAATGGTTTCAGCCCTGCTTTCAGGTGAGCTTCAATAATGGTTCGGACTGCTCTATTCAAGTTAGTCCCCAAATAGGCTAAGTGACTTGAGCATGAGCAGTCGCTTGAGCCAAACCAGTCTATGCGATGAAGAACCTCGGCCGATTCGTTTAGCAACATTGCGACTTCACACTCCTTGCGCTTTTCCAGAGTCGCTGATGTTACTACGCGCTTTACCTCAACGTCAGGACGGTCAAGAAGGTAGTCAATGTGCCACCTGATCTTCTTCTGCTCTGATCTTAGGTGGCGGGAGATCCTGTTTCTCAGGTTGGTACTACCCTTGCCCATAGCCGAACCGGTATATCCACAGAGACCCGAGAACTTGAGTTCGCCTAGCCTGCCGACTTTCACTTGAATTAGCGCACATATTTTGATTAGTAGGGTATAGATTCCTTTGTCGTCGGATAGGCAATTCGACTCGACAGACATATTCTCTCTCCCCTTGAAGACAGGTCTTTTTATCTTAGAAAGATGCTCATAAACCTGATATAAAGGATAACTGGCTTCAGTAGTGCTAACGACGAGAATTTGATCGAAAGGTTATTCTGCGAGTGGCCATATTTCTTACAATTGGACGTTTCATGATCTTGCGCTATTAGGGGACACGCGAGAAATGGCATGCACATATTCCAGTGTAGAGATCCAAAGAAGCCCTGAACTCAGAGTTCTGAAGAAATGCATGTTCTTTGATAAACCATGCGCAGAGATCCGAGCAGCTAAAAAGTGTCCGTTGATAAATCGAGCAACACGTCCTGCAGAGAGACCTACACCAACCTCCGGTCGTCAGACAGGTTACAGTGATGTTTTAAACGAAGAGCTTCAGAAGTTTGAGTCAATTCCTGCTGTCGGCGGAGAATTCAAGTCAGGCGAAGAAGCTGCAGCAAGAGCTGGTCGAGCAGCTGAAAAGCCACAAGTCACAAGGGGACCAAGTGACGCTGAATTGCTGGAAGCAGAACTATCAGACTTCATGGACAAGTTTGGAGCCAAGTCAGAGAAAATGGCCGAGGAAGCAGCAGGAAGACCACCAGTCACAGAAACAAAGCGAAGCAGCACAAAGACCCAAACTGCGGCAAGGAGAAAGCAAGCAGAAGGGGTATAGAGCCATAAACTGATGGCAGCCCTACATCAATGGTCGATATCAATTTGCTCGGTTATCCGCCAGCTGACTGTGAAATAGTGTTACTTGAACTGTCGCATAGGGGGTTTATGTCGATTGAGACGTGAGTCCAAACAAACTGCCGAGTATGAAGGATCACATGAAGAAACCATGAGAACGCATGGTCCGCGAGTCATTAGAGCAAATAGAGGAAACAGATTGGAGTGCAAAGGATGGCAACAGGAAGCTGCCCTCAGAATGCTTCAGAACAACCTAGATCCAGATGTGGCGAAGGATCCAGACAACCTGGTTGTCTACGGAGGAGCGGGAAAAGCAGCCAGAAACTGGGAGTGTTTTGACAATATTGTCGAGTCTCTTAAGCTACTGGAAAATGATGAGACCTTACTGATCCAGTCTGGCAAGCCTGTCGGAATACTTGAAACGCATGAGGATGCTCCGCGAGTTCTCATATCGAACGCAATGTTGGTTCCAAAGTGGGCAACCCTGGATGAGTTCAGAAGACTGGAGCAACTTGGATTGACAATGTACGGGCAGATGACTGCTGGAAGCTGGATATATATTGGGACTCAGGGAATACTCCAAGGAACCTACGAAACGTTTGCAGCCTTAGGTAAGAAGCATTTCGGTGGAAGTCTGAAGGGTAAGCTAGTGCTCTCCGCGGGTCTGGGTGAGATGGGTGGAGCACAACCACTCGCAGTCACAATGAATGAAGGAGTGGCTCTCGTAGTTGAGGTTGACAAGAACCATATTGAAAGAAGAATTAAGAAACAGTACTGCGACACGATGGTAGAGGGCATTGATGAAGCCATCTCAATTGCAGAGGAAGCTCTTGAGAAGAAAGAAGCGAGATCAATAGGGTTGCTCGGCAATGCAGCAGAAGTTCACCCAAAACTACTTGAAATGGGCATCAGGCCCGATGTGGTGACTGATCAGACAGCAGCACATGACCCACTGAACGGATACATACCAATGGAGATGAATCTTGAACAAGCGACCGAACTAAGACGAGAAAACCCCGAAGAGTACATTAGGAAAGCTAAGATGTCGATGGCGACACAGGTCAAAGCCATGCTGGAGTTTCAGCGGAGGGGAAGTATAGTTTTCGATTACGGCAACAACATTCGGCAGCAAGCCCGCGATGAAGGCATCGAAGATGCATTCAAGATACCCGGATTTGTGCAGGCGTACGTGCGCCCATTATTCTGTGAGGGCAGAGGTCCCTTCAGATGGGTCGCGCTTTCGGGTGATCCTGGAGACATCCACAGGCTCGACGACGTAGTTGCCAAGGAGTTTGCTTACAATGAAGGACTCGTGAGGTGGATCAAACTCGCAAGAGAGAAGGTCCAATTCCAAGGTCTGCCTGCCAGGGTATGCTGGCTGGGACTTGGTGAAAGAGCTAGATTCGGAAAGATAATCAATGACATGGTCAGAAAGAAGCAGCTCAGAGGTCCAATCGTGATAGGCAGAGACCACCTAGACTCAGGTTCAGTAGCATCACCTAACCGTGAGACGGAAGGAATGATTGACGGCAGTGACGCGATCGCTGATTGGCCGATCCTTAACGCGTTACTTAATGCTGTCAGTGGCGCTACATGGGTGTCAGTTCACCACGGTGGCGGAGTCGGTATAGGTTATTCTATTCATGCTGGCATGGTTATTGTGGCTGATGGAACCAAGGAAGCGGAAAAGAGACTAGAGAGAGTATTGACGGCTGACCCGTGGACTGGAGTAATACGACACGCCGATGCAGGATACCAAGACGCAATAAAAACGGCGCGGAGATTCAAACTCAAAGTTCCGATGCTTAAGGAATAAGCTGGTACAAGGGAAAATTGGACCCTAGATCTTGCTCAGTACAGAGTCCACTTTCCCTCTCATTCTTTCACCAGACACGTCTCTTCTATCATCTATCTTGATGATGGTGCTCACTCGCTTGGCACCAGCCTTGAACAGGGCTTCGTGGGCTTCCTTAACCAAGCTCAGAAGTTTGTCGAGCGAATCAGTCTCAATTATCGTCCCCATGGGCGTTAGTTGCCACTTCACTCCCTTTGTTTGTTTGATCACTTTTAGAGCCTCAGCGATATAGGTAGACAACTCCGTGGAACTTGTTCCGAGCGGAGCAACTGACAACTCAGCCATGACTGTCAAGGTTCATCTTATCCTCCAATCTGAGCACAAGTCGATTTCTCTTCTCTCAGAGAGTTATTTAAGCTGTTTCAACCCTTTTTATGATTTTGGTGTCCAACCATTGAGACCTCCATGCGAACTAGTCGTCAAGCACTACCTACCAGTGATACGCTCACTCATAGCGAGGGAGCTAATGAATACTCACAAGCTGAATCAGACGCAGATCGCTAAGCTTCTCGGGATAACCCAGCCAGCCGTGAGCAACTACCTTTCCTTGATCAGAGGCGAAGCCGACAAGACCTTCGATCGAAGGGAAGTCAGGGAAGTAGCACAAGAAATGGCTGGAGACTTGGTGAAAGGCAAGCTCTCGCTATCAGACTCAATCTACACGGTCTGCAAGCTATGCGTGAAGCTAAGGAGCGCTGGAGTCACTTGCAGCCTTCACAAGGAATCAGTGCCTGAACTGTCGGAAGAAGAATGCAAAGTGTGCTTGAGACTCTTCACCGAGGAGACCGAACCAGTTTCTGAAAGAATGAATGTAGTCAACAACATAAGGGCTGCCGTCTCAAAGCTAAGCGAGTCAAAGGAATTCTTATCGGTCATTCCTGAAGTCAGAACTAATCTGGTGATGGCAACAAAGAATGCCAAGTCAGAGATAGAAGTCGCCGGCATACCTGGTAGAATCCTATTAGCCAGAGAGAAGCTGAAAACCATAAGTGATCCTGAATTTGGAGCATCATTTCACCTTGCAAGGGTGATCCTAGCCGCCATGGAAAGAAGGAAGGAGATACGTGGAGCCATCAATATAGCATTCAATAAGAAGATAGAACAAGCGATGCGCGACCTTAACATGGACGTTTACAGATTTGGCAGAGCAGACCTACCTTCTGAAACAGTTGAGAAAGACCCTATTGCATGGGCTGTCAAAAAAGCGACAAGCGAACTGGGCAAGACACCAGATGCCCTAGTTGACGAAGGGGGTTACGGGGTTGAACCCGCCACATACATTTTCGGTTCATCAGCGCTAGATGTCGCGGAGACAGCCATAAACATCGCGAAAATCGTGACTCAGAAGAGACAAGAATAGAAAGAGATCTCACAGCAAGTGTGACTCTTCTTATATCATCAATGTTAACATATGTTTCCTCGGATACAAGAAACCAAAGAGGAGACCAGTTATGGGCAAAGCGGCACTCTTACCGAAAGGGAAACTCAGAGGAGAAGAGCTCAAGAGAATTGTTCTTCAGCATCTTCCAATGCTTACTGAGTCAGCAACTCTAAACTTAGATTTCTCAAGGTTCTCAGCTGGAGGCAGAGATCTCATCGTATCATGCGATCCTATCATAGGTATTCCATCAGACTACTATGGGTTCTCCGCTGTTCACGTACCAGGAGCAGATATAGCCGTTGCAGGAGTCAAGCCAAGATTCCTAGAACTGGGAGTATACTATCCACCTGACTATCCTGCTGATTGGCTGGATCGGAACATGCGAGACTTAGGAGACGAAGCCAGAAGACTCGGGATCAAGATAGTTGGCGGACATACTGGTGGCTATGATGGACTTTCTCTTCCACTAATATCATCAACCTGCATTGGCATCGTTGAGGATAGGTTATTGTCTCCCTCGCAGATAATGGCCGACGATAGACTATTGGTATCTGGTCCCACAACACTCGAGTTGGCAGTATTCCTCTCATTTGTCGAATCCACAAAAATGGAGAAGCTTCTTGGAACCAAGAAAGTAGGCGAACTAAGAAAGGATATGAGAAAGATGACTGTCATCGAGCCAGCCCTTGCAGCAGCTGATGCTGGCGCTCGAGCAATGCATGACGTAGCCGAAGGAGGAACGTCACAGGCATTAAAGGAGTTGTCAGAAGCCTCCAAGCTTGGCATCAAGTTGGACTACAGCAAGATACCGTGGAGCGCAGAAGGGCTTGCCGCTGCCGAAGCATATGGCGCCGATCCCCTTTCGACCTCATCTTTCGGAACCCTTCTAATAGCTGCTTCTAAAGAGAACGTTGACAGAATAATCAAAGCATTAAGTGAATATGGGAGACCTGTCAAGGAGGTGGGTCATTTCCTGGAAGGCAGCAGCATCACTGTGAAGAAGGGTGGAAAGGAATCTCGACTAGAGGTCAAAGAGGATATCTATGGGAAGTTTACGGCAAAACTCTCATGATTGACATGCCCAATGAATACTGAGCGCTGAGCCTGCGAAGAGACCCTCCTCTTTTCCAAATCAGAACATTGCGAAAGGCATAAATATATGCGACTTATATAACACCCAAATATCCCAGTCTTCGGCGGTGAAAAGTCTGATGAATAGAAGCACTAAGATTTCTTCGACTTCGGAAGGGGCAAGATCCAAGATAGTTGCACTGTCAGGAATCCTTTCAGCAGTCGTGGCTCTACTAACATTCTTGTTTGTTCCTGCAGCCATTCCTCTGGGAGGATTCGATTCCTCTTCGATACTAATCCTTTCATTGCCAATTCTATTAGGACCAGAACTCGGAACAATAATAATATGCACGGGAGAATTCATTGGGACAGCATTTCTTCTGGCAGTGATGGGCGGACCATTATTCTTCCTTCCCGGGATAGTCGCAGTCAGGGGACCGGAGGCTTACTTTGTAGGCAAGATTGCTCGTGGCAAGTTCCTCGGCGGTTCTGGAGGCAAGGGAAGAGAGACGTTAGCCGCAATCATGGGTCCGATCTGGGAGACAGTTGGGTTTATCGCTGCAGATTACTACGTCTACTACTTGATGTTTGGACTTCAAGTGGCGATCATTAATACCTTGATTGTCGCGTGGACGATTATTGACTTGATCTGGGTTGTGCCTTCCATAGCAGTCATATCATCGGTAAGGAAATGGCTGAACGCAAACTACATGGACAAGCAGATGGGACTGGAAGGAGAAGTCGAGACAAAGAAGAAACTATTTAGAATTTCAGTAATATTCATAATACTCACTTGGATATTGTTGTTCTTAGTGCCTTTCGTTTTTGCGTCTTGGGGTCCTCCGCCGCCCTCTAGCCCTTAGTAGTAGTCGACTAACCGGCTAGCTTTTTAGTATTTATACTCCTTTTCCCAGAATAGCTATCTATCCGTATGCTTTGTAAGGACTCCATTGGCTAATGCGGGGACTTCATGAGATAGCCAGCTACCTTTAAGAGGCTGTGACTAGTAATGAAGGAGGAACAATCCGAATGAGTGACGTGAGACTCACAACTCAAAAACTATCAATCAGAGATGTTGTCAGTGTTGCTCGTGGATTTGCCAAAGTGGAACTTTCCACCGAAGCCACAGAGAACGTCCAGAAAGCCCAGGCTACAGTTGAGAAAGCAGTTTCAGAAGGAAGAATTGTCTATGGCGTTACCACTGGATTCGGAGCTCTGAGCGACAAGATCATTTCCAAGAAAGATGTGGAGAAACTACAGAGAAATCTCCTGCGCAGTCACGCTGCCGGTGTTGGCGAACCACTCGACACAGAGACAACTAGAGCGCTCATGATTCTCCGCGCCAATACGTTGGCAAGGGGCTACTCCGGCATTTCTTGTGATACTCTTCAACTTCTTATCAGAATGCTGAACGCGCATATTCATCCAGTAGTTCCCGGAAAAGGTTCTGTTGGCGCAAGCGGTGATCTCGCTCCGCTAGCACATATGGCGCTTGCCATGATTGGCGAGGGAAAAGTTGAGTACAAAGGTAGAATCATGCAATCTAATTGTGCTTTGAAGAAAGCTAGTTTAGATACTGCCGCGCTCGGTCCTAAGGAAGGCTTAGCACTGATCAATGGATCGCAATTGATCACTGCGATAGGAGCGCTTACTGTCCATGATTCTGAGAATCTGCTAAAGACCTCTCAGGTAGCGACAGCGATGTCGTTGGAAGCGATGAACGGAAGAGTTGAACCTTTCGATAAGAGGATCCATATGGTCAGGCCTCATGCCGGGCAGATCGCTGTCGCGGAAAACATCTTGAAAATAGTTGAAGGTAGCTTAATACTCCATGAACCCAGCAACAAGAGAGTTCAAGATGCTTATTCATTGAGATGTTCGCCTCAGGTTATTGGCGCATCCAAAGATGCCATAGAATATGTTCGGCGGGTTGTCGAAGTTGAGATCAACTCTGCAACAGATAACCCGTTGGTCTTTGCAGAAGATGGTGAGATATTATCTGGTGGCAACTTCCATGGCCAACCCTTGGCAATCGCAATGGACCTTCTAGCTATTTCACTCTGTAACATTGGTAACATATGCGAGCGGAGAATCGCCAGGCTAACCGACGAAAAACTAAGTGGAGGATTGCCTCCATTCTTGCTGAAGAAGAGCAGTGAGGAGGGAGTAAGTAGCGGATTCATGATAGCTCAGTGCACAGCTGCATCCCTCGCTGCCGAAAACAGGTGTTTATCCAATCCTTCGAGCGTAAACTCGATTCCGACTAGCGCCAACCAAGAGGATCATGTAAGTATGGGGGTCACAGCTGCAAGAAAAGCGAAGGAGATTCTGAAGAACACTGAACACGTCGTTGCTATTGAACTACTATGTGCAGCACAAGGACTTGAGTTTAGAGGCGTGAATAATGCCGGGATAGGAACACTAGAGGCATATCGACTGATTAGAAAAGTCGCGCCAAGCTTGGAAGAGGATACTGAATTGTCTCCACTAATAGAAGCCGTGGCTAGCTTGGTTCACAAGGCGGAACTTGTAGACGCCATTGAGAAAAAAGTAGGCAAGTTCAACTAACAGATCCTGCCTGTTTCATCCGAAAGAATACTTATTCCACGATTCTCCCCTTTTCTGCCACCAACCTTCCTTTCTTGAAGACTTTTTCCGCCAAGTTAATGCCGTAGTGGTACGGGAAATACCTGTGGTTGGGAGCGTCAAAAATGACTATATCCGCCATTTTTCCTTCTTCCAAAGTCCCCACCTCATGAGCTCGTTCTATTGAGTGAGCGGCATTGATTGTTGATGCCACAAGGGCCTCTTCTGTGGTCATTTTCATCTGCAGAACTGCAATGGTCATCATCATTTGCATCGATTCGCACATATCTGCTGCGCTTAGGTCAGTTCCCAATGCGACGGGCAATCCTGCGTTCATGATTTCTCTCGCCCTTGCATATGTGCCCAAATAGCAGAATGGAGTGGTCGGCAAGAAAGTGCCAATTATGCCCTTTTTTCTAAGGACTTCGATTTCCTCTGGGGGTGTAAAGATTAGATGGTCAGCTGAGATAACTCCCAACTCTGCCCCTAGTTTTGCTCCCCCGCTGTGGATAAGCCAGTCGGCATGAATTCTCAGCTTCATGCCATATTTCTTGCCAGTCTCAAGTATCCGCCTCGACTGTTCCACGTTGAAGTATCCTTTCTCGCAGAAAACATCACAGTATTCGGCAAGTTTTCTCTTCGCGACTTCTGGGATCCATTTTCTGGCTATTTCATCTGTTAGCTGATCAACTTTGCCTTCGTACTCGAATGGAATTCCTTGGGCCATAAAAGTGGGGACAATGTCGATTGGATGCGCCTTATTGAGGGTCTTGATCATTTCCATCTGTCTGATTTCGCCTTGAAATGTCATTTCGTATCCGCTTTTCGCTTCTATCGTTGTCGTGCCGTGAATCAGCATCGTGTCAAGTATATGCGTAGTTCGTCTCAGCAGTTCCTCGGTGGAGGCCGCTCCTGTCTTCCTGAGAGTTGTTGGCATACCTCCTCCTTTGGCTTTGATTTCTAGGTACGGAATGCCTTTCACAGCCATTGCCTCAAGTTCTTCTTCTCTTGAGCCGGCGAAAACTAGGTGAACATGCGGGTCGATCAGCCCAGGTGTGACGAGTTTGCCGCTTGCATCTATGACTTCATATCCTTTCTCAAGTTTGTCTAAAACTTCCTTCGTAGTCCCAACAGCCATTATTTTTCCATCTTTGACTGCGACTGCTCCGTCTCTTATAATGCCAAGGTCGTTCATTTCTTCTTTGATTTGGGGTCTGTCACTTTTCCCCTTCAGAGTGGTCAACTCATTTGCGTTGATTATTGTGAAATCAGCTTTCATTGCTTTGTCTTTCCCCTTTCTTGTTGACAACTAGACGTCTAGATACTTCTTTCTCTCCCACTCATGCACGGTGAAGCTGAATTCTTTCCACTCTTTGGTCTTGAGTTGCAGGAATTTCTCGCTGAATGCCTCACCTAAGGCATCCTGCAGGTACTTGTCTTCAGAGAACTCACTTAACGCCTCCCCTAGATTTCCCGGAAGTACCTCTATACCTCTCTCAGTCCTTTGTTTTTCACTCATCTCATAGATGTCTTCCTCTACGGGCTCCGGAAGCGCGATTTTTCTTTTGATGCCATCCAATCCAGCGGCCAGAATGCCAGCAAATGCAGTGTAGAAATTGCATGATCCATCCGTGGGTCTGTACTCCACCCTAGTTCTCATTTCTTTTCCAGGTGGGACCCTGATAAGAACTGACCGATTATACTTTGCCCATGAAAGATATACTGGGGCTTCCCAGCCTGGTACGAGCCTCTTGTACGAGTTAACTGACGAGCTAGTCAGCGCTACCAGAGCCTTTGCATGACTCAAAATACCTGCTATGAAGTCCAAGGCTGTCTTGCTTAGACCATAGCTTCCTTTCGGGTCATAGAATAGGTTCTCAGACTTTTCGTCATCTGTGAGGCTAACATGAGTGTGGAGTCCACATCCATATCCATCATGGAAGGGTTTCGGCATGAAAGAAGCGACAAGACCCTTTCTGGCCGCAGTCATTTTCACAACAAACTTAACCAAATAATTGATGTCAGCCATTCTCAATGCATCAGTGTAGACCAAGTTCAGCTCGTACTTTCCAGGAGGCACTTCGTGGTGATGTTTTTCAACCGTGATACCGCTGTTCCTAAGATTTTCAGTAATTTCAAGTCTTACATCAATGCCGAGGTCTGCTGGGGGACTGGCTAGAAATCCCCCTTCGTCATATCGTTTGATGCTGCCGTCCTCGCCTTTCTTGAATAGGAAGTATTCTATCTCGCTGCACGCGTTATACTTGACAGTGCTCCCTAAGCTTTCCTTAGAATCTTCCATAACTTTCTTAAGAACAAACCTCGGGTCAACCTCAAAAGGCCTATCTGATTCTGGCTCGTAAATGTCACATATTACTCTTGCCATTTTCTGAGCGAAGAGATTTGGCGGCAATATGACAAATGTGTCTACAACTGGCATCAGCTTCAAGTCGCTTTCGCTTATGTCCACCATATCGACAGATGAGCCGTCCATGTGTATACCCTCTTCAGCCACCTTCGGAAAAAGGTCAGAAGGCACCCAAAGAGAGTGCAGGATACCAGATATGTCCGTAAACTGTAACGCAATCTCTTTCACGTTCTCCTTCTTGACAATCTTTGCAATTTCTGATTCGCTCATTCTAGTCCCTCTGAGAACATCGCCTCTCCTTCATCTTATATTACTTTCTTAGACGCGCGCAAATATCTAAGAGTAAGTTGTATAAATGCTTGGCAACGAGACTCATATTTAGTGAGAACTGATGATTCCGAGGATTGTGAGATTTCAAGATGGAGTTTAAGGTTAATGGGGTACCGGTTGACGATACTTTCTGCGAGACCTTTACAGTACGCGTTGCTAGGATACTTGTGACGTCTGTCAATAGGAAGTGGGCCTTAGAATCAGCATTGGAAGCCAAAGGTCTTGGGAGATCGGCTACTATTCCACCTTGCGAAGCATCTATAGAGGCTGAGGCTAGAACTGAAGAGACTCCTGACGGTAGACCAGGTTTCATAATTCAATTCATCGACAGGAAGATCGAGCAACTAAAAGAATGGTTCATAGTTCGAGTGAGAAAGGGTGTAGTGCCATACCCTAAGACCAACGTGTTTGATGCTCTGCCAGGGGAGACAGCCGAGGAGTTCTTGGATATCAGAGGCACAATCATACAGACCTTCGGAGATGGATTTGAAGAGGAAGTCGAAGCTTTTGGAAAACAGGTTTACAGAATACCAAGGATGGACGGGTATTTTCATATTCAGAATAGATTCGGAATTGCGAAAGGCGTGGCTGGCGGCATGTTCATGATTCTTGCAGAGACGGATGAAGCAGCACTGAAAGCCGCCGAGCGAGCAACTGAAGGCGTGAAATCCATTCCATATGTTGTCGGTAAGTTTGCTGCCTCTGGAACCAAGGTTGGAGGAAAGAAGTACAAGGATGCTGTCGCTACCACCAACGACGCATACTGCCCGAGCCTAGCGGGAAGCGAAGGTAGCATGATTTCTAAGGACGTGAAATGTGTATACGAAGTCATAGTAAGTGGATTGATGCTAGAGAATGTGACCAGGGCAATGAAAGTTGGCATACAAAACGCCACAAAGATACGAGGAGTGCTAAGAATAACCGCGTCCAACTACGGTGGAACACTCGGAAAAGGAAAAATCTTGCTTCGCGACCTATTCAACTCTGAGAATCAAGGGGCTTAAAGCAGGTTGCTATTGAAGCTCTTTCGCCTCCCTTCAGAAAAACAAATGAAAAACGGTGGAAGAACAGTGCACCACATGGTGGCTTTAAATACGAACATTGGAATAGACTTGCAGTCTTAAACAAACGAAGAGAAAAAGCAACCTGAAGGTGAAGGCATCATTTGAGTGAAACCATATCGTGTGAAGAAAATCAAAAGAAAATGTCCAATGAGCAATCCTTATTGATGCATGTTGATCCCCTTAACGCCGAAGACCGGATGAGAGCCGCTAGAGAGGTATTCACTTCTGTCACATGTGATTGCCCTTTTTTTGATCAGAAGCTCAGATCAAAATGTGTGGTTGACCCACATGTGATATTCATACCTGAATGCACTGGCAAAAGCTTTTCCAACGGAATCTGCTGCCCAAAGATACTCCAGTCGTCTACCTGAAGGCGACACTGGAGCGGGTAATACGGAACTCGTCGACGCATCCTCGCTGGTGAATTGCTGTAGTTTTCCGACTGCCGAGTTTTGGCACCTCTTTCTTTTGCTCACTCACTACAATGCTCTGCAAGAACACAGAGATCCATTCTCTTATTTTTTGATGTAAGGCTGAGAGCCACGCACTAATGCATTGCGTAGTTCACTATTGCTATTCTCGATTCGGGCGCATTCAAGGAAAACCTAAAATGTGTCGTACATCCACTGTCAATATGGCTTCCCGATTGAATTCAAGTTCTTACGGAGAGGTAGGTAACTTGCCAGCACCCCGCCCCCCTGTTTCGCATGCTCTGCTTGACGATTTGAACTATATAGCCAAGGTCGACACTTCCAAGATGCGCAATATAATGCTTTGCTACCCTGAATCTTGCCTCGAGGCATTTGAGTTGGCAGACGACTTGGATCTTCCCGAAATAATCTCTCCAATGCCTAAGAACATAGTATTCCTAGGCATGGGAGGTTCATCCATTGGAGGAAGTTTGATCAAAGCTTGGGCTACTGAACACTCCAAGATCCCAATTGTGTTAAGCCAAGATTATCATTTGCCCAGTTTTGTCGACAGGTATTCATTTGTTGTTGCAGTGAGCTACTCTGGAGACACGGAAGAAACCTTGTCTGCCTTCGTTGAAGCCGTAGAGAGAGGATCTACAGTCGTATCTGTTGCTTCCGGGGGAAAGTTGGCGGAGTTCTCTGATGAGCTAAAGATCCCATGTGTGAGGCTTCCGCCAGGGTTGCCCCCGAGAGGCGCTCTACCATATCTCTTCATGCCACTTTTGTCGCTCATCAGTAGAGCCGGAATAAACGTAGACCCTGAAGAAAGAGATGAGATGATAGAAGTAGGTAGAACACTAAGGAACGAATTGAGACCTGAGAGCAAGTTTAGTAACAACAGGGCGAAACAGATTGCCTTCGGGCTACATGGTTTTATTCCAGTGATCTACGGCTGGGGAAGATACGTTCCCGTAGCTCAGAGAATGAAAACTCAGTTGAACGAGAACTCAAAGATGCTCGCATTCTGGTCGACCTTACCAGAAGCAGATCACAACGATGTTGTAGGCTGGGAAGGAGATAAAGAGAACTCAAAGAAGTTCTGTGCACTAGTGATAAGAGATTCTCAGGAACCCGAAGAAATCTGGAATAGGATAGAATCCACTAAGAGAATAGTTCTGGAAAGCAACCTTGGCAAGGTTATTGAAATAAGAGCGATTGGAGAGACACCGTTAGCAAGAATGTTCTCCGTAATATCCATGGGCGACTTAGTAAGTCTGTATGCGGCAATATTGAGAGGAGTTGACCCTACGCCAGTAAAAGTGATCGAGAGACTAAAAATCGACATGACTGGCAATCTTGGTGTAACTAGCCTTTTGGAGAAAAAAGTGAAGAACATGAAGTTCGGGTAGCCAAGTCAAATTGGACACTTAATTCCCGACTTTGGATCCGTCATCTTCTTGTTTTTCAGAGCCCATACAAGGTTCTTGGTGTTGTGTGCCAAGCCGTAATTGTAGTTCTTGTCAATTGTTATTATTCCCATGTCAAGTCCCTGTTGTCTGCTATTCACTAGATCGATGCAGCGTCTTGCAGAGTCCTGGGCGTTTGATCCTTCTTCAATGTACTGGCACGCAGTTTTGGCTAGGCAGAGTCTAACCGCAACTTCCCCTATTCCCGTGCAGCTAGCTGCTGAGTTCATGTCAGCGTAATTCCCGCCGCCGATTATTGGAGTGTCTCCAATTCTGCCTGGTAGCTTGAGCATCAATCCGCCAGTCGAGGTAGCAGCGGCAGTGTTTCCATCGGAATCAATGGCTAGAGCTCCAACGGTTTCGCCGAGGTCGGGAAACAACTTCATGAGATCCATCGTTTTTGGAAGATAATCTAGTCTCCCCTCATGGAATTTCTTCTTAGCTTCCTTCCACATCTCGACACGTTCAGCTGTTCTTGGGTCACAGCGTTCGAGTCCGAATTTCTCGGCTATTCTCTCCGCAGAGGTACCAGCGACGAACACATGGTCCGTCTTCTCCATGATGGCTCTAGCCAGAGAAACTGGGTGGCGGACATTTGAAATCATGGCAACAGCCCCTGCGTCAAGAGACTTGCCATCAGAAATAGATGCGTCCATCTCAATGGTACCTTTGATTGTCAAGACGGATCCTGTACCTGCGTTGAAGCTAGGGTTATCCTCCATGATTCCCACGCATTCTTCAACAGCATCTAGTGCGCTTCCTTGCCGCTCTAGTATTGAAGAGGCTCCGTTGACAGCTTCGCTTACGCCTTTCTCCACAATCTTCTCCCTTCCGGATCTAACTTCGCCAGCTCCGCCGTGAGCAACGATCAGATAGTTGTGCAATAGCATAAACTTCACCAAACACATATTGATTACGATTAGTTGGAACTGGGAACTTCCTCCCTTTAATCTTTTTACGAGGGGAAAACCTCAGACAAGAATCATTGGACCCGCCAACATAACGGCAAGAAAGAGATTGTAGAAAGATGCGACTCTAGCATATTCTGAACCTGGTATGTGCTATTTATTTACGGGTTTTTGTGATTTGCATTCGATTAGCAAGAGAAAAAACGTAAAAAGAGAACCCTCAAAGTATGATAATGTGATGACCCAAAAGATACTATCATCACTCGTTAATTCAAAGCAGTACACGTCGTTTTGAACTATACCTTGACTTATGGTGTACAACCATGCCGCGAGTTGTCATATTGAATAGGGACAGATGCAAGTCGAAGGACTGCGGAAGACCTTGTATCAAGTACTGCCCCAGAGTCAGAGCAGGAGATGAAACAATAGTCATCAATCCTGGCGAGGAGTATCCCTATATCGCCGAGAACCTCTGCTCGGGAGAAGGTATCTGCGTCAAGAAATGTCCTTTTGGAGCCCTCAGAGTAGTGAATACACCCGAAACGGTGGAAGGGGAGCTGATCCACCGCTATGGACCCAATATGTTTGAGCTTTATCGGCTTCCGATTCCACGGGCTGGAAAAGTCACGGGATTGGTCGGTCCGAATGGGGCAGGGAAGACTACAGCGCTAAGGATCCTAGCAGGTGAAATCAAGCCGAATCTGGGTAAATACAACAATCCGCCAGATTGGTCGGAGATAATAAGGTTCTATCGCGGCTCCGAATTGCAGGGATACTTTGAGAAAATGGAAGCGGGAAAACTCAAAGTCATACATAAACCTCAGTATATCACGAAGTTGCCCAATGTTGTGAAAGGCGAAGTTAAGCAACTCCTTCAGAAAGCAGACGAGAGAGGAGTATCCAAGGAGTTGATGAAAGAGCTGGGATTAACAAACGTCGCGGACAGAGATATTAGCGTCTTGTCTGGGGGAGAACTCCAACGAGTGGCCGTTGCCGCAACTCTGGAAAGAGATTTTGACGTATATCTTCTTGATGAGCCCAGCAGCTACCTTGACGTTAAGGAACGCATAATCGTAGCAAAGACAATTCGAAGCGTAGCGGAATTAGGGAAAACGGTTGTTACCGTCGAACATGATCTTGCCATGCTTGATCTTCTCTCCGACTACGTGTGCATGTTCTATGGAGAACCAGGTGCTTTCGGAGTGATCTCGCATCCATATGGGGTGCGTGAAGGAATCAACGCCTATCTTGATGGATTCATCACAGATGAAAACGTAAGATTCAGAACCGAGTCCGTGAGGTTCGATGTCCGACCTGCTCCAGTTGGGACAACCAACGTCGAAGACATCATTCTGAAATTCGAACCCATGACTAAGAAACTGGGAGATTTTACGCTTTCAACACAGGCGGGAGATGTAAGAAAGGGAGAAACTATAGGAATCCTTGGACCAAATGGAATAGGCAAAACAACTTTCGTAAAGTTGCTGGCGTGCATGGTGGAGCCAGACGAGGGTATTTCGCCGCCTGCAAAGATCAAAGTCTCCTACAAGCCTCAGTATCTAAGCGCAGACTTCGATGGGACAGTGATGGATCTGCTGAAAAGCGCAGCTGGGAAAAACTTCTCAGCAGGAGCATACGATTCAGAGGTAATTCAACCCCTTGAACTCAGACCACTGCTTGATCGAATGATCAAAGAACTCTCAGGCGGAGAACTTCAAAAAGTAGCAATAGCAGCGTGTCTATCAAGAGAGGCAGATCTATATCTCCTTGACGAACCAAGCGCTTACATCGATGCCGAATCAAGACTCGCAGTTGCCAAGATGATTAGAAGAAATGTAGAGAAGCGGGGCAATGCCGCATTCGTAGTTGAACATGACATCATGATCGTTGATTGGATCAGTGATCGTCTGATGGTTTTTGCCGGTGAGCCTAGTATAAGGGGGGTAGCCTCCGCTCCTATGGATTTGAGAACAGGGATGAACATGTTCCTTCGTGAGCTTGGCATAACTTATCGACGTGACATCCATTCAGGTAGACCAAGAGTAAACAAAGAGAATTCGCGACTTGATACGGAACAGAAAGCGAAAGGAGAATACTACTACGTTGCTTGACTCCAGAATCAAATAACGGGCAGGGCAACCAAAAGATAATACCTCAATGTCTCGTTTTCCTGCTATGTTTGCCCATGGTGATTCATTGATCGAAATTCCCTTCCCTATTTTCAGATGAGGGTGTTTTACAGCTAGAAAACATTATATAAACCTTGAATCTACCGAGTAAATTGAGGTTGACAAGAGTCGGAGGAGAAGTAAAAATTTGGCTGATAAAACAACAGTTTCAATAATTAAGGCTGACATCGGCTCCTTAGCTGGACATCACATCGTGCATCAAGATTGTATGGATATGGCTTCAGAGGCCTTGGAGAAAGCTAAGAAAGATGAAGTCATCGTTGATTATCGCGTAACACATTGCGGTGATGACCTTGAGCTAATCATGTCGCATAAGAAGGGAGAGGATAGCACAGAGATTCATGAACTTGCATGGAACACCTTCAAAGGAGCAGCGGAGGTAGCAAAAGAACTCAAACTCTATGCTGCTGGACAGGATCTCCTCAAAGACACATTCTCAGGCAATGTGAAGGGAATGGGTCCGGGGGTTGCAGAAATGGAATTCGAGGAGAGAATAAGTGAGCCTGTTGTAGCGCTGCTTGCCGACAAAACCGCTCCTGGAGCTTTCAACTTGCCGCTTTTCAGGATATTTGCCGATCCGTTTTGCACAGCGGGCTTGATAATCGATCCAGAAATGCATGGAGGATTCAGCTTCGAAATAATGGATGTGAGGGAAAACAAGGTGATCACCCTCAAGACTCCAGATGAGAATTATGACCTGTTGGCTTTGATTGGAACAACCGGACGATATATAATAAGGAGGATTCTCAGAACTAGTGACAACTTCTTCGCAGCTGCAGTAAGCACAACACGGTTATCGCTTATCGCAGGCAAATATGTTGGAAAGGATGACCCTGTCGCGCTTGTTAGAGCACAACATGGACTTCCAGCGGTGGGTGAGATACTTGAAGCTTTTGCGTTCCCACATTTGGTGACAGGTTGGATGAGAGGAAGTCACTATGGCCCCTTAATGCCAGTCGGACTGAACAACGCTAAGTGCACAAGATTTGATGGACCGCCACGCATGGTAGCACTGGGGTTCCAAGTCAACAATGCTAGTCTGGTCGGTCCAGCAGATCTCTTCGACGACTGTGCCTTTGACAGAGCAAGATCGATGGCAAATGAAATAGCGGATTACATGAAGCGACATGGACCATTTGAGCCAGGGAGACTTGAGATGGAGGAAGTTGAGTACACTGGGATACAGAAAGTTCTCCAAGACCTCAAACCAAGATTCAAGCCAGTAGAGTGAAAGCCAACGAGTCGATAGCCTCAAAGTAGTCGACCATCATTCATATATAACAATTCATTCATCTGATAAGACAATACCCTGCAACGCCACGAATAAGGAGGAACTGATAATCCGTGTGTCCTCTAAGAGGTAAGAAGAAGAAGGCAAAGAAGGAGGAAGAAGAAGAGGAGCAGCTGGAAGAAGAGAAGATTGAACTCCCACCACCACCTCTGCCAACGCCTGTAGAATGGCTAAGCGGGTTGACTAGCTCAAGCGAAGTGCAAAGCGACCTTCCGTTACTACCAGATGTTGACATGCAGTTCCAAGTGGGCAGCCACCTGGTCAGGTTCGTGAAGAAGGGACTCGAGAAACCCATGATAAGTGAAGAGAGAAGTCTCAGACCAGATGCTATCATTATGGTCTCAGAAAAAGCTTGGAGACAACTGCTCAAAGCGCACGACCTTGACGACTTCCTAAATCAGTATAGAAAGTATTCTAGAAACCCTGCACCCGAGGAATACATAAAGGTTCAGATCAATAAGGAGAAATTGCTTTCAGATCGAGGAATTCTGCGGTCGAGGCTCTTCAAAGGTCTCTTGGCAAGCTGAGTGAATACCAGTTGATATGTATTCAACTTCTTTTTCTTGCACTATAAGCGCAGTTAGGGGGATCAACTTTTTTGACGCGAATTGAGAAGCCAATGATTATACTGAATTTCAAGTGCTATGGTGAGTCGATCGGATCAAATGCCGTGAAGCTCGCGAAGATCAGCAAGAAAGTGAGTGAGGATACTGGAATGACCATCATCGTTGCCCCGACATTCATCGACATCGAGAGAGTTGTCTCGGAGGTTTCGATACCCGTTTTCTCTCAACACATTGATTCAGTTGAGTTAGGTAGTCATACTGGGTATATCCCTCCTGAAGCTGTGAAGGAAGCCGGAGCGGTGGGTTCGTTAGTGAATCATTCGGAGAGGAGGCTCCTCCTTGCTGATGTAGACGCTTGCATTTCCAGGGCGAAAAGCGTGGGCCTTCAGACTTGTATTTGCTCAAATAACGCTTCTGTGAGCGCGGCAGCGGCCACTTTGAATCCAACAATAGTTGCTGTTGAGCCGCCAGAGTTAATCGGCTCTGGCAGATCTGTGTCGAAAACCAAACCTGAGGTTGTCACCAGTACGGTTGACTTGATCCGCAAGGTCAATGATGAGGTCATAATACTGTGTGGCGCTGGGATAGCTACGGCTGAAGATGCCCGCGCAGCGATCAAGTTGGGTACAGAAGGGATTCTTCTGGCTTCAGCCTTCACGAAAGCTGCAGATCCGCAGAAGGTTCTTTACGAACTTGTCGACGGCCTGAACAAACGATAGAGACAGCGAAATGGGGAACGAGTGACTTTCAATTGAAAGTTAAAAGGATATGCGCTGCCTGTATGTTGCACCGTGGAATCAAGGAAATTGAACTTGCAACTTCGGATCCCGAGATCGGGATACGCACCATTAGAAAACTACTCGGTTTTCTTTCAGAGAACTTTTCATCTGACGCTGTTTCTGCAATCCTTGGGACTAAGAGAGATCGTCTAATAAGAAAGGAAACATGCTGCGATGACCCTTACGAAGAGAAGAAAAAAATCTCAAATGATTACGCTCTGGAATTGCTTCCGAGCATAAGGAGAATTCTGAAAGGGGAGCAAGAGGGCTACAGTAGGTTCAGAAAGGCTTGCCTAGTGGCTATAGTTGCAAACTCCATCGAGTTTGACATGCTTGAACATGACCAGAAGTTTGAGAACTTTCCAGATCTAATTGCCAAAGCTGAGCAAGATCTGGAAATCGATGACATTCAGAGCATCTACTCAATGGTCAAGGACGCGAAGAGGATACTCTACCTCACTGACAATGCCGGAGAGATTGTAATAGACGGTCTTCTTATTGAAGAGATAAAGAAACTCGGGCCAAACATTGTAGCGGCTGTGAAAGAAGGACCCGTCCTGAACGATGCCCTGATGAAGGATGCAGTCATAGCCAAAATACCACAGATAGCAGATCGAGTGATCACAACTGGTACTGACTCAGTTGGACTCATAATCTCCGAGTCATCAAAGGAGCTAAAAAGATATCTTGAAGAATCAGATCTGATAATATCCAAAGGAATGGGGAACTACGAAACAATAAGCGAAGAGAACTTATCCAGCAAGTGCATCGCCTATCTTCTTAGAGCAAAGTGTAGCGCAGTTGCAGAAGATCTAGGTGTCAAGCACGGTTCCAACGTAGCAAAACTGCACTGCTGGAAATAGAGAACAGGATGACCTTTTCTTGAGCCATAGGGAATCCTCAATACTCTGGCGGGGCACCCTCTGTCAATCTGACCCTTGTTCTGCGCTGAATGATTAGTATGATCATCACGGGAACAGCGACAGAAATTAACAGCACTGTGAAAATCATCAACACCGGGGTTTCCACTCGCGGCACAACCCAGACGTAGGCATAGTCTAATGAGTACGCTCCATCTGAATCCACGAGCAGAAGGAAAAGAGCATAAAGACTAGATGGAAAAGCCAGTTCCGTATTCGAAGCCAGAGTATAGACGTAAGTAGAAGACGGAATCGTCAACGTTCCCCTAAAGCCCTGCGAAGTATTATCATACTGCAGTGCAGATAGGACGACCTCCGAGTATAGGAAACCAGGTGCATAGTAAAGGTAAGGATCTATCAATATTGCATACGCTTTCATCGTACTCCTGGCTCCTGCGCCATCATCTTCAACATCAGTACCGTTAACAACGACTGATATAGTGTCTCCCAGTCTGACAGACAGGATACTCGAGGGAGGCAGCGCCGTGAGCGGCTGTGAATTAATCGTTGAGGTCACATTACTAAGTTGTGGGTCTATGCTCGCAACCATGATCATATTCACTTCGTTGAAGATCGATGAATGATTCCCGCTGGTTGCTGAAATCCAGTACATGTAAACGTCGGTGCTGTTGTTCGGGGTGGGCATGTATTTTGCATAGTAAGTTGTCGCGCTTGTTGGTGTCGTCTTCAGAGTAACGTATGTGATGGTCTTGCTGTTTGGCAAGTAGAAGTTTGGATATCGCGTCAAGTATATGGTCACGTTTGAAATGCTTGATGTTGTGACAGTGAAGTTCACATAGTCCCCTCCATATCTCGTTATCATCGGCGCGCCACTTGGCAGAAGGCCTTGCAGGTATTGAGGGAGTGGATACGCGGGATTATGATAAGTTGCGAGAGCGACATTCTGGATTTCCGGCGGGGAATTGACAACCTCGATCTCAAGAGTTCTTGCGATTTGTTGCCCGAGGTAGGTCATGTTGAAGTGGAAGGAGTAGAATCCTTCAGACTGAAGTGTTATGGACACGTTGTAATAGATCCCGCTAATATTCGTCAAACCAATGGGTATCCATGTTCCGTTGTAGGAAGTGCCTTCAACTTGTATTGAATGGAGTAGCTGCCCAGAAGTTCTGTTGATTACCATTGCTCCGATCCCGAATGTCTCGCCACTCTTAACACGTGTTTTGGAGACAATGGTCTCAATTGTCGCATTCTTCTTACTCAGCAGCCAGTTAACAATGTTCTCTATCAACTTTTTGTTGCCAGGAAATGAAGCGTCGTTCAACTGATCGTCCAGAGTGAATTGGATGCTTCCAGAAGCAACTATTCTCCCACCATTTGGAACGTCGCATGCTGCCAACATGGGAGAGTAGTTCCATTCTTGAGGTGAAAATGCAAGCGAGTTCGCTTTGGATGTGTTAACTGAAAGACTTGAACCAAAATCGAAGAGGTAGCTGCCTACACCTGAGGTGATTGGATGAGTTGACAGATTTGATATAACAACATCTGATGTTATTTGTTTCTCAATTGCCAGATCAATGTAATTTGCCACGTAGTCCGACATGTATCGAATGCCATAACGGGCTATTATCCCGTTCACGGCTTCTGTGACCATGTTAGGATAATGATCGCCCAGGATGAGCAGGGAACCATTGCCTTCAACAAACCTCTGGATTGCAGCTAATTCTTCTGAACCGAACATTATTCTGGGATCTGGTAAAACCAGTATGTCATATTGACTTATCTTCGGGTAAGTTATCGGGCTATTGTCTTCGTAGACGCTATACCCGTGGGCAGTCAAGTCCGAGGCGAGTTTGTAGAGTGTGGATTTTGTAGAGTATGTAGAATCAGTATGAAATAGATCAAAGTACATGCGCCCCTTGGGGGCCGCAACGGTGAAACTCGTAGAGACGCTGCCAACCAATGCTCCAGAAGTTGTGTTTCTGAACAGAATCTGACCCATATACCGACCCAGACTTGCATTAACAGGTATTGAGACGTTTACGTGTAGAGTTGAAAGACCTACTATGTTTGTGAAGCTTGAATTGCCAAGTCTAGTGAATTGTGTCGCATTTCCACCATTTAGAGAGACAGTCAGGTTTGTGGTGGAGGCGGCTAGCACGGACACCGCTACCTCAATCGAGTCGCCCAAGTACCCAACGAAGTAAGGCGGGTTTATCAACTGCGATGGGTAAAACATCATGATCGGATAATGAGATCTAGAACCGAAGCGACTCAAATACTGGTAAGCGTTACCAACGTTGATCAGCCCTGAGCCAAAAGTGTTGACGTCAGAGCCAAGGCTCGTAGATGTATTCATCAACGCTATTCTGATTGTGGCGGCTATCTCAGCTTTGGTGGTTGTTGAATTGAGTGTGCTCAGAAGTGGAGAACTCAGTAGCAGAGCAACTGATCCTGAGACCAGTGGAGCTGCTGCACTTGTTCCACTTAGCGATACATAATCCCCAGTTGTTAAGCCGACGCGAGTCGCATAATAGAAGATTGCTGAATCCGTTGATAACGTAGACACTATGTTAACGCCGGGCGCAAGAACATCGGGGTACGCTCGTCCATCTATCGTTGGTCCCCTACTGCTGAAGGACGCTATGGAACTTGTTCCATCAGACGCTCCAACTGATATCGCAAGTCTCGCCGCCGCTGGAACGCCTCCAGTCGAGTAGCTTGGTCCTTCATTGCCTGCGGAGACCACAACGACTACCCCTTTTCTCACGGCGTTGTCAACTGCCAGACTTAAGGGGTCATCCGGGTCCGGTGATCCTCCGCCGAGCGATAGGTTGATCACGTTGGCACTTTGATTAACAGACCATTCTACTGCTTTGATTATTCCAGCCGTAAATCCTTGACCGAACATATCGATGCATTTGGCGCTGATTAGACTTGCACGCGGGGCAACCCCCTGATAATCTGGGGATATAACTCCAGCCCCCGCAACGATTCCAGCTACATAGGTTCCATGGCCAAAGTTGTCGGTAGTATCTTCGTCTTGGGTGTAGTTGTAGGCTGTCCGTACGAATGAAGCACTATCGATGACCTTGCCACTCAGATCAAGGTGACTTGAGTCGATACCGCTATCTGCAATCGCCACCTTTATACCCATTCCCCCGAACATGCTCCTTAGTGATGAAGCATTAATCGCGTCAATCCAGGGGGACCCAGGGGATCTCAAGTTCACAATGCCAGTGCTCTGGTACACTGGCTCGATTTTGATTTCCCTATTCAAGTAAATTGACTTGATTTCACCAACGGAGAAGAGCTCGCTGACTTTGTTTAGTGGAAGCTCAACCAAAGCTGCCGGAATAATACTGAAAGTTGTGATTAGTTTACAGCCTGTGAGTCGCCTGATGCTCTCAAATGGCCTCGGATCAGATCCATCCTTGAGTAAAACTATTACCTGCACATTACTGCTTGTCGGATTGTTCAACAGTTCTTCCAGCTTGGGATCTATGCTGGGGAGTTGTTGCGGAATGTCAGCTGCGGGCACTATATGCTGGCTAGGTCTTGCATTGAGTGGCGATATCAACATTGGCGGGGCGACGAAGATCGAGACCAAGAGTATAACAGCGGTTAAACGAACACAATATCTTATGTTGGCTCTACCTCTCAAAGTGCTCTCCCCGAGCCCTTACTCTTTGCTCCACAATTCGTTTATACAATCGGTACTATTCCTAATTAAGAGTTTCGTGTCGCTGAGACGCACAGCAGAGATCAAGACAAGACAGAATGAGACCGAGCGCAGCCAGATAGATCCAAAGGGTGGCACTCAGAGATCTTCAAGACATGCTGGCGTTCTAGACTGTTTCCAGTGGGAGTTTGTTAAGCACCTCTAAGCCATCCTCTGTGACGACCACTGTCTCCTCCATTCTCAGTCCTCCAACTTCCAGAATTGATGTTTCAACTTTCACGCAGATGACCATGCCAGGTTTGATGAGATGTACTTCGTCTTCGGATATCCTTGGGTATTCGTAGAGCTCTAGACCAATCCCATGACCTGAAATGCCAATGATGTCTTCGACTGGTGTGCTCTTCAGGAATGCTCTGACTGAGGCAGTTACGTCGTCAGACGTAGTTCCAGGCTTGATTTCCTCAATCGCTTTCGCTAGAGCTTTTTTTGAGACTTCAAAAACCTTCTTGTGTTTCTCTCCTGGCTTTCCAGTGTAAATTGTTCTAGCGACATCTGAGCAGTATCCATTGTAAATAGCCGAAACATTTAGCACGACGAATTCATTCGTATTGATTCTCTTCTGTTTAGCTGAAGCCAGTTTGTGTCCACTTCTCAATCCCGACGCAATTACGCTCTCAAAAGCTGTGCGGTTGGACCCAGCTTTCCTCATTATCCGCTCAACTTCGGCAGCAACCTCAACCTCGGTCATTCCTGGCTGAACCAACTCAATTGCCGCCCGGATTCCTCTCTCGCTTATCTCCAGCGAGTCACGCAGTATTTCAACTTCTTCAAGATCTTTCACTGAACGGATTTCGAGAAGGTCCTGTGAGGCATCCTTGAACCCTGTTTTCTCAAGACCACCTTTGAGTATCTCAAACATGTTAACTGTTACATAAGAGAATTCTGTTCCCATTGTAGCAGAAGAGAGACCATGTGACCTGACTAGGTTCTGAATTTCTTCTATGAAAGTCTTGGACGCAACTGATCGATCCTTGACTGTCTTGCGGGAAGATAGGTGTGAAGAGTAATACTTTATGTTAGTGAGCCATGACGAATCACGGGACCTTTCAAGTTCTATCTCCGGTAGAACCAGACATGGCTCACCTTGGTTTGACAAGAGAATTGCGATTGGCAGTCCTTCGACCATGGGAGAGAATCCTGACACATAGTAGACGTTTTTGGGGTTCATGAGGAGCAGCGCATCCAGTTCTTTGCGCTCCATGACTTTACGTAACCGTTCTATTCGGTTGGAGAACTCGCGAATCATATTGATGTCAACTCATTAGGGGTGTAAGAGAATTTCTGGCATTGAAAAACTTTGTGGGAGGAAGACTATTGGCATGAGTGCTCCTCTTTGCCATGTAGAATGAGAATAACGTATTATATTGTGGTGGTACATCTAGTTAGGGGGCACATTTGCAGAGGTCTGACCGTGTATGAGTGAACCAATAACGGTGACTGTGAGAATTTCCAAAGAATTGCTTAAAGAACTAGATAGCAAGGTTGAGCCGAGGAACAGATCTGAATATATAAGGCAGGCAATCATCGACAAATTGAAAGGCGAGTCCTTCCCAAGCCAAATGCAAAGCTCAACAGGTGAAATAAAGCAACTCAAAGAAAGGCTAGACGTTCTGGAAGAAGTCGTGAAGAGAATAAACAATCAAAGTGTAGAGATCCAAATCCCTGCCCTGTTGGAAATCATCGCCTCAGATGAAACAGATAAGAAGATAATCAATTACATCATCGAAAAGAAAAGTGCCACAACAAAAGATCTAGAAAAAGTGGTGGAACTGAGAAGAAGAATGATTCTGGAGCGCATCAAAGCACTAGATATCAAACACAAAGACAAGTTTGGCAGGCCCTTTCTGAAGTTCATCAGAGGTAAGAAGGACGGAAAAAGGCAATCGTGGTGGCTAGCGAACTAGAAACGTTACACCACAAATCAGCGTTGTGACACATTCATGCCGTGGGCCCGTGGCCTAGTCAGGATAGGGCGTCGGCCTCCGAACTTATGGGGGAAAGCCGATGGTCGTGGGTTCAAATCCCTCCGGGCCCGCCACCAAACTTCTTGAGTGGCGAGCGATACGAGAGAGTATTCATTCGTGCCCCTGCTCAACCAACCCACAGACTATTTCTTCAGTTCAAGAGTCTAACAATAGAGTTTTATGGCTAGACATTTTAGTTTGATCCACAGGAAAAAGAGTATTGCCAATAAGCTGAATGCAAAACAAGAACTTCGCCTCAATGTTGTTCGCATTGTTGAATCAGGCTTTCACAATTCCTTTCAGTAGGTGTATAGGTTGGCATCTAAGTTAAGTGATGAAGTCAAGTCAGCGCTGGAAAGAGCGCTCTCAAAAATGAAAGTCAAAGTAAGTTTTTCCTTGGAGGAGACTCTTGAGAAGCCACCGGATACGAAGCTAGGTGACTTCGCGTCAACGGTTGCCTTGAGACTTGCAAAACAACTCAAGTTGAAACCCTTTGAAATAGCCAGAAAGATCAAAGAGAATATTCAGGTTCCAAGCCAAGGACTGATTGAAAGGGTCGAGGTGCAACCACCAGGTTACGTCAACTTCTTTGTAAGAACGGCAAACCTAGCGAAAGGCACCATTGACGAGGTGGCAAAGGGACAGAACAAATACGGGTGGAACAACTCTGGCAAAGGAAGAAAGGTTCTTGTCGAGCACACTTCGATCAACCCTACCAAACCTTTACATATCGGTCATTTGAGGAACGCGATTATAGGCGATATCATTGCAAAGACCTACACCGCGTGTGGATGGAGTGTTGAGGTCGAGAACTTAATCGATGACATGGGCAGACAAGTCGCCATATTGGTCTGGGCTTTCGACAACAATATTCACCTGGAGGTTCCCAAGGATGACGATATGAAACTTGATTTATGGTATGGGCTTGTCTACTCCAGAGGGGACTCGAAACTAACTGAAAGACCTGATCTCGAGGGCGAAATCGAGAAGGTAATGCACGCGATGCACGATCATAATCATGAGATATCGAGATTTGCGAGAATCATATCTGAAAAGTGTCTCGAGTCCAACCTTGAGACGACCTCAAGATTAGGTGTCTTCTATGATATACTTGTATGGGAGAGTGACATAGGTCAGGCCGAGGTATGGAGCGAGGCCTTCGAGAAGTTAAAGAGCACACCTGAGCATTTTGGATTAGAAACGGAAGGAGAGCACAAAGGTTGCTTCGTTGCCAAGCTGGGTCATTTGGACGAATTCAGAGATTTGAAAAGCAGCGATAAGGTAATCGTGCGGTCCAATGGTGTTCCAACATATATTGCGAGTGACATTGCATACCAAATGTGGAAATTCGGTTTGCTGAAAACGGATATGAAATACAGAGCGCATCATGTTCAATCTGACGGAAGAGTGATTTGGACAACATCACCAATCCTCGCTAGTGAACAACGCGAGAAGTTCGCACATGCTGATAGAGTGATAAACGTGATTGGCTACGAACAGACATACCTTCAGCAGATCGTAAGGCTGTGCTTGAAATTGCTGGGATACGAAAGTGAATTCAAGAACTCGATTCACTTATCATACAAGCACGTTGAGATTGCTGAGGGAAGATTCTCGGGAAGATCAGGGAATTGGTTTGGTTTCCATGCCGACGCTGTCGTTAATAGAACCATACTTCAAGCATACGAGCAAGTAAGTAAGAATCACCCCGATCTTCCAGAGCTCAAGAAGAGAGAAATCAGTGAAATCATAGGCGTTGGATCTGTAAGGTATTGGTTAGCAAAGTTCAGTCTTGATCAGACAATTATATTCGATTACGACAAAGTGACGGACTTCAACGGGGAAACTGGACCGTACATCCAGTACGCAACGGTAAGAGCAAACAGCATCATAGATAAGGCTGGATCAGGAGCTCTGACAAATCTGCCTAGAGTGAACCTCGACGTGCTCTCTGACGAATCAGAAGTTGACTTGATCAAAAGTATTGCGTCCTTCCCAGATACAGTGACAAATTCTGCTGAAAGCCATTCACCCAGCTTTCTGGCAAATTACGCGCATGAATTGGCTCTGAAGTTCAACAAGTTCTACGAGAAACGACCAGTGCTGACAGCGCCGGAGAACGAAAAACAAGCTCGCCTTGCACTCGTACTCGCTGCGAGGCAAACACTATTCAATGCGCTAAACCTGCTTGGAATAAAAGTGCCGGAACAAATGTAGGTCACTGTTAAATTAGTTGTTCGATACCATAGTAGAATGAGTAGGGCCCGTGGCCTAGTCAGGATAGGGCGTCGGCCTTCGAACTTATGGGGGAAAGCCGATGGTCGTGGGTTCAAATCCCTCCGGGCCCGCCAATCCCGTTGCTGAGATCTTTTGTAGGTTCCTTCGCCTCACCCTTGGATATCCATCCGAATTTTCGTTTCTGTTCCGATATTCCAGCGGAGTATTACGTCCTGTAATAGCCCTTACTGACTAGATTACCTCGTGTAATCAAGGCAAAATCATTCTGTGTACGCTTGAAAAGAATTAAATATGATTACGAATCATGAGTGAACTTGAGACTAGACAAATTGTTGTCTCTTCTTTTCGGTCCTTCGAGGAGGTATTCATCGCGTGCCAAAGTTGTCCAAACAATTGTCAAAGATTAAGACTTCAGCCATTCGAAGAACAGCAGCATGGCTGGCATTAGCCAAGGACAAGAGGGAGATCATAAGTTTCGGAGGAGGTGCACCAAGCCTTCCGCCACCTCCTGAACTTGTCCAGAAATTGAGGGATGCGCTGAATGATCCCTGGAAAGCGGTTGCCTATGGTGGAACCCGCGGCTCATTAGATCTACGTGAAGCAATAGTTAGGGATCTAGCCAAGTATGGAAATGTTAAACTAGATGGCGCTGACAACGTCATAGTCACCCATGGTGGAACTGAAGGGATTTTCGCTTGTCTAGGCTCTATTGTCGACCCAGGTGACGAAGTGATAATCGCAGATCCAACCTACCTGGGGTATCCTGAAGTCATGAAGATAATGAATGCCAAAGCTGTGCCTTTGCCAGTTTACGTCGACGAAGGGTTCCAACCAGATACCGAGGCTCTGAAGAAGAAAATAAGCAGACACACCAAGGCCTTCGTCTTACTTTCACCTGATAACCCTACTGGTCGGGTGATCAAACCTGAAATCGCGAAGGCGATCGTAGACCTTGCGTGCGACCATGACTTCTGGGTAGTCTGTGATGACGCATACAAGCACACAGTATTCGAGGGACGCCACAGCTGGGTTAGCACCTTCCCAGGTGCCGAGGAACGCACAATTACAATCTGTAGTTTCTCAAAGGAGGCCTCTATACCAGGACTAAGACTAGGATACACCTACGGACCCATCGAAGCAATTGACGGCATGGAAAAGTATGCCCAGTACATTTCGCTCTGCCCTGAGACCCTCATCTCAATGGCTGTAGCAGCTTATTTGAATGACCCGAAGGCGAAAGATCGGTACCTCAATGAGCAGGTCATACCAACCTACAAAGAAAGATGCGACGCTATGTACAAGTACATTCGACAACATTTGCCAGAAGCCAGAATCACAAAACCCCAAGGCGCATTCTACTATTTTGTGAATCTTGAGAGCTACTTAGAGAAGTTGAAGATGAATGATGAGGAGTTTGCCGACGAGTTAAGGGTGAAGAAAAACACAATAGTGATACCGGGCGACGTGTTTGGCGAAAATGGAAAAAGCCATGCGCGAATGACTTTTGTGTCCGAACCAGACAATAGGATCGAGCAAGGAGTCAAGCGAATAGAAGAGTACTTGAATGAGAAACTCAGTGGTAGACCATAGTACCAGACTTTGAGAAAAGCTAAAGACTTTAGAATCTGACTGGAGCAAAGAACAAGATCATAGGACCGAGTTTGAGTTTTCTTCTTTTCGATTTGACTTCACTCGTTATTGCCAACAGAGTGTTTAGATGCTCATCCAGGCTGGAGACGGTTGCGTCTCTGTAAAGTGCGATTGTGTTTATCTTCTCTTCTCGTACGAGAAACTGTATTATGATCGGGTTAATTGAATAGTCATGTTTCCAAGGGTTATTTGGTGTTAACACAATCCTTCTGCTTT
The DNA here is from genome assembly GCA_037310415.1 of Candidatus Atabeyarchaeum deiterrae. Lineage (GTDB taxonomy): Archaea > Asgardarchaeota > Atabeyarchaeia > Atabeyarchaeales > Atabeyarchaeaceae > Atabeyarchaeum > Atabeyarchaeum deiterrae. The sequence continues at coordinate 247,969 of CP147780.1, forward strand.
CCGGGATTAGCTCTACTTTTGTTCTTGCCATGGCGACTTGATCGACTGTTTCTGCTGAGCCTTTGTCGTCTTTTCCCTCGAAGTGTTCTAGTGTTCTGCCAAGTATTCCCAGATTCTCAAGGTTCCCCGAAATAGATTGGTTTGCCTTGGCTTCCTGTTCCTTGCTGGGCAATACTTTCAGGCACATGTATAGAGGCACGTTGTCTTCCTCTAGCCTTCTTGAATACACCTCGAGAGTCTTGCGGGCAACTTCAGAACATTTCTCGTTACTACTGACGACCCTTAGTGCTGGGCCGAATATTGTTGACGTGTTCTCTGGAGGTTTTGAATTAGATGCTGAATATGATGGTTGGAATCGTTCTTTTATCTCCTCGAGAGCCGTCTCATATACGTGCGCTGATCCCATCACGGTGAGCAAGTCTCCACGTGAAGAAGTGCCACCGAAATGCGCAGCGACTTCTGTCAGGAATACAGCATAACTTCCTGAGACATCTTCAGACCATGCCCTTGCAATATCGTTGCTTCGGATATATTCGACTAGGTTCACCTTCCCTTTTATCCGCTCAAACATCACTATGTTTATGCAGGGCGGATCTGGACTCTTTATATCCTCAACTGGATTCCAGAACTGTGCGAAAGCGGATGAAGCAGTGTTCTTCAACGCATCACTTATTTGTTGTATTTGGTTGAACCCGAATCTTTTCCTCATGCACCAACCATAAGTGTATGTGTGCTCACCTCTCTCCGCCGTAGAGTACTGAGGCCAGTATTGCTGTTCGATAACTTGGGGAGATAAGCCAATGTAATCTTGTGGAGTGATGCTCCCCGTTCTCCAGTCAGTTAGATGAGCAATTCCACAGAGACATTCAAGCGTTCTTTGTCCCTTTCTTTCAGTGTATGCGATTGTTCCTTTCTCAACGACGGTGTTGACGATCGAACGCCATGCCGTATCGACGTTTCTGTTTCTGGTTAAGAATGGTCCATACATCTTCTACTACCTCATTTATTGAACCGTCTCTTCGCCAAGCAGACGATAGTAAGGATGTGGTGGACGCGGCAAGACACCCATAGTCTTAAGAGCCTCGTCTGCAATGGCAGCTTCCGCTCCAGCCACATCGGGGAAGATGTTTTCCGCGTTCTTAATAGGTCCATATAGGTTCAAGTCAATTCCGAAGATTGTAGGAAGGGTGTAATCAAAGTCGAATCTGATGTCGTCGTGGTTTTTCACTGAAGAGTGAAGGTTGTGAATGCCTATGGCTGTGGGAAAACCGAATTGATTTTTCAAGATCCATGCCTGCTCAAGTGCAGACAGCGCACCTCCTCCGAGTCTTGGCACTCCTGGATCGATTATTGGCTTCTCAACGATATTCTTGAAAAAGCTCAAAGTCTCGCTTGTCTTCTTGTCTGACTCCTCAGCGGATTCCGCGTAGGACAAGCAAATGGCATACTTTACTCCTCCGATCTCTTTGAGACTGCCGCGTTCCTTGTCGCTTTTAGTGATTATTGAGTTGTAGATTGTTCTATCCTCGATTCCAATGTCTTTGGCGAGTCTCAAACCGTGAATCCGAGCTTCAGCAAAGCTGGAGTCAACTATAATCGGTGAATCAGTCTGATCAACCGCGAATAGGAGGTACTGTTCGATTGCCTCGACGGTTTGTCCGACGATGTGAACCATAACCGGAATGCTATAGTGTAATGAAAGTTCGTCTTGCTTGTGGATTAGCTCGGCTGCAACTCTCCTGTCAAAAGTCCCAGTCTTCACGTCTGAGACTATCTTGTCTTTTGTGTAGAAAATCGTACCAGCCATGACAGTTGGGTACTGTCCTCTATATCCACCGAGCTTAACCCCGCATAGGTCATAGACTTGAAGCTCTGTCCCAGTAAACGTGAACATAGAGCCCAGCGCGTTTCTGAGTCTCCTCTTGTCTACCTCGGTCCTCTTCACGAACGCAGAAATCGCCCTTTTCCAGTCGTAGATTTCTTTCCGCTCAGGGGGATAAATCGGTTCCATTTCAAGAGGCTTCAGGTCCGAACGGGCGAATAGTTCGTCTATCTTCACTCCAATTTTTTCGAGCGAAGTTTCATCGCTAAGATCTTCAACAGAGGCTATTTGCTGTTGGAAGCGCTTGACATATTCTGATGGATTAGCCCCTCTAAAATACGTTGGAAGAAGTGTGGGAATAGTCCCTTGGCTACCTATCACCGTGTATTTGTCGTCTATCCCATTTGAGTGAAGCGCTTTGAATGTCTGCCCAGGCTCGTGACCTTTAACGCGTTGACCGCAGACCACGACATACCTGATCTCCGGGTTTGATATTATGTTTTGAATTATCTTAGCAAGACCCTCGTTTTCAGTTTCGCAGAATCCAGCTATGGCCACGCGATCCGCTCTAGTTTTGATGACTTTGCCCGGAAGGTCGTAGGATCCGCAAGTCATCACTGCTATCTTGGCTCCTGGGTTACTGACGACATAGTCGCCGGGCAGCGGGGGCCACCTTGTTGCTTTCTTTGTATTATGAACCTGCTTTTCTTTCATGGTTTGATGAGGTCCTCAAGGGAGATAGGAGACTATTTAAGAAATTCCATTTCATTAGATATATACATAGCTCCGTTGTGATGGAGCAATAATGATGACAAAAGAAGTATCTGATTCTGCATAATGGCCTGCTTATGGAAGAAAACTAGGAGGAGGACTACAAGATGGTTGATAGGCGGCTCAAGGCAGCCACGAGGGAACTGGCGAGCTTGAGGCGAAGAGCTAATTTTCACGTGCATGATAAGAAGGCAATCGACAGAAAAAGACGAATCATACATAGGTTAAGGCTTTTGAAAGCAAAGTCGGCGATAGAAGCCTAGAGGCTCCCTTTTCTGTCTGTCTGATTCTCAGTCTTCACTTTTAACTTTCGAGTTCTTGGTTATCCTCTTGCTTGGAAGACCGATGGCCCGCTCATATTCGTAGATAGCTCTGGCAGCAACGACCCAAGACTCAAGCATGGAGGAGTCTATCGAAACTCTCTCATCTGCTAGCTTGAAAGTGGTCTCGGACACATGCCCATGGGGAAATCCTCCGATCATTATTGCTGGCTTGCTTTGTTGGGACAAGTTTCGCATCGTTTCTTCCATGGTACCAGGTTTTCCCATTCTTGTGAAGAGGAGTACTCTAGTAGGATTTAGCCTTTTCAGCAAATCACTGATGGTTTCCTTTCTGATTCTCAGAAGAGGTCTGTCTGATGAAGGAGGCACCTGACCAGCTTCAAACAACTGGCTCATCAGACCAGTAAAACGGTTGTAAATTCTTGGTAAACGTGTAGACGGATCAACTTCTATCACATAGTTGTCTCTGGCATGAATGTAGACCTGTGCCAAGTTCTCTTTGCAGAGAGGAGATCCCAGGACCGAGAGCAAAGTTGTGTGAATTATGTCGGGTCGCCCGCGTCGTTTCTGGTCAAGAACAGTATGCATTATCTGGTGATGGATTGAAACATCAAGCAGCATACTGCTGGGTTTCACACCTCTCTTTCGAGCCTGCTTGACTACGGTCGGGTCGGAAAGGAGTGTTTGAGGTATTGTCTCAAGCGCTGATTCGACTAGAATGAAAATAATCGTGTCAACCACCTCTTGGCCAAACTTCAGGACCTCGTGTTCAAAATCATCCTTATAGGGGGAAAACAGATTAATTTAGGTTAGGGTTTAGATCGATGAGAAAAGGTAGTAGATCGCATTACTTCAGAAGGGTTAACCTCCTTTTCAAGGATATTGCGAGAGAGAGAATCAGACGCCTGCTCTCGTTAGCCGAGAATTCTCTCGCCAACGATCCTGATTTGGCAAGGGAATACGTTGACATTGCTTCTAGGATAGGAATGAGATGCAAAGTCAGACTCCCCAGAAGCTGGAAGTGGAGAATATGTAGGGGATGTAATACGTTGCTGTACCCAGGGCTGAATTGCACGGTCAGAGTTAGATCAAGACGTGAGCGCCATCTTGTTATCCGTTGCCTTAGCTGCGGAAGAATATCACGCAGAAATGTTAATTAGCATATCTTCCTTTTTGTGCTCATTCGGCAGATTTATAAATCTCCCTTGATACACCTTTCGTTAAACTTCAGTGTGACGAATTGTCAGTAGGCTATCCAAGCTCAAGCAATTCGATCTATGAATCTGCCTGATGGGTCGCTTAACAGAAGATAACTTTGGGTGATGGTCAAGTGTCAACAGTCTATCTCGTGCCAGCTGCTGATTTCATAAAGGCATTATCAGAGGAGCTAAAGAAGACTTATACAGAGGCTATTCACGCTCCTCCTTGGGGAGAGTTTGTCAAGACAGGAGCACATCGAACTAGACCTCCTACTCAGCGTGACTGGTGGTACACAAGATGCGCTTCCTTACTCAGGAAACTCTATGTGAAGAATCCAATCGGTGTCTCACGGTTGAGATTCGAATATGGAGGACCAAGCCAGAAGGATGTCACTCCTAACCGGCATACTAAGGGAAGCGGATCGATAATCAGAAAGCTTCTCCAGCAACTTGAGGGCGCTGGTCTCGTTGAGAAAAAGGAGACAGATGGAAGGAAGCTTACCACCAAAGGAACTTCATTGCTAGACAGGGTTGCCCATAAGGTTAGGTTGTCTCTTCAAAAGGAGGCAGTCCCAGACCTGCGGAAATACTAGGATAATTGAATCATCACTCTTTGAGAACAAGCTTTCAGTGGACGGAAGACCTACATTTCAACAACCAATTGGTCTGAAACTGTACCCTGGATGTTGACTGCTTAGAGTAGATCTAACAAAAGATGCCTTTGGATTGAATAATCTAAAAGATATAGAAATTGGGAAAACCAGACTTGTCCCTGGTATTTCGGTACGTGGAAGGTGATAGATTGGCTGAAGACGAGGAGATTGAGGATCTGAAGAAAAAGAGGATGCTTCAACTTCAACAACAAATCGCTGATGCTCAGAGGCAAGAGGAAAACCGCCGAGAATTTGAGGCTAAGAAGCAAGGTGCGCTCAGACAGATTCTCACAGACGAGGCTAGGAGCCGCCTCATGAACATCAAGATGGTCAAACCGGAATTCGCAGAGCAGCTAGAACTTCAGCTGATTCAACTGGCACAGAGCGGCAAGATAGCTATTCCTATAACCGACGAACAGATGAAAGAGATCCTCCTGAAACTGCAAAGCAAGAAGAGAGAATCAAAGATATCATTCAAATAGAGACTGACAAAAGAAACTAGACAAATGAAGCGCCTGCTTTCCGTACGCATGAACTTCCGTCAAGCTGCTGAAGACGAGCGGGAGGAATTTGTGAAAAGCCAAAGGGTTAAGAAGCAGAAGAGCATCTCTTAGCCAGAGAAGAATTGGGATCAGAAAAGCCAAGGAGATTAGCAGATATGGCGCGCAACAAACCACTTGGCAAGAAACTGAGACTTGCACATGCCTTGAAAGAAAATAGATCTACCCCTACTTGGATAGTCATGAAGACTAATAGAAAGGTCAGAACGCACCCTGGAAGGAGGAACTGGCGTTCTAGCAGCGTGAAACCATAGGTATAGAGGATGTGATAGAACATGGCATCAGAGCGCGTAAACCGCGGGGGAAAAGCAGAGTCATCTAAGAAAGAAACCAAGGTCAAGCCAGAGCCAGCTGAGAAGGAGATCAAAGCCAAGACAGAGCTGGCAGAGGAGGAAAGGAAAAAGCCTACTGAGGCAGCACCTCTAGAAGAGAGAGTTTACACGGTTCCATTATCAAAGACTCGCTATGTGCCATACTACAAGAGGGCATCCAAGGCAATTCTCTTGCTAAGAGGTTTCTTCACGCGACACATGAAGGCTGAGAGGGTTATATTCTCGAAGGAGTTAAACGAGGCTATTTGGGTTAACGGGATTAGAAACCCACCTAGGAAAGTTAGAGTTCGTGCCACAAAAGACGATGAAGGAAATGTAACTCTCTATATTGCTGAGTGACTTCCTTCGCTGATTCCGATTTCTATTGGTGATCAAATTCTGATTCGTGTTGCTTTCTTATTTTGGCGGTGAGACAAGGTTTGTCTGCTATCCGTGTTGCCTTCTTAGGCAACCCCTACATTGGAGTCTATGCTCTGTCGACTGACAGATATTCGTTGGTTCCGATCGGGCTTCCCGCGAAAATTAAGAGAGTTATCGAGGAGACGCTCAGAGTCAGAGCCATTGAGACGAAAATCTGTCAGACCACTATGCTTGGTATATTGATTGCCGGTAACTCCAATGCAATGGTTGTTCCTTGGACCGCTTCAGATGAGGAGATCGAAACCATACAAAGCGCTCTTGGCGTTAAAGTGTCTAGATTAAACACAAGTCTAACCGCACTAGGCAACATAATACTGGCAAACGATCATGGCGCCATAGTCCACCCAAATCTCAGAGAGGCTACAATAGCGTCCATCAAAGCAACTCTAGGCGTCAAGGTTGTTTCGGGCAAGGTTGCAGGATCAGGTCTCGTAGGGTCATCAGCTCTAACAACAAACAAGGGAGCTTTGGTTTCTCCACGCGCAACGGAAGAGGAACTTGACCAGTTGTCAAATACCTTGGATGTCCCCACTAGTGTGGGGTCCGTTAATCGAGGCGTGGCATACGTCAGATCTGGACTCATGGCCAACTCGAGCGGAGCGATTGCAGGAAACGACACCACTGGACCCGAGCTTAACAGAATAGAGGAAGCTTTCGATCTAGTTTGAAGCGCGTTAACTTGACAAGACTTAAAAGGGATTGCACTACTCACATCTGTAACCTTCAATTGAAGTAACGCTGCGCTGTCAATGACTGTGACGGTGTGTTCAGGTGGAAGTGACATGGAAGTAAAAACATATCTTATCTCTGGAATCTTCACAAAGGGCAAAACACACCAAAAATTCTCGACTCACGTTCGAGGTATCAAGAAGGAAGACGCGATCGAGAAAGTGGTTTCAGAGATCGGTGGAAGATTCAAGGTGCAGAGACGAATGATCAAGATCGAAAAAGCAGAAGAAACCACACCTGAAGAGTGAACTGACATACTTGCGACCTGCAATTCGTCTGGTAGTGTTGGAGGTTCATGACACTTGTCTGAGTCTGAGTCGAAGTATAGACAGCTATTGGCTGAATTGAGGCTGAATGAAGAGCAGTTCAACGATCTGCAATCTCGCATGGAAATGATCTCAGCACAAATACAAGAGCATATAAGTGCTGGGGTGACCATGAACAACTTGAAAGGGGAGCAAGGACGAGAGATCCTAATACCCATTGGGGCCCAGATCTATGTCCGCGGGACTCTAATCGATGCAAGCAAAGTGTTGATAGGTCTCGGAGCCGGAATATCGGCTGAGAAGACCGTTGAGCAAGCAAGCACCGATCTTGAGACAAGAGTCTCAAATCTGCAGAAGATACTCGCGAGCCTCCGCGATGAGTATGTTAAAACTGCTGACAGAGTTAACAAACTTCGGTCTCAGCTTGGAGACACTGCCCAGCAGATACTCAGGACAAAACAGGGATAGAAGCGCGGAGCACACAGGTAGAGCGAGTTGTAGTAGAAGGGTTTGCATCTCATTGGCAGATGACTGAACCAGTTACTGAAACCTATAAACCGGTTAATATGCTGTTGCTCATTCTACGGGAGATATTGTCGAATGATTCGTAACTCTGACCAGATGGTTTCAGATTTAATGGTGTGTGGAAGACATGTTCGAGAAACTGAAGGATGCCTTGGGCAAGTTTGTCTCTTCAGTAGCAAAGAAAGAACTAAGTGAGAAAAGGCTTGATGATGCATTTCAAGACTTGAAAGTTCTACTAGCTGGAAACGATGTCTCGTACAAAGTGGCGGAAGCAATATGTGATGAAGTGAAACGGAGACTGCTTGGTATTAAGGTTGGGCTCACAAGAAACATTAAGAAACTCGTATTCGACGCTTTGAAGGAGTCAGTTTCAGCAATTCTGGAGCAAGGCGGGGAAGTCGATATCTTGAAGCTCTCAGACGAAAAGAAAAAGGCTGGTTCTCCGCTCGTTCTGATGGCTGTCGGGATCAACGGAACCGGCAAGACCATGACTTTGGCCAAACTTGCTTACTTTCTTCGAAAGAAAGGGTTCTCATGCGTCTTCGCAGCAGCAGATACGTTCAGAGCCGGAAGCATAGAGCAACTTGAAAAACATGGTCAAGCTCTAGGGATAAGAGTAATAAAGCACACATACGGAGCTGACGCCGCTGCCGTTGCATGGGATTCTGTGGAGCATGCGAGAGCACATCATGTAAATATAGTACTCATTGATACCGCAGGGAGAATGCAGACCAACAAGAACTTGCTCGATGAAATGTCCAAAATCCATCGTGTCGTGACCCCTGACCTCGTCTTGTTTATTGGTGATGCTCTAACAGGCAATGATGCAGTCGAACAAGCAGAGAAGTTCAACCAGACGGTCGCCATAAGTGGAACAATCTTGACAAAGGTAGACGCTGATGTCAAGGGTGGAGCCGCCATCTCGATAACATACGTAACAAAGCGACCAATACTCTTCGTCGGGGTTGGACAGAGGTATCAGGATTTGGAGACCTTCCACCCAGAGTGGTTTATTGACAAGATCTTTGGGAAGACATCCGAGTGATGGATGAATCAGTGCAAGTTCACTCACATGAGCCATCTTACATCAAAGAGAACTAGGAATTTCGATCCCAAGAAGCCAAGGAAGAACATTTTCCAGTTATTTCTGAAACTGAGGTTTGTGGTAAACCAATAGGTAGGTTTAATTTCTGCAGGGGCACTACTTCCAAGTAATACCTGCGAGAGGATATTGGAGGTCGTCACCCAGATGAATCTGAAAGGTAGACATCTCATAACAATGGAAGAATTCAGCAAGGAAGAGATCTATCTAATTCTGGATCAAGCTTCTGAATTCAAGAGAAGAAGGTATCTTGGTGAGAACTACGCAAATGTCCTTAGTAACAAGGCTGTCGCCATGATATTCGAGAAACCTTCGACAAGGACCAGAGTAAGCACAGAAGTTGCGATTACCGAACTCGGCGGAAGACCATTGTACTTGAGTTCGAACGAGATGCAGCTTAGCAGGGGAGAAACTGTCGAGGACACCTCGAAGGTTCTAAACAGGTATGTCTATGGGATCGTGGCGAGATTGGCTTCACACGATACTATGGTCAAACTCGCAGAGCACTCCAAGGTTCCTGTCATCAACGCGTTAACTCCAATTCACCATCCAATGCAGATACTGGCAGATCTGATGACGATCAGAGAAAAGAAAGGCAAACTTGAAGGCTTGAAACTTTCATTCGTCGGAGATGGCAACAACATATGTCATTCTCTCTTGATCGGGTGCAGCATGGTTGGGATGGACATCAGCGTCGGAACCCCCTCTGGTTACAAGCCCAATAGTGATATCGTAAAAGCAGCAGAAGATATCGCCAAGATCAACGGATCCTCCGTCAATGTTTTGAACGATCCTGAAGAAGCTGTGAAGGATGCTGATGCGGTCTATACAGATGTCTTCGTATCAATGGGACAGGAAACAGAAGCAAAAGAAAGACTAAGAGTCTTCCCGCCGTTCCAAGTAAACAAGAAACTCATGTCGAACGCCAATGAAAGATACATATTTCTGCACTGTCTGCCAGCACATCGTGGGCAGGAAGTAGCAGCCGACGTAATAGATGATCCCTCTCACTCTGTTGTCTGGGATGAAGCGGAAAACAGACTTCACATAGCCAAGAGCATTCTTGCACTACTAATCTAGGAGAAGCATAGACAAGTAAAAACCATTTCTGACTCAGATCGAGAGGATTCCAGCAAGCTTAATAATCATTTCAGGTAATCCTTCAGCATACCCAGCTGACAGTGTGTTAGTGAGGGAAAAACTACTCCCATTATTTAAATACACTAATCGCAGTATTATGGAAATAATAGGGGATACGAGAAACAGAAGTGGACAGTTGTCTAACGGCAGATGCCAGGCGAGCAAAAAGGTGATGAGTAACCCATGGGAATAAGAAGTTTCTTCAGTAATGCGAGGCGCATCTTGAAAATAGCTTCAAAACCCAAAAGGAAAGAAGTTTGGACCACCACAAAAGTTGTTGCACTCGGAGCACTTCTCATAGGACTTTTCGCATTTGTAATTCACCTAATCTTCATGGTCTTATGGCTGAGACCCACTGGTACAGCGTAAAGCTATGCAATGGATGAAAACATAGAGAGTCTGTTTTCATCCCGACCGACCTCGTCTATGTTAGTGAAGACTTAGTCTCTGCAATGTCAGGACTTTCCACGTCTAACTATATCCACTTGTGAGGAATCGATCCTATATGTCAAAGAAAGGTGATGGTGAAACCACGGTTTTCGTGGTAAGAACAACTATAGGACAGGAGGCTGGCGTAGCGGCGCTTATCGAAGTTCAGGCTAAGGCTAAGAAGATTCTGCTGAAAGCGATTCTTGTCCCGGAGAATGTCAGAGGTTACCTTTTCATTGAGGCACCTGAGCATCGACTCGTTGAACAAGCTGTTTCGGGCCTTGCTCATGTTAGGGGAGGAACCATAGGCAGGATAAGCGAAAAGGAACTTGATGGTTTCCTAGTTCCAAAGAAAATTACAGAGGGGCTCTCGATCGGAGATATTGTCGAAATCACTGGAGGACCATTCAAAGGAGAGAAAGCGCGTGTTGGAAAGGTAGACATCGAGAAAGAGGAAGTCGTGCTCGAACTGCTTGAAACACCCTATAACCCAATTCCTGTCAAAGTTAAAGCCGATTACGTGAGAGTTATAGAAAGAGTACAGCCCTCCGCAAAATCAGCTGAAGAGGAAGAGGAGGAAGAAGAAAAAGAGAAATTCGAGTAGACCTTGAACCAAGTACGACTTTTCCCAAGGGAAAAGCTTTTTTATTCACTTGTGCATTCAACATCAGCACCACAAGGCGGTCGCATCCACAGAATTCATCTCAGATTCATTTCACAGGATCAAGCATTCTACTGAGTGATCTGGTATGGCTAAACTAGTAAACGTCAACGCACTGGTAGAAGGAGGAAAGGCCTCTGCAGGCCCTCCAATCGGACCAGCTTTGGGACCTACTGGAGTCAACCTGTACCAGGTGGTTCAGAAGATTAACGAGACCACAAAGGACTTCGCTGGTCTTAGGGTTCCAGTCAAGATAACTGTTGACACGGAAACCAAGTCGTTCCAAGTAGAAGTAGGCTTACCGCCTACCTCTGCTCTTGTGCTGCGCGAAGTGAACCAGCCTAAGGGTAGTGGAAAACCAAATGAGCAAAAGGTTGGGGACCTCAGCTTCGCCAGCTTGGTTAAGGTTGCCACCATTAAGAAAGAGTCGCTTATGACCAAAGACATCAAGCAGGCTGCTAGGGCAGTTCTTGGCACCTGTGTAAGTTGTGGGGTGACAATCGACGGCAAGGATCCCAAAGTCGTCCAGAAAGAGATAACCGAAGGAAAGTATGATGACCAGTTTTCAAAAGAGGGTAAATGAGAACTCTGTCAACGCAAAAGATGACTGGGGGTTGTTCAAACATTGCCAATAGACGCTGAAGCCATCAACAAAGCAATAAAGAAAGTTAGAGACACTACGAAGAAGAGGAAATTCAAGCAATCCATCGACATGTCCATCAATCTGAAGGATCTAGACATGAGCAAACCCGAATCCAAGATAAACCTTGAAGTAGTGTTACCGAAGCCTGTGCCTAAACAGGTCAAAATCTGTGCCCTTGCATACGGAGAGATGGTGCTGAAAGCCAAGCAAGCTGGGGCTGACAAGATCGTGGAACGCGAGGAAATCGAGAAGCTCGGGGGAGACAAGAAAAAAGCCAAGAAACTTGCCTCGCAGTATGACTTCTTCATAGCTAGGTCGGATCTAATGCCATTGATCGGCAAAAACTTGGGACCTGTACTTGGTCCCAGAGGGAAGATGCCTACACCAATGGCTCCGAATGCCGACCCTGCACCTGTGATACAAAGGCTGAGGCATGTTGTTAGGATTAAGCTCAGTCGTTCTCCGACAGCTGCTGTCAGAGTTGGAACGGAGGACATGAAAGACGCAGAAATTGCAGAGAATATGCAGAAGGTAATTGATGAGCTTACAGGCAAACTTGAGAGAGGAGATAGAAACATAAAATCAGTGTATATAAAGACGACAATGGGCTCCCCCGTTAAGTTGGAAACCGGAAGACGATCTCAATAGGAAGTAACAGATTGGGCTGAACAGGGAGGAATCACAAAAATGGCAGTGGCCACGAGAGCATCGAAGACATATCCGAAAAAGAAAGTTCAGCAAGTAGATGAATTAAGGGAACTAGTCAAAAAGTACAATGTGATAGGCATAGTCAAGATCAGTGGAATCGGGACTAGACAGTTGCAGGGGATCAAACGAAGTCTGAGCGATAAGGCCGTGATCAAAGTCGTAAAGAATACGTTAGTCAGAAAGGCCATTGAGGGTGTGGGTGGAAAGAAAACTGGTGTAGAAAAAATCCTCCCGTTGTTGAGTCAACAGAATGCCATCATATTCACGGACATGGTTCCTCATAGACTGAGCATAATATTCTCCAAGAACAAGGCCAAAGCGCCGGCCAAACCTGGAAGCATTGCCCTGAACGATGTTCTCGTGTCAGCTGGCAATACCGGTTTTACTCCTGGTCCCATTATAAGTCAATTGGGTGAGGTTGGGTTGCCAACCCGTGTCGAATCAGGGTCCATCGTGATCACTAAAGACACTGTCGTCGCAAAGAAAGGGAACAAGATTTCACAGAATCTAGCTATCGTTCTGTCAAGGTTAGGGATAGAACCTTTCGAGGTTCAACTTCGCTTGGCTTCCGCGTATGAGAACGGTGAAATAATATCTGGCAATGTGCTGGACATAGACGAAGAGAAAGTGCTGAATCAACTTCGCGAAGCATACCAGTCAGCAATCAACCTATCCGTCTTTGCCGGAATAGTGAATTCCGACACAATAAAGACAATGATAGCAAAAGCAGAAATGGAAGTCAAAGCAATCCAGAACGCAATCGAAAGCAAGAAGAAAACCAAGTAGGCAGTATGGATAGCCTTAAATGCGAAATATCAAATCCTTCAGGATTCAATCAAGAAAGAAGGTGAAAAATCCAAAATGGAAAGCGTCTACGCCTCGTTGCTCTTGCACAAAGCTGGTCAGAAGATTTCAGAAGACAAGATTGAGAAGATTCTTCAAGCTGCAGGTGCGAGTGTCGACAAGACACAAATCAAGGCCACTGTTGCAGCCCTAGAGGGCATTAATATCGCTGATGCGATAAAGACAGCGGCAATCACTGCTGTTGCCGCGCCAGAAGCAGGTGCAACAAAGAAGGAAGATAAGAAGAAGGAAGACGAGAAGAAAGAAGAGGAAGCTGTCGCTGGTCTCGGAGCACTCTTCGGCTAGGATCTGACACCGAAGGTCTATATGGTGAAAGGGCATTGCAGTTTAACATGGGGATCACTCGTTTGTCTTGATCCCCCCATGCCCTGCGGCAGTCGATTGACGTGTTTTCAGAACTTGCTTCTAGGTTACTGAGCATGCTAAATCAATTTGAAACCCTTTGCTTCTTTCTTGTCTCCATCGACAACTCTGCAGAATCTACTGAGTTCTAGTCTGATATCCACTTTGTCATTAGCTGAGACACCATATGCGAATGTTACAGCTCTGATGATGAGAGCGCGGCGATCCAATTCCTTATTGATCATCTTTGATGCGATCGCAGCAACTACCTTGAGATCATCAATGGTCGTGTTGACCTTCACTAGGGGCTCAGTTGTAGATGACGCAGCCTTGAGAATCTGCATTGTGACCATTTCGCCTTGGAACTGAAGTAACGTCCTGTTTTGCTCCTTCCTCTCTTCTAGGCTTTTCTCAATAGTTTTGACAACTGTGTCCAAGGAGGAGCCAGTAAGAGCGCCAAGTGACTTGACCACATCGTCAAGCTTCTGCATATGTTCGATCGCTGGTTCGCCTGCGACAAAGTTCAATCTGACGACACCATCTTGGATGCGTTCAGTTGATAGAATCTTGATTAATCCCACTTCGCCAGTCGATGAGGCGTGCGTCCCACCGCATGCTTCCACGTCGAAGTCCTTGATTTCCACAACCCGTATCTTTCTGCCAGGGACGGCACCACCTTGATACAATCTAAAGCCATATTCTTTCTCAGCTTGATCTCTGCCCATTATAGTTACTGTGACCGGTCGATTCTCCATAACTACCTTGTTTGCAAGGGATTCAATCTTCTTCTCTTCTTCAGGTGTGAGTCCTCTGAAATGTGTGATGTCTAGCCTTGATCTCTTTGTGGTTTTCTCTGCCCCAGCCTGCCATATGTGCGGTCCCAGAATCTCACGAGCTGAAGCGTTCAATATGTGGGTAGCCGTGTGGTGTCTCATTAACGCATGTCTTCGTTCCAAGTCTATCTTTCCCTTGACGATTGTCCCTTCCTCAATTTGAGCCTGTTTGCTCAACTCATGAACGATAATGTTGCCACTTTTTGCTACCCCGACGACTTTCACGCCATTTATCGTTCCTGTGTCAAACTCTTGACCACCAGAAGTTGGATAGAACATTGTCTTGTCCAAAATCACGAACTTACCGTTAATTATCTTAAGAACGCGAGCATTGAACTCAATGCCACGAGGCTGCTCGTAGTACAACTGTATGGTTTCGGGGATGCCAGTGATCTGCGTGGGCGAAAAAGCAGGAACCTCACGTCGAGGCGTATTCGATTCCTCGGCTTTCGAGAAGTGTTTCTCTTCCACCATACTGGTGAAATCCTCGGGTATCGAGACTTGGCACCCATAGCCACTAGCGATCTCCTTGACCGTCTGAGGCGTGATGCCATGAGAATCATAAAGTTCCACAAGATTGGCCGCGCTAACAACCTTCTTGGATTTGACAAGTCTTTCAACCAATGTTCTGCCTTTTTCGAGACTCTGCTCGTATCTAGACTTCTCGAGTTTCAGAATCTCAAACAAAGACCCAACATCTCGCAGCTCTGTAAACCATGGCCCGAATTCATCGATGTGCCATTGAACGACGTCCCCAAACTCAACGTTGAGTTTGTATTCGCTGATCAGACTGAGAGCCCTTCGTAAGATATATCTAAGGTTGTAACCGCCACCAACATTACTGGGCAGCGCTCCATCGTGAACCGCTACGAGAAGTGAACGGGCGTGCTCAGCCACTGAATATAGGGCTCTAATAGAACTAATCTCCTTCTTCAACGTCTCAACGTCCCAGCCCGTATACGACGCGGCCGACCGCCACATCAGTTCTGGATCATCTATCTCAGTTACATCGAACCTGCCAGAGAAGAGCGCAAACTTCTGCAGAACATTCATGTTAGGTTTGATTCCTGTTTGATGGAACAACTTATCGAGAACCTTGGGAAAAACAACGTCGTAGCTTGTTGGAGTGCCATTACAGATCCATGGATATCTTTCAAGTCCAGTTCCGTGGTCAATGACTGTTGTGTCCAACGTCCTAGTGCTCCCGTCAGGTAGCTGTTCATATTGCATGAAAACCTGGTTTCCGAGTTCTAGACCTCGCACGAAATATTCGATGCTTGGACCGAAGTTACCTCCTCCAGCCCAGACATCTTCAACAAAAGTCACTTCTTCGCCAGGGATTCCAAGCCCGCTTGTCAACCGTTCGTAGTTATAGCGGACGCACTCGTCCTTGAAGTATATGAATTTTCCAGGTTTGTTGAATACGTGCTGACCAACCATTATGAATCCCGTATAGTGCCTGCCAGTCAAGCCTACGTTATCAACGTCATTAAATCTCAAAACGAATTGCGGAACTATCAGAGGATTGGCGGGTGGGTCAACTTCACCTGAAACTACGTGAGGTTGAAAGTCGTAGATTGACGCCTCAACGAAATAAACGTCATCTCTCCAGCGAGCGACGACGGGATAACGATTTATCGGAGTATGACCAGACTTGGTGAAGACTTTGACAAACTCATCCCAACATTCCTTGTAAGATAGTTTCCGATTCGTGGGCGGGGAGCCTATGAAGCGATATCCCCCGACGCAGGATGGATCCCCACAAGTCTCAGTATCAGGGTTGATCGTCCAGAAATTATTGCCACATACCCTGCACATCTTTCGAGCAAACCCAAGTTCTTTGAGGGTTTCCGTCGGATAGAACTTAGTGTAGTCTTTTGAGAACTGCTGTTTCAATTGCTTTTTGAATGACTTTAAACTCATTTTCCAGTCCCCACCTGAACTGGCACAAAGCTAGTACCGAATCAACTCCAACTTCCTGAACCGGTCATCATAAGACAGCGATAGCTCACGATGTGGAGAGTCTGCCTAGGAATCCTTTTTACACTAAATGGCGAAGACGAGTTAATATAGCTTATTAGCAGATTCTGAGGCAGGAAGGAGCAGGTAGAGACCATGCTTATGACTGAGGACTTGACCAAAGCCATTCAGGATGTCCGATACTTGCTGTCCCGCGGCTATAATCGTGTCGTGACCATTAGGTTTGTAGCGGATAGCCGCAGAGTCACTTTGAGCGAAAGATATGTACTGATTCGCGGTGTCTACGACGAGACCGAGGCTGAAAAGAGAAGAAAAAAACTCGTAAAAACCAGGAGTATAGCTGACCAGATTGTCTCAGTAGATGGGTACAACCTCCTAATTACTGTTGAAAGCATGTTAGCTGGCAAACTTCTCATCCAATGTGACGACTCTACTACTAGGGACATCTCAGCAGTTTTTGGAAAACATAAGATAACCAAGAGAACGTTTCAAGCCCTTCAGATGATTCTTCAAATCTTCAAAGAGAATAATCCGAAGGAAGTCCGCTTCTACTACGACAAACAAGTGAGCAAGAGTGGACAACTCGCTTCTGTAACACGCAGAATGCTGGAAGAGGTCGGACTGAAAGGAACTGCGGCAACGGCCCAGAAATCTGACATGGCAACATTGAAATCGGGAGGAATAATCGTGAGTAGTGACAGTGTCGTGGTACAGAAAGCCGAAAATGTACTGGATCTCGCAGGCGAGCTGGCAGAGCGTGCATCCTACAAGAACATGATTAAGCTACCCCGTTGATCGTTCTTGGAAAAAAGATTATACCATATAGAGAGCTATCCCAACCGTTTAATATGCTCGAAGCGCATATAAGACACATAATGTTATGCGCTTGTTCGGTTATCTTCGTAAGAAACCCGAACTGGGGGAAGGCTTGAAAATGTCTCGCAGAAACAAGAAAGGAGAATAGACTAATCGAAAGAGTATGTCAATTCTCTTGGATAAGCAGAGCCAACTGAAAGTTCTGTATAACCCAATAAAACTGAGTTACCGGTTGACATCAATGTAGGGCGATTGCAATGACGCTTGATAAATTGGTGAGAAATGATCCTGAGATTGTTGCCGCTTGCGTTATGAAGGATGGTATATCAGTGGTTTCTTGCGCGCCTAATGTTGATCCGAATGTTCTACGAGATATTTGTAGATCAATTGAAAAGGTAACTGTTGTCGCAGAAGGAACCGGAAAGGTCCCTCAATTGATGAACTATGGTAAATGGCAAATATACGTTGCTGTTGTTATGCAAGATCCTCATCTTGTTGGCTGGGTTCTGGTGAAGCGTATCTTATTTAGTAACTCGGAGGAGGATCGCAAGAAGAAGGTAACCGAGATAAATGCAATTCTCTCTGATCTCGTAGCCGAGATAGCAGTAAAGATCATGTGATGTGATTTAGGAGCCGACTAAGCTCAGGGTTTATTCTTGGCAGGCAATAGGACGGTTATGTGACGAGTTATATGCCAAGCTTATCTGTGACAACTCTGATCCCTACGTTATGGTCATAGCAAACGGCCAAAAACAGCTAGATCGAGATATCTGGACTCTTGGGGTATCAGGTATGACTCTTTCTGTCACTTCTAGCCAAGAAGCACGATCCGCAATTTCCCGTTCTCTATCATGGTACCCAGTAGAATTCAGTGTACTTGCAGGTCACACAGATTATGATGTTGAACTCTCGGCCGGTTGCTAACAACGCCCTGCTTTGACCTGCTACCGTCACTACTTCCATCTCGGATTTTGATGACTCACATTTGGGACATTTCACGGGCCTGGGCACGCCAAGCTCGCTTATTATCGCCATCTCACTTTCGAAATCCTCTGCTTCTTTCTCTTCTTTGCCCTTGTGCAAAATGCTGAACCTCCTTTCTCCAGACGAGTTTCACGGCTCCTTCTTCCTCGATCCTCAAGAACATGGAAATCATTATATGAAGACAATCTATAGAAATGGCAGCATGGATCTCAAGGCAAATGAGAACACAAAAAGGAAACATGCAATGAGAAGGTAGGTAACCATGTTTGCGCGAATCAGCGACAGCATGTTCGGCTTGCTTGAGAGGACATCTTTGACCTCCTTCTCAGGAGGACTCCTAGGAACTGGATATGTGGGTTTCCAATCGTCCTCTACTGGCTCCTCAAACCCGCCGTCAGCTAATACACCCCACAACGCGCCCACTCACCCACCAATTGATCAGTCTCGAATCGACTTCAATAAACACTACGGTAATCTCATACATGTAGGGTAATCGATTACACAAAGCAAAATACTTCTGGCAATGCAACGTCGAGAAACGAGAGGCAATGAGCGCAGTGAATTCGAGCGGATAACTGGCAGAGCACCCAGAACTTGGGCTCGCGCTCACTGATGAGGTGTTTGCTAAGACATTCTGTACAATCAACAGTCTTGCTTTGGAGCACCAGCATGAAAAAAAGATTTTAATAGTGACGTGAGACTACTACTTACCTCGATATCATGTCAAGGGTGGGCCCGTGGCCTAGTCAGGATAGGGCGTCAGCCCTCTATGAACAATAATGCAGGGAAAGCTGATGGTCGTGGGTTCAAATCCCACCGGGCCCGCCATATTCGCTCGTGTGGAAATCAGAGACTTCTACCTTGCTGAGGCAAAAGACAACAGGGTTTTCGCTCTATGAAGAGAAAAGTCGGTGAAGAAGCGTATAGGATAGTAGAGGTAGACGAAAGTAATATCGATTATTACGGTCTTTTCTGTCAGAAGTCGAAGAAGAACTCTGAAGGTTATAGAAGCAAGGTCAGATGGGTGAAGGAACGTTTCAAAGAAGGCTTGCGAACAAGACTACTTCTTGTGAACGAGGGGCCAAAACGTGGTCTCACGTCGAGAGGCTTTATCGAAAACATTCCAGGCGAGTATACATGGCGAGGCATCGACGCGAAGGGGTACATGGTTATCCATTGCATTTGGGTAGTGGGTAGAAATAGGGCCCACGGATATGGCACAATGCTGCTTGAGCAGTGTGAGAAGGATGCAAAAGGAATGAGTGGTGTCGCTGTTGTGACTTCAGACATGCACTGGCTACCAGGCAGGGATCTATTCCTAAAACATGGTTTCGAAACAGTCGACACGATGCCCCCTTACTTTGAACTTCTTGCAAGACGATTCTCAGATCATGCCTCGCTTCCCAAATTTAGTCATGTCCCAAAGCAGAGGTTCGAGAAATACCAGTCTGGGATAACTATCTTCAAGTCAGATCAATGCCCATACACTGCTGATAGTATGAAGGAGATTACAGAATTCGGGAGAGAGCATGATCTTCCTGTACGAATAGCGAATGTAAGGAACTGCAGAGAAGCGCAGAACGGCATTCATCCATATGGAACATACTGCATTCTACTGAATGGAAAAGTGGTTACGTATCGTCCCATTGGCAAAAACCGAATGAATGAAATCATTACCGAAGAAATGAAAGCATGATGACATTCAATTTGACTTGTAGCGTTTAATCTGGCAAACCGAGAGCGTACCCAATAACCGAATCCGCTAGATCTCGACCATGTTTTTTACTTGGTCGAAAGTTCCTCCATGAAGTAGTTCCTTGAGTTCATCGATGCTGGTTATCGGCCGCTTCCTCATCACGTCGAAAACTTCCTTCTGAGACATTCTCGGCAATGCTTTGAGCAACCTAGACGAGGCAGTATTCAGATTGAGAGGAAAAGGTATGCCCGTCACTGAACGATAACCGTGACCGACAATCGACACGTCCAGCCACATGTTCAGTTGTATGGCATCAGGCACGGTAACGAGAAGAGGGTACGTCCCGACTTGGCGTGCATGAGTCATATTGCCCTCTCGAATCTCAGTCCTTACACGTCGGACGACAGTCCCGATTGGAACAAGTCTTCTCAGCATAGGAAGGTCAACTTCGCGTCTCATCTTTTCCTTGTATGCCAAAAATACGCTCTTGTTCTTTCTAACTATCCTGTTACCAATGCTACTCATCTTGGTGTTGGCGAATGGTATTACTTGGCGTATGTTGATTCTTCGGACGAGAAGACCTCTCTTCAGAACGTCTTTCATGAATTCAAGGTTCAATCTATAGGTTTCTGGAGTCTCGCCCATTA
Organism: Candidatus Atabeyarchaeum deiterrae; assembly: GCA_037310415.1. GTDB lineage: Archaea > Asgardarchaeota > Atabeyarchaeia > Atabeyarchaeales > Atabeyarchaeaceae > Atabeyarchaeum > Atabeyarchaeum deiterrae. The sequence goes on from CP147780.1 coordinate 268,372, forward strand.
GCCCGTGTAAGAAGTTTATTCCTGGAAGTAGCTCGGGTAGACCATTGCTTCCTCGTGCAGACCCAACCTTGTTGATTAGTTCGACCGCAGAGAGCGTCTGTTCGGGTTGAGCCTTAAGATTGTTCATTCTTATGACCAAAGGATCAACACTTTCAACTCCGAAGGCTGCCACATCTCCAGGCGTGTGGTATTGAACTATTATTTTGGCGATTTCTTCACACTCTTTCGGGTGCCTTGCGATGACACCTGGATTAGCATTGTCTATGTGGAGCGTCTCTATGTCTGGGCATTCAGATCTAATACCCCGGAACAACTTTCTCAGCGCTTCTGGGTTGGGTTTGGGAAATTCATCCTCGCCAATTCCAGTGGCCATATATGTGAAGATGTCAGGCTGACGACCTATGCGGAAATGCTTAACACCTAGCATGTTGAGAGTTCGAGCTTCAGCGACGACATCATCTATTGGTCTGAAGTCTGGTAAGCCGTATAATGGCTCTATGCAAAAAGAGCATCCTCCCGTGACAGATCTAGCGCATCCCCGATAAGTCTCAATTTCACAGATTAGAGTCTCAGGGTAATTTGGGTGTTGTTTGACTATTTCTGCTCCTTTGATAGCATACTGGGCGATCTCAGCAGCTCCACCGCGCCTTGACGCTCTGTCCACTTTACTCTCAGATAGTTTCTCCTTAACTAATTCAGCTACCACAACTTCGACATCTCCACTGACTATCACGTCGAACAGAGATGAAATCATCCTGTCAGGTCGTTCGGCAAGTTCCCCTCCTTCAACTCCACAACCAAATGCAGCGGCCGGTCCACCCAATACCATGACAGGCTTACTGATGAGACGCATATAGCGAGCAATCTCTCGAAGATCTGCAGGTGTTCCACCTAGGTACTTTCCGGGAACGGCAACACCAGCTATAACTACTAGCAGATCAGAGTCATCAAGCTGAGGCAGAACCTTCGAGGCATTTTGTCTCAGCTGGTCGATCGTGAAATACCTGACCTTGCCCTCTGGATTTCGTTGGAGTATGGCTCCCGTAACATAACGCGGATAGGGCGACAGGTAAGGAGGAACTCCAAGACAAGCTGGCTCATCAACGTAGCAATCAAGGATTGCTGCTTTCACAGTCACTGCACCTACAACCAAGAGAATCATAGAAGATATTGTTCGGAATAAAGGAAGAAGCGAATATGCCTTAATTCTCTTCGATCTTGAATAGTGGGGAGGTGATTCTTTCGCTTTTGCACTTTGGGCACCTACCTGGGACTTTGGGTTTCTCCAGTTTCTTGAATGTGAAGTTGCATACTCTGCAAGTCGGAGGGATCATGATAACATGTTCCTTACCTCTGGACTCTCCATAGACAGTCTTCGCCACGTGATGCAAGTCCTCGTAGACTGATTTCAAGTCTGTCCGCTCACCGAGTAGTGCTGCTATGTCTTCTGCACTAACAGGGTTCCTGCACTCTCTCAGCAACTGTTTGATTCGTTCTCTTCTACTTGGAAGCACCATGGAAGCCCCAACCATTAAATACCCCGCGGAAGAATAGCAATATGCGTCTATTTGAAGTGCTCGTAACCCTTAGGCTCTATTTCTCTGTTCTCTTCCTTTGTCTCAAGAATTATCTTACGTTCTTTTGTTACTTGCCCTATTCTGAAGAGGGTTCCTCCCGCCTTGCTGATTGCTTTCTCAGCCTCACTCCATAAGTCACGTTTAACCGTAACTACCAACTCATATTCCTCTCCCCCATAGAGCGCCAAGTCTATGGGATTAAGATTGTTCATTCCCGCAAACTTGACCACTTCCGCTGGTATTGGAATATCTTCAACCTCGAATCCCACTTTGCTTGCTCTTGCCAGCTCATATATTGACCAAGCCAAACCATCTGAGCTGTCTATAGAAGATGAGAGAACCCTTGAAGAAGCCAGTGCGACACCTTCACTGACCTTGGCTCTAGGCTCGTAGACCGCTTTGATCAAGCGCTCTCTTATTGGCGGCTCAGATTTCATTCCCTGAAGCAGAAGCTTCAAGCCAGCGCCAGTTAACCCGAACGGACCAGTAACAGCCAACACATCCTCAACCGCAGCGCCACTTCTCTTGACTAGCCTTGACTCGTCGGTCAACCCGAATGCCATCCCCGAAACGATCAGGTCCGAAGCCTCGCCCGTATCGCCGCCCATCATACAGGCATTATATTGCCTGCACTCGCTAACAATCCCCTTCATTAAGTTGAGAGCCTCTTCCACATCGAAGTCGCGAGGCAATCCCAAAGATGCCAAAAAGCCTGTCGGTTTTACTCCCTTGGCTGCGAGGTCACTGAAGTTCATCGTGACGACCTTTCTTCCTATCTGTGTGTTTGACATGCCTGGAGGAACATCCGTTGTACCAACCAACATGTCGGCTTTAAGAACAAGCGCTAACCCATTACCCAGACTGAAACCAGCAGCATCGTCACCAATGGGCAGGGCTTCCCTCGGACAGGGACTCAGAAGTTTAAGAATCCTCTCGACTACTTCCCGCTCTCCCACGTCACTCAAAGACAGACGGCGCAAATCGATATTCAATTCCCTCTACACCACATTAAGACATTGATCTGCTCATACTATATATTAGTAGATAAGAGAATTGACGCAGAGCACCATGACTATTCACACTCACGCGCAAGCTAGAAATAGCCAAGACTGACCAAAAAAGGAGGACTATGACCGGTGCAAAAGATTAGAAGCTTGTTGATTCAGACTTACTTGAGCCGGAGAACAAATGTGGGGGGAGAAGGGTAAAAGAGATATATACGTGAACGATCATCAGGAAAAACCAAGAAAAACAGGATCTGAAGACGTGCGGAGGTAGCCAAACAGCGAAGAGCGCTGGGCAACGCCTGGTCAAAGGCGCAGGAATGAGGGTCCTGTTCCGTAGGGATTATGGTCCGCTCAACTAGCGGATAATCCCGAATCGAGGGTTCAAAACCCGAGGCAAAAACTCTACCTCGATGGTGAAACTCCCTTCCTCCGCACCAAGACTTCTCGAGAACAGGTCTGCTATACTCTTCTATGATTGCCTGAGAACACTTGTTCACGGTCTTCTCGGTCAATCGCGATAATTAGCTATTCTATTCTTTCAGATAAAGCAAGATTAATGACACTGAATAACTGTTATCTGCTGAAGATGATCATTCCATTAGAAAACTACGTTCTCGCAAATACTCCATGCGAGTTGGATACACGCAGGGAACTAGTCCAACAGATCTGAGGTGCGGGTCTCCCAATGGCTTTCGAACTCAAATGTAAGGATGTCGCCGGAAGAATAGGAAAGCTCACCACAAAGACTGGTGTGATTGAGACACCTGTCTTGCTCCCTGTTGTCAACCCTTTTGCTTCTCAAGGGATCCCCCCATCGGTTCTAGAGGGTGAATTCAAATGTGAAGCGATAATTACTAACGCATATTTGCTGTGGAAGCAGGCCCGACAAGAATCTATTCAGTTAGGCCTTCACCGACTGCTCAATTTCTCGAGAAGCATCATGACCGATTCAGGAGCATACCAATTGCTAACGTATGGTACCGTGGAAGTCACACCGGACGAGATAATAGCTTTTGAAGAGGATATCAAGAGCGATATAGCGGTCATCCTCGATGTGCCAACAGGGGGTCATGAGAAACGTGGGAGAGCTACTTATACAGTCGAAGAAACACTGAAACGTGCCCACGCCTGGGAAACAACAAAAAGAGAAAGTGATGTGCTTTGGGTTGGACCAGTTCAAGGGGGAACTTACTCGGATCTGGTTGAGCGTTCGGCCAAGGAAATGGGAAAAATCGGTTTTGACATCTTTGCAATTGGTAGTCCGACGCAAATTATGGAGAATTACAGATTCGATAGACTTGTTGACTTGATAGCAACTGCTAAACTAAACCTTCCCATAGAGAAACCCACCCACTTATTCGGCGCCGGTCATCCAGCAATGTTTTCTCTTGCGGTAGCAATGGGATGCGACATTTTTGACTCAGCTTCGTATGTCCTTTACGCCAAGAATGATCGATATATGACCAACTTTGGAACGCGAAGGCTCAACGAATTGAGGGAAAAAGTCTGCTTTTGTCCTGCATGTGAGAAATTCACACTGCATGAAATGGTAAGTCTGTCTAAGGAAGAACGGTTTAATGTTGTCTCGAAGCATAATCTTTACGTCTGCTTGAACGAGATCCGAGTAATTAAACAGTCGATTTATGAGGGGAGACTCTGGGAACTTGTAGAGACCAGAGCCAGAACCCACCCTCAACTTCTGGAGGCACTGAAGAGGCTAAAGAAATACCGTGAATACCTCGAAAAGTATAGCCCCGTTGTCAAGACACGCGCGGTCTTCTACAGTGGCCCAGAGTCACTTACAAGACCTGAAGTAACAAGACACCTCACGAAACTCAGGTCGATGCCAGTTCCGTCCCCTGCAGATCTTCTCATAATTCTTCCTGAGCCAGGCAAGAGACCATTTAGCAAGTCAAAAGACCAGAGGAAGTATAGAAAGATCATACGAAGCGTCATCAATGATAGAAACGAGTTGAGAAGAGTTCACATATGCACTGTTTCAAAGTTATTCGGACTGATCCCAATGGAACTCGACGAGACCTACCCACTGGCTCAACATGAGGTTCCAAAAACGCCAGACCTAGAATCGAGGAAACTGATACTCCACACGATCAAATCCTACATCAGAAACCATAGTTACAGGGCATTAGTGATCCATTCAGATCACAAGATGACTGGAAAAAACGCCTTAGCGAAGATACTAGACCAATGCAAGAGACTTGGATTGTACGCCGCTGCAACGCCAAAAGAATCTATGAAACCAATAAGCAGGCAGGCGCTGCGGGAATTCGCGGAAGCGGTATCAGAGGCTCATAAAGCGATAGCGGGCTCATCCCAGCAAAGCTCTATTCGGATCAAAACAGAGGAGTGGGAGACGAAGTGAAACACTTGAAACTAGACTTGCACGTTCACACTTGGTACTCCAAGGATGGCATCCACTCGCCTGAACTAGTTTTGAGATCGGCTGCTTCGAAGGGATTACATGTTGTTGCGATAACAGACCACAATACTGTCCGTGGGTCAAAAGAAGCAAGAAAGTGTAAAACTGGCGTATTGGTAATACCTGGGATCGAGGTAGATACAAAAGAGGGTCATATCATAGGACTCGGGATTGAAGATGTCATAAAGCCATGGCTCTCCGCGGCAGAAACTGTTGATTTAATCAGAGACGCTGGGGGAACTGTTGTAATCCCCCACCCATTTGACTATATTAGACGAGGAATTGGGTCAATGGCGAAGATCCTGAAGGCAGACGCCATTGAAGTGATGAACTCCAAGACAAACACACCTCTCTCAAATACCTTCGCCAAAAGGCTGGCAAAAAAAATCAATAGCCCAATTACCGCGGGAAGCGATGCCCACCTAGCTGAGGATGTCGGAAATGCTTACATGATCATTCAGCCAAGAGAGAACCCCAACGTTAACATGATACTCAAGATGCTGAGAACGCAAAAAAGCAACACTGTGGAAATTGTAGGGAGAATAACGCCACTGAGTAGCAGGGTCAAAAAGATAGCATTACAAGCAGTAAAGAAAAGCGTTCACTAGCTAAGAAAGCCCTCACATTTTTCTAAGTCCCAGATCTATCTCACCGTTTCTCTTCTTCTGTTGCTGTTGAAGCGTGCCGCTTCTTGCTACACTAAGATCGCCAACTCGCACATCACGTCTCTTGAGATCTTCTATCCTGCCAGTAGTTTCGATCATGCTCTCCTCCACATCGACTCCAAGCTCCCTCATCTCGGCAAGCTCATGGAATCCTGCCTGGAATCCGGTGAGATCGGCGTCCGGACCAAGAACTGAATCTCCTTTAATCCCAGTCAACACCAATATCGTTCGAATTATCCCATTGAGAGTTGGAGTGACTCTTGCACCCCAGATGACTTTAGAGCTTGGAGCCATCCTGCTAGTAACAAGTTCAGCAACATGGGTAGCCTCGGAAAGAGTCATATCGGGGCCACCTGACACATGAACCAACGCACCAGTAGCACCATTGATGTCGATCGATAACAGATGATTGTTCAGCGCCTCGTTGACTGACCTCTCAGCTCTATTCTCCCCTTCAGCCTCACCTATGCCTATTATTGCCACTCCACCTATGCCCATGATCGACTTGATGTCAGCGAAGTCGAGGTTAATCAATGATGGGAGCTTAATTGTCTCGGTTATCCCCTTGACCATAGTCGCCAGGACTTCATCAGCCACAGCGAAAGCCTCTTCAATTGGGTAGTCTGGCGCGACCTCCAACAACTTGTTGTTGTCCACGACGACAACAGTGTCAACGTGTTCCCGCAGCTTGCTGAGCCCTTCACGAGCCCTCGCGTTCCTGAGCTCACCCTCAACCCCAAAAGGTAAAGTGACAACGCCAATTACTATTGCGCCGATCTGCTTCGCGACTTCAGCGACAATAGGAGCCCCACCTGTACCTGTCCCGCCGCCCAGTCCACAGGTAACGAAGACCATGTCAGCGCCCTCCAGCGCTTGAGACAAGATCATTCGACTTTCCTCAGCCGCGACGGCACCCAACTCAGGATCTCCCCCTGCGCCGAGACCCCGAGTGGTCTTCTCCCCGATCAGTATCTTTCTATGAGCCGGAACCGAATCCAGGTGTTGTTTGTCCGTATTAACGGCTATGCACTCGGCCCCTTGAATGCCGAGATGCATCATTCTCTTGACAGTGTTGTTCCCGCCACCACCGATACCAAGGATTATGATAACAGCTTTGCCAGGTTCCCGAATGTTGGCTGATCTCTCTTCTTTCGCATGTTTGATGGCGTTCTGGATAATCGACTTCATTGGCCCCCATTCCTTAACGTGATTGAACCCATCTTCTCACGTGAGACCTAGTCACCTTAAACTACTACCAGCAGAGATAGATGGACGCTCCCACAACTCATTCTTCAGCAAATCCCTTACTGCGATCCTAATTGCCTCTGAACGGTTAGGGTATATTCTAGACCTAACAAGTTCCTCAATGCCTTCCAAGAAGGCTTCAGGAAGGTGTATTGTAACGAGTTTTAGACCTCTATGTTCCATGATTACACTCACCCCACATCAATAAGGGTAGTCCCTGCATATAAGCTTAGGTAATCTCAGCGACATACAGAGGTATTACACCTTGCCATCTCTTTATAACATTAACTATTCTCTGGCTTAATGCAGAAAATCTTGGGTTCAGATCTGGACAGAAAAGTGCTGCTTCACAGGAATGCAGTTCTGAACGCCGATCGATGTGCCCACCTGGTCTTTCTCACAGAATTCTCCGCTTGAAAATAGTTGATAATCTGGGAATAGTTGTTCCCAGATTTGGGGTTATTTCCATTGGCATAAGATATGGGACGGAACTTGGCGTTGGTATAGAGGTGAGAACGCCAGAAGAAGAACCAGTGAGGATGAGAACGGGAAGCACCATCATGCAACCAAACCGTCGGGTTAACAATGGAGCTTTCATCCACCCGATATTGGAGGGAGTATCGCTATCACGTCATTGTCCCTAACCATAGTGTTCAGGTTTTCAAGGTTTCTTATGCTCTGCCCGTTGATCATTATTGACACCTGAGATCTCGTCGATTTGCAGTCACGTCCTTCGAACATGTAGTCTCTGAATTCCTTCCCGAGCGCTTTTGAGAGGTCTTCAAGGATCTCAAGTACCGTTGTCTTCTTCCTTGGTAACCGTACTTTCATCTCCCTTTTTCCAGCTATGTCTCTAAGGGCTGCGAAGAATTTCACTGTTGCGGTTTCCATCATCTTCACCATTACTGCCCAGTTTCAATATTCACCTATTCGGGTGTCTTCTTTCTCTTTTTGTTAAGCATACGCCATGTTAGGCAAAGTGTTCTCGGATGAGCTGCTTTCGGTTCATCTAGTCTTCTTCTCGATGTGTTGAAGGGTGCTTCGTGAAGCTTTTGCGGGCAGCTGTGGGCCTCTTTCACTGTTTCCTCTATTACTTCTACGAAGTTGTCAAGGTCTTCCCTGGTTGCTGATTCTGTGGGCTCCACCATCAGTGCTTCATCGACTATTGAAGGGAAGTATATGGTAGGTGCATGAATCCCATGGTCTAGGAGGTTCTTTGCGACGTCTAGGGTTGTGACTCCCGTTTCCTGCTTGAGTTTCGCCCCGCTAAGGACTGATTCATGCTTCCTAGGTTTTGCGTCCAACGGCGGTTTCAATGTCAGCAGTCTTGAGAGTCCCGAAGCAAGGTAATTGCTATTTAGCACGGCAATATCACCTGCGGTGGATAGACCCTCCGCGCCCATCGTAAGGATGTATGTGAATGCCCTTACCAGAACTCCGAAGTTTCCGTAGAATCCTTTCATTTTTCCTATTGATTGAGGACGGTTATAGTCGAGAAAATAGCGCCCTTCTTGAAATTCGACTGTTGGAATCGGTAGGAATTTCTCAAGTGGTTGGGTAACACCTACTGGCCCCGCTCCTGGTCCGCCTCCGCCATGCGGTGTAGAGAAGGTTTTGTGAAGGTTCATGTGAACTATGTCAAATCCCATGTCGCCTGGACGAATTCTTCCAAGAATCGCGTTTAGATTTGCTCCGTCGTAGTGCAGTAATCCTCCAGCTTCGTGGACTACTTCGACTATCTCTTCAATGTCTTCCTCGAATAGCCCCAAGGTGTTCGGGTTGGTGATCATTAGCCCCGCAGTCTTCTCTGACACCGCCTGTCTTAGTGCTTCTACGTTCATACATCCATTCTCGTTAGATGGAATTGTTATTACGTCAAAGCCACCCATTGCCGCACTCGCGGGGTTTGATCCGTGTGCCGAGTCCGGTATTAGCATTTCAGTTCTTCTGTCAAGCTCGCCGTTGAGTTTGTGGTATGCTCTAATTGTTCGGATTCCCGTAAATTCCCCATGCGCACCGGCTGCGGGCTGAAGAGTCACTCGACTCATCCCCGTTATCTCGGCGAGCCACTTCTCCAACTTGTACATTATTTCCAAGGCACCTTGAACCGTGTCTGGATCTTGGTACGGGTGTATCTCTCTTAATTTCTCTAGACCAGCCACGACTTCATTGATCTTCGGGTTATATTTCATTGTGCAGGAGCCAAGTGGGTAGAACCCGCAGTCTACGCCGTATGTCATTTGTGATAAACGGGTGAAGTGCCTTACGACCTCAACTTCAGAAAGCTGTGGCAACTGCGGCGGTGTCTTTCTGCGCATCGTTGGTGGAACTAGCGTGTCAACTTCGCCTACTAGCTTTCCTATTTCTTCGGGGATCTGAGGTACCTTGAAACCAGTTCTTCCATCACCACCAAGATCGAATATCAAGGGTTCACACCATTTTGCCTGTCTGAATCCACTTCGGTTTCCCGTCATGACGATCACCAAGAGGTTTTCTTATTCTCGTATCCTAGTATCCTCAGTTTTGATGCTGCTCCTGTTACTGCTCCGCTTCCATGATTTCCTCAGCAGCAAGTATCAGTTTGTCTATATCTTCTTTCGAGTGTGTCTCTGTTACACAGAGTAGCGCAGTGTTTCCAAGCTCTGGGAACTCACTGTCGATTGGGTGCCCTCCCTGTATTCCTCGATTCAGTAGCTCCTTGTTGAAAGTGTGAATGGACTTTCTTGACTCATCAATATTAACAGTGAACTCCTTGAAGTGTGAAGACTTGAAAACCGGAGTTCTTAAGCCCTTGACCCTGCTGAGTTTCCTGATTGAATAGTTCGTTTGTGTAAGAATTGTTTCGCCAACTTCTCTGATTCCTCTTGCCCCTAGAAGGGAACAGTAGATTAGCGCGGCTAAGGCACAGAGCGCTTCATTGCTTGTGATATTTGAAGTTGCTTTCTCTCTTCTTATGTGCTGTTCCCTGGTCTGCAGAGTCAGCACAAATCCAGTCTCATTTCCGTCCAGTGTAGTAGTCAGACCAGTTATTCGCCCCGGCATCTGTCTCATCATTTTCTGGTCATCTCTGCAGCTGAATATCCCGAGAAGCGGTCCACCAAAATTCATGTGGTTTCCAAGAGGTTGGCCTTCTCCAATGGCCACGTCAGCGCCATAGTCTCCCGGAGGGCGAATAACCCCAAGCGATATTGGGTCTACCCCTGCAATGAACAGACTCCCTTTCTCATGGGCTATTCTTGAAATCTCGTCAGCTTGTTCCTCAATGAATCCAAGATAGGACGGGATTTCAACGTAGACTGCTGCTACGTCGTCTGAAGATTTGTCTCTCAGCTTCTGGAGAGAGAGTTGCCCACTTTCTTTGTCACAGGGTATTCTGTGTATCTTCATACCCGAGGCTTCTGTGTATGATTCAAGTACCTTGAGTCTATCCGGGTGGATTACGTATGGGACTAGAATATTGTTTCTCTGCGTCACCCTCTTTGCCAGCAAGGCTGCTTCTCCAAGCGCAGTGGACCAATCATAAAGAGAGCTATTGACTACATCCATGTCCAGTAGCTCTGCAATGACACTTTGGTATTCGAAAAGGGCTTGCAACATTCCCTGTGATATCTCAGCTTGGTATGGTGTATATGACGTCAAGAACTCGCCGCGGCTAACGATGGCATCTACTACTGCAGGCACGTAGTGAGGCCAGACTCCCGCCCCAAGAAAAGTCTGCATCTCGCGTGTGCTTTTGTTCTTCTGGACTATTGACTGCACGGTGCGGAGGACTTCAATTTCGGATTGTGGAATCGGCAATCCCTTGAGTTCATGCCTGGGGATCCTCTGAGATATGTCTCGGTATAGCTCATCCATTCTGTTGATACCCATCTTCTTTAGCATATCTTCAACAGCTTTCTTGGAAGAGTTTGGGACATAAGGATTTGAGTTATCGTTCATGTTATTCACGCACCTACTCTTGCCTACCTAGTCTTGGACCACCTTGCTTGGACGTCATTTTGACGAGAATGTCAGCAACTGATCATGATACTCAGCATGATCATCGTGGTTTTTCTCGTATTCTAAATTGCTCCGTCATCTTAACGACTTTATTGCTAGTTGGTTCTTAAGTGTTATCAGTTAATGACTCACTTCAATCGCGTCTTGACATAGAGACTAGGCATTTATGTTTGCAGTGCAAAAAGCTTATTAAGTAACTTCTCTTCAAATGAATTCTACTAACACGTGGTGGGTTTGCAGGGTTGAGAAGTAAAAGCTCCAGAACACTTTTGCTTGCCTCGCTGGTGTTGTGTCTAGTCACATTCTCTTGCATAGGGCATGCTGCTGTGATACCCACTTCTAGCCTCGCTACAAACAGTCCGTATCATAATGTCGATTCTGGAAATTACGCATTGTTTTCCCAGCGTGGACCTGTACCTCCCGACGAAAACGCGTCACTGCGCAATACTCATGTGGATCGAGTAATAAGCGTAGGAGACTACGGTCTTGTGACCGTGACGGATACTGTCAATGTCACCAATGTAGGAAGCTCAGTAGCGACTTCCTGGGTGTTTTACCTTCAACCCGATGTTTTTGGCAAACTGACGTACATTGCGGCATCTGCTGGAGGAACCAGCTTGGACGTGGTTGCAGCCCAGACTTTCTCGTCTTTCATTGGTATGAAGGTAAGATTAGTAGGGTTGCCTAGTGGCGGACTCGCACCGGGCGCGTCCATCGAAATCAGTTTGGTTCAGGAGTTTTATGGACTGGTTAGAATATCATCTGGGAGCCTAGCACTGTACTACTACAAGTTCATTGTCTCACCATACTTCACTACAATGCACAACACAACTCTCGAAGCTCCTTCTGTCGCTACTGCATTCTCTGGAGGTTCTGTATCACCTTTCAACTCTACCTTGCTAGGTACTTCCTCGGATGGTGGTTACACTATAACCGCTACTACATCCTTGATTGACGTAATCAGCATTGACCGCAGTGTTGTGCTCGACATTGGAGGCTATCTCACAACAACCGAAACACACCATGTGAAGAACCTTGGACCAAATTCCTTGCAGATTATCAATTTTACGATTCCGATTACCGAGATCAACGCGAGCCTGGAAGTTCGTGACAACTCAGGCAAACTACCGGCAACGGTAGTCGGAAATCTAGTCACGGCCCAATTCCCATACCCGGTACCAGAGAACAGTACATACACCTATCAAGTTACCTACAAGACACTGACAGTTGATTACAGAACTGTTGAAGGTGGACTTGAGGTCATCACAATGAGTCCCGTCACCGTGTACGGAGGTATTGTGGATTTGGAGACAGTCTCTGTGACTTTGACGCCTGACGCAATTTTGTTTTCAGCTGGCCCAGCAGCCAATCATTACACTGTGACCAGTGGCAATAGTATAGTGATTTCCTTCACATTCAGGAACGTTACAATCCTGAATACGGGGAACATCGAATTTCGATTTGCTGAGAGTCTTGCCCAGACTCTCGCCCGTCCAATTCTATTCACCCTAGGGGTCTACATAATAGGAATAATCTATGTAGCGATCAGAAGACTCCGTCGCAAGGCAGCTCCAGGAGGAGTCAAAAGAGAAGGTATTGCAAAGGAACGTGAGCTTGCAGGAGCAATAAATGATTTCTGCACAGACTACGAGGAGAAAGTTGCTCTCACACTGGAAATAGAGGAACTTGGGAAAGACAGAAGCAAGGGCAGAGTCAGCAAAAGAGCCTATGTGGAGAGAATGAATGTTGCCAGGAGACGACTCGCCATGCTTATGAATCGTCTCAGTGAACAAAAAGTGAAAATATCTGCGGTAAGCAGGAGGTATGCGACCATGATCAAGCAACTTGACACGTACGACGAAGAGCGGGAGAGCGCCAGAGCAAGCCTGGAGAATCTGGAGTTTAGAAGGCGACAAGGCAAAGTCTCAGGTGACGTGTATAACCGCCTCAAATATGATATCACAAAGAAGATTGAGAAAGCCACATCAGGAATCGACAGGACAATAGTCGAATTACGACAGGAAGCCGTTTAGAAACGCGTCCAAGGAACAGATGTTGTTTAACTAAAAAGATGTCAGAAAAAGTTTTTAACCACCGACCTTTAGTCTCTTTCTCGTTGCATCTATCATACTTCAGCCAATAGGAGGTAATTGACACAATGCCAAAAGTCAATGTTGACAACGACAAATGCACTGGTTGCGGAACATGCGTCGATGTGTGTCCCCAAACAGTCTTCGAGCTTGATAACGAAGCAGGTAAGACAAAAGTCATAAACGAGGGCGAATGCTTAGCATGCAGAGCATGCGAGTCCCAGTGCGAGAATCAGGCGATCAACATAGAAGAGTAAGGAAGGGGACAGAAAATCGCACTTATCGCCCTTCTTATTTCAGTTAGTGTTTTCGCACATACGGGAAAGACGGATTCCCTCCCATGAAAGGGAATCCTCAGAAAATGATTTTAGACCGTGAGCAATATAGTCATTCAGGGAGCCCCGTGGTCTAGCGATCCGAAGTCTGAAGAGGACTTGGGCTGGAAGCCAATGATGGCGGGCTTTGGACCCGTTGACGGGAGTTCGAATTGTCCGACGAATTTGTGGAGACGAAATTCTCCCCGGGGCTACCATTTTTCTTCTGCCTTGATCGGTCAACTTTCTGGACGCATCACAGGTCTCTGCATAAAGCATTAAATACGGTTAGCAAAGGTACAAATTACTGTCCATCAGAAGCTCCAATCTACCGATCTCGTGGGGTTGTGATATTCGGTCAGAACCTAAGGATATGAAGCCATGTGAGGTCACCCGAGATGCTGGAGAAGAGTCTCATCGATGAGTACGTAAAGCGGACGCCTCGATCCAAAGAGCTGTTCGAAAGAGCAGTGAAACTTACTCCTAGTGGTGTAAGTCACAATATCCGTTTCTTTCACCCTTATCCCTTCTTTGTCAAGAGCGGTAAGGGGTCTCGCTTGCACGACATTGATAACAATTCCTATACTGATTATTGGATGGTCCACATGGCCGCAATTCTCGGTCATGCGCATCCAGAGGTTGTTCGAGCCGTTTCCAAGCAAGTTACCAAAGGCTTCCACTACGGAACTGTGAATGAAGTAAGTGTGGATCTAGCAGACGTAATTTGTAGGAATCTTCTATGTGGTGACATGCTAAGGTTCTGCAACAGTGGAATGGAAGCTACGCACTATGCTGTCAGATTGGCTAGAGGTTATACGGGCAAGAAAGTTATCTTGAAAATGACTGGCGGGTGGCATGGCGGCAATGAGCTACAAGTTGCTGTCACCCCTCCTTTTGACAAAGTGGAGTCGATGGGACTTCTTGATGAGCTATCAAGGTTTGTCATAGCAGTTCCTTTCAACGATATCGATGGAACCTCATCGACTCTCAGGAGGTACTCTGGTCAGGTTGCTGCCATAATTGTGGAGCCGATGCTCGGCGCCGGGGGATGCGTACCTGCCGAGAAGGATTACTTGAAGTACTTGAGAGAGGCCGCTGACAGAGAAAGTGTGTTGCTGATCTTTGATGAGGTTATAACTGGCTTCAGGGTTTCGTTAGGATCGGCGCAAGGGTATTTCAACATTAAACCCGACCTGACTACATTAGGAAAGGTTATTGGTGGTGGTTTACCAATCGGAGCTTTGGCAGGTGTACGTGAAGTAATGAAGTTGAGTGATCACACCAGTGGGGGTGGAAAGGGAAGCTATGTCTGGATCGGCGGAGGAACCTTCTCAATGAATCCTATGTCGATGACATCAGGTCTTGCAACACTAAGACATCTGACTCGGAATCCAGAGTCATACGATTATATCGGAAAGCTCGGGGAGGCTGCACGCATGGGCATTGATAAACAGTTTTCCGACCGCGGTATCCACACGAAAAGCATCGGTCTGGGTTCTCTCTTTCAAACCCACTTTCTGCGCGAAGAGGGATTGGATGTTAAGAACGCCGAAGACAAATCGGCAAATACTATAAGAGAGAAGCTGGCTGAGTTTCATTTCCGGCTCCTACTTGAAGGAATCTTCTTCCTTCCGGAACACGAAGGAGCCATCTCGACCGTGCATAGTAAAAAGGACATTGCAGAGCTTGCTGAGGCATCAGGAAGAATAGCTGAGGCGATGCGCGAAAAAGAGGATCGTTAAAGAATCCTACGCTTACCGCGGCTTTCTTCTTTTTCTCTCGGAGATCTCTGTCTTCAAGTTGAAGGGTTTACCTTCATTCAGTACACTCTGAGGCAGTTTATTCGACCATCTCTTCAGAAATGCGATGTCTTCATCTACGTTCCTCAAGTCGTCAGGCAGCATGTGAGGAATGGTTTCGATTACGGGATACCACCTTTGACATTTGCCACAAATGATCAACCCTTCTTCAATCTCGGTCAAGAAGAAATACCAATTCAACAAATACATTTCTGGTAAGATGTCTTGAAGGATTTTCTTTCCTTCTGCTAGGCTGATCACGTCTTTCGCTGATTGAACGACTTTGATGGTCTTGCTTACCTTATCTGTTGCTTTAGATCTCACTTGGTCCAGGACCGTGGTTGCGGATGTGTTGGTTGCGTCGGTGATGGTTTGCGCCGACCTGATTTTTCCATTTAGATCCCCCAAGTATTCGGGAAGCGATTTCTTTTCTCGAGAAAACTCGTCCTCAATTTCGATGAACCTGTCTTCGGAGAACTTCACACATTTATCCCTTTTGCCGTTGGGGAGTGTCAATACACAGCTACTTTCAAGTGCTGATAGCTGACGACTCTTGAATGCTGATTCAATCTGGGAAAAGGCTTTTTCGTTAGTCTCCCACTTGAGTATCTCAAGATCAAGAGGGTAGTGCTTGCAGATTGGACAAGCCAATATGTCAAGAAGCCATATTCTCATTGTATGTTTCCACAACCATCCTTTTGACACTAGGTTTAGGAGTGCTTCACGTTCTTATGACTTTTCCTTGTTCTACTGTAAGACCGGGTTCCAATCTGACGCCAGGACCTATTACGACATTCTCGCCCAATGTGCATCCTGCACCTATTATAGCTGACGAGTCTATCTCGGTGTTGGATCCTATTTTACATCTCTCATCTAGAATACATTTGCTCAACGAGACTCTTGTATGAATTTCGGTTGAGCCAAACACTATGGCACTGTCTAGTCTTGAGTTTTCTCCCACGTTGACCCTACGTTTGAGCATTGTTCCAGGGGTTATCTGTGTCCCCTTCCCTATCGTACATGAATCCTCGATGAATGCTGGTCCCTGAATTCTGACATCTGTTTCAAGAATCGTTCCGTCTCCTATCCAAACCGGGCCCTTGATTGTGGCGCGATTAACGTCGGCTGTACGCGAGATCGAATGACCAAGTTTATCCAGAAGCCAAGCTGATGCCTCGAGAAATCCTTCGACAGTCCCGATATCCGTCCAGAAACCTGCTGCCCTAAAGCCATAAAGGGGTATTCCCGTTTCAATGATGAGAGGGAAGACATCATTTGCGAAGTCAAAAGGCTTGTTTCTCGGGATCAGATTGAGTACATCGGGTTCGAGAAAATACATGCCAGTATTTGCCAGATTGCTTTGACACTCCTTCGGCGAGGGCTTCTCTTTAAAGTCTATAACCTTGTTCTCTTCATCCAGCTCCACGACACCATATCTCCAAGGTTTCTCGACTGGAACAACACCTAGTGTGACCAAGGATCTCTTTTCCCTGTGATATGCCAGTTGCTCAGCTAAGTTGATATCTGTCACGCTATCGCCTTGTATCACGGCAAAGGTCTCGTCCAGATATTTCTCAGCATTCTTAACTGAACCAGCTGTTCCAAGAGGGCTCTCTTCTCGAGGATAACGTAAGCTCACTCCAAACTTCGAACCGTTGCCAAAGTAATTCTCAATCTGCTCGCGAAGATAGTTAGCCGTGATAACTATTTCATCAAAACCCTGTTTAGAGAGTGATTCGATCAAATACTGTAGAACGGGCTTCGGTCCCACAGGTAGTATTGATTTAGGTCTTGAATACGTCAAGGGGCGGAGTCTTGTGCCAAAGCCTCCCGCAAGTATCACGGCTTTCAATCGTCCACCATCTCTGCTTGTGGTTCATTGCCTTCGTGCGGTTGTCTTGATCATGGCTCAGTTGGAATAACGACCTGTTTACTTATCCTTATCTCTTCCTTTTGCCCTTCTTCTCGAATGGCTTTGCAGGAGTCTGATTTAGGTTTCTTAGGAAATAACCTCTAACGAGCATATTCCAAGAGTAGAGCCACACAAAAACAATGAAACCCGCCACCAACAAACCCACGATATTTGACGTAAGTCTATCTCTGAAAGTGTCTGTTAACCAACTTGCTGAGTACAACAAATAGTAAACAATATCGAGGCAAATAATCATTGTGACCCAAATTATGGGAACAGTTAGGATCAACCCGAATAGATATTTCTTGCTCGACATTGTCATGCACTCCTCTCTCCAGAGTTTCTATGTGATCATCATTATTGCTGTCAGTACCGACAGAATTGAACTACATGCTGAGAGTATGAACAATACTCTGACGACTTCGTACTCACGCAGTGGTGTTTTTGCCACTATTATCCTAGTCAAGGTTATTGGAGCTTTGGGGTCGGGGTTTGCGGCAATTAGGTCCCCTTTTTGAAGGTAGGTTGGTCTTTGTTTAACCTGATGTCTTTCGAATAATCTTCCTATGCTTGCTAAGCTATGAAATGAATTCATTATGAAAGGTATAACTGCAACGACGCAGACAACTTCAAGTCTGCCGATGATAGCTGTGGCAGCTATTACCGATCCTACAGTGAGCGAGCCGACGTCTCCATCGAAAACTCTTGCAGGGAATCTATTGAATCGATAGTACGCTATCAGAGCGCTGGCCAATATTGCTGAGAGTATCATACCTTCAGTTGATCCGAAAATAATCGAACATACGAGCAGCGCGATGGCGACTGGAATACATGTACTTGGCATGGCCCCATTGAGAACATCTAGCATATTCACAGCATTCGCTGCCATGGCCGTACCAACGGGGATCAGTAGCGCGTATAATATTGTTGGTGAAGTCGACCCTATGAAAGGAAAAACTGGATGAGGAACATACGTATCAAACAAAAAAATCGGCCAGCAAGCGGCGGCTGTAAGAATGGGCTTTATTTTTGGTCCTAGCTTCTTTAGGTCATCAACCAAGCCGATCACAGCAACCGTGCCCAACATGAGCAGGGCCGAGATCACTTTGACACTTGTCTGTGGAATGAGGATTATGGCAAGAATATCTCCTATCATCAAGGCTACTACGATCCCTATTCCGCCCATTTCCGGGATCTCAGGTCTGGCAGCCTTGTGATAATCTACTCCAGTTATGCCTCTTCGTTTCAGTTTCTTGATCAAGTAGGGCATCGTCACCGTGGCGACGGCGAAAACGATTAGCGAGATGAGCAGAGTCATGAGAAGGGCTTGCGCATCTGGAAGACCAAGGCTTACCATGTTCATCAGCTTTCCCTTTGAACGTGTAAACAGTCGGTTGTGACGGGCTTCTCAGCATATTTAGTTTTCTGTTTCGTGTTCGTCCTCTATGTTTAGAGAAATAAGTGCTTTGCTCAGTTCATTCGCTCAGGAGTCTTACACCGTACCTTCTGATGAAGGTGGCAAATTCGTTCGCTAGTCCGTTCAAGTTGGAACTGCTTGTTTCGCTGCCCAGCTCGATCCAGTCATGATCTTCACGAAAAGAATCTGGCACGGCAAATGACACTACACAGAATTTGCCAATCGCTCTGATGTCAGCACTTTTCATGAATTGCAGATCAGGCTTCCCTGAATACACTAGGTTTCCAATATCACTCTTAGTGATCACTGCTCCATTGACTGTCTCTTTTTGCGTTATTGATCTGTTTCCAATGAATTCTTCAAAATATCTCCGAAAGTCTTTGAGTATTTCCACCGCCAGCTTGTCCATCTCTTTTGGACCGAGAGCTTTGGGATAGTCTCCGCGCCGTATGACTTTAGCCGGAACACCCGCGACAAGCGTATAGTCAGGAACGTCCTCGGTGACCACTGATCCCCCAGCAATGGTACTTCCCTTCCCTATTGTGACACCCGGCATGACAAACACATGCCAAGGTAGCCATGCATCATCCTTTATTTCGACTTTTCCGAACTGAAAGGGATATCCCTTGAAAGCATTCTGCCACACGCCATGTGTAAAAATCATGCAGTAGCCGCCGATTCCAGCATTATTTCCGATAATGACTTCTCTTGTCGTGTTTATGTAGGTGTGATGTAATACCACACAACGGCTACCAATCGCAAAATAGCTTCGCTCACTTTGCATGCCCGCAGCGACAACTCCTCGGTCGATGAGGGTATCATTACCTATTTCTATTCCCTTAAACGCGTTAATAGCGCTCCCTTCTTTGATCTGGACATGGTGACCGACCGTGACGTCACCCTTCGAGAGTATTATTGAGTCATTGATCTTAGTCTCGTGACCGATGAAGAGACTCTTAGCCTCAGCCCTGACATTCGTAAGTTTGGCGTTGTCTTCTATAGTCACAGAATCCGCAGTGATGGTTACATTTTCCAAGGACGCGTTTTCCGCTATACTCTTCGACTTGGCGTTTATCATTCACATCTCCCCTTTCTCAATCATTTTTACTAAGTCAATGCCTCTTTTTACTTGAAGCTGCTTCCTTGACGCCAGATACTTCATTACGTCAGAGTATTTCCGTCCATATTTCATTTTCAACGAGGAATCATGCCAAATTAGTGTCACGATCCTGCTGCCCTTATTCATTCTTTCGCAAGTGTCAAGAGTCTTTTTTACTATCTTCACCACGTCCGCTTCAGCTTTGACACCATAATTACTCTTGTATTGAAAGACTAATGCTTCCATTAATGTTATCGGAAATACTATGATTCCCTCGCTCAATGAATACCCAAAGTCATCTTCTGAAATCCGTTCCCGTTGATGTTTCACCGATGAATCATACTTGAATCCCAATTTCCTCAGGTTCCGAAGAAGTTCTGCGCTTTGCAGTGTGTAATGGACTCTATTCCCAAAAACCTTAGTGCCTGCAATTTCCTCAAGTTCTTTCTTCTCCATTTCCAAAAGCTCTAAGCGGTTATGAGACAGAAAGTCGGAGTGAAGCCCAACCTCCCAGCCGCCAGAAATCATGGATCTTATGTCCGACCTGTACTCATTTAAGTCATATGCTGGCGGAGGTTGCTTTGAATCTTTTACATGCGTTCTGAAGAAGAAAGTCGACTTGAATCCAAACTTTTCCTCAAGTTCCACAACTTCCGGAATGTTCTGGTAGGGGTTCGCCTCGCTTAGGCTCTTCAGGACACTCTGATCGAATCGATCTTTCCGTGCTAAGATGTGAGAAACTGGAGCGCCAGCCTTCCCCCAATCTACGTCATGACTTAGCAAGAGGAAAACAGAGGAATTTCTTTCCATCATTGCGATATCAGTCCAAGGTGAACAATCAAACCGCCAAGATACATGAAACAATTTAAATATGTTTTGAAAGCAGTTAAGCCAAACCAAGATCTCTTTTACCAGGGGAGAAGTCATCTAGTGATCACACGCTTTCATTCGAGGGAAGATGCCCAGAGTTCAAACTAACCCTCGCTACGACCCAACCCCCACGCAGACAGGGAAAAAGGTGAAGGCGGCTGCGCTGGTGGGTGTTCCACGCAGATATGATGTTAGGTCGTAAGAGGATAGGAAAAACGAAAAACAGCCCCTGCTCAGTGATTTGCTATCCGTAAGCCGAAGACGAGATCGTTGTATCCAACATAAGTCTGAAAACCCATCTCAGTTAATTTCCGAGTTACTGCCCCCGCCGTTTTTGTACCATTCCTCTCATGATAGCATGCCACCACTACCTTGGATGTTTTTTTCAATGTCTCTGTGGCTCCTTCCAAGGCTTCAATCTCAGCACCTTCTATGTCCATTTTCATGAATCCGATATTCAATATTCCCAACTCATGTAGCACCATGCTGTCTAGTGTATCCGCTTCAATCTGTAAATGATCCGTCTGAGTTGTTAGCTTACCATTCACTTCTATGTCGTGAATCAAACTGTGTCCTTCACTACCAAGACCTAAGAATAGTGGTAATACGCCTTTTCTGTCCCATGCAGCTCTCTCCATGATAACAACGTTGGTGAGATTCCGCAGGTTGTGGTGCAACGCCGACAGGTTTTTGGGTTCGGGTTCAATCGCTACCACTAAGCCAGCACGCTTCGCCACTGAAAGAGTGAACAGGCCTATGTTTGCACCAACGTCCAACACTACACTATTCTTCTCCACGTGGAAATGTTCCTCATAGTTGTGTCCCAGAGTGGGTACTCTGTAACCCAGAATGCGGCTTCTGAGTCCATTCCTAATCTTGTTTTTATATTTAGTTATTGATTGAGCCGGCTTGTGAACGAGGGTTCCGATCTTTCGTCTTCCTATCCTAGCGTTAATCAAGGGTTTTTCCTCCTACGTGAGAAGTTTATCTGGGTGATCCACTTCAAAGGAGGACATGGCTTCTGACAAGGAATCTTTCTCAAATATATTCTCCCAGGTTAAACCAGCAAAAGTGTGGAATCTCCGCTTGGTTTGTGCAACGAGCCACGCGAAGCTGAGTAACCCGTATCGCAGCCAATATTTAGAATAGCTCAAGCAGGTTTGCCTATGTTCTTGGAGGAAAACGTTGAAGGGAAGACCATAGCGCAGCCAGTCACGATAATTATGGTATTCATGCTTCAACTTGACTCTGCTCGAAGAGTAGTTAGCCGCATTGACACTCGGCAACGGCCCACCTTTTTCCTCAATTTCTCTATAGTACTCCCTGTCAAAAAGGTTTCTGTCTACACGATAAAACTTCCCCGCTTTCAACATGCGTTGATAAAGTTCACTGCCATCACATTCTTGTACAGATTGCCATCCGCCCATCCTCAGCATGAAGGATCTACGTGAAAACACCAAGTTGGCAGCGAATAAGCAGAATGGCCCAAGTTCCTTCTCCTTCTTAATGTAATAGTAAAGACATTTCAGATGGACTGGTAGGAAAAGTTGATCAGCGTCTACTCGGTCAATAACGTATTCTCCGCTACTGTTTTCCAAAGCAACTTGCCGACCTTCACCTCGATTCGTCTTCTTAACAATGAGTTTAATCACACCTTGGGAGTCAAGTGTTTTCAAGTATTGAAGTGAGCCATCCTTGGAGCAATTATCGCAGACAACGATTTCAGCGAGCCCGGAGCGTATGTTCTTAATCGAGACTTCATGAATTATACTCTCTATTGTTTTCTTTATTGTCTGCATTGAGTTGTACGCGGTCATGCACACGCTGTAGGATGATTTCGTCATGACACACCGACCTCCTTATATGTCTCTTATTCTCATTTGCAGTGAACGCTTCTGAATTTCGAGGCGCGTCATGTCTTCCAAAAGCCAGTTGCGCAGCACTTCGCTTGTTGCATGTCTGAGCCTCATGTGAGCCGTGTTGATGTTATCTTGCATTCTCCCAAGCTGTCTCTCTAATGCCTTTTTCTCAGTCATCGTTTTCACAGTGCCGAACAGTGAGTAGACCAGCAAACCTAAGCCTATTACAGCGAATCCCATTCGGCAAAGAACGGATGCTATCCTCATTTCTCTAGCCACATCTCCAAGACTTTCAGATTCATCATACTCTTCCCGACACATTATTCCGAGAACAAACATATTATCCTTACTCTGTTGGGAATTCTCAGCCCCTACCGCCATCTCAACTCTATAAGGATCTTCCTTATGGTCAAGGATTCCAAGTACATCGCCACTAATCAAATAACAGCAAATATGATCATGAAGGAGAGCAGGGATGAAAAATTCGCATTCAACCGATCTGTTCAGTTAATTGCATCCGTATATATGACAAGCTTAGAGGTAAACTGTTCGCGCCACTCCACTGCACTCTACGTTAGGAGCCCTAACATACGTTTCTCCAGAATCATCAGCTGTCTGGGAAACCCCTAGACAGTTGTAGCTAGTCTCTAAACGAGACCGATGCTCTATTCCTTCCTAGTAATCTCTGGATGGCTTGCCAAATATTATATAAGCGGAATTGGACACAGAACATACCTCACATTGATCTCCGCCTACAAGCGCACTCTATAGAGCAAAAGCATAAAGCTGAGCATTCTGGTCGACACGAAGAACGAAGGTGACGCGACAAAACCCCGCATCGATAGAGCTCTTCGAATGTCTCCGTGTGACAAGTCATAGTGGTCCGTGGGAAATCGGGCGATGGGAGCTGAGAAGATAGTCAAGAGCTTCGGAAATCTGTTATTTGCAGTAGAGGACAACATGGACGCGGGCTCAGCCTTTAACAACGACGTAATGAATTCGACTCGAGAAGAAATATCTAATACAAAAGGTCACAGTTCCGTATCGCATTACGCTTTCATGAAGGTACTCAACACTTCTCACGATAATTCGGACTTTGGTTAGAGGGTATTCTACCTGTTTCTGACACTTGAGGAGGCGCTTACTAGTCTAAATACTTCATTGAAAACAGAAAGATTGAGCCGAATCTAGCCATGTGGCGGCGTTACGGTCGTGTGTATGATGCAGAAAGAAAAGGAGATTCGTGTGAGACGCGTCGGACTGGTGTCTTTTTTTGCTAATGTGTTTGCAGCGTTTACTGGGTTCGTCTTTGTCATGCTTGTAGTAAGAAGACTCAGTGTTGGCGAGCTTGGGGCTTGGTATTGGATAAGCAGGATTGTCAGCATTTCCTTATTCCCAGGTGTTTTTCTTAATTTCTGGGTAGCCCGTTTCGTTGCAAGAGACAACTCCAATTCGAAGACTGCTCTGCTTTTGAATATCCTTATTTCACTACCAGTTTCGATTGTTTACATCCTGCTAATCCCCGAACTAGCTGGTGCTGTCCAAGCTGACATCTTTCCTTTCATGTTAGCATCGATATTCATCATTCTCTACTACCTTAATTCAGCAACGAGTTCAATCTCCTCAGGAATCGCGCCTCAGAATGTTGCTTACTCTTCAATGATATTCGAAATAATAAAAATCCTGTTTGGTTTCATTTTGGTCTATACGCTCAGTCTGACACTTGTTGGGGCAATATCCAGCGTCGAAATTGCCCTCGCTGTCCAATTCATCGTATACATTGCATTGCTAAGGAGATTTCTTCATTCTAGCATTAGGGTAGACTCGGCGAAAAAGTGGATTTCCTACAGTTGGCTATCCGCACTGATCAACGTAAGCACAGTTTTGCTGAGCCTCGACACTATAATAGTGGTTACCACGACAAAGCTCCAAGCTCCCACAGTTCTAGCATACTTCGCTGTCTCCGTGCCTGTGAGTATGCTGTTACAAGGAGGACCTCTTTTAGCCGGCTTGTATCCCAAGTTGCTAAAGGGTGGCGGGAAAACCCACATTGAGAACACCCTCAGCTTCGCGCTATTATTCGCTATCCCCATGCTAGTAGGTATTCTTGTATTAGCAAAACCCTTCGTTTATCTCTACGGATCCGCTTACCTAATTGCAGTCCCGATGGCCCAGCTCCTTAGTATCTCAGTATTTCTAGATATTTTTTCGGCGATCGCTAGTTCGGTCCTCTTGGGAACGGTGGACGTTGATAAGGGTAAACAGAACACATGGGGCCTGATTAGAAGCAGATTGTTTTACCTTCCAATCATAGACCTCGCAATGGGATTGAGCTACCTCGTAGTACTTTACTTTGTTCTCAATTCCTTTAATTCAGGCTTCCCGTTGACTGCTGGTCAGATTGGCGCTCTATGGACTGCCATTCTCGTATTCATTAAGTTCCTATTCATCTCATTCAAGTTCTGGTTTTCAAGAAGAGTAGCGAAGTTCAGAACGCCTTTGAAACAAATCGCGAAGTACCTTGTTGCTGCGGGCATCATGGCAATAGTGTTATGGTATTGTTTGCCATTCATCGTCTACGGTTTGTCAATCTACCAGTTTTTCGTCTACCCCTTGGGTCTAGTTGGCATTGGCGCTGCAACCTACTTCATGGCCCTTCTTGCAATCGACAAAGAATTCAGGCGATTAGTAAAGGTCGTACTCTTTGCAGGAATCAGTCATATGTTTGATCTTAGAGAAGTCATGTTCAAGTTTGCAACCGTGATTCATTCCTATAGAATACTATGGTTGCTACCTCATGAGAGGAGTGTCAAAGCAGTTGCCTCACGAATTCGGGGCCGTCTTTTTGTTGATGTGGGAGCACATATAGGCTTCTATAGCTTCATTCTGCATAAGAATTTTGATGACATAATCGCTGTAGAGCCGCATCCTGACAATGTCAAAGCTATTCTAAAGGGAATAAGAAACTTCAGAATCACCAATATCCAATGCGTGGCTAAAGCCCTGTCCGATGCTGAAGGGTCTTCTAAGCTGTTCTTGACCGGTGGGCAGAGTGGAGCTGCGATAGGTAGCTGGGACCGAAAAGACAATCATATGATAGTTGAAACCACCACGCTGGATACTTTATTGCGGAACCGCAACGAAGTTAGTTTGGTCAAAGTGGATGTTGAAGGTCATGAGTTTAATGTGCTCCAAGGTGCTCGCAAATCGATGAATAAGATCAAGAGTTGGATCATCGAGCTTCACCGATTTGAAGCTAAGAATGAACTAGAAAAGTTGATGAGTTCTCAGGGTTACGCTTGCAGATGGATTGATTGTAATCACCTTTTCGCCTGGAAGGGCAGGAGAAAAACGAATTAGAGCTTGCTGAATCATTTCAAGTCTAGTGAGAGGTCAGAAGAGGATATCTAGTCATCTCTTTAGGGAGGTCAAAGACGTATCTTCTTGAAGCCGACCTAAGTAGTGGCTGCAAATAGTTCTGTTGTCGCTTTTTGAGTATTTCTGTTCTCCATCATTGATGCCGGCGCAGTGGTTTAGAGACCATGTTGTTAGCAATCGACAAGGAATCCAGACGGTTAGTGAAGATCATACTCCATAGCGGGTAGATTGAACCAAAAGCATGCGGTTGACACTATGAAATCTTGAGTTGTTGTAAAATCTATAAAGATGTACCCACGCGATTCATATTATGATAATCTCATATGATATTACTATAGGAGAGACATTATTCAGCAATCACCCTCTCCAGTATTGGTGGGAAGATGCCTCAACTCAGCGTGATAGTAACCACGAAGAACAATGCGTACACTATCGGACCTTGCCTTGAGAGAATTCTGAAGGCACCTCCTAAGGACAAAGAGTTGGTTATCGTCTATGGCAAGTCCAAGGATGGCACTGAGGAAATTGTAAAGAGTTACAGGCGTAAAGCAAGAATTCTCTTTGACGATGTAAGCACGGGGTCGGCGATCAATACGGGGGTTTTGAACTCCTCTGGAAAAATAATAGTTTATGTCGAAGATCATTCATTCATATCAGAAGATGCGTTTCTGCTAATACTGAAAGCCTTCAATAGCAATCCTGACATTGGATACATTGTCTTCCACCACTATTTCCCTGAGAACGTGAAAGGACTCAGCCTAGCGCAGAAGCTAATGAATCTTTGGAGGAGTGACATTCGAAACGCCACTCTGGGGCAATTCAGAGGTTTTCGGAGAAAGACCTTCTTCGATGTTGGCGGTTTCTGGGTTTTTCCAAAAGGGGTGGACGATCTTGAATTCGCGACAAGAATGTCTGACACGAAATGGAAAATGATGGTCTTAGATACCAAGAGCTGGGATCTGCCAAGAAGATCCCTTCGCCCAATGCTTGGTCACCAAGTCTTTACTGGCGAATCCGAATCATGCTGGTTCCATGTTTACCACAATCATCCCTATGCAAGGAAAGAGTATAGAGTGAAAAAGAATACCTCACACCCAATCACAACTATTCTATTGAACATGGTTTGGGGGCGCCTAGTGTATACCTCCATTCATGGACTAAAAGTAGCCTTAAATAAGAGGTTTCTCTCATTCTTTCCTTTCTATGCGCTCTGCAACTGGTGCTACGTATACGGCTTCTTCAAGGCAAAACTCAGATCGTGGGGTAAGGAGAAATGGGATCCAAGAGTTCGACAGAGTTTCTGATTAACAATATGCGCTTCTGGAACAAGTACCCATGCGCTCCAAGCGGAAGAAAAAACAAAGAAAAACTGAGGAAACTACAAGAGGAGCGGTACTCAACATATTACTGGCTTGAACCATTCGTAAAATTCGATGGGTGGAGTGGGCGCGATGTTTTGGAGATAGGAAGTGGAATAGGAATCGACTCCTCAACATTCTTGGGTTCCGGTGGAAGAGTTGTCTCCCTAGACCTATCATCAAACAGCCTTCGTTTAGCAAAGACCATGTTTGATGGTAATTTCATCAACGCCTCAGCTCTCAATCTAAAGAACTTGTTTAGAAGGAAATTCGACCTAGTTTACTCCTTCGGGGTCTTACACCATATTCCGAATATCGAGGCAGTCATTGACCAAATCCATAGAATCTTGAAGGATGGCGGAGAAATAATCATTATGTTATATAACAAGAACTCACTGAATTACTTCAAGAAGTTTCTTGTTAACGGACTACTTAGAGGATGGCTATCAAAAAGCAAGTCTGCTAGTGAACTAATAAAAAACACTGAAAGAGGAGCATCTGACGAGTTGAGACCATACATGTCCTGTTACACAGTCAAGCAAGTCAGAAAGCTATTCTCCAAATTCCGCAACTTGAAAACGGAGATTCATCTTCTCGCTCCATCTGATTTCCCGATCTTCAAGATCCCCGGAATATTGCTAAAATCACTGGAGTCCAAGTTGGGATGGTTCATACTTGCACGGGGTATGAAATAGAACAACATGTAGTTCAGGAGAAATTGCCAGACTAATAGGGGCAGCGCGAAAAAGGTTATTAAGAACGCATGAGATACTGTGAAAAAAGCTATGTGGTGAGAATGCTTGAGGAAGATCGGCGTTATTGGTCTTGGTAAGCTCGGGCTTTGCCTGGCTGCATTGTTTGCCAAGAAGTTCAAAGTGTGTGGGATGGACATAAGCGCTGAGAGAATCAAACAAGTATCTCGTGGAGAGGATCTTTTCGAACCCAGTCTAAATGAATATCTGGACAAGTACCGCAACAATTTATCCTTCTCTACTGATTTCGAATCTCTCAAGGACTGCGACCCAGTTTTCATTATCACACAGACTCCTTCACTAGCTAGCGGGAAATTCGATCTTCAGTATGTGGAATCTGCATTGAGGGGGGTACATGATGTCAACGGCTCCTGCCTGGCTGTCGTCTCCAGCACAATCAATGTTGGCGACGCAGGAAAACTCAAGGTCATACACGAGAAGATCGCCTATAATCCGGAATTCATAAAACAGGGCTCGGTAATACACGACTTCGAAGATCCAAAATTAGTCTTAGTGGGAGCTTACACGAAGAGTGCAGGAGAGCTTCTTGCGAGTATTTGGAAGGAAATCCATAACAAACCAGTTTACATTGTGAAGCCCGTTGAAGCTGAGATAGTGAAGCTCTCGTTGAACGTGAGTTTTGTGCTGGGCATAACGTTCGCCAATATCATAGGAGAACTCTGTGAGAAGTTTAAAGCGGATCCAAACAGAGTTCTCGACGTGATCTATCAAGACCGGCGGAACTATAAACCCGGTCTAGGTTTTGCTGGTCCATGCTTCCCCAGAGATGTTGGTTGTTTCAGAGCAACTGCCAAGCAAGAGAATATAAGAAGCGCATATGACTTCTCGAACCTCCTTGAAGAGTTAAATCGGAAAACTGTCGAGAAGTGTGTTGACAGAGTGAAGCAGCATAAGAAGAAGAAGATCGCCATTCTAGGAGTAGCTTACAAAAGCAATGTACCCTATATCTACGAATCCCAGCCAATTATGATCGCACGGAAACTGCTTGAAGAGAATTACGAGGTCTACATACATGACTTGCTGGCTGAGGAAAACGCCCGCCAAGAGCTCAAAGGATCCAATGTCCACTTCTGCGTTAGTGTGGAAGAGTGCATCAGGCTATCAGAATTGATCTTCATAGGGACGCCAAACTTCTCGAACGTAAAGACAAACAAGCCGATAGTTGATCCTTGGAAGTGAGGATACAACGATCTCGTCTTGGTAATAGACCTAAGGTAAGACTCTTTCCTCAAGACTCTGTCATTTCTTGTTCAATTCTGTATGAGAAGAGTGAGGAACTTGCCATCTCTAAAAGGTTATCTTAGTCACTGCGTACTGATTTGCAACTGCATTATGATTGGCAACAACTTACTTGACAAGCTGAAAATCCTTCTCTATGGTATGTTAGATTCGATTCCGAGGGCGATCAGGAAAAGAAGTAGAATCATTGAAAGCGTCATTGCGCGCTCCGCAGAAATCCTCAAAGGTGTAACTATTGAGACGAAAGGACTCAAGTATGCCTTGGTAGATGAAGATTCGTTATACTTTTTCACACCAGTTTTTGAGCCTTGGATGGAAAACTACCTCAAACCGAAAAGAGGAGATATTTTCCTAGATGTTGGAGCGCATATAGGTCGATACGCAATACAAGTTGCCAAAAGTGTTGGTCGTGAAGGACTGGTTGTCGCCGTGGAACCTTTTCCAGGGAACTATGTAATCCTGAAACATAACATTGACCTGAATTCCTTAGATAACGTTATAACATCAAGAGTTGCCGCATGGAAAGAGGAACGTAACACGATGAAATTGTACATCGGTCCGAGACGCGGATACAACACACTCAAACATGACACAGGTCTAGGATATGTCAATGTTAGGGGAAAACGATTAGATAACATCCTAAAAGAGCTAAGCATAAGACATTTAGATTGGATCAAGATCGATGTCGAAGGGGCAGAACACGAGGTTCTTCAAGGCCTTATGAATACGCTGCAAACAAACAGGCATGTGAGGGTTATAGCGGAAGTTGCGGAGGCTAATAGGCCTAATGTCTTTAGTTTCATGAGACAGATGGGATACGAGGTCTTCAATATGGTAAATGCCAAGGATAACTACTATTTCAAAAAAGAGGCGAGGTCCCCAGTGGGGAAAACACATGACTGACGTAAGAAATTTAGTGTTCAGATTGGCAGCTCTGATTCATTCCTACAGATTACTCAACTTGCTGCCGCACGAGAAGGCGGTCAAAAAGTATGACGCGCATACGCGGTTCTCTCTTCGTTGATGTGGGTGCGCATTTAGGATTCTACACTTTTGCTATGCACGAAAACTTTGAGAGTAATTGCGGTTGAGCCGCACCCTCACAATATCAGCGCCATAATGAAGGCAATGAGAAACTTCAGAACGAACAATGCGAAGTGCGTACCTGAGGCTGTTGGAGATGCCAATGGCTTCTCAAAGCTGTTTTTGGCTGGTGAGCATGGCGGTGCTGCAATAGACAGCTGGAATCGGAAAGGCGAACACACTGTGGTCAAGACCGCGACTCTTGACACTCTGCTCTCGCGAGAACAGGAGATAAGTCTGATAAAAGTGGACGTTGAGGGACCCAAATTCGAGGTACTCAAAGGCACGCGAAGATCGATGAACAACATTAGAAGTTGGATCATTGAACTTCATAATCCGCAAGCTAGAAACGAGTTGGAAGAATTAATGTTCTGCAGGATACTCGTTGGAGTTGATTGACAGGAACCATCTGTTCGCTTGGAGAGGCAGACGAATTTTGAAAACTCAGCAGCTTTTCTTCCAACAGTCGAATTTCGTGCTTACCGATTTCTACTTCCGATAATAGATGAGCGTAGCTCTGCCAAAAGCAAACCTATGTAATCTCTGTAAAGCACCTTAACCTCGTCTTCCCGAAAATGTCTCTTTTCGCCGTGCAACTTGGCATATATCCAACCAATGACCTCGAAAAGGTATCTCTTATTGGGACTTCTTAGTTTGAGCAGAGAATGCAGAAGAGGATATCCTAATTTGTAGTAGTAGATCCCGTTGAGAAGTGGATTATCGGTAGTTGTACCAGTTGGCCTGCCTTCAAAAGCAGCCAAGGGAAAAGTCTGCGTTTTAAGCCCTGATATTGCCGCCATTCGCTCCAGCAGAACTTCTCCGTGTATTGAGTTATAACCGATCTTGCACCTTGCGTAGAAGCGCCTTCTGATTATGTGATTGCTGCTCCTAACGTGTTCTCCCCGAGCTGCTTCTAAGCCAGTAGGGGTTTTTAGGAATCTTGCTCCAGCCATTACCAGCCTCGGATTCTTCTCCATTTCTCCTATGATGACTTCGCAGTAGTTTGATGGTAGCCACGCATCACCATCCAAGAGTAAGCAGAATTCCCAATCTCGTACTAGCTCAGTGACTTTTCTGATTCCGACTTCTGTGACAAGATGTGGTCTTATCCCGTGGACTTTAGTACCTCTCTCAAGATTCGATGAGATCACCATTATCCTCTTGCCAAAGTTTTTGGCTATCTCTCTTGTTCTATCGTCTGACCAGTCGTCAACTATAAGGTGCAGGATGACTGGATAACTCTGATTAAGGACAGATGTAATACACTTGGCGATGTACCTCTCCTCATTCCTAGCAGGCGTAACAGCGACCAGCTTAGATCTCATAGTCATGCACATGTCTCACCACGGGCATTATCCTGATTCCTTTTGGAACACCGTATTTCTCAGTCATTTCCGGAATGTACCTACATCTGATGTGAACATTTGTTAACCCGAGTCGCTTGCATGCAGTAAATGTGCCAGAATCGTAACTCCAGTGTCCACTCGTGAAATCCTTCGTCTCTATTCCAAGATGATTAAGGTAACTCAGACCAGTTTTTATTCGCTCATATTGTCGAGCGGTATTTGGCAATGGCAATGGTGGTGAATACAAATCATCACAAATGTGAACGTGCAGCCCAACTTGGTTTGGGAAAGACGTAATCAGCCACTTGTATAGTTCGAGAACCCTCTCAGTCGGCTTTGCAGGAGAAAAACATAACATTAACCTTGTTTCTGAGTGACGTCGCAGCCACATGGAGAGTCTCCTGTAGGTTCGCTCTACTTGTTCTATATGTATTTCTTCTCTGGGTAGAAGTTCAATTGCAATCCTTGTTCGGATAGATCCAGGTAGCTTCTTATATAGTCTTAACACCTCGACACCGCGCCTCCAGATACCCAACCAGCACATAGGGTCTATAGTACAAGAAACTGCTAATTATAGCTCTCCAAACGGGAATTCTCCTAGTCTTCCAAGAGATCAACCATCCCATCAAAAACTGGTATTTCTTGTTTTCCTTTGGGCGAAGCACCACATTCTTAACGTTTGGGACAAAGATATCATTGTATTTCTCAGTCAAGGCGGCGTGAAGATGTGTGTCTTCCCATGTTGGAATCTTTTTGAGCGACTCCTCATCTTCCGTCTCAAGCCAAGCGGACCTTGAGAATAAATATAGACCTGTGAAACTCTTGTGTGGATAGAGTCTTTGAATCAAATATGCTATAGCTCCATGCCAAGTCAAACTGAATTTGGCGAAACTAACAATTTTGACGTTGCCTTCAAGTAGATGGAAGTGTTCCCTTAGCTTTGGGTCTATCATAGTGTCTATGTCCCCAGTTAGTATGACATCATTTCTTGCAGCCCTGAAACCTATTCTCCTAACCCAAGCTTGATGAAAACGATAATCAGGGTTCCTTTCAACCTCAAGAATCCGTGTGATATTCTCTTTGCCGAGTCCGACTGCAACTCTATGAATCGTTGTCACTACATCTCTTGGAGCAGGCTTATCGAGGCACAAGATGACTTCGTCTGGGTGAATAGAATAATAGGAAGGCAGAGTTATGAGAGCCAAATCAACCTCGTCTTTAATTGGGCAGACGATCGAGAACTTCATCCTATTTTGCGCCTCTCTTCACCTTCACTTTCTTTGTTTTTATTCTTATCTCCTGCTTCCCGGTCATGCCCCATGTTCTCTCGGCGACCACGGAGAACCACCCCCAACTGGGAAACACACAGCCCTTTCGTCAACCAAGACTTCAGGATCATGACAATTTGCGGTATCAATTGCAGATAAGGAAGACTTTCACCCACCGTAAAAGTATCCACCACCGCCTGCGCGCTGTCAAGTTGCTCTCCAAGTCATTCAAGTTCTGACTCTTTGACATGGTGCTGAACTTTAGAATTCCGTTGAAAGTGATTTATAGATATCCTGCTGCATCGGCTGCGATGGCAGTAGTATTGTTCTTCTCTCAGCGACATGCTGCAAATGTCCCATCTATTCAACTTTCCCCATTCCTAGCAGGTCTAACAGCGACGAGCTCAGGTGTCCCACAGAGGCTTGGCATGTCGACACCTCGCATCCAGATATCCGACTAGCATGTAGGGACGGTAGTAAAGGAGACCGCTTGTCACAGCTCGCCAGATCGGTGTCCTTGTCCTCCAACGATTCCATCCCATCATGAATTGGTATCTTATGCTTTCCTTTGGACGGACTACCATATTCTTGACATTTGCCACAAAGACGTCTCTATACAGCTTAGTCAAGGAATCATGCAGATGAGTGTCTTCTCCTCTCGGAATCTTCCTGACGCTAGATTCGTCTTCAGTTTCAAGCCAAGCGGACCTTGAGAATAAGTACAGACCTGTGAAACTCCTTTGGGTGTAGAATCTTTGAACCAAGTATGCCAAGGCACCATGCCAAGTTGCGCTAAACTTCGCGAAGCTTACAATTTTTACGTCGCCGCGAAGAAGCTTGAAGAATTCTTTCATTTTGGGGTCTAATACTATATCTATGTCTGAAGTCAAAATAGCATCATTTCTCGCGGATCTGAACCCTGATCTACGGACCCATGCCTGATGAAAACGATAGTTAGGGTTTCTTTCGACCTCAAGAATCCGTGTGACATTTCTCACTTCAAGCTTGTTCACTATATTCTCAATAACGGCCACAACGTTTCTTGGGGCAGGTTTGTCTAAGCATAGAATAACTTCATCTGGCTCAACTGAATAGAAGGAAGGCAGAGTTCTTGGAATCAAATCTACTTCGTCTTTTATTGGACAAACGATCGAGAACTTCATTTCCTGCCGCGCCCCTGCTCAACCATCTTTTTGACCCATTGATAGAGCTGCTCCATACCTTGCTTATAGCTTACCTTTGGTCTCCATCCCAATACTCTGTCTACTAGCGTCAAGTCTGCGTTTCTCCCGCGAACACCTTGAGGCTGAGTCGGATCGTGCACTTTCTTTAGTTTCTTGCCAGCGATCCCCATTATCATGTCTGCAAGTTGATTGATTGAGATGAGTTCATCGCTTCCTATGTTCAGCGGCTCGCTGTAGTCGCCCTCCATCAGTTTATAGATGGCGTCCAAGCAGTCATCTATGTAGAGAAACGACCGTGTCTGTTCTCCGTCTCCCCATATGTCTATTGTCCCACTATCCTGTGTCTGCGCGACCTTTCTGCACAAAGCTGCCGGTGCCTTCTCTCTTCCACCGTCGTAGGTCGTGTAAGGCCCATAGATGTTGTGGAAACGAGCTATCCTGACTTGCGTGCCATAATCCTTGCGATAACCTTCATACAGTTTTTCCGAGAAAAGCTTCTCCCATCCATAGAATGAGTCAGGCATGGCTGGGACCGCATGCTCTTCCTTCAAAGGTTCAACCAAAGGTTTCTCTTGTAGATATGCAGGATATATGCAGGCCGAACTACTGAAGAAGATTCTCTGGACCTTGTTTTGTCTTGACGCTTCGACCATGTTGATGTTTATGAGACCATTGTCTCTCATGATTTCGGCGCCGATTCGCATTATGAATCCAATGCCGCCCATGTTGGCTGCTAAGTTGAAAACCCAATCGATTCCTTTTGTCGCCTTCATACAATTCTTCGGATCTCTGAGATCAAGCTGTTGCACTTCGTCTGCTTTTAGAGGAAGGTAGCATTCCTTAACCGATCTAATATCCGCAACTCTTACCCAGTGTCCCCTCTCTTTCAAGAAGTTTGCCAAGTGACTCCCGATAAAACCGCATCCACCTGTAACCAGACTTCTCATGCCTTTTCCTCCTTACAATCCTGTTAAGTATCCCTGCAACATGATGGGAAAACCCAATTCATCCACTCTTATTCTCTGATAAGAGCGAAATCTCCCAGCATGGCATGTTTAGATATGATTAGATTTCTCCAAGAGTTATTCAGGCGCGAATTACTATCCTCTGCAAGACTGTGATTCGTCCTTTGTTTTGTAATAGAAACCTCGTGTTTTTATGTCTTTTCTTCATTCCCATTGACCAATGTCCGCTTATCGTGCAGGAACATACAGCTTTTCTCTAGGTATTCCAGAGATGATAAGGTTGACGATAATCCTAGCATACGAGTAATTGGAGGATCTGTGTCAGAGAAATTTTGAAATAAGTGATTAGCTTAATACGACTGCCGTAAGGTAATTCATAAAGAGGCGGCGATACAATATCTCCATGTATTAGGTGACGAAACATGTCAATAGACAGGCTCAGTGAGATCCCTGGTGTAGGGGCGAAGATTGCCGAGAAACTTGTTGAATCGCTGGGAAATGAGGAAGAGGCTCTAAAGGCCATAACTAACGCGGATGTTGCGACGATTGCTGCCATACCAGGCATAGGTCACGCCAAGGCAGTAAGGATAGTCAGGTCTTTCTACGAGACTAAAGAGGGCGCGACTCTCGAACAAGTCATGAGAACGCCCGACACCATTGAGATCTACGAGCATATTATGGATATAATTCGATCATATGCAAAAACTGACTATGCTCAAGACAAACTCTCGCTCTATTTTCCGCTACCATCAGGCAAGATTGAAGTCATGGAGAAAAGAGCAGCAAGATTCAGTGAGGCAAAGTCCCTAGTTGAGAAACTCGGTTCCGAGAAAGCCGAAGAGATCTCCAAGCATCTAACCAAAGTACATAATCTCAAAAGGTGGGGTGACAAGAAACGCCTGAAGGGCAGAATCGTGCTAACTGATAGTGAAGACGTGCTCAAGGAATTGGAGAAGAATAACGTGTCTCGGTACTGCGAAGTGAGACAGTTAGCAGGAGAGAGAAGTTCACTCTACGACGAATCCCCTTCATTCACTAGGCAAACGGGGGAAGAAGAAAGTGGGGCACGCCCTGAAGGGGGTATTGTTGAATTTGCCAAGGGTTACGACGTTGTCATTTTCGTCTCCTCTGGAGTGCCAAGCTCCTCCATTGAGCAGCTTGAAAACGTCGAACTCATCAATAAGGAATGGACAATTGACCAAGTTGTGCCAGAAAGTGTAATTGATTTTTACTCTGTAAACATAGACGTGATAAGAGCAGTGTGTGATCTTTGTGAAATCTTCAGGAGCTTCCCTGATGAGTCTGCTATGAGAGAGTTCAAGTCAAAGCTCGACACGAAAGCACTACAGGAAATCAACTCTCTAATTAGGCTACTTACGGAGAAAGGAGAGGTTGTTGAGGATGCCTACCCAGAACTAGGCAGGCTGAGGAAAGCGATAAAGAACTTCAACGCCGTCATTAATGACACGGAAGCGTGGGTTAACGAAGAGATCAGAAAACGGGTTGGAGAAAGCAGCGTAACCATACGTGGCGAACAGATAATCAACATCCTCAAGGCCGCAAGCGATGAGGCAATACCTCCAGAAGAACTGAATCGTTATCTACCATCCGCAGTTGTAGATACGATAATGGATGCGGTCACCAAAGGAGAAGAGAACATAGTCACCAAGCTAAGCCTGAAGGGTGACGAGGAAGCGTTAGTGGAAGGAGTCATACCGAGAAAAGTTGGGCTGCCAATTGACATCGACAGAAGAAAGGTGAAAGACCTCGAAGATCTTCTGAAGAGAGAATACGCTATTAGCGAATACAGGGAACTCAAGAACTTGGCCAGTAAACTCGTAAAATACGAGAACATTGTCCAGCAAGCCACGCAGGCTTTACTGGAATTCGACTTGTTCTTCGCTGTGGGTAGATTTGGGAAGGACTACGGTCTAATGCCTCCCAAATTGCTGAAGGACAAAGTGGGAGTTGGATTCAACGGCGCGGTGAACCTCTTTCTCAGAGAAGAGGAATTCAAGAAAAGGATGAATGTGAGACCCATAAACTACGTTGTTGGCAATGTGCCTGTCAAGATTCAGAATGCGACTACCAAGGGAGAACGAGTCGTTCTGCTAAGTGGTGCCAATTCAGGGGGAAAAACCTGCTGCATCCAGACGATTGCGCACATAATGATAATGAGCCAAATGGGTTTGCCGGTTCCAGCCGATGATGCCTGCATTGGGCTGTGCGATGAGCTATACTTCATCTCAAAGTCCAAGGGCGTCGCTGACGCTGGCGCATTTGAGACAACATTAAGAACATTCGCAAGAGTGATCCAAAGCCCGAATAGAAAGATGATCCTGGTGGACGAACTTGAAAGTATCACCGAGCCAGGAGCGGCCGCCAAGGTCATCGGTGGAATACTTGAGAAGCTTGCAGAGAATCAGAATACTTGTGCCGTATTTGTAAGCCACCTTGCAGAGGAGATCTCTAAGGCAGTAAAGACGGCGATAAGGATAGATGGGATTGAGGCCAGAGGCTTGGATCAGAATCTGAACTTGGTCGTCGACAGGAACCCAATCATAAACCATCTCGCAAAAAGCATGCCACAATTGATAATAACTAGATTAAGAGAGCTAACCAAAGGTGACGAGAGAGAAACCTATGAACACATCCTCAGAAAGTTCTGAGGAAAAACCTTTTTTCTTTGACACGGAAAAGTTGGACTATGACGAGAGATTGGAAATGGGTACTGAGTCATGGGCATAGAAGCGCCCACTACCTACAAATAAACTCTATAGCCAACAGGAGGTCAAGTGAAAGACATGCGAAGCTTTCCGAAGCTAATCATCAAGAAGATTTTCAGTACAATTGGGTTGGACATTGCGAGAAAATCCAGAAAAACCACTCTTTCGCCGACGGAGATCTTTCTTTCATTCAACTTTCAACGTACTGATCAAAGGAGACTTGAACACCTTGAAAGCCTAGGGCTTAACGTTCACGGCTCTAGCGTTCTCGAGCTCGGGGCTGGGATCGGTGGTCTCACGAGCTTCTTCATAGACCGCGACTGCGAGGTCGTCACTAGCGACGCAAGGAAAGAGAATTTGGAAGTTTTGCGTTCTCGATATCCTGGCGTAAGAGTATTGAGTCTGGATTTGGATAGTCCTCCTAGGAAGTTAGGTGAGTTGTTTGACATCATTCACTGCTATGGATTGCTCTATCATCTGAGAGATCCAGAAGGAGCTATAGAATTCATGTCTCATTGTTGCCGAAAAATGCTTCTTCTGGAGACTTGTGTCTCATTTGGTGACGATGATTCCATTTTGTCTGTTGCGGAGGATGCGCTATGGCCGGCAGCATCTGTGTCGGGAGTGGGTTGTAGACCTACCAGAAGATGGGTCTACAACCGACTCAAGAAGCACTTTGGCTTTGTGTACCTCCCGACGACTCAGCCAAACTACAAAGACTTCATTCTAGACTGGACCTCCCCTCCACCAGATACATCATACATAAGATCCATATTCGTTGCATCCAGACATAGAATCACTAGCAAGTTCTTAAAAGAAAGCATACCAATGAAACAAACGCGACATTGACTCTCGGGGGATTGTTCGCCACACTGGATCTTTGAAATTCAGGAATGCAAAACGATGGGTAGTAATCGCAACATGCCCAGAGTAATAGGCAAAGAAGCACGGGTCGCCTATGGAGGAGTAGGTGCAAAAGACTTGCCAATTGTAACGCTCCTGTCAGATTTTGGACTCAGAGATCCTTACGTTGCTTCCATGAAAGGCGTAATACTGTCGATCTGTAGGAAAGCTCAGATAGTAGACATTACCCACGACATAGCCAAATTCAACATTTTGCAAGGTGCTTATGTATTTGCTGCAACGATCCCGTATTTTCCACTAGGCGCAACTCACGTAGCGGTAGTCGATCCAGGCGTTGGCACAAATCGAAAAGCGCTGCTTGTTAGGACAAAAAGAAGTCACCTATTGGGTCCTGACAATGGGGTTTTGATGCTGGCAGGCCTCCGCGAGGGAATTGAAAGGGTCTTTGAGATCAGCAATCGCGGTTATATGTTGGATGAAGTGTCTCAGACATTTCATGGAAGAGACGTTTTCTGCGCTGCGGCTGCGCACTTGGCAAATGGAACTCCAGTTGAAGACTTTGGCCCGGAGACAAATGATTACATCCAGCCAGAGTTCTCAAGGTCTTCTATAACCAAAGACGAGCTGTCGGGTCACGCGATTTATGTGGATGGCTTCGGGAACATCGTGACAAACATTACCTCTCGGGACGTAGCGGAGTTTGGCGTGACGTATGGTTCTACAATCAGAGTCAGAATTGGGTTTGCCGCCCGAAAGA
This sequence comes from Candidatus Atabeyarchaeum deiterrae, assembly GCA_037310415.1. Taxonomy (GTDB): domain Archaea; phylum Asgardarchaeota; class Atabeyarchaeia; order Atabeyarchaeales; family Atabeyarchaeaceae; genus Atabeyarchaeum; species Atabeyarchaeum deiterrae. The sequence goes on from CP147780.1 coordinate 307,606, forward strand.
TGAAGTTCAGCGCAACCTATGGAGATGTTGATGTAGGAGAACATTTGGCATTGATAGGAAGTTCTGGATTTCTTGAGATATCAGTCAATAGGGGGAACGCTGCCTCCATTCATAATGCTGAAGAAGGAATTCGGGTGTCGGTCTCACGTAGCTGATCACAGGAAGGAAGATATTATTAGAGCGAATGAATGGAAGAACTAGTGGGAAGTTCATCATAGCATCATGCTGCTGGAATCAGCAATATCCTCCATGAAGGGTCAGGGGATTTCAGTTCCTTTAGTTGTAGAGGTGAAGCGATAGAATGGTTACTAGGGGATTGCTCATTGGAAGGTTCCAACCTTTCCACAAAGGGCATTTGCATGTGGTCCAAGATATACTAGCGAGAGTCGACGAAATCATAATAGTTATTGGAAGCGCTCAGTGCAGTCACACAATAGAGGATCCGTTTACCGCCGGAGAACGATTAGAAATGATTAGGGGATCGCTGGCTGCCGAACATACTGATTTTTCGAAGTATCTCCTGATACCAATCACAGATGTAAATGATAATCGCCTCTGGGTTTCACATGTGGCAACGTTGATTCCAAGGTTTGATGTTGTGTTCAGCAACAAGCCTCTCGTCAAGATATTGTTTTCTGAAGCTGGTCACAGAGTTCAGCCAATCAAGTTCTATCACAGAGAATTGTACTCGGCTACGGACATACGCAAGAAGATCATAAACCGCGACGAAGAATGGAGGAACCTTGTTCCCAAGGAGGTCGCCGAATTCATAATTTCAATAAAGGGGGATGAGAGGCTAAGAGCCGTGGCGGCAACCGACATATTGTAGTTAGAAAACTGCCCAAAATCCTGAAATTGAGTGAGCCTTACTTATTTCTTAACCCCTTGGCCAAATCTTCGCCCGTAACGAGGTATTTCTGCAGATCTATTCTTCCAGAGTCATCTGTGCGAACTCCCTCTTCCTTAAGAAGCCTGATCTTCTCGTTGATCTTTTCGCCACTTAATTCTCCACCGAAGCCGCCGATTTCTCCATTTGAACGTATCACTCTGTGGCAAGGGACGGTAGGTGCATAGGGGTTATTTCTAACAGCGTTGCCCACAGCTCTGCTGAGATGTGAGTCTCCCAAAGCCTTGGCAATTTCACCGTAGGTCGTAACCTTGCCTTTCGGGATTTTGGTCAGCAGCGTTAGAACTTTCTTCTGGAAATCTTTAAGCCCTTCCAAGGAAACGCTCAATTCGATCACTCCTTACCCCCAATATTCCAGCAGGTTATTTAAATCAACGACCCAGCCCAGTCCCTTTGCATGATATTGATGTTAGACCGTTGTGCTCAGAGACCTCAAACTTTGTTTTTAGAAATTTCTCAGTTACCGTTATGTTGGTCTTTGCGTGAAGGGATAACTCTGAAGTCGAGATCGTGGATTCGCCTTCCGCGGTGGCCATGTAGGGTATTAGCATGTCGGATAAGTTGCTGTCCACAGTGCATTTTTTGTCCAAGTAGGCAAGCAATCTTTCAGCCACTTCTGTTCCGACTTTTTCGGCCGGCTTTCCTTTCTCACCAAGGGCATCTGCCCCAACGAGAGCGCCCTTGGTTGTTGATGCACAGAGAGTTATTCCACTGCCTGGACTTAGATAGTCTAGTTGGTCTTCCTTGTGCGATATCTCTATCTGAATGTTCCCATATCCCGACCTTGTCAAAGCATCTTTGGCGGAATCTGCCTGTCTGGTAGCGACATGACTAGGCAATCGCGTAGCATGGCTTACTCCTTTTACATTCTCCACTTCGCCGAACTCGTCAAGTGAGATTGACTTTAGCCTATCTGTGACTGGATTGAATCTGAATCTAACTATTCCGCCGCCCTTAGGATAATGCCCCCTGCGAATCAACTCGGCCGAGATCTTGCATCCCAACTTCCGAAGAGTTGGAATAAAGACTAGGTTCAAGTAATCAAAACTGGGACTCCAAGGAACATCGGTTCCGCCCGTTAACTCAAGCGCAACCTCACCGGGAGCGAAACATGCGACTGGACTGAGAGCCTGGAAGATTAGAGAAATGCTTCCTGCTGTTCCCACATCGACCTTGAATGAGCCATTTCTAATCTTCTGAGGGATAAACTCAACTGTATACGAACCTTTCTGTAGACCAGTTACTTTCGCGTCAACAAGCTTGGCCACGGCTGACACAGCTGCCATCTGCTGTGCCTGTAGTCCAGGATTGTCACGTTTTGCTCGAATCTTTGAGATCTTCACTGGCGTTCCCGTTATGGCAGACATTGCTACAGAAGTTCGCAAGATTTGCCCACCCCCTTCAAGGATGCTCCCGTCAATCTCAATCATTCTTGTATCACTCTCATGACTGCGCCTCCCCAGATGTCTTCTCGGGACTTCGCATGCTCAGAGTTTCAAATATCGTGTCCGTAAGTAAGTCGATGCCTTCATGTTTAGCGGCACTTATCCTGAGTACGCAACTACCGCTTGGAATTATTCCCTCAATTTTCGCTAGTTGTTCTTGCGTTAGTATATCCAGCTTATTGATGACGATGATAAATGGAACTTGGCCGAAGAGATCCCTGATCTCATTATAGACGTTGAGTTGAGTTGCGAGAGTGTAACCACAAATTTCTGATGGATCAAATAGAAACAGTATCAGCTTTGCGTGGTGGCGTAGTGCTACGATAGCCTGTAGTTCAAGCGGATTCCTTTCACTTATCGGACGGTCAAGCAAACCGGGAGTATCTAAGACTTGGATTCTCTTCTTGCCCCACATCAGATGTCCTATTATCAGACGTCTCGTTGTAAAAGGGTAGTCTGCAACTTCCGGCTTGGCTGACGATATATCCCTGACCAGAGATGATTTCCCAACGTTCGGGGCGCCTGCGACAACTACGGTTGGCTCATCCACATTGATTGAAACGACTTTCCTCAGTTTGTCTCTAGCGCTGGCGAGCAACTCCAACCTGACGCCGGCTTTCCTGATTATGGACGATAAGCGTCCATATGCTGCTCTCCTTAATCTTTTCACTTCGAATACTGTTTTGGCGGATCTTATTCTGCGAATGTGGTCTCTGCTCACACTCTTGACTACTTTTCTGTATCCGTCGAGGGCTCCAAGTGCTTCCTTGAGTTTGTCTAGACCAATTATGGCATTCGTTATCTCATTATAGAATGGGTCAATGTTGTCCAGAGAAGGAAAACCTTCCACAACATTCGTGAGTTTGTCAATCATCTGAGTTGATGCCTCGTCTAGCTTCGATGCTTCGGTTGCTCTCGTCGTTAGGAATCGATCCATTGTTCTCCTTTTGCTCCTGGATCTGATCTTGCTTGCCCTTCCAAAAGACACGTCGAGTATCTCCTGACTCGACGGCACACTCGGCACGTTTATAAACGGATTCATTTTGAGCAAACGACCTTCAAAGCAAGTAGCATGTCAAAGATAAACTCTTAAATATGATTTTAGATTATCGTCTTTCCAGAGATGATTCATTGATGAATGACTTACCTAACTCGCTTCAGAGTCAGATTGAGATCCCTCTTGGCGCAACAACGCTGGGAATGGTTTGCAAAGATGGAGTCGTACTTGCAAGTGAGCGAAGAGTCGCCTGGGGAACCTTCGTTTTGAGCAAAGCTGGAAAGAAAGTATTCAAGATCACTAATAAGATTGGTGTTGCATGCGCTGGCTTAATGTCAGATATGCAAGTGATCGCCCACACGATGGAAGCGCAGGCTGTATTATACGAACTCGATATGAGAAAACCGATCTCAGTTAGAGCCGCAGCAAAGCTACTGGCCAACATATTATTCCAGAGGAGAGGTTCACCTCTGTTCGCACAGACAATACTGGCAGGCATGGACGAGAATGGACCACGAATGTTCATACTCGATCTTCTTGGCTCATTGATTGAAGACAAGTACGGCGCTGTCGGCAGTGGAGCGCAAGTAGCAATAGGTGTACTTGAAGCTGAGTATAATGATAATATCACTATTGAGAAAGGAAAAGAGATAGTCATTAAAGCCATAAAATCAGCAATTGAAAGAGATGCCGCATCGGGTAATGGTGTCGACATACTAGCCATAACCAAAGAGGGGGCTTCGGAAATCGCCGTAAGCCTAAAGTAACACCTTGAGATAAGGCTCTTTTGGTTCTTTGCTTTTAAACTACCACCTATTGAAATAGGTGGCTTTCTGTAGGGGTCGATTGAAGGTGCACTGCACCGAAACCTGACCCCTCATCGGAACGCAGCAGTCCGTTTATTGGGACTGGTCTGTTGGTAAGCTGGAAGAGGGTACTCTGGTGGACAGTGTGCTCGTTCTCGTTCCGCACCAACAGGGATTTTACGGCGGTGGCTAAGCTCGCTTTCCTATCGCTGAATCTGGTCAGAGTTTCCGCTTTGCTCTTCGTAGCATCTTTTTGTAATAGTATTGCGCGTTGCATGCTCTAAGCCCGCATTTATGTTATTTGCCGAACCTTAAGAACTCAACCCAAGTGGTTCCGCAATTCCTCCACCCTTTGAAAAAGGGGGGTCTCCTTGCGGTGGTTTCTATGAGGTGCGGTTCAGCTAGTCGAATCTTATTGGTTTTTCGAGTCGGCTTAGCAGTGCCACCCCACTCTTCATCACGTCATCTAGGATCTTATAGCCAGTCAGACGTGAGAGTTCCTTTGAGAAGCTCAGGATCTCAGAATGCCTAGGCATGTTCTCGAACCGCATTCTTCCAGTTTGGAGTCCGTATCCAACATTCATTGCAACCTTGGGTTCAACGTAGGTGCTCGCTCCCTTCTGAACTAGCTCGGCATATCCTTCCACATGTTTGAGGTTAATGTTTCGGGCCAGCGTCATCCGCATTACAGTGGGGCATTTGAAACTCTTCAGTAATTCGATGCTATCGGTGAGCCTTCTCCATCCATCTTTTTGTCTGGGTCTACAAGTCTTCTTGAATGTTTCCTCGTCGGGCGCGCAAACACTGATGTAAAGTTGAGATGGTTCGACAGATAGCTTGGACAAGACCTCGGGAAAGGTTCCGTTGCTAACTAGGAAAACTGTCTTGAAACCGTGCTTGAACGCCTCCTCGAATAGGGCGCTCAGTCTTTCGGAGCCGTACATGGTCGGTTCCCCTACTAGCGATGCTGTGATATGTGTCGGATTCATGGCCTCTTTGAACATATCTTTGCTGACCTTGTGATTGGAACCATAACCCGTGAGTATTCTCTTGTGTTCCCGGATGCAAGCTTCGATGAGTGGTGCAGGATCATCAAATTTGTCCCATTGCAGCTCGTCCCAGTCTAGGCCAAGATCGCTTGGTTGGACTCGCCAACAGAATACGCATGCCTCAGAGCAAACAGGAACAGGTGCGAATTGTACGCATCTGTGCGATCTTATTCCATAGAATCTCTGTTTGTAGCAATGTTCGGATCCATTCGTTGTCAATGACCTCCAAAGCCACCGACAAGGTTTTAGAAGTCCAGCTTTTCCAACGAAGTGGTACCGCTGATACCGATATGCCTGCGCTAGTTTCTCAGGGAGATGCGTCAAGAGTCACACCGACAGACACTTAACCGACAGTTGTCACACTCTTTCGTAGCTGAGGTGAAATGCAGAGTTCTAGTAATGGTGACTACCTAAATATCATTTTGTCTCTCCACCAAGATGTTAGAGGGCGGAGGGTAAACATAACCGAAAACCCCGTCGATAATTGGTGATTCAACCCATGAATCTAGAGCAGATAATTGATGAAGTCAGACAGAAGTTTGACAAGAGGGATGAGGCACGTGAGAGAGTCTTCGATCTCACCAGAAACTCTATCAGACTCTCCTCAAGCGCCATCAGGTCAATTCATAGGAGGGAATTTGACCTAGCGGACGAAAACCTATCCAAGATAAGAGAATCCTTAACCGACACAGTGGAGAGTCTCAAAGATGTTCCAGAGTTGCTTTACTCTGGTATGGTGAACTCAGCATTCCAAGAATATACAGAAGCAGCACTCTTGATGTCTGTGATCAAAGATGGAAGATACGCAACTCCTGGGGAGATCTCAGTACCATTCTTCGATGCTTATGTTCTAGGCTTAGCGGATCTTATCGGTGAACTTAGAAGAAGCGCACTTGATGCAGTATGCGAGGAGGATACTGATCAGGCTGTGAGCAAACTCGACAAGATGGATGAAATATTGTCAAACCTTGTCACCTTGGACTACCCTGAAGCGATAATTCCTGGTTTACGACACAAATGTGATGTCGCGCGTAGTCTTGTTGAAAAAACACGAGGTGACATAGCAAACTCTGTAAGCAATGAGAAGCTGATCCACGAAATAAAGAAACTAAATGACCGACTTGCTGATACCGTAACTGGAGAACTGAAATAGGCGGATCCCCTTGCTTTTCGATATCCAGCTATCCTGAAGCTAGGCTTCGTGTAATTAGAGGCGCATTTCTGGGATCTGACTAAGTGGAAAGACAAGACTCTGAATTGATGACTGGCAACGGTGGGATCTTGAGTCATCAGAAGACAGCTGGTTGGCGCATCATTCAAAGGAATCTTGCAAAAAAGGTAATCCGAGAAGATTCTTTCAACATGCCACCCAGGCTTGTGGCGGGAGTAGACGTAGCTTACACCAAAGACAAAGCGTATGCTGCCGCCGTCGTGCTCGACTACGAGACTCTCGAACTTGTGGAAGAAAGAGCGAGCAAGTCTACTGTTAAGATTCCGTACATACCATCGTTTCTGGCTTTCAGGGAACTCAAGCCATTGATCAGGGTGATCAAGAAGCTAAGGGAGAAACCAGAGATATTCCTAGTTAACGCACATGGAATTGCGCACCCAGAGAAATGCGGTTGCGCTTCGCACTTGGGGGTCACTCTGGACATACCTACAATAGGAGTTGCTAAGCAAGCTCTCTACGGAGACATCGTTGACTCGGAAAATCAGGATATCAAATACTTGAAGGACGGAGAAGTTATAGGTGCAGCGCTCGTAACTGAGATCAGCCGGAAGCCCATCTACATATCAATTGGACACAGAATTAGTCTAGAATCTGCAATAGGAATAGTACGAAAGACCACGCGAATTCAGATGCCTGAGCCACTGAGATTAGCACATGAACTATCAAATGAGACAAAGAGGAAATCATCCATATGAATACACTAAGGAACGGTGAAACAAGATTGGCAAAGTTAAAGGAGAACGCACTGCGCACACTGATAACACTTGCTAGCATGGGAGCGTACAGAAATGCACTTGAAATTACAACGGCTGTGGTTGGTAAGAAGCTTGGAATAAGTCAACAGACCGCGTCTAGACGTCTAGGCGAACTTGAGAAAAACGGCTGGATAAACAAGGAAAGAACACTTAAAGGCCAAGGAGTCAGAATCAGCAAAGAGGGAGTCGAAGTTCTTCAATCCATATACTCTGAACTGAGAAACTTGTTCGAAGGAGAACTCGCCTCCTTGGGTATTGAGGGCACTGTGTTCTCAGGAATGCGCGATGGAGCATACTACGTCACGAGAGATGAATACCAGAAACAATTCCAAGAGAAACTCGGATTCACACCTTATCCCGGAACCCTGAACTTGAAGCTAAGAAGTAATCTAGATATTCAAGCAAAACGGACACTTGATGCTTATCCAGGAATCATTATAGAAGGATTCGAGAATGGACAGAGAACGTTCGGCTCCGTGAAGTCCTTCAAAGTAATAATCAATGATAAGGTTGAAGGAGCAGTTCTGTTGATCAAAAGGACTCATCACGGTGAAAATGTTCTGGAGATCATATCACCGTTCTACCTAAGAGAGAAACTTGGGGTGAAGGACGGTGAAAGAGTCACAATAAAGATTAGGTTAAACTACAAGGGACAGGCATAAACCGACATTCTAATCACCCGCCAATTAAGCTCTCCAATCCCTTCTCAAGAATAGTGGCAGGTTGGTATCCCAAGATCTGACGAGCCTTGCTTATCTCGGCCAAACTATGTTTGATCTCTCCTAGTCTTGGTTCCTCGTAGACCGGTTCAGTCTTGACTCTGAGTTTCTCACGTATTAGCTGATATAGTCTGTTTATTGTCACCGAGTCTCCAGAGCCTATATTGAATGCCTGTCCTACGGCTTCATCAGCACTTGCTGACAGGAGAAGCGCCTGTACCACATCGCTTACATGGACGAAGTCCCTCGTTTGCTGCCCGTCTCCGTAGATCAGGGGACGCTTGCCCTTTCGAAGTTCCTCAATGAATTTCGAGATAACGCCACTATACAGATTATAGGTCTGTCTCGGTCCGTATACGTTAAAGAGACGTAGGATTACCGTTTTCAGGCCATGTTCTCTTTGATATTCCTTGCAGTGTTCCTCTGCTTCAACTTTGGAGTCAGCGTATGGGGACATTGGGTGATTCTCGTCAATCGGAACATATTGTGGGTTCCCGTATACTGCACATGAGGAGACGTACACAAATCGTTTCACATTCCTTCTAATACTTGCTTCAAGTAGATTTCTCGTTCCTCCGACATTCACTTCGTTCGTCAACATTGGCTTCTCGATTGAGTATGAAACGCTCGTGAGGGCAGCTAAATGAAACACTATATCAGCATTCCTTAGCGACTCTTGAACCTGCCGCTCATTTCGGATATCACCCTTAGCAAAACAGACCTTGTCGCTCTCCAAGTGAGGCTGTATGTTCTTCAAAGTGCCTGACGACAAATCGTCAAAGACTGTAACAGTACATCCTCCAGTTGCGAGAGCGTCTACCAAGTGACTTCCAATGAATCCTGCGCCACCCGTGACAACGATCCTCCGAGAACTTGCTTGCAGCTCTTTGCTCCTCACAGCATTATCTCCAAACACTAACTGGGCTTTATTGTCGATCCTAAGTATGTAATCGTATTAGTTTTATCAATGTTTTGCGTCATGACGCCAGACCGATGAAAATGAGTGAGGGTTATCTGAGGTAGATCGCGTTACCACAGGCAGTTTATAGGAGAAGAACAATGATGAGCGTGGACTCAATCATGATATTTTCGGCGAGTCGCAAATCGCATCGGTTTGAAGCTACCTATTTTATTTTGGTGATGACTTCATAAATGCGTTTCACTACTTTTGATGTGCTGTTAAGCACTTCATCACCATACTTAGAGAGCCTCACTACCTTTGTGCCCTGAAGACCTCTTTTCTTCAACTCTTGTTTCAAGAAGTCCTCAGATGGTTTCTCATCGTAGCCAAGCGCAATTATATCAGGTCTAAGCTCTTCAACTATTCTGAGTCTGTCTTCTCCTCCGTAACCAAGAATCGCCTTGTCAACGGATTTCAGTGACTCCACCAAGTATCTTCGTTGTTCCTCTGGAAAAATGGGGTCTCGTCCCTTGAGGGTCTTCACGGTTGAGTCTCTTGCTATTACGACTATGAGCTCAGCCGTTTTGCCACCTAACTTTCGACTTTCTTCGAGGTACTTCGCATGTCCAGCGTGGACTATGTCGAATGTTCCAAAAGCTAGTACACGAGTTCTTTTGTTCATTTCAGCCAACAACCGTCATAAGGTAGCTCGTCAATGAATTCCTTTTTCTGGTTACCTTCCAAGAGGATGAAGAGAGGAAGCTTAAAAACCTTGGTGTCAGTCGACAATAGACTTCCTTGATGATATGGATGGTGGTGCGCCAAACAACTTGACGAGCGATTCGGCTTCCATGAAATGAAGTGTTCCCGGAACTATCAATGTGTGCGGTGGCGAGCCGAAGTTCAGTTCACCAAGCCGTTTGATAGAGTCGCACCTTATGATGGGTTCAGGAGACCCAATTCGGGCAAGCCCTACCATAAGCCTATCATCCGTAAATACCTTCATTCCCTTTGCCTTTTCCATCTTGACTAGTAGCTTTAACGCTTCACTTATGGACAAGTACTTTAGCCGTTCCACATCGAGATCCAGCAATAGAAGTGTGTGGAGTCCGCGCGAGAGATTATCGGATACTACGCCGTAGGGCGACATGGGGAAGTACCCTTCTCGTGGGATCGAAATTGTCACTGCCTTTCCGAACTTGTAGTGTTGGAGTCCCGTAATACTTGCAGCAACAGAAAAAATCGAAGCAGCGTGAACAACATGGGTTTTTACTCCGAGTTCGTAGGCCCTAAGTCTGAGGCTTACGTGAGTTGTAGCGGCGAGAGGGTCACCAGGAACGAACAGCACAACTCTCTTCTCCTGCGCTGATTTTAGTAGCTTATTGTCCACGTCTTCTTCAAGATCTTTTCTTTTCAAGACGGTAATCGATTTTCCTATGATCCTTTCCATCTGATTCAAGTCTAGGGCAGGCATGATGCTGGTGTATAATTCTGCATATACTGCGTCAGCCGTCTTCGCAACTTCCAATCCAGATAGGCTTACTCCATTGTGATCCCAAAGTCCCATCCCGACCAGAATCAATTCACCATTTCTCTCTTTCTTTGGTCCGGAGGCAGAAGGAGATTGCCCATTCATAGTTGTATTTCCCGCTTCGATGGTTTTTTATCAGATATCGAAGTTAATTAAGGGCGAAGAGATATATTAATGCCCGACAAGAATTCGATCTGATAGCTGCCATCCACGATACAGAGGAAGACAGAAGGGGAGACGACCCGATGAGCGAGTTCTCAGTAGATTCAGTAATGACATGGTATGACGAGAAGACTAAGGAATTGTCTGCCGACTTCGCTTCCGAAGTGAACAGGAGACTCGATAAGATCAGGGGGGCGATCAAGGACATCGGACTGGTCCTCCACCAAATGGGCACTTTAAAGCCGACTGAACAGGATGAGATTGTGAAGGCTTCGCTAGATAGGTTCATTGAGAAAATAATGTCAACGACTGAACAGATCGCGTTTCCTGACGACCTCACGTATTCAATTGTAGGCGAATTCCTGAGCAGACTCGAAAGATCAGTCACGGAGATATACGATGCTGGGAGAAGATGGATCCCGAAGTTCAGAGGACGACAATATAAGTCAGTTCTAATCGACTTGGACAAACATTTCCGCGACCTAACAAAGGAAACCCACACACTTGATAACATCTGCAAAAACTACAGACACTTAACAGTTGTTGAAAGGGTCAGAGAAGACATCGGCGAACTCAAAGAAATGCTAACGAGGATACCTGAAGTCAATGATGAGATCGAAGAAAAGCAGAAGAAGCTCGGATCGGCTGAGAAATCAGTCAGAGCAAATGAGTCACGCATAAAAGAGTATAAGAGTCGAACGGGGGTCCATGAGAAAGAGGAAATCGATAGGGAACTTGACGGAATCCGTCAGACTCTAACTAGCCAACTTGATCTACTGAGGAAGGCAATGTCAAAACTGAGAGATTCAGCAGAAGGGGGTTCCGTCCACATAAAACCAGAGGACATAACAACAATAGAATTGTATTCCCGTGATCTCCCCGAAGCCCTTAACAGTGAGCCCGATGGTTGCCCTGGTTTGAAAGACCTGCTATCGAGTATGCGGCACAATATCGATAGCCTAGGATTGGAAGGTAGCAAGAAGAGGAGAACACTGAAACGCATAGAGAGTCTGCTCGAGAGTGACCTGTTGCCGCCAGTTCAGAAGAGGGTCAAACAACTTCTGCAAAGGAAAAGCGAACTACTGCAGTCTTATAAGCCTGACGAAGAAGAGAGACTGGCCACGGAACTTGAGGAGTCGAAGAAGCATCTGCGCGATGAGGAGACTAGGACGCACCGATCTGAAGAAGAACTTGCTCAGCTGAACTCGAAGCTGAAGGATAAAGCTAAAGCGATCACTTCAGAGATAGCGAAACTCACTGGGCAGAAGATACATATTTCACTGAAGAGCTAGAAGTCGATGTTTTTCTAATCAATAATCGCGTCTAATGCCACCTGCCATTGATGAGGAGCAATAGATTTCACCAGCCTTCCCTGAACTATGCGGTGCAATTTTCTACCTGAAGACTCAATCTTACTGCGGAGTAGCACACTGGCTCGCTCTATAGGATTTGGTTCAACTTCAGATCGATAGAAGTGTACCTTACCGCCTTGTGATCTTAAGGTGAGACAAGCTACATCTACATACTCCAAGGACTCATATGGGAGATTCATTATTACTCTGTCAGCTGCTCCTTTAAACTCCTCAGAAACGACTTCACGTGCGTTCCCGAGGATGGGCGATACAAGTCGCTCAACCTTGTTCAGCCCACAGTTGATTCTCAAGTACTTGATGGCATCAGGATTTATGTCAATCGAGTGAACCTTTGCTCCACTCTTCTTGGCAATAAGTATTGAAAAGGGGCCCACGCCTGCAAACATGTCGACCACAACTTCATTCGAGTTAGTTTGAGAAGCAACCCGCAAGCGTTCGGTGGCAAGTCTGGGACTGAAATAGACTTTTGTGACATCTAACATGTATTTGCAGCCGTGTTCCTTATGTGTGGTCTCGGTTTTGAGGTCGCCCAATAGGTGTTCGTAGTTTCTTATCCTGAAAGTTCCATCAACTGCGCCACTTTTGGAGAGAACGGTTTTCACACCTTTGTGGACTTTAACGATTGCCTCTGCAATGAGTCTCTTATAGCCTGCTAGCTCTGGAGGAACCTCAATGACAGCGATGTCACCTATTATGTCGAATGAATGCTTAACATGTTCCAGCACGGATGGATCCATGCAGCCACTCAATGCTTCGACAATACTGTGTGGGCGCCTTACCTTGTGAAGGATTTTTGGCTCGATGCTTATTGTTTTCGCTTTGTGGGTGAGATTCCTGATTAATCTCCACTCTTGGGAACTTGGCGCTCTTAGTAAGGGAAACTGAATCAAGTCCTTGTCTCTGGTGATTTCTCTTTGCGTATCTAGAAGTGAAGCGTGCTTGAGCAATTGCCTTATTCGTTCGCCAAGGTTCTTTGGAACGCCCAGACACAGTGAGTCGTCTCTCATCTGAACACTCCCAGTTGCGTTAGACGCCTTATGTTTGCGATCTTCATATGTTGGCAATACTTGACAAAACAAATAGGCGTACGAACTACATTATTGAATCTATCGCCATCAAGTCCCAAAAAAAGTTTATAATGTCGTAGGTCATTCCTTTTACATCTAACAACTTATCATAAAGGTTTAGGCTGAACAGAGAATTGTGGGCCTGTAGCTCAGCCAGGTAGAGAACCAAAAAAATGGAGAACCTGCTAAGTGCCTAAAGCGTCGGGCTCTTAACCCGATGGCCAGGGGTTCAACTCCCCCCAGGCCCGCCATCCATAATCTGCGTCGAGTTCTGTACCTTCAGGACAAGCAGAGTTTCTGGGGATTTACTAGAAGTCCACTTGAACGGTTACATACACCTTGTTCTTCGAGTTCCTCAACACTCTGATGATATTTCGATCAATTTCTGCGGCGGATTTGTCCGCTCTCACCATCAGAGTTCGCCCGCACACGAAGCTGCTTTTCCGACAGACAATATCTTCGGTGCTTGTAAGCGAGAGGCGAGGGTCACCAACCCCCTTGATTACTTCTTCAAGGCCATCAACCTCGAGTCTTAGTGTTACGTCTGAGGAGTGTTTTCTAAGAAGTCTTCTAAGGGGTTCACCAAAGTCGCTTAACGATTTACTTGCACGGACGGCGACTATGCAATCTCCTCGGACAGTGACTTCTCCTGCTCTAGTTATTTCCAAGGTTGTCGGATGGGTACCCCGAATATTCGCGTGTCCGCAAGCGGTTAGCGACTCAGCAATTTTCATTACAGTAACACCCAAGACAATACAAATGAGTGGCACTAGCTGGCAGTGGTCTATCTTTTTAATACCACCGGAGCCTCTTATTACTATATGCCCGTTTCCGATTGGGTTCCTCCACACCAACAGGCAGTTAAATAGAATCAGTAGATTGTAGAAGGTAGAGCAGGGTTCTTCCCACTTGATAGGTGGTGATTGGTGAAGGAATGAAGGATCTAACTGATGCTAAAGAGAAGCTCAAACAGCGTTTCATTGAAGAGGGTATTGTGAGCAGCTCAAGTGTCATTAATGCATTCATGAATGTCCCCCGGGAAGAATTCGTTCCCCCGAACATTAGGGAAGATGCGTACGACGACCGCCCGCTTCCAATAGCAGCTGGTCAAACAATAAGCGCACCACATTACTTGGTCTGTCCCAAGTAAGGTGAAACATGGTTGTCATAATGTGCGAGCAGCTGAGGCTGGAAGAAGGGAATAAGGTATTGGAGGTAGGGGCAGGCTCAGGTTACCATGCAGCTATTTGCGCGGAAATTGTTGCTCCACCTGCATCTAATAATCCTGGATACGTCTACTCGGTAGAGAGAATATCATCTTTGGCGAAATGGGCCAGGGAGAATCTGAAGAGAACTGGATACGCTAATCGTGTGAAGGTAATCGTTGGAGATGGGACAATGGGTTATCGAGAAGCCATGCCTTATGACAGGATACTTGTCACGGCTTCGGCGCCGAGAATACCCGAACCACTGGTAGAACAGCTGAGAGTAGGGGGCACAATGGCAATACCGATAGGGGAAAAGTATGGCTGGCAAGAGCTTGTTCTTGTCAAGAAAGTGAAAGAGGAAGAAGTTGTTACAACTAATTTTGGTGGAGTAGCTTTTGTGCCGCTAATCGGCGAGCATGGCTGGAATAACGAAGAATAACACTTGTTCGTCCTTCTTGTTTCTTCCATCGCATTGTCGCCAGCAAGGTAAGTCTTCAAGAATCCTCGATGCAGATGTTTCTATTCTCACGGGTTGTTCAAAGTTTATATATAGGGGTAGAATCGAGAATAGAGAGTATCGTTGGAGTAGTTTGACTCAAGGCGGACGGTGAATTACAACGGCAGTAGAGATAGTGAAGAAAGCACTCCAATTGAGATCACAAGGATCCACCGAAGAAGCGGCGAAGCTCTATTTGCAGGCTGCAATCGACTTTGAGAAGAATGGAAAAGTTGCCGATGCGGCTCAAGCATACAACGAGGCAGGACTACTTCTGGCTGAAACTGGAAAAGATGAGGACGGCGTGAAGCTCTACCTCAAAGCAATTGAGGCTTTCGACAAAGTGAGAGACTCAGAAGGAAAAGCTGATTCCAGCTACAACGCCTGTGTCGCCTTCAACAATCTAGGATCTTACGAAGAAGCTGCCAAAAACTGCTCCGTTGCCTTAAAGATCTACGAGGAATCAAAGAGTGAGGAGAAAATGGGAGACGCACTGTACGGCCTCGGACTCGCATACATGGGTCAAGGCAAGTTCGATGATGGATTGAACTTGTTCAACAGGGCACTTGACATATGCAAGAGAATGGGCAACTTTGAAGGAATCATGAGTATCTCTCTTGATATCGGCAACACGTATCTCAAGAAAGAGGATTTTGAAAAAGCACTTGATTCTTTCAAATCAGCTCTATCCGTTGCTCAGAAGCTGAAGGACGACGGAAGCATAGCTGATACTCTCAGCGCCATGGGAGAAGCATATGAACTATCTGAAGACTACAGAAGATCCGCCGACTCGTTTTTGTCCGCGGCGGAAAAATACTTGAACGCAGGAATGGGGGAGCTGGCAGAAGAATACACTTATCGTATCGAGAACCTGCTTCCAGAACTCACCAGTGTGACAGCCGACAAGATGAAGAAGAGAGTAGAAGAGATACGTAGTGGGATTACCAAGCAGCAAAAACAATGATCCTTCCTAGATGTTAACAAACACAGCAGACAGGAAAATCAACTCAGGATCACATTACTCTCGTAGAGAATCGCTGGAATATCCTTTTTGCCACCATCGTAAACGCACTGTTGATTAGCTCACCTGTCTTTGCGCTTGTCTCAAAAAACTCAGCGCCAAGCTGTGACGCTTTTTGCTGTCCTTCAACCCTCTTAACAGCCCTATCATTATCAAGGTCCATCTTGTTGCCAATCAAAGTGAAGGGAATATCGCCACAAACTTCCTTGACTTCCCTGCTCCACTTCGGTATGACGTCAAACGATTTTCTGTCTGAAATACTGTAGACTAGCATAGCGGCCCTTGCGCCGGGATAGTAGAAGGATCTTATCCGCATGAATTGCGCCTGCCCCCCAAGATCCCACAACTGTAACTTCACCTGTTGATCATTCACATTCAAGGTTTTTACGGCAAAATTGGTTCCGATTGTTGTTATGTATTCCCCTAGAAAGCGATCTTGCGTGTACCGCAGAATAAGGGAAGTCTTCCCAACTCCGCCTTCTCCCACGACTACTACCTTAAATACATACTTAGGGGATTGAAGCATCTCATTATTCCCCCTTAACCACGTACTAGTAATCATAATATCAACCTATATTGTTTTCTAGGAGTCACACTTGATCTTCGTTTAATGGTGACTTGTTCGCAATGCAAAACAGATTCCTACTGACGATTATCGTTTCCGCTTGATTCTGCTTTGACATAAGGGGACATCAGTATCTTCTTTGCCTTCTCGATTATGGAAGGCCCTATTCCTTTGACTTCAGAAATTGATCCTGTTAAGCGCTTGGTCTTACCCGTCTTGGATTGCTTCACATCGCTTTCGGCGATCCCTTTGAACACACTATAGGGTGTCTGGGCCTTTAAAAGAAGACTTTCCGCCAGAGTGACCCCGATGTTTGGCAGACCTGAAATCAAGTATTGTTGTTGTTGAGCGAGGGTAAGCATCTTTTCTTTCGGTCTTATAACTACTGGACGCTTATCTTTTACTTGTTCACAGTAGGCCACTCGCTCAATGAACCTGGCAGTATGTTTGACGTCTGGAGTCGGTACTATTGGCAACTTTAGCTCGACTGCAATACTGGCGATTGCTCCCCACACCGAGCTTTCATTTATCCTCGTGAACTTGAAAATAAGAGACATATATCCTTCGAGAATAAGAATAGGAATCTCGTAGGCGTCCTTAAGTCTGGAACACTCGTCAAATATCCTGCTAGTGTAGATCGAGTTTGCAAGTTCCTTAACATTCTTCCTTTCAAAGGCCACACGATCAGACGCTACATAGTCGCCTACGCTCAGTTGTCTTTCAACGACATTAACGTCAAGTTCTCTTAGGTATTCAGCAACTTTCGAACGGAGCTCTCTCTTATCGACAAATACAGTTACTCTCTGAGAAACGGACTCATCATGCTTATTTTGACATGAGTTCAAAGTTCTTTGGTCCATACACAATAGCACTCCCTACGCTAACTTATAAGACAAGCAGAATCCTGGAAACATGTACTAAATGACTTATCGCTATAAATATTCTTAAACATCCGTACGCGGAAGGAATACTTAGAAGATAGCAGTTCAATTTCGAGATCTAATTAGGTAGCGTTCGAGACCCGTAAAACATAGACATTTCAGCTGCTGATTTGGCTAGCATGAGAATACGACATTCAAAGTCATGCGAGAAGGAATCAACTCAATCTTGCTAGTGGTTTAGAAAATCTTCTGACGAGAATTGGAAGACCCAGAATGAAAACTTTCTTAATGAAAGCCCGTCTCTTGGTTTCCTATCGCTTCCTAGACTTTGCAGAACTGTGTCCCTTGGTTCCTGCGGACTTGGCTGCCTTTTGTTTTTTGCGAGGCTTCGAGGTTTTCTTTTCTTCTGCACGCATGACCTCGAGTTTCTGTCTTACCTTCTCTCTTTCGCGATCTTCGTCATGCCTCTGAACGCTTTCCTTCAAAGGTAGTAACTCTCGGTTGACATCGAATAGGCGAAGCAAATGTTGCTTGACTTGTTTGTCGTGTTGTTTTGCAGTGATCTTTCCTGCCTCATACTGTTCTTCCAGAGTCTTAATCTGGGCACGTAGATTCTCGCATTCAGTAGAAAGCTCAGTTATCTTCTTCACCGTGGAAGCATACTCTTCCTCATTAAGAGTGACCAGTTCGTGTTTCGCTCGTTTCGGAGAAGCACGTCGTGCCTTCACGCCAATTACATTCTTCGATCGCATGGGTTGCGATTCCCCCAATATGACTTTCCGCATCTGCTTTTCCTAAATAATACTCATTGACTTGGGCTTTATGAGCATTTCCGATAAGAGTAGCTTGAACTAAAGATGGTTTGCGAAGTAGACAACGACAAGAGCATGGGTGAAGTCCTTGACTTCTCGAGGCTTCAATCAAAGAGGTCACGACAAAACTGGGATTTTTTGGCTTTCTTGTGAAAGAGTGTTTATAAAGTCGTATTACGTGAGTATTACTGGGACTCGGATTTGAGCGAAGTCAACCGCATGAGTTCACCAAGATCTGGAACATCATCCGGAAAGACCTCTATCTGGCAGAGAGATGAGCTTCTTCTAGTTCTAAAGTGCACCAGTAGATGCCTCCCTTTGGAAGATATGGTAAAGTTCGTCGACTTCTTGGAAAGTGTCCTACCTTCCGAGAAAATCATCAAGTTCCCGACAGTTTCCTCCATCAGTAAGCAATTGGAGCAAATGGTCAAAACGGCATTGTTAGAGAAGAGAGGCGGTTGCTATAGGCTAGCTGAAAGAGGCGTTAAATTCGCGGATGAAGCAGAACTCTCAATGGAAACAGATGAGGAAGTCGATACGATATGGCACGCTGCCAGAAACGCGCTTGTGAACCTTCCTTCGAATAGGTTGATGTGGGATTCTCACCTATTTTCTGCTTTGAAAGAAATAAAGGGAGAATGATTTGCCCATAAGACAATAGCAAAGGGCTTTCAATATCAAAATGCATATTAACTGCAGGGCTGCGATAACTAGTTTTGTCAAACCTTGGAAGGGTTAGAAGAAATGCTTTCTAGCAGGAAAAAGAGATTCTCAAGATTGCTCTACCCTTTTGCGAAAGCCCTCGAGAAGATGCACCTCTCACCTAATGCGGTAACTGCCTTAGGGTTTTTCCTTACCATGTTGGTCGCCCCTTCCATAATCCTCGCGAATTATATCCTGGCTGGTATATTGGTATTCGCCGCAGGGTTCTGTGACGTGTTAGATGGTGCACTCGCCAGAATGACCAATAGAGTTACAGCACTTGGCGGATTCATTGATTCAGTTTTGGACAGATACTCAGATGCCATAATTCTCCTCGCAATGGTATTTGCGGGACTCTGCAACGTCGTATGGGGCTTCATAGCATTAGTTGGCTCGCTACTGGTCAGCTATTCAAGAGCCAGAGTTGAGGCGTATGGGGTCAAGCACTTCGTAGTAGGATTTGCTGAGAGACCAATAAGACTTCTCTTACTTGGTTTCGCACTCTTGCTTGAGAGCTGGTTTCCTAGAACTGTGAACTATAGCGTGATTGCTCTTGCAATCCTCACACATCTTACCGTGCTTCAGCGTGCCATATCGGCGAAAGATGTGCTTACAGCTGGCAACAAGCAAGCCAAGCCTAGGTCAGATCGAAGGCGTTCTTGATCAGTTTGTTCAAGAACGTTTTTGCATTCTCCATCGCACGTTTGCCTTCCTCGGTTATCGCATAGTACTTCCTGTCGGGTTTTCCCTTTCGTTCAGCCACATCTCGTTTGACTTCTACTAACCCCTCACGAGCCATCTTGTAAAGTATGACATAGGATGATACTGTTGCTGGCTTGAAACCGAATCGATCGTTAATCATGGCACGTATCTCGTAGCCATATCGAGGGCGTTCTTGGAGAAGGCGAAGAATGTAGACCCAAAGGTTCTCTCTAGTCAGTTTTGACATGAACCTTCGCAAAGCCTTGGAGTTGTCTTCCGCCAAAGAGCCGACCTCCAGACGAGTAGCAACAGCATAAAGAAACTCTGTAAACGCCTCAAAAGGCAGTTTCTATTCTGGCGCTATTCACTAATTTAGTTTTTGTATGAGAGAACACCCATATCATGTTGGTCGGATTTCATCCTCTTCTCGTTTCTTTTCTATCAAGTTCATAGTGAACAAGGGTTATCACTTGAGACGATAGGTAGCTAATGGGACCTACACGCACCCTTTTGGCGCGAAGTTCGTCCAAAACATGTTCATCTTCCGCAGTTAGCCCTTTTTGGTCTCCCACGATGAAGATCTTCGTGTCTTGAATGCTCATGTCTGCGTTTCTGATGTCTTCACCTTTCTCATGTAAGTAGTAGAGGGCACCCCGTTTGTTGGAGGTCATCTCCGAACTTATCGCTTCATTGAATGACTTCTTCTCAACTAGTAGTCCTGGCGGGCACGGTGACACATGCATGTCACTCTTCTCAAGATCTCTAAAAACGTCTTTCAACATTGCTGCCAAAGCTATCTCGCTGAAGGGCAGATCTCTGAGTCTTCCTCCATCAAACCTCAAACTCAGTGGGGGACTAGGGGGTCCTTCAAGCACGCCAACGAAGACGGTATCTCGCCTGATTCTTCCACTGTCAAGTATTGCAGAAATCGCACAGCGGCATACGACTTCCAGACGTCCGCTCGAGCTTGGCAGGTCTCTTAAGTTGAAGTCGCTTGACGTACGAGCTGTGCTGGACTTCAATACGAAGATTCGATCCAATCTCAACGCCCTCATCGTGATCTATTTGGGTCACATGTCAGTAATATAACACGTGACTGCTACCGTTACTGGCGGAGTTCTCATCATGCTCAGCCAAGGCTAGAACTGAGGGTAGATGCAAAAGCAGCAAACTAACGAAGAACGTGTAGTCGATGCTCACTACTGGAGAACTCATCTCAGGCTAAGTCTCAGCAAAAAGGAGCATTACAGGCAAGCCATAGTATCATAAACACTTTTAAATATTCATACAGGTAACTTGAGACCTAGAAGAGAGTTTTTGGATGGTGTTGCAACAGAATGACTAAAAAGAGACGAAGCCGAGGAAGGTCCAAAGGCGGATCAGGGCGAAAAGGTCTAGTTCAGTGCTCCAACTGTGGAAAACAAGTTCCCAGAGACAAAGCAAAAAGGGTGTCAAAATGGGTAACCTTGGTTGACCCTCAAATGGCAAGAGAGCTCAGACAACAGGGAGCGATTCTGCCTCACGAGAAGGTCATGAAGTTCTATTGCATATCCTGCGCCGTTCATACAGGACAAGCGAAGGTCAGGGCAAGAGACGAGAGAAAAATGACAATTCGGCTGTAAATGGATATCGAGTAATATTGCGTCTTGATGTTAATCTTCCCTACCAGAAATGCCTTGACGCGGAATATCTTAAACCAGCTGCATACTATTCTTGACCAGATGAACCCAGTGGGAGGATTGTCGTTGGCGCTTGACATGATAGTTGTTGGCCATTTCGCCATAGACTATGTTGTCAGAGACGGTCAGTCTCTTCCTCCCTCTTTGGGCGGAACAGTGACATTCTCAAGCCTAGCCGGGGCGCGGCTGGGAGCCAGGGTCGGAATCGTGTCAAAGGTTGGTCCCGATTTCCGAGATGATCATCTTCTTGTTTTTGCACGGAGTGGAATTGATGTCTCAGCTATTAAGAAAGCCAAGACCCCAACCACGAAGTACAAGCTTCAATATTCAGGCGAAGAGAGAAGCCTAATGTTACTTTCTAAATGTGATCCAATAGAACCCAAGGATGTTAAGAACCTTCGTGGTAACGTTGGTGCTGTTCATTTAGGTCCCATTGCAGGAGAGATTCCGATAGAGACAATTGAGGAAGTTGCAAAATGGGGGGTTCCAGTTCTACTAGATTTGCAGGGAGTAGTAAGAAAGTTTGACAAAAACGGTAACGTCTCGGTAGAAAGAAACCCACTTCTCCCTGAGATACTCGGCAAAGTGACGATAGTAAAAGCTACTCTGAAGGAAGGAGAAGTAGCGACTAGTGCATCAGGTCCCGAGAAGGTGGCCTGCTCGCTTATAGACATGGGATGTGAGATTGCCATCGTTACGCTTGGAGGAAAAGGATCATATGTTTCAACTCATGATGAAGAATCATTTTCCACGCCTGCTATCAAGCCACGAAAAGTGACTGATTATACGGGCGCAGGAGACGTCTATGCCGGCTCGTTCCTTGTTGAGTACTCGAGGATCCACGACATTAGACGTTCAGCCATTATAGCTAGCACCGCTGTGTCATTCAAGGTTGAAGGTCACTCGACCTCTGGTTTCGCATCAAGGCAAGAAATAGAAGAAAGAGCGAAGGGTTACCTTTGATCTAAACTAGATAGAAGAGCAGCTGTACTTTCATGTGAGATCGAATGCATTTCTGAACAACTTGGTCAACATTGTTTTTGCAGCTTGCATCGCGCGTTCTCCGTCCTTGGTTATGACGTAATGCTTCATCTCGGGTTTTTCCTTTCCTTCAGTTCCTCCCTTCTTAGCTTCCACCAGACCATCTTTAGACATCTTGTAAAGTATTACATGCGATGCGAGCGTGGGAGGATTGAATCCAAACCTCTTCTTTATCGTGGCACGGATCTCATAGCCATACTTCGGGCCCTCTTGGAGAAGACGTAGGATGTATATCCAGAGATTTTCGTTTGTGAGTTTTGTAAGGAATCTGCGCAAAGCCTTAAACTGGTCAACGGACAAATGATCAACTCCATACGGATTCAGAACTTGTACTTTAGTCTCGGGATGACTTGAAGGTCTGCACCCTTGCATATGTGACTATGGCAGTTTCCTAATGTAAACATTATGCTTAGAGTCTGAGATCTTTGCCGCATATACGATGCTCATGTATGGACCTGCAAATCCAGAGGAACTAGAGCTAGTCTCAAAAAGGGGAGAATGGAAATCCTGCAAGGGCTAGTTACTTAGAAGGTGGTTTTCGGCCAAATATATGGACCACGGATACTGTCCCACTTCCGCCAACATTGTGAGTGAGACCTATTTCAGGCTGCGGTGAGATTTGCATTTTCTCAGCCTCTCCACGAAGCTCCTTCACTATTGTTCGAATCTGAGAACAACCTGTAGCCGCAACTGGGTGACCTTTTGCCTTCAAACCGCCATCAACATTCACAGGTATTCTGCCGTCGACAGCAGTCTGTCCCTCTAGCGCCATTTTACCGCCTTCGCCTTTTTTGAAGAATCCAAGGTCTTCGGTTGCTACTATCTCAGCAATTGTAAAACAGTCGTGGACCTCGGCGATTTGAACTTTCTCTGGACCCACGCCTGCCATCTTGTAAGCCATCTTGCTGGCTTCAACTGCGGCCCTCAGTGACGTGAGATCATCTCTCCGGAACGTCGCCAGTGAATCCGTGCCCGCGCCGCTACCTAAAACGTAGATAGGTGCATCGGTGAATTTCTTTGCTATATCTGCTCTGGTAACTATAGCCGCTGAAGCGCCATCAGTGAGAGGGCAGCAATCATAAATGTTTAATGGCTGTGCGACCATCCCAGTCAAGTCTGCTTGCATATATTGTTCCATTGTGATTGGTCTCCTGAACTGCGCCAACGGGTTGTTTACTGCATTCTTGTGGTTCTTGACTGCCACCGCTCCAAGCATCTGTTTAGTAGTCTTGTAAACATGCATGTGTCGTTGAGCTACGAGAGCATACATGCCTGCAAACGTTATTCCAAAGTTGCTTTCCCAGTCGGAGTCACCGCCTCGACCCATTTCGAAGAGAACCTGTGATGTCCCGATGTCGTGCATTTTCTCCGTGCCGCACGCCAATGCTATGTCTGCGTAGCCTGACGCGACTGCCATCAACGCGCAGCGGAATGCATAGCCTGAAGTTGCACAAGCATTCTCCACCCTATGGATAGGTTTAGGTAAGAGATTCAGGTAGTCACCAAACCATCCTGAAACATTACCTAGCTGGGTGCCGCCGAGTCCTGTAAATCCTATGAACACTTCGTTGATGTCCTTGAGTTCAAGGTTATTGCAGTCACTCACGGCATCCAACACTGCCTCAGCAAGCAACTTCGTGCGGTCTTTCTCATAGAGCTGACCGAACTGTGTCTGACCAACTCCAATAACTGCAACTTTTTCGGGCAATTTGATTTCTCTCCTCCCATAGTATCTTAGTAGCTCATTGTTCCTCCTTCTTTTGAGTCGGTTCCTCGGAGATGGGTCTGAATTTGAAGCCGTACTGAACTTGTCCTGTCTGTGAGACGTAGAGTCTTCTGAGAACCATTTCGACTGGAGTTCCTATACCGATCTGTTTTTCCTTTCCTTGCATGGTCTTGATAGGCAGGTAGTCTGTTATCTGAGAAAGTACCTTGACTCCGTTCTCCAGTTCGACAATCACGAGTAGGTATGGACCTGTTAGCTCGACCTGCTCGATACCTGTTGCTGGTGGAACTATGATGCCACTCCAAGAGAATATCTTGCCCTTTCTTGGCATTTCGACGTCTTCGAACTCGGTACCTCCACACGAGCAGATGTGCTGAAACGGAAAATAGTTGCGACCACATTTCTTGCATTTTACTCCGATGAGTCTAAATCTTCTATGTTGCTCTCTCCAGAAAGCAGGGGCATACATTTGGTTATTCACCACGCTTTTGCTGAATTCCAATACTACTTACCGATAGCGAGTTTTCCTACAGTCCAATGTAGGAGACCTTCATTTTCTTTGGAATCAGATTCTTCTGCTTGGCGTACTCAATGTAACTAAGGTACATTTTCCGCTCAATGAGTTTTGCGAAGGAAGGTGACGCGCGCTTCCCTTCAATTTCGTCCGTCACTAATAGGCTGATAGCGTCCGATGCGCTGGAACCTCCGTAGGCAACAGCGAGTATCCTTTCTCCTGGTTGGGCCACGTCCAACACGGCAGCAAGACCCAGTGGCACTGAGGCAACCCCCGTGTCACCTGTATTCTGTATGACCATGCCTTTCTGCGTCACAGCAGGTTGTAAGCCAAGTTTTCCTGCGGCAACGAGTGGCCAATCACCGTTAGGCTGCTGCAATATAATGTGGTTGAAGTCTTCGAAGCTCTTACCGACCTTACTCACCAAGTTCTTGGCTGCTTCAGAGACATGCCAAACATAGCCATAGTCCTGAGCGAATCTCGGATTGTCTAGCGCTTGAATAACGTCGGTTTCCGCTCCCGTCCTCCACCTATCTGCAAACTCTGAGGTCATCGAACTGGAAGCTTCTAACTCGGCAATCGTGCCACCGCTGCCAACGACAAAAGCTGCAGCGCCGCATCCAACCCCTTGTTCTGTCTCTGGAATATTTCCTGGTGGTCCCGAAAGGACATCCGATGCTACGACAATAGCGCGTTTCCCTCTACCTGACGAGACGTAGTCGGACGCAGCTATTAGTGCCGATATTCCGGCCTTCTCAGAATGGGCGAAGTCAGCCGTATAGATGTCTGCTCTCACGCCCAGAGCCAAAGCAATCGTAGGCGCGGTCATCTTAAGCGTATATGGAGCTGATGTCGACGCCCAGAATACTGCATCAATATCTGAAGACTCTGCCCCAGACGACCTTAAAGCGGAGATAGCGGCCTCGGCACCCATAGTCGTCGCGTCTTCGTCGAATGCAGGGACGGTTTTCTCGTTGATTCCTTTAACGAGGAATATGTTCCAAGTTTTTATGTACTCGTCTTTCTTAATCCTGAACCTAGGCAGGTAAGCCCCGTACCCTATGATACCTACCATAACTTCGCTGCACCCCTTAACGGAACCATGTTTATCCAGTTGTACGTGTCTACATTCTTGTTCCATCGATTTATAGACATAGGTTTTGATCCAATAACCCCTCAACTTGAGGTGACTTGGCATTTGGATTAGGGTCATCCTTTCAACGGTTAATTTAATAAGTCTTCTTGGTTAAATTAAGAGCAAATCTGAATTATCGAATACTTAGTTCGGTGGGTATACGTAAAATGAAGATTAGTGATTTGAAGGCAGGAATGAAAAAGGTTGATCTCGCGGCCAAGGTCTCGGACATAGGAGAACCAAGAGACGTGAACACAAGATTCGGGCCTGCTAGAGTAGCAACAGCAACGCTATCTGACGACTCTGGTCAGGTGAAGCTCTCCTTATGGAATAAGGACATTGATAGGGTGAAGGTAGGAGATACAGTAGACATCAAGAATGGTTATGTCAACGACTTCAGAGGGGAGCTACAGCTTAATGTGGGGCAGTATGGTAAACTAGAGACAGTTAAGGGCAAGAAATAGGAAGACAGTATCTCGTCCCTTCTTACTTATTTTGTACAGACTACAGGCATTGCATGAGCGGACGCAGTTGTGATGTCCACGCGATGATTCACATCTCAGTTAATTCCTTGGATGGAATGAATCTAGTGCGCGGATCTGCAAGTATCCTATCTAGGAGCGACAGAATCATCTGTTTGTCTTCGGGGAATTTAGCCTCGAAGTCAACGTAGTCTGAGACATGGTCATTGAATATTTCACTGTGAACATTCAGTCCTGCGATGATTTCCCTTTGTTCTTTTATTATCTCGTATGGCGTCAGTAACTTGAAACTACCTTGTTCAACTTCCTCGAAAAGAGGTGTGTTCGGCAGTATGTTGAGTGTTCGGAACCTGATGAAATGCGGGTCTATTTGATTAAGCGTTTCAGCTGTTCCTCTAGCATGCTCTTCGGTCATGTCCTTTCCACCCAGCCCCAGAAGGACATACAGAGAGAGTTCTATTCCGGCCTCTTTTATCCTGCGTCCAGCCTCTATGATGGTTTTTGAGATGGTTCCTTTCTTCATCAGCTTCAAGACTCTGTCACTTCCGCTTTCAAGCCCCATGTGTATTCTTGTCAGACCAGCTTCTTTGAACTTGATAAGTTCGTCTGGGGTCTTACTTATTGCAGACCTCGCGGACGAATAACATGTAATTCGCTTCAATTCTGGAAAAGTCTGCGTTATCTTGTTTAGGACCGAGAGAAAGAACTCTGTTGGTAGGCAAGTCATATCCGAGCCTGTCAAGAAAACAGTAGTGTAATGATCTGAGTAGAACCTCTTTGCGACGTCAATTTGATTGAAGATTTCATCTAGTTCGAGGACCCTAAACTCTTCCCTTTCCTTGTAGATGCCGCAGAACTTGCATTGGTTGTAATTGCAACCCTGGAAAACCTCTATGAGTAGACTATATGCTTCTGAAGGAGGTCTGATAAGCACTCTGCCTGAACCCTCAAGTAACAAGACAAGTCACCTCATCAAGACGTAGACATGTCACTCATTGTTGGAGGATGTCTTTCAAATTCGTAACTGCCAACAAGGTACTAGGTTTTCTTAGGAAGATTTAAATCAATAGCTGAAAAACCACTATGTAACACCAAGCAGAGGATTTTGCGGAAAACGTTGCGGCAGAAGAGCACTGCAATCTAGTCAAGGAGAGGACAGATCAGGCTTTAGTTGCACTGCATCCGGAGGATCTGGTGAATGAAGATCAAGAAAGAAGCAAACTTCAGCGAATGGTACGATGAAGTGCTTCAGGAAGCCGAGCTTGTTGACGTTAGGTACAATGTGAAGGGATTTATCATTTACATGCCTAACATAATGAGAATCATAAATCAAGTCTACAGATTATATGATGAGGAACTTGATAAAACTGGCCATTCCCTACTGCAATTCCCCATTGTCATCCCTTCAAGTAATTTCAGGAAAGAATCTGAGCATGTACAGGGGTTTGAAGAAGAAGTATTCTGGGTGACAAAAGCGGGCAGACATGAGCTAGACGAGCCTCTCATATTACGACCGACTAGTGAGACTGCGATGTACCCAATGTACTCGTTATGGATAAGAAACTATCATGACCTGCCCATAAAGTACTATCAAAATGGCTCAGTTTACAGATATGAAACCAAGGCAACCAGACCTCTCATAAGGGGACGGGAGTTCCTTTGGATCGAAACCCATACTGCACACGCGAGTCTCGAGAACGCGACAGAGCAGGTTAAGGAGGACATGGAGATAGCCAAGAAGGTCCTGTATGAGAAGTGTGGTATACCTTTCCTGATGTTCGATAGACCTGAATGGGACAGATTTGCAGGAGCGAAAAGGACGTATGGATTTGACACGTTGTTTCCAGATGGCAAAGCTATTCAGATAGGAACCACCCACCTCCTAGGCGACAATTTCTCCAAGGTTTTTGATATTCAGTTTGAAGACAAAGGTGGGGACAAGAAATTCGTGCAGCAGACATGCTACGGTCCAGGGATCTCACGTATAGCGGCATCCATCATCTCTATTCACGGTGACGACTATGGGTTAGTCCTTCCATTTGAGATGGCCCCTGTTCAGGTAGTGATAGTCCCTGTATTGTATAGGGGAGAGGAGAGACCACTCCTTGAGAAGAGCGTTGAGATCAGGAAAATGCTTGAAGGCGCGGGCATAAGGGTGAAACTTGATGATAGAGATCTCTCAGCAGGAGCCAAGTTCTATTATTGGGAACTCTTGGGTGCACCTATTAGGTTGGAGATTGGTCCGAAGGAAGTGCAGCAAAGTAAAGTGACAGTTTTTAGGAGGGACAAGAGAACTCGAGAGAGCTTCGGAGAGCAGAACGTTGTTGACGAAGTGGAGAAGATTGCGGATGACATGCTCAAGTTCTTGAGGGAAAAGGCCTTAGACTACATGAACAAGCATACAAGTCAAGTCATGACAAGGGAGCAGTTGCTCAAAGTTGCTAAGAAAGGTGGCTTCGCTAAGATTCACTTTTGCGGCAGGAAGGAGTGCGCTGACGATATTAAGAGCAAGACAGGTGGTTTGGAAGTCAGAGGAACACTATTTGAAGCTGAAGAAGTACCTAAGGGAAGTTGCACTTGGTGCGGCAAACCCTCAATTCAAGTCGTGTATGCTGCAAAATCATATTAGGGTAAAGAGGTTCTAGCTCCTAGTAGTGTAAGTATCATAGTTTGATGATAGTCACAGAGAGGCTGATATTGTTGCCATTATATGATTTGCTGAAGAAAAGGCTTGGAGAGGCGGAAAAGTACATCAAAGAAGACTCGAAAGTCAGGAATGTTCTGAAGATGGTAGGGAAGATCAAAGTAAATGTAAAAACTAACGACACTAATGAACACGTAGGCGCGTCGATAGGTTCTGATGGCGTGGAAATATTCAGAAAGGCGATCGACGACCCAGCTATCACAATATCAGGAGACAGCAAGATACTGACTGGATTGGTAACCAGCCCTAGCAGAGCAAAGTTCGATGAGGCACAGCAGAAAGAGCAAGTCAAAATTGAGTCGCATGGATTGAAAGGCAGACTAGCAGTGTCAAAGGTCAAGGATCTTCTATCACAAGGATAGGATTGAATAAAACGCAATCGCAGGCGAGTGCCTGCTGAGTCTTGAGGACAACTATAAATACCGAACTGTCCATTATTACTTGTCTAAATAGGTTAGACTGAGGATTCTGATCATGAGCAGTGAATCGGAAATAGTTGACGTCTTATCAAGGGTAGCGAATATCTTTCTTCAGGCCGTAGATGCTCTCGAAAGCAGGATGTACACCATAGAGCAAAGAATCGAGCAAATTGAAAGGGCATTAGTTGATTCAAGAACGATGGGGGCTCCCGCGGCTAGTAGGGGTCCGCCTCCAGACAATCGAGGAATTCTACCTGCAATAGCGCAGGAGACTAGGAGAAGTCCTCCACCACCGGTGACTGCTCCGCCTGCACCAATGCCCCAGCAACCCCAAGCTTATGGTGCTCCTCAGCAACAGTGGGGAGCCCCAAGACAAGATGCTTATCAACAGCCACCTCCCCAAGGCTATCAAGCAAGGCCACAACCACCTCCGCCACAGCCGCAAGGATACCAGCCGCAGAGCCAACCTCAAGGATATCAACCGCAGCCGCAAGGTCAGCCGCAGGGTTACCAGTCTGCGCCACCTGGACAGCCGCAACAAGCGCCTCCGCCGACCTCAGGGAATCCATTAAACGTGCGTCAGGCCGTCACAGGTGAGCTCAAAGAGATCTTTGCCAGAATGAGAGCCCGGGCTGAGGGGAGAGGATAAACTGGCGACTCTGTGTAGAGTACGTTCTTTTCCGTCAAGAAGGCGACAGACTGGCTGAAAACTAGGCGTGGCGTTATTTCTAGTTACGATAGGCTCTTAAGAGGAATCTATTATTCGTTAGAAGTAGTCGGAGAGGCTTTGTTGAGCGCGGTCTCCCTGTTTCGGTTTTGCCGCGGTTTGATCCTTTGCTCTCAGTGATTCTTTCTTCTCGTTGAGACTGTTGCTACTTTCGACTGGAGGTGCCTCATCTTCGAATATTATTGGGTAACCATACGTGCCGTCGTACCCTGGTCTGAAGCGAATCTTTTTCTCCCTGACTCTGAGGATCGCATCGGCGAGTCTTGCTCCTGAAATTGAAGATATTTCTTCTCTTGAAGCTTCGAGAAGAACATGTAACTCATTGGGAAACTTCTTGAGCAGTTTGCCATATTCTTCCCAGACACCTTTTGCAAAGACGTCTTTCATCCCCAAGGCAACGGAGATTATCTCTTGAAGTGGGATCAAACAAACATAAGGTATGGCACCCTGGAGTATGTAGCCCTCAGGTCTATCGGCTAGTTCCTCGATCCTATGCAGAACGCCAACTGTCAGCTTTTTCCTACAAACAGGGCACATGTTCCCATACTTAGAAGCTTCTTTCGGACTAAGTACGACGTTACAGTCTCTGTGACCAGTGTAATGATATTTCCCATACTCTGGATTTGTCTCAATTGTCATCAAGAACCTTTTGGGGTCCTTCTTGCGGATCACGTCAATTATCTCTTTATATGTTACCCCATCCAGTTGAAACACATTTGCTTCCCTGCCAAGACGGTAGGGCCATGGACTATGGGAGTCGCTGTTGCTCACCAACGTATATTTGTCCAATGCAGAAAGTCGCCAGTTCATCATGGGGTCAGAGCTTAGACCTGTCTCAATCGCATGGACGTTCTTTGTTTGGTCTTGGAAACACTCCTCAATACTGTCAAATCCACTCCTTGAGCCAAACAATGAGAACCATGGAGTCCATGCATGTGCTGGAATTACCTCGTTCCAGTTATCAATTTCCATTATGACCTCAGTCAGTTCTGCAGCTGCAACTCTTAGCTTTGGCCTTCCGTCTGAGTTGAGGTCACCGTACTTTGAGATTCTGTCAGCTACTTGGTCGGCCACATCTAGGTTCGGACACAAGATTATGAGGTGGATTCGTTTTGGCTCTCCTTTGGACTGGAACCCAGCCTCAACTTCGCAGGTCGCCATGAAGCGCACTGACTCTGCAGCATTTGCATTGTTTAGAACATACAGCCCACTGTTATCAACCTCTGACAAAGAAGATTTGCATTCTGCAAGCCATCTCGGCATTGTGAATTGGAGACTCGTCTACTTCAGAAGGACTTGCAGCACGAGTTATCCCCTGTGCCGAGGAGAGTCAGACCCTTCATCTTGGCTTGTCTCTCAAGGTTGACTAGATTCATTTGTTCGCTAGTGGCAGCTGAGTACTTGCTGTGGATATGGAGGTCTGCAATAACTTTCAGACTAGATTCCACCTCTGGGATAGAAGCATATAACTATGTTAAGTACCTCTCTTCTTTATATTGATTTTATTTGTTTTGATCTTGACAGAGATTGCTATGCAATCAATAAGAGCAACTGGACTTTGTATGAAGCACGTCTCAAGCATTCGAGTTTGAAGGAGAGAGACTCATGAAGAAAGAAGGTTCTAGGGACCTGGACGAACACGACCGGGCAATGAAACATGAAGAGCGACCCAAAACCTTTGACTTCACCGATAGAGATCCTGTTCTGGATACCGAAGGCACAACTGAGTATCCAGTGATGTATCGAGCTCTTGGAACTGATCCGAGGTCAGCCCACCCTTACAATGTGTATAACGACATACGGTCGGAACCATCGGTAATCGACAGGACACTGGGAATGGTCGAAAGCAGTGTTAAGAGGGTCGTAAGAGAATTCATTAGACGCGAAATCAAACACATAATTGGCATCGGGATGGGAACAAGCCAATTCGTCGCGCAGACTGCTGGTCCCGCATTTTGGGAGTGGGCGCGCTTAACAACCGAGGATCGAGACAGTGTAGAAATTTTGACCACGGAGAAGCCTTATGACCATAGTCGAACTGCGGTTTTTTGCTATAGTGGCAGTGGCAGTACATTCGATACTATTTCAGCTGCTAAGAAACTTGCTAAGAAGGGAGCTTACACCGTTGCGATAACCTCGATAGCGGGAAGCCCTTTGACTAAGATCACTGCTGACACTATCGCATGTGTCGGTGGATTCGATACAGGCGGTTCGGACACATTCCATTATGCAACTCGTCTCGCCGCCAGTTTGGACATTGCAATTGAGTTAGGTAGAGAGAGAGGAATCAGTGGTTTGGACTACAATGAACTTGAGTCCCAGCTCAAGGCTTTGCCAAAAGCTATGGCCGCGAGACTTGATGAGACTGATAAACGATGCCATAGTATTGCAAGAGCTAATGCCAGAATGCGGGGCGTGATTGTTGTTGGTACAGGTCCTAACTATGGCACAGCCGAGGAGATGGCACTGAAATTCGATGAAATGGCGCATATTCCAGCAAAGGCGATGGTACCGACTCGCCACCTGCATGGTGCCCTGGGGTTGACTGATGAACGGATTCAGACGATAATCCTGTCGCCTGAGAACAGGGCATCTCACTGGATTGAGCAAATTGCAAAAGCAACCTCTTTGTTGAAGACGCCTTCGATGGCCATTATACCCGACAAAGAAGAGGTGATCTCTTCATTGATGGATTATGTGATTCGAGTGCCAGTCTCAAACGAGCACCTTTTTTCTCTGTACGTTGTTCCAGCGATCCAATTGTATCCATACTATTGCGCAGTGGAACAGGGCGACATCAATCCAGACTGCCAACGGAGCAACATTCCGAAATATGCTAGAGTGTGGCGGATGGTTCTGCCTCGGGGTTCACACTAGGACTAGCACACCCTGAAGAGTGTCTGCGCCAGAAGGTGGCTCAAGAATGAAACTAACCAGAATCGGCGCACTGGGGGCTTTGAATGTTGACATCATAATCCATGGAACAGCGCCTTCGGAAACTGAGGATCTGAGAAATTGGGCTGGCCCGTCCGAAATCACCCTTCTGGCAGCGGGATCAGTTGGCTACTTCTCACAGAACTTCGCCAAACTCGACTGTGAGGTGCATCTAGTTTCCAGTGTTGCAGATGATCCCTTCGGGGAGTTTGTTCTTTCGACCCTGAAGAAAGCCAAGATCAGGACAAATCATGTATCAATTGAGTCTGGAACTAAATCCGGCATTGGAGTCTACGTGCTACTGTTTGGGGGACAGAAGCGCCCGATAACCTTCCAGCTACCAACTCATAATGGCTGGCCTCTCCGTCTGGCTCGAGAGAAGACTGAATACTTGCTGGATACTGATCTGATCCACTGCGGAGGATATCTTCATTTCTTCAACCTCTGGAACGGTGAATTGGCGAAGTTGTTTGCCAAGGCAAGAAGAAGAGGATTGATCACGTCGCTGGATCCACAGTTCCCCCTTTCGTCTCTTGAACCACCATGGTTGAAAGTCCTGAGACCTGTACTAGCTCACACCGACATTTTGTTCCTTGATGAAAATGAGGCGCTCGGAGTGTCTGGAGCAGGTTCCATCGAAGATGCAACTAGAATACTCGGAGAAATCAATGTCGACAAGGTTGTAATCAAACTCGGAGAGAAAGGATGTCTGGTACTCAGTGAAAAAAAGGAGCTCCAACAACCTGCCATGAAGCCTAGCAAGTTCGTGGATAGTGTTGGCGCAGGTGATTCTTTTGACGTTGGGTTTCTATACGGTATATTGAGGAGCTATACACTAGCAGATGCAACGAAACTGGCGGTATATACCGCATCCAAAACGCTCGAAGGGACGGGCGTGACCTCATTCCCAACGAAATCAGAGCTGCCATGAGTCTTAACCCCCAGACTGATACTGCCTGCCGATCGTGCAAGAGAAAACTCAGAGGAATGATAACCAGAAAAGATAAAGTAAGTAACAACTCAGTATATAGTTAAGGCTGATGAATAGATGAGCGACTTCACTCACACAACCGGCAAGTAATCCAACTGTCATGCACAAAGTGAGGCTGGTGTAAATCAAATGTCCGAACGAATGTTCATGCAAGCAAAGAGCATTGCTGAGCAAGCAGTGAAGCTCGACAATGGCGGCAACTACAAGGCATCGATCCCATTGTACCTGCAAGCTGCCGAGATGCTCGCAAAGATGGTTAGATTCACAGACAACGCCACAATGCGAGTGAAATACAGCGAGACCGCCAAGAAATACATTGAGCGCGTTAGAACGTTGAAAACCATGGTTGCCCAGAGTGCGTTGAAAGAGAGAGATGGAAGACCTTCAGGGGAAGAATCTGAAGAAGAGGGAGAAAGAGAAAAGTCGATTATGGAGACAATTCTCACTGAGAAGCCTGACGTGAAGTGGGAAGATGTAGCTGACTTGAAAGAAGTGAAGCAATCACTACGTGAAGCCATCGTCATACCGATGCTTAGACCGGATCTCTTCACTGGGAAGACAAGGCGTGCGTGGCGAGGGATCCTTCTCTTCGGACCTCCAGGCTGCGGGAAGACAATGATAGCAAAAGCGGTTGCCACGGAGATCGAGGCAACGTTTCTTAGCATAGATGCTGCTTCGATCATGTCCAAGTGGCTCGGAGAGTCTGAGAAGCTAGTTAGGGAACTATTTCGGATTGCAAGAGGGAAGCAGCCCGCAATCGTGTTTGTAGATGAGGTTGATTCTGTTGCATCAACGCGAGCTGGGGAAGAGACAGGAGGAGAAAGAAGAGTTAAGACACAGTTTCTGAAGGAAATGGATGGGGTAAGCACGAAAATTGAAGACAAGGTGCTAGTGTTAGGAGCGACTAACAGACCTTGGGACTTGGATGAAGCATTCAGGAGGAGATTTGAAAAAAGAATATTCCTTCCTCTCCCGAACGCTGACGCAAGAAGGGAACTTTTCAAGATATATGTCAAAGAGATTGAAATCGGACAGGATTTTGACGTAGAGAAACTGGTTCAATCCACGGAAGGATACACGGGCTCGGATGTCGCAATGATATGCAGAGAGGCAGCAATGGAACCCGTTAGAGACCTCGACCTGTCAGGTAAAATCAGTGATCCCTCTGCAAAGGTTCGCCCAGTTAGCATGGAAGACTTTCTAACTGCGGTGAAACGTGTCAAACCTGTAGTTTCAGAGAGTGAGTTGCAGAGGTTTACACAGTGGGACGAAGAATTCAGCGCATATTGATTGGCCCAATACAACTCTGATTCACGGATCTAGAGAGGTACGCAAACATTGGAAAAGGAAAAACAAAAACCCAAGTCGAAAGACCGAGTTGAAGCGGAGAAAGAGACCGTGGATGTCGAATCAGAGCTGAGCAAGTTGGAACAAGAAGTCAAGATGGAAGGCGAACAAAAGGAGTCGGATACATCGACCTACCAGCAACTTTCTGGAACAGGGATCCTGCAGAGAGGGAAGCCTCAAGTAGCTAGACCACATACCTTGGAGATGCCAAAATGGACAGGTTACCCTTGGATGTATTCGAAGCCTTCTGATCCCAAGTTCGTGACCTCGTGGTACAGAGATTGGTGCGATTTGATTCTGAAGTGGTGTCAATTCAATGTTGTACACATCATGGGCCTCACGGATTTCAAAGCAACAGAACCGTTTGACAGATTACCTGAGAAAGAATCACGGGAGCTTCTACAGTATATTGTGGACAGGGGATTAGGGAAATGGATTGACAAAGATAGGACCGCCGCAAGGATAATGTGGCGTTCACTTGACGAATGGGCTAATGACATATACGAGTGGGCTTATGACAATGGAGTAGAGATGCTAGACATATTCGCGATCAAGAGTGCCAAGGAGAATTTTGCATCCTTGCCCGTCTCTGACATGAAAGATGCAATGGAGATATTGACCAAGAGGAAGCTAGTAAAGTGGATAGATAAGAATCATGAGCAGGCCAAACTGATTCTTCAGTGACCTGGAAGGATTCTTTTTCAGAACCATTACTTCTCAGAATCGCTGCGAATCAAGCCTGGGAAGTACCAACAAGTTCCCTTTGCGTAGCTGACATCAATTCGCGCTATGCCTGCGTTCTCTAGACTCTTCAGTGCGCGTTCTAGCCTTTCCCTAGACCATTTTGTCTTGAGCATAGCCTCCTCTATTGTGATCCATCCTTTCTCGGCGGCCAAGCTCAGAATACTGTTCGAGTCTTCGTCGACTTCAGTGGGGAGAAACTCAACTATCTGTACGCCAGACGGAAGTGTTTTGATTCCAGGTATAAGTCCAGCTTCCTGAAGAGTCTCGATCGCCTTGATTATATCTCCAAGATCCACTGGCTGTTCTAGTCTCTCCTTGTTGACAGCCAAGGCGACCTCAGCAAGCGTGAGTATGCCTCCACTCTCCTTGATCTTTCTCCCAACCACTTCGAGGATGTCCAGCGCCAACAAGTTATAGAATTTGCCTTTACCAGTTAGCTTTTGGAGTATCGTGGGAGAAGACCTTCCTTGAGAAGGAAGCATCTCCGTAATGCCAAGCTCTTCTTTGAGAGACCTAAGCTTATCTCTGTATTCTGGGGAAGACATTAACTCGGTATACTTCTTCTCGAATTCCTCAATTCTTTGCCTCAAGCCCTGTACATTGTTGAACATACCTTCAAGTTCTTGGATCATCAAGTCCACTTTTTCCTTTTCAAAGGCCTGTTTAAGGGCTATCTTTCTCTCAATCTCATGGAGACCGCACATTGTGCTAACGATGCACCTCAAACCCAATTCGCGTATTTCCGTATTTAGCGGACTGGCCACTCATATCTCCCTTAGGCGTCTCCTGAAATCGCTGAAGAGTCTCACGATGTCTAGCTCGAGTCTTTTTGCTTCATCGTTGCTTAGAACTGAATCATAAGATAGCATTGATAGTTTGTCGCGCCAATCTCGAAGAATCTTTAGGCCCCAGTAGTCCTTACGGGTAGTCGGGAATTTTTCCAGAAGAGATATGATCTGATCCAAGTGGGGGAGCAAGGATTCAACCTTGGCCATGTCGCCGCCTAGTTTGGCATAATCGGACAATGTAATTAGATTAGTGACTATTTCGGCTGTGCTTGTGGCTACATCTGCCTTGCTTACTGCCAAGCTCTCAACAAAGGATTCTAGAGTCGCATTCGAGTCCAACAGTTTGAATTTCTCGCAGGCTAGAGCATATTGCTCCAGGATTCTCTCTCCTTCCAGAAACTGCTCCATTGTGATTCCGGTTCTTTCGAGTTTGATTTTCTCAGTCATAATGTCCGTGATCAACGACTGAACCTGACGCTTGTAGGTCGATACATCTAGATTCCCCTTGTCGTAGTTGGATATCAGTGAATTCAGTGTTGCTATATCCGCGTACAACTCGGCCTCGCATTCCAGTTGCTCCGGTGTGAGTTTCGACTTGGCCCCTTCAATATATGGGCGAGCAGTCTCGCCGACAATCCCCTGCTGTCGAGCAACTTCGAATGAAGACGAATCTTGACGTTCAGTGTTTGATTTGTTACCTGCTTCTGCCCTTTGCGATTCCACTGACGACCTGTCTCTCTCAACACCTCTGATCTTAACATCAAATCGCCCTTTACTAGTCTGAGAAGGCTGCTGAGTCTCTGGGAGCTGCGTCTTTGGAGCAACCTCTCGTTGAGATTGCTTCTCGGCTTTTTTCTTGGTAGATTTCTTTGGCGATTCCTTCTCCATGTTCTGCCTTCTCCGAGTAGCATTTGCTGCGGATTATCGGTGGAGCCGACAACTACAGGTTATCTCGAGATCACTAGACCGTTAAAAACCAGGATCTGCCGTTGACTTATTCTCCGCGGGGTTCACCTATTTTCTTATCTAAAAGGAATAGTTCTTTCTTATACTTTCTGTAAAGTTTCGTGTAGTCTGTTGGTGAGATATCGCCTGCTTCATATTTCTCTTCAAGGCTCCTGATCAGATCCTCTAATGCGATCTTCTCACTTTCCAAGTCAAGACTTTCTCTCTGTTTCGGGTCACTTGGAAGCAGTACTTGTTCCAGGTTGTCTGGCCCCTCTTCAGGTACATTGTGAACCGTTATCTTGCCTCTTAGACGGGTAACTTCCTCCTCCAGGGAAGATATCTGTTGCTGTAACTTGCTCACGTCATCAGGTTTCTGAGGAAAGCCTGGTGATGCTGATGGGGGTGGTGGAGACGCGGCGGAAGGTCTGTAACCCTGCCGAGAAGGTGCGGCCGCGGGTTGAACTATGGCAGGGCGCGCAGTCGGTATTCTGGAGGATGGTTTTGGCGGGATCTGCGCGAACATACCCTTAACCGTGTTGATAACTTGGTACAGGTGATACTCTTGTCTCCAGTTGCTAGTAATACTGAGTTTCAGAATACTTGTGGCTTCATCTACGTACGGGTGTTCTGTGGGAGTTATCATCTTAACTTGAGGGGGGACCTGAGGAAAAGCATCCGGGACAATCACTTCGACTTCAAAGTTCATGTTTCTGTATTGGCCTCTCCCCGGAATAGCGCCTCTCCATCTTTGGAGGTCACCACCCACTGGTTTGAACTCAGGCGCTCTGTTATAGAGAAGCTGAGCTTCACGGGCCAAGATCGAGTCTTCACCCAAGGGTTTTTCCTCCGCGATTATTGAATGGATTCGAGACTGAACTACATTAGTGATAACTAAGCTAAGTTATATAAAACAAATGCCCACTATTGAGTTATTATGCTTTCACGCATTGCGAGTGTAGATGTAATGAGACTTCCTTGTGAGAATGAGGAACTTCTTCAAGTGGATTAGATTCTCCGCTATTACGTGGGATATGTTGCCTAGGAGGGGTAAGTAACTGTTGCCTCACCCTGTGAAGCTGAAAAAGAAGGTTGTGAATGAGATCAGGAAACATGCTGAGTCTTCTTTGAGCAGTGAGGTGGCTGGTTTACTTCTTGGGAGCATACACAAAGACAGTCTTTTGGTGAGTGACGTTGTGACTGGAGAACAGGTGTCCTCACGAACCCATGTGTCTTTGCAAGACAAGTTCCTCGTCAGAGTCGCATTCGAGTATGGCCGTCGAGGCAAGAAGAAAAGTGTTGTGGGATGGTATCACTCTCATCCCGAGTTGGGCTGCTTCGTATCGCAGATTGACTTTGAAACACAGAAAAGGTTTCAGGCACTATTCCCGGATGCAGTGGGTTTGATCGTTGATCCTTCTCTGCCAGAGAAGTTGGAGGTCTTCCGCATAGACGATGATAAGGTGGAACAAATAACCGATTACACTGTATCGTGATCTCATTGTTTCTGGTCTGTCCGACCAGCCTCCTTCTCATGATTATCGGAGTCCTCCCCATTCGGAGGCATACTGGCTTCGAGTTCTGCTTCTTTGATTTCCTCGGTGGGATTCACGTTGTGTTCTCTTGACCTTCTGACAGTTTTCTGGCGATTCAGTGAGGTTTCAGAAGGTTCTTCCAACTTGCTTGAGAAGCTATTTAGCAAGTCATTCAAAACCTTCGTGAGGTCTTTGAAATTAGTGCGAAGTCCCTCGACGGATTTGTTAGTCTCCTGAGCGGTTTGAGAGTGGTCGGCAGCCAATTTGTCCAAGTATTTCTGCATTTTATCAAATCTGCCCGACAGTTCTTTCAACTCAGGCAATTCATTCCGAGAAGATCGTTTTATCTCCTCGGACAACCTTTTCTCGAAAAGGTTTATGTAATCGACAAGCTCTCTTCGAAGCGTGTTGGTAACCGCTCCCATATATCTCGCTAGTTCAGCGGATTCCGCTTTCTGGCTCTCTACGATCTCGTAAGTCTTCTCTAGTCTTGGTTCGATCTCGTTAAGTTTCTCTAGGGTGGCTTCAAACGAGATGGCAGTCTCGGATATCAACCGTTTGATGCTCACGATCTCCTTTTCTAGATCCTTGATCTTTGAAAGGACTGTCTTCTCAGCTTCTTCGGTCGCAAGAGAGAGTTCAGAATCTAACAAGTTTAGACCAGCAACTACGTTCTTCAGTGAGTCGACTGTTGGAACATCGCCCTTTGGGGTTGATATGGCATTTATCTGGATCTCAACTTTCTTCTTTTTATCACTTGTTTCAGATGAGCGTCTCCCTGTTTCGACAGGGTCAATCTCGCTCCCTCTGCGAGTATCAACCATAGGTAAACACCAGATACTCCTACTGTAACCATTTCCGGCTAATAATCGTCTGACTCACTTGATACACGGTTAACGAATAATACTTATGGTTGCGATCGGTTATATTTATTTACACTGATGCCACGAAATTAGGCATAAGTTCAATTCATCTCCGCAATGACAATCATGTTCTGGTGAAATAAAAGTGGGAAATAATCCGCGCTTTGTTGTGTCAGGGGTAAAGATCGTCGGGAGATGGGATTGGAGCGCAAAGATGAGTTGCATAGTCTGCAACCTGGACATCAAAAAAACACAAGATGCAGTGCGATGCCCACATTGTGGAAACGTATCGCACAAGACTCACATGCTTGAGTGGCTACACGTCAGAAACAAATGCCCTGCATGTAATCAGCACTTATCTGAGTCAGAGCTGGAGAGAATTCTGCCAGAAGAGGATCAAAGATGACACTTAGCCGAGGTCAGAACTTGGAACAGTCGCATCTGAAAAACAAAGAAAAAACCCAAATGGGAAAGGTATAATAGGTTAGGATTCCGCTAGAAATGTTGACCTGAACATTCACTGCATATTTGAGCAGTAACCAACACATAAAAGTCATTTAGAAAAAACAGGGGGCAGAACAGGGAGAATGATATTGAAAATCGTATCAGCTATAGGCGGAGATGTCATCGAGATCGATGTTCCGCCGCAGGCAACAGTTGCAGCCGTAAAGAGAGAAATCGCCTCGAAGAAGAAGATTCCCTCTTCAACTGTACTATTAGTGCACCGGGGGAAACAGCTGGACGACAATGACGTACTACAGGATGCTAATGTCGGGGACTATGACAAGCTCTACTTAATCACGAGAACCGAAGGCGGCAGATAACAAAGCGGCAAACAGAACTCCATCAGTTCTCATTCGGCGCATTTCGCTTAAGCTAGAGCTAAGACCACTAGTGACCTTGTTGAGAGGGTGACTACAATTTTATCAGGCGAGGAATACTGGGCGCGACTTTCGATCGAGGCAAAGACTCTAGAACAAGAAGAACCGACTTTCCGCCCCGTCAGAGAGAACATTTGCCTGTGGCGCGGCTACATACTTGGCACTGGAATCTATGAGGGTGGAGTATTCCAACTGGAAATAGAGATAACCAAGAAGTTTCCATTTGAGCCGCCTATTGTTAGATGCTTGACACCAGTTTTCCATCCGAACTTTAGAGGGGACAGGATCTGTGTCGGCATCCTTGGTAAACAATGGACGCCAGCTACGTCAATAGCGGGTGTGATCGAGGCTATTCGTAACCTACTGAACTTTCCGAATCCTCATGATCCCCTTAATCTTGAAGCCGCAAACTTGATGCTCAGAGATCCAGATCGATTTAAGAGGGAAGCACAAGACTGGGCGAAGAAACATGCTACCTGGAAGCAGTTGAAGGAGACTAGTTGAGAAGATGAAGCGGAAGCAAGGGGGAGCCAGGGAAGGAAGGTACAGTAGACAACTACTCCTCGAAAACTGGAAACAGGAAAAGCTGACTGCATCAAAGGTTCTGGTTGTTGGGATCGGAGCTCTAGGAGCAGCTGCAGCAACAAATCTAGTTGCACTCGGCGTTGGCGAGATAACCCTAGTGGATTTCGATACCGTTGAGATTTCAAATCTCAATAGACAGGTCCTCTTTAGGGAGAGCGACATAGGTAAAGCCAAAGTGACTGTTGCGGCAAAACATCTAAAAGAACTTAACTCGGACATCAAAATCAACCAATATAACCAAGACATGCGAGTCTTGCCGAAGGGGGTATATGAATCACCAAAGGCAATTTTGGACTGCCTCGATTCCTTCGAAGACAAGAGATGGCTCAATTCAGTGTGTGTTGAACTTAAAAAGCCGCTGATTCACGGTGGAATGTACGGATGGTATGGCAACGTTCAAGTCGTGATCCCATTCAAAACTCCATGCCTTGAATGCCAACCGCTAATCCCACCCGAGAGACTAGAAAAAGCATGCACACCACCAGGAAAGCGGAGAAGAGAGGAAGAGCAGGCAGCGGCGACATGGCAAAAGCAGAAGATAAAAAAAACCAAAATGCCTTCGATATCAACTGTCTCGACAATAATAGGAGGTCTGCAAGCCCAACAAACTCTGAAGCTCATAATGGGAGGAGAAGAGGCATCGCTGCAAAGCAACTATCTTTTCTACGATGGGAGAACTGAGTCAATCACCAAGCTTGAACTCCAAAGGAATCCTAACTGCATTGTTTGTGGAGAAAAATATGCCGTGAGAACTACTGAATATGCCATCGACAAAGATGAAGACATACGTTCGCTGAAAGACCGCCTGATCATGAGTTGGGGGCTCGTCGAGCCTATCAGAGCAATATTGAACGGGCAAATCCTTCAAGACAACAAAAAGATAGGTGAACTTCACTTGGGACAAGGCGACGCTCTCTACGTTTATGATCGCTCAATGTATAAGCCCATGCGTCTCGCTTTGAAAGTACAGTAGGTCAGGATTTTTGAAAATGTGTGCGCACTACTGGGAGTCTTCTAACCAAAGCGGATCTTGGATTTCATCAATATCTATGCTCAGCCATTCTTTTTGAGAATCGAATAGCTGCTTCTCATCAGTCACCCTGATAAATGTAAGGGTCCTACAAGAAAAACAGTACACTTCGAAAGTCGAACCACCCCTAATCTCAAAATACTTCTGACCTCCATCGAGAATCTCACCTTTACTAATGTTGTTTATTATCGTTTCCCCCTTTGAGCAGGCGTGATTCCTGATTGTGTTATCTATTATTCCTGTGACCACAGATACTGCTGATTGAATTTCTCTGGCGTCCTCAAAGAAGAAGTTCCCAGAACAGACGCTGTACTTATTCTTTGTCCTTCGCAAGAGTTTTGGAGGCTCAAGCAACTTGTTTTTGTTCGTGGCTAGATATTCAAGAAGAGACTTGTACAACTCATTCAACAAGGATTGCATAGTTCTCAATATGCTATGGACAAGCTTATTTATATGGGGGCTTTTCTTGTTGGCAATGATCGCAGGGTGCTTGTGAAATTGTTGGGACTCAAGATCGCCGTTTCGGGGAAAGGTGGAGTAGGGAAGACAACAATTGCGGGAACACTGTCAAGGCTTTTTGCGAAGGACGGGAACAAGGTTCTGGGGGTAGACGCTGATCCAACCATGAACTTGTATACTGCAATAGGAATAGACAAGACGATCATGAGCAAGATTCACCCGATTAGCGAGATGGCCGACCTTATCGAGGAGAGAACAGGAGCGAAGCCTGGTACATCTGGGGGAATCTTCATAGTGAACCCCAAAGTGTCCGACATACCAGACAGATTTTCAGTTCAAGGCCCAGATGGGGTCAGACTCTTGGTGATGGGTTCGACTAAACCAGCAGGGACAGGATGTTTTTGTCCAGAAAATGCTATGATAAGAGCGTTGGTCTCGCACATAGTGCTGGACAGAGGGGAAATCGTAATAATGGATATGGAGGCAGGAGTTGAACATCTTACCCGAGGAACAGCAAGAAGTGTTGATCTCATGCTAATAGTTGTGGAGCCAGGGCAGAGGTCAATCGAGATCGCCGACACGATCAAGAGGCTCTCATCAAGTCTAGGAATCAAGAAGACTTGCTTGGTAGCGAACAAAGTCAGAAGCAAGGATGAAGAGGATTTCCTCAACAAGTCTGCAAAGATCCTGCAAACGGATCTTATGGGTATGATCCACTACAGCGAAGCAGCTGCATTGGCAGACAGGGAAGGGAGGGCGCTGATTGACATAGCGCCAGGCTCCTCAATCATGAAGGAAATTGCACAAGTGAAGACAAAGATAACAGAGGCATATCCACCGGATTGACAAAGGCGTGTTCTTGAACAAGTGGAAAAGAGATGCGTGGAAGGTCATGAACTGTGAGTGGAAAGACCGCTCTGATTTACAGTGATGATTTCATGAAATATGATTTTGGACCGACGCACCCATTGCGACCAATCAGGTTGAAGTTGATGTTCGAGCTGCTTAGGTCGATGGGCGTAATAAGCGGTCCTTTGGTCAGTGTCCATTTGCCTCGCGAAGCAACTGGGGAAGAACTCATGATGGTTCACAGCAAGGAATACATAGAGGAAGTCAAAGCGTTCAGCAGAACAGGGGTTGGCTACCTGGATCAGGGAGACACGCCTGCTTTCAAGGGAATACATGAGGCAACCGCAGTAGCTGTTGGCGGATCCATTGTTGCATCAGACCTTGTAATGAGCGGAGAAGTGTCGCATGCTTTCAATCCAGCAGGCGGGTTGCATCATGCCGGGAAGGATCATGCAGCAGGATTCTGCGTATATAACGACATAGGAGTGGCCATAAAGCATGTTCAGAACAAATACGGGGCTAAGAAGGTGGCTGTGGTCGACCTTGATGTCCACCATGGCGACGGCACTCAACAGATCTTCTATAGCGATCCGAATGTGCTGATTGTTGACCTCCACGAGGACGGAGGATATTTGTATCCTGGAAGTGGATTCACGCGTGAAATGGGAGAAGGAGCAGGTCGAGGATACAAGGTAAATGTTCCACTCCCGCCCCTTACAGATTCAGAATGCTATCTTCACGCATTTGACGAGGTTGTCCCACCACTTCTGAGATCATTCAGCCC
This sequence comes from Candidatus Atabeyarchaeum deiterrae, assembly GCA_037310415.1. Lineage (GTDB taxonomy): Archaea > Asgardarchaeota > Atabeyarchaeia > Atabeyarchaeales > Atabeyarchaeaceae > Atabeyarchaeum > Atabeyarchaeum deiterrae. Next base: position 352,098 of record CP147780.1, read on the forward strand.
AGAGGTGATAGTGAACCAGTTTGGTGTTGATACACATTTCGATGACCCGCTTGCTCACCTGAGCTTGACCATGAGTTCTTATGGCGAACTGGCGTCAAGACTGCATTCTCTGGCTCATGAGATATGTTCTGGAAAATACGTGGTATTGGGCGGCGGGGGTTACAAGCCTGAGAGTGTTGCGATAGCGTGGTCAATCATGTTCAGCAAGATCAGTGGGATCAGGATACCAGAAAAGGTTCCAGAAAGATGGACAGACCTCTGCCGGGAAACTCTCAAAAGAGAACCGCCAAAATCATTTTCTGACAGATACGAGTATTCCGGGAATAGTGTTAGACGTGAAAAAACAGCGCAGTTGGTTGATCAGAGAATTGCTGAGGTCAAGACAACAATCTTCCCGATTCATGGCATTCAACCAAGGTAAAGCTGTTTTCGCTGAGTTACCCACTTTGTCTTGTGGGCTCTGTTGTACAATAGATATGATTATTAACACTCGTTTGATTAGATAAAGCTAAAGATTCCGCACGCTTTGTCTGCGGAGTCCAGTATGCGAGCTATGAGGTTCTGATTGAGTTTGACGAAAGATGCTCCAACCTTGGACAGTTATTTCAAGTCAGACACAAATGTAAAACAGGAGCGAACTCCAAGGGGACGAAAGGAACTTGATAGGAAACCGAGTAGACAGGAAGAAGAACTGGGTGAAGAACCTTCAGAAGAAGATGCTAGCATTGTACAAGCGGAGGAAGAAGAATCTGAGATTGAACCTGAGGGAATCACGGGAGAAAGATACGTTGCCGATAACACGCCACCATCTATTCTCCTATCAGTCAGGTACGATGGTGGTTCAGGAAAAGCATTCGCGAAACTGTATGACCCTGAGAAACAACAGCTTTACTTCTGGTATGATAACACAGGTCACCTTCCTTATTGCTTCACGGACATAACCCCAGAGGAGATCAAAAGAAGATACCTTGCTGTTGCCAACCACCCAGGATTAAGGAATCTTGAGTCTGTTGAGAAATATGATCTCCTGTCAGACAGGAAGGTTAGAATGACCAAGATCACGGCTACAGATCCTTTGGCCATAGGGGGGAGGAACGATTCGATCAGAGAACTCATACCCGACAACGTTTGGGAGGCGAAGATTCCCTACCATATATGCTACATATATGATCGAGGGCTAACCCCAGGAATGCCGTATCAGATCAAAGAAGGAAAACTCCTTCCAACCCCAAGCAAGATACCGCAGGACCTGATGCATGATTTCTCAGACATATTTCAGAACGAGCCCAAAGAGTTCAGGGAGTTGTTGCCTCGTCTGCTGCCATATTTCATAGAGAGAACTCCTGACATTAGAAGAGTTGCGGTTGACATAGAGGTCTTGAACCCAATAGTCGATCGCATACCCGACGCCACCACTGCAGAGCACAGAGTATTTGCAGTGTCTTTGGCATCAAATGATGGATTGAAAGAAGTATACCTGCTAAGAATTAACGGGGAAGGCAAGAACTATCAAGACCTGAACGAATCGTCCGCCAATCGTGAATTCAAGGTGAGTCTCTTTGACGATGAGAAGGATCTACTCAAGAAGACCTTTGAAATTCTGGACGACTACCCTGTTGTTGTGACTTTCAACGGGGACTTATTTGACCTGCGTTACCTTGCGCATAGGGCTCATAGACTGAACATAGACTCCAATGAGATTCCTATTATTCTTACAAAAGATAGAGCAACCGTGAAGTATGGAGAACATATTGATCTCTATAGATTCTTCTTCAACCGTTCAATTCAAGTGTACGCTTTTTCCAACAAGTATCGAGACATATCACTGGACACAATATCTCGAACGCTAGTTGGACTAGAAAAAGTAAAGCTCACAAAGAACTTTGTTCAGCTCTCGCCCTCGGAACTGTCTGAGTATTCTTGGCAAGATGCCAAGATAACATTTGAGTTGACGCGATTCAGCGGAAACATCGTCCTCAACCTCATACTCCTAATCATGCGCTTGTCCCACTTGCCGATAGAAGACGTGACTAGACAAGCTGTCTCGGCCTGGATAAGGAGTCTTTTCTATTTCGAACACCGTCAAGCAGGATACCTAATTCCAAGACCGCAGGACATATCCAAGTCAAAAGGACAAGTCGACACTAAAGCCATGATTAAGGGAAAGAAGTACATGGGAGCGATTGTAGTTGCCCCACATAAGGGAGTCCATTTCAATGTGGCGGTACTCGATTTCGCATCTCTGTACCCAAGTATTATCAAAACCAGAAACCTGAGCTACGAGACTGTAAGATGCCATCATCCAGAATGTCAGACAAACAAGGTTCCGGAAACAACACACTGGGTTTGCTCGAAGAAACGAGGAATATCATCACTTTTGATCGGATTCTTCCGCGATGTAAGGGTGAAATGGTTCAAGAACAAAGCCAAAGACAAGAACTTGAACAAGGATGAGAGAAGTCTCTACGACGCAGTATCGCAAGCATTGAAGGTCTTCTTAAATGCCAGCTACGGAGTCTTTGGAGCTGAGACATTTCCACTTTACTGCCCTCCAGTAGCTGAAAGCACCACGGCTGTTGGCAGATATGCTATAATGCAGACCATCAACAAGGCGAAAGACATGGGAGTCGAAGTCATATACGGAGACACTGATAGCGTCTTTCTCAAGAATCCCAGCGAGGCCCAAATCAGCGAACTCTTCAAATGGAGCAACAACACCCTTGGCATAGAACTTGAGTTGGACAAGAGGTACAGGTATCTCGCTTTGAGTGAAAGAAAGAAGAACTACTTGGGAGTCTATGAAGATGGAACGGTTGACATAAAAGGACTGACAGGGAAGAAAAGAAACACACCTGATTTTCTTAGACAGGCATTTCGAGAAATGGTTCAAGCCTTGGCACAGGTTCAATCACCGCAAGACTTCGATGAAGCTCGTCGCAGAATCAAAGAAATTGCACGCACATGCTATAGGAAACTCGAAAAGCATGAATACTCACTTGAGGATTTGGCCTTTCGCATTGAATTAACCAAGGAGCTAGATGCGTACAAGAAGACAATGCCACAACATGTGAAGGCAGCCAACCAATTGAAACAAGCCGGAGTCGAAGTCAGGGCAGGAGACATAATCTATTTTGTGAAAGTCAAGGGACCCACAGGAGTGAGACCTGTCAAACAAGCGAGTGTCAATGACATCGACGTGGATAAATACAAAGATGCTATTCAAAGTACATTTGAACAAGTCTTGGATGCCTTAGGCATCGAATTCCATGAAATAATGGGTCTTACTCGAATTGATGCATTTTACTAGCAGGCGAATCAGTTCCTGTTTGTGCTAAGCTACGCTTTCACCACAATTGGGGCAGAATCTGGCTCCCGATGGTATCTGGCCCCTGCAGTGAATACAACGATCTATTGTCTCGTCTTTTCCTGATCGACAATCGTCTCGAGCACTCAAGGCCAGGGGAATGCCACTTGATGGGAGCCAACCTGGCGACTTATCTCTTCTCTCTTCCCCACCATATGATGTCCCAACGTCTCTTTTCGAGGGTTCTCCGAAAACATAGCTCAGCTCAGCTGTGCCGGATGATCTGTCTTCTTGAGAAGAAGAGTCTGAGGAGTCGGCAATAACATATCCTCTTGAGGACTCCCAATGACGGGCACCACCTTCAGCCCTGTGAAAATGAGTGGGATCGGAACTTCTTTCCTCGTGCATATCTGCTATGCTGTGATATGCAAGCATCTGGTTCTTAAGTGAAGAAGAGTCGATAATCTTCTTGGACACATCTAAGAACATCTGGTGGCAGATTGACTTAATTCGCTCGTAATCTTCTGTGCTCAAACCTAGAAGTTCAAGTGCACCGTCTCTGTCCATGCATTTGTTGTCTAGGCTGCAGCAATATGCAAGAGAACCAAAGCAGGTTCGCAGCATCGCCATTTCCTGAACACTCTTTGAGATAGGTTGAATTCTGCTGTTCCCGATTAAGAGAGAGGTTCCTTCTACCCTCATGTCCACATATGCGGTACCAAGCAGGGTGTCGATGACTTTCTGAGCATCATACGCTCTACCATTGATGATTATGACACCTTTGGCTGAACTTACCTCCAATCAAAGGACACCTCCCGACATTGATGAAGGATGACGATCGGAATGATCTATTCCAATAGACGAATAAGCGCTCTGCTAGATTATGAAACTTGGTAATACTTAGAGAAGATCAGGGGAACATCAGTGCTTTGGTTGGATACTAAGTATCCTAAAACATGGATATTTGACCGAGGACAGTATTATCCTCACCTTTGTATGTGAACCATTCTATTCTAAAGCGCCACTTATGTCTTCGCCTGCGATTTCAGATTCAGGAAACTCATTGCCACAGAAAGGGCATTTCACGTACTTGCATCCGTACGTTGATGAGGGGCATCCTCTACATCCGAATGTTCTTCCGTAAGAGAGAGCAAAGCTTCGGCGACATTTTGGACAGACAACCATAATTGATTCCTCGCTTCGACAGAAGAGTTGGAGAAGATAAAAGTATTTCTCACATTCAATTGCTAGTACCACTCAAGGTCGAGATCACGTCAGACATTTTGCTATCTTCTTAGCCTTCGATGTATATCGAGGGGCGATACGGCTGCGCCAAGGAAGCCTTCTTGGATGGGTCATAGATGTTCCTGTCCTCGGAATCAAAGATCTTGATCTGTGCTGAGAACTGATTTCTGATTAACATTCTCTCATCTTCGAGTACTTCTCTTTCATCAATCCTTGATCCGAGTCTTCTTTCGATCATATTTCTTGGCATGGTCTTAATCGTATTAAACACAACTTCAGTAAATTTCGCTATTGCCTTTTCCCTGCCTTTGGCAAATGGCTTCGACATGGCAGTCTTGATTATTGAGCTAACATTCGCCGTTTGGTCCTGCAAGACTATTTCCAAGATTAGTCTGTATAAGTCGTACTTCCACTTTGGGGACGTGTAGTAGATGAGCGTCTTTGGCTTAATATTGGTGACCTTAATTATCTCTCTCGTATCTTCTAGGATCTTCATTGTGTATGTCTCTCGCTCCTCGGCTTCAATATCTAGTAGCTTCTCATCAGGCGACGGCCAGATGGCCATGGATACAAAGCCTCGTCCACCAGATTTCTCCCATGCTTCTTCGCAAACATGTGGTGCAATTGGTGTCAATAGCCGGATCCATGTGTCTACGACTTTCAGTAAGACGAAGGTTTTGGCGGTGTCTCGATTGTTTCTGCTTTCGTCTGCGTGACTTTCCTCAGCGCTAGTCCTTCTTAGGTACCAGTTCAGCTCCAAATCTAACAAGTAGAATGATTGTTGTATTGCTTCCCTTATTTCGCATTCTTCCATGGCTTTTGTTGCCTGAAGGATTCGGTTTTGAAGGACCGATAGCATCCACTTGTCTATGCTTGTCAGTGCAGGCACGGGCTCACCTACATTCTTATGATGCACCGTTCTCTTCGATCCTACCTCCCTCACGAAATCATGGAACTTCTCCAATCTCTGACGGATCGTCTCTGCAAGCGAGTCGCTGAAGTTTGCATCGGAGAGAAGCTCAGCTGAACCTAGCACGGCGATCTTTATGGTGTCTGCTCCATAGCGTTTCACGGCGTCACGTATTGGGATGGTGTTGCCTATTGATTTGCTCATCTTCTTGCCTTCCATCAACACCATTCCGTTATTCACAGTTTGCTTTGGCCAGAGCTCCTTTGGGAAGATCGCTACGTGATTGAAAATGAAGAACGTTAAATGGTTTGGTATAAGCTCTCTTGCGGAGTGCCTTGAATCTAAAGGGTACCAGTAAAGAAACTCTTTCCTCATGGATTTCAGCGTATCTTTCGATAGACCGTCTTTGTTGGTAAGCTTACTTGGGTCACCTTGACCCAAGAATATGTAGTCAAAGACTGAGTCACTGAACTGTTCTGCCCTCAAACCCAATTCATTTATGTACTTCGCTATTGTGTAGTACGCCATGTATATTGTTGAATCGGAGAGGCTTTCAATTGTCCAACCAGGAGCTTGTGGCAGGCTGGTGCCTAAACCAGACTGTCTAGCGCATGCACGGAACTTCAACCATTCTATGACGTTTCTATATTCCTGTCGCAGGTCTTCTGGTATTATTCGCATTCTTTCTAGATGCTGAGAGACTCTTTTCTTCCATTCCGAGTCCCCATAGTTGATGAACCATTGGTTTTCTAGAAGTTTGACGACACACTCAGTGCCGCATCTGCAGCGCACAGGGCTATTTGTCAATTCGTAGAACTTCTCTGCAGTTCCTTTGTGTTCGAGGTCGGCTTTGACCTGATCTTTTGCCTTTGAGACTTTCGTTCCAGCATATTTGCCAGTGCTCTCTTTCATTATTCCTTCATTGAACTCTTTCAGGTACAATTCTTTGGTCGCGTCTTCAGCTTTCGGGTCACTTTGGGATTCTATCCTCATACGATCAACTACATCGCCAGCCGGTATGTTCGAGTAACCTTCGATCTTTACGATTGAGACAGGGGAGATGCTGTTGATCTTCGAAGCCTCAAGTCCGTATTTGGACAGTTGTTCTGCAATCTCAGGTTTCTTGAGATCTCTCAGAGCCAAGTAATCATAAGGTGCGTGTCCGGGGACGCTCATTACTAATCCTGTTCCAGTCTTGGGGTCAACGAATGATGCGGGTAGCACAAGATTCTCCTGGCCAGTTTCAGGATTGACGACAGATTTGCCAATTAACTTGCTTCCAGATATCGTCTCATTAGCTGAGAAATTGATCTTCTTAGCCTGGTACTTCAACTTCTCAAAGCATTCTTGTGAGGCGACCCATTTTTCTCCGTCAACCTTGGCAATGACATACTCAACATCAGGATTTATCCAAAGATTGGTTACACCGTATACGGTCTCTGGGCGATATGTTACAACAGGGAACACCAATCCGTCTTCCGTTCTGAACTTCAATAGTGTGACTTCTGTTATCTCTGGTTCTACATCGCCTTGAGTGTCATGCATCCCGACCGGGTTATTGTCAGAAGGGCACCACCCAACAGGATGTGTTCCTTGAACAAGGTAACCTTTGCAGCTCAGCTTCCTGAATTGCCATTGAATGAATTTACTATAGATTGGATCTATTGTTGTGAATTCTCGTCTCCAGTCTATCGAGTACCCCATTTCCTTCATTCCGAGCTTCAGTTCGTTATGGAAGTATTTGGCAAGAGTCAAAGGATCGTTAAAAGCCTTTATAGTGTCAAGTGGAATCTTGTAGTCCTTCTGGAACTCGTTTATTAACTCTTGGTCTTTCTTCGCAACTCTTCTTGCCATGGCTAATATTGGCGTTCCAGTGTAGTGGAAACCCTGTGGATAGAGAACATTGAATCCTCTCATTCTCTTGTACCGAGCATAGACATCTGTCAACCCGTAGGTTCTTCCGTGACCAATATGCTGAGGAGAGTTGACGTACGGATACGCGACTGTTACGAAGAACTTTGGTTTTGACGAATCCACATCAGCTTCGAAGATTCTTGCTTCTTCCCATCTCTTCTGCCATTTCGCCTCTATCTTATTGAAATCGAGGTGTTGTGCCGCCATTACAGACACGACCTTCAATCATTGTCAGATATGCAATTCTCCGATAGTGTGTTTCAGGAATACGTGGTGTGATAGCCAGAAAGTCAAGTGCAAGATGTTGCTTCTAGTCGATAAATGAACCACGCGATCGGTTATCCTTCGATGTGAGATTGAAGTTTACTTATGAAAAATCAGTAATTGTGAAGAGTCATTATTAAGGTATTCGTATGTTGAGGAGGAATCCCCAAAAACATCAGGTTCCTCAGAGAACATAATCCCTCGAAAACAATGCTAGCCGGCGCCTCCGCACGTCTCTGGCTTACAGGCTCAGATATGTAGTCTAGGATTAATTAGCATTTGGTCAGTAACATAAGAGTCGGGGTTTCATACGTTTCTTTTTCAGCTGTACTCAATAGTGCTCCCTGTTCCGTGGGCTCCTCTGTTCACGATCACATAGTTTCCGGCCGCCCATCCTTTCACTGCATCCAAATGAGATATGAGTATTGTCAGACCGAAGAGTTTTGTCAATTCGTGAATTATGTCCATTGTCGAGTTCACTCCCTCCCCATCAAGACTGCCCAGATCACCTTCGTCTATTATGAGAGTCTTCATCCGAGATAGTCTCTTGCCAGCTTCAGGCAGTTCGCTTAGGACTTTACTGACCGCGAGTCGAACAGCTAGTGCTATTCTGACTTTTTCCCCTCCACTGAATCTATGGACGCCATATTTCGCATCTCCGTCCTTTACCCAGATGTTCAATTTCCCATCTTCTTGTTCTTCTATGGTGATTGCATCATACCTTCCGCCGCTCAACTGAGCCAAGATTGATGATGATTCAGAGGCTACTCTGGGTATTATTCTTCTAAGGATTGCAGATGGTATACCGTCTCTATGGAAGGCCGGTTCGAGTTTCCTGTAATCGGTGATTTCACGTTCAAGTTCCCTTTCGCTATTGGCAAGGCCCACGATAGTCGCCTTGTATGATGAAATATTCTTGAGGTTTGTTTCTATTTCTTCCCTTTGTCTTTTCAGACCTTCGATGTCTTTCATCACGTCGGTGTATTTTCTTTGTCCATCTTTGAGTTGCTGCTTTGACTTCTGATATTCTTCTTTGAGCATTTGTGACTTCTCTATATCCTTTTCCAGTTTGGAGTATTCCTCCATTAGGATGTTCCTTTCTTTGTTCAGCGATTCTATTACATTCTCTGCTCCAGCGATCTTTTCCTTGATTTTGGCAAGCTCCTCTCCTGCGCTGATTGCCTCTTCTGCTTTTGTCTTGAGGTCGTCAAATGTGGCAGGATTGTAACCTGAATTGATTATGCGTTCGATTCTACTCGTACATTCTCCCAGAAGTTTCCTCGCATCCATGAGCTTCATTGGGTTCTTACTATCTATCTCTCCGACAACTAGAATCTCTTCTTTCAGTGAACGTTGCTTCTCAGACAGAGCTTTGTCGATCTCCTCGACTCTTTTGAGAAGATCCTTCATTCTCGTTTCTGACACCGACAGCTTTGGTAATTCGGTAACGAGTTTGTCTAGTGTTTGGTCTACAGCGCCCTTGCTCGAACTCAGCTTCTTTCTGCTTTCGTCTAGAAGTTTCTTTAGATCCTGAAGCTTGGCCCTCTGATACGTTCCACTCGATGCTGCCTCAAGGTCTCTTGAGGCTCTCCCGAAGTTGGTTGCAGATTCTTGCAGCTTGTCTATGCTCTCTGCGTGTTTCTTTATCAGAATCGGACTAGTTACTCCCATCGATGCCTCATCGATTTCCTTTTCAATCGACTTCTTCTCGTTCAGTAGAGTTCCTTGTTCCCTCTTCAGGTTGTCAATCTCGCCATTCACCTGTTCGAGCCTGATCTTTATGAGTTGCTCAAACATCTCGATCTGATTCGCCACTCTGCCGTACTCATCCTTCATGATTGAAGCTGTCTCGCAATCCCTTCTCAGTTTCTCTGCTATACCTGCTTTCTGTGTGTAGTCAGCTAGCTTTTCCTTGGACTCTGACAAGACGTCGTTGTTTTGTCTCAATTTTCTTTCGGTGTCATCAATTCTTACCCTCAGATTCTTCAGGTTCGTTTCGTCCACAACGAGTTTGTTAACGCTTCGCTCAAGTCCAGATACAGTCTCTTCTACTGCGTGGACAGTATTCTCAACTTCGAGTCTCCTCTTTTCAAGTTCCCTGCTCTCTAAGCCGATCTGCTGTGATCTATCAATCCAGTTCTTCTCTTGACTTAGGAAATCCTTCTTGGTTTCAAGACTATCCTTGATCTTCTCCAGTTTTTTCTCGGCTTCGGTCCTATTATCTTTCGTTATCTGTAGGGCTTCTTCATATATTCCCAATCTGAACAAGGAGATGAAAATGTCCTTTCTCTTCGATGGGTCCTCTTCGATTAAACGCTTCATCTCTTCTTGTCTGATGATAGTGCTGTTAACAAAACCCGCATAGTCGAGGCCTATTCGCTCACTAAGAAAGTGCTCTGCATCATTGACCTTCAAATCAAGACGCTTCTTGTTCAGAAACACATCAAGGAAAGCGGTTCTTCTTGTAAGATTGAACATTCTTCTAACCACATAGATGTCGCCGCTTAGCTCAAACTCGACTTCAACGTAGCACTCTTTTTCACCAATTTTCACCAAGTCGTCCTGTTTGTACCCTTTTAGATCTGTTAACGAAGTTTTCCCGTACACCGCCCATGTTAATGCATCAATAACTAGCGTTGATTTTCCGGCGCCATTTGGGCCTATTACAGTGACCGACTCATAGTCTCTTAGGTCCAGTTCTGAGTCCTTGAAGCACTTGAAATTGTGTAGATGTATTCTTAGCAGTCTCACTGCTCCTCACCTGTCTTTTCAAGAACTTCTCCGAGTATCTTCTCACCAAGCCTTATAATTTGCTTCTTTTCACCCTCACTCATCTTCTTCACAGCGCTAACGTATCTAGTCAGTTCTTCGGATGGTTTCAGGAATACCTCGCCAGCGCTGACGCTAGGATGAACCTCATCCTTTCTAAGTTCAAAATCCATGTCCCAGTAAAAAGCGCTCTTCAATATAGCATTAATTGCATCTTGTTTTAGGTTCAAGTTAGTTTTCAGTTCACTTGTGGCGTTGCGAATTAGAATTCTAATTATAGCCTCTCTTTCTTCTCCATTTGCCTTAAGCTGCTCCAGCTTCTTCATGAAATTCATCAATGAGTCTTTCGCGCTTTTCTCATCGCTTTTTGCTTCAGGGACTTTGAATTCGACGAGCTTCATTGGACGGGTAGGGATCTTTATGAATTCCGCCACGAATTGGTCGTCTCTCGCTGTATCGAGAAGAATGAAGCCTTTCTCTTCGTCGTATTCATTGAAGCTTGTCCTTTCGGTGCTCCCACTGTAGAAAGCCATCGCTTCATCTGAAGGTTGGCTGATCCGCTGGTACTTATGTATGTGACCGCACGCAGTATACCCAAAGTCTCGGAAAGGAATCACTGTTCTTGGTAGAACAATATCATTGGTCACGTATGTTGTGTGGCCTATGTCTGATCCTTCAATCATGTAATGCATCATCAAGATCGACTTGTGGCGTACTCTGCTTATGGCTATGTTGGCCATATCTCTGAGGACGGTTTTGATGGTGTTAACGACTATCCTCTGTCTGTCAGCGATCGTCAGTTCCTTCTCCGCTACTCTTAGATCAGACTGGTCCTTCAAGTCAAACCATCTAGCGGGGGAAAGGTAGGGGAAAGGGTAGATATCGACCTCATCTAGATCTGCACTTGTTCTGATTGTAAGAGGTTCAGGTGTGGGCCTATGGCAAACGGTGACATTTTTGATATGATCCAAGAGCTGAAGTGGAGAGGCAGAACCTGGAAACCTTGGTGTGTCATGGTTACCTCCAATAATAACTACTTTTATTCCTTTCTGAGTCAATGTTGTGAGAGAGTCTAACACGTCTTTCCTGACTTTGTTGACCGGATCGATTCGGTCAAAAACATCCCCGCACATCAGGACGAGATCAACATTTTCCTTAATGGCAAAATCTGTGACGAATAAGAATGAATTCGTGAAGTCCTCAGATCTAATTCGAATACCTGTGATCGCGTCGATCTTGGGGTAGGCTCTTGGAAAGATGCCTAGGTGCATATCTGAAACATGTATCAGACGCATGTGTCCAAAAAGACCCCCATCTTGAAGAGATTCGTCATACGAGATAATAATCAGATGCGCTCTGACACATCTTTAAGTCTCCTTCTACTCTCCTCGACCGAGGACGGTGAGGACTTGCCATCTTTGTCCCTGTGCCCCGTCTCCGCTTTCCGCACCCGCATGGGGCTCCATATCTCGTTCAGAGATTCGTCGTAGTTTCTCACCTTGAATACCGTGTGATTTGGAAAAGCATAGCCAAAACCCAAGCATTCCTGTCTTCCAATCCGAGCGAGGACGTTTCTCCACTTGACAGGTTGCTCAGTTCCACTGAGCGCCGCATCTATGTCCCTCTCCTCACCTAGGTGAAAGAGAAACCTCGTGGGCATTTGACTTATGACTTCATCATCGATCGCTGACGGACGTTGGTCTACCACACAAAGCGTGAGCTTAAACTTTCTCATTTCCCGGGCGATCTTTCCGAAGACACTTCTCCTAGAGAACTCTGGTGACAGAAACTTGTGACCTTCTTCTACCATGATCTTGGTAGGCTGATACTCATCAGGATTGGAAGTGAACTGCTCATAAAGCCGACGAGTGATCATGTTAGAGACCATAACATATGTTCCAACATCCATACCATACCTGCCAAAGTCTAGTACCACACTCTTGCTTGATTTTAGGTAGTTCAGTATATTCCTGACGCTGTCGATGCTAGAGGCTTTCTTGACGAAGTGCAGACGCTCGATTCTGGCTCGAATCCTCCTCTGTATTGCAGCCAGTGTTCCTCTTGGAATGCCACCTGGCCTAGCCCTACCTTTCTCGTCAGGTTGACCACCAGTCATTACAAGCAATTGATCAATGTCGTAGTCGATCAATGCTTCAAACCAGTTATCCTTGATGTATCTTTGGCAGATCATATTCAGTGAATCCTTCATGGTTTCAGTAAGATCCTCAAAGCTTATTTCCAAGTCTTCGGGTTCGAAGGACGAGTATGGCACTTCAAATGTCTCATCGTAATCTTTGGATGACTGTGGGTCAAGTGTCAGGTAAACAACTCTGTCTTCAAAAAAGTGTTTGAGACCAGGCGATCCGTCAGCTCTACTTCTCCGACCATACTCTGATTGCATATCAAAAGCCAATATGCAACCTTGCTCAGATTCAATGACGCATCCCGCCAGTAGTTTGGCTAACCGAGTCTTTCCGTAACCAGTTACTCCTGCAACCATGGCGGATAGTTCCATGAATCTTCTGATGTCTAGAGGCAGAAGTGAATCGGTGCCCAGTAGAGTCCCAATAGGATATCTTACTTTTCTTTCGATTGGACCGTAGACCAATCCTATGTCCGTCGAAGTTGCCAGATGAGCCTCAGAAAAATGCTTTGGAACCGTCACCGGCGGGGATATTTCTGAAGTTGTTCTGTCAACCATTGATACTGGATTAGCGCTTATGTACGAGAAGAATATTGAGCCGTACGGGTACTCGAAAGCTTCAAATGAAGACACTGTGGCATTGCCACTTTTGTTGACAGCTGCCTCTCTGAACCCCGCAATTCTGTCAACCAGACCTTGGTCGGTTGAGGAAAGAACAATGTCGTTGATTATTGAAAAGAAATCGTATTTTTCTCCTTCGCAGACAATTGGGATCCCTATCTTCAAGTCTTCGGGAGAGACATTATCATTGAGGCGGATTAGGAGCCCTTCAGTGGTGCTGGCTCCGACCACTCTACCAATATTGGAATCTGGCTCATCCGAGTTATTTTCCCTCCTTTTCTTGTTGTCGCCATCTGAATTATGCCCAATGTGACTCATTCTGACTTCCTCCATATTCCATCTTCAGATCGTTCTTGCTTGATCCGATTCGCGGTTGGATCAGTTTGGATTACGTCTTGACCGAACCTCTAGTCAACTGGGATCCTTTCCCTTTCTTTGAGATTCCATCCAACTGCATGTGAAAATCACTGCGAGTAGTTCCATAGATGGATGTCAACGATGAGAGTACTTCCTGATAACTGAAACCGCTCTGTAGTGCAGCTTGCAGACAGAGTGATTGCAGAGCAGAGAACATGTGTCTCAATGTTACGGCAAGTTGATGAGCTTCTGCGCACGGAAACGGGTACCCAAGGCATAGCTCATTTGAAGCATAGTATGCTACGTTCTTGATAATGCTTTCTACATCGTGGCACCAGACTTTGGGCCTCACAGTTTTTTCTTGAATGTCGATCCTGAAAGGTTTAACTGCGAGGGGATGCAACTTTGCGTACCTGACCTTTACGTCTCCTGGAACCTCAATATACCAACAACGTTCCAATTTCTTCCGCTTAGCGATCGCCTGCGCGTAGGTTTCGTCGCGATACATGCTGTTGAGAGATGATCTGGAAGTATCTTTCACGATACCTATGAATGCATTGTCATTCTTCACGCAGTTCCCAACAGCACCATCAATATGTTGTTTAAAAGGGGCCTCGCTTCTCCTAGCCAAACTTCCGTCAATGGCAATAATTGTGTTGTTGTAGACGCTCGAGACTCTTTCAGTCATCTCGAACTCTTTCGCGATCATGTACAGTTCCGCGACAAATTCAGTTCTGTCCTTAGTTGCATAGGGTCGAGATGGTTTCTCATGTGAAGAGTCTGACCCGTCTTCATCACTTTTTCCTCGCCTCTCATTATCGATGGAACTAGTAGTCCCTTCGGTCTTTTCCTCGTTCATCTCCAGGTCAGGGTAACTTGAAGCAGATGATGTAATTCGGAGAATCTGCCTCATGGTTTTGTCATCTATATAGCCGGTAAGCGATTCGTCGAAACTGAGAAGGGCAACACGGTCGTCACAAAGTTGGTTGACTATTCGAAAATCATTGTCATAGGTTATGGCGGCAACCCTGATAGCCACTATGGAAGTTGTGCCGATTCTCCAAAGAGGGATATATGATCCATCAATGGCTGTGAAGCTACTAGCGTGACTTGTTTTGGGGAACTCAAATTCGTTGAACTTTAGCTTTTCAATATCCTCTGCTATCTTGTCTTCTTCGTTATCCATCGCATTTCTAATCTTACCAAAGATCTCGACTAAACTCTCAATATCTATTGGCAACTTGGACTCACCTTGGCGAGCAATGACTCCTGGATCCGCTTTTCACAGACAAGACAAACATGGACACATGGAACCTTAAGTGGAGTGCGATATTTAAGCGTGCCAACCAAGGCTTAAATTCAGAATCAAGGCAAAAAGGGTCCGGCAAAAGCAAACATCAAACAAACTTGGCGAGGACCCAAGACAATTTGGTCTTAGCTCTTTCCACATCTATCTACGACTCTCTTGCGCGAATCTCCGCTATTGCCTTCTCAGTAACCTCGATGATCTTGTCTCTGTAAGATGTATCTACTGCAACTAATCCGTGGGTTTTGACTCCGAGCAAAGATTCCACTTCATGCGGAGACAAGCGATCAGGAAGATCCTGTTTGTTAGCTATGCCAACTATTGATGCCTTAGGCTCGATTGTTCTGACCAAGTTAATGAGGTTCTTGGAGCGCTCAACATTAACCTTGGAAGAGTCTGTTACAAGAAGCACTAGCTTGGAGTTTCTCAGAAAAATCGGCCAAGTTCTGTGATATTGTTCCTGTCCGGCAAGGTCCCAGACTCGGATTCTGGCGTTTCTGACTACAATGTCTTCCCTGTCAACGTTTGCACCAATCGTGGGGAAGTATGCTGCAGGTGCGGCAACTCCTTTCAGTAATTTAAATATCGTCGTCTTCCCAACTGCTCCATAACCTGCCAGCGTCATTTTTATGATCTGGGTTTCTTCCTCTCCGGCAGCTGCAGACTTAGCCGCTGGGGATTCGATCACATCGACCTGTCTCCTCAGAACCGTATCACCAATATCGCCCAGGGACCTGTCAGCAGCAGCTATGCTCTTTACTTGAATCACTTCATTTCCACCAAGACTCTCCGAACTCGCTGAAGGGGTGATTCCATATGTACCTTGTTTAAGAGCACCTAGAGTTTCAACATGACCTAGTTCTGTCTCGATCTCCCGGAGTTCAGTGCCGAGTTTCTTCAGCGCATCGGAAAGAGAGTCAACCAATATTGCAAGTCGATCTGCGACCCTCATTACGCGTGTTTCCAACTTCTTATCGCCAATGCTACTCACTGCCGGAACCCACCTTCTCGTTGTGAGTCAGATTCTATCCCAATTATCTGAGTTCTTGAACCGATGGTTTGCGAATAGAAGGCTGACTACCAGACAGCCCTATCCAATACTATTTTCCAACTCACCTATATGTATTTACTTACTTCGCTTGTTGCTGCAACAGAGTTCTCCGAGAACCGCAAAGTCATTTCATGAGTGAAACGATTGAAGAATATCGTCTCTCTTACTTGACAGACTCTTGCCCAACTCGTTTTGCCTGTCTCACAAATCACTCTTCTTCATTGGGGGCTTCAGTGAGTGATATTTTTTCCATGGCGATTCGTTGTCGACGAATGTAAACTCGACTTCAGGAAGGTCTATACTGAGCAGCTGCATTAAACGTCTCATTCCAAGGGACTCCATGATATCATGGTCCGCGCACACGTAATTCAGTCTCAGTTCGTTCGAGAGCACCGCTATGGCTCGTGAAATATCGCCAGTCAAATACGTGTCGACGTGTCTCATTTTGGCGAGCCGCAGCCATTCTGTTCTGCCGTACTCACCGGCTAATATTACGATCTTCTGGATTGGTGCGTACAAGTTGCCCACATAAGGAATATCACTGCAACCTAACCGTTCGCTTATCCTCTCAACCAGATCTGACAGCAATACATCATCCTCAGTACGCCCACTCGCACAATCGTGTTTCTTTCCCGCGCCACAAATTCTGCCTAGGGGAACACTTCTGTCTTCGAATTCAACGTTGAAAGCCTCGGCAATCGGAGTGCCCAGAATGTCAGCCACGGTGTCATTTACACCGCATTCAGCGGTTAGCCAACTCGTGTGAACAACATAGACTGCAACTTTGTTTTCAATTAACAACCTTACTTTGTCAAGCAGCGTATCTGTCAGAGCGTTTATGGGTTCGGAGAGGAGACCATGATAGGTGATCAAGATATTGGCGCCGTAGGAGGCCGCCTTGAGTATCACCTGAGGTGTAACACAAGTTGCTATGGCACATTTGCGAACTTTGAATCGCTTCTGGATAAGTGACCCTTGCGGTCCGACTTGAACACCAACAAAATCGTTGGCCATCGCAGACGCTGGAGGAGAAAACCTCTCGATGCAATCAATGAACAGTTTTAGATCAACACTCATATTGTAACAAGTAACATGAGCTCTTAATATTCCTACCATCCGCTTGAGACAAGACACACATCAGTTAGGAAAGGCTCGCAGATCACGTCAGTGGCCAACAGTAGAACAAGAAAATTCGTGAGGTCAAAATGTATGCGGCGCTCGGGATTTTCACCCTATAAGACCAGTGCTCAGCACAGGGATTTGAACCCGAGTTTCCGCCTTGGGCTGTTGTTAACCCAAGTTAGAGGCTTGGAAGGCCTCAGTCCTAGACCAGTCTAGACCAGCGCCGCACAGCTGTATCACTTATTGAGTTCTCCACTTATTTTTACTTAAGTCTTTCTGCATGAGCATGCTGATTCACGGTTCATCCCGACAAGCGCAATAGAACAGTCGTTCAAGTCGACTCAAAACAGAAGTCAAATGATGGTGCGCCGACCGGGATTTTCATCCAGTGAGAGTGAACTCTCTGCCTGACTTTGAACCCGGGTTTTGCCGATGACCCCACCATTAAGCGGGGTAACAACATTATCGGCGTGGCAGGCCAATGTCTTAGACCATTCCAGGCTCCAATATTTGGCAGACTGGACCATCGGCGCACCTTTCTTCCTGCGATCAGAATTTTAATTAAGGATTACTTAAATGCTTTGTGTCTGGGGATGAATTTCCGCCACTAACTTGATTTCACAAGAGTTAGAAGCTTATCATGAGCGAAATAGTTGCCAGAAGGCTTGCCGAAAAGTTTGGCTATTCACGTTATCTTGTCGACAGGTACGTGGAACTTTTCGGAATTGACGGCACCACCAAGCTTCTGGAAGCAAACGAGAAGGGCCTGAAAAGGTGCATTAGATGCAATACGATTCGTGTTTCACCAGAGTACTTAGGTGACAGACTACAGAGGAAAGGATTCAAACTAGAGAGAATAAGCTGGATCCCCTACGGGTTTAGAGTATTAGAAGAACGATTCCGCCTTGGGTCGACAACCGAGTTCCTTCTTGGGTACTATTATGTTCAAGAAGCAGCTGCCATGCTCTCGGCCCATGTTTTGGCTCCTCGCCTTGATGATCTCGTTGTCGATCTAGGAGCCGCGCCAGGCGGGAAGACCACACAGCTAGCTCAGATAATGGAAAACAAGGGCGCTATTATCGCGATCGATCTGAATCGAAGCAGAATGAAGTCTTTGAGATCCAACCTGGCAAGGTGCGGTGTCTCGAACGTGATTGCCTACAGAATGGACGGCAAGGACTTATCTAGCCTAGATGTGGTTCCTGACAAGATCCTTCTCGATGCTCCATGCTCTTGTGATGGTGTGATTCCATTTGATCCATCCAGAAAGAAGAGTAGAGGATTGGAGGACATAATGTTCTGCTCCTCAATTCAGAAGAGGCTAATCATGGCTGCGGTCGAATGTTTAGCTCCAGGCGGAGAGATTGTCTATTCGACTTGCAGCACAGCTCCCGAGGAGAATGAACACATCATAGCCGAGGCTATTGAGAGGTTCGAGGTTGAAGTTCTGGATTTGGACTTGGGTTTCGGCGATGAGGGCCTTCGAGAAGCATTTGGCATGAGGTTTCCCGACGAACTTCGCTTGGCTCGCAGATTCTACCCTCATAGACATGGCACAGAGGGTTTCTTTGTATGCAAGTTAAGGAAAAGGTGAGTCGATGAGATGGCAACAATAGAGTTTCGAATAGCGACCGCCGAGGAGAAGAGAACAATTATGAAACGCATAGATGACTTGTTTGGCAAGGATGTTGCATCGAAAACGATTGGGAGTATGGAAGTCATCATGGCGAACGGGAAGCGGGTTGAACTTTTTCTGGTTCCACAGAAGGTTCTAAGTATTTTCAAAAAGACTGAAGGTAAGCATAACCCCTATTGCTTGGGAGTCTATGTTGGAGACCTCGTTAACAATGAGTTCTTACCGAGCATTGAAGGAGCCACATTGATCTCTCCTCACACGAATAGAAAAATGAGGGTCTCAATGAAAGGCGAACAGACTATTCTTTATGGCAGGGATGTCAAGCGCTCATTTGTCAAGGAAGCTCCATATGATGCACACAAGGGAGAGAGAGTTGTAATAACCAATGTCCTTGATGAAACCATAGCATTAGGAAAAATGTCAATAGATCGTAGCAAGTTCAACGGTGTTAGCAAACAGACGCTGGTGGCAGAGAACATCATTGACAGAGGATGGTATCTCAGGGAAGGCAAGTAGTGTCAGACAGTCGGCACAATCTCATTAGGGATCTCACATTACCTTTAAGTTCAAAAGCATCATGATTATGTGTCATAAATCATGAATGAATTCTCTCGGAAGTTGGTGTCTGAATAGATGGCAGGCAAAGGATCGGCATCCTCAAAAGAGGCCACTCCAAAACAAGGAGATGCGATTAGCACGGGAGACTTCGTGTTAGTTGACTACGTGGGAAGAGTCAAGGATATTGGAAACCTCTTCGACCTGACCGTTGAGGATGTCGCCAAGAAAGAGAAGGTCTACCGGGAAGACGAAGTCTATGGACCAACACTCGTAGTGGTCGGCGAAGGATTAATGCTTAAAGCCTTTGAAGAAGCCCTGACCTCAATGAGAGTTGGCGAATCTAAGACCATCGAGCTGCCGCCAGAGAAAGCGTTTGGCTCTAGAGACTCGAGCAAAGTCAAGGTTTACCCTGTGTCTGCGTTCAGAAAAAGCGACGTGAAACCGTATGTGGGTGCAAGAGTGACCGTTGAAGGCAAAACAGGAATCGTCCAAAGCACTGGTGGAGGAAGGGTTAGGGTTGACTTTAACCCCGTTCTAGCTGGGAAAACATTGACATACGAGATTACTACAAGAAGCAAAATTGTGGATGAGAAAGAGAAAATAAACGCTTTGATCAAGCGTCGGATTAGGGGTGCCGACCTAACCAAGATCAAGATAGAGAGAGAAGCCGAATCGATGTCCTTCACAATGCCTAGGGAGACGTATCTGATTGAAGGAATTCAGCTAGCAAAGACAATGATTGCAAGAGATATATTGAAGAACATCAAAGGAATAGACTTCGTTAAGTTTGTTGAGGCTTTTGACAAAGAAACTTTCAAGTTAAGTGGGAAGAACCCTCCTTAATTTGACCACAGCAAGTTGTTTCCCTAATTTGCACTTGCTGCCTATTCTTCCGACAACCTCTTCTATTCTGCATTTGTCCCCTTCATGTATACCTAAGGGATTACACTTCTTCTGCTCTTCGCAATCTTTGGACTCACATTTTTGGGGTACATATCTTATTACGGCGCCAGGCACACAAGATCTACTATCCAGTGTTGACAAAACTGTTGCTTCTCTGACCTCGACTAGAGTGACTCCTGCCTCGTGAACGACGCACTTGTGAGCAATGTCCCGAGACTTGACTATTTCATACACTCTACCTGGCTCTAGTTTCTGGCAGACTTTGAAAAGCTTACACTCATTGCAGTCTTCGACGGCACCAAAGTGAAGAAATGTCAGTCCCGGTTTTGCCTGCTTCGTACCTACCAGAGTTAGGACGATCGACATCAGGGCTCTCACTCTTTGTTAGAAAACATGATCCAGCACATATTCTTCTCCCGCAAGAGGAAAGAGAGTTTCGCAAGAACATGCTCTCTGCTTAAATCACGCCTGTATCCTTTGCAAGTCTTCTTGCGGCCTCTTCTGTTAGTCCTTTCTCCCCCAGAATCGTATAGCGATCAGGTCTAGTAGTATGAGCTATGTGTAGCGCCTCTACTATTAAATCGTCATCGATTCCGAGTTCACATGCTGTTGTTGGCGCTCGGATGGTTCTAAGCGCCTTTTTTATCTTCATATAGTCCCCGCCATGTAAGTGTTCCATCATTATTGTGCCTACTCCGCACTGCATTCCATGCAGAGCTGGCTTCGGAGCTATTCTGTCTAGCGCGTGGCTAAACATGTGCTCTGATCCGCTGGCGGGTCTACTGTTGCCGGCTATGCACATGGATATTCCACTTGAGATTAGCGCTTCCAGGATTACTCGACAACCTGCTTCGGTTCTCTCCTGGATCAATAGTCTGTTCCTCATGATAACGGCGGCGCTAAGCTTGGCAATGGACGCAGCGTACTCGCCGTAGTATTCATTTCGAAGCTTGTATGCCAGCTTCCAGTCTTTCACGGCAGTCCAGTTGGCAACTGCGTCCCCACATCCTGCAACTAGCAATTCGTCAGGAGCCTCCATTATCACTTCAGTGTCAGCGATTATGCTCATTGGTGCGTGGGCTTTCATTGAATATGGTTTGTCTATCCCTTTGACTGAGGCCTGAGGAGAGGCAACACCATCATGAGAAGCAGCGGTGGGAATGCTTACAAAAGGTATATGCTCGTTAAATGAAGAGAGTTTGGCCACATCTATGCTTCTTCCTCCGCCAACTCCCAGCACCACACCAGCACCTATTCCTCTTATTCTTTGCTGAGCCTTACTGACGGTCTCTGTGTCTGCTGCTTCGATTATCAGGACATCGACTTTGTAAGTCTCATCTTCAAGTGATTCTTTGGCCTTTCTCCCTCCAACTTTCATCGTGATCTCGTCGGCTACTACGAGTGCAGGTCCTTGCAGGCCGAGTTCCTTGCAAGTTGTTCCTGTGGACTCCAGGACATTCCGTCCAATTATGACGTGTCTAGGCAACTGTATTTGATGAAAAGGGAGCATCTCTAGTTTATTCCCCCTTGGATCGAAGAACGTATCAGGGAAAACCAAAGTACAAGATCAATGTTTAGCTATTAATCAATTTGGTCAGACAGCTGTTATACTCACTGCAAGTGACAAATGTGCCAGTGAAGCACTGATATGCACCTGCAAAGATAATGTCATAACACGAAATACTTAAATAGCGGTTAGCTTCCTTTCAAGCTGTCACTGTGAAGCTCAGACGTTTTGTTTTAATACCTTCTCTCTCATTTTGGAGAGTGTGACTTGTCGATGTTAAAGAACGCGAGGGAGAATACTCCAGACCACATATTGAAGGGAACCACAACTGTCGGTGTCACGTGCAAGGATGGAGTCGTTTTGGCTACCGACAGAAGAGCGACCATGGGATTCTACGTTGCTTCAAAAACTGCGAAGAAGCTCTTCAGGATAGATGACCATGTAGCTGCCACCATTGCTGGATCGGTCGCAGATGCCCAGAGAGTAATCGACAGCCTGCAGGCTGAAGCTGGTATATTTAAGATCAGGAATGGTGTGCCCATGCGTGTCAAAGCTGTCGCGAATTTGCTTTCGGCGATTCTTTTCGAGGCAAGATTGTACCCTTACTTCATGGAGGCTGTTATCGGCGGAGTAGATGGCTCGGGTTCGCAGCTATACGATCTTGATCCTGTGGGCAGCCTGATCCAAGAGAAGTTCTTGGCTACAGGGAGCGGGGGACCAATAGCGTACGGCTTGCTGGAGGACTCCTATTCTGATGATCTCAGTGTAAAGGACTGCATACAGTTGGTGATTAGGGCCACAAGATCATCAATGGAGAGGGATGCTGCTTCTGGGAATGGTTTTGACGTGGCTTACATAACAGACACAGGTTATCACGAACTGTCTGAAGGCGAAGTCAGGAAGGTCATCGAGGAACTCAGTGCGAAGAGAAAGAAGACTCACTCATCTTAGACTTCTTCTGATCTGAGTAGTTTAACCTTGAACACTTAGTAACCAGCTGGAAGGAATGCATAATGTCGCTACAAGATGCGTTAAATGATATTAGGCAAACCATAACGCAAGGGTTGCCTAGCTCAGCAATGGTCAGTAGTGTTGAATTCGAAGGACCAGAGATAGCAGTATACTCAAAGAACCCGAAGGTCTTGCTCGAAGACGGGGGGTTCGTTAAGGAGCTGGCAAGAAAGCTAAGGAAAAGGATTGTATTACGCTTTGACCCGAACGTTCGCTCAAAAAAGGAGGAGGCGGAGAAGAAAGTCCGGGAGATTGTACCTACGGAAGCAGAGATAACTAGAATATACTTTGACGAAAACGTTGGCGAAGTTATAATAGAAGCCAAGAAGCCCGGACTTGTGATAGGCCGAAATGGCAATACGCTCAGTGAGATAACTAAGCTGACCTACTGGAGACCATCGGTTCTCAGAACTCCTCCCCTTGAATCAAGAACTGTAATGCAGATCTCCAACATAATGCAGAAGGAAAGCGAAAGAAGAAAGCAGATATTGAAGCATGTTGGACAGAGAATCTACAGAACCCCAGTGATGAAGAATGAATGGGTACGCGTGACGGCGCTTGGTGGATTTAGAGAAGTAGGCAGGACAGCCATCCTCATGCAGACCCACGAAAGCTCTGTCTTGATTGACTGCGGTGTAAATGTGGGTAGCACGGAGCACGCATTTCCGAAGCTATCGGTAAATGAGTTCAACATAGACGAGTTGGATGCCGTAATTATCACGCACGCTCACATCGATCACTCGGGCTACCTTCCATTTCTCTACAAGTATGGTTACAAAGGACCTGTTTACTGCACGAAAGCTACAAAGAATCTCATGACACTTCTTCAATTGGACTACTTGGATGTCGCAGAACGTGAAGGGAAACTTCTACCTTATGGCCCCAAGGATGTAAGAGAGACTGTCCTTCACACAGTTCCACTAGATTATGGAGAAGTGACGGACATATCTCCTGACATAAGACTGACACTTCACAACGCGGGGCATATCTTAGGAAGCGCGATAGTGCATCTCCATATAGGAGACGGGCTGTACAATATGGCGTACACGGGTGACTTCAAGTATGCCAGAACGAGACTTCTTGAACCAGCAAACGCGAACTTCCCAAGACTTGAGACTTTAATAATGGAGTCCACTTACGGAGGACAGAATGATGTGATGCCTCCAAGAAACAGAACCGAGGAGCAATTAGCAAGGATCATTAAAGAGACCTTCGCCAAGCGTGGAAAGGTGCTGGTTCCGGTGCTTGCAGTCGGAAGGGCACAAGAACTGATTGTAGTATTGGAGGAATTGGTGCGGAGAAGAGTCATTGATGAAGTCCCAATATATATCGATGGGATGACATCCGAGGCTACTGCTATCCATACGACGCACCCAGAGCTCTTAGCTCGAGATTTGAGAGAGAGGATCTTCCACCAAGGTCACAACCCATTTCTAGCAGAGTACTTTGTCAAAGTTGAGAGTAACGAAGCTAGAACAGACATAGTGAGTGGAGAGCCTTGCATTGTAATAGCTGCATCTGGCATGTTGACGGGTGGCCCGAGCGTAGAATACTTTAGACTAATGGCACATGATGAAAGAAACTCCATGATATTCGTAAGTTATCAAGTTGAAGGAACTCTGGGACGAAGAGTACAGAAAGGCTGGCATGAAATACCTATGCAGCTGAGAGACGGAAGAACCGAAGTTGTCAATGTGAAAATGAGAGTCGAAACTGTCGAGGGATTCTCAGGACACTCCGACCGCAAGCAACTGTTGAGCTTCGTTCGTCAAGTCACACCAAGACCTGAGAGGATAATCCTCTGCCATGGAGAAAGCAGCAAGTGCTCAAGTCTCGCCCAAGCGATACATGTGCAGAATAGAATCGAAACAAAAGTGCCGCAGGTTCTTGAATCTGTTAGGTTAAAGTAGAGTCGATCTTCTGGCTTGGCTGGACTATTGATTATTGTGTTGAGCTCTTTTTAGAGATTCTAACGAAAGATGGTGTGACAACAATATAGTCTTGTCCGAGCTGAGCTATGTCGCCGCCAATACTTCTGCAAGCCCCCCTCAATTGGTCCACAACTCTCTTGAGTTCTCTGTTCTGTCCGTATTGCATGCGACCCACGTATACTATGACTATGTTGCCCTTCTCCAGCTCGTCTAAGACTTGTTGGATGTTTGACAGGCTCTGGAGGTCTATGGATTTTATGTATATTACATCAGACTCCTCCGAGGATCCGGCGCCTTTATCAGACTCATCTTCGAGAACGCCAACTTTCTTCTTCAATTCATCTATGTCGATTAGTTCCGAGTCCCCGCTGTTCTTCTCTCCTTCTTTATCTTCCTTCTTACCTCTTAGAAAATGAGGTAAAGGCAATAGTTATCGAACCCCCAGATACCACTATCTTCAATCTATTGTTTTGCCGCTATTAGAAGTTTGTTATCGCCAATTCATAATTCGCACATATAGCTTGTTAAGGGTTCTTAAGTCAGGCTTGGCGCATTTTCACTCTGAACGTCTCTACAGAGTTTTGGTAAAGTTCCAGATCTTGTCTCCTACATAGTGCAGGTTTCTAACTACTTTGCCTGACTCGGCTTCCCGCATGGCATCTGCGTCCATAAGACTCATCCCTACGCAAATCGGCTTGGCGTTTTTCTCGTCTGAAACAACGACGATCCGATCTGCTTTTGTCGCAGGGTCAATACTCTTCACCCCAGGTCTGAAAACGTCAGCGCCATTGCAGATGTGCGGGACAGCTTTCATGTCCACAGTGACTCTGGGAAGAGGCAAGTCTGTTCTGAGAATAAGCACCAAAAGAGGGATGGCAAGCTGATCCTTTCCCACAAGAAACGCAGGTTCACCATTTACGGTGAAGATCTCTCCCTCTTGCAACGAAAAACCTTCCACCTTGCATCCTTGCGGAAGCAGAATCCAGCTAAGACCAAGAGTTTCTTGTATCTTTTTCCGTAGATCTTTGATTTCACTTTTCCTAAGTGATCTACCCATCTTCGAAAGCCTCATGCTCGGTGGATCTTCCACATCTTCAGGCTATCTTTCTGTGAATATATAATCGTGCGCCCTATTGAGGTTAGATGACTTAGGAAGATTTAAATAGTTTATATCATGCTACTCAATTTGCAATCATGCTTTCAGCAAAGGTGTGTGCTAGGAATTATGAGTCAGCAGAAACCGCCCGACCTCCTTCAGAGATCACTTGATTCCAATGTCTTGGTCAAGCTAAAAGGTGGGCGAGAGATCCGTGGAAAACTGCGTGGTTTCGACATGCATATGAACCTTGTTTTGGAAGAAGCAGTAGAGATAGTCGACGAGAATAACGCAAAGAAGCTCGGAGCTATCGTTGTCAGAGGAGATAACGTGATAATGATAAGCCCGCCGCCAAGGTGAGCATGAATGACAAAGGGCACGCCAAGTTTCGGCAGGATACACAAGAAGGAGCACATAAGATGCCGAAGATGTGGTCGTAGAGCATACCACATTCGTAAGAAGCGATGCGCGGCCTGCGGCTACGGAAGATCAAGCAAGACTAGGAAATACGACTGGCAGAACAAGAACGTGAACAGCAAGAGACTGGTATGATTGGCTCTTGAAGCTTAGCAGGATTTATTAAGAACGCAGCGTTCTAAATTTATCATATTTGGACGTAGAACGTGCAGGCTTCTCGATTCACTTCTCAATCAGTATTTCCAAGAATATAGTGGGCCGGTAGCTCAGTTTGGAAGAGCGCCACGTTGGCATCGTGGAGATCCCTAGAAATATCGAAGAAGGGGCCATAAGTCGCGAGTTCAAATCTCGCCCGGTCCACCACTAATCCTTTGATGAAACAAAGTCCACACGTGCCAATGCCCTCGAAATGTCCTGGAGAATTAAAGATGGGTCACTCAGAGGAATTGGTGGGCGGGGCCGGATTTGAACCGGCGATTCGGCGCTAATGGGGGTTTTTTCCCAATAACCTCACCGCCGTGTCTACCCGGAGAAGAACAGGCAGAAACAATCAGGAATCTGCCAAGCACTTTCTCCTCAGGGCGGTATCATAACGAACTAGACCACCCGCCCGTTCTGAGAATCTCATGGTTTTATTCCTATATATTGTTTTTCGGTCCTCGTTTAGGTCTTTGAGCTACCAAGCTCATGCCCAATCCAACCAAAAATGTTTATTTAGGTGACACAGGAGAATGGTTTACGTGCCTGAGAAAGTTTGATGAAGATGAACAGAAATGTCACCCAAAATTAATCTGAGAGAAAGAGCCAAGATGATGTTTGCAGCGATTGTCATTGGAATAACCGTGATGATACAGATCATTGGTGCCACCTACGTAAAAGTAGTAGTAGATATCCTCACACTCATCTATTTGATAAGTATTTTCATCCTTGCCCTCCTTCCTGTAGGAGTGGCATTGCTAGGAGTCGGAGTAACAGTTGTTGTGCAAGTTGCCATTGCCCTGCACACCGAAGTTGCTCTCAATGTGGCGAGCGTCTACATCCTTGCTTTGGTTCCAATAGGCTCAACACTCGTACTGGTTGCAACCGAGTTCATCATAGCAGAAGCGATCCATCGACGGTTTACCGTCGAAGAGAAGAAGACTGCAAAGTTGAAATCAAGCAGAAAGGGAACACTGAAGACTGCCCTTGGAAATCTTGGTACAGCATGGATGCTTTCAGCTGCCATGGTCATCATAGTCACTGGCACATTCTACTCATACGCAGTTGCGGCAATGAGCGGAACTGCTATTCCAAACTACATGAGTCTTGTTTTAGGTGAAAGCGCCACCATTGTAGTCCTATCGGTGATCGCGACTATTTTTAGGAGATTAATGTAGGAAAGAACGATGGTGAATTCAGCACGCTAGACTCACCATGAACCGACTCATAAGAGAAGGATTCATCTCAAAGTTCATACCTGTAATGCACAAAGATACTCTTTCCTTCCACATTGAAACGACCTGCCTGAGAAAAACTTAAAAGAAACAGATCTTGTATAGACTTTACCGACAAGTCAGTGCCGCGGTAGCTCAGACCGGGAGAAGTTGCGCACTTCACCCGATAGCGCCGGTCACATGGGGAAGACCTGTGATCCCCGTCGTGGGCGAGACTGAAGATCCGGTTGTCGCAGGAGGATATCCCGACATACTCGGGTGTCCTGCGATTTCAAATCCCGCCCGCGGCACCAACTTATCCGGTAGTTTTTCCGATGATTCAAGACTAGGATTTGTACCTCCAGTACCGGGACTTTCGTTCGAGCTTCGCAGGTTTCTTGGGGGGATAATGATTTAAGTTCTGCTGGAGGGTTCTTAGTTCTTCGTATACAATTGATTTTCAGATCAAGGTGGTCCTATTGGGAGTCGAGGACGTGTTCAGAGAATATGACATTCGCGGCGTATTCAATGCACAGTTGGTTCCTGAGACAATCTCCAAGATAGCGATGGCATTTGGAACTTATTTAGAAGGATCCGGTGAAGTAATAATCGGTCGGGATAGCAGAGTGGGCAGCGAGATAATTGAAGGAATTCTTTCGTACAGTCTGGCCTCTATTGGTTGCGACGCCACTTCGGTTGGCATGGTTCCAATTTCAGTGGCGAACTATGCTATGTGGAAGAACAAGCCAAAAGCAGGAGCCGTCATAACTGCTTCGCATAATCCACCAGAATACAATGGCTTGAGGTTCAGACATAGTGATGGAACAGGATATACTGCAGAGAACAAGATCATCCGCGACATCTTCTTCAGCGGCAGATTCCTGAAGAGAGAATGGAATCAGATTGGCAAGGTTTTGAGCATCCCTTCGCGCGTTACCTTGACAGATTACTCTGGATATTTGCTCGACCGCGTGAAGACCGACAGGAAGCTTAAAGTCGTTCTGGATCCTGGGAATGGCGCTGCCTCAGTTGTAGCTCCCCAGTTGTTCAGAGATCTCGGGTTTGAGGTGGTCACAATCAATGATCAGCCCGATGGAACGTTTCCAGGTAGGGATCCAGATCCAAGCGCCGAAGGAAAGGAAGCTCTCAGGGATCTGTCGAAGCTGATTGTCAGGACGAAGGCTGATCTCGGCGTTGCATTCGATGGAGACGGAGACCGAGCAGTGTTCGTTGACGAGAAGGGTAGAATAGCCATCCCCGAAAAGATTGGGATAATCTTTGCCAAGGAGTACTTGAGCAAGAAGAAGGGAAGAATCGTAGCTAACGTGTCATGTTCAATGGTTCTTGAGGATGAACTCTCGAAGGTTGGAGGGCAAGTGATTAGAGTCAGAGTAGGAGACGTCTTCATAACTGAGGCAATTAAGGCTCACAAAGCCCTTTTTGGCATGGAAATCTCGAGTCACTTCTATTTTCCAGATTTCTATCCTTTTGATGACGGCGTGCTGGCGAGCATCAAGATGGCTGAGATACTTTCACATTCAAACGAGCAGCTTTCAGAGCAGCTTGACGGAATAGAGAGTTACCCGAGTCTTCGAGAGAACATAGAGTGCCCTGACAACGTAAAATTCAACGTAATTGAAAGAATTAAGAACAAGTACATGAAGGAAGGGTACAGAATCGACCTTACTGATGGAATAAGAGTCGTTCTGGACGATGGATGGGTGCTAGTAAGACCTTCAAACACAGAGCCTAAGATTCGAATAACAGTCGAAGGAAGAACGAAAGAGATCAGTGAAATGCTGCTTTCCAAGTTTAAGACGGATGTGATGGATGTCGAAAAGGAATACGGCTGTTGAAGTATAATTCTCACTCCCACGTATCGAAGCCTCGTGAAATGACTGACTCATCGAAAGGATCGTAAACAAAAAGACTATATATCCAGACACTATTATGCAAAGGGTAAAACTGGATTCAGCAATCGTCTGCGACAGCTAGAGGTGAAACAGAGAAATGCCAAAGGCGTTTGCGTTCAGAGGCCTCACAGTGGAGGAACTGGAGAAGCTGCCTATGGATGAGTTCGCTAAGTTACTTCCATCGAGGCAGAGGAGAAGCCTCCTG
The DNA here is from genome assembly GCA_037310415.1 of Candidatus Atabeyarchaeum deiterrae. Taxonomy (GTDB): domain Archaea; phylum Asgardarchaeota; class Atabeyarchaeia; order Atabeyarchaeales; family Atabeyarchaeaceae; genus Atabeyarchaeum; species Atabeyarchaeum deiterrae. The sequence continues at coordinate 381,693 of CP147780.1, forward strand.
CGTGGGATTCCACCTCGACACAAGAAACTACTTGAGAAACTCAGGCGTGCTCATAGGGCTCTGAAGAAGGGCAAGAAAGTGATTGTCAGAACCCATGACAGGGACATGGTTATACTCCCAGAAATGGTTGAATTGAGTGTTGCCATCTACAATGGAAAGGAGTTCATTCCTGTTGACGTAAGAGCAGAGATGATAGGGCATTACCTTGGAGAGTTCTCACCTCCATGCAAGAAGGTCATGCATGGAAACCCTGGAATTGGTGCCACCAAGTCTTCTGCATATGTGCCGCTCAAATAGAGAGACCCGACGTAGAACCAGCATTTGAGTTACACGCAATGCGATCACTTTATATACCCATTAGAGATTTCAAGACTCTACGATTTGTCTGCCGAGTTGATACAATCGTAACAATGAGGTTACTATCATTCGCGACCGACGCAATGGTGAGATGAGAAATCAGTATGCCTAAGTTCGGTTACTCCATCATGGGACTGGACCCAGATAAGACCGTCAAAGCTAGTGGAATCGACATGCGTGTCTCATTGAAGAAAGCCGTTGAGGTTTGCAGGGAACTAAGGGGTCTGAAGTTGGAAGCGGCTAAGGAAATGCTTGATGAAGTTGTTGCAATGAAGAAAATGATTCCTTTCCGTCGACACAAGAAGAAACTGGCTCACCATGCTGACAAACTGAGGGAACACAAGTTCTATTCGGGTGGCTATCCTGTCAAAGTTGCAAAGCATATTCTTGTCATTCTGAAGAATGCTGAAAATAATGCCGAATACAAAGGACTTGACGTTGATCGACTTCGAATTATCCACGCCTCAGTCGATATGGGTCCAAAACTAAGAAGGTTCACCCCAAGAGCATTCGGTAGGAGTTCCCCGAAAACCGAGCAACTTACAAGAGTTCAATTGGTTCTTGAAGAGATTTCGGAGTAGAGGGAGTCGTAACTTGCCCATAAAAACTCATTTTGTTCTAAAGGGTCTTCAGAGGGTCCGTATTGACGAATACCTTGAAAACGAATTGAAAAGAGCGGGGTATGGCGGTGTCGACATCCAAAAGACACCACTGGGGACTAGGCTGACGGTTTATGCGGCAAGACCCGGTTTTGTGATAGGAAGAAGAGGGAAGACCGTCCGCGATCTCACTGAAGCATTGAAGCAGAAATTCGGGATCGATAATCCTCAGATTGAAGTTGCCGAGGTCGAAGTTCCAGAGTTTGACGCCAACATTATGGCACAGAAGCTTGCCTCGTCACTGGAGAGAGGATTCCACTATAGACGGGCCGTCTATTCGGTAATGAGGAGGATGATGGAGGCAGGCGCCAAAGGAGTAGAAATTACCATCAGTGGGAAACTCACAAGTCAACGCGCTCGTTACCAGAAATTTAGGGATGGAGTCATAACTAAGTCTGGCGATCCAGTGAGGCAATTTGTTAGAGAAGCAACTGCGCCAGCTTCCCTGAAGCCCGGCGTGATGGGAGTCAGGGTAGTCCTGATGTTACCTGGAGAATTGCCTGATAAGATAAGGATCAGCTATCCTGAGATAGCTCCGAAGGCCCCTCAACCAGAAGCACAGAAGATGTCTGAGGAAGCTGTTGTGACTCCTGCTGTCACAGCAGAAAAACCTAGCGAGACGACTGTGGTGACTGGGCAGCCGCAGCAACTTGCACAAGAAGACAAAAAAGAGCCAGAGAGTGTAGCCGTAACTGCACAAGAACCAGTCAAGGAAAACGAACCTTCAGAGCCTCAGAAGCAAACTGAAAAGAGAACCGAAAAGAAGGCAGAGAAGAAGAAAGCTGAGAAGAAGACTGGAAGAAGAAAGAAAGAGTGATTATCATGGCAATACTGCGCCTAAAAGAGATAAGAGGTATGTCCCCCGCTGAGAGAGAGAAGAGGCTTGAGGAGCTCCATGCTGAGATCACAAGAGCGAGAGCGCTTAGAACTGGTGGAGGAACTATCGAGAGCCCAGGAAGAATCAAGGAACTACGAAAGACGGTCGCTAGGATCATAACCATAACTAGGGAAGAAGAGTTGAAAAAGAAAGGAGGATAATCCAAAATCAAGATCACACAGAGGAACATAGCTCGACATGAGTTGATAGGATTACCTGCAAGAATCATATCGAGCACGCATGAAAGTCATGTTGGCGTAAAAGGCTCCATTATCATGGAGTCACGCAATATGATCGTCATCAAAACAGACAACTCCTCTGTCAAGAGAATACCTAAGAATTCGGTCGTCCTCGAAGTGACTATTCCCGACAATGGCAAAGTCAAGATCGACGGAGTCAAGATAGTAGGTCGACCGGAAAACAGAATCAAGAAAAGAAAAATATGATTGACGGAGCGACGTTGAATAGAAGCGCGTACGAAAGTCTTTTATAGAAAAGGTCTCATCTTGCCGTTTTCAAGTGACCAAGAAGACCTATTGATTCAGAGTAATTCAGCTCAGGAACAGTTCGCACGCAGAATCCTGGACTCAAATCGGACAACAGCTAATAATGTCAACAAGGAGTAGGAAGACAAGATGAAGGAAAACATCGGGCTTGATGTCACTCCACCGAAAGCCAAATGTGATGATGAATTGTGTCCTTTCCACGGAACACTCTCAGTTAGAGGAAGAGTGTTTGAAGGAACGGTGGTAAGCGAGAAGATGGCAAATACTGTTGTCATCAGAAGAGAGTACTTGCACTACGTGAAGAAATACATGCGGTATGAGAGGAGAGGAAAGCATCTGCATGCTCATAATCCCTCATGTATTGCCGCTGAAGAAGGAGACTTGGTCAAGATCGCTGAGTGCAGACCATTGAGCAAAACCGTCTCATTTGTAGTTATCGAGAAGAAGTCAAAGTAGGATATTATTCATCTGAAAAGAGAATATCGGTTGCAGGTTAGGAGGTCTGTGTTATGGCAAAGCGGGTAAAGATAGTTATTGGTAACAAGCCGAAAATCTGCCGAGGATTACCCGTCGGCACCTATATCTCTTGTGCAGACAACAGTGGCGCTAAGGTCCTCAAGATCATTGCAGTCACCGACTACAGAGGTAGGCTGAACAGATTTCCTGCTGCAAGTGTAGGGGACATGGTTGTCACAAGCGTTAAGAAAGGTACTCCCGAGATGAGGAGAAAGATTGTGAGAGCCGTCGTCATTAGACAGAGAAAATCTTACAGAAGACCCGATGGAACTTGGATCATGTTTGAGGATAACGCAGGCGTGGTCGTCAGTCCTGAAGGAGAGCCTCAGGGAAGTGAGTTACGAGGACCTATAGCAAAGGAAGCAGCAGAGAGATGGTCAAAAGTGGCGACCATTGCAAGCATAGTTCTGTAGCAAGAGTAAGACAGGTACGTGGACTTGACTAGTTCGCTTAACCAACATTAACGGAGGATGTAACTGTGTCAGACTCGAAGAGTCCGAGAAAGCAGAGGAGAGCCATATACAGGGCACCGCTTCACAGAAGAAGAAAAGCTCTCGCAGCTCAACTGTCACCAGAACTCCGAGAGAAATATGGTGTTAGGAACATACCAGTGCGGAAAGATGATGAAGTTCTGATCAAGGACGGAGCTTTTTCTGGCATTCAAGGCAAGGTGCTTAGTGTTGATTTGAAGAAGCATACTATTTCCGTCGACGGAGCGGCAGGAGAAAAGACCAGTGGACAATCATATACTGCTCCGATCAGACCCAATCACGTGACTATAGTGAAGTTGAAACTAGATGACTGGCGTAACAAGATCCTCAAACGTAAGGGAGCTTCGTTGAAGGAGGAGAAAGAAGTTGGCTAGGAAAGGACCTAGAAAGCACTTGAAGAGACTTGCCGCTCCGAGGGATTGGAGAATATCGAGGCATGAGCATTATTGGGCCGTTCGTCCGCGTTGTGGACCACATCCATTAGAGAAATCAATGCCGCTTCTCAATATTGTCAGGGAGACATCTACACCGCCTTACGCTGCAAGAGAGGCAAAGCGTGCGCTGTTTGAGGGCAAGGTACTTGTAGATGGAGTGATTAGACGAGACCACAAGTTGCCAATAGGCTTGATGGATGTCATATCAATTCCTGCAACTGGCAAAGTCTTCAGGGTTCTTCCATTTGAAAGACGAGGACTTGGCCTCCATCCGATAGACAAGTCAGAGTCAGGATTCAAATTATGTCACCTAATCAACAAGACCATAGTAAAAGGAGGAAACATACAACTCAACCTTCATGATGGAAGGAACATAATAGTAAAGAAAAATGAAGCTGGTGAAGAGTTCGCAAACATAAGAACCCATGACACCTTGAAAATCGAACTACCAACCCAGAAGATCATGAACGTTGTAAAATTCGAGATCGGCACGATTGTCTTGATAAGCGATGGCAAGAACATCGGATTGAGCGGACGCATTGACGAGATTCGCAAACCCAAAGGTACCAGCTTGGTAACCAATGTCGTAGTGAAAAACGATGAAGGCACTGAGATCGAAGTTCCCCTAAATTATGCTTTCGCCATTGGAAAAGAGCAAGCATTGATTTCTTACCCCAAATCACAACATAGTGAAGCTGGAGCATAAAAAGAAGACACAACTCAGGTAGAGTTCTCTTAAAGAACAAAGTGAGCCAAAAACAGAATAACTAGGAGAGCTTCTCAAAACCCAACTTGACTGCAACTTCTCTGAAACAACGACGACACAAGTTTAGTTTGTAGCGCCTGATTATTGCTTGATGAGAACCGCAACGTGTGCATCGTCTGCTACCTCTTCCGAGTCTAACCTTAACCAAAGAGATACCTCCTGCTCTTCACCTAGTCGATTGACTTTGTTGGAGGAGAAATAAAGGCAGCCATTCATATTAAAGCTTTATGTGATCTAAACCTTTGCTGCTTACTTAAAACCTGAAAAGGGCGAACTGGATGATTCAAAACAAGTGAACAAGCTGTAATCAACAAACTCATGGAGGACAGTCGAAGAATGAGTAGCGTCGAAGAGATCGTGAAGAAATGGGAGGCAAACCCCATGTTGAGACCGGTAACGCGCCATGTTGTAGTCAACTGTTCAGTAGGCAAGTCTGGAGAACCTCTTCAGAAAGCAATGAGGATCCTGGAAACCATAACCGGTCAGAAACCCGCTCAATGCAAAGCCAAACAGACTGTCAGAGAATTTGCCATTAGAAAGGACGAACCCATTTCCTGCAGAGTCACTTTGAGAGGAAGCCGCGCAATGGAATTCCTGAAAAAGGCATTGAGTGTAGTGGATTTCAAACTCAGAGAAACAAGTTTCGATGATCAAGGCAACGTATCATTCGGGATAAAGGAACATATACAGATGCCTGGTGTTAGGTATGACCCAGACATAGGCATAATAGGATTCGACGTTTGTATCAAAGTGGAAAGACCAGGCTATAGAATCGCAAAGAGAAGAAGAATGAGAGCGAATGTCCCAGTATCGCAGCGCGTTGGGAAAGTCGAGGCCAAGGCTTTCTTGCAGCAAACGCTTGGAGTGAAACTTGTTGAGTCGTAGTGACTCTTTACCGACTAAGCGCACAATGCTAATCTGTGGTTCGTTAGGTTACCAAAACATTTAACTTAATATTCATTTCATTTCAGATGGAATCCAACAATTAACCAAAAACAAGGTCAATCCATTGCAGTTGGTAATCAATCTAGTCGTTCAGGTGAGATAAGTGACAAGGCTTGACTTACTTTCAGATGCGCTGTCCAATATCTGGAACCATGAAATAATCGGCCACAGAGAAGTAGTCATTAAACCAGCTTCAAAGCTTATAGGCTCCGTATTGCGAGTCATGCAGAGAACTGGATACATAGGTGAATTCGAGTTCATTGACGACGCCAAGACGGGCATCTTCAAAGTTCAGCTGTTGGGCAGAATAACCAAATGCCGCGTGGTAAAACCTAGGTTTCCGGTCAAGAAAGACGACTATGAGGCTTGGGAGAAGAGGTATCTTCCATCAAGGGAATTCGGGCTACTTATAGTCACAACACCTCAGGGGGTAATGTCCCATCAAGAAGCAAAGACTAAGGGATTAGGAGGTCGTCTACTCGGGGTGGTGTACTAGCTATACACAAGTAGATTGATTGTTCCAGCATTCGTTATCCGTAAGAAGGTAGACATTAAGAAGGGAGACATTATGAGCACTGTGAGTGAAGAGATCAGAGTATCACCGGGAGTCTCAATAGAGGTAGACGGCAAGAAGGTCTTGGTGAAGGGCCCGAAAGGCGAAGTTCAACGTGACCTCTCACACATTTCCGCGATTGAAGTGAAGAAGTCAGGTGATAAACTGACTATTCGACCGCTCTTAAACAGAAAACACTATAGATCTCTTGCAACAACCTTGAAGACAGAGATCAATAACATGATTTTGGGTGTCACCAAAGGTTTCACTTACAAGTTGAAGGTGGCACATTCACACTTTCCAATTACCGTCAAAGCCGATAAGGGTAAGCGGCTCGTACTTATTGAAAACTTCATTGGTGAGCGGACTCCTAGGATCGCTTCTATCGAAGGGAACGTTGAGGTGACAGTAAAAGGAGACGAAGTCCTAGTCTCAGGAGCCGACAAGGAAGAGGTCGGTCAAACTACAGCAAACATAAGAAAGACATGCAAAATAAAGGACAAGGATCCTAGAGTGTTCCAAGATGGGATATACTTAAGCGAAATGTACTGTGGAGACGAACTGCTAAAGAAGATTTAGAAAACTACGAGGCGTCAACGATGGGCGAAGAGAAGTCGGATCGTAGGGCTATACGGATAAGGAGCAAGCTGAAATCAAAGAAGCCTGAATTTATCAGATACGAAAGCTGGCGTTATGTAAGACTTGGCAAGTCTTGGAGAAATCAGAGAGGTCTGGACAACAAGGCACGCCTGAAATTGAAAGGATGGGAAGTTAGCCCGAATGTTGGTTACCGAGGACCGCGCAGAACTCGGGGCTTGCACCCGTCAGGATATCGTGAGGTCATCGTACATAACACGGATAACTTGGAGAAAATCGATCCAAAAACATATGCCATAAGGATCGCACATCAGGTTGGCACTAGAAAGAGAATGTTGATCATTGGAAAAGCAGAAGAACTCGGATTGACGATTCTTAATCCGGTTTCTGAGATATTGCCTCCCTCTGCTGAAGCCGAGACTAAGAAAGAGGAGACAGAAGTTAACAAGAAGAGGACCCTCAAAGAGAAAGAGGAGAAAGTTGAAAAGGCAAAGGAAGAGAAAGAGCCCGAGAGAGAAGAAGAGAAAAGGATAGAGACGAAGGAAGCGAAACAGAAGAAGCAAAAAGAGAAAAAAGCAGAAAAGAAACCCGCAAAGAGGAAGAAAACGACCGCTAGCAAGTGAACATGGAACACGGAGAACAGGGAGGAATAATCGTTGAGTTTAAGGGCTCAGAGAAGGCTCGCGTCTGAAATCATGAAAATTGGTGAGAACAGGGTCTGGATTGATCCAGCAAGAATTGACGACGCAGCCATGGCTATCAGAAGAGAAGATGTCAAGAGACTGATAAACGATGGCGTGATTAGAGCTTCACCTAAGACCGGGGTGAGTAGGGGTAGAGCTAGGATCCTCCATCTGAAGAAGAAGAAAGGTCTGAGAAGGGGACCAGGAAGTCGCAAAGGATCCAAGCATTCGACCATTTCAAAGAAGACTACTTGGATGCTGACAGTTCGCCATCTACGCAAGCACTCGAAGCAACTCAGAGACAGAAAAATGATTAACAGGCGAACATACCGAATGCTTTATGGGTTGATCAAAGGAGCGTTTTTCAAGAGCATTGCCCAGATCGACAGCTACTTGGATGAACATAAACTGATAAAGAGGTAGAACAAGAATTGGCGAGAGGCCCAAGGTACAGAGTTCTATTCAGAAGAAGAAGAGAGGGAAAGACGGACTACTATGCCAGAATGAAACTGCTGAGGTCAAGCAAGCCGAGGCTTATAGTCAGAAAGACACTAAATAACATGATAGTCCAAGTGGCTGACGCCAAGCCTGAGGGTGACCATGTCATTGTATCAGCTTTTTCCCAAGAGCTGCGTAAGCAGGGGTGGATGGGCGAGTTTGGAAACGTGCCCTCCGCGTATTTGACAGGCTATCTTGCAGGCACAAGAGCAGTCAAGAAGGGTCTGAAAGAAGCAGTTTTAGATATAGGGCTTAGCGCCCCAAGCAAAGGTTCAAGATTATTTGCTGCATTGAAAGGATTTGTTGATGCAGGAGTAACCGTAAATCACGGCGAATCGATACTGCCTTCAAACGAAAGGATAAGAGGAGAACACATAGCCAACTATGCTAAGGCTTTGTCTGACACGAATCCAGAGTACTATCAGAAGAGGTTCTCGGAGTATCTAAAAAGAGGACTCGAGCCGCAACGGCTACCAAAACATTTTGACGATGTAAAGAAGAAAATCAGTCCACCAGGGGGTAAGCAAGCTGAGCGGTGATCAGACAGCACAACGAGAAAGAAGAGCTGAGGAAGGATGGATTCCAAGAACAAGGATAGGCAAACTCGTCAAAGAAGGGCACATCACGTCAATCGAGGAGATCTTTAAATCGTGCGACATAATCAGAGAAGCAGAGATGGTTGATCTTCTTGTTCCAGATCTTGAGGAAGAAGTCGTAGACATCAATCTTGTTCAGAAACAGACAGATGCGGGAGAAAAATCCAAGTTCAAAGCGACTGTAATAGTCGGAAATGGAAACGGTCTGGTAGGGCTAGGGGAAGGAAAAGCAAAGGAAGTTGGTCCCGCAATAAAGAAAGCAGTTAAGCAGGCCAAATTGAAGATAATCCCGGTTAGAATGGGATGCGGATCCTGGGAATGCAAGTGCGGGGAGAAACACTCACTACCCTTCAGAATTGGCGGGAAATCTGGAAGTGTGAGAATTACGCTTATTCCAGCTCCCAAAGGAATAGGTCTCGCCATAGCGGATACACCCAAGGTTGTGCTGCGCCTCGCAGGAGTAAAGGACGTATGGTCTCTGACAAAGGGTCACACCCGCTGCACAGTCAACTTTGCAAAAGCCACATTTAATGCATTGAGAAAAACCCACAGTATCGTCTCGCCACGCGACTGGGCAGGAGGATTGTAGACGGTATGAGTACTAATAGCAAGTTGTTGGTCATTAGAATCAGGGGAGATGTTGACGTCAGAGATGAGATAAGGCAGACGCTCAAAATGCTTAGGTTACACAAGGTTAATCATGCTACACTGATAGATAGAAGGCAAAGCTATTTGGGCATGCTTCAGAAGGTGAAGGATTATACCACATGGGGGGAGGTTAATGTCGATGCGCTGGAAGGAATTCTGGCAAAGAGAGGAAGAGCTCAGGGTAATAGACGCATTGATGATGAATATGTCAAGAATAACTCAAAGTTCAAATCAGTGAAACAATTCGCTGAAGCGCTTATCACCTCCAAAGCAACCTTCGATGATGTGCACGGGCTGAAACCCGTCTTCAGACTCCATCCGCCAAAGGGTGGCTTTGAGGGAAAGAAAAAGAAACCCTTTAAGGTTAAGGGAGAGCTTGGTTACAGAGGAGAGAGCATCAATAATCTGATATCGAAGATGGTCTGAAACTAGACTCGAAAGCGTAGGAGACGGTGTCTCTAAAATGCCACCAAGATTTGTGAGAAAAGTCAGAAAGTTCCGAGGTTCGAGGACCTGCGGCTGGGGAAGAGTAGCCCAGCACAGAGGCTCCGGGCAACGCGGAGGATTCGGCAATGCCGGAGGTCATAAATATCTGTGGACGCAGTTTGTCGTTGAAGATCCAGACTACTTCGGGAAGAGCGGCTTCAGACCTCACAGAGTTATGCGAAAACCTAAGACGATAGACTTGGAAGGGATAAGCAGAGTTTTAGGAGAGCTGCCAAAGAAGGGTGAAGCTGCAGACAAAAGAATCAAGATTAACATAGTTGAACTGGGGTACGAAAAGGTGCTTGGAAGTGGCAAGATTGGCAAACCTGTTGTCGTGGAGGCACTTAGTTTCAGCAAAACTGCCAAAGAGAAAATAGAGTCGGCTGGAGGCAAAGCAGTAGTAGTAGAGCAGTAGTCGTTTGCGGGTTCTTGCATGGTTAGACAGAGAACTGAGGATGGTTATTGACAATGGTGCGCTTCATAGACGTATTCGGAGCCCAGGCTAGAGTAATCCCGACAATAAAATCACCCGACAGGAGAGTCGCGTTCAGAGAGAAACTAGGTTGGACGGTAGTAATACTTCTGCTCTTCTTACTCATGAGTAACATTCCCATTTTTGGGGTAAACCAGCAGACTGCAATAGACTACTTGTATTGGATGCGGGTAATACTCGCCTCAACCCATGGAACACTCATGGAACTGGGAATAGGACCCATAGTCACTGCAGGACTGATAATGCAGCTTCTTGCTGGCTCTAAGATAATCAAGATAGATCTATCTGACCCTGATGACAGATCCAAGTTCACAGCATCCCAGAAATCACTTGCATTGTGGATGACCGGCATACAAGCGGCAGCTTACATCATAAGCGGAGCATATGGAACCTTATCACTTCTGAATTCGATCATTGTCTTCCTTCAACTGTTCTTCGCCGGACTCATAGTTGTGTTACTAGATGAAACGGTGCAGAAGGGATGGGGTCTAGGTAGTGGCGTAAGTTTATTCATTGTTGCAAACGTGTCGCAACAGATCTTGTGGAGAACATTTTCACCGATGCTCGACTCAGGTGATGGATTATTCATCGGAGCGGTGCTAGCTACGATCCAAGCAGGACTAGGTCAAGGACTCGCCGGATTGGCACGAGTCTTTTTTGTAAGGCCTCTTGCCACGTATGATGCTGGAACAACTTTCGGATTGATAGTTACTGTAATTGTCTTTGTAGTCGTCGTGTACTTTGAAACGTATAGAGTGAATATTCCTCTGCAATATGCGAAGTTCAGGGGATACCGAGGATCATACCCCATAAAGTTGCTATATGTGTCAAACATTCCCGTTATTCTTGTCCAGTCCCTATTTGCAACACTTCTCTTCTGGGTGCAGATAGTCGCGCGTGGGAATATTGGTGGAGTGAACCCGTGGTTGGATCTACTTGGCGTGTTCACGTATGATTCTAAGGCCAACGCATATAGGCCAATAGGAGGACTTGTGTATTTCATTACGCCTCCCAAAGATCTTTTGACAATATTCAGCAGTACACTTGGTATGATTCAAGCCCTTGTATACGGGCTTTTGATGGTTGGTCTGTGCGCCATGTTTGCCAAGATCTGGGTTGATCTATCTGGGATTGCACCCAGAGACATAGCTGAACAACTGCATGGCTCGGGCATGCAAATTCCAGGGTTTAGACGCTCACCTGTGATCATGGAAGAGGTACTTAATCGTTACATTCCCGTAGTTGCGCTTCTTGGCGGAATGATTGTTGGTCTGCTTGCCGTCGTTGCAGATATCTTCGGAGCTCTTGGAACAGGGATGGGGGTACTCCTACTCGTTGGTATAGTATACCAACTATACCAGACAATTGCTCAGGAACAAATGGCGGATATGCATCCCGCTATGCGCGGAATGCTTGGCTTGGGATAACGGAAACCCTTTCATACTAGAAAGACGATCTTAACTCAAGAATATGATATAACAGATCAGAGGATGAGAAGGGAAATTTTAATGGATCCAGTTGATGTGTTAAGGACGCCACCACTATCGGCAATATTCGTCATCCTAATAACGCTCACCATGTCTCTCGCCACTGCACTCATAACAAGGAAAGTCACTGACCAACCGAAACTCCAGAGATATAGAAGAGAAATAGCAGAATGGAGACGAATGATGAACGAAGCCAAGAAAACCGGAAACGAAAAACTGGCCCTTGAAGTTCGCAGAAGAAGTAAGATCGTTGAACATATGCAGAAGCAAATGGCCTCACAATCAATAAGACCACTCCTGATATACATTATCCCATTCTTCATAGTATTTGCAGTTTTGAACGGCTTCTTTGGTGTGAATACGGTTGCGGCTATTCCTTGGAATCTAGGATTGCTCAAGCCCATACCTCTTCTTGGGACCTTCATAATGGGTGTCTCATCAGGAATGGGCAATGGTGGGTCAATTTACGGTTTGACTTACTTTGGCTGGTACCTTTTCTGCAGCTTCTCATTTGGAATGATGGTAAACAAACTGCTCGGCGTCAATGTAACTGGAACAGGTATAGGTGGACCAACCGGACTGGGCACAAGATAGAATACAGTGTGATATGTGAGGAATGATTGTTGCCAAGACCTAGTTTGAGAACGCGCAGCGTGAAGCGCAAGAATCTAAGAACACCTGGCTCAAGAAATGTAACGCACTATTATAGGCCTCTCAGATCAGGCGTAGCTAAATGTAGCGCCTGTGGCGCAAGACTTTCAGGAGTTCCAAAGCTGGGACCTTCAGAAATGAGCAACATCGCTAAGAGTAAGAAAAGACCCAGCAGACCTCACGGAGGGTTCTTGTGCCCGAGATGCTTGTCATCGAAGGTTAGAGCCAAGGTATTTGAGGAAATGGCTACCCCCGAAAAGGGAAAACAAAAGAAACAATCTTAGAACATCGACCAACACCCATTTTCTTCCAAAGGCGGACATATCATACTAGGTCCATCACGGGTTCCCGCATGTTTTCTAGTATTGGTGAGCCTTTCCTCGCCACGAAGATATAGATGGAACAGGGGGGAAGCTATCAAAATGAGTCAAGGGATCGTAATAGTGATAGGAGGTTTACATGGAACAGGCAAGAGTACTTGCGCAAGAATACTGGCCAAAGAACTTAAGCTAAGGTACGTTTCATCCGGTGAGTACTTTAGGACAATGGCTAGGGAGAGAGGAATGACGATTGAGGAATTCAGCCATCATGCTGAGAAGCATCATGACGTGGACGAGAAGGTGGATTCCGAGATGGTTCAAGCCTCGAGAGCCAGAAAAGTTGTCACTGAAGGGCAGATTGCCGCTCATTTAATAGAGAAACCCGACATCACTGTCTTTTTGACTGCGCCGAAAGAAGTCAGAATCAAAAGGCTGTCGCACCGAGATGGCAAAAGCATCAAGGAATCCCTTAGAGAAACTGAGGCACGAGAAAACAGTGAGAGAAAGCGTTACATGAGGTTATACGGAATCGACGTGCGCGATTATTCAGCTTACAACTTGATCATAGACACTTCCAAGTGGTCAGCCGAAGCAGTCGCGAAGATCATCAGGATGGCCACTGAGGAGTACCAGAAGGAAAAACTTAATACTTGAGACTCCTTTAAACGCACTAATTGATCCAGCACCCTTAGTTAAGGGGGCAACGCAAAGTGTCTCCCACTGGATCGTATTTACCTTAGATATTGGAAAACAAAAGGCACTGTGCTGCTGGAGGTGACACATCGAATGGTAGCCATTGAAGTAGGTAGAATCTGTGTCAAGACGACAGGAAGAGAAGCAGGACGTAAATGTGTGATGGTTGATATCGTCGACGACAGCTTTGTCCTCATAACTGGTCCCAAAGATGTTAATGGAGTCAAGAGACGTAGAGTGAATGTGAGACATATTGAAGTTACGAATGACAAGATAATCGTTAAGAAAGATGCCAGCGACGACGAAGTCAAGAAGGCACTGGAAAAAGCAGGTAAACTTGAGAGCATGAAGGAGACAGTCAAGATATAGGCTTCAAACAGGTTTGCATATACTTGACTGGTTTTCTCATGAGTTCTCTTCGCAACGGATTTCACTGCCCATCACTTTATTTCAAATCCTCGATTATTGACTAGATGATTATCGGAGGGTCAATCAAGCAATGAAAGAAGCTAAGCTACCATATGACATAAAGAGAAGCTTTCGAGACAAATCTCATGATGTTACAGACGACAGATTTGGCTGCAATCCATCGAAACGTCCCATAGCTGAACATATCGACAAGGGCGTAATCAACTTGGACAAGCCAGCAGGCCCGACGAGTCACGAAGTGGTCGCCTGGGTAAAGAGGATATTTGGAATCGAGAAGGCTGGTCATGGCGGGACTCTAGAACTGACCATCGTTACCTGACACATGTATGGCGGCAGAGTAATCCCCGAGTAACTGGTCTTCTGCCTGTAATGCTGAGTAACGCAACTAAACTCGTCCAAGCAATCTTGCCCGCAGGTAAGGAATACATATGCATTATGAGGCTGCATAGCGACGTTTCGGACCAGGAACTAAAGGAAGTCTGTGAAGAGTTTGAAGGCCCGATACACCAAAGACCGCCTTTAAGATCTTCTGTCAAGCGCATCTCTCGCATTAGAACGATTTACTATCTTCAAGTTCTCGAGAGAGACGGCAGAGACATATTAATGAGGATTGGGTGCCAAGCGGGCACATACATAAGGAAACTCTGTCACGATATCGGTGAGGCCATCGGCGGTGGTGCTCACATGAAAGAATTAAGGAGAACCAGAACGGGGTCCCTAAGAGAAGATGAGTCCATGATGATCCTCCAAGACATTGTAGATGCAGTTCACTTCTGGAAGAACGATGGAAATGAAGACCCTGTTCGGAAGGTTGTCCGGCCTATGGAGGAGGCAATTGAACACCTCCCAAAGATCATTATTCGAGATTCGGCGGTCGACGCGATATGTCACGGAGCTCAACTTGCAGCCCCTGGCATACTCAAGACCCATACTGGCATAGCAAAGAACGCCTTAATCGGAATCTTCACATTGAAAGGAGAAATCGTTGCGTTGGGACGGGCACAGCTTGATACGGAGAACATAATCTCAGCTGATAAGGGTATAGTCGCTGCTATCGAACGCGTGATTATGGAACCGGGGGTATACCCAAAGCACGAAAAGCAGAACAGTTAACTGCAGAATCATGGTTGCTCGGATGGTTGGGATTTAAATAATATGCCTGAACATTACTTTACCGCTGAACCAACATCTGAACTGAAGCTAAGATCGCTGACTTTTGCTGTACTTGGAATAGAACTGCGATTTCTGACAGCTTCCGGAGTTTTTTCGCACAGAAGGGTTGACACAGGAACTAGAGTGCTTCTTAAGTCCATGAAGATACCCAACAGAGGGCAGATTCTAGACCTAGGCTGTGGATGGGGGGCCATTGGAGTATTCATAGCTATGACACATCCAGAAGCGCGTGTCGTAATGACCGACATAAACAAGAGGGCAGTTCGACTTGCTGTAGAAAACGTTAAGCTCAACAAAACAAGTGCTGAAGTAAGATGTGGTGACCTCTATGAGCCAGTCAGCCGCATGAAGTTTGATGCCATCGTCTCTAATCCGCCCATATCTGCAGGGTTCAGCTTGATAATCAGGCTAATCAATGAAGCATATGACCATCTTAATCGGGGAGGCTCAATTCAACTTGTTGCTCGCAAGAGAAAAGGCGGCAGGACTATATCGAAGATTCTGTCAAAAGCCTTTGGTAATGTCCAAGAGATCGAGAAGAAGAGCGGATACACTGTATATTTATCACGTAAAGAGAATGAAATCGGTTCTGAACAGCCAGACAAAAGGGTTTAAATGGATCTGGAAACCCTAGAAAAAAGAAGAGCCGTGGTAGCCAAGTTCGGTTAAGGCGCGGGATTGGAGATCCCGTTCCCTTTATGGGAGCGCCGGTTCAAATCCGGCCCAATCCACTCGGACAATCTCCGCGTGGAGGCTAACGGCGCCTCAATCTATTAGAATGTGAGACTGGCCTCCCAATGGGGACAACAGCAAGAACTGGAATTACGCCAAACCTACTTCTGCCACTTTACTGTCCCAGAGAAACTAGTCCTACGCAGACGTACGAGGGGAGTTTTAATGGTTTCGCAAAGAATCGTTATCGGAGGATCGCTCACACATGAATTTGATCACAAAATACCGATTGGCAAAAGCAATTCGAAGAGGTCTGAGACTCATAACTATTCAGACGGCTATAGAAGAAGGGTACCAAAGAATACTCTCGAAACCCTTGACGATCGATGGGCTTTGTGACGCAGCTAACTACAATCCAAGTATGAAAAGCAAAGTGAAACTATTTCTTGACGCGCTAGCCTCATATGCCGTGGTAAGACAAGAAGACGGTTCAGATGGAGTCACTCACTACAGATGGTCGCGGCGCTCGGGTCATGCTGAGGAAGCAAAAGATATCAAAACAAAGACAGATGAACTCCTGTCTCGCAAGTATTGTGGCGAACTACTCAGAGGGCAGCACATAGAACTTGCTAGGAATTGGAGACGTATGGTTCGTGGCGAGCCTGAAGATGAGTTGACAAGAGCAAGAGAAATGATTGCAATATCGATAGGTCTCCGTGCTGAATTGATGCAAGAAGGAAGAAAAAGAGCATTGGGGATTATCGGCATAAAGCCCGGAACAAACGCTATTGACATAGGATGCGGAGCAGGCACGAGCACAATCCAACTTGCCGAAGCAGTGGGACCACAAGGACATGTCTCGGGTGTCGAAGTTGATGAGAATCTGTACTCGGAAGCAGTTGTCAGGTATCAAGAGTTGTCTTCGAGTTACCGGAAGAGCATTGCAGAAATTGACTTTGTAATGGCCGATATTAGAGACGAAGCTCTGCGTGCTCTCGGAGGAGATTTCGATGCTGCAACTACTTTCCTATTCTGGCACTATATCAAAGAAGATGACTATGTCAAGGTATTGATGAACATAAACGAAGGTCTTAAGCAGAATGGAAGAATTGGTGGAATACAGCCTATGCATCTCAGAAGTGATGATGTTTTTGATGGTGAGTGGGCGGGCACTGCCATCTCAGAGTTCACGTATTACCCTTTCATTCAGAAGTTCAGGAACACACTCAAAGAATGTGGTTTTGGGAAATTCAAGTTCTCAAAGATGGTATTGACTTTCCGTGCCGACAAAGACTGATTCCCCATCTGAGACAGAGGGATAGCGAATCCAACGTTTCCTCAAACGTGTCACTAGGGCGACAAGAGGAGAGAAAATGTTAAATAGTTACTAGTATTTCTCTCGTTAAATCAACTACGTTCTATGAGAACTGACCAGGAGACCTTATTCACCTGCATTCATGTGTCAATTTACTGTCGTTTGAGTGAACAACAACTAGCTCAAAGGGTGTTCCAGCATGACAGAGGCGTACAGACACATCGTGAGAATAGTTGGAACTGATCTTGATGGCTCAGCGAAGCTGTCCTACGCATTGGCCAAAATCGAAGGAGTAGGCATAAGAACCGCATACGCAGCGATAAAGATAGCAGGATTGGATCCCGAGATAAGAACAGGTAATCTATCCGATGTTCAGGCCAAGGAACTCGAAAAAGTAATTCAAGATCTGTCAAAAATCGGGATACCAAGCTGGTTACTCAATAGACGTAAGGACGTCGCAACTGGCAAAGATATACATCTTCTAGGACCTGATTTAAAACTGACGACTAGAATGGATATCGAAAGAATGAAAGCCACAAAGAGCTGGAAAGGAATAAGACATTCACTTGGTTTGAAAGTGCGTGGCCAACACACAAGAACGACTGGAAGAACGGGTCAGAGCGTGGGAGTCAGCAAGAAGAAAGCAAGAGCAGTGAAGTAGATGAGGATCGCTAACACTGAAACTCAATTCAGAGGTTGAACCAATTGGGAGACATCAAGAAACTAAGGAAGAAGTACGTCAAACCAGGTCACCCTTGGCAGAAGGAGAGAATCCGGTCAGAGATAATTCTTGTCGGCAAGTATGGATTAAGAAACAAGAGAGAAGTCTGGATCTCGCGGACACTTCTTGGAGACTTCCGCAAGCGGGCAAGAGAAATCCTCTCGTTGCCACCAGAAGAAAAAGAAAAGGAAGAAAAGAGGCTCGTTGGAAGATTACACAGAATGGGACTGGTGCAGGAAAATTCAACAATAGACGATGTACTAAATCTGAATCTAACTAACACTCTTGAAAGAAGACTCCAAACAGTAGTCTACAAGTTGGGGTTGGCAAAATCAATTCACCAAGCCAGACAACTAATCGTGCACGGGCACATCGCCATATCGGGCAGCGTCGCAAGATCACCAGGAAGAATCACGAAACTCGAAGAAGAATCAAAGATAAGCTATGCACCGAACAGCCCATTCGCAAGCCAGAAACCATTAGCAATGGAAGAGAAAAAGCAGACAGAAGAGACGAAGAAAAGTTCGAGCAAGTCAGGAGCGCATTCGCCAAAACCGGCGAATAAGGAGCACACCGAAGGCTGATAATTGGTATTTATTTTTAATTCGCCACACCGACCGAAGTTTTGGCAAGTATGTGGAGGCTAGCTGAGATTGAGTGAGCGGAAAAAGAAGAAGAGCAGCAAAGAGAAGACAAAAGAAGTAGCAAAAGAAGCTGGAAAACAAGCACCAAAACAGACTACGAAGCAGGCTCCCAAAGACGTCACTAAGGAAGCACCAAAGCAGGCTACAAAAGAAGTGAAGAAAGCAGAGGAAGTACGAGGAGAAATCTCCGAAGAGGAGACAAAGAAGAAGGAGAGAACGAGAGAACCAGTAGTAGATGACGGGCGGAGAATGAGATGGGGAGTAGCTCATATCTTCAGTTCATATAACGACACGATAATACATATTACAGATTTGACAGGGGCTGAAACGATGGCAAGGGCATCGGGTGGAATGATAGTTAAAGCTGATCGAGATGAAGCGACTCCCTATGCTGCCATGCAGGCATCATTCAGGGCTGCACAAGAAGCGATGGACAAGGGCATCAGAGGAGTTCATATTAAGGTCAGAGCGCCAGGAGGGCACGGACCTAAGACTCCTGGTCCAGGCGCCCAAGCTGCCATCAGAGCATTAGCAAGAGCTGGTCTGAGAATAGGCAGAATAGAAGAATGTACTCCAATCCCGCACGACGGAACAAGACGACCAGGTGGAAGACGAGGTCGGCGCGTCTAGGGAGGATCACCTTTCCACGTTTACTCGAAGAATCACATAAGAATGTCAGCAAGTTGGTGTTGCGAGTGTCATTAGAGAAAAATTAAAATAACAACGGGCTTATCTGCTTCTTTCATGACTCGGTTCGTTCTGCGTCTTAATTTTGTGTACAGGTGTGATTAATGGAGATTGAAATCTTAGAGAAAGATAACGTACACATGAAGTTTCTGTTGCGGGGTGTTCGTGCTTCACTTGCGAATGCCTTGAGACGGATAATGATTAGCGAAGTACCCTCCTTGGCGATAGAGGATGTCATAATAGTTGAGAATACATCACCAATGTATGACGAGGTACTTGCACACCGGCTGGGTTTAATCCCGATAAAAACCGATCTGAAGATGTTCTCCAAACCTGAAGAATGCGAATGCAAAGGAACTGGATGCCCCCGGTGCCAAGTTGTATTCACTCTCGATAAGAAAGCTGTTGATGGACCTGTGACAGTGTACTCGGGCGACCTTAAGTCGCAGGTGCCGCAGGTTGAGCCATCTACACCGAGAATTCCTTTGGTCAAACTGAGCAGAGGTCAGCATGTAGTTCTCGAAGCTTATGCTCGATTAGGAACCGGAAAGGAACACATGAAATGGCAAGCATCCATAGCCAGCTACAAATACCTTCCGATTCTTGAATTGAACAAGGAGAAGTGTGAGAAGTGCGGTGACTGTGTTGAAGCTTGCCCTCGCAACATAATCCAGATGAAAGGGGACACAATTGAATTTGTCAACGAACTCAGTTGTTCGTTATGCAGGACCTGCGAAGAAGTATGCAGATACGATTCAGTCAAAGTCCGCTGGGATGAGACAACTTTCATATTCTATGTGGAATCAACTGGAGCCATACCTCCTGAGAAGATAGTCGAGCATGCAAGCCAAATGCTATTAAGCAAATCACAAGAATTAGTCAAACAACTTGAGGAAGCTAAGGCTACCATAGCAGTACAAAGGTGATAATATAATGCCTAAGAGAACGGGTTCCACAGATCCCAATGTCGTGCAACTGACAAGGGAACTGAAGAAGAAATCAAACGAACAGAAAGCTGAAATCTGGCGCTGTGTGTCTGAGAAAATACAGAGATCAAAACGAAGAAGGTCAGAAGTCAATCTTTCCAGAATAAACAGGTATACAAAGGCAAAAGACACCGTACTCGTTCCGGGTAAGGTTCTCGCATCAGGAGAAATCAATCATGAAGTCTCGGTAGCCGCCCTCTCGTTTTCCAAAGCAGCAAGAGAGAAAATCGAAAGAGCTAAGGGCAAAGTGTTGACCATATCCGAGCTAGTTTCAAAGAATCCCAAAGGTACGAAAGTGAAAGTTATGGAGTGAGATGCTAATGATCAAAGCAACTGGCCACCAAGCATTCATCGATGCCGATGGACACATACTAGGAAGATTGGCAAGTAGAGTTGCCAAGAGACTTCTGTGCGGCGAGAAGATCACCATAGTTAATGCTGACAAGATTCTCGTATCTGGAAGTTACGGCAACCTCATTCAAGAGTATAAGGAAAGACTTAGAATAAGAACACTAGTCAACCCTGCCAAAGGTCCCTTCCACCAAAGAAGACCAGATGGAATACTGAGAAGGACAATACGCGGCATGCTACCTTGGGACAGAGTTCGAGGAAAAGAGGCATTCAGACGCCTTGCTGTTTTCATAGGCGTTCCACCCGAACTCAAGAGCACTAAGTTTGAATTGCTGCCCGAGGCTCGAATGGAGAGACTCAGAGGTAGGTTCGTGAGACTCGAAGAGATCTCAAAGGAATTGGGCTGGAGACCTTTGTCGCAGAAATAGAACCGGGTGAGAAAAATGAAGATCCTCTTGACCAGTGGCAAAAGAAAAACTGCAATAGCAAGAGCCGTAGTAAAAGAAGGAAAAGGTAGGGTTAGGATTAACAACATCCCAGTTGAAATCGTAACACCTGAGCTTGCCAGGCTGAAGATGATGGAGCCTCTGCTTCTGGCAACAGATGACAGAGTAAAGAAAATAGATATTGACGTGGATGTCCACGGCGGAGGATTCATGGGCCAAGCGGAAGCCGCTCGAACATCGATCGCGAGGGGACTGGTTAGATGGCACAAAGATGCTAAGCTTAAGAAAAGCTTTACGGAATATGATAGAACGATGTTAGCAGGCGATTCAAGGAGAACTGAACCAAAGAAGTTCGGAGGACATGGGGCGAGAGCCAGAAAGCAGAAGTCTTATAGATGAAGTTAGGGTTAATTTGTCACTTCTCAGTCTAAGAACGGTGAGAACAAGAATGATGATTCCAGTCAGATGCTTCACTTGTGGAAAACCCATAGGAGACAAGTGGGAAGAGTTTATACGTAGAACCAGACAAGGAGAAGAGCCCAAGAGGGTCCTCGATGAATTAGGAGTGAAGAGATATTGCTGTAGAAGAATGCTGTTGTCTCAGGTCGATCTATTGGAGGACATAATGATCTTTACGCCGGGTCAAGAGGAGTCATAGCCTAAATTAGGAATAAAAGGACACTATAGTTCAATCGTATGTGTGGAGAGAAAGCTATGTCCATGGAGATTAAAAGCGAAGAGTTATTGATACCCTTAGACGACTATCTCGCAGCGGGAATGCACATCGGAACTCAAGTTCGAACTGAAAGCATGTCGCCTTTTGTGTACCGGGTTCGTTCAGACGGACTCTATGTTCTTGACATCAGAAAAGCCGATGAACGCATACGGGTCGCTGGAAAACTAATAGCGAGATACGAACCATCTAAAGTCATCGCGGCCTCCTGCAGACAGTATGGTCAGAGACCTGTTCAGAAATTCAGTGAGTTAGCAAGAGCAAAGCCCGTGATCGGAAGAATAGTACCAGGAACACTTACAAATCCTTTTCTTGATACCTACATGGAGCCAGACATCATTATTATCACTGATCCTAGGGCTGACGTTCAAGCACTAGAGGAAGCACTTGTTATTGGAATTCCAGTCATTGCGCTATGTGATACCGACAATGTCGCGACAAACATAGACTTAGTAATACCGACGAACAATAAAGGAAGAAGAGCCCTCGCCCTGGTATACTCGTTACTTGCTCGCCAAGTTCTCAGGGAAAGAGGAGAGCTTCCGATGGGCAAGGAGATGGGAGTTACGGTAGACGAATTCGAATCTAAACAGGTTTAGTCGACGCTTATTGAGCTCATAGCCCGAGAAAGCATAATGTCGAGGCAAACCCAGTGCGCTAATTTCTTTTATTATCTTGCGCATTTTTACAGAAAGAGATATCTCCATGATGGAGTGGGAGTTTGGACTATTTAGGAGGGTAATACCGCATCCAACACCATCCGAGTCACAGGAAAACTCTGGAGAGTGGCGTTATTGCCACAGCGCCTGGCAAATTGATAATCGCGGGAGAACACGGAGTTGTCTACGGTAAACCAGCCTTGGCAGTGGCGATAGACAGGAGAAGCTATGTTAGAGTAGATGAGAGAAAAGACAAGAAGATAGTCATAGAGTCTGCCTCTCTGCATGTAAGAGGCGAATACGAAGACGGAAGATTCCAGACGCTCCTGGGAAGAGAGGCAACCAAAAAGATACTGGATCCAATTCATTTTGCCATCACAGAAGTATTGGAGAATGCAACTCAAAAAAGAGGGATAGATCTAAGAATAGACTCTCAGATCCCTGTTGGAGCAGGACTTGGATCGTCGGCTTCAACGATTGTTGCCACGGTAGCTGGAACCGCAAGACTCTTGGAAGTCAAGTTATCTCCCAAGGAGAGATAGGTTGACTACAATATTAGTATGGAGGAAAACAGAATTGGGAAAAGGATATGGCTACGGTAAGACTATCCTTTTCGGGGAACACTTTGTGGTCTATGGTTTGCCAGCGTTGGCATCAGCGCTTGGTGCAAAAACCACAGCCATAATCGATAGGATCCCACGCAAAGGGTATGAGTTGATTGACAACCGTCCCGAGGTTCCAGGATACAAGAAAGATAAGTACGAGGAACAACAGATTTCCATCAAAAACGTTCTCAAATTTATGGGAGTCGATACCGAAAAGCAGGGTCTGCGTATCACTCTTGGTGGGGATCTAATCTGCTCAAGTGGAGTGGGGGCTTCAGCTGCTAGCTGTGTTGCGATAGCGCGAGCAATAACTGATGAATTCAAGCTCAATTGGAATGATACAAGGATAAACGATGCGGCCTATGAAGGGGAGAAGGGGTATCATGGAACCCCCAGCGGAATTGATAATACTGCTTCAACATTTGGGGGATTGGTGTATTTTGTCAAGAACATGAAGGGCGGTCCAAACACAATGGACACCACCAAATTGAAGAACGTCGTGGAACTTGTTATTGGCAGCTCCGGGATCACCTCGGATACCAAAGAGGTGGTTGATGCTGTTAAAAAGTTGAAAGACAAGGATCCCAAATGGTTTGACGATATTATCGGGGAATATTCAAAATTGGTCGCTCAGGGGCGACAGGCTCTGGAGAATTTCGACTTGCCGCTAGTTGGAAAGTTAATGGACAAAAACCACACACTACTTCAGAAGATCACAGTATCGAATGAGGTTCTTGACTCAATGGTTGTGATCTCCAGAAAAGCAGGCGCTTTGGGAGCGAAAGTAACTGGAACAGGCCGTGGCGGAAACATGATTGCTTTAACACCCAGCGTGAAGCTACGAGACAAGGTTGCCAGCGCACTTCAAGCTGCTGGGTATGAAGTTTGGAAAACAACTATTGGCGCTTAGCATGTGACATGGTGGTGGAAGTGAGAAATGGATTTTCGGCAATATGTTGACAAACTAGAGAGAGAGGGAAACCTCTATAGAATAAGGAAAGTAGTTTCAGGTGATGTGGAGGCAGCTGCTGTTTTGAAGGCGGCTGAGCCGACACCTGTGCTGTTTGAGAGTATTAAGGAAAACAAAGGATTTCGGGTAGCTGGAAACGTCTTTTGTACAAAAGAAAGCATCGCCAAGTACTTCGGAATCACAACTGCTGACCTAATCCCAAAACTCACAAAGGCGATTGACCAACGCAGCCAACCAGAGGAGACCAAGAACGCTCCGTGTCAAGAAGTCGATATGGGGACTGTCGACCTCAACAAGTTGCCCATTCTAATGCACAATAAAGCAGATGGAGGAAGGTACATCTCTTCGGCAGTGGTTATTACAAGAGATCCTGAGTATGGACAGAACTTGGACTTCCACCGAGCTATGCAGATCTCCAACAATAAGATGAGTACTAGGATTATTCAGGGCAGAGATTTTTACAAATTCCTTGAGCGAAATGAAGAAGTTGAGGCGGCATTCTGCGTTGGCAATACTCCTAATGTCCTGGTCGCTGCTGCGACCTCTGTTCAGACTGGAATTGATGAACTCTACATCGCAAACGCCCTTGAGAAAATGCGAGTTACAAAAGCGAAATCGGTGAATCTCATGATTCCCGCTGATTGCGAGGTAGTGCTCGAGGGTAGGGTTTTTATGAAAGAAAGAGCCGCTGAGGGGCCATTCGTCGACTTAACCGAGACCTTCGATATTATTAGGCAGGAGCCCGTTTTCGAAGTCCGTAAGATCACTCATAGGAGAGACCCTATATGGCAAGCTCTTCTCCCTGGTGCCCTAGAGCATAAATTACTTATGGGAATGCCTCGAGAGCCAACGATTTTCAAGAAGGTTACAGAGTCGGGTGTCAGATGCCTTGATGTCAATGTGAATCCTGGAGGATGTTCATGGCTCCATGCAATAGTCAAGATCGACAAGAAAAACGAAGACGATGGGAAGAAAGCAATTCTTGCAGCCTTCGCTGGTCATTCGAGCTGTAAACATGTATTCGTAGTCGATAAGGACATTAACATCTATGATCCACTCCAAGTGGAGTGGGCGATGGCCACAAGGTTCCAAGCAGACCGGGGACTAATAAACAAAGGGAAGGAACCGGGATCCAGTCTGGATCCGAGTGCCGATCCGCAGACCAAAATGACCAACAAGGTAGGGTTTGACCTGACAGCGCCACTAGTAACGAAGGGAAAGAACTTCGCTCGCGTTGAATTCCCCAAAGTTGATTTGAAAAAGTATATCGAGGAATGATCTATGAAACTAACTACTGAAGAGAAGAAGATGGCTGATGGCGAGTACGGCTATGCCACTCAGAAAGCGATGGAGATACTAGTTACCTTGGGGGAGATCTATGAAGCCGAACGGATGATTCCCGTTAGTTCAGTCCAAATCTCTGGTGTAAGTTATGCAAATCTTGAAGAAGCGGGGCTTGAGTGGCTGGCTGAGATGGCTAAAGATGGGAAGGTTCGTGTACTTACTACGTTGAATCCAGCAGGTATGGATCTTGAAGATTGGAAGAAACTTGGGATAAGTGAGGATTTCGCCAGAAATCAACAGCGTGTAATCGATGCGTTCTTCCGAATGGGGGTTATCACAACATGTACATGTACCCCTTATCTTGTCGGAAACGTACCCCACTTTGGTGAACACATATCATGGGGAGAGAGCAGCGCAATCTGCTATGCTAACTCGGTACTGGGAGCCCGAACCAACCGTGAGGGGGGGCCCAGTGCCCTTGGTGCAGCATTGACTGGAAGAACACCGGAATATGGTTTTCATCTGGACAACAAGAGACAACCACAAGTGAAAGCCCAAGTACAGGCAAAACTGAATGGGACATACGAATTTGGCGCTTTAGGAAAGGTTCTGGGCGAAAAGTTGGGGGAAAAGATTAGTTATATCACAGGAATCCCAAGCGCATCAGTCGAGGAACTCAAATCCCTTTGTGCTTCCTATGCTACCTATGGGGGAGTTGCCCTCTTCCACATTGAGGGGATCACTCCCGATAGAGTCAGCCAAATTCCTGTTGAAACAGTTACGGTTACGGATGAGGACATTAAAGCTGCGATCAATGCTTTGAATCAAGAAACATCTATCGATTTTGTCAGTATTGGTTGCCCACACGCGACATTGGCTGAACTCGAATACATTGCCAACAAATTGAAAGGAAAACAAGTGAAGAAAGAGGTCTGGATAACGACTGCACGCCCTACGAAGCAAATGGCAGACCGGATGGGTTTCACCAAAATGATCGAAGGAGCTGGAGCCAAGGTTGCTGCAGATACTTGCTGTGTCGTGGCTCCCATAAAAGGGAGATTTGTTGGATTAGCCACCGACTCAGCTAAGGGCTGCTATTACGGATCAGGGAAAAACAGGTTCAAGGTAAAATTGATGTCCATCGATGAATGCATTGAGGAGGCGCTTAGGTAGATGCAGCTAAAAGGAAGAAAAATCTACAGAGGCAAAGCAGAAGGGGAAGCACTCGTAACGAAACAAAGCATCTCATTCTACGGTGGTGTTGATCCGTCAACTGGAACGATTGTGGAACGGGGACATGAGCTAGAGGGAAAATCGATCACGGGGAAGATCCTTGTATTCCCGACGGGAAAGGGATCGACTGTTGGCTCCTATGTACTTTATCAAATGTCTAAGAATGGCAAAGGACCGAAAGGACTCGTCCTAAAAGAGTGTGAGGCAATTGTGGCAGTCGGATGCATCATTGGCGGAATCCCATGCATTGACCACATAGACATCGAGAAGCTAACCACGGGTAAACACCTCATCCTAGATGCGAACAAATCTGCTTTGGAGTTCAAGTGAAAACCCTCAGATAACCTACAGTTCCGAGGAATCCAAAAGTAGGAAAGAAATTCGCACCGCTGACCAATGGGCATCAATGCCTGTACGGGACTAACACGTAACCTTTCAGCTTTGTTCGAGACACCGATTTGAATAAGTCAACTACCACCTATTGAAGTAGGTGGTTTGTGCTCGTGGTGAGGAGCATTGTTGCTAACTAGTGCTTGCTCACCGTCATGGCACCGGACGGGCTGGTTGACAGCAGCCTCACTCTGGGAAAACTGGACGGGATAAGGTGTTTGAGCACGTTGTTTGGTGGTCCGCTCCCAGAGCAGTTTAGCGATGTTCACCGACGCGTTTCTATCCGCGTTGGCGGCGAACCCGCAACCGCATTTGAACCGGCTTCCGTTCCTAACGCCTCGTGCACCGCACTTCGAGCATACCTGCGACGTGTTCCGTGGACTGACCAGGCTAACCTCAACGCCTTCCTGCCAAGCTACGCTCTGAATCGCCTGCCTAAACATCGAGTAGGGCATCCGCTTCACCTTCCGGTTCGACTTTCGACTGAGCTTCGTGCTCTTCGACCCCTTGAGGTCTTCTACGGCGATAGTGCCGCCGTGTTGTTTGGCGAGGACGACTATCCTATGCGCTTCTTGGTAGCACCTCGTCTTGGCGAAGTTGTGCTCATATCCTCTGAGTTCTCCGAGGACGCGCCGCGCCCTTCTAGAACCCGTAGAGGCGTGAGCCTGAAGCTTGGAGCGACGGACGCCAAGGTCGCGCTTAACCCGCCACACATCGCGCCCAAAGTACAGCTGCCGTCCAGCTCTCCCGGCGTTGAAGACCGTCACGGCAGCGAGGGTGCCGACCCCGACATCCACGCCGACAGCCACACGACTTGTCGTGGGTTCGGCGACCGCGAATGTTCGCTTAAGCGTGACCCTGGTCAACTGCGAGTCGAGCAGTTTAAACTCGGTGAATGTCCAGCCGCCTTGGAGCAGCTGCCCGAGTCTTCGCCACGCGCCATCTTTGGCGACGGGTAGACCGAGCCTTCCATTGAGCGTCGCCACACTCAGAACCGGATTGCAGCGCTTTGTCTGGGTAAGCGAGGCGCTTCGTGGAACGTTGTAGGAGACTGGCAGGCGCCTGAACCCAGAGATCTTGTGCTTCCGCTTCGCCCAGACCTCGCGTCGAGCTGCGCATACGAGTTGGGCTGGAAGCTCGGACTTCTCGCACATTTTCGTGTAGGTGAGGTGGTGGAGCTGGTTTTCCGTGTGTGGCTTCTCGGACTTGAGAGTGGAGAGGACTTCGTTGGCGACGCCAACGTATTCGGAAAATAGAGAGAAGAGTTTATTCTGCTTCACCCTCGTCAAGGGGAGTAGGTTCAACTCTACGGACCTGATAACCTCTCTCCACACACTCAAACACAAAGCATAATGTTGCCGCTAGTGTCTTAAGAACTCCCAGAAGGAAGGAGCAATTCCTTCACCGTTTGAAAACGGTGGTCTCCTTGCTCCAACGACCATGATGTTGGGAGAGAAATCGAAAAGGCTGGAGGAACAGTGATACAAACTAGCAAGACTGAAGGAGGGGTAGCGACAGAAGGCTAGACCGGAATGCCGCAGATCAAGGTAAAATCGAAGTACCCACTTTCTCGCCTCTTAGAGCCTTTAAGATGTTACCTTCTTGGAGAGCATTAATCACCATTGATGGGATCCCCAGCCTCGCGATAGACATTAGCTCTTTGAACTTTCTGCCCATGCCCCCGTCGACATCCAGACTAGAACTCTCCCTCGGACTGAACTTATCTTTCTCAGACAGGGTTATTGTCTCGACGAGCTTAGCTCTGGAATTCTTCTTCGGGTCATCCGTAAAAATCCCTTGAACATCTGTACCTGCAATTACGAGATCCACGTCCTTCAGCTCTCTTGCGCACAGGTAAAGTATGGTATCACCTGAAAGGACGCTCGCATCTCCATTTTGATCAAAAACAATGTCCCCGAAGAGAACAGGCGTGTAATGTTCAACTAATCGCTCTAATCTGGGACAGTCAAACAATGCATCAATACCAACCCACGGTCGTTCTGTGTCCCTGCTAGTGACAGTAAACAATGAATGAGGAGGAATGCTGACCGCCGGAATACCACTGCTGAGCATCTCATTCATGAAAATGGTGTTCTCTAGCTGAACAGAGTACAGAGTCAAAGGCCATCCGACTAGTCTCTGTTCGAGAGGATCTACTTCAAGGAAACTACTGACTGGGAAATGACCAAATATCCCTGCTCCATGGACTACGATCAAATATCCAAGGTTAGGAAGGCAAGTTTTTATTTCTTGGCAAATTCTCCTAACTACTTCAGTATTCATAAATCTGGTCGCATTATCCCATATTCCCTTTGGGCTGAGCGGGAAATTCGTGGAGCCCTTGTACGTAACTATGCTACCGCCCAGTTTCAGTAGAACATTCTTTCTCTTCGCCATAGCCTGGGGCACCAGCCTCAACATTAATAATGAAATCGAAGATTAGATTCTTCAAGAGGCAAAACTACAATATAATACTACTGCGTTCTCGTTTCCAACTAGGGTTGATCTGAGATTAACTGATGTTCTGATCCTCGCTTAGAGATTGGATTTCCTGGAGGTAGAAAAAGTTGAGAAAAAGTGCCGCAAAACCGAGGGAAAAAGAACAGATACCTCCGAACCGCCTCACAAGTGAGAGGAAACTCGACCATATTCGTATATGTTTAACCAAAGATGTGCAAGCGTTGCAGAAGAAAACCGGATTCCAGGATGTTGAACTGATTCACAATGCCATTCCCGAAATAGATATGAGTGAAGTGAAGACGGAGACAGAACTATTCGATAGGAAACTGGCTTTTCCCTTGATTATTGCTGGAATGACTGGCGGACACCCAACAACCAAGAGAATCAATGAGACTCTGGCAAGGGTTGCACAGGAAACAGGGATTGGCATGGGTGTGGGAAGCCAGAGAGCAGCCATTGAGGACGCTTCGCTCGTGGAGACCTTTTCAGTAGTCCGAAAAGTCGCTCCAGACATACTTGTCATAGGTAACTTAGGCGCTCCTCAGCTTTCCAGAGGATATGGAGTCAGAGAAGCCAAGAAAGCTGTCGAGATGATAGATGCTGACGCATTAGCGATCCATCTCAATCCACTTCAGGAAGCAGTTCAACCAGAAGGGGAAACAAGCACCAAGCAGACATTCAAGAAGATTGCTGATATCGCCGACCAACTTGAGGTCCCCGTCATAACAAAAGAAACAGGATGTGGAATCGCTTACGAACAAGCTCTCAGATTCGCTGAAATCAACGTAAAAGGTGTTGACGTCGGCGGAGCTGGCGGAACTAGTTGGCCTGCAGTGGAAGCCTACCGACAGCTTGGCAAAGGAACTAATAATTGTGACGCTATCCCTCTAGGTTTCACTTTCAGAGATTGGGGAATCTCGACTGCCGCCAGCATCGTTGAAGTCTCGACTGTTGAGGGGTTAAAGACAATAGCGACTGGCGGAGTAAGAAATGGAATAGATGTGGCAAAAGCGATCGCGTTAGGGGCAGATGTTGCAGGAGTAGCACTACCTTTTCTGAAGCCCGCATACATGGGTGATGAAGAGACTCTCAGAGCTATGGTTCTCAGAATAGCAAAAGAGCTGAGGACTGTAATGTACTTGACAGAGTCGCGGAATACAGATGCCCTAGGAGAAGCAAATCTGGTGCTGGGAGGAAAACTGTCGGAGTGGCTCACGATGCGAGGATTCGAACCGAGGCAGTATGCTAAACGGAGAAGGTGGATACAAAGAATGAAGTGACAAGCCATGACCTGAAAAGTGCATCAAACACATTTCGAGCACAAGCCTTTTATGTGAATCTGCTTTACGAAGATACCACCAGTCCTGACATGAATCGGAGATGATCCTCTGATAAGGGGTGATGTATCTTTTGTCTAAGAAGTTTGAGGCTCCGAAGGAGCTTGTTGATAAGGCATACCATGCGATCGAGCTTGCAAGGAAAAGTGGAAAAGTCAAGAGAGGAACAAATGAGGCCACCAAGACTATTGAAAGAGGCATAGCAAAACTGGTAGTTATTGCTGCAGACGTTGATCCGCCCGAAATCGTTGCTCCAATACCGTACATCTGCGATGAGAAGAAGATACCGTTCATTTTCGTTCCAAGTAAGGAAAAACTCGGGAACGCTTGTGGAATAGACGTACCTGCTGCTGCAGTGGCGATCACGGAAGGTGGCGAAGCAGAGAAAATCGTCAAGGAAATCGTAGAGAAATTGAAGGAAATAAGAGAGACTGGAAAACCGAAGAAAGAATGATTAACTAGAGGGTAGCGTTTTCGGAAAGGAGCCGAACGTACCCCAAGAAACGGATCTTGAGAATCCTTCTTTCATTACATGCAAAGATGATGCTTGTAGGTGAATGGGTAGTATGTCAAGGGGACCCGGAACGGAGGATCTGTCTATACCTGCGGAAGTTATACAGGTCGTGGGAAGAACAGGCGTCACAGGGGAGATAACACAGGTAAAGGTTAGAGTCCTCGAAGGCCGAGACAAGGGAAGAATACTCACAAGAAATGTCAAAGGTCCTGTCAGAGTTGGAGACACTCTCATACTACGAGATACCGAGAGAGAAGCAAGAAAACTTAGGACTTCATGAGCAGAAAACCAAGGACAAAAGAGCAACTTGCAGCAGTAGGTGATGCTAATGGTAAGGGAGACAAGGTGCCTGTTCTGCGGATCAAACATCAAAGCTGGCACAGGGATTATCTACGTCAAAAATGACGGCGTCGCAATGAATTTCTGCTCATCAAAATGCAGAAAAAGCATGATTGTGCTAAAAAGAGATCCTAGGAAGCTAAAATGGACAAAAGTACACTCAGAGAAACTCAGAGAAGCACAGAAAGCCAAGGAGACGAGAGCAGCTAAGAAATCTAAGGCGACTAGGAGATAGCCTCGGAGATCTGCGCTCACTTCTTTCTTCGATCCATAAGGCAAGTTTCGAGGACTGCATCCGAAAAGCCCTTCAGGTATTTTTTGTCTGCATCTTGGATTTCTGAAGCAAGGAGTCTTGATAAAGTATTCCGACCAGTCTCCTCTTTGATCCTACCTTCAACGATTCCCATACAAGCAGAGCGAAGTTCTCGGGTGTGATCAGTGTAAGGTTTGGATTCATAGAGTTCGATGTAAGCATCTATTTGTTTGGCTACAGTTTTCTGAGGATTTCTACTTAGACCTACTTCGCTTTCCCAAAGCCCAATCTCTTCTAATGAGGTCTTGTCACTATCCGATGCATGCGCAACATTGACCCCTCCATATATTCCATATTTCCCTCTCAAGGACTCGGGCTCAGCTTTGTGCGCAAATGTTGAGCCCAGCATCTTCCTTATTTCTTGAATTACCCCTTCGCTCTCAACCCGCATTGCAAGAACAGGACCAGAGGTGATGAACTTGATTAGCCACTCATAGAATGGCTTGCTCTCATGAATTGAATAGTGTTTTCTGGCAAGTTCAGAAGAAACCAGCATCTCCTTAAATGCTCGGACTCCAAACCCTCTTGACAGAAGAATTTTTAACGCTTCCACGCTTACAAATCTTCTAACGATGGCGTCAGGTTTTAATACCAATAAGGTCTCTTCAATCAATTTCATCACCTGCACTGGAAAAGTCATTTAGCATCGGAAGCACATAATTCGCTGATTTGCGTCACCAACTCTCGTCTTAAATCATTATCTATGCATCTTAAGAGGGGCGGATAAATCTTGCCTATCAGGCAGCCAATAGTCGCAGTTCTAGGGCATGTAAACGCTGGCAAAACCACGTTACTTGACAGAATTCGCGGAACAGCAGTAAGTCTACGCGAAGCTGGTGGGCTCACGCAACACATAGGTGCTTCGTATCTTCCAGTCTCCACGATCGAAAAGATCTGTGGAGATCTTCTCCAGAAGTTCAAGATCAAGCTTACGATTCCGGGTCTCCTGATAATAGATACCCCGGGTCATGAGATCTTCATGAATCTAAGGAGAAGAGGAGGGGCTGTAGCGGACATGGCTATTCTTGTGGTTGATTTTACCAAAGGACTCGAAGCTCAGACTTACGAATCCGTAAGCATTCTAAAAGCAAGGAAGACTCCATTCCTGATAGCTTACAACAAAGTTGATAGAACTGAAGGCTGGAGACCTAACGAAAATGCTTCATTTACAGATACTATTAATAGACAAGACAGCTTCGCGAAGCGATACGTTGACGAAAGAGTGTATGAATTGATGGGCGAGCTCTCAAGAGAGGGATTCACTTCCGATCGCTTTGATCGAGTTGAAGACTTCACAAGAACTGTGACGATAATTCCAACCAGTGCCAAGACGGGTGAAGGTATTCCCGAGCTTCTTGCCATACTTGCCGGACTCACTCAAAGCTACATGATGGGTAGGCTTCAGGTAGAGGAAGGCCCAGCTAGGGGAACAATCCTCGAAGTCAGGGATGAACCCGGCTTTGGAACTACCATAGATGTGATAGTGTACAATGGGATTCTCAAAAAAGGAGACACGATTATTGTCGGAGGGAAAGACAGGGCGATAGAAACCAAAGTACGGGGTCTTGTACAGCCGAGACCCTTGGTTGAAACAGGTGAATCACGTGACAAGTTTATTCACGTTGACGAAGTTACTGCTGCCGCAGGCGTCAAAGTTATCGCTCCCGAACTTGAGCATGCTGTAGCCGGAGCGCCACTTATTGTTGCTGCATCCGACGCCGATGTTAAACGTGTGATGGCTGAAGTCACCTCGGAGATAAATCGGATCAAGATTAATACCGATAAGACGGGAATCATCCTGAAGGCTGACACACTAGGGGCGCTCGAGGCAACAGTCTCATACTTGGAGGAACGAAAGATACCGATCAGAATTGCTGATGTTAGCGAAGTATCAAAGAGAGATGTTACTGAAGCCTACGTTGTGAAAAACGAAGCACCTCTATCTGCAGTCATACTCTGTTTTAATGTTAGAGTTCTCCCAGAAGCGAAAGATGAAGCTGAGAGGCTGGGAGTACCCATCTTCAAGAATGATGTCGTCTACAGATTGGTACAGGAGTATGAGGAGTGGGTAATCCAGAAAAGGGAGGAAGAAAAGAAGAAGACGCTAAGTTCAGTCGTCATGCCTGCAAAATTCAGAATACTACCAGGATACGTCTTCAGAAGAAGTCATCCAGTTATAGTGGGGGTCGAAGTCCTTGCAGGAGTAGTGAAGCCAAAAGTGACACTAGTGAACAAGGACGGAGATGATGTAGGGGAGATCGCCCAGGTTCAAGACGAAGGAAAAACAGTCCTCCAAGCTACCAAAGGAAGTTCAGTGGCGGTGTCAATAAGAGGCAATATCCTCGTCGGTCGGCAAGTAAATGAAGGAGACATATTGTATGCAAACGTTCCTGAAGGAGATATTAGGATAATGCGAACAAAGCTCGAAGGGGAGTTATCGCCTGAAGAACTTCAGACCCTATCTGAATTAATCGAAATAAAGAGAAAAAAGAACCCTATCTTCGCCTTTTGAGAAGAAATAGATATAAAAATCCATGTGTCATTACCTACTGAGACGTGAGAAAGAGCTGTGTTAGTCCAAAGACGGGAGGCATGAGTTCAAAATGCCAGGTGTGAAACTAGTCGTATCCGATCCTGATGCAAAAAGAGCATATCAAATGGAACTAAGTGAAGACAAGGCAAGAAGCATCCTAGGCCGGAAAATAGGAGAGACTGCTAACGGCGATGCCCTGGGATTGAAAGGATATGAAATACTGATCACGGGCGGAAGTGACAAAGACGGTTTCCCAATGCGGGAAGATCTGCATGGAGAAGGAAGAAAAAAGATCCTCCTTGCAAGCAGCCCCGGCTACCACCCTAAGGAAAAGGGTGTGAGAAGAAGAAAAATGATAAGAGGTAGCACCCTCACTCGTGAAATAGTCCAAGTAAACGCGAAAGTGACGAAAAAGGGAGAAAAAACGTTAGAAGAGATAATCGGTAGCAGTGGAGTTGCGAAGAAGGAAGAGGAGAAGTAGTTTCATTCAGACTTCTTGATCAGAAGGATATCTTGTTGAGGTGACCAGAGATTAAGAGAAGTGCCGATAAAGAGAGTGATGAGGATATATCACGCCAGGCTGAAATCAACATAGGTACCACTGGTCATGTTGATCATGGCAAGACAACCCTTGTCAAGACTCTTTCAGGCGAGTGGACGATACGGCATTCAGAAGAACTCAGAAGAGGTGTCACCATAAAGTTAGGATATGCCGACGCAACCATAATGAAGTGTTCTAAATGCTCAGCGCCAGATTGCTACACGACTGACGCAATCGCTGGAGGGAAATGCCCGCATTGCGGGGGAGATCTGGAAATCCTTCGCAAGGTCTCCTTTGTCGATTCCCCCGGTCATGAGATACTGATGGCAACCATGTTGTCAGGGGCGGCAATTATAGACGGAGCGGTTCTGGTGATTGCGGCGAATGAGCAATGTCCACAGCCCCAAACCAGAGAACACCTCGTGGCCCTGAAAATAATCGGGATAAAGAACATCGTAGTCGTTCAGAACAAAATCGAGTTGATCCCAAAGGAGAAGGCATTGGAGAATTACAAACAGATTACCCAGTTTATCAAGGGGATCATTTCGGATAGTGTACCTATCATACCCATATCAGCCATACATGGTGCTAACATCGACTATGTTATAAAAGCCATCGAAGAGAGGATACCGACTCCAGAAAGAGACCTTAGCAGGTCTGTCCGAATGTTTGTGGCACGATCTTTCGACGTCAACAAGCCTGGAACCGAACCAAAAGATCTGCTGGGAGGAGTAGTTGGAGGCTCCATAATTCAGGGGGTTCTGAAAGTCGACCAGGAAATCGAGATACGGCCAGGCGTAAAGGTAAGTGAAGGGGGGAAGGAGAGATATACGCCCATATTTACGAAGATCACAAGTCTCTCTGCAGGCAAACAGGTCAGAGTAACCGAAGCGACGCCAGGCGGTCTGATAGGTGTAGGAACACTCCTGGATCCATCTCTGACCAAGGCAGACGGACTTGTAGGGAACGTCCTCGGGAAGCCAGAGACATTACCGCCTATATGGGATCAGACTACAATACACTTCTCGCTGATGGAAAGAGCAGTCGGAACCGTAGGACAAGAAATTGTAACCCCAATACGCACTAATGAGCTACTGATGCTCAATGTTGGCACCGCAACCACTGCCGGTCTAGTAACCAGTGCCAGAAGTGATGTGGCTGACATCAAGCTGAACAGGACGGTCTGCGCTGAGGAGAATTCGAGGGTCGCCATAAGCAGGAGGATTTCGGGTAGATGGAGATTGATCGGCTGGGGTAAGATCAGCTAACTGATCTAGCGACAGCCATGGAGCTACAGCCTCATGTCAAGAAAAGAGACAGAGCATAGTTGGCCGATTGTGTTATTCGATTCAAGTATACTAATAAGCTTACCTGAGTGTAACATAGATCTGACAACCGAAATAGAAAGAGTCTTGACTGTAAGGTTTATACCAACAGTCCTCTCTGGAACATTGTCGGAGCTTCGGGATGTTCTGTCACGCTCGAAAGGAGAGAAAAGAAAGAAGAAGTTGGTGCTGGCTCTGAAGGTTGCCGAGAGATTCAAGAAACTAGACTATGATTCCGTAAACAACGAAGAAATGGATGATGTAATTGTCAGAGCCGCAAAGGAGATCAATGCGGTTGTAGCAACTGATGATGGTAGATTACGTAGGACTCTGGTCAGGACAGGCGTACCGGTACTGTTTGTAAGGGAGAAATCTCATTTAGAAATGGAAGGCTATCTGAACGACTCGGGATATAGTCTAACAGATGAATCTGGTCCTTATGATTACTGGAGAAACCGCGATTAAGAGAATCCTATGACCATTTTGGAGGAAAGAACCGCTATGTACAAGGTAGTAACCGTCAGAGACATTATTAGGATACCTCCCAACCGTCTCGGAGAGGATATTGCCAAAGTGGCAACGGATATGTTGGTCAAAGACTACGGTGGGATATCTGACCCTGACATAGGATTTGTGATAAGCATCGTTGATGTCATCGATGTAGGAATTGGAAAGCTGATACCAGGAGACGGTGGAGCTTACCACAATGTCACCTTTAAGGTACTCACTTTCAAGCCTCAAGTACAAGAAGTACTGGAAGGAGAAGTCGTGGAGATTGTTGAGTTTGGCGCGTTCATAAGGTTGGGACCGACTGACGGACTCTGCCACGTAAGCCAAGTGACTGATGACTTCATATCATACAACATGAAAAAATCTCAGCTATTCGCAAAGGACTCAAAGAAGATATTAAGCGAAGGAGATAAGGTCCGAGTCAGGATCATCGCTATTTCGCTCGGCGAGGGCAGCAGACGAGGAAAGATCGGTCTCACAATGAGACAACCATTCTTAGGAAGAATCGATTGGTTCCAGAAAGAGGAGAAGGGAGAGAAAGAAGAGAAAGAAACCAAGAAACCGACGGAAGAAGAGAAGGAACAGAAGGAAGAGAAAGAGAAGAAAAAGAAGACTAAGGAAAAAGAAGAAGCGAAGGAGAAGGAGCAAGTCGAAGAATCTAAGCAACCAAGCGAATAGAGTGAGACTTCACCGAAATGTTTAAGGGTTTCTTTATTTTAGTCTGCGAACAAGAATTCTAAGGAGAACACAGATCATCAATGAAAGGAAAAGCTTGCAGAAACTGTCATCTGATTGCAAGTAGAAGCAGCAGACAGTCATGCGAAGGATGCAAGTCTTCTGACTTCTCCACAGACTATCAAGGCTTCGTCATAGTGATGGATCCAAATGGATCTACGGTGGCTGGGAAACTTGGTGTAACGAGGAAAGGATGGTATGCCATCAAGGTTAGGTAACAAGACACTAAGGCTACCCAAAGAGCTCAGAGATGAACTGAGCAAGCCACGCGGAACCCTAATAAAGGGAAAGGAGCATGAAGCCGCAACCAAGGCCGCTGAATTCGTAAAGAAATCAAGACCACCTAAGCTTATAACCGTAGGAGACATTGTGACCCGCAGTATGATCTGGGCCGGAGTAAAACCAGATCTTTCAATCATAGACGGGAAAACATTGAGAGGCCCCGAACAAAAAGTGGAGTATGATACTGAAAAGAAATACACACTAGTGAACCCCGCGGAGTTGATAACCGCAACCGCATGGAAAGTTATCAACAAGGCACTCAAAGAAAGCAAAAGGACTCTGATAGTTGTAGAAGGAGAAGAAGACCTACTTGGCATTCCCGTAACATTACTCGCCCCCCTAGGTAGCCTGCTGCTATACGGACAACCAAATGAGGGCGTCGTAATCGTGACCGTGAATGATGAAATCAAAGAGTTTGCCAATAGCGTGTTGAGCCGAATGGAGGAAGAGACAACATGAGCTTCCAAATCGAAGTAATATCAGATCAAGAGGACAAACTTATCGAAAGAAGACGGATCAGTTTCAAGGTCACACACCAGAAAACCGCAACACCCAAACGTGTCGAAATCAGAAAAAAACTGGCTGAGACACTCAGAGTTGAGCCAGAAGCTGTCTTCCTAAGACCACTGCAGCAAAAGTATGGAAGAAATGAAGCGAACGGAACCGCCTTGATATATAAGTCCGCAGAACGGGCAAAACTAATTGAACCAGAGCATCTCATTAGCCGACTGAAGCCAAAGCAGGAAAAGAAAGAGGAACAGCAGGAGCAGAAGAAGCCAGAGAAGAAAGAGGAGAAGAAGGAAGAGAAGAAACAAGAGAAGAAAGAGGAGAAGTGAGATGTCAGCGGAACAACCAAAAGGCAAGACCTCACCTGAACAGCCAAAAAAGAAGGAGAAGAAGAGCACTATAGTACCATCCTATTACAGGATCTCTGCAGAAGGCACCTTGCAGAGGAAACTGAAATCCTGCCCCAGATGCGGCCCCGGAACCTTCTTAGCCGAACACTACGACCGCTTCTCGTGCGGCAAGTGCGGATACGCCGAATTCCGCAAGAAGAGTAGTTGATTTTATTGATCTGAGCGGTTTCGTTGTTCGAATCGGCTCCATCTCATTCTGTAGGGTTTTTTGGGTATAGTTTGCTACCTCAAGCCTGGGACCAGTGCGCGTTCGGTCGGAGGTTGTAGTCAAACGACGGCTTGGGAAAGCTAATTAATGGTCCAAGCTGAGGTGTAGTTCAAGAGAAAAAGACGCGCGTTTCGAAACTGCAACTGGACCGTGTTGTGGATGGACTCTTATGTCGGGACCATCTAAGCCTTTGATTTGCCTTGGTATTGAGGGTACTGCTCATACGATTGGGGTTGGAATCGTAGAAGGCGATGGAAAGGTTCTAGCCAACAAGCGGAGCGAGTATGTTCCGAAGAATGGAGGAATACACCCTCGGGAGGCAGCTGAACATCATGCAGATGCTGTACCTAAGCTGATAGCAGAAGCACTCAGCGTTGCGAAGCTGAGCGTAAACAAAGTTGACGTGGTATCGTTTTCAATGGGTCCAGGACTAGGACCTTGTCTTCGAGTTGTTGCAGTAGCCGCAAGAACGCTTGCATGCCTACTAGGAAAACCCCTTGTTGGTGTCAACCACTGTCTAGCACACATTGAAGTGGGTAAGTTAGTTACGGGGGCGAGGAACCCATTGGCGTTATATGTTAGCGGTGGCAACACAATGGTCGCAGCTTTTGAATCAGGGCGCTACAGGGTTTTTGGGGAGACACTTGATATTGCTGCTGGGAACATGTTAGATGTTTTTGCAAGAGAAGCTGGGTTGGCACATCCTGGGGGGCCCAAGATCGAGCAACTTGCTGCAAGGGGGAGGAACTTCGTAAGTTTGCCTTACACCGTCAAAGGAATGGATCTCTCTTTCTCAGGTTTGTTGACTGCAGCTACTGGTATCTTGAATGGGGGCAAGCGACGCCTAGAAGATATATGTTACAGTCTTCAGGAAGTGGCATTTTCCATGCTTTCAGAGGTCACAGAGAGGGCTTTGGCGCATACTGAGAGAAAGGAGGTATTGTTGACTGGTGGTGTCGCCGCGAATAGAAGGTTGCAAGAAATGATCTCGATGATCTCAAAGGAGCATTCAGCGCAATTTTACGCAGTTCCATTTGAGTATGCCGGCGACAATGGGGCTATGATAGCTTGGACAGGATTGAAATCTTGCAAGGCTGGGATAACTGTCAAAGTGGAAGAGAGTTTCGTTGAGCCAAAGTGGCGTCTTGACGATATTGAGATTGCTTGGGGGGTTGTTGATGGAGACGCATGATGTTCTCCCATTCAAAAAAGGAGCTGAGGCTTACCTGTTCAAGGAAGAATGGTACGGCGTGGATGTCGTAAGGAAACGCAGAGCCCCCAAAGAATACAGGGTTCCCGAACTTGACCGTGAAATCAGAAGAGCCAGAACAGCATCGGAAGCACGTTTGATGTTTGAAGCATGTAGAGTCGGGGTTCCAACCCCGAGCTTGTATTTCGTCAGTTTGGAGGACTCAACGATAGTAATGCAGTTCGTTGAAGGAGAGAAAGTGAAGGATATACTGGATTCTCTTGGGGATGAGGAACGAAGGAAAGTCTGCTGTACTATCGGGCAACAAATCGCTATGCTTCATAAAAGCGACATAGTCCATGGTGACTTGACCACTTCAAATATGGTCTTGACAAAGTCAGGCAAAGTATTCTT
The DNA here is from genome assembly GCA_037310415.1 of Candidatus Atabeyarchaeum deiterrae. Classification (GTDB taxonomy): domain Archaea; phylum Asgardarchaeota; class Atabeyarchaeia; order Atabeyarchaeales; family Atabeyarchaeaceae; genus Atabeyarchaeum; species Atabeyarchaeum deiterrae. Next base: position 421,864 of record CP147780.1, read on the forward strand.
CATTGACTTCGGACTTGGGGAGTTCTCTTCATCCGTCGAAGATAAGGGTGTTGACTTGCATCTGATGCGAAGGGCTCTGCAGAGTGCCCACTACAAACACTCTGTTGATTGCTTTGGATCGATCCTCGAAGGATACAGAGCTACTCTTGGAGAAAGTCAAACCGAGGAAATCCTTCGGAGAATTCGCGAGATCGAGTTAAGAGGTAGGTATTTCAAACGTACAAGCAATAAGTGAAGCAACAAGAGGAATACCATACAATGCAAACGAGTCTGATTGAGATCAACTTCGCGTCGAAGAACCCACACAAGATAGCTGAAGCCACTGGAGTATTAAGGAACTTTGGCATCAAAGTAAATCCAATTAGTTCTAAGGTCCGAGAGATCCAAGCCAGTAGTTTGAAGGACGTTGCCGCTGATTCTGCTAGAACTACTGCCGACAAGATAGGCAGGAATGTTGTAGTTGAAGACGCTGGTCTGTTTATAGATTGGCTGAAGGGTTTCCCCGGGCCATACTCTTCGTATACCCATCAAACCATCGGATGCAAAGGAATATTGAGGTTGCTGAAAGACATTTCCAAGAGGAGTGCGTTATTCAGATCTGCAGTCTCATATTGCGAACCCAACCGTGAGCCCAAAGTATTTATCGGAGAGATACGAGGGAAGATCTCGATATCGGAAAGAAGTGGAATACAATTTGGCTTCGACCCGATTTTCGTGCCAAATGGATCTACACGGAAGGCTTTCTCGGAGATGAGTCTTGAGCAGAAGAATAGTATTTCACATCGATCCCAAGCCTTCACCAAGTTTGCGGTATGGTTTCTGAAAGAGAGATAGCTTTTGATACATCCTACGAATTTGTCGATGCAAAAGAACCCTTTCTTCAAGACCGAAAAGGTTTATAAAAAAACGCATTTAATCCTACTCAACAAGTGAGCTGCAAAATCCGAGAAGAATACTAGACATTCATGAGACGCTATAAAGACTGGTGATTAAGATTGGCTAGAATGCATAGCAGGGCGCACGGAAAATCTGAGTCAAAGAGGCCTATAAGAACTAAGGCCCCAGAGTGGGTCAAAATAGGATCAGAGGCAATCACCGACAAGATCGTTGAACTAGCTAGAAAAGGCGTTTCCCAATCAATGATAGGGATGATTTTGCGAGACCAATACGGTATTCCCCTCACAAAGCAGACAATAGGCAAGAAAATATCGGAGATACTCAGGGAGCATGACGTCGCGCCACCGCTTCCACAGGACTTGTTTGACTTAGTGAGGACTGCAGTGAATCTCAGGAGGCACCTCGAGAACTATAAGAAGGATCTGCACGGCAAGCAAGGATTGCAGAGGATCGAAAGCAAGATTCATCATTTGTCTGGTTACTATATTAAAGAGGGAGTACTTCCGAAGGATTGGAAATATGTTCCTGAAAAGATGGTCTTGCTAGTCAGGTAGAGAGGTTACACCTTACTCTTTCTTCCCCATAGTTTGCTCAGAGACTCCGATTTCTCCTTCATGCCGCGATGTTCTCATTGTGGAGATGTGACTTTATAATTGTGATTAGTAACCTCATTATATGATGAAACACTGAGCGTTCTGGTAGGTTCATGGAACGAGTTCCAAGATTTGCACAAATGGTGGCAACTGGTGAATCAAATGGAACAACATGATTACGAGAAGTTCAAGGCGAAGATAAACGATGCTGCTTCGAAACTACTGAACGAAGCACGAGAGAACACAAAGATACGAGTAATATCTCATCTTGACGCAGATGGTCTGTCCGCCGCGGGAATCATGTGTTCCGCACTGCATAGGCTTGGGGCAAGATTCCACTTGAGAATTCTGAGGCAGCTAAGAAGAAAGAAGATTGAGGAATTGGCAGATGAGATGGAAAAAGATTATGTTTTCCTTGACCTTGGAAGTGGACAGATCGACCACATGACTGAATATATGACCAAATCAAGAGTATTCATATTCGATCACCATCCTCCAAAAGCCCTTGGTTCTCCCCTCTTTGTACACGTAAATCCTCATTTTTATGGCATTGACGGAGCAAATGAGATCAGCGCGGCGGGCATAGCTTACCTCGTTGCGAACGCCATGAGTCCAAGCAATGGCGACTTATCTGCACTCGCTGTCGTCGGTGCTATTGGAGACCAACAGGACAAGGGTGAACAGCGTTCTGTAACTTCTTTGAATGCTGAGATAGTCAAAGATGGAGAGAAAGCTTCCGTAATCGAGGCGACCAAAGACATCAGATTGTTCGGAAGAGAAACCCGTCCAATACACACTACGCTAGAATACACAACGGAACCATATATCCCAGGTCTTACTGGCAATGGAGATGCTTGCGCGAAATTCATTTTGAACCTTGGCATCCAACTGAAGGATGGAGAAAACTGGAGAACCATATCATCACTAACCCAAGAAGAGAAAACAAGGCTAGTATCAGAACTTGTGAGGAGAATGATCTCAAGAGGGATGGACTCCAAGGATGCTGAGAGTATAATCGGAACTGTCTACAATTTAACAAGGGAGGACAAAGGCACCTCCCTTCACGATGCCAGAGAATACTCTTCCTTGCTTAACGCCTGCGGTAGGATGGGTTTTCCTGGACTCGGGGTTGCTGTATGCATGTCTGACAGGGGAGAGATCTTGAAAGAAGCACAGAATGTGCTATCGCAGTACCGACGGAAGCTTGCGGAATACCTAGAATTGTTGGAGAGACCTAATTTTGTCAAGGAAACAGAGCATCTCCAGTATTTCAACGGAGAGAGCCTTATGGATGACAGGATGATAGGGCCAGTTACCTCGATAGCAATATCCTCCCGTATGCTGAAGGCTGATAGACCCGTCGTGGCACTTGCATACTCTGAAGATAACCTGACAAAGGTATCCATCCGAGCAACTGATGACTTGGTCAGAAAAGGAATCGATTTAGGCAATGCGATACAAGAAGCAATTCAGCAGATTGAAGGAGAGGTAGAAGGAGGAGGGCACAACATAGCGGCAGGAGCATTCATAACCAAGGGAAGCGAGGAAGTGTTCTTGGTCAGATTGGAAGATGCAATCAAAAGACAGCTGGAGAAGAAGGGATCCTAAGCACTGAATCTTCTGTTTTTTCGCTCAAGACTATCCCAAAAGAGTTAAATCCTTTTCATATCATCATTTTTCAAAACCGCAGAGTACCCAAAAAAGCGCTTTTGCGTTACTCTTTTGTACCAGGAGGATTAACAGCTTGTCAACTTGGAGAACTAAGACTTGGTTCACAGTTGTTGCTCCGTCTTACTTCGGAAATGTCGAGATAGGCCTTACTCCGGCCAGCTCCGACGAGAAACTCATTGGCCGCCTAATAGAAACCTCATTATATGACCTCACAGGCGATTTCTCTCTAGCCCATGTAAAGTTGTATTTTCGGATAAAGGACGTCAAGGGAAGCAAGGCGCTGACGACGTTTAAGGGACATGATTTTGCACGCGACTATCTTAGGAGTCTAGTCAGACGAGGAAGTAGCCGAATAGGCGGCATCTTTCAAGTGACCACAAAAGACGGATATACATTAATGGTAACAGATATCGCATTCTCTGTTGGAAGAGCAAGAACCAGCCAGAAAAAGATCGTCCGAGACATAATGAAGAACGTTACAGCGAGAAAAGCCAAGGAACTGAACTTCGAAGGCTTCGTACAAGAGGCTGTCCTAGGCAAGATAGGGTCAGAAATCTATAACGAAGCAAAGAGAACCCTTCCCCTCCGGAAATGTGAAATAGTGAAAACCCGCCTCATGAAGGAACCCGCGGCAGCCTAGTAGCATGTAAGTGCGCTCATGCGAGCTCAGAATAGTCCTCCAGAAATCGAAGTTCTTATCTTGCAGTAATTCTCTCTTATCTGCGGGATCTCTTTCTCAAGAACTTGCTTCTTTATCTCGTCGACAGTTCTCAATGATTGGGAACTGTCCGTAGTATAGCCCGCAGTCAACCCTTGTATGATGAACCTCGTTAAGAACAGTTCATCGAAGCCTGGGGATATTATGGCGCCAGGTGTAAGCATCATGTACTCTCGGGCACTACTCACCAATTGCCGTATCTCAGGGGGATCAGTGTACTTCGACACTTTCCGTTTCGCTAGTTCTTCAAGTTCCTTGCCAACAAGCATTCTATTCATGAACTCAACGTGAGAACTGAGTATCTTGAGACCATGTTGCTTTGGAAACGCGGATGTATCGGAGCAACGTGCATCAAGCTCCTTGAAAGCGTCCTTGAACGGGGTGAAAACCTTCATAGCCAAAACCCCCCTCTCGTACTCTTGAACACTCAGCGGCTTGTCGATTATTGAGAATGGTAGCTCTGCCACATGTTCATTTAGGACGAGATCTGTCTCGCCTCGATACTCTTGCCTAGCGGAACCGATAAGTTCCAAGAGGTGAGGCGACAATACCATCCCTGTTATCTCTTTCGTATCCGCCACTAGTCCTCCTCGAACTTTGAAAGTGCTGTGGAACAATCCTGGACCGATGAGAAGCAGATTGATATCTTCACCTGAAAGACCGACCACATGAATAGAGTTTACTAGTGAGATCACCCAGTTTCTGGTTACGGTCTCAACATCAGTTCCGCGATACTGCCATAGACGATTGTTAATGTCCATTAGGTTGTTCCAGTCTTTGATCAGAAGCAGTAGGTTAACATATCTTGAGAACGAACCTTTGGCAATCAATTCGTTTAGGTACGCTTTTGATAAGAAACCAACCATCTTTTGATCCTCCTAACGCGCGCCTCTCCCACGCCATAGAATCAGTCTAAGCCGACCTTCCCTTACGATTAGCAAGAAATAACCGTTCACTAAAAGATTTAAGTCTTCCCTCCAGTTGCTAGTTAGGAACCAGCTTTTATCTCTGGGAGACATCCTAAGAAGATCGGTCATTCATCTTTCAATCGCTGATTTCAATTCTCTAGATGTGGGGTTATTTGGAGAAAGTGTTTGAGACGAATATAGTCAAGAAGGATCATAGGAAAGTCAATCTTAAGATGGCGCTTTGCTACCCGGGACCCTACAGAGTCGGAATGTCTTCTTTGGCTGTTCACACGATCTATGGAATGGCCAATTCCCTTAGAGAGGTCGCATGTGAACGAGCATTCATGCAGTCGACTCCTGGGACTCCTGTTCATACACTCGAATCCAACGCCCCGTTAAGAAAGATGGATATTATTGGATTTTCACTGCAGTACGAGACCGACTATGTCAACTTGCTGAGAATATTAATTGACTCTAACATTCCACTATTCTCCAAACACAGAAAGGTCGAAGATCCACTAGTCATCGCTGGGGGCCCTTGTGCGACGGGCAATCCTGAACCATTGTCAGACTTCGTTGATCTGTTTGTCATAGGCGAAGCCGAACCTGTTCTTCCAAAACTTCTCGACTTAGTAATGGGGATTAAGAAACCACGCAACCACCTAGAAGAACTCCTAGATATTGAAGGACTATACATACCGTCGATGGATCAAGATTCAATTAAGCGTGTCTGGGCCAGCGATCTTGACGCCGCACCACACCCGACAAGGCAAGTCATCACGCACACTGCCCAAAGGAGCGAACATTCACCGATCTTTGGGGAGACTTTCCTGACAGAAGTCACCCGAGGTTGCAGTCAAGGGTGTAGATTCTGCTACATCGGGTATATTGCGAGACCAAACAGAGAGCGAACGTCAAGCAACATCAGAGAAATCATCGAGCAAGGCACCGCTCATACAGGTGTCGGTAAGGTCTCATTGGTTGGTTCGAGTCTGTCAGATTGCGCTCATCTCGCAGACACATGTAGTTGGATCGTTAATGATCTTGGATTGAAGGTCTCACTCTCATCCATGAGAGCAGACTCGGTCCCTATCGAGCTGCTTAAGACCCTTGCCAAGGGAGGAGAGAGAACTCTGACAATAGCGCCAGAGACAGGCTCAGAGAGCCTCCGCAACTCTATTAACAAGAAGATCACAGATGATGCAATAGTACAAACAGCAGAGAATGCACTCGAAGCTGGTTTAAGAAATGTGAAACTTTATTTCATGATAGGGCTGCCCCATGAGAGAGACGAGGACATTGCAGCCATAAATGGTCTAGTTCAGCGTGTTGCAAAGTTAGGGTATCAATCGAGATCCATTAGGCTGAGCATTGTTCCCTTCACTCCAAAACCGCACACGCCCTTCCAGTGGTTCCAGCAAGCACCTAAACAAGACTTGCAGACCAAACTTAGAATAATTCACTCAGGTCTACATCTGAACAACAGAGTAGATATAGAGTCATTAGACCTGCGATGGGCTAGAATACAGGCAATTCTATCCACTGCAAATAGAGGCATGGGCAGAATACTAGAGCAAGTAGCAAGAGAGGGTGGAACCCTGGGCACGTGGAGAAGAGCAATGACTATGGCTGCAAGCTCATTATCGACCTTCGAGATGGAACGCACAACTGAAACACCCTTACCATGGGACAAGATACAGATTGGGATAAACAAAGGATTTCTGAAAACTGAGATGGAAAAGTCAGTGACTGGAATACAATCTCCTTCATGCCTTACGAAATGCTCAAACTGTGGGGTCTGTTAGAGGAGATCTCACTCTCAAAGCAGAAAAACTGATTAATATCGCCATTGATAAGTTGATCATGAAGTGAGAGGAATGGCGTACGACAAGGAATCGTTCAAGAAAAGGTTCCCTCATCTATACGAAGAAATCGAAGATCCAAAAGAAAACAACGTACAGCAACCCACCGACGAAAGCGGCGAAGTCGACTCTCTTAGTGGGTTTGTGCCCGAGGCTACCTCTTACATCAGGAGAGCTCACACTGACGATGAGGCGATAGAGATCGTAAGCTACTTGATGAAGAGAACAGAGATATCGAATGAGTATGCGAAAAGCCTAGTTCAGCAAATTCAAGAGAAGGGTGTTAGATCGTTTGGAACCCTTAAGACGTGGGGGCATTATGAAAAGACTTACAGAAGAAAGCCGTTGCGAAGCAATAATGACGAAGACGATAACGAGGACGAGAAACTTGATTGAGAGCTTCACGCAACTGACAATGAAAGCTCTCTTTGTACGGCACACAGCATGATACGTCCGAGCCTGGAGGTTAGCTATTTGGCTGGAATAGGAATAGTTGGGAAGCCATCATCTGGAAAGACAACCTTCACAAATGCCGCCTGCATGACTTCCTACAAAGTGACAGGCGTTCCGTTCACGACAATAGGCGCCCAATTTGGGGTGACTTATGTTCGGGTCAAGTGCGCCTGCAAGGAGCTCGGTATTGTAGATAATCCGAACAACTCTAGATGTGTGGATGGCGTGAGATACGTACCTGTGAAGCTAGTTGATGTAGCTGGTCTGATACCTGGTAGCCACCAAGGAAAGGGGCTCGGAAACCAGTTCTTGACAGACATGGCTGAACAATCTTCAGCGCTTATCCATGTTGTTGATGCCTCGGGCTCTCGTGATTTTGAAGGAAAGATAATCGGTCCCGGAGCGCAAGATCCACTTGAAGATGTCAGGTTCCTTGAGAGGGAATTAGATCTGTGGTTTCTTCAGATTATTCAAAGAGATTGGGGAAGGATCGCAACAAGGACCGAGGCTGAGCGAAAGCCCCTTGTAAGCCTTCTGGGGGAGAAACTCTCCGGTCTTGGCGTCACGACACGTAACATCATTGAGGGCATGACAAAGTCAGGGGTCAAGTCTGAGAAACCAAAGAGTTGGAGTGCAGAAGATCTCCAGAAGTTCGCTTCGAACCTGAGAAAGGTATCCAAACCCATGGTCATAGCCGCCAACAAGATAGACCTTAGACCAGCGGACGCCAACTTTCAGCGCATGAAGGAATCACTGAAGGAGTACTCAGTCATTCCAACTACTGTACTCGGAGAATATGCGCTGAGGAAACTTGCTGACGATGGTATTGTCGCTTACAATCCAGGTGATCCCGATTTTCAAATTCTGAAGCCCGAGAAACTCTCAGATAAAGACAAGGACTCGCTCACGAAATTGAAGAAAGAAGTGCTGGAGAAATATGGCTCGACGGGTGTGCAAGATGTTATTGACAAAGTGGTCTTCGGATTATTAGACATGATCTATGTGTTTCCAGTCGAAGACCAAAACAGCTACACGGACCACGAAGGAAGAGTGCTACCAGATGTGTATTTGGCGCCTCGAGGAACGACACCCCGGCAGCTAGCTTATATGGTACACACAGAATTGGGCGACTCATATATCGGCGCAGTTGATGCAAGACGAAAACAAAAAATAGGTGAAGACTATGAGTTGAAAAACGGCGATGTGATAAAAATCATAGCCGCTGCTGCCAAGAAGTAAGAACAGAATAAAAAAGAGTCATTTTATCAAACTTAAAGCTTAATAGGAGCATTATGAAATTCAGATTCATATCAAGAGAAGATGGAGAAATGATCTATGAAAATAGTTATTATTGGTGCAGGAGCCGCTGGAACAAGTGCCGCAACTGAGGCAAGGAAGATTAACAGAGAAGCAGAGATTACTGTTATCAACAGTGAAGGGTACCCAGAGTATTCAAGATGTGGGCTGCCATACGCCATCTCAGGTGAGATCAAAGCATTCGAGAACCTCATACTTCATGGAGAGAGCTGGTATGACAAGTTTGGCAAAGTGAAGTTAATGCTAAGCACGGAAGTAATGCAGATTCAACTGGACTCGAACACAATAAAGGTCAAGCATCACGATGGATCATCTGAAGACTTACAATACGATAGTCTTGTGTTAGCCACCGGCTCAAAGCCTAGCGTGCCGCCGATCCAAGGCTTGGAGAAGAAAGGAGTTTTCACTCTGAGAACGATCGGTGATGGAAAGAACATTATGAACTTCGGAACACATGGAAAAAGGGCCGTTGTCGTGGGAGCCGGACTAATAGGTCTGGAGCTAGCTGAGGCGCTACACTCGAGAGGCGTGAAAGTGACCGTAATAGAATTCCTTCCCAATGTTCTTCTTGCCATGGTTGATGATGACATCGCTGAAGTAGTAAGAAAGAAGATAGAAGAAGAAGGTGTAAAGCTGATACTAAACACTAAGGTCGACGAAGTGGTCGGCAAGGAGAAAGTTGAGGGAGTTGTGGCTACCAACAGAGAAAACAATGAGAAGGTGACCGTTGAGGCAGACATGATTGTTTTGGCTGCGGGAATAAAGCCAGATACCAGTCTCGCCGAGAAAGCAGGAATCAAATTGGGTCCAGCAAAGGCAATCAAGGTTAACGAACACATGAGAACTAGTATCGAGAACATCTATGGCGCTGGGGAATGCACAGAGTATATTGACTTTGTCACTGGAGAATCTACGAGAGTTGGACTTGGAACTATCGCAGTCAGACAAGGAAAGGTCGCAGGCACAAATGCTGCTGGAGGCAACATTGCGCTGGAACGTCTTCTCAACTGCAGGGTAACAAAACTATTTGGAGTAGAAGTTGCTGGCGTTGGGCCAGTCAGTGATGCTGCTACAAAGGCTGGCATCAAACTGATATCAGCAAAGTTCCGTGGATCAACCCTACCAGAGTACATGCCAGGCGGGAAGGAGATAGCGGTCAAGGTTCTGGCAGACGAGAAAGGCAAAATCGTAGGCGCCCAGATCGTTGGTGAAGAAGAGGTTGCACAGAGAATAAACATCTTTGCTGCCGGCATCTTGAAGGGAATCAACGTTGAGGAATTCTCCTATCTCGAGACTTGTTATGCTCCCCCGATCGCGCCAACTTGGGATTCCATAACAATAGCTGCAGAGTCCGTAGCGAAAAAACTCAAAAGGAGATAGATCCTCATTATTCGCTCGCTACTTTTTTTGCAGTAACTCCATTATTTTTGCTGATATTATTTCTCCGGCTGCTTCCTGAGCTTCATTAGTCTGCGCTCCGATGTGTGGAGTACAAACCACGTTTGGAAGTCTGACCAAGTTCAGGTTCTTCGGAGGCTCTTCTTCAAAGACATCGAGTCCTGCACCGCCAATCTTTCCATCCTTGATTGCTTTTGATAGCGCTGATTCATCAATCACGCCTCCTCTAGAAGCGTTGATCACTACGGCATTCCTTTTCATCAATGCAAACTCCTTTTCCCCAAACATATGGTGCGTCTCCGGCAGAGCTGGGACGTGAATCGTTATGTAATCGGAGGTTCTGACAAGTTTTTCTAATGCGGTCCGGTTGGACCCAACAGCTTCGACTCCCATTCTACTTGCGCTCTCAAGAGAAGCTGACAATACATCGTAAGCTTGTGCTTTCATTTCAAAAGCAATCGCTCTCCTTGCCACCTCTCTGCCTATCCTTCCAAATCCGACGATACCAAGAATCTTCCCTCTCAACTCAGAGCCAACCAGTGTATGCTTCAGCCATTTGCCTTCTTTCAAGGCAGCGTCAGCAATGCTAATGCTACGGGCCAAGGATAGCATGAATCCGAAAACAAGCTCGGCAACCGAGACTGAGGGTGCTTCTGGCGAGTTCAAAACAGTTATTCTCTTGAGCTTTGCTGCGTTTACATCAACATTGTCAAGCCCGACACCCGCCCTTGCGATAACTTTCAGCTTTGTTCCAGCTTCTATGATCTCTTTGGTTACTTTGGTTCGTGATCTGACTACCAGCACGTCAAAATCTTTTATGGTTTTCAGGAGACCATCTTGACTAAGCTCATTTACAGTCACATCGTAACCGTTGTCCTGCAATTGCTTAATAGCTCCCTTGCTAATTGGATCCGTAACTAAGATCCTGACTTTCTTATCCAAGGTTCAACACCACAGACCAGTTAATTGGGCGTATTTTACTTAGCTTCCAGGCTATTTATAAAAGGTTTGCTGGACGAAAGGGAGAAAAATTTAAGTGCATTTGACCACTTGAACCTATGACGTTGTCTTACTAGGCTACATCGACTGCATGTTTTCTTCTCAAGTCTTAAATGGTCTATAGGACTATTGGACTAAATCATGCTGGAAATCCAAAGTGAGGGAGTACATTGACTTCAATATACGGCCATATTGCAGAGTACTGGAGAGAAAGGGAGAAGAACCCTGAATTCACCCGTCTGATGTGGGAGCGGCTGATAGAGTGGAGACGCGAACCGACAGTTACGCGAGTCGACAGACCATCAAGATTAGATCGTGCAAGGCGACTTGGGTACAAGGCCAAGCAGGGCTACATGATAGCGAGAGTTAAGACCAGAAGAGGGTCGCTGAATAGAATAAGACCCGTGGCGGGCAGAAAGCCAGGAAAGCTGGGCGTTCAGAAGATTACGCTACTGAAGAACTACCGTTGGGTTGCAGAGGAAAAAGCTGCAAGAAAGTTCCCAAACCTCACAGTTCTGAACTCCTATTATGTGGCTGAGGATGGGAAATATAAGTGGCATGAAGTCATCCTGGTTGATCCTCATCACCCATCAATCATTAACGATCTCAGCATCAACTGGGTATGTAACCCCGTTCAGCACAGCCGAGTGTTCAGAGGAACTACAAGTGCAGGTAAGAAGTCAAGAGGATTACGAAGAAAAGGTCGCGGTGCAGAAAAACTGAGACCTTCGTTGCTTGCCCACGGGCACCGTGGGAAATGATGTGAAGTGTCCGCATCATTCTCCGTTTTTACTTTTCCCGCTGCAAGTCACGGACCTGACGAAGAAAGGAGAAAAAGAAACTTTGAACGAAGTACATGTTACAGAAATAAGTATGGAAGTCTTTAGCCATGCTACTGAAGAATCCACTAGAGTCTTGAAGGCACTATTCTCGCTTATACCTCCCAACTGCAGAACCAAGGTCGAAGTAAAGGAAGAGGCAGTCAGAGGATACTTCAAAAACCCAATAATAGTCTTCCGTGCAAAGTTGTCGAGGAGACAAGAAGCGGAAGACATGTTCCAGTTTCTAGCTCGTGAAGTTCCTGATGATGACAAGGATCGTCTAGGAAAAGAAATCGGGCGCCGAATCGATGACTCAGGCAAACTCTTTTTAAGATTTGACAAACAGGCAGCATACAATGGGACCATGTCATTGCGCCAAGATGATGACACAATCAAACTAGTCCTGCGTTTCTCTGGTTACCCTGCAAGAAGAGAGCAGGTAACGGATCTCTGTAAGGTAAGCGGACTAATCCGTTGACGATGCCTCTTTTTGTGAATGGAATTTGAAGTTGAAGGAAAATGAAAAACGTGAGACACCGATATGTCGCATTTGAAGTTGGGAGTGTTTCAACGGACAGAGATGGTAAGTCGGCAATAGCGAGGGCCATTTTGAACAAGATTAAGGAAAGGTCAAACATGGCTCAACAAGGCAGGTTTGAGTTCCGAGTCATCGACTATGACAGTTCGAAATCGAGGGGGATTATAAAAGTAATTCCTCACAGTGCCATCGAAGAGATAAAGAAACTTGTTCTGTCGATAAACGAAATCAACAATCATCCAACTGAGCTGCGCATTCTGGGTGTTAGTGGAACCATCAAATCGCTAAGAGGAAAATACATGAGTGACAGAGTTCGATTCAGACCAAAAGTGATAAATCCAGCGGATTGAATGTATTCAATCGGAGGGATGATCCAGCCGTCCCAGGATGAGCAGCAAAGCGATGAATTTCTCGCGACGAAGAGACCTCCACTATTCTTGATCTCAGCTGTTTTCCATTTTCTGTCATACCATTTCCGTTTCCCCTTGAGAAAGGTAATAGGTTAAGAATCTTCATTTTCTTCCATATGCTCGCCTCATGGGCAGCTCAGATGCATTTCTTTTTCTGCGCTATTAGGAGAGAAACCGATCTACAGAATGCCAAGCTTCACTGTAATTGGCACTTCTCTCAACTGAAGATAAGCAGACAAAGCACCACCTCAGAGTCCAAGAAATTGAAGATTATCCAAACGACTGGGCTCAACCTCACATATGCTAGATCAGTGTTTGACGGGAAGTACGCCTCGGGTGTAAATAGAAGATAATATGCTGTGCTCTGGCTTTCCAAGCGACTACTCGTTTGACTTAACAGCAAGCCATTCTCGATTTGCCTCTCCAAGATCAACTAACTAGAAAGGTTTATTTCATTGTAGTATTAACAGAGAAGCCATCAATCTTCAGGCGGTTATCGAATAGATTATTGATGGTTATGAGTGGTCTGAATGGGCAAAGACAGCGCTGCTGAGCCAGATCGGAGGCTGATTGTGAGAACTATCGCCGTCTCTATCATTGTCGCCGTTGTAGCGTTGTCAGTAACGGTGTTTGTTAGGTTGACTCCTTTGTGGAGTACTTTCAGTTCTCAGCTCGTTACAATGCTGATTCTAGTCTTCCTTCTATGGCTATTCTTCGTGGCGTTTTTGGTTGGTTTCGCAAATTACAGGGAGTTGGGGAGAAGTGTCTCAGGCTGGCTGGATGTCATAGTTCTTTTGGTTGTTCAAGGAGTCTTATCCTTTTTGATTCTTGCGGATTTGGTATATTTTTCAGTAGTTATTCTCTTGTGCCTGGCGTTTATCGTGTATCTTCATGCTGCGCAGCCATCATCGAAGACATCGACTTAACAGTTGTTTTATATGCATGGAATCGGTATCTGGGTCTAGCAAATCATTAGTTCTAAGAACGAAAGGTAGAGGGAAAAGAATAAGAATAGTAGATGGTTTCTTTCCCCCCCAACTAAACAATCTGCTTGATGAACATTGTCATTGTCTGCTGAATCGCTGGACTCAGTGATTTAGGAGGATGGTTATGCTTGTTTGCTCCACCCGGTACTGGTTATGATCGTGCGATTACGGTCTTCAGCCCAGATGGCAGATTATTCCAGGTTGAGTATGCGTTGGAAGCTGTGCGACGCGGAACTACGGCAATTGGCATCAAAAGCAAAGATGGTGTGGTTCTTGCTGTTGAGAAGAGAGTACTAGGCCTCCAAGAACCCAAGAGTGTTGAGAAGGTATTCATGGTTGACGATCACATGGGAGCAGCAATTGCTGGTCTGACTGCAGATGCGCGGGTTCTTGTGGATCAGGCGAGATTGGACGCTCAAATCAATAGGCTTACGTATGATGAACCCATCGGAGTTGAGGCGTTAACGCGGCAGATTAGCGATCTGAAGCAATGGTGCACACAACATGCAGGCGTACGTCCTTTTGGAGTTTCGCTTCTAATGGCTGGAGTAGATGACTTAGGAACTCACCTGTACTTGACTGACCCAAGCGGAACATATTGGAGCTATAAGGCTGGAGCAATAGGCGCAGGAGGACAAAATGCAAAGGAGATGCTACAGAAGGAGTACAGGGATGACATTTCGGTGGAAGAATGCATAGTACTGGCTTTGAAGATCCTTTCTCAAGTTATCGAAGAAGGGTTTGATCCTTCTAAGGTTGAAGTCGCGGTGATAAGAAAAGAGATCAGGAAATTCGAGTATCTGACACTCGAGGAAATTGGGAGTTACTTAGAAAAAGTGCAGAAGTGAGTCAGAAGAGAGAATTTGGTGTTCCCACGGACACCTTCCTAGTGGACGAGATACATCATGGGCACGTCAATGCGAGGAGAAAAGTGGCTCGACTTAGGTAATGCTGTAATAGCGAAGCTGGAAATGAAGGGAAGTAGATTCGAGATCTTAGTCGACCCAGATAAAGCATTAGCTTTCAAAAAGGGTGCGACCATAGACATGCATGATGTCTTGGTCGGGTACGTAATATTCGAAGATGCGCATAGAGGTAAGAAGGCTTCCGAAGAGAAGTTGAAGGCCACCTTCGAAACCGACGACGTCTTTGCAATCGCAGCACTAATCATCAAGAATGGTGAAGTTCAGCTTACTGCCGAACAAAGAAGAAAGGTGATAGAGGATAAGAGGAAACGTATTATTGATATACTAGCTAGAAATTGCTTGAACCCGCAAACTGGACTTCCTCATCCAGCCACAAGAATCGAGGCGGCCATGGAGCAGGCCAAGGTGTCGATTAACCCTTTCAGAGATGCGGAGGAGCAGGCCAAGGAGATTGTTCAGGCATTGCAGTCAATCATACCGATAAGGATGGAAACATTGAGAATAGCTGTCAAGGTTCCGTCGCCATACGCGGCAAAGGCGTACAGTGTAATTGAGAGATTCGGTACTATATCGAAGGATGAGTGGGGCTCTGATGGATCGTGGATTTGTGTAATCGAGATACCGGCGGGTCTCAAAGTGGAGTTTATGGAGAAAGTTAATGAATTCAGCAAGGGGAAGACTCAGATCAAGACGTTGTAAGAAATCCGATTAGTTAGTAATGCCTATGTTAGCAGGTATACGGAGGTTGATTCTTTGAGCGTTAATTTCGGAAAGCATCAGGTAGTTGTTCCAGGCGAGTTGCTCGCTGTAGGTAGGAAATTCAGGATTGGAACAGGGACATTCAGGGAGGGTGAGAATGTTCTTGCTTCCGCAGTGGGGCTTGCTGACTTGAACGGGGATGTGATCGAAGTAATAGCTCTCGAAGGAGGCTATTTCCCGAAAATAGATGATGATGTTATAGGTAAAATAGTTAACGTCACACTCTCATCATGGAGGGTGGACATTAAATCACCCTATTATGCCACTCTGCAGGCGTCCAACTTCCTGAAGAAGAGAACAGACGTGGTCATGGATGATTTGAGAAGATACTTGGACATGGGAGACGCTGTCTTTGCTAAGATCATAGAATTCGACAGAACCACAGCGCCTCTATTGACGGCCAAAGAAAAAGGCTTAGGTAAATTGAAAGGAGGAACGATAATCGACGTTATGCCAGCCAAGATCCCACGCCTTATAGGTCGAAGAGGATCCATGATCAACATGATAATAGAAGAGACCAAGTGCAGAGTACTTGTAGGGCAGAACGGGAGGGTTTGGATCTCAGGCGAAAGGTTTGAGGTAGAAGATCTTGTCGTGAAGATCATAAGAAGAGTCGAACGCGAAGCTCACACCGCAGGTTTGACTGATCGAATAAGAGATATGATTAGAATTGAAATGGCCAACAAAGGAGTGTCAAAAAGTTGATGAGTTTATTGAAACAATCGATACCAACTAGACTTATCGATGATAACGGCATTAGAACTGATGGAAGAAAGCTAGATGAGCTCAGACCTATCAAGCTCGAGATAGGCACATTAAAGAGAGCAGACGGCTCGGCCTACATCGAACAAGGAAAGAACAAGATTCTCGTAGCAGTTTACGGCCCAAGGGAGCTGCATCCACATCATTTGGCGCTTCCAGACAGATGCCTATTGAGATGTGTCTATCGCATGGCATCCTTCTCCGTTGAAGAAAGAAAAAGTCCAGCGCCTGGTCGTCGCGAAATAGAATTGTCAAAGGTAATAAGGGAAGCTATCGAACCGGCAGTCTTTCTCGAGGATTTTCCTCGTGCGGGTATCGATGTCTATATTCAGATACTTCAGGCGGACGGAGGAACCAGATGCGCCAGCATTACCGCTGCATCACTAGCCTTGGCAGATGCAGGTATTCCAATGCGAGACTTGGTTGCCGCTTGTGCTGCCGGTAAAGCAGGAGGTCAAGTAGTTCTTGACATTAATGATGCCGAGGACAAATACGGAAGCGGTGACATGCCTCTTGCTATGATGCCGAGAAGAAAAGAAGTGACTCTACTTCAACTTGATGGCATCCTCACACCAGAGGAATTCAAGAAAGCATTTGAGTTCGCGCAGCAAGGATGCCAACAGATTTACGAATTGCAGAGAAATGCCATCAAAGACAAATACAAGACTATCCGAGAAGAGGTCTCCGTCGAAGAAAAGAAGGTTACTGAAAAGGAAGGTGAAACGAAGCAATGATGGGCGAGAGAATCATAACTGAGATAGAGCGCAACTACATCATGTCCATCGTCGAGAAAGGGAAAAGAATTGACAACAGAGGATTCGAAGACTATAGAGACATAAAGATAGAAATAGGTCTCATCAAGAAAGCAGAAGGATCTGCCCTGGTAACGTTAGGGGACACAAAGGTGCTGGTAGGCGTCAAAGCAGATATAGGCGCTCCTTTCCCTGACACACCTGAGAGAGCAGTTCTTACTGTCAACGCTGAGTTCACTGCAGGGGCTTCGCCAACATTTGAACCTGGCCCTCCTGATGAAGAGGCTATCGAATTAGCTCGCGTGGTGGACAGAGGCATCAGGGAATCTGAGGCAGTCGATTTGCAGAAGCTTTGTCTAATACCTGGAAAGAAGGTATGGGTCATATTCGTCGATGTATATGTACTTGACCACGGCGGTAATCTAATTGATGCATCTGAGCTAGGTGCCATGGCTTCGCTTCTTACAACCCAAATACCAAGAGCAACTGTGCATGGCGATGAGATCAAGCTTGAGAACAAGAGACAAGCACTACCAACGAAGACTAGAGCTGTCTCAGTCACGTTCGCCAAACTAGGAAAACATATATTTGTCGACCCTTCAGTTGATGAAGAGAATGTCATGGAATGCAGACTAACTCTTGCGACTGATGAGGAAGGACATTTCGTTGCTGCTCAGAAAGGTGGGACGGGAACATTTAGTCCAGAGCAGATCTTGAAAGCTGTCGAAATCACACAAAGGAAAAGTACAGAGCTGCGCAATTTGCTACCTATGCGATCAGACTGAGGTCATGAACCCCAACCGGGGTAATGAAAACAGTTACTTGCCTCACAGAAAGCATTGAGAATGGAGATGTGTCTTGAAATGGGACGTACGAAGAAAGCTGGCACTGCAGGAAGGTTTGGTTCAAGATATGGCGCTACAGTAAGAAAAAGAGTCATGGAGATTGAGACTGAAGAAAAAGCCCTCCACAAATGCCCCAACTGCGAAACTCTGGCACTCAAGCGCGTTGCAGTAGGGATCTGGGAATGTAAGAAATGCAGGATGAAGTTCGCAGGTGGCGCGTGGAAACCGTTCCCCATGGAGAAACTACGAAAAGTGTAAGGGTAAAAGTCAGCCAATCTAAGTGCTTTTTCTTTGGGATGAGGGACAAGTGATTCTGATCACAACATCTCGGCGTCCCTCACCCAGAACACGTTCGCTCTGCAATGATCTGGCTTGGCTATTGCCGGATTCTTTCCGTATTAACCGCGGCAATGCAAGTAGTGATGAGCTACTAGTATTGGCCTCAGTCAAACGCGCGAAAACTTTGATCGTGATCGACTCCAAAATGGGAAATCCTAGCGCTATTAGTCTTTATTCGATAGGTGAAGAGGCAGGAAGGAGTGCCTCCATTAGATTTCGTGTTTCTCAAGTTCGTCTTCAACGTGAAGTCGGGAAAAAGACAGCGAAGATACGCCTATTCAAGAGACTCGTGGTCAGATTGAGAGAAGGGAGAATGGAAACAGCTACCTTTGCCAGAGTGCTTGCAAGGTTTCTTCAAGGAGAGTTTGCACAGTGCGTATGTGCAGAGAGATCATACGACATGCCAACGAATGCATGCCTGGTATTGAAAGTGGAGGAAATAGAGGACGAGATTACTCTTAGATTCACTGATATGGATTCCATTGTGGAATACGGTCCTCAAATAAAAATCAGGATAAGAGACATCTCAAATCTCAACTTGGAGGGGATTTCGCATGATTAAACATCCTGCCATCCAAGCCATAAGCGCTGTGATCGAAATAGAAGCGGAGCCGGAGATCCAAAAACTAATCCGTTCGGTACTTTCCCCCGAATTGTCTCAGAGTGTATCTTCAAGGTCCTCAGTTTCCATCAGCAGCATCAACAACAGACTAAACATTAGGGTTGAAGGGAGGGATTTAAGTAGTTTTAGAGCATCTGCTACCTCAATATTGAGGCTACTTAGCGTTATAGCCGAGATTCATGAGACCATCGATAATGATTCGCCGCAAGCAAGGAGGTTAGATGTTTGAGCCAAGAAATACCGCCTCAGTTGCAGCAGGAACTTGTCATGCGAGAACAGATAAGACAGAAGCTAATTGAATTGCTTGAACGAAAGCAACAGTTCGATATCCTGCTTCACGAAACAGAGGGCGCACTCTCAGAACTCGAGAAAGCAGACGCTAATACGGCCATCTACAAGAGTGCAGGACCGCTCCTTATTCGTACTGAAAAAGATAAAGCCAAACAAGAGTTGAGTGAGCACAAGGAGACTCTTACAATCCAGATAAAAACCCTAGAAAAGCAAGAAGATAGGACAAGGAAACAACTCGAAGAGAAGGATGCTAAGCTGCAGAACGAATTGAAAACACGTGGCATACTTAGTTCTCCATAAACAACAACATGAGCGCACAGCACTTAACCCCTTCCGAGCTGTCGAAGGTGGGAGTAGCTTGCTAACTGAAGATCAGATTGAAAAACTGGTCAAAGCTGGCGAGAGCGCGGCGCGCGTGTATATCACATCAAAATTACATAGACATGAAATCGAGGATCTTGACATAACAGTGGAAGTCGAAGTCAATGATGACTTGGCAATTAGCGTCGAAGTCAATGTTGATTCGCTTCCGAGTAGGGAAAACTGCCAAGAGCTAGTCGACGGAGCGGTTGAAGCTGCACATGCAGCCATTAAACAAGAGTTAGATAAATCCAGATCTCGGAGCTAGGGGTTAGTCGCGTACCGCGCTTAGTCAAAATCTCCAGTCGTTCGTGGATGATGAGAGTATATGAAATTCTGGGAGGAGATCGTAAGTCTCTTCGAAAGGAGAAATGTAAGAAGCGTAGTAGTTCTTTGTCATAGTAACGCTGATCCTGATGCTGTGAGTAGCGCCCTAAGCTTGAGGGCACTAATTCACCAACTTTGTGCCACCATTGTTCGAGTCGAAGTAGTGGCCGAAGGAGTAAGTGAAGCATCAAGTAGGTTGATTGAAGCTTTTGCCGATATCGAAGTGAATGATGAGATCAATGGTGAACCTGATGCCTTTATCTTGGTTGATGCTAATAACGTTGAACATGTTGGGAAATTCAAGTACATGATTCGGGAAAGCGAAAAGCCTCTCATAGTAATCGACCACCATGTTGCTCAAAGTTCTATCTTCAAGAAAACGGCTATCACGTACATCGATGAAGATGCTTCATCAACTGCTGAGATCATATCCTTACTGAATGAATCTGTAGGCAGACGTCCCTCAGTAATCGAAGCAACCATTCTGCTGATTGGGGTCATCTATGACTCAAAACGCTTCTTGATTCTTGGCAGAAACACATTTCACGCCGCAAACTTTCTTATTACTGCTGGCGCAGATTATGATCGCGCTCTCTTGGTTCTGAGTTATCCGATTGGAAGATCGGAAAGAATAGCCCGCCTGAAAGCGGCTCAAAGGACAAGATTGCTTGAATCGAACGGATGGATAATCGCTTCGTCAATTGTCAGCTCTTTTGAAGCTAGCGCCTGTAGAGGTCTCATTGAGTTGGGAGCAGACGCAGCAATAGTATCGTCTGACAGAAGAGACGAGAAAAGGATAAGCACCAGATCAACCAAGGCCTTCCACGATAGGACTGGAATTAACCTGGCCAAAATAATGGAAAAAGTTGGTGAAGAACTAAACGGGAGTGGCGGGGGGCATGCAACTGCAGCGACGGTTTCAGGGATTAGTGACATTGAGAAAGGGGAAAGATTAACTGTCAAATACATTGAAGAATGTGTGCGAAAAGGAAAAGTAGAATCAATGAAATGAAACTGCTGTCTTGTCGCATCCATTAGGACAACTCTAGGGACGTTGAAGCGGTAAGCTGCATTGTGAGCGAGAGGATGACCCAGTATGACAACAATAGTTTGCTCAGAGAACTTGGCATTTGCCTACTCGGGAGTCAGAAGACCTGCTATTAAAAACATTAACCTACAGATTGAGAAAGGGGAGTATGTCGTAGTGACTGGTCCGACAGGATGTGGAAAAACAACCTTATGCAGATGTTTCAACGGACTCATACCTCACTTTCACCAAGGGAGGATGACAGGCAGGGTAACGATTAACGGCATCGACACACTTGAGAGGAAAGTTTCAGACCTATCCCAAACGGTCGGACTTGTTTTTCAGGATCCTGAGAATCAACTGGTCGCTCTTAATGTTGAAAGAGAACTTGCCTTTGCCCCCGAGAATCTTGGACTTCCTGTAGAGGAAGTCAAAGCGAGAGTTGAGGAAGCAGTAGAGTTGGTCGGATTAGAACGTCTGAGGTCAAAGGCGCCTTATGAGCTTTCAGGAGGAGAACAGCAGAGGGTTGCTATCGCCTCTGTCTTAACTCTTAGACCAAGTCTTTTGGTACTAGACGAACCAACTTCCAATTTGGATCCCGTTGGCGCCAAAAGAGTTCTGAGTCTACTCGGAGACATAAATAAGAACCGCAAGATAACAATCATACTCATCGAACATAGACTTGATTTGGTGGCCTCCTATGCAAACAGAATCTTGATAATGAATAGGGGAGAGATCGTAGTCGAAGGGGAGCCACGCGTAGTGCTTTCAAATGATTATGTTGAAGAACTGGGTGTTGGTATCCCAAAGATCCTCAAACTCTTCAAGAATCTTCAGATCGAATCGAGAGAACGTGGTCTTCCGTTGACTCCTGAAGAAGCTGTTGATCTATTAACATGAAAGAGGTTGGATTCCGTGATCACGGTGGAAGAGATTTGGTTTACTTATCAGGATGGACCAACTGCTTTGAGAGGGGTCTCCGTAGGGATCAGAGATGGAGAGCTTGTCGCTATCATGGGTGAGAACGGTGCCGGCAAAACTACACTAGTCAAACACTTCAACGGACTCCTGAAGGCTCAGAGAGGAAGGGTCGTGGTCAATGGATTGGATACTCGTAGAGCTACAATTGCTCAACTTGCTCGGGAAGTTGGATTTGTTTTTCAAAATGCTGATCATCAGCTGTTTTCTGAGACAGTCTACTCTGAAGTGTCATTTGCGCTTAGAAACCTAGATTTTCCTAAGAAGGAACTGCGGAGAAGAGTTCAGAATGTTCTCCGTTCCCTGGATTTAGAGAAGTACAGTGGATCGTCACCTTTCTCACTCAGTGGAGGTGAAAGGAAGAGAGTAGCCCTGGCGTCGACCCTTTGCTTCGATCCAAAGATCCTAGTCTTGGACGAACCCACCATCGGGCAGGATGCTTCTCAGAAGAAGAAGCTGGGAGAGCTAATCCGAACAATGAATCTTGAAGGAAAGACTGTGATAGTGGTAACACACGACGTTGAATTTGCTGTAGAGTACTTGAATAGGATCATAGCAATGGCAAAGGGCGAGATAATCGCAGATGGATCTTCGAAGAGAGTCCTAACAAATCACCGTGTACTGAATGAATGTGCACTACTGGCTCCGCAGATGACACAGCTTGCTGGCAAGATATCCGAACGAGTCAATGGTTTTCCAACAGATATCATAACTGTGGATGAAGCAACCTTGGCAATAAGAGAATTTCTTCGGGGGCAGCAATAGAGAAGTGTCGATATTCCAGGCTTTCAAGTTCAAGAAAAAAGATACCGTGATCCATAGACTTGATCCAAGGACGAAGCTTTACACAGCCATCATGTTATTCGTCTTGAGTTTCATATTTGGTGAAGTTGTTCTTCTGTCATTGATCTTATTGTTCTCAATGTTGCTGCTTGCGACGGCGAGGTCACTCGGCCAGTGGTTCAAGACCTTAAGAGGACTGTCATTTCTACTGATATTCATAGTTGTTGTTAATACCTTACTCGTCAATACACCCTTTGCGCTTGGCAATGCCATGACCATGGTTATAAGGCTGCTAGATATAATGGCAAGCTTCTCAATATTCTTTCTTACCGTTCATCCAGATGACTTGGCTCAGGCTCTAATCCAACTTCATGTGCCATTTGATTTTGCATTTACTCTTTCGATGGCAACACGCTATGTGCCGACTTTGGCTCAGGAAACTCAAACGATAATGGATGCCCAGATGTCACGAGGATTAGAACTACAGAAAGGGAATGTGATTAGACGAATAAGGAATTACATTCCAATCTTGATACCTTTGATAGTTAGCTCCATTCGCCGCGCGATGTCGATTGCAGAAAGTCTGGAGTCCCGTGCTTTCGGCTCCACAAAGAATCGAACCTACTTGTATCGACTCAGAATGGCTAAGAAGGATTACTTTGTGGTACTTATGATGACTTTGGCGATTGCTCTGAGCATATACCTCAAGTTCTTTGGAGGACTTCCTCTATGGACCAGATGGCAGATCCCACTGTAGTCTTATCACAGGAAATTGTCAAATTGTGCCCCATGAGAATGCTGGTCGGGCGAGTAGCATACTGCTGTAATGCGAATAACTTACACTGTTAGTATTTGTTATGAATATCTTTAGTGTGAAATGCATGATTTATGAGCAGGTGTCCTCATGAAGATCGTGCGCCTATCATGGGAAGATATTGAACGGGCGTGCAGAATTGTTGCAAGGAAAATGTTAAGGAGCAATTTCACACCAGACCTGTGTGTCGCGATCAGCAGAGGTGGCTTTCCTCCCGCTCGAATTCTGTGCGATCTTCTTAGTATAAACAACTTGGCTTCTATCAAGATTGAGAACTATTCCAACATTGATGAGCGCCTAGTGACCCCAAGGTTGGTGTATCCACTGAGCGCTGATACCAAGGGCAAGAGAGTCCTGATTATTGATGATGTAGCTGACCGTGGTGACAGTTTGATCTTGGCGAGAAAGCATGTTGTTGAGTTGGGCGCGAGAGAGGTAAGGGTAGCGACCCTTCACTACAAACCATGGAGCAAGATCAAGCCAGACTACTATGCACTAGAGTATAGGAGTTGGATAGTTTATCCTTGGGAAATAACTGAAACTGTTAGGAAGCTTGTCTTGAGATTACTTAAAGAGGGAAAAAGTATGGATGAGATAAAGAGGAGGTTGCTCAAGCTCAAGATCACCGATACTGAAATCAGCAAGTATGTTAGAGAGTTGGGGCAAAATTGACCTAATCGGGCAACAATAACCCAGAGGATCAATAACTTGAAGCAATTCACAATAGATTTCGATGGGAAGGAGTCTTTGAAGCATTATGTGAGCATTTGTGGTTTCAGGGGATGTCATGCGCAGAAAGACATAGGGAAGCTGATTGGCAGGATGAAGATGATTGAGCGTGATGAGGAATTATCGGCTCTGCAACTTTTCGATGCTGATAGAATAGCTACTCATCTTCACCTTTTGGTGAGTGTTTTCTGCGCACTTCATGCTTTCAGGTTCTCGAAGAACATATCGAAGACGATAGGCACCGAGACTCTACTTTATGCTTCGGCCCAACGGCAAATAATCGATGCAATAGACAAGGTAGGCGTTCAGTTACTTTCCCATAACATTGCAGTCGTCGCAGTAAGCCAGGGACACGAGAACATGGTCGCGCTGATGCGAAAAGTGAACCAAAATCTTGGAGGAGAAATGGATGATAGTGTACTTGATGTAGCTGAGCAAGGAAAAGCAGAAATCGTCAAGAAAACGTTTGGATTAACTGAAGTAGAAATAGAAGCCGCGAGAATTGGCACCAATAGGAAGGACATTGAATCGACAATCCGTAATAGGGTAGTAAGCAAGATATCGGTTATGGGGATTTCCAAGTGATGAAAGGCTTTGTCAACAAGTTTCTACGACCATTGTCTCTCCTATTTGCACAGTGAAAGAGTATCACTAGGTCCTAACACTGAAAGACCAGTCCATTCCCCAACTACTTCAACTTGAAGAACTTTCTTGGGCTTCTCTAGATCAACTTTTCTATCTATTATCGCCGCAACTGACTTTATTATGTCCGTGCAGTGCAACTGAGAATGTCTCTTGTTGCAGGTTATTCTGAAAGTGTCATCCTCCAATATACAGTGAACAATCCCTCCTGATGCTTCGACAATTCGATTCATTTCCGTTGGCACGACTACGTCGAGCGGAACATATTTCAAAGTGTACTGAAAACGCCAAGGATCATCAATTGCAAGAGTTCTCAGTTTTCCAATCACTGTCCGAGGTTCTAGAGAACTCCTGGCGGCAATCAGACTCCTCACCCCAGTAAGGGCGACTTCGACCAAACTATCGCCTATCGTGCTGCCTATAAGATCTTCAGCCTCCATCACGGCGTTTCGTTCCCTGTCTCGGATGCATGAAATAAGCAGATTATAATCTATTTCATCCAATGGCATCATAAGCAGGAATCACCATTTGCCAGCAATCAGACCAACTTGAAAACCAGATAACTGAGCATCCTAAGAGTGCTAATCTGGGCGACGTGAGATCATTGACAAAGGATTCTTCCATGAAAACTGAATCGGGTCACCAAAAAGGAACTGATCCCTGTTCTATTTTGATTTGACCTTCTTTACTATCGGGGGCCTTGTTTTGTAAAGAACACGGTATCCGCAGAACGGGCATTTCACCCCTGGAAGAGATTCGAGACCCTGCAATGAAACTGCCTTCCCACACTTGCCACAAGCGTACGGCATGTCGATCACCCTAAATTCTCTGAATCGGTTAGACTTCCTACTAAGGCAGGTGGCTGATTAAAGCATTTCGCCTCCAACCAGGCGATCAGACACAGTTTCTGTTATTTGAACTTTTAGCCTCTTTCCTGGTTCGATATTCTTCTCACGTATTAAAACAACTGGTCCATCCGAAACTGGATAAGTGACAGTCCCCTTTCTTTCTCCTTGACTGATGTATTTGAACGCCATAACGTCAAGCGTCTTTCCTATGAGCCCTCTTTTCAACTCCATATTCAGTCGGCGAGCGACCTTCTCGATTGTCTTACTCTCTCGGCTCTTTCTCGCAGGGGGAGCAGGTGGGAATCTCTCGAAGGCAGATAGAGGCAGCGGCTTAAATCGGTATAAGGTTATCTTCTCCGCGCCCTCATTTGCGATTTCTATCATTGCCTCTACCGTTCTCCTTGCTGTCTCAGCTGTTTGCTCTGGGAGACCGTGAATGAAATATACATAAGGTCTCAGTCCGTGTCTCACAGCGCTTCTGACTGCATTCAGTGTCTGAATCGGGCTTGATGGTCGTCCAAGTCTGAAGGAGTGTTCCTCGGAGCCAGTTTCGCAACCTAAGTGTATGGTTGAGTTAGGAAGGTGCTCAGCGATCACAGAAGCAACTTCGTCGTCAAATAGAGAGGGTTTAATATTCTCGGCAGAAAAGTACACATAATCTGTTTTGGGGACACCAATCATGGGTGGGATCGACGTCAACTTAGATAGAAGACTCTCGATCTTTCCTATGTTTGGTCCCGGATGATTTGGATCTGACAAAGGTTGAGGAGCGACCATTTCGTCTCTTCCATAATCTAAGAAATCACTTGCGGACAGCGTTATTCTTCTGACACCAGATCTGACTAATTCCCTGACCTCTTTTACTATCTCTATTTCTTTCCTGCTTCGAGAACAACCGAAAACAGTCGGCACACTGCAGAAGCCACATCCAGGGGGAATGTTGGCTGGGCACTCTGTTCTTGCCTCCAAATCCCTGCCTCGACATTTGTCACATTCGATGCATGGGCTTCCGTCTGGGAGAGGGATCGATGTTCTTAGAAAATTCGAGCAACCACGAGCGATTTCGACATAGAATTTGAGTGCACGGAAGGCAGGGTAATCTCTAATGCAGCGGGTCGAGGGGCTAAACGTGTCTAGGGCTTCGCTCCTTTGAATCTGATGTCGATAGCCAGTCGAGTCGCGAGTCCATCGAGTAAATTCTTTGTCTCCACTCTGATATCCAACTCCGTCTAACATTACAGTCTTCCTGTGTCCCGCCAACTTACTTTCTCCTAATCTATCATCGAGCAGCCTCTGGATACTGATCTCTCCTTCTCCAACAACGGCAATATCGAAGCCGAGATTAAACAGGAGTTTAGGTCTGCCTGCAATCGGACCTCCGATGATAGCTAGTTGGCTCCTATGCTTGATTCTCCAACAATTGATGATCTTCTGAACCGCCTGCAAGTCTATGGTCATTGCACTAACCATTAGTAAGTCATAATCATCCATCAAACTGGGTTGGTTTATTGCATATTCTGCAAGCACTATTTTCACGTCTAGCCTATTGCTTTCAAGAACCCCCGCTATGCGTCTGGGACCGCATCCGATTGCATCTGTAGAGGAGTGCCTTACGCCGCTTGAAGCGCCCAGAGCATCAACAATGAGTGCCTTCATGTTTCTCTCCATTCTCATAATGACGTGGTTAGCATTTCTGCTAGATGGATTGGAATGTTGCTTTTAGAAAATGCTTAAATATCAAACTAACAGAATAGGATTCACAGAATGTGTATTTGAAGATTCTCAGGAAAATGATAGGTCGATAACCTTATGGGCGAAATCTGCCCTACATGTGGGCTACCCAAAGATCTTTGCGTCTGCCAAGAGATTGTTAAAGAAGAGCAGAGGATCAAAGTCCGCGTCGAAAGGAGAAAATGGCACAAAGAAATGACTGTGATCGAGGGAATCAAGGAAAAAGAAGTGGATCTGCACGATTTGGCCACGAAGCTCAAGAACAAGTGTGCATGCGGCGGTACGGCGAAGTTGGGCAGAATTGAGTTGCAGGGCGATCACAAGGAAGAGGTAAAAGGTTTTCTTGTGCAACTTGGTTTTCCGGATCAGAACATAGACGTTCAGTGAGTCGTGTGCATTCTCTTTCGCCACTAGTATTATAGCATTGCTAGCGGCTTTGACTGGCAAAAAACAAGGCAATCGTTAGGTGGGACTGGTATTCTCTCTTTCCACTCCATTCCAACGCTTGTCAATTGGACACTTAGCAGGTGACTTCTGTGAAGACTGTAGAACAGAGTATAAAAAATCTAAATAGAGTGTCCACTTTCTACACCTCTGTGAAAGGTGATAAAGAGTAAGCTATATCTATGATCCCAGTCGAAAGTATAGTGTCCGTCAGGGGGTCGAGTAAATATGCTGAGGCTCGGAATAAACGGATTCGGAAGAATCGGCAGGAACTTCATCAGAGCTGCATTCAAGGATAGTTCTTTTACCGAAGAATTCGAAGTCATGGCGGTCAACGATATTACTGATGCAAAGACATTGGCATATCTTTTCAAGTACGACTCTGCGCTTGGAGTCTACAGCGGCGATGTGTCTTCCCCAGATGACAACACAATCATCATAGATGGGAAGAAGCTCAAGGTCTTGCGCCAAAACGACCCTGCAAAGCTTCCTTGGAAGGAGCTATCAGTCAGTATAGTTCTCGAGTCTACTGGCAAATTCACCGCGAAGGCCGATGCTGACAAACATATTCAGGCAGGAGCTAAGAAAGTAGTCATTTCTGCACCTTCGAAAGATGCAGATGCAACAATAGTAATGGGAGTAAACCAATCCAAATACGAATCGGCCAAACACAACGTGATCTCCATGGCGTCTTGCACAACTGGTGCCCTAGCACCTGTTGCGAAGGTTCTAAACGATAAGTTTGGAATCGAGAAAGGTTTTATGACCACGGCACACGCTTATACGATGGATCAGAAGCTCCTCGATGCCCCGCACAGTGACCTTCGCCGCGCAAGGGCTGCCGCAGTCTCGATTATTCCGACCACTACAGGTGCCGCATCAGCCATCGGGATGGTTTTGCCTGAGCTAGAGGGAAAGCTAGACGGGTTAGCTTTGAGAGTCCCCGTTCCTGATGTTTCAATTAATGACCTCGTCGTTCTCCTGAAGAAACAGGTAACTCTTCAAGAGGTGAAGGACGCTCTAAAGAGTGCTTCGATAACCAGTCTCAAGGGGATCATTGAATACACGGAGGAATCCCTTGTCTCAATCGATGTACTTCACAACCCTCACTCATCGATTGTGGATGGGCTGAGTATAAACGTGCTTGGTAAGAAGAATAATCTGGTTAAGGTTCTTGCTTGGTACGACAACGAATGGGGTTACTCGTGTAGGCTAGTGGATCTAATTAAATACATCGGAGGATATATGAACTAGACCGACCGTGGAACGCGCATGAGCGGTCGGTGGATATGCAGAGGATAAGTAAGGTTTCGAGTTATCTCGAATCCGAAATAGTATGGAAGCCCAGAGCAATTGGAAAGTGGCAAAGGTAGGGTGTCAACATATGTATTTGATTGGTGAGGCGTTGGTAGGAGAAGGAGATGAGCTGGCACACATTGACCTCATAGTGGGGGACAAGAATGGACCTGTGGGACAAGCCTTCGCTAGTAGCTTCTCAAATCTTTCTGCCGGCCATACTCCCGTACTTGCTGTGATTCGTCCTAACTTGCCGTCAAAGCCTTTCACTCTTGTAGTCCCTAAGGTTACAGTGAAAGACTTGGATCAAGCGAATAGAATATTCGGTCCTGCTCAAGCAGCTGTGGCAAAAGCCATAGCCGATGCCGTCGAGGAAGGTATTGTTCCCAAGGACGCAGTTGAAGACATGGTAATCATAGCATCTGTTTTTGTTCACCCAAATGCTAGTGATTACAGAAAGATATATCACTACAACTATGGGGCGACGAAATTGGCTTTGAAGAGGGCTTTGACAGGATATCCAGATCTAGACAAGATTATGTATGAGAAAGATAGAGCCAAACACCCGATAATGGGGTTCAAGGTTCCAAGACTTTGGAGACCTCCTTACCTCCAGATAGCTTTGGATGTCCCAGATGTTCAAAGGACAATGAAAGTTATCGAAGCCACGCCTAGAAGTGATAGGATAATTCTTGAAGCAGGAACTCCTCTCATCAAGAAGTATGGTGCAAGTGTAATAAAGGAACTGCGGACAGTCGCAAAGGACGTCTTCATTGTAGCTGATTTAAAGACACTAGATGTCGGCAAGGTCGAAGTGGACATCGCTTACGATCAGACCGCGGATGCAGTTGTCGCATCTGGCTTGGCAGCTGCCGCGACGCTTGATGGCTTCATATATGAGGCGCAGAAACTTGGGGTATACGCAATGCTGGATATGATGAATGTCGATGATCCGATAAAGAAACTTTCTTCATTGAAGGAATTGCCTGACGTAGTGATTCTTCACCGCTCGATAGATGTTGAGAGAGCGGGCGGGGAAGGTACGTGGAATATCAAGGAGATAAGAGAGGCTTTCAAGGGAAAGAAGATTCTTGTTGCCGTGGCAGGCGGCATTACTCCTGACAAGGTAGCTCCTGCTCTCAAACAAGGCGCGGACATACTTATTGTTGGCAGGTATATCACACAGTCCAAAGATATTGAGAGATCAGTACGCGAATTCATAACGAAGCTCCCAGAGTCTGAGATCGATCTGCTTCGTGAGCATGTTGAATAGCCCCATCTTCAACCTTCCCCCTTTCTAATATTTGGGGAACGTTCCGCAATCGGAAAAATGTTGGGTAGAGCCCAGTTCTTTTTCCTTGATCTTGTCCATTGCATTCTAAGGAACTGGATTCGCTATAATCGCTCTTAGAGCGGTTTTTGGAGTCTGGTCTGTTGGAGTTTATATCTCTTCTTTTTCTCAACGATAAGATTGAGAGGAATTCCGACAGATAACTGCAGTGGTGGCACGAGATGTCTCGTTCAAAGAAGATACCAGCACTACTAATCCTACTGACTATCACTCTATTCGCGCTGCCAGTCAGCAGTAGTAGAGCGCAGAGCGAAATGATTTACATCTACTATGTCCAGACTAGCCCAGCTGTTTATGAGATTGGAGAACAAGTGAACGCATCAGCTGCTTGGTATGTTGACTATGGGGGTGGCACTCAGTGTAGTGAAGGAGCCATTTCTATATACAACGACAGCTCCTCCACCAGCGCCTTAGCATTCCAACGGTGGGAAAACGAGCCCCAAGGACACTGTGTTCACCAAACGTTTTTGTTGTTGAACCCTAACGATTGGAGTCCGGGGGAAAACGGGCAGAATGGAGTCGCTAAAGCGTCGCTATCCTTGCCGCTAGGAAATGACGAGCATTTATCTCAAAATGTGACGTTTGTTGTCACACGCGCCCGACAGAACTGCTCCCTCATTGCAGTAACTTCTACCCAACCTCCTAGAGATCTGAACTCAGTATCGATTTTGTTTAGAGTGTACAATAGAAACAACTCATCTTTCGGAGTAGGCTTGAACCCTGTCGAATATAGCATCATTGATCCACTTAACCGCACAATTGTGGCAGATAATGTTACCTTCTCGAATGCTAACGGCGACTTCAGGATTACTTTCAACCCGAACTTCATGAGTGGAAAATACACGGTATCTCTAACGAGTTCTGGGAGTTCGAGGTATCTTGAAGGTAGATTCTCTTTTATGCTTTCTGTCTGGGAATTATGCATAGTTGACGTAGCCAGCATTCCACAAATAGTTAGTTTCGATCACAATTATAGCGCCAAATACATTTTTCTAGACTCACTCTCCAAAATACCAGTCTCCAATGTCACGGTTACAATAAGAATAAACGGTTTTCTTCTCATTAGTGGAATCACTGATTGCGACGGAGCGGTAATACTTGGAATCCGTATTTCCAAGGATAGATGCAGGGCAGGTGAGAACTCAACATTACTTATTCAAGCATTCACCGTATCTAGTGAGGGCATCTGCTATTGCTACTCTAATAACAGAACTCTTGTCTGCAAGGTGGGGACAGCGACGGTTCTAAGGGTCTCCCAACAGGGAATACTTGAAAGTGGCGAAACGATACTCCTTTCTGCACAACTGCTGTCTTTGAACTCAACTCCGATTGAAGGCGGTTGCCTGATATTTGCGGAATTCGAGAACCGGGAGAGCAATCCCACCAATCGTTATACTAAGGAAACAGATGCAGAAGGTATTTGCACAGTTCTCTTGAAAACGTCAAATCCAGGAGTGTTCACTATCATCGTAAGCTTTGAAGGAAACAACACATATGATTCCTCGAACGAAACTTGCTCGTTCTTAGTTCTTCCTACTTCGCAGGAGCGCTTCTTCTCGTCAGTCCCTGTTACCGCATTGACAGTCATTTTCTCAGTAATCCTTTCATTGAAAGCAATGAAAGCACGACGAAAAGTGAAGTGGCGTGAGCTGATCATCCGAGAAGTCTGAAGTGTCAATTCCTATCCCTGACATGAGAGAGGACGTCATGAGTCGAGCACGGTGACTCTTCACTCAAGAGCATTTTCTTCGACCCAGCGTTCCGTAGCTTTTCCAGTCGTCTTGTCCATGAGATGCTCCTTTTTGAAGAGAGGCGATTCATGTTTGTATCTTTCAACGGCTTCCTCCAAGACCTCGAATACCTCGTTCCTGTGTGCTCCAGATACGACTGCGTAGACCAAGTCTTCACTTGGCTCAAATTCTCCTAGATTGTGGAATATTCTGACGTCGATTATTCCTTTCTTTTTGCTCAAGTCTGAGCTTATCCGAGATAATGATTGATTAGCCTTCTCTTCGTATGCATCAACTTCTAGTTTCGTAACCTCTTGCCCATCCAGACTTTTGCGTCTGACAACACCTATGAAGATTCCGACAGCTCCGACCTCTCCGAAATTCGGGATATCTCTGAGGCTCCTCAGAATGTCATCTAAAGACAACTCGCCTTTCTTACAGATTCCACTCTGTTTCATCCAAAAACCCCCTAGTCAAATTCCGGTCAACCGTGATCCATTTTAGTTAGAAGGTGTATAGCATGCATTTCCTTTACAAGGACTCCCTATATGCTGGCGCATAAACCAGCCCACCCAATCAGACAGGAGATAACTAATGCTTCTTAAGTAGTTGCCTTACACAAGTGTTCATCGCCGTTCAGCAATTCTTTTAAACCATGAAGTCTTCATACCAAGAACGAGAATATGCATGCAGGGGTAGCCAAGCCGGTCAAAAAGCAAGGTTTCGGCCTAAGGCGGTGGACTCAAGATCCACTCTCGAAATGGATGAAACGCAAAGAGGCTAAAAATGCGTTCCACGGGAAGGAGTTCGAGGGTTCGAACATCCTCTTTCACAAGAGGTTTGGAAATCCCTCCCCCTGCACCAATAATCTGCTCAACAATATTCCCAAAGACTAACGCTTCAATACGCTTTCTGAATCATGTAGGTAAATCTCAGTTCGCAACATCAACTGTTGAAGTGTGAAATTACGGTCACTTCACATCCACTATCGTTCCGACCTTTTCCCCCTTTGCTGCAAGCAAAATGTTATTGGGATCAAAACCATTAACTACGATTACCTTTGCCTTCTGACTTTCAAGTATCTGAATCGATTGGAGATCCAATATCTGATGCATTCCAGGTGTATGGGTTTCCTGAGTGACTGTCTTATAGAGGTCGATATAGGTTAGTTTGTCCAACTTCCTAGCGTCAGCGAACTTCTTAGGATCCTTGTCAAAGATACCATCTTGATCTGTTGCTTTTACCATGAGTTTTGAGCCAGTAGATCTGAGAACCAGAGCCGCGACAGTATCAGTTGTAATCCCCGGTTTCAACCCACCCATGACAACGATCTTACCAGCGACAAGTAGCCTCCTAACCTCCTCAACAGTAGAAGGAATCTGCCTTGAACTGTACTCACGAAGCTCTCTAGCAAGCAATTGACAGTTCAACCTCGAAACCAAGATGGCGATCTCATCTTTATCCTCATCTGATAGCCCCATCTTCTGAGCAACAGATATAAACTCCCTCGCCACTTTACCACCGCCCACGACCACGACAAGCTCATGCCGCTCATTCTTGAGCGATCTCAAGACTTCAGAATACCTGAGTATGAGTTCGGGATTCAATGGAGAGGCAATGACTGAGCCACCAATCTTAACCACGATTTTCATTACTCAACCAACACCAGTGAGCGAATACATTCACGAAAGTTAAATACCTTGGTTGCTAAACGATATTTGAATAACCACTTTACGATTATATCAGTGTTACCTGTCCAACGCAAGAAAGCTATTACGGGGAGAAAAAGCAGACATGCCGAAGTACGACTCTTTCGAGAAGTTCAAACTTGAGAGGGAACTAGAAGCCCTTTCCAATAAGCATGGATTCCACACTGAACTTATCTCTCTCTACGTCCCTCCTGGAAAACAGCTCAGTGAAGTGACTAACAACTTGAAACAAGAATACGGCACATCAACAAACATAAAGTCGAAGTCCACGCGACAGCATGTACTCGATGCAATAACGACCATCACACAAAGACTGAAGATGATGAAG
Source organism: Candidatus Atabeyarchaeum deiterrae (assembly GCA_037310415.1). Lineage (GTDB taxonomy): Archaea > Asgardarchaeota > Atabeyarchaeia > Atabeyarchaeales > Atabeyarchaeaceae > Atabeyarchaeum > Atabeyarchaeum deiterrae. Next base: position 455,828 of record CP147780.1, read on the forward strand.
ACTGTTCCAGAAAACGGTCTAGCCATATTCTGTGGCGCGATCCCACAGAATGGGCAAGGAACCGAGAAAATGGAATTGTATCCGATAGTACCGCTGGAGCCAGTAAACATATACATTTACCGCTGTGACAACAAGTTCTACATCGATCCATTAAAAGACATGTTAAAGGAAACAGAAACGTACGGCATAATCATGGTGGACCGGAGTGAGGCAGCTTTGGCCTCACTAAGAGGAAAGCATCTTGATGTTGTCAAAAGACTAACCTCTGGAGTCCCAAGCAAACACACCGCTGGCGGTCAGTCTCAGAGACGATTCGAAAGACTAATTGAGCAGGCAGTCCATGAATTCTTCAAGAGAGTCGGGGGACATGCAGATGAGATATTTCTAAACGTGCCTGATCTAAAAGGAATTCTGATAGGAGGAGCTGGTCCAACCAAAGAGAGATTTGCCCAAGGGGGATTCATGAACTATCAGCTTCAGCAGAAAGTGCTTTCACTTGTCGACACTGGCAACTCGGGGGAAGATGGCATAGAGGAATTGATCGAGAATTCAAGTGAGCTCCTGAAAGGGGTGCGCTATACTGAAGAAAAGAAACTTGTACAGAGGTTCCTTGAACTCCTTGCAAAGGACACAGGACTTGCAGCTTACGGAGAGAAGGAAGTCCGGGAGCTTCTTAATCAAAGTACGGTGGATACACTTCTCCTGTCAGAGGCCCTAGATACTGTCAGAGTGACAGTGTCATGTGCCAGCTGTGGATATAAGAGAGAAGAGACAATTCGCCAGTCTAATCTTAGCTCATTCCAGCAAACAGCTCAGAGTTCAACTTGTCCTAAGTGCAATTCCCCGCTTGCAGTAACCGAGACAAAGCCGATACTAGATGATCTTGCAGAACTGGCTGAAAAGACGAATGCAAAGGTTGAAGTCATATCAACAGAGACTGAAGAGGGTCAGGAGCTAAAGCAAGGATTCGGGGGCGTGGCTGCCACACTAAGATACCGCCCTGCCAACTTATAACAGATTTAAATCCTGATAACTGCTCTTGTTCTGAGGTGATTACCATTTCTAAACCAGAATTTGGAGAGAAGCATTGGTCCGTTAAGACGGAAGAAGAAATACTGCAGAAGTGGAGAAGCAAGAAGAGCTACTCCTTCGACTTGAAGAATGGGAAGCAGCCGTTTTCCATTGACACACCTCCACCCTACGCAAGCGGTCGGTGGCACCTCGGTGGGGCAGTACACTACTCACAGATTGACATGATAGCTAGATGCAAGAGAATGGAAGGCTATGAGGTTCTCTTCCCGATGGGCATCGACCGAAACGGATAAGTCCCCCCCAAGTCGGAGAGACTCCGGATTACCGATCGAGGTTCAGGCGGAAAAAGAGTTCGGGGTTAAGATGAATGAAACACCCAGAGGGGAGTTCATAGAATTCTGCCACAACTTGCTGGACAAATACGAGGATGACATTTTATCTATTTCAAGAAGACTAGGGCTGAGCTGCAATTCCCTGGAGCAGAAAGAAGTGTACAGAACTGACAGCCCCGAATACCGCAGGATAACTCAAGCAACATTCATTAAACTTTGGAACATGGGCTTAGTATACGAAGATCGGAGGCCCAACAACTACTGCACGGACTGCGGAACCACAATAGCGGATGCAGAAATAGAGTATAGCGAAATAGAAACATCATTGAACTACATCAGATTTAGGATCGAGGGATCTAATGAGGAGATCATTATTGCCACTACCAGACCGGAGCTTCTCTGCGCCTGCGCTTGCGTGTTAGTTCACCCTTCTGACGAGAGATATAAGAAATTTCACAAGAAGACCGCACTAATCCCGATTTATGAAAGGAATGTGCCAATAATAGCTAATCCTGCTGCCCAAATGGAGTTTGGAACGGGGGCGGCAATGATCTGTTCGTATGGTGACTACACTGATGTCAGACTCTACAGAGAACTTCAGCTGGCGCCAGTGGACGCCATAGATCATAACGGGAGAATGACGGAAGCTGCAGGAGAACTTAAAGGACTCAAAATACCTGAAGCAAGAAAAGAGATGGTGGCAAAGCTAAGACACCAAAGCGCATTGATCAAACAGGAAAGAATAATGCACAGGACACCCGTCTGTTGGCGAACAAGAACCCCCATCGAATTCATTGCAATGTCGGAGCTATATTTGAAACAATTGGATTTCTTGGGAGAATTAAAGAAGACAATCGACAAAATGGAATTCTATCCCCCACCAAGCAAACACATCCTTTCAAGCTGGATTAACTCCGTAAGCGTGGACTGGCCGATAAGCAGGAGAAGATACTACGGTACAGAAATTCCATTGTGGTACTGCCTAAAGTGTGGTAAGCCCGTCGTTCCAGAACCCGGAGAATACTACCAACCATGGAAGGATGCCCCACCGTTCGTTAAATGCTCCCACTGCGGTGCGAAAGAAGGCTTCAAGGGCGAGGAAAGAACCTTTGACACATGGTTTGACTCAGGGATAAGTGAACTTCAAATCCTCGGTTATCTAAGAGACGAAGAATCTTTCAAGAAGCTATTCCCTTGTTCAATAAGACCTCAAGGGAAAGACATAGTCCGGACGTGGTGTTACTATTCAATCCTCAGAACCTACCAGCTCCTGAAGGAACGAGCATTCAAGAAAGTCTGGATAAGCGGGCATGTAATGGACGACAAAGGGGAAAGAATGTCGAAATCGCGCGGAAACGTAACGTGGCCTACCCCACTAATGGACAAGTACGGCGCAGACGCACTCAGGCTTTGGGGATGCCTGGAAGCGGGTTTGGGAAGCGATATTAGGTTCTCTGAACCCCGACTCGCAAGCGCTCACAGCTTCTTAACAAAGCTATGGAACATATCGAAATTCATATCGGCTTTTGCAGATCCTGCAGACAAGGACATAGAACTGCTGGCTTCAGATAGGTGGATACTGTCCGAACTTAATCAGATGGTCAATGACGCAATTGAAGGATACCAGAAGTTGGACTTCAATATCCCAGCTACCAAGATACGGACATTCACATGGGAGACTTTTGCCTCTCACTACATTGAAATGGCTAAGGCGAGGGCATACAATAAGGGGAAGATCTTCCCCGAAGGGCAACAGAGAGGCGCGTGGTACACGCTTCACATGTGCCTTAAGACGATAATAATGGTACTAGCACCCATATGCCCCTTCATAACTGAAGAAATCTACGGGGGATTGTACTCACAGGAGGAAAGCATACACCACCAGTCTTTTCCAAAACCAAAAAAAGAATGGGAAACACCACTCAGAACACTTACTCCTCTCATCATGGAGGCAAACAGCGCAATTTGGAAAACGAAGAAGGACAACAAGCTGCCACTGAATGCCCCAGTAAAGACGCTTTATCTGCCACAGGAACTCGAACAACTGGGGGAAGATCTCAAAAGAATGCATAATGTGGAAAACATAAGCTTTAAACCACCTGCAAAGACACTAACAGAGAAAGAGAAATACATAGTTGTAAAGATCGATCAAAGCAAGAGACAGAGTCAGATATTCATCAGCATCTGAAAACAATGCCTCAATAAATCTTATATTGGCAATCATCATACCAGAAAAACATAACAACAAACTAATTAAGAATGAAAACAAAGGTCGCTCAGTGGGCCCGTAGCTCAAAGTGGAGGAGAATGAAAGCAAGCTTCCACTGGCAAAGCTTGGCTGGAGCGTTCGGCTGAGCATCTGGGTAACTTTGCCAGATGGGCAACTAACCGAATAGGTTGAGGAAAAACCTGAAAAGAACCTTACCCTCGGGGCAGGTCGCGAGTTCGAATCTCGCCGGGCCCACCACTTCTCTATCCAAAAATGTTTGTTGAGTTGGGCCGGTAGTTCAGACTGGAAACCACCTTGCAGTGACTAAGGGTGAACATAAGATACGCCGGCTTCGCAAGCCGGAGGTCGTGGGTTCAAATCCCACCCGGTCCACCACAAGTGATCATTCCAGAAAGTTCTCGGAGAGAAACTTTCACCATAAAGCTTATTATATGAACATCGCCTTTAGCATAGACTTGCACAGGTTTTTCGCAGCGAACATCAAACGGCGTCGACCCTAACAGCGGTTGAAAACCTGTGGATGAAGGGTTGTTTTTCCACTGCGAAGAATCAGTGACGAGTAGTCATGAGGACCTAAACAAACCGACAGCATGGCTGCCGGAAACTTGGGTCTGATGTGGGCTCAGAGTGAACCCCCAAGAACCATGAAACAAGTTAATCTCCCAATGCAACTTGCGAAACTCCTATTGAAACCGGTTGATCCTGCCGGACCCAACCGCTATCGGAGTGGGATTAAGCCATGCTAGTCGAGTGCCTCAAACCACGGTGAGGCACGGCGTACGGCTCAGTAACACGTGGTTAACCTACCCTCAGGACGGGGATACCTCCGGGAAACTGGAGCCAATACCCGATAGGTGAAGAATTCTGGAATGAGTCCTCACCTAAACGGCTTAACGCCATGTTCGTTAACGTCGCCTGAAGATGGGACCGCGGCCGATTAGGCTGTTGGTGGGGTAACGGCCCACCAAACCGATAATCGGTACGGGCCGTGAGAGCGGTAGCCCGGAGATGGGGACTGAGACAAGGCCCCAGGCCCTACGGGGCGCAGCAGGCGCGGAACCTCCGCAATGCGGGAAACCGCGACGGGGCTACTCCGAGTGCCATCCGCTAAGGGTGGCTTTTCTACAGTGTAAAAAGCTGTGGGAATAAGGGGAGGGCAAGGCTGGTGCCAGCCGCCGCGGTAAAACCAGCTCCTCGAGTGGTTGGGATGTTTATTGGGCCTAAAGCGTCCGTAGCCAGCCCTGTAAGTCCTTGGCTAAATCCGTCAGCCTAACTGACGGCGTGCTGGGGATACTGCTGGGCTTGGGGGCGGGATAGGCTGAGGGTACTACTGGGGTAGGGGTGAAATCCTATAATCCCAGCAGGACCACCTGTGGCGAAGGCGCTCAGCTGGAACGCGCCCGACGGTGAGGGACGAAAGCTAGGGGAGCGAACCGGATTAGATACCCGGGTAGTCCTAGCTGTAAACTATGCGGGCTAGGTGTTGGAGCGGCCACGTGCTGCTCCAGTGCCGAAGGGAAGCCGTTAAGCCCGCCGCCTGGGGAGTACGGTCGCAAGGCTGAAACTTAAAGGAATTGGCGGGGGAGCACCACAAGGGGTGAAGCCTGCGGTTTAATTGGACTCAACGCCGGGAAACTTACCGGGGGCGACAGCAGAGTGAAGGCCAGGTTGACGACCTTGCCAGACAAGCTGAGAGGTGGTGCATGGCCGTCGTCAGTTCGTGCCGTGAGGTGTCCTGTCAAGTCAGGCAACGAACGAGACCCCTACCTACAGTTGCTATCAGGCTCAGAAATGGGTCTGAGCACACCGTAGGGACCGCCGGCGATAAGCTGGAGGAAGGAAGGGGCCACGGCAGGTCAGTATGCCCCGAATCCCCCGGGCCACACGCGGGCTGCAATGGCTGGGACAATGGGTTCCGACCCCGAAAGGGGAAGGTAATCCCTAAACCCAGTCTAAGTCGGGATCGAGGGCTGCAACCCGCCCTCGTGAACATGGAATCCCTAGTAATCGCGTGTCATCATCGCGCGATGAATACTGTCCCTGCTCCTTGCACACACCGCCCGTCGCTCCACCCGAGTCGGGTTAGGGTGAGACGTGGCCCTTTGGTTACGTCGAACCCAGGCTCGGCAAGGGGGGAGAAGTCGTAACAAGGTAGCCGTAGGGGAACCTGCGGCTGGATCACCTCCTATGAAAACTAACCCCTCCTCCATGGAGGGGTTAGTAACCGCATGTCACTGGAAGATTAGCTTGCATGATAGTTCGGGGACTGAGCCCACCAACAACTCATTTCTCCTTCCTTCCCTGATTTGTGGCTTGACCTCTTAACTGATTATGCGGCAATTCTGCTCCAGACACCAGTTCTCGTTCTTTGAGAAACTCTTTAAAGTATGCTGCATTCGTCATATCATCACCATATGCCACTATCTTGTTGATAGGAAGCGTGCGTCTATTGAAACCGAAGCTTCTGGTGAAGTATTGCGGAGTCTGAGGTTCAAGCTCTGCTACTAGGGAATTGCTTAGGTCTGTCGTTCCGAGCCTAAAAGGGAAAGTCGATCTTGAAGCGATTAGAGAGGACGGCGCTCATCCGGAGATTCGCGTAAACGGTAAGAAAGTTGCGGCAGACTACAATAACGTGGAGTCGTTGAAGAAGGCACTCCTGACAACCTTGGACAGACTCAAGTAATGGTGAAAAGAGCCGGCACGCCCTGATGACTCCTTCTCCCAAAGGCGCAATGTCACGGAGGGGATGAAGGGAGGGAAGCCCCCTGGATCAAATGTCTGTGGCAACGCTTGTCGAATAGACGAGCAAACCTTTGAACATTCTCAAAATGTTCTCCCACTTGATAACCATAATACTTATAAAAGATCTCTGGCACTACTCTTGATTTGCAGCAGAGAGACCTAATAACCGATGGATACTCTCTTGACTGCAGTGACGATTTACCGAGATGCAACTCGGGAGGAGCGGTGGAGAACACTTCTCTCGGGTGAAGGGCACAGTGGGGATCAGCATAGCGGACGTTCCCACAATGACTTGCCACGCATACATTCCACCAAACAGGAAAAGATCGTACAAGCTGAACAAAGGAGTTCTAACACTATCCGGACCGAGGTTACGAGTAAGGTCTGATAACGCCAACGCCGCCTGGGGGATGGCTAGGCTTGGGCGCTGAGGAAGGCCGTGGCAAGCTGCGATAAGCCTCGGGTAGGCGCATGCAGCCCGTGATCCGAGGATGGCCGAATGGGACTTCCTGATTAAGGTCAATAACCTTAATCGCTCCCGCAAGGGAGTGGGAACTCCCCGAAGTGAAGCATCTCAGTAGGGGAAGGAAAAGAAACTAACAAGGATTCCCTGAGTAACGGCGAGCGAAACGGGAAGAGGGCAAACTGAATCCTGCAAGGAAACTTGTAGGAGATGTAGTGTTACAGGACCCAGCTGCCACCTCTTCGAGGAAGCTGAAATACATGGAATTGTATACCTCAGAGGGTGATAGTCCCGTAAGCGTAACTCGAAAAGTGTTGGGCCGGGTATCCTGAGTACCGTGGGTCAGTTATCCCGCGGGAAGTTGGGAGGTACCGACTTCCAACCCTAAATACGTCCCAAGTCCGATAGCGCACTAGTACCGTGAGGGAAAACTGAAAAGTACCCCGGAAGGGGGGTCAAAAGGGCCTGAAACCAGGCGGTTATAGACGGGCGCGGCCTAAAAGGGTAGAGTCTCCCTGAAGGAACCTGGGGTGACCCAGCAGTACGAAGGGAGAGGACCAGGGTTGCGCCATCCGTCTTGAAACACGGGCCGGGGAGTCCACGCTTGTGGCGAGCCTAAGGAGGTAAAGCTCCGTAAGCAAAGGGAAACCGAAACGCCCGCAACCAGCTTAATTGCTGGCGAGGGGCTGGGTCTGAAAGGGCCTGGAGTCACAGGCGTGGGACCCGAAGCTGGGCGATCTAGCCCTGGCTAGGACGAAGCCAGACGAAAGTCTGGTGGAGGTCCGCAAGGGTGCTGACGTGCAACTCGCTCCCCTGAGCTGGGGCTAGGGGCAAAAAACCAATCTAGCCCAGGGATAGCTGGTTCCCTCCGAAGTAGATCGCAGCCTAGCCTGGCTGGAGGTTGCTGATGGGGTAGAGCACCGATTGGGAGGCCACGGGATCGAAAGATCCCACTTTCCTATCAAACTCCGAACCTATTAGCGCCGTAGAAGGCCAGAGACGGGTGCCGACGGATAAGCTGTCGGACCGAGAGGAGAACAATCCAGACCGGGGTTAAGGTCCCAAAGTGCCGGCTAAGTGTCAAACCAAAGGGTGTCCGCAGCCTTAAACAGCAGGGGAGTAGGCTTAGAAGCAGCCATCTCTCAAAAAGTGCGTAACAGCTTACCTGCCGAGGTTGTGGGCCCCGAAAATGGACGGGACTAAAGCCGGCCACCGATACCCCGGGACACGGTGAATGCCGTGATTCGGTAGGGGGGCGTTCCGGTTGGGTCGAAGCTGAGCCGTGAGGTTCAGTGGACCGATCGGAAGTGAAAATCCCGGTGGTAGTAACAACGAAGCCAGGTGAGACTCCTGGCCGCCGAAGGGGCTCGGGTTCCTCGGCAACGCGTCGTCAGCCGAGGGTCAGTCGATCCTAAAGCTAAGCGTAACTCGCTTTAGCTGAAAGGGAAACTGGTTTATATTCCAGTACCATGGAGGTACGATTGCGGCGACGCTAAGCTTGGTCCCTGACGCTTTTGGGTAGGTTGAACAGGGTCTTCGCCTTGTTTAAGTGTATAAGCCTAGGGAGGGCTGTAAAAGCGAGAACTAGGCGAAAGCACGAATAGCCGCCCGTTTAGGGTGGTTCAGCCGATCCCGGGAGCCCGTGAAAAGGGGATCAAGAAGGATCCTCCATGTCCGTACCTAGAACCGACACAGGTGCCCCTAGGTGAGAAGCCTCAGGCGTATCGGAATAAACTCAGGCAAGGGAAATCGGCAAATTAGCCCCGTAACTTTGGGATAAGGGGTGCCTGAAACTTTTGGCTTAAAAACCAGGGGTTTTAGGTCGCAGTGACTAGGGAGGCCTGACTGTTTAATAAAAACATAGCTTCCCGCAAGCCCGCAAGGGTGTGTACGGGAGGTGAATCCTGGCCAGTGCAGGTACGTTAAGCCTGGTTCCAACCGGGTGAAGCGCCTGTAAACGCCGGGAGTAACTATAACTCTCTTAAGGTAGCCAAATGCCTTGTCGGACAAGTACCGACGTGCATGAATGGAACAACGAGGTCTCTACTGTCCCTGCCTGGGGGCCGGTGAACCCACGTAACCTGGCGAACGGTCCAGGAACTCCCAAGGGGAAAAGAAGACCCCGTGGAGCTTTACTGCAGCTTGGTGCGGGGGTGCGGTTGTAGTTGCAGAGCGTAGTCGGGAGCCGTTAATACCAGTCTTTTCGGGGACTGGCTAGGCGCCAATGCCACACCGACCTTTTATGACTGTATCCCTAACCGGGGGTTACCCCGAGACAACGCTAGGTGGGCAGTTTGGCTGGGGCGGCACGCCCTTGAAAAGGTATCAAGGGCGCCCAAAGGTCGGCTCAACCGAGACAGAAACTCGGCGTAGAGGGCAAGGCCAAAAGCCGGCCTGACTGAATCCTGAAGAGCAAAGGATGCAGAGGCGAAAGCCGGGCCTAGCGATCCTTCATGTCCTCCTCGGTGGGGGCTGGAGGTGACAGAAAAGTTACCCCGGGGATAACAGAGTCGTCGCGGGCAAGAGCCCATATCGACCCCGCGGCTTGCTTCCTCGATGTCGGCTCTTCCCATCCTGGAGGTGCAGCAGCCTCCAAGGGTAGGGCTGTACGCCCGTTAAAGGGGAACGTGAGCTGGGTTTAGACCGTCGTGAGACAGGTCGGGTTTTATCTCTTGGGAGTGCGCGGTCGCCTGAAGGTAAGGTACCCTCAGTACGAGAGGGCAAGAGTGCTGTGTGCACCTGCTCCGTAAGAGGAACGGGGTGCCGTGGCCTCTGGTATACCGGTTGTCCGAGCGGGCAACGCCGGGCAGCTAAGCCGCAAGTGATAAGGGCTGAAAGCATCTAAGCCCGAAACACAACCTGAAAAGAGGCGACCATTCTGCAGCGTTCGGCTTTTTAAGCCAACCGGGACCCGCGAGGGTCACGGGTGCTGTGGACGAGGGCTCCGGTAAAAGACCGGGTTGATAGGGCAGCGGTGTACGCCTCAAGCTTCGGCGAGAGGTTCAGCCGGCTGCTACTAATCGCTCGAGCGTGCAGGCCTGAAAGCCCTCGGTCTGGGTGAATTTAGATCTCCCATTTATTGTTCGGCGGGTGGAATTCTGTGCGTGGTGATCTCCTCATTTCTCTTGGACTAGTCAATCCCATGTTTGCCCCCTTGTTGATGGAAATTCTTATTTGACATTCCTCGTAAATGTATTCTTGGAGTTAGGACGTGGGAGCGCGGCTGCCGGTGCCTTTCTTTCTCTTTGAGGAAGCTAGGTGCTGAGGAAGGTCTCCCCTCCACCAGACTTCGGTGCAGCGAAAGCTGCGAGGCGAGAGCCTCGCTCCAGGATCAGAAACGACACGTCCACACGTGAAATGACTATGATGCGGTTGAGGCGATGCTTACAGTGAGCGTCTCCGAGCAGGAGCCAGGGTAACCTAGCTCAATAACCCGCTGAGGATCCTTGTGGGAGCGGTGAAACGGCCTGCCACCGAGGAGAAAGCCCAAATAGGCTGTGGATGATGCGTCTGGCTGAACCAGCGGGTAGGGTGAGTAGCTGGATGCCGCAAAGGGTGTTTCGGCGACGAAACATCTGGAACAAAAGGGGGCCTACTACCCACACCTGACTCCCTTCTTTTTCATCTAGTTGAAGGCGCTCGGCTGACGAATAGTTCCAATAACATTAGGCTGAATCTCAAAGTCGAATGTTATCAATTCCAGACTGGTTTGACTTCTAATTTCTTGCACGCAATGACTAGCGGTCTATCCTTGACGTCTCTTTATGGGCTTTCTTGCACGCTGGCTAGTGAGGAGAAATATGCAGAACACGAAGACCGCTGCAACATCCACTGCTATCGCAAGCAATACGTATTCCGCGGCTTGAAACTGGTACGTCAAGTATTGTACACCATTTAGATTCTTTACTAGGAAGACATCTGAATCGCTATCTTCGGTGCCAAATACCGTACCAGTGAAGTAAACGTCGCCACTGTCAGAAATAGCAACTGATTCAGCTGATTGCCCCCTTGAGCCACTACCCCAGATTCCACTCATGATCATATTCCCGGAAGTATCGTACTCATTGATGAAAGCTCTGGGAGTACCAGCTGATCCGTCAGTTGAGAAGCTTGACGTCTCGCCGCAGAGGTATAGTTCGTTTTTCATTGAGATACTGAGTGAATTCACCGTCTCTGATTCTGGTCCTCCCCAAGTTCTGTTCCAGACTTGATTTCCATCTGTGTCGTACTTTAGGAGAAATGTGTCCTGGCTACCCGCGCCATAGCTACTTGTGGATCCTGCGACGTATGTTGCTCCATCAGCGGTACATACGGCGTATGCAACATCGTCCAGGGTTCCTCCGTAAGTTCTGTTCCATATCTGTTCTCCAGACATGTCATACTTGGCGAGAAACGCATTCAAGTCGGGTTTATCACTCAAGAATCTTCCTAGGTAGCCTGCAACGTATACGTAACTATCTGCTGAGATGGCGACCGATGTAGCTAGATCCAATACTGGGGTCGCAGTCCATCCGAGGCCGTACGGGTCGTACAGGCTCGTGCCCCAGTTTCTTCGCCATAAGATCTCACCGTCGGAACTGCACTTGACAAGAAGAGCGTCTACATCTACAAGTCCATGACCAGTCTGCCAGTACTCACCCATTTCAAGCCCGCCAGCGATGTATATGTCCCCATTTTCGTCGACTGCACCCGAAAGCCACTGCTCTCCGTGAGTCACCCAATAGAATCGATCATGAACATATGGCGGAGAAATGAACCACACCAAGTTACCTGATGAGTCATATTTGGCTAGAAGTATGCCTGGTGCAATCCTATGACTCTCGGACACCTTTCCACAGGCTACCTCGCCTACAACGTAAATGTAGCCGTCGTCGGATAAGACGACATGATTCCCACGGTCCGTGCTTTCGAATCCATACTGAGTACCGTCATCCAGTGTTCTGTTCCAGACCAAGAGCCCTCTCCAATCGAACTTCATGAGAAGTAGGTCATCCTCAGCGCTGAAGCTCCTCGTTGATCCAGTCACATAAACGTATCCGTCACGGGACACGGCAACGGATCTTGCTTCATCGTGACCGCCTCCACCCCACATTGTGATCCATGAGTTGGAAGAGGGTGCTGCTATTACTTGCTTCGCAAACTGAATCTCTGAAAAGGGCATTGATACTGAACATAGCAACGTAGCTACAAAGAACGCTGACATTAGCTTCAGATGAAGGTTGCGCGAGGGTTTGGAGTTTGACAAAGAATATATCAGTCTTCCTGATGCATTAGTTGGAGATTGCCAATGCAAAGTAACTGAGGAGCCTTCCCTTAAGTTTTCCGTTGGTTTCGGTGTAAAATGCGGTGTTCTGGCATCGCTTTTTTGGTTATCTTACGGTGAATCGCAGATTTGTGTGTCGTCTTTTGGATTTCTTACAGTGTCCTGTAATGGCTTCTATACTGCTGGTTTCTTGATAGCTCAGACCGAAATAAGACGGATTGAGCCAAGTCCTCTTTAGTCAGCCAAGGCCAGAAGTTTCTCTATGTTCCCTGAGTCGTCGCGTCGTTCGTCGACTGGCGTCTCCATTATGAATGGCAGGTCCTGTAATCGTTTTTCATGCAGAAGGACTCTAAATCCTTTTTCGCCGATTCTTCCTAATCCTATGTGTTCATGTCTGTCTATGCTCGAATTCAGATCTCCTTTTGAATCGTTCATGTGTATGACTTTCAACTTCTTAATTCCGATCACATTGTCCAGATGATTTATCGTGTTGTTTATGACTTTCTCATTTCTAAGGTCGTAACCTGAGGCAAACGCGTGTGACGTATCAAAACAGATACCTATTCTTTCATTGTGTTGTTCTGTCCCTTCTATTATTGATTGGATTTCCTCAAATCTTGAACCCATGCTGTGTAGCGTTCCAGCGGTGTTTTCAAGAAGAAGTATCACCTTGTTCTCCACCTCTGATAAGGCGACGCCCAAAGCGTTCAGTATGTTCTTGAGACCTGCTTCACGACCCTTTCCTAGGTGACTTCCTAGATGTGTGACCAGAAAGGGGATTCTCAGTCGCTCACATCTCTTAAGCTCCAATTTGAGGGCATATATGGATTTCCTGTTTATTGCCTTTCGAGGGGAGGCAAGGTTTGCTAAGTATGGCATGTGAGCAACTACTGGATCAATCCCACTTTTGTGGACTTTCTCTACGAATCTTGATGCGACATCAATTGATATGGGTCTGGACTTCCACTGTCTCGGGTTTGTGGTGAAAATCTGAAAAGTAGTGCAACCCTTCTCTGAAGCTCTGTCTATTGCCATGTCTATTGATCCTTGAATGGACACATGAACTCCGATGCGTAGCAACGTGGTCCCTACCTTTCGTTTCCCGAATCAAGTAAAGAGATGGGTACTTTTCATGTTTGGAGTAACACAATGTAGCCGCATTTTCTGTGCCCTAATACTAGCGGGATCCTCAATTCGGTGGTTTAGTCTGACCTGGGTTCAAATCGGTTGAGTTCCAAGAAGTTCTTACCCCATCCAAACTTGGAGAGCAACTCGTCGGCTTGTTCATGTTCTCCGCACTCAATGAGAGCGCCTGCAAAGGCCTCAACTGTACTCAACTTATTCCATACGCCATAGTTGATCGGGTTACCAGCCAACATTTCCCGGAGTCGTCTTTTTCTTCCTCTGATTCTGAATTTTAAAATCTCGCCTGCATTCTCCCAGGAGCAGTCGATTGCAACTAGTCCATATCGAATTACGTTATACTGATCATCTTTTGTCAGAACCATGTTTGAAAACGGGTCTAGCACAATAGAACTCCGTGATATGTGTGAGAGTCGATCTATGCGTTTAGCTAGACCAAGTCTCAACAACTTCAATGCAGTGCATTTCTTCGGATCACATTGTGATGCATGATAGACGTATAGCTTCACTTTGCCATGAATCCTGGTCTGGTCACTCAATTTTTGATTCCTCTCGGCTCTTTTCCAGTCTCTCCATGGCTGCTGCTACGATCAAGGGAAAAGCGATTGTGGCGTCTCCTATTACGTCAACCCACTCAGCTTCAGGTTTCACTTTGCCCCAAGACTGAGCTTCTTGAAGCGAAGCACCGCTTAGTCCGCCTGGCTCCGGTCTATCCATTGTGATTTGTATTGCGTAATCAAGTGCCTTACCTGTTAGCATAGCGGACTGAAGAATATAGTTCTTCGGTACGCCACCTCCCAGGAACACGGCACCGATTCTCTTTGATTCAAAATAAGTATCGATCATTTTCTGGAGATCTTTTCTCAAGTCTACTCTCAGGTCGTTCTGCTGAGAATAGATCCAAATGTGGAGTCCTAAAATCGAGTCGAATATTGCGGGACAGAATATGAGAGTTCGATTCCTTGCTGCTGTTCTCAGAATTGACTCATCGTCATCCAGCATAAGTCCGATCTCTCGCAGTAGTTCATAAGAGCCCAGTCCTTGCCTGCGCTTGTCCTGGTCTATGGAAGTGAAATACTCCTTCAACTTGCTCTCTAATTCCTCGAAAGCTTCATCCCTGACAAAAGCATCAAAAATCCGGTTTATTCTCATTTCTCTGAGCGCGGCGTCGCCAACTGAGGTAATATCTCTTTCATGTTTCCAACCGGAAGCTTCGACTAAGTCATGTGTAACGTTGGCGCCCGTGAGAACCAAGATGTCGACCATTCTATTCTCCACTAGATCCCTAATGACTTTTCTTAGCCCGCCGGGTACGAGAGCGCCAGCAACACCGACAGGCTTGAGGATTTCTTTGTCGGAGAGAATTCGTTCATAGATTTCTGCCCCCTTGCTTACTCGCCCAGCGCCAAATACCCCTGCCTTTCCCATCTCATCGACTAGTTCTCCGACACTCATGCCTGCGTGGATCCTCATTTGCTCAACGTATTTCCGCTCCAAGTCAATTCCACCGCCGAATAATGTCGACTTCAGGCACAGGAGATTGTTAACATAGCTTAATTGCTTGTGAGGTAGATATCAGTTTGGTCTCTCGGCAAATCTCTCCAGTAGATGAGTCTGAAACGAAATCACCTAAGGAAAGCCAGATTAGAAGTAATAAGATCGCTACCGGCTCGCATAAGGTTGGTAGCGGGGGATGGATTTGTCCTTCGTGGGAGTTGATCCCACGGATTTGAACCATCGATCTCAGGGTATCCCAGTGGGACATCTTATGAGCCATCCGCAGGAGGATTTGGCTATCTCCTACTGCGGGATCTCCTGAGTGGGCCAACCTACCTCCTGATCCAGAAGTAAGGGTGCCTACCCTACCCCGCTATTACGGGTGCGAATTATGTGATAGTTCTGAATGGTTACTCATATATTTTACTCTTTGGTTGCTGTCTCCTGTCAAAATAATCGTGTTCTCTACCTCTCAACCGGCGTCCAAGATTCATATTGCCAAAATCGGCTATGGCTTCCTTTTAGTCGAAAATAGCTGGCAGGGAATTGCAGAACTGGAAAATGATATCGTTGGAGTGGACCGGGTGGGATTTGAACCCACGACCTCCGGCTTGCAAAGCCGGCGCGGCTTCCAGCCTGCGCTACCGGCCCACCATAGGAGCCGTTCACTAGCGAAGATAAGGATTGAGGGCCGGGAGCGGGATTTGAACCCGCGTCAAGGGCTCCACAGGCCCCTAGGCTAACCACTCTTGAGACGCTACCCAGCTACTCATCGATGGGGAGCGTTATCCCATCCCGGCCACTTGAACGATCTTTCATTGTAGACGAGGATTAAAGATTTTGTCACTTTTCTTATAAACTCTTTGACCTGCAACTGCGTAACGATGTCTGACCAAGGATCATCGCCAACGAAAAATAGGAGAGGCTAACCAAGTCATTTGAAAAGTCCTTGTAGAACTATTGCAGATGTGAATAGGGCCCGGTTGCCTCCTACATAATAGGCTATTCTCAGTGCTTCGACAATCTCTTCTTTGGTGGCCCCGACTTTCATGGCTCTCTGACCCAGTGCGGTGGCTCCTTGTGTTGCCCCATGCTCCGCATCTAATGCCATGGCTATTAGTAGCTTGACCCTTTGGGGTAGTACTCCTTCTGACAAAGCTGTACTTTGTAGATGATCGAAGCATTCCATCACTTTCGGATCGAATTTCCTGTAGATATCCATAGGATTACCAAACATGATATCACCAATGGCACAGTATAGAGCCGCCTAAATAGGATTTGGCTTGTCATGGAGCGCCTCTGGGAAATGGATAGTTCGCTCTCCTATTTGGTAGCTTACTTAGAAGAATGAGTCGGCAAGCTCATGCCGAATAGTCTAAGAATGTTTGACCAAGTGGTGCGGGGGGTGGGGTTCGAACCCACGCAGGCCTACGCCGATAGGTTTCCTAGAAGATTGCCTAGAGGTCTTGCGCCTTCTGGAGTCCCCCATAGTTTGGAAGAGTCTTTTCTGCCAGCCCCATTTCCAGTGGTATCGACCCTTACCATATCTCTCCCTCTGAGTTCGAGCAAGTGCTCACCAACGGCTGAGCCATGAGTGCCATCGTCCAATGTCACCGACGTCAAGGATTGCTTGACCAACTAGCGCATACGCTACCATTTTGTCTGAATAAGCAAGCTCTTTCATTCTGGGCAAAGTTCTCCTAAGCCTACCTCCTTTGACCAGGCTCGGACACCCCCGCAACAAGGCGGCTTCCGATTTGTCTGCTTAGTTCTATGAGTAATTTCCCTTTTACCCTTTTTGTCTTCCCTAAGTTATCATGGTGTAGCTATTGAGAACCATCTTGCCAAAGAGGCATCTTCCGTTCAGAACAGGTCTCCGTCCTGGATAGTCCTTCATTGCATCATTTGCGGAGATCTCTATTCTTATGCGAAACCTTTTTAGTTTTCTTCAATAGTAAGAGTTCAAATGACAGCCACAAGAATACTGTCAAAATGGGAGAGTGGCATTATTTGCCAGGCAAAGATACTAAAGTAGATTTGAGTTTGAAGGGAAAAGAGTACGCACCCATAAAGTTCAAGGTTGAGAAGGCGCACATTGCTGCTTTTGCCCAAGCGGTCGACGATCCAAACAAGCTCTATTTCGATGAGAAGTACGCGGCAAAAACAAAGTACAAGGGAATAATCGCCCCCCCAACTTATTCCGTGTGTTTCGGTGGTCCGCTGGAGGTTGGTAAACAGCCACCTACGCCACTGGTCCAAGTTGCTTTAGATGCTAAGATAAATGTGGGGATCATGGTTCATGGAGAACAGCAATTTGAGTATCTCACACCAGTACGCCCAGGAGACGACATAACAACGATTGCAAGAATCGCGAATGTTGAGCACAAGCCGCGTAAAGATGGAAGCAAGCGTGGCATAGTAACGGTTGAAGTTACTTCCAAGAACCAGAAAGGTGAGAAAGTCACTGTTTCTCATGTCGTCCTAATAGAAAGATAGCGCAAGGAGAAGTGAGAAAGCGAATGAGCAGCCAAGTTGGTTTTGATAAGATCAAAGTTGGAGACATTATTCCTCCTCTGACGAAGGGTCCTTTAACAAGGGAATGGATTAAGAAATATGCAGACGCATCAGGCGATCACAATCCAATCCACGTCGATGACAAATACGCTACAGCGTTCGGTCTTCCAGGCGTCATAGCACATGGAATGCTAAACATGGGATTTGTTGCCCAGCACGTGGCGAACTGGGCTGGTCTGGACGGCAACCTAAAGATGATAAAGGTTCGGTTCGGAGCGATAGTTAAACCTGGAGACACGGTGACCTGTAAGGGTAAGATAAAGGACAAGAAGACCGAGGGTGGCAAGAAGACGGTTTTCTGTGAGCTTTGGGCAGAGAACCAGAAGGGTGAACAAGTGATTACAGGAGAAGCTGAAGTGATTTTCTCGTAGCTATGTTGGGTTCATTGGCGGTGCAATAAGGTTCCCAATTACCAACTCTTTTTTTTGGTATCCCCGGCTGGGGCTCACAACCACTGATCTAGTCCTGTTGGCTTTGCCGATTTAGTCAAGTCTTCGATTCTTTTTAGTGCAACTTGAACTCGTTCGAGTGAGAAACCATGGTCGTCGACAAGTAGTCGTGTCACTTTTTCCTTGTCAAGAGGCTTGGATTTGATCTCATAGTTCTGGGTTATCTTGGGATTAACAAACAATTCTCTAACCTCGCTAAGGGACACGGTTGGAACAATGCCTTTCTCTTTGAGAGCAATTTCGGCGTTACCGCTTTTCTTGACAAGCTTCAACGCAGTTTTCGGTCCAATACCCTTTGTTCCCGGATTGTAATCCGTGCCGAGGACTATTGCTATCTCGATAAGCTGTTCTCTAGTTACTCCAAAACTCCTGAATGACTCTGCAGCGTCCACAAGTTCGGGCTCTACTCTGACATAGACATTTCTGCTCGGCAGCTTCCTTCTTCCGCTAATTACTATGTTTCGGATAAGTCGGGGTGAGCCGAATAGAATGGAGTCATAGTCTTGGCTGCCAGTTCCCCAAGAGTCGCCTTTCTTGGTCATATAAGCTGCTTGTGCTTCACCTTCGGAAGGCGCTTGAATCCAGGAAACACCCATACTGTCTAGGAGGTTTTTGCTCTCTTGAATCATCTCATTTGTCATGAATAGTGCGAATTGAGCGTATTTTCTTGCGGAGGACATATCTCCTGCTGTCAGAGCTTCTTGCCATTTCTGTTTCGCCGCCTCTCTCTGTTTTTGCCGCTCTTTAATGGTGTCTTTCTTCAAGCTAGGGGCTTCGCCATCAAAGACGAACACCAGTCGGATGTCCGACTCCATGAGGTTTACGGTTCGATAAAAAAGTCCGCTTAGGTGTGAAGTAACCCTCATTTTCTGATCCATTAGAGGAGTCCCATCAGGCTGTCTGATGACACTCAGAAAGGCGTAGAGGTAGTTCAAGGCATCGATGGTAAGAACACGCCGGCTCAGTTCCTCCATACCAACCTTCCTCTTGACCATTAAGTCCCCTAAGTTTTGCACTCCCAACCTCCAATTCACCACCCGACTGATACTGGACTGAGAAATGTCTGAGTACTTGCCAGCATCCTTTGCTAACTAGTCTTCACTTACTGGGAGGAATTCCGCGCCCGGTTTGATCGCCTCAATGCGTCTCTTGGTCTTGGTTATTCTAGATACGTGGATTATTCCATTGATCTCCAGATCCATTAGCGCCTTGTTCAAAGATGAGGGGGATACGTCGCCGTAATCTCTTTCCAGTATGGCTATCAGTTCATTGTCGAGTATTATGCCCTGATGTTTCGCCAAGACGTATAAGATTACGTTCCTCATGGGAAGTGCGTTCCAAGACCTTTGTTCCATTGCCGCAGTCTCCTTAACCTTACGTAGCAGGTGGATCATACAACTGTATCGGACTCACTTAACCATTGCTTTCTTGGGTTTTGGACAAAAGCTTCGTATCTCCTCACAACCTCGGGCGTAACTGACGAATGCATTTTCTTCATACTTTGATCGAAGTGAGCATGTTTTACGGTAGCGCTCTTCTCTCTAATAGCGATTATTGCAGCTTCTCTGCACAGATTCTCGAGGTCGGCGCCCAAATAACCATCAGTATCATTAGCGATTCGGTCAATGTTGACGTCTTGTTCAAGTGGCATATCTCGAGTATAGATTTCCAGTATTTGAATTCGCTCATCTTTGTTTGGTGGCGGAACATAGATTATTCGGTCAATTCGACCCGGTCTGAGCAATGCTGGCTCTAAAATGTCAGGACGGTTGGTGGCGCACATGACTGCAACGTTCTCAACGGTAGCCAATTCGTCCATCTCTGTAAGGAGTTGACTAACGACTCGTTCTGGAACATTTGAGTCATTTGCCGCGTATTCTCTCCTCCGAGCTATGGAATCGATCTCATCTATGAAAATTACTGTTGGGGCAGCAGCACGGGCCTTTCGAAAGATCTCTCGAATCGCTTTCTCCGATTCCCCGACCCATTTACTAATGACCTCAGGGCCTCTTATGCTGATGAAGTTGGCCTCACTTTCGGTCGCAACAGCTTTTGCTAAAAGAGTCTTGCCACATCCGGGTGGCCCAAAGAGAAGAACGCTTCTTGGAGGTTTTACTCCCATCTTTCTGAAGTCCCCGCTTTTCTTCAATGGCCACTCGACGACTTCCAGTAATTCTTGCTTCACAGCAGCAAGTCCTCCGATTTCATTCCAGTGTACGGAGGGGACCTCGATAATAATCTCTCTCAAAGCGGAAGGTTGGATATCCTTTAGAGCTTCGTCAAAATCCTGCATTGTAATTTTGAGATTATCTATTGCTTGATTTGGGATGTTTCCCTCTTCAAAGATTAATGAAGGAATGTGGCTGCGCAGAGAACGCATTGCCGCCTCTCGGCAAAGCGCTGACAAGTCTGCCCCAACAAAACCGTGCGTTTTTTCGCTTATCCTCACTAAGTCAACGTCCTCCGCCAGTGGCATCCATCTTGTATGAATCTGAAGTATCTCTAGTCGCTCTCTCGCCGCTGGAACTGGTAGCTCTATCTCACGGTCGAATCTTCCAGGTCGCCTCAAAGCTGGGTCTATGGTGTTTGCTCTGTTTGTGGCGCCAATCACGATGACTTTACCTTTGCGGTACAACCCATCCATCAGCGATAGCAGCTGAGCTACTATTCTTCTCTCGGTTTCGGCAGTAGTCTCTTCCCTCTTTGGAGCTATTGCATCAATCTCGTCGATGAATATTATCGCTGGAGAATTGTCTTCGGCTTCCTTGAAGACTTCACGGATGTGTTTCTCTGATTCGCCATAGAATTTACTGATGATTTCTGGGCCATTTATAGCTATGAAATGCGCGTCTGATTCATTTGCCACCGCCCTAGCGAGTAAGGTCTTCCCACATCCAGGAGTTCCATATAATAGGACTCCTCGAGGTGGTTCTATTCCCAGTTTGTCGAAGACCTCGGGATGCTTAAGTGGTAGTTCAACAATCTCGCGCAGCTTGAAGATCGCGTCGCTCAGACCACCAATATCTTCGTAGCTGATATAGGGTATGTTCCTTGCTTGCGACTGAAGATGTGGTCCGTCACTTACGTGAACTGTTGTTTGTGGTTTAATGATCACGACGCCCTCAGGTCGGGTTTTTGTGACGACAAACGAGAGCCCTTTGGTTATCATAGTGACTGAGATGATGTCACCCTGCGAAGTCGGATAATTGATTAACCTGTTTTTAACAAATGCTTCGAACCTAGGATCACCAGAAGGTTGTTTAGACATTGGTTTGAGAACAACTGAGACTGCTGGTTTCTCGGAGGCTTTCTTAACGATTACCTTGTCGCCCAGACCAACGCCGGCGTTTCTTCTGAGATAACCATCCATTCTGATTATTCCAGGATCATCAACATCTGGGCGCGTGGACCAAGCAATGGCAGCTGTCACGCGCTTGCCTTTAATCTCGATTATGCTTCCTGTTTGAATGTTGAGTTTCTCGAGAACATCGTCACTAAGTCTGGCTTTGAATCTACCAACGTCCTTTCTATGTGCTTCCTCAACCTTCAGTTGTAAACCACCTGTCCCCTGCAAGATCCTCACCCCTAATACGCGGAGAAGAGTTTGTCATTTTTCGGTTCGATGTTGTGCTCACATTAAGTCAAATATCGAGAAAGAGACCTCAATGAGAGTGTCTCATGATCCAAGTATCTATAGGTATTAGTGAATGACTCACCTTGACTTCAAATGAGTTTGCGGATGACTTACTGACCGTGTCTAGCATCAATCAAGTCTGCCGCAAATAGAGTACTGAGTTCTATAGCCTGCTAACGAACTCAACCTGAACGTCGCTGACACCTTTAACCCCTCTTATCGTTTCCTCAACAAGATCAGTTCCACCGGAGTCATCAGGCAAGACCAAATTGAGTCTCAATGCTTTGATTCCAAATGCAATTTCCTCTATTTCCGATTTCCTGATGGAAACCTTTGAGGGTAGCTTGTCAGCGATAGCTTGCTGTAAGTCGTCCATGCTAGTGTCAGCGCTTTCAGGCATCACTTTGACTACTGCTAGAACCTTTGTCATATTACATCGCGCCATTATAACAGATTACTGCTATGAGTATGAAGATTAGATCCTAATGCTCATTAGTTTTCTTTTATTCTTTGTGTTGAATACCCAGTAGGAAAAGAATAACCACACAGAATAAATCAAACATTTGAGTTAGTCGAACTCATCATAAGAGTTGACCACAACTTCCATATTCACCCAGCTACGGTCCAGTGAAGCTGCATTTTGCGCAACGATAGGTGTTGCCGAACTTTCTGCATTTGCCGCAGCGCCATATTACAACCTCGCCACAATTGGGGCATGTGAAATGCACAGCTTGATCCCCAGGTTGGATGAAACGACCACAACTCGTGCAAGCAGGCATTTGAATCCGAGACATTGCTCTTGCTCACCTTTTTAGCTTGTCATCGTGTTCGAGTACCCTCGAGGAATAGGGCACAACCATATTTAAATGTAAGGTATTGAATTGAGGAATCTCAGTGAGCGCAATGTCTATTATTGAGAAATCGAGGAAGATAGAAGAGATAGTGCTGCAGAACACTGGAAGGAGAGGCGTTCAAGATCTTTACCAAGCACTCGTTGAACTGACCGGCGGCTCACCAACACTCAGAAGCGCAACCTCACTTCACAAGGCTATTATGGGTCATGGAAACGTTATCATTGCCTCAGGATTCACCATTGCCAGTGTTGGGAAATGTGAGACCGACGGTCTCATAGGATCGATTGTTCTTGCAGAGTTCTTGAACAAAATAGGTTGCCATGTCATATTCACGACTGATCCACAGAACCAGATAGTGTTTGAAAAAGTTGGAAGAGCTGCTCATTTGAACTCCTTTGAATGCGTTGGGTTCCCAATTGAACACGATTCCGCCAAGAAGGAAGCAGTTCGATCTTTCAAGGATCTTGCCCCCACCGCCTTGGTCGCCATTGAGCGCCCTGGTTGGAATAGAAAGATGATATATCATAACATGCGGGGTGAGGACATCTCCAGCAAGACTGCCAAGATTGACCACATGTTCAATATGGCCCGGTCTAGTAAGATCTTGACCATTGCTGTCGGAGATGGTGGCAACGAGATAGGAATGGGCAATATCCTCGAGGCAGTCATGAAGTCAATTCCATTCGGTTCAATATGTCAATGCCCTTGCAGAGGAGGAATCGCATGTATCACGAAAGTCGATCATCTCGTAGTTTCGTCTGTTTCAAATTGGGGCGCTTATGCTCTCGTCGCACTAACAGCTCTTCTGGCCAAAACACCTTTTCGACATACTGCAAGTCTTGAGAAAAAACTCATAGAATCTGCTATACAAGCTGGGGCTGTTGATGGAGTAAGTGGTAGGCCCATTCCATTCGTTGATGGTCAGAGTATTGCTATCAGTTCGGATGTTGTCGAAAGAATATCAAAGATGCTCAGCGAACAGACATCATGATAAATGAGGACGGAACGCGGTGATTTCACTAGAGAATCCCCAAGAACGAAAGGAGAAAGACAATCATTCTCTTCGGGTTGATTATTGCTGACTTGACCAATTGTGATTGGGTATCTATATCCCCCTTCTCTTCGATCAGACTTCCGAACCCACTATTCCGTATCGATCGTATCAGCTTATCCGTCAAAAAGTCAGGCAGGTGATTCAATAGACGACGCACTAGGTACATCATTGAAAACTCTTGACCGAGTTGTCGGCGCCAAGATCTGTCATATCTTTCCAAGTATTGCGCGCTGAAGTTATCCGCAATAACGCTCTCTGATGCAACCTTGCTAGCAATGTGCGCGCAGATGCCGCCTGTCACGACTCCTCCACCAGTGGTTGGCTTGGTTTGCCCTGCGCAGTCCCCGACAGCTAGTAGCCTAGTTGAGTAAGTTCTTGAAATTGGCCCTCCTGTCAATATCCTCCCGCCAAGGATGCGCATTGTCTTTGCGCCCCGGAGTTTCTTGGCAGCAACTCTATGGTGAGAAACGAAATGTGATAGTAAAGCGTGCGGCTTTGGCAATGAAGAAGCCAAACCTACTCTTGCGGAACCATTTCCGGTCGGGATTATCCAGGCAAAGAATCCGCAAGCATAGACATTGCCTAAATATATCTCAACGAGATCGTCACTCTCCAGTTTGACATGACTCATTTCGAACTGTGTGGCGTAGAGTCTCATCTTTGGATTTGGTACTTCCAAACCGAGGTTACGAGTCAGTCTTGGCTGGGATCCCTCGGCTAAAACAAGCAACTCCCCTGTCAGTGTTATCTTATGCTTTGCTTTATTACTATCGACAATGTCCGCAATCACTTGAACGCCAGTATTCTCAATTCGAGTCGATTGTGCTTTCGTGTTTAGCAGTAGAGTCGACCCACTTTCAGTAGCCTCATCTGCAAGTTGCTTATCGAAAGATATCCGATCAGCAACGAACGCTTGGGGGCCACTTCGTTCCAAAAGAAGTTCTTCACCAGATGGAGAAAATACACTAGCTCCCCGCACCTTATTCAGCACTATTCGTTCTGATGGTATTAAATTGAGCCTTTGAAATCCATTGACACTTATGAGACCAGCACAGTGCTGTGGCTCGCCGATGATCTTGTGTTCCTCTATGACAACTGTTTTCAATCCCCTCTTAGCAGCGCCTTTTGCAACAATTGCTCCAATTGGTCCTCCTCCGACCACGACAACATCAAACTCGTTAGAGCGGTTCACTTAATATTCACCTGTTGCAGTTATGGTATCTTATTGAGGCTGCGACTATTAAATGAACGCATCGTGTGAACTGTCAGCGAGGATCGATAATGCAAATTGGTGTTGGTTATTACTCCTTCATGCCTTAACTCCGGAAACATTGTAATATGGGGGCGCTAATGTCGATGTCAGAATTCAGATTCAAACAAGTCATAGTTTTGAGAACTGATATAAAAATGTCTAAAGGAAAACTCGCTGTGCAGGCATGCCATGCCAGCGTAGGTGCTCTGGAGGAGACAAGAAAGGAGCACCGTGACTGGGTTAGATCTTGGTTTGACGAGGGTCAGAAAAAGGTTGTCGCGAAGGTCAGAACCATTGGATCACTTGAGAAACTGAAACAGCAAGCAGATAAAATGGGATTACCAAACGCGCTTGTAGAAGATAGAGGTCTTACTGAGATACCGCCAGGCACTGTCACTTCGTTGGGAATCGGTCCTGCTCCTGAAGAGATCATCGACAAAGTCACGCATGATCTTGTGCTTTTGTGAAGGCGCCTGATTTGCACTTGGAAGGATAAACATGCGATATTCCCCTAAGATCGAAGAAGACCTTGGTATCGAAGTCTATGCGACATCCTCGGATGGCATCGGCGGAGAAATACGCCAGAAATATGAAGACTTCCTTGTGAAAGAGATCCCAATGTCTGCAGAGCAGTCTCAGAATGAATCCAGAAATGACATGAAAGCAGATTACTCGGTTTTCTGGCTGGAGAAACGCGGTCTAGAAACAATCTCCGCCATTAAGAGGATTGCAAGGGAACTGCAAGTTAGTCAGAGGAGATTTTCCTTTGCTGGCATGAAGGACAGAAACGCTGTAACATTGCAGCGAGTTAGCGCTTGGAAGGTTCCGCCCGAAAAGCTGAAGGAAGTTGATCTGAGAGGAATTGAAATCACTGGGGTGTCTAAGTCAAACAACCCCATTGTTCTGGGAAGCCATTGGGGTAATGATTTTACGATCATGGTAAGAGGAATACCCCTGACCGTCGGCACCGCAGAATACCGCATCAAACGAATATCGAATGAAATAAAAGCTGCAGGTGGCATACCTGATTTTTTTGGTCATCAACGATTTGGCTTGGTGCGTCCGATAACTCACATAGTTGGCCTGAAAATCTTGAGAGGCGAGTTCAAAGAAGCCGCCATGGCTTTTCTTTCAAATACTTCGCCCTACGAGACGGATGAAATTAGAGCAGCTAGAGCAGAACTTGGGACAACTGAGGACTTCAAGTCCGCAATGAAGAACTTCCCTTCGAAACTCACTTACGAGCTATGTATGCTTCGAAAATTGTCGTCTTCCCCGAATAACTTTGCCAATGCTTTCAGGGTTCTGCCAAGAAGGCTACTGCAGATGTTTGTGTCCGCGGCGCAAGGATGGCTATATAATAAGTTCGTTAGCAAACGACTCAAAGAAAACGTGCCCCTCAATAGATGTCTGCAAGGGGACCTGGTCTCGCCCTTGAGAGCTGATGAACTAGTTACTAAAGAATTGGTCAAAGTTGACTTATCTAACATAGATGAGATGAACAGAAACTTGGAATATGGAAAGGCGACAGTAGTTTATCCTGTTCCTGGTTATGATATGGCTTTGCCTATTGGATTGATGCGCGATATTGTCAAGGAGGTTATGACAAAAGAGGATCTGATCCCAAGAAGCTTCTGGATTAGCAGGATGCCTGAAATTAGTTCTGCGGGTGTGTTCAGACAAATAGCTGTAACACCCAAGAATCTCAACATATCTCCTGTCATCTCGAATAGCATATATATATCAAAAGCAACATTTGCATTCTCGCTGGTACGAGGAAGTTACGGAACAATCGTACTTAGAGAATTCATGAAGAATGATGATCCTATTGCAGCCGGTTATTAGACTTGAATGGAAAGGCAGGTTTCCCTAGCCGTATTGAGAATGAGAATAGGTGGTAAAGAACAATGAGCTTTGATCAGATGAATGGTGCTAGAAGGACACATTTCTCAACAGAAATAACTCCTTCATTGCACGGTTTGGAGATCGTTGTGGCAGGTCATGTCAATAGGATTCGGGATATCGGAAAAGTCAAATTCATTGAACTACGCGATAGGGATGGTCAACTTCAGATTACTGTCTTGTCTGAGAAGATTGGAAAAGAAATGTTGCTTAAAGTCAAGCAGATAGGGAACGAATTTGTTGTGATGGTCAGAGGGGTAGTTAATGCCAATCCCAAAGCTCCCCGTGGTGTAGAAGTACTTCCTTCCGACATCAAGATTCTGAATTCAGCCAGATACCCTCTACCGCTAGACCCCACAGGGGCAGTACCTGCTGATATTGACACGAGGCTTAATGCGAGAGTTCTTGACCTCAGGCGCCCCAAACCTCATGCCATATTCAAAATGCAACACGTTTTGCTACAGTCCATTCGACGATTTCTCTCTTCGAAAGGGTTCATTGAAATAGACACACCGAAACTAATAATCAGCGCAACGGAAGGTGGTACGCAACTTTTCCCTGTAAGATACTTCGAGAAAACATGCTACTTGAGACAATCTGCCCAACTCTACAAAGAACAACTCTCAAGCGCGTTTGACAAAGTTTTCGAAATCGGACCAGTCTTCAGAGCCGAGGAACACGACACTACGAGGCACCTCAACGAACTAACCCAAATTGATATTGAAGCCGCATTCATGGACTACGATGACGTTATGAAAATACTTGAGCAGATGATAATCGAATCTCTGAAAGAAGTAACGACAAGTTGCTCTCAGGAATTTGCGACACTTGAGAAGAAGATCAACTTGCCAACCACTCCATTCAAGAGAGTCACTTATACGCAACTCGTGGACGAGTTGGAATCACTCGACATGGAAATCGAATGGGGCCAGGATCTTGAGCTTCAGCATCTAAAAGCAATAAGTGGAAAAATCTCAGAGTTCTTTTTCATCAAAGAATGGCCAACCAAGTTGAAACCGTTCTACATCAGACCTAAGAAAGGCGATGAGAGTGTAAGTGAATCATTTGACCTCCAATTTGGCTGGCTTGAGCTTGCAAGTGGTGGAACAAGAATTCACGAGGAAGAATTGTTGGTCGACAGGCTCAGAGAACAAGGACTCAAAACTACAAATTTCAAGGATCATTTGCGGGCATTTGAAGTCGGTATGCCGCCTCATGCCGGATGGGCGGTTGGACTGGCAAGACTTCTAATGGCGATAACTGGGGCCGAAAACATAAGAGAATGCGTACTATATCCGCGTGATAGAGAGAGACTTACGCCTTGAAGAAGCCTGATACCAAAAAAGCTACTTTACAGTCCATCAATATCCATCTTGATGGGGATAGAACACGAATTCGCGACTGCTACTTGGTAAGTTCCCGTTTCTTGAGCCGAAGATCTTCCCTGCGGCAATTGCGGCATCTCTTTGACGTAATAGGGTTCCTCGAGCCACAATATCTGCACACCTTGTAGTAGAGCAGATGATGTGCTGCAAGTCTTTTCTTCTCAGGATCGCTTATGGGCATCGCAAGCCACCTTCAGCCGCTGTCCTCGAATTCAATTCATTTTATGGAGACGGTAATTAGGCTCAATCCATTATAAAACCTTTCGTTATTTCTTGAGCAGCTTAGCTACCTCAGAAGGCCTACTTGCAACCTTCACCGAGGCTTCTTCAAGTGCCTTGATCTTTGCTTCTGCTGTTCCAGTGCTACCGCTGATGATCGCGCCAGCATGTCCCATTCTCTTTCCTGGAGGAGCTGTCTTGCCTGCGATGAAGGCTACGACGGGTTTTTCAAACCCAGTGTCCAAGACGTACTCAGCGACTCTCTCTTCAGCATCCCCACCTATTTCACCAATCATGACCACACTCTCAGTTTCATTATCTTCTCTGAAGATTTCCATTGTTTCCACAAAGTCAAGACCAATTACAGGGTCTCCACCCATCCCCAAGCACGTTGACTGTCCAAGACCCGAGTTTGTCAGGTTTGCCGCAATCTCGTATGTCAGAGTTCCAGATCTACTTACTAAACCGACGCTTCCCCTTTTGAATACGTGACCTGGCATTATCCCAAGTTTGCATTCATCAGGAGTAATGATCCCAGGCGTGTTCGGTCCGATTATTCTTGTTCCTTTCTCCTTTCCGACTTTGACTATGATCATTTCATCATGCACGGGAATTCCTTCAGTTATTATCACAACTGGATTCATTCTGGCTTCAATGGCCTCTAAAGCAGCGTCCTTTGCAAAGGGAGCTGGAACGAAGATGATTGAAGCATTAGCATCATGTTCCTCAAGCGCTTCCAGCGCCGAGTCATAGACAGGTACGCCTTCAATTGCACTCCCACTCTTGCCAGGCGTTACTCCTGCGACAATCCTTGAACCATATTCTAGCATAAGTTTAGTGTGGAAAACCCCTTGGCGACCAGTTATTCCCCAAACTATTGCCTTAGTGTTCCTGTTTACAAGTATAGCCATGGGATCTGCTCACCTCGTTAATTCGCGCTTTACGCCGCAGATTTCAACAGCTTTCTTGGCTACATCTTCCATTGTGTCCAAGAAATCTATGCCAGCCTCGTTGAGGATCTTCTTTCCTTCCAATTCATTGGTACCGACCATTCTTACTACTAGAGGGATTCCGATTCTTACTTTGTTCTTGGCTTCAACAATGCCACGAGCCATTTCATCGCAGCGAGTTATTCCCCCCAGAATATTGATCAAAACAACCTTAGCATTGGGGTGTGAAGTTACTATTTGCAGTGCCTTGAACATTCTTTCCGAAGTAGCTCCACCGCCTACATCAAGAAAGTTTGCCGGCCTCCCACCAAATAACCCGACCATATCAAGGGTTGCCATTACCAGTCCTGCCCCATTTCCAATGATCGATACCTCGCCTTCCAACTCAACATAGGACATTCCAGCTTCTCTTGCTGCCTCCTCGCGTTCGTTCAACTCGCCGCCGACAGCGACCCTTGACTCCAAGTCCTTGTGGCGGAATAGCGCATTGTCATCGATATTCAATCGAGCATCTGCCGCGATGAAGTTGCCTTCGCTGGTTCTGACATAGGGGTTTGACTCGACAAGTTCGGCATCGTAATCCCGCATTATCTTCCAGAGATTCAGAATGACTTTCGAAACCTCAAGCATGTCCTTGCCCGCGAGCCCAACATTCTTGGCTAAGAAGCGTGACTCAAATTCACACATCCCGATCGCGGGGTCAATATAGATCCTTTTGACATTTTCAGGAGACTTCTTTGCAACCTCTTCGATGTCCATTCCCCCCATTGAACTGGCGAGAGCTATTGGTCTTCTTCTTGAACGGTCTATAGTAATCCCGAAGTAGAATTCATGATTGATTTTCAGCTTCTCCTCGACCAAAATGCCGTTTATAGATAACCCTTGGATCTTGGCTCCAAGCATTTCGCGAGCCAGTTCCCCCGCTTCTTCAGGTGTGTTGGCGAACTTAATTCCTCCTGCTTTTCCCCTCCCGCCTGCAAGTACCTGCGCTTTCAGAACAACAGGGCACCCTATCTCCTCGGCAAGTCTCCTAGCATCTTCCGACCTACTTGCATAGCCTCTCCTGGGAACTCTAACTCCATACTTTTCAAACACTGACTTGGCCTCATATTCAAGGAATCTCACATTGACCGCCTCACATCAGGGGACTCGTGAGTCAAATTCATCTTTAGGAAGGATACTTCATCTTCGTGCTTGCTAACACATGTTGTCATTGCGTTTTTTAAGTTTTTACTTAACGTCATTTCTATCTGCCGAACACTTGGTAGTTCCGCTATCTTTATAAATAAGGCAATCATTAACCAAAATCGTCCAACACTACAGGCATCTTTGTGCTTTAGCTGCAACGATGTCCAGAGTTAGAGAGGGAAAGTAACAAAAGGTGAGAATCGCAAAATGTCCAGAAAATCCGAAGAGAATACAGTATTCGTCGGAACCAAGCCCCCTATGAATTATGTCCTCGCTGCTATCACATTATTTCACGACAACGCGAAGCAGATTAGCATAAAAGCGCGGGGACGAGCGATTAGTCGTGCGGTAGACGTAGCGGAGATAGTACGCAATAGATTCATGTCTGACGTTAAAGTCAAGGACATCTTGATCGGGACTGAGCAAATAACAGGGGAGCAAGGAAACAAGATTAGTGTGAGCACGATTGAGATAACGATGGCCAAGGACTAGACAAGAGAGAGACCATTGTCCCCAATCTTTTCATCCCCCTTTTTTGCCTTTTGTTTGGACTCTTTCTCTTAGTAAAGTTTTTATTGTGGGGGATTTATCCCGTACGTAGTTTACGGTTGGTAACAATACTGCCTGAGATGTATAACCTAAAATGAAGACTCCAATCTGCACCATTGACATCAAAAGTGGCTTCCTATGCGGCAGATGCCAGGACAAGCTGGAAAAGGGTTTGATTACTCAGCTGGACATAGACATGGCTAAAGAGCTTCTTTCTCTCGAAGACAAAAACCCTAGTCTGAAAGACGTTGAATTCAAGAGAGCAGTAGATACTGGTCAGATGGTAATAGTGATAGTTGGGCAAGGCAATCTTCCTGAGGCACTAACATCAAAGGGCAAAGTAATCAAAGAGCTTGAGAAAAGACTTAGTAAAAAGATTAGGGTAATAGAAGAGAACTCCAACATTAGAAGAACTATAGAAGACATGGTGACTCCGGCAGCAGTACTGGGGATTAATACGCTTTGGCTTCCTGACGGAAGTCTCGAGAAGAAGGTGCGGCTCAGCGCCAATGACTCCAAGAAGTTACCTGCCGATATTCAGGTACTAGAAGAAGCCGTTAAGTCCCTTACCAGAGAAAGAATAAGAATAGTATTTGAGTAGTCAATCTTTATCCAATGCTAAGCAGCGTGCTTTGCATGTTCAAGGGTAATGTTTGCGTGAACCTGAATGCCGCAGGTTTGGTTTTCAAATGGCCTTTTTACGAAAGGAGACACCGAGTGCGCAGCAAACGCTCCTTTGGAAAACCAAAGGGTATCTGATGGAAGAATCAAGAAAAATAGTATGCACATGCGTCAGCTCTGGGCGGGTGATCTAGTCTGGTTATGATGCCACGCTCACACCAATCCAAAAAGGGAGCATACCGTGGATGGACAAGCCTCAATCGAGGCTGCTCAACGACTGTCGAGAGTTCGAATCTCTCCCCGCCCACCAACACATCTTAAATAACCTTACCAGATATTCATCTTATCCTGAAAAACCAAGTTCATTTGGAGGTAACCAAATGCCTAGAGAACTTCGTGAAGAGGAAGTTGACAAGTTTGTGCAGTTGTCAAAAGAAGCTGCTGAATGCCGAGTCAAGCGCGTTGGCGAGGTAGTCAAACTGAAGCTAAGAACTAATAAATACATGTACACCATCAAACTCAAACCCGAGAAAGCCGAAGAGATTGTGAAAAAACTGGGTTGCTCGGTGGTCGAGACATAGTCATTGACGAATTGAAATTGAAGCCATCTCCATCCGATGATTCGAATAACAGAATTCGACTGCTTCTTAGAGAGAGAGGATCATGAATATTACTATTGGAATCGCACCTATCAGGCTTGTCAGTGGGAGACCTGGCAGGAATTCTCTCTTCTTGAGAAGTTGAAGTGTCAATAGGGAACCTGTGAAAACTCCTAACATAGAAAAAATACAGACAATCGGTCCGGTTTCTGGCCCAAATTGCGCCAATGCGAGCGAGACCAGCATTGAGTAAATCCCCAGGTCTCCGAGACCTATTTCCCAGTCACTTGAGACATAGCTTAAACCTGGGATATATTCCTCTTCTTCTTTTGAAACCTTTACGATTTGTTTTATTGGGCCTCTTCTTACTGAGTATATGTCATAAATCGAGATACCCATTACCATGAGTAAGCCTGTCCACAAGGGAAGAGTCGTTCCAAGCAAGGTACCTATTGCCCCTCCGTATAGTAAGGATGCCGCGTTCTTTGCTCTTTGCGGCACTCGTGTGCTCAGTGTAGAGTAGATGAGAACAACGTTCAGGACGAGACTAGAAGGTATTGCAACGACAAACGCTAGTTCTCCAGTTATTCCAGAGAAGAGAAATATAAGAGCACTCGCCAGAATGAGTGAGAATACGACGAACCCAGCCAAAAGGAAACCGATTCCTATGAATACCTTGAGAAGAAGTCTCCTCCGCCTTCTTAACATGGCTAAGATTATTAACCCGCCTAGAAATGGTAACACAGAGAGTATCACGGCGTTGACAGCGGCTGCTGCAATTCCACCCTGTGACTCGGAGATGAATCCAATCGTCGGCAGATAGATAGCGTTTATAGTTAGAAACGTAAAGACTGCTGAGAACACAATTGAAGCCATTATCGGTGTAAGGAATGACAACCGATAGTGACCTTTTCCGACTTTCTTGATAGCTTTTCCAGCTGGAATACTCAAGGCAAACCATCTCTTTACGGATCCGCCAAGCTTAACAAGACAGATCTATTAGTAATATAAAGCTGGTGAGCATAGTACAACAAGGGGAACCGCGATAAATGGTCAAGTATTCTGCAAGCAGGCTACTAAAACTACCTGTTTTAGACGACCAAGGACAGAAAATTGGCAGATTGAGAGACATTGTCATAGAAACTCGTACGGGAAACCTGATTTCACTCATTCTCGACAAAGTGGATTCACAGGTTGCTGCAGAGATCACTCAACAGCTATCTACTGGTGAATCTGTGATACCAGTCTCTATCGCAAAGTTCAACGAGGATTCTGTGACTGTAGACAGGAGAAAACTCAAACTTCTATTCTTGAAGAGGAATCTGAAAAAAAGGACTATCTCAGCCCAGACTCCCAGCAACGTATTGGATTGATCACAATTCGCATGTAATCATAACTCGTAGGAGTCTCCATTGCTAGGGGCGATCGCCTCAATCCTCAGCTCAGTTCTTATTCTTTCTGCAAGAGACGTGCAAGCCTCTTCTTCCCCATGAACTACATAGACTTTGGCCGATGAATTCAATCCCTCCAGAATTCCCCAGAGTTCAGATCTTCCGCAATGACTTGAGAAGTCAAAGAACTTAACCTCGGACCTTGCCTTTCTCTTCTCTCCATTATTGGATATGTATGTCCCTGTTTCTATTAGGCTCCTGCCAGTTGTTCCTGGTATTTGAAAACTGACCAAGAAGATACCGTTTTTCGAGTCTTGTGAGAGGGCGTTCAAGTAGTTCACAGCGGCGCCACCATCAAGCATTCCGGCAGAGGCAACTATTATGCCTGGATTTGAAAGCGCTTTTTCTTTGTCTCTCCTGTCTCGAACCCAAGTCGCCCTATCCAAGGCACGACGTAAAAGGGAGTAGTCCTTAACAAAGTCTGGATTACTCAGGATTATCTTGCTTGCAGCCCTAACCATGCCATCGATCGTTACGGGATAGTTCACGCCATACTTTTCCAGGACACAGAGAATTTCCTGCGACCTAGCGACGGCAAAAGCTGGAATCAGAACTTTCCCTTGACTCTCTTCCAATACTTCTCTAACCGAATCGACGAACTCTCTCTCCGTATCTTTTCTCTTTGGATGGTCTTGAAGAGCATACGTCCCTTCAATCACGACTGCATCCATATCCGAGAGATCGATCTTAGCGCCTTCTAAGAGACCACTCTCAATAGTATTTATGTCACCAGTCACCAGAACTCTTTTGCCCTCGGTTTCGATTATGGTGGATATGCTTCCTGGAATGTGACCTGCGTCTGTAAACTTGAGATGGATATTGCCATTAGGGGTGGCCTCATCCCCGACCTTTACAGGATGGCTTCTATTTAACATCCTAGCTAACTCGTTTTCCTCAAACGGAAGCAACTCCCCGCTAAGGTTTATCTCATCAGTCAGAAGAAGTTCAGCAAGCTCCAGTGTCATCTGTGTAGCGTAAAGCTCCGTGTTACCCGAAACGTAGAGCAATGGCATTGCACCGGAATGGTCAAGGTGAGAGTGAGTGAGAATGATGGCAGATATCTCACGAGGGTTGCACGGCAGTGGAAAATGAGGAGCTCCACTCATATAGATTCCATAGTCAACTAAGACTGATTCATTGTTCGACCTTACCAGAACAGAGGACCCTCCTATGGTCCTGCATCCTCCCAAAAATCGTATTAACGTTTTTATGGGCCCCCTAGGTCGAACGATTCAAAGAATCCACAACAAGAATCACGGCAAACCTCGCTGGGGAAGCAAAGTTGTCGCTCGACTAATTAAACCTAGCTCCGAATCCAAATAAATATGTCTTAACCTCTACCTTCCGCAAGAAAAGAGATAAGTTAATTAAACGCTACTTTAAAGTTCCATTCTCAAAACTTATTTGTCCTCTGGCTCATTCTCACTCCATAGAGGGACTTGTTATTGTAACAAATGTCTATCGACTATTCATTTGACGATTAGTGACAGTCTTCACCCCAAGAATGTAGTCCACACTCCCAAGGCAATCAAAGGAATTATCCAACCACCTAACCACTTATAGAATCCCCAAACCATACTTTTCCAGAAACTCTCACTCCTATTGTGAGATAAGAGATTATACTTCCAAACAGAATACACAAATAGCAATAAACCAATTCCAGCCGTGCCCAAATAAAATATTAGCACAAGTTTTGAACCAAATGATTCAACCATCATTGGAAGCGTCATGAAAAGACTGCCAAGTAATGGTAAAACAATTCCAGTTGAAACATAGTATATAGTACCTGCAAAACTGTAAAGGCTACTAAGCAATGCTAAAGCTCCCACAATACTGGAAAGCCACCAGAATCTAGTTTCTTCCTGAAGCTTCTTCTTTTTCGTCTTCCTCTTTTTAGACGCATTCATTTTCCCTAATCCCCAATTACAGTTAGAGGAGGCTAGAGATATACCTTCCTAGCTATGGTACATTCCCCTCTCCCGCCTTTCGGCATCAATGCTTTAGTGTCTCTTCGGCACATTTTCGTGCCTCGTCAGCTTTAATTTTCTTAATTTTCTGGAAAATCTGATTTCCCTTAAGATTAAGCGCCCTAATTTCAGAGATCGGTTTTCCTCTCTCCGTCGCCTTTAATGCTTCATTCTCAACCGACACATATTCATTATTCAACCTTTCAATTCTTTTACATTCATCTGACTTCTTATGTTGCGTCATACTGTACCACCTCCTCCACCTCTATCAACCAAGGCTAGTATTGCTTGAAGATCATTTACGACTTTTTTCTTTTCACATTCAGATATAGAGGTTATCAGTCAGCTTATCGAAAGGGCTGATAACCGTGTACCGCCCTTCGACATCCTGACATCTAAGGTGTAATATCTCATGAGATAATTAATCCGAATAATCCGAAAATACCTAACCCCCTACCCGTCCCCTAAGTAATAACTAGCATAATAATAGCACCATAATGTACATGCCACATCATAACCTGACAGCTTGGGGTGTAATTCCCTAGCGGGAATTTTCCGATTTATCCCCTATTTAATTGAAAAATACCTTTGCCGTCCGACAGCCACATTCACACTT
Organism: Candidatus Atabeyarchaeum deiterrae; assembly: GCA_037310415.1. Classification (GTDB taxonomy): domain Archaea; phylum Asgardarchaeota; class Atabeyarchaeia; order Atabeyarchaeales; family Atabeyarchaeaceae; genus Atabeyarchaeum; species Atabeyarchaeum deiterrae. Next base: position 491,794 of record CP147780.1, read on the forward strand.
CAAGAAAACCGTGTCCATCATCGAGCCCTTTTTGACATTGGCAATATTCATCCACCGCCCGCATCGATGGCATTCTACCAATAGAGTTGAATAGTCTTCCAAATCCGACATTATCCCCGCCTCCCCCTTTCCTTACCATATTCATCTCACCAATGATCATTGAAGTGGAATTACCTTATCAGCAAATCTCTTACCCATCCGTATTATGACTTTATTAACCAACAAAAGATAAGTTTTCAAAAACTCCGTATAATACCTTCTATTCGACTTATCATTCGCAAGATTATCTTGAAGTTCATTCCAAGAGCCTGTCAATGTCTTCATATCAGCCTTATCCTCGAGATACATGCAAGACTGTACCACATCAGTAAGCAACATTTCATCCAACTCAAGAAAAACATTGCCATCATAGTTTACCTTACCATCCAAAACACTGTTTACAAATTCTATTTTATCTAGAACAGTATGAATTGCTTTGCACCAGCCGTCATAAATCCACAACTCATTCTTAATCATTTTAATGACATGATCAATTCTCTTTTTTAGAACCTTGTCGATATCCATGCTTCTCGCTTCCCAGTCATACCCAATGCACATACTCTATCAGTAATTCCGCTCCCTTAACCAAGATCAATATTGTGATCCAGTCTTAACCGTTTTACTACTTGTTTAGGTAATGCCCTGATAGCTACATCCCGATTCTTACCACCCTTTGGAGGGATATAGACCTCACGATAAGCTGAGAATAACAATATCCCTTTTTGACCTTCATCCGCTTTAACGTATTTGTAATGCCAATCTTTTACACCGACTTTTACACACGTCCCGAAACGATCCAGACTTTTCTTGAAAATAGGAGTTCTCTTAGAAGGCTCTTCTTCAGCTTGAGCATCGACCTTCTCTAGTTGTGCGCTCTGTGATGCTCTATCTTCTGAGATTAGCTTCTTCAATTCTGATCCCGACAACTTACAAGGCTCTTTTTCCTTCTCCCCCTTAGATTTTACATAACACAGATAAAACGGTTTACCGCCTTTATGAGCTTCGACATTACAGTAACCACCATTAGCCCTAGCCCACTGATCCGCCAATGCCTTATTAGAAAATTCACTATATGGCTTATCGACACGATCCAAACTAGGATCAGAGTGTTTACCTTCTTTCATCATCCGCCAGAGATTGAATGTCCTGACTTCGTCCCTAGGTACACCCTTTAAATCCTTTCTTTCGTCACCTTCTTCAGTTAGCCAGTACCGCCAAGTTTTATACTTCTCAGCATATTTAGGATCATTTTTACACCCCTCATCAAAAATCGATTGTTTCCAAATTATATACTTTCTTGGTCTGATGTGTCCCCTGACTCCTTTGATAATCTTATTCGCTTTTATAAAATCCTTCTTTAGCTTCATGAACTCTCTGAGAGTCCTAGGATTCGGTACGCAGGCATCACTAACCTGCGGTATATCTAAACGTTTCAACTTTTTCACTTTCGACATATGCTTACTACCTCCCGATCCCCCTTCTCCTATTCTACCCTATCCCCCTTGATGTAAGGGATTGATGTAAGGGTTCAATCGCTAGGGGATTGATGTGTCCCTTAACCCCAACAATCCTCTTGAGGATAATCGAGAAGAAAAGAGAAAGATTATCCTAAAGAAAGAATAGAAAGAAAGGGTTTTGAAAGAGAAAAGAAATGATATTTCCTTTCTTTTTCTTTTACTTGTTTTTGAATAATCACCTTGTTTTAGTTTCTCTCATACCTCCCTCAAAGGAAAGAAAAAGAAAACGTATCTTCTCCCTTTCGTAAAAAGATACGAAGTCGGCTAGTTCAAAGGGAGGAAAACTAACCGACTATTACAAGCCTTTCCTTAGCCTGCGCCTTGTGGATTGAACTTGTAACCGTAAAGGCACGATCTCACTTGGAGCAAACTAGAGATCGTACCTATGCTTGGATGGATCACCACCGACTAGTGTGGTGAACTAGTCAGGGATGACTTTTACTGTCTAGCGTACTGACCAATTAGATATACAGCGCAAGAATAGATAGCCATCACGACAGCGAGCACAATAACGATCATGCTGAAAATCAATCCATCCATCGAATTGAATATAGCCATCGAGATGCCTCCAGTTAAAATACCGTACATAAAGTATCCCCCCGCGATAGCTAGACCTGTAACAGCTCCAGCGCTAGCGCCAGCCTTTGCAGAGTTTTGTCCCGCAAGCCCCGCAATGATAGCGCCAAATACTATACCTCCTATGCAGAGAGCTAGCAGTATCCAATCGTACATAAAGACCGAGATAAACCCAGTCAATCCAAAGACCACAAAGTAGATTCCCAAAGGTACGATAGTTATGAACGATGTCCCTAAGCTTGCTAGTGCTCCTGCAATATCTTGAGAACTAACCATAACCTGATCACTCTCCCCAAACATCATAGTGTTTGAGACTCACATTTTTTGATGACTTCATAAATCTAGTCAGAATGAAACCATTTCAGGATTTTAGATCGCTTCTCTCTCCAATCTTTTCCAGAGATTTCACGATCCAGATATTGTTTATTCAAAATACGTAAAGCCTTAATCCGATCCCTTCGTGTTTTGTACCCGCCCACGTTTATCACCTTTGAAGTATTTCAATAACCGAAAGCCGACACACTTAGGATCAGAGCCATCACAGACATTGACCTTATACACTTTATCGGATTTTGACTTTGACATTCTAGATCATCCCCCAGTTTTCCATAGAAGTGACCAGTTAGCACTATTCCCAAATATGAGAGCTAGGACAACTAGAATGATCATGAAGGCAAACTCTCCGAGCGCCCCCCACTGAGCATTTAGTAAACTTAAACCGATTCCGACAAATCCAAATAAGATCAAGCTAGCCGTAACCACCATCACGGCTATTGTACCGCCCAGTATAGCGGTTTGTAGTTTACTATCAAAGAGCCACAGACCGACTAGTACCACAAATATGATAATGCTAACACTAGCTACTATCGCCCATATGTTCATACAGAGATAGTTAAGGTAAATTCCGATCACTCCAGTGATCAGAGCAATCGCTAGGGGAGGCATTGTAATCAACATGATGATCGATCCGATAACCCGCCTAAGTATATCTTGCCAATCTATATTCTCAAACATGATCTATATCACCTTCACAAATGCCAGACCTGACCTAGTAATCCCCCAAACCAAGTCGCTAAATCGTCCCCAAATCTAAGCCAGTCGTCCGCCATCAAAATGACACCGATCACCAAAAACACCAAGACGAAAATGTTGAATTTTCCATTTCGAATGAACCAAAAGACCATCACAAAAGTCATGATAAACCCCGTCATGCCATGATGCCAATGAAACGTCCCGACCTGAATATTGAAAAGAGCCAGAAGACCATTCCAAACACCTACTAGTAATTCGACTCCCCCGATCATGAACGTGATCAACGTAGTGATCGCTAGTGCTGTCCCAAGATAGACTAACATCTTATTTTTGAAATTCCACTTTATCATAGCAATCCTCCCCCGATGCCCTGACCTGACAAAAAGAGTTTACTTATCGCAAGGCTCTACAATTAAAAACTTAGTCTTAGGATCGACTTTGATCTTCATACATTGATGATCGTGTATGTTAGCTTCTTCCGCTATTTTGGTCGGTATATACAATGCCTTGCCGTATTTGCTTATTGGGTACAACTTACCTTTACCTTCGTTCGTCAAAATAGATCACCTCTCTTCTAACCAGTACTACAGTAAAGAGTTAATATACTAGAAAATTAACTCCGCCCGCCTACTTATATACTAGAAAACGTTCCATTCCAAAAAATAAGAAATAGAGGTTTTACCGTTCCCCTTTCAGTATCGCCTCTTTCCTTGCTCTGCTTTTTGACTTGCTTCTCTTTCCCTTCTTCGTTTTCGCCTCAAGCTTCAGTATCCGTTCAAGCAAACCAACATCACTTTGAGCAGCATGAAGTGTGCTCTTACTACTCCTATAATTTTCCCAGATCACACCGATCATAAATGGAACGAAGATTTGACCAAATTTGAACAACGCATTAACATATGCTATAGGTATGCCAGATATTGTGATATTTGCAAATGGATATTCCATAGCCCTAAACGCCACAGAATCAAATGTTGAAGAGAACACAACAAGAAAAACAACTGCAAAAACAGTAAAAATCACATTTCCTAGAAGAAAAATCCTATTCCTATGTCTCCACTTTTCAAACAGTTCCTCAATACTTTTCTTCTCCATTTACTTCTATTCCCCTTTGACTCCCCCCATTCTTGCTTCACCGTCTTCATGCTTTTGGTGTTACGATAATGGCGAGTTCAGGCTCCGTAGTCAATACAGGAGGTACAAATTTCAGCTTGAATTTTGGTTTCTCATCTTTCATTAGTTTAATCGAAGAGCTTTTCTCATCATAATAGTATAACAGGATTTTTCTGCTCCTCATCAAGAAACTGACGATATGAGAGATTGCGGATTCATTATGCGCACGATCTTGCTCTTGGAATCCAGCTTGCTTACCAAGTTTGACTCGGATATCAGTTTCAATCTCAGCTTTAATCACTGGATAAACATCCTTGGAAAACTCTTTCACGTTCTTGCCCTCTGTGAGGATTACTGGAAGATCAAACTCAGACGATGTCACTGCTAATTTCTTCATCTTGGATAACAAGTAGAGCACTTCGTCACGTTCAAGCTTCCATTTCTCGTTTTCGTCATAAGCCTGTTCCCCGTACAAACATGTTAGCACAAAGTTGACCGTACCCAATCTATCCGACATAAATAAGTAATAAACTGTCCATGCTATGAAAGCAAGCAACCCGACAAGGAAGGGATCGAAGTAACTTCGCAAAAACGCAATTGCGGCAAACATGCCTACTAAGACGGTAACTGAACCAACCCTTCTCTGCACGTATTCACTCTTCCAGTCTTTTAGTGATGCATAATACGCTCTTTTCTTATCTTCATCTGCAAACCAAAAGAATGTTTTTTCACGAAACCAAAATTCTTCCAAATGTTGATTCATTTTCTTTGGATAGTATGAGAAGAACATGCGCCCGCCCACATACCACAGTAGGCTTAATAGGATTTCTATCCTGACAAACACAATGAAGGTTATCACGCTAATTGCTACTATGAAGAAATCGACTATGAATAACTTCAGATTACCTGCGCCACCTATATCTTCTAATCACAGAATGATAGAGCAAATGCATTCTTAAATCTTCCATTACGCAAGCGCTAACTTTGGCTAGTGGGTTTTCTCGGCTCTCTTCTTAACCTTATCTAGCGTTTCCTTTTCGATCCCCTGAGCCGATTTATAGTACTCCTCACTTTCCTTCTCTTCTTGCTTTTCTAGCTCCTCAGCTTTTTCGTACGGCGCCTCTCTCCCTAGTTCCTTCGATAGTGTGTTGACATGCATTTGTAATCCGATTACTGCGCTCAACATCTCTTTTCTCGTTTTCTCGTTTTCTTCTCTTAACTTGGTGATAATGTCTTTTAGATCGCCTACTTCTTTTCCCAGATGGTTACCGTTCAGGTTTATGCTAATGTATATCTCCCGCTTTGCGTACTCTTCCCTGACAATATCTGCTTGCTCACGCTGATAGACCTCAGCTAGTTCCCCGATACTATGCCCTAACAAAAAGTCAACCATTCCAGTCGGCATCGCATGAGATGCCATTACCGATCCAAATGACTCCCGAAGAGCATGAGGATTTACTCCCTCAACTTTAACATCTTTAGGAATCAACCCCGCCCTAATTCCTATATCTCTCAAGTTTTTCTGTACTGACTGCGTTTCGATTCTCTCTTTACTCGACAGCTTGTCTTTAAGGAATAACGGATCACTTGATCCTAGTGTTATGCCCTTACTCTGAAGATCAGTCAGATAGTTGTTTATTGCATCAATCGCATTTCGCCCGATAAACGTATAGAAATCTGTCCCGCTTTTCTCTCGGTATAGATCAATCTTTAGCGGACTCTCCCCCGCATTCAATCCTTTTTCAACCTGACCATAGTTGATACTGCAACAAGTACTAACATCCATCCCACCTTGAAACAGAGTTAGGATTATTGCCTTATCTCTTAGATTGAGAGTAAAGTCAACTAGCCTTTTCACATCGCTTGTAGTTAAAAGAGCACGCTTATGAGTGACCTTAGGCTTTGGTAATTTACTATGCCCTTTCAACCTGACCATTAGATCAAAAGTACCATAGAAAGACCTTATAGCTCCAGTCCACTGACTAGCTTGCTTGGGAGTATATCCCTTAGTTCCATCCTTCCGTACAGCATCTTTCAGCATCCAGTTATGAAACCCGATCAATCTCTGCTTAAGTATATTCTCTCTCTGCCTGACATCCTTCTTTGAATCTTCGATAGCCTCATCGATTAGCTCTGTCGGATTCTTGCCCGCATACTCGATAAACCGTAATAGAGCACTAACATAAGCTTTGAAGGTATTAGCCTTCGTTATCTCACTTAGCCATTTCCTAGACTCTGGATATTTGTCTAAACCCTTAAAATCAGATTGGCTCATACTACCATATCGCCCCTTTCACTATCTGATAGAGTAATAAGGCAATATAGTTATTTAACCATATCGTATTGGTAAGTTAATTTATGAATGTTTGCGATGTGAGTTAGGAATCTAGAGTTATTAAGATGTCTTGGGTGTGTCTGCATTGACAGCGAGGATAGTTGTGGACGGTGAGGAGAAGCTTGAGGGATGTCATTTCCTGACAGGCTTTCACGGGGTCGGGTTGACAGGGTACATTACAGTCAACCACCTTGTTAAATCACTTCACGCTCGTCCGATAGGCTATATGGAAACACATCAGCAACCTGCCTTGATCTCATTGGTTGGGGAAAGGATTTCGTTTCCGTTTGAGCTTTTTAGGCATGATGATATCGTGATTCTTTTTCCGAGGCTTCAGCCAAAGCGCTCGGAAGTGAGAGAATTCACCCGTGAAGTTGTTAACTGGGTTGTTAAGAACAAGTTGAAGGAGGCTATACTGATTGGCGGACTTGATAATAGGTTCAAACAAGAAAGCGAGATCATGAGGTGTCTCCCGACGAAGGCCATGCTTAGTAAAGCGAAGGCGTCAAAGATTCCTTTGCTTGAGGAATCACTTTTCGTAACTGGTCCCCTTGCTCTCATGTTAGCTTATTTTGAGATGGAAAGTTTCCCCGCTATTGCATTCTTGCCCTATTCTGAGCGAGGCAGACCTGACCCAAGAGCAGCGGCTTTAGCGATAAAGCAGATCAACTCACTTTTCAGGCTGAATGTAGATGTCTTTGACTTGGACAATGACGCGAAGCGCATAGAGGACGAGGTTACCAAGATCATGGAGAGTCAGAAGGAAAAACCAGGATCTAACTCACAAACTATGTACACTTAGAATGCACTCTTCTCACAGCTGTACTGCTTCTCTCTTGATCGCAATACGCATTTTTCACAATACTTCACACCTTATGAAGCATTTGAAAACATTTATGAGAAGATAGGTTTATTCGACCTACCTATCTATTCCCTAGTGAAATAGAGGTGATCAACTTTGAAAGAATATGCTGTCAAATCGATCAGCTTAGCACCCGATGGGCAGAAGAAAATAGACTGGGCAGAATCGCATATGCCAGTTTTAATGATAATACGTGAACGATTCCAGAAAGAAAGGCCATTAGCAAATATGAGAATCTCTGCATGTCTCCACGTGACCAAGGAGACAGCGGTCTTGGTTAAGACACTGCGGGCAGGAGGAGCGGAAGTCGCATTGGCTGCCTCCAACCCTCTATCAACCCAAGATGATGTTGCTGCCGAACTCGCCAATGAGGGTATTAAAGTATACGCCTGGCGAGGGCAGACAAAAGAAGAGTATTACGACTGCGTGAACAAGGTACTCGATTATTCTCCGAATATCACATTGGATGACGGTGCAGATCTAATAACGACCATTCATACTAAGCGAACTGAACTTCTCAAAGGAGTAATCGGTGGATGTGAAGAGACTACTACAGGTGTTATTCGGCTAAGAGCAATGGCAAAGCAAGGAGCCCTCAAATACCCCGTAGTAGCAGTTAATGACGCTCAAACTAAATGGTTCTTTGACAACAGGTATGGCACCGGTCAGAGTACTGTGGACGGGGTGTTGCGATCCACGACCATTCTCCTAGCTGGGGCAAGAGCTACTGTTGCAGGTTATGGATGGTGCGGCCGGGGCATCGCAACTCGCCTCAGAGGGATGGGATGTAGAGTGATTGTCTCAGAGGTGAATCCGCTAAAAGCTCTTGAAGCTGTTATGGACGGTTTTGATGTTATGCCCATGGTGGAGGCCGCTAGGCAAGCCAAGATCTTCATAACGGCGACCGGAGACAAGAATGTGATATCAAAGAACCACATTGAATTGATGCAGGACGGAGCAATACTCGCTAACTCGGGACATTTCAATGTCGAGATATCTATTCCTGACCTTGAGGGATTGGCTGCTGGTAAGAGGCAGCTAAGAGAGAATCTTGAGGAGTACACGCTGAAGGATGGACGACGAATATATTTATTAGCTGAAGGAAGGCTAGTCAACTTGGCGGCGGCCGAGGGCCACCCAAGTGAAGTAATGGACATGAGTTTTTCAGACCAAGCCCTCTCGGCGGAGTACTTGACTAAACTCGGCAAAACACTTAAACCGAATGTATACCTAGTGCCGACTGACTTGGACAACCTTGTAGCGGAATTAAAACTGAAGTCATTGGGGATCAAGATAGACAGGCTAACCGATGAACAGAAGGAATATATCGGAGGCTGGGCTGAAGGAACCTAGCCTTTTCCTCCGCCCTTTGTTTCTTAACAGGGTTCGAGTATCTTCCTTCTTTTTCATTCATTGAGATACACGGTGAACAGTCAGGATGGTAAACAAAACTGGTCAAGTTCAAGATCCAGACAACAATGTCGCAAGGAGGGTATACATAGCCGACATAGTTTTGAGTGGAAGTACCGCATCGGGCAATATCAATGCTGAGAGATTCACCAAGGTCAAAATCTTTGGGACACTGATGAGCAAGAGAAACTTCCGAAGCGATGGAAAAACTGATTATACGGTTATCACAGTCGACGATGGCAGCGGATTGGCCATACGGATTAAAGCTTGGGGGCACGACACCAAGCTACTAGATAGCTTCGCGCAAGGAGCAGTAATCGATGTGATCGGAAGAGTCAGGTATGGGAAGGAAGAGATCTACATTATACCAGAAATAGTGAAAGAAATAGAAGATCCAAACTGGGAGATCGTAAGAGAGCTTGAAATCATCCGCGAGTATCTGAAGCTTAAGAAGGCGAGAATAAGATCCCCTGACCTGAAATCAGATATACTCGATATTATTGACAGAATTGGTGGCAACATAGGCATCGAATACAATGAACTGGTCAAATTGATCAAGCAACCCGATGAGGAAGAAATTAAAAAGGCATTAAGAGAATTAATTAACGAAGGGTTGATCTTCGAGCCAAGACTGGGTAGGTACAGAAAATGACAGAATAACATTGGAGGCTAAAACGCAGATGGGTGATTATGACTACAACTATCTGTTGGATAGAGCAAAATCTCTAGTCCCTGACAAGTTGTTAGGCAAGGACAGGTTCAACGTTCCACAAGTATCGATTTTCAATGAGGGAAACAAGACATTTGTGCTCAACTTCAAGGAAGTTTGCGACGCAATAAACCGCCAGCCCAATCAATTAATGAAGTTTCTGCTGCGTGAGCTCGCAACGTCAGGACTGGTTCAGGGAAACAGGGCGGTCTTTCAAGGAAGGTTTTCTGACAACACACTGAACGATCTTATTAGGAGATATACAAAGGAATACATAACGTGTCCATTGTGTGGTCAACCAGATACAGTTCTCAAGAAGGAAGGCAGAGTGACTATCCTTGTTTGTGAGGCGTGCGGCGCTAGGAATCCAGTTAAGTCCATATGATGGATCAGGATAGCGACTGTGAATGAGGGAAGCTCATGGAAGTATACCTCAGGAAATTCAAGTCACAACGCGACCTAGTCGTTGCTGTGTGTGACCGTGAACTCCTTGGGAAGTGCTTCAAAGAGGGAAAGTTGACGCTAGATGTCAGGAAAGAGTTCTATGAGGGAACTCTTGTCAGTATTGATGGTGCGTTGCAGACAATAGAATCATCGACAATAGCCAATATCGTCGGTGAGAAAATCATATCAAAGATGATCGAAGCGGGTTTAATATGTGAGGAATCGGTGATAAGGGTCTCAGGAGTCCCGCATGCGCAGAGAGTTGTCATCTAATGCAGAGCTAGCTTCGACTAGCTCGAAGTTGCTATTTGCAGATTGGTAGCAATCTATTCTGGTGGGCGAATCCTTGATAGCCAAGCGAAATCGATTTTGCGTCGTCTGCGGATGCGAAGAAACCACGACGATTCAACTTCGGGACGGTCTTTGTCCGAAATGCTCAGTTGTTGAGCAGCCCGAAATCAAGGCACAAACGATTCCACCTATCAGACTCTGCAGGATATGTGAAAGTCTCGAAGAGAAAGGCAAATGGCTTCCTCGAAGCTCCAAGGGGTCTAAGGAAGATCTCCTCGCATTGCTGAAGAGAATAATGACCAAGTCAATCAAAGTCAATGCAGGGAATGTTCTCGAGGTGACAATTCCGAAAATGCCTTCATCGGTCGGTTCGTGCCCTGTGACAATTCCTGTACTCGTGAAAGTCAAGACTGGTGATCAGCAACAAACGCCTCTGTTGAATGAATTCAGCACTACTGTCAGACTCGTCCCAGTAACATGTCCAAACTGCAGCCTCATGAAAAGGGAATACTACGAGGCAACGCTACAAATCAGGACGCGTAATGAGAATATGACTTCTAATGAGAAAATGAAACTGCTTAACCAAGTGAGCCTCTTTGTGGAGAAGATCTCAAGGAGGAACAAAAAGGCTTTCATTTCAAAATACGAAGAGCGACCAAAAGGGCTCGACTTGTATCTCGGGTCAAACCAACTTGCTTACGCATTAGCCTCAAAGTTCAGAGATAAGAAAGGAGTAATGACAAAAGAGACATTTAAGGCTGGAAAGGTAGACAAGTCTTCTGGCAACAGAAAGAACAAAATCACTATTCTGATTACATTACCTCAAGCAGTAATAGATGAACTGGAATAGAATAATAGGAATACTATTATCTATGAACAATCGAAGTCTATGGGTAACATAGAACGTCCAAGTTTCGCTTCGATTGCAGCACAGCAACATTTGGGAGAGATGTCTTTGCCAAAGATAAAGAAGAGGAAGATGGAAGAACCGAGCTACGAATCCGAGATAAAACAGACTCGCATACCCGGAAAAGGAGAAGTCATAGGAATAATAATGCAGCAGCTTGGCTTTGATCATGTAAAGGTCAAATGCTCTGACGGATTTACACGTCTTTGTAGGATCCCAGGCCGAATGAAGAAGCGAGTGTGGCTACGTGATAATGATGTTGTACTCGTGGTTCCATGGGATTTTCAATACGAAATACGCGGTGATGTCGTCTGGCGGTATACGGGGGCGCAAGCCGATTGGCTTCAAAGGAAGGGTTACCTGAAGCTATGAGATACATTCTTGCTTCTATGATCTTCTCGGGATTGTTTCTTAATCTTGTTAAACTGGAACTTGAATCATGGTGAGCATAGCTTGGCTGATGACACCATAGACAAGCTTGAGCAGAGAAGGATAGATAAACATAAGTTCAGACTAAAACGCGTTGAAGACTCGCGAAGCATTGAAGGAGTAATAGATCAGTTAACGCTCTTTACATTATACGATTTGATAAACAAGGGCCTACTCAGAGTAATCCATGGAGTCATAGCCACTGGGAAGGAATCGAACGTTTACTGGGCCGAGAACGCAAAGGGGCGGAGCGTGGCAGTAAAAATCTATCGCACCTCAACGGCCGATTTCAAACGAATGCGAGAGTATGTAATTGGTGATCCTAGGTTTAAGCGAATCAAAGGCGGGACCCGTTCAATGATTTTCACTTGGGCTGAGAAAGAATTCAAGAATCTTAGAACAGCCTTTGACATCGGTGTCCGTGTCCCGAAACCAATCGCCGTGCAGAAGAACGTACTTGTAATGGAATTCCTGGGTAGGTCGGGCATACCTGCACCTAGGCTGAAGGACGAAGCACCTAGTAACCCCTCGTCGACTCTGAAGACAATCATACACTATTTGAAATTGCTCTACACGAAAGCTGAGATAGTTCACGCTGACCTTAGTGAATATAATGTACTGATGTGGAAGGGTCCAGTACTAATCGATATCTCGCAGGGGGTACATATATCTCATCCGCTCTCCAAAGAGTATTTGAAAAGGGACCTTCAAAACATAACTAGGTATTTCTCTTCACTTGGGGTCTCAACCAAACCTGTTCCCCAGATATATGAGGATGTTACGGGGGAGGAATACAAGGAGCAGTTCTTATCGTCTGAATCTATATCTATGAGACGAGCTCCATGATTCAGGCAAAAGAAGTGATTAGGATCCCCCAAGCAAGGGTAGGCGTTGTCATAGGGAAGGATGGTGAAGTTAAGAAAAGGATTGAACAGGAGACTAATACAAAGATAACCATAGACAGTGAAGAGGGAAACGTTACAGTTGAGACGACTGAGGAGACTGAGGATCCTCTCGCAGCCTGGAAAGCTCGTGACATCATAATGGCAATTGCCAGGGGATTCAACCCCAAAAAAGCTTTCAGGCTCCTCGAGGAAGATGAGGCCATAGAGGTGATAGAATTATCGGACTTCGTAGGAAGATCCGAGAACGCTCTCAACAGAATAAGAGGGAGACTGATAGGGGAAAACGGAAAAACCAGACGAATCATAGAGGAATTGACAGGTGGAAATATCTCCATCTATGGACGCACAGTAAGTATCATCGGTGAATTCGATCAATTAAGCGTTGCCAAAGAAACACTCATATTGCTCATTAATGGCGCCCAACATAGAACGGTTTATAGATTCCTTCACAGAAAAAGCAGGGAGCTGAAAAGAGCTAGAATGGAGCTTTGGAAGCCCAGGGTTGAAGTTAAGGATCAATGGCGCTGAGGAATTGTGCCTGACTTACAGCCTTTGTTTGTCACCACTCTCTTCAGCCACTGACACTCTCGTACCCTTTTTGGTTCACACAATAATAGTGTTTACAGTACAAGCTTTCCGAAAACCTTAATATTACAAACTATTTCTACAATAGTCTACAACCGTTACCAAATAGTTGTCTCTAGTGGAAGCGCCGGGGTAGCTCAGCCAGGTAGAGCAGCGGGCTGTTAACCCGTCGGTCACACACGTGAGCAACATGTGGACTACAGGTTCGAAAGTCAAGAGGAATCTATATACCTAGTCCTCTGAGACCGGAAACCCTGTCCCCGGCGCCACTAATATGTCCGCCATTGAATGTGCTCCGGTAGTCTAGTCCGGTCATCCGTCAGGTCCGAAAGGATAGAGGCCCTTCGAGCCTCCGACGCGGGAAGCCTTGATCCATTCGGATAAGGGCTCGCGAATCCGAATCCCGCCCGGAGCACCACCAACTGTTCTCTCAGACGAAACAGAGTTGTTCTTCAAATCAGGCTTTTCTCGTGTCTAGTCGTAATCGAATAATGACTAGCAGTGAGTCCAGAAGCAAGAGGATCCTTAACCTGTGGCCAATGGTGTTCCTGGAGATCCTCTGCTTTTTGGCTAAGATTAGAGGAGATACTTCGAACTCCCGATGTGACCGTTTCTCTCGCCTGTCAATCTGGGAGCAGTTCAAATACCCAGAACCCCAGACTACAAGGTGGTTGTCGACATCATGACGAACCCGCACGACTCAATTCTTTATAGTGAATTGGGCGAAAGCGTCATCAATTTAGCCTTCTCAGTTGCAGCCATAGTGTTATTCATCACAATTCTCTTGACAGTGAACCATTTGAGGAGAAGATTCTCAGCTACGACCTGCTTACTATTGGGGATAGAGTTAATTCTCTTCACGATGGCTGCCGACGAGCAAATACGTCTCCTCATCTTCCAAGATCTCATCGCTCCAATCATCGACTCTTTACTGATGCCACTTCAGAAGCTCTTTGGCTTGACCTGGAGATTCCTTTGACCCACAATAACGAGGGATCGGGCGTGGGATCCTATTTTGAAGAGCAATGAGCTGGTCTGCCATGGCCCCTTCCCATTGAACATGTTCTGAAATACATATTCAAATAAGTCTTGAAAGAACTCAAAACCTGATACCCAATTGGCACATAGAGTGAAAAGAAAAGTACAGATGCAGAGTTCAATAAACTGGTCCAACTGTAAATCAGTTGCATATCGAACGTCGCAGAAAACGTAACGACCGCGCTAATGCTCAACAGCAGATCCAAGATCGGTTTCAACATCTGCAAATCAAGCAGCTCGCCACTCATCTCTTCGGGCACTTCCTCCAGCTCATCTTCTTGCGGCAATATGTACTCAACAGTATCCGTTTCAGATGAGACCCGAACATCACCCAAAAACCGTCTACGTGCCCGAATCTCTTGGGAAGAACCTCGAATAGAATCCGGAATCTCAAAAGGGATTCATATTCACATAGGGAAACCAAAAAAAAGGTGATGTCTTTGAGTGGGGAGATTGGACAGAACGCATGACTCGAGGGTGAGTAACCCAAAATAAGCTAGGAAAGCTCTATACTCCGTTCTCCAAAAAAAGAGAAGGAAGAAGTTGATCTCTAGAAGCACCTGTGAATTACAGAGCTTCCTTGTTCTTTGTACTCTTTGTTGCTTATCCAGAGCTTCTGGAAAGTCTTGAGACTGGAAAGGATTGAGCCGCCCATCCAGACTGAATATTGGCGCTCCGGAGGAGCTATGATCTTGACATCAACCTCCTCAGGCGTCAGCTCCTTTATTTCTTTCTCCAGACGCTCCTTGACTCCTGGGAACATCGTTGAGCCGCCACTGAGCACAATGTTGGCGTAGAGTTCTCTTCTGAGGTCCACGTCGCACTTCCTGATAGAGTCTACTATGGACTCATCAAGTGGTGTGGCTTCCATTCCTATTACGCCCGGGTTGAAGAACACTTCGGGTGCGAGGAACCTTTCTGCACCAATTACTACCTTTTCCCCGTCTGGCAGCACATATTCCTTTTGCATTTCAGCTACTTTTTCAGCGAGTTTCATCTCTTTCTCAGGTTCTAGTGCAACGTAGCAGAGTTTCTCTTTGATGTCTCGAACGATTTCTCTCTCAGCAGAAGAGACTAGGCTGTATCCTCTCTGTCTTAGCAATCTGCGCAAGTATTCTGTGATATCTCTTCCACCTAGATCAACTCTGTTGATCGCGTGGGTCAGCGCGAAACCTTCGTAGATTGGAACTATGTGAGTTACTCCATCTCCAGAATCAACGACGAGTCCTGTGGTTCTACCTGAAGCGTATAGACTGAGAACTGCTTGCATTGAGACGTACATCGCTGGAACATTGAAGGTTTCAAACATTATCTCTGCCATCTTTTCTCTGTTCTTTCTAGGGTTCAATGGTGGCTCTGTGAGCAAGATTGGATGCTCAGCAGGGTTGACTCGCAAATCGTTGTAGAATGTGAAATGCCATATCTTTTCCATAGCTTGCCAGTCCAATATCATGCCATGCTCGACTGGATAAACAAGACGCAGAACGCCTCTGAGGTTGAGCGCTTCTTCGCCGATGTAGTACTCTCTTGTGTAATGCTCTACGTCAGTCATGATTGATGTGTACTTAGGGTATCCTATTATCGTTGGCCAGACACTTCTGGGACGATCCTCTCCGGCGTATCCGTTCTTGGTCAAGCCGCTGCCGTTGTCAAGAACTATTGGTTTAGCTGCAACAATTTCTTCTCCTGATGATGCCATCTTTACTATTCACCTTTCTATCGATAGATTTACAGAAATTTCCTTCTGATCAATTGCTTGTCTAAGAGCGTATAAAAACGTTTATAGGTGAGACGTCTCATAGGTATTATGATTAATATGAACAATAGGAATCAAGCTGCCAGCTACGTTTCTAAGGTTGTTGGAGGCGTTGACGCAAGAGAGTGGTTATTAGAGGGCTTGGTCGGTGGCCCAAAATCTGGTTTGAATTTGCGAAGGTTCCTCGCAAAGAAGTTGAGATCCAAGATCTCTAATGCGAAGCTGTACTATAACTTACAGGTGTTGTTTGACGCAGGTCTTATCAGGCTTCGCAGCAAATGGCGTGGAAAAGAGGTTGAGCTGGATCCGAGATGGCTTCAACCTGTTCGAGAATACTTCAACGTTAAGACCCCAATAGTGTGTGTCGGCGGACTAGAAGAGCGTTTTAGGAGTCCAAGCCTGGTGGAGTCGGCTTTGACGCTCACGGACATTAAACCAATCAGATATTATCTTGTTGCCCGTGATGAGCTCAGAGGGAAAGTCTCTGGCGTACCTGGAAACGTTAAGTTTGTTCTTGTTTCATCAGAGTTGCTTGAAGGTGACCTTGCTGGAATTAAGCGAGTATTTGAAGGTGTCATTTCTGACGAGCTGGGATCCCATGAGGTTATTGTTGATTTGAGCGACGGAGTCAGACTGGGTATGCTTGTCCTTTACAGGCTCGCCGAGGACTATGGTCTTCGCCGGTTCTATTTGTCAGAGCCTGAACACAAGATAATCTGGCTCCCCTAGCTATTAGATTTTCCTTCTCCTATGGTCGTTGTAAGCTCTAACCTCTATCTCATTTCCTCCGATTGTCCTATAGATTTTCGGAACCACAATCGTAGTGTCAAGCTGACTGCAGTACCGTATATCATCGTTGAAGCCCATCCTGATGAGGTACCTACCATGCCTAGTCTTTGACAATAGTGAGTAAATGAGAGAGTCCGTCATTATCCGCTCTACAACCTTCGAATTGGCCCTTGCCTTGCTTTCTATTTTTCTCTTGATTAGTTGCGCGCAAGCCGAGTCATCTCGACTTGGTTTCTCACCCTCACCCGCTTGGATTATTGAGATGTCGGTGCCCTCGTCGACGGCCAACCTCTTGGCCTTCTTAGCCACTGCCGTTGCATTTAGAAACGCTCCTATTAGTGTGTCTTCGCATGACGGTAGCTGCTTGCATCTTTCAAGAATTCTCGTGCAGTTGCTTGTCGTCAGTACTATGTTCATGTTTCTTACTCTCTGAGAGGAATATTCTGAAGGCGAATTCCCCAGTTGAAAGCCAGATATTCTCAATCCTCTTCGTTCACCGCATAGGATTGAGTTGGGCGTCGTCTTCGCAAGTTCCTTTGCACGACAGATAGTTGAGGCAGGAATAATACTTAAAGCGCCATTGTTTATGGCAGTGATCATGGTGCTACTGGCTCTTAGTACATCTACCACTACGACTACGTTTCTCTCTTTGGATGCTTCTTTTATTCCATCGGTGCCTACTCGCACCTTGATATTTCCTGGCAAAACCCACTCACGTTACAAAGCGCCTTAATGTCGTCTTAGTAGGGAAAACGCATGACACAGTTAAGTTCTTACTGGTTGGGTTGATGAATGATCTTCTTGCTCCTTTTGAGTTCAATGGGCGTTCCAGTCTTGATTTTGACCGCTCCCATGATGTTGGTTAGCGGCGGAGCAAAGGTTGCCTCAATCCACTCCCTTGTTCTTGCCTCTGCTTCTTCTCGCGTCCCTGCTTCTTTATTCACATCTATCCTTAGGAAAATGTTGTATGGCTCCTTTTCGTCTTTGTGTTTCAGCAAGGCAAGGAAGGCTTTCGAGCCTTGGGGCACTTCGATGCTGCCCTCATATTCAACATAGCTCTCATTGGCAGACTTTATCTCGGTCATCTTAACGTTCTTCAGGACTGTTATGCTTCGGAGAGTCTCTAATAGCTTTTCCGAGTCTTCTCTAAGCTGTAGTTCACGCTCTAGCGCTACTTGTATGTAGAAATCCATTCTGAATAAGGGCAATTGCCTTTCCTCCATGCGCATCAAATTGGAACAGTCTTGTGAGAATCTATCAAGTTTCAGCAGTAATCTCTTCTCAAGACACTTTTTTATAGGCATCCTTGTTTTTTAGGCTTGCGTATGCGTGGGCTGCTCTATGCAGAGCAGTGAAGTTTGCTAGGATTGCTACTATGATCAGCCCATATATCATTATATATTCATAGACTATTCCGAGAATCCCTGTTATCGACACGATCAAGAGCCTTTCTGATCTCGCTGCCACCCCGATATCGCTCTTCTTGACACCAGTTGCTTCGCTTTTTGCCCTTGTGTAACTAACCATGAGTGATCCAACCATACCTATACAAACCCATATTCTAAACTGCACGCCCAAGACTATCGTCCCGCCAAGTGGTGTCGTAATGGGATTGAATATGTAGCTGAGCACTATTATTGCGTCCCCGTATCGGTCAAGCATGGAATCGAGGAAACCACCCCACTGCGTGGTCTTGCTGGTAATCCTTGCGATTGCCCCGTCCACTCCGTCCATGAGTCCAACCAAGAAGACCGTCACTCCAAAAGCGAAATAATCTCCTTTGGCCATGAGAAATGGTGTGATTGAAGCCAATAGTGCACCGAAAACTGTTATCATGTTGGGAGTCAGCTTCAATCTTATGAAAAGGGTGGCTATGGAATTCACAAGTGGCCTAAATATTCCTCTTACTCTCAATCTGTCAGTTCTCCTTTTGAACCCGTCTTGTTTATCTGACGACTTGGCTCGTGCCTATTGTTGCATCTATTATATCTCGTCCAAAGATCACGGCGTTCTCAATGATCTTGCCGTCGCCCACCTGTGAATCACTGAGGACGATTGTGTTTTCACATCTGACGTCTCTCCCTATCTTGCAGTTGTCTTGTATTGATACATAGGGCCCTATTGTGCTTCCCTCTTTGACTTTGGATCTTTTTCCAATCACTGCCGGTCCTATGATCGTTGAGGGGGTAGGACTATGATAATCGGGCAATTTGCTTCCGACTGGCGATATGCTGTTGTTCGGGTAGAATCTCCCCAGAGCCTTGTCGGTTATTAGTGAGTTTCTGAGGATAAAACGGTTAGCGCCCAGCAGCGTATGAAAATCATCAACATCAAAACAGTAATCTCGACTGCCTATTGCCATGTATCTGGCCCTGCCAGTTTCCGAGATGTATCTATTCAGTGCATCGATTACCTTTGTTGAGCCACTCTTTGCTACGGCATGAGCATACTTGAAGAGAATTTTAGGACAGATTACCACGCCTATCGAGGTTCTTACAGAAACTTTCTGATTGCTTCCTCTTTTGGCACTTGTCATCTCTGATTCCTGGAGCTTCACCACCGAACCAGCATTTGCTCCTACTCCCAGACTGCATACTACCATACTTCCCCGTGGAGTTTGAGGGTAGCTACTGCCTGCAGCGACGTGAAGTACACCGTCCCTTTCATGGTTTCTGACTAGGTTTCTCACTATGTCAGGCTTCAAGACCAAATCGACAGGGGTTAGAAGAAAGTCATCGTCAATAGATTCCTCAGCTGCAAGAAAGGAGTGAATTGGACCTGCCTCGTAGTTGTCAGCGCGTATGCACGAAAATTCAACTCCTTTGTGGCGCCTTGAGGTTTTGACATACTTCTCAACTTTACACCCTATATGACCAGTAACGATTTTCACTTCTGTTAGCCCTGCAAGTTCTAATGGTTTTAGCACATATTCTATGAGAGGCTGGTTGGCGACAGGTATGAGGGCCTTCGGAATCGCGCTGGTCAGAGGGGTGAGCCTTGTTCCGCTGCCAGCAGCTAAGACTATACCTTGCACGCTTGTCTCAGCACCTAAATTCAATATCTAATACTTAATGCTTGGCGGTGAATTCGATTCGTTCACGCTAAGTTGTGATCTCTCGAACAGATAATACTTACTTGGATTCTTGCCGTTCAATTCTTTGGGGTTTATTACTGCTCTTAAGGCACAATACGACGAAGAAGGTCATTCTTTTAGCAGGTTGTCTTTCATCCTAAGAATCGGGTTGAGATGGTCTCATTTTGAGTGGTCTCAGGTACTTTTCGGAAATTTGCAGAGCAGCGTCGAGTGTTCGAGTATTAAAAGCCCTAGGGCAAAAGATCTTTAGAAACGACCCGCCCATTGACGCAATGTACTATTATAGATTTGGACTCAATAAGGAAGATGTCAAATCTGGAGCCACTTTCATGTTCCTAGTTACTTTTACCGTCTCATTCGTATTGCTGTCTCAGTTGATTGGATTCATCTCATTCTTTGTAAGTTTGTTGTTTGGTTTTACCATTTCTGCGTGGTTTCAAAATCTGATCCCGAGAAGAGTAGAGAGAGAAAAGATATTAATCTCGTACCAAGTTCCGCTTGTCTTGCAGGAGATGATATTAGCTTCCGCTGGGACAGGATCCATATTTGACTTGATAACCTTTGTCGCAAGAGGGAGGCATCCCGTCACTTCAAGAGCATTTGCAAGAATCGCCAGCCACGTTAGCAATGGAGCAGAACCAGAGAGGCTTGTGAGAAACTATGCAAACCACCAACCCTGCCAGTCACTGAGAAGATATCTTGTTGATGCTGTCTCGGTGGGTCTTGAGTGGGACGAACTTAAGAAGGTCATTAAGGAAAGAAGGGGAGAAGCGGAGTTTGAGTATCAGAAGTATACGATGCAGGTTGAAACTAGGATGCTTCTTATAGTAGGTCTGGGAACGTTCTGGCCAATCATTTTCTCTATCGCTGTACTTGTTAACGGGTCATGGAGTGGCCAACCGTCAATGATCTTGGCGGCTTTCATTTTTGTTCTTTTGATTATTATTATGGAGAATCGGCTAATGAAACCCATTAGAAAAGCGGAGATTCTGGGTGCATCAGTGAGTTTCTCACGAGCAAAAGGGTTGCTCGGTCACACCGCCAAGGAAGAGCTTCAAGAGGTAATCATTGTGTTGTCTCTTCTGGGAGAGGCGTTGCATCGAGAGAAGGCATCTCCCGAACTCGCAATAAAGAGAGTGAGCGAGATGTATAATGGTTGGCTCAATCCCTTGCTTGCCGAAATGGTACGCCAGGTTTTCTACGACGGTGTAACGCTTAGGCACAGCCTGCTTTGGTTCAAGAACAGGTTCTCGAATGTCCAATGCCGCCAAATAATCAGGATCTTACCACAGATGTTTGAGAAAACCGCAGAGCATGCCGGGGAGAGGCTAATTGAAGTGGTTTCATACATCAAAGAAAATCAAGGCCTGATAGAGGAGAGAGAAAACATAGTCAAGGCCCAAAGGTTCAAGGCCAAGCTTCTTTCGTTCTTTTCGCCAGCCACACTGGGCTTGGTCTCTGCGCTCTCACCATTGTTCACTATCCTTAGTACCAGGCAAATCGCACTTACGGCATTCAAACCTTTGATCTGGACCTATGATAGCATTGTGACTACGATAGTCCTTCTCACTATGACGATCATAAACACTTTTAACGTCATGAGAACCGTTGGCGCAAAGAAGCCAATAATATCCGCTTTGGTAGCCGCAGCCATCTTTCTCACAGTATTCGTTTTCTCAATTCGCTTAATGAATGGGCTCGCTTGAATTGCAGGAGTTCAATCTGTTAGTAGTATTGCATTCAATCTATTGATGGAACAGGAATGAAGATAGGCGTTTGATCCCATCAAGTCCTCTCACCTCATTGTCTAGCAGCGGCAACTCAGTTAGCCTGAACTGGTCAGAATATATGTGCCGAATTCGAGTGAGGTGTTGTTCTTGCATCGTCTTTCTAGCCTTGCAGAATTTGCATTCCACCTCCTCCGGGAATATCATGTTGACTATGATGTGTGAGACTGGGATTTCAAATTCGTATAGTGCAGTCAAAAGCATCTCTGTTTGCTCTACGGCCATTGCCTCTGGTATCATCACAGGGACAAAACTAGTTACGTCTTTGTTACTTAGCTCTCCTCTGGCTTTCTCCACTGTCAGCTTGAGTCTCTCCATCATCTTTATGCTCTGATCCTTTTCGTCACTGCCTCGTCCAACGATGCTCTTCAAACCTCCCCAAATGCGTCCCATCGTGTATCTCAGCTTTATTAATCTCCCAAGCCAACTTTCCAAAACGTCAGGCAAGGATAGAAGGCGGAGAGTGTGTCCAGTCGGGGCGGTATCGAAGATTATCAAATCATGCTCTGGCTTCTCGATGTATTCCAAGACCTTTGCAAAAGCAAGTGCCTCGTCTGCACCTGGGGGGGCGCCCATATCCAAGCCGCCAAGCGATCCAATTCCAAGATCTGGAAAGTCTGAAACAACATTATCCTCGGATTTCGGGTTTTCTTCCGCTTTTGAAAGATCTCCTTGGATCTGCTTCAAGGCGACCTTAGGATCTATCTCCAGTGCAGACAGATTTCTTACGCCTTCTATCGATTTTGCTTCAGGCCCTATTTTTTGGTTGAAAATAACGCCTAGGCTATGGGCTGGATCAGTACTGATGACCAACACATCAATGCCTTTACTCGCTGCCCAAACTGACGTCGCAGCAGCGCAACTAGTTTTTCCCACCCCACCTTTTCCACCAAATAGTAGAAAACGTTTCCCAGAACTAACAAGATCTTCGAGTGTCAATGCAATTCACCTTTCCAAATGGGAAGACTGTTAGGAACAGAGCAATGCCAATTCTTTGCTCAACTGAGCATCCTGAAAAAGGTGTATTGCAACACGGAAAATGATAGCCTTGCATATAAACATTGGCATGGGAAATGAGACCGTTCACAAGGCACAACGTACTCGTTCAACTAGCCAACGAGCTCGGTCAGGTGGCTTACAGCGACTAGCTCAGCGGTTCAACCTTGAGCATTTTGCTGTTGAAAAGTCTGAAGAATACTCTAAAGGTCATGCTGATACCCACACGTTTTATCATATCTACAATTTCACAATATAGATTTTGGAAAGAGAAAGATTGTTCTACGCTACTCAAGTCCACACCTAGTTCGTTTGAGAAGCTTTCTATCAAAGATTTGATTTCAGGCTGGAGAGTGACTACTATGTGTTTTGATGTCAACAGGAGAGGAAGGATCTTCTCATCCGTAGCGACGGGGATCCTTGTTGCACTCGTGTCTGCGTAGCTGAGTACAAGCCAGATAGAGTCTGAATCCAAGTCAACTTGGATACTCTCAATGGCCTTCACTAATAGTTTAACCCAATCTGAAAGATTAGAAAGGTCTGATTTCTTATCCGGTAGAACGGAGACTGAGATGTCTTGATCTGTTGAGTACTTCGTTATGAGCGAATTGTCGAGAATCCTCGGCATAGCTTCGATGATTGAACTCCCATTTCTGACAAGAAAACCTCTTATATTGTTGAAGCCCGACGTGAAGTTGTCTCCCAGCAAGATGACGTTGCCTTCTTGCTTACGCTTAAGAGCGCCACTCGTGATCCATGCTTGGGTTTTTGGCTCATCGTCACTGATTTTTACGCCTTCAACTCTGCGAACGCAGAGATTTCTGTCAATCCAGAACACATGAACATGAGGCAATGGTTCAAGCTGCACTCTTCCTTGGTCCAATATTCGAGACATTTCCTCGTCAGAAACAAGTACCCTTTTTGGAAAGCTCCTCGAGACAAGTCGACGACAGAGGGAACAGAAGCCACTCGCCTCAAATATCTCATTCTGGTATTTCTGTGAGAGGAGCCTACTGTTTTCCATCTCTTGAACCACAGTTCTCAGCCTCACTGCTTACAATCAATTTCAGTAACCCAAGGAATGGCGAGGAAACATCAACGCCCTCCTTCGCGCTTACAAGATAGTACCCACTCAACCTTTTCTTAGTTACAAATCCTTCTATATCGCTCTCTCTGATCGAACCATCTGACAACTCTCTCTTGTTTCCAACGATCACTATTGGAAATCTGTTGGCTTCTTCGCCATCCAGCATTAGCCCGAGCCATTGATCAAGGTGGAGGTACGATTCAATGCTCCCGACATCAAACGCTAGTATTGCGCCTCTCAATCCCTTCGACCACAAAGGCAACAATACTCTGAACTGTTCTTGACCCCCAACGTCCCATATTTGGAACTTGTATTGGCGCCCATCCTCGGCATTGAGCCTCTTAGTATAGAAATCGCAACCAATAGTTATCTGCTCAGATGGATCATAGCAACCTGAGACATATCTCTTGATCAAGCTTGTTTTGCCAACTCCTCCATCTCCAGCCACTACTATCTTGAGGACGTTACCGTTGTGGCTGGAATGATTGATCTCTGACAACGTCTTGGTCTCCGGTTTTAGCGCTCTTCCACTGTCTGCTACTATCGTCTTGCCTAGTTCGATATAAAAAGTCCAATGAGCATCGACTCGAATGACGACGATTGCTCAATCTAACGTTTAATCGCGATGGCGGGCGTTGATATGTTCCCAAACTCTCAACATCGGTGCCTCATTTAGTGGTCTTTTTATCTCCCGACCCGTCCACTAAGTGATGGCTACCCCAAAGGAAGTCTTCTGACCTCCCCATGCCTCCCAGATATGTTCTGTTTCTAATCTGTGGGGTAGCCACCTAATGCCTCGGCTCTTTCAAGCCGAACTGAGAACTATCAGGCATATCATATAGAGAGAATGAGAAGTGATCGGTGCTAGGACCCTTCGATGTCTCAATTGAAAAGATAGACCTAGTAGGGCACCTAGCAAGAATAATGGAAAAATCGACCAAGGATCCATATGTGTGATCGCGAAAAGCATAGATGCTAGAAGCAACCCCTTCAGTTTGCCTGAACTCTTTTCGAAACCCTGTTGAATGAATCCTCTGAAGATGACCTCTTCAACGGGTGCGACAACAAGGATTATTGAAGAAAGGAGCAAGATTGTTTCGAAGGGAGAGTTAACTGCGAAAGCTGTTCTTACGTATTCAGCCTCAGGCTGCGGTCCGAGTATTGACTGATTCAGAGCAGACGCAACTACGGAAACAGGAACCATCGCCAATCCCACAACAACTCCAACTGCGACATCCGCTAAAACGTTGGTCCGACTTCTTGCATACATGCCGAGTTGGGGACGAGTTATTGCGTATTTCTTGGAATACAACAGAAGCGGTGTCAGAAGTAGTGCCTCTGAGAAACCTAGAATCGCCGTTCCGATAGGAGATCCAATCGTCTGAATACTCAGTTGACTCGAAAGGCCGGTGAGCAATACGTTGAGTGACAATGTAAGAACAACATTGAGCATTAAAGTGCACAGGGCTATCTCAAATGGGATTCTCCAAGTCAAGTTCTGCTCGCTTAGGCTGATTCTAGGATTACTCATACTCGTTCATCGATTGTTGTCGATTGAGTTTCGGACCGCATTTCTCATTTTCTGCCCGCTACTCGATTACGGTATCAATGAACCGACCCTCATTCACATCATACAGTCCCTTGTCAGTCAACCTCATCTCAGGCACTACAGGCAGAGATAGGAAACTTGCAGATGCTATTAGAGACCTCACTTCAGATCCAAGTTTCGCGGCCTCAGCTTCGAGAAGTTCCTTTCTTTTGGCGGTTTCCCCAGCTGATTTTCTTGTCATCAACCCGCCGATTTCCAAGCTAAGTGATGCGATTAGTGTCCCTCCGCTCGACAGTGCTACTCCTCCTTGCATGCTAGCAACTGTTTTGGCAGCAAAGGCCATATCAAGAGGGTTTGAACCTATGACGATCAAGTTGTGAGAATCGTGTGCAATGCTCTGAGCAATGGCACCCCTGAGCGCGCCCAAACCTGTGACAAAGCCTTTGCCTATGTTTCCGGTCTGATGATGTCTTTCAACAACTGCCGCATATAGGACATCTCCTGTCGCTCTTATGATTCCATTTTCAACAGCGAGCTGCTTGCTCTCCCTTGAAGTGACAATCGTTCCCTCCCTTATTCCAATGACCCTAACCATGAGTTTGTTTACCTTCTTCATGCTTTTGAAGATGAAGTCTGAGGAGGTAAGTCTTCTCTTGAAGACGAAGCTGCTGGTCAGTTTTCTTGGGAATCTGAGCGATTTCTCGAAGAGGCGCTGATGAAGCTCAGTTCCCATAACTATGACTTTTTTGATTTCCATTTGCTTCAAGTCTTTTAGGAGGAGAATATCAGCAAAGTGACCTGGTGAAATACTGCCGATCTCGTTCTCCATGTGCAAGTAAGTTGCTGGATTAATGGTTACTAGTTGAATGGCGGTAATTGGATCCAATCCTTCTGACAAAGCTCTTTTTAGAATGTGATCCATGTGACCCTGATAAAGAAGATCACTTACCGTTATATCATCGGACACAAACATGCAATGTCTAGTGTCTATTGTCCCTGCGATTAGTGGTTTGATGAGATTTCCAAGGTCTTTTGATGACGATCCTTCTCTTATCATTAGCCACATTCCAAGCCGGAGTTTCTCCAGACCCTCATCTTTGCTTACCGATTCATGATCTGAACGGATTCCTGAAGCGATGTATGCTGAGAGTTCTTTGCCTCGCAATCCTGGAGCGTGACCATCAATTCCTACGTGCATCCTTCGGGCGAGTTCTATTTTGCGGATTACATTGGATGAACAAGAGAGAACTCCAGGAAGATCCATCATTTCCCCTAAGCCGATCACATTGGGTAGATTCAATGCCTTCTGCGTATCTGCTAAATCTAGACGTGCCCCTGACGTTTCCTTGCCGGGTGCTGAAGGAACGCACGAAGGTGCAACGAAGAAAACATGGAGAGGGAGCGTCTTAGACTCTCTGATGACGATTCTCATGGCATCAATGCCTGCTACGTTCACGATCTCGTGTGGATCCCAGACAATAGATGTAGTGCCATGTTGAGTTGCTACTTTTGAGAATTCTGTAAGTGTTAGCATGCTACTCTCGACATGAATGTGGGCATCAATCAATCCAGGAACTGCGAACATGCCGTCTCCGCGAATTGTGAGAGTGCCGTTGCCAACTTGGTCTAAAGAATCGCCTATTGATACGATACGCTCTCTCTTAATCATGATGTCCGATCTATATACTTCGCGAGTATCTACGTTTACAATGTTAACATCTTTAATAATCAGATCGGCTTCTTCAGTGCCGAGGGCTGTTTTGATGTATTCACATAGTGTGAAAATTCCCAGCCTCCCACATGTTTCTGCATGGGATGGGATTGAAAGAGAACCCTCTAGTTACTATCCTTACTCTTTATATGTGTGTTCTTAGGATTCTTAACTACCGTGCGCCCGACAGGAGTCAGATTGGTGCTGAGGGAGCCCAAATGGAACTCAAATCCCTAATCGAGATTACGCGTCCGCATAATTGCCTAATGGGCGGGCTCACTTGTGTCGTAGGAGTGCTAGCCACGAACAGGGTTTATTCCCTTAATTTGGGCAGCCTTCCCCCAGCGACTTTCCTAACAAATCTTGGTTTGCTGTTTCCATCTAGACTTGTTGAAACCCTCGTCCTAACCTACCTCGTGTATGTTTTCATCGCCGCTGCTGGAAACATAATCAATGATATTTACGATGTCGAAGTGGACAAGGTCAATAAGCCGAGCCGTCCGTTGCCACGTGGGGCATTGACACTGAGGCAAGCTAAAGCACTAACGGTGATACTTTGGTTCATTGGAGGCGCTCTAGCATTTGCCACGAGTCTGATAGCTGGTTTCATGGCGATGCTGTTTGCCGCATTTGGATACATATATGCCGCAAGAGTGAAGGCGTTGGGAGTTGTTGGTAATGTTGCGGTGGCTTCAAGCTTCAGTTTTGGGATGTTCTACGGAGCAGTCGTATCGACCGAATCCAGAAGCTACTTTGCTCTTCTCAGCGCGGATTCTTTCCTGTTTGTGCCGCTTATTATTTGGATCTACTTTTTGACATCCACGTTTGTCCTGTTCGGTAGGGAAGTCATCAAGGGGATAGAGGATCTACGAGGAGACAAATTGAGGTCTGTGAAGACAATCGCTCGTCAGCATGGGACTAAGACGGCAGCCCTAATTGCGGCAACCTCCAACATTCTTGGAATTGTGTTCTTCAATCTGAGTTGGCTCATGGATCAGACGAAGCTTCTGACAGTCCCGTTGTTGGTTATTGGAAGTCTGGCCGTGCTTGGTTCATCGATAATTGTGTTGAGAAAGTATCAGAACCGAAAGCAACAGGGCAGGGCAAGTCTATTCGATAAGTTGGGGGGGTTCTGCGGACTGCTTGAGTTCTTACTTGTGAACATCCTTTGAGTTATCGTTGCGTTGAATCATGAGATGACTCGACGACTGGGACGCTACGACGTAACCGATCCGCGTGTAGGTTTGCAGCTTTTATAGTTGTGCGCAGTACTTTGAGCGCCCACTCTGCTTCGTCTGGGGTGGCATCCTCTGAGTTTCTCGCGAATTTGTTCCGTAACCTTCGCAGTCTTATGATGTCACTACCTCGGACACACATGCCGTCTGATTCTAGGTTTGCCAGTTGTTCTTCCAATGTCATGGGATCATCTAGTGCATCAGGGTGAGACTTGAGTAGCTTGGATACAATGATCTGCTGTATTCCTCCGTCACAAGATTCTACACAGGATCGGTATCGCCCTTCTCTCAGCAACTTCACGGCCTTCTTCAGCGGGCGTTTCCTTGAGTTAGAAGAGAGGATTTTTGTCTCCTGGGATGAAGCGTTGTCTGGATCAGCATTCTTTGCAGGATCAGCGCATCCATATATGTTGCTCAGGTGTCTTGAGTCGAACAAGTTCTGCAATCTAGGACGAAGATGTTTGTGAAAGGCGACTAGCGTAACTATTAGTAGCCCAAAATAGGTTGCCGCCGACAAATCATCCATTAGCAGATATGCGAACAATGCGTACCCGAGTTCGGGATTCGCAATATAGATTGATGCCAGAAAATACTGCAATGTCGCAAGAACCAAGCATAGTGATGTCGCAGGGATCCAGAATCTCTCTGTTATTGCCGGAAACAACAGGTAGCTCACTGAAAGGCAGAAGTAGTATGTGAGGCTTGTGAACAGTACCTTCTCAATGGTTGCAGAATTGACTGAAGTTATGCCGATCAGAAATAGCGGCAGGAGAACAATCAGTACAAGATTGAATGAAAGAAAGAACAACAGTGTCCGGGAATGACTCTTTCGTGCCTTCGCCAGAATGAATGAAGCTAAAGATGAGGAGACGATTAAAGCGATGATGCAAGAAGATGACAATTCAGTATAGACCAATCAGCACGACCCTAGGTCTAGTTTAAAATGAAACTAATTAAAGGCAACCAATGCATTATTGCTTTTCTTTCTCTTTCTTGGACTTGGCCGGAGGCTCGCTTGCATCAAGTTCTCTCTTTAGTTGTTCAAGATCTTTCTCTATTTCTTCCCGTTCTGTACTCCTGCTGGCGGATGGAACTTTCGGTAACTGACCAGACTCTTCCATCGCGACCTCGGCTTCTAGTTTCTCAAGCTCACCGTCAACGCCAGCTTCATCCTCATATGCTCCGAGACCAGAACTCAGTATCTCAGATGTCTGTTCCACACTGCGCATCAGTGACTCATTCTTAGCAATCTGCTCAATTGATTTTTCCACATCGACCAATTTCTGTGCTTGTACGAGTTCTCTCGCTGTGAGATCGAGCGCTTTAGACATCTCAACATCGTCAGAAGCGCTTTCAATGGCTTGAATCGAGTCCTCAAGACTGGCCCGCATGCGATCATATCTATTCATTAACATCTGGTACCGCTGCCACCTGGCCAAATAGAACTTTGCAGCAGCCTTGTTCCGGTGTCTAATGCTGTCTTTGCTCTTCTCATAGTACTCCATTGCCTGTCTCTCAAAGCTGCGGCTCCTAAATGTCAATTTGTTGATACTCGATCTTACTTGTGCTATGCTCTCATCTTTGCTCTTCTTCTTCTTCCCGAAGATTCTCGCAATGAGGTCGCTCAAACCATCCACCCGCTTCTACTCATTTTTCCATGGACATCATTGTACCTTTGACTCTTTCAATTTCTTAATCTCTTTCTCAAGCTCAGACTCTTTCCCACTGGGGACAGGGAGAGAAGTCGTTGCCTCCACTTCTGCATCAATCTGTTCCATGGCTTGTTTCACATCTTCGGATGTTACCGTCGTCGAAGCGATCGCTCTATCCACGCTACTCTCCGTTACTTCCTGTGCCAGTTCAACATGCTGAAGTTCTTTGTCGATATCATTCACAGCCTCAGCGATGTCTGGAACATTCACCGCAGTCCTTAGATCCTTGAGCATACCCCTGACTTGACCTAGGATCTCCGCAACGTCCTTCGCCATCTGCGACTGGCGCATCCTGAAAACCATACCTTCGATTCTAAGCCTGTACATGTCGACTCCCAAGTACCATTTCTGATAGCGCAAGTATTGCTCGATGTATAGTTTGGATGCAGCTTCATTTCCTTCTTTTCTATATTGCAAGGCCTTCTCCCTATTGCGCCTCGCTTCAGTCTCAAGTTGTCTACGCTGGAATTCTAGCTTCTTGCAGAATATGTCCATATTGATTATCAGTTTCTGGAAGTCCGATCCTTTGAGCCACTGGGCAAATCGTTTCAACATCGATGGCAAAAAGTCTCACCTACTATATCAAACAGAATCCTTTAAAATAAACCTTTTCGTATATGAATGAAAGTATATAAGGCAATCATAACGTCTCTCATAATTGCTGTCATAACTGGGCAGTCTCGAATGTCTCGAGCAAAAATGAATCTGACAGGACTGTGCGCCGATTCCGCACCTTCCACTTCCCAGGAATTCTAATTGTATCTCAAAGATTGAAGTGAGTCAGTTCAAATGGGCAGAGCAGCAGCGATACTCGCTGGAGGGGAATCGCAAAGACTAAAGACCAAGTCGTTGGTGATGTTGGCCGGAAAGCCGATGATCCTCCGCATAATAGATGAATGTAGATCTGTTACAGATGAAGTTCTGGTCATCGTCAATTCCCAAGAACAGATGAATTCGATTGCCCGCTTAGTCGGAGAGACAGACGCCAGAATCATAGTAGATAGGAGTGAATCGTTTCAAAGCCCGTTACTTGGAGCGCATACAGCATTTGAGAACTCGAGGCAGGAACTCACCCTTCTACTTCCTTGTGACACGCCGCTCATCAAGACGCAAGTCTTGGAGTTACTCTTCTCCATGGTTAGCGGGTGGGACGCAGTCGTTCCCAGGCATCCCAATGGACATATCGAGCCTCTTCATGCAGTCTACAGAACCGGCGTAGCCCTCAAATCAGCTGAGGATGCTCTTTCGTCTGGCGAGAGGTCCATGAGAGATCTTATAATCAAGCTAAGAGTGCTGTACCTCTCAACAGAAACCATAAGGCAGCTCGATCCTGAACTAGAAAGCTTCACGAACGTGAATACTCCTGCTCAGCTGAAACAACTTGAGGCGAGAATCACACATCATTAACGCAAGGTGTTCGTATGAGACCCTCCACACCTCCCTCCAAGATCGACATAATAGGGATTGAGGGGATCCCAGAAATAAAGAAAGGCGATAACCTGCCAAAAATAATATGTGAAGCGATTGAAAAGCAGCATACCCCTCTTGAAGAGGGGGACATAGTTGTCGTAACCAGCAAAGTCGTGTCCCTGTCCGAGGGAAAGATAATTGATTTGAGTACTATAAAACCTTCACAGTTCGCCAGAAAGGTGGCAGAGGTATTAGAAAAGGATCCAAGGCAAGTTGAAGTAATACTAGGGGAGACCAAGTCTATAGTGAGGATGACTCGGAAGCATCTCATAGTCGAGACCAAGAATGGATTTGTTTGCGCAAATGCGGGGGTGGATAAGTCAAACGTCAGAGGAGAAAACATGGTGGTAGCATTACCAGAGGACCCAGATCTATCAGCAAGAATGATTAGGGAGGGTATCAAGGAAATCAACGGAGTGAATGTCGCTGTCGTCATTGCAGATACGTTTGGAAGGTCTTTGAGAAAAGGCGTGACCAACGTCGCAATAGGAGTAGCAGGGATATCGCCAATCTTGGACTTGCGTGGAACCGATGACATGTATGGATACAGACTTCGAGTCACACAGATCGCCGTGGCCGATGAATTGGCAGCTTCCGCAGAACTAGTTATGGGAAAGACCAACTGGATTGCAGCAGTGATAATCCGAGGCTACAAATACATCACAAATAGCGATGCTACGGCAAAGGAGCTTACCCTGCCCGAAGGGGAAGACGTGTTCAGGTAGCCAACGAAGCACTTAAGAAACATTCATTTTTGCATGAGCATGGCACAGTAGCCAACTATAGCGTCTCTCGATCCTTGTGTGTCATAGGATGTTGCGTATTTCACAAGTTCGGCTTTGGATACACCAAATGCTTTTGCAGCGACTATTGCGGTTGCTACTGGAGCATACCCACACATTGTCATTTGCTTCTCTCTAACAACACCGAGGAAACTTCTTTCGTTAAGAGATTGAATTGATTTGATGGCTTCACCATCGGTATTCCTTACCCAAGTCAACACTTTCTCAATCGGAGACATTCCCACTGGTGCATAGCCGTAAGTAGAACCATAATGAGTCATGTCTGTGCTTGCTATGACGACTACATCTTTTTCTGTCTCTTTTGCTGTTTCGGCTATGGCATTGCCTATTTCCGTGCATGTTTCCAGATCACTTAGAGAGGTAGCTATTGGGACTATCCTGAGTTTGTCGCCGTAAAGAGATTGAAGGAATGGCAGTTGGACTTCCAAGGAATGTTCTTCTTCGTGAACCGAAGGATCGTCGGCGATAATCTCTGCGTGACTCAGTAACGCAGTGGCGAACTCTTCGTCAATTTGCGTATCGCCAAGAGGAGTTCGCCACGCACCTTTCTTCATTATGCCTACACCAGCTCCGTACCCGTGAATGGGACCTATCATAACGAAAGTCTGAGGAATACCGTCGAGTGCTATTCGGTGATAAAGCGATGCTGCGACAGGTCCAGAGTATATGTACCCCGCATGGGGTGAAACTCCCACGACTATCTTCCTAGAACCAGTCTGGTTAACCTTGGGAATAGAACCCGGGCCTTGTTTGCTTAAGTAACAGCTGTTAATGGTCTCAAGCAAAGTCTTGCGATCACCAGGATAGAATCCAATCGCACACGGCATTCTGAGGAATCTGTGGCTCTTGTCTGCTGAACCTAACATTGCCTGCGTCCTCCGTCTTTCATTGCCAGATTGAAAGTCGTTTGCGCTTTTTGGGCTGATAATTAGATGAATGGTGCCTAATATATTCATATTGAGAACAGACTCATTCCTTGAACTAGTGTCGCCTTATTTTTCTGGATGCAGCTATTTTCCTTTTCAATTTGGTACCACAAACTGGGCAGACATCTAGCCTTGGCGAAGGATAATATTCTCTGTAGCAACCCGAGCATTTGAGATTCCAATTATATCGACGGCGAATCCCTTTTTCAACATAGGGTTGATATGAAAGACCCAGCATTTCAGCTATGTTCTGGATCCCGTAGTCGTCTGTAACCAATACTGGCATATAATTCATACGTTTTAGTTCAAGTGCCAGAGCTAGTAGAGACCTATCAGCTGATGAAAGAGATGTTTCTCCAGCTTTCTTGGCGGTCTCATCTACTAGCTTCAACGAAGTCTCATTCGGAGCCATCACTTCTATGGAAGCTTTATTGAGGAGGGGAAGTGAAGTGGAAGAATCAACTGTCTCATTGGGCAATTCGCTCAATACCTCTGATGTCGTGAATATTGATGCATCGGCCACGTGACCAGCAAATCCGCTTAGAATCGCGCATGTATCTAGCACCAGCACCAATCTTCCTTTTCCGTCAAGCCCTGACATCAAAAGTCAAGCCACACCAACTTACGTTCATCACTTGGTTTTTTTTTTTGAAAAGACTTGGTCCCCATTATTGGAGGGATAGGAGCTAACGTCACTTTACAGAACTGATGTTCAACCTGCGCTTCAGACGCTCATAGAAGTTCCACCCTGTTCGCAGGAAAGTCACCGTTCTCTTGGATTTCGAGATCTTGATTTCATTGACTCCTGATAGACGCTTTTGATATGCCCCATCAATGAGCGTCATGAGATCACTTTCATTAAGTAGTTTGATTGTGATGGTAGCGCTAGATGGAACTATGTAGGGTTTGAAATTTGTCGAAAGAGCACATATTGGAACCACTATCATCGCTTCCAATCGCGGGTCCACAAGATTTGCGCCAGCGCTAAGAGCGTATGCAGATGCCCCCGTATTGGTTGATACTATTATACCATCCAGTCTATCCTTAGCCATGAAGAATTGATCCACTTGGACCTCCAATTCAACTGGATGGGAAGGCAAGGGGCAACCCAATCTGATTTCGTTCAGTGCGATTTGAGTTTCAAGATTGCTCTCCAATGTGAAGCATACGTCTTTCACGTATTCGCCTCTCAGCAATTTGTCCAGTGCTTCCTTGGACTTGTCCCAGTCTGCGTCACAGAGAAAGCCAACGGTTCCCATTCTAATCGGGAAAATCGGGATCAATCCGTCGGTCATATGAACGGCGCGGAGAACTGTCCCATCTCCGCCGATGGTTATTAGCAGTTCAACATCAAAGTCTCTTGTGATCTTCTCCATGTGTTTCAGTTTGTCGGCAATCTCTTCATCTAATCTTACCGTGATCCCTTTTTTTTCGAGATGTGAACTGATCTCTTTTGTCAGGTTAATGGCTTCAACCTTGTCTGTCCTGGAGATGATGGCAACACTCTTGAACAAGAATCGTAATCACCTTGCGTGCAGTCCCATGTAAGGGATAATACAGATGGTTCAGAATGTTTGAGAAACAGTGAACTGATTAATACTTTTCTCAAAACTAATACCTTGATTTTACGCTTATAATTCTTGCCTAGATTGTTCTGGAGAAGACCTCATTGACCTCGCTATTTGAGTGAGCGAAGCGAAACTCTTAAGAAGGATGGCACTTTTTAACCTTCTATTAACTCGCCATATGTGTTTGATTCTGCTTCTGATGGATTTCAGGAAGTGGCTCGGTTGAGTAAGAAACCTGTCGACGCTGGAAGCCTAAAAGAAGGGCATTATGTAATCATTGACGGAGAACCAAGCAAAGTAGTCAGCATTGACAAGGGTAAAACCGGGAAGCACGGGCATTCAAAAGCTCACATCGTGGCGATAGGGCTGTTTAACAATTCCAAAAGAAGTCTAGTGCTACCAGTTGACTCCAAAGTTGATGTTCCAATAATCGACAAGCGAGTCGCACAAGTCATCTCAATGTCTGGCAACGCCTTAATGCTTATGGACATGGAGAAATACGACAACTTCGAGGTTAACAAATCCGAGGTTGAGATAGCTGAAAAACTTGAAGTAGGGGATCAGGTAGAATACTGGGACGCCATGGGAAAGAAGAAGGTAATACGTTCAAAAAGCTAAGTCCTGAACTAACGTGAATGAAATGCGCCCTGCTGATCCAAGACCTCTTTCTTTACGGTTCGAGGGCTTCCTCGATTTTCTTTGCATATTCTCTCAAGATACGAATAACAAGTCCAAGGTTTGCTTCCTCAGAGCCTGCACCTATAAGCAGGAGCCTTGGTCCTGCACTCGTAAGGATAGTATAGCCGCCAGCTCCTCTCACTATTACTTCCCAAAGGGATCCTTGTTCCATCTTCTGAACACTCATTTCACCCATACTCAACAGAGCTGCAGATAGAGCGGAAAGCAAGTCAGGGTCAACTTCTCTTCGAGCAAAGAATGCAACTCTTCTCCCCTCCCTGCTTATTAACGCTATTGCCTCGAGATCAATATCATTGGAGATTTTCTCAAGTAGTTTGCCAATGCGCTGTTCAGTCGATTTGTCAAACATGTAACCACCAGATGCGGCCAACAGAACCGCCCCACGTAACTATTATATGTTCTGGCTTATATTTAGAGATGTAATTTAGGACCCCAATCATTTCGCACTGCGGGTACGATGCTTACAGAATAATCTGAAGGTATATGAACTTGCCCTCAGGTTGGATTCTCACCGAAGTTGTTGTGCAACGCCATTGACTATGATTTGAACGCAAAGAGGAATCAGATTTGTCTGTATTTCAGAAGCTTGGAGAAGCACTTCATTCAGCACTGAAAAAGCTGACTGGGTCAGCATTGGTTGATGAGAAAGCAGTAAAGGAGCTCACAAGAGACATTCAGCGCGCCCTTCTACAGTCAGATGTCAATGTCGAACTTGTACTCGAGCTTTCCAAAAGAATCGAGGACAGAGCATTATCAGAGAAACTTCCTCCAGGCATTACCAGGCGGGAGCACATAGTCAAAGTTGTTTATGAAGAATTGACGAGAATACTTGGGGACAAAAATGCTCCGTTGGAGTTGCACACTGACAAACCAAATGTTCTAGTCCTCGTTGGCATCCAAGGTTCGGGCAAAACTACATCGATCGGAAAACTGGCTAGGTACCTTACCAAGAAAGGGCATAAGACAGGAATCGTAGCAGGCGACACCTTCCGTCTCGGAGCCTACGAGCAACTCAAACAGATCTCTGAGCAAATTGAAGTCCCAATATTCGGCGAACCGAAGGAGAAGAACTCAATCAAGGTGATAAAACAGGGAGTCGACAGCTTCAGGAAACAGGGTTATCAAGTGATCTTGGTGGATACCGCTGGGAGACACAAAGAAGAAAGCTCCCTAATGAAGGAAATGAGAGAAGTAGTCGAAGCTGTTAAGCCAGACGAGGTTATTCTCGTACTGGATGGGACTGTAGGTCAGCAGGCAGCAGTTCAAGCCAGAGCCTTCAAAGAGAACACAAAGGTCGGCTCAATACTTGTGACGAAACTCGACGGATCGGCAAAAGGAGGAGGAGCGCTCAGTGCTGTCGCAGCGACAGGTGTACCCATAAAGTTCATCGGTACAGGAGAGAAAATGGATGACCTCGAGAAGTTTAACCCTCAAGGTTTCGTCGGAAGGCTGCTGGGTGTCGCCGACATCGAAGCGCTCGTGGAGAAAGTCAAGGAAGCAGAGGTAACTCCGACCAAGGAACGGGTACAGACTTTTCTGAAAGGCAAGATCACTCTTACAGACTTCTATGACCAGATAAAGAACTTTGGGAAAATCGGAACAATGGACAAGCTTCTAGGGTATATGGGACTGGGACCGAAGCTTCCAAAAGATGCCCAAGAAGCCGCAGAACTTAGGATACAGAGATGGAAAGCTATAATGCAGTCCATGACGAAGGAAGAACTTAACAATCCGAAGATAATAGGTGGCACAAGGGTAACTCGGATTGCGCGCGGGTCAGGCACGGTGCCGAAAGATGTCAAGGATCTTCTTAAACAATTCTTCGCCTCACAGAAGATGATGAAATCACTCGGACGCAGAAGAGGAATGGGCAAGATACCTGGAGTTCCCGATGCTCTGCAAGCCAAACGATTCGCAAAGGATGAACGAAGTTGAGATACTTTATTTTAGCAATTGAGGAATTCTCTGAAACAAGTATGCAGGAGATAGACAGAGGCCATCTGAGGCATGAAGTCGTCCAAGTCATCAACTGTGTGCGTTCTTCTCTCTTCACCTCCTTTGGAGTAAGAAAAGATGTGAACGTGATCCTCTGCCCTATCAATACAACTGGGAGACAGATTAGAATCGGCGGAGAGACACTCAGATACATGGGACCAGATGAGAGGTCGATATTGACGCTGCTACTCAAATCAGGTAGGATATCAACACCTGAGAAAAGGGGTCAAGTGGAGATCTCTTCCCCGGGGATAACTGTGGAGAGAAACGATCTGCCGTCCCTTGCCGCAGAGTTGCATGATTCTTCCATATTCGTAGAGAGTCCTGAAGGGTCCGACCTGGGAAAGATGGGGTTTGCCGAGAGAGTAGCGTACATCTGTCCACTAGGGATGAAAACCGATCTGAGAGAGATCATTGCACAATTTCAAGGGCGTACAACAATGCTGTGTAACACAGCAGGTATTAACCAACCTGAGAAGATGATCTTGCTCATTAACGCTGCGATTGATAGAACGTTGAGTCGACATGAAATGGCCTCCTGAGAAAAAGAGGGCGAAAATCAAGGTGACTCCAAGAAATGGAAATTACTGAAATAGCATCAAGGCTTCTGGAGAGATATCCCCTTTGTGACCACTGTCTTGGCAGGCAATTTGCATTACTGGGAGTCGACCTTGATAACGAGATAAGAGGGAGATCCCTCAAGAATGTTCTTGCTATGCGCTACCAATCGTTCATCGAAAGCAATAATGCCAGTGAAGAGATGATCAGAGACCTAAGAATCTTGGCGACGAACGGAAACTATAAACCTGCTTTGAAAATCCTGAAGAAAATTGGAGTAATCGAGGAAGACTCTAGTAGGAAATGCTTCATATGTTCAAACGTCTTGGACAATCTGGATGAACTAGCCAAGAAAGCAGCAGAGTCACTGACCCGGTTTGAGTTCAAGACTTTTCTTGTTGGTTCTGTAGTCCCTCCCGAAGTCAGTGAACTTGAGGATGAAGTGAGGAGTGGCACCGGTTCTAACTGGTGCGAATCCCTAAAACGTGAGATAAACAGAGAGATTGGAAAGAGACTGAGAAAACTGGCGGAAAAAGAACCCGATTTTGACTCACCAGATTTGACTTTGTCAATAGATCCGTTTAAACAGGAGATCGCTGTAAAACCAAATCCATTGTTTATCAGCGGACGCTACAAGAAACTTGTCAGAGGGATTCCACAAGCAACCTGGTTGTGCAGAAAGTGTAGAGGAACTGGATGTGCAGACTGTAATTGGACAGGAAGGACATATCAGTACTCTGTCCAAGAATTCATCTCAAAGCCATTTCTTGAAGAGACAGGGGGACTTGACTGCAAATTCCATGGGGCGGGTAGAGA
The DNA here is from genome assembly GCA_037310415.1 of Candidatus Atabeyarchaeum deiterrae. GTDB lineage: Archaea > Asgardarchaeota > Atabeyarchaeia > Atabeyarchaeales > Atabeyarchaeaceae > Atabeyarchaeum > Atabeyarchaeum deiterrae. Next base: position 530,537 of record CP147780.1, read on the forward strand.
GGATGTCGACGCACGAATGCTGGGTAGCGGACGCCCATTCATAATAGAGGTAAAAGAACCGAAGAAACGGTTTATCGACTTACCCATGATATGCGATAGAATAATGAAGTACTCAGATGGACGAGTAGTAGTGTCCGGTCTCAAGACATCTTCACGTGAGGATCTGAGAAGAATAAAGTCAATGGCAACGGCAACCGAGAAAACCTACGAAGCAATCATAAGCATAGAAAGAGAGGTGGGTGATGGGGATGTCAAGAAGCTGCTCGCCAAGTTATCCGGCGCGACTATAAGCCAAAGAACTCCTCTGAGAGTTCTGCACAGGAGAGCCGACAGGATTAGATTCAAGAAGGTTCACGATCTGCAGATTAACCTGACCGCACCACGCGAGATGGTAGCAACAATCAGGTGCCAGGGAGGGTTGTATGTCAAAGAACTCGTCACTGGCGACAGTGGCAGAACGATGCCCAGCTTTTCGGAAGTCTTGCAAGCGAGGGCCGAATGTAGTGAACTTGATGTCATTGATGTAGCTGATCAATTTATATAGTTCAGCAACTTATTTATGCCCCGAATGGAAGTAGACTACCAAAAGCCAACATTGAGTCATTTATCCATTCGACACTTCAGTAGACTACATCGAAAACAGAACATGGGATAGTGTACTTATGAGAGGCACAAAGGGTTACAAGGGCGGAACGAGGAAGCTGTTCCGAAAGAGCACCCGACAAAAGGGTATGACTCCTTTAGGAAGACTACTACGTCGGTATGCGCCGGGAGAAGAAGTCGTGATCATGATAAATTCAGCCATTGCAAAGGGACAACCTCACAGAAGATACCAAGGAAAAGTTGGAAAAATCATTGAGAAAAGAGGACGGGCATACGTCGTCGCTGTGAACAACGGCAATGCGAGGAAACAACTTATTGTAAGGCCAGAGCATTTGGTCCCCCACAAATAGGAGTTGGTTTCTTGCCGAAAGAAGTGCTTGAAGAGAAATCTGTAACTCTGGCAGAAGTCCAGGAGATCTTAAAGGAGAATGAAAAGAAAGGTGAGCTGAGCTACGTCCAGAGAGTCACTCTGGACTACTCGTCGAAGTTCTCTCAACTGCCACTTGAGATCGCCCAGAAGCTGGTGGACGAACTGCAAAAGGAGTTTAAGCTGGACCTTGACACAGTGATTCAGATCGCAAACTGTATGCCCAAATCACCAAGTGAACTAAGAACTGTAATGGGTCCAGCAAGTGAGAGTTTGTCAAACCAAGATAGACTGAACGATATCGTAGAAATCATCAAGAAAGTTGCTATACGTTAATAACGAAAACTCCTGAGAGGACGAGGGGGATGAAAGCACAGTTCCCTACTAGAAGGTATGAACAAGTTGCCTACGTTCTCGACTATCTGCCTCAAGGTCGACCTGCAGACAGAAGAATGACATACCAGAGAGAACAACTTGTGCAAGCTGTCGGTGAGTCTTTTTTCACTCTGCTTGAGTTAATACCGAGGAGGAACGTGCAGTTCTCGCCAAGAGAAAGGCTGGTCATAGGAAAGGATGGGGGTCAAAAAATAGACCATGTTAAAGGACGTATTCAATATGAAGATCTGACTGCTGTAGCCCGAAATGAATTGGTTGTTGTCATAGAGAGTGTAATAAACTCTGACGAAGATAGGTTCACAAAGTTCTTCAACAATGCGGGCCCTATTACTACTAGGCTGCATCAATTGCAGCTTCTCCCTGGCGTTGGAAAAAAGACCATGTGGGAGATACTGGAGGAGAGAAAGAAGAAACCTTTTTCGAGTCTGGCGGACCTAGTCGAACGAGTCCGGATACAGGACCCGAAGAAGATAATCATAAAGAGGATAATGACAGAGCTTCAGACCGAGGACAAGTATCAGGTTTTCACTTGGAAGTATAAGACCCTTCAGCAGTGATCTTTCACTGAAACGTTTTTTGATGGGAAGACAATGCAGGCAAATGTATTTCACGTTCGTGAAATCCTGAGGTCTTATTCAATAAGACCTACAAAGAGAAAGGGACAGCATTTCATAGTGAATCCAGAGATCGCGAAGAAACAGATCACGTACGCGGGTCTCAGTCCCAAGGATCTCGTCTTCGAAATAGGGGCGGGCTTAGGAGGCCTAACGGAGACAATCGCGAATAGAGGCAATAGTGTAATTGCTATTGAGATAGATGAGAGACTCATCAGATTGCTCAAAGCTAGATTCGAGGGACAAAGCAATATATCTGTGATAAGGGCTGATGTTCTCTCCTTTAATCCCAGACAAGTCGACAAAATAATCTCTAACATTCCATACAGCATATCTTCCCAAATCACTTTCAAGGTTCTTGAACTGCAGTTCGCCACTGCTATTCTGACTTATCAGATAGATTTCGCTAAAAGGATGGTCGCTCAGCCTGGATCCCGGGACTACAGTCGACTTAGCGTCAATGTATACTATCGAGCCGAGGCAGAGATACTTGACAGAATACCTAGGGATGCCTTTCATCCCGTCCCATCGGTCGACTCAGCGTTCATTAGACTGAAACGAAGAAAACCCCCATTCTTTGTTATCGACGAAGAGTTTTTCTTTGAGCTACTACGCGCATTCTTCCCGTACAGAAACCAGTTCCTTAGAAAGGTTCTGAAACGGTTTCTTCGTGTCAAAGGATTAGAGAACCTCAACGTTTTGGAGATAATCAGGAACGCAGAGGTTGATGATGTAAGAATAAGGGATATCTGTCCAGAGTCTTTTGCCAAACTAGCAAATGAAATCCGCCATACACTTAATCACCCTTATCAAGGAGCTCAGAGCCATCAGTTCCACTGAATCCTATTGATAATGCAAGAATCTGTTCGAAGAAAAGACGCTTCTTTGCTATTATTCTCACATCCATGCCAAATCTTTTGAGCTTCTTGATCGTGGTCTTCACTCCGTAAGATGGATGCAACAGGAAAGCCATTCCACCATGCCTTAAATGCCTTGGTAACTCATCAACAAAAAGGTCTATCACCGCTCTGCCCGTTGGTCCTCCTGCCCAAGCTTTCTCAAGCCATCCACGTTGATACTCAGACGATTTTGTTTGCAGGTAGGGAGGGTTAAACAAGATCACGTCAAAAAGCACATCTTCGCGAAAAGGCTTGAATAGGTCACCTCCCAATTCAGCGATCTGGCCTGCTGAGCCATTCAATTCGCTGTTTCTGGATGTACATCGCAATGCAAACAAGTTGATATCTACCGCAATGACTCTGCGCGCACCAAGCAGAGCAGCTTTAATCGCAAGTATGCCTGTTCCAGTTCCAATATCCAAAACATAACTTCCTTCATTTATGCAGAGATTGTCCTCAAGAAGAAATGAATCATCACTAGGAGAGTAGACTTCGCCGTCTACTAGTATCTCTGGTTCGAGATCCGATCTTCTCTTCAATGTTAACCCCTGTAGCCTCAAATGCACACATATGTTGATGGTCTCACCTCAAGAGCCGCACCCCGCGCTACCAAGACCATTGCATTCTCTGTTGGCAAGACGACAATGTCTTCTGGCTGAAAAGGGCCGTATTCATCCAAATCTGCTCCGACCAGTTTAGGTATGGACTGAAGTATACGCACCAACATGAGGTTTGAAGGACTTCGCCCACTAGCTTTAGAATCCATAAGGGGGGTTCTGTATTCAGGGTTGCCAAAACTGTTCGACGCGTGAACGTATCGACCAGTGTGTGCCTTGATGTCTTTCTGTAGAGTATCGACCAACGCAACCTCGTTGTCTGAAAGTGTACGAGTGATGGCTTCTTGGTTGTCTTCCAGAGAAAGCAATACGATTTTTCTTATCCTCATCTTTAGCAAGTTTTTGAACATATACTCAGCATATTCCACTTCTCGTTCGCTTTCAGATCTCGCAATAGATTCACTGTTCTTTTTTGGCAGTGAAGCTTTCAGACCTGACAAGTACTCTGAGGCTCTCTGAAGAAAATCGCTGGAAAGAGGCTGGATGCCCTCCGAATCCTTTTCCCGTTTCCAAGCGCCAAAGATCTCGTCGTACAAGCCACTTTCGCCTTTCTTGTTTAGGAAGATAGGTTCCTCACCTACCTTCACCTATTGTTTCTATTCAGCCTCTCGCCTTGGAGCCAGGAAATATGTTATTCTTCCACCATTCGAGATGTTGAAGTCTATTCTGAGTGGCATGTTTGTTGAAAACTGAAGTATTATTGTCTCTGAGATTGAACTTGCCTTCATCATGTCGCTTAGATAATTGAGCGCATAAATCGCAGTTGAATCCTCTTTGACTTCGAGGTCGAGTAAAGCTTCACTACCTTTTCTGAATTCTACTAATGCATCGTTTGTGTCGCCAGAGGCTTGCATCGTTAAATTGTCCGGTTTTGCTATTACCTTAACTTGGTCGCTCACTACCTCGGCATCCTTAATTGCTTCGGCGATAGCTTCTGTGGTGAGCTTTGCATTGACATTGAACTCCACTTTTGGCGTGGGCGGTTCCTCCGTTCCGAGATCCAACAACGACAAGCTGAAGGTTCTGATTGATTTTCCTCGGAATCTAGCTATCATCTTGTTACTCTTTTCATCATGGACTAATTCAAGTGAGTCACCCGAGCCTGCCCTTCTCATTATTTTACCCATTTCCTCAAGATTTATCCCCATCCGAGTCTCCGCGCTACATTGATACTCTTCGAAGGCCTCTTTGGACAACTCAAAATCAACCATAGCTACACGAATGGGGTCCATTGCCCTCAGTCTCAGAGAAGATGGAGTGACGACGAAATTCGCTTGATCGACTAGGGTTGAAAGTGATTCGACAACAGAACGCCACAACCTCGCGTCGGAGAGCACTGCTTTGAACAAATACCATTCCTCCATTCAAAATCGCTAAGTGACCATCTATTTCCAGAGATACAGTATTCTGTGGAAACACTCATATTAATTCTCCCCCACTCCTCCCTTGTATAACTAAGCGTGATTTGATCTCTTGAAGCTCGTTGTAGAGGTCATAGTCAATTCGACTCATGTCTCGAACAATTACTGGATTGATCTCGGGAAGCTCGTCTTCCTTTCTCGATACGGAACCTATTATGCGGATCCTGTCGCCTTCATGAAATCCACAAGCAGCATTCACCTTCGCTTCGCCGCTTCCGTCGCCAATAATGAACGGGTTTGTTCTTATAACGACGGCATCAATTCTCACGAGTTGATCCCCATCTGCGATTTCCCCGATTTTCTTCTCGACCGCCGAGCGATAGAACTTGAACAACTAATGGAGGCCCCCACCTTGACTTTTCAAGCCAGTCGTTCGGGCTAGTACTCTCTCCATGTATGATTACATTTCAGGCATCTGAAAAAGATCGTCGCACCCTCATCCGCAGCCCGAGTCTGAACCTGCCAATAAGCAGCAAGATTGTTATGGCATTTTGGGCAGTCCACTTTTGCTGTAGGCATTGTGTTGGCTTCCCTGTTGTCACCCTCGAAAACAACAATCTTGTCTCTTGCCGTATGAGCTATTTTCTCTCGTAGAACGTATGAGCTTCCCACATCGCTGTCCTTTTCTGCGTGCCCACACTTGCGGCAAGTCAACAGACAATCCAAACCTTTCTTGGTAGGGATGAGCATTGCCCCGCATTTGGGGCAGAATTTAACCATGAAGCACACCTTGTCGATCTATTGACCCGACGACCCCTTCGGACACTTCTTCATAACATGCAGGTTTTCCCAAACATCGCTGCCGATTTGTAGTTCTATGATCTCTGTTTGTCAGGGGGACTGATCATAGCCTGTTGATCTATGTGTTCCATAATGTTGTTTAACAGTTTTTTAAAGCCTTTGATCGCCGACAGGTCGCCTTTCTTCCGGTCTTTGAGGTCTTCTTCATTGAACTCTGACGCCACCACACTTGCTGCGTCTTCAATATCAATCATATTTCCGAGCCATGCCGATGCTATGAGCGACTCAGCTACATCCCCTAGATCACCAGATCGCGCCCTTTTAGGCGCCATGTATCTCAATCCAGCTTCTGTAAGTGCTTGGGAAAGAATCTTGTCCGAGGCTCTTAGACCCTCCGGTCGTCTCATTATGAGAGAGATTGCCAGCGAATAGACAAGATTCGTTATACTGTCTCCGAGTCTTGCCAGACCTTTGTCCTTCCCCAACGACTTGTGATTAATGGTCTTTGATAGAATATCTCTGTTCCTTGGGAGACTCATTTATGGCTCTTCCTCACCCACTTATTTCTGGGTCTCAACCAGATTCGTAAACTTCTTGTTAAACTCCTCCGCAAGTGATGCCAGTTTTGCCGATGCTTCAATCAAAGTCGAAATCGCACTCTTGTCCTTTGTTCTTAAGGTCAGGCGAGGAACTGATCGCATTGGATGCTCAATAGTATAACTGGCGAAAACGACTTTCTCATCATCAAATAACAAGTCGCGTAGCGCGTTAAGCAGGGTGTTTCCTTCCCCCTCAACCAGTATTTTCAGCTCAGAATCCGATAGACTGATCACAGACACCTTCATACTCTTGACCTCAACTAATAGAAGGGCTTGCCGTAGTTAAGTGATATCCTTCTTGTTTCGACGTTATAGCAAGTTGGGCACGAAAGCTTTGCTCCAGTCCTCACAAGAGGCGTCCCGCACTGTGAGCACAAAGTATAAAGAACGCCTAACGTACTGCCAGCAGTTGATAGCTGGTAGGGAATATGATCTGCATTAATAACCTTTGCTCTAACAATGTCTCCTGGTTTGAATTCCGAGTCTAGATTCTCAGTATATTCATCACTAACCTGAGATATGTGTATAAGTCCGGAAATGGTCGACGAGAGGCTTTGTTTCCTGATCCTTGCTATGCTAACCTCAGCAACCTGTTTATGCACAGCCATGATTTTGCCTATCGCAATGTCCCCGTCCCTGGGAGGTATGGGTCTAGCGAGTTTACGATATACCTTGACTTTCTTCTCGCCTTTGTCAATCATGACAATGCCCACTTGGGCCGAAAAGATTGTACCGCTTTCCTCGTAGGTGCCCTCAGAAGGGACAAACTCTTCGATGACACCGATTCTGTCCCCAGGTATTACAAGGCCCTCGGGAGGTGATTTGTCGCTCATATGATCTCTTCCCTCGATGGGATTTAATACACGTTTGGATTAATGAAGGTTAACCAATAATGGGAAATTGCACCGAACTCTTAAAAGGCTACCTAGTGCGTTGCTTTGTGAGCATTATCAGAAACCGGTCAATGAGGCAAGTACCAGTAAACACGATCTGAGTTCATACCACTCTATCTTTGATTCACGCTCTCGTTTGTCGCAAGGCGAGGTGTGACGCGCGAGTGCATATCATTGCATCTATTGAACTAATAAATCTAATGGGGGATTTTTGTGAAGAGGAGGCAGTTGGAAATTCTTCTGTCATCGCTGAAGGTGAATCCAAGACCGAAACTAAGGTTCGAGGAGTATAACCTTGATCCGCAAAGTGCGTCTACAATGCTGTATATCGCCTTATCACAAGGTGATTTGCTGAGCAAAGAAGTCATCGACCTCGGTTGTGGAAATGGCATCTTGTCAATAGGTGCCGCAATTCTGGGCGCCAAACGGGTCGTTGGAGTCGACATCGACGTAGATTCGATAGGCGTGGCGAAAGAGAACGCGAAGAACTTGAATGTAAGGGTCGACTTCGCTTCCGGATCAATAGAGTGCGTGCGAGGAGCATTTGACACGACAATAATGAATCCGCCTTTCGGCAGTTGGAACAAGGGCTTGGATGTGAGGTTCCTTGAAAAGGCAATAGGAGTATCTGAAGTCGTGTATTCGATTCACAAGGCAAGCAACACAAGCCGCTCATTCCTATCGAGGAAGGTAGAAGGCTTTGGCAGAGAGACGAGGAGACTGGGACAAATCCAGATCACTCTACCACGACTTTATGAATTCCATCAGAAAGCGAAATATAAGGTTAGCGCGGATTTGTACCGAATCGTAGCGAAGAGCCCTTAACCCAAAGAAAGATATCGTTCTAGGAGTTCGTCCGAGAAAACCAACTGTACCTCTTCAGGCGTTAATACTGGCCTTTTGAAGTGCTCAGCCTCATCAATCGCTATTCTTGGGCAAGCGGTTATAACGAATGCGTCGACTTCTGCCAAAGATTCAAGGCGATCAGGGATGAGGTTATCGACACAGAGTAGGATTGTTTCCTTGCCTTTTCTTTCTAGTTCCCTTCTGACGCCATCGGCCCTTTGAAGATCGAACTGCCCGAACTTCGTGCCCAATACAACCCCGAAAACGGTTGCAGACCTAGCAGCCATTACACTTGCATACCGTGACCTGAGAACGCGTCGAAGTAGCTCACCTGTTGTGTAAACTTCATTTGAGAACAAATCGATCACAACAGAGTCTTTTCTGGTTGCCAAAGCCAATCCTATAGCGTGGAACTTCCCTCCCCCGATCAACACTAACCGTTCAACGCGACTTGAGATTGACTTTGCAGTTGAATAGTCGCAGCCAAGAATTTGTCCATCACAGGAGACCTTCCCAGTCGCCTTCCCTACTACCACTTTTAATCCGCGGCTCTCTAAGTACTCTCTCACTTTAGGGAGTTCTCGAATGTGCTGAATCGTGGACAGAACGCCTATTCTTCTCGAATCACCAAGTAACTCTACAATTTTGGGCAGCATGGTTCGAACGTCCAGAGTGGCAAACGCTTCGACATATATGGTCGGCACGGAAGTCTTTGCTGGCCATGGTCCGTGACCATAGTGGATCAGAAGGTCAGCATTCAAACGTGAGGCGGCATTCACTGCAAGGTCACAAGCTCCGTAACAGGTGTCAAGGGATATGATGGTTTCAGCGCGAGTCTGTTCTTTGATTCTCTTGGCTATTCTCACACAGTATTTGATTAACCCATCAGGAAACTGGAGAAGTACACGTTTGCTCTTCCTTGATTTGACTTCCTCAATCACTCTGTCTATCTCCAGATCATAGATTGATGATTGTTCCAAGCTTTCCATATTATGAGACCTTCTTACATTGATTGAATGCCAAGATAGGTATTCTTTAAAGTTTGGAAGGCTGCCTATCTAATGGGAGATGATGCTGAACCATGGAAATATCGGAGCTGTCTGCTTCGGTGATATGGGATTCGAAGGCGCGACCAACCATAAGGGTTGATCTGAAAGCTGATGGGATAAAGACTTTTGCTTGCGCGCCTTCTGGTACCAGCGTCGGGAAATTCGAAGCACAAGCTTTCCCAAAAGAAGGAGCAGAAAGGGCTGCGCTAATAGTCAACAAAGAGATCAGCAAGCAACTGACTGCCTTTGAGATAACCGATCTAGCAGAAGTTGACGACAAACTAAGGAGCATTGACGGGACGGACAACTTCAGTCGAATTGGTGGAAACACAGCCATTGCTATCTCAACAGCCGTAGCCAAGGGCCTGTCTGAATTAGAAGGGAAGATGCTTTGTGAGTACTTATCAGAAAGGAGAGAAATGAGGCTGCCATTTCCACTTAGTAACATCATCGGAGGAGGAAGACACACTATCGGCGATTCTCTGGACTTCCAAGAATTTCTGGTTATACCGATCGGCGCAAAAAACCTTGTGCAGGCTGCCACTTTCAACTCACAAGTTCACAAGGAAGTGGGTAACATGATAACCGAAAAACATCCAAGTTATGTATTGGGAAGAAACGATGAAGGTGCTTGGGCAGCTCCTCTAAGAATCAGTGAGGCTCTCACTCTACTCGCATCTGCCCTAGAGAAGATTGAGAAGAATTCTGGAGTGAAGGGAAAAATCGGAATTGATGTAGCAGCGTCGGAGTTCTGGGATGGAAGAAGATACAAATATAAAAAGGAAGGGCAAGAACTCAACATCGATGGACAGGTAAACTACATGGAGAAACTAGCTGAAGACTACCCAGTAATTTACCTTGAAGATCCTTTTGAAGAGAATGATTTTGACGCCTTCAGCAAGCTCAACCAAGAAGCGCGCGGTAAGTTCCTCGTGGTTGGTGACGACCTTATTGTGACTAATCCAAAGCGGTTGGAGGCAGCTATTATTAAGCACTCAATAAGTGGCGCTATCATCAAACCTAATCAAATCGGCACTCTCACGGATGTCAAGACAACAGTGGAAATGGCGAGTAAGAATCACATTGTCCCAGTCGCTTCTCATCGCTCTGGGGAAACTGTAGATACCTCTCTTGCTCACATAGCAGTAGGGTTGAATTGTTCAATATTGAAAATAGGGATATCGGGAAGCGAACGCTTAGAAAAGCTCAACGAACTGATGAAGATAGAAAGATCGCTTCGCATCGGAATGGCGAAACTCTTCTAACCATTGGAATGAATGAGAAGGACATCACTATTGAGTCACTAGTAGAGTCGATTCCTCCTCGTTTACTCGGCTTCTACAGAGAGCGCCCACCTTTCTTGTTCCACACACGTATCAATGTGTCCTTCCTTACGGGGCATGCTCCTCCATGAAGCATCTTGCAGTTCTCACAGTCTCGCCTTGTGAAACTTCCGTACGTGAACTCACATGGATAAGCCAACCACTTGTTCACCATTTCAATCCCTTAGGGAGAAATCGATATATATACTTTCCAAAGGTCGATAGAATACGTGCATAGTCCACTAGCTCAACTCTGGTATGAATCTGCCATTCAGATCGCGTCTCATTATTTTCTCTTTTCTTTTTCTTATTGCTAGAACAAGTGGGGTCTGATAATGTATGGCAGATTCGCAGTGCTCAGTATCTGTTAGAATTACGGTTTTCCCATGCATACCCTTGTTCCTGGCCTCGACTATGCAGATATGACACCATTTCTCCATTAATCTATCTCCCCCTTTTTGCCAAGAATCAGATTCAAAAGATCCAATAACCGGCCGATTTTGCCGAGGGAAAGAAAGCACCGCTCTCTAATACCACTTGGATTGCTTTCATTGATTGCTCCAACTTCCATTAGCTTGAGTACCTCTGAAAGGCACATCACGAGTTCTTCAACAACTGCCGAAGATATGTTGACAGTCTCATCTGCGAGTGTTACCAGATCGGCGCCTGACGTTTTCTGCGTTGGCAGAATGGTTTGAGACACTTCGTTCCACCGATTCTGGATTAGAATCCAGCATTAGTATATAGCAACGGGGGGAGACTTTCATAGAAGTGAACATTTATCTTGATAATGTGGCTATCCCAGCCAATCACCAAGAGTTTGTTCCTCTTGCCTCAATAAGCGAATCCTTCTGAATACTTCTCTCATCACGCCTCTGTCGTATCCACAGAGGCGATAAATTGCCTTCTTGCTGAGTTTCCTACCCTTCTTCTCAGAATCGATGATTCTTTGAGCGACCGCAGCAACGTCAACCATGAGGGCCGTCCACCAAACGAAAACCTGCTTTCTCTTGGACTCCAGGTCGTAGTTGACCTTATCAGAGTCCCCTTTCACAGAACTATCTCACCAAGTCCGCTTCTTAAGTAATTTCCCTAGTCAATCATAACACACTCTTTCCTGCACCTGGCGACGCAGTAATTACAGGCTTCGGTTCCCAATAGAATAGAACAGAGCTCTTTGAGCAGTTGGTCGCCGAATGGGGGAGAACCATTATGGAGATAGTCCTTGAACTCCGCAAACCATGACGGACTGAAGTACCGATGCTGAACAGCCAAGCTACACGCCTCTTTTCTCACTATTTCTGCAGTTATCCACCATCTTTTCTTTCCAGTTCTCCCAGAAGGTCTTCCGCTTTGAGCCTCGACCAACAATCTCTCCACCCTATGGGCATACCTCAACCAAGTAGGCAACTAGTAGGAGCAAAACGAATAGTACCTACATTATGGGAATCCAACACCGTACCGCTATGGGGGAATACCAGTTAGGCGTAAGCTTAGAAGATCGCCTGTCACGATAGAACAGAAGAGCGACAACGCGAGTACAGCTGTCACGGGGATCCTAAGCGGGTACCAGATCATAATATCTAGGTCATCTGGAACAGTCAGTCCATGACTTTTCAAGGCTGAAGCACGACGCTTGAAGCTATCTGTGACAGGAACGGACGATACAATAATCAGCCACTTTGGCGCGGAAATGGATTTATTGTCGGGATCTTTTCCGAAACGGGTTCTCCTGTATGCGCAGAGAAGTACCAGATTCCGCCCTCTCTCATAATTCGAGAATGGTATGTTCTTCTTTCTGAGGAAACTGAACAGAAGATTCTCCAAGAAATTCAGAACGAAGATGAGTGACAAGAACATGACAAGATTTATTGTCGCGGAGATAGGTGTAAGCAATACACCTTTAGACAGACCAGATAAAGGAAGTATTGTTGGAACATAGAGTGACAGAAAAATCAATGCCTTCGCGTCAGCACCACCGAATACTCCAATCCTAAAGAGAGCCAACGAGATCAGGATAGCTACGAAACAGGAAAAGAGTGTTGTAAGAAGGATCTCGATTCCTTCATAAGTCAGCCACCTGAGAAAAAATGATGCACAACCCCCAATCAAGGCAAGAAGCCAAAGCCTGTCTGGGACGAAACCGGTTCTCAAATCGAACCAAGATGCAAATACTAGCAGCAAGAAACACAGCAAAACCGGCAACACATCTGAACATGGGCTTATAACCAACTAGGATATCACCGATAATGCGTAGAGGACCAATGTATTTTAGATACACTAAGAATGATTCAACGCTTTACTTTGAGAGGCTATGCACAGCAGAAGAAAGAGATAATATGTGAATGCTCATAACAAGATTAGAAGAGAAAAGGCAGAGTGACAGTTTTGGGAGACAGGAGTAACAGATCATACAAATTCTATCAAATGGAGATGACACTCGACAGAATTAGGCTCATTCAAGTCAAGAAAGTTCCTAGTTTGACAATAAGAAACTACCACGCGAGTGACGCGAAAGGGCTTGTTAGAGTATTCAACAGCGTATTCTTGGGAAGCAATGACCCAATTCCCCGGATATCCGAGCAGGATCTGGGCGATTTGCCTTCCGATAGAATATTGCTAGCAGAATCAGAGGGAGAAACTGTGGGGTTCCTCATGTGTGGAATCAAGACTTTGGAAGGAGAGGTTGTCGGCGTAATTGGTTATGTGGGAGTTATCAGTAAGTGGCGTAGAAAAGGAGTGGCAACTCTTCTGGCAGTTGAAGCCGGGAGATACTTCTTAAAGAATAGATTGAAGAAGGTAATCTGCGAAGTATACTATCTCAACAAGAATTCTTACAAGTTCATTGAGAGCTTTGGCTTCAGCCAGACCGCAACGATCTACGTTCCAGTCGAGGATGTTGTGAAGTCGCTCTATAGAGTGAAACTGTAAATCCGAAACGGTCATATGCGAATAGCTGCAATCAGCCTGATCTGAGACCCATCCTAGCTAGTTGGCTGCTGCAGGTTGTGAGTTATTAGCGTCCTAATTAGGGCCTTGAATGTCTGAAGCAGACCGATTCCTAAAACGGAAATGGTTTCGTATATTTGGAACTTTTCTAGACCAAGCGCTTCTACCAACTCCCTACGTCCCATTGCGTTTGGTAGATCCCTCTTGTTGAGCATCATAAGCAGGGGAACTTCTTTGCCCAGACGATCGCCGTAGGTCTCTTTCAGCTCCCTGAAGCTCTCCATGTTTTCGCTAAGGCGTTCACGCGAAGAATCAATAACGAATAGTACGCCGTCTGATTCCTTTGACACGATCTGCCGTCTCGCCTTCTGAGTTGGTGAGCCGGCAACCGTGAACACGTTGAAGATCACCTTTCCAGAAGCGGACATCGGAGCATAATCAAAAAATATGGTTCGACCATCAGGACCCTCTATTGATGTGAACCCGCCCTTGGTCAGACCTTCTGAGTGGTTGTATATCCATCTGAGAGCCGTGGTTTTGCCAGACATCGATGGGCCCCAGAGAACCACCTTGAAATGAATCCTCCCTTTCTCATCCCGCTTCACTTTGACCAGCCCCCTATTTCCAAACCTATGTTGACACGACTGACTGTCTAGCGGTGACCGCTTTAGATAATTAGCACTAACAGCTACTTATACTATTAGGATTGAACTCACAAATAAATGTATCAATTCAGGCTACGAGCATTCAATGTATAGAGAGACACAACTCTCTCAGGTCGCAGTGATGCCAATTGCCAATTCAGAGCGTCACCCATAAACGAACACGCAACGGTTCACCTAGTTGAGCGGAACAAGATTTGATTGGGAAAACTCTATTAATCACCCGAGACAACATTAATAAGTCAAGTTTCGCAGACCTCTATTCCTCATCTTCTGATTCTTTCATGACGAAGAGGGAGAAGAATGCAAGAAAAGTTATTTAATAGGATCTTGACTGTTGTGATTATCCTTTCCATTGTGGCTTTCGCTGCAGGTTGCGTTTATGTCTTGCTTTCAGAGAGCGGTCTTACACTGAGGAAGTTTGCGGCTGTATGGCTGTTTGCATATGTTTTGGCAGTGACGCTGGGGTTCAAGGGAAGCATAGAATCTCATAAGGATGGGCTGACAAGGTTTGCAGTCGAATGGTTAATCGCATGCGGCGCAGGAACAATCCTAGCTGGTCTAGTGATTATGTTTGGATAGACAATCTGTGCAAAACAACAGTAGCTTCCAGTAAGTAGTTTTGACGAAACTCCAAAAGCTTTGTATCTGGCGGTGAATGGAAATGTCCACCAACATTATTCGTGGTGTCCACCCCACAAGAATGGAATTGATTCAGCTTCAACGAAGAAGAATACTCGCAGAGAAAGGACACGACTTGCTCAAAGAGAAGCGGGATGCTTTGATCATGGAGTTTTTCAGCGCGTTAGAGGATATCAGAAAACTCAGAGGAGACGTCAACTCTGCACTTCAAGACGCATTCAGAGCATTGTTGGAATCAAAGATGATACTGGGTCCTGCCAAGTTGAATGAGCTTTCTATGAATTTGCCATTTTCAGTACAGATCGATGTGGACACGAGAAACATAATGGGTGTAAGGGTTCCTATACTTAGATCAAGAGAGGAAACAGTGGAGGAATCGGTTCCTTATAGCGTAGTCGACACGACGGCAAAAATGGATGAAGCAGTCAAGAAGTTTCGGGATACAACCAAACTGATCATACGTCTGGCAGAAACCGAAACTGCAGTCAAGAAGCTGGCACAAGAAATCGATAAGACGAAGAGAAGAGTCAATGCGCTGAAGTATATCATTATCCCTAGAATAGGAAACACAATAAAATACATCCAGTTCCACCTGGAGGAAGTCGCCAGAGAAGACTTCTTCAGATTGAAGAGGATTAAGGCAACACTTGAGAAAAGAGAATCAGTCAGCAAAACTCAGACAGCAGGCAATACCGAGGCCAGATAATCCGTTCTCTACTTCTTTTGCATCTTCAAGGTTAGAATAGCTTGCGCCAGATCGCCCTTAGAGTCAACAAGAGCAGAGCGAGCTTCATCAAGGCTCACTCCAACTTGATCAGCGACTAATTGAACGTCCTCGGAAGATGCTTCTCCCGGACCACCTTGTCCCTCGCTGGTTCCTTCGACGGGAGTCCCAACTACCTGAAACACGTCGCGATCACCCGACTTCATGCGCGACACTTGTGGGTTCGGTATAACAAGTTCGCCTCCTGAAGCCATTCGGAAGACTACCTCAGTAACGTTTTCAAGTTCCTCAAGTTTCAGTCCCATTCTGCCCATGAGTCTGCGCATTGTTCTGGGATCCATTTTCCGAGGGAACATCTTTACTATTCACACCTCTTCTGACCTTGATAGCGATGCCATGCTTAAATCTTTTGGCTTCCTCACTTGACAGGAGTGACCGTCCGACGGCCAAAACACGTGATGCCTCAGACGTGACAATGGTTTCGCTTGAGGGATGAACCCAATTTGACGAACCTGCCACATGCTTGGCAAATACGTTCCCTCCCCTGGATATTGGCAAAATGAATTCATCTTTGATTGTAATGCAGGGGCAGTCGTCCCTGCCCACCAGTCTTCTGGCACCCTCCATAGAAAGGGAAAAGGTGCCACTCCTTGGATTAAGAGTCGCTATGTGACTCTTACCCTCACTAATCTCCTTTATCTTCCCTGTCTTTCTTGAGATCGAGACATCTTCCACACGTGGAAACAAGGAAGACCCAATACTCGAAGAGAACTGGTAATCAGCAATCATTCGAATCCTTCTAAGTGCCCAATAATCGGTTTCTTTTATCAACATAGGCACCAGATTATCGATGAATCAAGATCACCCGTACATTCCGTTGCATGAGTCACTTCCAGATGTGGAGTAACCTAATACCTTCGACACAGCCTTCTCAAAATCAGCTTGCTGCACTTTGTGGCGAAACTCTCTAATTGCAAACATGCCTGATTCGGTACATATGGATTTAATGTCAGCCCCCGTCGCACCGTCAGTGATCTTCACCATATTATTAAAGTCAACATCGTCGGTCAGACTCATTCTCCTGGTGTGGATTCGGAATATCTCAAGACGCGCATTCTCATCTGGAAACGGAAACTCAATTACGCGATCAAAACGTCCAGGGCGAAGAAGTGCTGGGTCTAGTATATCGGGACGATTAGTCGCTCCTATTACTCTTACGTCCCCACGAGCATCGAAGCCATCAAGTACGCTTAGTAACTGCATTAGGGTCCTTTGAACCTCTCGATCACCACTTGTTGCAACTTCAAGTCTCCTGCTTGCAACGGCGTCGATTTCGTCTATGAAGACAATACTAGGTGACTTTTCTCTGGCGAGTTGGAAAACTTCTCTCACCAACCGAGCACCTTCACCTATGAATTTCTGGACAAATTCCGAACCAATCACTCTTAGAAAGGTGGATTTTGTTTCTCTTGCAACAGCTCTCGCGACTAAAGTTTTTCCCGATCCTGGGGGACCGCACAACAGTACGCCGTTAGGCGGATCTATTCCGATCTCTTCAAATGCCTCAGGGTGTGTGAGTGGAAGTTCAACGGTCTCTCTGATTTCTAGTATCTGCTCATTCAGTCCACCAATATCGTTGTAAGTAACGGGGGGAGATACTTCGACTTCCATGCTGCGAACAAAAGGATCTTTGGTCTGAGGTAGAATCTCAACTATCGAGAGAGTTCTTTGGTTCAGGGCGACCCTAGTACCTGGAAACAGCGCGTTCTTGGGGATGCTCTTCGACACATATACGACGAAGTTTGGACCAGTGGAGCTTTTTACTACTGCTCGTCCATCTTCCATTATGTCGGTTAATTGAGCAGCAATCAAGGGTGGCTGCCTTGCCTTTTCGATCTCGGTTCTAAGTGAGTGCAGTTCTCTTTCGAGTCTCGTTCTTTCAGCATCGACTAACTGTTTCTCAGTTTCAAGTGAACGAACTTTTCTTTCAAGGTGTCTTGTGTAAGAGGACAAATATGATTCCTCAACGTTGTTGTAGACTCTTTTCTTGGAACCTGATTCTATCATGTCAGGCAAAACGAAGCCTCCACAGGTCACGATGAGTAAGATTGGCATCGTGCCGATTACCAGAAAGTAGATAAACCCAACCTTATTAATTCTTTTGTTACTAAACGAAAAATCACGAGCTTGTCGATGAGACATTTCATGCGTGATGGTCGATTCAGATTATGGCATTGGGAGGCAGACTCTCTTGAGGTGCGAGATCTGTGGGGAGGAAGTGGCTGAGAGGGGAACTATGATAGATGTCGAGGGAGCGAAGCTTTTCGTTTGCTGGCAATGCAGGAAATTCGGCGAAGAGGTTAAGAGACGACCAAGCAAGCCCTCTGCGCAATCCGTCCAGCGATCTGCAAAGACTCCAGTCCAGAACATAAGGAGGACTGTCAAACCAAGAGTTGAACGTGTGAGAGAGACAAGGCAAGCATCTCCAGACCTTGAATTAGTTGAGGATTATCCTCAGCGGATTAGGCGCGCACGTGAGTCGCTCAACCTAACTCAGGAAGACTTGGCTAAGAGAATAGGGGAGAGACTTTCGATAGTTCAGAAATTAGAGACGGGTAAGATGTGGCCATCTGATACACTTGTCGAAAAATTAGGAAGGATTCTTCGACTAACGCTGAGAGCACCAGTTGAAGAGGAGTCAGTTCCCCATCAATACAAACGAACTAGCTCGGAGTTGACTATTGGAGACATAGCCGAGCCTGTTGACAAGAAGAAAGCCGACTAAGTGTCTTTTTTGATAACTTCCTTTCCTCTTGCGCGAGGTAGTATGCTGATCTTGGCTCCGGGATACTCCTTTTTGAATTCGTCACCTTGAAGCAGTTCGTGTAGGAAAACTGCCAAAGCTGAAACCTCACTATGAGGCTGATTCGTTATCGAAACATTCCAGTCAGCCAGCGAATAGAGTTCGCCTGGGACTTTCTGGCCTCCGACGACGATCAGCAATTCCTTATCGCAGGACCTAATCTCCTCAATTACATCGTGCAAGTCAAGCCCGTACATGGTTAAGTGGACTAGCTTCCCAGTTAGTCTCCAGTTACTTAGAAACGCCTTCCATGACTTCACATATTCAATTGTGAATTCGCCGCCCCAGTTTGAGATGACTTTGCGTACGCTGTCCTCGAATTTCGGATCCTTGTCACCCGAGAAGAACATTTCGTTGGCACCAAATGCCCGGGCAGCAAGAGCAACGTGAGTTGAGATTCTTGGATCTCGACCCTTTCTGTGACCCATTCTGAATACACAAATGTTCTTCAAGTGTTAACCACCGAGAGCCAAACGCAAGCAATGTAAGCGATTCTTGGTAATATACGTATCTTCAGTTGAACGGTGAGTTATGTGAACGTTTCGAGTTAGATATATTTTTTAAGTAATCAAACCATATTATTATTGAAGACACGAATGCAGAGAAGGTTATTAGAGAGCTGTGCAACAAAAGAGCTAATTGATGGATTAAAAAGAGGTATAGGCGCCAATGACTGGTAAACCCTCCAATACCGACGACATTGTTGTCTCTATCATAGGAGAGATAGGTGGGGAGGAAGCTGTCAAGGTAGCGTCCGCGTTATCAAATGAAGAGGAGACCACGGATGAGAAGATAGCGGGATGCACTGGCATGCGACTGAATGCAGTACGGAAGGTCTTGTACAGGTTACATGAGAATCATCTTGCTTCCTATCGCAGAACTAGGGATAGTAATACGGGATGGTTTGTGTATTTTTGGAAGCTTAACCCTGAGAAGATAGCTGACCTGATAAGTGACAGGAAGAGGCTCGTGCTTCGCAAGCTTAGAGAAAGGCTATCTTATGAGAAGGAGCATATATTCTTTCACTGTGGGAATGAGCAATGCCAAAGATGCACCTTTGATGAAGCAGTAGAGCTCTCGTTCCAATGCCCCACTTGCAAGAGTCCTTTGCAGTTCCATGGGAATAATGGCATTGTGGGAGTTTTGGAAGATAAAGTAAGAAAGCTCGAAGTAGACACAAACGCCTAGACGCAACTCTAATAAGTGCTCATAAACAAAGGTCGAATGCTACAGTCTAGGGCGGGTGATCTAGCCTGGTTATGATGCCGCGCTTACAACGCGGTAGAAGTTACTATCAAATAAAATAGCTTCCGCGAAAATCGCCGGTTCAAATCCGGCCCCGCCCACTATCGGCAGAATTCAAGAGTTCTAGCAAAAAAGAGAGGGGATTCGGACTTCAGTCTTACGTTAGTCGTCGGCTAGTAGGGAAGAGGAGGGGAACCGCCACCCGGAGGATGGCATCTCAAGGGCATTGGTTTGAGCAGAGATCTTGACACGACGACAAACAAGGATGGGATCTTCTTTTCGCGTTCAGCCATTGTCTTTCACTCTCTCAGGTGTTTTGATCCAAAGTCCTGAGAGAACGTATTTGAACGCCACCATCAAGGTGAGACATGGTTGACCACTCACATAGGATAGCATGGGATCGAATAGATCTCGCAAAGTTTTGAGATGGCGCCGGGGACGGGATTTGAACCCGCGCGACCCGTAAGAGTCACGGGCTCTCCTGTACGGACTGACTCAAGGCCCGCGCCGTAGTCCGCTTGGCTACCCCGGCATACAATCTCTGCTAGCCTTTCAACAAGAAGAAACGTATTTCAATATAAGGGGGTTGCCCCTTTAAAAAACATGTCTAGCACACAACAAAGCCAATAAGATGGCTAGTAGAGTGACCGAGGGACAAAGTCTTCAGCGAACAAGGAGCCGATCAGATTGAAGCCAAACCGACCCATCAGACCCACTACACTATCTCGATCTCTATGTACACGTCTTCTGGTATTCTGATTCGCATTATCTGTCTCATAGTTCTCTCGTCGGCATCCAGATCTATCAGCCTTTTGTGAACGCGCATCTGCCACTTATCCCAAGTATGAGTGCCTTCTCCGCAGGGTGATTTCCTCGTGGGAACCAATAGACGCTTGGTGGGAAGAGGTACTGGTCCAGCTATGCGTGTCCCTGTTTTGATCGCAATATTCTTGACTTGCTTGCAAACATCATCGAGTTTTGCTGAGCTTGTGCTCGACAGCTTTATTTTCGCTTTTTGAACCATGATACCCACCAGTATCCATGCCTATACTCCCGTGAAGACCAAACATGAAAAGTTGGGGGACTAGGTCTTATCAGCTTTCACGACATCTTTCACGATGCCAACAGCGACCGTGATCCCCATATCTCTTATCGCGAAACGCCCAAGCTGTGGAAAGTCAGCGAACTTCTCTATTACAAGGGGTCTCATAGGAATCAGCTTCACAACTGCATTGTCCTTTGCTTTGATGAAGTCTGGGTTGTCCTGTATCACTTGTCCTGTTCGTGGATCTATTTTGGACACTAGTTTCTCAAACTTGCAGGCTACAGTAGCAGTATGGGCGTGCAGGACTGGAGTGTAGCCAGCAGCTATGCTCGTGGGGTGTTGAATGACTACGATCTGTCCTGTAAATTCCTTCACAACCGTCGGAGGATTGTTCGGAGAACCTGCGACGTGTCCTCTCCTTATATCTGCCCGATCGATGCCCCTAACGTTGAAGCCAATGTTGTCACCAGGAACGGCCTGTTCCAATCGTTCGTGGTGCATCTCAATACTCTTGACTTCACCCTTGGCTCCTCCAGGCATGAAAATCAAAGTCTCTCCAGATTTGAGGATTCCTGTCTCGACGCGTCCCACTGGAACAGTGCCAGCTCCACTGATTGAGTACACGTCCTGAAGTGGGATTCTAAGTGGTTTGTCGATTGGCTTAGGCGGTACAACCAACGCGTCCAATGCCTGAACAATTGTTTGACCCTTATACCAAGCCATCTTGCTGCTAAGCTCCATCAGGTTTTCTCCCAGCCAAGCAGACACTGGTATGAATGGAATCTTCTCAAGTTTATATCCTACAACCTTGAGTAGATCTGACATCTCCTTCTTTATTTCATCGTATCTGTCCTTGCTATAGTTGACTGTCTGGTCATCCATTTTGTTTAAAGCGACGATTAGCTGACCCACGCCAAGTGTAAAGGCCAAGTATGCGTGTTCTCGTGTCTGCCCTCCAGGCCCGACTCCAGATTCGAATTCGCCTTTCTTTGCTGAGATCACCAGTATTGCGGCATCGGCCTGACTGGCTCCAGTTATCATATTCTTAACGAAGTCCCTGTGGCCAGGCGCATCAATGATTGTGAAATAATACTTGTCGGTCTGGAACTTCTGGAACATTATGTCTATGGTAACTCCTCTTTCTCGCTCTTCCTTGAGCCTATCCATGACCCAGGCGATGTATTCCGATCCTTTGCCGATCTTCTCCGCTTCAGTTTTGAAAGTCTCTAGAGTACGTTTGTCGACGGCACCTTTCTTAACGAGAAGCTGACCACCAAGTGTACTCTTCCCATGGTCGATATGTCCGATCACTATCAAGTTAATGTGTGGTTTCTTTTCAGACATTTCTGTATCCATTCCTCCGATGTACTCGATAAATTCAGCTCTGTCGTTCAGTCAGATTGAAGCTATCATTACCAAGTTAAGAGTTTATAATTTTGATGATTTTTTCCCTTATAAAGGTTTTTGGTAGAGAGACCTGCGAATAGAAAACCATTCGGCTTGTTTCGGCAATTAAGCAAGAACGGAGATCTTCCATTCATCAAGCAACCCAGGTATGATCCTCTGACCAAGACAACTATCTAGCCGAAAGAGCTATTCTCTCCTTCTCATCCTTCTTCTGTATCGCGTGGGCTTTGGGATTCTTTGTAGCGACTGCCATTATCTCATCGGCGAGACATTCGTCTATCGTCTTCGGGTTCTTGAACGATGCAGACGATGCTCCCGCTATGATGAATCTCATTGCGAGATCGATGCGCCGTTGTGGTGCAACGTCGACGGACTGATGATAGACTATTCCACCGTAGCTGATTCTGGTCGTCTCTTCTCGTGGCGCGGCGTTCTCTATCGCTTGAACCAAAACCTTCACTGGATTCTCACCAGTCTTCAGTTCAATTATCTCAAAGGCTGATTTCACTATGTTTGTGGCCAGGTGCTTCTTTCCAGTGTTTGCGCCAGTTTTCATTAGACGATTCAGAAAGCGTTCCACTATTGGCATCTGTGATTTTCCGAATTTGCTGTGCTCATGCCGACCCCCAGTGTGTGGAATGTACACCGGCTTTAGCGAGATATATTTCCTCAAACCTACGTCGTTCACTTTGATATCTTTGAAATCCCACTTGCCAAAAAGTTTTGGTTCTGACAAGCTAAACCACCAACTTGCATCTGTAATCTCGATTGCATATTAAGCGAGTTTGCCTTATTTGTTTTCCCTTAGGAATAGTCTCAATTCCGCTATGTTATTACCACATCATTTATGCCAAAGTGTCTGACAGCGAGGAGCCGAGCTCGTGCAACGTTCTTTCCATTTTTTCCTATGGCTAAACCCCTATCCTTAGGCTCCACTGTTACGACAGCGATTCTGTGCCCCTCCTTCTTCTCCGTTATCTTCACCGATTTTATGCGTGCAGGAGCGAGTGTGTTCTTAACGAAATCTTCGGGCGATTCGGAGTACTCTACAATCTCGACCTCCTTGCGCAATACCTCCTCAACGCGTCTGACATTGGAGCCCTTCTTTCCAATCGCCAGACCAATATCCCCTGCCTTTATTACGAAGATCACTCTGCTACTCTTCTCATCTACTACCACATCTTTAGCAGTGGCACCCGTGACCCCTTCGAACAACCTAATATACTGAATCAAATCAGTTGTCAATACGACTCCACTATTCATGCCTACGTCCTCCAGCCGCGATTTGCAGAATGTTAGAATCTCCTGGTTCTTTGATACCCATGGTTGATGTCATGAATGGTTTTCCACAGGTTGATCCAAGATCCCATGATGATGATCTAAACTCATATACGGGAATCTGCGACAAATTGCCATAGTATTCGATCTGCGACCGAATATCTTCTGGGCAATTCTTTGCAATTATGACGAGTCTGACTTTTCCTTTCTTGACAGCGTTGAGAGTGCTCTCAAAGCCGAAAGTCACTGCGCCTGTTTTGACGGCAATTCGAATAGATTTTGATATGTCTTGTTTTTCCGATGTCGTCGGCTGTTCTTGCCTGCTGCTCTTTGGAATACTTTTTGGCATTCTGCTACACTTCCTTCAGCATACGTTCTCTTGTTCCTCCAGAATGACCTGCAAATAGGTTATTGCTATTTCTCTTTGGAACCTCTGGACATGTATAAGTCTATGAACCCTGTACCAAGAGGTATTGTCTGACCCACTATGACATTTTCAGTTATTCCGTTCAGGAGATCTTCTTCACCAGCAACACTTGCATCGAGTAGGTGCTTCACGGTTACTTCGAATGCTGCCCTAGCCAACACGCTTTCTTTCTCTCCGCTTATGCCATGTCGACCTATTTGCCTGATTTCCCCCGTCCTAGTCATCAGATCTGCGACAAGCATTATATGTCTTATATCAACATCCAATCCTTGTTCGTCCAACACTTCTCTTGCTTCTCGTATGAGACCATTTCTTGCGGCTTCAATTCCCAATGTTTCGGCGATCTCATGAACATTGTTGGAGATAGTCCGTGTGCAATCAATGCCTTCCACTTTCATTACTTGTGAGAGATTCGTTCCCTCGGTGTAAAGCACATACTCCTCTTTGCCGTTCTGCAACTTCTCCTTTCTTATCATGACCCGCTTTACGCTCTTGATTCCTTTTATTGCAGTGCTTCTGACTCTTTCAAGTAGCTTCTGGTAGTCTCCAAACTCCTCTGACTGGATCCTGATATTGACAATCGATCGCTTTTCATCCAAGTCGAGTTCTATCTTCCTCAGTCCTTTTAGTTTACTAACAACAAAGTGCGGAGTTATCCCCTTGTCTTCCATTAGATCTTGAGCGAGCTTCACTACTATTGTGCGGCTGAACAGATCTAGCTCGATGCTCTGAGCAATACTATCGATTCTCGTCAACTCAACTCTTTGCGCCACTTCACGGGCTTTGACCTGGTCGGTTGCATATTCCTCTTCCAAGTAGACTGTCATCAATGGGGTAGAAGGATTCTTTCTAGCATCGACAATCTCTATAAGCCTTGGCAAGCCAAGAGTGACATTCAGTTCTGCTACTCCTGCATAGTGAAATGTCTTCAAGGTCATCTGGGTTCCTGGCTCTCCTATCGATTGAGCGGCAACATTACCAACAGCTTCGCCAGGCTCAACAAGAGATTTCCGAAATTCCTTGACAATGTCAGATACAATATTCTTGTACTCTTCCTCTGTCAATTCGAGCTCTGGTAGTCTTTTCTTGAGATCACAAACGATAAGATCAGGCAGAACTAAGTTCTCCCTGATTTTGTCCAGACTTAAGAGAATCTCCTCTTTTGTCAGAGTTTTCATCATTAATCACTTCTTGAACTTTTCACCCAGATTCTTCTTCAATATCGCATCTAAGTTGATGGCGTGTCCGTGATAGCTTTTTGACGGGTCAATACCGTCTTCTCCATACTGGAATTGAACTATTCGGCCCACTGAGGTTCTCACGGTACCGTCGTACTCAACTTTGATGTCCTGAAGCGCATTGATCAATCGCCGCTGCATGTAGCCACTAGTAGAAGTACGAACGGCTGTATCGACCAGTCCCTCTCTGCCACCCATAGCGTGGAAGAAGAACTCAATGGGGGTTAGACCAGTGTAATAGGACGAAGACACAAAGCCTCTGGCTTCAGAGCTGAGGTCTTCTGGCTTGAAGTGTGGGAGGCTTCGCTGCTGGTAGCCACGCATTATGCGCTCTCCACGAACTGACTGTTGCCCTACACAGGCTGCCATTTGCGCCAGGTTCAGTCTATCGCCTCTAGCCCCGCTTCTCGCCATTATGACTGCATAATTTCCCATTCCCAGATATTTGTCAGCTATGTCGCCTGCACCGTCTCTTGCTTCTGAGAGGTGTTGCATAAGTCTCATCTCAAGGGTTTCCTTAACGCTGTGACCCGGTACAGGCTCCATTTCCCCTCTTCGATAGGCTTCAATGTCTTGATCGACTTCCCTTGCTCCATCATCCAGAATTTCTCTAATCCTATTTGTAGCCTCTTCTCTAAGCCGAACATCATCTATGCCCATCGTAAACCCTTTTGCAGTTATGAACATGACGAGTAGTCGAGTGATCGAGTCGAGAAAGACTCTCGCTGCATCGTTGCCGTAACTCTTTATCATGTAGTGATAGATGCTTTCAGGAACCCCAGCGCCAAAAGCGTTCTTATCGAATACCCCAGAGATCAACTTCCCGTTCTTCACTATGCAGTAAGCATCGTAAGTGCACTCTTCTCTTTTGCAGTCCTCGCATTTGTGGCATATTTTCGCCTTCCAAGAATAACTCAAATCGTCAGGTAAGAGCATGCTGATTATCTGTTTCCCGCTCCACATATCGGGGTTTTTCAGCTCGGGTTCAGGGAGTCCCTTATTGATTCCTGCGGCGTCAATAAGGCCACACATCTCCTTGAGAGTCAAGTAGCTACCCTTCTTCGTCAGAAGGTACCCAGCGGAGATGTAGTCCTGAATACCACCTATAATAGGGCCACCGTATCTGGGTGAGAGAATCTGTTCTTGAACACGCATCAAGGTCTTTGCTTCTGCCCGAGCTTCCTCACTCTGAGGAACATGCAGATTCATCTCGTCACCATCGAAGTCTGCATTGTAAGGTGGACAGACACACAGATTCAGACGAAAAGTCTTGTAGGGCATGACGCGCACTTCATGAGCCATGATGGACATGCGATGAAGTGAGGGCTGTCTGTTGAAGAGCACTATATCTCCATCTTTAAGATGGCGTTCCACAACAGAACCAGGTTCGATCGCGTCTCCTATCGAGTCAAGGTCCTTAACGAATCTCAAATCTACTCTTCTGCCATCCATGCGAATGACATAGTTGGCCCCTGGATGACCCTCGGGACCATTTCTGACTAGTTTCTTTGTCTCCTCAATGTTCCAGTTTGTAACACGTTCAGGAATTGTCAGGATCTTTGCTACTTCAAGGGGCACGCCGACATCGTTGATGCTGATGTTTGGATCAGGCGAGATAACTGTCCTAGCAGAAAAGTCGACACGTTTTCCTGAGAGGTTGCTTCTGAACCGCCCTTCTTTCCCTTTAAGACGCTGCGCCAGTGTTCTCAACGCCCGTCCTGATCTGTGCCTCGCCGGCGGTACGCCTGAAACTTCATTATCGAAGTAAGTTGTCACATGATATTGAAGCAATTCCCATAGATCCTCAACAATTAGTTGGGGTGCTCCAGCATCAATGTTCTCTTTGAGCCTCTGATTTATGCGAACTACATCGACAAGTTTGTGGGTTAGATCATCTTCCGACCTCACTCCAGACTCGAGTGTAATTGAGGGACGAACAGCAATCGGAGGAACTGGAAGAACTGTCAGAACAGTCCATTCGAGTCTAGCGCTTCTGGAGTTGACTCCCAAAAGTTTCTGATCTTCGTCGGTTATTCTTTCGAGTCTGTCCCTCACATCGCTGGAGGTGAGCCTCACTGGCCCAGCTTCTGTCTCTTCGGTGAATGATGTGGGTTTCTCAAATCCTATCTTGCGTTGGGTCTCACCACAGTGAGGGCATTGACTTACCCGTATTGCGTGTTTTACGATCTTGTCGGTGATGTCAGAGTTAAGTTCATTCCAAGTTTTCTCGTGCTCATCCATTTCTGTTCGAAGCTTCTCCAACTCGGCATCTGACATGAGAATCCGACTGCACTTTCTGCAAGTCGACCTTAATGCTTTGTATGTCAGTTTGTTGAATCCAACGTGTATGACTGGCCTTGCTAGTTCAATGTGACCAAAATGCCCTGGGCAATCACCGACGCGGTTACCACACGTCTTACATCTCCGACCTGGCTCAACTGTGCCGAGTCTGGAATCCATTAATCCAGAGTCTATCGGCAAGCCATCTTCGTCATATGTATCCGCCGTGATTATTCTGGTAACAGAGAGTTTTCTGATTTCATCCGGCGAAAGAAGACCAAATCTTATTTTCTCAATAATCTTCGGTACGCGTGACGCCAAGTGCCTAATACACCTCTTTCGATCAAGCTCTTTCCTTCAACATCAATCTCGGGGCGATTCCTAAACTTACCAGTTCCTGAAGCAGGAGTTTGAATGCGTATGACATCTCAACTCTTGAGATTCTTCCTTTATCACCACAAACTCTACAGTAATATCTGTCTCTGCTTCTATCATATGTGGCAAGCATACCGCAATTCTCGCAGACTAGAACTACGCATTTGTCTGACTCTTCCAGCAACCTTTCCTTCAGAAGAAGCGTTGCACCGTGTCCAATTAGACAGTCTCTTTCCATCTCTCCGAACCGAAGACCGCCTTCCCTAGCGCGACCTTCAGTAGGTTGTCTGGTCAGTATCTGAACAGGACCTCTCGCCCGAGCATGCAGTTTATCAGCTACCATATGGTGAAGCTTCTGATAGTACACTACTCCTATGAACATGTCGACCTCAAACTTTTCGCCATTTACGCCACTATACATGACTTCTTTGCCATTGTACTTGTAACCGAGTTTCTGCAGTTGGTCATAGAGGTCTGATAGCTTCTCACCTGAGAAAGCTGTTCCGTCGACAACTTTTCCACCTAATGAACCGACCTTTCCGGCAATTGACTCTATGAGTTGCCCAATTGTCATTCTGGATGGGATCGCATGAGGGTTAATCACCAAGTCGGGAACGACTCCATCTTCTGTAAAAGGCATGTCTTCTTGAGGAACCAGTAGACCGAGTACTCCTTTCTGTCCATGACGCGAAGCGAACTTGTCGCCTAGCTCCGGCACTCTCGGGTCCCGAACTTTGGTCTTTACCAAGCGGTTTCCTTCAACCGTCTCACCGAGTATCACCGTGTCAATGATACCTGATTCCCCGTATCTCAGATTACTTGAGGTTTCTCTTCTAGTGGGGCTTGGCACTTCAAATTCCGTATATTCCTCTAAGAAACGAGGGGGACTAGTCCTTCCTATCAATACGTCTCCGCCTTGTACGTCAGTCTCGGGTTCGATTATCCCATCTTCACTTAGGTGGCGGTAAACCTCTGCCGCGCGGTATCCTCTAACTGTTCGGTCAGGGATCTCGAAACGATCTTCCTGACCTCCTGGGTATTTTCTCTCCTCTGCTTCATAGACACGGAAGAAGGTGGAACGAGCTAGCCCTCTTTCAACTGAGGACTTGTTCATTATTAGGGCATCTTCCATATTGTAGCCAGATAATGAGAGTATTGCCACAACGAAGTTCTGTCCAGCGGGCCGCTTGTCGAACTGGATGGCGTCCATGGCCTTGGTTCGAACCATAGCCCTTTGAAGATAGTGAAGAATGTGGGATCGAGTATCGACTCGCAGCCGGTAGTTGGCGCCAAAAAGTCCCAATGCTTGTTTGGCCATGCCAGCTTCGTAGGTGTTTCTCGGAGACTGATTATGTTGGGGATAGGGAATCATCGAGGCACATATGCCTAAGATAGCGGACGCCGCTATTTCCATGTAATTATGTTCGGATGTCAATGAGTCTGGTCCGATCGCCACGAACGCGTTCTCCTCTTCTTCAGCATCGAGATACTCCATAATCGCATTTCTGACGAGATCGCTGAATCTCCATTCGCGGTTTCTCAGTTTCTCGATGTGTTCGAGGGTAAGCTTTGGTCTTCCATTTTCTGCGATGATCACGGGGCGTCTAACTCTTCCTGCATCACAGTTGATTTGAATCTCACCAGATTCTCGGTAATAAGCAATGTTTGTTTCATTGCTGATCTCCCCTCTTCTGCGGAGAAGGACTACCTGATTTCTGAATCGCTGCGGGTCATTGTGATAGCCGACCAGTCGGCCATTGAGGAATATTCTAGCTTCCTTTGCGGCATTGCTTTTTCTTGCTTCTTCGATTGACATTATCCCAAGATCTAGTATTTTCCCCTCAACTTGGCTGTCTTCAATTCCGACAGAGATGTAGGCCATCAATGCCAAGTTCTTGACGAGACCACAATTTGGTCCTTCTGGTGTCTCGCTCGGACATACTCTACCCCAGTGGGTTGGATGAAGATCCCGCGCTTCGAAGTGGGGTTGGCTGCGACTTAGAGGCGAGATGATTCTTCTGAGGTGACTTAGTGCCGAAAGAAAGTTATTGCGGTCTAGAAGTTGGCTGACTCCAGCCTTACCGCCGACCCAGTTCCCCGTGGCAAGGGCGTGTCGCAACCTTTCCGTTATGACATCGGCTCTAACGGCAGTGTGGATACTCGGAACGCGACCACGTATCGCGTTTCTCTCAATTTGATACTTGATATCCCTGCACAAGTTAAGGAAAGCAACCCTGAATAGACTGACAAGAAGATCTCCAGCCAATTTCAATCTCTTATTGGCATAGTGGTCTTTGTCGTCAGATTCCCGTTTATGCAATGAAAGTTCGATTAAACGTTCGGCCATCTGGCCAAGATAATACGCTTTCTTGAGTCTGGCATCTGAGCTAGTTCCGATATGTGGAAGAAGATACTTGTCGAGAATCTGTTCAGCACGCTTCTGGCGGTACTCCTTGGTCTGTCCAACGGCAACTCTGCGACCGACGTAGTCGAGGGCGTCATTCTGATCTGCTACCACATCAGCCTCGTGCAGGGTAGGAATAAGTTCGCGAACGACCTCTGGATCCTCGGAAACGGCTTCGCTTATCTGCTTATCAGTTACTAGCCCCAATGCACGAACTAGTATGGCTAATGGAATCTTACCAGGGACGGATGGAAATGACAGACGAAGTGATCCGTCACGACGTCTCTCAAGTGTGACTGGTGCCCTGAATCCGCGGGAAGTTGAGAAAACCTTAGCTACGTGAGTATAAGCTCCTCCTGAACTCTCTTCGATCAGTATTCTATTTGAAGCCAAGTCTTCTTGTATCACGATCACTCTTTCGGAGCCATTGACTATGAAGTAGCCTCCAGGGTCGTTTGGATCTTCTCCAACCTTAATTAATTCCTCGGTCTGCATCTTGACCAGAAGACACTTGCTGGACTTCAGCATTATTGGTAGTCGGCCGATGTACTCCTTGGAAGGCTTGCTCTCTACTTCAATTCCTGTCCTCTCATCTTTGTGAACGAGAGTCATTTCAAGATAGACTGGTGCTGAATAAGTGAGGTTTCTGATCCGAGCTTCCATTGGGAAGATCTCTTTTGCAGACCCATCAGCTTCTTTAACAGTCGGTGCTCCAACCTCGATCTTGCCTAGCTTGATATAGTACCCTTCGATATCAGGCTCGATCTTTCCGACTTCATCAACGATTTGCTGAAGTCTATTCTCCACAAAATCGTTGTACGAATCCAAGTGCTGACGAGCTAATATTCCTTCGTTGATGAAGGCTTGCATAACTACCCATGGGTCAAGAAACTCTTTACTCAATAAGAATCAATCCCTCTTAGATTCAAGAATCCTAATCTCTTGGGATGTATCTATAAAAAACTGCATACTCACCTGCTGTTTCACTTTTCCTCATTATCTTCACAATGTCACCCTTTTTCGCATTTATCGCAATCATGACGGGATCATCTATTTTGATTAGTGGAAGCCACTCTGGCTGGATGTTATACTTCTCAAGCAGTTCCTTTTTCTCTTCCTCAGTGAGAAGAATGTGCTTTGGAACAATCTCGTGCTCAATGAGCTTCTTTGGCTCTTGTGAAGACACGTCGCTAGACCTCCGTCCATATCTTCAATTGATCTATCATCAATCTCGAATCGTTGTGCAGGTGTGGCGGGCCCGAGGGGAATTTCGGCATATCCTCTTGTAATATGCTATCGAACCCCCGGCCACCGGGTTTCATTACGCTACCCTTGGATGGTTTGTTCTCTCTGGCATTAGTCGACGTTTAAAAGCCTCACCCTCTGAGGAGCAGTTCACTCCTCTAGAGTCCGGCGCTATAGGCAGACACTGTTTCTTCCTTCTACCTGACTGAGCTACGGGCCCAAGCAGGCCTCATACACCTGTATTGTCTATGGATAAAATGAATTCCTTATATTCTTTTCTCCTCTTTGGGCGTCTCATTCTTCGAAGCTTCATGACCAAAAAGACGACCTCGTCTTACCTTCTCAGGTCAGTCTCGGATTGCTTTCCTGATAAGTGGTTCTATCTCCCACCAAGGCGCGATTCTCTTGACGAGAGGTTCACCGTTTATGCATACTCCCCTGCTCAGTCCACGTTCTAGAACAACTTGCCTATCGTCCGTATTGATGAAGTTTGCTTCAACCTTGTATTTCCCAATGTTTCTTCTGACTTCGTCGGCTGACCAACCTGACCATAGACACTGGCTGTTGAAGTAGATGTCCACGACAGGCTTGCCACTTCCCTTGTACTTCTTACATTGCGGGTGAACTAGCTCCGGCTTCTCATTCGAGCCGGTATTCAGGTGGAGAAGCACTCGGCTTCCATCTCGATCAACGTCTTTGAAGCCCATCTTTCTAAACTGTGCCGCGGGCAAATATGCATAACCTCCGAGCCATTTATCGCCGTCGTAGGCTAGGATACTTACTCCTCCATAGTTTTTTCCCATTTCGACAGCTCTTTGCACGAGAGCCCTCGCCACACCGTGGCGCCAAAATGGTCTGAGAACCCACATGCAATTTATGAAAAGTGATCCGTTTCCTCTGACAGGCTCCAGAGCATGCTCGATTGGAACGTACTCTATCAGTCCCACCGGGAAGTTGCCGAGTGTTATGGTTTCCTTGAATTTTGCGTCTTTTTCGCCGAGCAACTCAATTGCCTTTGAGGAATCTTCGAGCGCAACCGAGATCCGTAATCCTTTCGCCATCATATTTCTAATCCACATTCTTCTGGTTTCCATTGGAGCTTCTAGGGCTTTTCTCCATTCGCGCGGAATATCTGGCTCATAGCATATTGCCTTAACATAGTCGAGTTCGTTGGGCGAAACCTCTTTGACTAGAATGGCTATACTTCCTCCTGGCCTCTGATCGTGCAGTAATTCATTAACTACTGTCCGCTATAAAAGCCTAGTCGAACTTCGGCAGCCCCAACCCAATAATAACGATGTCTACAATCCTCAGACATTACAAAAAAGGGCTTGTGGGTCTGTAAACGGGCATATTTGGGGTTCTAGTCTTTTCCCTAGCTCATTTTGCCCGTAATGGTACGGTTGCCAATATGACCAACCGTCAGGCAGCGCGCGGAGTTGAGACGATATGCCTTCGTCCAAGATCCGCTATTGGAAGAATCCTCCGAAGCACAGAGCTAGGTCAAGGGACAGTTATCAGAGGCATAGACAGCATCTCACAAGGTATGCCAAGGCGCAACCTGCTTTGAAATCCACTTGAGTAACCATAACCTAGAGATGTTAGCTCGCACTAAGAGTATCCCTAAGGAAGAGGATACCGAAGAATACCATAGAAAAGCGTCTCATTCTCTTGTGCGTGCCCAAATCATCGACCGTAAAGAATATGTAAGTAGTCTTTGATATCACTTGGTGAAGTGCGCTGAAGCAAAGCTTAAGAAAGCCATCGAGACCATATACATCCTGACGGCGCACTAGGAGGGGCGGCGCGCGCGAGGTGACGATTGTGGTCTCCAAAAAACGGAGAATTGTGATCCCCACCCTTGCAGTTGGGTTAATAGTGGTTTTAGGTGTGGTCATAGCGCCCCTCGCACTCTATCCTAAGTGCGACATTGCTGGTCCGTATTATCACAAAATCTACTCTGCCACCTCGGTCAATGGTTTAAGTTGGACGGTCAATAATACCGTGATTTTTGATCATGCGTCTGTTCCTGGGGCCGTGTATTTCAACAGCAAGCTCTATCTCTATTTTGTTAATGCGGAGTGTGGTGAGAAATTGAGTGTGGCTATCAGCGATAATTACGGTAATAGCTTTGCGGTGTATGACGTAGCGATTTCAGGGTCGAATAGCCCGCGTCCCGTCGATCCGAACCCAATAGTCGATGGCGGGCTAATACGGCTCACCTATCTCGGGAACTTAGGAGGAGACCCGGCTAATATTGTCACCGCCCACTCGTCCGATGGTATTAATTTTGTCGAAGATGCAATCCTATTCAGTGAAACCAGCATCACAGATCCGGATCTATTTCATTACAGCCCAAGTGAGTGGATTCTGTTCGTTGATCAAGGGAGCACTTTGTTAAAAGCCAATGGAACTTCCATATCAACGCCGCTTGTGAAAGATAGCACCTTTAATTTTGCAGGCATACTGTGTTCGACACACTACATTAATAGCAAATTTCACACCTATTATCTCGGATCAAAAGGGATCTCAGTGGCGGAATATAATAGCAGCGGTTTGACAGTTCTAGCGGAAGATCTGATTACAGGATTTACCGGATTCATCGGAGATCCCACCGTAGTAGTGTTTGGTCCTGGCAATTATCTCATGTATTTTAAGCAAACCGATATCCCACCGTAGTAGTATAGTTGTTAATATACTACCATATGTATTAGCAACTCTAATAGTATCGGTAACTAAACACCACCAACCAACCGTTTGTCTTGAATTAGCCCCTGCACCACTTCTTCGAGATCCAGCTTAGATGATTGAGAGTTCTTGTCCATGCCGAGTCTTCTACCTGATTCGGAGGCGTCATCCAGAAATCTGGGTCATTTACTGATAACCTGCTTTCCGTCAAAAGAGTCTTGTCTTTACCTGAAATAAGCAAAAGCTCGAGAACTGCTTGCTGCGAAATCGTCAAGTGCGCCTATCGTCAAAAAAGAGGCTGCACGTCTCTAACCACACATATTTGTGGTTTTAGTTTTTTCTGTGAGCCCGAAAATGCTGATTTACAGACCTCCTGTTCTTCAACACTTCCGCAACTGTGAAAGCGATCTTCCTCATGAACTCCGAGTTCCCCGCACTTTCCAAGTGCTTTTGGGTTGAACTCGAAACTCCTAGCCTTGGCAAACTTGACCTAAATACACGTGAGAAATGGAAGCGAGTGCTTGCGTGACCCCGCATCGATCGTATCCTTACGTCACAAGCTCCGTTGGTTCTTGAGTATTTCTGAGTGCAGTTTTCCACCAGTCGCCCAATTAGTCTTGGGAGTCTCGTAGATGATAACGTGAACAGCGTCTCTGGGGACGCCCAAATCTTCAAGCACCTTCGTCATTCCCTCAGCTATCTTCCTCTTGCTGTCTTCAGCCATGCCAGCCCACATCGTAACTTGTACCAAGGGCAATCTAAAGACCTCAAGTTGATATCACCTTTCCAGCATATTAATGCAATCCCCTAGCATCTTGCGGCGCCTACATATGTCTGTTCATTCATAGTGTTAGCTGCAATAGAGTTGATTGTAGTGGCAGACAAGGAGCGCATTGTAAGGAAGGGTTATGATGAGATAGCCCAAGGTTACCACATTACTAGAAGCAAATTTGATCATGGAAAGGAATTGATGGAATTTGTCGCTCTGCTACCTAAGAATGCCAAGGTCTTGGATGCAGGTTGCGGTGATGGAGTTCCTGTTGCTGCATTCTTGGTGGAATGTGGTTTTGATGTGACAGGGATTGATTTCTCCGAGGAAATGCTCAAGCTTGCAAGAAAGAATGTGCCAAAAGCTGCATTCATCAAACAGGATATGAGTAAACTGGATTTTGCAGTCAACTCCTTTGATGGCTTGACTGCTTTCTACTCCATCATTCACGTACCAAGAGAAAAGCACTTCTCGTTGTTTGAGAGTTTCCATAGAATATTGAAGCCTAAGGGAATAATGTTTGTCTGTATGGGTGCAGATGAATGGGAAGCAACTGATGAGTATCTGGGGACAACAATGTTCTGGAGTCAATACAACCCTGAGAAATCTTTGCACCTTGTGAAAATTGCTGGTTTTGAAATAATCTCCGACCAGATTCTGATTAGAGGTGGAGAAAAACACTACTGGATTATGGCCAAGAACAAGAAATATCATGAAACGTGAAGTAGAGAACGCAACTTGACACTGAGCAAACTACCACGCATAGACTGCGAATATCGTTTTCCGTCGCAGACGCGCTTATAGTGTCTTGGCCGAGTTCCCGTGAGTCTACTTGAACATGCTTGTTTCATTGGTAACTTCTGTTTGAGTCTGGTCGCCAAAAAAAGGGGACTGTAGGTCTCTAAGCACACATGTTTGGGATCCTAGTTTTTTCTGTGTTCGCGAACTTGCGTTCTCACGTACTCCTCTCTCTCCATTACCTCATTACCGACAGGGCAAACGGTCGGGGCGGCGTACCGTCGTTTTCTCTGTGAACTCTCCTTAAGAACAAGCACAAATCATCATAGCCTGGATAGTAGCTCAAATGTGTTTTCTTTGAATATTCTTTCTTTTTCAAAATCAGAGAAATAGGCGCAAGAAACTAAACTCTCGACCGACATTTTGGTTACAATCGCAGGAGCATAGGGAAAGTCACTACCGAACAGAATATGCATAGAATCAACAAACTCTCGGAGTCCGCACAAGGCAAACGTACTGGTTGACAAAGCAGTGTCATAATAAAGCTGCCGAAAATGAGATACTGCTCCTTTCGGGGCCGTTCTTCCACTATTGGGTATAGTAAGACCGGTTAAATCAATCCGGAACGCAAGAAAGGGAATCGTCCCCCCGGCATGTGAAAGTATGAACTTAATATTGGGAAATCTTTTCAATGTACCCGAATAAACTAAATTCGTAGCTGCCCGAGTGGTGTCGAAAGGAAATTCCAACATGGGCACGGGATAAGTGAAATTGGTCTGCGTTTGGCTTGGACTTGTCGGGTGGATAAACACTACCGCCTTTCGGCGATTCAGTTCTGCCATCAATTCATCGAATCGAGAATCTCCAAGGTACACTCCGCTATAATTTGTGAGCAACGCAACGCCATCCAACTCGAGTTCATCGAGTGCGCGATTCGTTTCAGAAAGCGATTCTGAGAGATATGGGAGAGGGATTGTCGCAAACGCTCCAAAACGATCTGGGTGATCTGCCACGATACGCTCCATTTCGTTATTTACCATTTCTGCAAGGTGGACGGCAAAATCTCTGTCTCCAAAATCAACGCTGGGGCTCGAAAGAGAAAGAAAGGCCTTTCCGATGTGGTTGCGGTCCATCACATTCAAGGATAACTCTGGATTCCACTGGGGAAAAACCACGCCATCTCCTCCTTTTATGGCGCGTCCGGCCAGTTCGTGGATATAATCAGAGGGTAAAATATGGTGGTGCACGTCGTATATTTGCTGTGGAATACTCCTTCACTCTCCCGAGTCGAACGATATTACTGATGCTTTAACGCTATCGGGAATGTAGATTTGATTCCGAATACCGTTAGGTGCAGCAATTTTGACTAATTTTCATAATATCCGCGCTTCAGATTAACCTAGCGGTATAAGTATGAGTTCGTGCCCTTTCCAATCCTCCACACATTCAAGCGGAAACAAAAGCTTGGAAGAAGAAGAGTCAATTTCAATAGACTCATTCTGACGGAAATTCTTATTTGGCATTGGTCGCCGAAAAAGAAGGCTGTAGGTCTGTAAGAACACAGACTTCCGCTTCTAGTCTTTTCGATAAGCGAGACTAATCAAGACCACACCTATGGTGGGCGAATGGCGATGATAACTGAACGCTCGGCTTCCCTGAATGCCTCGATCTCATGGCCGACGAAGGCTCAGAAAAAGATAAAAACTGTTTCAACCCCAGTATGAATCACGAATTGTGTGCCCTGGTGGTGCAAGCCTTCTCCGAAGGTCCGAAGAAGACCACGAAGCGGCTAACATTTGGGTCTGTCACACCCAAGACGCGGGTTCGAGAAAGATCACCGCAATGCCTGCTGACGGCATACGATGATTTTATAAAATCCCGCCCAGGGCGCTCCCTCCTTCTCTGGCTGTGGCTCTAAGCAAGCATCCTACGGATGAGTGGATAGAAGAGAGTGAAAACTGCGGTTAGAGGAATTGTCTTCTTCTCTTAGAGAAGGGCTCATCCTTCTTGCTGCTCAT
The DNA here is from genome assembly GCA_037310415.1 of Candidatus Atabeyarchaeum deiterrae. Classification (GTDB taxonomy): domain Archaea; phylum Asgardarchaeota; class Atabeyarchaeia; order Atabeyarchaeales; family Atabeyarchaeaceae; genus Atabeyarchaeum; species Atabeyarchaeum deiterrae. The sequence continues at coordinate 567,901 of CP147780.1, forward strand.
TTCTTCCTCGGGATCTTGCTCTTGCCCAGTAGACTTTTGTCCAGTATCCCCGCTCTGGAACAGTGATACCAAGTTTCTTGCATTTTCTGCCCGTGGACTTGGTGTGTGAAACGTGGTATTTGACTGCGATTTGCCTCAATGGCATTTCCTGAACTAGTTTCTCCAAATCCTCCTTTGTGATTTTTCTCCATTCACGTTGAAGCATATTTCTTTTCCGAACCTGTTCAATCGTGCAATCCTCTTTAGCCCTCGACAACAATTCTTCTTGTTCGCAGGGGGACCAACGTTTTCTAGGCATACTATTCGCGTAGTTCTTCATCATCTTGTTAAATAGTTCCGGACCCAGACACATCATGTAGTTGGTTCCATTTAGCTTTCTGCCGTAGATTTCTTTTTGGCGTTTGTCCACGTAGATCTTGTAGGGGAGATCGAATCTTTTCTTGACTTGTCCTAAGAAACGCTCGCTGCCTGATGAGATCATCGTCGTGTTTCGTCTTCCGTCGCCATCAAAGTATCCTAGGAGGAATGCGAGTTCTAGACTAGTGCGGGGTAGCTTGGGATACTCGATGGTTTTTGATTTTCTGAATTTAAGACCGTGTCTGATCAGGTCGTTGCCCACCTCCATACAGGTGAACCTGATCATTGCTTGCCTGTGTCCTGCCTCATCGGTCGGGTATTCCTTCTTGCTTTTATTGAGCTGTAGGGCATCGCAGAACTTGTCGATGGTGTCTTCGTCTCTTATTTTGAGCTTTAGCCGGATTTCTGCCCTATTTGGGTATTCCACTAGGTAGCCGTCAGCGTAGAGGAATCCGAGCCAGTATGCTTTCTCTTTGGTGTTGATTGTCTCGAAGAAGTTGATCTTTAGATTCGAATGTACTGTATGTGCCGCCCACACTTTGTACCAATGCGCCGTTGAGGCGTTTCTATGAGGTTGTCTGAGCGTCTTCATGTTGCAGCTGCACTCCTTCGCTTCGGGGTTCTTTCTATTATCCTATCCCTAGAAGCCGTTTGCGGCGGTTACGCGTGGGTGATTTGTCTGCTACAATGGAGTCGTTGCGGTTCCTATTTCAAGTCAACATTTGGTGTCTGGCTGGATTGTTGCTGGGATCCTCGCGCGGTCTTCATTGGGGCATGTTCACGGTGAGATCCTATATGAGGCGGAGGCGGTGGTGTAAGAAGTGGGGTTTTCAGCATCCTTTTGCACTGTAGGTGGCTTAGAAGGAGGGACGTAACATGAGAGAAGTTGGTAGATGGGAATTATGTGTGGTTGTGGCGGGCCCGGAGGGAATTGAACCCTCGACCACCAGCTGGCTCCCCTGACGGGAAGAAGCAAGGTTAGGGGGCTGGCGCCCTATCCTGACTAGGCCACGGGCCCTATCCCTGTAATTGTGTCTTGCTTGAAGTAGAATCTGGTGACCTATGCATTTTAATTTTGTTTCTGAGGAAGTTGATCGATATGGGACAACTCATTGTGAGATAAGAGCGTAGACCGTCGAGTCTTCTTTCATGGCTCGAAGCAGTTTCTCCCCGGTCGGTGTATTCTTTCTCAGACTTATCGATCCTTCGTTGTCTGTGCTAGCAAAGAAGAGAGGCCGGTCATCCGCATAGAACTTCAGCCTCTTGTTTGAGAAAACAGGGTCGACTGTCATGATGATCCATTTACTTGAGAATCTTACCCGTGTGGGTATCTTGTATCCTTCTGCGATCCCTGCTATCATTCCATCAGCAGAGTCTCCTCCAACCCCTCTGGCGTGTTCAATTTGCCTGGGTGCCATTCTCCTGCTTGCGCTTCCTTCGCGTTCTCTCACTTGAAGTGGAACGACTATTACTTGATCGCTGAATGTGTAGATCTCGTATTCTATACTATTGCTGAGGAAGTCTCTCACTTCGACGACTGGTCTGGCTAAGTCAGCCTCCCTCATACCTGCTGGGACTCGCACCCTGAGCTGGAGACTGTAGACCTTCTTGATTTCGCCGTCTTTTACGAATATGGCGGTATCAATAACTTGACATAATTGTCCCAAACTCACCCTGTTCATTATTCTTTGTATTGCATCAATGGCGCTTGATGAGTGGACGACGCCAACCATACCGACGCCAGCCAATCTTAGATCCACGTAGATCTTGAAGTCTTCGTCGCCTCTGAGTTCATCATAGATACAGTAATCAGGTCTAACTAGAAGTAGCATGTTTGCAGTTTTCTCTACTCTACCATCTAGAGCTGTGTATTGCGTCACTTCTGGAGGAACCTGAAGGTCACGAGGCTTTTCGATTGTCTTCACTATCTTTCCTTTGCTCCAGTAGAATTCCGCTAATGCGCTTGCAAATGTTGTCTTACCTGCTCCCGGTGGCCCGGCTACTAGCACACCTTCTGCTCGTTTCTCCAATCGATTCTTGAGCTGCTCAGGTAAAGCGTAATCACTGAAGCTGACTTTTAGCAGCGGTCGAACACCTGTGATCTCCAAGCCGTCTGAAAACGGTGGTCTCGCTATCGCAATCCGGTATTGACCTAACTGCACTACGGTGGCACCAGGTTCGTCTATCTCAAGGAAGCAGTCGGGCGCTGAACGAGCTCTGTCGACCGATGATAGAGCAATTTCTTCTAGCTGCTGTCTTGTCATTGGTTCTTTCGATATCTCAGTGAGTTTCCAGTTGCCTGGTCTACCTCTCTTTGCTAGAGGCAGAGCGTTCTCTTTCAGGTGAACTGACATTGTGTCGGTTGTGAAATAGTCTTCGATCAGAAACTTGGTAGGGCATCTTGGCGCGATGTATCGAGTAGGTACTCCTTCAACTTCCGCAATTGATGCTTGGATTGAGTCACTTGTTAGCAACGTCGCGTTATTTACTCGCGCCTGATTGCGGATCATCTCATCAAGTTCGCCGCCTCCGCTCAGTCTGATCTGGTCGAGTGTGGGCCTCTCACCTACAAAGAGTAGGTTGATTTTTCCCTTGCTTGAGAGTATCCTCAGTTTCTTGAGCTCCTCTAGGCCAACTTGACCAGAGGTTTTCCCCACGTTGGATTGGTATTCGATCTCCGCGAGTACGGTTTTTGGTATGGCGATATCTATGGGTGAAGTGAGGTTCTCACCTAGCTCTCCATTTTCTATCAGATCTGAAAGCATTCCGTTAATGACAATTGAAGTGTCAACTACGAATTTCGCACTCATTATTGACCTCCCCGTAAATTAAGGACTTTGGCGTTATCATAATGTAGTTAGTGGTTTCAAGTAAAGGAGTTGTCTGGTATGATGGCTTAGAAGAGAGAAAACGCTTATTTCAATTGTGCTGAGAATTGATCATTAGACAAGTGGAAGAGCTTCCGGTCTCCTGTCACCTCACTCTTATGGTGGGTAGAAACACTGGTGTTTACAGCTGGGTGATGGTTTTCATGAAAAACAATAGTTACCGTGAAGAAAAGAAGAATGTTACATTAAAGACGCCGATAGGCACGAGGGACTTCCTGCCTGAGGACATGATCGCTAGGGAGTATGTGACAGGTATCATTAAGGGTGTTTTCGAGGGATATGGCTACGACCCAATGGAAACTCCTGCCCTTGAGTTTAGCGAGGTGTTGAAGGGGAAGTACGGTGAGGAGGAGAAGCTGATCTATGAGTTCAAGGACAAGGGCGGACGAGATCTTGCCCTGAGATATGATCTAACAGTGCCCATGTCGAGGGTCATTGCGGCGAACCCTCAATTGCCCAAACCGTTTAAGAGGTATCAGATCTCGAGGGTTTGGCGATACGACAATCCTCAGAGGGGTAGGTATAGGGAGTTTTGGCAATGTGACGTCGATATCGTTGGTTCAAAAAGTATGTTAGCTGATGCCGAACTCGTGATACTTGCCGTTGACGTGTTTAGAGCTTTGGGATTCAGAGATTTCCGAATCAAGATTAACAATAGGAAGATCTTGAATGCCATGTGCAGCTACGCTGGTATCGAAGAAGGCAGGAAAGTTGAAGCTTTGAGAGGCTTGGATAAAATCGACAAGATTGGTGTCAAAGGTTTTGCGGAGAATTTGAAGGAGAAGGGGTTCTCGCCTGATTGCGTTGGGAAGGTGCTTGAATTCATTCAGATGAGTGGAAAGGCAAATGATATATTGAGCGTCGCATCGGAGAGATTGTCGGGTTACGAACAAGGAGTGGAGGGAGTAGAAGAGCTCAGGGAGATCATTCGCATTTTAAGAGAACTGGGAATAGATGAAGAGTCGTATGTGATAGATCTTAGTCTGGCAAGAGGGTTAGATTATTACACGGGACCAATTTACGAGATAGCAATTACCAATCCGAAGATCGGTAGTCTGTCAGGAGGAGGTAGATACGACAAGTTGATTGGTAGTTTCGCCGGCATGGACGTTCCGGCGACAGGCATATCACTTGGCCTCGAGAGAATTATCGATGTGATGAAAGAGCTTGGGATGACCTCTCTTCCGAAGACCAAGACTTTGGTTCTTGTGTCTTCAATCGATGAGAAAACAGGCTTGGATGCTTTGAGAATAGCTCAAAGACTCCGGCTTGCAGGAATTGCGGTTCGCACTGATGTTATGGGAGAAAGGAAGATAACGAGGCAGCTGAAGTATGCGGACTCTCTTGGCATTCCATACGCAATCATCATAGGACCTCGTGAAATGGAGAAGGGTACATTGAAGCTGAAGATGATGAACAAGAGAGAAGAGAAAGAAATGAAGATCGACCAAATAATAGAGTTCTTGAGAGACCAGACACGAACCTGCTCCAAGAATAGCAGAGATGGAAAAGTGTTGCGTTAATGCTAACACTTATATAGCTATGCCGAGTTTATTGCGAAACGTGAAATTCGGGTATAACGTCTTCTGATCGACCCCAAGGAGTGTAGTTCCCATGGTTAAAGTTGGCGATTATAATATCCCAGATGAATTGATGTACACCGAGGAGCATGAATATACACGGATTGAAGATGAGGAACTTGTGAAGATAGGAATAACTGATTATGCTCAGAAGTCTCTGAGGGACATTGTCTATGTTGAGCTTCCCAAGAAAGGGACTGAAGTGACACAAGGATCTGAGTTTGGTTCGATAGAATCAGTCAAGGCCGTGTCCGAGATTTATGCGCCGATATCAGGTGTCATAGAAGAAGTGAACAGTGAACTTGAAAATTCTCCTGAACTTATCAACGAGGATCCTTATGGAGAGGGGTGGCTCGTAGTAATCAGAGCTTCGAATCTAGAAGGGGACAAACCAAAATTGCTTGGCTCCAAGCAATATGCAAAGGTTGTCAAAGACGCAAGTGAAAAGAAATAGAGTCTTTGAAGATTCCGCTTAACCCCTGTTTGTTTCGACTTAATCGAGTGCCTAACGAGGGTCTGACAACCTTTCATTTTTGTTTTTCTGGTGGCTCCGTCTTTTTGCTTCCGATTGATTCCGCTGTCTCCATTTTGTACTTTCTTCGGTATTCTCCGTACTTGTCTAATGGTGAGAATCTAGGCGGATAAGGCATAATCAGCTTCCCTTTGCAGTATGGGCAGGCATCTGTCTTGAGAGTATATTTACCGCATGCAACACATTTTCTCAGTAGCTTTGGCAACTAACTCCCCCATGACCTTCCTAGCTTTTTAGCAGCAACCCTTCTCCGCCATTGGCTTTTATTTCGTCTAATGCCACTGAGACAGCTTTGTCAATCCTTTTCTCTGCTGTTTTATAGTCCTTGGCAGTCACAGTGATCCTGTAACGTGGCGTGCCCATTAAGGCAATGTTTGTCTTTGTGTCACTTGACTTTGCTTCTTCCAACACTTTCAGAAGGGATTTCTTTATCGCTTCTATTCCATCGGATTTGAGGCATCTGAGTTCGATCAGTCGATCCACTTGTACTTTCCGTATTTGTATGTACGACTCTGCAACGGATTTTATGACCTTTGCCCAATCTTCTGGTACGCCAGCTTTTGTCAGAACTTCTTCACCTTGTTCAACGCTGTTCTCGAATCCTTGATAGATCTCGCCGAACGCATCTTCCATTTTCCAACCAGCTTCATTGTATGCTTGGTCTACAGTCTTTCCGAGTTTCTCAGCTGCCATAGAAAGCAAGTTCTCGGCTTTCTGAGCTCTCTTCCACTCATAGATCTTCTGCTTTCTTGCCTGATCAGTTGTCCTCTTGAGCGATAGATCGACGTGACCTTTTGATTGGTCGACCCTCTGAACTTTTGTGACAACTTTCTGTTTTTCTCTTACGAAGTCTCTGATGTTCTTAACCCATGTGGTCGCGAGCTCGCCTATGTGTATGTATCCTTCTTTGTCTCCATAGCCATCCAGCGTGACATATACACCGTGAGGAGCTATTTCCTTGACAGTTGCAAGTACGTATTCGCCTATTTCTGGCCATTCTTCTCTTTTTCTAACCATGGTCCATCATCTGCATGTATCTTTGAGATCCTGGTTGTAGTCCTTTAACCGGCGGAACAGTAGTCTAAATTAGATGAACTCTCTTTAAACACTTTGGGAGATGTTTTTCACAGAGAGAACTGTGGTTGTCCGTATCTAAGCAACATTGCTAGTGCACGTCCTGTTGACTGCGAACGGACTTTTTATATGTGTATCACGTTCTATCTTTCTGTCAGACTGGGGGTAAGATGTCTTGAGCGAGCAGCCTGATCTCGAGAACCTAGCTACTTTGAAGAGTTACTTGGAGAGGCGCCTGAATAACGCTGAGACCAAGGCGACCATGTACAGAGGTTTCATACAGGCAATCGACAGCATACTAACCCAGATGAGCTTCAAGGTGGCGGCTGATCTTCTGAAGGAAGGAAAAGAGGCGACAGTTGAAAAGACAGCCAAAGGAGTTGGAGGCATTCACAAGGCTGCATTGACTTCGCGAGTTGGGGGAACCATGCTAGGCGAGGTAACTGTCTCAGGAAACTCGATGACGATAGTTCCTGCTCAGAATGTGAACTGCCTAACTGATTCTGGCACATTCAACACATTTTTTGTGATGAAGATCCTGGATAACATGATCGAGAAAGACAAGGAGCTTGTCAAGGCTGGAAAGATTGGTGAAAGGGAGAAAATGAGCTACCAGCTCATGAAGAATGATGATGGGACACTGAAGCAGATCGTGATTTTGAACTATAGGGATGAGACTAGACTAAGTGAAATCACTAACACGATAAGATGGACACTTGAGAAAACGCTTGAGAAAATGTCGCGTGAGTAGGAAAAGATTGTGCACTCTCTTGTACTCTATTGAGTTTCTCGTGCTCGAGTCTCTGGCTTTGTTCTAGGTGACTATTTCCAGTTTCTTCAATCTTATGCCATAACGCATGAGGGTGTACCCACATTTCTTGCACTTCAACACCAAGGTTTGTTTCTTGGTGGTCTTGGCGAATTTCTTTTGTTCTGGCTTAGGTTGAGAACCGTACCCAGCCAGCTTTCGGTTATATCTTCTTCTGCCTTGTGAGAGAACTCTCTCTCGACCCTTCTTGTAAAGACTTACTGAATGCTCAGTGTGTGTCTTGCATCTTGGGCAATGAACTCGCATTACGCTTGGTACTCGCATGCTAATCTTCCTCCGCCAGGTTGTGCGGTGATTCAATCTATCTCATGATGAATTCAGTTTCTTCAGGAGAGTACCTCTATTATCTTTGCCAGTATCTTGGATTTTCCACCTGTTAGCTGGACTAATGGTCTGCTACACACCTCGCACTTGGCTGGCGTCGAGCACGAGCCGAAAACGATCTGTTCGTTTCCGCAGTCCAAGCATTTCACTCTCAGAAAGCGAGAGCGTGGATTCGGTATGAGTTCTTTCTCAGGCAACTGGATCTCTTCCTCCATTGCGGAAATGAGGGAGGCGTCCATTTACTTTTAAGTCTTTTGCAGCGTTAGCCCATTCTTCGTAATCTACAAGACGTTTAGGTCGGCGTAAATGCGGTGAGAGTTCTCGAAATACTTTCGCTATGATTTGGCATGTATTGGTTATCGTGCTTTAAATATTGACTTTGGGAACAAATACGCAGAAGCATGAGACGGTTGTCGCTGTGAGCTGGAGGTAAGGAAAGATTTGGAACTCACTTTGGAGAAGATCATGCTGACATTGGTGGGTCTGTCTTTTGCTTCAATGATCTGCATACCCCTTATTGAGAATGGCTTCACCCAGATCTCCGATCAATACGGTTACTCGCAGTTCCAAAGTCTGACGTCGACGATCGATTCAGGGATTTTCATGGTGTTGAACGGTACGGGTCAGCAGACCTACCAAGGAGACGTCTACGTTCCTCAGCATGTAACGATAAACTCGTCAATAATAGACCATGGAGTTTGGTACCATTTCAACTCTGGTTCCATCGACACAACCGTGTTCAGGGAATACCCAATAGGTGTGGCAATAAGCTTCAACTACATGCCAGGCTGGTATCGGGTCAGAATAGTTATGGAGAATAGCTCGCTCATTACTGTCAGCTTCTTTTTCCCGTAAAGTCGACAACCCTCCGGTGCGAATGTGCAGAGCCTTCTTCACATGATCTGTTTGTTCCAAGGTATGCTCTTCTTGATAACTGGCATTTATCGTAATTTTTTAATGGTTACTGTATCCATATATTCAGACGGTTACTAATCATTGGAGACGGAGGAAGTTGAGGCTAGAGTTTCGTCTTGATTTGGAATTGACAAGCGATAGCTCTATTTCTTAGTGTGATACGGTTGAACGTGTGTTAGTCGTAAGAAGTCAGTAGGGTGGGTCAGTTATACCAACAAATCTGTCACCTCAGTGTTTAGCTGCTAGAAAGAGGTACTTCTATGCTGAGACTCTCAGTGACAAAATAGAGTCTTTGAGAGAGTACATCTCCCTAGTTCCAAAGCATAAGGGAACTGAAAGACTGCTGAAGCAGCTGAGGTCAAAACTCTCAAAACTTGAGGAGGAGTCACAGAAGCGCCGTTACACCAGGAAAGGCTCGACTGCGGCCAGTCTTTTTCACATCAAGAAGGGGGGGTCTGGTCAGGTGGCTCTCGTGGGATTGACTACTTCGGGCCGTTCATCATTGTTAAGGTGGTTGACTAACGCCAAGCCAGAGGTATCTCCTTATCAGTTCAAGACCAGAAGTCCAGTGCCTGGTATGATGTCTTATGAAGATGTTCAAATACAGTTGGTCGAGATTCCAGCTCTTTATGAAGACGTAAGCTCGGGTAAGGGTTTGGGACCGCAGATCATTGGAGCAATCAGGAATGCGGATGCAGTTGTTCTAGTAATTGATCTCTCAAGAGATGCAGTCCTGCAAGTAGACTTGACGCTCAGGGAGCTTTTGAATTCGGGTATACGTTTGAACCAGCAACCTCCGAAAGTTGACATTCAGAGAACAGGAAGTGGTGGGGTTCAGATTTTTGGTACCTCATTATACACAGATAGCATAGATGAGTTGAAGGAGATCTTGTTCAAATACTCGCACAACCTCACTTTGCGTCTCTATCAACCTACGACGAGAAAGGAGATACTTGATGTCGTAGACCCACGTATAATGTATAAGAAAGCTATGATTGTGGCTACGAAGGGTGATATCGCTAGTTCGTCGCAGAATTATGAAACCTTGAAAGAGAATTATGGCAACAGATTCCCAGTTATTCCTGTTTCAGTTGAGAAGGACAAGGGAAAGGATGAGTTGAAAGCTGAGATATTCAGAGTTTTGGAGATCATAAGAGTGTATACTAAGGAACCGAGAGAGAAGCCTTCCGAGAGCCCAGTGATCCTGAAAAAGGATGCAACAATATCTCTCTTGGCGCAGAAGCTACCGAGGATATTTCAGAAACAATTCAAGTATGCAAAGGTGATTGGTCCATCAGCCAAATTCGACGTAGAGTATGTTGGAGTGAATCATGTGCTTATGGACAAAGATGTAGTTCAGATTTACCTGACTTGATAATAGGATAGCGTCAAATCGTTTCATGAAATGATGGGTAGAGGAATGCTGGGATAGCGAGCGGATCGAGGCTGCTTTGCTTCTAGCTTAAATCCCTGAATACAGGTATGTAGAGGAAGACTGTAGTTTGGAGCTAGTCTAAGGAGAGGAGCTATCACAATGATTCTGTCAGATCGGGATATAAAGAAACTCTTGCAGACGGGTGATCTTGTGATTGAGCCGCTGGATCCTGAGACCCAGATACAGCCATCGTCGGTCGACTTGAGATTGGGTGACACGTTCAGGTTGTTCAAGCCTTCGGAGAAGGCTTACATAGATCCGATAAACGATAGGGACCTAGAAAAGTACACTGAAGTCATTAAGGTTGAAGAGGGGAAACCATTCATCCTTCATCCCTTTGAGTTTGTCTTGGCATCAACAATTGAGAGAGTGAAGTTGCCCGACTATCTCGTAGGGAGACTTGAGGGGCGTTCTAGTCTCGGCAGAATTGCCGTGGTCATTCATGCTACGGCTGGATTTGTAGATAGTTGTTTTGACGGTCATCTTACACTTGAGATGTCGAATGTTGGAAAACTTCCGGTCGCGCTTTACCCTGGGCAGAGAATTTGTCAAGTGGTCTTTGAAAAGTTGTCATCACCATCAGAGAGACCCTACGGACACCCAGACAGGGAATCAAAATACCAACACCAGCAGGGACCTGAGCCCAGTAGAATATACAGGGATAAAGAATTGCAGAAAAGGGGCAAGTCGGCGAAGCAACAAAACTCTTAAATAACGCAGAACTCATCTAACTCCACGCAACACCGCTTCAATGTAGACTCGCAAGTGAAACATGAAATGGGTGACTGAGACATGCCACAACGTCCAGGAAGATGCTACAGAGACATAACCCAGCAGTCATATACTAGGAAGGAATACATACGAGGAGGACCGCAGTCAAAGATTACCATATTCACAATGGGAAACAAGAGTGCCCCGAAAGAAGAATATCCTGTGCAGATTACACTGTATGCGAAGGAAGCTGCGCAGATTAGGCATAATGCCCTTGAAGCGGCAAGACAGGCAGCGAATAAGTACCTCTCCAAGAAAATCGGAAAGGACGACTTTCAGCTAACTGTCAGGGTGTTCCCACACCATATCCTAAGAGAAAACAAGATGATGGCGTTCGCAGGGGCTGACAGGCTGCAGGATGGAATGAAACAGTCATTTGGAAAGGCCATAGGCAGCGCTGCAAGAGTCCACCCCAAGCAAGCGTTGATCACTATTCGCGTCAAACATGAAACGGTTGAGATTGCCAGAGACGCCTTGCGGAGAGCCGCAATGAAGCTACCTACGCCCTGTAGAACTGAGTTTGATTCAGAATAGTCTATTTCCCGAGTTTGCTTTTTGTATTCTCTGTCTCAGCAGCAATGGGTTGGCGCTCCTTGTTCTCTAATGTCCAGTGTTTATGCTATTGATTATTAAGTATCGTAACTATCATAGAGAAAGCGTCGAGTCTAACGGTAAAAGGAGAGAAGAGAATTGGATGAGATTCCAGAGATAGATTCGGAAGCGCTTTTAGATTTGGCAACTTATGCTTTTCTCAGACTAGATGGAGCGTGGTTCATTGCGGCAGCGGAAAAGTATGGAGTTGGTGCAGCGACAGATTTAGATGTTAGGGCGTGGGAAACTTTTTCCGAAAGGTTGGCGAAGAGGATTGTGTCAAAGCTGCATCTACAAGGTGAATTCTGCCAAGTGCTACCCGTGGTGGCCAGAGTGCAGCAAAGGCTAATGAAGATCAAAGGTGAGGTTTCGTGTATTGATGAGAACAGAGCCATCTTCAGGGTTAATGATTGTGAAGTCTGGAAAATGGTCAGCAAAGTCTGGACTCGTGAAACAGCGCCTTGCTACAAGGTCACCCAAGCGAGCGTTCGCGGGATGTTAAAAGGCGCGTTCCCAGGAACAGATTTTACCATAAGCCACAATAAGAAGATCCCGTTGGGAGACTCATGCTGTGAGGTCGAAATAGTCAAAAAGGACTCCAAATGAGTTATTGAGACTGAACCTTGTATTCTGAGGGACCCTATGGATATTCGATGGTTTTTCCACAGTTTGAGCAGAATCTTGCACCAGGTTCTAGTGAGGTGCCGCATTCGTCGCAGTACATGGCTACGTTTTGCTCATCTTCGGGGGTTGCTGGAGCCTGTTGTGCTGGACCTGCTTCTTGGAGCGCGTCCTCGATCATCTGTAGTGTGGATTCTCCATCATCGACCCCAATTCTCAGTATCTTGATTTTACCTTGGTCCCAATATTCGATGACGATTATTGTTCCTGTGAATACCTTTACGAAGCCTGCTCCCGGGAATCTTACCTTCTCCACACGATTCATCTCATTGAGTTGAATTGAGGAGACTTTGTACTGGTGCTGTTTCTCGGCAAGCAGTATTATTCTGCGATTAGTCAAAATCAGGTGTGATTCGCTGAATGGCGTGGCTGGAACCACTGGCGGATCAACGAGCCTCAATCCAGTTCTCTTTATTAGACGCTCTCCCGGGTCTAGTGTAATTCCGCCAGGTAGCATTGCCAAATCACCGACGGTTAAGTAACACCTCATAGTATTTAAGGGCATAGAATGAAGGCATTTAATGAGACGGGGTATCTCTTAACACCAACGCAGGGTGGATGTCTCAGGTGTCTAACAAGGAGCCCAGCGGCGATTCGATAGAAGTCAAGTGGGGAAATCGAGACCACCCTTTGTTCGAAGATCTAACTAACGCAACAAGAGATGCCATGGACAAACGCATATCGAGTAACTTCATTGGTGAGAGAGGGGGAAAGGGATTCAACCAGAATGATAGGTTACATCTTGAATTCATTAAGGTGCCCAGCGGTAAGGAACTTGAGGAGTGGGAAATGCACTCACGTCACAAAGAAGTGAAGATAAAGGCATTTGTGGAGATAAGCGCTCAGATTATCAGGGTTAACTCGGTCGAGGATATTGTGATCCAAGATGGCATGTTACTCATTAAGGGTTCCGAACAACAGAAACGCAATTCGACTTTATTTTGTTTTCCCAAAAGTGGCGGAATTGCTTACGAGTTGTATGACGTGTCCCCAAGTGAAAGAGTGGACGCGGGTCAGCTCAAGTTTACCTTCAAGCTTGATATTGACAGAATGAAAGAGACTGGGCATGGCATATTAAGTGAAGACGAAGCTAAGCCTGAAGCGATATTCCGAGTCGACCCCATTAAGTCTGGGGAAGTTGACTCCATGGTTTTTGAAGAAAGTGTTCTGATCTATACGAAGACATCTGGGGGAGTTTTGTTGATTGACGCCTTTCCGTCAGAGACCCAGAGGGCAAACTATAGTTAGAGACGGAACTCCGAATAAAGGGATTTAGGAGCTGAGGGGCGTACATAGTAGAAAACTGAATAAGAATGAACGATATCAGTATCCAGTAGTAATCTGTGGCCTTGGCATGGTTGATGGATTAGGGTGTGCCAAGTGTAACAAAGGGGATATGTGAATTGACTAAAAAGGCGCCAAATGGACCTCGGTTGGATATTGATTGGAAGAATCGAGATGATTCTAGGTTCGAGTATCTTACTCCTGATGTAAGGGACTCCATGAACGCGCGTATTTTCAATGGTTTCATTGGAGAGAAAGGCGGAAGAGGCTGGAACATTAACAATTACATGCATCTAGAGTTTAGCAAATTGCCTTCCACTAAAGAAACTGAGGCGTGGGAGCACCGTACGCGTTTTCGGTCTGTTGTTGCAAAGGCGCTTGTCGAGATTGACACCGTTCAGGTGAGGGTAATCTACGTTGATTTTGCCGAGGATAAGAAAGAGTCGCTTGTGGTTGGAGGCTCAAAAGATCAGGGTTGGCAGTTCACGTTGTACTGTTTTCCGAGTAATTTCAAAGTTGCGTATGAACTGTATGAAGGATCTCCTTTTCAGAGGGTAGGCCCTAATCTTGTGACATTTGCCTCAAAGGAGCAGATTGAGAAGAGGAGAGGCCGCTTTGAAATGGTTAATGAGGACAAGTCGAAGATGGAGGCGACTTTCAAGATAAAACCAGTTTCTTCGGGAGAGGTTGCCTCAATTGTCTTTCGTGACGACGTATTGGTTTATTCTAAGTCGCCTAAGGATGTTCTGGAAATCGATGCTCATGCGACTGACAACCAGATAAAAACCTACAAGGACCCATGACAGTCTGGTGAGGCATTTACTCCGCTCTTATCTTTCATGACTGTCAATGTAGTCGGACAAGTCCCCTCTTGTCTCAGTTCTGCACGTTTATAAGAACAATCTTTAAAAGTTAGATTGGCGAATAGTTCATAGCAAGGTAAGAGTTTCCTTTTGTGAAAACGATAACTCTCGAAGTCACACGGTGGGAAGAGAGGGGTAACGATGCTTGAGTCGCAGAACTGCGGAGAATAGTGGCTCAACTAAAAGAATTGTCGCTAACATAGTTGGTGCAGCGCTCGCTATTATTGGAGTAATTCTTTTTGGAGTTGGCTTTGTTAATTTTGCACAGGCGGGAATGGCAGCCGTTCAGGGAGTCGGCCTTGGCGGCTCATTCGGTATGCCAAGTGAGGTTATGAATGCGTTTTCCACTGTGGCTATCGGCATGGCTCTAATGATCCCTGGATTCTTAATTCTCTACCTCGTTAACATCCGGAGGATCTTTGGGTTCTATGCTAGTGCCGCGACCCCAGCAATCAAGACTGCAGTCAAGGCGGCTGCTGAGGAGCTAAGAGAAGAAGGCGTCACGTCAGGCGGAAGAGTAAGAATCAGATGTCGAGATTGCGGTGCCCTCAACGACGAGGACGATGATTACTGCGGCAAATGCGGGAGAAGGCTTTAGAATCGACTCAGACATAGTTAATCAATGGAGCCTGATTCCTAGCAGTTCTGATTATCTCAGTCGGGACTCCGCTGGCTGTATCGAATAAGTTTGTGATGCAGATGACAATCAAGAACTTGCTATATATCTGCACTGGTAATGTCTTTCGAAGTCCTGTTGTCGCAGAGATGACGAAGAGACTCTTTGGAGAACTGGATGTAAAGGTCGAATCGGCGGCGATCCTTGACACTCCGAGCTATTCCCAATTTGCTCTTTATCATAAGCGATTCTAAGAACCCGACTCCTCATCGCGCCTGCGATAGTTCTTCTTAAGTTTCCTATTGCCAGAGAAACCATCCTCGACAACCATTTCTCTTCTCCTTTCGCAGTGAATATATGCTTGTCTTGCCGTATGTTATTGATGAGGCTTCGGGCAAGTATGCGAGGAGGGTCTAACGGCTTTGGGTAGAGAGGTTCTAGCCACTGCGTTTCAAGTTATTATGGTCGTTTTGGCGTTAGCTTTGCAGATAGTTGGTGTTTTCATTCTTCCATTCCATTTGGTTCCTTTCAGTTTTTTCGAAACCATCTATGGCTATGATTCCCCGTTGGTGCTGCTGCCTTTCCTCATTGCATTCGTTCTGACAGTCACATCAGTGATTATCAAGATTATAAACCTGAAGAAGAAGATCCGGATCAATGATGCAGCAATTCTTGCTTACTCGACTGTTCTGTCCTTGCTGCCAGCATGGGTTGTCTTGTGGGCATCGCAGACGGAGTGGCACACAGATCTCATGTATGTATACAATCCTCAAATGAGCCTTTTGTCAGGATTCTATGTTTACTCAGCCGGATGCATCTTACTTCTTGCCTCTCAGGCACTGGCACCATTTCTCGCAGTCGGCCATCTTTCGGCGTCAGATGAAATCTCGAGATGGATTGCAGGGAACAGAGCGAACATTATTGGTGCGATACTCCTGATGTCAGCTGGTCCGCTGTCCTTGGTAGCAAATCCTGCTTCCCCTGTTTACTCAATAGGATCTTTCTACCCAGATTCTTTGCTTCTTACTGCCGTTTTTCCCCTTCTTGTATCGGTCACCTGGCTGGCGGTAGCAGTTGCAGCAGATATCTTCATGTGCATTCATTCAAGAAGACACTTGAAGGATTCCCAAGGGTTCAAGCCGCGCCAGTTGATTCCTTGGATGTTGCTTTTAATGATAATCCCAGTTTCTAGACAGTACTACCTTGACTTGCCCTTCTGGCAACTGATTACTTTAGTCTCCTACCAAAGTGCTATCTGGATTTTCATTGTTGGACAATTTTCCACGATGGTGGTCGCTCCTGTTTTCGTAGGCATACTCTTCGCGATTGATACGAAAGTCCTCAGATCGAAGACACTGGAAGGACCAAGAGTGGCGAAGCGTTCGTGATGTTCTCAGTTGAAACTACGCCGGGTGTATTAGGCAAGTTTGTGATGCAAATGGCGATCAGAAACGTGCTATATATCTGCACTGGGAATGTTTTTCGAAGTCCTGTTGCTTCAGAGATGACGAAGAAACTTTTTGGAGGCTTGGGCATAATGGTCGAATCGGCGGGGATTCTTGAATACGGTGGAGCGCCTCTTCCTGAGAGAATAATTGCTATGGCAAGAGGGTATGGTATTGATTTATCTGAACACAGACCAAGACGGGTGAATACGAGGCTAGTTGAAGCAGCTGACCTGATTTTGGTCTTCGATGGCAACCAAGTCGGGCAGTTGATAGCGGAATACCCTCAGGCAAGAAACAAGACCTATGCCATTAAGGATTACGCAGGTTGCCACGATGGTAGGGACATGGAGGATCTTTGGAATAAACCCGTTGAAGTTTTCCAGAGGTTCATAAATGAACTGAAGATCTACGTGGAAAGATGCGTGAGCAGAATTAGGCTACAGTCGAGCCCCGCAAAGAATGGGATATCCTAATCGGCGAAAGAAGATGATTAGTATTAGTAAGCCGACTATCGATTAATCTGATCGATGTAGAATGTCCTCTCGTCTTTTTTTCGGATCCTCTTGTTGTTTTGGAAACTGTTATATCGCACTTCCTCGAGAACAAGATAACACCTATCCTATATTGGAAGAGTTGTGAGAGAAAGAGGGAATTTGACCGATGGTTTACACAGGTTTGCATGGATTGATCGGTCTAGGGGTATCTTGGTGGACATCTAAGAAGAAACCTTTGAACATAAGTCCCTCAGGGATCGCGAAGCTTGCCTACGTAATTGGCTGTATGATCCCCGACTTGGATCTTCTTGGGTCAATCTTTTTCGTTGTTACTGGGCAGGGACTTGCGGCAGCGACCTCGGTTCACAGAACATACTCGCATAGCTTGATCACGATAGGCATCATAATTCTCTTGGGAATTATCATAGGGCGACTTGGCAAGGGTAAGGGTAAATACCAATCGATCCTCGTAGGACTTGGGCTCGGCATGCTTACGCACGACCTTTTCGACTTGCCTTACATGGTAGGGGTCTCTCTATTTTGGCCACTGCCAATTGGCACATATATCGCTGACCAAGGAACCTACAGAATTGGCTTGTTCTGGGATCTGCCTGGTGGGCTTGCCAACTTCAACAGCGCACTTGATTTCCTCTTCGCAGGTCTGTTCTTCTATGCATTGTATGTTCTGGTGCGTCGAGTCAACAAAGAGAATAAAGGTCTACTTTTGAAGATTCTTATCATACTATCGTTTGCGATCTTCATTGGGCTGGGAGCATGGGGGCTTATGGTTCCGGCAAACGCTTCTACGTTTCTATTGATCTACGCGCTTGCAGGGTTGCCTTACCTGTTGCTTATGATCTATATTCCTTACAGGTACAGGAGAGGGATATACGCGATCGGAGAAACAGGCAAGAAAAGGTAGCATATCTTTTCCCACCTTTTTTTCATTAAACCGGCAAAGTGTACCGACATAATAGGCGACCCAACGCGCCGGAGATTCTGGGTTTTAGCGACTCTACGTTCCACTGGCTTTTGACAACCGCAGTTTAATGACGACTCCCCTATCCTCTATATTTCGCTTAGAGAAACCTATCTCAGACGATGAAAGAACCTCTTCAACTTCATTGAGATACATCGAAGAATGAGCTCTCACAATGTTCAACAACAGAAAAGACATGAAGCGGCCATATCTTGCTTTCAATTGTGCGTTTACCTCTCTTGTTGTATCACGCCTGAATTCGTAGATCCACGCTTCGCCACCTTTCTTGAGGACGCGATTATCCTCTTTGAGACATTTGGTTGGTTTTAGCCAATGATGCATGCTGAGGGTGCTTATTACAAGGTCGAAGTAATCATCCTCAAAGGGGAGATTTGCGGCGTCGCCGATCCGAAATTTGACGCGTTGGGCAACTCCCATGGTCTCGGCGTTTCTGGTGGCCATCTCGATCATGGCTGGGGAAAGATCTATGCCCACAATCTCCAAGTGCTTTGATCGCTTGGCTATCTGCAGCGGAAGATAACCAGGTCCTGTTCCCACATCCAATATTCTTCCAGAAGAGATTCTGCTTGTAACTTCATCAGCTACATTCTTGTGAAAGTCTTTTAGGAAGGGGGCTTTTCTGGCAACTAGAGCATAGAATCCGCTTGCAAAATCAGGAATACGTTCGATCTTCAGTAGTTTGCTCATACGGAGGCCACCCAAAATGCCTCTTTTATTGGGGTAAAAGCTGATCAGGTGGTTAGTAATGAAGTTGTCGGAAACCTTCACTCACTGCAAACAATAACCCAATGTAGAGGCATTTGATTATCGAGAATCGGTGTGGAGGCGAGTGGCTTAACAGGGTGATCTACACGGCAAATGCTCGAAATGTGGAACTGAGATCGAAGTTGAGCCACTAGGCAGTGGCCGAGTAATGGGTAAATGCAGGAACTGCGGAAGGGAGTTCGTGACGTCCATCTACTGGATGGAGAAGGGATAAGAAGAGACTTCCACGCCGCATACTGGACATATGCTTGGATAGGTAGTTTCACTAATTCCTTCAACAGCCTTCTGGTCACACCTCTTCAATTCACTCTCAGGTGGCAATTAAAAATGCCGCAATGATCCATCGTCCGTGAACTTGGTTTAGAACACTTCTTTCCGCAGCGTCAGCATAATAGAAGATTTAAGAGGCTTGCAGCGTTATTTCTATTGGAATGCGAAGGGGCGGAGTTCTTCCTTACCTTGAAAGAGTAGGTGGTGTGAAATGTCAAAGCAGGGAAATAAGAATTGGGTATTTGAGGACAGCGAAGCCGTCATAGGCAATAACGTAGTAACCTTCAAGAGAAATGAAGATGCCATGTCGATGGTATCGTTGAGACATGTCGCAAGCGTTGATTTGAACTTCAATGTAGTCTACGTAAATATCGATCAAGGGGACGCAAGTTCGCATGAGCCAGCTTTCTTCGAATGCAAAGCATCGACCAGAGAAGAAGCGAGATATTTCTTCGAAGCATTGAAGCAGAAAATGGATTTTGGCATACAAATGTCGAATCAGACAATGGGTTCAGGCACTCAGACAAGTTGCCCCTACTGTAAGAGCTTGATCGGTCCGAATGCCAAATTCTGTAGTTCTTGTGGTTCGAGCTTGAGTTAGGCGAATGGGTCTAAGCTTGAGTATTAATTAGGCCGATATAGGTCCTCCCAATTTCATATTCAAAGTCAATCTCTTTTTGTTAACTTTCCACTCAGCTCATTAAATAATGGCTTCATGCCCGCGCGCATGCCGCGAAAGTGATAGCCAATGGGATAGTTTGATTGTTTACTGATCTTAATTGTCATCGTATTGCTGACCTAAGGTGTTTTGGAAGGCGCAGTGATTGCCAATCTTGCCATCCTTGCCTTAGATTTTTTGGAAGGCGCCGTGTTTGCCAATTGAGTTCTTTGGCAATTATTGCCTCGGCATTAGCAGAATTGGTTGCTGCAACGACTTTAAGAGAATAGTAAGCAGCGCCGAAGGCGTGTTGGGGAACATGTGCAGTTGCCACCGCTTGGCCTGCTGCGTGCGCGGCAAAACAAGCCGCGTTATTTTCTTTCGCTTCGCGGGCGGCGGCGTGAGCTGCGAGCGCAGCCTTGCGTATGTCGGCCATCTTAAACACGCCTGTGCGAACCCATGTTCGGCATGCTTCTATTGCTTTGCGGGGTCGGTCGTCCTTCGGGTATGTCTTCTCGAAAAATGGAAGTACTCGTTCGGCGCAGTCCGCGGCCCAGATTGCCAGCGATCTCTGATCTTGTTTGTTGAATTTCTTCATTGCTTTTATTGTAATCGTCTGAATTTTATAAGCGTATCTAGAATTTACCTGATGCTAAAAGTACTCTCAACAGATTCTAACCAGCGCACTAACTTTCAAATATGTGGGGTGATATACTCTAGGAAGAGTTGGGGATTATTAGGAGATGATTCTGTCTTGTCTGAGACCAAGAAGGTTCATGATCATATCGATGAACACTTCCAGGATCACTTGAAGGTTATGCAAGAGTATCTGAGGCAGCCAAGCGTCTCATCCACTGGAGAAGGTATGAAGGAAATCGTTGAGCTGACCCAGAAGTACATTGAGACAATGCTCGGGGGCTCGACGGAAGTCGTCAGCACTAAGGGATATCCTGTTGCGTATGGAGATGTCCAATCCAAGAAGAGCAAGAGAACCATGTTCATCTACGGAATGTATGACGTGCAACCAGTCGAACCGCTTGATGAATGGGTCTCTCCCCCATTCGAAGCGAGGATAGTGGGTGAGAAGCTGATCGCAAGGGGCGCAATGAACTCGAAGGGGCCTCTTGTAGGCATGCTCTGCGCTTTGAAGTCGATCCTTGAAGTTACTGGAGACCTGCCGTTCAATCTCGTGTTCGGGGTGGAGGGTGAGGAGGAGCTGGGGAGTGTCCATTTGCCGGAGTTTGCGGAAAAGAAGTCAAGTGAACTCAAGCGTTGTGAGGCGCTACCTTGGTGGCTTCCCACTCAGGTCATGCCTGGAGCTCCCCCGGTCCTGAACCTTGGATTTAAGGGTATAGTCTACATGGAGCTTGAGTGTCAAACCAACCCATCGGACATTCACTCTGGTATGGCTAATATTATTCCTAACCCTGTGTGGCGACTTGTTTGGGCGCTTAACTCTATGCGTGGACAGGACGAAGTACTCATCGATGGGTTCTATGATAATGTGCAGCCTCCGTCAACGGAAGACTTAGAATTGACTGATAAGAGCGCTCCGGTGGTTCTTGCAGCTACGCAAAGCATGTACAATGTCAAGAACTTCAGAAGTGATGTAAGAAACCCGAAAACTGTGGCAAGGAACCTAATATACAAACCAAGCCCCATTAACATCGACGGCATCATAAGTGGATGGACTGGACCTGGAACAAAGACAATAACCCCGTCGAAAGTCATGGCTAAGATCGATGTTCGAATAGTGCCAAATATGACCACCCATGAGGTGGTTGATAAAATTAAATTGCATTTGAAGAAACACGGATTCGAGGACATTAAGGTGAATGTTCTTGGAGGCTATGAATGGGTCAAGACATCAATCAGGGATCCACTTGTTCAAGCCGCGATCAAGACGGTGGAGGAATTCGGCTACAAACCAGTGATAAACCCAATGATGCCCGCATCCGCACCATTCTACCTGTTCTGCAAGGAACCATTCAATATGAGAATGGTTAACGGAGGTCTAGGACATGGAGGACTTATACATGCACCTAATGAGTACTTGATGGTGAAGGACATTAGGAACTTTGAGAAGTCCTTCGCGTCACTTCTACTCAACTACGCCAAGTAGCTTGAACTGCAAAGTTTGAGGGGGAAAGAGAAGCGAAAGTCCTTGGTCTACTGAGAGATCCGGCAAAATTCTTCGGGGCTGTAAGACGTGAGAACTGGAAGTCTGCCTTTGGATTCTTTCAAGCAATCACGATATTCATTTCTATTGAACGCTGGAGCTGATACAGAATGAGACATAGAAACCTTGCCTTGATGCTGTGCGTCTTCGTGTTGGGAATTCTTATTTACGCAGGTATGGTAATTACACCTCAACAGTTTTCACAAGATAATATTACAAGTGGCAATTACAGTTATGATGACATTCGACTAAAGCCGCCAGTGATCCCACCTCAACCGATAACACAGCCAGACGATAATAGTTTACGTATCCATACTTTGTATTATGACGTGAAGCTCGTTTCAGGATTCATTAAATCGTTTCTTGTAAATGGAACGAATATCTTGAAGAATAGTGAGATAGAGACAATATATGGTCTGTCGATGAATGAGTTTGCCTATGGAGATCATGTTGGCAATATGCTGTATGCGCTCCAATGTAATTACAGGGCAACGTATTCAGTAGAAGCAAGGAATAATGAAACAACAGTAAAGTGTATAGTAGCAGACAACAATTTCTATTCTGTCAGTTTCCTATTCAACAACACTTTCATATTCAGTAACAACACACCTACGGTAGAGGTGTTCACAACTAGAATCATTGATTTCTCAAGAACATCTCATCGAACTTCGGCTAATCAAATCTGTTTCATCTTTGATGCGAGTTCAGTTGATGCGTATTTTGATGACGTGAATTTCTTCTATGCTAACACAACTATCTTCACGCCAAATCTAGACTCATCTTATGCTGGGTACATGTTGTCTGGCGGAATAAACTTCACCATCTCAATCATGGAAAGTTACCCGATGCGCCCAGGCAATTGCTCTTTCTTGGGTACGAGCTTTGGCCCTAGTTTTATGGGTTACAATGAGATTCAAGTGACTTATCACGGATTGAGCGACAGTACGACACCTGTAAGAATTGGAGACATACTAACAGAATCTTTGCATTACACGATCCTTTTCGAGAATGAAACAATTGGATAAATAATCAGAGGTTGAGCAGGACCTTCAATGGTCTTTGGATCACACTACTCCATCTCACCATCAGGAAATATCGAAAACAGCTCCACAGGGGCTTTCTCATCAATTTGCTTTATTTATGCCTTCTAAAGAAGACACCCAGGTTCCGAGGGAGAATGCCGAGATCGTCTAGAATGTCAAGATGCATCAGTTTTCTAAGTGTTTCTTCAGGTAGCTTATCACGCGATGCGCCATCCAGTAGTAAGTGTGTTTCTTCTTCAGAGAATTCCTCTTCTTCTCCAATCCATTCCATGAATTGCTTGTCTAATGGGCAAGCTCGTTGGCAGCGCATGCATCCTTCGAGGCAGTTATGCCAGGAAGCATCCATCCAGCTTGGGAAGGGGACATCACCTTTCTTTTCGTTATGATAGGTAATACATCGCTCAGCCCGCAGGAGGAAGCGATCCGAAGGAATAGCTCCGGTTGGGCAAGCTCGACGACACAGTTCGCATTTCTCGCAGTTGGGCAGCATTGTTGCTTCCTGCCAACTGTCTTCTTGGCAAGGCATGTCGGAGTAAACGGCTACAAGTTGGAGAAAACTTCCCATGCCAGAGACATAGCAGAGGTTGTTCCTGCCGTATTGCCCTAGACCACTTCGCACTGCCAATAGTTTTAGAGGCAATTCGGTTCCCGTTGACCTGTAGCCTTTTTCGCCGAGTATTTTTGCGAGAAGTTTCTGGATTTTTTCTGTTACGTCTTTGTATGCCGTGTAAGTAGGAGGAATGATGAGGGGACGGCGTTGTCCCTTCCAAGTGAAAATCGCTCGAGTCTGGGGTCTGGGAACAGCGACTACAATCATTGACTCTGCTTTTGGCAGGGTTTCTGGGATCTGGAAGCGAAGCCAAGCAAGCCGATCTTGGTAAAACTGATTGTCTAATAGTCCTTGATGATATTGCCCTTGTATATGTTCCTGCAGCAATTGCAGATGATGGATGGAAATCGCCCTTACCTGATAACCAAGATCTTTTAATCGATTAGGCAGTTCATTGGCAAGCCTATTCATGAAAGAAGACAACATGTAAGCCACATATAAGCGCGACCGCACTCATGTGAGACAAGATTTTCCAAGCTTGTCGGAGAACACTGATATTTCTGATATCCATGTCTAGCTGCCCGAATTTGTGGACTGATTAGATTTATAAGGCAATGTTATACTTTATGTATCGTTGGTAAGCATGACAGATGCTAAGGATACAGAGAATGTAAGAACTGGACTGAGCAGAAATGAGAGTCTACTACTGTCTTCTCTATCCGAAAGTGGCAAGACTATCTTCAGGATAGGTGACATTGCAGTTGAACTAAAGTGTTCTTATGAGTATGCGAAAGTTCTTGCCCACAACCTGGTGAAAAAGAAGTGGATAATTGCTCTAACAAGAGGAGTCTACCTCATAGTTCCATTAAGTGCAGGAGTAAAGTCACATTATACTGAGCACGAGTTTGTGATAGCTTCGTACCTTGCTTCGCCTTATTATATAGCATATTGGAGTGCTCTGAACTTCCATGGGTTTACCGAGCAGACACCTCTCACAGTCTTTGTCGCAATCACAAAAAGAGCAAAGAGTAGAGAGATTCTGAATGTCAAGTACAACTTCGTGACATTAAGCGAAAGAAAATTCTTCGGCTTTGTACCAACGAAAATCGGCACATATGAAATCAATATCTCAGATCGTGAGAAGACATTAGTGGATGCTTTAGATCATTCTGAGTACTGCGGAGGCATACTTGAAACAGCAAGGTCTCTGTTGAATGCTAGGGAAAGGGTATCGATGGAGAAGATTGTCAAGTATGCAGAAAGAGTGGGGAATACTGCAATAATCAAGAGGCTTGGATACCTAATAGAGAGTTTGAATCTAAATGTAGATTCAAAGATTCTCTTTGAAATGAGAGGATTGATTTCACCAGGAATGTCACATCTTGACTCTACATCTCCCAAAAAAGGTAGGTACAACACGAGATGGAACCTTTTGGTGAACGTCTCCAAGGAGACTCTTGAAGAGTTGAGGCGAAGCTTTTGATATCATCAGAGCAAATAAGGAGAATTGCGAGAGAGGAAAAACTCGCGGCTGGCGTTGTAGAGAAAGACTACGCGCTCACATGGTTATTGAAAGGAATCTATCTGATGGGTAGCGGCTTGGATGATAAATTCGTTCTGAAGGGAGGTACTGCGATTAGAAAGGTCTATTTCCCTCAGACTTGGAGATTCTCGGAAGACCTAGACTTCACCGTTGCTGGGGCTATGAAACCTGAAGGCATAAAAGAATCTATTCAACGTGTACTCAAAACGCTTTTCCAAGAGAGCGGCATCAACTATTCGCTTGAATCGTTCCACTCGACAGAGGGATCAGTAACGGCTGAAGTCCAGTACGTTGGCCCATTGAATTTCACAAATAGAATTAAGCATGACATTAGTTTGAGCGAGAAAATGGTATTGGAACCGGAACGTCGACCTGTTAGGACCATCTACTCGGATCTACATGAGTTCGATTTGGTTGTCTACTCTTTGAATGAGATCCTCGTGGAGAAGATTAGGAGTATTATTCAAAGAGGCTACTCGCGCGACTATTATGATGTCTGGAGATTGTTGAGGGGGAATGGATTCAGGGATTCTGACATAAAAAGGCTTCTGAAAAGGAAATGCGAATTGAATGGGGTAAAGTGCGAGCCAAGTCTGCTGTTTGATGAGAAAAGACTGAGCGAGGCGCAATCATATTGGGAAAAAGGATTGCAGTACCTAACTAAGGAATTACCTCGGTTCGAGGTTGTCATTTCGGAGATGAAAGGGAAGCTGAGCTTCCTGCAAGAATAAGGTTACTTGTAGCAATTAGCCTTACGCGCATCACCAATAGTCTTAGGATCGCACCTCTTCATTTCACTCTCAGGAAACACCGAAAGAAGCTCCCAAGCCAAATCAAGAGTCTGATCAATGCTTAGAGGAGTCCGCTTGCTATTTGCGTGAAGCGCGTATCTCAACAACTTCGCAGAGATCCAATCGATGTCAACCTTTGAATTTCAACAATTCTGAAGATCTGAGCAACGCATGCCAAAAAAAGACATTAGGGCTTCTTCACTTCACGGTGTATCCACCAGACGAGCCCAATAACGATAGGAATTCCGAAAACAATTGCCGTCCAGACCAGTATCGTGATAATTGAGTCTACAACATAGTTCAGAGTCCAAGTAGCAATGGCAACGTTCCAGTTTCCATCGATAAAGACCTTGATGCAGAACGCAATGAAGAGCAACAGCGGTATTCCACTTCCACCCCTTCTTGCACGTGAGCGTTTACCGGAGAGGTGATATTCTCTCTTCTCCTTACTAGGCAGCCTTCTCCACCATAGCCAACCCGCCACTCCACCTACGACCGCAGGGACCCCAATAAAAAGAAGCTCCCAGAAAACCAAATACAAAATGAAAGTCACTACGTTCCCCATTGTCCAAAGACCCAAAGCCACAGGTACCAGGCCTGTCGACAGAGCACTCCCAACGAACCATAAGAAGACATAAACTGCACCCACAAATGCTAGAATACCTGCTATCACAAATACGACAACTATGCCCCAATGTTTTCCCAGGAATTTCCTCCGAGCATCTGAACCACTTTCAGACTCAGTTCCTGACATCCTGAATCTCCTCTTCCTTCAAAACCAGAACAATTACAGTACTTGAATATGTGCCAAATATATAAGCATTGACATCGCGTGCGCCATTACGTACGAGCGATTAGCTTTCCGCGCAGCCTCAATAGTCTTCGGATCACACCGCTTCATCTCACCCCCAGGAAACACAGATAACGACTCCCAAGATTCACATCCCAGTCGTGCGCTGGGCACGGATCACTTCTTTTGAAGCATCGACGGAATAGAAGATTTAAGAAGGACGGATGGCACTGCTTACAGTGGCTGGGTGGGAGCGGACACCAGACTTCAAAAGATGGTGTTTCAGATGAAAAGAACAATGAGAATATTCATGCCAATTGTTTTTGTCCTTGCAGTTGTAATGATTGCGCCTATTTTCCTTTCATTTTACTATCCAGTGTTTCAAAATATCTTCGTCGCGTATTGGAGCCTAGTCGCTACTATCATACTGGTTGGTTTGACCGCATGGTACTCTATTATGACAAGCGAGACATTGGCTGAGACTAGAAAGGAGAGAATGCGACCAACACTTGCCCACGTAGTGAGCAAAGCACTACCCCTCTTGATAGATGACCTTGACAGGGAGATCGCTTCCAAGAACTACGACTACCACAATGATCCGCCGTACTTTCACACCCTAGACCCCGAAGCCCACGTCGAGAACGAAAACGTAATGGAGAAGTTTTTCATGCAGAAGCTGCTCAAAGAGTATCCTCGAACAGCCTTGCTCGTCAAAGACCACAATGAACTTGTAACTAAACTGAAGAAATCATACGAGGAAATCTTCAAGTCACTATACACAGAGGACTTCAAAACGACCATCCAAAAGGCTATAGACGAATACAACAAAACTGCGGAGAAACCCATTGACCACACCCCGGAAAGCTACGCAATAGAGTTGATAAACTACTCCGATGAATTCATGATGAGCCTCACGGCAGACGCATTTATGTTTTACAGAGCAAAGAAAGACGTCTTGAAGGAGTTTCTGGTGCGGGAAGAAGTTCAAGAGAAGATAAAAACTCGTGATGAGATCTCCTCGAAACTCAAGGAAAGTGCAAGAGAACTGAAAGAAGAGTTTGAGAAGATACAGAGAACATTGGCGGAGGAATATCTGTTGTAGTCTTCGTGGATCCCGGTCAGAAGTCATTTCATCTCCTTTCCTCTTGAAGTTCTCAAAGGAAAATCGCAATAGCAAACGGAGTGCGATGAAATGGAATCAAGGAGGCATCCTATTGAAACACTAGACTGTCCTTCAGGAAGTCACATTGACCCGATCAACAAGGCGAGCTAGGCTGTTGCGGACTGAGACATATACTCATACCTTGTTAGAGGCTTCTCTACGTTGTGAGTTGAGTGTTATCTTGAAGCTTTTCGCGGTTTCTGCGCTGGGTCGACGTGGATGACACAATGATGACACTCTGTCTCACGACTGACTTTGTCATGGACGTCTTCGGAAATCCTGTCTGCCTCTTCTATCGGGGTGCCTCTTGCCACTTCTATGTGGAAACCTGTGTGGACTATGTTTGGTCCGACATACTCGGCTATTAGATCATGGACGCCGAGTACCCCCTCGACTGATTTCGCAGTTGACTCTATTTTTCTCATGAATTGCTTGTTCGGTGCTCTGCCAACGAGGTAGCGGAAGTTGTCTTTGAAGAGGTATACGCCGCCTATGACGATTATTGCACCTATAATCATGGATGCTATTGCATCTGCTAGATAGTATCCTTGCGAAACTAGGTACACGCCTATCAAGGAAGGAACATAGGAGATCTCGTCTTTCACGAGTTGGACTAGCCCTGCTTTTGACGAAGCGCCTCTTTGCTTTACCCTCAGAATGCCAATCATCGGAATTGCTAACACGAGCATGGATACTAAGATCGCTATCAGGCCGAGGCTGACGTTTTGGAGCGCACTGGATTCGGGTTGCAGAAACTTGTCGATAGACTGACGGAAGACTTCGAGACCCATGAAAGATATGAAAATTACGGATGAGACGAGTGCCGCGACATTCTGTGTTCTTCCGCGACCAAACATGTAGAATTCATCCGCTGGCTTCTTTGACCAGTATAGAGAAAGAAGAAGGAAGGCAGACACCAGTACGTCGCCGAGCACCTCCAACGCTTGCGCGAACAACACGAGGATGCTTGTCATAAAGTATGTCAGAAGTTGTAGAACAAAAATGATGGTGTAAGCTACGAAAGTGATTCTCAGGCCACGTGTTTCCCCGGCGTGTTCTGTCATTTGAGTCGTCCATCCGTCTATGACGCGTAGCTAGTGTTTGTGTTCGCTGGCTTTTTGTTCGCCGTGTTCGTGTTCGCCCATCGTTTCTCCTTCTTCGTGTTCTCCTTTGCCTGTTATGGATGTGTAGATGTGGTGTGAGAACAGCTCGAATCCAAGCATTGCTTTGATGTACTTCCTGGCGGCTACTACGTCATTTGGATCGTAGTCCTTTTTGGACATGGCGTCACTAAACTTCTCTTGCAGCACCTCTTCAACGGTATGTTGGAGGAATTCTATTACTTCTCTTGGGTTTCCTGTTTCGATTGCTTTTTCTGCACGCGGAACTACTGGGCCCCAATCGAGTCCTGCTGGTTTCAGCCCAGTGTATGATGCTCCTTCTCCTGCTCTGTGCAAGCGCACTGCTGTTTCAAAGAACCAGTAGTCTGCAACCTCTTTTGCTTCCTTGCCTTGTTTTCTCGCTCGCAGTGTTTTCTCAAAAGCCTTCTTTAACTCTTCTTCCCCTTCTTTCGGCAGATAGGGAAGTATGAGTTTGACATTACCTTTCTCTAAGGCGCTAGTTGCGGCCTTAACGACGGGTCCATCTAATGTATCGCAATGTGGGGGCATCCCACTCGTTCACCTCCGCAGCATGAACAGGTTCCCTTCCTAATATTCTTGACTCTTATAATGGAATAAAGGGTCCGCTTCGTTTTCAGTTTTTGCATCTTATATAGAATGGGGGTGTGATGACCTTGCAGATGGATAGGGAAGGTAGCAGGAGACTGGTTTCGCGTGCTTCTGGAGGACATCCTCTATAACTTGCTTGTTTTCTTTGTTGGGATACCTGTTGCGGTTCTCTTTTTGTTGCTGGTTTTGTGTATTGCTTTCAAGTCTGCTCGCGGGTCCGTTTCTCACCTCGCTCGGTGGATGCTTCACGGCTTGGGGGTCTTGACACCGTACATGATCGTGGTGGTATTTGCGCTTGGTGTTGGAATTGCATGTTTCCATGTGCTGGTGTTTAGCAGTGAGTTGGTGAGGTTAACTCTCAGTTGTGCTGTTACTCTTTTGGTGTCTTACTCGATTCTCGCCTTGGCTGTGATGCATGCTAGGTGGTCGTCGAGTTTGGTAAAGTTCGTCGCGTTCTCATGTTTCTTCGTTATATTGATGGATGTTCTTGTTGGGTTTCTTGTGAGTGATGATTTGGTTCGGGTTTTGGCTTCTTGGGGTTCTTCTGTGTTTCTCGGGTGGCTTCTTCTCTATGAGAGGGATACTCTGAGGGCTTCAATGGGGTCCTTGAAACTAAGGATTAGGAAGCCTAAAGGTGACGTGGAGCCTACATCTTTTGGCAATAGGGATCGTGAGTTGCCTGCAAATGGGAGCGGAGGAAGGAGTAGCGAGAGTGGGGGTTGTGAGGTTGGGTCAGTTGAGGTTGTCGGTATCCCTGAGAGTTACTTCTTCGGGAAGGTGGGGAATCGGAGAGACGGAGAAGCCGAGGGGTCCGGAGACGAAGATATTGCGGCTAGGTTTCGTGGATTCGCGGTGTCCCTGATTGAACATGGGTGCACCTTCGCGTTTAGCCAGGTTTACCATGGGGGTCGTGGGAGGTTCTTCATTCAGTGTAAGGAGCAAGATAGGTCTAAGCTTGCGCGGTTGGTGGAAGGTGTTGATGCATCTTTACATTCTTGGTTCCCCGATTTTGACACGAAGATACGCTACGGGGATGTTGAGTCTTCATTGGGTGGCGGGAGGCATGCTTGTGGTTGGGTTTCGAATCTGCCAGCTCCTTCGAGGAATCCTGTGAAGTATATTGCTGAGTTTTTTGTTCAGAGGAGGCTTACTGGTTCTGTGGTGGTGGTTGCTGAGGGGAGCACATCTTCTCTTTCATCTTTCGTGAAGAGGGGGCGTTATGGGAGGTTGTCGGCTAAGGCTGCGAGGCAGGAGCAGCAGAGCCCCATCGTGGGAGTGCACAACAAATCCACTATTACCAGTCGATCGAGTTGGGGTGCTGAGAAGGAGTTGAAGCATTTAGGGACCGAGCTTGAGAGGTTGGGTTCGAAGCTGCAGGCAAAGTGTTGGATTACACTGACATGTGAGAGCTCCACGAGTGAGGAGGCTGAGATGGATCTGGATTTGGTGCTTAGGACATTTGTGGGGGCGTTTAGTTTTGAGGAGGAGCGCCATGAGATGCGTTTTGGGAAGTTTCCCAGGAGGCAGGCTGAGGTTGTTTACCGCGCTACATCCAAGTTGAGTCCCCGGGGTAGGAGTACGGTTTTGCTGCCTTCTGATTTGGCGTTGTATTTTTGGTTGCCTGAGATGGACTCGGTTGCTCGGGTGAAGAGGAAAGGCGGTTTCTTAGCTCCTACTGGAGAGGAGGTTGAAGGTGGGGAGATTCTACTTGGTGGGGTTCTTCGCCATGGGTGTGTGTCGGATGTTGAGGCTCGCCTCACGCTTGGTGATTTGGCTCGCCACTGTTTGGTTGTGGGTTCCACTGGGAGTGGAAAGACGTGGACGACATTGTCCATAGCGATGGCTTTGCATCGGCTTGGGGTTCCTTTTTTGGTGCTTGATCCTGTGAAGAAGGAGTATAGGTGTTTGGTTGGCGCTGTTCCTGGGTTGCGTGTCTTCACGGTTGGGGATGAGGGTGTTGCGCCTTTTCGCTTCAATATTCTTGAGGTTCCCTTTGGAGTTAAGGCGCAGAAGCATGTTGACTTGGTGGAGGATGCTTTGTGTGCTTCTATTGTGATGTATCCTCCTGCGCCCTATGTTTTGCACATGGCTTTGAATCGCACTTACAGGGAACATGGTTGGGACTTGACATATGGAGAACGTGGTGGAGCTGTGTCTTTGCGTGATTTGAGGCGGAGTGTGAGGGACGTTGTTGTCGAGGAGGGTTACGAGGGTGAGCCGAGAAGCACTATTATTGCGGCTTTGAATACTCGGTTTGAGAGTTTATCTGTAGGTGGTAAGGGAGCGGCCCTGTGCAGCAGGGTATCCATGTCTCCTCAAGAGTTGATTGCTAATCCGACTGTGGTTGAGTTTGGTGAGATGGGGGCGCAGGAGGATCGCGCCATGGTTATCCTCATGGTGCTATCGTCCATCTACGAGTATCTGCAGACACTTGGACCAACATCTAAGCCCAGGTGCGCCATCATATTGGAGGAGGCCGGCTCACTCTTCGGCAACGTTGGCGCTAAGGGTGGAGCAGAATACGATTCTAAGGAATCTAGGAGAAAGGCGATTGAGGTTATTTCACGCATTACCGCTGAGATTCGCTCCCTTGGTGGCATGATTATTTTTGTGAATCAAAGTGCAGTTGGCTTGCCGCTTGAGGTGACCGAGAATACTTCCACGAAGATTGTGCATCAGGTTGCGGATGATGAGGATGCGGAGAAGGTTGCACGCATGTTCGGGTTAAATGAGGAGCAAAAACGTGCGCTTGCGAGTCTGGAGGTTGGTAGGCCTGTTATTAAGACGCCAAATGTGAGTCACCCGTTTCAGGTTGAGGTAACTCCTGTGACGAGTTATGGGGTTGACCCTACCAAGTTTGTTACGGATGAGGAGTTGAGGAGGTACATGAGGGCGACGTTCTATGATGCTAACCCGCAGTATCTTAAGGCGAGTGTGATGACGCCCACTGAGAAGACGCCAACATCGGCTCCGAGTGTGACCGTTTCCGTTGTGAATGGAGGCAGGCTAGCTGAATCAATTGTAGCTCGGGCAGACTTTGAGGCAAAGTTTTGTAAATCTGTGGGGAGACATCACGAGGGTGAGGGTGTGAAGGCGGTTGTGAAGCTGCTTATTGCGGAGGCTTCAAGGTATACGCGGAAACGTAAGGAGGAGGAGACGCTTGCAATGGAGATCCTCAACAGAGCTAATGACAAGTACTGCGTGAACCTGAGACCGGAAGTACGCAGGAGAGTCAACGTGTTGGTGAAGAGGGAACTGATGGCTGACCTGCAAACGGCTGGCGGCGTGAGATCTTCCTAGTTGGAGAGTTATATTAGATGGTGATGTGGGTCGGGGAGGATTACTGTATTTGCCAAGGGAGTCTGAAGGGCACGAGCACGTAGAGGATGACGCAGAATCTTCCCTGGGTTCCGATGAACAGGAAGAAGGGAAATGGGGTGAACTTCGCGAAGAAGCTGAGTTGACGGATGAATCGGCCCTTAGGGAATACGAGGAATCGCTGACAAGTCAGCAAGGGGAGGGGGGAAGAGAAAAAGATGCCTCAGAGACCGATGATGAGTCAGTCGCCGTGTCTGAGGAAGAGGAATGGAAGCAATTCGTGGATTCAACTCTCAACGAATATGAGAATTCATTGAACGAATCGATAAGAAAAGATGAAGTGGTCAAGGCGACAGAATCACAGGAATCCAGTGCAAATGTGGAGCAAAGAAGCCAGACAACTGAAGGGGAACCCCAACAAATCGATGAGCCCACTAAGCGAGCAGAAGTTCCATCAACCGAACCACGACAAGAACCCAACATGGATAGGGATAACGAAGCGGACGGAGTAAAGGTGACTGATAAGGTCACGGTGAAATTCGATGAGAATGAGGGCCTTACAATAATCTCTGAGAACTTGAACTATAGGATCGCAACTGTGGAGCATGAGACTATAGGGGGATTGGAATTCGACAGGTACAAGACTAACATGGGAGAAGAGTTTCTACACATACCTAGTGAAAACAAGTTGATCCCACCCTATGAAACGCCATGGTACGCATTACGTCCAAACACCGAAGTATATCTTGACCTGAGCTACAAAACTGACCGATTGCTGGAGGCGATAAGCAAGGCGGGAGGAGAAGTGGCGTTTCGAAAGGAGATGAAGGAAAGGGGCGCAATCTTCAGCAACGGAAATGTATACAGGCATCTGCACCAGCAGAGAGACGGCTTGAGAGCCGACAAACTGATTTCAGTCCTCAAATTTCTGGGAAGGAATCTCGATGAGCCAAACAAACATATCAGAGCGATAGGACATTGCAGGGCAATAGAAAACCCAAAACTACCATTCAGACTCAATAACAACGACGGAGCAAGATTGATGGGAGCAAGGTATTCAGACGGAACTAACTCTGCATCGAAGGGACGTGGACCAAGATTCAACTACGCGAACAATGACGCAGGGCAAAGAAACAGGATCGTAGAATCCCTGAAGAATGTTTTCGGTGGGGCAAATATACTCAACAGAGAGTACAACACTGGTGAAGTGGCGAAAGTGCGTACTTCATCAGACATCGTTGGATATGTATTGATGAGAGCAGGAGCTGTGACAGGGGAAATAGTTGACAAGAACCCACACATACCTGTGCTAATACGGGAAGGGTCTTTGGAAATGAAACGCGAGTGGCTAATCCAAGCATCTGGTGATGAGGGATACGTCTGGCCACAGAAAGGCAAAGTGTGCATAGGAAGAGCGGTTGAAGCATCAAGCGTTCTGTCCAAGGAGATGACCGATCGCCTTGATGGAATGAGTTGGCAGGACAAGTTCATAAACAGGAGATTTGTCTGTGGCATAAGACCATGCAAGGATCTCCCTGGCGACATCTACGGAGTGGTAGAAGGTCATCCACCTAACCTTCTTTTGGAAGAGAAGAAGATGCTCAGTCATTTTGATATTGAGGCACGAATGTATCCCATAGAGATGCACAGGGGAAAGTATGGCGACTACTCAGCCCACTGGACCCTACAGACAGAGACAAGGGAAGATGGAAGACGATTCGCCGAAAAGATCGGGTTCCCCCAAGAAAGAAAACAAAAGAAGGCAGTTTCAGTCCTAAGACTCGACAGGTGAGGAAGTATGGTTGATGATAGAGAAATGGTAGAAATGATTAAGCAAGCATATGAAGAGCTAAAGACCCGAGATATTGGAAAAGAGGAACTACTCGATTGGCTGAAAAGAAACGGTCTGACACTGGAACAGGCGTCAATGGCCATCCACCTAGCCATCCAACAGGGTTTAATCCGATTTTGTTACCCACCCTCTGTTTGCGGAGAAGAACCAGTTCCAAGTTACGAAAGGATCACAGAAGAAGATCTGCTCCCGCCTGAACTACTGGAAGAAATGCGTACAAGAATTTTCGAAGAGAGTGTAGAGCGACGAAAATGAGGAAGACATCATCAAAGAAAACGATCCCAACAACAGTACGAAGAATTGAAGCCGATCAAGGTAAATCATGAGGGTATCGAGATGGTCAAAATCGGCGGTAACCAAACCAACAAAACAGACTTCAAAACTGTTGATAGTTCATAGGCCTAGCTGGTCGCTGTGCCATTCGCTTATACCTGACAGTTCTCAGATAGTCCTCCTATTTCAGTAATTCTGTAAGCATAACTAATGCCCAAAGGGTATCTCTCGACAAGTTCCCTTTGGTTTCATGGGTTCTGTCGCCGCGCTTGTTCAAGCCTCGGATTCCAACAAGTTGACGGAGGCATATGAATTTCATCAGGAAACCATGCATCGCTCACCATTTTCAACACTTCCTCCTTGGGAAGAGCCCTCGCTTTCATTGAAAGTTCCTTGTCAACTCTCTTCCTTTCTAGTGAAGCACTATGGAATCTGAAACCCTGTCGGATACAGATGTTTTGCCTCCTCACATTCCTGCGAAACTGTTTGACTTCTGCATCTGACCAACTGGGATGGATGAAATAATCTTTCGAAGTTTGGGGATAATAGAAGTCGAAGTTGTCATGCAGCTGACTCACCGGTCGATACCTACAATCAGTAATCTGGACTTTCCATTCCCAACACTTAAGTCGCTTCTTCTCCATCTCCACAAAAGGTATGTCCCAATTGAAAATCATGAAAATCGATATCTCTTCGGCGTGATAACTGGCGTTCACCAAGATGTCTAGCTGTTTCTTTATCCGCTCAAATTCATCGTAACCCCAATCCCACGCAATTTTTGGGCTGTCAAACCTTGCTTTCTTTAGAGCCACTGCCAGTTCAGGCCTCTGTTCAAGTATCTTCCCGTCGAACCCACTTTGAGACTCGCAACGAACTACTCTTCCTTTATACTTCAACCCAGAGATCTCTGTGAGCAATTCATCAATATGCTCATTCATTAGTAAGTTGTTATCATAGAAGACTAGTCTATTGGAACAGAGCTCACGTTTTATGCTCTTTTTTGAAGTCCGTTTTGGCTCAAGCTTCCACGTGTAACAGAATTTGCACTGGCGGAGACATCCTCGAGTAGAATGAATGATTTGATAGTCAAGTTGATGAGGGTTCTGCCTTACCAGTTTGTAATTGGGCAAACAATTCTCCGCCTTGTTATGAAGACCGACATATGGCTTGACCCGAAATCGCCTACACTTTTCCTTGAAGTCTTCATTGTTAAAGTGAAGAGAAACGTATATTCCGCCGATCCAGATAACACTTTTTGGATAGGCGTTTCTATAAAACGCAACACTATCCCAGAAGTATGTGCTCCAATACGTAAACAAGGAAGTTATCCATATCTTATCCGGAATGAAACCGACCCGGCAGTTGCCTATTACCAGTTTTAGCCTCGTTGCCCGCCCACTTTTCTTAATGTACGTTCCAATCTTCAATAGACCGATCGGTAAGAAGTTCTTATGATTTCTGCTCTTTCTTGGAATTGGGAAATCAGGCTCAACCAATAGTATTCTCATTAGTCTACCCTGTCTCCATTCTTCTTGGTATATGAATTCTGATCTCCATCTCCTTGCATAGGCTCAGAAGCTCCTTCGTGAGATGTTCAACCTTTGAAAGGTCTCTCTTACTGTTCTTCAACTCGTCTCTTTCCTCTCTTGTAATCGTCTGAACCCGCTTCAGAAGGCTTTCAACACCTTTGATGAAAACAGAATCTGTCATAGGGAATTTTGCCTTAATCTCGTGATGAACCTGTTCTATATCTTCTCGGCCCTTGAAGACTCTTTTCCTAGCATCCTTGTACTTGTATACGGTTCCGATAAGCCTTACATCCTGGGCTTTTCTTATTGTTCCATCCTTAATTAGCTCAACAACTTTCTCAACAATCTCTGGATCCGCAACCCTCCGGATTTCCTGAACCGCCGCATTCTTTACTAACTGTTCGAAGTGGCTGTATTTATCCTTCCTCATTTCTCCGTTCTTGACCATTAACTCAACTGCCTCTATTTTCTGCGATATTGAAGCAATATTGTCGCCGGCAACAGCTTCTATCTGTTGCAAAGTCATTTTGTCTTCAACCCTCATCTTGCGGAACAGATTTGCCTTATCATATGCATCCCACTTAGCCTTTCCCGCGATGTGCTCCGTGCAAAGCAGTCTGTATATTTCTTCTTGAGAAAGCCTCTCTACAATTACATTGCTCTTGATCAACGTCCATTTGTCGTCTCCAGTATCCTTGTGGAGATGACGATAACAACACAATCTTGTGTTTCCTTCTAAGACCTCATGATCATATACTAATACGGGGTTGATTAACCCCCCATCGTTCTCAATTTGATGATACAACTCGTGAGTCGCGTCCCTTTGCCAAAGTTCCTGATCGATTATGTCATCAGTAACCTGTCCACCGTGTTCACTAACAATAGTTGCGATTCTGGGATTTCTTGTGTAGTATCTCAATACGTATATGTCCAGCAACTTGTACTCGTATTTTATCTCCTTTCCTCTTATCGATAGAGCAATTTGATTTGCCATTTTCTAACCCCCTAAGATCCTGAGCAAGTCAGCTTTCGACAAATAGCTGCGCTTAAATGTAATGCACTCTGTGTCGCCCAGAGTATATTTCGCGATCAGTTCCTTCTTCTCCAATATCTCATCAGTATATTCATCTATTGTATCTTTAGCGATAATCTTGAAGACCTTGCATGGCTTGGTCTGCGTTATTCTGTGGATCCTGTCTTGCGATTGAAGATAGTCATCCATTTTGAAGGTTCGGTCCACATAGATTGCGTTGTTTGCGGAAGTTAGAGTTAAACCTTCTTTTGCGGCAGCTGGGTTCGCAATCAGCAACTTGCATCGCTCTTCGTTCATGAACTTCTTTACGATGTTGAGACGATCCATAATTGGAATCTCTCCGAAAAGCATCTGCGCCCCAAATTCCTTGAAACGATTCCTGAGTGTTCTAATGTTTCCAATGAAACTTGTCCATAAGATTGCTTTCTCTTTTCGCTCCACAACATCACGAACAAGTCTGTTCAAAACCTTGAACTTGCCCGGTTCCTCATTATACTGAATGTTTAACAAGCCTGGGTTGCTAGCGATTTGAGTAAGTCGGAGTAGTTTAACCAGATAATTGTCTATCTCTTCCTCGATCTTCTCTCCGTCGGAGTTAGAGATCTCATAGTAGAGTTCACTTCTAGCCTTGTCATAGGCTATTCTTTGCTTAGGCGCAAGTTCGGCGGTTACGTTCTCAAAAGTTTTTTCGGGAAGCTCCAATACATCCTTCGTTCTTCTAATAGAGACTGGTCTCAAGGTCTCCCTTAACGATTTTAGACTCAATTCGAATTGGCTCATGTCTTGGGCTCCCTTCAAGTCGACCTTGAATCGCTTTTGGAAAGCGTCAAAGTCGTCTCCAAGTAGCACGCCACCATCCAAGAAATAGAATTGAGACCACAGGTCTTCTGGTCTATTTGCAATTGGCGTCCCTGTGATTATGATCCTCTTTGCAACAAGACTCCTCAAGGAGATTACAGCTCTTGCTGTCTTCGATTTTGGGTTTTTCATTTTTTGGGATTCATCAAGAACCATTGCGAATCTTCGCTGCCTCAACAATAGTTCAATGAACTCGGTCTCCTGAATCAGGGATTCGTAGTTGGCTATATAGAAGTGTCCATAGGTTGTAAGCATGCGACCCCGTTGCATTCTTGAGCCGTCCAAAACTACTGGAAGGAGATTCGAGTGTTTCTCTATTTCGTCTTTCCACATATATAATAGAGACTTCTTACAAATAATAAGCGCACCGTCTATCGTTTTCTCCTTCATGTTTCGGCACAGAGCATCGATGACGATTTTGCTTTTGCCCAGACCCTGCTCATCAAACAATGGCACGTCATTGTGAGTGCTGACATAGTCTGTAGCCTCGATCTGATGTTCAAGAGGCTCGGTTTTCGAGGAGAAATCAAATGTGACTTTCTTAATCAGTCTCAACCAACTCCTCAGGAAGCACAATGTACGAGACATTAGTAAGTTTTTCAAGACCGAGATCGACCATTAAGCGCAACAAGATGCTTTCTTCGTTTCTGGGCACTCCGATTATTAGTTCAAATCTCAGTCCGGATGTAGCCCCAACAATATTCGAATAGTCCAGCAGTTGCTCTCTAGTTCTTTCTGACAACAAGTCATCTCCAGTTTTTGCCTCGCCAATGCATAGCACCTTGGTTTCCATGTTTATGCCAATTACATCTGGTCTGTGTCTACCTATCCTCGGGGGAACATGCACCGCTTCACCATGAAATGTGTAATACTGCCCATCATATGCGACTGGAGCATACCCCTCCTCCCGCATCTTTCTGCCTATTAGGTCAACAAGCATTCGGTGCATCCGCGATGGCATGTCTTCAACTCACTTCGAACTTCTTAAACATCTCTGCTATACTCGAAATTTGTTTATATAGCTCGAGAATCAGTTCCTTCTTCTTTGGCTCCTCGCCTGCAACAATGCTCCTTTCCTCTTCTCGTGACATGCTCTTGAGGCCTTCTATACACTTGTTCATGTGTTCGAACAGTCTCGAAGCATAAGCTGGCATAGACAGACTGAGCTCTTCTTTTGCGGCGGAGAAACCTTCCTCCTTCAGTACTTTGACAATCTCTTTGTTATCAAACATCTTCTTCAGATCTCGAACGTCTTGAGCACGCACGATCTCCCCGTTCCCAACCCAATCACAGAAGTCTTTGTCTTCAAGCTCGTGTTTCTTCATTCCATCTATGATCTTCTTGCTCTCGTATTCAACGAAATATGAAAACTTCGTGAATGGATTGTCTCTGCCTGTGTAGCTTGGCAAAAACTGTTCGGTCATGAGTTTGTATGCTTTTATCCATCTTCTGATGTCGACCAACGAAAGTTTCGTCGTATCCATAAGTCGCCGTTCGCTGTATCCCCTCTTGTCCCATAGTATGTACAGCATTCTGGCTCTCTCGTAGGCTTGCCAGTCATTCTGTGCGCGTAAATGTGCTATGAGGCGGATGAAGTTTCTTGCGCGCTCATCGGTGCCCTCTGGAAGGATCCTTGCCTTGATCTTCGTGTATTCCTCTTTCCTTGGGTACTTGTCTCTTAATTCTCTGTAGATAATCACTCTTGTGTTGCCATCTATGCACAGATATTTCTCACCTTTCTTCATGACCCAGATCATTTCGACGGCGCCACCGCCAGCCTCGATGCTGCTCTTCAATCTGTTGTATGCGTCCACATTCTGCTGTTTCAAGAAATAGACCAGGGTTTTTTGATTTGTTGTCTGCCCCGCGCTAAGATAGTTGTCTCTTGCGTATCCAATTCTGGGATTCTCTTCATCCAATTCGATCTCGTCTATGGGAATATCATCGATTTCGATCTCTTCTGGCACGCCATCGATTGGAACTTCCATTTTGTACCGATCCTTTTCCTCCTTTCTCTCACTCGGCGCCAGAAGTACACTTTTGTCATCAATGTCTTCGGACAACTTGTCACACCTCTTCTCTACATTTACCCCCTCATGAAGTCGTGCGGTGAACCCCCAGTGAGTCTGGCAAGTCAAGCATTCTGGCAGTCCTTTTAGTGTGATCTTGCCAAAACATGTCTATATAGATTACGTTACACTTGAGACATTCACAATCCTCAGAAGAGCCTCGCGCCAAATCTATTCTTAGCTGAAACCATTGCAGGGCGTGGGTTGAATGTCTCGTCGGTGGACCGATCATAGAATCAATAAAGAGACAGAGAGGATCAGGCGAGTCACGTACTTGTAGTGACCGACCCTGTGACTAGCCTCATTATCTTAGGATCGCACCTCTTCATCTTACCCTCAGGAAACACCCGACGACAACTCTTAGTTCTGCCAACCATCCTTTCCTAAGACAGAATTGCATCAACTGGATGCAAGTGGTGAACTGCTTGTGTAGAGAAGAGACAAAAAGATGTGTCGAAGTCATCCATACGCTAGGCGCCGATGCTCAGCGAGACATAATGTAGGAGCATCCTTTATGATCCGTCGATCTCAACGGAAACAACCTAGCATCAGAATCAATGAATTCGCAGAAATGAGTTCTGGACAGAAAGCTATATAGAAGGTATTCTATAACAAATAATGACCGCGACGAATGAAAACAGACCAAAAAGAGAATAAAGAAGAAACAATATAGTAGCGCGACGAGCAGCCCAGTTGGTTTAAGCTCCGAATGGGGGTTAAAATGGGGAAATCAACAAAGAATTAGTGAAAACACACATAAATTAGACAGCTTTTCTTGATGAGAAGTAAGACAGAAAGGGGGTTTCGCATTGGAAAGACTTCCCAACACTGAACTATTGGCATTAGTTGCAAGCTATCTCGGAACAATAGAAGGGCGAAAGCGCTTTCAAAAGATCGTGTTTCTCCTGAAGGAAGAGTCCGCGGTTCAATTCACCTATCCTTTCACTTCGTACCTTTACGGTCCCTACTCTTCAAGACTCCAAGATGACATCGACATCCTCGTACGAACTGGCAATCTACAGGAAGAAAAGGCTGGTTCTCTTTTCCGCTACAAGATTACCGACCTGGGACGCAAGAATGCTCATCAAATAGAGAGGACATACAGGCAGCATCTCGCGAAAGATCTACGTGGCCACCTGAAAGACTTACAGCAACAGGACACCGAGGAATTGGTGAACCGATCGAAAAGAATAATGAACAAGAAAATCAAACACAACATTTTCGCTTAAGGCGAGAAGCAATGTTTTGTGACCCTGAACTCAAGATCAGCATCCCATATGAATACGTAAAAGATCCAATTTATGGCTATATTAGAGTTTATGAGCACGAGCACAAGATCATCGATACCGAGTCGTTCCAGAGACTTAGACGTATAAAACAGCTAGCCGCGGCGCACTATGTATATCCAGGTGCGACACACACACGCTTCTCTCACAGCTTGGGCGTAATGCACCTTTCAGGGCTCTTCGTCAAGCAGTTGCTTGAGTCCTGCAAGAATGAGATTCCAGATGATACTTTTTTGCGCTATTTCTTCTTAATGAGGCTATGGGGTCTCACCCATGATTTGGGACATGGACCCTACTCTCATACTTTTGACAAAGCGGTGCTTGAACATATGGGGATAAATCATGAATACATGTCCTCGAAGATTGTCGTGGATGACAATATTATTGCAGAAACCATAGAAAAAGATCTTAGCGACTACGACATAAGACCTAAAACACTGTCAGAATACTTGGGTAAGACCCGAGAAGAATGGCCAAAGGGAGAGAAACTAGGTAACACACAACACAATGAATCATCCTTCTATTACGTACTGAAAGGATCTTATAGCACTGACATTATTGATTACTTGCTCAGAGACAATCTCTATACTGGCGCAGGGTATGGAAACTTCGACTGGCAACGATTGATCTTATCTTCATGTCTACACGGCGATGAGGTTGCTCTAGACGTTAGAGCTCGTGATACGTTGGACGCTCTCTTGCTTTCGAGATTATTCTCTTTCAACACAATCTATTACCATAGATGGTCGAGAGCCGCGGATCACGTAATGAGAGTTTTCTTATCAAAAGCAAACAAGAAAATCGATCTGGCTGACTATGCCAACGATGTCGAGGAATATAAGAAGCTGGACGAGGAAAGCATTCTCCAAATGAGAGAACTCACTGACATCCCCGAGCGAAAAATGTTGCTTGACAGGGAAATACCCTTCAGAGAGATTGACAGACGCAAGATCCAGCTCTCCTCTGACATAGCGATTCTGGATGAAGATAACTTGAACTCTAAGCTCTCCGAGACATTGGAAAGCAGAATCCCTAGTGAAGCGTACTTTGTGGATACACCGAATTTGCCTTTGAACCCAATGAGGGATGAGGACGTCTGTATTGTTGACCACTCATCATCGCCAACCGCGGTATGGCACGAGCCTGTCAGGAAAACATCTTGGGGAGAAGTACCTTACTCCGTTTGGATAGTACGACTATACCTAGACAAAAAATATGAAAAGAATGAGGAAGATGTAAAAAGGGCGTTTCAGGATGCTATCACAGGTAAGAAGGGATCACACTTCTGAATTAGGCCCCTTTTGGTCATGCGACGGTTCTAATGGTTTTTCTTCTTCATAAACTAGTTATGTAGGAACTGATGTTGATTCAAAG
Organism: Candidatus Atabeyarchaeum deiterrae; assembly: GCA_037310415.1. GTDB lineage: Archaea > Asgardarchaeota > Atabeyarchaeia > Atabeyarchaeales > Atabeyarchaeaceae > Atabeyarchaeum > Atabeyarchaeum deiterrae. Next base: position 610,656 of record CP147780.1, read on the forward strand.
ATTCTTGATCTACATCGTTGCCAGTTTTCACTTGTCAAGGAGCTTCGCAATAGTTCATCCTATCCGTTACTTGGGAATTGACCCTATAAGAGCGTGATTCTCGAACTCGCTAAACCTCGTGAGTATGGACGGTTCTGAACGTTTGAGAAGTGTGTGAATGCCAGATTTCATATACAGGGTAGCGGAGAGCTCAGTGAAAAAACATGTCGAATAAGAACGTCTGTTAACGCCCTAACCTAAGGTTATAGAAAAGGCTATGCAGAAGGAAAATCGAATTCTTATCATGGTCACCCTTGGCAACTAGGGAGAATAGAAATAACAATGAACAAAGACAAGGGAAATTAGAGGAAACCATGAGTCCCTGGTGACCTTCCCTACGAGCACCATCGATGTACTCAGAATCCAAGAGAGAAGGTTAAGCGGTTGAGGACGCAGGACTATCGGGCGCCTCTCTCAGGGCTTTCTGCAAAAATGGTATAGGATGAACAGCCACGAATCGAGTAGTAGAAGAAGGCAAGATAAGTATGAGACTATTAATAATATCCACGGAGTAGCAGGATTAGTGTGCGGTTGCGCAGGTTGTGATTGATCTATATTGATGGATTCTTCATATGCATGATTTTCTAAGGGTGGTTTTGTTGAGAATGACTAAGCGGAAACATGTAGTAATCGTAGATACAGGATTTAGGCGACTGATTTATCCCTTGGATTCCTCGTTCATAAAGGATTTGGATCCAAAGCGTGTTAATAGTTGGATTGAGACTGGTTGGAGTATAGACAAGACTGTCATGCTTGAAATAGATTATCCAACCATTCCAGAATATCGTAGTCCTGAAGGCTCAGTCGCCTCGAACATATTCTCAGGCATAATATATGCATGGAACACGGGTAAATACTACAGGATAGTCACTTTTAGCAAGAGATATTTTGAAGAAGTCGACGAATTTAACAGGAAAGTTGAAGTGTATCATGAGGGGCTTCATTTGAGAAGCTATGAGGACTCTCTGCTTACTGGCTCAAGACCTTTGACAGAAGACGATGTTGCAAGGGCAGAGGTAGAATATGTTAGAAAGACTTATGGTAATGAGGGGTTTGCTGCAAGGGGGAGACACATATTGACTAATGAAGAAGAGTTCAAGAAAGCTGATGCGATAGCGGGGGTTGTCGCTCTCCTATGGCTCAGAGAATACTTCGAGGAGGAGCAGGCAAGGTACAGCCCGGTATCTTTCTCCATCCCGTCAAATAGTGAGTTTGTCAACTCCATCAGAAAGACGCACTATTCGATGATGATTCAACCTGTTACAGCATTTTACAGAGCAGCATTCAACCTTGATCCGTCATTGATCTTTAGACACTGTTTGAAGAAGATAAACCTGCGCAACGATTCTCCAGAGTGAGGACCGAATTGCAGAAGGCGATACCGAAAGAAATGATAGAGCCTTTAAGAGCCAAGTATGAGAGCGAATGGCAGGAAGAGTGGGAGAAGGCAGTTCTAAGGATTATGCTGTTCACTTAATTCCTGTAGAATATGCACTAAATTACGCCCTACGGGAATACAACACAGACACACCTCGCAGGAAGGCCAAAAAAGAAGGGTCAGACAGCCAAAAAAGAGGACTACGCAGTTGCTGACTGGGACATGTGCTTATACCTGTTCGCTTTCCTCGCAGCGTCAAGGGTCTTAGGGTCGCACCGCTTCATCTCACCCTCAGGAAACACAGACAACAAATCCCAGGCGAGATCAAGAGTCTGATCAATGCTACGATCCACATATTCACCTTGAGTGATAAACTTCCGCTCAAACGTATCAGCAAACTTCAAATACGCCTTATCCCGATCACTCAAAGCCTCCTCACCAATCACAGCAACTAAATCCCTGAAATCCATACCCTCACTAAAAGCATAATACAACTGATCCGACACTTCCCTATGATCCTCACGCGTCAACCTTTCTCCAGATTTTGTCACACCGATCCCCTCCTTCATCAACCGACTCAAAGACGGACGCGGGTCGATCGGGGGGTATATACCCTTGTGATGGAGAGCCTCAGAAATAATGAGCTGTCCCTCAGTAATATACCCAGTAAGATCTGGAACGGGGTGTGTGATATCAGAATGCGGCATCGTCAAGACTGGCATTTGTGTTATTGTGCCTTTTCTGCCTATTATGCGTCCTGCTCTTTCGTATATGCTGGCGAGGTCTGTGTAGAGGTATCCTGGGTATCCTCTTCTTCCTGGGACTTCTTCTCTTGCTGCGCTGATTTCTCGTAGGGCTTCTGCGTAGTTTGTCATGTCTGTTAGGATGGCTAGGACGTGTAGGTTTTGTGTGTATGCTAGGTATTCTGCTGTTGTTAGGGCGCATCGGGGTGTTATGATGCGTTCTATTGCTGGGTCGTCTGCGAGGTTTAGGAATAGGACTGTGCGTTCGAGTGCGCCTGTTCGTTCGAAGTCTTTGCGGAAGTATTGTGCTTCTTCTGCTGTTATGCCCATGGCTGCGAATACTACGGCGAATTGTTCTTCTTTGCCGAGTACTTTTGCTTGGCGTGCTATTTGTGCGGCTATGCGGTTGTGTGGTAGTCCTGCTCCGCTGAAGAGTGGTAGTTTTTGTCCGCGTACGAGTGTGTTCATTCCGTCTATGGTGCTGATTCCTGTTTGGATGAATTCTCGGGGGTATGCTCGTGCTTCGGGGTTTATTGGGCTGCCGTTTATGTCCCACATGTCTTCGGGTATGATTGGTGGTCCGTTGTCTATGGGTTCGCCTGAGCCGTCTAGGGTTCTGCCGAGTATGTCGGTTGTTACTGGGATTTTTAGTGGTTCGCCTGTGAATTGTGCTTGTGTGTTTTTGGTGTCGAGTCCTGTTGTGCCTTCGAAGACTTGGACGATGGCTTTGGTTTTGGTGATTTCTAGGACTGTGCCTCTTCTTTTTTCTCCGTCTGGTGTGGTTATGTTGACGAGTTCGTTGTATCCTACGCCTTGGACGTTTTGGATGATGATTAGTGGTCCTGTTACGTCTGAGATGGTTTTGTAGGTTCTTTTGGCGTAGAGTGCTGCTGCGGCGATGTGGGCGGCTGTGGCTGTTTTGGTGGCGCTTTCTTGTTTTTGTTGTTTGGTTGTTGCCATGGGTGTGTTCTCCGTGTTGTTGTTTGAGGTGGTTGGGGTTTGGTTGATTGTGTGTGTCTTATAATTTTTGTGGTTTTGGTATCTGGTGTTTTGGGTTGGTTAGGGGAATGGGAGGGTCTGTAATCTTGGGTTTGGTGAGATTGGAGTTGAATGGTTTGGAGGGGGAATTGGACTTGAATGGTGGGGGTGTCGGGTTTTTTTGTGTGATTGTCTTTCTGTGTCTGTCGATGCTTTTTGTTGTAGGTTAGGTTGATCTTGGGTAGGAGGTGGGTAAGTATTTCTGGATGGTGAGGTTTGATGGAGGATTGGTGAGTACTTCCTTGTTGGCTGGTTTTTTCTTCTGTTTGGTTGGTGTGACGTGGAGCTCTCGATGAGTTTTGGTTAGGTGTAGTGTGTTTTGTTCTGGTTGAATTTGGAGAATGTTTATATTTCAGTGCGTATTTTCTTTTTCGCGAATTGGCATAAGAGGAGATTTCACTTGTGCCGTTCGTTTTTCCGATTTGAAAAGGGTTGATTTTGGATCAGAGTGGGTGGCTTTGCCGAAGCGTAGTCAGGGGCGCAGGGTTAACGTTTGGGTTGCGTTGGCAGTTGTGTTGTTGGCTGTTAACATCGGTCAATTTGCGTTTTTTGTGTGGTTGCGGCCGAGTGTTCCGGTGGAGGATTCACCCATCCAAGTGGGGGACGTTACTGGTGTGAATAGGGCGAGTTTCCTTGGGAAGACGGTTACGTTGGAAGGATACTTCGTTGGTGTGTTGGGGGGGAAATCGTTTCTCACTGCTGGTTTGGATGATTTTAGGCAGAATAGGATTCTTCCGTTGACGAGGTTTGTTACGATTGGGGGTGACCTTCCGCTGGATCTTTTGAATCAGACGGGTAGCCGCATCTTGCTGAAGGGGGTAGTTGGGATTGATGATTTGAATGCTAATTTGACGCGTATTTCGTATGTGTCGCATAAGGTCGTTGAACCAAGTGCGCAGAATTATGCGCTGTGGAATTGGGATAAGCAGATTAGTATTCCTACGCCTCCGTTTCTGCAGCCGCATAAGTATGCGGTGTTGATGAGTGGGGGGTGGGATGCGGAGCACGCGTTTATGCGTTACTGGAATGATTTGAAATTCATGTTTGCTATTCTGACTGGGTATGGTTACAGTGGAAGTAATATTTTCGTTCTCTACAAGGATGGCGTTCCTGAGGATGCAGGGATATTTGTGAACGCTTCTTGCACGTATGCGAATGTCGCTGCTGCTTTTTCGACTCTGCAGGCGAAGATGACGGATCTTGATGACTTGTTCATCTATACGACGAATCATGGGAACCCGGCGCTCTGCTTATGGAATCATGACGTACTGATTCCGTCTGACTTGGCGTCGATGTTGCAAGGTATCACGTGCCATGTCATGATCATCTTGATGCAGCAATGTTACGGGGGGGCGTTCGTACAAGATTTGAGTGGTTCGAACCGGGTGATTATGACCGCGGCGAATTCGAGTCAGTACTCATGGGCTTGCGACAAGGAAGGACCTTGGGATGAGTTTACGTACCATTTCATGGATGCGATGCGAGGGATGACCTTGATCGCAGACCCTGTGTTTGCAGACTACAATAGTGATGGGAAGGTATCCATGGTCGAGGCTTTCAATTATGCGCAGAGCATGGATAGTTGCGCTGAAATCCCCCAGTTTGATGATAACGGAGATGGCGTCAGTCATTCGGGATGGATGACCGTCGGCGGGGATGGCTATCCTGGTGGGCTCGGAGCTACGACGTTTCTGTAGATGATTGTTGGGACCATTTCTCCATATTTCTTCTTTTGACAACGACGAGAGTTCCGTGATGTCGGCCCGAAAAGTTGCCTTGCTCCTATTCTCAGAGAAAACGCGCAGAGTTGTCAGCAGGGTTTCGGGGAAGGGATTGCTTCTAGGTGTAGAGAAGTGCGCCGACTGTTATATGGTTGACTAGTTTGTTGGTTTCGTTCTCGTTGAATGGTAGGGGTGTTATTCCCCGGAGATTGAGGAATGCAAGTGTTCTCTGTAGTTTTGTGGCGTCTTTTTTCCATGGTGTGATTATGATTAGTCCCTTTATTTGTTCCTTTTGAAGTTCTTGTCTTATTGTTCCTATTTTTGCTGTTGTGGTTGATGGGTTCATTGTGTTGTTCGTCCAGACCGTGATCACGTATTGGCTTTGGTTATTGTTTGTTGTCGTTGTTAGTAGTTCCATGTTTTGGTCTATCCACATCGTGTTGATTCCTTTGTTTCGGAGGTCTTTGTGTATTGTGGTGGTTATGTATTCTTGTAGTATGTTTCGGTTTTCGTGGTCTGTGACTTGGTAGTATATTCTTGTTGTCGCTTGGGGGTTTTGGTAGTCTGGTGCTCTGACATCCCCGATGAGGTCCTTGGCAATTAGGGGTTCTATGTGTTTGATTAGTTGTTCCTTTGTTTTGATGTTCAGTCTTCTTTGTAGTATGGTTTCATCGATTATTTCATGTTGGTGTTTGAAGGCTTGTTTCACATCATGCCATAGTTGTGTCTCTTCGGGTGTGAGTGACCGTTGGCTCAAATTAGTTCTCGTAACGTGTTGGTGTTCTGGTTGCTCCTCACGTAGTGTTGGTGGTGGTGTGTTCATGGGTGGATTGGATGGTGTGGGTGGCTGGTAAGCATTTGGGGTATGGGATGTCTGTTGCTGGTTGTAGGTGAATGTGGAGCGTGGTGAGTTGTTGGAGAGGCTTTCTGTTTCTAATTCATGTTTGTCGTTTTGAAGCTGTTTTGTTTGTTGTTTCGAGTCTTTCATTGCTTCTATTGCTTTGATGTAGGTTCTTAGTGCTTCTTTATAGTCGCCGGCTTGGTATGCTTCTTCTGCTCTGCTTTTCAGTATGCTTGTTTCTGGGTCATGTGCTGTTATTGATTGGTTGTGCTCCGCTGGATTGGGTTTCGCTGTTTCTGCGTCGTAGATTATCGGGTAGTTTACCATGTTGTTTGTTATGATGTCTCTGTTGCTCACTTTTGGTGGGTTTATTTCGCATGTTCTAATCCTTATGGCTTTGGAGTGTTTGGGTGTGGTTATTATGGCTTCCATCTTGGGCATTGCTTTGAGGTAGTTGGTTTGTTCTTCATTTAGGTTTAACCATTTTGCTGCTTTTTCGCCATCTACTGTTGTTCTTAGGAATATCTTGGTTGCAGAGTTTGCTAGTATGTTTTGACTTATGTTTGGTCTTTGTGTTGAGATTATTACTCCTTGTCCTGTCGCTCTGAGTAGTAGTACCATTTGCTCGGTTATGCTTGTTTCAGCTGTTGTTCTTTTGGTTAGTATTTCTGGTACTATGTCGAGGGCGTCATCGATTATGAGTATGTGTTTCAAGTTGTCTTGTATTCCCCGTTGCTGGGCGGCTGTGGCTACGTACTTGGTGATGATGCTTGATATGAGACGCAAGTCTTCTCCTGTGCCATTTGTCTTGATTTCGCTCAGATCTATTATCGCTCTTCGTTTGATCAAGTCATTGAAGTTCACGTTGCTCTCGTCTTGATTGAATACTTCGCTCAGTGGAGTTCTTGTAAAGGAGTATAGACGGTTGAGTAGAGCTTGGATTGTTGAGTTTATTTGAGGTATCGAGGCTGAACCGCTTCTCTTTGCGTAGCTTTCGAGCCACTCATTGAATCCACTCCAGTTTCTTGTGGTTTTGTCTTCGGATGATCTTTGCCTGATCGGTTGGTCCCTTTCTTCGCCATGTTCCTGGTCTCTCTTGTCTGGAGACGTCTTTTGTGTTATGTAGGTTACTAGAACCTCATAGAAAACCCGTTCCATTTGAGCGCTTAGCTCTCTGTTCTGATCTGTGAAAAGCGTTGAGAATGTCTCTTTGAGTATCGTGAAGATCTTCTTTGCATGAACATCAGGTTTTTCCATTTCTGGGTCAAACAGGCTGATCTTCAGTGCAGCGGTTTTCGACGCTGGCTTAAGATAGACAACGTTGTCCACTGATTTCACGAGGGGTTTGTACTCGCCTTTCATCTCTATTAATGTCCACGCGATATCATAGCGCGACAGGTTCTCAAGTATTTTCATGATCAGCCTTGTCTTGCCGAATCCTGTTTCACCAAAAATGACAGTATGTAGCTTGAGATCCTGCAGTTTGATTCTCATTGGGCAAATCTCGTTTTCACCGTCGAGTACTGTGCCGATTATTAACTCCCCGTCTTCAAGCTCCTCCATTGAGGGAACATGAAAGGCTGGTATTGATGTCTCGGGGATGCCTGCAACATGTTGCTCTGGTAGAAGGATCAGTGTTGCTGCTACCCTTGAAGAAGCATTCAACGTTGTGAACCCTATCGTCTGCCTGAATAGAAGATTAGTTAGATGTTTCGCAACATGTTTTCCTTTTAGCTTTTCGCATTCAATCCCAACTCCAGGGTTTGAGTAAATTGCCTCAATACAAGCGTCACCTTTCTCTTGCATCGACTTTGTTTCCTCAGGGGTCTCGCCTCGGTAGGCAACATATGCCGAGATCTTCCAGTAACCAGAGAGCTGTGCATTTCTATCTTCGCTAGCCTCTCTTTTCTTCTCATCGAGTTCAAGTAGTAACCTCATGTTGGGTTCCGTTTTCGCTTTTTCAATGAGTCTTGATTCTGATGCTATTGATGGGGGTTTTGTTGCCTCCAAGTGAATTGTCATTGAAGCGGTGAAGCGTTCTCTTGTAAATGTTGAGATGAATTGCTCAACTTGGTTCTTTGGCATCCCAGTAGTTGAGTCTGGGTTGGCCCTCCCCTTCAGGGCACTTACGGCAACATAACGCACATCTGTCCCTTGAATCCTTTCTATCTTGAGGAGCCTCCCGCGCGCATCGCCGGTGAAAGTCGAATCCCGACCGAGAATTGATCTGTAAACGCTCCACAGTTGGTATCCTTGTAGAAATTCGATCTTGGTGTTGAATCTGCTTTGCATTATGCTTCTAAGCTTTTGAGCTTTCTCTTCGGCTACTTCTGCAGCATGTTCTGCATCTGGACTAATTGCCAATGTGAAGAATTCCACTGATGATAGACCTTTCTCTACTGTAAACTCGACACTGAAATCTGGAACATTATTCCATAAGGAAGTCATATGAGAAAAGTTGACTATCTCCCCAACCGTTGTCTCAAAATCCCTTTTTTCGTGTGTATGAATCATTAGTCCTTTACCTAGCGGCTCCAATGAATTTGTTGAGCGACTCGCCAACTTGAGAATGCACAAGGCGAAATTCTTGTCCTTGCCCTTGAGCACAAGAGTCTTGCCACGGTAGACTGCCAAATCTGTGGCAGGATCCACGCACTCACCGTCTATTTTGATGTTTCTCCGAGAAAAAGACATGGCGACTGACCCAAGCAATGCGAGGAATCCGGAAACCAGAAGGAACTGGTTAAACAATACTACTAATGTACCAGAAGGCGAGGGCAATCCTGTTAATGAATTGCTCAGGCAGGCGGAAACAATACTAACAACTACTATACTTAGGGAGACTATTGCTGCACACTGCGACTTCTTCTTGATGTATTTCTCTTCAAATAGTCGGTAGGCGATGTATGACATGACCACGATTGGCGATGTCGTTAGAGTTATTCCCAGTGTCTGTTGGTATAGGGACGCTTTTTCCAAACCAAGGAGTTGCGTGAGCAATCTCGCGATAAGCAAAATGAATACATTGACCGCGAGCAAAGAGATTACTGCGTTTCTGCCGTTGATGATAAGCACCCGTAATTCTAGTATAAAAGCAGCTGGTATTAGAACCCCTCATTTGGCAGAGACGGTCCCAAAGGCAGAATGAAGAAAGAGAGAACCTGTGGACAAAGTACACGCAAGCGTGGTCGACTTTTTTCCTTATTCTCGATCTATGCCGTGGCAGCTATGCTTGATGTTGACTTGCTTAGTAGAGATTCAAACTGCTGATCCATTCTTTTCTCAACTTCGTCAAAGACTTCTTTGATTTTTGATTGCTCAACTATTTTGAGTCGAGCTATTTCGTCGTAGGTGCCTAGCTTAAGCACCTCACGAATTGGTGCACCTAGATTAACCGCCCTTTTCATGTTCTCGTAGAATTTGATTACTGCTCTCAGTAACCTGTAGGACTTTGTTGGATCACAATATGAGTCGACTGGATGCAGGGCTGATTGCATCAAGTAGTCTTCTCTGATCATTCGGGCCGCCTCCAAGATCACCTTCTCAGTTTCAGGCAACGCGTCAGGCCCCACAAGTTGAACGATTTCCTTGAGTTCCTCTTCCCTTTGCAGCAAGGTCATTGCCGTCTCCCTTATTGAAGCCCATTCTGGGCTGACTTTGGCTTCGAACCATTCTCTTAGGTTATCCTGGTATAGGCTGTAGCTTTGAAGCCAGTTTATCGCAGGGAAGTGCCTTCGGGAGGCTAGGTCCTTGTCAAGCGCCCAGAAGACCTTAACAATCCTGAGTGTGTTCACCGTGACTGGTTCTGAGAAGTCCCCGCCTGGTGGACTAACTGCTCCAGTTACACTAATGCTACCAATGCGCTCCTTGGGCCCTAGAATCACAACTCTTCCAGCCCTCTCATAGAACTCGGACAGCCTGCTCGCGAGGTATGCGGGATACCCCTCTTCGCCTGGCATCTCTTCAAGACGACCTGATATCTCCCTTAGAGCTTCGGCCCACCTTGAAGTGCTGTCTGCCATTAGAGCAACATCGTAACCCATGTCACGGAAGTACTCAGCCATGGTGATTCCAGTGTAAATGCTTGCCTCTCTCGCTGCCACCGGCATGTTACTGGTATTTGCTATCAGCACCGTGCGCGCCATCAGAGGCTCGCCAGATCTCGGGTCAGTCAGCTTGGGGAACTCCTCTAGAACTTCTGTCATTTCGTTTCCCCTTTCCCCGCACCCGACATAGATTATTATCTTAGCATCGGCCCATTTGGCCAATTGGTGCAGCATCACGGTTTTTCCTGTCCCGAATCCTCCAGGAATGGCCGCAGTTCCACCTTTTGCAGTCGGGAAGAATGTATCTATGATCCTTTGACCAGTAACCAATGGTGTATCGGTACTCAACTTAAACTTAATGGGACGTGCTCTTCGAACAGGCCAAGTTTGAAGGAGCGCTATTTTATTCTCTCCACCGTCAGCACTCTTAACAGTGGCTATTGTGTCAACCAGTTTGTATTTTCCCTCATCCGCAACTTCAACTAACTCGCCTGACATACCGTAGGGAACAATTATCCTGTGTGTTACAAGTTTCGTTTCTGGAATTTCACCAACTGGTGTTCCAGGCTCCACCTTTTCACTTTTTCTCAACAATGGAATGAAATGCCACTCAGTGTCGCGGGGCAGTGCCTCCGTTACGACGCCTCTCCTTATGAAGTCGCCAACAGCTTCCTTGATTCTAGGCAGCGGCCGCTGAATGCCATCAAAGATCTGACCGATCAGACCCGGACCCAATTCAACTGACAATGGTCGCCCTGTAGCGATAACAGCTTCCCCCGGTTTGATCCCAGCGGTCTCCTCGTAAACCTGAATGGTGCAAACATCTCCAGATACCTTGTTCACTTCTCCGATTAATCCTTCGTCCCCTACTCTGCAGACCTCGTACATCTTAACACCGCGGAGACCTTCGGCATCAACGACTGGTCCTGAGACCCTGATTATTTTACCATTGATTTCTGACACAGCGGTTCACCTTAGTGAATTAGATTCGAGGTCATCTGGATAAGCAATAGTGGAGATGGATTAGATCACCCTTAAAACAGTTACGGCAAGTCAAACTTATTTAAAGATTGTGAAGACGCTCTCCCCTTTGAGTCGTCAGCCATCGACTACATGATGGAGGGTTCATATATCATCATCTCTAAGCAATTGTTTTAGAGGATAGAGTATCATGCATCTCTCTGTTGAGAGACTTATGAGCACAGTTGCACTCCTGTCTTTGGCGATGGCAATTGCGCCCCGACTCTTCGTTGCTGGCTCGATATCTTCTCAGTCTCTTTACAGCCCAGTCGGCGAAGTATTGGATGATCTTCTTAGAGTGTGGATTGTTAACCTGATTGTGATCGCGCTTTCGGTGGATGATACGTCTCTTTCTCTGAGTATCATCCCCTTCCTATTCATATTTCCAGCTACACTTATAGTCTGTATGGCTGACAGTCAGGCGTTTTTGAGAATCATGGGATTGGCCCTTTTGACCATTGTGTTCGCTATAGCTCGGTACGTAGCCAATCTGGTTTAAGGTCTTTTGAAGCCTGAGCCATCTAGTCTGAGTTGGATTGTTCACTTTTATGCCACCCTCTTCAAACATTTAAAGTACCAGTCTACTGTGATTGTGGAATCAGTGTCTCGGTGGAGGTCTGAACTTCGCGCAAAGATAGGGGAACGAATAGAAGCCAGTCAGCCTCTAAGGACGTGAATAGAGGTGATATTGAAACTGACGAAGACTGCTCCCCTAGACATAGAGGAAGTGCTTGCATCAAAGAGCAGAATCAGGATACTTAGAGTGTTGGCTATGAAGGGACCTCTTAACATCACTGAGATCAGAAAGTGCACAAAACTTAACTACAAATCCATATCCAGAGCCTTAGAGGCTCTCAAGCAGATGAGAGTAATCGGAGAACTATCCATAGATCGAACGCGCAACTTCCGAGTGAAAGTAGAGAATGCCGAGACCTCGGCGCTGGTGGAACTGATCAAACGCCTCGCCAATCTTGAGAGAACTCGTAGTGGATGAATAGAACAGGAAAACAGATCCTAGAGCAGATGAACCTCATCTGCCTGAGTAGTTTACACCCAGCTAGCACCTAAAATATAAGACCTAAGAGCATCCTTATCAAATTGCGAGACAGATCTCCAAAGACTCTTTCAAACATACTGGAGGGATAACTCATTACAGAGGAATCTGATATTCAGGAAGAGAATTCAAAAGGCGTTAAGACTTTGACCGATCTCCCCGGTGTCGGTCCCGCAATCGCCAAGAAACTAGTTGAAGCAGGGTACCGCCGAGTAGAATCAATAGCAGTAGCAGCAGTCCAAGAATTATCAAAGATAGCGGACATAGGCGCTAACACAGCTCAGAAGATCATAGAAGAGGCACGTAAGGTTCTCGAAATCGGCTTCGAGACAGCAGAAGAAATCTTTAAACGCAGAAAGAATGTAGGGCGAATCATCACAAGCTCGAAGAACCTTGACACACTCCTGGGCGGAGGAGTTGAAACTCAGTCAATAACTGAAGCTTACGGCGAATACAGAACTGGAAAAACCCAGATCGCTCACCAGTTATCTGTAAACATACAACTTCCAGTCGAAAAAGGCGGACTGGAAGCCGGAGCACTCTATGTAGATTGTGAAGGAACCTTCAGACCAGAGCGCATCTACCAAATGGCGCTCGGACAAAAACTCGACCCAACCAAGGTTCTCAAGAACATAATAATCGCAAGAGCTTACAATTCCGACCACCAAGTCCTGCTGGTTCACCAATCCGAAGAATTCGTTGAAGAGAAGAACATCAGGTTGATAGTGGTCGATTCAATAGTCGGGCACTTCCGCGCCGAATATATTGGGCGTGAAAGATTAGCAGAGCGCCAACAGAAACTAAACAGACATCTGCATGAACTGCAAAGGCTCGCCGACATACATGGAGTCGCAGTATTCGTTACGAACCAAGTCATGGCTAAACCAGACGTTTTCTTCGGAGACCCCACTCAACCAGTTGGTGGTCACGTACTTGCACACGTGCCTCAGACACGGCTTTACCTCAGAAGATCTAAGGGAAACATAAGAATCTGCAGACTAGTCGATAGTTCATATCTACCGGAAGGCGAAGCAGTCTTCGTGATCACAGAAGAAGGAATAAAAGACCAGTAGAGCCCCGTGAGGGTTCGCACTTCATTTTCTCTGCTCGAAAATCAAGCATGGCGGGCCCGGAGGGATTTGAACCCACGACCACCGGCTGTCCGCAGATGCGCCAATTATCTCCAAGCACTTCGCAGGCCGGCGCCCTATCCTGACTAGGCCACGGGCCCTTCACGAGACAATTCAGTTAAAGACTAGATCGGTCAGAGTTTAATACCTTTTCTTTCTCAGAAAGCAACTCTCCGCAAATCCCTAAAAGCAATTATTGCAATACCAGTACCATAACGGGAGTAGTTACTTTCATCCAGGCTAAGCTTCACCTTCTTCCTACAGAAAGACTGACTCCCACCCAGCACTGAGGAGTTGTAAGCGGTTTGGAGGAAGAGACACCATCAAGCACCTCACACTTGAAGGAGATAACGCTGAGAATAAGAGTCGTTGAGTTTCTGAAACTGCTAAAGAGAACTCACACCTACAGAGAACTATCGCGCGCTTCGGGGTTACCAGTTACCGTGCTAAACAGGTACATCAAAGGAAGAGTAATACCAAGTCAAGGCAGAGCCAATCTGTTGCTCAGAACCTTTCGAGACATGTTCGATCTGTCATCGGAAGTGAAAGGCAGAATTGTTTTCGACAAGAATGGATATCTTGACAATACTCCCCTCCTCAGTGACACGCTGCTATCCCGGGCCATAGCAGGAGAAGTCGCAAAGAGATTTGCAAACAAGAAGATAACCAAGGTACTATGTCCCGCCGTAGACGGAATCCCCATCGCGGTTCATATCGCAAATGAACTCGGCGTCGACTTAATCATCGCTAAGAAGGCAAAGGAGGTTGGCATTGAGAGTTTTATTGAGGAGAGTTATATCCCAAGTTATTCGGGAGTGATGATGAGTCTTTATCTCCCAAAGAAAGCATTGTCATCCAAGGACAAGGTAGTCATAATCGATGACGTCATTCGGTCAGGAGAAACCCAACGAGCACTAATCAATTTGGCTGACAAAGTTGGAGCAGCAGTCGTGGGGATATTCATCTTAGTCTCCATAGGCAACTTATGGGAAACAGAGCTGAAATTACCTTCTACGTGCCAGATGGAGATCCTTGTGAAACTGCCCGTACCGACTCATTCCTGACCTATTCTTAAGAGAACTTTGCGCAACAATCCCACCAAAGAAATGATACCTTTCATAACTGGATCAGAAATACCTCTCCCAAACTCGAGTCTCAATGGTTCGATCCCTAGCACAACAACCTTTGCGTCCAACTCATTCTGCAAGTAGTCAATAAGAAGCGACAAAGGAAGAACATGTGTAGAGAAACTCAAACCAGCTATGTCATCCTTCTCTACTATCCCAACGGAACCAGGCTGCAGCCCCATCTCCGCAACATCGACTATTAGTACATGAGAAGGGTGATACTTACGAATGGCGGCAGTAAAATTCTCTGGTGTCGCCCCAGCTTCTATGATACGTACACCTCTCTGCAGATACCCTTCCTCCTTCAACCGCCTAGCCAGCTCAACACCGCCTCCATCGTCGCCCTTAAGTTCGTTTCCCACACCTAGCACAAGCAGACGACTAGCCCCCCGTAATCTTTCTAACAATACATCTTCAAGCAACTACTCGAACACCACTAAACATTAAAAAGGCATCATCGCTGTTTTAATCTTGACCTTAACCCCGAGTCTCACTTTATAGGTTAACCTCCAAGAGGAAGAGCAAAATGGCAGAAGAACCTTTTGGCGAGAAAAGCGAGGAAGAACCAGAAAAACAGGAAATTGAGGAAGCCCCGATTCCAGAGAAACCCAAGGCTTTTCTCTCTGATTTACAGACCATCATAAAGAAAGGCGTGGAAGACGTATACAACCGAGGTTTCTACGGCACAAAACAAGAAGACGGAACGCTACTGCTATCACCAGTAGAGACCATGTTCTCTCTTGAAAGAAACAGAATCGAATTACACGACGAGAGGACTGGAACTCAGATAGATCTCTACGAGTACCTGCAAAGACTATATGACAAACACCAAGATCTGTGGACACAGTACCTAGTCTACAGAGACTTAAGAAGCAGAGGATACATCGTGAAGCAAGGTCTCAGTGAGGAGATCCCTTTCAGAGTGTATCCGAGGGGGAGCGAAATCGGCAAAGACACCTCCAAGTATCTGATCTACATAGTTAAAGAAGGCGTACCGATCGAGTTAAGCAAACTCGACAAAGCAACAACGACAGTAAAAGGCATAGGAAAGAAACTAATACTCGCCGTACTCAACAGACAAGGGGAAGCAACTTATTACCAGATCTCACAAGTAAGCATTTGAAATTCAAACTAAGGTTTCTTGGCTATGAATGAACTAGGCATTTTGATAACATCAGCCTTCACGATTCGATCCCTGATTTTCACCCCAACAATCGCACCCTTCTTCGCAAACTTCCTCTTCACGTACGCCACCGCTATTCCCTTTTCAAGAACAGGAGAGTACGTCCCACTCGTGACACGACCGATCACTTGCCCTGCCCGAACGATATCGTAGCCACTTCGCGGAATTCCTTTGTCTAGGAGAATCAATCCGATTCGAAGACGCCTAATTCCCATCCGTCTCTGTCTGAGTAACGCTTTCTTACCAATGAAAGATTTTTTCTTGAACTTCACGAAGAATTTCAATCTAGCTTCCAAGGGGGTTGTATGCTCATCAATATCCTGACCATACAAGGGCATACCAGCCTCCAGTCTAAGAGTATCTCTGCAGCCCAATGCACAGGGCTTTATCCCGAATTCCTGCCCTGCGCTCAATATGGCTTCGAATAGCTTAACCGCCTTAGCAGATTCATGAAATGGAACGCCGAACACACAAACCTCGAACCCGTCCTCACCAGTATATCCCGTTCTCGAGATCAGAACATTAAGCCCTCCAAGCTCAGTTTTCTTCACCGCAAATCTGGAAATCTCGTCAAGCTTCTCTGCAGTTAATTTCTGTAGAGCCGCTTCAGCCTTCTGCCCTTGCACCGCAAACATGGGAGTAGAATCCGAGATGTTTTCGACTAGGACGTCGTACTTCTTGCTGCGTTTCATGACCCAGTCGAGATCCTTTTCTCTGTTAGAAGCATTTACAACAACATAGAATTCATGGCGATCATATCGATACACGAACAGGTCATCAATTATGCCGCCATCAGGCCTGCACATCAAAGTGTACTCTGAGAGTCCCGTCTTTAGTCGTGTGAAATCATTCGTGGTCAAGTGGTTAATAAAGCGACGTGAATCTGGCCCAGTCACCTTGAATCTACCCATATGAGTTATGTCGAAGATGCCAACAGATTTTCTTACTGCCATGTGTTCTGCGACAATTCCAGTATTGTCGTACCAGAGAGGCATTTGAAAACCTGCGAATACGCTCATATGTCCCCCGTGAGAGACATGCCAGTTGTAAAGGTGGGTCTTCCGAGCCTCTTGCCCTTTGGACAAGGCAATCACCACTAATAGAACCTTGGGATTTGGTTATTAACGATTTCTCATGAGTTTCCTGTTACAGAAGCTTAAGACAATTGTAAGGTGAGGAAAAGGAAAAGAGTAAGAGCGCTTCTTCACTAGACCCCGAAAGACAGATGTCACTTCGTGTACCATATTTCAACCGTTGTTGGTTGTGCCCTGAAACAGGAGGAGATAAGACTGGAGATAATCCCCATACATCCTGGCATGATAGAATTCAATGATAACGTGATCGAGAGAATGCTCCAAGCACTGAACAAAGATGGATTTAGAATTATGGACAGCGACATTCTAGCCGTCACTTCAAAGGTGATTTCAGTATCAGAAGGACGAGTCGTAGAGTTAGACAAGGTTACTCCTTCCAGAAAAGCTTACAGTCTGTCCAGGAAATACAAAGTACTGCCCGAGATAAGCGAACTCATAATTAGAGAGGCGGATATGATAATTGGAGGCATGGATGGAGTCATCCTGACTATCAAGAACAACTCACTTATAGCGAACGCTGGCATAGACAAAAAGAACGCTGGGCAAGGAAAAGTCGTTCTGCACCCACGTGATTCACCCAAAGCAGCTAAACGCATAAGGACAGATATCCTAAACAAGACAGGGAAAAAAATCGGAGTCATCATAGCCGACACCAGAACCCAGCCTCTTAGAATAGGAGTTATCGGAATAGCTCTAGCTGTTAGTGGCTTCGAGCCAATAGTTGACGAAAGAGGCAGATCGGATCTTTTTGGCAGACCACTGCAGGTGACTAAGAGAGCGTTAGCAGACCAACTGGCCACAGCCGCAGAGATCTTGATGGGTGAAACAAACGAATGCACGCCAGCTGTTCTGATCAGAGGTGCACCCGTGACCTTGAATGATCTAACACCATTGCCCAAGATGCAATACGTACCCCCTGATGAGTGTTTCTACACAAAGATACTCTCCAGACTAAGAAGAAGATCACAGAGCAAAGACGTCAAACCACACAGAGATAGAAATGCATGAGGTTATCTGCTGAAGCGATTTACAAGCGGGTGAAGAAGGAAGGTGCCTAGATCGAAGACAGGGAATGGATTCAGTTTGATCATAGCAGAGAAACCAGATGCCGCAAGACGCATAGCAGCTGCTCTTAGTCAAGCGACTCTTGACAACCCAAAAAGAGGCGAACTGCCACTTTACGAGATTAACAGAAACGGCGACAGAATAAAGGTCATGTCTGCGCTTGGTCATCTTTACACATTGAAGCAATCCGGAAAAGGATGGGATTACCCAGTTTTTGAAATGGAGTGGGTACCAAAGTATGAAGTAGAAAAGTCTTCTATCGATACCAAACCGTTTATAGAGAAATTCCGCGAGCTCTCAGCAGATGCCGAATCGTTCATTGTAGCAACAGATTACGATATTGAAGGAGAGACAATAGCATACTGTATACTCAAATACGCGTGTGGCGAGGACGCTCTGAACAAGGCTAGAAGGATGAAATTCTCGACCTTGACGGACAAAGAACTGATCGAAGCCTATGAGCACACGGCACCTCAAATCAACTTTCGAATGGCTGAAGCCGGGGAAGTCAGGCACAGAGTCGATTGGCTGTTTGGGATAAATATCTCTCGAGCCATGATTCTTGCCATAAAGCATGGCACAGGTAAATACAGGACCATGAGCACAGGACGTGTTCAGGGACCAACTCTTACATACATAGCCAATAGGGAAGCAGCAATAAGAAGCTTCGTACCGACCCCGTATTGGACGATCAATGCAGAGGCACAGATCAACGGAAAGATCTTTCCATTGGCTTACTCAAAGAATCGGATTTCCACCAAGAGCGAAGCCCTGCAAATCATTAACCAATGCCATAATAAGAAAGGCAACATCAAGGAGATCGCGAAGAGCTATCTCAAGATCCCCCCTCCATATCCATTTGATCTAGGTTCACTTCAGGCTGAAGCATACAAGTTGTTTGGCTTTGCCCCAAGCAGAGCGCTGTCGATAGCAGAGAGGCTGTACCTTGCCGCACTAATCTCGTATCCAAGGACAGGAAGCCAGAAGATCCCCCAGTCAGTAGATGCGAGAGGCATCTTTCAATCCTTAACTCAACTCCCACAATACAAGTCACTTGCGACGGAACTGGCAACTAAGGAGAAACTGGTTCCAAATCAAGGAAGTAAGGATGACCCAGCTCACCCACCAATAACCCCAACAGGAATATTGCCACCAAGGAACGGACTGCTAGAACCTGAGAGGAAGCTCTATGACCTAGTGGTTCGGCGATTCATGGCAGTTTACGGCAACCCCGCAACAAGTGAGAACATCACAGCAAGTGTAGATATTGATGGGCAGACCTTCTACCTTAAGGGCAGAAGGATATTTGAGATAGGCTGGGTGAAGTTTTATGGGCCCTATTTCAGAACTGAAGAAATCTTATTGCCTGAGTTACAAAAAGGGCAACCCATTGAAAAGATACGCACACACATCGACGAAAAATCCACTAGTCCTCCCCCAAGATACAACCCTAGCTCGTTGTTGAAGCTCATGGAAGAGCAAGAAATCGGGACAAAAGCAACACGAGCAGAAATAATGGATACTCTAGCACGACGCGGGTATGTGACTGGTGAGCGCATAGCTATAACCGAGCTTGGTTTCGCTGTCGTGGATGTCTTGAGAAAATACGCACCACAGGTGCTCTCCGTTGACATGACCCGACAACTTGAGAAAGATATGGAGAGAATCCAATTTGGAGAACTTAGGGGGGAAGAAGTATTTTCGAAAGCCGTATCGTTTCTTAAACCGATTCTTCGAAATTTCAAAGCGATGGAGAAAACAATCGGAACTGATCTGGATAAGGCTCTGCAGAAAGTCGTCAGAAAGTCAACTGCGATTGGGGCTTGCCCAGTGTGTAAAACAGGGCAGCTTATTATTATAAAATCAAAGAAGACAGGAAAAAGATTCATAGGTTGCACGAATTACCAGAACGCCCTGTGCAGATTCAGCGCGCCACTTCCACAGTCTGGCGCAATCCAGACGACGCAAAAACCTTGCCAGTCTTGTGGGTTCCCCACCATCATAGTAAGAATGAGAGGAAAACGACCATGGCAACTCTGCATCAATGGCAAATGCGAGAGAAACCTCAATAAGCGAGCCGCAAAGACTGCCACTCCGCCCGCTCCATCTGACTGATTACTCTCAGAATCCCCCTTCTGAGCCCTCTCTGAGCAGATACTCCGCAACTTCAATGACCCATTC
This sequence comes from Candidatus Atabeyarchaeum deiterrae, assembly GCA_037310415.1. Taxonomy (GTDB): domain Archaea; phylum Asgardarchaeota; class Atabeyarchaeia; order Atabeyarchaeales; family Atabeyarchaeaceae; genus Atabeyarchaeum; species Atabeyarchaeum deiterrae. The sequence continues at coordinate 630,316 of CP147780.1, forward strand.
TCCCGAACTACCGTTTGCCGCAAGCGACTGAAGGTAATTGCGCTTGACGAGCGCTCCATATGCCTTCAACCATTGCTGGTAGTGTTGCCGAACATTGTTAAGAGCCGCTTGGTGAGATTGACAGAAAACCTCCTCCTCAAGACCCAACATAGCCTTACAAATGCGACATCTCAGTCCATCTCTGTCAATGTGAGCATTCACTACAAGCACCTTACATCAGCCCATCTGTGGTGATCGTGTCGGCGAAAAACGCTAATATTACGTCAGATTTATAAACTTCACCAGTCAATGAGTTAAAGCCAAAGAAGAAGCTGAAAATGTGGCGGCATGTCATGGTTCGAGTGTGGTGGCCGAAATTCATTAGGAGACCGAGATTGAGGCTAAGCAAGCCAGGCTTAAAATTGCCTCAAAAACCCTCAGGCTCTACCATGTTTGTCTTGTCCCTCGTGTTTGTGTTGTTCGTCTTTGGTGGAGGCGTCTGGGATCTCGTCAACAGAAACATCCTGCGACCGATGGGTAGCGACTCATCCGGTAATCCACTGCTGATCTATCCTGGCCTTGATTACCAGTTCATCATAGAGGGAATCGTCGCCAGCGTCATGATTTTCATTGGTTTCATGGGGTTTGTTATCTTGTACCAAAGTACGCGCCACGTGTATAGACCAGGCTATGCAAAGCTTCTACTTGTCTCAGGTATAGTCCTCGTCTTTATGTCCTACCTACTCATGACCGTGATGTTGACTGCCAAGTTCTCGAGTGGCTAATAGAGGACTCTAAGATTTCCTACCAAGGTACTTTCTTAAGCCCCATGAGGTAGCTCACCATGTTTGTTACCAGGTGAATCAGAGGCGTCAGCACGACTAAAATCAAAGCATACTCCGCTTGAAATGGAAAAGTCAAGGACACAAAAACGAAAGCGCCAAACAGAAATGTAAGCTGATCAAGAAATGGAGCGGGCGCGCCTCTCCTTAAACCCATTCTTCGTTTAATGAATGAGCCGAGTAGATCTCCCATGAGCGCTCCTAGAGATATCATAAAAGCTCTCAATGGTGTGCATAGAAGGGTGGCAATTGAGATTGCAGACAGGTTCGTGAGCTCACTAAGGTAGTTTATTGCCCACAAGGAAATAAACGCTTCAAATACTCCGACAAGAATACCGCCGATCAATCCTCCTGCAAAGCCTCTAATTGTTTTTCCGTCACCAAAGATTCTACGCCTATCTACAAATGATCGACCGAAATCTATTGGGGATCCTCCGCCCACTAGTACAGGCACGGCGTTTGCCACATATGCCGGAAAAATAAACCAAAGTGAAAAGACTACTGTGAATATGTCCATCTTCAGAGTATCCTCCACGATTCGCTAGTTAAGCTCCAAATCAGGACGCCGATTCTAGGATGCGCCCAACTCATTAAGTGAGAACTCAACCGACACCCCGACAGGCAATCTGTTGTGTTTTTCGAGTATCACTTTTCTCATTGAGGAATCAATGAACCTTTCAAGTCTAAGTTGAACTCTACACCAAGGGTCCACAACCTGAGCAGCCACAGGAGAAAAACCCTCTTTGGGATCCTTGAGAGGATCTCCCTTTGCCTGATTCAAGACTATGGCGACAACATCAAAACGTTCTGCCACATGCATCATCACAGCCATCTGCCTACACATTTCCATGTTGATACAGACATTCTCCTCTCGATCGAGACCCACAGAATATCTATACAGGGATCCAGCGGAGTCAAGGACAATTAACTTCACTTCTTCCTTGACCAGCATCTCAACTGAGTCAATTGCATCAGACTGATCGGAGAAGGATTGTGGAGACAAGAGAAGGAAATGTGACATATCAATGTTGTTGAATCTGGACGAAATTTGGAGAAAACGTTCCCTAGGGAAGGTTGATTCCGCTTCTATGAAGATTGCTTTCCAACCCCTAGATATACAGTTCAGGGCACACTGTAATGCTATGGATGTTTTCCCGGAACCAGCGACACCGTATATGTGGGTCAAGATGCCGCTTTCAACCCCACCACCTAGAAGGTTGTCTATCGGCTTGCAGAGTGTCTCAATAAGCACCAATGCGCTCAACCTCGATCACTTTTCGATTCTATTTCAATCAACCATGGGATCATGGTCACATTATTGGAGCCATTGGATCAGATAGGATCGAGGATAAATGACAGTGAGATGGCTCTTTAGCTTTTTGAAGATGAACCAGACGAATAGAAGTCATTCAACTCCTTAGATATTGCTCCGTCTACGTCAGAAAGAATCTTGTATGACTCGCGGATCCAAGAGGGGAGCAACTTGATACAAGGAGGCTTCGCGAATCTGTGGTCCAAGAAGAGAACAACGCCTCTGTCGTCAACCGATCTGAAGGCTCTTCCTGCAGCTTGAGCAGCCTTCCTGAAGGCGGGTATATTGTAACCATATTCTTTGCCTCTATTCGGGAACTTGCTCTCATAGTAGTCAATCGATGCTTTCACTCGGGGTGTAGGCTTGGCGTAAGGAACGCCAACAACCACCACTGTGTTTAGAAGGTCTCCTGGCAAATCGAGACCCTCAGAGTTCCTCCCTCCTTGAACACCAAGCAACACTCCTCCACCGCTTGAAGCGCTTTTGCAGAATGATTCAATCAAAACATCGTTCTTATTCGAGGTAGATTCGGGTTGTTCCTTGAATACGGGTTTCTCCAGAAGGCTCTCAAGACCTGCATTGACCAATCCATTAAGAACATCGTACGATGCAACAAAAACACCTGTGTTGATTGGTGTCGAATTCACCGCTTCGGAGATACGCAGCGATAGCTTCTCATACATAGAGAGAGATCGATCGCTGAGCGCTGTTGAAACACCTCTGCAAAACACTATGTTAATATTCTCTCTTGGAAATGGGCAGCCAAAAACTTGACTCTTTGTGTCAGCTGGCAGACCTGCGACATCTACATAGCATTCGATCGGCTCCAGCGTCCCAGACATACTGATGCTTGAGTGAACTTCAGCAATAACATGGGATGTTATTTGGCTCGGATCAAGGCAGACGATCTCAAGGTTGGCTCGTCTGCTCCCGCCGGCATCATCATCGGATTTCGTACTTGTTAGGACGTGGACATAGTGTTGTTTAGTGGAAGTTTCCAGCCATCTCATGAGAAAACCGGCGAGATGGTGAACACTCGACCTTGGCAGCTTGCCTTTCTCAAGAAGAGATTTCTTGATGGACTCACCAGATTCATGTAGGGAAACAAAAAGAGTCTCTAGTTCATCAAGCCCAACTCCATGTTCCCTAGCAAGTTTCTCGAGTAATACCACACCAGGGAGAGCGACTTCCCTCTCGGGCGCATTGTCTCGTATGTTTTCAACGACCGTGCACACACTCTCGATAAATCTTCTCGCATGCGATAGTCCAAACCTCCTAGCTTCCTGACCCGCTCCCCTTAAAGCGGCCGTACTCATTCTTTCACTGGCCATGTTGGCGGCGATATCTGGAAGATTGTGAGCTTCGTCCATCACTAGAATATAAGAAGAGAGCGGCCGCTCGAAACTCTTGAGCAACGACTGTCTGATTTCATCATGAAGGAGGTAATTGTAGCTCATTGCAGCGACATCAACTTTGCCCACAATAAGCTTTGCCAGTTCATAGGCACAGAAGCCGTGCACTTTGCTTATCTCTGCAATCTCGTTGAATAGTGTCGGTTGCCCACTGATTCTTCTTATGACATCTTGAAGATCTTTCCTGTTGGATCTCAATTTCTCGAAGAACTGGCACGATCCACGCTTCTTTAACTCTCCGCAGATTTCCATTGCAGTCGTAGCATCCAAAGAATAATCCAATATGAGTTTGTTGAAGCATGCCTCGGATCTCCCGCGAATGGAGATGCCGCTCACACCACCAGAACACTTCTTGCTGACCACCTTAAGCTCCTCAATTGCTCTGTCACACTCCTTATGGGTCCGCGCAACATAGAGTATTCTGAACCCATTTTCGCTCACGAAGGGCAAAGTAGCGGAGAGAACGCCGATAGTCTTTCCTAGACCGCTTGCCGCTGCGACGGCCACATGTTGACCCAGTTTAACTGCTTCGTGAACCATGTTTATGAATTCATCTTGGTACAGCCGCACCGATGAATAGGGGAAATAGCTCAAGGGAGTAGGGAGAATAGGCACTAAGGACACCTTTCCTTGCATCATTATATTATTGAACAACCAACTATTATAATGCCCTTCTAATGATTCCATGTTAGTTTGCCAACACGTAGCCGAAAAACAAGTCAGCAACTCCGAACTATTGTCAAATTAGAAATTGGCGCCAACAACGCGGGGAATGTGAATAGAGTATGACTCTAATACTTGGTGAAGAAAAGTGCGACGCAGGCGGAACGGTAGTCTCAGTATCTGTTATTGGTCTCGAAAACGCCTCGATTGTTCTTGTGACGGACAACAGAAATCAGTACCGAGTTGGAGCTATAGCACTCGCTACGCCAACTTCCGAGAGGATCGGACAAACCGGACCAACGGCAGTCACCTTGATAGGGGAAGACCGAGAAATTTTGGCCAAAGTTCTTGCTGCAAAGACATCGGCAGACACTGGAAAGATGGCGCTCTCAATAGTCGGTTTGAGAGAATATGACAATGAAGCAGCAGCCTCAATAATGAAGACGGTTCAGAACATAGTTTCGAAAAGCCAGAGAAGATTTGCGTGATCTGGAAGCTACCCAAGCGAGAATTGGGTTCCGAAGAAGCATAATGGTGAGCTCGAACGTAGTATCGGTAGCCTGCAATATGAGTTGAGAAACATGACGAAAGCCTGGGGATTCATCAAGTGCCCGATTTTTAATTACATTCACATAAATCGTTTAGAAAAAGATCTAATAGACACCTATCCTTTCCAAAGGCTGAGAAGGCTAAGGCAACTGGTAGGGGCAGAGTATGTATATCCAGGAGCTTGCCATACTCGTCTTGAACACTCACTAGGAGTAATGCACCTAGCGGAAGAGCTTTCGACCAACATGGCCAAGAACGGAGAACTGACAAAAGACGAGATTCAGGAGGTCAAAATAGCTGCCCTCCTTCATGATGTGGGTCACGGACCTTTTTCTCATGTCTTTGAGCCAATACTAATGAAGAACCTTCATAAGACACACGAAGACATGAGCACATGGATCATAGGAAAGACTGAGATCGCCCAAATTCTGAAAAACGAAGGAATCGACCCGACCAGAGTCGGCGAACTGGCTGTCGGAAGGCTTGACAGGACAGAGAAGAGGTATCTGAACCAGATAATATCGAGTACCGTAGATGTTGACAAGATGGACTTCGTTGTTAGGGATACGTATCACACTGGCGCAGAATATGGGCATGTTGATATTTTCCGCCTGATATACACAATGGACACAATGGACAACAACATAGCCATTGACCTCACGGCATTGACAACCCTTGAAACCTTCATTCTCGCGAGAATAGAGTCCTTCAGGGCAATATACTTCCACCGTGTCTCGAGAGCGGTCCAGATCATCCTTGAGAAGGCTATGGACGCCGCGAAAGATGAACTCGGACTAACGAGTTTCGCAGACGTCGATGATTACCTGAAGCTAGACGATTATACAATGTGGACTCGACTTAAACAGGTGGATGGAAGCAAGCAGATCATCGATATGCTCGAAAGAAGGGTACTCTTGAAACAGGCTTACGAGAAAACTTTCCTTGCGAAGGACGAGATGCTAACAAGTGTTCTGACAAATGGGAAGGTTCGGGGGGAACTTGAGAATGAAATTGCCAAGACTGCAGGCCTTGCGACCGAGCAGGTAATAATCGACGTTCCTTCCCTGCCCTCGGTTGCTACTTCACATGCCCTGCCTCCAGAACAAATGGAGATACCTCTCTTCTACAAAGACCCTGCAGGTAAGAAACACCCCCGCAAATTGAGTGATGCTTCCAGAATAATAGATGTTCTAAGAGGCTATATGAACATAGTCAGAGTCTACACGGGCCGGGAAAACAGAGAAGCGGTGAGAAAAGCCTCGGAAAAAATACTTGGGAAGCCCCAGTCACTCGAAATATCATATTAGGCGATATCAAACGGGAAGAAGTGCAGATCAGAGCGATAGAGACCATTCCTATTTTCCCACAACATATGAGCGGACTTCTTCCCAGAGTTCTTTGCGCAATCTGGCGATATCATGTAACTCGACTACTTCAGCATCTTTGATGGTGTTCTGAAGCTGTACGACGCTGCCCACCGCGCTGACATTTTCGACGTTGATGGGAAACTCAACATCTAGCCCCTTGACAATCAGTTCAACTCGAAGTTCCGGAAGAGCAACTCTTATACTCCTCACAATGCCAACGATCCTAGCGGCTCCGTCTATCACGGCTCTGCCTATCAATCGCCCTGGCATCGAAAGCTCATACAATTCAGCCTCTGTCTGAGATTTAGTATTCTCGGATGACGCCAACTTAATACCTCCAACTACTCTGCGAACATAGTAATAATAAACGGTAATGTCAAACTATCTTTTCAGTTTTTCTGGGATTGTTGGAAACCCTTAACAATGAACACCTCTTCATCGCACCCAGCAGACTTGGCCTCGAAGTTGATTAAATTCGAGATGATTCTGACTAGATCCTCTGGTGTCGTTCTTCCTAATCCAGCCATTCGAGATACCTTCATCGAGGAAGAGATTAATGAAATCCGTAGAAGATAGTGATCCGAGAGCAAACTTGCCGTTCTGCCCGCCTTCAAGTACCGATAGTTAATGTAGACTATGAAATCCAAAGATGAGAGGGTTTGAGACAACTCTGAAATGCGTTTCACTTCATGTTCATCTACGTAGTTGAAGTATATGCCCTCAGCTATTCCTGCTTCGAAGAACCTCTCTACCGAGAGAGTTCCCGAATGTCCTGCTGCCGATGTATTAAGACGATCCTTGAGAGTGTTCAGTTTCGCAAAACTATTGGCGATCAGGGTTACGACTTTGTCGTTAGACACTAGAAGCGAAAATCCAAGGTCAAGAAGAGAGAAACGAGGAAACCCATCATAAGACCCAAGTTTGCTCATCTGATTTCTCAACCCTATGTCAATGGGGGTTTTCCAAGTTTCGTAGGACTTTGATAGCCTCAAGGAGTGCTAACACCAACTTCGTCAACTGATATAGTTTCGAAGGGTCCTCGGTTTTTCTGATCTCAACTTCAACGGCCTTTAGCTTTTTCAGGATTGTTCCTGATAAAACAGGAATCGTTGCCTCGATGCTGCCAACATCTGAACGGTTACCAGGGGTGGTAATGGAGGATGGTTCTTTAGACACACCACACTTCACACAGAATGTGTTGCCTTCAAATCTAAACATAGGTGAATTGCATACAGGACATGTCTCCTGTAACATAGTAGCCCCAGACCTCAGCAACTCAGCCATTTTCTTTATTACTTCGACCATTAATCAAGGACACCTTCACAGAAAACACTTTTATCGCCAATAGTACTCTGGAACAGAGTGAACTTAGCATACCTTATTATATATTTCATTGCTAAGATTTAGAGGACGCACTCTAACCGAGGGAGAAGTAACATGAGTAAGAGAGCAGCTCAGAAGTACCAGCAAACAGTTGATGAGGTCGTCCAGATACTAAACGGCATAATAAGACCCGAGGCACAAATACCGAGGAATATCAAAAGAGCAGCCAGCACTGCTATTGGACAGCTTCAGACAGGAAAGGGAAGCTATGCGTTGAAGGCTTCAAATGCAATATCAGTTCTGGAAGAGGTCTCACAGGATCCAAACTGCCCTCCGTACGCAAGGACGATGATCCTACAGGTTCTCGCTAAGCTTGAAACGATACGGGACTGAAGTAATTAACGAACGCGGGGGTGTCCGAGCTTGGTCAAAGGAGGTAGACACTATAAAGTGACCTATGCTCAGGACCTACCGGCGTAGAAGGCTGTCATTTTCGTGGCATAGCCTGCGTGAGCCTGCGAGGGTTCGAAGCCCTCCCCCCGCACCATTTATAATAAGAACTCATTTTACCATGCCCTGCAACACTGGGACGGGTGAACTAGATATGAATGTTCACTAGGAGAGCTCGCAGTGAATCCTATTTTATCATGTAGCAGAAACGGACAGTAAAAAAGAATGGCGCCGTGGACCGGACTCTCCTAGCCGACATCATCAAGTCATGAATCAGCTAATTTGAACCGGTGCTCCCCGAAAGGGGAACGGGATCTCGAGTCGAGGCGCGTCACACAGACGCACAGTCCCGCGCCTTAACCGGACGTCGTCGGTTAACAACCTCGCTACGGAGCGAGAGTATTAGCCTTTGGCTACCACGGCACCAACAGTACGTTCTGACCCATTAAGAGAAACTATTAGCCAACGCTCTTTTAAAATACTTTCTGAAAGGAATTGCTTTTTAATAGATTTGAGCAATTGTTATGGGCTATAATCTCGCTCCATATAGAACTGCAGGAACCTTTTATGGGGAACCAATTGAGTTTGAATCAGCGACGGCAAGACGCTGTACGAGTTTTGTTGAAGGCAGGTGTTCAGTTGAGCCCTGATGCTCTTAATTATCTGGATCTGCAACCGGATCCCGTTCATCTTGCCTCTAAAACGCTGGCAGAGCTAGATAGAAGAAAAACCAAGCCGCTAATCATTACTAGAAACATGCTTGAAGAGATTGTGCCCATTCCCTCGCCAAAATACCCGAAGATTATTGATTTCAATGACCCGATCAGTCCAGTCAACGACAAGAGCATTGATGTAACCCCATTCGTGGAAGTAATGTCCTCGCTCTATGAAGAATCATCGGCCCAAGGGAAGCTGGAAAACTTCCTAGCTTATTTTCGAAACCGTTACGAGAAAATGGTGAAACTGTTCAAAGCTAGGAAAGATGCCCTCGATGCAATTAGCATCAATGAAGTGGCGAAAGTGGGCGAAGGTAAAGAAGCAAGAGTCATCGGGCTTGTAACGTCCAAAAGAGAGACAGATAGAGGAGTAACGATTCTGGAACTCGAAGATCCAACTGGAGTTATCTCTGTGCTGATATCGACTATCAATGATAAGTTATACAACAAGGCTTCTAGAGTACTACTTGATCAAGTCGTCTGTGTTGAGGGAGCTGCAAGGGATCAGAAAACGATATCGGCGAAAGACTTGAACTGGGCAGACGTTCCTTACGATCGAAGACCGAATAAGGCAAAGGAACCGGTTTACGCAGTGCTCATGTCAGACATACACTATGGTAGTACAAAATTCCTCAGAGACAGATTTGAGGAATTCATGGATTGGTTAAAGGGAGAAGGACCAACAGATCAAGCTTCAAGAATAGCGAGAAACATAAGATATTTGATCATAGCAGGTGACTTGGTCGACGGAATCGGCGTATATCCCAAACAAGAAGAAGAACTTGAAGTAAAGGATATATACGAGCAATATAGGCAACTTGCCGAATACATCAAGAGGATTCCGCAGAGTATTGAAATTATAGCGATCCCAGGAAACCATGATGCAACGCGCCTAGCGCTTCCACAACCACCAGTTCCAGACAGTTATATGAAGGCGATAACAGGATCCTGCACTAACTTTCGTATGCTGGGAAACCCTGCTTTTGTCAAGATCCACGGAGTAGAGATTCTCGTCTACCATGGGAGGATCATCGACAACATTCTCTCCACTCTTCCTGAGATCAGCAGCAGAACTGTGGGTCAAGCGCTTCAGGAACTTGTACGGTGCAGGCATTTGGCTCCAACTTGGGACCCGAACAATCCAATAATCCCTTTGGACGAGGACTTGCTTGTGTTGGAGAGAATACCCGATATCTTTCATACGGGACATATCCACGTAAACGCGGTGTCTCAATACAGGGGAGTACTTACTGTTAACTCGGGAACGTTTCAATCACAGACCTCATACCAAAGAGCGATGGGTGTGAAACCAACACCAGGCATAGTTGAGATTGTGAACCTTATGACATTAAAAGCCTCTCAGATTCAGTTTGGTGTCGGGGCAGAATAATATGATTTCCTGTGTCATAAGGTGTACTGGCGGGACAGTTTGGGGATGTAGCTTGAAACATTCTTTATCTTCTCATCTTCCTCGAGAACTTCCTTGACCTGATTCTGCGGCACCAAGAGCTTTATCTTCTTGGTCCTCCCATACCGACCCTTGCTTTCCACTTTGGCGTTAATTATCCCTAGCATATCCAGCTCATTTACCAGATCGCCAACACGCCTCTGTGTAAGCATGTCTAGTCCCAATTTTCCACAGAGCTCACTGTAAACCTCGAAGACACTTCCCGTAACTACCTCTTCCTCACCCTGTTTCTCCAACAAGTACGTGGTGTAGAGGACTAACTTTGATTGCAGCGGCAGAGTCCTCAAGGTCTCCGTTACTGTGTCGTACTCTATGCGTCCTTGAGCGGAGCGAACGTGTTTCTCGCTAACTTTGCGCTCGCCAGCTCGTTCACACAGGTCTCCAGCAACCCTCAGGAGATCTAACGCTCTGCGAGCATCTCCATGTTCGCGGGCCGCCAAGGCAGCACAGAGATTAATAACCGAATCATCAACAACTTGGTCACGAAAACCAATGGCGGCTCGTTGCTTCAGAATATCCTGGAGTTCAGTGGCAGTATAAGGCGGAAAGACAACCTCCTCTTCACTAAGGCTGCTGACTACGCGCGGATCGAGATAGTCTTTGAACCTCAAGTCATTAGATATTCCGACCAAACTAACCTTACCTTGTTTCAACGAGGTGTTAATCCTAGTCAGCTCATACAGCACATCGTCTCCATCCTTCTTGACAAGCATGTCGATCTCGTCGAGGACGATTATAATAAGTTGTCTCTTGTCGCTAATCTCTTCCAAGAAGCGTCGGTAGACCTCATCTGTAGGCAAACCTGTGAAGGGGACATCTAGGCCGATCTCTTTGCATAGATTAGCAAGAACCCGGTAGTTGGTATCCACAACTCTGCAATTCACATAGGCTGCACTTAAAGCCAAACCATCAGGCTCGGAGACCTTCGTCTTGGCGGATAGATGCTTCAGGACGTACTTCGCAGCTGCTGTCTTACCTGTGCCAGTCTTTCCGTAAATAAATACATTGGAAGGAACGGATCCTTTGAGTGCGGAACTCAAGATCATTCCCAAGCGAGCAATATGCTCCTCACGGTGAGGGAGCTCATCAGGAACATAAGTAGCCCTTAGCACATCTCTATTCTTAAAAATAGTTGGGGATCTAAGAAAATTGTCGAAGATATCATCCAATGATTCTTTATCGCTCGCCATCGATACTAACCCTCTCTATAACAACCTTCTGAAGCGCAACAAAAAAGGAAGGTTCAGCTAATTATAGTTTTGGGAGACGAATATAAGAATCCAGTAGTGCGGCAAAACGTCCAAGGATGGCAACTAGAAGCTTGTTAACGGGAAGGTAATACCTGACTGGAACCTACGTTCCAAACCTTCAGTGCGTTTACTGAGACTAGCTTCTCGGCGCAAGCATCTTCTCAGCCTCAATAACCTCATTCTTTACCTTTTCGGTCCGCACGCGATACTCGTACCCGCCCGTGACATGATGCCGCTCCACAATGCCGTTGGAAGGATCGGATAGACGGTGGAGATAAGTCGAGACGGTACTGCTCCTCAGCTTTTGACTGAAGATTCTCTCGAACTCATCCTGAAGATCACGGGAGCTGAAGGAACCGTAGCGGAAATGCTTCAACAACAAGAACTTGACCTTGTCAATAGTACTGGACAAGCCAAGCTCCCCACCTTCAAGGTCAGTGGCCTCCTTACTTAGCCTCGAATCCTTTGAATCAGAGACGCTGGATGCCAAAACGCTTGAGATATATTCACCTATCGATTCAGAGAGCATTTTGGGTATCGCCCCTTCGAAGGTCACGGTAACCTTTCCCCTCGTCTCAGGGTCAAAGACCTCTATCTTGATCAAGTTACTCTTAACCAAAAGAAACTCACCGGGAGCACCAGAACCTCAGTAATCATTCACAGTTAGTGAATTCACAGGTATTAAAGGCTAACTACAATACTCACAAACTAAGCACTCAAGAACATAACTGAAAAAGTATATCCAAAAATCAACCGCAACAAGCGGATCTTGGGCAAGGGGGAAAAAGTCGAACACTATAAGTGGTGCGCAGAGGGATCCACTCACAACTGTGAAAAAATGGAATTGGAATGTGAAAGGATAATGAGGAGTCGACTTCTCCAGTGGAAATAGGGGGGTTAAGGAAAGCCATTTCCCGCCAAAAAGACTGAAAACAGCCCAGAATAAACAAACAGGACGACTCTTAAAGGGAGCCCAGTATTGATTTCACAAAAAGAAATTCACAGATTCACAATGGCAGCTGACACATCGCTTACTAGGTGGCACCCCATCATTTCCAATAGAACTGACCAGTTTAACTAGTTCTTGACTGACTATATGTTCAAAAGATTAGTTAAAATTATAGCGCAATCTTGATAAGAATAGATATATGCTAAACAAATCACTTTAAACTGGGCTCTCTTGCGCACTGGATATCAAACCTAACTCACCCGACACCCTTGCGAGGTTCCAGTGGAAACGACAGGGTAGGGGTCCCCATACTACCCGGATTGTTCTGACCTTATATGGACAAGTTCATCACTCAATACAGGAGACCACAATTCTTCTCCTAGATGCGACAGTCCCGGATCGCCGACTACTGTCCTACTACACACTCGCTACCTGCCGTTTATTGTCTTCTTATGTAACATTGATACTAGACGTTACCTAAGACAATAGGACTGCTTCTCGACCATTTGATCTGGCAGTACGCGAGTCTTCCGAGACGAAAAGCAGATAAGCCTTATCATCTGTTACATAAGAGGAGATGAGATGTTACCTAAGAGAAGGGAATGTTCACATGATGGGGTTGACTGAGAGGGTTGAGTTGCTGTTTGGCAGGAAGAAGCGGATCGCCAATGAGATGGCCGGTCTTGCGTCCGCATTTGGTATAGACCAGGGCAAGCTAGAGACTGGTGGTTGTCTGCGACTGGAAGATGTATACTGTGTTAAGCGCGGCAAGAGATACGGTCCTTACGGCCCGTACTACTACCTTTACTTTCACCGGACAGAAAAGATGGAGAAGCGGTATGTTGGGAAGAGGGCGGACCGATTGAAAGTAAGACAGGAGGTTAATGGGAAGTTAAGGGAGCTCGAGGCAGAGTACAAGAAGATCTTATCAGTTGAGCGGAGGTTGGCGAAGGCGCTGGGAATGCCTGCGGTCTGATGTCAACCATGAGACGTTTTGAGAAAGCTTTTCTATCTGTTCTGTTATCCACTTAAATGAATCTGGATTTGCTCAAGAATTGTGGTGTCTCTACATGAGCATTATGAAGATTGTCGCCCTGTGTAACCAGAAGGGTGGTGTCGGTAAGACGACTAGCGCTGTTAATCTCAGCGTTGCACTCGGCATGCTTGGGAAAAAGGTCTTGTTGCTTGATCTGGATCCTCAGGCGAACTCCTCTGTTTCATTTTTCGGTTTTGATGTGTTCAACGCTTCACTCTCAATGTACAATGTCTTAGTTGACGAGAAAGTTGGCGTCCGCGACGTCATCAGGCGGACGGAGGAGGGGATTGATCTTTTGCCATCAAACCTGAATCTTGCTGGGGCTGAGCTTGAGTTGACTGGTTCCATAGCGGGTGAGACGGCTCTTAAGGACAAGCTTGCTGCGGTGCAAAATGATTACGACTATACATTTATTGATTGTCCACCTGCTTTGAATATCTTTACCATTAACGCTTTGGTTGCGGCCACTGATGTTTTTGTCTGTATTCAACCATCGTTTCTGCCAATGGTGGGAACTGAGCAGCTAACTAGAACCATCAAGATTGTCAAAGACAGACTCAACAAGCAGCTTAGGATATCTGGTGTCATTCTGACCATGTGCGATGAGCGAAAGATTATCTCTCGAGAGTCTATCAACGAAATCAATCGCTACTTCAGTGACGTTGTATTTGAGGCACGGATACGAATTGACGTGAAACTTGAAGAGGCCCCCTCATACACAAAATCCATATTCAAATATGCGCCAGATTCACGTGGCGCTGAGGACTACATGAATCTGGCCAAGGAAGTGATTAGACGTGTCTAATGAGAGTAAGCGAAGGCGGCTCGGCGCTACAGTTCTCGGCGAATTAGGTAAGCTGGCGAAGAGTTATGGAGTTCAAAAGATACCTCTCAACGAGATCGACTTGGAGGATCCGAAGTTTAGAACGCGGTACGACCTAGGCGAGAAACAGATTGTTGAGTTGGCAGATTCCATTAGAAGTGAGGGTTTGATCAACCCTATTGTTGTGCGACGCAGGGCTGATTCAAAGTATCAACTGATATCTGGGTTCAGAAGGGTCGAAGCTGTCCGAAAACTTGGGGAGGACGCGGTTGATGCTATTGTGGTCAATGTTGATGATGATAGAGCCCTTAGAATTGCTGTCTCTGAGAACTTGAAGAGAAAGAGTCTCACACCTCTTGAGATTGGGTTGATGTGCGATAGATTGGTTAAAGAAGGTAGGTCCTATGATGAAGTCGGGCGGATGATGGGTCTTTCAGCCAAGCAAATCCAACGTTATCTTCGTACATTGAAGTTGAATGAGGAAGTCAGGAAATCATTGAACGATGGAGCAATCAACTTTTTCACGGCTCTCGAAATAGGAAAAGTGGACGGCGCCGTCCAGTCTGCTTTATTAAAGAGGGTCTTGAAGGAGAAGCTGTCCACAAGGGACGTCTCCCAACTGGTGCAAGAAATGAGGAGAAGCGAGAAGAGAAAGAATATCATCGAGGATCTGCCTAACGTGAAGTTCAAGAAAGGTCAGATCATAATCGACTTGACTGGTGTTGAGTTGGTCAAGACTCTCAAAGCCCTTCTGAGGGAAGCTGAGAAGGGCACGATCCAGAATGCCATTAATTAGCCCTCATACCGGTCGATGGTTTGACAAGGTTTATCAATCCGTATACTTTTTTGTATACGGGTGAAGTTCATTGTTTGACAGGGCTTCTGAGCCTGAAGGTACAGCAGAATCCTTCAGAAAGCTCTTCAGTGACCCTATTGTGAAGAGGCTCTTGAAAGACTCTAACCTGACTAAGATACAATTTGAGACTCTTCTAATCAACTCGGTCTTTGATGAAATGGTTGGTAAAGACGGTGGAATGTATGACAAGAAGGCCAGCAGCAGGGTATACAAGGAATCCTTT
This sequence comes from Candidatus Atabeyarchaeum deiterrae, assembly GCA_037310415.1. GTDB lineage: Archaea > Asgardarchaeota > Atabeyarchaeia > Atabeyarchaeales > Atabeyarchaeaceae > Atabeyarchaeum > Atabeyarchaeum deiterrae. The sequence continues at coordinate 645,534 of CP147780.1, forward strand.
AGAGCTTGGCACGCCAAGTCGTATCCCAAGGGTGTCTCCCGAGGTGCTTTCCGCCGTGTTCTCTTTCAAGCAAGTCGGAACGTGATCCGCTCCATCTACACGCTCTTCCTGCTTGGATACATAGGTATCTTGGAGACGCCAGGATTGCAGGGTTATATGGAACTATCTGAGATGGTGACTGAGTACAAACGCAAAATGGAGCAAAGACAACAAAAGAATCTGGTCAGAGAGCCACTTGGTGGAGAGGCCTTGAAACTGTTGGAGAAGAGTCTACTGAAGATAATCGACCAGTATGCATATCCGTTCACCGTTTTGGGTAAAGGAAACAATCGTGATTAGTATTCCGTCCCGGATCCATTTCTGTAGTCTTGAACCGTTGAAGATGAAGGGTTGCTGACCTGTAAGATTACTCGGATTACCAAGTGGTGAGATCTGATTGTACCAACTGCCAAGACCAGAGGATATTAAGCGGCTAAGAAAGGATGTGAGCCTCACTCAGATCGAACTGGCCAAACGAGCCAGGGTCAGTCAATCACTCATAGCCAGGATAGAGTCCGGAACGGTTGACCCGCGTATGTCTACGCTGAGAAGAATTCTTGAAGTCATGAATGACTGCTATCTCAGTAAGAGCCCTCGGGTGACTGTCTCTCAGGTTATGTGTTCTCCCGTGTTCTTTGTCAAAGCTACAGACTTTGTGCATACTGCCATTGAGTTGATGGAGAAGCATGGTGTCTCACAATTGCCAGTAATGAAAGATGAATCTCTCGTCGGCACTATCAGTGAAGCCACAGTAATCCGGCATATATCCTCTGGAAAGAATGTCTTCAACTCTACGGTGAATGACATTATGGACGAGAGTCTGCCCTCAGTTCCGCCTTCCACAGGTATGGACGAAGCTTCTGAACTCATGTCCAGAGGACATCCTGCAGTACTTGTCGTAGATAGGGGAAGAATCGTAGGTATCGTGACAAAGATCGATCTTATAAGTCACCGTTCCCGATACAAAAAGTAAGCTTGGCAAAGGCAGGTTCTTACCGTAGTCTAAGGTACTTGTCCCATTGATGGCTAACCCATTTCTTTATCACGTCAACATCTTCTTTGGTTAAACCATCGTACCTTCCTTGTATCTTGAGGTACTCCTCTATAGGGGTTCTCTTTGCCGGATCCACGAGATTCTTGCTTGGGCCAGTTAGTTCCAGTTTTTCGTTACTGATCTCGAAGAGGATCCACATCCCCGAGGTTATAGCTCTTCGTCCTACCTCCACAGTCAGGCTACCGTCACACAGCCATCCCGATGGACACGGAGCTAGTATATGAAGATACCTAGTCCCCTTTAGATCCTTTGCTTTTTTCACTTTGTCGTACAAGTCCCTAGGATAGGATGGACATGCTGTTGCAACATATTCGATCTCGTGAGAGGCCATAATCATAGGAAGATCCTTTTTTTTCTCCCGCTTCCCCGTCGGCGTAGTCGTAGTTTTCATGCCGTAAGGTGTCGCTCCAGAACGCTGGATTCCTGTGTTCATGTATGCCTCGTTATCATAGCATATGTAAAGGAAATTCGTTCCACGTTCTGCTGCACCCGACAATGCCTGTATCCCTATATCGGCCGTTCCTCCATCTCCAGCCCATGACAGAACTGTAATATCATCCTCTCTTCTCGCCTCCAGTGCAGCCACTATTCCTGAGGCTGCCGCTGCGGCTGCAGCGAATGCGATGTTGAGAGTAGGAATGTCAAGGGCAGATCTTGGGTATAGCCCTTGGATCACGCTTGTGCAACAAGCAGGCACGACCATAATCGTCCTATTTCCAAGGGCCTTCAAGGTATATCTAAGTGCAAGAGTTGCGCCACAGCCGGCGCATGAACTGTTTCCTGGTAAAAGTAATTCCTCTTCTGGAAATCCGAGTATCATCTTCCTGTCACGCTCCCTTTTTTAGGTCAAACCATTTCTCTTCCTCTTTCGTTCCACCTTTCTCGAGCAACTTTATCGTCTCCTGGAAGATGGTTACCTGGTGGCTTGGGGTAATGTCTCGGCCTCCTAGACCAAGTACGAAACCAAATACCAATGGTTGCTCTTTCAATCCGTAGAGCGCCCCCTTTGTCTCGGTAAACGCTGCGCCTCCAGATCCATAGGATATATCTCTATCTAGGACTGCGAACGCTTTCACATGCTCTGCGAGGCTTCTTAGCTCATCGCGTGGAAAAGGTCTGAACATTCTGAGTTTTGCCGCTCCCACTTTGTTCCCCGCGTCTCTTAGCTCGTCAACAGCTGCTCTTGCCTGAGCTGCCAGGGTACCCATGCTTATCATTACGACTTCTGCATCTTCGCAGCGATACTCCTGGATCAATCCGTCGTAGGTCCTTCCGAATTTGCTTTTGAACTCTCGATCGACTTCCCTTAGCGTCTTTCTGACATTTTCCATCGCTTCGTGAGCGAAGTATCTGTGCTCCATATACGAGGGGACATTCTCCCCTTCTGTTCCATCCATATTGAGACTCCCTATCGTCATCGGGTTATCAACATCGAGCAATAGATGTTTCTTGGGATCGTGAGGTATGAATTCATCAACATCTTCTTGGTTTGGGAGTTCCAATGGCTGTGAGGTATGCGAAAGTATGAAACCGTCCAAGCATATCATTGAAGGTAGAAGTGTCTGTTCAGAGATTCTATAGGCTTGGATTACTGTGTCGAATATCTCTTGATTGCTTTCGACGTAGAACTGTATCCAGCCTGTATCTCTCTGCGAGATCGAATCGTTATGATCTACATGGATGTTCCATGGCCCAACTGCCCTGTTTACTACACACATGACAACTGGCAGTCGCATCATGCTGGTCCAGTGAAGCATTTCATGCATGTAGAGTAACCCATGTGAGGACGTTGCTGTGAATACTCGCGCCCCGGCTGCCGAGGCACCTACACACGCTGCCATGGCGGAGTGTTCCGATTCCACTCTCACGTATTTTGCTTTCATTTCACCCTTCTCAATTATCTTAGCAAGCCCCTCAACTATTGTGGTCTGAGGAGTAATCGGGTAAGCTGCAACAACCTCAACTCTTGCAAACCTTGCCGCTTCAGCAGCAGTATAGTTACCTGTAGTGACTATTATTCGGCCCATTACCTATTCACTCTCCCTCTTCATCTCTATTGCCTTGGACTTGCACTCTCTGGCGCAAATCCCACATCCCTTGCAGTAGCTAAAGTCAATCTCGGGTAGGTCACCCTTACCTTTTGATATTGCGGCTTCTGGGCAATATTGCCAGCATAACATGCACTTTTTGCATTTCTCGTTGGTTATTACGGGTTTGAAGGTTCTCCAGAGACCTGTTTTTCCGCCTGCTCCCTTCGTGGGCTCTGCGTACTCTGTTATTTGACTGTTTTTTCTCTCTGTTCCTTTTCGCATTCGCCTTCACCTTCTATGACTACTCCCTGACGGCAATCTGCTGACGCGGCAAAGACAGTCTCTTATAAGCCTCTTCTGTTGCTCTGGAGTTCTTTTCTCCGACTTCGCCTTTCCACTCCTCAAGAACGGCTCTGCGTATGCTTTCCAAGGATACCAGTTTTGTTGCTTTCGAGAATGCTCCAAGCATTGGGGTACTTACTACAGGCTGTCCAGCGAGAATCAGACCGAGTTCGAGTGATATTCCGGTCGCGTCGACAACGAACAGATTAGTATCACTTAGGTCAAGATCACTTGAATGCTTGGTTGTGTTCACAATCAAAAACGTATCGGACTTTGCTCCCTCCAGTACGTTTGTGATCTTCATTATGGTGGAATCGAGCACGATCACAACGTCAGGATTGTATATCTGACTGTGAACCAGGATTGAGTCTTTTGATATCCTAGTAAATGCCTTTATTGGAGCTCCTCTTCTCTCTGCTCCGAAAAATGGGAAGGCTTGCGAATCCTTGAAGTTGTTGTATATTGCTGCTTTGGCTAATAGATTGGCCGCTGTAACAGCTCCTTGCCCGCCACGTCCATGCCATCTTATTTCCCAAATCTTTTCCGCCATGATATCTGGCATCTCCGTACCTATTCCACAAAAAACACGTGAGGCGCTGACTTCTTGCTCGGTCTGGAGAAAGTGTTTGATCTTCTATCCAAGTAACATTCCCGTGCTTGAGTCGGAGGTTAATCCCTCTTTCTCTCTCCAACATCCATTAGAAGCTATTGTTATAAATCAATTATTAGTTTATGTTTGTTCATTCCTCATGTATGCACAAAGAACTTTCGAAAGACAAATATTCGAGAATAAATTGCATATTTCCATAAGTGCATCAGTCTTTTGTCACCGATTTTGTGAGCGTGCTCCGCTGATAGCTATGCTAAACCACGATTTGCATGAATTGGCAACTTCGTCGGAGAGTGATTGCTTTTGGGAGAAGAAACCGTTTCGAGTATGTACAGCAGACTTTTCAAGCTGCCTCGCCTATCTAGAATCGTAGTTATTGGGATTCTAATGTGCGCTGCCATGGATCTTCTTTTTGTTCTCAGCTTTCTTCATCCATTAAGTGCGCCTTCCTCATTGCTGGATATCCTTGAGAGTTCCCTGTTCGGTTTTGTTCTCCTAATTGGAGCGTTTCTGATTTCATCTGTTCTGACCCTTGGCGTGTCTAGGAGGATCTCAAAAGTGATGAACTTCAGGAGAGCCCTCGGTGTCTCACTTTTCTCGCTGACTTTCACTACCACTGTTTTTCTGATCGGTTGGGTTCTCTATTATGTAGGATTCTCCAGTCTTTTGCCTGATTTCTTCATTTTTGGGTTAGCAGCTGGCTTTACTATCAGGTTGTTGGTCGCTCTCGTCACGGTCAGTGGCAACTACCTTGGCGCTATAGCTGATTCTCTCGTTCAACCGCTGCTCGAGTTTTTCCTGCTTCTTCCCGTCGCTAGTACTGATCGGCTCCTAATCTTCCTGTCAACTCTCCTTATCATACTTGCCATCTTCGCTGTCCTCACATCCGCATACGTCAGAGCAATCGGTTCTCAACTAAGGCGACTTACTGGTGTCGATGGTCGCGTCTTTTTCAGATCCTTCCTCAGCGAATGGAGTGCTGGCACAGGGGACCAACTGGAAGAAATCATTGGAAGGAATTCGGTGAGAAAGGACTTGAGATTTGCCTGTTTTTCCTTTAGGAACAAACGAGGAAGAATGAAAGCTATAATGATTGTTCCGACTGTGCACCCAGGGCCATTCAAGGGAGTAGGTTCGAGTAATCTTCCGGCTTATCTGATGCGCAAATTGGAAGAGGATTTCGATTGCCCCGTAGTATGCGCACATGGTCCAAGCACGCATGGAGAGAACTTGGTGAAGTCAAGCCAGTGCAAAGAAGTCTACAAGGAGATACTTGCGGTTCTGAGACAAAAGTCTACTCCATCCAAGTATTCAAGCCAACTCGCGAGGGCGACAGAGGATGGGGTATCAGTCGCGTGCCAGATCTTCGGGGGTCTTGCTCTTCTGATAGGTAGTTCGTCATCCTCTCTTCCCATCGATGACATAAGCCTTGCAGTAGGGGACAATGCAACTTCAGCGGCAAGGAGGTCTGATATAGAGGCTTTTTTCGTTGATTCCCATAGTTGTGTTAATCCTGAGAGCGATGATATTTGGCCGAGTTCAAAAGTCAGCGAGATGATTGTCAAAGCTTCCCAGAAAGCTGCCCATGAGGTCTCCAAGTTCGGTAGGGAACCTTTCAGGATCGGAGCTGCAAAGATAAGGTCGACCGGCATATCGAGAGTCGATGGAATGGGAGAAGAGGGAGTATCGGCAATCGTGATCCAAGTAAACGAGAAGAGTATTGCATATGTTCTCTTCGATTCAAATAACATGGTGCCTAGCCTAAGGGATCTGCTCAGAAGCGAACTGGTCAAAACAGGTTTCGACTCTGTTGAGGTTCTCACCAGCGACACTCATTCGACAAGTGCTTTGACCCCGGGTAAAATAGGATATAACCCGCTGGGATTCTCCACTTCCCACGACCAGATCCTTCAGCTCTCGATTTCAGTGGCCAACAAGGCCAAGGAAGACGCAGAGACTGCAGTCGTGAATGCGCGCATCGGGGTCCTAAAAGGTGTCAACGTTGCCGGCGAAGAAAACATGCAGAACATTCTGAGAGGAATAAGGAACTCGATTAGAGTTGCGAAGAAACTCGCTCCAATCTCGTTTGGTGTTGCGGTATTGCTGAGCATCATTGTAGTTGTATTGACTTGACCTCTATCTCAACAGCAAAGCTCAGCGGGAGTAATCTCTTAGGAATCTCTTGGGACTCCTAGCCCCTGTATTTTGAGGATAGATTTATTTCTTTGAGCTGGCTTATTTGACTTCGCGTGGTTCTGAAGATGGAGGAGTCAAAACCCAGATTATCTGCGATAGGGTTGCTGAGCGAGTGTGTGGGCAAAAGAATTAGAGTAATTGTTAAAGATAATTTTGGGTATGAGGGCACACTCTCCGCACTCTCTGATTCTCCTCCGTCCTTGTTTCTCGCTGACGCCGAGGCTTTCGTTATCAGGACTACAATCGCAGATCCCGTTCCGAGAATAGTCAGCAAGGAGCGGAGAAGCTCGATATTCGTGAACTTGGATTCCGTCCTGAGAATCGAGATACCCGACTGAAAGACTATACCGGGTCACGATTCTCATCAGAATGGGAGTATCCCGTAGAACCTTAGCCATGCCAGTATCACAACTACTATTAGCCCGACTGAAATGGCAACTACTACGGTAGGGCTGAACTTCACGCCTTTCATTTCGTCTTGGAAAAACCTAATCAGCCCAGCGCCGGTCGCTGGCATGACTCCTTCTTCTCTTCGTCTTCTTCTGCTGGACATTTCAGTACTCCTCCAGATCGATTCTGGCTACGTCCTTGGAGTATGGGATCCATTATTAAGGTTACTGTTGCAGCCGTTCTACCGTTTGCGGGAGAAGAAAGGTTAAATTATGTATTCTGAAGAATGTGTCATATATAACCCCAACACGAGTTTCTTTGGAGGATGTAATGAACTTGGAGACAGATTCGTTGCGGCAGACCTATTCTAGAGTCAAAGACTTGCTGCGCGAACATCACAAATGGTTTGACAATAGCATTCCATTGATAGCAAGTGAGAATGTTCCAAGTCCTGCTATCCGTGCAGCTATCGTTTCAGACTTTGGCAACCGGTATGCTGAAGGCTGGCCTGGAGAGTGAATGCTCGTTCGGTCATGGTATGAGCATTCCCCAGAAAGCGCGTCTACGCCGGTACCAAATATATCGACCAGGTTGAACTGATCTGTGGTGAGTTAGCTAGAAGGCTCTTCAAGGCTGAGTTTGCAGATGTTAGGCCGATCTCGGGCGTCGTAGCCAACTTAGCGCTTTATACTGCCTTCACTGAACCAGGGGACAGAATGCTGGCCTTGCCAATCCCCTCTGGTGGCCATATTAGCCATGCAAAGAAGGATCTTGGCGGAACTGCGGGAGCCGTACATGGACTGAAAGTCCGATACTTTGAATACGATGAGAAAGAGTTCAATATTGATGTTGACGAAAGCGTCAAGCGTATCAGAAAGATGATCAAGAAAGGAAAGGTCATTAACCTTCTCATGTTCGGTGCGAGCGTCTTTCTCTTTCCTCACCCCGTCAGAGAGTTCAGAGACATCGCGGATGAAATGGGCGCCTTCATAGCGTACGATGGTGCCCATGTCGCTGGACTGATTGCTGGAGAGCGCTTTCAAGATCCTCTAAGGGAAGGTGCCGATGTCTTTTCTATGAGTACCCACAAGACATTACCAGGACCACAAGGCGGTGCTCTACTCTCTTGGCAGAAGTACGGCGAACGCATAAAAAAGGCAGTTTTCCCGGGATTAACAAGCAACCATCATCTGAACACGGTCGCTGGGAAGACCATAGCTTTTCTTGAAATGCTGGCATTCGGCAAGGAGTACGCTGGGCAGATTATCGCAAACGCGAAGGCACTCGGACAAGCTCTCCATGAGGAAGGTTTCAATGTTCTTGCCGGACATAAGGGATTCACTGAGTCACACACTCTCTTGGTCGATGTAACAAACACTCCTCTCAAGAATGGTCATGCTTGCGAGAAGGCATTGGAAGCTGCGAACATCATCATAAACAGGAATCTCTTACCTTGGGACATAAGGGAGGGTCGTAACTATCTAGCTCCTGGAGGAATAAGGCTAGGCACCAGTGAGGTCACAAGGATCGGTATGAAAGCATCAGATATGAAACAAATAGCGACTTTCATGAAACGGGTTATCTTTGATCACAAAGATCCATCTGCCGTGGGTCAAGAAGTGGAAGGCTTCAGGCGATCTTTCAAGAAAGTCAAGTATTGCTTTGAGTCCCAGACGGGTGCTTACGAGTATTTCGACATAAAGTGATGTGAGGATCGACATCCACTATAGTTCTTAAATACTATTAGACCTTCTTTATCTATTGTAGAGGGAGACTAGAGATACTTTTTCATTTGTGAGAACAGAACTATGAAGTTCAGTATGCCAACTTGTTACTGGAGGTTTTCATATGACTAAGGCTCAAGAAGTAATGTCGGCCAGTCCTATTACAATAGAAGTGCCCGGCAGCAGAAAGGAAGCAATGGACATTATGGTCAAGAATGACTTAACGTGGTTGCCTGTCGTGAAGAAAGGCACCAGGCTGCTGGTGGGAGCGGTATCCCGTTCTGATCTCATGAGCAAACCCGAAGAGGATCAATTAGCTCTTCTCATGAAAAGAGACCCAGTCGCCATTTCACCGGATGCTGATATCAAAGAAGCCGTCAGACTGATATTAAGCGACAATCTTACTCGGCTACTGGTCTGCTCGTCGAAGAAGGAGCTTATCGGGGCACTCACGGTTACTGACATAGTTCACAAGGTTGTCATCGAGACCGACAAGACAAAGATCATTAAGCCCTATGTTGAGCGAACCCTAACCTGCGTATGGTCAGGGACGCCCCTTCCTGTAGCTTATCGCATAATGAAACTTTCGCATTATCGAGCTCTTCCCGTCCTAGACGACAAGGGCGAGTTAGCAGGAATAGTAGGTGAGTCAGACTTCTTGTCGGTTAGCGAAGAAGTCCATGAAGAGAAGATCTCAAAAACTACTGCTGACAGCGAGGGAACCGATTGGGATTGGGACACTTCAGACAGAATAATAATCGCTAAACGGAAATTGAAAATACCCGACAAACCAGTAGAGACTATTATGATCAAGAATGTCGAGACAAGTGTCGAACAAGCTAGTGTTGCAGAATGCGCTCTGAAGATGAAGCGGCTCGGAATAGACCAATTGCCAGTTCTCGACGCCAAGGGCTCACTGAGTGGCATGATAAAAGATGTCGATCTCTTGAAGGCCTTAGTATGACAGTTTGGCTATTTATTAAGCTACTTCGCTATGCTAAAATCCGTCAGTCTCTTCTGAACTGGGGTCTTGCCTTCAAACACGGATGTCAAGTTCTGCTCAATCATTTCAATTCTTTGTGCAAACATTGCGCCCACATCGTAGTCTTTCACTATTCCTGAGGCTAGATCGAAGTACTTTATTACAGTATTTCTCGACACCGTTGTTAGGATCTTTCCGCCGCAACGCAGACAATGACCAATCAGCGGTACTCTCCGATACTTGGCGTTACATTTCATGCATCTGAACTTCTGTGAGGTAAACGCTCTCAGACATCCAAGTAAATCTGGGATTAGATGTGTCTCGAGAACCTTTCGTGCGACATCTGAAGAGTCAACAGCCCTTATCCTAGTTGCGATTGCCAATTGAGCTTTCAGCTTCATCTGGGTCGATTTCTGCAAAGTGTAAGAGCTCCTTCTGGGTCCGCCAGCTATATCATTAGTAGGGTGAGAGAAACTGAAGCCTACATATTGCTCGGGCTTTCCAAGCCTCTTGGATACGATTTCCATAATATCTTCTATGCTTTTCGGATCTGCATGTTCGAGGGTCTTTTGATAAAACTCTAGGGGATAATCTGACATCAAATCAAAGCTATGTGCTTCATCATCCACTTCCTCAGGGTCTACGGCTGTCGACACTATCAAAGGTGCATCCATCATTCCTCCTCTGCTGCTGGGGAGATACGACTTTGAGAAATTCAGTAACGCGTCCAGAGCTAGTATTACAGAATCCTCATCGCCATCGCAATTCCTTCTTTTCGCCGCATGCCAGTATGGATGCGCGAAGCAGACAGAAGTTTTGGTGAATCCTACTATTCTGCCAACTATTCCGACTGAAGTGTGAGGCGCTAATCCGATTGCCAGATGACCCACCAAGTCTTCTGCAGTATTGGCTCTGTAGAATGGCTCAAGCCCATAGACTCTTTTCAACAGATCATCTACGAATTTGGATACTCTTAGAAGATATTCAGCACATTCACTCGGTAGTATTATATCCTGTACCTTCAACTCCAGTATCTGATCCTCGCTCACAAGCCTATTGCCAAGATTGTCCGCTTCATACCCTAGTTCAGTTAATACTTCGACACTGACATTTGCTTCCCGGGCGGTGAAGTGAGTAAGCGGCGCATCAGTTGCATCGTATCTCGTGGTTCCATCTTTGAAAACGTAGAGAGAGTATTTAGCTCTCAATATCGCCTTTTCCAGCAACTCAGGTTCTTTGCCTCTGCTTGTGAGGCCCTGTACGCCTTTTACATCCCTCGGCGAACTACCTGTCTTCATTGTTGCGTCAGCGAATAGCTTGTGAATGTCTATTTCCCTTTTGCGATATGGACTAGTTGTCCCCCCACACTTGGGACATATGTCATCCTCGCTTGTCATCATCTGACAACGCGTACATGTCCTCACAATAATCGTGCTGTTCCCACAGTTTTGGCATTTGCAGTAGAGTGTCTCCTCTCCACAGTGAAGGCATTTTCTTCTGGCCAATTCGACTTTAATTACTCTCTTTTCTGCTGCCTTGTTTATGCTTCTGCTGATTCCTCCTTCCAGACCCACAGGGAATAAACCGTGGACTGGAGGTTTCATCTTCCTTTCCATAGCTTTCTCGGGTCTTCCCATCCTAGCTCCTATGTAGACGGGGGCCTTTTTTCTGAGAATAAGTCCAGAGAGTTCTCTAATCAGTTCATACACATCATCGGTCTGCTTACATCCTATGGTTTTCGTGAATATCGCCATTATTTCGAACAGGATCAAATGGTGTTCGGAGAGTTCGATTCTTTCGGGGAAGCTGTCAAATGGAATTCCCAGTTTTTCGAGAACGTTGAGCGTATTCTTGTCTTTTGACAGCTGCAAAACTTGTCTGTGTCCCTTCAAAGCAAGGGTCCCATTTTTCAGTGCCTCTCTTAGAAGCAATAGCTCACTGACTACTATGTCGTGCCAGAAATAGGTGAACCTTGGGTGCAGAGGAATCCCTAGTTGCCTAGCGAGTCTTAGGGTTTCATGAGCCGTGGGTCTTGCCGAGAAGGGCTCGGAAGATAGTTCTCGAAGTCTCTCCTGAGATATGCCTATCGATTGGCTGGCCAATAACAAGTTCTCGGCAAACCGCGTTTTGATTGCCCCAGTTGCTTCCTTCTGCCACCATTCCTCGCAATATCCTGATTCAACGAGCGGGTGATTGTTCTCTAGAAACTCTCCGTAAGCAACCAACATGTCGCCCAAGAAGAGTATCTCAGCAATCTTCCCGAGGCATTCTAAGGCTTCGCTTTGGCTGTCTACTGCTTTTACACTTCCGTCTGTTAGTTTCACGATGGGCCCTTCAATGCTACTGACAGGGAGGGCGATTGCCCCTTTTCCAGGTCGTTCGACCGCAAGTTGTGTTCCTGGCGCAATGAACCCATCCAATAGAACCATAGTTGCTGGGTTCAGCCCGATGGCTGCCAACCCAGTGTTCCGTGACCTACCGTACCTTAGTCTGAATCCTCCGACGCGGGAAGGATACGAAAAGACAGGTCTCCCTGCGATAACTTCAGATAAGTACTTGGGGTTTGGTTTTATATTCTTTCTGTCATCGCTCTTGTCGCGTTTCTCGTTTGTTCTTAGCTCATCAAGCCACTCCCAGCCTTCCCCGCCGATCTTGTCGATTATCTTCTTCAGTTTGGGTGCCTTCGAGATCACTCCATCATTGAGTACGAGTATGGCTCCACCGCGCAACTTGTTTGTTCCTATTCGAGGTAGGTCGCGGTGGCCTGAGACTTCAAGTTGCTCGGTCGGCTCACCTGTTACTTCAATTGGCAGATTCTTGGCAGTCTTCCGGATTTCGTCAGCACTGGACGGATACTGAAGATGGGTCACCTGTCTTCTGTATAATTCGATTTCTTCTACAAATCGCTCAACCTCGTCCTCTGTCGGATCGTATTTGTCAAGGTGAAGCAGTTTTCTAATGAAATCCCCCACTAGTACTGTCTGTGCAGCCTCTGTTCCTCCTGATGCACGAATAGGACTTGCGAAGTATATTGCTAAGTAGTTGCCACCATCTGATCTCCTTTTTATCCTAACACTGGCAATTCCTTCAAGTGGGCTAGTTGTGACTCCCTCGTTCAAGATTGCAAGTGATGTCCTTATAGCTTGTTCAGCAGCTTTCTCGTCGTCATCAAACCTGCCAAACTTGCCGTAGATTATCTCTTCTGAGATTTTAAAGGCTATTTCCTCACGGGAGAGTTTCTTGTTGAGTTCCCTTATTCTTTGGGCTACGTTGTCTGGTCCAACGAGACTCTCTACACGCGCAGCCAAGTCATGGGCCCTAGCTATTTCGGGTTTCTCGCTTGGATCTAGTCCCTTGGCGCGAGCTGTCTCAGCTATGCCGTACAGTTTCCTCATTTCATATTCGAGAGCGTCGAAGTATGCCTTCGTATCGGTGTAAGTCATATCACACACCGTCGGGTCCTGAAACCAGATGTTCAGAGCATGTTTTTATTGTGAGAAAATGGCTAGCATGTTTTCTTTTTACTAGACTTTCATATCTTAAGTGTGATTGTGATCAACGATGTGCCGATCCAGCGAGTGAGCATGTAACAGCCAATCTTCGCGTCCCTCTTCCTGAACGAGTACCTGCACACTCTACATGCACTCCAAGAACTAATGAATTAGATCCTGCCTCTATAAACTGTTCGATTGGCTTCTCAATCCGTGCTGAGGCGATACTAAGCTGTCACGTCTCTCGTTCCTCAGAGTGACATTATCTTTGTAGATCTCGTCGAAAATCTTGGTAGTCAAATCGATGTCAATCTCGCTTCTGTTTGCTAATGTCTCAAATAGTGATCTGTATCTGCTAATCTCATTCTCAAATGCCGATTTAGAAAGAACTTCGAATTCCTTTATTGCGTTCAATGACGGTGTCTCAAATAAGTCGGTTCTGCTCCCCAATTCATCAGACGATGGATCCCACCTAAAGATGTCCAGCAACTGGACAGAATTAGATGAAAAGTCGATCATTCCAGTGGTTTGTTCATCCTTTTTTACTTCACATATTCTGACAACTTTGCGCCTCTCGATTGATTCGAGACCGATGCCAACTTTCTTCATGTGGATTATTATGCCTATCTGATTAAGACATATAGGGGGTATTTTGTGGTGAATGACCCATCTCAGAATCGCTTGCTCAACTGAGCCGGCATGGCACGTTTGTAGACCCGTTAACCCCGCAGAGAGAGCGTGAAACATGGCTCTACTATGTGATGCCGTCTGGATTTCGCCCAAATATATTACGTCAGGCGTTCTGTGCAGAAGAGAGATGATCTCTCTACCTTTGCTTCTAAGCCCCTTTGCCTCCTCAAAGGGCTCGACTCTGAGTCGCACTTGGTGTTTTCCGAGGTCTCTTTGAGGAATACTCTCAATTGCATCTTCTATCGTTATTTTCCTCCAGTTTGGAGGAGTGAGTAGGTCAAGTGCATTCGCAATCGTTGTCTTTCCTGATCCAGGCTCTCCCACTGCGACTATGTTTGTTTTTCTCAGGATACAGAAGTAAAGGTATGCAGCTGCCTCTGACGACAATGTCCCGTTTCTTATCAAAGAGATCAAGGATAGACGTTTCATATCCAACTTTCTTATGTCAAGATGAAACCCGTCTGCGGCTAGAGGTGAAATGTCTATGGATGCTCTTACTGTGAACTTCTTAGTCGCTATCTCAGTTTTAATAGACGGGTTCAGGCGATCGAGTCGGAAACCACTTTCTGCTCTCACCCTCGTTTCGATTCTTTTGAGCTCCGAAGCCGATAGTGTTATGCTAGTTCTGCATCGTCCTCTAACTCTATGATCCAAGTACACGGAGCTGCCTGGTTGGTCGATGAAGAACTCCTCGACTTGTTCATCAATTAGGAAAGGCGCGATTGACTCAATTCCAATTGACATGTAACAACACAGTTCTGCTATTGAGGACGAGACATCCCCTGCAAGTTCTGGATATCTCTCTCGTATGAGTTTCAGGGCTTCCCGTTCCCTTGTTCGCATTAGCTCACTTAGACTTAGAAATGTGTGGCTTGAGGTAATGTTGGGGGTATCCCTTATCTCTGCCGTGATCTCTCCAACGATTGTGCGCAGACTGTCGTCCTTGTCGATCAAGGAGCATACTGTATACAGATTCTCGCATCGATTCTGATCGACCGATATAGTTACAGTGAACGGACCGACTTCATATTCTTCGGCTGGTGTGAATCCCTTAACTGATTGCGCTTTTTCCGAAGAACGTATTCTAGGCACAATGATTGGCTGAAAGAAGTGACCATACACTGTCTCCCTTTCATTTTCACTGTAACCTGATTTCTGTTCCAGGAACTTGGATATCAAGGTTGATTTGAGAAGATGTCGCTTTGCTGACTCTAGGAAATTGAAGTATGTTTTCCAGCATGGAAGTCGCAATCGTTTCATTCTCTCCCATGACCGCTTCTCACCTAGGATACCTATGTAACTTCCAATAGGATCGCCACTCAGATCTTCTTCCCCGAATGTTTCATTGGCAATTACCCTTCGCTTCTTTGGGCACGCTTTGTGACTTTGGCATCTACAACTGGAGATGCTTCTGCTCAATTCATCGAGTTCCAGACCGATCTTGTTCACAATTTCAGAAATTTCGTTTATCATCTGTGTCTGATTATGAGTGTACAGTCTTGTTTTAGAAGATGAGATTATCGCGATCTCGTCCACTGCTCCTCCCGCAACTCTGGTTCTGAGATGGTTCACTATGCGGGTGAGGCAGGCACGATTGGCTGACGGATCAGGGATCGCCGAATAACCTGCGCAGATGCTGTCCTCGGGTTTTCTACATAAGACTAGGAGTCTTTTGTCTCTGGGCTGAACTCGGTTCCCTTCACTAGTCTTGTCTTTTACTGTTATTCTACAATAGTGTTGTCTACTCACCAATTTGATCATGCTCTGCAAGATCATTTGAGAAGACGGAAGGTTGGCTTTGCTGCTTCCCGTCAGAAAGGATGCAATGCTTCTTGAGGAGGGAGCAGAAGTGGTCTCTCAGACTATACTCAGCCGTACCCGTTGCATTTGCAAGCGTTCGTTGCGTCAGAACAGGTTTCGTACCCCTCTCTTGCGATAGCCTCCTGTCTGCGGCGTATACGGTTGAAGCGGCTAAGATGAATGGATTGCGGCCTCCCCTTGCTGCCATACTCATAACCCTGAAAATCGACAGGGCAATAGACAGGATGGTCGATTGATATTCTCCCACGTTCAACTTCGCATCATCCAACTTACGTCGTATTTCTGGTTGAACGACGACGCTGGAAAGGATTCTGTTGAGATATTCCTCGCTTCTTCTGACGTGCAATCCAGTTCCCAGTCTGCTCTGAAGTGTGGGTAGTTCTCTTACCACGCTTCTCACATTCACTCTGTGACCCAAACCTCTGAACACTTGAGTTAGTTCTTGGATGGTGATGGGTGCGCATTCCTTGAACTCTCTTACAGCTATGAAAAGGCATGTTGCTACGGTTATTAGCCTGTTACTTATTTCTTGGCGCAGTTTGGAAGAGGTGATCTTTCTGTAGTAATAGGCTGCCCTGTTTCTGACATTGTCGGACAGCCGTAATAGAACGGAGGCTCGATTGAGGATACGTAGTGCATTGTAGTCCGTTTCCCTCTTATCTGTGCGAGACTTCAGGTCATAATTGTATTTTAATCTTCGGAACAATGCTTGGTTCTTTGATGAAAGCGGTTGGCCCTGAGAATCGCAGAAATAGCTCTTATTGTGATAGTCAATGTAGCTGCCGAGACTGTCGACTATGTGTAACCTGTTCCCAAGCGAAGAATGGGATCTCTCGCCATTACCAAGGGTGTCAATCAGATATGAACAAGTGCTGTACTCTGGTTGCATCAATTCATCTGAAACCACGAGTCCGCATTTGCTGCAGACATACTCTCCGTTTTCCAAGAGTATTTTACCTTGGCATTCAACGCACCTGTCTCTTTGTTCAGGAAACTCAGCTGTCAATCTGTTTCTTCACCAACAGAGTGATCGGAGTTGTTCCTGCTAATCCTTATTGGGGAAAACGAGTAAGATGTAAGTTACAGTTGGTCACTTCAAAAGGTAATAGAATAGCAATAGGACGACGCTGAGAACTTTGATTGGCTCTGCCTTTCTCGTGCAATAGCGCCTTTCTGATGAGTGCGATTCTCCAGACTATAACGATTGAGGTTCCGTACCTTTCAGCTGGGATCATGATAAGAGGACAGTTACCCTCTGATCATGCGATTGAGTGCCATAGCTTCCTGCATGAATGCATGAGCATGATTCTGGGAGCAAGCCGAGGAACTAGGCGCAATCTGTTATAGGTGCTGAAGGGTTGAAGTGATAGGGTTCTCGCAGATAGCTTTATAGATTAGGATGATCTTTCATGTCGAAGGAGGAATCACAATGCCAGAAGATGCGGCCGTGAGAGGTTTCTTCAAAGAACTGGCTTCTCTTATAGGATCTGCAGTTGTGGCTACTACAACCGGTGGAAAAACTTACTCCGGCGAATTGAAAGGTTACGATCCTAACTCTTTGAGCGTATGCTTGGCGGGTGCCAAGGACAACGAGGGAAAGAATTTTCACAGACTGATAATTAACGGCTCAATTATTAGAGAAATAATCAAGGCTGAGGAGCCATTCGATTTAAGGACTCTCGCAAACGAGATTCAAAGAATATTCCCTCCGGGGGAGGTCAAATACTTGGAAGAGGCCCGCGTGATCCAAGTTCTTGACAAAATCAAAGTCACCGAGTCAGGGGTTGAGGGTTCAGGTCCTCTTACAGAAAGAGTAAAGATGATCTATGATAAGTTCATTCAAGAGAGAAGCAGGAAGTAATGCAAGAGGGTTCCATCTATTCACGGGCAAGACAGGATTGTGCTTGTGTTTCAGGTTGCCTTATCTGCTCTTGAATGTTTGCCTGTCCCTGTACGCCTAGCTGCAATAAGCCCTACTTTGGCCCCTGGAGGGGCGTTTCTGGAAACTGTGGTTGGTGCTCCTTCATGTTGGTGTTGCCCTCCACCATGCGGGTGGGCTACTGGATTCATGGCAACTCCTCTTACTATGGGCCACTTCCAAGCTTTGGAAAGGGAAAGATGGTACTTCTTACCAGCCTTAACAAAAGGTTTTTCTATTCTGCCTCCGCCAGCTACGATGCCGATAGTTGCTCTGCACGACGGGTTGAAAGTCTTCATCGCGCCTGACGGGAGTTGTACAAGGGTCCCAGCATTAGTGTGGGTGATTACGGATCCATAGGTTCCAGAGGATCTTATGTACTTGCCTCCGTCACCCGGCTCTCCTTCGATATTGAAAACGGGGGTCCCCTCTGGCACGATTGAGAGAGGTAGAACATCTCCTTGCGAGAGGGTTTTCCGCGCTGAGGAGGAGCTTCCAACAGTTATAGGTTGATTCAACCGAAGACCTTCACATGCTGGAAGAAGCACTTGAGTCCCATCATCGAATCTCACCATCGCGAGGGGTGCACCCCTACCTGGATCGTGAAGAATATCCTTCACATGTCCCCTAAGGTAGGACGCTTCGCCTCCATGAAGAGGTGGGTATTTCGCTTCGCCGAGACGTCTATGGGTAGGCGATCGGAATGTTGAAGTTCCTCTACCCTTCCGTTGCACAAGGATTTTCTTGCCCGTGTTGGAACACCCTCATTCTGCTACTTTCTCAGATCTAGAATACGCCAAGCTTCGTAGCGATATCGCTGGCCTTGAATTCAGGTCTTAGAGTGATGTATGCTTTCTTTTCCCCTGTAGGAAGGATCGTCGTGTTAACTTTCATTACCTTGATTGCGTAGAGTCTTTCTATTGCCCTACGGATCATGTGCTTATTGGCCTTTCGGGCCACTATGAAAACTAATTTGTTTTCCCGCTCGATAGTTTCAAGGGCCGCTTCCGTGATTACAAGTCTCATGATCAAGTCTTCGCTGGTCATTGATTACCACCGCTACTTAGCCAATCAAGCGTCTTCAATCTGCTTAATGCTGACTCTGACCAGATAGTGAGTCGCCCTGGATGTGTACCTGGTGCCAGGTCTTCCACGCCCAGGTTTGAAACTGAGACGACGTGGATACCTAGATTCCTCATACCTTTGATTTTTGAGCCTGGTTTCGATACTACCATCAAAGGACCACACGGTACCTTGTACTTTCTTCCTCTTCTTTTGCCCAGACCGCTTCTGACTTTCTTGCCATCCAGAACCCGCATTACGTCGGTCCATACGCCGAATTTCATTAAAGCTGCTTTTGCTTCTTGTGTCGAATTAACACTCTCAATTTCGTCTACGCAGATTATAGGTAAGATCTTCACCTTATCATCAATCAGATGCCCGCGTCTCTTCACAGATTCCATTTCGCTTGTTAGAGCTATTGCTGATCTTAATGCCAGCCGTCGCTCTTTCTTATTGATGAATTCTTTGACGCGCTTTTCCACCCGAGGCGGATGAGTCAGTCTGCCCCCTACTGTCATGGGAGCGAAAGCTCCAGCCATCGCTTCTGGGTGAGAGGTTCCTCTTTTTCTAGGTACCCTTGCTAGATGCATGCCAGGTCCGCGAGAGTATGCAGTTGTTCTTTTGCCCGCCATTGGATCGACTCCATGGTGATGGAATCGAGCGGAGGCTGAGGATAAGACTGCTCTTTGGATCAAGTCTGGCCTTGGGGGTGTTTCAAAGACTTCTGGGAGCGTTATTCTTCTCACTGGGTTGCCTTCCAAATCTAGAACACTCACCGTCTTTGCCATCTATAACTCCTCCTAGAGTTTGCTATTCTGTTGCTGTGTTGTGGATGTGTAAGATGTGTGGTGCTGCTTCAGCGCCTTTTGGGCTGCCTCTTATCGGGAATCGCAGCTTAATGAGTCGCCTGGTTTCGCCTGGAACAGAGCCTTGGAAGAGCACATAGTCTCCCTTTACTACTCCGTACCTATTAATTCCCCCTCTAGCTGTAATCTCTTCCCCTCGGTCGCCCAGCTTCAAAATGCGCTTGTTGAATTCGACCCGATGATGATATCCGGTCTGCCCGGCTCTCGGAACAGTGTACATAACACTATGCGGACTGATAGGTCCAAGTGTTCCCACACCTCGGACAGTTTTCCTAGACTTCTTTTGGAGAACCTTCACGTTCCATCTTTTTACGGGTCCTTGGAATCCCTTACCCTTCGAGACTGCGATTACGTCGACAAGGCCACCCTCTTTGAAAATGTCACGGATTCTAATTTCCTTGCCAAGAAGGGTTTTTGCATACTTGATTTGCTCCGAGATTGAGCCTCCACCGACTTCGACCTCCATTACTACTGGTTTCTTTGAAGAAACTCCTGCCAGCCTTGGTTGGGTATGTGCCACTACTCTGATAGTATCCACATTGGTCAAGTCTGCGCTCAATTTTGCCAGCTTTTCTTCGGTCTTGGTATCTGAAGGCATCGGGAAATTACGTGAGAGATCCTCCTTCAAGTTCTTCGACCAGATCTCGTGTTTGCATCTTAGTCCATATGGAGTATGAATGTAGGCTCTCACTCCGCAAACAACTATTGGAGGACAATCTATGATAGTGGCTGCAACTTCCACTTCCCGTCCTCGCAATGGACTATGCGGGGCATCCTCCATTAGAATCACATGCGTCATACCAGCTTTGTAGCCAGCGAATCCTAATACTAAGGGCTCACCTGTGCGCGTCGGCCAGGTTCTGATACGTCCCCAAGGTTTAGATGCCCTTTTTCTAGGGAGATAGGCGAGCGAACCATGTTTGGGGGCGTGTTGTTTTCTATGTCCCATCGAGGGAGCCTCCTGTAGAAATATTACCTACGAAGAAGAAATCCAAGTGATAGTGCGGCAATTACTATTTGGCTTATAAACATAAGAGCAAGTACGCTTAATTTCCTTCCTGGGTTTGGATATACTCTTAAGTTATACGTCTTATGAATCTTCCGTATGTTTTTTCACATAATCAAATTGATGATGGCAAGTGTTGCGTGAATTGCTTCTTCTGTTCTTACAGTCTGCGTCCCTTGATTGGGGATCATGTTCAAGCTGTAGTCTCCGGTGGTCTCGTCTAGACTTTCTCTAGCCAGTATCTCTTCCAGTCCCTCTTTTGGAGAGCCGAAAGCAACCAGGATCTTGCTCGAGTTCTTAAGCTCTTCCTGCAGCCTCTTTAGGACATCTTTTATTGGTGAGCCAGACCTAGACGTTAGGATGTACAGATCGAATGTTCTTCTTTTCATGAAAGTTCCTAATGTCTCCTGTAACTCAGTTACTCTGAACCCCCAGTACCCGGGAATCTCAGAGCGACTCACCAAATCTAGCTGGACATCATCTTCGCCTTTTCTTCTGACTCGGAAGCTTTGTCTCTTCCCTTTAGGGACCTTTTCTGAGCTTCTCAATGGCCTTCCCAGCCCTGCATCTATGAGGGATCCAGTCCTATCTTGAGCAATAGCAACCCCCTCACGGAATTCGCCATCGCGTAGAGCCGCTACAAGGCTGTTGGTTGGGTGATGAAGTGTGTTCAGAGGCGGGAGAACCCCGGCGTATTTCAGTACCGGTGACAATGGAAAAAGCCTTTTCCTTAGATATTGTGGCGTCTCTACATAGCGAAGGATCTGAGAAATCATACCCATTTCGTTTTTCTGTTCTCCATGAATGAGATCTGGATAAATGAATATCTCTTCGACGCGATAGATCGCGGAAGCGCGCGCGACTTGGCCTATCTTGAAGGTTTTCAATTGGAGTCCTGGAACATCCGCAATTATGGATGCAGGTATCGCTATGCTAACATGCGGTGTCGCCAAATCAAATCCTCCCATTCTATAGACTTCTCGGGGGTATGCTTTTGAATTTGTTGTGCAAGACATTATTTCGAATAAAGTAAATGCACGTAATTTGTCTGTGACTGGTAAGAGTAGACCTCAGCAAAATCCCCAAGAGAGACGATATTCCGGGTTCAGATACTGATTTCAAATGAAAGCGTTTCCTTATTCTATGGTTGCATGACGAGCCTTCAGATCTTCCTCTTTCTTACCGAGTCGATGCATTAGTTCAGCGATGATACCATCGAGAAAAATCATGGCAGCCACTTCAAATTGAGTTCCGAGAGGTGCAAGTGGCTCATGCTCTCCCACTATCTGTCTCGAAATGTATGAGTTCTCTTGTCTGGTCATTTTCGTTCTACCAACCACGACTACGATTTGGTCTGCTAAGTGCCCAAGAGGAGAATCAGGGTATGAGGTGACAGCTACGACCTTAGCTTGTCTCCTTTCCTTCGCGATTTTGGAAGACATTACAACCAGACGCGTTGTGCCCGAGCCCGATATGGCGATTACGACGTCGCCTGAGCTGAGTATTGGAACTATGGTTTCGCCAGTCACATAGACCTGATAGCCCAGATGCATTAGGCGAATAGCAAAAGCCTTGCCAACAAGACCCGAGCGACCAGCGCCTACAACTAGTATCTTCTTGTCTCTTGCCCCCATGAGAATCTCGACAATAGCTTCAACCTGTTGTGGATTAAGCTGATCAGCAGCTCTCTTGACAGACTCTACTATCTCATCCATTCCCCTCTTTACGAAGCTTGTCCCACTATCTCCTGTCATGATGCTATCCCCCATGAGCCACAGGCATTAGAGTGACTTCGTCTCCTTCCGACAGTCTTGTACTGATTCCATCCAGTACTTCTATATCTACATCGTTAATAAGTATTAAAATGTCGCTTCTCATCGTTTTTCTGTCCTGCTGGAACAAGTGAGCTGCCATTGTCTCTCCATACATGGTAGCAATCGATCCAAGCAAATCCCCGACTGTTGCCTCAGCTTGAACCTCAATGATAGTCTCGTTCGGAGCGACTATGTTTCTCATCGTTGACAGAAACCTTATTCTTATCTTCCTCAGTTGCGCTTCACCCAAAATCCCCAATTCCTTGAAAATCGCTATCACAAAATATCGCATGGGGTTGATTGAAATCTCCGGAATGAAGAGCTGGTTTCTTGGTGGGCAACAATTCTATTCACTAATTTGATCGGAGTGATTTCCTTGCACTGGATCTGGGATCGTGGAAGACCTGCAAAAAATCGATCGAACCGATACGACTTCTGTGAACAAGTTTCGGTCTAACTGATAACCGCCCTACTCCATTTCTTCTTCGGAGTCCACATTTCCTTCCTCTTCGTTGTGGCTCTCCCTCGTCTTGATCCGTGCTAGGCGCGTTAGGTAACCAGCAACCCCATTTCGGACTTTCTTGGAAGGAGTTAGCAGGACATTCTTCAGTTTTTCCTTGTTGCCAGGAAAGTCCGTGTTGAAGTAGTCTGGGTACCGCGTGTAGAGATTACGTGCTGTTCGCTTGACAGTGTCTGTTTTGACTTTGCCCATTGGAGAGCACCTATCGTGTCTTTAAGATACTTCTAGGTAATCGCTTACGAGAGAACTATCTAATATGCTTCTGCTTTTATAATTCTATCGGTCACATGGTTCATAGGAGTCTCGCCACTATACTCGTCTGATCTTGTTTTGATCGCATTCCAAGCGCGCATAGATTGACCGAAAAGATTTTGAACTAGATATGCTATCTTTGGATTCATGCTCCGGTAGTATAGTCCGGTCAAGTATAGCGGCCTCTCGAGCCCAGATAGGGAAAGCCGCGGACCCGGGTTCGAATCTTTCTATCTTGAGGTGAAAATCCCGGCCGGAGCACCAACGCACTAGAAGTTGGCAGGAGTTCTCACAGGTTGCCTCCGCCAAACATCCTTAGAAGATCGTTTTTTATTCGGTCGAGTTGCTGATATACCGAACTGAGTGCGTCGCCAGACCAGCCAAGCACTTGGAGGACGAGTCCGATTATTATCCCTATAACAACGAGAGAGAGTCCTATTAGCATTCCTTCTTCTACAAGCGGAGAACCCCTCTTGTCCTTCAGTAGTCTCAGAATTAAACTCTTTTCTGCTTTGTTCGGCTTCATTCTGGCTTCGCCGCAGACTAGTGTCTGCAGTGATATTTAAAGCCCAAGTTCACGGCGAGCCAGATCTTGTTTGACACCGTAAAACATTTATCTGCTCCGTCTTTGTTATCTAAAGACCTGCGGCCGTGGTCTAGACAGTGCCTTCCAAAAACGAATAACCTAGAATGGTCTAGGACAGAGGAAACGAGACAGTTTCCATCCAAAGGCCTCCCAAGTCTCTAACCCAGATTCTCTATTCTTGGGGAGGAAACCCGGGTTCAAATCCCGGCGGCCGCACTCACATTCGGCATTGTTTCCTATCCTTTCAGTGCAAAAGGTTATTAAGCCATCAGCAATTAGTGGAAATCAACGATGATGACTCTGACCCCGCTGAAATTCGGATGAATGAAGATCTTGAGTTCTGAGTCTCAGTTCAGTCTTAACGGATAAGTACGTCTGTTGGAGAATAACTTTTACTTCTCCCTCCCCTATTCTATATTAGTGCTTTCTCATTTCTATAGACTGGGAAACCCGTCGACTGGATACCATCAGTTATGCTGATTCATGGGTCTGTACATTCACCAGACAGCGGAGGGATCAGTATCATGTTTGTCGGGTCAGAGAGAATCTTGGACAATAGGAACATGACTATACCTGTTGAAGAGATACTCTCTTCAAGGGGCCGTATCAGAATCATAAAGATGTTGCTCAAGAACGACGAGCTTTGTATTTCTGAGATTGTCAGGTTAACCAGGTTAAACCATAACTCAGTTGTTCAGCATTTGGATTTACTGAAGCATGCTGGGTTTGTCTACGAGAAGAAATTCGGACGGATACGGATTTATAGCATACGAAATGAGAGTCTCATCGTCAAAGCAATGAAGAGTTTCATCTCTCTGTGGGGTTTTTCCAAGATGGAAATTCATAAATAGCCTTCTATGTTCTTTCTCTCACTATCTAATCCAGCTAGGAGGAAATCAATGTGCCATCGCATGGCTCGGTTGCAAAGGCGGGCAAAGTTAGGAAGCAAACCCCGAAAGTTGAAGGTGCGGACAGAATCAAGGCTTCACCGCGCGTGAGAGGCAGGCTAAACTACGTCAAGCGAATTCTTCACAATAGACCTATAGGCCAAACTACCTAAGCGCGTTGAAGAATAAAGTAATGATGATGGGAGTTTTAGCTGTTATTTTGTAGCGCATAGGTTGATTAAGATTGGAAGATAATGCTGTTGAAGAAATACTATTTGGGAAATCCGTCTTCAAGAACGAAGCTACGTTGCTTTCAGAGTACGTTCCTCCGAAACTTCCGAGAAGAGAACGGGAAGTCATGCGTTTGGTGCAGGATTTCAGACCTCTTCTCATAAGAGATGGCTCATTTGGTGTCAACATTGCGATAGTAGGCGAAGCTGGGGCAGGCAAATCGGCCCTTGCGAAATCTGTCATGGAGAAGATAGTGCCAGCTGCAAGTAAGAAGAACATCAGGATACTTTTCGAATATTTCAACTGCTATACTTTTCGTACAAAGAGTGCAATTCTAAGGAACATGCTAACTGAGCGCTTTCACGTGTTGAGTCGTGGGTTCTCAGACGAAGAACTCCTTAGCATGCTTATTAAGAGACTTGTTAGTGAGAACGCGAAACTTGTAATCGTAATAGACGAGGCACCGATTCTTGGCGGCGAAGAAATCCTGAGTGTGTTGCATGCATCAGAGGTATATGGGTTTGGTCAGTCCCGTATTTCAACAGTTGTAATAAGTCGGCCATCCGAATGGAGATTGATGTTGAGCGCGCCTTTGTCAGGGCACATTCACGACCAGATAAATATGACTAGTTACAGCAAAGAGGATCTCGTTGAAATTCTGCGTTACAGGGCGGATACAGCTTTTGTCCCTGGTACCGTATCTGAGGAGATCTTGGATATGGTAGCGCAGATAGCGGCAAGTACAAGGAACGCGAGACACGGCATCGAAATGCTCTACCAAGCTGGCAAAAGGGCGGATTCAGAAGGTGGAACGGAACTGACAGCTGAAATGATAAGGCAGGCAAAGGAAAATGTCTATCCTGAACTAAGGTATGACATGTTCTATACTCTAAAGCCTCATGAGGTTCTGACTGCGCTAAGCATTGCTAGGATGCTAAAAACCAAAGGATCAACATCCACAACGGTGGACGAATCCTTCGACTACTACCGTGTAGTCTGCGAGGAAGAAGGATTCTCGCCGCAGTTGAAGCCGACTTTCAGAAAGAATGTTAGTCTTCTGATCAATCTCGGATTCATGGGTCTGATCGTGGGCCCAGTGGAAAGAGGTAAACGAGGCAGACAAGGGAGAATAACACTATATGACATTCCGGCAAGCATTCTTGAAGAGAGACTCCGTGATATTCTCGACCGATTCAAGAGAAACCCAAGTGGCACAGACTAGAATCATGGAATAGGTTTCAACTGTTTTTGCCTCGAGTTCCTTAGAGTCTGATGATATGAGCCAGTCGCCTTTGCCACGAATATATTGTGTTTGGTGCGAATCATACGCACCTGTCTTCTTGAATGGGTGTCCGTGTCGCCTGTCAGAACATGTAGAGATCGGTCCCTACCGACGCCAAGCATCTCCCCCATCATTCGACCAGATTCTAGGATCTCGATTTCGCAGATCTCGCCTCTTCTGAAAGGTTTTGGATAGCTTTCCATCGGTCTTATTCCAAAGTCGGTGGGGGTCAGAATGAGAGGGTGAACATCATAGAATTTGCCAATAGCCTCTATTTCACTCTGGAACTGTTTCATAGAGCAAGGCTTGAGACCTTTTACCTTCTTGCCATGTTTATGGATCAAGTAATTCTGAATGCCAAGCAAAGGCCACTCTGACCTATTCGCAATCTTCTTAACAAATCGCACTATCTTGGGAATCTCATCGTCGTTGAGACCAGGAACCCACAGCGGGGCTATAAGTAGTGAAACGTCTGACTCACATATCTTCTCCACGATATTGAGAATATGTCCAAGAGAATAACCTACTTCACCTGAAAGCTGTAATGCTTTCCCTGAATCCAATGCATTTACTGAGAGATTTATCCGAGAAAGTCCGGCCCGCTCCAGTTTATCGACTAGACTATCCGTCAATGGAACTCCATTAGTCTGGAGTGATATTGTCTCAACGCCAGAAATCATTGAAAGCTTCTCAACTAACTCAGGCAGATAAGGATAGAGTGTCGGTTCTCCTTGTCCATCAATATGCAACTCGATGGATTGCGATCCCTTGAATTCGCATAATTTCCTTATCTCATCGACCATGTATCCAGGTTCGACAATGAAATCAGTCAAGCGGGTCTTCGAGTGTAATCCACTGTCGACGGAGCAGAAAGGACAGTCGAGGACACACCCGGTTATTGGTCTAACCTGAATTAGGTTTGTTCCTCTATCGATTATCCCAAAATCAATCCGTCCTATCAAGGGGATCCCAGAAGAGTCTGTCACATAGATGAGTCTGTTTCCAGTGATCCGATTCCTGAGCGTGCCGGGCAAATGTGCTGAGATGAAGTTGCTCGCAATGTCAACTAGTTTCTGATCATCTACCCTATCACCGGAGGATGTATCAAGAATGAGCATCAATTCTCCGTCTTTAACTATAATATCAGCTCTTGATGTGTCACTTGTTAAACCCCTTCTCATAAGGTTCCTCAGCCGAGCTAACGGTAACTCGCCAGCAATGATTCTGTGAAGATAGATAGTGATTATTCCACCATTGATTTCTGCTTCAATCGGAAAGAGTTGAGACAAGTTGATTTCTCTTCTCATTGAACTTCATCTTTCTCTGTCCAACAGATTTATAACAGGTCTTGAGATCCGATTCCATTGAAGAACCATACGGACTTGTCACATGAACACTAGTTCTACTGCGTGTTACTAACTTTTTGCTGTACGGGCGCAGCTGATAAACATGGTTATGTGCTGACTACCATTTAACCCTACAGTGAAGACCAAAATCAATGAGATTAGTTGTGCAGGCGGTCCGAAATTGAATAAATGCTCAAAGTGCGGTAGGAACGCTGTCACATTCAGGCCCTACTCTGGTGAGTACTTATGTAAAGTATGCTTCACTGGATCAGTTGAAGATAAGGTTAGGAGAGCGATTACAGTCAACAGAATGCTGAAGGAAGATGACAGAATAGCAGTAGGGCTCTCAGGTGGCAAGGACAGTGTGGTCTTACTACACATCATGAAGCAGATCGAAGAGAAATTTCCTAATTCACGACTCATGGCTCTTACGGTTGACGAGGGAATATCAGGTTATCGTGAAGAGAGTATAGCTGTAGCAAAGAGAAATGCATTGTTGCACGATATACCCCATTCTATATTCTCTTTTAAGGATCTTTTCGGCTACACAATCGATGAGATTATGCAAAATGGACGAGTGAAAAACTCGGGCGCTAGCGCATGTTCTTTTTGTGGGTCACTCAGGAGAAGGGCATTGAACCAGATGGCCAGAGAGCTCGGAGCCACAAAGCTAGCCGTTGGGCATAATTTGGATGATGAGTCTCAAAGCATACTCCTGAACGTGCTACGGCCAGACATTCATCGCTTGGCTAAGTTGGTTCCGGCTACAAGTTCCGAATGTAAGAACTTCGTACCTCGAATTAAACCACTTCGGGCGATTCCTGAGCGGGAAACTGTTCTATATGCATATTACAAAGGAATAGAGTTCCACTCACAAGAATGCCCATACTCGTTTAATGTGCTCAGAGGCGACATTGAATCGATTTTGAACACTCTTGAAGCCAGGAACCCAGGAGTAAAATACGGTATACTCAGATTCTTGGAGGACTTAGCCCCCCTTCTCGAAAACTATAGACGAGATATCGATTTTACTCAATGTGAGTATTGTGGTGAGCCTTCTTCGGACACTCTCTGCAATGTGTGCAAACTCTTATCACACTTAGCTCAGAAATGAGTAGTGAACATGGAAAGGGTTATGAACCCCGACTCTCGACATCCTTTACGCTCACCAGTACCCTTCTCTAGGGAATCCACCCCGTGAATCCGAAAGCGCACCCGGTCAAACTTACGACTGCTGCCTCCCGGCTCTCGTCGGATTTGTCTACAACGGTCTTCTCCATCTCCCCTACAGGAGATGTTCGACCACCAGATGCCCTCCGGGGCGAGGCTTCATGTCCCTCGGAAAAGGCTGTATGAACGCTTGGAATGCCTCAAGCCGGCATTCGGCCCGCCGTATAGGGCGTTTGCGGTACAGGGGAGTTCTAGCCTATGGCTGGGGATCAGTCTAGGTCCCTAGCCCCCCGCCTAGGCTCATAACCCCAATGTGGATACCGAAAAATTAAATATAAAGATTTCCTGATGTGGAGATTAGGTGGTTTTTGGGCACCAACTGTGTTTGATGTCCTGATCCATGCGTATGCGTGCCGGGGTGTCCTAGAGAGACGAATTCGACCAGTCTCAGGGAACCTGGTAGGGAGCAGACAAAACCACTCTTGGTAATGGCTCATGCCTGCTAAGTCTGTGCCCGAAAGGGCGCGTGGGTTCAAATCCCACCCCCGGCGCCAAACTATTAATGAGATTCTGGGGGATGAGTAGTACCTGTTGGGTGGGCTGAAAGCGGCGAGTAGTCAGATAGAGGTTCGGTGTCTGGCAAATTCCTCTTCCAAATGCCATCTAGCTGGGAATCTGATCTCACATTCGAAACACCGTGTCGGGGGCAATCATTGTGGGGTACGAATTCCTTGAACACACTGCTGACGTTATGGTTGAAGCGCACGGGGGATCCCTTGAGGAAGCATTCTGCTTTGCTGCCAAAGCCATGTTCGATACGATGGTTGACTTGTCGAAAGTTGTGCCGAAATCAAGTGTGAATGTTGAGGTTTCGGCAAGTGACGTCGAAGGTTTGTTGTACTTGTGGCTCGAGGAACTGCTTTTCAGGTTTGATGTCGAGAGGATGGTTTTCTCAGAATTCAGATTCCAATTCATCGAGAAAGAAGATGCCCTGATCGGTAGGGGAATTGCAGAGGGTGAGCCTTACGACCCTAAGAAGCATTTGGGGAAAACCGAGGTAAAAGCAGTAACATACGAAGAAATGCTGATAGTTAAGAGCGATAGGGGTTTCAAGGTTAGGTTCATTCTCGATATATGATAGATCGATCGGTTCCTTTATCAATTGTCGATTAATCGCCAACTGTTAGGGATTTGCCGAAGTATGATCCCTTCAAGACATAACACTTTTATTTGATCAGCAATAGGAGTAGTAGTTCAAATCCCGGCATCATTGATGACTGTTCTTAGAATGATATGCATTGTCCATGACAACAGGTCTTTATGAGTTAGGTCCATTGAGGACGATCAAAGATGACTTCGTTTAACTTCGACCCCGTCAGCATTCTAATTGGTTTACTAGTTGTTGGTGGTTTCGGTGTTTTTTCAATGAAAGTAAAAGCGGTCAACTTCTCTGGTTTAATAGCAGGTCTAGTAGTAGGGCTTTCAGTCTGGGTCTTCGGGGGCTGGTATTGGTTTGTTTTGATCCTGACATTTCACTTGGTCACCGCTCAGTTCACACATTTCAAGTATGAATTCAAGAGGAAACTCGGTGTCGCGGAAGGGAAGCATGGAGCAAGGGCGTGGGGAAATGTTTTTGCTAACGGAGGAATCCCAGCAGTCTTCGCCATTTTCGAGAGAATATACCCGATTTACTTGACTGGAAGCGCAGACATATTCTTCGCCGCTTTCATAGGAGCGATATCTACCACAACCGCAGACACACTTGCCACCGAAATCGGGTTGCTTTATCCAAGAGAGCCCAGACTCATCACCAATCTCAAGACAAAAGTTGTACCCGGAACATCTGGAGGCATATCACCTCTTGGTGAAGCAGCTATAATCGGAGGCGGCCTTTTGATAGGGTCCGTGGCTTGGCTTCTCGCTATTACGACGAGACTGATACCAAGTGAAGGCATTCTCGGTTTTGGTCCAAACCTGCTTATCATATGTGTCGTGTCGGCCTTCTTTGGAAGCACCATTGACAGTTTTCTTGGCGCAACTCTGCAGGGATCGTACAAGTGTAAGGCATGCCACAAGATAACAGAGCATAGAGTTCACTGCGACGAGCCAGCAGAGCTTATGAGAGGTAGCAGATTACTCGGAAACAACTGGGTTAACTTCATTTCATCCCTTTCAGGTGCCGTTGTAGCAATCCTCATGTTTTACTTCAGCATACAGTTCCCTCTAGTTCGAACGATTTAGGAATCGTTGGCGAGGGTCTTACTTCTTCGAAGCATAGTAGCTGTCAATAAACTCTCCATAGACATCTACCTGCTCGGTGAGTTTGCCGACAGCAAGCTTGCTGTTTATTCCACAGTTACCACATCTGACTGAAGCTTCATGGTGACTCTTGTCTATCATTATCTTGACTGATTTGTTTCCGCATGAGGGACACGTAAAAAGCACCGGCACTCTTCTTGGAATTCTTTTGATAACCTTCCTGCGTCTTCTGCCCATCTCAAACACAACCATATCTTCGTACGCCGTTCTAAAAGTAACTCATGGTCGGCTTAGCTCAGTTTTCGTCATAACAATGTCCCTTCTAGATAATAAACTCGTTTCTGATGTGTTCAAGCAGTGACCTTGCTTCAATTCTGGGGTCGGGTTTAACTATTCTGATAACTCTGAGTTCACTCCTGTTCAACTTCTGATTCAGAGAGCACCTCCCTACCAGGATCACGTCTGTGCCGAGAACATTTGAGAGCATTGATGCATTTTCTTTTGTGTTGCCTTCTATGCCAGAAAGCAGCTCATCAGCTCTCATGTCCAGCAGTTCTTCGCCAATCTTTCCTGACAACGTGCATTTTACTATAGCGGTTCCATCATCAAGGGTTAGGCTGTATAGAACTCTTGGCATGGGGGTATCGATGCTGCCATGTTCTATGCAGAGCCATTTTTCTTCTTTCTTGTCAACTTTTCTGAAGCATTTCGGACATGCCATATAGACTAGAGGTCTATCTTGGACTTTCGTGATCAACCCTCTGATTTCAGCGACCTCCCCATCCTTCAGTTCGACTATCTTCTTCCTATGGACTCTGTTATCTCTGTCTTCTACCCGTGCGAGATCATATCTTAATCCACGATCTGCCAACGCGATCCTTTCTATGCCGTTCTTGACAGTGACCAAATTCGAATCTCTGATATGTACTTCTACCTCAGCGTTTATTCCACGTCTTATGTTTCCTTCTCTGATTGCGATGCTGTCACCTTTTCTCAGCTCTCTAAGATTCTCAGCATCTTCGTCCCATGCCACAACTCTAATCGATGAAGTGTTGTCAGCCAGAATGAATGAGAGTATCTTACCTTTCACACCATTACTGCGGGTGAACTCTCTAAGAAGAGGCTCATCAGCTATCAAACCCTCTAGGGCAACACCTCGTGTTCTCCGCTCACTTTCAATAATTCCCTTGGCTTTCTCGATTCCAGTCGTACCGACCACAGCAGTTACTGAAGGGACCATTTTGACAGCTGATGATGCGTTGATATGGATTTCGATTCCACCATTTCTATTTAAGCGTGCTTGTCCCGAGCGAATCTCCATAATGTCCCCTATTCTAGCATTTTCCACAAGAGATGTTTTGTCATCCCAGAAGACCACCCGCGCACTGGCTCCAGTCTCATCTCCTATGATCAGGCTTGACAGCCGGACTTCCCTTCCTTCCTTGGTTCGCACGGATCTCGTACCGAAAACTCTCTGAACAAGCCCTTTAACATTAACTTCTCTCATTTCAGGTCTCAGTTCGTTGACTTTCATACTCCTCGCCAAGTCTGGAGGAAAGTCACTTTCCCTAGTATCATGAGGGTTGATTTCTATTCGTCCTCTTCTACCAACATGCAGTTCAATCTTTTCCCCTAAGTCCTCTTTTACATAGCCATCATGGATTCTGACGATACTGCCCTCGTTGACATTGTTAGTTTGAACGAAACTGGTCGCTTCGCCCCATAATACGGTCTTCGCTTCTCCACTCTTGTCGGCGATGACTAGGTCTGTTACAAATCCCTTGTTGCCGTTTCTGTCAGTGTACTCCCTTACAGGATTGACTCTCATGACCCTGCCAGTGATTGTGACATTACTCATTCCCGTAACAAGATCGCCAATCGTGAGACTGAGATCCTCATCATCAAGATCTGGATAGATCTCTACGCCGAGCTCCTTTGCAACTAGATCGGCGGCTCCTTCATCACTTATCATCCAACTGAGTGTGCTTTTCTTCTTGTCAATCAGCTCGAAGACTTGTTTTCTGGATAACCCTTTTTCCTCAACTA
The DNA here is from genome assembly GCA_037310415.1 of Candidatus Atabeyarchaeum deiterrae. GTDB lineage: Archaea > Asgardarchaeota > Atabeyarchaeia > Atabeyarchaeales > Atabeyarchaeaceae > Atabeyarchaeum > Atabeyarchaeum deiterrae. The sequence continues at coordinate 678,148 of CP147780.1, forward strand.
TTCTACTCACTATTTCGTCAAGCGCCACTCTTGGTAGTCTATTCATTCTTCGTTAGCCTCGTGAACTCACTAATATTGATATTACAGATGCAGAGTCTTAAAGCTCTCTAATTGCTTCTGAAACTGGGCGGAGTCCGAAGCAAAAAAGGAAATAGCCCCCTGCTTCAGTGAACGCATTCACTCATTCTATTGCTTTCCTTCCCAGAACTTCGGTATATATTCCTAGATCTGTTCTAAGAAATGGATTGACTGTCTTGTCGTGTTCCTGCTTCATATCCCTTATAAACTAAGCAATCTGGCTACGGGATTCCGTCGCCTTGGCCATGAGGTCTTCAATCAATTGCGGCCAGCGACGTAGGCTTTGACTTCGAGGAATGCTTCTATTACTAAGCTTTTCTAACTATCCTTCAAGACCATATGACGGAGCACCCAATGTATGTTCTCATCGGGTGATAGAGTGCACGCGGAGAGGTGAAAGGGTTTCTCAGAAGAATTAGACAACTGATTTTTCCTCTTCTCCGAATATCTGATACGCGAGAATGAACACGACAGCCACACCGATCAAAACCCACAGGATCGTGAGGAGCGTGTCAAAGGCTGCTGCCACTATTCATCATCTCCTGTTTGGCTCTCGACCTACGTGAAGTAAGAATGGGTATTTATTATTTCTCTCTTTTGTAGGGCTCTCCTGTTCTAGGGGTCCTGTCTCGCGACTCTTCGCAATCCCCTCATGAAGGTCAGATATCGGCTGTCATCCAAGGGTTCCAACTCATATGTGTGCAACGCCTCAGCTATCGTCTTGGCTAAGAGATGGTAACAGCAAAGGAACTTTCTTCTTATAATCACGTTGAGGTAGAAGTCATCACAAGTGCAGTAAAAGTCATCTATTACAAAGTAATTCATTTTCTTACCTTTTACAGTCCAAGCTTCGCGCCCGCTTGGACCAAAAACATGCTTGATGACACTTCCTTCTATGGCAGCCCTGATTCCTTTCCAGAATCGTTCTCCGTATCTCGCGGACATACCTCTTAGCTCACTGCCTGAAACCTGTCCACTCTTCTTAATCTTGGCTAGACTTTGGTCGTCTCTAAGCAGACTGAATCCCCTCGCTTGCTAAAGATCGATGTCTCAAATATGATAGTATGTGGGCGAGGCCGGATTTGAACCGGCGACCTCAGGTTGCTATCGATCCATTGCGAGCAATCTCCTGCTCCCACTCTGCGGCAACATCCCATATGATGCATGTTGCTTAGGCAGGAATCATGGCCAGCCTAGGGATTCTCTTGAACTCCTATCTAGACTACCCGCCCATTCCTCTTTTGCCTTGGACAAGCACCTTCATTCTCAATCATTAACCCTGTTTCTTCTTAATTCTCTTTTTATGCAGACATGGCACCTGAGAGACTGGCAGAGGCTGAATATAGGGTCTTTAAATATATATGTAACTCTTTTATCCCAAGAGAAGGAAAGATTGCCGCCGTAGCTCAGTCGGTCAGAGCGCCAGCCTTGTAATGCACCAGACATGACAGTTGGTGGTCGCGAGTTCGACTCTCGCCGGCGGCTCCAAAATTACTACTCCTGCTTGGTTCTCTTAACGGCTCGGTAAAGGGCTTCGAGCCCAGGTAGCTTCTGTCCAGCTAGCATTGCCATAGTAGCTCCCCCGCCGGTGCTAACGTAACCCATCGACTTATCGAGATTTTCTTCCTTGGCTAAGACAGCCAAATGTCCTCCTCCGATAACGGAGAAACCCTTTGACTGTGCTATCGCCTCTAGGATCTCTTGCGTTCCCTTAGAAAAGTTTCTATTTTCAAAGACTCCGGCCGGTCCATTTGCAAGAATTGTCTTTGCCTTCGCTATTATGTCCACGTATTCCTTAATGGTGTTTTCTCCTATGTCCATCACAGTAGCATCCTTGGGCATTCTGTCAACTCGAACTTCAACTCGTTTTTGCTCGATGGCTACGGCAACATCCTTGGGGAGCATTATTATATCCCTGTACTTCTCTAATAGGTCCTTAGCTTGTTTCTTGAGCGATTCGAAATCCTTCAGATTTCCCCTGCTGCTCTCGCCAAGGCTTACACCCGACGCTTCGAGAAAAACGATGGCCATAAGCCCTGCCAGGAGAACCTTGTCAACCTTTTTCCTCTCCAGTATGCTGGATAGAATCTTGATCTTGTCTGACACCTTTGCTCCTCCCAGTACCACAACACTTGGTCTATCAGGTTCATAGAGCACTCTGTTGAGCGCCTTTAGTTCCCTTTCCATCGATCTACCCGCAGCAGAAGGTAGAACCTCAGGGAATCCGACCATTGAGGCTTGGGCACGGTGTGCCGCTGGATAAGCGTCATTCACAAACAAATCAAAGAGAGGTGAGAGTCTCTTGACGAGATGAGTCTTGGCGAATAGCTCTGGTGTCCCTTCCATGATTTCTTCGGAGAGAAATCTGGCGTTGTCCAGCAGAAGTACATCGCCGTTCTTGAGTTTTTGAATGGCCTCTAGGGCTGTTGGTCCTATAATATCCTCGACGAATTTCAATCGATTTCCCAAATACTTCTTTAATGCTTGTGCATGAGATTTCATTGATGTAAAATCGGCTTCTCCGGGTCTACCTTGATGTGACAGAATGGCAACTCTGGCCTTTTCTAGATCTTTCAACGTGTCGAGGATGGCTACTATCCTTGAATCGTCTAATATCTGATCCGTTCCGGGTTTCATTGGCGAATTTATGTCAACCCTTACGAGGACTTTTTTTGAATCGACTTCCACGTCATCCAAAGTCAAGAATTTCAAACTCATACTGCTATCCCTCCTAGCTCTGATTTACAAATAGTCAGCTTAAAAGCTTTCTACTTTCTGTGGATTGAGGATCGTTGAGACAATTCGTGATGCGGATCCGCATTCAAGAGTTTTGGTCAGCAAGTTGCCAGTTGGAAGAGAGCTGAAGTTGGTGCTTAACTTCTTCGATCGTTTTTCTCATGTTTTCCCAATGCCCACCGACCCAGTAAATCTTGCCACAGTTCTTGCAGACCCAAAACTCTTTGTTTTCTTCTATAACCTTTGATGGAATCTTACCAACAATCTTGCTCTTGTCGGTGGCCCCTTCTATTTCTCCATTGCAGAGCGGGCACCTGGACAATGTTGGATCAAGATTCATTTCAAGTTCGTAAACCGTGACCAAATGCGCAAGTCGTTTAACAAGGGTGTCGGGTCTAAGAAGAAGTGAGACAATGCCCTTCTTCAGAGCTTTCTTATGGAGACTCTGGTCACATGTTAGCAACACTCGATTCTCGCTCCTTGACTGCTCAATTAGGTCCTCGTCATCAAGATCTTTTGAATAGTGAGTATCATAGCCCAGAAGACGGAGCCAACGTGCCAAGTCACCCAACATTTGATCAACAAGAAAGCTGGGAGCGACCCGTTTTTCCATGTCAAAACGCCTTGTTAATAGCTTGACTCCGTTTTTCACGGCGCTAAAGGTACTGCAACGTGCTTTACTATTCTCCCGCTTCCAGGTTTACCAATGATTTCGCCATCTTGCATTACTGGAATTCCATTTACGATGGTTAAAACTGGAATTCCTTTTACCAGTCGCCCCTCGAAAGGCGTGTACTTCGCCTTAGAGTGAAATGACTGCGCGTCTATCGTTTTCTCCTTTGCCAGGTCTACCAGTGTGAGATCTGCGTTATAGCCTTCTGAGATCTTCCCTATATTCTTCAAGTTGAAGGATCTTGAGGGGTTCTCTGACATTGTCTGAACAATTCTCTTCAGAGTTATTCTTCCTTTTGTCATCTCTGTAAGGATAAGTGAAAGCATCGTTTCAAGACCAGGGATTCCAGACGGCGCATCGGCGAATCCTTCGTCTTTTTCTACGTTTGCATGTGGGGCGTGATCGCTCGCAATTATGTCGATGGCTCCACTCGTAAGTCCTCGCATCAGACTATCGCAGTCCCTCTTTGTTCTGAGCGGTGGAACCATTTTTGCATACGACCCGAAGTGATAAAGCTCTTCATCCGATAGAAGAAGATGATGGGGTGTTACTTCAGTGGTCAATGGGACTTGTCTGCCTTTTTCACCGTTTATTATATTGAGCGCCATTTCCGTACTCAGATGACAAATGTGAATGTGAACGCTGGACTCTCTAGCCGCCTTAGCGCACATCGACACAGCGTCGACTTCAAGCTGTGGGGCATGTGATGAGACGAAATGCCGTATTTCGCCGTCGAGGTTGCTTGGTTCTCTTTTCTCTCTCTGCTCGTGTTGGAACTCGGCATGTATTGCCACTAGACAGTCGCTGGATTTCATTAATCTCAGTGATCTTGTTAGCATCGGCTCCTTTCTGAAGGAATCATACTGTGGATCATTCAGGTAGAGTTTGAACCCTACGGCTCCCTCCTCCATTATTTTACTTGCTTCATTTGGTTCCAGCGGGAACGCTCCAAAGAAGCCCACGTTGGAGTATATCATGTTGGAGGCCTTGCTAATTTTTTCCCTCAGCCTTTCCGCATTTGTTGTTGGCGGAAATGTATTAGGCATATCTAGTACCGTTGTAACGCCGCCGATCACGGCTGCCTCCGTACCAGATGAGAAATCCTCTTTGTAGGAGAGATTCATGTCTCTGAGATGAACGTGAACATCGACCACTCCTGGAAGCATCAGCATCTTTCGGGAGTCTATTGTTGTGTCCGATGGGGGAAGGTTAGGGTCCTTGGCTATTCGCACTATCTTTCCTTTGTCGACGGCAACGCCTGCTTCGACTATGCCATTCTCAAGGAAGATCTTTGAATTTACAATCTTCAATTCGACTCTTCTCATGTGAGGCCTTCCGCGAAGAACGAGTTCAGTATGACTAGACTTCTAATCTATTGGAGACCAACTGAGTCAGATTTGTTTTTGTGATTACGCCTACCAGTCTATTGTTATAGTCCAAGACTGGTAATCCCTTTAATCGTTCCTCAATCATCAGCTTGGCTGCGTCTTTGATCTTTGAATCGGGTTTGCAGAACGGGGGAGTTGACCTCATTGCGCTACTCACAGTACCCTGCCGGATTTGTCTGTCTACGTGTTTTCCGTCAGTCTTGTCCACTATATTGAACATGGCTAAAGCTATTAATCCATCCGTAATCAACCCGACCAACTTTCCTCCATCGATTACTGGGAGTAGGTTCAGATTCTTCTCGAGAAGAAGTCTCCCAACATTCACTAGCCGCGTATTTGGAGATGTTGTTGTTGGATTCTTTGTCATGACTTGGCCTACATAGATGTTATCGACCTTAAGACATAGTTTCAGCATTCTCGTCTTGGTTATGATCCCCACGAACCGGTCTTCTTTTGTTATGACAGGTAAGCAGCTTACATTATGGGCCACCATTTCCTTGGCTGCCTCTGTAACGTCTGCTTCCTGTGATATTGTCATCGGATTGGAGGTCATTATGCTTGAGACTCGGATGCTGGATGATGAGAGTCCAGTTGCCCTTCCGGAAGATAGTTTTGCCACTATATCTCTTTCGGTAATAATGCCAACTAAGACACCCTTGTCCAAGACTGGGAGACGAGATATTCTGTTTTTTCTCATCAAGTCTATGGCAAATGAGACCGACTGGTCCTTATCGATCACTATAGGGTTCTGAATCATCAACTTTTTGACTAACATCTTGTGTCTCCCTCCTCCTCATCGATGAGTTCATTATTCCCTCAAGTAGATTGATATCGGTTTTCTTATTTAAGACTGACATATGACAAGAGATTGCCCGGTCCTGTGAGTTCCGCTTGGTTGACAGATTAATGGATTGGTTAGTTTGTTATGCGAGATCCTCCAGAAGGCAATAATAGGAGGAACTCATCCAATGGAATTTTCTGAAGTCGTTGCCTTGCTTCTGGTTCAACTAGTCTAAGTAGTCTTTCTTTAATATCATGAGCCAGCTTCGACCTAGATTCCTCCCCCGGTGTCAATTCGATCTTGACGTTAGCCCTCTTAGCTACGGAAGATGGAGGGCCTGCTACTACTACAGCATACCCATCTTCATCGATTACACCTATTGAAATCTTTAGCTGTATCCCCTTCGCATAGGTTCGCTCTCCTCTGACCATGAATGAACCCTTTTCTAAGTACTCTCCTGAAGGAGGGGAGAGAGAGACTTGTTCACCCTTAACCCAATATGCCTCGCCTGCCACAGTCCCAAGTTTCCACAGCTTGCTATATGAGACCGAGAATTGGCAGGCTTCGGCAAGGGTAGTCTCTGGAACGTCCTTTCCCTCAGATTTGACAATGACAACGGGTGCGCCATGAACATCAGCGTGCACAAATATGTCGTTAGGTTCCATCCTTTTCTTAACGATAATTTCATTGGTCTTTGCATCACGTCCTCCTATTATCAAGAAGTCGTCTGAGGACACAAACCACCTGTATCGTTCATACCAATTCTTGGCGCGTTTCTTTCTGAGAGTTTCTTCAGTGACCGATGCCTCTTGTCTCTGTTGTTGCTTTAACTTCATCTGGGCATTCTGTAGCGCTACCTCAGCACCCTTCCTCTTGGATCCCGCTTTTTTTGCGGTCTCGTAGAACCTTGAAGCGTTTTCCGTGGCGGGCAGACGTATGTCGAGGGTGATCCTCTCGCTATTGAGTTCTAATGTCAGGGTTCCTTCCTTTTCATTAAGAGAGTCAATACTGTTTAATGATCCGCTCCCTTCTTCTCTTGCTTTTCTGACCCTTTCTTTTATTTCTTGCCACGCTATTCCCTTTCTTCTATCTGTTGTTATTGTATAGAGTATTTCTTCGACGAGTCGTAAGTTTGAATAGACTAGGTCACCAAGCCTCCTGCTTTTCTTCTCGAGCTCCTCAGATTCCAAGATCTTCTTTTTCTGTTCATTAATGGTAATCTCAATTTCTCCGATTTCTTTGGTGTATTCGCTTGTGCTCAGATCTTTTCCAGCAGCGACTTCGACTGTGCTAAAGAATTCGTCTAGCGCATCGTTGTAGGTTTCGGTTTTCTTAATTGGCAAGCCCTCAAATACCTTCAACTGGAATGGAGCCGTTGACAGAGGTCTGCCTTGCTGGTCGAACACTATTTGGTGATCATATGGACCCTTTGCAAGCTTGCTTACCATAAGCCTTATCGCTTCAAGTACTTTTGTTGTTTCTCCTCTGGTGAGCTGCCTAGATTTTAGGCCTTTTTCTATGCTTGCCAATGCGCACATCTCTTCAGCATAAATCGGATCCATGTTGAGTTTGCTTGCTAGCGTCTCAGCAAGACCACCAGATGAGGAACTAAGTATTGATGCTATCTCATCCTCGGTTAGATTCATCAAGTCGGTTCCTCTAAGTGGTGGCGGGGCGAATTGCTCCTTCGGCTTGATAGATCGATCTTTCATTATTCTGTAGTGCCTTGCCTGAACTATTCTATTCTCTTGGTCACAGAGAATCAGGTTGCCTTCACCAAACAATTCGACTACGAGTGTGAATTTCTCCGAGTGAAGACTGATCGTTATTATTACGATCCTGTCAAGATCATGTTGGGCAAGATTCTCGATGTGAGCGTTTCTGATATGCTTTCTGAGCGCGGCACAGAAGTTGGTTGGGGTTTTTGGCATGACCTTCTCATATTGAGTCAAATGTACTCTGCGTCCCGGTTCGACTAAGAGTGTCTTCTCCCCTGATCTGGTATTTAGTTTAAATAGGAAAACCTCTTTAATCTGGTAGATGTTGCTGATCCATCCATCTGTAACAAATTGGTTTATTTCGTTTAGCAAAACAGCTATATCGAAGTTAGACATAGAACGCTTTGATCTCATATTGTGACTATACTCCTTCAGGAGAGCATTCTTGACATGAACAATGAAGACAAGCTTTACTGGTTGAAAGCAATATTCGCGCTGATTGCAGCCCTAGTTTGCTCGTCGACCCCTATTCTTCTGGGTAAATGGGGTATTATCGCGAGTCTGTTGATATACTTAGCTACGTACCCCGTTGGCGTCTACGTGTTGAAGGTTGAACCATCAAAAGTGGGGGGATGGAAAAGAATGCTATACTCTGGATTGATTACTTATCTCTTCATTTTCACGGCAATATGGGGCACCGTATTTACTTTGATGTACCCTTGGAGCTAAACGAAACGTTGTGAAACTTCGATTCCTGCAATCGATCACGAAAAACTTAATAGTCTAAATAACAAAATGAGTTATCTGTTGTTATTTTCCCAAAACAAGAGGGCGAAGGGTGAAGAAGAGTGGAATTGGACGAGTTAGACAAAAAGATTATAGCAATACTTCAAGAAGATTCCCGTGTTCCGTTCACAAAGATCTCAGATATCCTCAAGGTTCCTGATACTACAGTCCACTTTAGGGTAAGGAAGCTAAGAGAAAACAATGTTATCAAGGCCTTTACCGTTCTGATACCTTCCTCAAGTCTAGGTTACGAAACCTTTGCTCTTGTTCGGATCAGCGTTGGAGGGCACATAATTCCCAGCATAAGCATAAAGCGAGCTGAGGAGATAACTAGTTCGCTGCGCAGCAACTCCAATATACGTATGCTGGCTTCTGGCGAGGGCGGGACGTCAATCTATGCACTAGTTGTTGCCCGAAACAATTTTGAGCTCGATAGAATTCTCTCAAGACTTCGAAGTGACCCTGATGTACTCGATCTGAACGTGTGGAGGATATCAAAGCTGATCAAAGGAGAAGAGCTAGTAAGCCCTCCAACTGAGGGTTTCAAAGAGGTTCTTGATAGAAGCTCTGCAGTAGGCGAAACAAAGGCTCAAGAAGAGGTTGTTAAAGCGGTATAAGGAACAATAGTGACTGAGAGGAAGGAGATTGTCCGCGCCACGTGTGAACACCGGAATACCTGGACTTGATAGCATACTGCATGGAGGGTTCATAGAAGGAACAAACATACTCGTTCTCGGTGGGACAGGAACGGGGAAGACGATATTTTGCATGCAGTATCTGTATAACGGCGCAACCCTATACAATGAGCACGGAGTCTTCGTCACGTTTGAAGAGAGACCGAAGGAGCTAAGGCTGGAAGCCAAGCAATTCAACTGGGATCTCAGGAAACTTGAAGAAGAGAATAAACTCGTCATAATCGATGCGGCGTCAAGCAAGGCGGGAATTCCATCTGACGAAGAGTATGCGATTCGTCGCGAGCTTGACATGAATATTCTTGCACAGGAGATTTACCGTGCGACGAGGAAGGTTGACGCTCAGAGGGTCGCAATTGATTCCCTTTCCGCTATAGGAATCAAGTTTGATGACGCAACGTCGGTGAGAACGGCCATTTACAAATTATCAAGCCTCCTAAGAGAACTTAACGTTACCTCCATAATGACTAGCGAGATGACGCATGAATCTGGGCAGTTGTCTAGGTTCGGAGTTGAAGAATACATCGCTCAAGGAGTTGTGGTGCTCTACCTCAGAGAAGAAGACGGGGAGTTGAGAAGATCACTCGTGGCCCAGAAGCTCAGAGCAAGTTCACACTCGCTAAGAAGGTATCCATTCGAGGTAAGTTCCAGAGGAATCACTGTGATGCCTGGAGGAGGACTCTGAGAGTGCTTCTAGATCACGGAAGTAGGTTTTCCCGTTCTAAGTAGGGTTTCCTCGTCCTTGAGTATTCCACGCCTGAGGTATTCCTTGAGTCCTGGTGTTAAGAGCGGCTTTTTCCTCACTGCGGGATAAGCGAAGGGGAGGCAATTAGCATAGCGCTTACTGATAGTTATCTCGATCCCTAGTCTTATGGGTATATCAGTGATGGGTTTGCCTGATGCTACCCGTAAAGCAACGAATACAGCACCATCTACAGAGAATTGATGTGGTCCCAGGTTGCGGCTTAACCAGTCTGGAAGTTTTTCTGTCAAATCATGTCTCGTTCTCCCTCTGGGTGGATGATCCCCCAGAATACCTCCCACTAAGAGGCTCGTATCATTGGCGAAATCCCCTGGAGACAATGGCGTCGGAGATTGTGGATCAAGAATAATCATACCCCCCTTCGTGCTTCTCTTCAGGTCGACTATGCTCTTGTGGGAAACCTTTCCTATTGTACTCAACTTCTTTGCCTCATTCGCTTTCTTGACATTCGTGAAAAGCAGATTTTCATAGCCAGCTATCTTTGAGATGTGACTGTACTCTAGCCAAATCCATTTTCCGAGGATCGGCTCGAGGTGCTCTATTACTATGCAAACCTTCCTAGCATGCCTCTTAACATCGTGCAGAAGGTTCATCGCCAAATCGTCCCTTCTATGTGATCTGGGGTTTTGGGTTTTCAATTGAGAACCAGAGGTTTGCCATAATTTATAAGTCTGAGTAAGGGTTGATCTGATAAATAACACTATTCTTGGAAGGGTGAACTGAAATGGACTACTCGAAATCGATCGAAGAGACAGGTCTAAAACTAATTTCTTTGGCAGTCACCGAACTTCCAAAGGATGTTCATAGCAAGTTGAAGAAAGCTTACGAAGAGGAGCAAAGCGAGATAGGGAGAACGCAGCTAAAGACTATCTTGGAGAACATTGAGTTAGCAGAGAAGTTGAAGTTGCCTATGTGTCAAGACACTGGGATCATCTCATTCTATGTTAGAGCTGGACACGGGTTTCAGGGAATTAGCTTCGTAGAAGACGCGCTGACAAAGGCCCTTCGACGTGCGACCAATGAGATCCCTTTACGCCCCAATGTTGTTCATCCACTTAGCCGTGCGAATTCTGGAGACAATACTGGTCTAAGGGTTCCACATATCGAATGGGAAATGGACAAGAACATTGACTTCTTAGAGGTTACAGTTTTTCCAAAAGGAGCCGGGAGCGAGAACATGTGCTCCTTTAAGATGCTAAGGCCAGGAGAAGGCGTACTGGGTGTCAAGAAATTCGTCATCGATACTGTTGTTGAAGCTGGAGGTCAGCCGTGTCCCCCGATTATCGTGGGTGTCGGAATAGGTGGAACGGCTGATGTTGTAATGAGCCTTGCAAAGAGATCCTTGACTAGTCCGCTGGATGAGACTAATCCGGATACAGAAATCGCTTCGCTCGAGAAGGAGCTTTATGGATTGTTAAACCAGACAGGAATCGGCCCCCAAGGTCTGGGTGGGAAGTATACGACACTAGCGGTCAAGATACTTCATTCCTACTGCCATACAGCTTCCTTGCCTGTAGCCTGTGCGATCCAGTGCTGGGCAGCTAGGAAAGCATCAGCCAGACTGAGTAATGACGGTACCGTAAGTTATCTTACGCACAGTGTTTTGAGGTGATCTCATGGCGATCTTTGAGTTGAAAACACCAATTTCAAGAGACGATGTGAAGAAACTGAATGTTGGTGATAATGTGTATTTGTCGGGAACGCTCGTGACGGCGCGAGACCAAGCCCATAGGCGTGCTCTACAATATGATAAAGAAGGAAAACAACTACCCTTGTCCCTGCAAGGATTAGCTCTTTACCACTGTGGTCCGATAGTTGCTGAGAAGAAAGGCGAGAGAGTTGTCATAGCAGCGGGCCCGACCACTAGCACCAGAATGGATCAATTTGAAGACCAGTTCATCCAGAAGTTTGGGATCAGGATCATAGTGGGCAAAGGGGGAATGGGTGAAAAAACCGTCAAAGCATGCGAAAAATTCGGAGCGGTTTACTGCTCTTTCACTGGTGGAGCAGCGCTAATCGCAAAGCAGGGGATCAAGAAGGTAAAGGGTGTAGAATGGTCAGATCTCGGCATGGCTGAGGCAATGTGGATCTTCGAGGTGGATAGGTTCGGACCAGTTGTCGTCACAATAGATGCAAAAGGTAACAGCCTACATGACCAAGTTGCCCGCGAGGTCCACAAAAATGTCCTGGCAATATATGAAAAACTCGGATTAAAGAGTTCATGACTGCATTAAGTGGAGGAAAAGTCCTTTTCTAACTCGGCAAGTGACTGAGAATACGGTATTTGCTGGGAAGGCGGTTAGTTTTGGCAGAGGGTTATGAGGTTATCGACACAGATGTTTTGGTCGTTGGCGCAGGAGGCGCAGGATGCAGAGCCGCTATTGAGGCTACGAACTATAATGTTTCGGTGACTCTGCTTAGCAAGGAACTTTTTGGTAAAGCTCATACTATCATGGCAGAAGGCGGCTACAATGCAGCTCTTGGCAATGTTGACAGAGAGGATAACTGCGACGTTCATTTCAAAGATACCGTGGAAGGCGGTGCCTATCTGAACAATCAGAACCTCGTGGAAATACTGGTTAAGGATTCCATTGAGCGCGTGTTTGACTTAGAGAATTTCGGAGGTTTGTTTGATAGAACTGCTGAAGGCAAGATTGCTCAAAGACTCTTCGGGAAACAGACCTACCGACGGACATGCTATGCGAGTGACAGAACCGGTCATGAAATGATGGTAACTTTGGCAGAGGAGGTTAGAAGAAGAGACATCAGAATTATGGACGAGATTTTCGTTTCTCGTTTGCTGATGAGCGACGGAGAGGTCGCGGGCGCTTCGGCCATCAATATTAAAGATGGGCGATTCATCGTCTTTAGATCGAAAGCATTAATCTTGGCGACAGGAGGCACTGGGAGGATCTACTCTATAACCACCAATGCAATGCAGGACACCGGTGATGGGTACGCAATCAGCTTCGACTGCGGAGCTCAACTAGTTGATATGGAGCAATTCCAGTTCCATCCAACAGGCGTGGTATTCCCTGAGTCTGCTCGAGGAATCTTGGTTACTGAAGCGGTCAGAGGCGAGGGCGGGGTTTTGTATAATTCGATTGAAGATCGTTTCATGAGAAATTACAATCCGAAACTCATGGAGGTTGCCGGAAGAGATGAAGTAGCAAGAAGCATTGCAAGTGAGATTCTTGGGGGAAGAGGAACCACTCATAATGGTGTGTATCTTGACGTATCCCACCTTCCCTCGATTTTGATAGAAGAGAAGCTCTCGTCAATGCTGGAACTGTTTCTCAGAATCGGCGTTGACATACGAAATGAACCTATGGAAGTGAGTCCAACAGCACACCACTTGATGGGGGGGCTAAAAATCAACGAAAGGGCTGAGACCACTGTCAAGAGACTTTTCGCCGCCGGAGAGGTTACTGGAGGCGTTCATGGAGGGAACAGACTCGGCGGAAATGCCCTCGCGGACACCCAAGTGTTTGGAAAGATAGCAGGAGAGAACGCTGCATTGCTTGCCAAGTCTCTATCACAGAGTCCCATTCCAAGCCGATCGCAAATCGACCAAGCATACAAGGAGGTCCATTCTCCTATAGATAGAAGAGAGGGTGGAAGTTCAATAGAGCTTAGAAAGAGGCTACAGAAACTTATGTGGGACAAAGTAGGTATATATCGGACAGGAGATGCGCTCAAGGCAGCTCTCAACGAAATCATGAAGATGAGAAACGAAGCAATGAACACGGCCACTCGGGACAAGAAGCTCTCGTACAATAAAGAGTGGATGGAATCGCTCGAGGTGGCAAACATGTTGCTAACGTCGGAAATGGTGACTAGAGCAGCGCTAATGCGGGAGGAAAGTCGCGGAGCGCACTACAGAAGAGACTTCAACAGAACGGATAACAAGTGGCTGGCTAACATCCATATTGCCAAAGAAGGGAATGGAATGAAGCTCTGGGTTGAGCCAATAGTAGTCACGAAACTGAAGCCTCCAGTATGAGATCTTCAGATCCAACTCAGAATTCATCATACAGAACCTGCAGAGTCTGCCATCTTATATTGAGCGATATATCATAAAGAAATAGTAAAAGTTGATTTACCGATTTGCAGTATTTCCTGGATCGAGTCAGTTCAGCCTGATCGAAGAGAAAGCTTGATGACACAATGACTGTGAAGCCAGTTCCTACTAATCCTATTTGGTGGTCAAAATGAGCACTGAGTCGTTTGAATTGAAGTTATTCCGTTATGATCACGCTAAAGACGACGCTGCAAGATATCAGACCTATAGAGTTCCGTACTCTGATGGGATGACTGTGTTAGATGCCTTGGATTACGTATATGATAACCTTGATCCAACACTAGCGTACAGAAAGTCATGCAGGCAGGGATCATGTGGATCGTGTGCAGTGCTAGTCGATACAAAACCATGCGCAGCTTGTCGTACTCTTGTGAAAAGGGGCAGGAGTATAACTGTTTCGCCGCTGTTGCATTTCGATGTAATAAAGGATCTCGTAACAGACATTAGTCGAGGAACCAGGAAACTGATGAGAGTCAGACCTTTTGTGGAGAGAACATCCTCGCCCGGAAGACCTGAAGTGATCAAGAGGAGCGACATTGAGCCGATAAAAGATCTGAGGAAGTGCATTGAGTGCTGGTCATGTATAAGCGCATGCCCTGCCATTTCGGAAGCTTGGCAGGAATTCGCTGGTCCTCTACCAATGAGACAATTGGCGAGGCTCAAGCTTGATCCTCGAGATATGGAAGATCGCGTCAAGATGGCCATCGCTGATGGGTTATACGATTGTACTACATGCAAGGCTTGTGTGGAGGCTTGCCCAAAGGAGATAGATATCCCGGCAAAAGCTATTGAGAAGTTGAGGTCATTCGCTGTAGAGCAGGGACTTGGTCCACTTCCAGGTCACATGGACTTTGTCCGATTGGTCGACGAAACGGGAAGATCAGTTGCAAAGAAGGGCATTTCTTTGCTTGAACAGGTTCCCGAGGTCATAAAAGTGCGCGACCCCGTCGACAGAGTCGCATTTTTCACAGGGTGTTTGATTGACTTCAGAATGCAGGACACTGGCAAAGCTTTGATCAACACTCTCGTCACAAATAACGTTGAAGTATGTGTGCCAAAGAACCAAGTATGCTGTGGATCTCCCGCATTGAGGACAGGCTCCGTTGGAGTTGCAAGAAAACGAATCATTCAAAACACGGAGTTATTTGAGAAACTAGGTGTAGAGAAGGTTGTCGTTGGATGCTCCGGCTGCGGTCTAACTCTCAAGACCAACTTCAACGAGATTCTCGAGGATGAAATAGGCAGAAAAGCAGGATTCAGAGCGTATGACATCAATGAATACTTGGTGAAGGAAATAGGATTGGAGAACATGGTCAGACCAAGCAAGAAACTGAATCTGCGCTTGACATACCATGACCCATGCCACTTGTGCCGAGGTCAAGGAATCAGGCAAGAGCCGAGATCATTACTCAAGATGATCCCTGGCGTTGAGTTTGTCGAGATGAAAGATGCGGATAGGTGCTGTGGTAGTGGCGGAGGAGTTAGGGCTGGCAAGAGACAACTTTCAATGGCCATAGCCAGGAGAAAGGCGGAATTGGTTAGTCAAGCAAACGCAGATTATTGTGTGACCTCTTGTCCATTCTGTACTATCCAGATTCAAGAGATCCTCCAAGCCTTGGGCATTGGAACAAAAGTCGCTAATGTTGTAGACATACTTGAAAGATCATACGGAAAGAAGGTAGTGTGAAGTTCTCTTAGGGCTAAGGTTGTTACCAACGGGACGTTCGTTTTGTGAAATGAAGCGTCTGGTCGCTCGATTTTTACTCGGTCTGGGGTCATTTAAATATGGTGAACAGTGACTTTCAGTTGTAAAAGAATGTTCTTCGATTTTCCCGTCGGGGTAAGATCTTGTATCATGTCAGGCGAATGATAGGCAACCCAGCATTATCCAAGTATTCGATTCGAGCTGCAATCGTTTTTCTTCTATTATGTCTCGCAAGTCTAGTCTGTTTCAGCAATCTGCATCTGGCTATTCTGGTTCTAGTATGTACATTGTCTGCGGTGCGCTTACTGTACGGTGAGCAACCCAATATCAAGGCTTACACGTTGCGGAGCAATGGTAGGAGTCTAACCTTTTCCGATGATAAAAGGCAAAGGTTCATAGCGCTTTCAATTGTTGAAGCGAAATCGAGCAGAGTCATGGAAACAGGGGTCAACAATTCAGAAGAAGCTCCCTCCAAGATTGTCAGAGCGACTAAGATATTCGCAGAACATGTTGGAGCTTTCAGCATCGAGGTCAAAGTCAGAGCTGGATCTATTAGATACCTAGCAGTTGCTGATGCAAAAACCGTGGCAGAAGCATGTCAAAAATCAGAAACTTCTGCTGAAAGACTATTAAGAGTAGTTAGAGAGATGCATGGAGTGAACTCTCGGGCAGGAATCTTGGAAGGAGAATATCTCAGAGACACCTTCATGAGCATCGTTGGGGGGGATTTTGGAACCCTTAAAGGTGTGGGTAACGTCGTTCTCCGAGAAGGCGAATCCAGGAATGGAGCCTCTGGATTTGCCCTACTTACTGCCATCGACGGATCGATTGGGACAATAGGGCTGGATAGACTGTCTTCGATAGTACAGGATTTACAGGGGGAGGTGACCTATGTAATCAACATGAAAGTGCATAAGACCTATGATGAGAATGTCTTGATTGAAGGAGCCGAGCATGGTCAAATCTGGGTGATTTCATCATATTTCATGGTTGACGGAAGAAGTGTTGATAAAATCAACCAGGATGCCTTCAAACTTAGGAGCAGCGTAGAAAGTTTAACACGCGGAGGCACGCTAAGAGTTGAACGAGGTGCATTTGCTATCCAGAAGATTGGGAGTATTCTTGTCAGATCATCAGTTGGCAAGAAACTGCGTCTGTCAAACAACCAGTTGATTGCCCACATTCAGACAATGTTAAGTTGATTGGAAGAAGTTATGTAACGTCCATGATTGTGTTCTCCAAGTCGACGAGAATGATAAATCCAAGACATTTGCAGATGAAAAGTATGTTCACATTAGGATCTAATTGGTCTGATAGTCTTGGTATTCGGAAGGAACTTGAATCCATGTAACGAGGTTCAATACGACTTGCGATCAATCGAACCTGTTGAGATGGTCAGTAACCCCTCTACGGGTGCAGCAAAACGAATTATTATAGAAGCCCTAGAGAAAGGCAAAGCAATAGTAGCGGTAGGATCGTGTGAGATAGTCTATAAAGGCCGAGCTTCATCGACTCTTGGTCCTGGAGAACGAATAGTCATAGTAACCGAAGACAAAGCTTTGATCATTCATCGGTCTTATGGTTATCGCCCGGTCAACTGGCAGCCTACGGGTTGCAAGTTCAGAGTTGAGGAATCCGCTGATGGCAAACTGGTCGTCACCGCAATAAGGATGAACCCTCTCGAGTCGATTAAGATGTCTTTCGACAAGTTCTACGCAATAAGCACACTCGTTCTTCTCGATAATAGCGAGCTATGTCTTTACGCTTCAGAGTTGGACATGAAGAAGGCAATTCTTTACAGACCGAGCTTGATCGAGGATGGTTTCACACCGATAACCTCCGAAAAGGTGACCGCAACGGGATTTGTGGACATATTCGGCAAGGACAAGGAAGGAAATTATGTAATCGTGGAAATCAAGAGGGGTCGAGCAACAAAGAAAGCTGTACTTCAACTGGCAAGATACATTGAGACGCCCAGAAAGGGAAATCCTAGTATTAGAGGCATACTCGTGGCAGACGGCATTACCAAAGATGCTCAGAGAAGCATTGTTTCGCTGAATCTGGAATTCAAGAGACTCAATCCGAAGAAATGCTCGGAAATCTTGCAGGAACTGGAAAGAACCAAAGATAAAGAGATCACGAGCTATTTCTGATCAGACCCATCATGATCGACAGGTGAGAGGAGACTCATGAACGAAGAAGAATCACTAAACAAGAAGCGCCAGATCATGAAACTCTATGACTCGTCGGCAAGAATATACAACAGAAGATACAACATGATTCAATCCAGAAAATACAAGTTCGTAGAGAAGCTTCTCGAAGGAAAAGAAATCATACTTGATGTGGGATGTGGAACGGGCTTGCTCTCTTCGTTCTTGGATGAAAAAGCCAGTCTGCTCATTGGAGTTGATATTTCGGTAAATATGCTAAAAGTAGCGCAAGGTAACCCAAAAAGAAGGCTTATCAGAGAAGATCTGATAAGAGCTGATGCTGACTGGCTACCATTTCGCGACAACGTTTTTGAGAAGGTGATCTCTGTGACGGTCCTTCAGAATATGCCTGAGCCAAGGGTAACGATCAAAGACATTGCTCGCGTCACGGTGGCAGGAGGCGAAATCGCCGTAACTTCTCTCAGGAAGAAGCATGACCTAGCCAACCTTCTAGCAATCATTCTGATAAGTGCTCCTGAGTTGAAGGTGACAACGGAATGGGATGATGATGATGAGGATGCTGGTGCTATCCTAACTAAACTTATTTAAAGGAATCCACGTATTTTACTACAAGTAATGTTCTAAAGAGGTTTGCAAGTAGCGAAAAGAAGAAGCGATTCTCTGGAGATGGAATCTATGACCGAAAGACAGCCTTTGAAACTTCTCCTTCGCTCGATAAACAACACTGTACTTGTAAAATTGAAGGATGGTCGAGAATACAAGGGAAGACTGATCGAGATGGATAATTATATGAACTTGGTTCTAAGTGGAGCGGAGGAAATCGAGAATAATGAGCATGTCGCTAGATTTGGTGAAGTCTTCATAAGAGGCAACAACATTCTCTTCATAAAACCAGACGTAACGGCCTCGGCAAGCGAAGCTGAAGAGAAGTAGAACTGTGGAATCTTCGAAGGACAGAATGGAGATATTGAGAAGGTTAATGTGAGAATCTGCCAGACATGGATACCTGCGCTATCTGTTTGATGGCAGTAGTACATGTTCACCGTTTTCTCCCTTAGAGTTCTAAGGACAACTCAAACATGTATTCTGCTCATGTTTCGGCCTTGATTTCTCTGATTAGACAGGGGCTTGTCACATGAGGAAAGTGCGCCTTTCTGAAAGCGACAAAATTGAGAAGATGTCAAACATCTTCATGGAGCTTTTCAGTTTTTCTTCAGAAGGCGTTCCCATTTTGGTCGAAGGACGGAAAGACGAGGATGCCCTCAAAGAGCTGGGAGTTAAGGGAAGAATCATCAGAATAAGAAGACAGAGAAAGAAGTTGTTCGAACTCGCTGAGGAGCTATCACCATATAAGAAAGTAGTGGTTCTTGCCGATTTTGACAAGGAGGGAGAGGCACTGGCAAGAGAGATCTCCCGTTACCTTCAATTGTGGGGCGTCCAGACAATCATGAGGGATAAAATTAGAAACGCCATAAGTTGGGCTACGAGAGAAATCGAAGGGGTAAAAAAGATTGGAGGACTTCAAGAAAAGTTAAATAACAAGCAATTCATAGTAGACGTGAAGCAGGTGAAGTAAGGTTTTCCTGTCTCTCGAGAATTCACTTGAATAGGGGAGACAAGAGCACAATGTGCTTAACCTTAATTTCCGTGCATCATATTTACAAGGAGTTGAAATAACCAATGACGGAGGATCATGAGGAATATACCACAACAAAATACGTTATCAGAGCAAAGTTTGAAGTAGACGGGGTAGTTGAGAAACCCGACGTTGTAGGTGCAGTCTTTGGACAGACTGAGGGATTGCTCGGAGATGAGCTTGACCTTCGGGAACTGCAGAAGACTGGTCGCATTGGAAGAATAGTCGTCAATGTTAGTGCACAGGGTGGGAAGTCAAGCGGAGTGATAATAATACCTTCAAGCATTGACAAGGTTGAGACAGCAATTCTAGCTTCTTCGCTTGAGACAATTGATAGGGTGGGGCCTTGCAGTGCAAGATTCTGGGTTGACCGGGTAGAAGATGTGAGAGAACTCAAAAGGAGAAGGATAACGAAGAGAGCCTCTGAAATCCTACGCGAATGGGAAGACAAGACAGCCCCCGAAAGCAAAGAAATAACTGAATTGGTAATGGATTCTATCAGAAGTGGTGATATAACCAAGTACGGCTCAGAAGAGCTACCTGCCGGTCCCTCAATAGATGACTCGGACACAATAATAGTACTCGAGGGAAGGGCGGATGTCCAGAATCTTCTGAGATATGGCTTCAAGAATGTCATCGCTGTTGAAGGAACGAAGGTTCCGCAAACGATCATCGACTTAAGTCGAAAGAAAACTGTAATTGCGTTTCTCGACGGTGATCGCGGCGGGGATCTGATACTGAAGGAACTGATGCAGGTTGCAGACATAGACTACGTTACTCGCGCCCCGGTAGGAAAAGACACTGAAGAGCTGACAAGAAAGGAGATAGTGAAAGCATTAAGAAACAAGGTTCCGGCTGAGCAGGCAACTGCAGTTGTTGAGAAGACCCAAGAGAAAAACAAGGATACCCGTTCCACTGAGGTAAGAGAGAAAAAAGAGAAGGGCTCCAACCACCCAGGTCAGCTCTCAAAATACGTACAGTCGATCGACGGAACTCTGAAAGCCATAACCCTCAACGACAAACTTGAGCTGGTTCAGGAGACATCAGTGGGAGAGCTGACAGATGTCATACCGACACTTGAAGGGATTCGCGCAATAGTATTTGACGGAGTCATTACCCAGCGTCTGGTTGACTTGGCAAGCGAAAAGGGCATTGAATACCTCATCGGGGCGAGAAGGGGTAACATTACAAAACAACCAGTGAACATGCTGATTAAGACCTTCAAGGAAGTCTGATCATCCCGGATTTCAGTCCATCACACAGACAGTTGCCGCTACGGCGCGCCATTGGTCGATCGCTGCATTAAGTGATGTATTTGCTCTCGGTGTGGGTATCATAGCGAACTCCACTCTCAGACCCTCTGCAATCTTATCAACCTCATGTCAATAAGATCCCAGACGTCGTACTAATCAGTTCACTTTTTCTTTTCTTTGGAAACCCACCAATCTAAGTACTCTTTTTGCCTTTTGTTTTTCTCTTCCTTCTCCTCGTCGAAGCCGCCGTAAATCTGATTCATGAGTTTCTCACGGGCTTCATCAATCTCCTCACGCATCCAAGTGGCACCGCATCTAGTGCAAACATATGAGCGACGATTTCTATCATACTTCAATTCGCCAGCACATTCGGGACAATTCATTGCGAGTTACTCCTCAAATATCGATTAGCGCAAGACTTTCTAGACTCTTTTACAAGAGGCTGACACAATTTCACTACTACCTGATAACTATTAATGGACAGAGTTGATTATTAAACTTGATTGAATGAATTCACAAACAGCACGTGCGAATATATGCGAGATCGGTTTCTTGTTAGGCGATTAAGAATTTCAAGGAGTACTCAGCGTGCAGACAGCATACCATGTCTTGTGGTTACACCAGATGTTTTTGGCTAGCTAACTGGCTTCCATAGTAATCCTGATTCATCTGCACACTTGTAAGCTTCTTCCAGTTCTTCTCGTGCAGGTCGCCTGTTTATCTCAGCATAATTCCTGTCGCTAAGAACAAGGTATTCTGGTCTATATTGCCCCATGATATTGACGAGAGCTTTTGGTATGTTTCTGGAGATCCACGTTAAGATGGGCTTGGTGCAGCACTCGACGTGCCCAGGCATCACTAAGTGACGAACGATCATTTCTCCACCGCCACGATCGTAAACGGTCCTGTGGTTTCTCGACACAACCCGCCAATAGTTGGAGACTTGCGAGTATTTCAGAGCGCAGCTGTCTTTGTACCATTTGAGGTCGGGTAACCAAAAATCGATTGCGTCTAAGAGTAGTTCAGTGGACTCATTTGACATGTAGAAATTCGAGTTCCACAGTTGACATATGTCAACTTCAAGATACTTCATTGATTCCAAGATGTTATGAATATTTGGCGTTGGCGAACCGCCGACCCAGTTAACGTTGTAAGCTCCTTCGCCTCTGAGAGTGGATACCATTCTTGACAACTGAACTGGAGTAACCACGCGACCATTTTCTGAATTGCCTGAAATGTCTGAGTTCTGACAGAAAACGCATGGACCGAAGTTGCAGCCGGCGAAGAATATCGTGCCAGAAGGAACTAGGACACTCTCTTCACCCATATGAAGGAAGAAGGTCGACACGGCAGACTCACTACCGAGTCTGCAGTGCCCTTTCTCCCCTTTCAGTCTGTTTGCTCCACATCTCCGCTCGCACAAATGGCAATTCTGCAGTATTCTTCTGGAGAGCTCAATCTTCAAATCTAGATAAGTTGAAGAAGAAGGAGTCTCTAGATCCTTAAGACTCGTTTTGCCATTATCAAGGTCCATTAAGGTTTTGTTAAAAAGAGAAGATGCCTTGCCATGTTCGTCCCACAACTCTTCGTCAGAAGAGTGGAATGAAACAGCTACAGGTATCAACTTGGCTACCTTGGATTTTGGCAGGAGAATTCCTTTAAGGATTCCATAGTACCTTGAAAGTCTAGATCTGATCACTCTGTTATTCCACACTTCCACGGAATCGGGGCGAACTATCTTCCACATATTTACGATACACCGCGACGCCGTATTGGGAGATGAGCGTATGCCGCCGGCTGTATTGCTCGTGAATAGATCTCGAGATAATATGGTACTATGTAGGAGCACAGTTTAAGAGCTTGTTTGTTTGGGTCAGTTCATTTGATGCGATCAGGATTGATGCCGAAGATGGATGGTCAACAGAGTAAACTTGTATTCTTGTTGCTAGGGAATTACTCCACATTGCCCTATTCAGAGTGTATAAGCGTACTGGAGAGTAACAAGATCGGCTTCAAGGAAATCAAGAGACTTGACCAAGTTCTGATCCTTTCTGCGCCGGCGCAGGCTTCTCAAGTTGTTGTCAGACAGGCGGGAATGGTCAGACGAAGTTGCATCTTGTTAGCCGAGTCCCCCAGCCTTCCGCACAGCTTATTCCAGGCTGTGGACAGTGTGGATTTGAACCAGATTCTGAGACCAGAAACTTCTTTCGCCGTGAGAGTCAAAGGCGTGAAGGATTCATCAAAAGGTCTTAACATAAGTGAGCTAGAGAGGGAAATCGGAGGCAGGATAAAACGGAGAAACAAGTGGACTCATGTTGACCTAGATAATCCGGATGTCCTTTTCTACGTCCTGATGACGGATAATAGAGCGCTTTTCTGCTTGAACATGTGTGAAGCTGAAGAGAAGGGGTTTACCCAGCGCAGACCATCATTTAGGCCATTTTTCCATCCTAGCTCAATGCATCCACGCCTAGCTAGGGCTATGGTGAATTTGTCTGGAGCAAAGTTCGGTAGCAGATTTGCCGACCCGTTATGCGGCTCAGGCGGGATTTTGATGGAAGCTGGAGTGATAGGATGCCATATAGTTGGAATAGACATAGATCTCCGAATGGCAAAAGGTTCGAAGAAAAACTTGGATGCATTTGGGTTGCCTTTGACTAACATCTGTGTTGGCGACGCTCGACATATGCCGATCATGGAAATTGACGCAGTGGCGACAGATCCGCCTTACGGGAGATCCTCTTCGACTAAAGGTGATCAAACTTCCAAATTGGTAGAAGAGTTTCTAAGAGAGATCACTTGGTTGCTCAGAGCAGGTAGCAAAGTGTGTCTTGCAACTCCCTCCTCCGTCGATATTGATGCACTCGTCCCACGTGAGCTCACACTAACCGAAAAGTACTCATTGAGAGTTCACAGGAGTCTTACCAGAATCATGGCTCTATTTGTAAGAAAGTGATTTCTCGAGAGCTATGGCGCCCTGCCAGGGAGAACTTGGATTTCGGTCAGGTCTGCTGCAATGATTGTGTTCATGAAGATCCTCTGAGCTTGTTCCAGCAGAATTCTAGTGTCCTTGTACCTGTTTGAAATATGTGTTAAGACAAGAAGTCTAGCGTTTGCCTCCCTAGCCGTCTGTGCCGCTTGGCTAGCTGTGGAATGTCCATACTCCATGGCCTTTTCTGATAGACTGTCGTCATATGTTGAGTCATGTATCAGGACGTCGGCGTCTGAACTGAGAGATACTAGATCCTTGCTCGGTCTTGTGTCTCCCGAGTATACTATTTTTCTTCCTCTGCGTCTGGGTCCGAGAACCATTTCAGAGGAAATGATAATTCCATTTTTCTGCTTTACGGACCCGCCGAGTTGAAGCCTCTTCCATAGAGGTCCCTCTGGAACTCCAAGTCGTTTCGCTTTTTCGGGAAAAAACTCTCCAGGTCTGGATTTCTCCTGGAATGAGTAGCCAAACGAAGGGATATTATCGTGGTCTGTCTTGCAGACTTGAACCATGTATTGTTCGTTCTCAAGTATCTTCCCTTGTTCAAGAATCTCGTAGATAGTAACCTCAAAGCTAAGTCCGAATTGAAGTGTTTCTCTAAGAGCCTCGATGAATCTCTTGATTCCGGGAGGACCAAATATCTGCATTGGCTTGCTCCTTCTGGAGAGGGAGAGGGTTTGAAGTAACCCACCTAGACCCAAGACATGATCCCCATGAAGATGTGTGATGAATATCTTCGACAGCTTTCCATATCTTGTTTTGGAGAAGGCAAGTTGTCGTTGTGTTCCTTCCCCACAGTCAAAGAATAGTAACTCACCACCAAGCTTCAAGACTATTGAAGGAGATCCTCTTTCCACGGTAGGCACACTTCCGCCAGTTCCAAGAAAGAGAATTCTCAAGGCAATTCCTCCCCAGTTGCAGGAGTCCTTCCGCAAAGAGATTGTCTCGTTTACAATGAGATATAGTCAATCACTGATTTCACGTCATCCGACTCTATTTCGACTGTTATTGGCCCCAGAGGAGATTCGTTTTTTGTTTCACAGAAGTGAGCAACTCCCATAAAGGCAGCTTGTTTATTGAGATAGAACCTCATTCTATTCTCTTCAACCACGGACTTAGATAATGCCTGTCTGACGAAACTGGAAATACCCTGATCTTTTAGATGTCTCTTTATCTGCGACAAAGAATCCAGACCTTCGGAGACTCCCACGAAGTACTTCACTCCCTCCTCGATTTTCTCGCTGAAATTCAGTCCGAAAATTATGTTAGACAGTGCTCTTCTAACTTTCTCGGGATTTTCAGTCGGATAGACTGGAACCTCAACCTGTACTCTAATCATCTGCAGCCACCTTTAGTAGTGTTCTTCTCATGTTCTCTCTGAATTCTGACTGGGACCCTTCATTGGATACAACGACGTCGGCAAGCGCGATTACTTCCCCAATGCCGATATCAAGCTCGAGTCTGTCTCGATTGTAAGAATCCTTCCAAGTGTCTGGATCATCTGTCCTTCGCCGTTCCTTCAGTCTATCATAGCGGGTCTTCGGAGATGAATGAACTGCAATGACATTCATATTAGGAAACTCTCTGCGGAAAACCTTGACTTCATCTAAGCTCCTGAGGCCGTCGACAACTACGATCTTTCTCGAGCGAAATGAGCGGATCAGAGGGATACATCTCTCGGCCACAACATTTTTCCCATGTTTTTCCCTCAGGCAAACCATCATTGACCTGAGAGTCTCAGGCCCAATAGCTTGGCCTGAACCAGCTACCTCCTGTCTAATGATGTCACCCATGACAACCACTGGTATGCCCATGGATCTTGCGACATCAGCCGCATCCGATTTTCCGGAACCAGGCATGCCAACAATTCCGATGACTTTCATTAATCCCATCATTCTCCGGAGAACGAAGTTAAGTTTACGTTTAGCCTGCTGATCGTGGGAAGGTGTCAGCGGTCATCTTCCCAATTAGGTGAACAAATGCGAGGGTGCCGCACGATTTGGAGTCTTCCTCATCTTGTCAAGGGATTCACTGAGAAGATCATTATCTATGACCTTTGCATCTCGAAGCATAGCAAGGTGGAGGGCGCTCTTGATCAGTTTCTCTTTAATATCGCGCCCAGACATGCCATCTAGTTCGAAAGCGAACTTCTGGAGGTCTGCTTTCATCGGAAGAGGTAACCTGCTGGCATACTGATTAAGCATTCTTATTCGTTCCTCTAGTGTAGGTAACTTGAATTCTATTTCCTCCTCAAATCTGCTCCGAACTGCAACGTCAAGAAACATCGGGGCGTTGGTCGCGCCTATTGTCACTACACCGGTGTTTGGTCTCAGTCCATCCATTTCGGCGAGGAATGCATTCACAACTTCCGAGACGTCTCCCCTTATCGACTGATACTTCCTGTCAAGACCAATAGCGTCCAATTCATCAATGAATATTATTGAGGGCGCAGAGTTTGAAGCTTCCGCATAAAGATCGTGGACTCTCTTGGCACCTTCCCCAACGAATGTGCCAATGAGTTCAGTTGCTTTGGATAGGTAGATCGGAACACTACTTTCGTTTGCTAGTGCCAATGCAGTCATGGTTTTTCCTGTTCCAGGCGGGCCGTAGAAGAGGATGTTTCGTGGACCCCAGTCTCCAAATTTCTCCGGAGACTCAAGATATTTCTGTATTATCTCACATTTCTCCTTTGCCGTTTCGTTGCCAATTATGTCGCCGAATGTGACATTCGTCTTTAGGTTCAAGGTGCTTCTCTGTGTGTTCTCCAGTACGATTTTAGTTGTTGAGGTTATGCATGTATCTTCAGGTACAACATCGACAACTTCAAAAGCGAAATTAGGGAAAGTCTCTTGGTCGAAGAGGAATTCGCCCTTCTTTATTCTCTGCCCGCGCCATTGATCTGCGGCATATGCTTGGAAAAGGAGAGGATTGTCGGTTGTTATCCTGAGGGGCTTATCATCACCTGGTGTGCGTAAAGGGAAGCCTGCCGCGCGAAGCACAACCATTTCAGCAGGAACTAGGACAGATTCATCTCTCTCAATTTCCTCAACGATTGACTCATCGTGATCAACTGAAATCCTCTTACTTCGCTTGGGCATGTTACTTGCTTCACCTAAGTCTTCTATATCATACGTGACCGAGAAGGAGAAATGAACTCACAGTGTGTGGTTTTCAGGTAACCGATTAAATAAACACATATATTAAACATTTTGTCTACTCACTTAGTGTAGTATTTCTCCCTGCGTTCACGTCATGTTTTAGGGGAGCTTGTACCAGATAAAAATCTTTGGTCAAATCGCATAGGAGAAGAGAGAAGAGTTGGACAGCGTAAGGGCGTTCATAGCAGTAGAGCTGGATCCTCGACTCCTTCCCAAGGTTATCGAACTGCAAAGAGAAATCTTGTCTGTGGGCGCAGACGTCAAGGCAGTTGAACCTGAGAACATCCATTTCACATTGAAGTTTCTCGGGGAGGTGCAGCAACCAACAATAAACAAAGTCACTGACTCTATGAATAAACTTGATTTCAATTCATTCGTGATCGACGTGTCGGGGGTGGGATGCTTTCCGACTATCGGCAACCCCCGTGTAATATGGATTGGTGTTTCTACCGGACTAAACGATTTTTCCCGGATTGCAAAGCAACTGGACAATTACCTGAGTGAAATCGGGTTCAAATCGGAGGGTGAGCGATTTACGGCCCACTTGACCATCGGACGCGTCAGGAGTGGACTTAACAAGGCGGCCTTGGTCAAGAAGGTCGGCGACATGCTGAACGCTGAGGTTGGAAGAATGACCGTGGGTGCTGTTAAGCTCAAGAAGAGCGTTCTGACTCCTAGAGGACCGATTTACTCAACCCTACACGAGGTTAAGGCAGAGGAATGATGCTGAATGGATCAGGATCTAAATGACACCAAAGGTTGAAGAAGTCTGTAAAGAGATACTGGGGAGAATAAAACCAACTGAAGATGAGAAGAGACGTGTCTCGAGCGTGGTGTCTAAGGTCATCGATGAACTCACTAAAATGATCAAGAGCTTGGGAATCGACGCCATGGCAGAGCTTCAAGGATCTATAGCTCATAAGACTTGGGTATCTAATGAGCGAGATATTGACATCTTCATTCTGTTCTCGACCAACTACGCTTTAGATGAAATCAAGAGGGTTGGGTTAGAACTCGGTAAAGAAGTATCACATGGGAAATGGAGAGAGCGGTATGCCGAGCACCCATTTATAGAAGCAACCATTGACGATTACAGAGTGGACATAGTGCCGTGCTACAAGATTTCAGAATACTCAGAGCGAATAACAGCAGTTGATAGAACACCGCTTCATACTGAATACCTTTCCGAACGAATCGGGGAAAAGAACAAGGACGAGATCATACTATTGAAGTCGTTCATGAAGGGCATTGGTGTTTATGGCGCTGAACTGAAAGTAAGGGGCTTTTCAGGGTATCTGTGTGAGCTGCTAACTCTGTATTACGGGTCGTTTGAGGGAGTTCTGAGAGGCGCATTGCGATGGAAAACACAGGAAGTGATCGACATTGCTGAACACTACGCAGAGGAGGAAACCGTGGTGACTGTCTTCAAAGAGCCACTCATAATCATCGATCCTGTCGACCCCACCAGAAATGTGGCAGCAGCCGTCTCGTCTGATCGGATCGCCGATCTCAAAGCCGCAGCCAGAGCCTTCATTCAGGATCCGTCTCCAAGATTCTTTAGACCGCCAGAGGTAATGCCCCTTTCAACAAAAGAAATCGAACGTCTAATAGTGACAAGAAAGACGGATACATTGTTCATCCAGTTTCCTTGCCACAAGATATCGCCTGACATATTGTGGGGTGAGTTAGGAAAATCGGCGAAGACACTCAAGAGAATAATGGAGCTACATGACTTCACAGTAATAGGCTATGACGCATGGTCAGATGAAGACTCAGTTGCTGTCATAGTTCTCGAACTCACATCAGTTAATCTCCCATCGATCGCGATTCATGAAGGACCATTCGCAGGGCACCCAAGCCAGGAGAGATTCCTTGAAAAGCACCTCCGTAACGTGAGAAAAGTAGCAGGACCTTGGATTAAGGATGGAAAATGGCAAGTGGAACTAGAAAGAGAACATGCTAATGCTAAGCATCTCATTGAAACGAAACTAACTGGAGAAAACCTTTCCGAGTTAGGTCTTTCAAGAGACATAGCTGAGTGGATAAAAGAAGGAATCAAAGTAACCCTTAATGAAGAAATACTACCTCTCTATTCATCAAATGCAGCATTCCGAAGATTTTTGACGAAGTACTACACAAAGCGACCAGATTGGCTCTTTTAGAAAGTATGAGGAGAGTACCATTCTATACTCGACTCAAAGCAAGGGCACCCTTCGGGCAGACTTCAATGCAGATTAGACATCGGACACAGTGCTGATTGCCTATTATGGGGATTCCACGTTGAAGCTTAATGTTATTCATCTTACAGGCTTTGACACACACGCCACATTCATCGCAATCCCCAGTGAGAAGAATCGAACCGACCTTAGTCGTTCTCAAATCTTTCTCGACTGAATGCAGAGGCTGAACACCTGGACCAAACAGTTGCTTTACTAGCGGGTGAACCAAAGGATTCAGAAATTTCGAGGTCCAGATCGGATTCAAAACGCGGAACACTCTGCTGAGAAAACTCTGGTGCAACAAGATGGGGCGGATTGAATCCCCAGTCACAGTAATATCTAGTGCTTCGCCAAGCCCTCTTTCATAAGCTAGTTTGGTTAGCTGGACATCCAAGGGATCCAAACCAGCGATCCTCTCGGCGACAGAGTCCACCGCTACAATGTCTCTTCCAGCAATTAACATGTCGAGCTTTACTGGCTTTCCCTCTGTGGGTCCATAGTAAGGACCAGAGGGGCGAACCGACTCAGACCCTATAGTCCCGTCGACAAGACCAAACGCGACTTTTTCCTTAAAGACCTGAAGGAGATCGACAACAGGCTCATGCAAGCCAAGCACATGAATTCTGGTCCGCTGATCCTGCCAAGTCAATCCTTTCAGGTTCTTGATGCACAGAGTCATGCCAGTAAAGAAATGTGGCTTGAAGACAGGTACTGATACTATCTTATCGACAGTCAAAGCCGTCTTAGCCACTTTCACCTTGTTCAGAACCTTTGCGCCAGGAATATGAATAGTCACAGCATCATCCTTGGAGAAATCGACAAACTCGCCGCCAGCGCGAGCCACTCCTTCTCTAATACCCACTGCGCGATAAGTTTCCTCGGGATCCCATCCAGAAATCGGTAGATCACCTACAAGCGGCTTCCCTCCAGCCTCCTTAACCAATTTGATCAGGGAAGACACAACATTCACATTCGTAACTAGCCCACTGCCAGAGGGCTTAGCACAGCTCATATTCGGTTTGATCAATACCCTTTCGCCAGAGCTGATTCCGATCCCGCCGGCAAGATCAACTACTCTACGAACTGACTTGTCTATTCCATCAGTTGTCCGAACTGTTGCAACCAAAGAAGCCATAACAGGAGCCTCCCAATTGGACTCTAACGACGCAAGGCTACAACTCAATCTGAATATCAGCAGAGCATTTAGGATGTCAAATATCATTACACTTGGTATTAAACTCCTACTGTTGCATTGAATACATTAAGGCATTAAAAAGACTCAAGTGAGCGTGTTTTTGGTAAGATTCGACTCGAGGAATAAATTAAATAAGGAAATCGAGAAATCTTAGAAAAGTAGTCATGTTGGGGGCCGTCGTCCAGTTTGGTCAGGATGCCTGCCTGGGGTGAAATGAAGTCCCAGAGCGCAGGTGCATAAGACGAGCCAAGAACTCGATTAGCCTAATCGCCGGTTCAAATCCGGCCGGTCCCACCACTTATTGATTCATCCATTCTCGCAGAGCTGCTTTGTGATGAGGAAGAAGGACCGCTTATTCTATTACGCGGATGACGACGAGATCAAGAAAGCTGATACTGCAGATATCTATCTATTTAGAACGAAGGAAATTCTTGAGCGAAGGGAATTAGCACAGAGAAAGGTTGTTGTCGAGGTGAGTACTAGGAGACTCCCTGGGGGAATACCTTGGGGAATATTATGTGGTGCCGGCGAGGTTGCCAGACTTCTTGAAGGTCTCCCCATCAACGTCTATTGTATGCGGGAAGGAACCTTGTTTCACGCTAGGGGCTACCATGGGATCAGAGCTCCCGTAATGGTGGTTGAGGGTGAGTTCTCAAAGTTCGTATTATACGACACCTCTATACTGGACTTGGTTTGCCAATCTTCGGGCATTGCCACGAGAACTGCTAGGTTGCGCAAGATCATAGGGCGGGACAAGTCTCTCCTGAGCTTTGGGATAAGGAGGATGCATCCAGCTATTGCTCCACTTATAGACTATGCTGTCTACATAGGAACTGCGGATGGGGTGAGTGGCGTTGCTGGAGCAAGACTAATCGGAATCGAACCATCTGGGACCATACCCCATACTCTGATTCTCTTGTTCTACGATGCTTTTGGTAGTCAAGTTGAAGCTTGGAAAGCTTTCGATGAAATCATGCCGCCTGATGTTCCAAGGGTTGCACTTTGCGATACTTTGTATGACGAAAAGATTGAGTCCTTAATGGCAGCTGAGGCTCTTGGGAAACGACTATCGATGGTTCGGCTAGATACAATAGGGAGCCGTAGGGGGAATATGCCTGATATTGTCAGGGAGGTACGTCGCGAACTAGACATAAGAGGACACAACCATGTCAAAATAATGGTTTCAGGGGGGTTGAACGAGGAGTCTGTCAAGGAACTAGCTGGTCTTGCAGACGGTTTCGGCATTGGGACCCACATAAGTAACTCACCTACGGTAGACTTTTCCTTTGACATCGTGGAGATTGAAGGCAAACCTACTGCTAAGCGCGGAAAAGTTTCGGGAAAGAAACAGGTGTTTAGATGCATGGTTTGCTACGTCGATCTAGCTGCTTCCTTCCAAGAAACACCGACATGTCCGATATGTGAAGGGAAAATGGAGCCGTGGTTAATGCCCTTGATAAAAGACGGAAAGATCGTAAGTAAGTCATCAAGTCTGCTGGATACACAGAGATACGTATTCAAGCAACTGGAAAAAGCTGCCCTGTAGGCGTCGTCTTTTCTTAGACTGTGACAGGGAACTGGTTATGACAAGTTCCAGTAGTTCGACTGGATTCTCTTGACTTCTCTTATCAATCTTTCAACGTAGTCTTTAACCCGTTCGTCAGAGTTCGGTTGCGGATCTTTCACGTCGATATTGACTCGGCTCATTTGGGAAAGGACGCTTAAGATGCACCTCGGTAGTGCTTCGAGGCTATAGCCGCCCTCCAGTGTAACGATGAGTTTTCCTCCTGATAGTTCGTCTGCTAGTTGGATGGCAGTTCTCACTATCTCTCCATAAGTCGCGGCCGTCAGTGACAGGGACGATATTGGATCCAAATTATGCCCATCGAAGCCATTTGAGACTAGTATTATCTGGGGCTTGTATTGTCGGGCTATTGGGACAGCTATTTCTCGTAAAACCTTGAGGTACGATTCGTGCCCTGTTAGCGGTGGTAGAGGCACGTTGACTTTGTATCCCTCTCCTTCTCCTTCCCCCACTTCATCTTGAAAACCTGTTCCAGGATACAGTGTTCTGCCGTCTTGGTGGAGGCTGATGTACAAAACATATCTCTTGTCGTAGAAAATATCCTGTGTTCCGTTTCCATGGTGGCAATCACAGTCCAAAATCAATATTCTGTCATACTTCTTCTCTTGGTGCAACTGCTCGGCTAAGATCGCAATATTGTTGAAGAAGCAGAACCCCCGTGCTAGGGTTGCGTTTGCGTGATGCCCTGGAGGTCTGATCATTGCGTATGCATTCTTAGCGTCTCCATTGATCACCTTTTCTCCAGCTAAGAGAATGCCTTCGACCGCGAGCAACGCAGCTTCATATGTCCCTGGGGATGCTGGTGTGTCTGGATCCGCATACGCACTAGTGGTTGAGATCTTCTTCACAAACTCCATGTGAGATCTTGGGTGGATTCTCAAGATTGCTTTTTCGGAATCACCCATTGATGGCTGGAAAACCTTCATATTTTTCTCCTGTTTTGATAGGTCACTCTCTTGAATTGCTTTCATCATGACTTCGAGACGGCGTCGCGTCTCGGGATGACCAGATCCCGTATCGTGATTCAGATACTTTGGGTGGTAGATTAGAGCAGTGATAGTCTTCTGAGACATGACAATCATCTTGAGTGACTTATTGATCTGATAACTAATTGTCTAGCGGTTTCAGACTAGTCCCCTTCGTCTTCTTTCCTCAACAGTCAGTTTGACCGCCCTATCTATAATCTCCCTAGTCTTGCCTAAGTATTTCTGTGGATCGAGAGCATCTGTGATTTCGGCTTCTGTCACATGGGCTCTCACAAGATTGTTCTCAACGAGTAATCGCCTGAACGGTTTTCTAGTTTTCATTGATTCCATTGCAATTTGTCTCACGAGTTCATGTGCTTCTTGCCGTCCCATCCCCTTTTTTGCTACTAGGAGCATGATACTCTCGGACATTATTAGTCCCTCTCCCAGCTCCAAATTTCTCTTCATATTCTCAGGCATAATACTAAGACCTCTGAGTACACTTGTCATCGTGCTTAGTGTTTCGTCAAGCAATATGCATGCCTGTGGAATAGTGAATCTCTCATTGGCTGAATTCGTCAAATCACGTTCGTGCCAAAGGGAGATATTCTCAAATGCGACAACAACGAGCGAGCGCATAAGTCTAGCCAAACTGCATATTCGCTCAGACTTCATTGGATTCACTTTTGCTGGCATCGTCGAGGACCCCACCTGCTTGTCAATCCTGAACGGTTCGATCAGTTCCCGTATTTCAGTTCTCTGCAAGTTTCGAATCTCGGTAGCGAATTTCTCAAGAGAAGCTGCTATTAGAGCTAAGAGAGAGATGAACTCGGCATGACGATCTCTTTGTACTATTTGAGTCGAGACTTCGACTGGATTTAGTCCGAGTTCATTCATCACGACATCTTGGATTTCAAGCATCTTCGGTCCCAAGCCTGCGCCCGTCCCTACTGCCCCGGACATCTTGCCAACAAGTATCCTCTTTCTGCACTCATTAAGCCTCTCAACATGCCTTGAGATTTCTCTAAGCCATACGGCGAATTTCAAACCAAGCGTGATTGGAGTTGCATGAACCCCATGTGTTCTTCCAGCCATCACTTGGTCTCTGTATTTCTTACAGAGATCCAGTAAGACTGCTTCAAGCTCGTTCACCTTCTGTTGAATGATATCGAGGGCCTCGCGAATCTGCAGTGCCAAGGCAGTATCCTCAATATCGTAGCTCGTCGCACCGAAGTGGACCCACTTTCCACTATCCCCGCACACTTCGGCAAGAGCTTCCACCATTGCCATGAGATCATGTTCAATTTCTTTTTCAATCACTTTAACCCGGTCGATTTTGACAAAATTTGTGGAAGCTTTGGCTGTGATGTCTGCTGCGGCGTCAGAAGGTATGTTCCCGACCGAAGCATTGGCTCTTGCCAAGACAGCCTCGACTAGAAGCCACTTCTGAAGTCTGTTTTCCTCCCTGAATATCCGACGCATCTCTTCCGAGCCATATCTCCCGGAATCTATTGGGCAAATAGCCAACAGTTCTCACCTCAAAGGCCAAGTCCAAGTTCGTTTGTTTCAAACAGTGAATTGCAGGGTTGTCTTTCTCAGGTACACGTTCTCTCTATGGGCTCGAGTTGTCTAAAACTTTACTCTTCAGCACCTAGATCCTCCAGTGTTAGTACTTCCTGTTTGGATTCCGTGGTCTTTCTTGTCTTGAGTAGATTCCAGTCCGTCTGCTCGAGCGTGGCACCCACCTGTTCGTAGACACTTCTTGCAACATCAGGTCCAATAGTCGGTATTGACAGAAGTTGAGATGGTTTTGAAGCTCTCAGGTGCCTCAACGTCTTGAGACCCGCATTGTAAAGCATCCTCGCCCTTACTCTGCCAATACCTTTAAGTCTGACAAGCTCAAGTAGCTCCTCTTTTACTCCTTCGGTCACGCGATCCCTCACGTCACTCACGAGTGGTATTATATCTTTGCAGTTAAGTAGTTTAGCGATTTCGTGGGTTGCATAAAGAAGCCAGTCTGCCGATTCAACATATCTGAATATGTCGCCTGAACCAACATCAAACTTTTCAATAATAGTCTCTTCTGGGAATTCTTCCATCCATGAAAGGAGGAGACGAGTTGTCTTGACCTCTGAAAGGAAACTCTCATACTCGGCTGGTGCGCTCCACGGATCTGGAACCTCAACCAAGAACTCATTAAGAGATTCGTCTACGAAGGTTTCTATTTCCTTGTAGTCTCTTCTTCTGAGGTAGGTTGGCTCCATGTCTGGAGTATGACATATCATGCTGATCATGCCCAAGACCGTCTTTCTTCGGTTGTTTTGTATGCCGTCTCTTATGATGACTGCCGACTTTGGGTCTACATAAAGTTCTGAGACTCTGTCTCCGAATGGTGTTGCACTCAATTTGCTTCGCTTCACTTCTTTGATCATATTCTCTGAGACTAAGTACTCCAAGACAGTCTCGATGATGCCTTCGATGTCCTTCGGATCATATTGGTATCCATAGAAAGTCCTGCTAAGGAACTTCATGATCTCATCCGCGTTGTTCGCAAGGTTCATAGCAATCGAAGAGAGTATGTGTGACCTAAGTGCTGATTCTTTTCCGAGCTTCGACCATATCTTCTCAGGCTCACCATTTATGTAAGTATCTAGTAGTGTTGTTTTTTCTTCTCCTCCTCTGGAAATGAGAATGGCTTCTCCCAGTTTGTCATACTTCGGTCTACCTGCTCTGCCGGCCATCTGTTTGTACTCTAGGACAGGTATTGGATAGTATCCGAGTCCCGTCTCGTATCTCCTGTAACTATCCAGTATAACCATTCTTGCTGGCAAGTTTACTCCAGCTGCTAGCGTTGGAGTGGCGCAAACGATCTTTATCTTGTTCTCCCTGAACCCGTTTTCTATGACTCTGCGTTCTTGATATCTCAGGCCTGCGTGGTGGAAGGCTACACTCTTTGTCACTAGCTCTGAGAGCCTCTCAGTAACCTTGGTCACTTCACCTGTTTTCAGAATCATACTTGAGATCTCTTTGAGTCCTCTTCTCTCAGCACTGGAGGCAAGTGAAGGGATGAGTTTCGCTATCCTCGTGGCGAGATTCATCGTTTTCTTTCGGGTATCAGTGAATATGAGTACTTGTCCTCCCTCTTTCACCACACTGGAAGCCAAGTCCACAACTGGAACCCCTAACGTTCTTTTGATCTCTCTGATCTCGCCGTCCCCAAAATAGATCAACCCCGAATCTGAGTCGTACACTCCCTCTTTCAGCTTGACTGGTCTCCAATCACTAGTCACAAGTTTGGCAGTCAGCCACTTGGCGAGTTCGTCCGCATTACTTATTGTGGCACTCAAGGCGAGGATCTGGGCCTTAGGATTCAACTGCATCAGTCTTGCCAAAACAACCTCAAGAGTCGGTCCTCTTTCATGATCATTTATTAAATGTATCTCATCAGCGATGATCGCTGTCAAGTTGCCTATCCATTTCGCGCGGTGTCTAATTAATGAATCGACCTTTTCGGTTGTTGCTATTATCAGATCACGATCTTCAAGCCACTGATCTGTATTATCCAAGTCACCCGTCGACAGAGCCACTCGGACTCCAATCTTCTCATACTTCCTGAATTCATTATACTTCTCGTCTGCCAGTGCCTTAAGCGGAACAAGGTAGACAGCCTTACCTGCCTTCTCGATTATTGACTTGACCATGCTTAGCTCCGCCATCAGAGTTTTGCCTGATGCTGTAGGGACAGCCAACACTAGGTTCCTGCCTTCAAGAACCCCCTTATTGACGGCTTCTTCTTGAGGCGGGTACAGGTTGAGGTAGCGTTCCCTCTCCAAGATGGTCTTGACTGGATCCGGAATTAACAGATCTTTGATCTTCAAGAATAGGTTAAACCTCTGAAAGCATTTGTTTTCCTATGCTTTCTTGACATGCCCTTGCTTCGGTTCAAAGAGCATGCCATCTCTCTTCAGTTGGTCGATGGTCCTCCTCGTGTATTCCTTTTCCACTCCCTGTGCTGCAGCGGCTTCAACTACCTTCTCTACTTGAACCATTCCTTCCTTGTCCTCTTTTGCAAATTCCGTCACAAGCTTCAGTACCAAGTCGATTCTGTCGCGTTGGGACTTACTGCTTCCCACCATGATCGTGTCTATGTCTTGTCTGCCAGTCTCTCTGTCTATCCCAACTTGCTTCAGGGATGTTTTCATCAGGCGGATTACAGCCTCAACATTCTCAATGGTTATCTCCTTTTTCAATCCCATCTTCGCTCTGGCCTCTGCCAGCCTCACGAGGGCTTCCAACTGTCTTGCAGTTATCGGAACTGGAGACTCAGGATTCTCCCCCATTGCACGAGTCTCCAAATAGAATTCCTGTATCTTTTTCGCAGCTTCAGTTGTTAGAACTGGTGCCATATTTCTCTTGGCATAACTAATGTACTTTCTTAATAGCTGAGGAGGAACAGGTGCCTCAGTACCAACTCCCTTTGATGAATGCAACGAAAGCACATGCTCGGCCATCTTCTTATCTCTCTCAGACTCAGGCTTGTCCGTGATTACAAAAATCAGGTCAAATCTGGAGAGAACAGTGACCGGGAGCGTAATATTCTCAGCAGGATTCTTAAATGCGTTATACCGCCCAAACGCCGGATTAGCTGCTGCAAGAATAGCTGTTCTCGCATTAAGGGTGGCAACTATCCCAGCCTTGGCAATCGAGATTGTCTGTTGTTCCATCGCCTGATGTATGGCTACTCTATCCTGAGGATTCATCTTGTCAAATTCATCAACACAGGCTACCCCACGATCAGCTAGTACAAGCGCCCCAGCCTCTAGCGTCATGTCACCTGTATCGGCATCTCTGAGTACGGCAGCTGTCAGACCCGCTGCACTGGAACCTTTTCCAGAAGTATAGAGGCCCCTAGGTGCGATCTCTGCTGTGTATAGAAGTAACTGGGACTTTGCAGTTCCCGGATCACCCACAAGAAGTACGTTTATCTCTCCTCGGATCCTGACGCCATCTGGAAGGGTTTTCGCCACTCCTCCAAAAAGGGCAAGAGCGATAGCCTCTTTGATGTCTT
The DNA here is from genome assembly GCA_037310415.1 of Candidatus Atabeyarchaeum deiterrae. Taxonomy (GTDB): domain Archaea; phylum Asgardarchaeota; class Atabeyarchaeia; order Atabeyarchaeales; family Atabeyarchaeaceae; genus Atabeyarchaeum; species Atabeyarchaeum deiterrae. Next base: position 715,791 of record CP147780.1, read on the forward strand.
CCAGACCATAGATTGAAGGGGCTATTGATTTTACTATCTTTTGATAAACCCAGTCATCCTTGGCGAGGTCAAGTATTGTCTGTTCTTCTTCAGGCGATATTTCAACCCTCTCACTTTCCTTGTCTTTGGTATCAACATAGTTTGTATCCATGTAAGTTCTGAAGGTGGTAAGACGGCCTCTCTTTGGTGCAAAGTCTTGAATCGACATCAACACACCAATCAAAGCAACACGATCGCCTGGCCTGGCAGTGTCAACTAGATCCTCCTTCACTATGGCATCTGTAGATCTCGGCATCTGACCAGGCGGGAGTTCCTCTGGCATCTCTTGGATTCTTATCTTCTGCCAGTCAACAAACTTGGAGTCTTCAGCCAGCAGTGTAAAAGAGCCTTCGCGCTTGCAATTTGGATTACTGCACTTGAGTGGCGGAGTGAACCTACCTTCAACTTGTGGGATTTCATCGGTTTTCTGACCACAGCCACATTGAAAGACACCAACCACAAGTTGAGGCTTAACTTCGCTGACTCTTGTGACAATGCCGTCGACCATGATGAGTTTGCCAATGTGGTTCGCTCTGATCAAGCGGAGTTTTACCTTACTGTCCAAGTTCTTTAGCCGAGCCTTGAACTCCGCCCCTTTCTCGATTACCTGAAGAACATAGTCGTGATCTTCGAGGTCAACAACGTCCTTGATCGCATCGGAGGCGTACTTTAGCCACTCAGGTCTATCAATAAGTTGCTTAGCGAGTTGAGGATCGTACCTAAGAAGCTCATTAAAATCGATAACAATAAACCTTTCTCCAGTTAGTGGCAGTCGCTGGATCATCTCACGATACTTGAGTGACCCAGATTCAGCACGATATGACTTGAAGAACGTCAAGTACCTTTGGTAGACATCAATTTCTTCGTCCGTTCTTATCGTGGCGCTTTGATTAGTCATTCTTGAGGTTGTCACCTCATTTCCCTAGAATGCCTCTCTCCCAGCTTCTCAACAACGCCGTGAGACGATGGTGTAGCCACCCTTCCTCGCTTGGCATCAGGTTCGTGATAGCGGGAACGTCATTGCCTCTCAGCGATATTTTCACTATCTTGGATAATCGGACAGATACGATGTCCCGCAGAAGCGTTTCAAATTGAGCAAGCTCCCTAACGTTGTCAAGACTACGCGTTTCTTTCTTGGCCCTCTCATGAAGTGAGTTTAGGAGTTCCTTCGCCAGAAAATAGAAATCCTCCGGCAATTTCTGGAGCTGGGTCTCTCTTTGTTCCTTCCAGAGGATCTTCTGAAAATCCTCATAGCTCAACTTAGAACTCTCTCTAGCTATAGCCATATTAGCTTTGATTAACGCCTCGGCTGCCCATAGAGGCAAAGTGACATCTTGGCCCTTAGGGATCGAGGCGAGATCTCTTCCTGCAATGACAAGATCATCTAGGGGCTTTGTGATTGTGACTTTAACTTGTTTGTTATTTCTTTCAAATTCAAATAGCGTAGGGTTGAATTCGAGATCATCCACGTAAAACACCATCCTCCTAGAAGATGAGGAATGCTCTTAAATCTTCCATTTTTCCGGGAAATGATCCTGAATGAGTTACTGCCTACAATTTCCACGTTGTTCAACTTATCGGTGGTGTGCAAACGATCATCCTAGAACTGATTGATAAGCCAGATCAGCGAATGGGTTTTCTCCAAAGTAAGTTTGGTGAATCTCTTGCTACCATGAGTTGACGAATGTGAAAGAAAAAAGTCTATAAGATGAAGGTGGTCTACCTTGATTATCTGTGTTGATGATTTACTCCCTGAGTTGTTCCGCTTTTCGTTTGTCTGCGGACAATAATGTGAATTGTCCCAGTGGCGATTGAAGTTCTTCTGATAATGAGAAGAGGCTGATATAATGAAGAATGGGAATCGCATAATCGCGGGCTCTTCAACAAGATTAGTGGCGCTAGCAGCTATCATGACTGCGGTTGTCACTGCGGCCACATTCAGTCTCAGAATACCAATACCGGCAACCCAGGGTTACTTTAACGTTGGAGACTCAATGATTTTCGTGTCAGCGCTTTTGTTTGGTCCTTTAATAGGTGCGTTCTCTGGTGGTGTCGGGTCAATGTTGTCTGATATTCTTGCCACTGCACCTTGGTATGCCCCTGGCACTTTGGTCATTAAGGGTCTCGAGGGATTCGTCATCGGATTCCTTTTTCAACGGATCAGATCGGACAAGTCGAAAAAATCGGGTAGAGAGAAGTATCTAGCAACTGGATTGATGCTCGCATTTCTCGCTGTGGTAGTTCTCATGGGTCTTTATCTGGGTACCTCGCAAGATCCTATCATATGGATGGTTGTCTCAGTCGTTCCAACCCTACCAGTGATTGGCATTGTCTACCATTATCGACATGACACTCGTGCAATTGTATGCACCCTATTGATGCTTCTAGGTGGAGCAATAATGGTCACTGGTTATTATCTCTATGAATTCTTCGCATTGGGATATGGAATAGGTGCCATAGTAGAAGTGCCTCTGAATATAGTTCAAGCCTTGGCGAGTGTCATGATTGCTCTGCCCGTATACCTTGGAGTGAGCAGGGCAATATCCGTCTGAACAATTTCAGTCTCGTAGTGTCAGGCGCTTCTTTCAGCGCTCAGGCATCGCGAGTTGGCTCGTTGAGATAGCTTTTATATCTGCGTCAATCTGTTTTCGTTTTGCTATTGTGAGCATGATTGGATGTTGATAGAGGGATCCATTTGCATTACATAGTCATGATGGGGACTGCTGGATGCGGAAAATCCACTCTGACAAACGCTTTGGAATCCTACATGAAACACCATGAACTAGACGTCATAACGGTGAACCTTGATCCAGCCGCCCATAGACTACCTTATACGCCCGACGTTGACATCAGAGACTACGTGGACGTTGATGAGGTGATGAATCAACTTGGTCTGGGACCAAACGGAGCCCTAATAGCTGCAGTTGACATGGTCGCAGGGCAAATAGACAAAATCAAAGGCGAGATAGAAGAATTCAAGGCAGACTATGGCATCATCGATACCCCAGGTCAGGTGGAACTGTTCGCCTATCGTTCCACAGGTCCACTGATTGTGTCCGCCCTCGAAGGGAAAACCACAGTAAATCTGCATTTACTTGATCCAAATCTAGTTAGAAACTCAAATGGCTTCGTTTCTCTGAGCTTGCTCGGGCTTTCCCTACAGTACAGATTTAGGGCAGCCCAATTCACCCTGCTCGCCAAAAGCGACCTACTTTCGGAAGAAGAAGTCAATCGGATCATTGGTTGGTCAACTGATCCTTTTGGACTCTATGAAGATGTGGACACGGTCGGAAAAGGGGTTACTGGAGACTTGAACAGAATGATCTGTGAGTTGCTTGAGAGAATCGGTTCTCAGAGCGAAATAATACCAGTCTCTGCTGAGACCAGTGACGGACTGGATCGACTTTACGCAGAACTCGAAAGAATATGGGTAGAGGATAACTTTTAGGGTTGCTTTTGGCTGCCTTGGACATTACAGACAAGTCTCACCTCCAATGATCTTTAATTCTCCACTGAAAATCCTTATAAATAAGGGATTTCAACTCTTAAAGCGAGTCTTCGGTAAGCACTTCATACTTCTCTGTTGGTTCTTGGTGATGCATTGTGGGCGATAGTAGTGTTGACAGAATAATCAAGGGTGCCTTATCAATTGGAAGGAATTTCTTGCTGGAGCCGGAGTCGAAGGAAGTTGTCGGCCTTTACGGCATGCCTGTGACCAGGTTCAAGGTGGTTAAGTCAGCTGAGGAAGCAGTGAAATTCGCTACTGAGATAGGATATCCAGTCGTAGTCAAGATAGTTTCGCCCGACGTTCTCCACAAGAGTGATGTAGGAGCAGTTAAGATCAATCTGAAGAATGCGGAAGAGGTTAAATCGGCTTTTGAAGAGATTTCCAAGAACGTTAAGAAGTTTAAGAGCAACGCAAAAATCACTGGGTATATTGTCGAGCAGCTTGCTCCACAAGGTCATGAGGTCATAGTCGGAATGGCTAAGGATCCACAATTTGGTCCTGCGTTGATGTTCGGACTGGGAGGAATCTTTGTTGAGGTCTTGAAGGATGTATCATTTCGTATTGCTCCACTCACGGAATATGATGCGCGTGAAATGGTGCAGGAAATAAAAGGATACCCCATATTAACGGGTATCCGAGGTCAGAAACCAGCTGATGTTGACTCAATTGTAGACATAATCCTCAGAGTTTCAAAACTTGTTACTGAACACCCTGAGATCGAGCAACTGGATCTTAATCCTGTTTTCGTCTACTCAAAGGGGTCGAAGATCGTAGATGCTAGGATAATCCTGTCACCTGATAGCAAAAACGACGAACGAAGATCGGGCTCTGGAGGAGTGAAGGATTAGCAGTTTCAGGATGTCTGAAGCCATTGGCAAGGATGTGTATACTCTAACTGGAAAGCAGGTTGGACGGCTAACTGACCTCCTAATCGATGTTGACTCGAGGTTGGTTTCAGCGGTTGAAATGAGGGTTAGGAGAAAGAACGGCGGCTTTGAAAGTGAGCGAGTGCTTGTTCCTTACGATATGATTGTTGCACTTGATGACATAGTTCTCGTTGGCGGCAAGAGGTAATGCCAGTCCTATTTCTTGAATTCAGATGCAGTGCCTGATGAACATCCAAGGTGTCTATGCGATGTCTGAGGTTCTCAACAACAAGGTTGGCCAAGATTTACCTAGGTTGTATGATCAGATGAGGGATCTCAGAAATCAGGTTGAAGACCATTACCAAAAGGCATTAGAGTGGAAAGCGAAAAGAGACGAGCTGAATAGGACAATAAGTCAGCTTGCTCCCAAATTGAAGGAAGAACGCGAACAACGGAATCATGTGAATGAGAAAGTTGCCGAGCTTAAGGTCATGAGGCAAGGTTTTGGCAAAGAACTTGAAGAAGCAGAGAATGTAACTAATGGGCTTCTTAAACAAAGGAATGAGTTGGTTCAGTCTCTTGAGGATAACCCAGATCTTCTTAGAGAGAGGATCAAGAAGCTTGAGTGGTTCCTTCAGACCAATGTACTTAGTATCAGCAAGGAGAACGAGATCGTAAAGGAGATCTCTGGGCTTGAGAAGAAGTTGATTAAGACAAAAGCGATCGATGGTCTCGACAATAAACTTAACCAAGTTACAGACAGGGTTAGAGCCATCCGTGGAAAAATAAATGAATACAAGAACCAGATGATGGAACAGGTCAATCTATCTCAGAACCATCATACGGTGGTTATTGACTTGGCGAAACAGATTGCTGTCATGAAAGGGGAAGCTGACAATGCGCATGAGAAGTATCTTGAGGAGTTTGGTCTTGCAAGCCAATCGTTCTCCGACTTGAGGAAGATTCGTGAAAGGATCCGAGAAATAAGCGAAAAAGCTTATTCCGAGAAGTTCAAGAAGAAAGATGATAGGGTCAGAGATATAGAACAAAGGATGGAGTCTGTAGCTAATCAGGCATTTGAGAAAGTCAAGAAGGGCAGCAAGATCACAATGGACGAGTTATCCGCTCTTGTTGACAAGGGATTCTTCAAAGAGGAGACTCGGAATTAGCATTTTGCCCTTTTCCATAGAAGCTTCTTGGGGTCTCACTTTCTTGAGAGATCGAGGAGTACGACTATGTCAGCCGCATTCTCCAGAGCTTCGTTCGATTTCTCAGGTGTTCGCAAGAGTATGGTTTCTTTTCCCAATTCCTTAGCCTTGATAAGTGCTGGTAAGATGTTCGGATTTGTTGTGAGAAAGACCACTGAATCCAGTTTTTTGTTGAATGCCATTTCAGTTGCTTCAAGGGCAACCTGAACATCCACTTCTCCAGGCACAACTATCGGGCTATAACCTTGATGTGTCACCAGTTTCACATTTTCCTCTTGCGAGTTTTGCTGGTTGAGGATCACTTTTGCGACTTTTGTTACCCCCAAGTCCTCAAGAAGGTTCTTCACCTTGTTTACCATGGCACCGTACTCTTTAACGCCGAGGGTGGAACCATCGATTATCAATCCTATTCTTTTCCCTCTTCTTCTGAATCTTAGGAGCCTCGCAAGTCTTCCGATTTTGCTAACTAAGTTCTACCTCCTCTGTCGGTTCTATGCGCCGAATCTTCTTTCCCTTTGCTGATATGATCTTATTGCCCTGAGAAGATCTATTCTTCTGAAAGCTGGCCAATAGACATCGCAGAAGTAGAGTTCAGAGTAGGCTGCTTGCCAGAGAAGGAATCCAGAAAGTCTTTCCTCTCCTGATGTCCGTACAATCAGATCTGGATCAGGCAAGCCTGCCGTGTAAAGGTGGCTCTCTACGAGCTGTTCATCGATTTGCTCGGCCTTTAGTTCGCCGGCCACTATTCTAGCGGCTATCTTCTTGAAGGCGTCGACTATCTCTGTTCTTCCGCCGTAGCTGATGGCGATGTTCAAGAAGTGTCTGTCGTATTTCTCTGTTGCTCGCTCTATTTGTCTGATAGGGTTTATTATGCTCTTAGGAAGCAAAGATAACCGCCCTATTGCCCTTACCCTTACTTTGTACTTGTGAATAAGAGGATCTTCAATTATCTCGGTGAACCTAGTTTTGATTATTGAGAAGATTTCGTTGACTTCCTTTCGCGATCTTCCGAAGTTCTCAGTTGAGAAAGCGTACAAAGTAACGACCTTTATTCCTGCCTCGAAAGACCAAAGCAGGAATTCCTTTACCTTGTCGGCGCCGAGTCGGTGACCTAGCCATGGCTGAAGGCCCATGCTTCGGGCAAACCTTCTATTTCCGTCAAGTATGATCCCCACATGTTTAGGGCCGTTTCTAAGGTCGACTTGTCTCCATAGGAACCATTCATACAGCCTATAAATTGGCGCTAGAGCTCTCAATTCCTTCAATTCAGCGTCTCCCTTTGTATCCCTTATGGCATCACGTGGTGGGGTGGAACCATTGTCATCTTCATAAGGACTACTTTCCACTTATATTATGTTTCTCATCCTTCGACCAACAGCCAAAAGTCAGTATCTATCATCGAGGGAGATCATCATATTAGCTCAGCTATTCTGTCAGCTGATCTCTTCATATCAAGAAACACAAGCCCTAGTTTGACGTCTTTTCTTGCAGAGATCGTGAGTACTGCGTTTGATCCTGCTCCCATGGCTATGATGTACCCTTCCTTCCCTTTGACAAAGATCTGTTCTATTTCTCCCTTACCGAGTTCTGAGGATGCACGTTCGCCAAGAGAGAGCATGGCCGCTGTCATTGCGGCTATCTTCGTTTCGTCGACATCTGCTGGCAGGGCCGAGGCTATTGGCAATCCCTCAATGCTCACTATTATCGCCGCTTCAATCTCAGAGACGGATGCCTCAAGATCCTTGAGTACCTGTTCAAGCGTTCCAGCTTTTGCTCCAGAAGCCGTTTCCAAGTCCTTACTCGCCCTCATCAGCGATTCGTTATGGAACAGAAGTCTGCGAACGGATAGGTTGCTGTTCCAGCATATAGTGGCTATCGCGGTGTACTAAACTGATGGAAGTGAACCCTTATAAAGTCTCTTGAGGAGAACATCCCTTGCAATCGCCTGGAATGCTCTGCGCACACCTGTTCCCTTTGTGGCTATCGTTTCAAATATCGGTACATCTTTTATTCCCAGAGAATCGATGATCGCCTTTCGGTCCATCGCACCAGGCTCATCTCTCTTATTAAGCATAACGACCAGTGGTATGTTGCTATTCAAGTTGTTGCCAAGCATCTGCTTCAGTTCATTAAGACTTTCAACATTCTCATTAGACTGGGACGCAAGTGAATCCGCTACAAATATAATTCCATCTGTTCCTTGGATCACAATCCTTCTCTGATGTCTATGTCTTCTCTGACCTGCAACCGTGAAAACATCAAAAATAACCTTACCACTTGCAGAAAGTGGGGTATAGTCAAAATAGAGGGTTCTTCCAGTAGGATCCTCTACTGAAGTGAATCCTCCTTTGGCAAGTCCTTCAATGTTATCGTATATCCATCTAAGTGCTGTTGTTTTCCCCGAGAGTGTTGGCCCCCAGAAGACAATCTTGAAATGCATTCTTCCCTCTGCATCTTTGTTCACTGGAGATCGACCTTCTATATGCGTTTACTGCGGGAACTTCTCCAATTCATTGAGAGCTGCTTTCAGCTCATCTTCTTCGGATTTCCCTGTCCCTGGAGGTGCTGCTCGTGACTCCAAAAACTCACTAAGGGTTTTCTGAAGCTCGTCTGAGGATTTCTTCACGACTAGTCTAATCATTCCCATGTTTATGCTAGGGTCAGTGATGACGCAGAGAACACCCTTTCCACAACTGGCAGCAAAAATCTTGCCGCTCTCAAATTCCGAAGTCACTATCTTTAGGTCGCCAATTTCCAGACTCTTTCCCTGTTCCTCGCTAGCGCAAAACACAGCGCTGGCTATGGCACCTATACCGTCTACGTCCACGGGTTGATATGAGAACTTGGACACGTGAGCGATTGTCAACCCAGTCTTGTCGACCAGTATGACTTTCTTGATACCGGGCTCACTTCTTATGACATTGCTTAGTATTTTGTCAAAGGCCTTAACGTCCATTTTTTCCTTCCTCCAAAACTGATAGGATTCATGTCTTAGATTGCACGCAACATTGAGATAACAATCCTAATCGTTCAATAGTAATGAGAATTTGTACTCCATGATCTTTCTTAGACATGTGTCAAATAGCTAATGCAAATCGATACGTTACTTCTTCTTTTCGCGAAGAACTATTAGAACACACTCCTCCTCAGGTGCGACTAGAACCTCCTTGTTCTCAATATCGATCGTGAGGAATTTGAGCGGACCTTCGTCTATCTCCTTTACGACTGATTTTACCTTACCTACCAGCGAACCTATGAGTGCCGCGATTTTTTCCGTTCTTTCGGGATCCATCGTCGAGTTTATTGGCAATCCTTCACTACTTACTACAATTACTCCTTTCACACCTTCGTGCTTCGATAGAGACTCAAGCGTCTTCTGGAACATTTTATCTCCGAGCATCTACGATCATCTTCTCTGTGTGAAGTTCGCAATTATCTTTCTTTTCTTCCAAATATAATTACGCCGATTGTTATTAAAATATATCTGAATCAATCTCAAGATTTGTGCAAAGCCTGCGTAAGTAATGCGAGATTGTGGGTGACTTGGGCGTATCGACATGTTAACAGTCTTAAATGGGTCAATTGGTGATATAAACACAGGCGAGTTCATGTAAGAAACTGTTCTCGATACAATCGCAGATTCCAGCGGAATCCAAAGTAGAGAGCTGATGAGAAATGAAGGATGAGCGAACTGGGTTTGATAAAATGCTCAGATATATATGGAAGTGGGAGGTCGACAAGATAAATGATCATCTTCCTAAGAAAACTGTACCATTGAGTGAGCTTTTAGGCGATGGACATCTGGCTATTCAAGCAAGGGACGGAACGAGTTTATGGATAGACCAAGAAGAAGTGACGAGGATAGCTGATTTGGTTCCTACTGGACTGCACAGCAAACTGTATCTTCCACTCATACTGATCAGACGAATAGATCTTGGAGAAGGTGTGTTTAGCATTGGCGGAGGCAAATTAGAAGGATTCCTTGTTGCAAGGATCTTGGGAACGACTCAAGAGCCCTTCACTAACTATGAATGCGCTGATATACCACCCTATATCTATCGTCCCCAAGTTCAAGAATTAAGAAGAAGACTCAGAAGTCTAAGCGTGATCGGTTTCGGAGGCCACGACCAAGAAAACCACTAGCAGCTCACAACCTTCAAACCTCGAAATAGATTTCGTTTCTTCGGCAGTCAAACTGAAGAATCACAATCCGAGATAACTTAGAAGACTTAAATAACAATGATTCCACATTGTAGCCCAAACAGCAATCAGCGTTTTCCTTAAATCAAGGTGTGAGAATATAGTTCATATCAGACTCGGGCAAACCTAATCAATGAAATTGTGATGAGAAATGCTAAGCGAACGGTCCGATGCGGTTCTTCGTATTGTGAGTCTCCTTAAGGAGGTTGGCTTCAAGACATCAGATATCTATAACTCCAGGAAAGCCTGCTTTGATCTGGTTGCAAGAAAAGAGGATCTTATACTACTTGTCAAGGCACTCACAAACCTCGATGGTTTCCAAGAAGAGCAAGCTTTTCAACTCAAGTTGCTCTGTTTTGTTTTGTCAGCATCACCAATACTGGTGGGGGAAAGGACACGCAAAGACAAGGTTGAGGATGACGTGTTGTATGAAAGGTATGGCTTGCCAGCTGTTAGTTTCAGCACATTGAGGCAAGCATTACTTCATGGCGTATTCCCAGTCATCTACGCCAAGAGAGGGGGATTCTTCGTTCACCTTAATGGTGACAAGATCAGGTACGAGAGAGAAAGAGAGTCATTCTCGCTTGGTTCTCTGGCCCAGAATCTCGGAGTTTCAAGACGAGCAATATACGAGTATGAGCGAAACGAGATGGACAGCACTCTGGAAACGGCAATCAAACTTGAGAAGTTGTTCGGGAATCCTGTAGCATCTCCGCTCAATATACTCTCATGGAAAGTCGAACACGAAGCCATTGAAGACGGCAATACTGCAGAGTCACTGGATGATGAACTGGAAGAGACGGTTGGTCAAGTCCTATCAGATCTGGGTCTCAAGGTTGTCTGGTCCAAGAGAACTCCTTTTGACGCTCTAACATACAGAGAGGAATTGAGTGATCTGATGGTAACAGGCGTTGGGCATGCCTCTGAGAGAAAAGTCGAAAGCAGAATACAAGCAGTTGGAAGCTTTTCTGGTATAGTGAGATCGCTCGCTATGTTCGTGTTAGATCGCCCTCATTCAATTATCAGCAAAGGAGTTCCCGTCATGAGTAAGGATGAACTTGAGTCTATGGACGACGCTTCACAACTTCTAAGAACGATCAGCATGAGAATGCATGGGAAACGCGACAATTGAGTTCAATTTTGAAGACACATTTTCAGGAAGCTGCTTGCCGGAAATGTCCGATCTACCTCTCAGGGAACTAGAAGATGCCGTTGCCACTTCTCTAAGTTGGTACAATGAAGGGAAAGTCCTTTTCCTGGCCCCTGTTCGAAAGACAGTCGTGTCATCGTCCGATGCCGTCTTCTATAATCCTCGAATGGAGTTTCAGCGTGATGTTTCCATTTGTGTTACCCTCACTTATAGCAAGATGATGGAAAGGGAAATGGATCTGTGCGAACCGTTGGCAAGTTGTGGCGTGAGGGCGATTAGGTGGGCTTGCGAGGTTCCTGGAATAAGACATATCGTCGCAGGAGACGTAAATCAGAAAGCTGTCCTCCTTGCCAACATTAATGCTTGCTTGAACAATGTCTTGGGCAAAGTGGAGTTCTTTAGAGCCGATGCAAGGTTCCTTTTGGACACTAATTCTTCATTTGGGCAAAGATTCGATGTTGTAGATATAGATCCGTTTGGATCTCCAGTAAACTTCATTGATCCTGCGATAAAAGCCTTGAAAAAAGAGGGAGGTCTGCTCTGCCTTACAGCAACAGACATGCAGCCTCTTTGTGGAATTCACCAAGATGCGTGTTTACGGAAATACGGAGGAAGATCCCTGCGCACCGAATACTGTCATGAGATTGCAGTCAGACTAGTGATAGGTGCTGCAGCATGGATTGCAGCAAGACACAACACACGCACGAGTGTTCTGTTCTCCCATAGCTCTGATCATTATGTGAGAGCATATCTTTCAATAAAGAAGAATGCTATTGACGCTGACAAGAGCATCATGGAGATCGGGTGTATTCTCCATTGTTTTAATTGCGGCAATAGAAAAACCACGCGGAGCATAGTCATATCCACAACCGATCTCAACTGTGAGTTGTGCGGATCGAAGATGAGAATAGCAGGACCACTTTGGTGCGGAGACCTTTGGGGCAAAGAGTTCGTTCATGCAGCCAAAACCGTCGCCGAGAAACTGGAGTACACATTTGGTCAAAGAAGAATGATGAAGATGCTGGACACGATCTTATCCGAGTCGAATGGGCCTATCACTTACTATGATTTACACTACCTCTCAGAGGCGGAAGGGACAAGCTCTCCATCAACTTCAAGGATGGTTCAACTTCTTCGAGAAAACGGGTTCTTTGCGTCGCCGACCCACTTCAGAGGAACAGGAGTTCGTACCTCAGCAGACATAAAGACTATCAGATCGCTGATGAAACAGCTAGAATAGCGAAAGAAAACCATTAGTTCTGTGCTTGAACAACACCCTTACCTATGAAGGATCTGAGCCACTCAGAGAGCGGTGGGCACGAACTTGGGGATACAACATTGCCTACACTACATATTCTGACATCAGTGCAAAAGAAGCAAGGGCAGTCCATATCTTCCCATCTTATGGAGGCAAGCCTATCGACTGGGACCATGATCCTGAATGTCCACTTTCCGCCATAGAGCTCTCTCGTTTTTCTTATCAGGCTATGCTCTTCAAGCTCAGAAATCAATTTCAGTCCTTTTCGGTTATTGATTCCAAGCTTCTTGAGCAAATCGATCTGTAGAACTCCTTTCTCACCTGCTCCCTTGATCAACTCTATTGCTTTCAGTTCGATATTCGAACTCTCAGCCGCATTAGTGACCGTCAGAGACTTGCGTTCCCTCTTCGCCGTAGGTTGCGCGCTTTTCAACTGCGATCGACTCGGCTCTCTCAATAGCCTGAACCTCCACAGAATTCGCCTTTCTCATCATCCACGTCTGCAAACCTGCACCGCGTAAGTAGAATTCACGGATAACATCGATCACATAATCCGAACATCAACGGGTGATTTCGACGCAATGTTATCTAAACTATAATGTATTGACGGCAATAAATAACTTATGTTGTTATGATCAGATTGAGCATTTGTTGTTTTTTGAAACTTTAGCTGAAATGATAATTGGCAGATGATGAGTCAGTCAATGGCATGATTCTCGTCTGAGGCTACCGCTTTTCCACATCTGGTCTGACTGTTCAGCTAGGAAAGTTTCTTGTGTTCCCATTCGATCCTCCCAACGTTTCTAAAACGAAGCTGAATTGATGACCACAAAGTTAATAAAGTGTCTGGATTTGTCTAATTTAAACCTCCACTCTCGGTGGTGACTTCTTGATCAGGCTAGGAAAGCTACATCATATTTCTTCTAGTAGAAACTTAATTGTCCGAGCCGAAGTCATACCGCCTCTTGGAGCTACAGTTCTTACCGATGATTCCAGAAAGATTGGTCGAATCAGTGACGTCTTTGGTCCGAAGAATACACCGTTTGTTTCAGTGAGACCATTTTCTGACGAGAGATCTCTGCAGAGCCTAATTGGGAGGATTATTTTCTATGCAAAAGAGGGGGAACGGGCAGGGGGACGCGGAAGTAGTGGACTAAGATCTATTAGGGCAAAGAGAGGAGGCCGGGTGTCTTGAATAATAGTAGGGAAATTCTAGAAAAAGAAAGCAAGGATAGACTGTCATCTGAATATGCGATTCAATGCACTGAGTGTGGGAATACAAAGTTCATAAGAGACTATGAAAGAGCAGAATTGACATGTTTGAACTGTGGTTTGGTCGTCAAAGATCGTATGATCGATACGGGTCCAGAATGGAGAGCTTTCGACCATGAGCAGCGTGAGAAAAGGGCGAGGGCGGGGACTCCCACAACTTATACAATTCATGATAAGGGTCTCTCCACAATGATTGACTGGAGAAACCGCGATAGTTTTGGGAAGGATTTGGCTCCCAGGAAGAGGGCTCAAATATACCGGCTAAGGAAATGGCAAAGAAGAATCAGAGTTTCCGATGCCATGGAACGGAACCTTGCATTCGCTCTCTCCGAGCTTGACCGAATGGCATCACATTTGGGGCTTCCTCGGAATGTGAGGGAAGCTTCAGCCGTGATCTATAGGAGAGCAGTTGAGCAGAAATTGATTCGAGGTAGATCAATTGAGGGAGTTGCTGCTGCGGCGCTCTACGCTGCGTGTCGGCAGTGCAGAGTTCCTCGAACCCTAGATGAGATAACCGAGGTATCTCGAGTAAGCAAGAAAGAAACTGGGAGAAGCTACAGGTTTATAGCCAGAGAGCTAAGCATAACGATTCCACCTACCAACCCTGTTGACTATATTCCCAGATTTGCAAGCCAGTTGAGCTTGTCTGGAGAAGTTCAATCCAAGGCAGTTGAGATACTAAAACATGCGAGTATCAAGGGACTAACATCTGGTCGCGGTCCTACGGGTGTCGCCGCCGCTGCGATCTACATAGCAAGTGTAGCTCTCAATGAGAGAAGGACTCAACGCGATGTAGCTGAGGTTGCTAGGGTTACGGAAGTCACAGTAAGAAATAGATACAAGGAGCTCGTGGAAAAACTTAGCTTGTAGATGGTTATTTCATCTGAAATTCTTCCCTAGCATTCATTTTTATTTCTTTTTTGTTAATCTTGCGTTTATCACGCCATGCTGCCCTGGGCGACTTGTGACTGTGGCTTCGCCAAGCTCAGTTCTGATTACTGCGCCTTTTGAAATGATCCCACGCCGTTCGTAATCGATGCTGGCGGGGTTCTTGACAACTTGCAGTATTTTCGCTCTTCTCGTTACGTTGCTCCTTTGATCGGTGACATTTGCGAAGTCACCTTGGAGCAGCTTAGTCTTCTTGTTGCCGCCCATTCCTGTTTTCAGCTCCGTTTTCTCCTCAGAAAGTTTGGTCTCAGCTGGCTCGCCACCAGATTCGTATGCCCTCTTTCCTCTTCTGAGTTTTATTGCCCCTCCTGTGTAACTTCGCCCAGCGCGACCTTGCCATTTACCCAATTTACATTCACCTCAATACAAGCGAAACCTCGCTCAAACGCGTAGAAGGACGAGATCTCCTGCTGTTTTGATCCGCTTTGGAGTCAAACTCTATATTCGGTTAAAATATATAAGTTTCGGAGGAATCATGAGTCATATCAATGCGAGTTACCCATTGCGCCATTTGAACTGCGGGTGGACTATGAACCATGAAGAAATCGACGGGAGTAATGTTGTGGCCAAATTACTTTGACTCAACCAAGAAAAGGAGAGAGGGTAGGAGAATCAAGCGTGACCTAGCGGTAGAGAGACCGACAATCGAGGAGTTAGCAAAGGCTGCAGAAAAGCTAGGTATACCCTATCAGGTTGACAAATCAGCTGCCTATCCAGGATCATGGTGGGAAAGGAGCGGTAGAATGTTTGTAGGAAAGGCTTTGTCTAAAGGAAGGATCATACTTTCAATAGCCAAGAACCTAAGGAACATGCGGGCAAAAACCAGTTCATGAACTCTGGAAATGCCTGTTCCTTATGAATCAGTTCCTTCTCCTTGGTTGGATCCCACCGCGCCATAATCCGTGAGAGCCCGTTGATCTTCGTCCTTGTCAGCTTGTTTTACTAGTTTTCGATGCAACTGTAACTTCAGTTTCTTGGGATCTTCATCGAACCCAAAATACTCTGCGAATACCCTCGTGGTGGTGATCGCGACGGTCTTTCCGCTTGGTTCCTTTTTGATGAATCCCAGTTGATCAAGTCTGTGTATATGTTCATATGAATGGGATCCTCTGATATCGATTACTTCGGATCGCCTAATCGGCTGTCTGATAGCTATTAGCGCTAGGGTCTTGAGTTCCCCCAAGCCGAGCAAGCCTCCAGGTGATAAACGGGCAACCTTTGTTGAATACTCGGGTTTCAATTGCAGAGCATATCTACCCTTGGAAACCTCCACTATTTCAAGGGCACCAGATCTGCTCCGATATTCGTCAATAAGTTCGTTCAGAAGAGATTCGGTCTCTGGTATTCCCTCAGCTTTGGAGATCTTCTCAAGATCTTCGAGTGCTACTGCTCTGCCTGCTGCGTACAATGCCGCTTCGATGAGTTTCTTCTTGTTGAAAGGCGAACTCATTTCCTGTTCTCTCCGTCAAGCAGAGTGATGAATATCTCTCCAAATTCCTCTTCCTGCCACAAGACTATCCTGCCGCGATTAGCAATGTGGAGGCAACTCAATAGGATTTTAACAACTTCCTTAGGCGTTCTCTCATGGAGGAGTTGGGAGAACTTCACTATCGGCTTGGCCAAGGTCAGATTCAGGATTCTTTGAAGTGTCTCATTGATGCTTTTTTCAACGTTTACCATGTCAGGTTCAAGCTCGAAGACTAACGGTGCGATAAACAATCCTTGGTTTTCTGGTCTTTTCATATTGCTCCTGGATTCTCCTTGGAGAAGAACTCGTTCCAATGCCACCAGCAACTCATCCAAGGTAACCTTCCTTGAAGTCAGGCGAAGGGGCATCTCAAGAGGCGGAAGAACTAGCTCTTTCTCTTCCTCGGTTAACTCTGGGCTAGTATTAAGCGCTAGGAGTTGCTGTGTTTTGAGTCTGAGTATTATTGATGCAGACAGAAGTGCGCGACCTGAGACTCTGAAATCAATCACACCGAGTTCATACATCTTCTGCAGGAATGAGGAGACCAAGTATGCTATGTCTATATCCCAAGGCGAAAGCTTGCTAGCTTTCAATGAGTCAAGCAGAAATGACCAAGGGGGCTGCAGCCAAAATGGAGTGTTTGCTTCGCTCAGGGATTCCCACCTCGTCTCCATCGTCATGATGCAGGTGTTTTCATCATTTCTCCAATATCCGCGGAAACGATATTTGAGACTCCGGTCTCAGCATTCCTAGAGACACCTACAAGAGAATCGGCTCTGGTCATTAGAGCCTGTTTGAGAGTAACAACTATGAATTGAGAGTTTTTTGACAATTCCTTGAGAAGATCTGCCACCCTGACTGCATTGACTTCGTCAAGAAAAGCATCGATCTCGTCCATTACGTAGAACGGAGCTGGCTGATGCTTCTGGATTGCGAACGTCAAAGCCAACGCTGTTAGTGATTTTTCTCCCCCTGATAAGGCCTCGATGTTTGCCACCTCCATGTTTGTTGTTCTCACTTTAATGGCGATTCCACCCAACAGTGGCTGATCAGTGTTTTCAAGAACGAGTTCTGCCCGGATAGTTGGAGATAGGTAGTTGAATATCTCTCTGAAGTTGTTTGATATATCATTGAACGTATCTGTGAAGATTTTCAGCTTCTCTCGCTCGATTTTCTCCATGAATTCGAGAATAGACTTTTTCTCATCCTGCACTTTATCTCGTTTTGAAATTATCTCATCATAGTTCCCTTTTACAGTGTCATGTTGTTCTATCGCTTTCATATTGACATGTCCTAATGCTGCTTGCTCTTCCTTGAATCTGCGCACTTTCTCGATGGTCTCTCTCTCATTGAGCTCTCTGTTGGACAATGACTGAAACTCAGGATACTCTTGTATTCTCTTTTCTGCAGAGGAGATTTCAGATTCTAGACTTTCTTTCCTGATGTTGAAGCCATTTATATCCATTTTTATTTGATTGGTCCGTTCTTTGATTGCATTGAGATTCTTGGAGGAGTCCCGTAACGCAGTTCTGTTCTCATTTAGTTTCTTCTTGAGTGAATCAACTTCTTCCTTCGTTTTGTCTCGTTGACTCGTAACGCTCTTGAGCTCTTCATTCAGCACATTCAACTTGGTTTGTTTGCTATCAAGATCTGATTGGAGTGAAGGAATAGCGCTCGTAATCTCGTCAATAAGCTTTTTTGTCTCTTCGCCTTGGGGAGTGAGCTGGTCGATTTTCGTGGTGCTTTGGGCTATTGAGATTTCAACTTTTCTCAGTTCACCATTCAGTTGAGTTAGTTCCTTTTCTTTCTCCTTCAACATGTCTCCGATTTTGGAGGCCTCAGACGTGTCAAGCAATGCTCTTAGTTTTTTCTCTTGGGATGAGATGGCTGACAGATTGTCTTCGAGTTTTCTGATGGTCTCGCTCGGTTCGGCTGAGTCCTTGATGACCTCCTCAAGTCTTTTGTTCTTTGAGTTCAGTTCGGTCTGGGCGTTTTGGGCTATTTGGTCAAGTTCCTTGGTTCTGTTGCTTTTCTCAGTTAGCTTTACTGCCGCTACCTCAAGCTTCTTCTCATCTATGTTGATGCTTTCCCTTAGGTCCAACGTTGTTTTTGTCAGGGTCCTAATCTTGTCATAGAGCGTCTTTCTAGTTGCCTCAAGTCCCTTCAACTCTTCCTCAAGTCTGATTAGGCTCGATTTCTCATCTGCTTGTTTTCCTTTCCTGTAGAATCCCCCTGTTATTAGACCCGCGGGTTCTACGACATCCCCCTCCAATGTGACCCTACGTAGGTCTGAGTTCTTGAGTGAACGAGCTACAGCTAGATCCTTCACTAGCAAAGTATTCCCGAAGACGTAGTCAATTGCTGCTTCATATTCTTTGTTGAATTTGATTAGATCGCTAATAAGGCCCATAACTCCTTCTGATTTCGGATACTTGGTAGGAATTCTGGCTTTTAGAGCGTCAAGCGGGAGAAAGGACGCTCTGCCGGTTTTCGCCTTTTTTAGGTACTCTATTAACCTTGCTGCGTCGTCTTCCGACTTTGTCACAACATAAGTAAGTCGAAAACCTGCGGAAGCTTCGACAGCGGTTGAGTACTCGTCTGGAACTTCTATTAGATCACCAATTGTGCCGCAAATTCCTTCGTAACTCTTCTGATCCTTTAGCTTGAGGATGTCCTTTATAGCAGCTCTTCTCCCATGCGACATGAACATTCTGGTTTCTCTGATGGCATCCATCTTTGCTCTGATCCGTATCAACTCGTCTCGAATTCTCTTGATGATGGCGTCAGTCTCTTCTAACTGTTTCCGTACGGATGAAAGCTCCTGTTCATCGCGTACAAGCTCAGCTTTGGAATCAGACAAGTGGTCAATTGATGCCACTTGTTCATTCTTCAGAGTTACCATGTCGTTCTTGGCAATGGAGCTATTCTTGTTTGACTCTTCTTTGGTCTGGCGCAGTCTCGTGATTTCCTGCCCGAGGTACGTCTTTTCCTTTTCGAGAAGCTGCTGTCTCGCTATGTTTTGAGATAGCTCTGACTTCAATTCGTTGATATTTGCCACTATCTCCTCAAGTTGCTTTCTCTTCTTGCCGAATTCGCCATCGAGCTCTGAGATCTGTCCAGTGAAAAGTTTGACAGTCGCAGTCGTGTCCTCGATCCCCTTCAGCAATACCTTCCTTCTATCTTCAAAGGTCTTTATGTCGTTCGAGGTGTTCTCCACGGCTTTCTTGATATTAATCGATTTCTCTTGCAAGGACTTCAGTCTGCTTAAGTTGGATTCAACCTTCTCCTGAACATAGTTTGAGGCATTCTCATTTTCGGAGATTTGCTGTCTAGACTCAAGGATCCGTGATTGGATTCCATCAAGTTCAGATTCTCGGCTCACTACTGCTGGTTCGATTTCGTTGGTTCTGTTAGACAGATCTTCGTGGTTCTTTGCCGCAGTCTCTTCCTCTAATTTCAGTTTGCCTAACTGGGCGTTCTTTGCGTCTAGACTCTTCAGAGCCTCCTGGAGATTAGTTTTTGCCCTAGTCAATTCAGCATGTATCAGCGATGCCTGCAGATTCTTGATCTCGTTGTCTGCTTGCTGCCATCGTACTGCATCTTCCTTTTCTTTCTCCAGACGGTCGAGTTCGTCCTTTGCCATTTTGACTTTGTCGTTGATCCTTTGGAGGTTCTGGTTGACCTCTTCAAGCTCCTTCAGTGCTCTCTCCTTTTTCTCATCATAAGTTGCAATTCCAGCTATCTTTTCTATCAATTCTTTGCGTTCTTCTGGGCTTAACCTTATAATGCGAGCTAACTCACCTTGAGGTACTATGTTGTATCCTTCGGGGTCTATCCCTACCATACTTAGAATGTCAAGCAGTTCAGTTCTGGTCGTCAGGCGACCATTTAGACGGTAAGCTCCGTGGCCCTGGCGATCAACCTGCCGCGACATCACAAGGTCGTCAGAATCGATTGGAATCTTCCTGTCAGAGTTGTCGAAGTGAAGAGTAACGCGAGAATAGTCGGCTGGCTTCTCTGTGGATGATGACGCAGGATTATAGATGAGATCAGAGAAGGATCCTGCCCTTACAAACTTTGCACTTAGGATGCCGAGTGTGAAACAGATTGCATCAAGGACGTTGCTCTTACCGCTACCGTTAGCTCCAACGACGGCCGTAAGCCCTTTAGAGAATCTTAGGCTCACGGTTTTCCTTCCGAAGGATTTGAACCCTCTTAGGACGATTTTTCTCAAGTACACCAAGGGAACCTCACCGCTCGCAAATGTAAGAGCTAATGTCCGTTTTGTGTACCAAATCTGGCGGCTCTCTTAAAACCGCTACAACGGAACTGAGCGCCCCATTTCGCCGATATCAGTGAACTGTTCTAACCCCGTAACAAATTAGTCTTTTGGTCTGCAGAACAAAGTACGTGTTACGGTGAGACTCTCATTGTCATACCAAGATTTCATGTTCGGCGGATTCAGAATGCGATCATCACATGGGCCTTGTCAAAAGGCTCAAGATGAACAACTTTCTTTATCTCGAATTCTTTCTGCAATGCTTCGGTTTCCTTTTTGAATATCTCTGAGGGTTCCTTGGTGACATCTATACTTCTCGCTTTTATTGCTAAGAAACCGTGCCCCCCTTCCTTAAGAAACATTTTGGCATTCTTGATCATAATCTCGCTTTGATTGGGCTGCGCCACATCTTGGTAGATCAAGTCAACTTCTTGAACAAGCATTCTGTACTTCTCAGGGAATCTGGCATCGGCAAGTATCGGAAGCATGTTCTTGCGATACTCACAGACAGCTACAAGCTCCCTCATAACTCTCGGTGAGAACTCAACGCAATACACGATCCCATTTTCGCCAACAATGTCAGAGACATGGCTCGAAGTTGTTCCAGAAGCCGCGCCTAGATATAGAACTCTAGAGCCAAGTTCCAAGGGTACTTCTTCCATACCTTTCACCATTGCCGCAGCTAGTTTGCTTCGGTAGGTATCCCACAGTCGGTATTCTTTACCTGAGACTTGAACGAGTCTTTCACCATAGACCCTCCGACCGGGGGCAAGATTGAGGGTAGCCAGGTTCTCTCCCCCACCTTTGTCTTCGAGCGAGACCAAAAAGATATTCTTGCAGCCTTTGTATTCTTTCACTACTGTCATTCCAACAACATTCTCCTTCGCAGTCTTGAAGATACTAAACTAGAAAGGTACTTCAAAATCTCCTTCTGTCGCGTCTCTTCATCTCACGTTTATCCCACTCGGGTCTTGGTCTTGGAGGTTGTTTGTGAGCCGTTGGTTTTGGGTATTTCTTCTTTATGTCTTCAATTCTCTTGTCCAAGTTGTATTTGAGTTCCTCAGCTTGATATTCACCAGAATAAGCATCTATCTTTGAAGCTATGGAGAGTTTTCCTGCTAGTACACGGGCAACTTTTCCTCTGTGCCACCATGCTGCGCGGTGGATTAGCGGGTGCTGGAATATTATCCCGTGTTTGGGAGGATTGGCTCCCGTCTTAAGTGCCCTGAACAATGCTTTCTCCGCACCAAGTACCTGAACGGTGCTAGCGGGGAGCCTTGAGAGTTCCTCTAAACCGCCAGCTAGACTTATTAGACGAGCTCCGATCATGGGACCAGCTAGTCCCGTAAGGTTTGGAGCAACTTCCTTCATGACATCATTGACATATTCTTCGATCTCGCTGCGTATTCTATACAGGCTTAATATGATGGAAGCGAAGTCCTTAATAGGTGCAAGATCGAATTCAGCTATTCTAGCACCCATAGACTTCTTGGCTGACTGTTCAATTGCGGAATACAAAGCATCTGAGAACTTTGCGGCGTTGCGCCAGTTATCCTGGGTGAATCCCGTCCTCTCGCCGATTTTGGCTGCCAATAGGGCGTACGTTTGATGATTCTCGATCAGCCTGTTCAACTCAGGGAAATGGAGACCGTACCATTCTCTAATTCGCGAGGCGAACAGGTTAAGTGTTTTGTCAACTTCATCCGTAGTCTCAATGGCTTGGACAATCAGTTTGTCTCTTCTCTCAGCAGCCCCTCGGATCTTCTGTCTACTTAGGAGTAAGCTGATCTCATGGAGCAATGAGTATAATTCCTCGAGACTGCTTACTAAGCCAACTTCATTTGGGGATCTAGCCATTTTTGACCTGAGAGTTCTACCTGCAGAGCTCGGGGTCTCTACGTGCGCCCGAACAGCGTACTTCTTCACTATGTTGTTTGCGAGCTGTTCCTCTTCCAGAGTAAACTCATCGAAACCCCTCCCAACCAATCGTCTGAGGACGCTGTCAATCTCATCTATTATCTCCCCTTGTTCAAGTCTAGCAATGTTTCTGGCGATTGCATCTGGATCCCTTCGAAAGAAGCTCTTCTCAACCAAATTGAGCGATTCATCGAATCCAAATATGCCAACTAGTGACTCAACAATGTAAGCCCGCAAACTTGGTTATCCTCCGCCAAAGCTAAGGGAAAAATTGCAGTGACTTGATCGAGTTCCATAAAGGTTTAACTACATCTGTATTACCATGATCAATTGACTTATTATATTATCTCTTTCACTTGACATGATTCTTGACTCAAGGTGGGTGATAGGTTTGCCCAAGCAAAGCATTCAGCTCGGTACGGAATCGCTTGGATTTCGAATGAGTAACCCCACAATGCTCGCCTCTGGGATACTTGGCATGAGCAGGTTCACATTGGAACAGGTAGCACGGGCAGGGGCTGGGGCGGTCGTTACTAAGTCTATTGGTTCTGAGTTCGAGAAGGGATACTCCAATCCGACTATAGTCGAGGTCGATAGTGGATATCTAAACGCCATGGGATTACCCAACCCTGGTGTTAAGGCATATATCAACGAAATATCAGAACTAAAGGCCGCTACAAATGTTCCGATAGTCGGGAGCGTATACGGCAAAGATCCTGAGGAATTCGCCGCGGTAGCCTCGATGCTGGAAAGAGCAGGGATCACAGCAATCGAGGCAAACGTATCTTGTCCACATGCAAAAATCGGCTCGATAGGACAGGATCCTGATTGCGTGAGAGAAGTAGCCAAAGCTATCAGAGACGCCATTAGTGTTCCTCTCTTTGTCAAGTTAAACCCTAATGTTACCAGCATCGTCGAGATCGCGAAAGCTGCCGAGGAGGGAGGATGTAACGCAATAACCGCAATAAACACAGTACGAGCGATGGTAATAGACATCGATGCCTGTTCGCCAATTCTTGGTAACCGTTATGGAGGCCTGTCGGGACCTGCGATAAAACCGATCGCCGTTAGATGTATCTATGAACTTTTTGAGAATGTCAAGATTCCTCTGATTGGGGTCGGCGGAATCGATAGCTGGGAGGATGCTATTGAATTCCTGCTTGCTGGCGCATCTGCTATCCAGATTGGAACGGGTTTGATTAAGGGCCTCACAGTTTTCAATGAAATTGTGGCCGGGATAACTGGGTACATGAAGAAGAAGGGCTACAAAGAATTAGATGAGATTGTAGGACGAGCACATAGGTAGAAAACGGGAGGAAGGCAGAAGATTGAAGCCGACTGACACAACCAGAAACCGTCCGACAATCTGCCGAGTGACGTCAACTGATCACCAGACTGAAGACACTAAGACGATTAAAATTGAGACACCGTCATACATCTGTAAGACAGCTCAACCGGGACAGTTCCTAATGATATGGATACCTGGCATTGATGAGATACCGATGAGCATTTCAAACATAGTCGGTGAACATGAAATATGGATTACCGTTAAGAAATTGGGAGAAGCTACTTCGGCAATTCACAAAGTTACAGCTGGCGGGATATTGGGACTCAGAGGGCCATATGGGAACGGTTTCTCACTTGAAGGTCGTAATGTACTTATTGTTGCAGGAGGAATCGGGGCTGCACCCCTTCTGTTTCTAACCAGCAGACTCACGAGCAAGAACAGAAAGATCACAATTGTGCTGGGTGCACGCTCGGAAGGAAAGGTAACCCTACAGAAGGATTTCGAGAAACTTCTCAGGAAGAACAGATTCTCTAGTCTCATTGTTGCGACTGACGATGGTTCACTTGGGACGAGGGGATATGCCAGTGACATAGCGCGGGTTCTGATGGAGAAAGAAAGATATGAAAGGGTTTATACATGTGGCCCAGAACTCATGATGCAAAAAGTCATTAGCACAGCGATGAGCAGGAGACTTGGAGTAGAGGCGTCTCTGGAAAGATATATGCGGTGCGGTATTGGGATCTGTGGCAGTTGTTACATAGGCAAGTACTTGGTTTGCAAGGATGGACCTGTCTTCTCAAGCGAGAAGCTTAAGGAGATAGTTAAGTTTCTCGAGATGGAATAAGAATCATAATGTTGACGGGTGAGGGTTGCTCATTGAGTCCAGTCAAGATGGTCGATATCGGAGACAAAGATGAGGTCGTCAGAACCGCAAAAGCTGTTGGAAGAATAACCCTCAGACCGCAGACTATTAAGAGAATAGAGAACGACTCGGTTGAGAAGGGTGACGTCACATCTTGTGCGCAGATCGCAGGTATTCTCTCAGCCAAGAGGACCCACGAGATAATACCACTATGCCATCTGATACCGATAAGTAAAATCGAGATTAAGGTAGACATCGATGGTAATGATGTCATCGTAAACTCTGAGGTTTCTGCTTCAGCTAAGACGGGAGTCGAGATGGAAGCGCTAACCTCTGTTGCAGCAGCTTTGCTCACGATCTGGGATATGACAAAGAAGTATGAGAAGGATGAAAACGGGCAATATCCCTCAACGATGATAAAAGACATCCGCGTCGTAAGCAAGACAAAAGAGGAGAATCGAAAGAAATGACCTACGCAGACCATAAGAAGATCGCCCCTAGCAATGCCAGATTCGTGATTTTGGTGATAGGTGATTCACGATATAAACAATACAAAGAAGGACAGGAATTCTCTGATGAATCTTCCATCACAGCGAAGCGCACTATAGAAGAAAAGGGATTTGTAGTCTCAGCTAGACAGTTAGTTCCTGATGATAGCGCAAGGATCATTGGGAGTCTTCTTAGTCTGATTGAAGGAGACGATTGTGACGCGATTGTCACAATAGGTGGAACTGGACTCGCTAAGAGAGACGTCACCATTGAGTCCGTGAAAAAACTCATCGAAAACGGAAAGGAAATCCCTGGGTTCGGAGAAATCTTCAGAAGTCTCAGTTACCTCAAGATCGGAACGCCGGCAATTCTTAGTAGAGCTCTGGCAGGCGTAATAAGAGACAAGCCTGTTTTTTGCCTCCCAGGATCACCTCAGTCTGTTGAGTTAGGGTTGAAAGAACTTGTCCTGCCTGAAATCGGGCACATACTGAAGCATATTAGAGATTAGAAAGATCGAAGGTACAGTTCGGCAGGTTTGAGAGAATGAGTTTTCATGAAATAAAACAGCGAGTGACAGTTGAGACTGCGTTAGATCTGTTGTTCTCAAAGATAAACAAGATTGGAGTCGAACAGGTCAATATAGCAGAATCACTCGGGAGAGTAGTGACCTCTGAAGTGAGGTCTGAAGTTAATGTCCCTCACTTTAATCGTTCCGCGATGGATGGTTTCGCAGTCGTTGCAAGTGACACTTTCGGGTGCAGCCAGCAGAATCCCGCTACTGTGGAGATCGTTGGAGAGTACAAAGTAGATGAGACTCCCAAATTAAGGCTAAGTAGCGGGAAGACAGTTGGGGTTGCAACAGGTTCACAAGTTCCTGACGGGGCAGATGCTGTAGTCAAAGTCGAGAATACGACTCGGGACAAACATTTGCTGAAGATCTTCTTTCCGGTCACGCCTGGGGAGAACGTATCAAAGATGGGAGAAGATGTGAGAAAAGGCGAAGTGGTAGTGGAGTCAGGTCAGGTTGTTCGCCCGCAAGATGTGTCTATTCTCGTAGCATGTGGTATCCTGGAAATCGGCGTTGCCAAGAGGCCAACCGTGGGGATAATCGCGACTGGGAACGAACTCGTCCAACCAGAGGGCAAGCCAATTCCTGGGAAAGTTTTCAACGTGAATTCGTATTCTTTGTCAGCATACGTTACACTTTATGGGGGTCAGCCGAAGGATCTGGGAATCGTAGGAGACTCGCAAGCGGAGTTAAGAAACTCATTAGAGTCAGCTTTGAAATACGATCTCGCAGTGTTCTCGGGTGGCACATCAGTGGGAAAGGAAGATATGTTGCCCGATGTTGTGTCTTCGGCTGGTGAGATGTTGTTTAGGGGAGTTTCGATGCGACCAGGTGGACCAACAGCGGTCGGTCTTGTTCACGATAAACCGGTATTTCTGTTGCCTGGTTTTCCGGTGGCGACAATGATAGCATTCGAAGTTTTCGTCGGTCCATCTGTACGCAAAATGATGGGTGCAAAACACCTAGATCCTCGAAACAGAGTCACGGCACTGCTGGCTAGTAGGGTTCCTTCTATCCTAGGTAGAAGAGACTATGTAAGGGTCAGACTTCAGGTCAACAAAGAAGGGGAGACAATCGCGTATCCTTTGATGAGCGGCGGCTCTGGTATAATAAGCAGTATGACTAAAGCCGATGGGTTAATTGAGGTGCCTGATGATGCCGAAGGATTGGAAAAAGGTTCAAGGGTAACAGTTAAATTGTTTGGGCTGCGTTGAAGTCACTATCGCCGCACTCTAGCGGGGCATGGGAAGAATCAAAGTGAAGGACAGCGTTTTCCTTAATGTGACTCGATTTGAGGATGCTCTTAGTCAACTACGAAAGATCACGCATCCAATACAGGAAATTGAGACAGTCCTTCTGAAAGAATCCCTAAATAGAGTGCTTTCCCTAGATATCAAGTCACCAATAAACGTACCTCATTTTGTCAGATCAGCCCGCGACGGTTACGCGTTGATTGCCGCCGATACGTTCGGCGCCAACGAATACAATCCAGTCATTCTTCGTCTTGCAGGCGAAGTCTACATAGGAACGGTACCGAATCTGGAATTGTTGAAAGGGGAATGCGCCAAAATCTCCACAGGGGCAATGATCCCGAAGGGAGCAGATAGCATAACAATGATTGAGTACGCCGAGGAAATAGCTGGTCAGGTCAAAGTTCACCGACCGGCTGCTCCCGGAGAGAACGTCATCAGAATCGGGACAGACATCAGATCTGGTCAAGTTGTTCTCAAAAGCGGGAAGAGACTCACAGTATTTGACTCAGGAGTTCTATCCTCAATTGGGCTGACACAAGTTACGGTCTATAGAAAACCGAAGGTAGCGATCATGAGCACGGGGAATGAACTGCTTAGCGCCGGAAGACCACTTGAAGCTGGCAAAGTCTACGATGCTAATTCGATTACCATTTACCAGGCCGTAGTAGAATCTGGAGGCATTCCGATCGATTTTGGGATACTGCCAGACAGCTTCACTCACATAAGCGACATTGTTAAGCGCGCTTCACATTCATCGGATGTAGTTCTGATCTCAGGTGGAACGTCAAAGGGACCAGGGGATCTTATGCCTGCAGTCATTCAGCATATTGGTGAACCAGATCTGTATTTGCATGGAATAGCCATGAAACCAGGAAAACCAACGATTCTGTCTTCTATAGGGGGCAAATTCATTCTTACATTGCCTGGATATCCAACATCGACGCTTATTGTTTACTATGCGCTAGTAGATCCCCTGATTAGGGTGATGGCGCGAGAACCGCCGTACAAGTACCGAAAAGTGGAGGCATATGCATCCACCAGGATATACTCCGAAATCGGTCGAAAGGAATTCAAGCCCTGCAGAATTTCAAGAAACGATGAAAAGAGAATCTATGTCGAACCAATGCTCACAGGCAGCGAGTCCCTGACAACTCTTGCGTATTCGGACGGATTCATAATCATCCCTGAGGAAGTGGAGTTCATTGATCAAGATGAGAAAGTGGAACTCTACGTCTTTCCACATGCACAAGAGAGAATCCATCAGACATTGGGTGAGCAAATCTGAATGAGGAAACCGTTTATCCTTTGTGTGGTTGGTCCAAGACGACATGTTGGAAAGACTGCAGTCATCACACAGATCATTCGAGAAATGAAGAAAAGGGGTCTCTCAGTTGGAACTGTAAAGCATATAGGGGACCGGTCAGCTTTCGACCTGTCGCCGCGCAAAGACACTAGCAGGCATCTTGAAGCTGGATCGACAATAACCCATGCTGTCACATCATCGGAAATCATAACAATTAGAAGGGATCTTCCGATAACACTCGAGTCTGCGCTATCGTTATTCCCAAAGGGGCTTCACTACATACTAGTGGAAGGCTTCAAACAGTCGCAATACCCTAAGATTGTTGTCGTAAATTCCTTCTCAGAAGATCTGCAAGTAAAAGGGGATGTAATTGCACTAGTTATGGGTGAGAAAGAGATAATGCGGCCTGGGGCAAACACCGACCCAGAGAAGTTCGACGTTCAACTTCTCGTTAAGTTAATCGAAGATTATTTCGCTTCGTGAATCGCATCATCTTTCATTCTATTGTTTTAGACGACACTTATTCTCTCAGTCCTTCAAGCGCATCGAGTATCATTTTCTTAGCAACTAGAACGGTCATACCTTCCGTTATACTCCTCCGAAGTTTTCTCAAGGCATAGTTGTCGACCTCAAAAGGGAATCCATAATCCACGTCCCACAGAACCAAACCCTCTGGAGGGACCGTAGGAACTCCTCTTTTTGGAAGAGGATTCTTCGGGTCAAACAATTTCTCGACATTTTCTGGCCTCAGAAGACCTAGGGATACGTGGATTAGGGTTCCAATGATTTTTCTGATCATTTTTCGGAGAAAGGCGTCACCGATAATACTGATGCAAGCAAAGTTGTCATTTACTCTAATAATGGAAACATCGGTTATTTCCCGCACTGAGCTGGACCCGGATGGTCTGTGCGCAAAGTTCCTGAAATCGTGAACGCCCATGAATAGCTTCGACACTTGTACTATGAGACGCAAATCAATACCATCGTCAACGCGCATGAAATATCTGTAGTGTCTTTTCAATGCCTGACGGGGATTGAATGAAACTGGGACCTGGGCTCTTGCCCACACACTTATGCCATCACTCCTTAGCTTGGAGTTAATTACGCGCGGGAGTAAATTCCCGTCCGTATTGATGGCAAAAACATTTCCCAGCGCCGATACAAATCTGTCTGTTCTACCCGCTGAACTGAATTTTGCAGCATATAGGTCAGGAGCTACTGCACGTGTTTTTATTAGCGCTCTTATTAGCTCGCCTTCAACTGTACTTACGTTCGGCTGCCTCTGAAAACCATAAAATGGTTTAGTTCCATCGTAATAGACTTTGAAAGCATATCTTTGCACTATTCACATCCCTGCATCGTATCAGAATAGATGAGTCTGCTTTGTCTGTTGTGGTGTCTCCGCACTTACCTTTTTCTTCCGCTCTGCAGTTTTCGTTGGTTCTGCTTTCATTACTTTGATCTTTTTTCCACCAGTGATCGTGCTAACATCTTCTTCGGCGAGATCGAACCACTTGATGAACTCTGTTGCGGCCCTGGGATTGTTTTCAATAATAGTTTTGATAGTTGGTAGATACTCGTGAAGTATTTCTCGTGCTGATTCATGAGATTTCGCTCCGAGTTTCAAGCATACCTCTTTTTGTGCAGTCCTCCTTGATCTGGTAGCGCTTAATGCCTTAATGTAGTTTGGGAACGAATAAGTCACGAATCGCTTTGAGGGGATCTTTCTCGCTAGTGCGACGCCCCCACTCATCAACTCATAGACATAGGATAGTAAACCCCAATCTTGGTTTTTTCTGATTCTTCCTAGGAAGATGTCCGCTCTTGAGAGCATGTAAAATGCTTGAGATAACTCTGAGGGATCGGCAAACTCCTTCGGAATGTTTTCGTAAATCCATTGGATAATCATATCTTGATCCATGTCCAGGGATTCAACAGAAGACACTGCTTGTCTAAGGTTTTCTGAATGAAACATCGCTCTTAAGCCATCGAAAGTACCTTTCACGCGATCTCTCCGCGCCGAGATATTCCCGACATCTTCTAATGTAATCTCATTCCTTCCTTCAGCTATTGCCTGCAAGTCATTAATAGCAGATCTCAGATCCCCGCTAGAGTTTTCTGCTATGAGCTTCAGAGCCTCCAGATTCGTCTTCACCCCCTCCTCTTGACAGATTCTGCTCAACGCATTAATGATCGTACTTGCCTGTATTCTCCTTACCTCTACGTCGATGCAAAGGCTCTGTAGCGATCTAATTTTCGTATCCCATTTATCGTTAGCCGTCAGAATAATGGGGCTTGTCGTTTCCTTAATTGCCTCGATCATCGCGGAAACCCCACCCCTATCCTCATCGCCACTAAGACCGTCCACCTCATCGATCAGAAGAATCCTGCCCTTGGTTCCGCCTAATAAAGAAGGCATGGCAGCGGATGACCCGATCACTTTTCTTACCGTTTCCTTGTCCCGTTTATCACTAGCGTTAACCTCAACTAACTCATACCCTGATTCATTCGCAATAGCGTATGCCATCGCTGTTTTCCCTGTTCCAGTAGGACCAGATAACAGAATAGCCCTTTTCTCAGGGATTCGCCCAGTGCTCCAAGTGGATAGCCACTTTACTATCTTGGAAACAGCCTCAGCATTTCCAAGTATCTCAGAAATCCTCATTGGCGAATATTTGTCAGCCCAAATGATACTGTTTAGAGGAGCTTTGGCTGCAGGAGTAGAACTCATTTTTCACTATCACTCTTTCTGTTAATGGATCATTCCACTTCCAATACTTACGAAGCGGGCAAGTAATGCACTGAGCTGTATTTCTTCATTTGCGCCTTGACCCAAGCGGAAATCGGTTTCCCCCACATAATCGATTAGCTTCACTTTCTCAGGTTCAGGAATCTTCAAATTGAAGATCTCCCGGTGTATCTGTTTAATCACATCGGTTCCTGAGAGACCGTAGTTTATGAGCAATTCGTGTAGCATATCTCTGGCTTCCATGAATTTACCGCTTAGAGTACACTGAAGCATTTTGAGAATCTCTTCAGGTCTAGCTCTACTAGCAACTTTGAAGACAACCTCCTCGCTAATTGCAGCTCCCACCGCGGAAGCTCCTTGTAGAGTGTTTATTGCTCTTCTAAGGTCGCCTCCAGATACATAGAGAATCGCTTTCAAACCTGTTTCGTCCAACTTCACGGATTCCTTTTCAGCAATAGTCTTCAATCTCAAAGCAACGTCTTTTTCCTTCAGGGGACCGAAACGGAAAACAGCGCATCTACTCTGTATGGGTTCAATAATCTTACTTGAATAATTGCATAGGAGTGCAAAGCGGCAGTTTCTGGCATATCGCTCCATAGTTCTACGCAGAGCATTTTGTGCATCGGATGTCACTGCGTCCGCCTCATCCAAGACTATGATCTTGAAAGGTACGTCGCTGATGGGAATAGTTCTCGCGAAATCCTTGATCCTAGTTCTGACGACATTTATGCCTCGTTCATCACTAGCATTTAACTCGAGAATGTTGCCCTCAACGCGTCCCTTGTACAAGTCATTGGCAAGCGCGAGAACGGCTGTGGTCTTCCCTGTTCCAGGTGGCCCAGCGAACAACAGGTGGGGAACATTCCTTTCCTTAACGAACATTCTGAGACGCTCAACTATTTCTTTCTGATTCGTTATCTCTGAAAGACTACGGGGGCGGTACTTCTCTGTCCACAACGGAGACTCGTCACTCATCTGCCACAACCTCGCACCAATTTGGATCGGAACTACTTATGACGACATGCAGTACATCTATTGACGAAATAACTCGGAGTTGAATTCTGGTTAACTGTAGTTAGGGAGCTCGTAATTAAGCTTTCAGATAGCTCACAAGTAGCATGGTTGTTCAGGATCTAATTGTGCTCACATCTTTTTGAACTTCCCAGAGAAAACTAGAACACTGTCACGAGAAATCCGCCTTGTTTTCTGCAAATGTCCCATACTGCAGAGCTTTATTAGAGAAAACAGCTTAGACCTGATTGCCTCGAAACCAATCAGAGGTTATACTTTACAAATTAACAGACTTCTCAGAGATTTGCTCTTCTGCCTACTTAATCGTTTCAGCAGGCATGTCACAATCACAGGGTAGTCCCATGACCTCCTTCATCAGCTAGTCGAGCTTTCTCGCCTCCCAAAAAGGGATAAGGCTGTTAAGGGAATAGAATCACGCAGTCCATGTTGTTTCTGCAGGTGTTCATGTTTGCTCTTGGATATCAGCTTACTACTATACACAATTGGGTTTCTCAGCTTCGCCTCCCTCTACATCTTTCTCAAAAGCGCTGGAGATGGTGAGATTACTATTGGAGGAAGGTTCGCCTCGAGAATGCCTCTCGCCCTATTATTGTTCATCAAGGCAGTACCTGCTGGACTCGCAGGACTCTTCGTCTATGTGTTCCGCCCCTCCTCGTCCTTGTTCTATCTCCTCATGGTCTTCGCCCTCATCCTGTGTCTTCTTGGCGATGTCGGGAAGGGAATCGGTCTGCTACCAGGGATTGGGTTGTTCGCTCTCGCCCACGTCACCTTAATAACCGCGTTCGTCTCCCAGAGTCTCAAGTTCGGTCTAACATTTACGGGAATCGCCCTGGTAATTGGCCTCTTTGCCATAATGCTGGTCTATGTCTACATGTTGTATAGGTATCTTCAATCCTCAAAGAAAGGATTGGGTCGACTGCGCATAGCTGTGCTATTCTATTCACTCTTGATCTCAATTATGTTCTGCACCAGTGTTCTACTAAGCTGGTTATATGGAAACCCAGCGGGCGCTTTAATTGGCGTCGCCGCCTTCCTCTTTGTCGTATCAGATTCATTGATTGCAGTCAAAGAGTTTCATCACAAATTCTCAAAAGCCGAACTAAAGATCCTCGGCGCGTACTACTCCGCGATCTTCCTCTTCTCGCTAAGCATATTTGTCTTCGCCTCCTGAAGCCTGATGGTGGACGTGAAAGGCGATCGGATCATGCGCTAAATCTCAGGTGTTTGAGATTATCAAAAGAGGAGGCAGAGATGATGAGAAGAACAAGACGGAAGCCGTTTTAGCTACATGTTGGATGAGCGATCTTTTTCTTACTCATTGTCCAATGTCTTAGGTCGGAAGTCTCCGATGTGATAGAACTTCGGGCAACAGAAATAGGGGGTCCAGTACTTGGCTCCAGGCGGCCACCCGCTAGATTTTCTACCTCCGAAAGGCAACGTGATATCTTGGTACTGAGGGTCTTCGTTTATGAAGGCGATTGCCACATCTATCTTCTTAACTATTCTCATGGCGAGTTCTGTGTCTTCACAGTATATTCCTGTGCGCATTCCGTACTGAGTGTCATTGGCAAGTTGCACTGCCTCATCTACTGTTTCGAATTCCAGTATGCTTCTGGCGGAGCCGAATGATTCTTCCATCCACATAAATGGTTTCTCAACCATACTTTGTGCTCGGACGCGTTTCTTATCTAGTTTTATGAGTGTTGGAGGATAGAATGGGTCTTCCCTTTTGCCTCCCATCAGTAGTTGTCCACCTTTCTTTAGGGCATCTTGGACCATGAAATCTATTGTGTCGATGATCTTTTTGCTTCCTAATGGGCCTATCTCAGTTTCAGGATCCATCGGGTCACCGATTTTCAGTTTCGAAGCTTTGTCAACAATTTTGTCCGCAAGGTTCTTCGCAATGTCTTTGTGGGCTAGTATTCTCTTCATGGAAAAACATTGTTGTCCACTGTTGGTGAAACTGCCTCTCACCACCATGTCAGCGACTTTGTCCACGTCGACATCGTTCATAATAATGCCCGAGTCATTTCCTGCCATCTCGAACAGCAACAACTTGAACTTGCCGTTGATGAACAGGCCTCCGTCAAAGAATGGCATCTTCATGGCGGTGGATTCCATGTACTTCCCGTAGTCTATCAGCAGTTTCTTGCCAACGTGGCTGCTTCCGATGAAGGCGAACAGATCGATGAGTGGATTCGATATGAATTCATTAGTTGCTTCGTCCCCAGGCATCAGACAGATTTCTGTGCTTTCAACTGCTGGAATGCCTTCAACTTCAGAGGCTATCTCTAGCACCTTCAGGGGTGTTAGAGGAACAGCACTGGAGGGTTTGACTATTACACTGTCGCCAGCTAGCCAAGCGGCGCCGATAGTGTACATTGGTAGGCTCATTGGAGTGTTTCTTGGTGACAAACCGGAGACCAGACCTATTGGCTCATATGTCATTATGTTTTTTCCTGAGATTGCTTCGACTTCTTTGTCTCTTATCATATCGGCTTGGACATCACAGGTAAGGTAGCCGTGTTGTATCATGCCACAGTCCCATCTTGCGTATTTGTAGGGCAGTCCTCCTTCCTTTACAATTAGCTCTACAAGCTCCTTCTTGTGCATTCTAACTGCTCTGCCGACTTTTCGTATGAACTCGATTCGTTCGCCTAAGTCGGTCTTCCTCATCTTTTCCTTAGCATCACTAGCCTTCTTGATCTTCTCCCTGAGCGTCTCAATATTGTCGGCCTGAATCTCCCGTATTACCTCACCAGTGTACTTGTTTCTGACAGATAATGTGGTTGAGCCAGTCATTCGCAAAACCCCTTGAAATCAGCATAATTGCCTGTTGCAGTTTTTCCTTATTTGTTCTGAATTAGTTGAGCTTCTCGCCCTATGGAGCAGAGGAACAAGTCAAACCTCAAGTTTGACATTCGACGTTGGGTCAGAATAAAAACGTGTCTCCAAGGTACTCCATAAGAATCGACAATAACCGAATTGAGGCTACACGAATATATTAAAAGCGAATACAGGGTGATCGTTACGCAAGAACTGTAATAAGAAGCTAACCTTCGTAGAGGGTCCAACAGTTGGCAGGTGTTAGAGTTTGACTGAATCGGAAGCAGTCTATGATGA
Organism: Candidatus Atabeyarchaeum deiterrae; assembly: GCA_037310415.1. Taxonomy (GTDB): domain Archaea; phylum Asgardarchaeota; class Atabeyarchaeia; order Atabeyarchaeales; family Atabeyarchaeaceae; genus Atabeyarchaeum; species Atabeyarchaeum deiterrae. The sequence goes on from CP147780.1 coordinate 750,571, forward strand.
ACTTGAGAGCATCGTGGGAAGCGGCAATATTAGCAATGATGAGGTGATCCTGCTCTCTTACAGCGAGGATTCAAGCCCATTTCCATCTCGAAAACCTGCGGTTGTTGTGAGACCTAGTGAAGCAGGCGAAGTAGCTGAAATCATGAAGATCGCCAACAGAATGAAGCTTCCGGTTGTTCCTACGGGCGGGAGAAGTAGCATAAGTGGAGCTCCCATACCAAGAGTTCCCAATGCAATAATGCTTGATTTAACCAAAATGGAAAAAGTCAAGGAAATAGATGAAGACGCTCTCACCGTGACAGTTCAGTGCGGAGTAAGATGGGCTCAACTGATACACGAGCTGAACCTGAGGGGATACAAGCTTGGGTTTAGAGGTCCGTATGGAGGCAATGCTGGAACTGTCGGGGGTTCGCTGAGTGTTAATTCAGTTGGGTGTGGCGCAAGTAAATGGGGTGGAGCTTGTAACAGTGTCGTGAGCATAGAGGTCGTATTACCAACAGGAGAAGTGATCAAGACTGGAAGCGGCTGGAGTTCAGCAGCGAAAAGGTTCGCGAGGTACGCGACTTTCAATGACCTAACTGGCATTTTCTTGGGCGATCACGGAACCCTAGGAGTCAAGACCGAAGCAACCCTGAAAATATATCCTCTGTCGAAAGGTCTTGCCTATGCTGATTACGGATTCAACAACCTCCGTGATTGCGTGAGTGCATTTCATGAGATTCAGAAGTTGGGAATACCTGAAGAAATCATAATGCTTGGAGACAAGGCATCAATTGGGATGCTGGCTGAAACCTATCTTGAGACATTTCCGGATCTAGAATGCGTTTTTGCTGTTGCAATCGAAGAGATCGACAGCGTCATCTCTGAGAGAAAAAAAGCTATCTGTGATGAGATAGCGAAGAGGCATGGCGGTAAGGCACTTGGTTCATTTCTGACGAGGGTACATTGGTTGGACATGTTCAACATGACTCAGCCTCTTTTCGACTCAGGCTTTTGGTTCAACACTTGCCATATTAGACCGATTTCAACGTTGCGAGATACGATAGAAGATGCGTTAAGTCTGTTCAAGAGGGAGAAAATAGATGAGAAAGGCATGAAGTGGATCATAAGCGCTCTGGGCGTTGATAGATGCTATAGCACAGCCTGGATAACGCTATTTGAAGGCGACCCGAGCAGACGCGATGACCTCAAAAGGGTATGGAACCAACTCAAGGAAATGGAACTGGAAAACGGAGGAGTCCCCTACTGGACTGGATTGCTCTGGGAACCTCATGTATTGCCGAGGCTTGGTAAGGGATTCTACTCGGTTCTGAAAAGGATCAAGAGCGTTATTGACCCGAATTCCATACTACATCCGTTGACTTTCGATTTGTGAGAGTGAATGGCTTGTCTTATCCATCATTGAATGAGCACTTACGCCAGATCCAGAAGTGCGCTAAATGTGGTGACTGCGCTTACTCTGTAAAGCTAACGACTGCAAGAAAGCCAATATCAATGCCGTGCGCTGTAAGAAATGTGCTCGGATTCGAAGCCTACGATGCGCGTGGTAGAATAATAGTCCTAAAACGGCTTTTGGAAGGAAAGGTTGACGTAGACGAAAGATTCCTCGACTGGGTCTACACGTGCACCACATGCGCAAACTGCAAAGAAACATGTCTTGCAGTTCCAGGAGGGATCGACACTCCCTCAATGATCGAGGCGCTAAGGAAAGACCTCGTTAACCAAGGGGTAACAATTGAAAAGCAAGTTAGCTTGAAGGAATTGACGTCAACTCGACACAATCCTTACGGCGAACCCCATTCTGACAGAAGAAACTTCCTCAAAGGAGAAAAGCTGCCCAGACAGGCTAAGACGGTTCTCTTTGTGGGTTGCACACCATCCTACAGACAGCAAAGCATCGCGGAGGCAACAGTAAAACTGCTGAAGCATGCCGGCGAAGACTTCACCTTGATGCAGGATGAATGGTGCTGTGGCTCTGTTTTGCTTAGACTAGGATATGAAGATCTTGGAAGAGAAGTAATGCACCACAACATTAACGAAATCAAGAACTCAGGCGCACAAACTATTGTGACGCCTTGTGCTGGTTGTTACAGGGCGTTCAAAGAGGAATATCAGAGGCTAAATGAGAAAGAAGGTTCAGAGTATAAGGTCCTTCATGCGACTGAATTGCTTGATCAACTCACTGAGAAGGGGAAGATTGCATTCTCAACAAAGAAACACATTAGAGTGACTTATCATGACCCTTGCCATCTAGGCAGATATGGAGGCGTATATGAATCTCCCAGAAGATTGATTGACAAGATCAAAGGTGCCGAACTTGTCGAAATGAAGACAAACAGAAGTTATGCTCATTGTTGTGGCGCAGGCGGAGGAGTGAGATCGACTCACCCTGCTCTTGCTAGCCAAGTTTCAAGGCAGAGAATATCTGAGGCATTGGAAGTCAACTCTGCTCTGCTGCTAACAGCATGCCCATTCTGCAAAACGAATTTAACAGACGGGTCAAACGGATTAATCAAAGTCGCTGATATGGTTGAGTACCTGGCAGACAACATCAGTGCGGAAACAACAGGAAAAGATGCCGCTCCCGAAATTTCTCAGGCAAGAGGGCCAGCAGGTAAAGAATTTCCACGATACTTAGAGCAGCACCCAGAAATCTTCGAGGACCTGGCTCAAGATTCAATACTTGACTTCACCACGTTCAACTCATGGAATTCCTTCGACAAAGGAGAGAAACCTTTGAACGTGTTCAACGTTAGAAGAGCCAAAGTTGGAATAGAAATAAAACCGGGGCGCGCTGAGAGAGCGGACGTTGCGTTGAATTTCTCGCCCGAAACAATAGAAGATCTAATCGCAAGTAGGGACAGAGACGAATACGCAAAGAAATTCGGCCGGTTCTACAACGAGCCTTCCGAAATAAAATGGATAGACTTCATTTTGAACAAGAGCACAAAGACCCTGATAAGAATGGGGTACGGCAAATTCGCAAGAGAAGCAGGAATACTCGAAGAAGACTAGACTCCACCAGCCAACCATGCGAGTGGGAACGAAGACTCCGATAATAATGATGTGAGAAGTCAGTCCTTCGTTTCTTACTGGCTATACCACCTATCCCATGAAATTGTATCTTTTTGCCCACTCTCGATATCCGGCTTTCCAGAGTGTAATCTTGCTTTTGTTCACCTTGTAGTCAAGATCACGGGTTCCAGATCCTTCCTTCAAGATCTTTGAATAATTCTCGTAGTATTTCTTTGCATCTGGGGAGGACGATATCAGCTCCATAATCGCTTCGTCTGTGAAATACAAGATCAGGTCTGGAGTCTCCGACGCTGATCCGACTCCGAGTTCAAGATTGTCTTCGCTAGCTTTCTTCAGGTGGAACAGAAGCTTCTCATTATCGTCTAAGGTAGGGCTTCTTATGTGGTATTCCCATATTGCGCCAACACTCAGACCCCTCATCAGGTCTAAGTGATTCGGATAGTACCCCTTAACCAACTTCAGTAATTCCCCGGGTATCAGTGATTTCACTTTTTTCTTCTGTTCGACACTCACTTTCGAGCACCACACGTTAGCCAAAGCTATAGTCTCTCTAAAACAGGGTTAAATACAAAAAAGGAAAGAAGTTGGGGATAGCGACTGCTAAACTATTGAAGGTCGCACTGTTCAGTTTTGTTTGGCCCTTAGGATCTGACGGCTTCTAGAATTGTTCTGAACTTGATCGCGTCTGGGAGTGGTCCTTGGATCCTCAGCTGTCCACCCATGTATGCAGAAGTAGCATCGATCTCGCCTTTCAGCATACCACTGAAGGTTGCGGTGTCGGCCTCTAGGGTGATGTCGGCTGAAGAGTGGGTTCCTGCATTTGGGCCGCTTGCTTTCTTTGCCTTGAACTCGACATAGAATGGTGATCCGTCGCTTACGGCGAATTGCATAACACGATCCCAGTCTTCAAGTTCAGCCTGCGCAGCAGAGGATTTGTTGATTCCTGTAACTAGCTGAGTGACTGCGTCCATCAACGGTGAACCTTTTCCTGCTGGTTTCGCTGGTTTCTTTGACATTTTTACCTAGTTCCTCCTTTTTCTGTTGAGTTAAAACTTCAAAACCATGTATAAATAGATTCCTAGGTGCTAAATAAAGGTTAAGCCCATACCTTATAAGCACACTATTGGCTTGCCTAATAAGGCAATTGGGTAATGGAATAGATGTGGCAAACTCATAGATGATAGAGAAATACCGCGTTTCTGAGATCTCGCGAGTTAGAACACTCCCTTCTAATGTCTCTATATGATCTTCTCCCTCTGAAGCCTCTTGATCTCGTCTTTGGTCAAACCAACTACACTAGTGAGTATCTCCTCCGTTTGTTCGCCGAGTTCTGGTGGTGGACTTCTAATACTTCCCGGTGTTTCTGAGAGTTTTATGGGGATTCCAATCTGCTTGATTATACCAGCAACTGGGTGCTCAATCTCCACAATCATATTCCTATGACGTGTCTGAGGGTCTTTGAATACATCCTCGACCGAGTTTACTGGTCCGCAAGGCACATCAGCGACGTTAAGAATCCTGATCCACTCGGCAAGAGTTTTGGTCTTGAATGCCTGTCCAAGGGATGAGAACAGTTTTGCCTGCTCACTTGGGTTCATGAAGTTAATATTGGATAGGTCCTCTCTTCTCAGTGCTTTACATAGATTCTTCCAAAACCATTCTTCAAGGATTCCCAGCGTTAGACACTTGCCATCCGCAGTTTCATAGACATTGTACGCAGCGAGTGCACCTGAAAGCATCATCTTGCCACGTTGAGGCGACTTACCTTCTCCAAAGTATTCGGCCGCGTGAATTGTGAGCCAAGAGACTACTCCATCAAACATAGAAACATCCACAAACTGTCCCAACCCCGTTTTCATCCTAGCGATTATAGCGGTCAATATCGAAGTTAGGGCTAGCATCCCGCCCCCGCCGATATCTGCTATTTGGACACCTGGAACAACTGGAAGTCCGTCTTTCTGACCAGTGATTCCGAGTACCCCTGCATACCCAATGTAGTTTATGTCGTGACCAGGAAGATCCCTGTAAGGGCCATCCTGACCGTAACCCGATATCGCACAGTATATCAACCGTGGATTGGCAGCCTTCAACTCACCATATCCGATTCCAAGTCTCTTCGCTACGCCGGGTCTGAAGCTTTCCAATACGACATCTGACTTTGACGCCAACTTGATGAAGATCTCTCTGCCTTCTCTGGATTTCAAATTCAGAGTCAGACTTTTCTTGTTACGGTTGAGCACCAGGTAGCGATAGCTCTTTCCGCGAATCAATGGTGGTACCCAGCGTATGTAGTCGCCGAAACCCGGTTCCTCGATCTTAATCACTTCGGCTCCTAGATCTGCTAGCATGAGAGAGCAGTATGGTCCAGGCAGCAAGCGCGATAGATCCAATACACGGATGCCTTCAAGTGGTAATGGCATGATTTCGAGACACCTCTAAGACAATCGGTTGAACAACCTGATTGTTCCTAAACTATCTTAAGGAGAACTCTGCTCAGTTAGATTTATCTGTCGGCAATGATGGCAATGAATTGATTCTTCCAGATATGGTTTAGCGGAATGTTCTTCCGCGTCAGTCACTGAAAAGGGAGACATGTTGGACGTATTTAAGGTGCTTGGAAAGAAAGCAAAACTAGTTGACCAAGAATACGCGAGCATCGAGTACGGAAAAAAGAAGGCTATGCAGTTTGCATCAGAAAGCAAGGGTGTGTTGAATAAGGACATAACATCGTATTTCAAATCAAGCTCAGCTGAAAACAGATTATCTGAACTTGCCGATTCCGTAATAAACGGGGAGTTCTAAGAAGAAAAAGAGGTTGGCAGTTATTTCATCTGTGATCAGTCTCTCATAGTCCTTGAACAAACCACTGCCAAGCGATCGGGACGACGACTCCGATCTGAACTAGTATTATGAAGATCACCAAGGTTGTCAACATCGGGACCGTGATATTGTCGATTCCGAATGGCGTTATTGCCTCTATTATCGTGGCCGTGAAAGCAGCTATCAGTGCGATCTCAAACATAAGGAGAACGGAGAGCCCAGGTGAAACGTAGTCCGGTCGTATAATAGGTACTATTGAATTGAAGTAGAACATTGTTGCTAGAGATGCAAGGAATCCAAACACAAAGAGAGTTACCGAGCCAACAACGCTTCGAGTGCAACCCATGACCTCATACTGGCTGCTGCTGCCAAACCGTTTGCCCATGAGGCAGGCCAGGCCGTCTCCCCAGATCATTATCTCGATTCCGATTGCGCCTATGAAGAAGTATGGGTAGTACGACCCATACCCGAATGCTGAAACAAGTGTTGCAATCGAGATTATATACAAAAGAGGTCCTATGATGTGCCCTTTCTTACGATCCATGTCTCTCGCCATCGAATCGAACATGTCTCGAAATGGCTTGACACGGCTCTTTGGGGTCAGTAAAAGCACAAAGATCGCTAGTACCCAAGGTGCTATTGATACAGCCCAAGCATGTTGATAAAGTGGCCACGTGAGAATAGCATTTCCAGCTCCCATATGAACGATTTTTCTTGAGATATCAGATTTCTTGGAACCACTTCTTCTTTTCAGGATCATGCCTAGTCCTATGACCACAAACACATAAACGAATGTTACCAAGAGCGCCAATATGTCATTTGGAAAGATGCTATCAGACAAACCGACTACTCCTCCTTCCAGTTGTCATCTGTTAAGATACCCGAGACATTCGCATATAGTCTTCTGCTTCGTTGTTAGTGGTTATAATCCTTGCTAATTCGATGTTTGCGAGTCATTCTTCGAGGGACCGAGTCAGCTTCCGCGAACAAAAGCTATTTAAACAGATTTCCAGTAGATAATTAAGTCAATACATCATTGTCTTTCCAAGTTCTCCGCGGTTCTTGGGAAGCGAATAGGCTGCTTTTTCCACCGATAGCATCTATCATTCGGACCCTTGCGGGTTACACTGTGTAGCTGCATAACACTAGTGGAAGGTGCAATTAGATGTCAGATTCATTAACGAATGAGTACGAGGATTTAGCTCAAGGGATAGCCGGGGAAATGACGCTTTCTGACGAACCAGGAAGAGTAATGAAGAAATGGAGAGAGAAATTCCAAGTTCCGCAGAAAGATCTCGCTGAGTACCTTACCATTTCTCCTTCAGTCATAAGTGACTACGAAAGCGGAAGACGAATGTCCCCTAGAGTGGAGACGATAAGAAAGTTCGTCGATGGGTTACTGCTTCTGGATCACAGAAGGGGAAGCCCAGTCTCGAAAGGTCTCAAGAGAGTTGTAGGAACAGGAATACCCAGCGACATCCTACTTGATCTGAGGAAGTTCCTTGTACCCATGAAAGTAAAAGAGTTCTGTGAATGTCTCCATTGCAAGATCGTCGTAGGGAAAGACTTCACTGGCAGAGAGATCTGGGGCTACACAGCAATAAACAGCGTGGCTGCAATACTCAGGCTTGACGTCAAGCAACTGCTTGAACTATATCGCCAGACTATTGATGGCTCGTCGATCTTTACAAATGTGACGACCGGAAGGTCGCCACTAGTCGCAATCAAAAGCAGCCAGATAGGGTTTAGAAACAAGTCGAAACCAACACTCATAGTACTACATGGGCTTGACCCGAACAAAGTGGACATCGTAGCGTTGAAAATAGCCGAAGCTGAGGAGATTCCCCTGGCCGTATCAACGATAAAAGGCGTGGATGAACTAGTCAGGACACTACGAAACATCAATCCATAATAACGGAATCACTTCAACATTCCCATCTCTTTTCGAGAAATGAGTGTATTCAGTTCACTTTCTATGTCTTTTGAGTGTTGAAGTGCTCGGGAAAGAGCAGCACTCTTCCCATATTTCCTGAACCACTTACCAAATCTTTCATCTAGTGTAGTTCTCTTGTTCTCCAGAGTAATCTTGTCGGCATAGCACACTATTTTTTCTTCCAAAGTCATTTCGGGATCGTTGTTCTTACCAGGCTGCCGATCTTCGTCTTTCGCACTCGGAAGCATTCCGCACAGAACGTGCTTCTTTGCAATTCTGGCGAGAGAGTCAGGATAGCCTAAGTGAAGTAATGTCTCCTCTCCGACTTGGCCATGTTCTATTCCGTGAACCTTATGTCTCCCAATGTCATGCAGGAGAGCGCCAGCCTCAACTAGATTTAAGTCAACACTTACTCCATTTTTCTTTATTTTCTCCGCGATCTCAAGTGAAGTTTTGCTGACAGCTATCGAATGCTGAACAGTTTTCTCGTTAAGACCAAGTCTTCTGAGGAGAAGCAAACACTCCTCCTTGTTTGGAATCCCTCTCCTCAATACAAAAACCGCCTGATCAGTCAATCTACGCGAAGCTTCACACGTACCTCTTGGGTGGCGTTGCGCCTCTTAGATCAATGATAGAGTAAATGTCTGGTCCCGTTCCGACAAGTGTGACTGGCACACCAGTGTTTTCCTCAACCTTCTTGATGAAAGACGAAGCCTCTCTTGGAATATCTTCGAGCGTCATTGCATCTTTGCATTGAGGGTATACCACATCAAGTTTCGTTATCGCTATTTGAGTCGCACCGCTGAGCAAAACAGCCCTCCGCGCTAGATCAAAGTTGAACGGAGCAGCCCTTCGAAGTCTGCCCGTCACGGTACCGTATTCGACCCAACCTCTCCTTTTAGTTTCCTCCTCGCTGAGTTCTCCAACTAATTCACCGCTGCCAACACGGGTCACAAATGCCTTGAAAACGACAACAACATCATTGACCCGTGTAGGACCTACACCAACATCAGCACACGCTGCTGCAGCACATACATCCTTGCTCGTGCAATACGGGTAGGTTCCATGAAACAACGACAGAAAAGTTCCCTGTGTTCCCTCGATTATTACAGGTCTATTCTTGTCTAACGCGTCATTTACCTCCTTGGGAACATCTGCAAGGAAATACCCTAATTCAGGTATATCTCTCGCGAGCTTAGTCAATCTTAAAGCTCTATCAGCGTTGCAGGGACCAGTTCCACTTCCTGTCGTCCCAACTTTGGAAGAAAGATAACTATCACCTTTGTCTCTGTCTATGTGAGACTGCTCGATAATGGCACACTGTTTGTCCACACCGACTCTTCCTTTGACCTTGGTTCTATCAACTTCATCAAGGAAAACCTTTGGATCAACCAAGACTCCAGGACCAATCAGAAGCCGAGCTTTCTCATATGTAAGCCCACTCGGGATCTGCCGCACCTTGATTAAACTTCCCCTAAAACTGAAAGAGTGACCAGCATTCGTCCCCACACCGGACCTCGCAACTATAAAAGGGCGATCTTTCGCAGAAAGATACGCAACAATCTTGCCCTTCCCTTCGTCTCCGAAGAAACCTCCCGTTACCACCATACAAGGCAAAGACCTATCACCTCACCCACCGAACACCCAACCAAGCTTTGTAAACGAACTTATTACAGCTGTCCCAAGCTAATTGGACATACATGGTCATTTGTTGCATGTTTCTAGATGAAGTATAGAGAGTCTTTTAACCCTTAAGGAGGCTAAGCACATTCTGACAGACTGAATCAATGTCATCCAGAGGCGGGACAATAGCAGGAGGATGAACCTGACTCGCATCGGCGAATGCGCACCCGGAATCTGACGAGAGGAGCCTGCTTAGAACATTGGAAGAAAAGACTGCGATCGTACAGATGAGATGCATCTCTTCTTCGACACTTACGCGTTTTCTCCACGGTGTAAACGGCTCTTACTTCGACTCTAACTCCACAATCCATTTGTATGGGACAAGATAGCGCACCAAAACAAGCCTTCCAATATACTTTTATATCGCTCTTGTCCCAGTAAAGAGTTGCAGTTGAGGAAGGATGTGAGGAGGGAACTGACTTAGGTCCCCTTTCAAAGGGGAAACCATGTTTTGGAATGAAAAGTCCGATCGGCACTCAAAGGCCTTTGCGCCGTCACGTCATATGCGTATGCCTGATCATGACTTTCATTATCACATCTTCGCAATATGCCGTTGCCTCAATGCATTCTACTACCCCGACAATCAACGCTCCAATCGACAAGAATTCCCCTACTTCCGCCTACGGCACTAGCTTCCCCTCGCAACAACACCCGGAATCAGTTTGCCCGTCGCCACCCGACGCTCAATATCAGCATATTCGAAGCGCTGACTGGGACGAGTGGAGATACAACAACGGGACGCGCGTGAGGAACATTTACCTCGCACCGCGCTACGTCTTCAACCCTCTGAACAACTCCTGGTGCGACTTGCCTCTAACAAGGAACAGCACAGGATACAGCGTAGCCACAAGTAGAGTGTGCGCATACATAGAGCCAGATGCGATCACCCTCTACACGCAAGACTACGCAGAAGCCGTTGCGACAGCACAGCTAGACTGGCCAGCACTTACCTTGTCCAGCAACCCATCTTTATCTGTGAAGCAGAACTCCTCAGGCGTGTATGTGACCCAGAGTTATCCCTCGTCAAGTGAAGTGAGGGCATCTGTCAACGTCACCTATAGCTTTCTCCCAGGTTCGCCCTTGAAAATAGGATTCCTCGTTGCATGGATGGGCTACACCCCGTGTAGTGGGCTTCAGATCAAATGGAGAATCTCGTTAGCCAGAGATGGCTACTACACATACGGGGGAAACCTGGCAGGCATCGCCTCTCAAACAAGCGAGGTGAAGCAACTACTCGCACCGTCAACCAGAACAAATAGCTACCTCGCAATACAATTCTACGACTATAATTGCAGCCAAAGTGATGGTGCCAACAGAAACCTGTCTAAGTACTTCCTGATGGGAGTGGATTGGAGTGACGCGAAGGGTTCCACCATTCAAGCAGCATTGAACCCAATGGATAGGAGCTTCAAACTAACGTTTGGAAACTTCACCCTCAACAGAGGCGAAATTACGCTCATAGATCCCACGGTGACGACCCTCCTCGGTTCAGGCGGTGATTCCACTATAGACTCAAGTTCTCCTGACAGTAATAACGGCTTCGGTTCATCTGCGAGCATCATGGCTTTGCTAACCCGTGATGATTACTACACAGCTAAAATAATCATTTGTAGATTTTACATGAAGTTTTCGCTGCAAAGTCTCCCCCTGTACTCATCAATATCCTCTGCAAAGATATGCTTGTTTCTCTACGCGACATCGAGTACTGCAAGGTACATCGCTGCCCACAATGTTCAGAACAATAATTGGAACGAGAATTCAATATATTGGAATGATTGCAACGATCCAGGGGACCCGTATTACTACAATTCCACACCCACATCAACAATTTCAGTGGGCACAGCAACGCAAAAGTACTACAATTGGAGCGTAACCAGCGATGCCAGGAACGGGTTACTATATGATCAAGGGAAGGCGTTCAGTGAATGTTTCAAATACACAGACGAGTCTAATGCTCCAGTTGCACCCAACAGCATCCATAAGAACTTCATTAGCAAGGATGGCGGCTCCCATCTGCCGATCCTGAGTGTGACCTACACATATAAGGCGTACGCCGTGCTGATAGGTTCAGGTGGAGAAGCGTATAGCAATTGTGCTCGGTTCTACAATGACCTCATGTTCATGTACGACACACTCAAGAGCTACTACTCGTATACGGATTCAGAAATCTACGTTCTGTACGCTGACGGCAGTACACCTAGCGCTGGAAACTGTCCAGACTACACTTATGCGGTTTCCCACGTGAACGTGATAGACTACAATGCGACGAAGGCGGCTCTGCGAACAGTCTTCGCCACGGTAGCTTCGAAATCGGATAGCCAAACCTTCATTCTAATCTTCATGACAGGACACGGAGGTTGGGTTGTCAATACATATAATGCAAGCTTCACTACGTGGGGCGGGGATATCTGGGATTATGAATTCGCAAACGCCACCTACCTCGGCAGGATCACATCGTATGACGCAGAATGCATCGTCATGGAGCAATGCTACAGCGGAGGATTCATAGGCAACCTTGATAACGGCAAAAGAATAATATACACGGCAATAGATTACGAACACGAGTCTCATGCTCTTGGAGACGGGCACTCGTTTGATGCATTCGCCTACTGGTTCACGGATGGTCTGATTCACGGGGACAGACCCCCCTACGACGGGACCATTAAACTTCATGAAGCATGGGATTACGCCAACTCTAACGACACACTCGATCGTCCATACGGACCACTGTATTGGCCACAGAATGGTTTCGACCTTCTCTTCACAGCATGCGGGAGAAATTAACATTTTCTTGCTAGGAAACAGTCGAGACAATATGCTGTGTGTTCAATGACCTTGTCCTTTCAAGTGCAGAGGAAACGAGCAAGAGGCATGAATCACTGGTTGCCACGAGCCAAAGATGTCGTATCAGGTGACCATAAGGCAATGAGTCAAATCGATTTCACCAACAATCTCAAGAATACAAGGATCCCAATGCTGATAATTCAACGCGCTGATTTTCTACTCACCGCTTTGTCCACAGCGCAGTGCCTCCAAGATGAGCGTAGTCCAAGCTCAAGGCAGCCAATAATGCTGGGCATGTGAACATGGTTGAGAAGCCTAAGAAAGAAACTCGACAAAGTGATTCTTGGGTTTACTGGAGTCTGATAATCTGCTATGGTGTCCCAAGGAAAGCAATATCATCCAGCTTCGAACAGCGCACGAGTTCCAATCTTGCTGATTCATGAGACATAGTATTTCCTCTTGCCTCAGAAAGAACCCGATAATGAAAACGTGGCGTTATGCTTCCCATGCAACAAGATATTTGTATACGTTCACCCAAAGTCTACCCAGAATGGCCCATATGCCTGGTTGGAAGGAGGGAAGCCTGAGTGGGTCGAAAAGAGCAGTTCCTAAGAAAAATGGGGGATGATGAACTCTTCGAGTTAGCCAGGATCGCATCACAGACGCAAGTCCCAGACGGAGCGAGTAGAAAGGACCTGCTCAGAATAGTCAAATCATCATTCAGCGTAGACGAAATGAAGGGGAAGATCTGGCAGGCGAGGGAGGCGATCTGGAACCGCCGCAAGCAGAGAAAATCCATCGAGCTTACTCTCACCAAAACTGAGACACCCAGCAAAGTCAACGGCAGGGATCTCCCAAGATTAGCTGGCTCAACTTTAGAGACCCCTCCCGGTGATGAGACAGGTGGAAGTGATGTGTCGGGGATCGTCAAGCGGTCTCTCAGCATCGAAGAGAGCAATTTGAAACCTGAGCAGATTCGCGCAAGAGAGAATGGAAGAGTGAAGACGGTAAGCCGGTTCCGCTCCAGACGGTCATTGCTGATCTCCGTTGCAGCAGTCGCAATTGCAGCGACGCTCTTCATGGGTTGGCTGGCGGCTACAATGCCCTCACCCCAAGCAGGCTGGAGCAGGACGTATGGTGGAACCGGATACGATGAAGCGCAGTCCGTTCAGCAGACTTCAGACGGTGGGTACATCGTGGCAGGATACACCCATTCGTTTGGCGCCGGCGGTTATGATTTCTGGCTTGTGAAGACTGATGGTAGCGGGAACCAGCAGTGGAATAAGACGTATGGTGGAACCAACGATGACATCGCATATTCGGTTCAGCAGACTTCAGATGGTGGGTACATCGTGGCAGGATACACATCTTCCTTTGGCGCGGGTCTCTCTGACTTTTGGCTTGTGAAGACTGATGGTAGCGGGAACCAGCAGTGGAATAAGACGTATGGTGGAGCCGGATACGATGAAGCGCAGTCCGTTCAGCAGACTTCAGATGGTGGGTACCTCGTGGCAGGAAGCACGGATTCCTTTGGCGCCAGCTTTGACATTTTGCTTGTGAAGACTGATGGTAGCGGGAACCAGCAGTGGAATAAGACGTATGGTGGAGCCGGATACGATGAAGCGCAGTCCGTTCAGCAGACTTCAGATGGCGGGTACGTCGTGGCAGGAGACACAACTTCCTTTGGCGCCGGCGGTTATGATTTCTGGCTTGTGAAGACTGATGGTAGCGGGAACCAGCAGTGGAATAAGACGTATGGTGGAGCCGGATACGATGAAGCGCAGTCCGTTCAGCAGACTCCAGATGGTGGGTACATCGTGGCAGGATACACATCTTCCTTTGGCGCCGGCAGTCTTGACTTTTGGCTTGTGAAGACTGATGGTAGCGGGAACCAGCAGTGGAATAAAACTTACGGTGGAGCTGGCTATGATGCTGCGTCTTCCGTTCGGCAGACGCGTGATGGTGGGTACATCGTGGCAGGAGGCACGGATTCCTTTGGCGCCGGCGGTTATGATTTCTGGCTTGTGAAGACTGATGGTAGCGGGAACCAGCAGTGGAATAAGACGTATGGTGGAGCCGGATACGATGAAGCGCAGTCCGTTCAGCAGACTCCAGATGGTGGGTACATCGTGGCAGGATACACATCTTCCTTTGGTGCGGGTGGTGTTGATTTCTGGCTTGTGAAGGCTTATCAGGGCGGCGAAAGGGAAGAAAGGATTGTGATGATTATTATCGTAGGCGCAGTCGCGGCTGCGACTTGCATCATTCTCGGTGCTTGGTGGGATAATAGACAGCGAATATGATGGATCTTGCTTGCGGCAAATGTTCCCATGAAGTGTACCGTGCATCAATTCTCGGTAATGAGTCTTTGACAAATAGAATGTGGAGTCAACCAACAATGATGATGACGATGATGGAACCCAAGAACTACGAATATCCATCTATAACTACCTGACTCAAAATCCAAGTGAATTTCACCTAATCCAATATTAAACCTTGCCTAACCCTTTCGCAGGCTGTAAGCTACATTAAAATAGCGGGACTTGCTCCTCTTAGGGTTTAGGTGCTGGGCGATGAGCTATAGAGAGTCCTGATATCGAAGTCAAATGTGACGAAAAGGCATTAGGATGAGCCCAGCATCGTTGCTTTGTGACGATTAAGCTGAGGCAGGCAATCGTCTATAGAAAAGAGATAAGCTTAAGTTTATCATGACGCTTTTCACTTCTCAAGTGATGAAACGACGGTCTGCGTGAGCGCCACGCGGCGTGATGATGAGGCGTACAGCAACTGATCTTTCGCTCATCCTATCTGTGATTGCCGTCGTTGTGATGTCTACGAAAACTCTTTAAAAGAGTGTAGTAGACATCTTATTATGTGTCATCTCACCTTCGAGTAAAAGGTAGTGTGGCTTTATTTTTGTTTGATCACAGGTTTAGCTTAGAGGTAACGCTTGATGAGAACTAATACAAAGTACGTTTTTGTTACAGGAGGCGTGATGTCAGGGCTGGGAAAAGGGGTTAGCGCCGCCTCAATTGGGAAAATAATGCAGTTCCGGGGTTACAGCGTTGATGCAATTAAAGTTGATCCGTACTTCAATGTTGACCCTGGGACTCTGAATCCAGTTGAGCATGGGGAGGTTTTCATAACCGATAAGGTGTGGGAATTTAGGCCCGTTGAAGACATGAAGCTTAGAATATCTGAAATAGATCAAGACTTCGGCACCTATGAGAGGTTTCTTGGAAAGAGTATTGACCCCTCCCACAACATTACCTCAGGTCAGATCTATCTTACTGTGATCTTGAGGGAGCGGAGGGGCGATTTTCTAGGTAAGACTGTTCAGATAATTCCGCATGTGACTGACGAGATAAAAAGCAGGATCAGAAGAGTTGTGGATGACGGCAAACCTGATATTTTAGTAGTGGAGGTCGGTGGGACCGTTGGTGACATCGAGTCTAGTCCTTATCTGGAAGCGATCAGGCAGATCAGGTTAGAAGAAGAAAGGGACAGCGTTGCTCTTATCCATGTCACTCTGGTTCCCTATCTCGAGACAGTAGGGCAACTCAAGTCTAAGCCCACTCAGCACAGCGTTAGGCTTCTGCAACAGGCTGGTCTGCAGCCTGATGTTATTCTCGGAAGGGCCAAAGTCCCCCTTCCCAGTGATGTTAAGAAGAAGATCAGCTTGTTCGGAAACGTTCCACCTGAGGCAGTGATATCGAATCCAGATGTCCAGATAGTTTACGAGCTTCCACTGCTATTCGAGGAGGAAGGTCTAGGAGAGTATCTTTGCAAGATACTTAAGATTCCAAGTAGACGGGTTGATAGCGGACACTGGGAAGAGGTTGTCAACCTGTACAAGAATCCAAGTAGAGAAGTATCAATTGCAATGACTGGGAAATATGTTGCTATACCAGACAGCTATGTTAGTATTAATGAGGCCTTGAAACACGCAGGCGCATACTCTAGTGCAGTTGTAAAGATCAACTGGATAGACACCGAACTCATAGAGAAGGATCCTGACAAGAGAAACGAGCTCATGAATTATGACGGGATCCTCGCGACACCGGGGTTTGGAGAAAGAGGAGTAGAAGGAATGATACTAACTGCTCAAACCGCATTGGAACGTGGAATACCTTATCTCGGAATATGCTACGGGGCGCAGATCTTGCTAATTGCGTTTTGCAGGTCAGTCCTATGCATGGAGAATGCGAATTCAACTGAGGTTAATCCTGATACATCTTACCCTGCAGTTGATCTTCTTCCAGACCAGAGAGAAGTGGATATAAAAGGGGGAACGATGCGCCTTGGGGGTCACGTGATAAAAATAGTGAAAGGAACTAAACTTCACCAAGCTTACGGGAAGGACTCCGTGATAGAGCGGTTTAGACATAGGTACCATTTGATTAAGGAGTATGTAGAAAAAGCTGAGAAAACTGGATTGATAGTCTCAGCTTACGACGAGACTGGAAGAATAATCAATGGAATTGAACTAAAAGGAGAATCGTGGATCGTAGGTGTCCAGTTCCACCCCGAATTTACAAGTAGACCTGACAAACCCAGCCCACTCTACTCTGAGTTTATTAAGGAAGCCATAAAATGGAAAGATGGAGGAAAACAAATTCGTCCTTTCAAATCCGTTGAAGTGAGTTCTAAGAAATGAGTAGAGAGGCAAACAAGAGGGAACTCTTCAAACTTGACGAGACTGTGAACAATATCGCCATGGAAATAAAGAGGCTTGAAGAGGACAGGGAAAAGCTAGGAGCGATTTTCAAAGAAGCCAAACGAGACATGACATTCTCGGTTCTCTCCCCACAAATCACGAGTGATATTCTGGAGCACAGATTCTTCTCCAACGTCGACCCAACGAACTTGTTTGGACTCCGAGTAGCAGGTGTTGATGGCGGCGTTGTAACCCGCTCATATCAGAGCATCGATTTGATTCTCACGAGGGCTGTGGGGGCTATATTCACATATGGCACGAATGGCAGACTCGAGGTCACCTATTTTCCTGAAGAGACACCTGTGCCAAACATAATTTCAAACCTACAGCCTTCTCCTATACCTGAATTTGAGCTCAGGACTTCAATTGAAAGAATACTGTGTGAACTTCAACTTGCCATCGAGTTGCTGGATTATGCCAAAGTTGATTTGCTCGTCCTTGATGGCTCCATAGTCCCCCAACTCAGCGACAAGCCGCCGACATACTCAATACTGGCACGGAAATACGAAAAGATAATAGAGCTATACGAGCAGCTTTACAAATCATGTATCGATTCAGGAACACTCCTTGCTGGAGTGATCGAAGACAGTCGAAGTATAAGACTCATGCAGATAATTGGAAGATTGATCCCTCATCTCATAGAGAAAGTTCCCGCCGCCAAGAACCTACTGGACTTTGACTACAGAAAAACAGTCCAACATACTAGGGACACGGACTTTCTTCAAAGAGTCTTGGACCTAAGTGAGAGAACATTCATTTTCCGCTACGCAGAGCCTGCGGCCGACACCACTGTGTTTAGTGATTTCGGAAATAAGACGTTGGCAGATATGGTCAACGTTTTCTATATCAAAACAGTGGAGTACGACACACCTATCAGAGTAGAGTATCTTGCAACTGAGTCTAACAAAGTAATGACTGCGACAAAAATAGCTTCAGTGATTCTCCCTCTTTCTTATCATCATGCCCAATATGGAATACCTTCTGTTCTGATCGAGGCTGATGCTAGAGCGCATCTACTTGATGGAGACATCGATGTGATTTATGACCAGTTAGTTCACAAGACTGGAAACCCACTCGTACTCATGAAGCTTAGGCGAGAGAGACGACCATTTAAGTAACATTTCGACAGACTATTAGAATGCAGCAGGTCGGTCCTCTCACAACAAAAGCATGCATAATCCATTAGAACTTTGGCCTCGAAATGTAAATTGGTGAAAACGAGATGCAGAAAAAGGAGATCGGAACAGTAATCTGCACAGTTAATGGTCCCAACTCGAGCGAATTCAGCTTTGTCTTGGCAGACACGGGAGGGGGCATACCCGCCAGGAAAGGACACTTTGTCGAGCTTAACGGGGAAGATGGAGCAATCATAGGTAACGTAGTGGAGATCCTCAAGACAAACCGGTACTTTGAACGAGCAGAAGCTGTTAGGGAATTCGAAAGGAGCGCACCAATCAAGTCGATTTTCCCCATTGACAGATGGGAGTACGCGATTGCAGCTGCCAAAATTGTCGGAGTATATGAACATGGAGAACTTGTCAAACCAAACTATCCGCCGAGCCCAGGAGAGAAAGTGTACCTAGCTGACGACAAGATATTGAGCAATATCATAGGCTTCGCGAATGAAGGCGGTCTAGAGATCGGAAGCCTTTACCAACATGGCACTAGTGCAAGACTGAACCTCACTCGCCTGCTACAAAAACATGTCGCCATTCTTGCGATGAGTGGAGCAGGTAAGTCGTACCTCGCTTCAGTGGTATTGGAAGAAGTTCTTAAACGTCCGAAAGAGCAAGGGAGGATGTCGACACTTGTCGTCGACGTCCATGGTGAGTACACCGCATTTGCTGAAAAACCTTCCCGGAATGGGATAATAGACTTTTCAGACAAGGTTAAGATTCTGAAAGGAAGCTATTTTGAGATTGCAGCACGACACCTTACGGGAACTCTGATCATGGATCTGGTACCACAGATGACATTGATTCAAGCTAGAGAACTCAGGAGAATAATCGATGACATGAGAAAGAAGATGCTACAATCGAAAGAGGTTTTCGACCTTTCCGAGATGATCAAGAATGTAGAGTCGGACGAGCGAATGAATCCGAGAACCAAAGAAGCTCTGCTAGGATGGCTATATGATATCGATAGTCTGAAGATGGTTGGAAGAGATGAGAATCCAAATCTTGAGAAAGTATTGACGCCGGGTGCGGCAATAGTCATAGATCTAAGTGACACCGTGAGCTTACGTAAGAAACAAATAATAGTCACGTATCTAGCAACAAGACTGTTCTCGTTGAGAAGAGCTGGGGAAGTACCACCTTTCGTCATGATCTTGGAAGAAGCACACCAATTCTGCCCTGAAGGAAGCAAAAGTCATGCTCCTTCGAGAGGGATTATTGAAACGATAGCGAGAGAAGGGAGAAAGTTCTGTGCTTCACTAGTTCTCATAAGTCAGAGACCAGTCAGGCTATCAACAACAGTCCTATCACAATGCAATACTCACATAGTAATGAGGGTCACAAACCCGTATGACCTCCAGCACATTGGAGAAAGTAGCGAAGGAATTGACCGCTCGTCCTTAGATACGATTTCCTCTCTGAGGGCTGGGGAAGCACTTCTGGTTGGCTCAGCAGTTAACTTTCCCGTCTTTATTCATGTGAGAGAAAGACAGTCTAACGAGCCTAGATTCTCAAGAAGTCTTGAGGAAATTGTGAGACAGTATGACCTCTAACCGCCTGCAGGTGTTCACTCTTCCAGACGATTATATTCACGTAAGGTAATTAGCGGAATGTTATGGTAAGTTTTTCCACGGCAGGTTCACAGATCTTCCGTACTCCGTGAACACCGGGCTGGTAACGCGCTCTAACTAGTCCTGCGTCCTCAAGTATCTTTATTTGCGCCGATATGTTAGCTTCGGTCTGGTACAGAGTCTGTGCTATTCTACTCACGTCAACATTTCTTCTCTGGAGTAATTTCATTATCTCCCATCTGGTTTTGGAAGCCAATGCTTTGGCAATCTTTGCAACCTCTTCACCACTCACTTCTATCTCGGACAAGTCAGATCAACTCCTTGTGCAGATCTTGACTAAGGCATATTGGGATTCATGAGTTACTCTTTCCCTGCACAGTAACTCTAGGCAAATCCCTATTTAATGTTTTATGCGTTTATGTAACCAATCTTCAACTTTGATAGTGCTTCCCAAAACTGGAGACGGGGGAGTATTCCCTTTGCTTCGATTTACGAGGAAATACTTAAACATGGTCGAATGTCATTGGATTCCCAAGTAAGCAAACGAGTACTGCCAGAAGAAATCTTAGGATCTCAGAGTAGGAGGATTTGAAGATTAGGTCAGCAAAGGTGTTCAAGGACGTTGGTCAAGTCGGGGTAAGAATACTGGAGTCCATAGAGATCGGCATGCGGAGATATGAATTCGTACCGGTGGACGAAGTATTGAAAGTAACTAGACTCCCTGAAAATGATTTGAATTTCCATCTATCGAATCTTCTCAGAAACGAACTGATAAGGGGTCGAGTCGCGCCCTACAAAGGATATGTTCTGACCGAGGCAGGATATGATTGTTTAGCGTTCAATGCCCTAGTTAAGCAGAATGTGTTGGAAGCGATAGGTCCACCTGTGGGCGTTGGGAAGGAATGTACTTGCCTCCAATCTGCTACCAAACCAGAGTGGTTGGCGGTGCCCTCACTCCGACGTATACAGAGTGGTCTTGACATCAGGAGAAAACGCTGTTATTAAACTCCAACGCCATGGCAGAATTAGTTTCAGGGGTGTCAGGAGAACAAGAGGTTACGTCGAAGATAGAAGACATACTTCTTGGCTGTACATCTCAAGACTGGCTGCAGGCAGAGAATACTTAGCGCTCCAGAAACTCTACCCCATCGGCGTGTCCGTGCCCAAGCCCATTGCTTGTAATAGGCATGCCATTGTCATGAGTGCGATTGAAGGAGATCTTCTCGCTGATTGCCGCACCTTTTCTCGGCCTTTGCGAGTGCTGAATCAGATCATTGAAAACGTCAGGAAAGCATACATCGATGCAGACACAATACACTCTGACCTGAGCGAATACAACATCATTGTTACTCCCAAACTGCGAGTACTAATTATAGACTGGCCACAGTGGGTTGATTCAAAGCACCCCAATTGGCAGTTGTATTTGGAAAGAGACATGAGAAACATTCTGTATTTCTTTGACAGGAAATTCGGAATTAAAAAGAACTTGTCAGATATATTGACTCACATTACTCACTCTAGTCGGTCGAACTCACTAAGCAAGAAGAAATAAGTTAAGGGAACCGATGGTTCCCCATACACTAACTCCTACCATCATGCAGAGGCATACGCCTTCTAGTACAGGTAGGTTCTCTCGTGAGGGGGATGTTGTGGTTCGGTTCCCGCGCCCAGCCTGTACCCCCTAAAGGTACCTTTGTGCGCGCATCAACCGCAGTGCTGGGTGCGCTCTGCACTCATATCTTGGCGGAACGCCAAGGGAATCGTGGAGAGTCCGTTCGAAGGGGTGGATCTGGCTGTGCGGCTCTGGTGTTGCCTATCCTCTTGCTCCAGTCATCATCGAATCAGACTAGTCCTCGAAGGAAGGCTGTTTTCCTTCATCGCTAAGGATAATAGGGTGGCAGGCTGATTAAAAGATTATTGTTCTGGATGGATCTAGAGAACTCTTTTCTAGCATTTGTCAAATAGATAGCTGTGACAGTCATGGTTTTGGCAGCTTAGGAGTGCTGGAAAATGAAGTATGCCTTGCTGGTTGTTGATATGCTGAATGATTTCATTAAGAAAGGTGCTCCTTTGGAGGTTCCCCTGGGTCGAAGAATAGTCAACTCGATCAAGGGATTGCTAGAAAAGGCGAGAGAAGTGGGCGTGCCCGTGGTCTGTCTGTGCGATCGGCATCTACCTAGTGATCCAGAGTTCAAAGTATGGCCAAAACATACTGTCGCAGGCACTGAAGGCTCAAATGTGATCTTTGAGCTTTCACCAAAAGGAGGCGAATTCATAATCCCGAAAAGAAGATACAGTGGATTCTTTGGAACTGATCTCGACCTAACACTGAGCGAGCTAAACGTCGACACCCTGATAATAACGGGCGTCCTCACGAACATTTGTGTACTATACACAACCGTTGATGCCTCAGCTAGGGGGTATGACGTGATAATACCGCAAGATTCTGTTGCCGCTCTTACTGAGGAGAACCAAAAGTGGGCACTCAAGAACATGGAAGAAGTGACAAAGGTCCAAATAGCAGCCTCTGCTGACATTGAAGAAATGCTCTCGAGATAATAGATGAACGAATCCTCCTGAGCAGAGAATGTCTCATGTCTCCGTTTGAGTAAATAGTTTCTTGGCATTTACTTCGAATGCGGCGACCGGATACTCTAATTCGAAGTTTGTTATTACTTCTGGATGCAATTCCCCGAGAACTGCTATTTCATTGCCTGCCAAGAGAACCTTTGCAGTTCTGCCCTTTAAGAAGCTGGGTAACTCTGACCCTGCGAAGGATATCCGACTTGCGTCTCCTACGAGTCCAGCAACTAAAGCTGTAAGCACAGACTTGATCTCTGCGAAACTGGCTGCAGAATGTGCGGTGGTGGCGGCAAAATGCAGTTCTTGCCCCACACCTACTTCAGATTCGACCTTTGAGTGAATCACTTCCCCCACCTCGAACAATCTCTGAGGCAGTTTTTCATGTTTATTTATTTTCAGAGTTCTCATTAGACCAGGCAGAAGTGACTCTCTCAGAATACTGTACTCCGAACTGACTGGGTTTTGGAGTTTTGCCAACGGCTTACCTTTCACCCTCATGTAATCATATTGTTCGACTTCGTTTGTCAATGTGAAATTCACGATCTCTTGATATCCCATTCCGATCATGAGTCGTCTGGCAGATGATTCATGCTTTCCGATGATGTGGAGCTTTCCCATTGTAAGGCACGAAGGAATCTTGGGTTGAATGTTATAGTACCCATAACCAACTGCAACCTCTTCTACCAGATCTACTTCATGTAGTATGTCAACTCTATAGGGTGGAACCAGTACGCTCAGTCTGCCTTCCTTGATGACTTCTGCGTCAAATCGCTCCTTTCTCAGGCAGTGCGCGATTTCGGTGGTCTTGAGTTGCAGACCTAGAATTCTGTTGACGTATTCGGTTGAGAGGGAAAGCTTTGCAGGTTTGAGAACTGGTGTCACCGTCCTCTTCTCACCCTCAACTAGAGTTATAGATTCGATTTTACCACCCATCTCAGCAAGTTGGGTGACAATCAAGTTGAGTGCGTTGTTAACAGATATGAACGATGTGCCGGTGACATCTATGAACAAATTACTCGTGTTATTGTTAACCTGAGTTCTCATGCCATTAATTATTGGTGGAAAGGAAAGCACTCGACCATCCTTATCAACTATTATTGGGTATTTTGGAAAACCGTCAACGAGATGTCTGTAAGCTATACCTTTGGAATGTGTGGTTAGAATTTCTTCCATGTCTAGTTCAGTGTTTGATCCGAGAGGAGTGAACTTGATCGATTTCGGACCAACAGCCTTGTAGGTGAAAGGTGGCGTGACTGTGTCAAGGTTGTGGAGTCCTATTGAGGCCTTGCGTCGATCTCTTCCGACAGCCCAGTGTATGTCCTCTTGAGCAGCCATCAATCCCTCAATATCAGAATCCGACAGTTTGATGTTTTTGCAGACGGCGCCAACGATAAATGGTCTAACTCGCTTCACTGATTCGTCAACAACTAATAATATCTTCCCTTTAGTGACAACGTACTTAGGAAGACCCGTTTCTATCTCCTGCAATCCTCTAAGCGCTCTAGCGATTCCCTCTTGGCTAGACAGATCGGGTCTGTTGGGGTTGTACTCTATTTTAATCCAATCTTCGCCTCTCTCTTCGATTTCGACACCTATCCAAGGGATTCTCTCCTCAAGTTGTTCCAACGTTATGCTCTTATGTAACAGTGCGGCCATTTTTTCGAGATTTAACTTAACTAGAGGCATTGATCTGCACCACTCTACTGCTTCTGAGGATTGCTCCTTAACCAAGTCAACTCATTTCTATACGGGATTCTGATGTCACCCAACTCTAATCGTATCATAAGCAGTCTTTCGAGGCCTAAACCCCATGCCAGCACAGGATATTTGATATCTAGTGGTTTAGTGACCTCGGGTCTGAAGATTCCCATACCCCCCAGCTCTAGCCACCTTCCTGAGCTCGTTACTTTTCCATCTTGGTCAACAGCCTTTTTTTCGATGTACACAATTGCCTCTGCGCTCGGCTCGGTATAGGGGAAATACGAGGGCCAGAATTGGACTCTCCTGAAACCTAGACGACCATAGAATTCTTTGATAATACCCATCAAGTCTCTTAAAGAGACATCCCTGTCCATGACTATTCCTTCAACCTGATGGAATTCTGCCAAGTGTTTGTAGTTTACCTTTTCATTTCTATATACGCGATCGACCGAGAACACTTTAAGGGGGGGATTGGGATGAGAAGCAAGGTATCTTATGGTAGTAGCAGTCGTGTGAGTTCTAAGGATCACCTTTTGGGCTACCTCTGGACTCCATTTGTACCCCCAACCAGTTGATCCAGTCTCCCATCCATCCTCGTGGGTCTGTGCAATTCTTCTTACTATGCTTTGGTCTGGAAGCTTGGCCTTGGAAGGGGTGGACAGATAGAATGTGTCATGCATTTCCCTTGCAGGATGATCCTGCGGCTGGAATAGAACATCAAAGTTCCAAAAAGCAGATTCGACTAGATTTCCTTTGATCTCTTCAAAACCCAGTTCAAGGAAGATCTCTCTTACCTCTTCGATCAGTTCCACTATTGGGTGGTATCGGGCAACGAAGACCGGTTCGACGGATGCCGAGACGTCGAAGGTCTTGAAGTTGGCTGTCCTCCAGTCGCCAGATCTGATCATTTCAGGAGTGAGTTGTGTCACCTCATCAAATACGGTGATACCGTGGCGCGACAATTCCAATCCATTATTTGTTATCTCCAACGATCTTGATCTGCGTTCGACGATGTCGACCAGCTTACGTTTTTGAAGGGAACTAATGATGTCCCTGTACTCTTTTTTGAGAGAGGATATTGGCACTTCTTTCGATGTTGACAACTCGGTGATGAGTGCCTCGTCAGAACCTATGCTGGGTTTTGTCGACGATCTGAGGTAGAGTCTTCCTCCATCCTTTGCCGCGGAGGCCCAGTTTTTCCTCTTCAGCCAACCTAGCGCTATGGCCGCCTCTTCTTCTGAGAGCGACAGATCTCTCTTAAGTGATTCAAATTCAGCGGTTCCATGTCCCTTTTCCACAATGTAGTCTATTATGATTCTTTCGGGGAGACCGAACTTGAAGCATCTTACCCCTTCACTGGTTAATCGAATATTGGAACCCGCTGACTCATAGATCTTTAGAAACCCTCTCTGTGACAGCATCGTAGCTGCGCCGATTATTGTAGCTTGGTCGAGCTTCAGGTCTTCTACAAGTTCGTTTAAATCGATCCTTGTTCTAGTTGTGGCCAAGGTCTGCAGAATCAATGCTTCAACTCGGTCTAATCTTGTTGAATTGCTCAATGACATGCACCCTTTTGCATTCGACTGTGGATTCTGGCGGAAGATGCCTCAAGATCGTCAACAATATAGATCATACATTGGGCTTTTATGACAGATTTGCTCGAAGCCCATTAAAACTCTTTGGTCAAGGTCCCTACTGGTTCATTGTTGATCCAGGGTCTAACTATTCCTGAGCGAAGAAGATAGTTTTTCCCTGATTTTGCTTGACCTAATGATCTCTCCATCCTTGCCAAAAATCATCTTGACTACTATAGGCTGAAGATGAGTTAATCCCTCTTTGCTTCTAGCTGAGTTTATTTCTCGAACCACGCTTGAAGTTTCTTGGCTAACGACAACCGCTTCCATTTGAGGGTCATCCACTGCCGTGCCAAACCTACTAGAAATAGGCACTAACTCTGCTCGATCAAGTTTACCTTCGTTGGCCAGAAACTTCTTTATATCGTCAACCCTGCGCTTGTAGGGATATATCAATTTTCTCATAGTTTTCCCTCCCAGTAGTCTACCTTTGGTTACGCCTATGATCACCTTCTCACCCACTTCGAATGCCTTGCGGAGCAATGCCTTGTGTCCGTCATGTAAATGGTCAAATGTTCCCCCGACACCAACACGTCTGAACTTATGCAAAGTGATTCAGACCTTCGTAACGCTCGGTTAAGCTAATAACTTAAATGTACTCTAGGTGATAAAAACATATTCTCAAAATGAATGCCCAGTCTGAGGTGAGTGAGAATTACTACGCCAAGTAGTGCGGAATTGAAGCTTTACAGAAAGGCTGGACAAATTGCATCAACTGTAATGAAAGGGATTAGACCTCTTGTCCAGCCCGGGAAAGAGATCATAAAGATCTGCGAAGAAGCAGAGAGCAAGATCAGAAAGAATGGTGGTAAGCCAGCTTTCCCATTGAATGTCTCCGTGAATAATGTGGCAGCTCACTATACTTCACCTCTCGATGACCGAAGCACAATTCCAGAAAAGGGACTTGTGAAAGTAGATCTTGGAGTTTCAATCAATGGTTATCTAGTCGACACCGCAACAACTATTGATCTAAGCTATGAGAGGACTAGACTTGTAGAAACCGCTGAACAGGCCCTTAAAGCAGCAATATCCTCCATCAGAGCTGGTACTAGTGTAGGCGATGTTGGCAAAACGATAAACTCCATAATCGGACGCGCGGAACTGAAACCAATTTCGAATCTTACAGGGCACAGCATAGCACGATACGAGCTTCACTCTGGAACATCCGTTCCTAATATCTCAATGCATTTTACTCATGTAATGAGGGAAGGCGAGATCTACGCTATCGAGCCATTTGTCACCGAAAAAAACGGGAAAGGTTTCGTTAAGGAAACCAGAGATGCGTACATCTTTAGCTGCAAAGTAGACAGGTCCCCAAATGATGTGAGAGACAGCGCTGATGCAGAAGTATTAAACAAATTGAGAAGAGAATTCGACAAACTTCCATTCGCACTCCGATGGCTGAACGGCGACATTATTGATCTGAAAGGAATTGAGAAGCTTGTGAAAAAAGGGAATCTCGTTTCGTATCCTGTCTTGGTAGAAGCAGGCAATAAACTCGTTGCACAAGCAGAGCACACGCTGGTTGTCTCAAAGTCAGGCTGTGAAGTATTGACTGCATAGTTTGCTTGAGTGTCAAGATGCTGAAAGCTGAGTCTTCTGCAGAGGAATAGTGTATATAGTCTTTACGTAAGTCTCTCCATCGCATTCTTTACATTTGCCAAGGGTTTTGTAGACGTAATCTCCTCTCTGGAAATCTCTCACCTCAGTGTAGCTACACTTGTTGCATTTTGTCACTGTTACTGTTCTATTTACCTGGGCCTGCACTGGTGGTCTCCATGCTGCACCAGTAGTCGAGAAGAAAAAGGAGAATACCAAGACACCTATTATGATTATCCACCAATTATCGCTTTGAACACCTATCATAACAAGGTAGATCCCAGCTACAAAGAAAAGCAGACCTATTATCACAACAAGCGCCCGTGCTCCCGACCCTGGTTTTTTTTGCGGCTGCTCTGGATTGCTCAAAGGAATCCCCTCTGCTTTCGGGCTACCCTACTCCCACCGTGTTTCCTATGCCAGCTATGAGTACCGTAGATCCAAGTTCTGTTCGATCCCTGATAATCTGTTTGACTCTTTCAACAACTTTGTCTGCTGCGTCAGCGATTTCCTTTTTCATCGGCATCACTGCTTCCTCAATGGCTTCCTTCACAAGTATCGCGTCCAATGGGATGTCGTACTTTACAGCAGACTCTTCAATCTTATACTTCTCAGGACCTGGGTCGCCAATTGCGGCACCGACGCCTTCAACTACGTCGCCAGTAGTCTCCCCCTCAAGTTTGCCAGCAGCGTCAATCATTATAATCCTTGAGATGTGCCCCTTATGATCCTCGACTATCCTCTCAATAGCCTCTCCAGGTTTACCAACTCGGCTGCCTGGTCCCTTGGCCCTGACAAGGAGAACTTTTCTCTTCTCAAGCTGAATCTCTGCAACCGTAACTTCCTTGGCCACGTCTTCCGTTATGATTGGGCTTTCTCCATTTTTCTTATATTCATCCGCCAGGCGAGCTATGACAAGCGGTCCCAGTCCATCACCTATCGGTTTGCCCAGTGAGAACGCTTTCAATGCTTCAAGATAAGCTTTGGCGATTTGCATGATTTGCGCTAGCTGCATTTGTATTTGCAGAGAAATATACATGTTCTTCGTCTTTTTCCCCAGTAGGTAGTAGTGCCTGACTACTTTGAAGATGAAGTACACGGCACCTGCCGCTTCGAGTGTTCCCTCAAGATTTGAAGCCTCATCCTTGCTGGCGTTTGGAGCCATTCTTGTGACAGCATCTTCCCACCTTGACTTCCTGACATCTAAGACGTGATCCAGCCTCTGAATCACGCCAGCCGGATCAATATTGACTGGTTCTATGGTCACAAATTCTAGCATCGATTCCACAGATTTAGTAGGATCTTCGCTCGTTTTGCCGAGGTCCTTTATCGCCTTAGTAGTTATCTCTTTTCCTTCATCTGACATCCGGTTCAATCGGATCATAGCGGCCTCTATCTGTTTGTTCCACCTCCAAACCTGAAGAGATTGCGCATAGAACACACTGATGAATATCATGACAAACCACAGTATCTGAATAATCAGATTGAAGTCCACGCCAAATATGGTGAACTGCAAAGGCAAACTAGTCATTCCAAAGTCATCTCCTGCTGGTCTCTCGAAGTCTTCGCGACTTTCAGACAATAACGGGTAATGAACCAGCTTTTTATAAACTTGTGTATTTAGGCAAACGATGAATAAAGAGAAATCGAGCGGGACTCCCAAAAGGATTTTAGGGAGTTGAGAGAATATCCGTTATGACAGTTTAATCATGGCTCCGCATCGGGGCTTTTGAGTTTTAGTGTGGCAACAATCCGTGGTCGGAACGGGAACGGGTGTTACACCCCGCCTATGACCGGCGGCGAACCGCCAGCCGTCCAAGCTTCCCGAAGGGTCTCCCACTTCAGTACAACAAGGATCGCGCGAGGGCTTAACTCTCACGGCCCAGGTAGGTACCTGATGGCTTTCACGTGTTGCCACCAAATCTGTGTCTATTACCAGAAGATAGATTTCTTATAAACTTAGCGATGGCAGACAGTTCGACGAAGTTTTCCGCAGAAACATTTAACTATACGAATCAAGGCATCTCATAATCTAGGGGCCGTAGCCCAGTAGCTGCGAAGCAACACAGTTGGGTAACTCGGTAAGGCGACGGGCTCCAGAGAATTGAGACTGCTCAAGTAGGACCGTTAAGGGATGACGAATTTCTGGAGCGGCCTAGAAGAAACCCGTAGAGTGAACAACCGAAGTGCAAATTCACGCGAAAATCAGGAGTTCAAATCTCCGCGCGACTCGATGCGAGGCGTGAGAATCTCCTCGGCCCCACCAACCAAATAGCAACACGAGGAATTGAGCCTAGGTTTTTAGTTTGTTCTCATCACGGGCATCCGTAAAAATGGTGGGCGAGAGGGGATTTGAACCCCTGACCACGTGGTCCCGAGCCACGTATCATACCAGTCTAGGGTCTTCCTTAACTCCCTATCTAGACTACCCGCCCAGTGAACAGTATTCTACTACTGACATTTTGCCAATTGTGGCTACCGGGATAGTATGACTTGACTTAATATTACCAAAAGAGTAATATAAAAACAAGTTGGGATAACCTCTTGATAGATTCCTTCATCAGTTTTTCTGTTCGAGGGAGTTCGTGAAGTCATGGAGTCGTCGCTTGACAAGGGAAGGCTGGGAAGACTTGCTCGCAGGATAGCAGGAGAAATATCACTCTCAGATGATCCTGGGAAAACAATGCGCAAGTGGAGAGAGATATTCCATGTGAATCAAGCTGACTTATCCCAATGTCTCAAGATCTCTCCCTCCGTAATAAGTGACTATGAGAGTGGTCGAAGAAAGTCTCCAGGAACTAGGGCGATCAAAAGGTTCGTTGAGGCGTTGCTCCACATCGATGAAAAGAGTGGCGGCGGAGTCAAAGCCGCATTTGAGCGATTGCTCAGCGTTGAGGTTCCGACCGACATAATTCTGGACATTAAGGAATTCAATTTACCTGTTAGAGCTCAAAAAGTCTGCGATGCATTGCAGGCGAATGTTGCGGCTCGCGAAGACTTACTCGACAGAGAATTACTAGGATATACAGTTGTCGATGGCTTGGGAGCGCTGAACGAGCTTTCTGGAGAGGCTTTTGCAAAGCTGTTTGCGACAATGGATCAAAGAGCACTTATTTTTACTCAGATTAGTACTGGCAGATCTCCTTTGGTGGCAGTTAAGGTTGGGGAAGTCAAGCCGAGTCTCGTGGTTCTACACGGTCGAGGAGAGGTGGAATACCTTGCGGTGGAGATGGCTCAACGCGAAGGAATTCCACTATTGGTCTCTCAGATAGAGTCGGTAAGTGAACTAATAAGACGGCTTCGCGAGCTTTGATTCGTCTTCATCTCATATCCATTTATGCCATAGAAATTTGCAAATAGTCGAATCAGAGCGAGTGTTACAATGAAAAAGTTTAAGAATTGCAGATGCTCCCTTCGTAAACAAAACCTCACATCGTTCATCTATCCATTTCTATCATGGTCGCTTTATGACATCGTTTTCTGATTTCGTGGATATCTGGTGCAACACGGTGTCTCCTCGGTTTGAGATGTAGGTGCGCATGTGGAATTGTTTCGAATTAGAGGGATCTATCAATGGTAATGAAGCCAGTAAATCCGGTGGGTTTTGTAGGATGGGGTGGATATGTCCCGCGGTACAGGATTTCGGTCGAAGAGATTGCCAGAATCTGGGGGAAGGACCCAAGAAGATACAAAGGAGGTCTCCTCGTAGAGGAAAAAGCGGTTGG
Source organism: Candidatus Atabeyarchaeum deiterrae (assembly GCA_037310415.1). Lineage (GTDB taxonomy): Archaea > Asgardarchaeota > Atabeyarchaeia > Atabeyarchaeales > Atabeyarchaeaceae > Atabeyarchaeum > Atabeyarchaeum deiterrae. The sequence goes on from CP147780.1 coordinate 781,532, forward strand.
AGGGCCTGATGAGGATTCGGCAACAATAGCGATCGAAGCTGCTAGAAACGCTCTACTGAGGTGCGACATCAACGTCGGGAGTATCGGTGCGGTTTTCGTTGGCTCCGAATCAAAACCCTACGCCGTAAAGCCTTCTGGCACCGTTGTGGCTGAAGCGATAGGCGCCACTCCTATGGTTCTTGCGGCCGATTTTGAGTTTGCGTGCAAGGCTGGAACCGAGGCTATCCAATGTGGAATGGGACTAGTTGGCTCTGGTATGATTAAGTATGCGCTAGGAATCGGATCAGATGTATCTCAAGGTGCACCCGGAGATGATCTGGAATTTACTGCTGCTGCTGGCGGCGCTGCCTACGTAATAGGCAGAGCGGGGGAGGAAACAATCGCAGATGTTGAGTGTTCATGTTCATTCGTGACTGATACGCCTGATTTCTGGAGAAGGCAGGGCCAGCCATACCCAAGACATGGCGAGTCTTTCACAGGACAGCCCGCTTATTTTAGGCATGTGACTTCAGCGGCTAAAACGCTCATGGATGAACTTGGCGTTAAGGCGAATGACTACAATTATGCCGTATTTCATCAGCCGAATGGTAAGTTCCCAGTAAGAGCTGCAAACAGCCTTGGTTTTACTATGGACAAGATCAAGCCTGGGCTTCTCGTTACTCGAATTGGTAATACTTATTCTGGTTCTTCTCCGTTGGGCCTTGCTGCGACACTTGACATTGCCAAGCCGGGAGATAGGATACTTGTTGTGTCCTACGGCTCGGGTGCTGGTAGCGATGCGTTTTCAATAGTGGTGAAGGATGGAATTGAAGAAAAAAAGAAACTGGCTCCATCGATAAAGGACTACATCGAGAGGAAGTCCAACATAGACTATTCGACTTACATGAAATGGTATAAGATGATTTTGACGCTAACGTAGTTGAATAAGGGTGATCTTGATTTGAAGAGAGTCGTTGTCATGGGAATCGGAATGACGAAGGTTGATCAACATTTTGAGAAAGGAATTGAGGAGTTGTTTGAAGAGGCTGTAATGAAAGCTCTGGAAGACGCTGGAAATCCAAGATTAGATCACGTTTACCTGTCGAATGCCTATGCTGATTTAATGTGCGATCAAGCGGATTTAGGGCCAATTCTATTGGACTATGCAGGAATGAGGTCTCTCCCAGTCACTCAAGTGACAGGAGCGTGTGGTGCGGGCGGCTGCGCATTTGCAGAAGGTTTCAATGCAGTGGCCTCAGGTTCTAGGGACATTGTCATGGTGGTAGGAGCAGAGAAAGTAAGTGACGTTGTCACAAAAGATGCAAATGCGATCACTTCTCTATGTGAGAACCAAGGGTATGAAGCTAGCCAAGGTCTAACGCTAGCGGGGATCAATGCCATGGCTGCTCGTAGCTACATGCAGAAGTATTCTGCCACTCGTGAGCAATTGGCTATGTTCGCCGTGCAGATGCATAAGAATGCAGTCAAAAACCCTTATGCCTCTCTCCCGTTCGAAATAACAACGGAGAAAGTGATTGAGTCGTTTCCTGTGGCTGACCCATTGACTTTCCTTGATTCATCGCCATTGAATGATGGTTCCGCTGCAGTAGTGATGGCCTCGCTAGACACGGCACGCAAGTTTGGCGACGACCTCGTCGAGGTTTCTGCGGTCGAACAGTCTGTTGACAACGTCAGCATACACGAGCGTGATTCCCTTTTAACCATGAGGTCTACAGTCGAGGCTGCTGAGAAAGCTTACAAACAGGCGAAGGTGAATCCTACTGAAATCAATGTCTGTGAGATTCACGATGCTTTCACAATTACAGGTTTTATTGCATTGGAGGATTTGTCATTTGTAGAAAGAGGGAAGGCTGGAATAGCAGTAGAAGACGGGACCATCGCCAAGGATGGAAAGATTCCAACCAACCCAAGTGGCGGATTGAAGGCTCGCGGTAACCCAGTAGGAGCCACGGGCGTATATCAAGTTGCCGAAGTTGTCCTCCAGCTCAGAGGAGAAGCTGAGGGAATGCAAGTCGAGGGATCTGAATTGGGGTTGACGCACAACATTAGCGGCTTTGGCTCAATGGCTACCGTGGGAATACTGAAAAGACTGAAATGAAAGAGGGGTTCGAGAAATAATGAGTTCACCGAGAATTTGGAGAGAAATAGTTCAACGCTACAGACTTGAGGGATCTAAGTGCGAAAAGTGTGGAACCGTGACTTTTCCTCCTAGATCAACTTGCCCAAAGTGCAAATCGCATAATCTGAATCCATATTCTTTGCCACGGGTGGGTAAGTTACTTACGTTTACAATGATACATTCAGCTCCCACAGGATTTGAGGCAAACGTTCCATATCCGATAGCTTTGATTGAACTCGAGGATGGCACCAAAATAACAGCTCAACTTACTGATTGTGACAGTTCGGAAATAACTATAGGTATGCCTGTAGAAATGGCTTTGAGGCGAATAAAGGAAGAAAGTCCTTCGGCGCAAATCGTCTATGGTTATAAGTTCAGACCTTTGGTCAAGAGGAAATAAGGTGAGTTGCGTTTACAGGTCAGGCTCTAGGTGAGGAATGGGAGTGCTAGAATTGAAAAGTTCACGTATCCCCAACTTTCACAAGTTGGCTATTGATGAAAGATTAAAGATCGTGAAAACCTCATGTGGTCTCTCTGAGGAAGAGGTCAATATCCTCAAGGATTCGGGCGGTCTCAAGCTAGAAGAGGCTGACAGGATGATCGAGAACTTGGTTGGAGCATTCTCGATCCCAGTTGGAATTGCTGTTAATTTCTTGATTAATGGGAAAGACTACCTCATTCCCATGGCTATAGAAGAGCCTTCGGTTGTTGCCGCAGCATCTAATGCTGCGAGGATAGCTAGGGATGGAGGAGGATTTCACGCGACCAGCACGGAGCCAATTATGATAGCTCAAGTTCAATTAGTTGGGGTTGGAGATCCATTTAGAGCCAAAGTTGCGATCCTTTCGAAGAAAGAAGAGATACTAAAGATTGCCAACGAGCAAGATCCGATGCTAGTAGGTCTGGGTGGGGGTGCCAAGGATATTGAAGTTAGAGTTCTGGACTCCATAATGGGTCAGATGGTAATTGTCCATATATTGGTTGACACGAAAGACGCAATGGGGGCAAACGTCGTAAATACGATGGCTGAAGCAGTTTCTCAGCGAATCCGGGAGTTAGCTGGCGGAGGAACGGTCTACCTCAGAATCATCTCCAATCTAGCTGTACACCGAATTGCAAGAGCCTGGGCTTTGTTCCCATGCGAAGCTGTGGGCGGAGAAGATGCGGTGGAAGGGATATTGTATGCACATGCATTTGCATTAGCTGATCCATACCGATGCGCGACCCATAACAAAGGTATAATGAATGGCATTGCAGCCGTCGTCCAGGCCACTGGAAACGATACGAGAGCCATTGAGGCGGGGGCTCATACATATGCTTCTATTAATGGGAAATACAGCCCACTAACTAGTTGGGAAAGGAACAATAATGGGGATCTTGTTGGAAGCATTGAAGTCCCAGTAGCCGTCGGAACCATTGGTGGTGCCACGCGACATCCTCAGGCGAAGGTCAATCTCAAGATTCTTGGAGTGAGAAGCTCTAGGGAGTTGGGAGAAGTCTTAGCTGCGGTCGGACTCGCACAGAACTTCGCAGCCATAAGAGCGCTGGCAACCGTAGGGATTCAGAAGGGTCACATGCGCCTACATGCCTGTAACATTGCCGCGATGGCGGGCGCAAAGGGCGCCTTAATCGACAAGGTGGCGGAAATAATCGTGAAAGAGAAGAAGATACGCGTTGATAGAGCACGTGAAGTTCTAGAGGAATTGACCGTGAGCAAATAGGAGCCAGCTTCCTTTCACGCATATGTCTCCAGAGGACAAGGAGAATCTATTTTAGTGTGTTCGAGGAAATAAACTAAGCCTGATGCTGTCTGGAAAAAGCTCGATTCGAATACCGATTGTTAATTAAGTTCTTCTTCACTTACTGTTGTCTTATATCTTGGTAGAGGAAGCTGATTGATGATGGAGAAGGACAATCTTATCGCTTTAGTTCTCTCAGCTCTTTCCAGTCAGACGAGAGTTGATGTACTCAAACTTCTTAGTCGGAAAGGCAATGCTTCATTCACTGAGATAATGCAATCACTGGGACTCAATATTAGAACTGAAGCAGGGAAGTTTGCCTATCATTTGCGTGAGCTGACCAATGCAGAGCTGGTGGTTGGCTCCTCTAATGAGGGATACAGTCTGACTTCGCTTGGAGAGAGGGTTGTAGATTTCATCTATCTTCTAGAGGAGACCGCTTTAAAGAGCTCTAAAGAGATGTTTGTGAGGACATCCAGGTACTCGATAGATACCTTTGACAGAAGAAAAATCGCAAAATCCTTGATAAACGAAGCTGGTGTTCCAGAAGAGACTGCAGAGAATGTGTCAAAGGAAGTCGAGGAAAGGCTCCTCAAGATGAAAGTCAAGTACCTCACTGCTCCTCTTATCAGGGAGTTTGTTAACGCTATCCTGATTGAAAAAGGAATGGAGGATTACAGACATACACTCACTCGACTCGGTCTACCTGTCTACGATGTGACCGAACTAATCGGGAAGCAGTCGAATCTATCCTACAATAGCCCAGAAGTCATTCACTCAAGATCTGGCGACGCTGTACTCGAACAATACATGCTCCTTAAAGCACTACCCAGAAGGGTCAGTGACGCGCATCTCTCGGGCTTAATTCATATTCCAAATGCGAACTACTGGGTGTTAAGACCAAATAGCATTCAACATGACTTAAGACTAGTTCTATCAGGTCTCGGTCGTCAAACGACTATGTTTTCTCCCTACCTCCAAGGTAAAGTAAAAGACGCAGAATCAGCCGTCTCGAGAATCCTTCATTGTCTCCAGCTGTTTCACTCAAATGTCTCTGGAAACCAGTCGTTAGATCACTTCAACGTTATTCTTTCTCCTTTTGTCAACAAATTGCCTCCAGAGGGCCTAAAACGATTAGCCAAGAGATTGATGATCGGGCTCAGAAGCATATCTGGCTTCAATATAGATATCTGCCATTCTATCACAACGATATTCGAACTTCATACGCCAAGATCGCTGAAGGAAACACCCGCAGTGAGCTCTTCGGGCGAAGTAAGAGGATCGTATGAAGAATATGAAGAAGCGGCCAAGGATCTCTTATCCGCAGTCATAGATGTTCTAATTGAAGGAGACGATGGCGGTCTCCCCTACTTGTCGCCCAACCCGATTATTAAGTTGTGTAAGGAGTGTCTTTCAGAAGATCAGATTCTCCCGAAAATACATGCGCTTTCTGAACTATGGGGAACGCCATTCTACATTAATGAGGCGCCCGAATGGCAGACTGAGAGTGTGAACTACGACGGCAACCTTATCAGACTTGACTCAAGATGGATGAGCGACTGGGATCTCGGAACCCTCAGAACAGGCAACCTAGACTGTGTCTACATCAATCTACCAAGAATAGCATATGAATCCAAAACCGATGACAACTTGTTTTTCGGAGGACTGAACGAAGCTCTTGAGATTTGCAAGACTGCGCTCGACGCCAAGAGCCAGGTGATTGAAAGCAGGATGTTCAAGGATAATGTCCTCTCAATGCTGGCCCATGAATCAGAATCTGAGCCGTACTACAGAAACCAGAATTCAACTAGAGCTATTAGTTACGTAGGCTTGATCGAGGCATCTAGGTATCATACAGGTGCATCAGCAGACGAACGGAAAGAAACAAACAAATTCTCCCTAAAAACAGTTGGTTGGATAAAGAAATACGTTGACACGTTGTCAAGAAACACAAACAAAAGGTGGGTGGTCGGCCAATCACCGTTCGAATACTACTCAACACGATTAGCTGGGCTCGACATTGAGAGATTTGGGAGAGAAGAGGTTGTTCTCGACAACAAAGATGAGCCGTATTACTCTACCGACAATACTTCCAAGAAACCAGAATCGCTATCCCTCGATGAAATGCTAAGCGAAGAGGCTGAATTCCATCGTTTACTTAGTGGAGGACACATGCTGACAATCGCACTTCCAGATGCGAAAGTCCCAGTTGAAGGCATCCTTGAAGTGACAAAAAGGATAGTAAACAGCTTTGAAGTGGGTATGTACGCATACGCCAGACCACTTACACACTGCCTCAACTGTCAGACAAACAGCAATAGTGCTCTGCAAAAGTGCAACTCTTGCGGTTCTTCAGGGGCCCAACTGCTTAATTTTGATAGGCTGAATGGTCCCATGAGAACAGTGAACAGCGTACTATCATCGCAAAAGAACAGACTGTCTCATCAGTGGATTCTGAACATCAAGTAGACTAATGGCTGAATTATCGAGCCAGCTACCAGTTTACTCTGGGGAACTGTTCGTACCTGCATGACGAGTTTCATTCTACCGCCCCAAGTACTAACGCCAGCAGAGCCATTCTGGTTACAAGTCCGTAGAAAGCTTGCTTGAAATATTTGGCATGAGGCGTCAAATCAACGTCGGCGTCGATCTCATCGACTCGGGGTAGAGGATGCAATATGATCATGTTGCTCTTCACGTCTTTCAGTAGATCCGTCGTTATCCTATAGTACCCTCTGACCTTTTCATACTCCCCGAGGTCAGGAAAACGCTCTTTTTGAATTCGTGTGAGGTAGAGCACGTCAGCCTGTGCCAATACTTCTTTAATGTCAGTGGTCTCCTTGAATTTGATACCGAGCTTCTTCAGATCGCTTGAAACCTCTTCCCTGATTCTCAGAGAAGGAGGTGAGACAAATGTGAGGTTCACATCGTATCTTGATAACAAGTATGCAAGGGAGTGCACCGTTCTTCCATATTTGAGATCTCCGACAAGTGCAATATTCAATCCCTCGACTTTCCCGAGCTCTCTTAAGACCGTATAGAAGTCAAGAAAGGCTTGAGTAGGATGCTCCTCACTTCCCGAACCAGCATTTATAACAGGTACATTAGAGTAATCAGCTGCTAGGCGGGATGAGCCTTCAAGCGGATGTCTTACAACTAGGACATCAGCGTAGTTTTCAACGACCCTTACTGTATCAGCTAGGGTTTCGCCCTTTGACATCGACGTAGCGCTGGGTTCTGCGAACCCAATAGTGGCTCCACCTAGTCTATGCATGGCAGTTTCAAAACTCAATCGGGTTCTCGTACTCGGTTCGAAGAACAAAGTGGCAAGGACTTTTCCTTTTAGGAGGTTTGTTCCTTCCTTCGCTAAAGGCTCAAGCCTCTGAGCGACTCTAAATATCTGATCGATTTCCTCATGTGAGAAGTCCAGTACTGAGACTACATCTCTACCTTTCAGGGTCAAGTAGTAGCTTCACCGCCTCCAACACATAGACAACCATATTAGTCAGTTGTAATTTGTTATTATTAACCATCTACAACCATAATGGCTAATAACAATTCCTAGTTAATCAGGATTATAAAGTCGGCAACTGTGGGCATTATCGTTCTAAGGCTGTTGTTGTATCGAGAGTGTGTTTGGCATGGAAAATACGTTGAGAGCGCGGAAGATTAAGGATGGAACTGTAATAGATCATCTGAATGCTAACACAGCTTTTCATGTGCTAAGACTTCTAGGGTTGCTGGGTGAAACCGAGAATGTCTTAACTGTGCTCATAAACGTGGAAAGCCAGAAGCTAGGAAGGAAGGACCTTATTAAAATCGAGAATAGAGAACTCAATCCCCGGGAGGCTGATCTAATAAGTGTAATCTCACCTGATGCAACGATTAATGTCATCAGGAATTTCACTGTTGTTGAGAAGAAGCGGGTGGGATTACCAAGTATACTTAGAGGTGTAAAGTGTCCAAATCCTACCTGCATAACAAACACAAATGAACCTGCGCCTGCAGAATTCGCCGTGACAAGGAACAAGGACACGGTTTTTAGGTGTAAATACTGTAATCGAGAATACGATATGGCTTCCATCAGGAAGGTCATTCTTGAGAAACAGTTCAAGTGAGTCCAAAAAGGCACTAATGAGACAATTTACAACAAGGTGGTTTGTTAAGCCATGAAAGTCGCTGCGATAGCAGACTCTGATACGATCATTGGGTTAAGACTGGCAGGAGTCAGAGATTCATACCTCGTCGAGAGCCCCCAGCAAGCCGAGGAGATGCTTCGCAAAGTGCTGCAAGATCAGGATGTTGGGCTCATTATCCTAACGGAAAAGATAGCAGACAAGGTAAGAGACATGATCAATGACTTTACTTCTCAAAGAACCTTTCCCGTAATAGTTGAGATCCCTGATAAACGCGGGACAGAACAAGGCAGACGGGATCCACTTAAGGACATAATAAGACGTGCGGTAGGACTGGAGGTAAAAGTCTAATCTCAAACAGTTGGCAAGAGGTCTAGCATGATGACTGATCCTGAGGCACTAAAGAAACTCGTAGCAAGGGAAGCAGTCAGAGAGGTCAATGATGGCGACGTAATCGGTCTTGGCAGCGGGACCACTATCAAGCATTTCATCGAGGAGCTAGCGAAGAGGATCAGAGCTGAGAGAATAAGTGTGTTCGCAGTCCCAACTTCATACGACACATTGATGCTCGCATCGGAGAACGGAATTCGACTAACTTCACTCGAAGAGCATTCCAGCCTTTCCAAGTGCTTTGACGGAGCAGACAAAGTAGATAGAAACTTCAATATGATCAAAGGTGGTGGCGGTTGCCACACACGTGAGAAGATCGTCATTTCAGCATCAAAGCTTAGGTCCATACTCGTGGATCATACCAAACTTATGGATAGGATCACTGGAACGCAGCCTATTCCAGTTGAGATCATACCGTTCTCACACAAGTTTGTGGATAGAAAGCTTAAAGAAGAAGGCGGGGTCCTGAAACTCAGATACAGCAATTCTTCGAAAATGGGACCAGTTATTGGGGACAACTGCGGCTTTCTTGGTGACGTGAACTTTCCAGAAGATCTCGATCTAGATTACATAGACAGTCTTCTGAACTCCACTCCTGGGATAATCGAACATGGACTTTTTCTGAGGCTGGCTGACGTAATATATATAGCGAACGAGAATCGAGTCGAGCTATTGAAAAAGCCAAAGACTAAGGCTTGATTGCCTTGGCGCCTTGTCGCTAATCAAAGACCCTTGCGTTTTCTTGGAACTGGTGCTACGTTCATGCTCCTGCCCGTCCAATGAGCCGTTTCAGCCTGTTCAACTCATCCATCATCTCCCTCCTGAGATCAGAGATGCTGGCTGGACCAGATGGAGCCGCCTTGGCCGCTGCAGTAACAGATTGTTGCGGAGGTATCTCGAGAGGCTTCGTGGCTGGTGGGACGGAGGGACGTACAGGTGGCTTGGCAAATTCATCTTCCTTAGGCGCTTGACGGACAGTCGCAGGTGCTAAGGGTATTTCGGGAAGCCTTGTCGGGGCTTTTGTCACTGCTGGAGGTGCTACTCTTGGAGTCTGAGTAACGGGCTTCGTTGATACTGGGGCGGAGGCAATTGGTTTCACAGAAATTGCTTTCTTTGAGAGTTCCTTTAATTTATCCAGATATGACTGCCTGACTTTGTCTATTTCGCCTTCAAGCTTCGTTATTCCGACCTTACTTTTCTTTGAGAGTTCCGAATCGATTTTCGCTAGGCGTTCAGAGTACGTTGACTTGTACTTCTCAAAAGTCTCTTTAGTTATCGCTCCTTCCTTTAGCGCAGACTCAAGAGACTTCAAGGCACTTTCAGTAGCAGTCTTCTCAACCTTTAATCTGACTACATCCTCATCCAGTTTCTCGGTTGGAGGCGCGGTGACCTTCTCAACTCTGACAGGTGCAGGAGCAGTTGTAGGAGCAGCTGGCTTGCGTCTACGGAAACGCACAAGAACAACGGCAGCTACAACAGCAACAGCTACAACGATTACGATCATGAAGAGCATTATGTCATCAATGCCTGGTATGATTGAGAGAGGGATCAACACGTACACCCCGAAATGCTACTTAAACCATCAACAATAACCTTCGGTTCCTTCTGACTAACATATCAGTCTATTTGCCCCTAAAAAAGGTTGCGATCTGATTGTGATCTTGCTCAGTCAGCTTCGTACTGATAGTCTGCAGGAAGGGGGGCAGATGGAGTTTGAAGCCCCAGGTGGGATTCGAACCCACGACCACCGCCTATTCGTACCCAAGATGGGTTTACCAAGGCGGTGCTCCACCAGGCTTTGCCGGCAAACCCGTCTTTGACCGGTTTACCATGAGCTACTGGGGCTCTTACTTGAGGTTCACCTCATGAGTACTCTTTGAAGAAGGGTTTTGAAAATAAAAGACTTTCCTAACCTTTCAGCTTAGTTGAATCCTGATTGGGAAAAGTAATTAAGAGGCCACACAACCTCACTGAAATACTAACTAGACCCAATAGAAGGTTCTTCCCATGGATTACAAGTGGACTGCGCCATCAAACGCAACCTTGGGAGTACTTATGTCGGCAACATTGTCTTGATTGCATTACCGACTATTGCGAGGGAACTCCCCGGAACATCGCGCGCGCCCCATGGATTGGCGACTTTATCAACTCGATTCATTCGGTATACTTGCTCTCAACGATCTTCCTCATTATTGCGATTATACCTTCCCTAATGCGAGGATCAATCAAAGCAAATGATGGCTCCCAGACTTTCCCAGTTGCGAGGAGAACAATCTAGCAGCAACAATTTTCAAACTTTGAAACGTTGATTACCGCCACCCGATTGGAGGCGATTCGACGTCAAGAGGCTTGCGAGTTACAAATCGGTGCGGGGGGTGGGATTTTCATTCGAGGCGGTTTTCTCCTCGGATTTCGAACCCACGAACTCCTTTTCGGAGTGCACACGACGGTTCCTTCATGCGTGGTCTGAGCCCCTCATTCGAGAGTGGATCTTAAGTCCACCGCCTTTGGACCAATCTGTCTTTTTGTCCAGTCTTGGCGACCCCCGCAACGCATTTTCTGGAATCGATATCACGAGATTCTCTCTCTTTAAAGTTATGTTCATATTACTCGGTGGTTCAACTGTTTTGAAAGCTGGGAAAATGATTTATCTGCTCGTTAGTAAAGCTTATTAAAGACTCTCCAAGTGAGAAAGGAATTAGAGCGTGCCGAGGTAGCTCAGCTTGGTTAGAGCGCCGGATCGCGTTAAATAAACAAGACGAAACTCATAATCGGCTGAAATCTGGGGTCAGATGAGAAATCCGGAGATCGCGCGTTCAAATCTCGCCCTCGGCACCAAACACTGTTCTGACGGAATGCCCCATTCATACTGTCTGCAATTAAGCGTAAGACTTATCGCTCTGCGTCATCTTAGATATTCTTGTCCATTGAGACGCTGAAAGGGAATCCTGAGGGTGAGGAGAGAAGAGAATAATGCCGTTTTCTCTATCAATCGAGGAGGGCCGATTCCTTGTTAAACTGGCTAGGGAAGCTGTGGAGGCGTTCGCTACTCGTAAGATTAGAATGTCTGTTCCACCTGAGACCGATCCCAATCTAATGAATAAGTGCGGTGTTTTTGTCACACTAGAAAAGGTTGTCACCTCGACTTCCGAAAGGGAATTACGCGGATGCATTGGCAGACCCTTGCCTGATATACCTCTGGTTGAAGCGACAATTGAATCTGCGATCGATTCATGCAGTCAGGACCCTCGCTTTCTACCAGTCAAACCAACTGAACTACCGCGGATAATAGTGGAAGTTACTGTTCTGACTCCCCCGGAGCTCATAGTTGTTGACGATCCGAAGCAGTACCCTCTGAAGATAAAAGTTGGTGTGCATGGTCTATTAGTGGAACGCGGATGGAACAGAGGCTTACTCTTACCCCAAGTTCCTATTGAATGGGGGTGGAATGAGGAGGAATTTCTGTCCCAATGTTGCGTAAAAGCAGGTCTACCACCAAGTGAATGGCTGAAAAAGATAACGAAGATCTCGAAGTTCGAGGGACTAGTGTTTCAGGAACTTGAACCAAATGGAAAGGTGGTCCAGAGAGATCTTGCAGATGAGAAGACGCATGAGCCAAAAGGGTGATTCATAAGGCAGTAATATGTTTCAAACACCATTCCTAGGAACATCGAGATGTACGGCTATGGCGAGCCAACTTGAAGAGAGTTTACTCAAGGAGAAACTCTTGGAGTATCTGCATGAGGATGTGGGTTTTGGTGATATCACCACTGATTCAATAATCCCATCCGATATTCACGCTGAAGCAGTAATAATCCAGAACAACGATGGTGTCATCGCTGGAATAAGAGAATCAACCATTCTATTTCAGATGGCAGGCGTTGAAGTCACAGAACACATCAACGATGGAGAATCTTCTCTCAAAGGCAGGACAATCATGAAAGTAAGAGGACTGGCAAAATCTATCCTCACTGTCGAACGAACTGCCCTAAACTTGCTAATGCGAATGAGTGGGATTGCAACATTGACACATGAAATGGTCGAAGAAGCTCACTCAGTGAATCCCGACCTCAATGTTGCCTGCACTAGGAAGACCACTCCTGGGTTACGTCTTTTCGAGAAACGGGCCGTGTCACTCGGAGGAGGAGATACGCATCGACTGCGGCTGGATGATGCCATATTGATAAAATCCAATCACATTGCGGTTGTTGGGGCCGTTGATAAGGCTGTCAAGAAAGCAAGGCTTGATGCGAGCTTCACAAAGAAGATAGAAGTAGAAGTCACATCTGTGGACCAAGCGATCAAAGCAGCAAAGTGTGGTCCCGACATACTGATGCTTGACAATATGTCCCCTAGTGAAGTTACCCAAGTTATAAGCAGGCTACGTGAACTGGGTCTTCGAGACAAGTTGCTAGTAGAAGTCTCGGGAGGGGTCACACGCGATACTATCAAAACATATGCTAAGGCTGACGTGAATATTGTTTCGCTGGGGCTACTGACTCATTCTGCTAAAGCTCTTGATATGAACCTGAAGATAACCAAGGCATGGAGCTCCAGTGAGTGAATTTCATCGGATTCGCCGCGCTCGTAGCGAAAGTCTTTCGGAGCTAGCTACCATTTTCCTGACTCTATCCTTGTACTTTTCCAATAATGAGCTTGCTGCGAGTCATATGTTGTCGCTGGTATACTCTGCCTTGTTCTCAGATGCTGAGGAGTGAACTCCGAGAGCTAGGGCTTCCCCACCTATTCGCCTAGCTAGATCTATCAAGTAATCTAAATTGAAACCTACTAAAGGGTAGAAAACAGGAAAGCCAACGGTTCTAGCGTATTCTCTGAGCATCTCTACTTTGTTGCTGCTAGAGGGCTCTAGGTGGTCAGATGAAACGATCCCCTCTGCGCCTTCTGATAATGCAATATCATTCATAGCTAGGTATTCCAAAGATGTCCTAAGGAAAACGGAATCTTCCTTTCTAACAATACCTATTAATGACGTCTGAATTGCTGGCAACTCACTCGAGGCATAGGGCGAAAGAGAAGACCGTGCGAGAGCGATCAGTTCTTCTGCTGCCTCTCCTGAATCAAACACAACAAGAACTGGTGTACAACCTCTCTTCATCATTAGCCATGCCGCTACAATGCTTCCAGGATCCTCCAGATTCAATACGACTTTTCCTTGGCTACCAAGCGGGAGTCCGCCAACACCTCGTACAATCGAGTCGTATATGAATGCTCGCTCTTCTCTCATCTCAATGAAGAGCTCATATTTAGGCGAATCAAGGTCAACCTTCACTTCGGTTCCGCTTCTGTTCAATGCCTCGATGACTGATGAGCCAACACTCTTAGCTATGTCATGCGAGGAGAATTCATGTTCGCCGACCCTGCGAACACGGACAGCGTAAGTGTCACCTTGCTTCAGTTTCTCCCCTGCAATAATGCAGCCGATTCTAGATACCTCATCGATTCCTGCAACGCATTCAATAGCAGGGCTTGACGATACCACGCCAAAGACTCTAGAAACCGCGCTTGCTGTCTTTTCACTCTCAATAGTATAGATTATTAACCTATCCCAAGTGTCCTCTACCCGGCTGAATGGTAACCGATCCAGATCGAGTCTCGTCAAGATGTTCTGCCTAAGTTGTCTTCTCAATGACAGGCGTGTTCTGTTGCTCTTCAATGCAATCTCGCTGAATCTTACAAGGACAATTGGAAAGTTCATCCATCTACTCCTCTTCTCTCAGAAAGTAGCGCAACCAGGGCTAAGCCGGCAATTAAAGTAATAACAGTACATTGGAGCCAATATTGTAACACTAACGTTCTTGAAGACTTTTAAACATATTTAGGAATACTAAGAATGTGACCAAACAAGGAAAAGGGGAGGGCTAGAAATCTACGCACGAGTTTGAGCTCAGATATTCCGTGGAAAGTCATGATCCAATCCGTAAATCACTGAGAAAACTTAATGCAAGAATCAAGAGCAAATTGATACAAGACGACCACTACTTCACACCACCTCTACTTAGCACAAGCGAAAAAGGATCGATCGTCAGAATAAGAGAAGAAACACATGAGGGATACAACAGAAGAGTAATGCTTTCTTACAAGAGTCCAAACAAACCAGTTGCTGGTGTAGAAGCAAGAGAGGAGATTGAACTCGAAGTGTTGAGTAGCGTCGGAGCGCTTACGGACCTGCTGAAGAGAATCAAAGTCACGCCAATAGTCTCGGTCAAAAAAGAGAGAGTCGAGTACGCCCTCACATACAAGAACGTGGATTTCACTGTCACACTCGATAAGGTTGACACTCTGGGACTATTTGTCGAGATCGAACTCGTATCAAGCGAAAAAGACGACGTCCAGAAGCTAGCGATCTTAGGCGAAGAACTGGCCAGGAAACTTGGCATCGACATCTCAAGGAAGATAGATTTGGGCTATCATGAACTCGTCATTGTTAGCAGGAATCCAAGACTCTGACATGAGCCAGTAAATGAGAATCGTACGGGTGGTGTTCTTTAACTAAATGAGTGCAACAGGAACTCCTTTGAACATTATCTTCCTGGGTACTGCTGGATCTGGAAAGACGACTCTTGTTCACAGGTTCGGACATTGGTTGCAGAGGAATCGTTCCTATATAGTGAAGTATGTCAATCTCGACCCCGGTTGTATTGAAACGCCATTCAAGCCAGATTTTGATGTCCGATCACTGTTTACCACAGAGGCGATCATGAAAAGGGAGAGATTGGGACCGAATGCTGCCATAGTAAGGTGCTCCGACCTGATGTCCGAGAGAGCAGAGGAGATTGCTGCATCGATCGGGAGATTGCATGGTGACTTTCACCTAATAGATGCGCCAGGTCAAACAGAGATCTTCGTTTTCCGTGAATCTGGTCCCAAGATCTTGAGCGCTTTAAGCAACAAGGGATACACAGTTGCTGTTATGCTATTTGACAAAACTCTCATTCTAAGTCCGTCAGATGTCGCCACAGCCCATCTGATGTCCTTAGTCGTGCGACTAAGGATCAATGTTCCGATGATAACGGTGATAAGTAAGGCAGACCTGCAACCCGACTCAAACATCGATACTCTGCTCTCGAATCAATCCATTCTTGCTGAAGCCATTGAGAAAGAAAGTGCGCAAGGGGGCGCGTACAAAGATCTCTCATTACGTGTTTCTTCCATAATAAGAGACTTCAGGTCACCAATCAGAATAATCAAGACATCGGCTTTGACTGGATTGGGATTCAGCGAGCTTCTCGACATTATTGATGAGACATCATGCGAGTGTGGAGACCTCACGTGAAAGTCCTGGACTAACGTAACTCTTATATTCAGTAATCTGTAATTGAAGGGGTAGTTTCTTAGAAGCAGGCGATGATCAGTGAGCGAAATGATAAAAGGGGCAAAAGGCGTCGTTTACGAATTTGCAAGAAGCAGAAGGGTGCAGCAGAATAACGTGTCCTTAATAAAGTTCTCTTCAGTTGATGATTTTAGTAAGGCCTCAAGACTGATAGGACACACGGTTGCATGGGAGGCACCCTCGGGACATAAGCTGCGAGGAATAGTTATCTCAACTCATGGGAAGAAAGGCTTAGTGAAAGTGAGGTTTCAGCACGGGTTACCAAGTCAGGCGATGGGATCAGAGGTCACTATCGAATGACATCGAGCTTATTTTAGTGCCTGAACCAAATTGGTGACTTCATCCAGCAGAAGAAAGCCGGTCTACGCAAGTGATAAAAGCCATAGAAAATAAGAAGTAGCAGTGGACCTCGAATGGGTTCGATGAGTGCGTCCGACAAGTTTGAATGTCTCTTTTACGAGAGACAAGATGATGACTTATAGTTACGCTGAGATCCTCCGAGAGAGTCCACTATTTATCAGTTCTTTTATCTGTGCCCAAGAATCAGAAAATGAAGCGTGCTGGAAGCTTCTTGAATAGACTGTTTCATTCCCTTATTTCTTCAGTCTTTCTACTATTTCCTTCTCCATCCACTTCTTAACGGCCATACCCGTCGTCAACGTTTTCAACTCTTCTTCCAGCTTCGATGGTTGCATGACTAATAGCCAGCCCTCCCCGTAGGGGTCGGTGTTAACGAGAGACGGCGTTCCCTTGATCTTGTTGTTGACTTGGACTACTGTCCCTGATACGGGTGCTTTCAAGTCGCCAACCCATTTGCCTGACTCGAGTTTTCCAATGCTTTCTCCTTGATTCACGGCTTTTCCCTCAGGTCTAAGCCTTATGAACAGTATCTTGCCAGCGATCGCTTGACCGAAGTCATCTAAACCTACTTTCACATTATTGCCCTCTACCTTGGCATATGTGTGGTCTTTGTGATAGTGGAGGTTGCTTGGAAGCTTTGCATTGACTTTCTCGCCATTTTTCTCGAAAGAGAAGTTGAAGACTTCACTCATTAATATGCGACACTCTCCTACTGGACTGCTGGTGTGATATCGCCTTTCCCAACTTGACTTTGAAGCCAGTTGGTGCTCTTCGGTCTTTATAGCTTCATTACTAGTATAAAAACACGCTTCTCGGCGAGCAACTGATCCGGGTGCATCAGACCCTAAAGATTATAAACAACATTATGGCAATGTCTCACCTATACTATGATAAAACATAAATGCACCCTTCAGAATATTCAAGAACGACAAGAAAAGATCCTAGGTAGGAGGTCTCAACTTGCCTTTCGGGGTTTTCTCATACTTCGGGGACTTGTTCTTCTTATTCGTTTTTCCTGGAATTCTGTTCTGCATAGGTTACGCTCTATTTCTAGAGTGGGTTTATAGGAAGTTCTTCGCGGATCTTCAAAACAGGATCGGCCCGAGATACACGGGTCCTCGAGGACTCCTGCAGCCACTGGCCGATTTTATAAAACTGATGGCTAAGGAGGACATTGTCCCGAAGGGAGCTGACCGCCTAGGCTTCACGCTTACACCGATAATCATGTTGACACTCACCATCTTTGGTCTGCTACTAGTTCCGATAGTTCCGATATACGGCTTCTCGGGTCTGATAAGCTTCCAAGGCGATGTAATATTCGTCATATTCCTCATGACGATTATGGCGATCTCGATTGTCTTGGCAGGTTGGTTTTCAGCAAACAGGTACAGTGAAACAGGATCAGCCAGAGCAGGAATGCAACTCGTAGGTTATGAGATACCCTTAACGTTAGCCTTGATCTCACCGGCGATAATCGCCAAACAGCTTAGCATAGGCGGGATAGCATCCTACCAAGTCGTCCATGGCTACTTGATCTTGTATGCCCCCTTCGCTTTTGCGATTTACATTATATGTCTGTTGGCGGAACTGCAGAAATTGCCATTTGACATACCCGAGGCGCATACAGAGATTGTCGCGGGATGGCAGACCGAGTTCTCTGGCAGGAAATATGCATTCTTTCATCTTGCCAACGATCTCGAGATGCTGTTTGGCGCTGGAATAGCCACAGCGTTCTTCCTCGGAGGACCAGCGCCACCATTGGGCATACTCAGCTTTGGAGCTGGATTTGAATGGCTCACCTATTCGGTCTGGTTCATAGTCAAAGCGTTCCTGGTGGTCCTATTGCTCTCAGGGATTAGTGTTCTGCTTGGAAGATGGAGAATCGACCAAATGATACGTGGAAGCTGGAGATACTTGATTCCACTCTCGATTGCACAATTGATACTCATAGAGGTTTTAATGGTGTTCGGGTATATACCATTGTAAGGAGCAGGGATACAGGAGGAAAGAAGAAGACTATGCCGCGTGTGGTTACCGGAAGAATATTCAGAGAAGCTATCAAGAGGAAGCACCGTGCGACGGTCATGTATCCTTTCGAAAAGTCAGAAGCCCCAGAAGGGTCGCGTGGGAAAATAGAGCATTTCATAGAGAAGTGCAGTGGGTGTGGTCTCTGTGCAAGAGATTGCCCAGCTAGTGCGATAACTATGATAGATGACACGAGAACGAAAACCAAAAAGAAGCCAATGTTCTACTATGACAGGTGTCTGTTCTGCTCCCAATGCGAGGAAAGTTGCCCGACAAAAGCGATAAAGCTCACAACAGAGTTTGAACTGGCTGGTCCAGATCGTTCAAAGATGATCATATCGACATGATGATGGTATTGGTTTCCCTCCCAGTCGCCTTTCTTTCGATTGCTGGAAGCCTTGACTAGAACGGGTTCCGATGTCATATCTACGGAATAGTTCAGGTAAACTTCTCCTCACATACTCGTTCTTGACCTTAGCTTCTAGAAAAAGGATATAATGCACTCCATCATGTTGTCTCATAGATCTAAACTGTTAGTCATTTCACTTGATAAGAGGAACAATTCAAACGAGGTTGTCATGTTGAGAATAGTCGTATGCATTAAACAGGTCCCGGAAATCGCTCAAGTGAAACTTGATCCCGTTACTCATACTCTGATCCGTGAGGGTGTTCCCTCGATTGTCAATCCCTTCGATGAGATTGCTTTAGAAGAGGCGCTTAGGATCAGAGAGAAGCACGGTGGAGAAGTGACTGTTATAACGATGGGGCCACCGCAAGCCAAAGATGCTCTCCTAAGGTGCCTAGCCATGGGAGCAGACAGAGGGATATTGCTGACTGATAGGAACTTCGCTGGCGCTGATACTTGGGCAACCTCCCATACGCTTGCAAAAGCAATTGAGAGACTCGAATACGATCTGATTCTTTGCGGAAAACAAGCTATTGATGGCGATACGGCTCAAGTTGGACCGGAAGTCGCCGAACAACTGGGGATTCCAGCGATACCTTATGTAAAGAAGGTTATGATTGATCCTTCAGTCAAAAGGGTCACTGCTCACGCGGAGACCGACGAAGGCTATGACGTTATCGAAGCCAAGTTGCCTGTTCTACTAACAGCCATAAAAGGACTCAATGAGCCAAGATTGCCATCTGTTATGGGAATAATGTCGGCGAAGAAGAAAGAGATAAAACTCTGGGGACTACCGGACATAGGTGGCGAGCCGGGTTCTTATGGTTTGAAGGGATCACCGACACAAGTTGTGAAGACATCAACGCCAGAACCAAGAAGCAAAGGTGCGATGATCACCGATCAAGATCCTAGGGTTGCAGTTAAGAAGGTTATTGAGTTGCTTACACAGGCTCATGTCTTGTCATAGTGGAGGAAAGACGGAAAATGCCGGAAGGAATGATTGTTGACAAAAACAAATGCATAGGTTGCAGTATCTGTGTTCAAGTCTGCCCATTCAACGCCGCAAAGTTGGTTGACAAGAAAGCTGAAATGAACGAGAATTGCACCCTATGTGGCACCTGCGAGAAAGAATGCCCAGTTCAGGCTATATCCATTGAGCGGAGGAAAGCAACGTCCCCCGAGGAACTGGCAAAACACAAAGGCATATGGGTCATCGTCGAACACAACGAGGGAGAGTTAAGACGAGTGACCCTTGAGCTTCTTAGTGAAGGCAGAAAGCTCGCTGAAAAGCTCAATGAGGAACTCGCAGCAGTACTGATAGGTGACAAAGCATCTGGTCTGACCAAGACGCTTACGGAGTATGGGGCGAACAAAGTCTACTTAGTTGAACATGAGCTTCTTGAGAAATATACATCAGACGGTTACGTTCATGCACTCGTTAGTACTATTTCAAAATATCAGCCTTCAATAGTTCTGATAGGGGCTACTCCGAGAGGAAGGGAGCTTGCACCACGAATCGCAGCGAGACTCCAAGTAGGTCTCACAGCAGACTGTACGGGCCTAGAAGTAGATGAGAAGGGACAGCTAGTACAGATCAGACCAGCATTCGGCGGCAACATCATGGCAACGATAATTTCTCCATATACAAGGCCTCAAATGGCAACCGTGCGACCTAACGTAATGAAGGTTGGAGAAAGAGACTCGATGAGAGAACCGAACGTCGAAAACGTAGAAGTGAATATTAGCCCGAAAACATTAAGAACAAAGACTCTGCAATCTGTGCAAGAAGTGACTGGGGCTGTAAAGATAGAGGAAGCCAGTGTAGTAGTATCAGCAGGGAGAGGCATCGGTTCAAAAGAGAACCTGAAATTGGCAGAAGAACTGGCAACTGTTCTAAGCGGCGCAGTAGGTGGATCACGTGCAATAGTCGATGTGGGATATCTCCCGCACCATCAGCAAGTAGGTCAATCAGGCAAAACAGTCGCGCCTCGGGTCTACATAGCGATGGGCATCTCAGGTGCAATCCAGCATGTAATAGGGATGCAAAGCTCCGATTTCATTATCGCAATCAACAATGACCCAGAAGCACCAATCTTCAAAGTAGCCGACATTGGAATCGTTGGAGACCTCTTCAAAATAGTACCCATTCTGACTGAGGAACTAAGATCCCTAAAGAAGAAAGAAGCCTGATTTTCGACTTTGGATCCGAGCTTTCTGTTTTTTCCCAGACTATCTTTTTTCCACAAAGATTAAGAAGACATGTTTAGCGATTATAGGTCAAGGGAATAACTAAGGGAGTGATCCGTTTGGATTATAATTTCACCGAAGAACAGGAAATGCTGAGACAGACTGTCCATGAATTTGGAGACAAGAAACTCCGCCCGCGGATAAGAGAAATAGATGAGAAGAAAGAGATACCTGAAGATGTCATAAAGGGCATGGTTGACCTAGGACTCTTTGGTATCAACATCTCATCTGCCGCAGGAGGCTCTGAACAGGCTCTGACTGAGGCGGCCATAGTGGTTGAGGAACTCGCTCGCGCAGATTTTACATGCGCCACCGCCGTATACTACCTTGTCCAAGTCGGATGGGGCATGGTCTTCGACAAATACGGCACCCAACAAGCTAGAATGGAAATACTACCAAAGATGGTCAAACAAGAGAACTTCTTCGGAATAGCCACAACAGAGCCAGAAGGTGGTTCAGACCTAGCTGCGATGAGAACAACAATCAAGAAGAAGGGCAATAAATGGGTCATAAATGGCGAGAAAGCTTACATCAGCGGAGTTAGAGAGGCCACGAAGCTGGGTGGTGGCTACTTCGGACTAGCCAAGTCAGCGCCAGAGCTTGGACACAAAGGTTTCACCTGCATAATTTTCCCAATGGGGAAAAATGTCAGAGGACTCTCGACGACGCTATACGAGGACATGGGTCGCATGGGTCTCTCAACCGGCGGCTTCACAATGAAGGACGTTGAGGTCCCAGATTACTATGTCATAGGACAGGCAAACAATGGGTTCTACCTCGCAATGGAAGGATTCAATGCAGCTCGTGTTCTTGTGGCCGCAGCCTGCTGTGGGGCTGCGCGAGGTTGTCTCGACTATGGAATAGAGTTCATTAAACAGAGGAAAGCATTCGGTCAACCTCTAGCAAAGTTCCAAGGAATCCAGTTTGAGCTAGCAGACAACTACGCGCAGCTCGATGCGGCGAGACTCGTAACCTACAGAGCAGCGTGGATGGTCGACGAGTTTTACAAGAGCAAGAAATTCACATCACTCGAATGCAGCAAAGCTGTGGCTGAGGCTAAACTTCTCGCTCCTGTGATAGGTTTCAAGGTGGCTAACGATGCAATGACTTGGTTCGGTGCATACGGATACACTAAAGAAGGACTTATCGAGTCAGGGGTAAGAGGGATCAGATCTTACTCCGTGGGAGCGGAAGGTGCTCAGAACGTAATGAGAATAATAATCGCTCGTGAGGTTCTGGGGAAAGAGTTCCTGAAGTAGCTGGCGTCACACGCATCCCTATACCGCCCTTCCATCTTTTTCATTGGCCCTTCTAGGGGTCTCAGCCTATCATCATCTGAAATAGCCAAGTCTGTAGAGAATAGACAAAAAATAGAAAGAGGGCGTCGATGAAGACGCTACTGGCTCTGTAGACGAAGCGGGCACTAGATCACTTTTGTTAAGACTTCGAGAAGCTCAAGTACCTGCATCTTGCTTCCCATCTGTTTTACTCCATCTGAGAGATTAAGATAGCAGAAGGGGCAAGAAGTGACTATAGCTTGAGCACCTGTGGCTTGGGCTTCAGTTATCCGTTCTTTTGCCGTGTCTATTGCGAGTTCAGGGTACTGGCTTTTTACTCCTCCGCCTGATCCACAGCACCAAGAATCTTCCTTGATACGATACATCTCGACTAGTTGTAAACCAGGGATTGCTTTCAATACGCGTCTTGGTTTCTCGTACCATTCTTGTTTTGCCTGATCAGCTTTTCGCTGGTCGACTAGCCAGTTGTTGGAAGTCGCTAGTATGTCTTTTTCAATTTGCTTGCCTATGTGGCGACCTAAGTGGCATGGGTCGTGCCATGTTACTTTCATATTGAAGGGTTTGCTGATCTTTAGTTTGTTTTGACCTATTAGGTCGGAGACGAATTCCATGGTGTGTTTCGTTTCAAATGGTAACTTGCTTCCTGTTATCTTTGGATAGTCCACTCTGAAAGTTCTGTAGCATCCTGCACACGAGAATAGCACTTGCTTGTATGGTTTGAATAGCTTCATGTTTTTTTCCACAACTTTCTTGGCGATTGGTACTTGGCCGGTTCTAATCATTGGAGAGCCACAGCAAGCTTCTTCCGTTAATACAGTGTAGTTTACACCAAGCTTGTCGAGAATCTGTTGCGTGGCCTTAGCGATCTGTTTCTGCCTATATGAAGCTGTACAACCGACGAAGAATGCAACATCGGCATTCTTGAGGTTCTTCCTTTTCCCGTCGTACCACGCCGTTCGATCACTTTGTTTCTCCTTGTATGGATTCCACATTGTAGGGTCGTCCACAGCGTTGCGCATCGCAAGATGTTTGGCGAGCGCTGGGGCCCCTGCCTCAATGTACGCTGCTCTGAGTGCTTCTATGACGTCTACAGTTGAGATCTTGTTCTCGCATTGCGCTTCACAATTTCCGCAAGTTGGGCATTTGAACAACATGTCCGCCATTTCATCTGACAACTGTAAGTCCCCTTCAAGGACTGCGCGTGCCATCCACATCTTCCCAGCGTTCCAGTAGGCTTCCCATCCGCCATCTTTGCCAGATGGACAACCTGTTAGAGTCCCTTCATAAAGGCGACCTTCGTGTTCGCCGATTCCCTCTCTGTCAGGTTCACCTGAGTAGGCAAATCTGCATGCCTTGCAATGGATGCACTTGTAGATTTCCTTTGTTAGGTTCTTCAAACTTTCCATATTCATGAACCTCCTTTATGGTAACGCAAGTCTTCCTGGGTGTAGGATCCCGTTCGGGTCAAGTAGTTTCTTAATCTTCCTCAATAGGCTGTAGTACTCCTTTGCCTTAGCGAATGTCAATGGTGAGTGGCAGAACGGATCAGGACGGTAGTTCAGCCAGCCCTTCTCAAGGAAGATCTCTGTTGTGTCTCTATTTAGCTTCTTTACTCTCTCTATTGACTCTTTGTCTGTAGCATCGTAACAAACAATGGGCATACATATAGCCTCGCGAGCATGGTCGATCGAAGCAACCCACATTACTGGTGGAAATCCATATTCTTCCATCTTCTGGCAGTAAATGTCGCTGAATTCGCCGCAGCCCTTCCATGGTGTGTACCACGTTATGAAGAGGAATCCCGCATCCCATAGTGCGTAAGGTATAGCAATCTTGTTGGGCTTTAGAAGTCTGGACGCTATTTGCTTCGGATGAAGTTTCCACTGCGGGACCTGATGTCCAGTTGTCGCTTCGTAGCTTTTGGCCACGCCATCTATTCTCTTCACGGTGTCATCGAGTTCTTCCTTGGTCCAGGCCCAGACTTCGAAGTTCATCCACCACTTGGAGATTCCCATTTTTTGATATGCCTCGTAATCGTTGGGAACCTTGTCCTTCGGCCACCTCGTCATAACTAGAGGCCAGTTTCCTCCTTGAACCATGACACAATGGTCGGACATGCCCATTTCGTACTTGGATACATCGAGAGTAAGATCTTGCATATCATAGGGGTTGTCCATTCCATAGGCGACCACGGTCTTGTGCTCTAAGTGAGGCATAATCTTGATAGCACACTTGGTAATGACTCCCATTGTGCCTTGGGAACCTAAGAACAAGCCACCTATGTCGGGTCCAATACCCCACTTGTAAAAAGGTTTGGCGCCTGGCAAAGCCCAGCTTCCCGTTCTTACTATGTCACCGGTCGCTAGGACTACCTCCATCCCCATAACTGTGTCAGCTTGGGGTCCGTATCTACCAGTAACGAGACTGAAGCCTCGCTCTATTGCATCTCCCAGTATTGTCGCAGCCGGAGGCGCTCCATCAGGCACTGGAGGAGCCCACCCATGGTACTTTTTCTTCATGTAGGCCCAGACTTCACCAGATCTGACGCCTGGCTCAACAACTATGTACCTAGCGTCGGTGTCAACTTCAATTATCTTGTTCATCTCTGAGAGATCCATGAGGATCCCGCCTGGCTCTATAGTCGGACACGCAAATCCTCCGCTAAGACCACCAGATGCAGGTGTAACGGGGATTATCTCTTCGTTTGCAATCGACAGAACTCCCTGAACCTCTTCAACACTCTTTGGTCTGACCACGCAATCGGCAACGACAGACTCGAGTCCCATGATGCCTTTCGAGAGATAAGAGTATAGAATAGGCTTGCTAGTTGTAACGAATTTCTCACCGACAACGTCAGCAATTCTCTTGAGAATTTCAGGTGTTACCTTGTTGTAATCTCGCTTTTCGTAACTCATACTTTTATTCCTCCGCAAATCTCGTAGTTGATCGACGATTTGCTTGGATAGACTGGTAAACGTCAGTTTGATTCATATTTAAGTATTCACGTTTTTCAAAAAATCATGTCCGTAATGCAAATCTGCAATCATGCCGCCTAGTTTCCATACGATGCCCCCTGCAGTAAGGTGGGCATTTGAATGGGGGGATAACCCTTCAAGCCAATCAACATCAATTTTATCACAGTTCTGCCTATGATTGTCGCATCGCGACCAAACTGGCCCTGTATCTTGATTTAGAAGTTGCCTAGCCAACCTTCATTGGCTCCATCTTCAGTGATTATATGTGCAAAGGTAAGGACCCTTTCTTTTCCATTAGCGCCGCCGTAGACGTTCTGGCATCTTATAGTGAAACTATAGTTGCATTTACCACACTTGATGTCATACTCGTCTACAACCACGCCCCAACCCGCGTGGCTCGCAACTTTGTTTTCTCTCATACCCTTCCTCTCATTGACAACGCGCAGTTGCTCAATTGCTTTGTTTCCGCATCTCGGGCATTCTTTCAGGTCCAAAGGTTGGACGCCTCTCGATCCCAGCGGTGCATAAACAGTATCTGGCAATTCATCAAGACTCAACATGTGGGCCCTCCTTCTCTCTAATGCGGTATCAGTACGAGTTCGGTTAGAAGGAAAATTCCGCGGTTGGCACGATGCGACATGACTTAGTCTTGGTAACGAGGTGAAATAAGGATTTACTACAGCCATAGGTCACAACTAACATACTACTCTGAGTAGTAGCTTTTATATACTAGTTTCTTCTTCATCGATCTCGCGGATTACAGCCATATTCTGTCTTTTAACATGATACTGGGTAGTGATCCTGCGTTGGTCGAAGATGTTGTAAACGTTGCTAGTCGCATTCTCTTCAGTGGAATCAGATGTGCAGTCGTCAAGGCCTTGTATGAGGGTGGGCCGCTCAATATCGACTCGCTGATTCAAAATGTAGGCTTCAATCCTACATACACGTCCAAGTTCAAGCAACGCTATATTCGAACGCTCATCAATGCCAATTTCATAATGCAGAATGGCGGATCTTTTATTTTGACTCCCAGGGGGCTATCGATAATTGACATGGTTGACGAAGCTGCCAGCGAACTGAGTCTGTTCAGCAAGGTACACTACCTGCACGCCCTGAAAGAACCTAAGACCAATGAGCAGCTAATGAA
Source organism: Candidatus Atabeyarchaeum deiterrae (assembly GCA_037310415.1). Classification (GTDB taxonomy): domain Archaea; phylum Asgardarchaeota; class Atabeyarchaeia; order Atabeyarchaeales; family Atabeyarchaeaceae; genus Atabeyarchaeum; species Atabeyarchaeum deiterrae. Next base: position 807,725 of record CP147780.1, read on the forward strand.
GGAACTTGACATTTCTAGGAGGGCATGCTGGGAGCAGATAGAAAACCTAAAAACAATTGGGCTAGTCTGCACTTCAAGGACGACATACAAGGCAAAGTCCGATCTTAAAGCTGAGGAAATTGAAGATCTTCCAGCGTATCATAAGCGGCTCCTTTGGTTGATGATGGGTGAAGGACCACTTTCGCCCGAAGAGATCTCATCAATAATGGGTCAGCAGCTCAACAGCGTCTACTCTAGGCTGTCTGAACTGAAGAGAATGAATCTAGTTGAACACTCTGAGCAACTTCTGACTTGCACTAATTCATTCCACATATATCATGAGCTAACTGAGAAAGGTCAGATGGTATTGATGAAGCTTGATCAGTTGAATAGAATTAATCTGTACATCAAGCTGGCGATCGAATACCTCCATGACCGCAACAACCACAATGGCGCAAATGGTGGTAATAGCGGAAGAGGTTTTGGTCCGCTCCCATTCGATGAGAAATCCGTTGACGAACACGAGGTCTGGAGTTACATAGCAAAGAAGCTGAACAAGCCGGACATAGACACCTTCGAAGTTAGAAAAGCGTTCAACCTTCTTAGACGGAGCGGAGTGCTATCAGGTCATAAATACTACGGCTACATGCCAGTTGGCAGCATTTCTGCTACGGCCTAGGAAGACAGAGGAAAAATGTAGAGTATTATCGCGAGGCAAGAGATGTACGCTCTTCATGTTCATTTTTCCATCTTGCCGTCACGCAAACGAATTACTCTACTAGCATATTCCTTCATTTCCTCATTATGAGTAACTAGAACTATAGTCGTTCCTTGTTCCTCGTTGAGTTGTTTCATTAGATTCATAATGTCTTTGCCAGTTTTCGTGTCAAGGTTGCCTGTTGGCTCATCAGCGAAAATCACTTTCGGGTTGTTGACTAGCGCTCTAGCAATAGCTACTCTCTGCATCTCCCCACCAGATAGCTCTCTTGCCTTGTGATCCTTTCTCTCAAGCAGGTCAACAGCTCTTAGCATCTCTAAAGCTTTCTTTTCAATGTCCTTTGATTTCATGTCTGTGGGCCACAAGGGGGACATAACGTTCTCTATGGCCGTCATGTCTTGCACCAAGTTGAAATCTTGGAACACGAAACCAACTTTCTCCCTGCGAAGCTTCGGGAATAGCCTTTCGTCAATTATTGTCGTGTCGATACCATCAAGTATTACTTTCCCACTCGAAGGCGCATCGAGTCCACTAAGCAGGTTTAGTAGTGTTGTCTTACCGCAGCCACTTGGACCAACCACTGCAAGGAATTCACCTTCATTGATGTCCAAGGAGAGATTCTTTATTGCTATTACTACTTCGCGACCTCGGTGATATTCTTTGGAAACATCCTTCGCCACGATAAGATTATACGATGATGGCTTTTTTGGTGACATATTTCTGTACCTCCACACATCCTACGTCATTCGGAGAGCCACCATTGGCTTCACCGCGAGAATTCTCCAATAAGCCAACAGAATTCCAGGTATCTGGGCCAGTACTACTATTATGAACGCAAGAGGCAGATAGACCGCGCCCAAGAAAACATCTTGTATGTATGAGGGCACCAACAGGTTGCGCGTCGTTGCGCTTCCAGTTGTGTAATACGTGAACCCTATTATGTGCACTCCGATTTCGACGAACAAAAAGAATGCAAGACAAGAAATCAACAGTATCTCACCGACTATTAGCGTCCTGAGGTTGCCGTTTGACCATCCTATGCACTTCAAAGCGGCGATCTCGTTTTTTCTAAAGTGTGTCAAGATGAAGCCGTAGAGGGTTGCCACCACGACCCCTCCCATGATGCCTATTAAAGCCCCCATTGCTCCTTGAGGTAGTAGGTAAGCAACCATTCCTATGAGAAAACCGTAGATTACTATGAATGCCCAGAATCTCTTGTGCGCTCGCCAAGCTAAACGAAATGAATTGAACAGTATTCTGAAAAAGGCCTTCACCAATTTGCATTCAATCCTCCTGTTTAGAGGAGCCACCCTTTACATCTAAAGGCTCTTTGTTATGCTGTGAGTACATAGTTTTATATCAATTCGGATATAAATCACTCCCTATGATAGCTACTAATTTAGGTGGATCCACTTCATGGAAAAGAAGATCGCAACACTCAATAAAGTCATCAGTGAATTTGTCCACGATGGTGATCTACTGGTTTTTGGGGGCATGAAAGCCAACAGAGTTCCTATGGCTGCACTCCATGAGATAATCAGGCAGAGGAAAAGCAACCTGAAGGTGATGGGTCTTCCGAACCCTCTTCCTACGGATATGCTGTGCGGTGCTGGATGCATAAAACGAGTTGAGTTCTGTTACATGGGCATACAGGGCGACAAAGGATTCGCCCAGATGAGAAACTTCAGGCGCACCGCGGAGCAAGGTTTGGCAGAGACCGTGGAAGAAATCGGGTGGATAACCATTCAGCAAATACTAGCTGGTGCTCTTCAGATTCCATTCATACCCGTGAGAGGCCTAGCAGGCACCGGCATACTGAATGTGAGAAAGGATTTCAGATTGATTGACAATCCGTTTGGAAACGAGAAACTTGTCGCAGTTCCTGCTGCGAATCCCGACCTGGCCATTCTTCACGTACAAATCGCAGACGAATACGGAAATGCTAGACTTCTAGATACAGGTTTCGCAGAAGCAGAGAAATTTATTGGTTTGGCTGCCAAGAAAGTAATTGTCACAGCTGAGAAGATAGTCCCTCACGAAGAGATCCATGGGAGCATAACTTTGCCGTATTTCATGGTTGACGCTGTTTCTGCCGTACCTTACGGAGCATACCCAACTGCTTGCTACAAGTACTACGGAGTGGACTGGGATCAGTTGAACCTGTATTTTGAATCGAGTGCCTCCCAAGAAAGCTTCCAAGAATATCTCAATCGCTATGTGTATGGCACGACTGACCATGAGGAGTTCATGGAGAAAGCTGGTGGAAGCAAAGTAATTCAAAGGATAAAATGGGAGAAAGGAGAAGAGTAGAAATGAGTGGCTCTGCCGAGAGATACACAATAGACGAACTCGTCTGTTCCTCAATTGCAAGAATGTTGAAAGATGGAGAGGTTGTATTTACAGGAGTGTCATCTCCTGTCCAGATCACCTCAATATATCTTGCCAAGGCAACCCATGCTCCAAACTTAACTCACCTCACAATTATGGGTGCCATAGACCCAGTACCAAAATCCCCTCCCGTTTCAAGTGCTGATCCACATCTGCTAGAGGGATCGCTAGGCGCCGTAACTCTATCAGACGTATTTTGCCTCGGTTACAAGAAAAGAGTCGATGTCGGGTTATTCGGCGCTGTTCAGATAGATAAGCACGGCAACCTCAATAACAGCATCATAGGACAATATGACAAACCAAAAGTTCGTCTTCCAGGTGGGGCAGGTTCTGGGTTAATGCTCAAAATATTCAAGAGATCGATCATATTCCGACCAACCCATGACAAGAGAGCATTCGTCGAAAAACTTCCCTTTATTACAGCATGCGGTTGGACAAAAGAGAGCGGGCTAAGACCTGGAGACAAGGATCGATTTGGCTATCCCCGAGTCGGAGGTCCTGACAGAATAGTCACCAACCTTGCGGTACTCGGCTTCGATGACCAGACAAGAAACATGAAACTGGAGTCCATTCATCCGGGGGTGGACGTGGAACAAGTCGTTGAGAATACTGGTTTTGACTTACTAATTCCAGATAATGTTCCAACAACTACGCCACCAACGGAAGTAGAGGTCAAATTGCTGCGTGAGAAGATCGACCCAATTGGAGTAAGAAGACTCCCATTCCAGGAGAAGTAGACACACCAAAGTACAAAGTGGGATGCATAACCAAATGCAGGTAAAGTATCCTTCTAATGTGTTCTTCGAATGCATCAAATGTGGGTTGTGTTGCAGAGACGATGGAAACCACAGAAGAAGGATATTACTAACATCATTGGACGTAGAGAACATTGTGAAGGCTACTCGACTAGCTTCGGATGATTTCTGCAGATCTAGTCACTCTACTCTCAAACCTTTTGGCTATATTATGAAGAAGGAGGCTGGTTCATGCTTGTTTCTCGATGGAAACTCAATGTGTAGAATATATGATTCCCGTCCAATAATATGTCGCTGTTATCCTTTTTCTGTTGAATTTGAGAGCTCAAACACGGTTTTGTTCGCTTCCTCCAAAGAATGCCCATCCATAGGAAATGGAGTAATGATGAGAAAGAAGTTCTTCGAAAAACTGGCTGCAGAGGTAAAGAATAATCTCAAATCTTGTTAAGAAACCCGTCTGAACTCGCGAAATCAATAAGATCTTATAAGTTAATTTGTTTAATCTCTTGCAAGAAGATAAATATTGAAATCACATCTCCTCCTAGCTGTGATTGCAGGGAAACATGTTTCCTTGTTCAATCAACTGTTTCTAGAGGGCTCAGGAGTTTGTCGAAAAAGCACGACGTTGTCATCGTCGATTCTCCAGAGAAGAGAATTCTTCTCCTGGGAAACGAGGCTATAGCTAGGGGTGCTATTGAAGCTGGTCTTCAAGTTGCCGCCGTTTATCCGGGTACTCCAGCATCTGAGATAGGGGACACACTAGCGGCTATCTCGAAAGAAATGGGAGTATATTTTGAGTACTCCGTTAATGAGAAAGTTGCTCTCGAAGTTGCTGCAGGTGGTGCTTTCATCGGTCTTAGATCGATGACTGCAATGAAGCACGTTGGGTTGAACGTCGCCTCTGACTCATTCATGGCGTTAGCTTATAGTGGAGTTCGAGGAGGGTTGGTTCTCGTCAGTGCAGATGACCCTGAATGTTTCTCAAGTCAAAATGAGCAAGATAACCGTTACTATGCCTTATTCGGATACTGGCCCGCAATTGAGCCATCCGACGCTCAGGAGTGCAAAGACTTCACCAAAGAAGCTTTTGACATCTCCGAGAAGTTTGAGTTACCAGTAATGGTGCACACTGTCACAAGGATAAGCCACTCAAGAGGAGAAGTAACTCTGGGAATGATAAAGGCAACCAAAAACAGCCCACGGTATGTGAAGGACACCTCTCGCTTTGCGTTACTACCGTCAAATGCAAGAAAAAGACATACCGTTCTCCTCAAGAAGTTCGAAGAAGTAAAGAAATTCTCTGAAGAAGGAAAATTCACGAAGATAGTCAACGGAGACGAGAAGGAGAAGACGGGGATAATCACCTCGGGTGTATCCTTCAATTACGTCATGGATGCACTCAACCTCATAGGCTCTAGTCTCCCAGTAATGAAAATAGGATTTATCAATCCTCTTCCTGAGAAGCGGTTGAAAAACTTCCTGTCGAATTTCGGCCAGATAATTGTCGTAGAAGAGTTGGAACCATTCCTCGAGACCCAGATAGCGGCAATGGCTTCATACGAAAACATGAACGTCAAGATCTTTGGAAAACATTCAGGACACATACCGAGAGAAGGAGAACTCTCCGTAGGCAAAGTCACTGATGCCATATCAGGAATAATCGGCAAACCCACGCGGACGAATCTCAAGGAAATTGAAGGAAGGTCGATCGGTGCATCGAAACTACTTCCACCCAGACCGCCAGTTCTCTGTCCAGGTTGTCCGCACAGAGCATCGTTCTATGCAATAAAGATGGCAACTGGAGGAAAAGCCATCTACGGGAGTGACATAGGTTGCTACAGTCTAGGCATTCTGCCACCGCAAGAAGTCGTTGATTATTTGATCTGCATGGGATCTGGAATTGGGCTAACTAATGGTATCAGTCGTTTTGTCGACAAACCCATAATTGTCACAATCGGGGACTCGACATTTTTCCACGCAGGGATACCAGCGCTCATAAACGCGGTTTACAATGGAGCTAAGTTCGTGTTGATAGTTCTGGACAACTACGTTACAGCAATGACTGGGCATCAGCCAAACCCGGCGGCAGGCATCTTAGCGACGGGCGAGAAGACGAAGAAGATTTTGATCGAGGATGTTGCAAGAGCATGCGGCGTTGAAAAGGTGGTTGTGGTGGACCCATTCAAAGTGACGGACATGCGGAAGGTAGTAAGGGAATCCGTTGAAAGTGGAGAGCTTTCAGTCATCATAGCTAGACAAGCATGCACTTTGCAGGCTGTGGGGGACAAGAGAAAGAGAGGAGAATATGTCCCAACTTACTCCATAAATCCAGAATTATGCAAAGACTGCAAAGTGTGCTACAAGATGTTCGCGTGCCCAGCAATAACTAAGGTTGGGGGGGAACAGAAGCCGGAAATAGACGAACTTCAATGCTTGGGGTGCGGCGTCTGCGCATACCTCTGTCCATACAAAGCCATCAAAAGGAGAGAGAAGGAGGCTCTGGCTAGACATGGAACAATATAATACCCTTATCGTTGGCATTGGCGGGCAAGGGGTGCTAACGACCGCCGAAGTGCTGGCGAGAGCAGGTATAGTTCAAGGGTATAAGGTGCTAATGGCTGAAATCCATGGAATGGCTCAGAGAGGAGGTAGAGTTCCCTGTAGCGTCAGGTTTGGCGACTCGATAAGTTCAGCAACGATACCAGAGGGCGCAGCCGACTTGGTCATCTCGTTGGAGTTTGCTGAAGCTCTGACATCAGTACCATTTGCCTCCAGGAAGACCGTGTTTGTTTTGAGCAAGCAAGTGAATCTGCCACCTATGATTACTATCGGATTGGGTCGATATCCTACTGCAGACGAGGTTATTCGCGCGATTAAGCAGACCTCATGTAAGATCTATGTTATAGACGCGCCAGATATGGCGAAAAAAGCAGGTTCGCTGTTGACCACAAACAGCGTCATGCTCGGAGCTGGAATTGCTGCAGGTGAGGTTCCAATCAAGGATGAATCAATCAAAGAGGCTATGAAGAGTACGCTGCCTCAACGAAGTCTTGAGACCAACATTAGGGCATATGAAATGGGTCGCACCGAAGTCTTCAAGATTAAATGACTCACTTTACGAGAATCTTCGCACACAAGTTTTTAACTCTTGGCGATCTGATCAACTCCAAGTATACTACTAAGAGGATGGCTCCTTGGCCGTGGGAAGAGCCTGGGCCAATTCGAAATTATATTGAATTCAATTCTTGAGAGAGTTGGCGAGATTGGCTGGCGATGAGGTTTCAGTGGTTAAGGTAAAAGAAGATTCTGTTGATGTTGCCGTGAGAGAAGCCATCAACCTGATAGGTGGCATGAAAAGGGTAGTTAAGAAGGGTGATCGAGTATTCATTAAGCCGAATGCGGTGGTTCCGTTGCCTCATGATGTTGGAGTTGTGACAAACCCTGCAGTGGTCAAGTCGCTTATCAGCATCGTCTTGGAAGCTGGGGCTGGACGAGTCGTTGTTGGAGACTCGCCGTTCTTCCCCTATAAGGCTAGAGATGTCCTCGGCAAGGTTGGAATTGAGGAAGTGGCTCGGCAAACTGGAGTCGAAGTCGCGTACCTTGACGAGGAACCATACCAAGAGGTCAATGCTCCAAGTGCAAAGATAATGACTAGGATACGGTTGCCGAAGTCATTCCTAAGGTGCAATGTCTTCATAACCGTCCCGAAGATGAAAACTCATAATCAGGCTGTCGTCTCATTGTCAATAAAGAACCAACACGGACTGCTCAGACCAGAAGACAAGAAACTAATGCACAGAGACGATATACACCAGAAACTTGTCGACATAACGAGTCTGGCAAAGCCCAACTTGGCTGTAGTTGATGGAACGATTGCGCTTGAAGGTCAAGGACCAACATACGGTTCACCGGTAAGAATGGATCTAATCATTGCCGGGTGCAATGTAGTCTCGGTTGACGCAGTAGCCTCCTCAATAATGGGATTTGACCCCTCCTCAATTCCCACACTTCGTCTCGCCGAGATGCAGAACATGGGGAGTTTCAACCTAGACAGAATTCGCGTTAAGGGGACAGACTTGAGCAGCGTCAGGAGGAAGTTCAGCGAAGCATCAACTGAGATCATCGGGGTATTTCCCAAAGTGAATGTTTATGTTGGAGGACCATGCAAAAGTGGGTGTTACGCTTGGGCTCGAGTCGGACTCGATGGAATGAAGAAACACGGCGTACTGGACAAACTGAAGGAAGACATAAACATTGTAATTGGAGTTACACCCTCGGTTCCAGAGAAGCTGAGCGGAACTACATTCATAATAGGCGACTGCGCGGTCAAATACAAAAACAGAGGCATCTTCATACCTGGTTGCCCACCATTTGAGACATGGAAGATGAGAACGCACTTCCAATAAGGAGAAACAGCAAGAGAAAGAAGGTTTCTATTTGCTTTTCTGAAGTATGACCTTGTTCGTCTTTCTTCCAGCGAAAAGTTCGAATGCCTCGTTTATCTTTTCCAATGGGAATCGGTGGCTGATCAAAGGCTCAAGCTTAACCCTGCCATTCAAAACCAATTCCAGGAACTTATCCGCTTCAGTGGCTACGTGAGCAAAGTTGCCTATGATGGAGATTTCTCTCCACATGATAGCTCTGACCTGTGTCTCAACAGGTTTATCGTGCACTGCAACAAGAAGGAGCTTTCCTCCCTTAGCGGTTGAATCAAACGCTTGCATGTAAGTGGCCGGAGCTCCCGCTGACTCAATTGCAAGATCAACGCCTCTGCCACCAGAGTCATCCTTGATTAGCTTTACAGGGTCCTTTTCTCTTGAGTTGACAGTGATATCGGCGCCAAGCTTCTGTGCTAGCGACAATCTATCCGGTACGATGTCGATCGCGATTACTTTGCCTGCCCCTGCTACTTTTGCCATCTGCAGAAGGCATTGCCCGATTGGTCCCAATCCCCATATTGCGACACTATCCCCGGGAGTGATGTTAGCTCGCCGCATCGCGTGAGCAGCCGTGCTGAGGGTATCGCCTATTACTGCGCCGACTTCATAAGTGATCTTAGAAGGCAGACGGTACAAGGATGAACAAGGTGCTGCCACATACTCGGCGAAACACCCTTCCCGCGGCCCAACGGCTCCGAACACTCCCCTTTGGTCACAAAGGTTTTCCCGTCCACTTCTGCAATAATAGCAGATCCCGCAGGAGTAATGCGGTGCTGAAAAAACGCGGTCTCCTTCCTTGAAAAGTCTGGCGCTAGGACCGACTTCAACGATGTCTCCTGCCCACTCGTGACCCATTATCATTGGCAGTTTAGGGGGTTTCATGCCGCCTTCATATAAGTGCAGGTCTGTTCCGCATAGCGCGGCTGTCTTAACTTTCACCAACACTTCGTCTTCTCTTGGCTTGGGAATCTCCACTTCCTCGATTGCGAACTTGGGTTTTCTATCTGGACCTTGGAAAAGTGAAGCCTTCATTCTCGTCACAGACTGAGACACTCCTGCAAGTCCTGTTGAAAGGGTTCTACTTCACGTTCGAGAACGCTTCCACTGGTTATACGCTAACCTCACATCCTTATCGGTAATGGTCTTGCGGTTCGCATGGTCAGACAGTTCTCGTGCCATTCTGGATATCTCCAGGCCGATCTCCTCCAATGCGAGAGCTAACGCGGAGGAAGCTTTATCGCTAACCCTCTCTCCTCCCGCTTTACGAATGATTCGGTCAACAGAGGCTCTTGGCAAAATCGTTTCTGGCAATCTCTACATCTCCTATTTGAATCCTAAAACGACTCGTACGGTGCAAAAAGACTGCAAGAATATTCGATTCCACCATTAGCTTAAAAACTCTTCTCTTCTGGCTGGATAGAGCAAGGGATCGGCATATTTGACTGAAAAGAATGATCTTTCCTATTAGAAGAAGTTTTTGCGGTTTCTGGAGAGAGACCTGTTTGATCGCTCCTATTCTTCCTCTTCTCCCTCTTGAAGTTCGAAGCTAAACTCACAGTATCCTTTCTCGTTGACCACTGCTTCTGTCTTCGAGTGCGTAGCAATACCAAGCTGATCGAACAGGGATTTTGAGCTAGCAAGACAGCCATATTTGCAGGGAAGATCCCTTGCCATTCGTTCTCCTAGCTTATTTTTCAATTCGGTGTAGGCGGCGCACGTTGTTACTCTTAGTGACAGCATAGTAAGCGTACTTATTGGAACAACAAGTCTGTCCTGTGGTCTAGTTGACATGAACCCTAGTTCCACTAGACGTTGGGGAATACTAGGAAACTTGACTCCCGTCTTCTCAGCAACCTGATATATTAGTTGACCTGTTCTTTCGAAAGGTTCTTTTGCAGATTCAACCAGCGCTTTTGAGAGTTCTTGCGAATACTTCCCTAGAACTTGTTCCGCAGCGCTTTCAATCTTGCCAGCTTGCTTCTGCTTCACCAAGGATATGAAATTGCTGATTGCATCGTCCATTTTGAAACGTTGAGAAAAGCTTGAAAGCAAGTCCTCTGCGAAGTAATAATCGTACTGCTCTTCTTCGTCGCTCATTTTGCGCTAATTGCCTCCTAGAGTCTTGATCTTAATTGCGCCTGCAGGGCATACGGTGGTGCAGAGATCGCAGCGGACGCATGCTGCTTCGAAGGGTGCGAACAGGGAGAAATCTTTGCTTAACTGGTATTTTTTGATCTTTGTGGGAATTGCTGCGAAGACTGCTTGTGGACATATGCGCATACATTTCTGACATTCCATCGGGTTTTTGCACTTGGATTGATCTACTTCGACCTTTACGTTGCCTGACTTTTTCATGAAGCACTTCGCCCTCCATGTCTTACCAGGAATTTGCCAAAGCAGGGAACTTGGACCTTGGCTCCAAGTGAATTGCTTTTCTTGTGCAACCTGTTTCACATAGTCCGCAGCCAAAGCACTTCAGAAGATCAATGGACACTTTCTCGAAGGATGGGGAATACTTGAGTGCACCAAACTGGCAGCGCGGAACGCATAGCCTGCAACCGTTGCACTTAGCGGGATCAACCATGGCTACGTGGTGCCCCTTAACGAGTACCTTTAGGTCAAAATCAAGTCGCCCGCGTATGCCAAGGCAGACTGGGTACTCACAGTTGCATATACCGCCTATATAGGGTGTTCCGAATGTCCATGTTGTGTGCACGACACCCTTACGGTTCAACCTCCTTACGAGGTTTTTGGCTTCATTTGGAGAAATGAAGTCAACTCCGCCGCGGTAGGTGTCTGGCCAGCGTTCCCATTTATACATGCCTACACCTATCCCCATGCAGTAGAAGTTATCCTCATCAGGCAGTCCTCTGACCTGCCTCCTACATGCACAGGTCATCGTTGCGATAGGCCATGCAATATCCATAACCCTTTCCATGTCTTGAAGGGGAACGACTTGTCCAAAGTGGGTGCGGTGAACAAACGCTTCAATACTCTTCTTCACAGATGGCCATTGCTCGGTGTTGTAATTAGAGATCGCATCTCGGATCTGTTCGAGAACCATTCTCTGCAGATCAACGTCAGACCCTGCTTTTCCTTCAGCTTTCCTTTCCTTGTACATCTTCCTTGAGTAATTCTTCGCATTCAAGTACCAAGTCTTTCCTTCTCCGTGCTGAATACACCAATCACACATTGAAGAACAACACGTCCCCTAGCTTGCTAAGCAGTGTAAGTGTGTAGTGAACGTACAGCTATTTAGCCATTCTTCTATTCAACTTGAATGTGTCAGGATCGGACACTTCGCCTGGATCATCTGAGAAGGTTATATTAGCGTCACGACGTTAGATTTATTATACTTCAAGGGCAAGTCCATTTCTCTAGAATGGCTTGATGCACATGATGAGGAAGGAACTGTTTTCTAGTTCATATGGTGGGCTGTTTTAACTTGACTCATGACTTTAGCATTCCATACGGGAATAATGAAGTATCATTTGCTATTCCTAAAGGTTGGCATGTGATATCGATCCTCTCGCCACAGGATCCAGAGAAGATACGAGATCTAAGAAGTGTTCTTGCCAAGAACTTAAGAAATCCTGTTGGCTCCCCGGGAATAGCAGAATTGGCCAACAGCAAGAAAAGCGCGACGATAATTTCAGATGACAAGGCTCGCCCAACCCCTGCAGCGAAACTGATACCAGTAATTCTAGAGGAGCTGGGAAGGGTGAGCGTCAAGGAAAGAGACGTGACATTGGTCATCGGTAGAGGACTGCACCCAAAGATGACCGAGCGTGAATTAACAGGCAAGCTTGGGAAAACAATAATGGAACGCGTACATGTGGAGGATCATAACGCTGACGTCAACTGTGTTGCACTGGGCAGGACATCAAATAGTGTTCCAGTGTCCATCAACAGGACGGTCGCAGATTCCAACCTGAAGATAGGGTTGGGCTCAATATTCCCACATGAGTTACTAGGCTTCACTGGAGGCGCAGGCATCATTGTACCAGGTGTGGCCTCAAGAGAAACCATAAACAGGAACCACATGCTAGTTGGAAAGTTTGAAGCAAAGTTCGGTGGAATAGAGGGAAACCTGATCAGAGCTGATGCAGAGGAAGCAGCAAGAATCTCTGGTCTCAACATGATCGTGAATGTTGTACTGAACTCTCACGACGAGATACACAGTGTGCACGTAGGAGACGTTGTGAAGGCTCATCGGGAAGGAGTCAGTGTATCCACGAGAGTTCACGGAGTTAAAGTGCGTGAACCTGGTGATGTTGCTATAGTATCATCAAGTCCAAATGGGGCAACCTTCGGGAAGGGGTTAAAGGCAATTTTCGCAGCCGACGCGGCAACAAAAACTGGTGGAACGATAATCTTCGTGTCCCCGTGTAATGAGGGCATCTCATCAAGCGAGGTGTTTGCGGAGATGCTTCTGAGTAACCCTGGACCAAAGTTTCTCTTCAAACTCCTTAAAGAAGGAGAGCTTCCAGGTGAGAGCTGTGTGCTTTACCTGTTCTCACTTGTCAAGAGGAGGAAGAAGATAATTCTGGTCTCAAATAGAATCACAGCTACAGAAGCAGAGAAGATGGGAATCGACCACGCGAAGAGCATTGAAGAAGCCATAGAAATGTGTGGGAAAGAGAAGGCTAATGTATATTTGATGCCAAGAGGATCGATAACCCTACCGATGACGTAAACACAATAATCTGTCGTTCTGAGGGTTTCAACTTGCTTAGGTTTAGAGCTGAGCAGAGAATAGTAGATGTTCATGGAATCAGATTTGGGGGTCAACCTGGTCAGTTACCCGTAGTTATTATTCCATGCTTGTTCAATCCTCGTATGAAAGAAGTGAACAGTCATCAGGCAGGGTCGTTTGACAAGAGAAAAGTGAAGTTCCTCCTTAGCAGCTTGGATAGGATCAGTGAGAAAACCGGGAACCCTTACACGGTGGACATTATGGCGACTACCCCACAAGCGATGACAAAGTATATTGGGTTCGTATCAGAGGAATTGGGTGACTTACCTTTTCTTTTCGATGCGGTGGATCCCAAAACTCGTATGACTACGGCCGAGTACGTGAATTCAAGTGGGCTCAAAGACAGAGCCGTCTGGAATTCGTTCTCACTGACCTCAACGAAGGAGGAGCTTGAGTCGGTCACTGACAACGGAATAAAAAACGTCATCGTTCAAGCTTTCGATAGAAGAGACACATCACCAAAAGGTTCTCTTGCTTCAATAACTAGTAGTGGCCTCCTGAACAAGGTTAGGGCAGCCGGTGCCGAGAACATCCTGATAGATGTGGCGATCCTCGACGTCGCAAGCATGGGGGTCTCTTCCAATACTATTTCCTTAATAAGAGATGAGATCGGTTTGCCGACTGGATGTGCACCAGCAAATGCCACCTATCAGTGGAAGGAAAAGAGGATTGATTTGCTGAGAAAAAACTTTGGCTCGTGTCACGCCGCTGCCTGTGCCATCATGCAGTTCAGTGGATCAAATTATGTGATGACTGGTCCTATCAAGAACGTCAGAAGAGTTTTCAAAGCATGTGCTATGACTGATGCAATGATTGCTTATGCTGCGCGTACCAATGATATAAGACCGGAGAGCAAGACTCACCCAATATACAAGGTTCTCTGAGTATGGAAGAGAAAGAAGAAATGAAAGGGTGCTCCGCGGCAAGTGATTCTTACGTTTTCCTCGGGACTATGCCTCAAATGACTTCTTCAGTAGCTCCACGTCGACTTTTCCTGCACGGAACGATTTCCCTGTTTTTATATCATTTATGGTCATTTCCGCGGGGGCGAAGAGTCCTGGATCGATTTTATAGAAATCGTATCCAGCTGTCTTGAAGATTTGGTGAAATGGCTTCCCATAATCCTTTGAAGATGATGATGGAACCTTGGCAACAATCTCAGCTAGATTGTCGTTTTCATCCGCTTCAACTGTTAAGTGCACCCTGCCAGCCCCAAGTATGGCGTCGTTGGTTCTTCCCATTGCTTTTGCTGAATTTGGATGTATCGGCGCTATTGGTGCAACGCCACATGCGTGCCTTATCTTCTTGGGATCAAAACCAACCTCCGATAACTTATGGATACCCGTTTCCACTACTCTGCCAGACACTTGGACTGATCCAACGACTGAACTAGTCGGAGCAACAATTACGTAAAGAGAAGAATATGACACTCTACACTTGCTGGCAACCACTTCGACTATTCCGTCGTTCACCATGTTGTCAGTCTCGATTACTATGACTGCCTTATCCGCTTTATCCACGTAGGAAATCTTCTCATAGAGCTCTTTTGGTTCTAGTGATAAGGCCCTGGCTGGTCCAGATCCCATTCCGAAGAACTTCTTATCTTTGTCTTTGATCCTCCAACCTGCAAACTGTGAACCCAATGTGGCTATCGCCGGGTATGCCGTTTCCACAAAGATCGACGGTAGCGTCAAATCTTCGCCGTAGTCAGTTATTGATAGATGTGCCTTACCCAGTCCACCCAAGCAAACCTCAGTCAGATATTTCCCTGCATAGTAGCTTCCATTTGCGTCAATGCCTGCGTCAATAACAGTAGCTCCATTTCCAGTCTTGGATATCATTACCTCTAGCTTAGGAGCCCTCTCAATCATCTGCTCAACCAAAGGTAGAGCGCTGAAGTTGACGCTAATATCTCTCTGAGCCATAGGCGTTAAACCTCCTTGAACTAGTCTAGTCCTCAGAGCATTCTCCTCCTGACCAGTGTCTCACATATGGATTATTGGAAGAAACATTCTGCCTACTATTTCTCTGACATCTACTATTTCTGTCTTATGACCCGAGATGAATTACAGAGTCTAGCACCAAAGGGATCTCAGCCTTTATGAAGTCACGTTGTAGAGGTGTTACGAATCTTGAAGGTATTCCTTGAATGAAGTATGAAAAACAGCCTGCCGAATCTACGCCTTAACGTAGACTTCTCCCTTCCCGCCGTCCGCGAGATCGCCAATGAACTTGATGAATGGTCCGCTTAACTCTTCGCCACCATCTTCCCCGATCTTGACGTTGGGAACCTGTCCTTCCTTCTTGAATGATGGAAGCACTTCTGCCAACTTGCCTAAGACTACGACCTTTCCCTTTGTCATTTCTCCGCCAACACGAGTAGCTGCGTCCCTGTGGACTACTATGACGCCACCTTTCATATGCATTCCCGCCATCGATCCGACACTGCCCTTAATGATTATCTTCCCGTTTGCCATCCATGCGCCAATCTCATTTCCTGCGTTTCCCTCTACAGTTATTGCTCCACCTGAGGTTCCTCTCCATTCTCCTCGATACGATGCGCCCACATAGCTTCCAGCGTTGCCCTTGATCTCTATCTCTCCACCTTTCATCAAAGCGCCAACCCAATCTCCAGCACTACCTTCAATTGTTATCTTACCGCCTTTCATGTTGTTCCCTACGTGCATCCCAGCACTTCCCTTCACCAGTATTTCACCGGCAGTCATGCCTTCTCCTATTCTCTTCACTGTCGAGACGTTACCCTGTATGACTATGCGGAGATCCGTGGGGTTGTCGACTTTCACTCCTTTGACATCAAAAAGATCTTTCAGTTTCATCTGTTTGTTGCCCCTAAAAACAGTTAAGCCTTGTATCTGGTCAGTCGTTTTCCCGGCAAAAGAATCAGGTGTAACAACTTCAGCTTCTATGGGCACCTTGGAATTAATACTCTTGGGAATAAGGACTATTTCCTGAACCAAGTGGTTTCTTCCTCCTTATTTTGCAGATCGTTGCATTACTTCCTACTTCTTAAGTTCCATTTTCACCGGAGCCGAATGTGTTAGGTACTCCTCCTGTACAGGATAGTTTTGGAGATTCACGGTGTAGTATTTGATAAACTTGTCCTTTATGTCCTCGTATACTGCATCTGTCCAGTCCTGAGGAACTTTCACATCAAGCCAATGGGTTCTGCCAATAGGCGAGGCGACAACCTCTCCATCCCTAACGACGACCATGCCACGGGCGATTGTATACTTAGCGTTCTTAAATGCCTTCTCCACCGCTTCTGGGTTCTGAGCTGGGTTGGTTTTTACAGGATCTATGTTGTAGATCGATACGTCAGCATCAGCACCAACACCCAAGTGTCCCTTGTGCTTGAATCCAACGGCTTTTGCGATTCCCGCCCTTGTTATGATTGCGATCTCAGACAAGCTGTATTCCCTGTCGAAGTTTGGTAACGTGGTTCTAGAACTTGCTTGTTCATGCGTTTCTTTAAGGAGAGCTTCTCTCTTCTTCTTGCTAACTAACCAAGATATTATGGTTGGATAACTTGTGAAAGGTCCACCATTTGGGTGGTCGGTTGTCAAGTACAGCTTCCAAGGGTCTTTGACTCCTAATGCTATCTCAAGTCCCACGGCCCACTGGATTGCGTTAACTCCATTTCCTTTTCTGTAGATATATGGGACTATCCCAGCGCTTGTTTCTAGTTCAACATCGGCATTAATCCACTTGAGTCCAGTTAGCTTGTGCAAGTTGTACTCCATTGGACCATCAGCAGTCATGGTCGTTGTGTCAGTAAAGACAACTTGTCCCATATCCACTGTAACATGGTTGTGAGAATTCACGTATTTGATCAATTGATCCGCTGCCGATGAGAAGGTTTTCCAGTCTTCCCCTCCATAGGCGTGAAACTGAGCGTGAGTCAAGTGAATCACGGAGTCCCTTCCATTTTTGGATGAGCCCGCGATATTCTCAACACAGTTGAGTGTGTCAAGGGTCACTTTGATGTTACCAGGGTGACCTAGGTTGTTGGGGTGAACATGAACAGAGTGAGGTAAGTGTAGCCTTTCGTTGACCTTCGTAAGGCCTGTGATAACTTCTCTGGGGGTGATGTCGAAAAACGTTACCCGATCATCTATTGTGTCACAATTCTTTCCCCATTTCCAGCTCTCGACTCCTCCAGGGTTGACCATCTTAACAGCGTAGCCCTTTGTTGCCCAGAGCATCCATGCCACGAAGGCGGTCAGTTTGTCAAGGTCGTTACTTTTTATGTAGTCGATTACGAACCAGTTTCCTCCAAAGAGAGGGTAACATGCCTTATCCACAATTGGCATATCATTAAACTCTTCGTGGACGTGCCTAGCTTTCAGAGGAGGCACGGCAGGCTCAATAACAGTTGTCCAACCCATTCTAGCGTATCTATACCCTGTTGTGAATGTAGAAGGAACAGAATAGCCAACACCCGATCTCATTCCTTCCCTCTTGAACTCAAAATCCTTCCTGTGGTCTTCAGGTCGCAACAGTCTTCCAGAATCAACCTTGGGACCCGCAATATGCGTGTGGATGTCAACTCCTCCAGGCATCACAATGCATCCACTTGCATCGATGACTTTGGCTTCATTTGCTTTAACATGAGCCTCGTCAACTATCTTGTCGTCCTTTATGTAGATTGATATTCTTTCTCCATCAACATTGTTCGTGGGATCATAAACGCAGCCGTTCTTGATCACTATAGTATTCCCTGTCATGTTTCCGAGACCCCTTTGAGCCCTATCAACTTCAGACGTAAATCTTTCTTAATTGATAAACATTATGTTGCATGATTCACTCTTACTGCATCATTCTATCTTGAATGATTACTGAGCCCTTCTTCTTAAGTCTTTAATAGTGTTCTTAGTTTTGTATCAGCTCTTATTGGTCAGCTAGAATGACTTTCCCGGACCTCCACGAGGGTTGGTCTGGAGCGAGTCCTGGCTTGTAACCAGTTGACTTGCCTAACTCACAGGCTAAGCCATAATATATCTTAGACAGCTGAATCCCCTTGGGGCAGTTCTCGTCGCACTTGCCACAGTTCACACACGTGTCGGCCATGTGAATCAGTCTTGTGGTATGCAGAAGCAATTGGTCAATTGTCTTTATCTTCTTTAGAAGGATGCAGTCTTTGCACCAGCAGACTGGACAAGCTCTTACGCAGAGTCCGCATTTGGTGCATGGCTCAAACATATCTTTGAACGCTTTGAAGCGCTGCTCGCCAATCAACCTTGTGAACTCCATGTTCTCTTTGATCAACTTTTCAGTCGCTTGCTTCTCAATTTCACTCACGAGAGACTCCCTTTGTTCTATTTCTTCTTTCGTCAACTGACTGGTATTAGTTACGAGTCCTCGAGCCTGGGCTACTTTAAGGCAACTTTTTCCCTTCTCTGTCTTCGGTTCAAGCAGAACCATTCCAGAATTAGAAAGATCCTTGCCCCAAGCCGAAAGTGTTATGTCAGAAACGATCGGTTCTCGGTTGTTGCATCTAGTGCAACTTTCCCTCAACTTCACGTCCTGCCCGATCTTTAATGAAAGCTTCTCAGTCCCATCATTAACCGTCACCTCGGCAGGAGTCATAGTAAGCGACTCAATCTTGGATGGATCTACTCCTCGTTTCTTGACGGCACCTAGCAAGTCTAGGATTGGCACGGTTCCTGGGCACTCTAACCCAATTACGAACAGGTTCCCTAATGCAACCTGGTTCCTTTTTGATAGTTCAATCAGTGCCCGAACATCGCAGGGCCGCGCAACTACTGCAACTTTCTTGTCAAAACATCCCGCGAGCTGGTTCTGGATGATCTTGGGGATACTGAGCAGTCTAGGTAGGCCACCCGCTAGATACTGCGAGAACAGTTTCTGATCAAGATTTGAAGGATCAGTGGCGACCTCAATTGAGATAGCCTGCATACCACCGCCAACTTTTTTTTCAGTGAAGGTTACGAAACCGTCTACGATTTTCCCTTCCAACGAAGCTTTGAAGAGATCTCGGATCAGCGTCTCCACTTGGCGGACTGCCTTCTCTTCTCGCACACGATATGCAGGATACATTCTTCTTGTGACCACCTTCATCAACGTCCGCTTTCGTCGGCGCAGCAATTACCTGTGGTTGATCCTGAAGTTCTTGTTCCGCCTCCCCTTGCTTTGAGGGTTAGTCCCATCACGACAAATAATTGTTTACTCGTGACAGTCATTCTATTAGGCGGGTTCTGCCTTGAAGAGGCTTGGGCCCATGTCGCGGATTCTCTCTACACTCACTTTCACTATGCTGGCGAATTTCTCTCCCTCAGCGGAAGAGCAATTGAAGAACTGAACTCTATCTGTGCCGATTCCAAGAAATGCTAGTATTCTTCTCACATGCTCGACTTGCTTCTTCGCGATGATATTGCCTTTCTCGTACTCGCATGTTCCTTCGTATCAGCCGACAACAAGTACGCCGTCAGCGCCTTTCCTAAGTGCTCTAACTATCAAATCGCCGTCAACTCGTCCTGCGCAAGGAACGCGAACTGTTCGAACATTAGATGGGTACTGCACTCTACCTATGCCCGCTGTGTCTGCTGCGCCATAGCCTCATTTCCAACAAAGGAACATCGCTATCTTAGGTTCAAACTTCATAGCTTCAAGCACCTCTATTGGTCAGCAAATAGCTTGTCCAAGTATGCCTCGTATTGTTCGTCAGTGTAGTTCCTCAGAGTCACCGCAGAGGAAGGACATATTGCTGCGCAAGCGCCGCATCCCCTGCAATCCATTTCATTTACAGAGGCGACTCTGTTCTTCATTGTTATCGCGGAGTAGGAGCAGATTTCTGCACAAAGTCCGCATCCGGAGCATCTCTGCTCGTCGACAACCGCTCGCACCATTGATATTTCCACTTGTTTATTGATCATTGGGGTTCCGGCAGATGATGCTGCTCCTTTCGCTGATCCTACCGCTTCAGGGATTGACTTTGGACCCTGCGCGACGCCCGCAATGTACACGCCGAGTTTCTTCGTGTCAACAGGTGCAAGGCATAGGTGGAATTCTTTGACGAATCCATCGGTCGCCCGCTCTATTTTAAGCAGGCTTCGCAGTTCATCCTGTTTTTCTGGAGGAATCATAGCGGTCGAGAGAACCACAAGGTCGAGTTCTGATTCATATACGTCCCCTGTCAAGGTATCCTCGACAGAGAGCATAAGGTTCTTGGTGACTGGATCTTCGACAACTTCAGCTACTTTTCCTCGCACAAATTTCACCCCAAGATTCCTTGCCTCTCTGTTGTATTCTTCGTACTCCCTGAACGGGGTTCTGATATCAATGTAAAAAATGGTCGCGTCAGTATCTGGGTAGTAGTGTTTTATGTATCTAGCATTCTTGATGGCAGTCATGCAGCATACCGCTCCAGAACAGTACTGGTTTGCGTCGATACTGCGTGAACCAACACATTGTATCATAGCTATTCTCTTTGGGACTGCAAGATCTGAAGGACGAACAAGCCTCCCGGCTGTTGGACCATTAGGCGCTATGATGCGCTCCAGCTCTAACTGAGTTATCACGTTGTCGTATTTGCCGTATCCGAACTCGCCGATTGGTTTGTATTCCCTGAATCCCATTGCCAGAATGATTGTGCCGACCTCCAATTCAATGAACTTGGGCTCTTGATTCAGGTTGATTGCATTCGGCTCGCATTTCTTTATGCACAGCCTGCACTTTATGCACCTATTCATGTCGATCGTGTAAGTACTTGGTACAGCTTGTGGGAATGGTGTGAAAATGGCTTTCCTTGTTCCAAACCCTTCATCGAATTCGTTCGGGGCGGCAACAGGACAAACATCGACGCAAGCACCGCAACCATTGCACTTTTCTCGTTCCACATACCGAGGCTTCTGTTTGACTGTGACTTTGAAGTTGCCAATGTATCCTTCGACTTTCTCGATTTCACTGTAAGCAAGTAATTCTACGTTGGGGTGATGAGCCAGCTCTACCATCTTTGGCCCCAAAATTCAAATGGAACAATCATCTGTTGGATATGCTTTGTTGAGCTTCGCCATGTGCCCGCCAATCGAAGGTTCTCGTTCAACCAAGTAAACCTTGATTCCCTTTTGTGCCAAGTCCAATGCTGCTTGGATTCCGGCCACTCCGCCCCCGACTACAAGCGCTTTCTGCAGTACTGGTATGACCTTTGTAGGTATCTCCTCAAGCAACTTTGCTCGTTCAACCGCGGCCCTGATTAGTCCCTTTGCCTTGGTTAAAGCCTCTTCACGTTGGTCAGAGTGAACAAACGTGCATTGCTCCCTGATATTCACGAACTCTAGGTAACTTGGGTCGACTTCCGCTTCTTTCAGAACGCTACGGAACAACGGTTCATGAGTCTTGGGTGTGCAAGCAACCACGATGATCCTGTCGAGGTTGAGTTCCTTGATCTTGCTCTTTATTAGCGAGGCTCCAGACTCGGTGCAAAGTGAGATATTCTGCGCAGCGACTTTGACTCCTTCTAATTCGGCACTGTAATCAATGAGTGCTGAGATATCAATTACGCCAGCTATGTTGACTCCTCAACGGCAGATGAAAACACCAATGCGATAAGAAGAGAGCTTTTCCGTTTGTTGACTCACCCCCTGAAACCAATGTCTATTCTCAGCAAGTAATGAATTGGAGAAGGTCGCTTCACCTACTCACTAAGAAGTGATCTTCGTAGTGAGCTTCTTCACAACTTCATCCCAGAAATCTGTGTGGTCACCCGTTGACGTGACTTCCTCACGAGTGACCTCTAACGCACCCTCTCCAGGGCAAGCATTAACGCATGCGCCGCAGAACACACATTTACTATCATCGATGGAAATCTTCTCCGTTTTCTCCCATGGTTTTGATGACTTTGGAATCGTGATCGCCTTTGTGGGGCATATTTCTGCGCAAGTCGAACAACCACCAGGGCATCTGTCGGGGTGGATCGTGATCTTGCCTTTGAAGAACTTGCGGACTTTGTTTCCAGTTCTTTCAGCCGTGATCTCCTCATACTTCAACTGAGGAACAGCTTTGCCTTCAACAATCTGAAGCTTTCTTTCACCGTTTATCCTAAATTCAATTGCTTGGAATGGGCACAAATAATCACAAAGACCGCAGAAAGCGCACTTTCTTTCATCAACCAAGACTGGAGGTGACGCAACATCCTTCTTCATCGACGCTCCCACTGGACCCCTAGATATGGCTTCCTTCGGGCAAGCCGTAACGCAGACTCCACATCCCGTGCATTTCTGCCTGTCAACATCTAATGTGAGTTTCGTGTTTAGCATTCTAAGCGACGCATTCACCTTTGCCGCGTCCACAGTCCTGGTGTATTGAGGCAATGTCATATCTTTTTAGCCTCCTTACTCTTCTCCTCTTCACTTTCCTTGTTCATTGGGAACTTGATCTCCAAAGCGTGGCGAGGACATGCCTCGATGCACATCCCGCATCCATCACATAGATCTTGGTTACTCGTTTCAAGCTTACCGTTCTTTATCCTCAATACTACGTTTTGCGATTTATCCGATGCTATCTTACCACTTTTGTTTATCGGGCAAGCTATAGTGCAATCGCCACAACCATTACATTTTCTCTCAATAATTGCCATTCGATACGATGTCAACCTTCGCCGCCTCCAAATTGGCGCCATCATTTGGTACATTGGTTGTTAGTTGCCTTAACGGAGAGTAAACGATTGATAACGAATTGCAGATTCCCTTTAATAGCGTTATCGATAAGAGCAAAGTTTCAGCTGCCATATCTGTCACTTGGATTAGTGAACCTCATTTTAAGTTTAACTAACAACGTTTCCATCACTCATCAATGGTTGTTTAGAAGTCTCATTTAAGCTATATATAACGAGCAGTGGCCAAGTTCCGCTAATTCGTTCGTGTAACAATCCCATCATACATTCTATTAAATTGCCCATGCGACGAAAGTCATTTATAAGATAAAGCATCATTTCGATGCTGACTCCGATCAGTCTGCGGGGTTCGAGGTATGGGTAGCGAGTCAGGTCCAGTTGTCAAAACGGATCGATGCCAGGGATGCTCGAACTGCGTCATGGCTTGTCCGATTAATCAGAAGCTTGACAAGAATATAATTGAAGGAGTATCACCGAAGTCTGACGATGTGGTTTTAAGGCTTAAGAATGGCACGTGCAGGGTCCTGAACAGGAAGCTTTGCATGGAGAAGGATTTTGAGTGTAGTAGATGCGAGGAAATCTGTCCCCGAGGCGCCATTAGGGTAACTGGAAAACCCACCTAGCAAACTAGGGCAAAAAGGAAATAGGAGTAACGAGAGCAAGAATAGAAGAGGGTTAATCAGGTTGTCAGAGAAGAAAACAGTTGAAGTGACTCTGATCACAGGAAGAACTGTTGACCAAGGGGTTGCCATAGAGGGCGGTAAGCTAACCCAATCATACGTGAAGGCTGCCGCCGTGTGCTACATGGATCCAAATGACATGAAGAAGATAGGGGTGATAACGGGAGACATAGTCACAGTCAAGACAAACTTTGGACAGATAATTGTACGAGTTGTGAAGTCCGAGGATACACCACACGTTGGTATCGCATTTATCCCGATGGGTCCGTGGGCTAACCAAGTTGTGAATCCAGAAACCGACAGCATTGGTATGCCCTCTTTCAGGGGAATGAACGCCACCATAGAACCTTCGCAAGGTTCTAAAATCATGGATGCAGCGACGCTGGTTAGGACAGCTTTCAAGAAATTCTGAAAGGTACTAGCAAGAGGTGAACTTGATTTGTCTGAGAAAGTGATTGACTCGGTTGTATGCCCATTTTGCGGTTCTCTATGCGATGATACTGAGGTCGTAGTCAAGGATGGCAAGATAATCGAAACCCGCAACATGTGTATTATGGGTACTCAGAAACTCTTCGCAAGTCAGGCTCCGGAAAGAATTAGGAAGCCTATGATAAGAGAGAAAGGTGTTGTTAGAGAAGTTTCGCTTGACGAGGCTATTAGACGGTCTGCGGAGATCCTTGTGAAGGCTGAGAGACCTCTTCTTTATGGTTGGAGTTCAAGTGAGTGTGATACGGATCGAGTGGGCTTTGAGCTTGCGGAAGAGCTTGGTGCAGTAATTGATGATACTGCTTCAGTCTGCCATGGACCATCTGTTTTGGCAATCCAAGATGTTGGTCTAAGCAGTTGCACTCTCGGGGAAGTGAAAAACAGGGCTGATCTAATTATCTATTGGGGCGCTAACCCTCAACACGCCCACCCAAGGCACATGAGCAGATACACCTCATTTGTGAGGGGGTTCTTTAGGGACAAGGGTGTGAAGGAGCGAAGTATTGTTGTGGTCGATTGTAGGAGAACTGATACTGCTAAATTGGCGACTCACTTCATCCAAGTTGAACCCAACAGAGACTATGAGTTGCTCTCTGCTCTGAGAGCCGTAGTCAATGGTCACGATCTTTCGTCTGAGAAAGTCGCGGGCGTCCCCAGGGAACAGATAATCGAACTGGCTAACATGATGAAAAGCTCTGGATTTGGGATAATCTTCTTCGGTCAAGGGCTGACCCAATCCGCCGGGAAACACAGGAACATCGACAATGCGATACAACTAACGACAGACCTAAACAAATTCACCAAGTTTTTGATCATGCCAATGAGAGGTCACTATAACGTGACTGGTTTTGGCGTTGTTGCCTTATGGACGACAGGATACCCATTTGGTGTCGACTTTAGTAGAGGCTACCCAAGATATAATCCGGGCGAAACAACAGCCAACGATGTCCTAATCAAAGAAGAAGTTGATGCGGCTTTAGTAGTAGCATCTGATCCAGTATCTCATTTTCCAAAGAAATCAATAGAGCACTTGGTGAAAATCCCGTTGATCGTAATAGAACCGCACCCTACGCCAACTACTGAACTCGCTGATGTGGTCATCCCTCCTGCGGTTTCAGGGGTGGAGGTTGAAGGAACTGCGTACCGAATGGATAACGTACCAATACGACTAAGAAAAGTGGTAGATGCACCCGAAGGTCTCCTCCCAGACAGAGAAATCGTACGCAAGATACTTGAGAAAGTTCGAGAACTGAGAAAGAAGTAGGTATCGTCTGGGTAAGGGTCGTAATAGAGGTAACAGTTGGTTTGCCTCTACCCATCATTTTCTCATATCCTCTTTTTCTAGACAGATCAGACTCCTATACCCTTCCTTGGCAAACCCTTTCCATGAGAAGCTGCTAGGCCGGGAACCACATTTCACGACCGGGTTCTGGGAGTTCATGGCTACAATATGGCTATAGCTAGCGAACAAAATGGTTAATTATAAGCAATGATAAAGGATAAAGGAGAACGTGATCCTGGAGGAGGACTTGAATGAAATGTCGACGCCGAGTGCCGAGGAAGTCATCAAGATAGGTGTTTTGAAACTTGGAAACATTGGTATATCTCCTCTACTTGACCTGATAATGGATGAGCGAGCCGACAGAGGAGACATTGACATTAGAGTTGTCGGGAGCGGACCAAAACTTACTCCCGAGCAGTCCGAAGAAGCTGCTAGGAAGATGATAGAACTCAATCCTAGACTTGTGATAGTTTCTAGCCCCAACGCAACTCTGCCGGGTCCAGCCAGAGCTAGAGAATTGTTGTTGGGAGCGAAGATACCGACCATCTCATTGAGTGACGCGCCTGGGAAGAAAGCCACCAAGGAAATCGAGGAAAAGGGACAAGGATACATTATGCTTCTAGGAGATCCCTTGATCGGTGCTCGCAGAGAGTTTCTTGACTCTGTTGAAATGGCTCTGTTCAACGCTGATGCCATAAAAATACTATCCATAACTGGTGCCTTCAGGCTCATAATGAGGGCAGTTGACAGCGCAATTCAGCAGATCAAGGAGAGAAGGCCTCTTCAGTTGCCTAGGATAGTGGTTGACAGTAGGACCGCAGTCAACTCAGCTGAATTCAAGAACCCGTATGCACGTGCCCGTGCTATAGCTGCTTATGAGATGGCTGGCAAGGTTGCTGAACTTAACACTCAGGCATGCTTCATAATTAAGGAACCGCAGGAATATATTCAGATGGCTACTGCAGCTCATGAAATGATGAGACAAGCTGCTTTGCTGGCCGAAGCGGCAAGAGAGATGGAGAAATCTGGAGACAGCGTCTATAGGCAACCGCACAAACGAGATGGCACCCTAGTCAGCAAGACTTCATTGATGGAGAAACCACAATAGGATGCTTTTCTCCATTTCCGCTCCCATAGTTTTTTGTGAGTACTCGAATCTATACCGCGGTTGGCAAAGCTTGGAAATGAAACTCTCCAATCTCTAAATCTGAGATATTCGAGAGGAAATGCAGAAATCAAATTCATTACAAGGAGTTGAGGTTAGTCGTATGTCTTTCCTAAAATTAGGTAAAGTCGAGGTAGAAGACACCTTCGCTGAAGCTTTCGATATCTGGTTAAGTCGAATACTTATCACCGCTAAGAATGAGAAATGGGCTCTCGAAGGAGGTAGCTGCGCAGTAGGTTTCGCGACATCGATAATCTTCTGCCCAGCGGAAGCGGGGATAGAGAGAACGGTGAGTTCAAAGGAGACCCCTGATAGTCGCCCTGGAGTAATTGTCCAGATCTGTCATCCTAGTAAGAAGAAGCTCGAGGAGCAAGTGCTGGAAAGGGTGACACAATGCATGCTGACATGTCCAACGACCGCAGTGTTCAATGCTCTAGCTGGTGGCGAACTTGTCTTCGATACGGGCAAGAAAACCAAGTTCTTCGGAGATGGCTTTGAGAGCAAAGGCGAGCTAGCTGGAAGGGCTATTTGGCATGTCCCGGTTATGGAAGGCGATTTCGTCATAGAGGAAAACTTTGCGGCCAAGAAAGGGGTTGGTGGCGGAAACATGTTGATCCTCGGCAAGACACTAGATGCAGCTCTTGAGGCAGCTGAAGCGGCAACAAAGGCTATACACAAAGTGGAAGGAGTCATAACACCCTTCCCAGGCGGGATCTGCCGATCAGGCTCCAAGATGGGATCGCTGAAGTACGCCAAGTTCCTAAAAGCGTCTACTAATCACCCTTTCTGTCCGACTCTTCGAGGCAAGACACCTGACTTCAAACTGCCCGATGGTGTTCAGTCAGTCTACGAGATAGTGATGGACGGGCTATCCATCGAGAGCATCAAGAACGCAACCATCGCTGGAGTCAAAGCAGCAGCGCAAATTGATAATGTAAAGCGAATAACAGCCGCAAACTACGGGGGAACATTGGGGCCTCACAAGATATACTTGAAGGATGCTTTGAGCCAATAGAGGTTCTCCATACCTCGACCACCACTTTTTTTGGCACAGGGAAGGATGAGGTCGGGGACGAAGGCAATAATGCAGACAGAAAATCGGGAACGATAGAGGACTTGATGAGATAAGGACGAAGAAGGACTTTATGAACTGCATCGATAGCTCAAGGAAGAAGGAGGTGATAAAGTGGGAGTTAGGATTGTGGTTCCGACTGTAGATGAAAGTGGTCTGAGCGCTCAATTAGCAGGCCATTTCGGGAGGGCGCCTTATTTTGCCGTAATCGAGTTGGACGAGAGCAATGAGGTTTCAAACGTAAGAACCGTTAAGAATGTCGGCGAGCATTTTGGCGGAGGAGGACATGCTCATGAAGCGATTTTGCAGCAGAAACCAAGTGCCATCATAGTTCGTGGGATGGGTCCAAGAGGTCTAAGTAGTTTCCAAGACGCAGGAGTAGCAGTCCTGAGGGCCAACGCGAACACGGTCAAAGAAGTGATTGACGCATACAAGGATGATAGGCTTCAGGAACTCACAGAGGGATGCCGTGAGGCGCAGCACAAGTGATTTAGTCTCGGTTTACCGTTGAGACTGCCCTAGAAGAGATACGTCAGGCTGCGCGCCTTTGGTTTCAAATTGGTGGGTGGCATTAAGTTAAATCCGCAATCCCCCAAAGAGATTGAAGGAATTGGCAAAGTAGTTAGAAGATGTAGGAGAACTAGACTCAAATACTGCCAAGTACTGCAGTCTTGCAGTATTTCCTCCTGATTGCACTCCTGTAAGAGATGTTACTACGAAGGGGAGAGTTGGTACCATCTCTTCGATGGATCAAAGGCTTTCGTTCTCTCAGGGTTCTATTGCCTATTCTGTCGATTCTCATGTGACAAAAGTTTAAAATAAGGTAGGCTCAAGTGGTCTCTGATTCTACTACCAATTATCGTTGAAAAAAGAGATAGTACGACACTTTTCGTTATAAGGGTTTGAAGGAGGCTAATCATCGGATGGCAAAAAACTCTGCAAGGCTGAAGGCGAATGAAATCCAATCTAGTTTTGGAGTCATAAAGGGCTTGGACCTCAGCATAGGCAAGATAGTCACTGAAGAGGAAGCCGAATGGGAACCAATGGGTCCAACCCCGTATCCTGCGGTTGAGACTTTGCGTTCATGGGATCACAAATTACTAGCTAGATACAGACCATTCTACACTCCGATCTGTGATATGTGTTGCCTCTGTACGATGGGCAAGTGTGACCTGACAGCAGGCAAGAAGGGGGCGTGCGGCATAAACATAGGTACTCAGCAGGCTCGAATGTCACTGATGGCAGGGCTTCAAGGTTGCACCGCTCACCTTGCCCATGCTAGGCACTTAACGGAACATCTTATCAAGAAATTTGGTGCCTCTGCACCTATTTCACTTGGAACTGAAATAAACGTCGAAGCTCCTAACATGAGACTGATTCTGGGGACAAAGCCAAGGACACTCGAAGATCTCGAAGAGGGATTATCATACTGCGAGCGCGAGGTAACGCAGTTGCTGGCTGCTACTCACACTGGACAAGAAGGTAGCAGCTTGGACTATGAGTCGAAACTTCTCCATGCAGGCATGATAGATATGCTTGGCATGGAAATCGCAGACATAGCCCAAATCTCAGCTTATGGTTTCCCCAAAGGGGCACCCGATGCTCCATTAGTTGATTGTGGAATGGGTACCGTAGACGCAGCAAAACCTATGATTCTCTGTGTAGGACACAACGTTGCATCAGGTGTTGAGGTAGTTGACTACCTGCGTGCAAACAAATTGGATGAAAAAATCGAAGTCGGCGCAATTTGTTGCACGGCACATGATCTGACAAGGTACTACACAAGGGCGAGAGTTGTAGGTCCCCTTAACCAGCAATTGAGATTCATAAGGTCGGGCGTTGCAGACGTAATAATGACTGACGAGCAATGCGTAAGAACAGATATCCCTGAGGAAGCACAGGCTGTCAAGGCGCCTGTTATCGCCACCAATTCAAAGATATGCTATGGATTCCCAGATCGTACTAGCGATTCAGCTGATCAGATAGTTAAAGACGTAACTTCAGGGGCCCAGAATGGTGTGCTGATACTAG
The DNA here is from genome assembly GCA_037310415.1 of Candidatus Atabeyarchaeum deiterrae. GTDB lineage: Archaea > Asgardarchaeota > Atabeyarchaeia > Atabeyarchaeales > Atabeyarchaeaceae > Atabeyarchaeum > Atabeyarchaeum deiterrae. The sequence goes on from CP147780.1 coordinate 837,128, forward strand.
ACCCGTACAAGGCTGCTGAAGTAGCTGTCAGAGTAGCCGTGAATATCGCACCCAAGAGAGCCAAGTTCAAAGTATTGCCTGATTCAAACAAAATTGTTGAGATCGCCAAAGGTTGTACAGGTTGCCAGAGTTGCCGGAGAGCATGTCCGAATGATCTACATACCGACGAGGCTGTGCAGGCGGCCAAGAAGGGAGATGTCAGCAAACTGTCTGACTTGTACGAGTACTGTATTGGGTGTGGAAAGTGTGAGCAAGCCTGTAATAAGGACATACCAGTGACAAGTCTGATCGCAGTGGCTGCAGAACGGAAGATCAAGGAAGAGAAGTTCAAGATGCGAAGCGGACGAGGTCCTGTACTCGACACAGAGATTCGAAACGTGGGCTCACCGATCGTGCTGGGAGAAATACCTGGCATAGTACTGTTTGCTGGGTGCTCCAATTATCCCAACCACTTGGATGTCGGTGTGATGGCGGCAGAGTTCTTAAAACGAGGCTTCATAGTTACAGCCACAGGCTGCTCTGCAATGGACATATCAAGATACAAGACGGAAGATGGAAAGTCGCTCTATGAGGAATATCCAGGTGACTTCGACAGAGGTTGCCTGTCGAACATTGGTTCATGCGTAGCGAACTCGCATGTCGCTGGAGCGGCCATAAAAGTCGCAAGTATCTTTGCAAGGAGACCACTAAGAGGGAATTATGAAGAGTTAGCTGACTACGTCTTGAATCGCGTAGGGGCAGTTGGAATCGTGTGGGGAACTTATAGTCAAAAAGCTGTTTCGATTGGAACGGGAGCCAACAGGCTTGGTGTTCCAGTAATACTAGGTCCTCACGGCAGTAAGTACAGACGGATGTACCTGGGACGCGCAGACAAAGACGAAGACTGGATGGTCTACGATGCAAGAACAGGCAACAAGACCTATGTGGGACCGGTTCCTGAGCACCTGCTATACGCTGCCGAGTCAAAGGAAGAGGCCATGGTAATGGGAATGAAGCTTTGTCTAAGGGCCAACGACACATTCAAAGGACGAAGCGTCAAGTTGTCCCACTATATAGACATGACAAGAAAATTCTTAGGCAAGGATTACCCAGACGACATTCACAAGTTCGTTCGAATCGAGTCAGACATCCCCCTAGTGTACAAGGAAGACTTGACGAAGATACTCAAGAGCAAAGGCTGGAAAGAATCAACGATACCAGACCCAACATTGCTTAAGCGACTCGTAAGAACACAGGGATAAGTTTAGAGAGAAAGAGGTGAATGAGAGTTGTCCGTATTACCTTGGCAAACTGCAAATGTTCCAGGACCAAAGGTTGCAAGCAGCCTGAAAGGCGAGGTTGCAGGTAAACTCATGCAAAAAGCGAAGCGACCGCTTCTAATTGTAGGGATGGACTCAGTAAAAACAGAAGTCAATGGGAAGAAACTGATAGATTACGCCATACAACTGGGGAAAGCTGGAATCAGAATATGTGCAACTGCTCACATGTACAAGGAGTTCTCTGAACGAGGCTACAAAGTCGAGGCAGACATGCCAGTGATGAACATAACTGATAGATTGAAAGACCCTGAATGGAAAGGCATTGACGGGAAAGGAGGACACGATCTCGCAGTCTTCCTCGGAGTTCCCTATTACCTTGAGTCACAGATGCTCTCAACGCTGAAGCATTTTGCACCCAGTCTAACTACAATCGCTCTTGATGCACAGTTTCAGCCCAATGCTAAGTGGTCATTTCCAAATCTCAAGGACAAAGACTTCGAAACAGAGTTAACAAACATGATGACTGCTTTGAAAGAGAGAAGCTAGGTCTCTTTCATCATGAGCCAGTCAATTCCTTCCTTTTTCTTTTCTTAGTTCTCGTATTCTGAGCATTCTAGGTCAGACTTTTCTCCTTGGGAATGCATTGACTTTCCAAAGCCTTTGTAAACACTATGTAGAAGAATGGTTTTCCGACCTTTCTTAAAAAGCTACGAACAAGTTTTCAAATATAATCGGTCAGAGATAATTCGGTTTAGATAACGCTGTCAAGTGGATTGTGGAATTCATATATCCGAAAACCTGAACTACTATAAACTTATAAGGATTGAGCAATTCTGTTTGAAATAGTCTTCCGATTGTTATGCTCACAATAAACAATAAATAAACTCATCCAAAGTCCGATTAGCTTACGGAGAGTGACGAGAATTGAGTTCAAAAGGAATGTTTTCAGACATACCTGTCGACGTTGGAGTCGTATATGAAGGCGAACGTATTAGGTCCCAACAGATGCAAGTTGAACTTGGGGGGCCGAGTGAGGAAAAGAAATTCGAACTAGTGCAAGCACGGAAACCAGAGGAGATCGAAGACGGCAAGTTCATCGTCATTGGACCCGACATCAAAGACATGAAAGAAGGCGCACATTATCCACTCGGCATTCTAGTAGAAGTGTCAGGGAAAGAAGTCGAGAGGGATCTCGAATCGGTCATTGAGCGAAGAATACACCAATATACGAACTACGTCCAAGGATTAATGCACCTAAACCAAAGATACGACATTTGGCTTAGGCTAAGCAAAGACTCATTTAAGAAAGGCTTCAACTCCTTCAAATTTCTCGGGAAAGTCCTACAGAAACTCTACAGAGCCGAGCTTCCGATAATAGAGAAAACTCAGGTTACGTTCATCACAGATCCAGAGAAAATCAAGGACTGGTATGAAAAGGCGCTGCAGATCTACGAAGCTCGAGACGCCAGGGCCCGGAAACTCAAGGAATCTGAAGTGAAGGAGTTCTACGGTTGCGTGCTATGCCAATCGTTTGCTCCCACCCATGTCTGCGTTATCACTCCAGAGAGAGTATCTCTTTGTGGTTCAATCAACTGGTTCGACGCTAGAGCCGCAGCACGAGTCGACCCCAAAGGTCCAAACTTCATGATTCCAAAAGGTGAACTCATTGATCCCGAGCACGGAGAATACTCTGGCGCAAACGAAGCTGCAAACAAGAAATCGCTGGGCGGCATTAAGAAAATCTGGCTGCACAGCATGTTCGGACATCCACACACATCATGTGGTTGTTTTGAGTCGATTGCCTTCTATATCCCCGAAGTTGATGGCGTGGGAATTGTTGACAGACACTACAAAGGTAACGCGGTTAACGGTCTACCGTTCTCTTCCATGGCTAACGAAACTGGTGGGGGAAAACAGGTTGAGGGCTTTGTAGGCATCGCAATCGAGTACATGCGTTCACCAAGCTTCTTCAAAGCCGACGGAGGATGGAATAGAGTAGTTTGGCTACCTTCAGCCGTGAAGGATAGAGTCAAGGACGCTATACCAGGAGAACTAAAAGACAAGATTGCTACAGAGAAGGATGCTAACAGCATACAGGAACTAAAGAACTTCCTGAAGACAAAGAACCACCCAGTGGTCTCGAGATGGTCTGCTGAAGAAGCGGCAAAAGCACCTGCAGTTGCAGAAACTGCAGTAGCTCCGGAAGCAATGCAACCAGCTATGATGGGTTCGACAATAACGCTTCCTGTAGGTGGCGGTGGGGCTTTTGGCGGTTACAGATTGACACTGAAAAACGTCAAGATCGTAGCTAAGAAGCTGATCCTGAAAAAAGCAAAGTGAATCGATAAAAGGACAACATATACCCACAGCAAAAGAGAACTGAGAAAAGGAGGAGAACTGGGAATATGCCAAAAGAAGAGATCGAGAAATTGGGTGAAGCCCTGCTCAAAGCACTTCACGAAGCTAATGAGCTGACTCTGGAAGACGCTGAGATCAACGCTGAGGAGCTTATTGTCGATCTAGTTCCTTTTGTTGGAGCCGCTGTTGGATCAACTACACAACTCGCACCCTCTTTAGGTGTCGGGGCTCCCGCAGTGTTGAAATATCTTGAGGCACCTTTCCAAGCACCAAAACTTGATTTCTCTGGGAAAATTAATGAAGTAAGGTATGGTGGTTCAAAGACCCGCAAGAAGGTTGTCATAGGCGGGGAAACTACCCTGCCGTTCTACAGGTTCATGGCTCCTGCGCCGCATAGACCTGCTGTGACGTTCGACATCTTCGACATGCCACAACATCTTCCCAAACCGATTCGAGTGAACTTCGAAGAGGTGATGGAGGATGCAGGGGAATGGGCGAAACGCGCTGTTCAAAGGTTCGGAGCAGATGCCGTGACCATACACCTCGTAAGCACCGACCCTTACATCAAGGATACCTCTGCTCAGGAAGCAGCTAAAACAGTAGAAAAAGTTCTACAAGCAGTAGATGTGCCAGTGCTGATTGGTGGGTCAGGTAACAAGGAGAAGGATCCAGTGATCCTTGAGAAGGCGGCTGAAGTCGCTCAGGGAGAAAGAGTCTCACTTAACTCGGCCGCACTCGACCTGGACTACAAGAGGATAGCTCGTGCTGCAAAGAAAAATGATCAAATCGTCCTATCTTGGACTCAGCTTGACATGAATAACCAGAAGAAGCTGAACACTCTGCTATTAGACGAGGGTTTGCCACAGGATCAGATTGTAATGGATCCGACTTGCGCCGCTCTTGGCTATGGTCTTGAGTACTCGTTCAGCATCTATGAACGTATCAGAATAGCAGCTCTTAAAGGAGACACGGTACTCGCGAACCCTATGAGTGCTGGAGCAACTAATGCTTGGGGTGCAAGAGAAGCTTGGATGAGTGAAAAGAAGGTTCCAGCTTGGGGTCCAAGCGAGCTGAGGGGTACGCTGTGGGAAGCGATAACCAGTCTGACCCTGTGCTTGGCAGGTTGCAACATATTCATGATGTTGCACCCAGGCAGTGTCAGAATGTTCAAGACAATGGTTGACAACCTCACAGCTGAGCCAAAGACCTTAGCTTCATCAATTGAAAACTGGATCGCAATGAGATCCTGAAACACAGGAGGTTGCTATTAACACATGTCAAAAAGACCAAGCCCATTAGAACTCTACAAGTATCTCCCGCAGACCAACTGCAAGAAATGCGGTGAAGATAGTTGTATGGCCTTTGCCATGAAACTTATCGATCGCTCTTCTGAGCTAAATCAATGCACTCCTCTCTATGTGCCGGAATTCAAGAAGAACGTGGAAACCCTTGAAAAACTGACGACACCACCTGTTCGTGTTGTTAGAATTGGCGAAGGACCGCGAGCAATTAAGATAGGCGGAAAGGAAGTAGTTCACAGACACGAGTTGGCATACATAAACCCCACAGCCATCGCCATAGATGTTCACGATGAGATGCCCGAAGACCTAATTCTTCAAAGAGTCAAACAGACAAACGAGTTTAGCATCGTAAGGATCGGAAAGGAATTGAAACTAGACCTCATTGCAGTGAGAAGTGTATCATCCGATCCCAAAAAGTTCGCTAAAGCAGTTGATGTAGTGGCAAAGACAGCCAATCTACCCATGGTCCTATGCTCATTTGATCCCAAAGTCTTGAGAGCAGGTCTTGAGGCTGCCAAAGGCAAGAAACCACTGATATATGCTGCAACAAAAGACAACTGGAAAGATGTAGGATCCTTGGCAGTTGAGTTCAATTGCCCAGTCACAGTCTTCGCGCCTGGGGACCTGTCGGGAGTCAAATCACTTGCCGTGACGCTTCAAAAGGGAGGCGCGCCTGGGATCGTACTGGATCCTGGAACAGTGTATGGCGAAGGCTCCCTCAGCCAAACTCTAGATAGATTCGTAATGCTGAGAAGAGCAGCAATCGAAGGTGGCGACGCAGACGTCGGCTGGCCATTAATAGGAGTTCCAGCGATAATATGGGCTGGCAAGAACGGAAACATCTCAAACGCCGAGTTCATTGAACTCGCATCAAAGGAGACACTTCTGGCAGCCAGTCTCATGATAAGGTACGCTGACATACTGATATGCCACACTCCTGATATGTGGGCTATGCTTCCAGCAATAGCTTTGAGACAGAACTTATACGCAGATCCAAGAATACACCCTGCTGTTGAGACTGGCGTAAAGACTGTCGGAACACCCAACGAGCTATCACCGGTGTTCTTGACAACAAACTTCGCCCTAACATACTACACTGTCCGTTCAGACATCGAGCAAGCCAAGATGGATGCGTGGATGCTTGTTCTCGACACAGGAGGCATAGGTGTCGAGAGTTCATCGGCAGGTGGACAACTCAATGCTGGGGCTGTCGCTGAGCTGATCAAATCGTCTGGAATTGAGTCAAGAGTGAATCACAGGGCACTCATAATACCTGGAATGGCGGCCAGATTCCAAGGTGAGATGGAGGACTCTACAAAATGGGACATACTTGTTGGACCAAGAGACTCATCGGCGATACCTGATTTCATAAGAGAGAAGTATACCATAAAGCCTGGGCTGAGATTCTCAGGGGATGCAAAGGCAGATTCGCCGGTAATTCTTACGACAAACTCGATAAAGTCCTATTATAGCATCAAAGTCCCACTTGAGGGAAAGATGGATGCTTGGATACTGACGCTTGACACGGGCGGCAAAGACCTTGAACAAGCACTCAGCGAGAAGCTGGTTACCGGGCAAGCAGTCACAAAGCTGATGACTGACGCCGAACTTGAGAAGCAGACCAAAAACAAGAAGTTAGTGGTTCCTGCTCAGCTTGAAAGTCTCAAGAATGACATCAAGAAGTCAACTGGCTGGGAAGTAATTGTCGCACCAGCCGATCCATCGAAGTTAGTCGCGTTTTTGAAGAAACCGGCAGGCAAGTAGCGAAAAGAAGAGTAGCTACTTCAATACCTCTTTTTGGTATTCTGCGTTCAAACCCAGAGTCGTCGGATTATTTGTCGTGTTCTGTTGGTGCAATATCAAAAAGAGAAAGAGAAGGATTTCTCGAGAATACCTAAGCAATCCACTACGTGAAAATAGCAGGACCAAGAGTGATTCAAATATGGTCCAACCTAGACGGTACCTACCAAGTGTCCCTGGCGGACGTCTTTGCTTTTTGAGGCAATGCAATTGGGAACTAGGCACTTTACTGTGTTCTTGCCTTAATGCCTTGTTTCTGAGCCGTTACCTCAACTGTGATTTCTATAGGTTCCCTAACCGCTTCTGTTTCCTCTTCTTCAACCTGCTCGCTCTGAACCAGTGGGACACAAACGTTGCAAACCCCATTCAAACATTCATAGATTCTATAGTTGTGACAAGGGAGTTCCACTAATTATCTCCCACCAAACACTATTTTACACTTGTAAACTAGTCAAAAATGCATATTTAAAGGTGATCACATTTCTCCGAATATGAAACGTTACATCGATATTTGTCGAACCAAGTTCGCAATGGCGAGGACAACCGATCGCATTGAGTGTAACTCGTCAGTAAGTGGAAAAGCATTCGACACTGCCCTTACGAGGGTAAGCAACTCATGCATGACGACGACAATTCCGTGCCAGTCAAAGAGCATAAGGGAACGTTTGCCAAAACCGCAGGTGCAAATCTGTGATCGAAATGTCTCTTGTTCACTTGAAACCGAGAACTAGCAATCGACAATCAACCTAATGAGTGAAAAGAGAAATAAATCCATAACAACTACTCATCTAAATGAGGCAGAATCTTCAGATAACCCTCATTTATCTGGATAAGTATTGTGAGAAAGGGATGAATGCATAATGCTAGATAGGTCTTCGTCAGACAGAGACTACTGGAAGAAAAGATTAGAAGTGATTTCCCAGCGCAAGTCACGGTCCCCGTCATTATTTGATGAAAACGCTTTGAAGAGGATCGAGGAAAAACAGACCGAATGGGCGCAGAATACTCTGAAACCCTACACATCGAAGAACCCTGAGTCTAAAGACAAGTTTGAAAGTCTCTCAGGGATAGAGACTAAGAGAGTGTACACTCCTTGTGACGTCCCATACATGGACTACAATGAGGACATAGGCTTCCCAGGCGACTTTCCTTTTCTGAGGGGTGTCTACCCCACAATGTACCGCGGGAGAACCTGGACCATGAGAATGTTCTCCGGATACGGAACAGCCGAGGACACCAACAAGAGGTGGAAGTACCTTCTCGAGCAAGGCGAAACCGGACTAAGCACAGCCTTTCACATGCCAACTATTTACGCGTACGATTCGGATAGTATAAGAGCATATGGAGAAGTTGGCAAATGTGGGGTCGCAATAGATTCATTGAAAGACATGGAGATACTGTTCAATGGAATCCCATTAGATAAAGTAAGCACATCGATGACAATCAATGCCCCAGCCGGCGTACTCACAGCAATGTATGCGGCAGTCGGCGAAAAGCAAGGAGTTCCAGAAGGGAAGCTGAGAGGAACTATACAAAATGATCTTCTCAAAGAGTATATAGCTCAGAAGTCTTGGATATTCCCACCCGAAGAGTCATTGAGGATCATCCGAGACATAATGGTTTACTGCACCAAGCACATGCCACTCTGGAACTATGTTAGCATAAGTGGGTATCACATCAGGGAAGCCGGGTCGACCGCAGTTCAAGAACTAGCCTTCACTCTGGCAGATGGCTTTGCCTATGTCGAATTGGGACTGGAAGGCGGGTTGAATGTTGATGACTTTGCTCCAAGACTTTCATTTTTCTTTAATTCCCACAATGATTTCTTCGAAGAGATCGCCAAGTTCCGCGCTGCAAGGAGAATATGGGCAACCGTCATGAGAGAGAAATACGGCGCCACGGACCCAAGGTCAATGCTACTTAGGTTTCACACTCAGACGGCAGGTTGCTCGCTGACATGGCAACAGCCGATGGTCAACATCGTTAGGGCAGCCTACCAGGCTTTGGCTGCAGTGCTCGGCGGGACACAGTCTCTACATACTGATTCATATGACGAAGCTTGGGCAGTCCCTTCAGAAGGGGCCGCATTGATCGCTCTAAGAACCCAACAGGTTCTGGCTGAAGAGACAGGTGTTACGAATACAATAGATCCGTTAGCTGGATCATACTACGTAGAATGGCTAACGAGTGAGATGGAAGAGCAATCTTACAAGTACTTTGACAAAATAGACTCCATGGGTGGAGTTCTGGAAGCGATCAAAAATGGCTACCTACAGCGGGAAATCGCTGAAAGTTCCTATAAATATCAAAGGAAAATCGAACACGAGGAGATTCCAATAATAGGAGTCAACAAGTACCGCATGAATGACGAAGCGCCAATTAACTATCTGAAAGTTGATCCTGTGGTTCAAGAGAAACAAATCCAGAGAGTTAAGGAACTACGCGAGGAACGAGATGCCTCCAAATGGAACAAAGCTCTCGATGAGCTTAGAAAAGCCATGCAAGACAAGAACGCAAACCTAATGTACCCAATACTTAAGGCTGTGAAAGCTTACGCGACCATAGGAGAAATCATTGGTGTCGGGAGAGAGGTTTTTGGTGAATGGAAGGAACCGACTCTCTTCTAAATCTCAGGATAGTGACTCGAAGCAAAAAGTATTGAAATGAGTTTGGCGGGAGATGGATCCGAACATGTCGAAGCGTGAGAACAAGATTCGAGTTCTAATAGCTAAACCGGGGCTAGACGGACATGATAGAGGCGCATTGGTGCTCTGCAGAGCTTTTAGAGACGCGGGCGCTGAAGTAATCTACACAGGGTTGTTAGCGACTCCTGAACAAGTCGCCCAGACCGCAATAGACGAGGATGTTGATGCAGTAATGCTGTCACTTCTGAATGGCGCTCATATGGTTGCATTTCCTCGAGTTGTTAACCTTCTGAAGCAGAAGGAGGCTGAGGATGTGCTTGTATTCGGAGGTGGAATAATACCTAAAGATGACAAGCCGCTACTTGAGAAAGATGGTATACTTGGGAATTGGGGTCCTGGAACCCCACTTGACATAATTGTTGGCACTGTCTTCGAGAGGGTCAAGGAACGACGAAAGAGAACGAAGCTCAGTGGAAAGGGGCTATAATAGCTTTGCTTCACACGGCGTTGATTCGGTGAGCAGTATTCAGTCTACTCTTGTTTGGTCGTATTAGTATCTACAAAGTCAAAGCGGGTGTGAATCGTTGAGTGCGGATCTTGTGAAAAGGTTGCTAGATGGTGATCGCAGAGCCTTGGGCAAACTAATCACGCTTATTGACGATGGCGCACCCGAGGGCATAGAAGCGATAGTAAAACTATTCCCGAAGACAGGACATGCCCAAATAATCGGCATTACAGGCTCCCCAGGAGTTGGAAAGAGCTCATTAATAAATGCTTTAACAAGACAACTCAGAGACAGAGGAAAAACTGTTGGAATAATAGCCGTGGACCCGTCAAGCCCATTCAGTGGAGGCGCATTGCTGGGTGACAGGATCAGAATGCAAGACCACTTCACAGACGAAGGAGTCTTTATTCGCAGCTTGGCCTCAAGAGGCTCTCTTGGAGGCTTGTCGAAATCAGTCAATAACGTGATAAGGCTACTCGATGCTTTCGGTAGAGATATCATCATAGTGGAGACCGTTGGCGCAGGTCAAGTGGAGGTCGACATCGTCAAGGTAGCCCACACGGTCATAGTAGTAATGTCCCCGGGTTATGGAGATGTCATTCAGATGCTCAAGGCGGGGATAATTGAAATAGGGGACATATTTGCCATCAACAAATCTGACCTTGAAGGCACTGACAGGACTGTAGAAGGACTGATGTCTGTCCTCGAACTCAGTCAGAAGGAGGGGTGGAGACCCCCAATAGTACAGACAGTCGCTGTCACAAACAAAGGCATAACTGAACTAGTTGACACAATAGAAAAACACAGGAATTATCTCCAGAGAACCAATCTATTGATTTTGAGAGAAAGAAAAAGGATCGAGACTGAACTTATCAACTTGGTTAATGAACAGGTCTATGAGCGAATTACTAAAGAAGACATGGGAGAAGGAGATAATCTAAAGACAATAGTGTCAAAAGTGCAATCAAAGCAAGTGGATCCATACACTGCAGCCAAAAGGATTATTTCGGCTCTCAGCTCAGCTAAGTAATCTTTGGTTTTCTCAATTGCATTTAGGGCACGCATCGGTCTAGAGTCTCTTTCTTGGAGACTTCGATTATTGATAACTTTCGAGACGCCGGTAGGGACACATTGTAAACTGGAACATCATCAACTAATGCAAAAGGGATACCCTTGTGCGAGTGTGCACAGATGACAGCATCAACCTTACTATTAGAGAAGATACTTTCGCATCGATTACAGCCGATATGTTGGTAGAACATCCTTCGTTCCCCTTTGAGGATCTTGTAAGTTGGTGGGTAGTGGGTGAGAAGGATCTTGAGGTCAGCTTGAAGAGTCGCAACAAGATTAGAAATCCTGTCAATCCTTTCGAGATAGGTTTTTCCTATGTTAGGAATGTTCTTCGCTTGCCACGGGGTGGGCACCTCCAACGATCCTTGCGAGCCTATGATACCCACTTTCACGTTGCGTACGTTTATGACAGTTGCCTCATCATCCAGAAACTTCACCTTTTCTTGCGCCATCCTTCTGACTTCATCCCTGATATCTGAGTACTCCTCGTTGCCAAAGCAGCCTATGATGGGGCAACGAACGTCGTTCTGGTGCATAAGAGCTAGGACATCTTGGATGTTGATGAACTGCCCTTTCAGTATCAAGTCGCCTGCGAGAAAAAAGAGATCCAGTTTAGAGCAGTCAATCGCTCCAAAGGAGAGTCTGAATTCATCTAGAAACTTCGGCGCGTGAATATCCCCGACAGCCGCAATCCGAATCAAAGACTCAAACGCTCTCCTGAACCTAATCCATTTGCACTGAAGTGAATGCGGAAAGGACTACTTAAGAAGTTAGACACTCGATTACATGATAGAAATCGAGTTCTGAATTGCAGAAGATAATTGGGAGAAGAACCTACTTGAAGCAAAGGCGATCTCTTTAGCAAATAAAGTGCTCTCCGTGAATGAGCGCATCAACGAGATTGGAGGCAAAAAAACAAATGAAAGGGCAAAATTAGAGGATTGAACACAGAGGACTGACACAGAAATCGATGAACATGTCTACAACATTTATTGCATGACAGAAGAGGAAAAGAAAACCATCGAGGAACCCGTGAGCAGCAGCTAGCCGCCTGATACGCTTCCACTTGTTGCGTCAATTCTTTGCAGGTCGATGCGAAGCTCATGGATTAGCGCTGGAAGAAGTGCTGGAAACACCGTCAACCATATCAAGCATAAACACTGCAAATATCATAGAACTTGACATGGAACAAATTGCCTTATTCTGTTTACCTATCTGGAACGAAGAGATGCGCCCTGGACATCGATAATAAGGCCACTTTAACATACAAAATGAAAGAGGACGTAACTGGTTTTCGTGAGGTGGCACCTACGAGGAGCATATTTGAGTTTGTGGAGCTTATCTGGGTCTTGAAGGATCTTGAGCGGTCAGGGTGGAAGTACCACAAGGTTTCGGGCATCATGGAGACCACTGCCTCGCATACATTCGGGGTAATGGTGCTTACTTGGCTATTCGCTAGGAAAGAACATGCAGATGAGGATAGAGCTTTGAAGATGGCCTTGGTACACGACTTGGTCGAGAGTGTTATAGGTGATTTGACGCCTCATGACGCTGAGGTTGTGAATAAGAGCGAACTTGAAGAAGAAGGAATGAGGGCGGTCGAGGCAAAGCTACCCGTCCAGTTGAGAAAGGAGATTTTGAGCTTGACTGAAGAATTTCGCGCTGGAAAGAGCAGTGAGTCAGAAATAGTTAGAGTTTGCGACAAGCTCGACACGGTATTTCAAGCTTATTTCTATAGAAAGGCAAAGCGTATCAGTGAAGCCAGCTTCAAAGAGTTCTTCAGCTATGCAGAAAAGGTATGTGACAAAGATTTTTCGAGAGAACTCCTCGATCAGATATGGCGCGCGGCAAGTGACAAGACTTGATCCTAGTACAGACAAACAGTTGCTATCATTTGGAACTCCAGAAGGAGTTAAGCAAGCAGTCAGAAAAACCATAAATGAAGCAGCACCTTGTGGGTCATACTTTATGAGTTTAAGTGAGAGTCTTCATTATAGTTGCCAGCTGGAAAATATCCCTGCAAAGCTTAGTGCAGCAAGAAGACATGGCAGGTACCCCAATCTCACTAAGATAGTCGAATAGAAAACACTGTAAAGAATAAAGTCAGGTTGAGAGTGAGTGCTTTCCCGGCCCGCTTATATGACACGCTGTATCATGTCTGCCGCTCTCCAGACATCGGCGTAGCTACTAGCCGGATCTCCGTTCGGCAGAACGTATGCTATGACTATTCCCTTATCTCCCATCGTCGACATGACTATGTGCCCTTTGCCTGTGACATTTGTGGCTATTAGCCTCTCTTCTGTTGCTTGGAGGGTGGAGTATTTCACATTCTGAATTGACACGGATGGGTCTTTTTTGCGCCAAGAATCAATTACCTGTGAGCCATTCAGTTGCCAGTTTTGGGTTGTGAACATTATTTTCCCATTTGAGTCTAGAACTGCGATTGCTCCTATTGTGTTGTTCGTTGCAACTAGGTTCTTAACCACATCTTCTATTCCTACAGACATAGTAGTTGACACGATTTTGTCACCACCTTGCTGATGGGCTTTTAGACCTCTAAACCTTTGCATTATCTTAATCTCAATATCATTTTGTATTGGCAAGACTATATGAAATGTTTGGAATTATCGACAGACCTCTTATGAGAATTTGCGATCTTCTCAACATGTTTTCATTTGGCTAATACGTCTTCGCTATCTTCGCAATTCATTCCTTCACAGTCTTCAGCTGCCTTTTATACATATCAACTATCTCCAGAGATGTTGTGGCATCTTCCGGGCTCTTGTCTTCCCGCCATTTCCCAGTGAACCTGGGAAACCTAATTGCGAGGCCACTTCCTTTCTTTATCGAATCCCTGGCACAAGTGTGGATAGGACTTAAGGTGATCTCGTCACCGATTATCTCCATGACTTCGGCTGGAGTAAACCAGACATCAGCTTCAAGTATTGCGTCCACTCGACCATGCTTGTGGGGAATCCGATGCTTCTCCATTTTCTTGGGGATTTGCGCCAACGTTTCATCTGTGAAACCTGTCCCAACCTTGGTGACGGTCTTGAAAGCATCCAAATCTTCATCGTAAACGGCCACAAGAATAGCTCCGTATGTTCCTGCTCTCTTCCCCCTGCCTCTAAATGCCCCGACGATAGCAACGTCTATTGGTTCCACCATTCTAGATTGGTAAGATCGTTTGAGTTTGATCCAGTTCCAGCCTCGGGCGCCGGCTTGATAGGTGCTGTCGTTTGAAACAGATTTCATGACAAGTCCTTCGCATCCAGCCTCGATCGCCTTCTCGAAGAACTCTTCAACTGCGTTCACGTCATCGGTCACCAAGGCTTCGGCCACTTTCACCCTGTCACTTTGGTCGATGATTCTCTCCAATGTTTTTCTTCTTTCAGGATAAGGGTTCGTGGTAAGATCATTTCCGTTAACATAGAGTACGTCAAAGCTGTACAGACCAACCGGATACTTCTGGGTATACTCCTCGATCCCGTGCTTCCGGCGACGGTGCATCAGTTCTTGGAAGGGTTTGAACTCTCCGCTGTCTATGTCAAGGGCTACACACTCACCCTCTAAGATCGCTTCATTAGCTTTCACATTTTTCTTGACCAACTCACGTACGTCTGGGTATTGAGAGGTAATGTCTTCTAACCTTCTTGAGAACAGTTTAGTGTCTTCTCCCCTTTTGTGGGCTTGAATTCTCTCTCCGTCATATTTGTACTCGCATGAGGCTTTGCCGCCCAACTTGTCAAGTATCTCCTTTGCCGATGTGAGTCTTTGTGCGAGCATAGGTCTTATTGGATCGCCAACGCTGACATGGAACTTCTTGACAGCTTCAAGTCCTCCCTCGACAAGAGTCTTGGCAACTAACCCCATGTCAGAGCTAAGATTGTAAGCCCTTTCAATGTAAGTCCTATTGGTTTTGCTTTCAGCGAAAGCAATAGCAAGGGCATCCAGTAAGGTCATGTCAGCTATCCCGAGTCTAAGGGTGCCTGTTGCCATCTTAATGATATATTTGGCTTCTCCTGGAGTCGCATCTGCGATTAATCCAGATAGAAGTCTAGTCCTTGCCTCCTGGGACTTGGCGCCTGAGGTCTTTGCTATTTGATCCAATGTGTCGTAGACTTTATTCACAGTCAACCCCTTAGATTGCTGAAGGGCTGCCTGATTCTTCTCTTTTGCCAGAATCTCAACGGTCAGTCCAAGGTCACCCGTTTCTCTTACACTCTCTTCGACATGGTCCGTGGTTTTTCCGTAAGCGTGCACAATAGCTCTGATTGCCATCTTCTCAGCTATCCCGATCTCTATTGGGACGAACAACGGGTACAACCTTCCCAGAGTCAAGTAGGCTACTTTGTCGATCATGTCTTTTGGGGTCTGTTTTAGAAGTTGAACCAAGTGATCGGTTATCTCAAGCCGCTTGGTTGTGGCCTCAATCTTGTCATATACCTCAACGATCTTCGAGTATGGCAGCATCAATTTCCAATCGCCTCAAGAACCCTGTTGGTGACAACTGCATCATTCTGAATCATCAAGTTTTCGGATGACTTCCATGTTGGTCTTGCTTTCGGCTCGGAATGAAAAGGTTGCTGGACGAAACGAATTTCTTATATAAACTTTGTATCATAAGGTAAAACAGCATAGAAGAGTCATATCAGTTACCACGATTGAGTGAAACCTTTACGGAAGCAGAACAGTCTTTCGAAAAGGAGAGTGTTTGCTGACCCTTGACAACCACTTTGGGTGTCGTCTTTGACAAGGGAGTGCTGCTCGCCTCCGAGAGCCGCGCAACCGAAGGATACTTCATCGCGAGTAAGGAAGCTCCGAAGATCTACAAGATAACTGATCAGATAGGTATGACGATCTCCGGCGGTGTGGCAGATTGCCAGCAAATGGTGAAAACAATACGGGCACTCACGAACCTCAGAAAAATCGAAAATGGACGCGAGGTTACCGTGAAATCAGTTGCTCAACTCACTTCCGTTTCCCTATTCCAGAGCCGGCTCGCTCCATATATCTCTGAATTGATAATCGGCGGAGTAGATGAAACTGGATATCACCTCTTCATACTCGATCCTCTTGGCTCACTTATCCCGGAGAAAGACTATACTGCGACGGGTTCGGGTTCGATTGTCGCGCTTGGGGTTCTTGAGAACGGATACAAGAAAGCGATGACCCTTAATGAAGGAGTGAAACTAGTAAGTACAGGCATTGCTGCCTCAAAAGCTAGAGACATTGCCTCAGGTGGCCCACTGCAGATCATCTCAATAACAAAGGAAGAAGGATACAAGAAAATCCAATAGTGTGTCCACCTTACTTCACTCGTAAGCGTCAACTGGGTGAATTCGGCGAAACAGATTGTGTATTTGTCTATCTTTCCCCTCTGGGGGAATGGGGGACCGGGAAACAGTGTCCGAAATCATAGGAATGGATTCAACTAAAGGAAGACAAATTCGGGACTACATCGGAGCAGATTCTCTGAGGCAAGAGTTGTTCAAGGTTCTATCCGATGGACGGTGGCATTCAACCTTGGAGCTTTGGAGGCGGGTCAAGAAGTATGGACAGTACATAGGACTAGTGAGAATCGGGAAGATCCTATCCCAGTTTCAAGCTGTGTCTGGCGAGGACGTCTTGGAGAGAAGAGAAGGGTTGGATATAAGCGAATGGAGAATAACACCTCTCTTCAACTCACTCGTTAGTGAGATAATCCAGACTCTGCCTTTGTCTGGAGAGAAAACCGCTAGCAAAGAGAGTGAGTCCGAGGAGACAGAGGAAGCGAATGAAGACAGGGAAAATGCTGATCATATGTGAACTAGTATCTTAACGATTGTTCACCAGAGAAATCTCTGTTACTAATACTGTCACTTGTGACCTGGTCTTTCATAACAGAAGACATTCGATGAGAAAGGAAATCCCTGAAGCGTTAATAGAAAGAAAGGGATTCCTATTCTATTCGCGTCCAAGGTAACCCCTGATGAACTTGTTGAACCCAGAATTTCTTACAAAGGCTGCCATGAGCAGGCTGATCAGTATCATTTCGACCCACGCCTTCACAGCTATTGAAGCTACAAGAAGGGGAACCCAGAACGCAGCCCCTGCAATGAAGAATGGAACCATTATTAGGAAGAAGAACACGGTGAACATGAACTCAGGAACATATCCGACTAGTACTATTGGTATCACTAAGAGGTATGCTCTCTTCTTCTGTTGGAGCCTTGTCGCTCTTGCGAGAGCTCCCACCGTCAAACCAGTGAAGCTTTTTCCGAGCATCAACCCAAAAGGCCCGAGAAAGCCAAGGGTCCCCGTTACGAACCCATACATGATTCCAGGCATGAATCCTGCGATAAGCCCAGTGAGCCACCCGAGTCGCCATCCGGCATATACAGCTACTACCACTATGGCTAAGTTCGACAAATCGACTGCGACTTGACCCGCAATTGGCGATGGAAGTTGGGCTATGGTTATGGATATTAATGCTAGAACGTTTCCCAGTGCGCCCATTATTCCTACAAGTGCCAACGACTTGGATCTCGATGTCTTGCCATTAGTCATCTGATCAGCGCCTTCTCCAGCGTTCGATAGTAAAGTCAACGTAGTGCTGGGTAACTCTTCGAGTATATAAAACATTAGTAATTACTCGATCATGAGTAGATATCAAACGGAATTTACAAACAGAAATATAATGCTGCGAATCTTCTCTGAAGATAGAAAAGTACGGGTGAAAAGTGATGCTTCGCGATCGCTTCGGCAGAACGGTATCGAACATAAGGATCTCGCTGACCCAGCGCTGCAACCTTGATTGTGTCTATTGTCACAAGGAGGGTCATGTCAACGAGCTGGATCGCGAAATCTTCCCCGCAGAGATTCAAAGAATCATGAATGTCGCTACTCATCTCGGGATCAATCGAGTAAAACTCACAGGAGGAGAACCTACTTTACGCACAGATCTCGTTGAGGTCGTGAAACAGCTATCATCTGTTCCGGCTATCAAGGAAATATCAATGACCACTAATGGCACTAGGCTAGAAAATCTTGCGTCTCAATTAAGGGAGGCTGGCCTCAGCAGGGTTAACGTGACATTAGATTCCTTGAAGTCCAATACATATACTTGGATCACAGGTCACGATTCGCTCGGATCGGTTCTGCGTGGAATAAGAGCAGCAGTCTCGGAAGGGTTAGCCCCGGTCAAGATGAATGTCGTCGTCCTCAAGTCGGTAAATGATTCAGAGATTCCAGATCTCATCCACTTCTCCTCTGAGACTGGAGTTATTCTGCAACTAATCGAATTGATCTCGAGAGATGATGACAATGAATTCTACCGGAAATATCATTGTGACCTGCAACCGATAGAGAATAGGTTGATGAGGATCTCAGCCAAGAAAGTCGATAGGATGATGAATAAAAGAAGGAAATACGTTTTCGCAAATGGATCGGAGATTGAGATTGTCAGACCAATGCATAATAGTGAGTTCTGTTCGAATTGTCATCGTCTACGCTTAACAAGCGATGGTAAATTGAAGCCGTGCCTAATGCGAGAAGACAATTTGGTGGACGTGCTCACAGCGATGCGGCAAGGTGCTACAGACGCAGAGGTGGCTGCCTTGATGCGAGAGGCGGTTCGATTGAGGGAACCCTACTACAGAGAGGCTAGTGAGGCACATTCCGTTCTTTGATTAAAGATCGCTTCTCTTCATGAACCTGAAAAGTTTTAAAAGGATGCCGCAATACTTCATTCTATACATTCATGAGAGCAGAAAAGAAAACTTTGGAGGTTAGCACATTATGCCAAGAAGAGGTGGCGGTGCTTTCAGCAGTAGAAAGAAGAGTCTTTCATTGCTTTCGCGTGAAGAGGTTCTGCAGAAGTATAGGGTTATTGTGGTCACTTGTCCTGATAAACGCGGGGCATCTTGTATGATCACATATGGATCTTGCAAGGCATCTGAGTGCCCGAAGGTATTCAGGGTTCCTTCCTAACCACGGCTGTTTTTGGGATCAGACCCTCGGATCAGACCGTCGTTGAGTTTTGGAAACAATTCTCAACTCCACCTTTCTATGTTCTTCCAAGATTACTGATACTATTGGCCATCAAAAGACTAGGTATAAAAGCGAGTCTTTTCAGAACAAATTCATCTCAGAAAGGATTTACTTCAAGAATTCAAACTGGGAGGAAGAAATCGCGGGGTGCCCAAAAATGCCTAGTGGACGTGTCTGGAAATATATTAACGAAGTCATAAGTCGAGACAATCTCATGCACCTGACTCTGATAGACCCTGATCCTCTGACGCAGAGCGCTGAAAAAGCGGGGAAGATTGCTAAAGTAGCTGTGGATGCAGGATCAGATGGGATAATGGTGGGAGGATCCACGGCATTCGGGATACTTGACGAGACCGTCAAGGAGATCAAATCAAAAGTGGACAAACCTGTGATATTGTTTCCTGGTAATGTTAATGGTTTAACGAAATATGCTGACGCCGTCTTCTTTATGAGTCTACTAAACTCGAGTAATCCCTACTGGATAATCGAGGCGCAGATGCTTTGCGCGCCAGCTGCAAGACTGTTCGGACTTGAAACGATATCCATGGCATACTTGGTCATTGAGCCAGGCGGATCAGCGGGATGGGTTGGAGAAGCTCATCTCATACCCAGGGATAAGCCTAAACTAGCCGCAGCATATGCCATGGCGGCTGAAACAATAGGATACAAACTAGTTTATCTAGAGGCGGGCAGCGGGGCTGGCATGTCCGTCCCCGCAGAGATGGTTAGACTGGTCTCAAGTACAATTGGGATACCACTCGTTGTTGGGGGCGGCATAGTGACCCTGGAGCAAGCGGTCGACATTGTGAAAGCAGGTGCCAAGATAATAGTTCAGGGTAACATCGTAGAGAAGACTGCACTCTCTGATGGAGGGAAGCTGATCAAGGCAACAATAGCAAAGTCAAAAGAAGCAGCAAGTGGCAAGAAAGTATAGAACGTAGTCTGGCACGCTTAGCTTATATACTCAGTTTCTGAACTTGGTCGCTTCTGGTTCTTGACCCCATAGGCTTCAAACAACTTGTCAGCTGCAGCGGACAACTTCGTCGAATCTATTCTCATTCTGAAACACAATCTCAGAATATCAACAAGCGCTTTCGAAGCGCTTGGATCGGTGGGAAGCGCCTGACATGCCTCGGCCAACAAGATGCAGCCGGGGATGCCGTAGAGACGCTCACTCAAGCATGGAATGACACCATTCATTCCAACTATCGTTCCCTCATTTAGCTTCTTTGCGCCATTCTTCACAAGCAAATCAAGCAAGGACTTCGATGTTGAAGCAACATAAATCGAAGGATTCATAGTGATTGTGGCGACAGGTGAAGCAGCAAGTGAGATGACTGCTCTCGCTCCAAGGTCTCTCAACTGTTCTGCAAGAAAATAGGAGAGGGTGTTTATTCCATCTCCGTTCGCAGGTTGCCCATCTCCAGTGACCAGAATGAAATCACGTTTCTCCTCCTTACACAGATAAGCAGCTGTTCTCAGGGCGCTCAGACGACCTTTGTCGTCAACTTTCACATGAGACGACAGGTCGTAGAAGTAAAACTCGTACATCAGCTTGGCTTTTGATTCCTCAATCATGTAGTCAACCGCGGTTTTTCCACACATTGCTACGCCGGGCATTCCCTGAATGCAAATTGGCTTCCTCAGAACTGAAGAATTGTGGGGAGCGGCTTCCTTTTCGACAGTTATCACCTTGTATCCTGTCGAATAATTGCTCTCTTTTGACATTCTATTCTTCACTTCGCCACCTCAAGGTCACTGACATTAATATAGTAATGCTTTTCTCATTTTCGATCCATCATACATGTCTATCTCATGCAGACAAATATATCGTCAACAAAGAGCGTGGGATAGCCGATGACATCAAATGGGAGCTTCATAGCAATTGACGGCGTTGATGGTGCTGGCAACACTAGTCACTCACAATTGCTTGCAGAATGGGTAACCAAGTCTCTTGGGTTGAAAACACTGCTGACTAAGGAGCCAACAGAGAAGCCAATAGGTCTTTTAATAAGAGAATATCTAAGGAAACCAAGAACTCCGAGTACAACGGACGCTCTCCTGTTTGCTGCGGATAGGATCGAACACGTTGAAAACGTGATTAAGCCTGCATTGGCAAAAGGTTTGGTTGTCATATCCGATAGGTATGTTGAGTCTTCTATAGCCTACCAATCCGTTCAAGGCTTACCGATTGATTGGCTCATCTCAATCAACAGGCACGCCATGAAGCCATCATTGAACATAATACTTGACATAGAGCCGGATAGGAGTCTAGCCAGAAAAAAGGAATTGGTTGAGAAGTTTGAGGTCGCTTCCTTCCTAAGGAAGGTGCGTGAAGTTTTCCTAAGCAGAGCAAAGAGCGAGGACTATCCTGTCGTTGATACTGGTGGATCTCTCCATGGAGCACAGAATACTATCAGGACAATCGTACAATCATTTCTCCGAAAGTCTGGACTTTAGGCACATTTCTCCAGCCACGTAGCTCTGCGCTCAAAAAGAGGGGTTGCGAGTAATCACGGAGCTCTTACACTAGCCAGCAACAGAGAGACTTTCTGGGCAACTCCTTTCAACATAAGAAATATCATTCCGAGGTTGGAGTCCGCTTTTGTGAGCACACTGAGAAGTGCCTCTTCACCAGCGTGTTTCAGTATTATGTAGCCGCGATCGCCTTGAATTAGTATTTGTTCAAGCTTGCCTCGTGCCAATTCATTCGCGGCCCTTTCACTTACCCCCAGAATTGCTGCTGCCATTGCTGCGACAATTGAGTCATCTACGTCTTTCGGCATAGCTGTAACTATTGGAAGGCCTTGCATGCTGACTACAGCACTAGCCTCTATACCTGGAGTGCTAGCCTCCATAGATTTCAATAGTCTTCGGATCTCGTCGACCGTGTCAGCGGGCAAGCCTCTATCAACCTCAAGCAGCGTTTTCTTTCAATGGAGTTTTGATAAGGCGATTGAGAGTCTGTACTTGCTGTTAGTATAGGTGGCGCATATGCGTTATTCTTTTTGTCGCACCCTTTGCAGATGATTGGTTCAGCCGAGGAAGAGATTAACCTCCCATTTAAGCATAAGCTTAACCCCCTTAAAATCCTAGCTGTTCTCAATCCCAATTTATAAATGTGATTCCGAAACCATATTAACTGTCCTTTAGGCTTGTATAGACGAAAATCATCTGCTAATAGTTGTGATTTGAAACTTGGAGGTTCAGCAAACCCTTGAGTAAAGTCAGTCGTCCCCCAGCAGAATCGAGCAAGGCGAAGAACAGTAAGGAGATTTCTGATGAGGCGCAGAAAAAAGAAGAAATCCTCGTTAAGTATAGGAAAGCAGGAGCAATCGCTAGGGATGTCCGCGAAGCAATCAGACCCTCAATCAAGGTCGGTTCACCCATACTCGAGATATGCGAGAAAGTCGAAGCGATGATCATCGAGAAGGGTGGTGGCTGGGCGTTTCCTTGTAACATATCAATGAACAATATCGCTGCGCATTACTCTCCTCCGCTAGGTGACAAAACGATCATTGGAGAAAAGGATGTTGTGAAAGTGGATTTCGGAGTACATGTGGATGGCTACATAGCTGACATAGCCTTCACTCTGAGCTTCGATCCAGCCTATCAGAGACTCGTGGAAGCTGCAGAGCGAGGACTGAAAGCAGCAATAGACAACATAAAGGCTGGACAGGATAGTAGAAGAATTGGTGCGCTAATCGAGGTTGCAATAAGAGAGATGGGGTACAGACCGATCAAGGATCTCTCAGGACATCTTGTTGAGCAATATGAATTGCATGGTCCAAAGACGATCCCATGTGTTGGCTCAGGTGGAAGCTCGAAACTTGAAGAAGGTGAAGTATATGCTCTCGACATATTCGCCACGAACGGTTCAGGTGGCGTCCATGACACACCCTACTGCTACATTTACATGCTAATGCCCACGAGGTCTCCGATAAGGTTCAGAGGCTCAAGACAGGTTTTATCGATAATAGGCGAGAAATACAAGACTCTCCCGTTCACAGAAAGGTGGCTCACAAAAGAAGTATCTGCACTTTCACTGAAACTGGCTCTCAAGGAGCTCACAAATGCGGGGATGCTCTTCGAATACCACGTTCTCTCTGAGAGAAAGGACAGCATGGTCGCTCAGGCAGAGGAAACGGTTCTAGTGAAGAAGGATGGTTCTGAGGTTCTAGGCTATTAGAAGAACCTCTGCATCTCTTGATTTTCTACTCCCATGAAGATAAGATGGATTCGCTTGTAGCAAGGTTACGACATTCATGTTTCAAGGACAAGGAGGGGACAACGCTTAGCTTTTGAGTTGTCTGAGGACACTGTGTTCGAAGTCGTAGACTACGCATTGAAACGAGGCGCCAAGTACGTAGATGTAAGGGTTCAACTTGAAGAAAGCACTGGATTTACCGCAAGTGAAGGGGTAGTGGATGAAGGTGGAACCGTCTCCCTGAGAGGTGTCGGGGTGCGGGTCATTGTCGACGGGGCATGGGGTTTCTCTTCAGTAGATAATGCATCGTCAGAAGCCAAGATGCGGGAAACTGTTGATAGGGCGATAAAACTTGCTGGGAAAAGCGCTCAAGGAATATTCTCCCCTGTCGAGTTGGCTCCAACGGAAGTGTATCATGTAAGAGCTGTGGACGAGAGCAGTGAGCTTGAAATATGCAAAGAATTCGCAATTGAGGATGTATTGGAACCTGCAAAAGAATGTGACCGTCGAATCAGATCGGCGGGCACCGAGATCCAAGCATCTTCTTTGTCATTCACAATTGGACGATTCATCGAGACTTTCGCAAGTAGCGATGGTTCACTCATTACGCAGGCATTCACAGGATATCTAGGCACGTTATACGTCATAGCATCAAACGAGGGGATATCAGAATACTATCCGCATGATTTCGGCGGTTTGGGTGACTACCGGACGTTCTTGAATCAAGATCTCCCTGCCATTTCTGAGAGGATTGCAGCGAAGACATGCCAGCTCGTCAGATCGAGAACTCTGAACCAAATACCGTCTTTTAAGACGGTCATAATGGATCCCGAATTTGTTGCTCTTTGGGTTCATGAGACTATAGGTCATCCATTAGAGGCTGACAGGGTGCTTGGAGGCAGGGGCGACCCGCAGAATGCACCATGGACATGCAATGCGTTGGGAAACAAGGTCGCCGACGAATGCTTCAGTGTGGTGGACGATCCAAGCATAAAGAACCCAGCATGCTTCGATTTCGACAGCGAAGGTGTAAGAGGAAGAAGGAAACCTCTGATCACTAAAGGAGTGATGAAGAACTGCATTCACAACAGGGAAACAGCAGCCGCGTTTCATGTTGAACCAAATGGAGGCGCAAGGTCCCCCTCCTATCGTTTCACGCCCATGCCACGAATGAGCAATACCTATGTTGAACCTGGTGACTGGACTCTTGAAGAGACTATTGAAGATACCAAGGAAGGGATCTACGTAGTAGGAAGCATTGCGCCCTCAGTTGACGGCAGGGCGTACGGGTGGAAGATCAGTGCAAAAGAGTCATATATTGTTGCTAAGGGAGAAATCGGAGAAATGCTCCGAGGCGTCATTGTTTCGGAAGTTACACCTGATTTCTTGATTTCCATTGATGCCCTAACCAAAGACCTTGGGATTACAGTTACCCCAGACTGCGGAAAGGGAAGCCCGATTCAAATGTTGCCAGTGGGAAATGGTGGACCGACAATTCGAGGTAAAGCCTATGTGGCAGGAGTTGAGTGAGAGCATTGGAGATCTACAGGGCAGTGATTTCACTGGCAACACGTGAGGGCGCAGAAACAGAAATCTTCTTGTTAAAGCGGGATCTCAAGTCGATTCGCGCTTCTAAGAATGAAATTGTAGAAGCCCAGAATATAGTTGAGGAAGGCGCAGGTATCCGGGTAATAAAAGATGGCTCCATGGGATTCTCAGCAACGAACAATCTAGAGGATTCTTCTCTCGAGAAGGCATTTAGATCAGCTCTCAGGATGGCGAAAGTGTCAAGAAGAAATCCCAAATGGAGCGGATTGCCAAGAAAGATGGACAATATCGGTGAACAAATCCCTTTGCAGTCGTATGACGCTGAACTGGCATCAAAATCGCTTGAAGAGATAACTGAGCTTGTCCTGAGGATGTTGAAACAAATAGATGCAGGAAATCAAACCAACTACACTCTGACATGCGCCCTCATGGTCCTAACTGAAGAATTCTCAATACTGAATTCACATGGCTTTGAACACTTCAGTGAGCCGAGCACACTATTATTTTCGCGCACAATAACGGATGCCAGCGAAGGAGCGAAGTATTCCACGGCGACGAAGCAGTTCTGCTCGCACAAATTGTCTGAATTCATTCCAGAGAAAGAAGTTTTCGAGACTTCTAGGTCGGCGACTGACAGACTTAGCTTACCGCAAAAGCGAATCCCGAAGAGTAGTTGCGACATAATCCTATCACCCGAATCTGTGGGAGCATTCGCGGCTTATCTCCTAACCCCAATGATCATAGGAAGATCAGTCGAACAAGGGGTCTCATGCTTCACCAACATGCTAAACACAAAAGTTTCAGCGGACTCCTTCTCCTTGAGGGACGATGGCCACCTCAAAGGTGGGATTGGTAGCGCCACCATTGATGATGAGGGAACGCCAACCCGCGAAACGAAAATAGTCGAAAGAGGCACTCTCAGAGGTTTCTTATATGACACACTGTCGGCATGTTGGAGTGATACATCATCAACCGGAAACGCTAGGAGAGCATCAGACGCACTCGGAAGAACCTACTTAGCACCTCCAGAACCAACTCCTACCAATCTGGTAGTAGAGAGTGGTGACTTTTCACCCGAAGAGCTAGTTGAAGAAACCAAGCATGGTGTCCTAATCGACTCGATTAACTACACTTTCCACTTAGTTCCTGAGCGAGGGTACTTCAACATGACAAGCAATTTTCCATCATTGATTATCGAAAACGGAGAAATTGAAGCCTGCACTCAGAACATATCGATCTCTGACGAACTCTGCAAGACTCTAATGAAAATAGGAGGAATCGGAAAAAACGTTGGGCAGTTCGCTTTTTTAGGTTCTATCATGACGTCGGTTCCCCACTTGAAAATAAACAATATGCCCATATCATATGCGAGCTAGACTAAGCACTGAACTCGCTTGGAATCTTATCCATGAAGGTTGATATCAACTTATCCTTTGTGTGAAGATCGTAAAGGTTTCTGGTATATTTCACATGGTTCACATGAAAGACCACTATTCAGCGGACTAAGTAGACATGAGGGAAGACAACTCTCCGATGAATCAATGCTTGTTGTCTTCGATTACTTCCCGTTTTCCACGTTCTGACGGACTCAATTCACACAAGGATTTGAACGATGCGATGTAATTAATCCTTATAAGGCGAATTTTCTCTCTTTCCGCACAGATAAAATAATAGATTCCGTCCCTCGTTCACAACGGTCACAGAGATTCAATTTTAATTAAGTTCTACGCGTTGTGAAATCTGACTTACACCTATGTGAATAATTCGGAGGTAGAGTTCGAACCATGATAATAACGGAACAGAAAAAACTTGAGGAACTATTGGACAAACTAGCTCCATACAAGAACGTCCTCGTGGTTGGATGCGGACACTGTGCGACTGTTTGCCAAACTGGCGGAGAAGATCAAGTAAAAGAAATAGTCGGGAAACTCAAAGAAGCCAAGGGCTCAAGTGGAATGGTGGTCACAGCTGCCCTAGTTGAGGAACCATGCGACGTTAGAATTCTGAAGCGAGACAGCAAGAAATTCAAGAAGGAGTTTGAGAACGCAGACGCAATTCTTACAATGTGCTGCGGCGTAGGCACTCAGACAATCGCAGGCGCGATGAACAAAGTGGTTGTCCCAGCGCTAAACACACTATTTTTAGGAGAAGTTGAACGAATAGGCAAATTTGAAGAAATGTGCCGTGCATGTGGAAACTGCATCCTAGAGGAGACTGGTGGCATCTGCCCAATAACACGATGTGCAAAGGGCCTGCTGAACGGTCCATGCGGCGGCATGAGCAAAGGCAAGTGCGAGGTAAAGAACTACACCAAGGACTGCGGATGGGTCCTGATCTATAATAAACTCAAAGAACAGGGAAGACTCGACAAATTCAGACAATACAGAGAACCGCGTGATTACTCACTGTCAAGCTACCCAAGGAGCGTCGATACAAGGGCTGCTTAGAACAAAGGGTAGCAAAATATAGAAGAGGTGTGTGATTCATAGTGCAAGCATATAGTAATCTTATGAAAGGTATCGTCGAGGGCAGGTTTGTGTACACCGGTGAGTTAGAACCAGAGAAAACGACAGACATAGCCCAAGTAATAAACGATGCAAAAGAATTGACGGGCTACGCCATAGCCTGCAATGTTACCGACAACCCGAAGTCATGTGGGTACGTAAGCAGCCTTGTAGCGTCTTACCTTGTTCAGCGTGATGCTGGCATGGAAACCGTTTATCAGCTCACCTGCCGAGACAGAAATAGACTGGCATTAATATCAGATCTCCTAGGAGCGGGCGCGCTTGGCATAAAGAACGTCTTAGCTCTGACCGGGGACCATACGATGGTAGGAGATAATCCAGCCTCAAAACCCGTATTCGACCTTGACTCAGCGCAATTAACGTCCCTAATAAAAATGATGGATCAAAAAGAAGTGGATCTTGCTGGGAACAAGATTGAGCATCCTCCTAAGCTCAACGTCGGCGTTGCTGCGAATCCGAATGCAGACCCTCTCGAACCAGAACTTCTGAAACTCGAGAGAAAGGCAAAGGCTGGGGCAGATTTCGTGCAGACACAAGTAGTCTTCGATGTGGAAAAAGCCAAACAATTCGTAAACGAAGCGTCAAAATACAATGTTCCGCTTCTAATCGGGATCTTCCCTTTGAAGAGCTTTGCAATGGCGGACTTCTTCAACAAGAACGTTCCAGGATGCTCAGTACCAAACGACCTTCTTGATAGACTGAAGCAACTTAAGGACGGCATCCAAGACAAAGAGGAGAGGAAACGGAAGACGGACGAGTTGAACGTAGACTACTTCACCAGCTTCATCAAAGAGCTGAAAAAGACAAGAGGCTGCAAAGGGATTCACGTAATGGCAGTGGGCTATGCCAGTGTGACCAAACAATTAATAGACAGAGTAGGACATTAAGTCCTATGTTATTCATTTTTTTAAACTCTGAAGAACTGGCGTATTAAATGAGAATCTGTGTTCCTCTCAACTCAACAACTAGCAACCTTAGAAAGTGGGTTGCCAAGGTCTTTCACAAGAATACACTAGCATTCTACTCAGTAGGACCAAAGTTCGACGAAGTCTTGGCCGATGTTAAAGACAAAGCCGATACACACTTTCCAAACCTCACGAACCTAAAGAACCTTCAAGTAAAACTTAGATGTCTCAGTCTTGCAGAGGTTGACATAAGCGAGGCCTTCATCGTCGACTATTTGGTCAAGTGCTCGCCTGACCGTGCGGGTGGGACTAAGTTCCCCCCGGAATTGACTTTGCCCCTTCAGATGACTTTATGTCCGGTGGTCGACCTTTACGATGAGGAACCATGGCTCTCAGACTGTAGAGCTATGTTGGCAAAGGAAGAGGCTTGCTACATCGCTAACGGCGGTCTATTAGGACCATACTCTACGGCAAAACTCAAAGAGGATGACAATGGAGAACTAGTTTGGAACGTTTCATCAAGAACTGAGGGAAAGGAGCAATTGACGATAAGGTCCACCATTGACTAGCACTGCTATCAGAACGCCAAGTCAGCAATAAAAGGTGGTTCAAACGAAATTCACAAGACGTCTGCGCAATGAGGAATTCACCACTTCAGCAGAACTCACATTCTCCAGAGGAATCGATAGAATGGCCTTCATGGATGAGGCCAGAAAGTTATCGCAATCTGTTGACGCAATCGTAATCTCAGATTATTCCTTTGGACTTCCGACAATGAATCCTATAGTGCCTGCGCTATGGTTGAATGAAGAGAACATCGAATCTGTAATGGGATTCTACATAGAACACAGAAATCCGGAAGCGATTTACTCGGATGTGCTAGCGGCCGTAGAAAGCAACCTAACTAATGTGATAGTCTCTTCATATGAGAGCCCTAAAGATTACGCAACTTGCTTAGAATTAGCTGACGGGATAAAGGTCACTCTTGAGAAACAATCAAAGGCCAAGAAGAGTGAACCGCACAAACTCATAAACCTCGGACTGACTTCCGGCTACATGATCGAAAGACCCGAAGACAGCGTGACCCTTGCAAGGAGATATGGGGCGGACTTTGTTTGCCCCCCCGAAACATACGATATCTCGGGCATTGTTGAACCGCTGGTAAAAAGAGCAAGATCCATTGGAATCCATACAATACTAAAGACTACTCTATATGCGTCAGTCAAAACGGTTAAGTTTGCCCGAAAATTCATTCCTGAGATGTTCATTCCACCCGAATTTGTGGAGGCAGTTGAAGGTTCATCTAATCCTCTGGAAGTGGGTCTGGAATTCGTAAGAGACTTCCTTGAGACTGCTAAGAGCCTTAAGGCATGTGGAGTGTGCTTGACTTTGCCGCAGAAATTTGAAGTTTACGAACGCATACCAGAAATAGTAGGCAAGAAATCCCCGGAAGTAGACTAATCTACTGCTGTTGCACTTCTTCATGCTCTGGTTCCTCCACCTTCTTCGTGATTGGTAGGGGGACCACTGGTGTTCCTTCGACCTTGAGAGGCCGAAGAGCTATGCAGCTGTTTATGGATAAGATGCCCTTAACTAATCTCAGGCTTTCAATGAACCTGGTGAGCTCACTTAAGTTTCCTGTTTCTACCTTCAACCATATCCCACATTTTCCACTCATCCAGTAAGCTTCAGAGACGAGTGGAGATTCCACAAGCATCTCTATGATGTCACTCTCATGCCTCGAAGATGTGCTGACAGTTATGTACGCTATGATGGATTTCCCCGTTTTCTCTGGGTTTAGCGCTATCGTGAATCGTTCGATCACCTTATCTCTAATAAGTTTCTCAACACGTTTGCGAACTGCGGACTCTGAGAGACCAACATTGCCGGCGATATCTCCATAGGGTGCTCGGCCGTCCCTGAGCAGGCAATCCAGAATCTTCCTATCTTTCTTGTCTATGCCGTACATATAGCTCAATGTCTCCACCTCCAAGGACTACTTTTTACTGTTTCACCGCATTATAAAAACCTTTTCACTGTTCATTAATCTCTCTTCGACTGATACCGCATCCCAGAAATAGGAGATATCCTCTTTTAGTCGACAAGAAGACTGGTTCCCGCGTCTCGAAGTGCATTTTAGTGCGGTGGACGCCCCAAATAGTCTCGATTTTGCTGAAGTGACGCTCGTTTCCACAGTTTTCGGTTATTTTCTGCTGTGGATTCATCAATTATCAACCACTTTGTCGGCGTTTTCATTACTTCTTCATCACAGCAACTAGTTATTTCCGTTCATCCAATGAGTGGATCAATATCATAACCAAATATTCGGAGGAGATGTGGACTTGCCTCAAAGACACCTTAAGGAAATTGCCTTGGTTGCTCTCGCAAAGGAGCTTCCAGCCGTAGCAAGATCAATAAGCACTGAAAAAAGGGAAATGATAAGTGAGGATTCAATAGACCTAATTTTGAAGTCTCAGAGCAATCCGCTACCGCAGGGTTTAGCGTGGTCAATAATACGCTTGATGGGCTACGAGAAACAGACCACTGACGCCGGTATGGAGAAACTGCTTGAGGCTGGCATGATGGTGGAGCCTGAGCAGACTATAGAGCTTCTCGATAAGCATGGCGAGAGAGAAGCAGCTAATGCCCTGAGGAGAATCATTTCAAATAGATGAATTTCGTGGAGAAGAAATCAGGAAGGTTTGATGGCTATGAAGTTTGGCGTGGAACTTGTTCCCAACAACCCGATAGACGAGGTTCTGAAGTGGGCCTCAGTGGCTGAGCAGAAGAAGTTCGACTACATCTGGGTAACGGATCACTTCAACAATCGAAACACGTACGTTACACTAACTTCGATTGCTCTAAAGACAACGTCGGTGAGAATAGGACCAGGTGTAACTAACCCGTATCTTATCAACCCAGCTTGGACTGCTTCTGCCATGGCCAGCCTTAGTGAAGTATCTAAGGGGAGGGCTGTTCTTGGGATTGGGGCGGGAGACCGAACCACTTTGGGATACCTCGGATTAGAACAGAAGAGCCCTGTTGCTGCCTTAGCTGAATGCGTAAGCATCATAAGAGGGTTGCTGAAAGGGGATGAGGTCAAGCTCCCAGGTAAGGTGTTCAATGTCTCGGGCGCCCGATTGAGCTATCAACCGGACTTCGTTCCAATCTACTTGGGTGTGCAGGGACCAAAGATGCTTCACCTTGCAGCGCAGATAAGCGATGGTGTCTTAGTGAATGCGTCTGATCCAGCGGAAATCTCATTGGCTGTGAGGGAAGTGAGAAGCGGGCTCGATGAAGCTAGTAGACCCTCTTCGGACTTTGACATAGCTGCTTACACAAGCTTCTCCGTTGATACGGATCCCGCTATAGCGATGAAACTCGCTAGACCAGTAGTAGCGTTTATAGCTGCGGCCTCTCCCGATTCTGTACTCGAACGCCATGGGATCTCTCCTGAGTTGATTCAAACCATCAGAACGGCTCTCGGAAAGGGACAATTCAAAGAGGCGTTCAAGGCAGTTAATGACGAACTACTTGAAGTCTTTTCAATAACTGGAACACCATCCCAGGTCACTGAGAAAATATCTGCAATACTCAAGGAAGGAGTCTCTCAGCTGGTTATAGGCTCACCGATCGGGGTAGACAAGGTCAAGACACTGGAGTCGGTAGGCTCAGAAATAATTCCTCATTTTCTCCAGTGAGTGTTCAAAGAACCTGACAAGAGCACCCAACTGGAATCCCTTCCTTTATTGTTCTCTTGTTCTTGGTCTTCTTTAAGTCAGCTTAGAGTCTAAATGAGAATATAGGATTCGGAAAAGAAGCGGCAGGACTCTAGTTTCTCGCATTACTGGGATCGCGCGCTTAGGACATCAAGCTTAGTAGATACGATGTTGCAGCCGGAGACCCCTTTAACTGCTTTTAACTCCTTGACAAGCATGCTTACCAGATTCCGATTGATCTCAGAGATCTCCTTGCTTCTCGTTTCTGTATTCACGCTCTTCTTTTCTGCCTCTTTAATTCTTTCGACGAGGTCTTCTGGCGGTTTAGAACTCGGATAGAGTTTATTAATCCAGTTGGAAGTCTCAACCGAGTCAATAGGATAAAGAGTAACAATCAAGGGAATGCCTATCTTACATGCCAAGTCTGCAGTCATTTTCGCTTTTTCACTATCATAGACTGGCAATGTGATGAGGTATGAAGCACCAGCATGTTTTTCCTTCTGGATCATCGATTCTGCCATCTCAGGTCGCGAGTGATCGAATCCAACAACTGCACCGATATCAAAACTCGCCGGCTTTATGACTTCTCCTGTGAAAGCCTTTCCAACACTCATCTGCTTAATCATCGTTATCAATTGAACAGTATCAACATCGAAAACAGGTTTCGCCTTGGTGTACGTACTTGTTGTCGTGTGAGCCCCAGCTGCGACGACGATGTCAGTCAATCCAAGTTGACCTGCAGTTAGTATATCCGAGAAGAGCCCCAGCCTGTTCCTGTCTCTGCTGTCCAAGCAGTATATGGACTGGATCTTCAGTTTTTCCTTGATCAAGTAACTAGGAACTAGTGTGTTAAGGTAGAGCGAAGCCTTCGGGTCTCGGCCTACGATCACGGCATCGACCAAGTTCTGTATTTTCTTCGCTTTTTCCAGTAACTTCTCAATCGAAGTCTGGCTGTCAACCTCAAGTTCCGCCATTGTAACGAACTTGCTCTCTTTGAGCTTGCCAACGACGCCACTACTCGAGCTCCTTGGCATTAGAACTGCAACCTCCAACAATCATCCCTATATTCTCTAATCTGTCCACACCACTTCCCCAAGAGTAGCTCTCAGGGATCCATCTCTTTCAGGTTGATACTTCTTCAGGTCTTCAAGTCTTCCAAGTTGTTTCATCCTATCGCATATCTGAACCCAGACACAGTCGTTCTTCCATCCTCCAACCTCGCATTTCCCATCGGAAACCATCTCGCACGGTCCGTTTAGAAGTTCCTTCGGGCATCTAGATATGGCGCATATACCTCCTGTATCAAACAAGGTACATGATCCACACATTCTACATCTCTCATAGAATCGACCGAGTCTCTCAACCATTCCCAAGAACTTGGTATCAAGTGCCGGAACAACTGTCTTCCTGGTCAGATCAGCGATAGACTGCACTCCTACGCCACAAGTCATTGCCAATATGGCATCTGCTTCTTCGATCTGTTTCTGCACGGTCCTGAGATCCCTTTTTGATATCCTTAAGTCGCAGGGGGACTCGACGGCGACTGTTGCCAGAATTTGCTTCTTGTCTTTGAGTCTTTCTACCATTTCCTTGATTTCTTCTTCGCCGCCAGTTTGACACAACGCCGAGCATGTGTTGCATCCCACTATCACAATCTTGTCATAACCTTCAAGCATCTTCACGATGTCTTCGAGCGATTTCTGCTCGGTAATTATCAAACTTAATCACCTCAACATCATTTCCTGATCTAAACCCTGATCTTGATCTTTTCCCTTACTTTGCAACCTCACTCATGCCAATTTCAAGCCCTTTCATAAGTTGCGGAGTGTTATCTCCTCCTTCTTCCTCTAATAGCTCCTTAACTTCATTAACCTCTATAGGCAGCTTGCTTGTCCCTAGCGCAGCGCCCAGCATTACGATATTTGACATTGCAAAATCGCCGAACTCTCTCTTGGCTATCTCATTGGCTTTTACCCCTCTCACGTCCGGAGAAAAGGCCTTCATGATCTTGATAACTTCATCAAAAGGCGCTCCCTTCCAATTCTCAGACACTGCTTGAGGTGGGAGAATCTCATATTGGTTAACCAGTACGCATGTCTTCTCAGATGCAAACTTTGCGTTTCTAAGTGCCTCGTTAGTCTCCATGGCGATCAACATGTCTGCTCCAGCTTGTGGAACCAAGGGAGCGATTACGCTTGTTCTCTCATTTCGTTGTTCGCCAGCTTCATACATAACGTATCTTATGGAGTTGTCTACGGATCCTTCACGTTGCGAAGCCCCACGTGTCTCAGTTCCGACAACGATCCACCCCTTCCTCTGTCCTATCTTCTTCAAGATATTCCCGGTTGTCATTATTCCTTGCCCGCCGACTCCTACTATTAGGATGCTGTATTTCCTCAATCATGGTTCCTCCCGATGAATCGTCACTCAATGTGCGGGTTGACTGTTGTCTTTGTTATTGCCATTCCACTCCTACAGATCTCCTTGCAAGCGCCACAAAGGGTGCACCTTGCGTCTTCTATATATGCGAATTCCTTCCCATTTTCCTCTTTTCTTATTAGGGCTGGGCAAGCGAAGCGCCTATAACACTCCTCGCAGTTCTGGCAACGATCGGATTCTATAGCGTAGTATGAGTATTTCCCTTTCTCCCGTTCAGCTTCTATAATAGGTTCCATTCTTCTTTTTGCAGGCAACGCGCACTCACGTTGCGAGATGAGCACCCTCACACCCTTTTCTTCCAATCCTTCGGTGATTACTTGAATTGCATGACGGATACTGTATGGATCAAACACCTTCACATACTTCACTCCACAAGCCTTAACTATATCTCTCAAGTTCACCGCGGGCTCAGCTTCCTCACGTAAGCTGTCAACACCAGTAGCAGGAGTAGGCTGCCCACCAGTCATTCCAACCCACTTGTTATCCATTATAACAACAAGAACGTTTGCATTGTTATACACGGCACTTATCAACCCGGGAATTCCTGCATGTAGGAAGGTGCTGTCGCCGATCAAACCGACCATAGTGTCTTTGACTTTGAAACTCATCCCCGCAGCTATGTTGAAGCCCGCACCCATGGCTACAACCCAGTCCTGCATAGAGTATGGAGGAAGAGCGAGGGTAGCGTAACAGCCAATGTCTCCTCCAAAGATCACCTGACCTTTGCCTTTGCTTTCTATATAATGCTGTGCCGCTTTCTTCAACGCATATGCTGTAGCTCTGTGTGGACATCCTGGGCACAGGCTCGGATTCCTCTGTAAAGCTTTCGCCACGGCTTTGCTATACTTGGTCTGGATGCCTGCGTAGTCCACAGGTTCCTTCACACCAGTTGCCTTGCTAATGCCTCTTATCACAAGGTCGGTGTTTAGCTCGCCAACTGCAGGGAACAAATCTTTGCCGCGTACTTCTCTGAGCATCTTCTTGTCGAATAGTATTCTCTTCACTTCTGCTTCCATGAAGCCTTCTAACTCTTCAACCACAATTATCTTCTCAAGACCTTGGGCAAACTTCTCTATCAATTCAGGGTTGATGGGATAAGCGATGCCAAGCTTAAGGATGGGAAAATCATGAATTCCCAGCGAGTCCAGTGCCTCCATTGTGTAATTGAACGAACTGCCGGCTGTTATGACGCCCGTCTTCGCCTGACCTGATATAACCCTATTGAGCTCAGGCATATCGCCAGCAGCTTTCTCGGCTCTTTGAATTCGGCTTAGCAATCTTCCTTTGTTGCCCACAGCCACAAGGGTGGCGGATACATACTTACCAGGTGCCTTCTTGAATTGACCTTCTGCCTTAGCAGGATTAAGTTTTCCTAGAGCTACCTCCCCAATTCCATGGAGTGTTCTTGGAACCGCATATAACATTACAGGCAAGTCAAACTTCTCTGAGAGCTCGAAAGCCTTCAAAGTGAAGTCCTTGCACTCTTGTGAGTTTGACGGTTCAAGACAAATAGTGTGAGCATGCAATGCATAGTACCTATTGTCTTGTTCATTGGTCGAACTTATGCAGCCTGGATCTCCTCCATTGACCAGCACGAGGCTACCAGGTTGAACTCCTATGTAGCACAATGTGAAGAATGGATCTGCTGCGACGTTCATGCCAACATGCTTCATCGCACACAGCGATCTCACGCCAGACCAGGCGCCACCAACTGCATTCTCGAGTGCTACGGCCTCGTTTACGGAGTATTGAAAATGCAGCCCCGGTACGTCTTTCGCGACTTCACATATAGTGTCTCCAACTTCCGAGGCGGGCGTGCCAGGATAAGTTGTGACCATACTGACGCCCGCTTCTAAAGCTCCACGGGCTATGGCCTCGGCGCCAAGCATTAACAGTTTTTCGCCTGTTTTGTCCGAGAGTATCTCTTTGGTAATTGGCGATCGCCTCCAACTAGCCACTAAAGTGGAATATCGACTCATATCGTACCGAGTAAATAAAATGACCCGAATCAACAAGGGTGACCAGTTCTGTCTGTTTTTTAGATGAATGAAAAGCATCTTATAATGTTATCTAATGTCCAGTTTGCACAGAGAGATAAGCACATCCGACATATTTATTTGGTGAAGCAAAAACTCCTATCTATTCTAGGTCATCAGGGTGTTATGTCATGAAAGAGACGGATGGCACTTTGGGATCTGGGGACAATCAATCGGTTCCTTGCTCGATCCACGAACATGTAACTTTGGTTGTGTCGGAGGGCGACTAAGAATGGTGCATTCTCTAAGCAGTGACTCCCACACTTCACGGAGTGAATTGTGCGCAGGCGGGTTTAGCCTGATTGAGAAGTTCTTTTCACCAAGAAGCATAGCCGTTGTCGGTGCGTCAAACAACCCAAACAGGTTTGGCTACAACGTGATGACGAATCTCATCGAAGCAGGCTTTGACGGGGATGTTTTTCCCGTGAGTCTGAAAGAAAGCATAGTATTTGACAGGGTAGCATACAAGAGCATACTAGACGTACCTGGAGCTGTAGATCTGGCTATCATGATCATACCAGCAACCACAGTTCCCAGCGCTGTTGAGGAGTGCGGCAAAAAGGGAATCAAGGCAATTAGCATACTTTCTGGCGGTTTCAGTGAGGTCGGAAGAGAGGGAACTGAACTCGAAGAGGAAGTCACGAATACTGCTAAACGATGCGGAATAAGAGTAGTCGGTCCCAACTGCGTCGGAACAATGAACACCCGCAAGAATCTAAACGCCTCCTTTGTAATGCGATCCATCAAAGGAAACATGGGACTCATCACTCAAAGTGGTGCACTTGGTGCATCATGTGCATATGTATCTAAGAGAGAAATGCTCGGCTTCAGCAAATTTGTCAACTTAGGCAATGCTTCTGACGTATCCGTCCCCGAAATCATACGATACTATACGCAGGATCCTGAAACCCGCGTGATCGGAATATACTTGGAAGGAGTAAAAGACGGTCGAAAATTCTTGGACGCTATCGGCGAAGCCACACCCATAAAGCCAATAGTGATTGTTAAAGCGGGCCGAACCGAACAAGGTGCAAGAGCAGCATCGTCGCACACGGGATCACTTGCAGGATCAGACAAGATCTACAAAGCAATATTCAAGCAAAAAGGAGTAACGAGAGTCGGCTCATTATTCGAGTTAATCGACGTGGCCAAAGCTTTTACCAAACAACCCCTACCAAAAGGAAAACGCGTAGGAATAATAACCAACGCAGGCGGCGCGGGGGTACTCGCTACAGATGCGTCCTCAGATTACGGCTTAACCATCTCATCATTAACACAGGAAACTGTAAAGTCCCTTAGAGCATTCCTGCCAGACGTTGCCATCCTCAACAATCCGGTCGACATCATTGCAAGCGCCAACAAAGATTGCTACCGCAAAACTACGGAAACTGTGGCTTCTGACGTGAATACTGATGCGTTGATTGTCAACTGTGTTGTTCCAACTTTCTTGGGCATGAAGCCTAGTGAGCATGCTGAAGGTGTTGTGGAAGCTTATAATAATTCAGTCAAAAGGCAGGGCAAGCTCCTCGTTTGTTGCTGGATGGCAGGGGAGCTAGCTGACCCCGGAAGAGAGATCCTTGAAAACGTAGGTATACCGGCGTACTCCTCTCCAGAAAGAGCAGCCCTAGCGGTCTCATGCTTGGCGAATTACAATGAATTCGCAACTAGGATCAAGAAACAGAGGAAAGAAAGAGATGGTTAGAGATCATTTGCCAGTCTTCAGAGAAGGAGATTTTCTCGAAACCCGCGACAACTTGATTTTCGACGTAAAAGGACTTCTTCACCCGCATGATAGAGTAATCGCTTTTCTCAGGTACTACCCCTCCGAAGACGGCGAAAGGATAAGAGAAGGGGTAAGATATCGAAAGGTATACTCTCTAGATGAAAGATTCAGTGTTCTCAAAGACAAGTTTCCTTCATACGTTTACTTCGACAAGGTCTATGACTCAATAATGCAAGGCGTACCAGTGAACGATGTAGCACGCCTGTACCAACCAACTGAGAAACTGACAGAGATGTCAAGCAACCGCGCAACTCTAGACAAATTCGAAAGAGACTCATTGGAGTTCTGTGAAATCCTTTCTGGCTGTGCTTCTGTCAACATCAATAGACTGGGTTTGAGCGGCTCAATTCTAGTAGGTCTACACAACTTAAAATCAGACATTGACATAATTGTCTACGGTTCTGAGAGCTGTCTCGCAGTATATGGAGCGTTGAATAATCTTTACAGTAATGCAGACTCCTCAATAAGACCTTACAACGACGCAGAACTGAAAAAATTGTTCAGCTTCAGGTCAGCTGATACTGTTACTAGGTGGGAATCCTTCCTAAGAACTGAGAGAAGAAAGCGGCTTCAAGGAAAATTCAAAAACTACGAGTACTTCCTGCGGTTCATCAAAGACTGGAAGGAATTGAAGCTGAACTATGGAGATCTAACCTACAGATCTCTCGGAAAGGTAACCATCAAAGCCGAAGTCGCCGACGATAGTGAAGCGCTCTTCACCCCATGTATCTACAAGATCAAGAATGCTGAAATAGTCGAGGAACAAGAAGCGAGAGAACTCATCATAGACGAAATTGCCTCTTTTCGAGGAAGATTTTGTGAAGTTGCTCGGAATGAAGAGCCCATAAGTGCTAGAGGAAAACTGGAACTTGTTATCGACAAGTCTGGCAACACTCATCATCGCGTTATCGTTGGCGGAGAGAAAGATGATTTTCTGACGCTATCATAGTCAGGGTGAGAGACCTGACAATTCGAAAAGGAATGTGAAACCCATTGAGAAAACCCAAAGATCGCGATTTCATAAGGACGACAGAAGACCTCTTATTTTGTGTTGTCGGTTGCCTCCATCCGCATGACAGATTGTTATCTTACCTCAAGTATATCCCAAGTGACAGCGGGATTTGGGCTTCAGGAGATCTGCATTTTAAGAGAATGATACCATACTATTCTGCCAAGTCCGTTATCGACACTCACTCGTTTCTCAAGGAAGAATACCCCAAGTACCTGTTCTACAGCCGGGTGAACGACATAACTTTTCCAGCGGTTCCTCGCTCTGAGATCAAGGAATACTATGAGCCAGAAGTCAGGTTGAAAGAGTTAGTGGGAAGAAAAGGTGAACTTGATGAACTTCAGCGTAAGGCAGTGGAATTGGCTGAGTATCTCTCTAGTAGAAGTGGGGTTCCTCTTGATAGATTTGGGGTCACTGGCTCCATCCTGCTGGGGATTCACAATGTGTCAATCTCTGACGTTGACCTCACGATCTATGGACACGAGAATGCATTGCTTGTGAAACAGGCTCTAATTAGAGAATTCGAGAACACTGAAAACCCATCAAGGTTAAGGCAACTCAACGAAAGTGAAGCAGAGGACTGGTGCACAAGGAAAACCAGACAATTCTCAATCGATTATGGATTTGCGGCGGCGATTTTGAGGAAGAAGTGGAATTTCGGATTCTATGAGGAAAAGTTCTTCTCTATTCATCCAATCAAACTTGACTCTGAGATAACTGAAATATACGGTGAAAAAGAATTTACGAGCAAAGGCACAGTGGAGATTATTGCAGACGTTGCTGATAGCACGGAGGCGCTATTCAACCCTGCGTCCTATAAAGTGAATGAAGTTCGGATACTAGAAGGGTTGAAGGTTAACGACATAGAAGAAGTAGTTTCCTTCGAAGGCTTCTTTTCTGACCTTGCTTCAAACAATGAATCGATCAGGGTGAAAGGGAATCTTGAAACTGTCACAGGCGTCAGAAGTGGGAAGAAGTACCACAGAGTAGTTGTCGGTTCGAAGAACGTCTCTTCCCCTGAGTATATAATCCCCATATCCCAACTAAAAGAAGAGATATAGAATACATAAATCACAGGATAAACTGGTTAATCCAGTCTATCTTGCTCATCCGCAAAGGGGTTCAAATGACCTTTGCAAAGGTTGTCCCCACCGGCCACCTTTTTTGAGGCTTTGCGCCGGCTGGTTCATCCGCTTCCAATCTGAACCTCTTTCTTGAGTATCTCCTTGTTGTTTTCGTCTAAGACAAGGAGATGTGCTGCACACGAAAGTCAACAGTCGTAGCAGCGGACGACCATCTCCAACAGGTTAAGCACTTTCTCATCTACATCGGGCATGTTTTTCTACCTCTTGTTTCTAGACAAATTAGATTTTGATCATCGGCTTTGGTAACTTCAGCGTCTCATACACTTTGTCTTCAATTACCTGCTTGGCAATAATCTTCAGCGACTTCTCTATCGCCCCGACATTGTTATTAGTGGCAACTATGAGGTTTGCCTTGGTTATGATTCCTTCCTTGTTCGTCCAGTAGTTGTGGACTAGTAGTCCTCTTGGTGCTTCCACAACGCCAGCGCCGACCCCTTCCCGTGGCTCAACTGTTTCAAGTTTGTAGTCTTTGCTCACGATATCGGGATCTTCAAGCAACTTCTTGGCTTTTCCTATGGCGTCGAGTAGCTCAATGACTCTCGCCCAGTGATAAGCAAATGTAGCATGGCACGGCCTTCCGACCTTGTCTCTGAACTGTTTCAGAGCTTCGTTTCCTCGGGGTGTTGCCATTCGGTCCGCTACATTTATTCTTGCCAATGGCCCGCCTCTCCACAATCCATTTGGGTAGCCAGCTGGTTTGTAGAATACATGTGTTGCGTAGCAGTGTGGAACAACCTGTTCCCCGACGACATCCATGTATTTCTGGGTCGGAGTGTCTGACTCGATCTTGCCTAATGGAGACACCACTCTGATGTTACCGTCATAGAAGTTGTGTTCCCCATTCTGGGTCAGTCCGACATAGTATGTCTCGAACACTCCAATTTTGGTTATGACATCCCAATAGTCTTCAACGATCTTCAACAAGAGTCCAGCAGTGAACTCACCAAGCTCCATGGCTCTATCCATTCTCTTGAGCCACTCATCTCTCTTCCCCTCAGTGAGTCCCTTGGTCATTCCTCCAGGAATTGCTGTGACTGGGTGAACAGACTTCCCTCCGATTTCCGCGCAAAGTTCTTGGCCGTGTTTCATAAGTTCAATGGCCTTCTTGCCCGCGTCTGGCATTTTGTTGATTACAGTCACAACATTACGAACCTCTGGTGGCGCGAAGGGTCCCAAGAGAAAATCTGGGGCTGCAAGCACGTAGAGGTGGAGTGCGTGACTGCTAATCTGCTTTGCTAGCAAGAGCAGTTCTCTTAGCTTCTTCGCCGGTTCCGGCGGGTTAATATCCCAGGCGGCTTCAACCGCTTTCACAGATGCTAGGTGGTGTGGCTCAGGACAAATACCACAGATGCGAGGTGCTATTATACGCGCATCTTCAGCAAGCCTCCCTTCGAGGAACTTCTCGAAGAACCGAGCAGAAGTCACGTTGAATTGAACGTCAGAGACCTTACCTTTAGTAAGCTTGATTGTGATCGAACCATGCCCTTCCAGTCGAGTAACAGGATCGATCTTGATGATCTCGCTTTCTTTTTCGGCCTTCGTTGAGCTAACTTTCTCAGCTTTGATTGGGCTCGCTTTGCTTTTCATTTCTTCTTTACACTCCTAAGCTTAGATAGAGATGATGAGGCATACGTGAACTTGTACAGTTGTCCAGCAGGATCTTTGAATGAATCGAGCATTTTCTGTGGTTCCATATCTGCTATACCCCCAAAGGTTCCGATGAGTCTTGACCCTTGGTCAACCACGCCATCGGGAGGACCGCTGCATCCCTTGCACGGATGGTTAGCGGTTGGGCAT
Organism: Candidatus Atabeyarchaeum deiterrae; assembly: GCA_037310415.1. GTDB lineage: Archaea > Asgardarchaeota > Atabeyarchaeia > Atabeyarchaeales > Atabeyarchaeaceae > Atabeyarchaeum > Atabeyarchaeum deiterrae. The sequence continues at coordinate 879,211 of CP147780.1, forward strand.
TGAGCTCCACAGCCAGCCCTTGTTCCAGGACCCATGCAGATATAACCTTGATTCAAAAGGCATTTCTCCATGTCAGGTCTGCCTTCAAAATCTCGTTTGAACTCCTTTACATTCTTCTCCTCTTTCTTCCTCTCACATTCGTCGCATATAGTCTTAATCGAGTGTTCAAGGGGCTTTCCAGTGAGGACACACAAGGCAGCATTCGCGATTTCCTCAGAGGTCGGTGGACAACCGGGGAGGCAAACGTCAACTTTGACTAATTGGTCGTTTCGCGGCACAAAATTGGTTATCGGCGGCACGTTCTCAGAAGGAATCGTGTCTCTGTTTGAGAGTGTTTCAGCCTTCAAGTATTTCCTTTCTAGAAGTTCTCTCTTGGGGTAAAGATTAGCTATGCTCGGTACTCCTCCAAAGCAAGAACATGAGCCCAATGCCACCAGAGCCTTAGCCTTTTCTCTGCATAATTTGAGAAGATGAACATCTTCTTCAGTTCGACACAGACCCTCAATGAACGCAGCGTCAATCGAACCTTTTGGCATTTTCTCAAGATGATCAAGTTTGAAATCTACAGCCGCAACCCAGTATTGGATGTCGATGAGGGGCAAGATGTCAAGCAATTTCTCGTGAAGGTCTAGGAGTGACTGATGACAGCCCCAGCAACTTGACAGTTGCATGAAGACAACTTTCTTCTTGTCGGCCATGTTTACTTCACTTCCACGCTATAAAGTTCCTTCTCGTCAAGGCCTTGTTTTCCTTTGCTATCCTTGAGAGGGTTCGGACCGATCTTTTTCAGAACCTTCACGTAATCCTTGATGACTTCTGCAAGCTTACTTCCCTCACTTGCTGATATCCATTCAAGACGAATACGCTGCGGCTCTAATCCCGCTTGCTCGACGAGCTTCCTGAGAAGATGTATTCGCCGTTCTGTCTTGTAATTACCGTTGACATAGTGACAGTCGCCAGGGTGACAACCTGAGACAAGGACTCCGTCAGCACCCAACTCCAACCCTTTCATCACATACTCTGGGGCAAGGCGACTCGTACACATAACTCTGACAAGTCGCAGGTTAGGTGGGTATTGAATTCTGCTGGTTCCCGCCATATCGGCACCTGCATAAGTGCACCAGTTGCAGACAAGTCCAAGAATGTATGGCTCAAATTCGTCATTCTTCTCGTTGCTGTGACTCATGAGACAATTCCTCCCCTATTTGCTCTACCTCTCTGCCAGTAATGCTTCAATTTGGGCAAGGATCTGTGAATCTTTGAAGTGGTTCTGGGTTATCGAGCCACTCGGGCATGTAGCGACACAGCACCCGCATCCCTTGCACAACACATTGTTTATCTTCGCTTTTCCATCTTCAATTGATATTGCACCAAAGGGACACATTGCTATGCATGACAAGCAGCCGCTGCACTTGTCAGTGTTGACGATGCTGTAGAATGGCTCTACCTCAACTTTACCTTTAGACATAAGTGATGCGGCACTTGATGCGGCTCCTTTTGCCTGCGCGACTGCATCAGGAATGTCTTTCGGTCCCTGTACAACTCCAGCTATAAAGACTCCATCAGTAAGAGTGTCAACTGGTCTGAGCTTCGGGTGAGCCTCAAGATAGAAACCATCGGTGCTACGTGATATCTTAAGTAGGTGTTGGACTTCCTCCACATCATTTCTTGGCACGAGACCCACACTGAGGACAACAAGGTCAGCTTCAACTTCAACTGGTCTTCCAAGCTCAGTGCTCTCTGCACGAACAAATAGGTTCTTAGTCTTGGGATCCTCCAAGACCTCAGCTGCTCTGCCTCGAATATAGTTGACGCCGTACTCCCTTTGAGCGCGCTCATAGAATTCTTCATAGCCTTTGCCGAACGCACGGACATCCATGTAGAGCACATAGGTGGCTGTATCTGGATGATGTTCCTTAAGTTGTCTAGCATGTTTCATTGCGTACATGCAGCAAACGCGAGAACAGTACGCATTCTTTCTCACGTTTCTCGATCCGACGCATTGGATGAAAACTACTCGCTTAGGTACTTTCAAGTCGGAGGGTCTGACAACTTCGCCTCCTGTGGCTCCAAATGCACTAAGCATTCGTTCTACTTGCATACCGGTCACGACATTGTCAAATGTTCCGTATCCGTATTCTCCCGTAGGATCATAAGGGTCGTAGCCAGTCGCAGCTATGACTGTTCCAACCTCAACCTCTTCTTCGGTTGGCTGCTGGTTGAAGTCAATAGCTTCGGGTTCGCACGCCTTAACGCAGAGTTTGCATTTCACACATTTATCCATGTCAATAGTGTACTTGTTGGGTACGGCTTGAGGAAAAGCCATGTAGATAGCCTTCCTAGGCTTAAGTCCTAATTCAAATTCGTTGGGAACGTAAACGGGGCACACCTCTTCGCATTTGCCGCATCCATTACACTTGGATTCAATGACATATCTTGGCTTTTTCTCTATCTTCGCTTTGAAGTTTCCAACATACCCCTCTATGCTTTTGACTTCTGAATAGGCATGGAGTTTTATGTTTGGATGACGACCTACTTCAGTCATCTTAGGGGTGAGAATGCATGCTGAGCAGTCCATGGTTGGGAAAGTCTTATCGAGTTGGATCATTCGTCCGCCGATCGTGGTGTTCTTCTCAACTAGGTGAACTTCAAAACCCGCCTCTGCGAGATCCAAGGCAGCCGAGATCCCCGCTATTCCTCCGCCTATTATCAAGGAACTTCTCTTCACAGGGACTTCGATTACTTGTAGCGGTTCTATCTTTGAGGCTTTGGCTACAGCAGACCGTATGAGATCCTTTGCTATTTGAAGAGCTTTCTCAGGCTCGTGCATATGGCACCAAGTGTCGTGCTCCCTGATATTGGCTTGTTCAAATAGATAGGGATTAATGCCTGCACCTTTGATAGCATTTCTAAACGTCGGCTCATGCATCAGTGGGCTGCACGCTGCCACTACTACTCTATTCAGTTTCTGCTCCTTGACGTCATTTTTTATCATTTCCTGACCAGGATCGCTACACATGAACCTGTAATCCTTAGCTAGCACAACATTGGGCAATTTCGAAGCATAATCTGCGAGCCCTTTGACGTCAACAACGCCAGCGATATTCGTGCCACAGTGGCAAACATAAACTCCTATTCGAAGCTCTGATTCATCTGCCATACGTACTTACCTTCCAGACTTGTTGTAGTAAACAAATGAGCCGAGTGATATGATAACGTGTTCATGTTAACCGATATTAATCATTTATATATTTTCGTGCTTAACTTTGATGTTCAAGCAATCCATACAATCAGCAGTTCTCGATTCTATCGTTCTGCAGCGTTATCCCTTGTTGTCTGTCTTTGATTGTCGCATAAATAGGTTTTGAAACAGACAACTAGTTTTACGTTTCATACAGACGAGAGAAACTTATCACTCGTTGGGAAGTAGCAAGAACATTTTGTCAATTAGGTTCTTGGTCTTCACTTTATGTGTTCCCAGTCCTAGCTCGTCGGAATTCATCCCAAATGCTATTCCAAGCAATTCGGGTAGATATACAACAGGTAGGTTGGAATCTACCTTCTTAGAGCCGCGTAGTTCAATTTGACCGGTATCGTACTGTAAGAAGCAAGTTGGACAAATAGTGAGCAGGCAATCAGCACCGGAGCGTTTCGCTTTTTCAATTTTCTCGTAAGTGAGATCCAACGACTCATCTTTATTCATGCTTCTGACCGCTGCCCCGCAGCACAACATTTTTCTCATGTATGGTATGCTACGTGCACCAGTAGCTTCTACTAGATCGTCGAGGATGTGTGGTTCTTCCGGGTCGTCAACTTTGAGAATCGAACTCGGTCTCAGAACATGGCAGCCGTAGTGTGTGGCAACGTTTATACCAGTTAGGCTAGTAACAACGTTCTCCCTTATCTTCCTGACACCAACTTCCTTGTACAAGACTTCAATCAGGTGCTTGACATCGATACTTCCTTTGAAGCTTCTACCTATCTTCCCGAGTACGGCATTTACTCTTTCTTTCAGTTTTCCATTATTTTTCAAAGTCTCATTCGCGGTCTTGAGCGTTTCAAAGCAACCATTACATAAAGTGAGTATATTGCGACCCATATCCTCGGCTATCGATAAGTTTCTCGCTGCCAGGGATAACCATGTGGCATAATCAAGGGACTGGATTGCCTCAGGATCAGGGCAGCAGCTAGCTTCTTTCATGTCTATTAGCTTAACATCTAGCGCTTCCAGTACTCTTCTCGCTGCAGCCTCTAGATTTGGCAACCGGAGAGGAATCATGCAACCAAGGAATAGCGCATATTCTGTCATCCCTCTGCTCCCCCATTTTCACATTCAGCTACCAGTTTGTCTAATCCCATCGCCTTGATGATCTTTCGTACTTCCTCTACGTTAGCGGTGGGGGCAGGGGAGAGACCAAGCGACTCCCTTCTCTTGGTTATTGCTGGCATCAGTGGAATTGACCAACCAGTAGAATATATCTGATTCAGCTCAGCTTTGATGTGCTCTTTAACGTCTCCATTTTGGGTTGCCTTATTCCGTAAGGCTAGTATTACATGTGACGGTTTGACTTGTTGAGGGCATCGTTCCACACAGGCGTGGCAGAGTAGGCATAACCATATGCTGGACGGTGAAATCTTGTCTTCTTTTTTCAGTAGAAATCTTTGCACGATCTTCCTAGGATTGAAGTCAGCATTTCTCTTGGCTATGGGACACCCACCTGTGCAGATGCCGCACTGATAACAAGGTTTCACCATGTGCTGGGCTTCCGCTTCTAGAGTATCATCTGTAACGTCGAAAGGCTTGCTGGGTTTGGGGGTATCAGCGCTTGCTTCTTGTTGTTGCGTATATCTCTGCCTCCGTTCGCTGCGGCGCGCGTTAGCTCAATTTAGCAGTGGCTCTTCTAATAGTATCTTTCTAACTGCTTGAAATGCTTTTGAGTTTTCAGGTAGCTCAAGCAATGAACGTCCTTCCATATTGTATTTTGCCACCAACTCATCGCTAGGTACAATTCCACCGTAGTCAGCTCCTATCTCTTCAGCTTTTTTTCTAATCATGTCCCCAAGTTCCTCTGGCAGACGATTACCCAGAAGAACCATTCTCTCAATCTTATTTCCCTCAATCTTCTCGGTAAACTTCTTTATCCTTGCGGCGGTTTCTAGACCCATACGTGATGAATCAGTAAGAACATACATCAGATCAACGCTACGAGAAGTCCTCCTTGTTATGTGTTCAAGTCCAGCTGGGAGATCCATGATTACCAAGCGGTAGTTCTTTGCAAGTGTATCAACTATATTGGCCAGCATAACATTGGGCATGCAGAAGCATCCCTCTTTCTCCACTGCTCCCATCACAAGGAGATCAAACTGTTCTCCTTCGTGAAGTAAGCCGAATATTTTTGTCTCAAGGAATGCGTCCTTGTTGAAGTCTTTGGGTAGACTATCAATCTTATCCTTCATATCATGGACAGCCATAGCTACCGTTCCCTTAACGTCGACATTGAGAACTTCACGCATATTGGCATCAGGATCGGCATCAACAACCAGGATTCTGTCCAATCCATTAGACAGGAATGATTTCAATACTAGGGCCATAAATGATGTTTTGCCCACGCCGCCTTTGCCGGATGAAGCAATAGTAATGCCATCTTTCAATCAACTCACCAGTCAAATGACCGTCTTTAGGCATGATTAGTCGATGAAATGACTTAGCGAGATGGATTCTTTTAAACATAATCCTTACTCGAAGAGCGCATACACCTCAGCATATTGCCATGTCATTATCATCAAGAGTTCGTCGACTGGATTAGAGTCTGGCAAGTAACTTTGTTAACTACCACGGCTCAATACTAATTCCATTTGCCTGCACGAAGCACCATTCGTTTTTTTGAATAGGTCTGCTACAACATAAAGACTCATTAATGAATCCTTAATCTTATAACATCTGAGAGTCAAAACTCAGTAGCTCCTTGTTATAACGGCAAAGCTAGAGATGTTGACAAGGTGAATCGTTTCTTGAAAGCAGTAATAATGGCTGCTGGCGAAGGCGTTAGATTACAACCGCTGAGTCTTACCAGACCCAAAGTGATGTTGCCTGTTGCAGGTAAGCCAATCCTGCAGATTATCGTTGAGTCGCTAAAAGAATCTGGAATTGACGACATCTGTATGATAGTTGGTTATCTTCAGGAGAAGATAAGTGCCTTTTTTGGCAATGGTTCTCAACTTGGAGTTAGAATTGAATATATTGAGCAGAAGAAAGCTCGTGGCACCGCAGATGCAGTGTCTTTGACGGAGGATTTCGTTGATGGTGAAGACTTCTTGCTGTCTAACGGAGACGTTCTCATCAAGTGTAATGAGTATGGAAAGCTACTTGAGCGTCACAAGAAAGAATCCGCTGATGTTACAATGGCTGTATTTCAGGTGAATGATCCGACGCAGTTCGGAATAGCTGAGGTTACAGGCGACGGCGAAGTCACGAGGATCATTGAAAAACCAGCTCCAGATCAAACAACGAGCAGTCTGGCAAATTGTGGTGTCTATGTCCTCTCGAGCAGAATGTTCGACGCGATAAGGAAGACAGAAAAATCGACGAGAGGAGAATACGAGATAACAGAGTCAATACAGTACCTTATAGATCAAAGAAGTGGAAGAGTAACTGCACACAGAATCAGTGATTGGTGGTTGCACATAGGCAAACCATGGGATCTGCTAGAAGCAAATGAGTTACTGGTCAAAGAGCAGAGCGGTGAATACCATCTTGAGGGAAAAACCGAGAACTTCGTGACCATAAAACCACCAGTAGGGCTTGGCAAAGACTCCATTCTCCGGGCAGGAACATACATAGAGGGACCTGTAATCATAGGACAGAATTGCGACATCGGACCCAACGTCTTCATTCGACCTTTTACATCAATAGGAAACAAGTGTCGCATAGGAAACGCATGCGAAATAAAAAACAGCATAATCATGAATAACAGTCGGATCCCCCACCTGTCGTATGTTGGAGACAGCATAATTGGCGAGAACGTGAATTTGGGGGCGGGCACGATAACTGCAAATCTCCGACTCGATGAAAAGCCTGTATTCGTAACAGTGAAAGGCCAACGCGTCAACAGCGAAAGAAAAAAGTTGGGCGCCTTAATAGGAGATAACGTCAAAACTGGCATAGGAGTGACAATAATGCCTGGTGTTACAGTAGGACCTGACAGTGCAATAGGTGCAAATACCATAGTGGATTTCGATGTTCCAAGAGGTACCTTCGCATACACGAAAAAGGAAGTAGTAAACAGAAACTGGGAAACCTGAGAAAGTGACTCAGATGTAGTCATCAAGCTTGACATTTTCTTCTCCCGGGATTCTTATTCTCTCGAAGTTCTGTTTGGGTTTAGACAGCGGTATCGTCGCGTCGATTCCTACCTTGGTCGTTGACAAGGTTATCTGGTCAGCTGATGGGTCTAAGCTCGAGCCTCTTGCTACCGAGAATACTATTAGTCCCTTGTCACCTTGGAGTCTTGTTGCCATGGCATACTCGACATCCGAAGGATCATCCACATTAATGTCATCATCAACAGCTGTGGCTGTCTTTAGGGATGGATGAGCTGCAAAAGCAGCTATTATGGCGTTTTTCCCATCGCCTTCGGTCCAGCTTGCTTAGTAGTGCGGCTGCCTCGAACTTGGGTGAAACTTACCTCTTGATTCGGACTAAATCACTTTCATCAATTGTCTCAAGGAAGCCCCTCAGACTCGAATTGCTCGTCATTTAACATCAACTGCCATCTAACCCGTTGATAGATTAATCATATCACACAATCCAATATTATTGTTGGAGCCAATAACCTTCTTCGAACATGGTTATTTAGTGACTCCTATGTATAATAATTGACGGGGACGAGAGACCTTTTGCATTTGACGACAATCGAGGAGAAGATGCTTAGAGGGGAGTTCGGACGTGCAGTCGAGAAGTCAATGCAACTTCTCATAGTTTTGGGCGAAGCCTTCGGAGCCGAGGCGCTAATTCCAGTTGACAGTGTTCAGATCTCAGGGGTATCTTATCAGAACATTGGTGACGCTGGACTGGAGTACCTTGAAGACCTAGCTAGAATCGGAGGCAAAGTCTCTGTCAACTCCACTCTTAACCCTGCAGGCATAGATATCTTGAATTGGAAGGAAATGAAGGTCCCAGGGGATTTCGCTGAGAAGCAAACTAAGATTCTCGAAGCATATGAGTCGATAGGAGCAACTCCAAGTTGCACATGCACGCCTTACATTGCCGGTAACCTTCCAAGATGTGGTCAGCATATAGCTTGGGCCGAATCGTCTGCTGTTGTATTCGCCAACTCAGTAGTGGGAGCGTACACGAATAGAGAAGGAGGGCCTTCAGCTCTCGCATCAGCTATAACTGGAAGAACTCCCTTCTTCGGGTATCACTTAGAGGATGAACGCCAGCCAACCCATTTAATCAGTATTGAAACCCAGCTTGACACGACCACTGATTACAGTAAGTTGGGATACTATGTGGGGAAACGGATAGGTCGAGGCGTCCCACTCCTTAGGAATCTACATAGTTCTGACTGGGATAATTTGAAAGCCCTCTCGGCAGGTCTAGCTACCTCAGGCGGAATAGCCATGTTCCTGCCATTCCAACCAAACAGGCATAGTAAAATGGAGAAGCACCTAGAAAAGATTGCGGTTGACAGCAAGGAACTAGATTCATCGGTTGGTATGTTTTCAAAGGACGATAGTGAGGCAGAGCTAGTTTGCGTAGGGTGCCCACACTTCAGCCCAATGGAACTGAATAATCTTAGTAAAGCGATCGAAGGAAGGAAAGTAAAGGATGGAATCGACTTTTGGGTATGCACGTCCGGTTACGTTGCACGGGAAGTAATCAGCCATGACATTGTAAAGCAACTTTCAAGAGCTGGTGTCAGAATCGTTTCAGACACGTGCTTCGTGGCTTCTCCTTTGAAAGAAATGGGTTACAGAAACATTGTAACAAATTCATGCAAAGGAGCCCACTACTTGTCTTCGTCGTTCAACGTTGGACTCAGAACCCTGAGTGAAATCGTAAGAACCTTCACAGACACCTGCTGACTGTGCTGTTCAGTTCTCCTATGAATTCTCACCAATCCCTTATCACCTACGACTTCAACGTAGTCCCCCGTCCTTATTGCCTGAGTAGGATCCTTGTTAAGTCTATCCACTAACGGAATCTCTGCAATGACAGCTCCGACCGTTATTATGGTCTCTGCTTCTCTGTTGACTATAGCTACGGGCGCAGTCTTCATCTTCGCCATAGGGTAGATGATATAAGAGCCAACGGTCGACCCCTTGCCGTGACGGAACACCAAGACTCTTCCAGCTATGTTTACGCCTTCGAGTTCATGCCCCTTCTCTATTATGATTCCTGACTTTGAGTCAACTCCACCCAAGAAAGAGATGGGCTCTCTAGTCACCACGGCGAATCCCTTCCCCGTTTGCCTTGACCAGCCCTCGCCCCTTCAATGTGACAATGCCACTCATGGACTCAGCCCTCTCAACTCGCAGACTTAATAGCCACACTAAGATGCTTTTATAAGTACATATACAACTTCTATTCATTCACGAATAGTAATATCAACCATGTCAGATGGAATGCCTTCCAACCACTCAGCGAATCACTTCCTAATCCTTAGGCCTGGACGCATAGGATGGGCGGGAGAAGTCTTCTCTTTTGGAACGAAAAATGATCAAACTTGAAGACGTCTCGAAAATCTACCTTTTCGGCAAGAGAAAGATAGTAGCTTTGAGCAACATCGACCTAGAGGTCGAAGAAGCAGAATTCCTTGCAATCAAAGGACCATCCGGAGCTGGCAAAAGCACTCTTCTCAATATCATCGCTGGGCTAGATACCCCAACAACTGGAAAAGTGAAAGTCCTAGACGAGGAGATGGAAACCGCTAGTGAAGACTTCCTTTCAGCATTCCGTTCCGCTAATTTGGGATTCGTTTTTCAAAACTACAACCTGATTTCAACGTTCACAGCCATCGAGAACGTGGAGTTTCCTCTCGAGATAAGTGGGAAGAGTTTCGAGCAGTCTGCGAGAGTAGCTAAAACCCTTCTGCGGCGCATGGGCTTGGAGCATAGAGCTCTGCATCTTCCAGCGCAACTTAGCGGTGGAGAACAGCAACGGCTGGCTTTTGCCAGAGCAATAGCCAACGACCCTCCGATTTTGCTTGCCGATGAACCAACTGGAAATCTGGATGAGGCATCAGAGCAGAAAATCGTTGATATTCTTGCTGGACTCAAGCGACATGGTAAGACGATCATTGCATCAACACATGATGAGAATATTCTGAGATTAGCCGACCGAATTGTCTGTCTCAAGGATGGGAGGATCAGTAATGCCCGTTAGCTCTCTGCAAGATCTTTGGCGGTCAAAGAACCGCTACTCCTCCAGCATAGCTGCAGCCACGACATCTTTTGCTACTGCCACCTTCACAATCATGTTGGGCACCTCTATAGGCGTACGCATTGACCTGACCTCCCTTTCCAAGGCATCCGTCGGATTTAGAGGCATATTCTCATCATTCATCCTCATAACCATAGTCTTCTCTTTCATACTTTCCTTGATAACTTTCACAAACCTGACGGCAACCATGATGAACAATCGATCAAAAGACATTGCCATTCTCAAGGCGTCAGGTGGAAGCATTCACAAAATCTATTCCCACTTCATAACCCAGGTTATTGAATTATCACTTATTGTCGGCGGCCTTAGCATATTCATTGGCGTGTTGATATATAGTTTCGTCTACTTCATCCTGAACTACTTGCTTGGACTCAGCCTGCAGTTCTCAATACCATCTTTCCAGCTACTCGCTACACTTTTGATACTAATCGTGTCTTGCATCATCTTTAGCCACAGATATGTTGCTAGAGCTGCAAGAGTCCGAGTAGCTGAGACGTTATCACCTCAGATCCGCAACATCGAAATTCTGAGCACCGAAGGATGGTTTGAGAGAAGAATCAGTAAGCCTGGGTCGCCAGCTAGAATAGCTTTTAGGAACGTCAAAAGAACAAAACCCTTCGCTCTGAGATTAGCCGCATGCATTTTTCTTTCAATGATCATAACAACGTCAATAACGGTAGGCGGAGTTGTAGGAGACCAAACTACTGTCAGTTACGTTCGCCGTGCCATCAGTGAAGACTTCATCTTTGTCGGACACCAAGAAATGTGGGTCCAGTATTCGAGCTTGGTTGGTTTCCAAACATCACCAGCATACAACCCCAACTTCAACTATACGAGAATTGAGTACGAGATGAACGCATCAACCATAGCCAATATAGCATTATTGCCTGGTGTGACTGGAGTTGATCCACGTCTCATTTGCGAAACAACCCTCCGCGAACTGAAAGTTCCAGTGATAACTGGAGAGAATCAATACCAGATGGTTGGCGATGACAGGAGCGCAAAAGTCCTAGTGAGTGGTGTTGAACCAGACAAAGTAATCAGTGATTGGCTTATTTCGGGCAGATTCATCAATTCAAGTGATTACCCAAATGTCCCAAGAGCATTCTCAAGAATAGCGATTGGAGACTCACTGGAGACAATCTTCGAAGACACCACTATTGAGAAGGCCAGCATCCTCGGAAAAGAATTCACCATTGCAGGTTCAGTGCTAGACCCGATAAACTCGGGTTGGACCGTGTATATGCTGCACAGTGCTCTCGCCAACACAACGCCGACATTTCAAGCATATAATGGATACAACATGGCACTAGTGAGGTGTAATCCTAATAGTTATGCTAGCACGCTTTCAATCATCCAGAATAACCTTACAAAGTATGGCCTCTCAGCCTTTCCAATGAGACCAGTCGTGCTCGACTTGATCGACTACGTGCATTCAACGTGGCTGACAGCCCTCGTGCCTGCTATACTCCTAATCTTAACACTGATTCTAAGCGTAATAAGCTACATCAACCTCACTTTTGAGACGGAGAAACGAGACTTCGGCGTGATGCGAGGAATTGGTGCTACACCGAGACACATTAGGAAGACAATAATGACGCAAGGCATAGTCGTGTCAGCATGGCCCGGCGTCGCTGGGATCCTCACAGGTCTAATAATCTCGCTGTGGTTCTTGGTTCCAGCGGCAACGGCGTCCCTCTTGTCAATCATATTGTCAATAGCTCTGCTGTTAGCGCTACTATTCTCAGCTAGCGTGCTCGCCTCATCAATTATCTCAAGACGTACGTCCCGAAAACCAACTATGGAGATCATTAGATGAAACCTAGTAGATATTACGTTGGGTGTGACCAGAAATGGTGAAGTTGACCACTTACGGTGGAGTCTTTGAGATAGGTGGAAACAAGATACTCCTCCAAGATAGAGGTACAAGAGTCTTCCTGGACTTTGGTGTGAGCTTTTCTTCCGAAGCCAAGTACTTCAATGGTGGCATAGCTGCGCGCGGCGTGAATGGGGTAGGAGACTACCTAGAGTTCGACTTGCTACCAAGACTGGAGGGACTATACGCTGAAGAACAAATCAAGCCAACAACGATCCCCTACAAATCCCCAGAATATCAAGGCATACTCATCTCCCACGCACACATAGATCACGTTGGCCATACGGATTTCTTGGATGAATCCATTCCAATCTACTGTGGTGAAACATGCAAGAGAATCCTCAGCGCTCTCGAGGAATCGAGTGCCTACAAGTACAACTTGGCATCAACAAGATGTTTCAGAACGGGTGACAAGATACGAATAGACGACATTGAGATCGAGCCAATTCACGTCGACCATTCAATTCCCGGTGCTTACGGATTCATAATTCATACTTCGGAAGGGTGCGTCGTTTACACTGGTGACCTGAGAGTTCACGGAACGGCTGCCCACATGACTGAAGACTTCATATCGAAAGCAGAAGGAGAACGCCCACTAGTCTTGCTGTGCGAGGGAACAAGAGTTGAGCAAAAGGAACAACACAAACTGCATAGTGAATTGGAAGTGCGGAACAATGCAAGCGAGGTAGTAGCTAACTCCTCAAAACTGATAGCGACGTCATTCTATGGTAGAGACATCGACAGATTAAACACCTTCTACTCTATCGCCGTAGCCAACCATCGCAAGTTTGCAATACCACTGAAAACGGCGCTTCTACTAAGCAAACTTAAAGGAGACATTCACCTCAAGATCCCTGATGTTGGACACGATGATAACGTACTCATCTATAAGAAGAGAAAGAAATCTGGAACATATGATAAGAAAGACTACTTCAACTGGGAGAGACAATTCCTTGACACAGCGGTCGACCACAAATGGATCCATGAGAACCAATCAAAAATAATCCTCGCCATCGAACCCCGAGACTTCACAGAACTGATAGACATCAGACCAGAGGCAGGTGGACACTTCATCTACTCCATGAGCGAGGCTTACACAGAAGTAGAAGCGGTAAATGATGAGGTCCAAAAGAACTGGCTCAATCACTTCAAGATAGAATTCCATCAAATCCACGCTTCAGGACATGCTCCACCCGAGGAAATAGGCATGATAATCAAACGCATAAAACCAAAGACGGTAATTCCGATTCACACAGAACACCCAGAGAAATTCCAGGAGCTAATACCCAAGGACTCTTCAAGAATCGTGATCTTGAGGATATCAGAGAGCTATAATATGCCGTGACCCTTCAGCCTTTTAAAGAAGCAACTACAATGGATTCTCTTCTAGGATGTGAAGTTTGTCACGTTGCGCGTCCCTTTCTCGACCTAATCTAGAAACCAGTTGGAGAGACAATTGGAGATACTCGAAACGCCCGAGTCAGGGGGCTATTCATATAACCTGGCAACAAATCTCGTCAGTGTTAGATTGTTTTAAATACCTTGACAATTTAACCTTTCATCGATTCTAGTCAAAATCAAAGTCTTGGAGGATTAATTTCAACATGAAGCTGAACCGTAGTGTTGCTGTGGTAGGCGCGGGCATGACGAAGTTCGGGCGTCACGCTGACCTATCTTCCAGAGAACTCTTTGTTGAAGCGTTCAACAAAACGATTGCCTCAGTTGATCGCAATCTTGAACAAAAGATGATCCAAGCGCTGTTCGTCGGAAACTTCACAAGTGATCTGTTTGAACATCAAGGCCACACTGCACCACTGATGGCGGACTGGGCCGGTCTCTGTCCAATTCCAGCAACAAGAGTCGAAGGCGCATGCGCATCAGGCGGCCTAGCTTTCCGGATGGGAGTACTCGCGATAGCATCTGGACTCTACGACGTCGTTTGTGTAGGCGGATACGAGAAGATGACCGGACTTTCGACACCGGCAGCAACCGACGCGCTAGCTTGTGCTAGTGACACATCCTATGAAGGGATCCCAGGCGCAACCTTCCCAGGGCTATATGCCATGATGGCTGTCGCACATATGAAAAAGTACGGAAGCACGTGGGATATGCTTGCTAAGATCAGCCTCAAGAACCACCGAAACGGTTCGATAAACCCATTAGCGCAGTTCAACAAATCAATCGAAGACATTGCAAAAGGTAAAGGCTTCACAGATGTGATGAAATTCCTAAATGACATCAAGTCTAACCCTGTTGTAGCTTGGCCCTTAAGATTGTTTGATTGTAGCCCAATATCGGACGGAGCTGCCGCAGCGATCTTGGTTGCAGCGGACAAAGCAAAGACGTTCACAGACGCACCAGTCTATATTATCGGAACGGGTCAAGGTTCAGCCTCAATGGGAATACACGACCGCGAAAACTTCACAACACTACCTTCAGCTATTGAAGCAAGCAAACAAGCATACAGGATGGCGGGGGTAACACCAAAAGACATCCAGATAGCTGAAGTTCATGACTGCTTCACTATTGCAGAACTGATCGCTACGGAAGACCTCGGATTCTTCTTAAGGGGAGAAGGTGGAAAGGCAGCTGCCGAAGGGAGAACTGCAAGAGAGGGCGACAAACCGATTAACACGTCAGGCGGACTCAAATGCAAAGGTCACCCAGTCGGTGCTTCAGGCGTTGCTCAAATGGTCGAACAATTCGAACAACTCCGAGGAACAGCTGGCGGACGACAAGTGCCTGATGTAGAACTGAGCCTAACGCACAATGTTGGAGGAAGTGGGGCCACAGCTGTCGTTCATATTCTTTCAAGAAACAAGCCTTAATAACAAGAGAATGGAGGTCTTAGAGCGTTGATAGAAACACAACCGAGTTTCTCAGTTCAATCATTTTACGATTTCCTCAGCAAGCGGAAACTCATGGGCGTGAAATGTTTGAAATGCAGCACGGTCTTCACACCGCCAAGACCAACTTGCACTCACTGCAGTTCAACGAGACTCCGGTGGACAGAACTAAGTGGAAAAGGAAAACTTGCGACCTTCACCGTGATCCATGTGGGACCAGCCGAGCTGGCTAGTGAGACACCATACATAGTTGGAGTAGTGCAGCTTGACGAAGGACCAAAAGTGTCATGCAGAGTCATAGGATTAGCTACAGACAAGCCTGAATCAATAAGAATTGGATCACCGATGCTCGTCGACTTCATAATAAAGGGTGAAAAGGTTGTCCTAGCTTTTCGCCCAGCAATCTGAAAGCAGGCAAGCTATCGACGGAAAGCTAGCTAGGAGAATAGAGAACAAAAGGAGTCACTATGGCCTGTTTCCCTAGCCCAACTCACCGCGAGAGACTATTAATCTCTGAATTTCTGACGTTCCTTCGGCGATTTCAGCCATCTTTGCATCACGCATGTGTCTCTCAACTTCATACTCTTTGCTGTACCCGTACCCACCGTGGATCTGGACGGCCTTAGTCGTTGTTCTTAGTGCCATCTCCGCTGCAAAGATCTTAGCCATTGCAGCTTCCGCGGTGAACTTTTCACCTTTATCCATGAGCCATGCTACCCTATAGGTGAGTAGACGCGAAGCATCGATCTCGGTTGCCATGTCAGCTATCATGAATTGTATTGCTTCTTGTTTTGCTATCGGCTGTCCGAATTGAACCCGCTCCTTGGAGTATTTCTTAGCTTTGTCAAATGCTGCTCTTGCTATACCTGTAGCCATCGCTGCAACGCCAACTCTTCCCGCCTCGAAAGCCATCATGGCGACCTTGAATCCATCTTGGCTCAACAGGTTCTCTTTGGATACTTCGCAATCTCTGAATATCAGCTCACCCGTTGAGCACCCGCGGACTCCCATCTTATCTTCAATCTTCCCAAATGAGAATCCTGGCGTGTCCTTCTCAACGATAAACGCCTGTATCCCTTTGTGTTTCTTTTCTGGATCAATTGTTGCAAAAACTAGGTAGATATCAGCTTCGCTGGCGTTAGTTATGAATGTCTTAGTCCCATTGAGCACATACTTTCCGCCACGTAGTGCCACCTTGGTCTGAATTGCAGCTGCATCAGAACCAGCCGCGGGCTCCGTGTAACCTATCGCGCCGATCTTCTCACCTTTGGCAAGTGGAGTCAGATATTTTTTTTTCTGATCGCTGTTTCCGAAAATGTAGATTGGATTCGCGGCGGCCAGAGCGTGCACAGACACTATGAACCCTGTTGAGGCACAGGCATATGACAGTTCCTCGACTGCCAAGATCATACTAAGGTAATCCGCTCCAGCTCCACCGAACTCAGTGGGAAAGGGGACTCCCATTAGACCTTTGTCAGCGATCTTCCTGGTGTTCTCACGTGGAAATGCGCCGGTTGAATCAATCTCCGCGGCATTTGGATATATCTCCTTCTGAGCAAACTCCCGAACCATTTCCCTCATCATCTTCTGCTCCTCAGTAAGGCCGAAATCCATTCTACACTCAACTCCTTTGATAGTACCACAACACAAACATGATTCCTTATTTCTATTTGATTACCTGCGCTATCTTATAAACTATGAAGAGACCAGTCTCCAAGGAACAGAGCGCAGCCTACAAACTAGTGCTATATCAGAATTAAGCTATGACGCACTGAAATATAGCATGGAAGGTTCTAAAAATATAGAAGTAAGGGCGAGTTGCATAGCCCTAACGGTTTCCAGGCAAGGTTTCCTTCGTGTAGAACTCTGCTGAGTATTTCTTGAGCTCAGCTTCACTCCAAATCCAGCCTTTCTCCCTCTTGCCGTCTACAAAGATCATTCTATCGGTGCAGCTGAAACATGGGTCAATAGCAGCCAGAACGATTGGTATGTCTGCCAAATATCCTCCTTTCAACATCTCACAGACAGCAAGAATATTCCCCAAAGTCGGAGCTCTGACCTTAACTCTCTCAGGCTTGTCTGAACCGTTTGATTTTACATAGTGGATGAGCTCACCACGAGGCGCTTCAATCCTGCTAACAACTTCCGCAGGAGGTATTTTCCTAATGAGTTTTGTTCTATAATCACCTTTGGGCAAGTTTTCAAGAAGCCATTTGCATATGTGAATGGCTTGAACTGTTTCACCAACTCTCACGATAACTCTTCCTGCTACATCACACATATCACTTGTAATGACCTCAAATGGCACCTCATCATAGGCAGCATAAGGATCGTCGCGTCGCACATCTGACTTTATTCCACTGGCTCGCAGAGTTGGACCCACAGCACACAGGGATCTTGCAACTTCGGGCTTCAGTATTCCTACTCCAACTGCCCTAGATAGCAGAGTCTTTTCAGTCAAAGCTACCTTCGTGTAATATTTCGTACGATCCTCAAGGACTTTAAGCCACTTGGTTAGCTTACTCACTTGTTCTGGCGTGATATCTCTGCGGACTCCGCCAATGGTGTTGATAGCATAGTTGACACGATTGCCCGTCAACATTTCGAGAGCTTCCATTATGACTTCCCTGTCCCTCCAGACGTACATTAGGAATGTGTCCCAGCCAATCTCGTGTCCAGCTACACCTAACCAGAGCAAATGGCTATGAATCCTGTTCATTTCCGCTACTAGTGTTCTAAGATAGATTCCCCTAGGAGGCGCCTGGATGTTTCCACACTCCTCTACTGCTTGGCAAAAAGTGGTGGTGTGAGCATGTGAACAGATACCGCAGATCCTCTCGACCAGGTAAATGTCTTGAAGGTAGGTTCTGCTCTCACAAGCCTTCTCTATACCCCTATGATTATAACCAACCCTCGGGGTGACGTTAACAACGTATTCGCCCTCAACATCGAAGGTAAAGTTGGCAGGTTCCTTTAATGCAGGGTGTTGCGGCCCAATCGGAACTTTGAAGGTTGTAACCAATTAGCTTAATCCCTCCACGGATGGTACTTATATGCCTGTAATCTTCAGATTTGAGATTTCGTTTTTAACTTCTTGTATTGTCGTGGTGATTAATCAGCAGGTTCCTCAGGTTTCCAATCCTTTCGGAGTGGGTAGACCCCCTTTGGCCAGTCATCTGGCAGTTCAAGTTTTTCCAGGTTCGGGTGTCCCTTGAACTCGATTCCGAACAGGTCGTGAACTTCCCTTTCATATACGTTTGAGCCTGGGATAAGATCGGTTATTGTGTCTATCTTGGGCTTATTGCGTGGGACCTCGGCTCTGAGGTTCACTGCAACATTCTTTGCGAAGAAGTGGAAGATGACTTCCAGGTTATCGCCAAGGTCTACTCCAGTTATGGTCGAGAGATGGTACAATCCCCAGTTATCCTTCATATACTGGACGGCTTTCTTGTGTGCCCCGGGCTTTACCTTCACAAATATTCTTCTAGCCCTTGGAATCTTGGACTCAATCAGATCCTCACCGAGTGCTTTCTGAAGTTCTTCAACCATAGCTGTTTCAGCTTCGATTTTCTGCGGCGGAACAGGTTGAGTGACAGTCTTCTGCGGAGCAACCTTCTTCTCTTCACTCATGATTTCTGAACCCTCCTCGTCTAACTGGCCTGTATCTTGGCCAGTAACTTCGCTACACCGTCTATAATCGCCTCTGGCTTTGCAGCACATCCAGGAACGTACATATCCACAGGTATCACTTTGTCTATTCCCCCCATGCAGTTGTAGAGACCTCTGAATACTCCTCCAGACGTGCCACACGTGCCAACGACAAGAACGAACTTCGGGTCAGGCATCTGCTCATAGATCCTTTTCAGTCTGGGAGCTGATTGTCGTGTTGCGGGTCCCGTGACCACGAGCACGTCTGCATGTCTAGGAGAACCTTTCAAGACAGCGCCGAAGCGCTCAATGTCATATTTCGGAGTAAGCGCAGCAATGATCTCAATGTCGCACCCATTGCACGATCCGCTGTTGAAGTGCAAGAGCCACGGTGATTTCACACGAGCCCACTTAATGAGTCTTTGTCCAACCATGTTTTCTCCCTTCAATAAGAATCTCTGTCAGATCGACACTCGCTATGACCTTCATACTTCATGAGCTATTTATTCCTATTACTGTTCAACTTACATCAATCATCTTATTGCTGATGATTATCCCACTGCAGTGCTTCCAGCTTTATGGTTCCGGGGCGATCTCTACCATTCTCTTTCTTCTCCAGCTTTCCATATGGGGACGGCGATTACCGCAACGAACAACAGGAGTGTGTAGAGTAACACAAGAATCAAGCCAACTGGAGTGATAGCGCCGCCTGTTATTCCAGTGAATATCATGAACGCACCGGATTCGAAAATGATGAAGAAGACGGCGTAGTAGAACCTATGGATATAGAACTGGACGTTGCCCGATGGCACATCTTCGCCGCAGGCATATGTTGACTCCTTCTCCTTGCTCTTCTTACCTTTCGGAGCCATTCTACGCCCTACGTAGTAAAGGAGAAGCGCGAATCCAAGACAGAAGAAAAACGCTATTACGGGAATACCAAGTATCTCGGTCGGCATCTGAGCCAATGAAACCATACCTCTTTAGCTGTAGAATAACTACAATGTGTGTAGAGTGAGATTTCCCCCCATATAATAAGCTTACGCTTTCCATGATAAGAGTGGGAAACAAGAGTCCAGAATTACTTAACTCGCTTGCATAATTGCTCGTGTCACAATCTGATGAAGCGTCTCTAGCCCCATACTTTTTATTTCAACAATACTCATAAAGTGGTTTGCCTCATATCTGGTCTGACGAATTACGAAAGGAGGGATAATGCTTAGAGAGATTTAGGTTAACCAAGTCAGTTAGAGAGCATGGTTGAAGCTGCAAGATACCTCAGAATGAGTTGACCCATCTCCTAGAACGGGCTGGTCTCTCGCAGATCGTCGCCGGTGAGAACATTCTCGCGGGGCCGCTACCAGCTGAAGACGCAGCCATTATCAAGATAAACGAAGAAACCTGCCTTGTGCAATCACTCGACTTCTTTACACCAATCGTTGATGAACCAATAACCCAAGGAGAGATCACTGCGTGCAATGTCACTAATGACCTCTATGCCAAAGGTGCCATAAACGTCCTTGGCGTTCTGGTCATCATGGGTTTTCCACCAGAGATGCCCAAGCCGATTGCCGTGGATCTTCTCAAGGGATTCAGCAACTTCTGTCAAAGACTCGGGACTCAAGTGATTGGCGGCCATACCATAACAAATCCCTGGCCCATTCTTGGAGGAGCAGCGACTGCGTCAATGAGAATTCGAGACGTAGCATACAAGAAGGGAGTAGAAGCCGGAGATAACTTGATACTTACAAAACCACTCGGAGTTCAACCAGTAATGGCTGCATACCGATTGCTTAAGGAAGAAGTTCTCAACGAGGAACTTCTAAGTACAATGTCCCGCAAGACTATCAACGAAGCAATCAAGAAGACGATCAACTTGATGACAACGAGTAACAAACCTGTTGCCGAGGCAATGCAGGAAGTCAAGGTAAATGCAGCAACAGACGTGACTGGGTTCGGTCTCGTAGGACATGGATCGGAGTTGGCTGAGCAGAGTCACGTCGACTTGGAAATTACGACAATGCCATTGGTGAAGGGGAGCATGCAGATATCGGACATCCTCGGCTACTCGCTCAGGGATGGGCGCGCTCACGAAACTGCCGGTGGCATGCTGCTTTCTCTCTCGCCTGAGAAAACCGAACAGTTTGTTGAAGTTCTACGTGAGCGCCGGGTTACTCCCTTCTTGATTGGAAAAGCAAGGGTCGGAACAGGTAAAGTCAAACTCGCTAAGGATCTGCAATATCTAGAAGTCTGAAGCAGCACTCGATGAAGGGAGAAAGCAAACTACGAAAGTAGATTTCTTCCTGAAAGAAGCCAGAAGCGGGCTGGCTGCTTCACAGAACTGTTGTGAGAGATGGGAACCACGCTACCTGGTTAAATGAACAAAAGCTTCCCAACTTCTCACCAGATTGAGCAACGTTTAAATATTACATGCAATCTTCAACTTCAATCGTTCAACGTCAGGAGAGAAAGCACTGCATCGGATACTCTGAACGCGGATTAGATCTTTCACGCGTGTTAAGTTCTTACGCAGAACACACACATTCACCGTGGGGTTGAGAAGGAGAAATGGATCCAGTTGCTCTGATCTTGGAAATCATCCTACTTGCCTTCACCGTGGTATTCGCTGTTCTGGCAGTTGAATTGAAACGCTTGATATATGCAGCTGTTTCCCTTGCTTTGATGAGTATTTCTATCGCACTCATATTTTTCCTGCTCTCAGCGCCATATGTGGGTGTGTTTCAGTTGCTAATCTATGCTGGGGCAATAACCATACTCTTCCTTGCCACAATCAGTTTGACTAAAGGAGAGGAAGAAGAATGACCGAAAGAAGCTGGTTCATCGCAAGAATTACGGGAGCATTGCTCGCTGCAATTCTCTTTGCTATCATATCTACAATTGTTTTAACACGGATAGTTCCTTTCGAGCTTGACCAGTTTGAGACCGTTATCTCTAGCTCACTTATTCCGGTCGGTGATTATGTGACTGCCGGCGTGAACGCAGTGAGAGAGTTGTGGGCTTATCGTGGAATAGATGCATTACTAGTGGGAATTGTCTTGGTAGTAGCTGCGATAGGCGCGGCAACCCTTTTCAGACTTGAGAAGGGAAGAGAGGAGGAAGCCCAGGAGGACTAGAATCTATGACCGTTGATTTGGGTCTTGAGTTGTATTTGGGCGTTGCAGCTTTCTTGTACGCCCTTGGAATATACTGTTTGGCTACGAAGAGAAATCTGATTAAGGTCACAATAGGCATAGAAATCCTGCTAAGCGCAGGAAACCTTAACCTCATGGCGTTTAGCGCATTTCGAGTCTTGAGCTTCGTCGATCCACTCCCCCAAGCCCTAGCCATTCTGTCAATTGTGATCGGAGGGCTTGTTGCCGCAATCGCACTTTCGATAGTAATCAACGTTTACAGACACTACGGCACATTAGATACCCGAAAAATCAAGAAACTAAAATGGTAGCCTAGTCCAGCGGAGGTAAAAAGACAATGTTACTACCCCCATTCGACCCGTGGCTTGTCTGGGTAATGCCTTTAATTGGAGCCTTGATCGTACCGGTGATTGGCCGTTTTACAAAATCTGAAGGCAGCAGAAAGATCAGGGACATCGTTGCTGTCGCCTTCTCAGCGTTGGCAGTCATATTCGCCATTTCCATGATTCCTGATGCTTCAACCAGTCACGATTGGCAGATCCCATGGATCTCAGCCATAGGTATAAACGCAGGGGTTTTGGTCGATCCTCTAAGTGTTTTCGTGGCCAACGTTGCCGCTGACATTGGCTTCCTCATAATGCTCTACAGTGTTGGCTACATGAAGAAGGAGGAGGATATGGATCGGTACTGGTTCTTCATGTTGTTCTTCATCGGCGGAATGATTCTTCTAGTCATGGCAGACAACCTTCTGCAAATGTTCCTCGGCTGGGAAATCGTAGGTATGTGTTCATGGGGGCTAATCGGATACTGGTACAAGAAGAGCCGAGACTATGATGACCCATGGATAGGCGTAATGCCAGAAGGTGATTACAATGCCCATGCGGGAATGAAAGCATTTATAACAACCCGCATAGGAGATATAGCCCTCCTCACATCTATCCTAATAATCTACTTCTACACTGGGACATTCAATTACATAGCCTTAAGCAGCGGTTCAGCTTGGACAGCTCTGTCAGTAGCTGGTCTACTTGTTCCCACAGCGTTACTATTCTTCGGAGGACCAATTGGCAAGTCGGCGCAGTTCCCGCTTGATGTCTGGCTTATGGAGGCGATGGCTGGTCCCACGACCGTTAGCGCACTCATCCATGCCGCTGCAATGGTTAAAGCAGGCGTATACCTAGTGGCGAGATTCATACCCATTTTCTTTGCCGCTTCACTGCTGTTCCATGAAATGACGTTGTTCTTCACGGTGGTGGCGGTGATTGGAGCATTCACAGCATTTCTCGCCGCAACGATGGGCTGTGTACAACGTGAATTAAAAAAGGTGCTTGCCTGCTCAACCATAAGCCAACTTGGATACATGTTCCTAGCCTTAGGTGTGGGTGGTCTATCAATCTATGCGGGTTACGGAGCGGGCCTCGTTGCTGCAGCTTTGCTCCTAGCTGTTCATGCAATCTTCAAGGCACTTCTCTTCTTAGGCGCTGGCGCTGTTCTCCACTCGGTTGAGTCGATCTATATGGACGACATGGGTGGTCTAAGGAAGAAAATGCCGATCACATTCATCTGCATGCTGATAGGCGTACTGTCACTCTCTGGTATACCGCCTTTCGCAGGTTTCTTTGGAAAGGAAAACTTGTTCGACCTTCTTTGGACCGGAGGGCAAGGCAGTATTCTAATAATGGTGCTGTTCGTCATGGCGGCTTTGACTGCGGTCTTCACAGTCTTCTATAGTTTCAGAATGATCGGTTTGACATTCTTTGGTCCCCAAAGTAAACACATCAAGGAACTTGAGCATGAAGGGCACGAAGTCCACGAGGCGCCTTTAGTGATGTGGATCCCCCTAGTGATACTAGCACTATTCACAATGTTCTTTGGGGCTCTGGGCCCGTATTTCATGACCTACATGGGTTACCCCGTAAGCTACGCTGAATTCCTAACAGAGATATTCACACCTGTTACCTTCAGCTTGACCATAATAATAATAGTTGTGGGGTTCCTTCCTGCATTCTTCCTCTACTTCAGGGGAAGAGCCAATGCTGGAAAACCTGGAAGACAAGGCGGCGGGCTCGGCGCAGTCCGTAAATTCTTCTTTAACAGGTGGTATATCAACGCCTTCTACTACAAGGTCTTTGTTAGTGGTTTCCTAGGGTTGTGCAGAAAGATTCGCAGCGTAGTTGAGGAGAAGATCATAGACCGATTCAACTATGTTGCAGCCCGAGGTTTCGGGCGCGTAAGTAACGGTCTGAGGAAGATCCACACTGGAATACTATCTGTGAACATAATTTACATAGCAGCGGGGATAGTTCTGTTCCTTCTCATACTGCTACTGGCTTAAGATGGTGAGATTTCAAAATGGTGTTATTTGATGCCTTGGGTGTAGCTCCTAGCTCAATATTACTGTTCTCATTTCTGTTAATCTTTGCCGGCGCCATCCTTGTCTACGGACTTGGACGATCCACTAAGAAATATACAGGTTGGATAGCAGCAATAATCTCGCTAGTCTCAACTCTTCTGGTCATAGACGTAATTGTGCCCGCCACATCGGTTTCAGGCGTCATGGCAGGGCCGTATAGCTGGATCCCCCAGTTCCTGAATGTTGGACTATATGCAGATAGACTGAGTTACCCTATTCTCCTGTTGATAAGCGCTCTCGGAACAATTACTCTGCTGTACTGTGCAGTTGACGCGAAAGAGATGGAAAACCCGGCGGCCTTCTATGCGAATATGTTACTGTTCATAGGTGGCATGCTCGGGGTACTGTTGTCTACGAACCTAATAGAATTCCTCCTGTTCTGGGAAGTAATGTTGCTTCCATCCTTCCTACTTATCTCGATGTTTGGGGTGACGATCGAGAGAAAAGCTAGCGCCCTGAAGTACTTCCTGTACACCCATTTTGGGAGTGTCTTTCTATTCGCCGGAGTTTTCTTGATCGGATTACTTACAAATACATTCGATCTATACACTGGCCCTGCAGTATCTCCGATTAGAGCATTCTTGCCGACTGTAGCCCAAGCTGTGTTTGTCAGTGCCGTTGCCTTGATTCTTGTAGCATTCGTTGTGAAGATGGCAATTTTCCCTCTGCACACATGGCTCCCTTCGGCATACTACGACGCTCCGATTCCAGTGACGTTACTGCTCAGTTCAGCTATGACGAAGACGGCCGCGTATGGAATCGTGAGGATACTCTTGCTATTTCTCGCTCCACAGTTGCTCGACCTCAGACTCGGACTGCTGATAGTGGCTCTGATAACGATGTACTATGGCGGTATACTTGCATTGGCTCAAGATAACCTGAAAAGTATGCTTGCATACTCGAGCATGAGTCAAATGGGATACATACTGTTTGGATTTGCAGCGCTCAGCGTCTATGGTGTAAGTGGAGCTTTGTTCCACGTGATAAATCACGGTATAGCAATGGCCATAATGTGGATCGCCTGTGGCATTCTCTTGAAGCAAGCGGGGACATTTGAATTCAGCAAACTAAGAGGGCTTGGCGCAAAGATGCCAATAACCACAATGTGCGTTGTGATAGCCGGACTGGGAATAGCTGGAACACCGCCATTGGCGGGCTTCTGGAGTGAATTACTGATCTTCTTGGGTGGGGTCTATTACAGCGCGATCTTGGTTCTTCTGGCTATTATAGCAACCGCCCTAACAGCAGGATACTATCTGTGGGCGATAAGGAGAATCTTCTTCGGCCCCATAAAAGCAAACTTGAAGAATGTCAAGGATGCCCCAGTGAAGATACAGTTACTCATGCTAGTGCTTGCATTCTTTGTTGTTATCTTCGGAATCTTACCAAACCTAGTCTTGGGAGTGTTAACTCCAATCTACACGCCTCCTCCGTTGGCATAAAGGGGTGAAATTGAACAATGGTTCCCGACCCATATGTAATGCTACCGATAATAATCTCAGCCGTCTCAGCGATAGTAACATTCACCTTGGGATCACTAGGTGAGCGATACAAGGTCAGAGGAATACCCGAAGTCATAAGTTTCATTGGGCTAGGTGCGACGTTCTGCTCCGTCATTTTCCTCATTTCCAGGTCTTGGTTCCAAGTGATCACCTTCTCTTACCTTGGTTTCGGACCTCCTTCTGGCGCTCTCATCGAGGCTGATGCCCTCAGTCTCTTCATGGCAATAATCTTCTCCGGGCTAGGTCTGATAGTCTCAATATACTCGATCGGCTACATGAAACATGACACGGGATTGCCAAAATATTATTCATTGTTGCAGCTTCTTGTCATGGGAATGATTGGGGTAGTCTTCGCAGGCGACCTCTTCACGCTATTTGTCTTCTTCGAAATGATGGCGATCGCCACCTATGTCCTCGTCTCCTTCAGAAAATCGCAATGGGAACCGGTCGAAGCCGGAATGAAGTATCTATTCATGGGTGCCGTAGGCAGTACCACAGTCCTTTATGCAATATCATTCCTATACGGAATCACTGGAACCCTCAACATTGCAGACATCGGCAAAGCGATGCAAGGAATGGATCTTGCAACTAAGCTGTCGACGACCCCATTGATTGTTTTCTTGATTGTTCTACTCGTTGTAGGCTTTGGTGTGAAAGCAGCCATTGTTCCGTCTCACACATGGCTGATAGATGCACACCCAGCTGCTCCGAGTGGAATATCGGCGATGTTGTCTGGAGTGGTCATCAAGGTAGCAGCCATTGCACTTTTCAGAGTGTTGTTCGTGGTGTTCTACCCAATTGCAGTAGGTCCAGAAGTTGCGATCCTAGATTGGCGCCCGCTTATCGGGTTCATAGCAATAATCACAATGATTGTTGCCTCAATCTCGGCGCTAGTGCAGAGTGACTTAAAACGGCTGCTCGCATATTCCAGCATCTTGAACATGGGATATATTTTCATAGGTTTTGCTGTAGTGTCCTCTACTGACAGTTATTTGGGTGTAACGGCAAGTCTATTCCAGATCCTTAATCACGCTATTGCTAAAGGGCTCCTCTTCTTATGCGCAGGAGCATTCCTTCACGCAGCGAAAACGAGAGACTTAACGGAGCTGAGTGGCATTGGCAAGAAGATGCCTCTGACTGCACTGGCTTTTGGCATTGGAGCTTTCGCAATAGCTGGGGTTCCTCCGCTCAACGGTTTCTACAGCAAGATACTCCTGCTTTGGTCAGCCGCACAGTTTGGAGGATTTCTGGGATACTCCCTGTTGGCATTCGGATTGTTCAGCAGCGCTATCGCGGTCTACTTCTATCTTAGAATCGTCCAGGTGATCGCTTTCGGAGACCCGTCAAGAAAAGTGGCGAATGTGAAGGAGACTCCAAGATCAATGCTAATAGCCATATGGACGCTCGCAGCATTATGCATAATAATAGGCGTATTTCCAAAGCCGTTCTTCGACTTCGTCCAACAAGCAGCCACGGCACTTACCGGGATATGGAGTTATATTGGCGCGGTCCCTTAGGGACCACCACATCCCTCTTTTGTGCGTCAAGACCATTTTGAGCCGATCCAGGAAGGTTAATTGCCGATCTTGGGCAGGTTGTAATCTGCTAAGCAGTCAGAAGGCAGTTTCTGCGAACAAAAAGTTGGATCATTATCTGCATATGAAGTACTGGGACTGTGGCGTTAATTACCTTGAGCAAGAAACCGCGTCGTTCACGACGGCAAGTCCAAATACCAAGTATCTACAGATATTTCGTTCTCGGTCTTCTCCTTCCAGCGATGGTGATTGTCTGCATGATTCTTGGCTACAAGTATGGTCTAGCGTTCAGCGGGTTCTACGCCGCAGTGTATGCCGCACTGGGAAGCGTGGTGGGCCTAGTTATAGCGACCGCGATAATTGTCGAGACGGTTCTCTATTGGGACAAGCACATGTTGGCTACCATTAAGCAACGCCAAGTAAGAAAGTCAGTAGCAAGGAAATACAAGCGCGAATAATATGGTGGGGCTCGGGGCTTGATAAGAGCGATTGTCACTCTTCACGAAATCAACTTGATAATTAGACAATTTATAAATAAGTAGAGACGAGAAAAGGGAAATTTATATATTCTGGAGCGGCTTCTGAGCGCGCGCTCTTGTTAATTTCCTTTGTTTTTTCATTTTGCAAACTCCAGCGCTTGTTTTATGAAGTATCGGAGTGCGTCTTTGTTTACATCTTTTAGATCTTTGATTTTCACGTGTTTTGATACTTTTCCTACTCCCTGAAGCAAGCCATATTTGTCCTCAAACTCCGCACCCCGCGAAAAAGCAAAGATAATGTCTTTCTTGGTTGGGCTTATGACAGCGAGTATCCGGTAGGTAAAATGAATCAAAACCTTTGTAGTAATCCTATGGCTCTGCGCTGACAGGAACACAACAGCGCACTATTCTTTGATCCATTTTTGTACCCACCTGCCCAGCTTCCATACACAGATAGTTGTTATAGGAGAGTAAATGTTATGTTAAGAAGGTGATTGATATTATGGTTAGAAAATGCAAACCTAGGAAAGGTGAAAGCAAAGCAAATCTTAAGTTGAGAAATCTTAGGAGAAAACAGCGCGCATAACGCGTGAATGATTCTCGTTTTCTGTTACTGGAACGCTTTTATGCTGTGGGCGAGTTCTGGTCTATTCATCTTGTGGGCTGTTATGGCTGCGGCTAGGATGACGCGCGCGTGTACTCACTATCAAGCAAAAATACGAGCCATAGCTAGTTAGCTTCTATCTTTGTGTATGGAAATTTATGCAGATAATGTTTCTGCAACTTTAAGAGGGGATAGGTATGATTGAAAAGAAAGAGGATAGTAAGAAAAAGGAAAGAAGAAAGCATGATCAGCGTAGGTGGCGAGACTCAGCAGATTATCGTAGGGGAAAGCAACATACTGATTATCGTAAAGGAAAGAGATCATCTTGTAGGTGAATTGATATGACTAAGAAGAAGGGGAAAAAAACTTATAAGAACGGTAACAAGACGTGTTGGGAGGTATGTCGTGATCCCGATAAGCCGAAGGCTGGGGAATGTACTACCGTAGGGGGAGAGGTAGTATGTATTCCTGAGATGGAAACTAGATAGTATATAGTGGTATCATTAAGAGGGGGATAGAGGGCTATCTGAGAGGGTTATCTTAATGGGCTTAAGGCTATAGGCTTAATAAAACTACTAAGTTGGTTGAAGGCTATATCAAGGGGGGAGGGTATTAATGGGACGGGGATAAGCGATGGCGCGCGCTTAGAGGTGTGCATAATATGCAACCTAAGATAAAATACAAATGTCTTAACTGTTCGAGGGTGTGGGGAGATTTGGATAAGTATGATGTAGAGGTTGATCGATATTACTGTTCTAAGTGTTCGGATTACACGGATGAAATGAGTGACGGTCATGTGAGTAGAGTAGGGGATAGCCCCAAAATTCCTAGTGCGCGCTCAAATAATAATGACCATTGACTTACTAAGGCATCTGTCCAATTCTTCTTTCGAGGTACCAAGATCAGCCACAAGCTTTCTGACGACGTCTTTAAACTTTTCATCTATCAAATGCCTTCTTAAACATTCATCATCTACTTTTACAGAACCACCGTAGTCGAGATAGCATGGATACATTACACATTGGAGAGGTCTGAAGGACTGATCATTTGCAAAACATCTTTTATTCACATAATAAGGGCAGTCACTTTAGAATCATACACCTTCTCTCTGGAACACAGCATCTTCAAAATAGATGATCTTCCACTCTTCACCTGTAAAGAAAGAACCATGGAGTTCGTCTTCGCAATGGCTATCACAATTGAACTTTTCCATCTACAAACTCACCAAGATTATGCTGAATATCCCGAACACGATATTGACGTCGTTTACCATTTATGAATCCTCCCCAACACGCCAATGATCAAGTTCACGACATTTATGATCGACACCGAGGTTGACAGGTAACCGAATTTCAGTTGGAACATCCAAAACACCGTACCAATGAAATAGATAGCACAACTTTTCTCTTGAACCTCTTTGCGATCTCATCTAATTCTCTCTTGGTGAATCTGCCTTCATATTGGATCCTCGCTTTGGCTGTGTCCTTAATATTGTCTCCATTGATCATCCATATCTTCCATGTTTTGACTTTCCTATGTATCGACATTTCGACACTCTGAATAGAAAAAGGGAGTAGCATATGCTACTCAGCTCACGACGAGGAGCTAGATACTAAGCTATTACAGCAATATCCGTGAGAGTTAGGAATCGCCCGTGCATTTTAGTTACCGGAGAATTTCAATGGTGTTTAAAAGCGAGGGTCGCCTATTGTCCTTGCTAAAACCGACAACGAGGAAGTTAGATTTGTCCAGAGAATCAAATATCATATACGTGGGTACAAACCCCCCGATGGATTACGTCTTGTGGATTATTAGAGGTTTCAGCGGGCCAAACGTCAAAGAAGTCACTGTGAAGGCGAGAGGACACGCGATATCTACTGCAGTCGACGCTGTCGAGATAACCAGAAACAGATTGATGGAAGGCTTGGAGATAAGCAATATCACTATAGGTACCGAAGAAATGCCGCCCAGAGAAGGCGAAGGCAGAGCCAGGATGGTTTCAACGATCCAAATCATTCTGACACGAAAGTAGACTGAATAGTACATACTTGGTAAGATACTTCTTCAATTCCTTCTCGTTAAACCTCTTGTCGAATCGATTCGGCTTGACAAACTTGTGGCCTGCACTGTCTCAAGGAAATTCCAAAAAACCATACATAAGAAGCAAACACTCATCCTATGACCGAGCCAAGTAATAGCTCACTCAGAGAACACCTGAGTATTATCAAGTACCAGATTCAGTATGCCAAAATGAAACTCAATCACTGCAATTGCCTCGCCGATTACAACAGCTATCAGTCGCAAATAGAGCCTCTTCAAGAAGAGCTCAAGCTACTAAAATAGGTGTCTTGACTGCCTTCTCCCTATTTAGATAGAACTAGAATAGCAGGAGACTCTTAGATTAGTACCATCCGTTCTCTTTCTTTGCCATCCGCTGTGTCACGTATATCCATGTACCTGTTGATCTCCTTCCAGCGGGCGTGTGGTGCGGACTCACACTAACGCGTTTAGGACCAGTTTGAAGTGTGATCGAAACTTCTTTCCAACCCCATACCCTTAAATATCTGAAAAAGCTTTGAGGGACAGGTTGCTGAAGGCACGTTCTCTTTCTAGAAAGGCTCGGAAACCTTGCGGAAATGTGATGCAGGATGTTCTTTGATGCCTTTTTCAGGAGAAGAGTGTACTCTACAGCTTGCATAAAGAAAAACGAACTGAGTAAGGTGTGAAGAAAAAGATGTCTTACAGAAGAGGTTCAGGCGGCGGCTTCCGCGGTGGTTACGGCGGTGGCGAAGGCAGGTCTTTCGCACCCAAACCCGTCGAAGTGGGCAAAGTATACGACCTTGAAGTAACCGACACCAGTAAACGTGGTGAAGGTGTAGCGAAATACGAGGGACTCGTGGTTTTCATCCCAGGCGCGAAACCTGGACAGAAACTTAAGGTTAAGATAACCCGAGTTGGCCAACGCTTTGCCATCGGCGAACCGGCTGGAGCTGGCGGAGAAGAAGAAGCCGAGGAAACCGGCGTTAAGACAGCAGAAGATGAGTAAGCTCTCTAGAACCAAGGCTTGCGAGAGCAACTCTCAGTAGGTTGTGAAGGTAAGGCGATACGGCGAATTCTCTTTTTTGACCGGCAACCTTACTATTTTTTTTGAGACCCTGCTGGCTAAGATGACCCCATAGGTAAATATGACTTTGATTGAAGTTTAGTGGTTTGAGATTCGATAACGTGTCTATGTGAAGTCCTATTATCTTACTCTTTCCTCTACGCATGGACTCCTCTACTCTCTTTTTCATTCCTCGCTGATGTTGTGAAGGGCACGCGCCTATTCGCCCACCCAAGGAGCACTATGGCTTCGCATCTAGACCATCCTCGATCGCGCTAAGCGCGCGATTAGCGCGCTTATAAAGTGTTCAAGGGTCCGCGATTTCTTGCTACAGTCAAAAAATCAATAGCATCAAGAGCGCTAAGAATAACTCTATCTGCAAGTAAAGAAATTGTGATAGCGCACACCAATTAGCTGACGCGAGATACTCTCTTCGATCTTTCCGAGCCGGTTATTACGCGAGTAATAAAAGAGTGGAGACCCCCATACTAAGAAGCAGACTGGGTGCGTGTTTCAAAGCAAGTTTCTTCGATGTCGATAATATCGCGTTTCCCAGAGCTTATAAATAGGTAACAATCACTATCTCAATACGTCACCGCCAGATCCGTAGAGGCCGCAGGAGGCCACAAGGAGATTGTACATCAGAAACCCACGAAGATACGCCTACCTGAATGCGAAAATCAGGGCATTGATCTCCAAGATGCTGAGCGCAGGAGACTACGAAAAAATCTTGCAGGCGGACTCGTTTGAGGAAAGCATGAGATCACTAGGTGCGACACCTACTGGTGGCGAACTTGTTGAGGTGCTGACGAAGACACCAGTGGACCTATTCGAGATTGACCAAGCTTTGACCAAGGCTCTTGTTTCAACCTTCAACATGATCTGCCGGTATACTCCGACCCAAGCTAGGCGTTTCTTGGAGACCTACATTAAGAAGATTGACATAGATGGGTTGAAGACAGTCATTCGAGCAGTTCAAAACAGAATACCGAAAGCCGAAGCTATGAAATCGATTATAACTACCTCGACAAAGACAAGCGATGAATTCGGAAAGCTGCTGGATTCACAGTCAATCGTACAGCTTATCGAAGAAGTTCAGGATCGATCTCTAAAAGCAGCACTCACCAAAGCGCTTCCCGCATATGAATCCACTCATTCAACAGTTCCTCTGGAATCAGCACTTGACAAAGTCCTCTACAAATCGCTCTGGCTACTGATCAAGAAGAAACTTGGGCAAATAGACAGAACTCACGCTCAGAACCTGATTGGCGCAAGGGTTGATCTGAGCAACATGGTAGTCGCCCTTCGTTGGAAGCAGCTGAGCTTGCCGCCCACTGTGCTGGAGTTTCTCATAATACCAATGAAGCACAAGCTTCGTCTTAATCTAGACGAAATGGCGAAAGCACGCACCGTCGGTGAGCTTCTCAACACATTTGCCTCAACTGGATACAAAGAAGTAGTTCAACAGGCGCGCGAGCTATATGAGAAAGAACCTGATTTGACTCAGGTTGAGAGCTTGGCTGACCGTTATATTGCCCATCGGAGTTTCAAAGAGTTTACAGGTTACTCTTTTCACATCGGAATTGCATTGGCATACCTAAACCTTAAATTCTATGAGCTACGTAACATCAAAGCGGTGATAATCGGTAAGTATGAGAAAATCCCGATTCAAAAGATACGAAATATCTTAACGTTCTTCTAGGACAAGTATGCAAGCCTCTGATTGCGGCACAAGTAGGAGGTGTAGGAAAAACAATGAAAAATAAGGGAAAGAACACTAAACCCTTCATTACACGGAGAACTTTGATATTGCTGTCGGCGTCAGTCTTGTTGACCACAATATCGGCGACCTTCGTCTTAGTTAATGCCCAGACCCCTGGAGACACCATGTATAAAGGTCTGATCGGTGTCGGAGTCGGATTAGCAATGGGTCTGGCTGGTCTCGGTGCTGGATTGGGCATGGGATCAGCTGGTGCAGCTGCGGTCGGTGCTATAAGTGAGCGTCCAGAAGTCTTCGGTAAAGCGATGATCTTCATTGTATTCATTGAAGCCATCGGTATCTACGGTCTTCTGATCGCATTCTTGCTCATCGGACAGATGGCCTAGATTGTAGGTCATTCCTTCCCCTTTTTGGTGGGTTCTATTTTTCGATTTCGACTTGAACGCTCTAAATAGAGAACATGGCAAGAATGTAAACCGTGTGAATGAAAGTGGCTATAAGAACAAGCCTACTCGAACAATACCTTAGCCACTCTAATCCTGATGTTTCGGATTATTCGTTCAATTCTGCCCTCGAAAGTATTATCAATCATGATACTTCCGTCGGCTTTTCTGACAATCGCCCCACCAATCGAACTGGAAGCACCTTGGGCGAGCTTTATCGCCGTGCTCTTTCCTGTTGACTTCTCCACACGCTTGGCAATACTGGCTAGGTCGACACTGACTTTGGTCCCCTTTCCTGCGACGACCACCTCTAATTCTCCACCGCCTAAACCCTCTGCACCTTCCTCTATCAATTTGCCAAGAACATCAATGTATTCCCTAGAAGATGTCAATCCGTGTAGCTTCTCTTTGGTTTTCAGGATAGCCTCATTGATTAGGTCCTCTCTTGCTGCAATAATAATCTGTTTTGCTTTTAGCCTAGCTTCGGCCGCTTTCTGCCTCTTTAGCGAGTCAGCTTCCTCTGTCCCACTACGAGTGATTTTGTCGGCTTCGATTTCCCCTTCTTTCCTCTTATCCTCCAAAATCTGTTTTCTCGCCTTCTCGGCCTCTTTGGTGATCTCTCGAGCTTTTTCTTCTGCTTCATCCATGATTCTTTTCTCGATTTTCTTCAGTCGCTCGGGTTCGCCTACGACTTCCATCTTATTGATCTTGCCTTCAATCGATTCAGCTGTCTCTGTCTTGCTCATGATTCCTCACCAAACAAGTCTATTCGCCTATAACCATCTTAACTACAGCGTCGGCGGCACTTGGTAAGTGGGACGAGGTTTTACTCTTGAATTCATCGACTTCCTTTTTCGCTTTATTGATTATGTCCACGCTTTCTTTCTCGATCTCTTTCTCTTTCTTCTTTCTATAGTCAAACACCTTCTTGTGGGCATCGTCAATCGATTGCTTCTTCGTTACGTCCCCTTCTTCGACTGCTTTTTTCTTGCTAGACTCGGCCTTCTTTGTAGCGTTTCTGATGATTTCATCGGCCCGGCTTTCAATTTCTCTTATTGCTTCCAAGGCGTTTGGCAACGTGATCACCCTTTCAGCCCTCGGCGTGTTCAACGACTCAGAATATCTTATTTGATCTATTTATAAGTTTTTCAGCTGACATTGGCAAATGATAGGGCGAAAAGGCAGCATCTTTCGAACTTGCATGCAGAAAGCTTAAATCTTAATTATTATCGACATGATAACGCTTCAATGACTGATTATGCATATTTCGGAACACCTAACGAGAGCCTTCTCGAACCCAACACGGAGCGAATCCAATATGTTCAGATCATCAGAGATGTACATTGCAAAAATAATCTGCCACAAGGATGCTGAGAGGGGACTCGTTAGATCCCTTCATGAGAGTGGTCTGGTTCAACTCATTGATGTGGAGAAGAGAGAGGGCTTCGCTTCTCGTACGTTGGAGCATGAGAAAGAGATTTCATCACTTATTGCACGGATCGCTAGAATAAACGACTTCCTGAAAACTGAAAAGACAGTGGCACCTACTCTCAAGAAATCTACCAGCGTCTCTGACGAGACTGTCGATGGAGTTAGAAGATACGCGGAGGAAACTTGCCAGAAGGTTGAACAGAAGATTGAAGAGCTTCGCGTGTCGCTTTCGAGGGTTCAGCAAGAGAAGGAGGAACAGACAGGTCTGCTGAAGGTCGCGCAGGCGCTGGAGCCTCTAGGTATCGATCTCTCTCACTTGGGAGGTGGACGAGATCTTTATGCCGTAGCGGGGATCGTCAAGTCCCTGAGAGTAAGGAGACTCGAATGGAACATAAAAGAGGCAACAGATGACGCTTACATATTCAACGAGGTTTCTATTGGAAAATCAGAAAGTGTCGTTATTGTGGGAGTCCTCAATGAGAAGAGAGACATCTTGGACAGGATTCTCACATCCTTCAGTTTTCAGGAGTTTCGCCTTCCTCAGACTGCCAAAGGAACTGCCAAGCAAGTTATCTCAGCTTCCCAAAAGAGACTCGCTGAGCTTGATGGAGAGAGCACAGACATCGAAGAACAAGGCGCCAAGCTTGGCAAGAAGTCTGGCAAGGAGCTACTCGTTGCTCAGGAGCTACTGCTCATTGAAAGAGACAGGATGGAAGCGGAACGCCTATTCCGAGAGACACCTAGCACGATCGAGATTTGGAGTTGGGTACCGAAGAAGTCCAGAGAGAAGCTGAAAATGATAGTGGAGAGTTCAACAGCCAACGCCGCCATAATCAGTTTCAATAAACCGGATTTCGCTCCTGAAGAATACCCTTCAAAAATGCAGGACCCAACGATCGCCAGCTCCTACGCGTTTCTTGTAAAGGCTTATGGAACCCCATCGTACAATGAAATAGATCCTACTAGTTTCTTTCTAATCACATTTCCAATTATCTTTGGTATCATGTTTGCGGACATGGGTCACGGCTTCATCATTCTGATGGTAGGTATTATAGGCTACACCCTGAAAAAGATCAAGTACCGAGCTGGCGAGTATGTCAACTACATGCTACGAGCCAGCTATCTTCTCATACCATGTGGGTTAGCAGCGATGATAGGCGGATTACTTCTTGGCTCAGCCTGGGGCTCTCACTTTCCCGCGTGGTGGTTCAGCCCTGAAAACAAAGCTGGGCAAGTCTATTTGATTGAGCTCGCCGTATGGATTGGCGTTTTTCAGATCTCATTTGGCTTGGTTCTAAACCTTATAAATAGATTGATAGAGCGCAAACGGACTGAAGCATTCTTCGTTCCAGGTTTGCTATTAGTTACTTATTGGTCTGCCGCACTCCTAATTTTCGGCGTGGGTACCCACGTTCAGGACGGGGTCAACTTCATAAATTGGTTCAGTCCTACCCCTCTCACGCTCAAGGTGTTATGGTATAGAGTGCCTTTGCCACCCTTTTTTAACGCCCTGGGAGTTTTCGTTGTTGGTCTGATTGTCCCAGTAGTGATCTTCATGATCTTTGAAATGAAACATCACGGAACGGAGGGATTTGGAGAAGCTCTCGATTACGTCATCTCACTTCTCAGCAACTCAGTTTCTTTCGCCCGAATATTCGCATTGAACCTTGTTCATGCTGTCATCAGCCTACTTTGTCTCCAACTAGGGATGGTGTTAGCAACGGGTGAAGACCCAGGCTCCCAGATGAGCACATATATCGGATTTGGGATCTTCCTAGCATTCTTCATCGCTCTTCTCACGCGGTTCCGCATAGGCTTCAAGAAAGGACTCCTGCTCGGACTGATAATAGGACTGCCAACCGCGTATGCCTTAGTGACAACACAGCTGCTCCCCACTGTGCTCCCTGCTCCGGTTTTCTTCCCAACTATTACTAACCCCGGTGATATGCGGCTGCCGAGTGAGACCTTGCCCCTGAGCTTCATCGGAGTCCTTATCGCAATAGTCGCTGTAATCCCGTTTGAAGGTTTGCTAGCGTTCCTCCACACCTTGCGACTACACTGGGTCGAGTTCTTCAGCAAGTTCTACATGGGTTCAGGCGTGGAATTCAAGCCATTCAAGACTGAACGTCGCTTCACTCAAGCATCCATCAAGAAGTAGTTTGCTGAAGTTCAGCCTTACTCTTTTATCAAAGCCTTTCGTGCGAACGTCATGTAACCTGTATGCCCCACCATAAAAGTCTCTGGACGCGTCTTTCCTTCTCTAACGAGTATCTTCCTCACTAGAGATTCGAATGTTTGAACATCTCGGAACAAGTTGTCTTCCAGCGCCTTAACTGTCTTCTGAGTCTGCTCTATTGTGGGAGAGTAAGACAAGAGAGATCCGCCTCCCTTCAATGCCTCTCTGGCAGATTGAATAAACAACCAAGGAGTGGCCAAATCCAGAATCACAGCATCTACATCCTTTTCGTCAATCCCGTTGCCTATATCCCTATTCTTGATCTCGACCCATTCCGATACACCAGTACGCTCTATATTCTTCTTGGCTAGATTGATGAAATCCTCTCTGACTTCATAAGTGTAGACGCGACCCGTTGGTTTGACATAGCTCGCTAGCATGGTTGTCAATGAGCCGCTTCCTGTGCCAGCTTCAACGACAATACTACCAGGAACTATTCCGCAGTTTATTACTATTAGTGCTGAGTCCTTAGGATAGACTATTTGAGTCTGCCTAATGATCTTAAGCAACGCCATGTCTGCCATTGTAGGTTTGAAAACAGTAAACTCCGTCTTCGCGCTCTCCACAATAGTGCCGAACTCTCGTCCGATCAAGTTGTCGAACTTGACTATTCCCTTATGCGTGTGGAGGTCGCCACCTGCTTCCGCTTTCACTATCCATCTTCTCTTGTCATCCAAGACAACCAGTAAGTAGTTGCCATCACGAATAATATTGTCTTCTCTCATAGTGCATCATTCAACAAGAGCTGAATCTGATGGCTTCAAGAACATATCTACCGCATGGATGAAGCTTCTAACCCTAAAGAATGTTGCCATAGGAGAAGAATATGGAACAATCAGCCGTTTTGAAGATTCTTGTGAATGTCATGCTATTTAGGCTCGCCAATTACTAACATGTCGACCATCTCGCTTTCCCATTCTGCATCACTGAAGACCCAGACTTTCTTCCCGAGCCCAAGGTTGGCTTTCTTAATAATCTCTTTGGCTTGAGATGCCCCACTGACGTCGGGAAACACTATGACAATGCCTTTCATGGAGAGATTGTCCTTGATTGCCTCTAGCCATTCACTGACCTTCTTGGTCATTGCGTCTTCATTTACAGGCTCAAACCAGTACTGTAACATGTAAATGTCTCTGTGTTCCATAGACTCAAGGAAAGCTTCACAGCAAAAACCGTTGGTAAATACTCTTCCTTCGCAGTCCCAGGCCCTGAATGTTATGGGATCCAGCCTGCAGCGTGAACTGAGGTCTTGGCTGTAGTACCTGCAATCACCTTTCTCGGAAGAGTAGTCTTTGATCAAAGCCCAGATTCTATCTTCTTTAACCCTTGCATCGGGCTTTTCCCTCTCCTTGTCATTGGGCTTTGACATTGACCTCGGATCTCCGCAACTTTCGATGATCCATATCCCCCACCATCTCTAGGTGCTCAATAACCGAGTGCTCCGACTTGTTCGTCGTTATAAGATCACTTGCATCCATTAACTTATATCTATTCATTTAATATCTTTGCTCATGGCTTTCGAATCTGCAAATGAATATATCGCCTATATCCTTCCTTGATGGTTTCTTGGGTTGTTGAGTGATACTGCATTTCCCTGCAAGCATTTCCCTCGTATTCCTATTCTGTAGTGGCAATCGGGGCAGGTATTGTCTATCTGATCAATTGCACAATATGCTATGCTCAGTCCACTGCGCTCTATCAAGAGATTGTTGCATATTGGGCAATAAGTATTCTCTCCTGGGTGCCCAGGCACATTTCCGAGGTAAACGTATCTCAAGCCTTCTTCTAGACCGATCTCCCTTGCTCTTTCCAGAGAGCTGATCGGAGTCTGCTGGGATAGACCAAGTGCCAATGCCTTGTGTGCAGCATAATATCTTGTGCAGTGCCATGGCACTTCAGCGCCCAGTTCATTTCTCATCCTAGACGCAATCAATCTAAGTATGGTTTCCTTGTCGTTGACAGTGGGAATAACCAAAGTGACTACTTCGATGTGTTTCCCATACTTCTTCAATTCTCTCAGATTTCGCCAGACTATTTCGGCATCTACTCCGCAATACTTCCTTACGGCAATTGCGTCACCTTTTACATTCACACAGAAAGCATCACAGCCACTATTAACTATGAGTCTGAGCGCTTCTAATGTTGAATAGAGATTCGTTACATAGGTATTGTAAAGTCCCTTCTCCTTAGCTCTTCTCATCACGTCGAGGGAGTACTCGAAAAGAGATGTAGACGGTTCATTGAAAGAGAAGGATGTTCCATTGGAATGGGATCTCTTTGCTAGACTTACAAGTGTCTCTGGGTCTATGTAATTCGCATTGGAAGGGCTCGGGGGAGATTTGCTGACATCGAAATTCTGACACCTTGCCCGTCAAGATGCAACTTTCCGAAGGATGCACTTTGTCGCATCCTTGACTATGGGCATGTGAGATTACACCCGTAGCTCCCCACGGTCAACGCCAAGCTTCCTGGCCAGAAATGAAAGAGCGGCTTCTTCTCAATTGGGTTCACGCTCATAGTTGAAATATCGCCGTATGTAACTGAATATAGTGTACCTTCGACGTTCATCTTAGTTCTACAGAAGCCTGCTTTTCCCTTGTCTATCGTACACCTTCGCTCACAGACGCCACATCTGACCCTTCCCCTTGACAAGCGCTCGTATAGCGGTGATTCTCTTACCCATTCTCTCTCAGTGAGACCTCTGTCCAAGCCCAAGAGTCTATTGCTCCTAATCTTCACTTCCTGATTATTCTTAGATCCTGAAGGATCAGTTCCGCAACCTTGTCGACAGTCTCTCTGATCTCTCTGCTGAGCTCAGCCGAGTACATTTTCAGTTCCGTTATTTCGATCCCGTATATGATGATCTTCTTTGGCATTTCGTCGGGGTAGACCGACTTTCCAATTTTTATCATTTCGGGCAAGCCGACATCGTGGGCGGAAGTTGGGTGAAGTGATGTCTTGACTTTAGTATCGATGTCGTTACCAGTTAATCGGTGAATTCTCCCAGGTGTATCACCTGCCAAAGAGTCTATGAATATGGCCCAGTCGAAGCCCTTAACATTGTCAAGAAGAGCTAAGCCGCCGACTCCCCCTTCAACAAGCTCAACCCCTTTGGGCAAACGCGCAGAGCGCAACTTGTTTAAAACGTGTACCCCCACACCCTCGTCTCCAAGCAAAGTATTCCCTATGCCTACTATCACTACCTGTTTCATTTCTATCCCTCGCTTTCTTGGAGTCATATTAAGGAAAGAAACCGAATCAAAGATTGCACTCTCCTTGTTAGATTTGGTCTACTGCATCACGGATCGTCTGCTTTAAGGTCACTATTTCGGTCTGACCTTGAGATAACTTATGAAATACATTAGCAGGAATAACCCAGCGGCGCTAAACACTGCTATAGATGCTGCATCTGGAGTAGGATTAGCCAAGGTGAATACGTAGAGTGCTAGGAATGCCATCAGGAAAATGAGTCCCCAAACTGAGCTCCTACCCCGTGTTCTCTTGAGCCCTTTGAAGGTTGATACCAAGAATATGACTCCCACAATCCCTAAGCAAACAATGTTGATTAAGTTGAGAGTAGAGGAAGATCCTGGAAGTGGGAGTGAAGGAGTTAAGAAGTATTGGAGACCAATGACGACGAAAATCGCGAAGACTATGGCTTCGAACAACCATATCAGTTTCGCGGGTGGTTTCGAGATGCGCAGGCCGTATGCTTGAAATTCAAACTCGGCTGCTCCAGCGTAGATGAACCATAGTAGGGAACCGACTGCCAAAGCGTCTCCAATGCAAAGGGTAAAAGCATAAATATTCTGAATAATGCTGGACCAGAAAGACGTGATCACATAGTACAGTCCAATATACCTTGATAGGAAATAGATCAAGATGATGGTTGGGGTACCACCGAAGATGATAAGAAGGAGGAATATGAGAAACGCCCTGGCACGTCGGCTTTTCTTTCTTATGGATTCAGCCCCATAGTAGATTCTGCCTACAAGTATAATTCCGCCTATGACCGCCAAGACTGGGGAGAGGAATGGAAGTCCAAAGACTAGCAACACTATTAGAGTATTGAAACCATAGAATATCCTCCATCTCACTGGTATGATGTATGACGTCTCCGTCATGTGTTTGATTGAAGCACTCAACCTGTCTCTGCCAAGGTATATGAAAAGAATCCATGGGATTGAGAAGAATAATGGCGCAGCAAAGTATTGGGTTAGCGCAAAGAGGACAGGATTGGCAATCTGAAACTTAACATCTGGAGGAACAATAAAAAGGAGAACCCACAAGTACAAGGGGATCGTTGTGATCCCGACTGCAACTCCAAGTCTTGAATAATCCATATTGCCACTTGCCTCCAACCCCAACAATAATGGAACGGCTATCTACTGAGTGGAATATATAATCAGTTGTCATGCACAACTGTTTTATATTGCCTATGTTCCCCTTAACTCTTCTCATTATGGATTGGCCGCATTGCTTAATTGAAAGACGAACATAAGAATAAGAAATGAATGTTTGAGGGGTGCTTGTAGCATGTCTCAGAATATTACTCTTAGCGATTTTCAGAAGTTTGAGATAAAGGTCTGCAGGATCAAAGTTGCGGAAAAACTTGCTTCTTCAAAGAAGCTAATCAAATTGAAGGTTGATCTGGGCAACGAGATTCGAGAAGTGGTTGCCGGAGTAGCGGAATACTACAGCTCGGAGGATCTAGAAGACAAAAACGTGATCGTACTGGCTAACTTGGAACCTAGGAAACTCATGGGTGTTCAAAGTCAAGGGATGTTACTTGCTGCAGATGTCGATGGAAGACCATACTTGATCTTTGCAGATCCATCGATCCCTCCAGGCACCAAAGTCAGGTGAATTCTCACCCAACGTTCAATATGATATTCCTGCAAAGACTGCGATTAGCTGCGGCGATAAATGATAATTTTGAGGTGGGGAGCAACTCTACGTTAACCTCAGCACCATTTCTGCCGACCATTACGCCGCCAGCTTCCTCTAAGACCAGATAAGCGGCAGCAATGTCAGTGACTCTAGCTATCCCTCTCAAGTCAATGAATGCATCATATTTCCCAGATGCGACAAAGCAGATCTCCAATGCGTTCGTCCCAAGGTATCTCTTCCTTTTTGCAACATTGAGAACCCGCAAGATTCTTTTCATATAGACGCGCAAGTCCACGATGTTCAAATCTGCACTGATCATGCTCTCAGAAAGTCTCTCAACCTTGGATGGCGAAATACTAATACCGTTACATTTGGCCCCTTTCCTGAATTCACCTTCGTAATATTCTCCTCTTGCCAGATCGACCACGAGAGCCTCATGAACATCGCTTAAACATTTGCCAGTGGCAGCAGCTATTGAGAAAGAATATGCTGGGATTCCGCGAATTGCATTAGCGCTGCCATCAATCGGATCAAGGATTATGGTGGTTTCACTCTTGCATTTGCCAAAGAAGCTTCTGCCTGATTCTTCACTGACTAAACTGAAATCCATGCCGCTGTCCTCGAGAGCTTTGACGGCGGCTTCCTCAGCCAGGTCATCTACTTTGCTAGTTACATCACCTTCCGTCTTGACTGTCACGACTTCGCCGGCGTCAGCAGTTCCAATGAGTGGCTTAACAACCCTCCTAACGTTTTCAGCTGCGCGTCTGAAAACAGGCATCCAACTCTCTAGAGTCATAAGAGAACCACCACGACATCCTCCATCGCATCGACATGAATAAATCGAGGGCATGACACAATTTATGAGTCATAGGGCCATAATCACTAGAACTCATTGGCTACATTTATCTATATGCAGGGGCTACTGAAGGGGAGAGAGCGGATGCCACATGCACAACAGCTCAAAAAGTTTCAGGCAGGTACTCGATGAGAGTTCAGCCTCCCGGGCGACAAGAATAGTACTGGCTCTCGATGTCTCTGAAAGGCTGCCTCAAGGGCGCCTCGACGAGGTCCGCAACCATTTGCTTGAGAAGGCTCTCTATATTCTCGAAGCAACCAACGAATATGTGGCTGCTCTGAAGATCAATCACCAACTTCTGCTGCCATTGGGTCTCTATGACCTCATGCAAACCATCATCAAGAAGGCAAAGTCCTACTCTCTTCCTCTGATAATGGACTGCAAAGCAAATGACGTTGAACACACAAACAGATGGATAGCCACACACTACTTCGACGCTGGATTCGACGCTATAATCGCAAACCCCTTTGTAGGCTGGGAAGGTGGAATAGAGCCAATAATGACTCTGTCAAGGGAACAAGGAAAAGGGGTCATATTGTTAACCTACATGTCCCACAGAGGGTCGATCGAAGGCTACGGCCAACAAGTACTATCAGAAGAGTCTGCGAAACCAAGACCACAATACATGGTTTTTGCTGAGAAAGCGGCGAGATGGAAAGCTGACGGGATAGTAGTTGGAGCAACCTACCCAGAGAAGATCAGAGAGATCTATAGGGCAATAAGAGATCAGGTTCCGATTTACTCGCCGGGCATCGGAGCCCAAGGAGGCGAAATAAGAGAGGCATTTGATGCAGGCTGCAAATACGCCATAATAGGGCGTTCTATATATGAATCCGAAGATCCGTCCAGAGCCGCGAACGAAATGCGACAGAAGATAAATGGCGTGCTGAAGGGAGCATTGTAACGAACTTCAGGTACTGTCGGACAATTCTGGTGCTTTGAACGACCTTTCAAGAGACTGGCGGGTCAAGAAAGTGCAGATGCTTCAAATCAATAGCTGAGAAATATACTTCTCAAAGTCCCAGATGAAGCCAGTCGAACCAAGGTTCTGTCTACTCAAGTTCCTTTGGGGCGACCCGTACCCCAGAGTTCCTTTTTCAACATGTCTCTTATCGCAATTCTTATTACTTCACTGCGATTCGGGTA
Organism: Candidatus Atabeyarchaeum deiterrae; assembly: GCA_037310415.1. GTDB lineage: Archaea > Asgardarchaeota > Atabeyarchaeia > Atabeyarchaeales > Atabeyarchaeaceae > Atabeyarchaeum > Atabeyarchaeum deiterrae. The sequence goes on from CP147780.1 coordinate 923,535, forward strand.
GATTCCTGACTCGATGAGTTCATCGATACCGCTGAGGAAAGCCTCTGGGAGCTTCACGGTAACTAGTTTCAAGAGGTACCGCCCTCATACATAGTAATCTGTGGTATCATGTGGGTAACACTAATAGACTGTGTTCGTAGCTGATAATAAGATTTTCCTAAGAGAATTCCTGAGTGGGGTTTCTCGGAAAGGTTTTGACCCAATGTTAAAATAGTATGAAACCAATATCTTGATTCACCGACCTTGGTGGCACGAAACGAGAAGGGGTTAACCATATGACTGCTGATTCTTCTAAAGAAATGGGTTACTTTAAGACAGGAATAAAAGCTTTAGATTTCTCTCTTCCTGAGGGGGTTCCGCGGAACAGCTTTACATTGATATCTGGTGAGGGAGGTACCGGGAAGTCTGTACTTCTTACTCAGTTAATCTATGAACGTCTTAAGGCGGGAGAGCCGTGTATTCTGGTTTGCCTTGATGATTCACCTGTTGGGGTTATGCAGCAATTAACGAGTTTCGGTTGGTTTCCTGAGCCGTACATAAAGAAGAATCTATTACATTTTATTGACTGTTTTTCTTTCAGAATGAAGCCTGATGAATCGTCAATCCCTGATTATGTAACCTATGTCAAATCGCCAACAGAGCTAGATGATCTCACCTCAAGGATTGCTGAGGTGGTTGACAGATTCGGGCTGCATAATCGTGGAGCTATGTTCATTGATTCGATAACCGAGCTTTGGTTCCTTAACCTCAAAGAGCCATATCGAACAGTTGAATATGTGAAAACTTGGAGGGCAGAGCTTTCGAAAGAACGTCTTCTACCAGTTTTCTGTTCACACCATTACGGGTTGAAAGTCTTCGAGATATACGAGGAACTCCTCGAGTACATTGTTGACGGGATTATAGACCTACGCTACGAGCCAAACTTAATGAAGGTTGGTTTGTTAGTGAAGCAGTTCAGGGTGAGGAAACTGAAGGGTGTGCACCATGACTCCAATTGGGTGTCTTTCACAATTACTGGCGAAGGAATCGACTTGCTCAGAATAAAAGTCAAGCCGCCCGAGAAGGCAGAAGATGAATAGTAGGGATCTCGTTGGCTGAAGTATCTTCTGGTACGCTTAGCAGAGATACTAATAGAGTTCTAGGCGATTCAGATTCCGAGTATGAGAAATATGGAAACTGATTTATATTCAGGAGCGACCCTCGTCTTATCTGCAGTTCGGAAGCTACAAAGGCTCATATGTTGAAACTGCCAAGGATTCTATTCTCAAGAATCGAATCTAGTACACGTAGGAATCTGATGAATCAATAAATGTTTTCGAGGAGTGAGTAATATGTCATGTTCAGGTACGCTTTCTCTGCCACATACTACAAAGAGCGTATGCCCAGAGTGTCTCAAGGTTATTGACGCTGAGATCAAGGAGAAGAACGGAAAAGTAATTATTGAGAAGACATGCAAAGAGCACGGGACCTTCACCGACACCTACTGGTCAGACGCTAATTACTTCAAGAGGGCCACAGAGCAAGACTACCCCGGGTGCGGGGTCGAAAATCCTAGAACCGAAACCAAGAAAGGATGTCCTTATGATTGTGGATTGTGCCCTAATCACAAGTCTCACACAGCTCTAGCTTTGATTGATGTTACGAACAGATGCAACCTTCGTTGTCCCATCTGCTTCGCTAACGCCGCCCATGCTGGCTACGTCTATGAACCCTCACTAGACGAGATACGCCAAATCCTCGTTAACTTTAAGAGTAACATGCCAGTGCCAGCCCCCGCTGTCCAGTTTGCTGGTGGTGAGCCAACCATAAGAAAAGACTTCCCAGAGATAGTCAAGATTGCTAGACAAGTTGGATTCAGTCACGTTGAGATCGCGACGAACGGAATAAGAATCGCGCAAGACTTTAATTTTGCCAAGGCCGTGAAAGAGGCTGGACTAAGCACCCTCTATCTGCAGTTTGATGGTGTGACACCTGAACCATTCATAGCTGCTAGAGGAAGGAATCTGCTACCGATGAAATTGAAAACCCTGGAGAACTGTAGAAAAGCAGGACTACATAGCATAGTTCTAGTTCCAACAATAGTAAAGGGAGTAAACGACCATCAAATCGGTGACATAGTTCGTTTCGCCATCAAAAACAAGGACATCGTTAGGGGAATAAACTTCCAGCCTGTCTCGATAACGGGGCGCATCGATAAAGAAGAAAGAGAAAAAATGAGGATTACAATACCAGACGTCTCAAAGCTTATGGAGCAACAGACAAATGGCATGATTAAGGCGGAAGACTTCTACACTTGTTGCTCGACTGTTCCACTAAGCAGAGTTCTTGGGCCACTTACAGGCAAGCAGGGAGTTGAGTTCTCATGTCACCCAGCATGTGGAGTTGCAACATATCTCTTCATTGAGGAGGATGGCACCGTCAACCCCATAACACACTACGTCGACTACATCGGATTAATAAAGGAGCTAAACAAGCGCCAGCAGGAGGGAACACTCGAAGGTCAACTTCTTGACGTCGTAGAAAAATTCGTCAAAGACGAGTCGATCGCAGATATGTTACAAACTATATTTACAGACCCTTCATATGAAGCACTAGGAAAGTATAGTCGATCAGCAATACTAGTCGGTTCAATGCACTTCATGGATCCATTCAATTTTGACGGCGAGAGAGTCTGCAGATGCGTCATACACTATGGTGTCCCTGCCAAAAAGGGTGTTCCCGGACCAATAATACCCTTCTGTGCAATGAACTCGATCCACCGCCCAGTAGTCGAGAAAGCTCTGGGAACCCCAATTGACCAATGGGTGAAAAGTCACAAAGGCGTTACTGTCGGTCCAAGTGAAGTGGGCGGGATTGTAGAAAAGGCATAGGCGACCGGTTCGAGGAGAAGAACTGGAACACCCTTAACCCTTTTTGGTCTGATCTTGGTTTTCTTACGGTTGGAGCTATTTCCTGCTAGAATTCACCTGTTTTGATCGAGCAGCTGAGACGGAGTTGAAGGTGACATGACTTTCTTGGAAATCAGATGCACTTTTGTTCTTTTTGATGATTCCAATCTTCAGTTGTTCAAAATGTCGGATGAAAAACCATCCCCATTAGAGAAGATCTTGGAAAACTTAGCGGTTTCAAGGTTGTATCTAAATAGCCACGATTTTGGCCTTCGCGCATGATCAAATATATGTACGAAAGCACATTACACATATCTTCAATACATAGCAACAGAGGTGCTCCCCAACTTTGCTGGTCACTGCGCTGAGCGGCGGTGTCGGAGGCGCCAAACTCGTACTCGGTTTATCGAAACTCCTAGAGCGTGGGGAGTTAGTGGTCGTCGGGAATACTGGTGACGACTTTGATCTTTTCGGTTTGCACATTTCGCCTGACCTCGATATTCTGATGTACACATTAGCTGGGATAGCCGATGAAGTGAACGGCTGGGGAGTCAAAGATGACACTTTCAACTGTCTGGTTGCTCTGAATGAGAATTTTGGCCTGGAGAAATGGTTTAATCTCGGGGACAAAGACCTTGCCACCCATATCTATCGAACTGAGCTCCTGAAAGGAGGCTACAAACTCTCGCGAACAACAGAGACACTTTGCTCGTCACTACATGCTAACAATGTGAGAATAATTCCTATGACCGATGATAAGGTTGAGACATTAGTTAAGCTACAAGATGGGTCAATAGTTCACTTTGAAGAATACTTCGTTAAGAGACGTTCTAGCGAGCCAATCACGGGAGTCACATACAATGGTTCAGAGTCAGCTCGACCTGCCAAGGGCGTTCTGGAAAGTATAGCGCGATCCGATGTTATAGTCGTATGTCCGAGCAATCCAATCGCTTCGATAGGACCGATACTGTCGATCAAGGCGATAAGAAAAGCATTAAGCAATACGAAGTCCCCTGTTGTTGCGGTAAGTCCGATAATTGGTGGGATGCCTCTGAAAGGTCCTGCAGATAAGTTCATGAGGGGACTAGGGCTAGAAGTCTCAGCCTTGGGCGTAGCCAAGCTTTACATGGACATCTTAACCCACTTCATAATCGATGATAAGGATGCCCCACTAAAAGAAGCGATAAACTCAATTGGTTTAAGCACGATTGTGACAAATACTATTATGAACACTCTAGAAGACAAAGTCAGATTGGCTAGAGCTATCCTCAACTTGGTTCAAAAGAGTTGAGATTATTGATTCCACATGCAGATGTAGTCATTCCTGTGAAGAAGCTAACACAGTCGAAAACCCGCCTCTCAGACACTCTTAGCTTGGAACAAAGAGAGGAACTCGTACTGGTCATGCTGGAGGATGTACTAGCTTCTCTACACAAATCAAACCTCATAGACCAGATAGTCGTAGTGACCCCAGACAGAATTGTTGCGGATCATGCAACAGACTTTGATGCCAAAACCATTATCGACTCAGACAGCTACGACATCAACGAATCACTGGCGAAGGTCAGAACGAGAGGTTCCTTACCTCTTCTTGTGTTACCGGTGGATGTGCCTTTGATAAAGGCAGATACGATTGACACCATCATCCGCAAAGTCGAGAATCCTTGTGACGCAACTGTTGTAGTCTCCCCATCAAAAACGAATGGAACAAATGCTCTTCTTAGAAACCCTCCAGATATAATTCCAACTCGCTTTGGAGCAAACAGTTTTGATGCTCACGCGAACGAAGCCAAGCTAAGGGGAACTCGCTTGGTGGTTTATCGTTCTGAGGACTTGGAGATAGATGTTGACACACCTCTCGACCTCCACGAAGTTATCAAAAAAGGTGACTCAACAAGAACATCGCGCTTTCTAAGAACCATTCTTCGAACGACGAGCAATTGAAACAAGAAGTGGAAATTCACTACTACGTGAACATTGTCGATGGATCAAAATGTTCATCCGCACGCTTGAAGCCTAGTTCAGCATCTCGATTAGAGCCAATCATTCTCAATGCAGGGTCACTTGTTCTCGCTCGTTTCATCGCTTCATAACCCAAGATGTAGAGCGCGTTTAGCACCAGTTGCGTCGCAGAAACACCAACTTCTGCACATAACTCGACAACATAAGTCAAGAGTGTCTCTGCCTCATCGTCAACAAAAAAAAATTTTCCAAAAGCATCTATTATGACGTCAAGAACACTATCTCGCGGAGAGACTAGACTCTGAGAGAACTTGCCCAATAGGCCTAGGGCGGCTGGGCTAATGTTGTGAAATACACCATAAGTCCTGACTATACACCCCGGAACAATCTTCCTGAACTTCCAGTCCTCGAGGATTTGGCTTGTTGAGGTAAAAACTGCTGCTCTGTCCCTGATTCTTTCGAGCTTCCCTGCATCCTTCTCACCTAAAGCAGCAGTTCTGCTAATAGGCACAGAAAGCTTGATTCTCTCCCCGATGTTGCTGCGCCAATGTGGTGACGATGGGTAGCTTGTGACCTCGTCGATCCCAGGAGTATTAACGTAAAGCATTGTAGGGGTAATCGCTCTGTAGAACTCTTTGTAAGACTCTTCGGTGAGTCTATCAGTATCCACAGCCGAGTAATGTTCAATTAGATTTCCAATCTCTTTGTTCGGTCGAACAAGGTTTGCAGCATTAGTTCCCTTGTCGGTAAGCTGAATCACATGAAAGCCTCGATGGCGGTCGTCGGAGATCTTCCTGATTTGAACATATCCTTCTTGGCTAAGCTCATTTAGTGCATCCATGCAGTCAGTACTAAATGGGCCCCTCAAATAAGGTGCGAAAATGAATTTCGCCTCATCATCGATGGCACCCTTATGTTGAGACAGAAAAATGAGCTTCTGTAATCTCTTGATACCTCTGATTTGTCCATTAGAACACTTCAACATGAGTAGAAGAGTTTCATGCTGTGGTCTAAGAATCTCACTCATGTTAGGATCGCTCTGCCAATCCTTTGATAGTCTGTGCCTGGGGGAGTATATAAACCACCCAAACGCAAAATCTCACTCATTTTAGAATCTGGGTGGTGAAACCGATGGATTGGATATCTTCTATTCGCGAGGATGAGTTTCTTAAGAACGTTGCAGGAATACTGAGGTGTCACCTATCTCATCATTTCTCTGGCTACGGCTGGAGCAGCGCTCACATAACTGATTGGCGATGGTATGGTATCAGTTCCAACTACTATTTCAGCGCCTGCCTCAAAAATCTTCATCAAAGCACCCTCAACTAGTACAGGGTGGACAGTTGCAACGTAAATCTTGTTGACACCGTTGTTCCTCAGCACATTCATCGCTTGAACTATTGTTCCTCCTGTAGATATTATGTCATCAACTATGAGAACGTCACGTCCTTTCATTGAGAGTTCACGAGGTCTTATCTCAACTTCACCATATTTCTTGTCGTCACGCGATGAGACTCTTTGCTTCTCCAGAACGTCATAATCTGCCTCCAGCTCTTTGGCAGCCACTTTTGCCCACTGCTCTGCTTCCTCATCAGGACCTACGACTGCAGGATTCCTCAGTTTGAAGTTCTTTTCGAAATATCTTGCTAGATCAGGGACGACTGAAAGATTGGTTGAAGGTATCCTGAAAACCTTTGCGATGCTTTCTATCCTGTGAAGGTGCAGGTCTATTGTGTAGACTTCGCTTGTTCCAACTGCTTCGATCAGGTTAGCAACTGTTTTCAGGGAGAATGCTTCACCAGGGTTGAATCGCCCGTCTTGTCTTGCATAGGCGAAATAGGGAATTATCCCTCTCACCTTGGAGGCACCGATGTCCTTTAGGTTGTCGACTATCAGAAAGTACTCAAAAAGAAAGTCATCTGGCTGTTGGTACATCGATTGGACAACATTCACTACTTTGCCTTCGACATCGCCAAGGACGCGCACATATCTTTCCCCGTCAGGGAACTTCTTCAAATCCATCTTAATGAATGGAGTACGAGACTCCCTGGCGAGTTTTAGTGCGAAGACCTGAGCGGATGAGCCACCAACAACAACTTCTTCCATGACAATACTCACCGAGATAAGGGTCAACTATATTGCAGACTAGTCTACTCCTTGAAACAAATAAAAGCATTGTGTACCAGCCTTCTAATTCCTCTTCCTAGATACCTCAAGCATCTTTTCAAGATCTCCTCTGCAAGGACTTCCACGAGTCTCAGAATTCGCGGCTTTAAGTCCACCCGCGGTGTTGGCTCTCTCAAGTGATTGGATCTCTGAGTATCCCTGAGCAAGTGAGGCTGCGAAAACACCTAAAAACGCATCTCCACATCCAACGGTATTGATTACCATCAATCCAAGTTCTTTCAGCTTAAGAGCTGGTAACGTGATTTTTTCATCTTTTCTATCTGCGTAGGCACATCCCTTTTCGCCCAACTTGACTATGACCCCTAAGTCGATGTCAGATGTCTTCAGTTTATTTCTGACTTCAAGTGGATCAGTTGATTTTGTCAAGTTGTAGCTTTCAGTTGAATTCATTACAAGAATTGAAGTGTGGCTCAGGACATTCTTGAGTTTCTTAGGTCCCGCTTCGAGCTTGGTTCCACCATCATATAGAATTGTTGCACCATGTTCGTTTCCCAGGACTGCGAGCTTCTCAGCGGTGGGTATAAGTGGGTCACTTATTGCGATGACCTTACACTCCTTGATAACTGAGAGTCTCGAAGATTGGAGAAGATCCTCTGGAAAGAACTCATGGTTCGCCCCGAATAATGTCTCGATGACATTTGCTCCCCTCCTATCAATAGTAATATATGCCTGGCCAGATTCGACGCCACCCACAAACTTGATTTGGGATGTATCAACGCCCTCCTTGCCAAGAACGTCAATCTGCGTTCTCGCTATGTCATCTTTGCCTAAAGCTCCAAGTAAGCAGACCTTCCTTATTTCCGAAATCCTTGCCGCTGCAGTAGCAACGTTGGCAGCCTTCCCGCCAGGGAGCCTCGTGACTCTTTTGACGGGAACCTCCTCCCCAACATGAGGAAACTCATCTACCCAGATATTGATGTCCCAGTTGATTGCTCCTAAAGCAATTACATCGACGAATCCAATCACTCTCCTCAGATAATAACCGTGGATCCTTCTACCTATAATGCGTTTACTTTGTCATCTCATGATCCGCAGCAGTACGCCTCACCCAAAAGATAAAATAGATGAACCCCTGGTTGTTGTATCTCATGCGAGCGTGCTTCTTAGAAGTTTTTCTTGGGCTCAAAGCAATAGTGTCTCTCTTTCCTGAGATCCCCCTTCAATACCCGTGATTGAGCGTCAAAGGGGTTAATAGGAATTTCACGCAAGAAACTGTTTGATCACCATGACGTCGACATTCTTCTAATTGACATGGACGGAACTCTAGGTTTCTCGCTCATTCCTGAAGAGATAGGTATGTCCATAGCATTGAAATATGTCTCAGATGAGGTTGCGAAACTTACTGGTCAAGACGCAAATCTTGTTGAGATTAGACAGCTCTATGACAGGATCAAGGGCATACAGTACAAATTGTATCCGCTGCAGACACGTAGACACGACAAAGCTCTTCGATTCAAACTGATACTCGAGGAACTCTCTCGCGTGAAGGGAATAAAGACACCTGTATCGATGGTTGACAAGATCATGGATCTGTACTGGGAAGTCTTCGAAAGCAAAGCTGAGCCGTACCCGCAGACTCATTCCACACTTGAAGCTTTGAAACGTGACTACAAGGTCATAATAATAACCAATAACGGCAAAGAGGAAGGCGAGAGGAAACGGAAGATCTTTGGCCTAGAGTCTGACAAGCACTACGATCTCTTCATCACTTCAGAAGAACTTCACAATACCTGCAAACCCTCAGAGAAATACTTCGGAAGAGTCTTGAGTTTTATCAAGTCATCGTTAGACATCGATGCGAATCCAAAGAAGATCGTCATCATTGGAGATGATCCGAGCGGTGACATTGCCTTGGCAAATATGTGCGGGGTTTCAAGTGTGAGAATCAAGAAGGATCTTCATTCCTCAGAGCAACCAAGAAATGATTTGGAAAGAGCTTGTGTTGAAATTAACGAGATAAATGAACTGCTGGGCATCCTCTGACAATTCAATCTCTGAATTGGCTTCTCCTTCGTTGTAACGAACTTTCCAAAAAAGTATTGTCGAGGAAAGGTGACTTGCTTCACTCTTTTCCTCCACCCGAATCAAGTCGCTTCTGTTCGAACTGACTACTTATCTTCTCGGTGGTCTTCTCCCGCGACCTCGCGATCCTCGTTCGTCTAGGTCTCTGTAAAGTGGTCTGAATCTTGGTCTGAAATCTCTTCCGCCGCCAAACCGTCTGGGCTGGTCAACAACCTTCTCAGACAAGTTGTTTTCGGTGTTAACAGTTGACACCTCTGCACTGCTGTCCATAATCTGCCCAAATCTGCCGATGTTCAGCCTCATGGAGCCTTTGAAAACTGATACGTAGCCGTTCTTGATCTCCACGCTCTTCCCTTCTGAGACCTTGCCTATTGAGTCATCCCAGAGTGTCAGCAGAATAGACCCTGTTTCGTCACCGACTAGGGCCTCAGCAACTTTGTGTGCAGATCCGTCAGCTCTGGAGCTAACCTCTCTTGGCGGACTTATGTTGGAGACTTTCGCCACCACATTTACTTGCCTAGAACGCTCACCGAGTTCTCCTATCTTCACACTTCTCTCTTCAGACAATTCCAAAATCCTTCTTGGTACCTAATTCATTGCGTATTTGTCTACCAACCAGCTACTCTTAGCAAAACGAGTCCGGTGGCATTCTGGAAGATAACGCTCTTAACGAATATTTAAAGGTGTCGCGCTTGCATTGAAGGAGCGAAGCATTACTAGATGCACTGCCAAGTGACTTTCTGATTCACGCTTCTCTTATGCTTGAGTCATGTTGCGATCTTCGTGCCGCTTGCGGACATGATGTTCCTTCTCACAGCAATTTAAATATGGATCGCGTTTCCAAGTTCCTATAGAGACTGCAGGTTTATCAGAACCATTTAAGAACAGGGAAATGTCGGGGAGAAAAAATGGGAAGTTCAAGTTCAGTTTTCGGGAATCGTCTAGCAGTTTGCCTGATTCTTTCAACTATTCTCTTAATGTCAGTGGCATCAGTTTCAACCTTGCAGAACATTTCCTTGATGGATAGCGCCAAAGATTCAAACACAGGCGATAACAATGGTCTTCCAGCGCCTAATTACGAAAAGGCTCCTCCCCAATACGACAAGCTACTAGTGCTAAAGGCAAAATTATCGGATAGTTCATTTGGTTCAAACCCCGCTAGCCTAAGTGCGATGGCGTCAGGCAGCCTGAATTCATACTATCAGGAAGTATCATACAATCAAGAGCTCATGAATGCCACCATCATTAACACAATCTACAATCTAACTCAGACAGAGTCCTACTATGCTTCCGGAGGCAATATTATACAACTTATTAATGAGACAGTAATCCAAGCCAATGCTTCAGTTGTCAGCCTAGGAGGATACTCGATCTTCAGGCATATCGTCATAATACATTCTGGGACAGACAAGGCTGTCACACATACCTTAACTGATATCAGCTCTGAATTCGTCTACAACCTAGGCGGCTCACCATTAATCAATCGCAGTCACATTAGGATCCAGAATGCATGCATAGTTGCGCAAGCTGATCCTCTTGGTGTCGTAGCACATGAAGTGGGACATAGCCTTGGTCTACCAGATCTCTACGACATAACGTATTCTGGCTCTGGCAGCATTGATCCCCCATTTGTGGGCAGATGGGATCTGATGGGCGCAGGGAGCTGGAGCCCCTATGACCCATTAGGGTTCAGTCTTCCCACCGGAACCAGTCCAGCACACCCCAGCACATGGTGTAAGATCAAGTTGGGCTGGATAAAACCAGGACAAATAGTGAGTATAACACAAACAGCTATCCATGTCAGCGGATCCAATGTGATTGTCTATCTCAAACCTGAAGAGGCAAATGAATCCACCCTTGCTATACGAATAGTGCTCGATAATGGAACCTACCTTCTGGTTGAGAACAGGCAGCAGATAGGATACGATGCAGCGTTGCCTTCAAGGGGCATTCTAATCCTCTACTGCGATGACTCCATACCAAGTGGCTATGGGCCAGTTATAATTCGGAGTGCTAACCCTCCTGGTTATGGAGCCTTTGCGGCTTTTAATGTAGGTGGTTTTGTCTCCAACAATTTCTTTGGAGATCGCAGTGCTGACATAGGCGTTAAGATATTGAACAAATGGGTCAATGGAACATACAAGATCTTGGTTGGAGATTACGATTACGTATTCAACACGCCCACGGAGTACATGGATCCAGCCATTCCACTCATACTCTTCATAGCTGTTTTTGCAGTAGTAGCGATTGTCACATTGGTCGTCTACGTGAAACGGGGAAGGCAGAAGACACAGAAGTCCACCTACGGCGATATTACGACCATAAAACTTAGCTAGATAGAAGTTGGGTGGCGCTGGGCTTTCCATCCCTCTTTTTATTGCTGAATAGTAATAGTGTATTGGTTTCTCAGGGCTGATCGTGATAGGATTGATTCCTATGACTCTGTTTTGACATCTCTCACAGCTTCTCTAGGGGTGAAGTTACCCCCCAGTTTTTCAGATTCGCCTTCACAATCTCCTTGATCTTCTCGTCAGTTAGTTTCTTGATCTGGCTCGGCCTATAGGAACCAATGTCCATTATGATTTCTGTGATGTGCTCTGGCGGAGTTACGTCGAAAGCCGGGTTATATATCAGCACCTTGTGACTCTCAGGTTCATGTTGCGTAGCGATCAAACCTCTGGGGGGCCATTCATCTAGGGCTTTCTCTGATGTGACCCCATTTCGTTTCTTGTCCTCTGCCTCCAATCTGTAAGGATACGTAAACTCCTCAATGCTTCTCTCCTCAATTGGTATATCCTTCCCCAACTTTGTCTCCAAATCTATAGTTGAATAGGATGTGCAGTAGTAAAATGGGAGTCCATATCCATGGAACACGGAAGCAGCATCAGCCGATCCAATCTTGTTTGCAACGGATCCGTCTCTTGCGACGCGATCCACGCCTAACATCGCCTTGGTCAGTCCGAATTTACGGATGGCTGCATTGGTCATACCATCAGTTATAGCAATCACGGGCAAGCCACAACGCAATGCCTCCCAAACCGTCAGCTTAAAACCTTGGGATCTAGGTCTTGTTTCGTGGGAAACCAACACGAGGTCCAATCCATCGGCATAAGCCTCTTCGATTCCACATGTGGCATGCGCACCATAAGAGCCTGCTAAGCCAGCGTTGCAGTGATGTAGGATAACATCTCCGTTCTCAAGATGTTTCCTTATCTCTTTTCTGGTGCAGGCGTTCAAAGCGAGATCAGACGCCAAGATGTAGTCAGCCACGGCTCTTACAACTTCAACCATATCATCAACTTTCATGCCTTTGTGATAGGCTTTCTCCACTGCCCCAATCGCCAAGTTGACAGCCCAAGGTAACGGCTGCGCTGTGGGCCTCGAACTTGCTATGAAATCGCCCTTCTTCTTGAGCTCGCCCATGAACTTTCTGGGGTCTCCGGTAGCTTTAGCAGTGCTGACGGCAGCCAGCAGCATGCAGTATCCTCCAGCGACTCCTATGGCTTGGCTTCCGCGGATTATCATGCCTTTGATGCCTGGATCAGCTGCCTGCTTCCAGTCCTTCGTCCTCCAGGTTGTGATCTCGAAAGGAAGCTTGGTTTGATCAAGGTATGCGAGCTCCTCATTCTCGTGATCGTAGTAAATCGTTAGGGGAACGTGCGTTTTCCTATGCACCTGTATTCCGATCTCGTCGTCATATTCCAGCCCGATCTTTTCGATGACGCTGTCTACTTTAGATCCCAAGCGACAAACTCCTCCTGTAAGAAGTCAATGGCTTTCGTGATTCCCGAATCTAGTTTCTTTTCGCCATCTCATGGTCTAGTTAGTTCTAAAGTCATACTCTCCTATTTCCTTTAAACTTTCCGATATATGGATTGGCAGAACATTCACGAGAACAGGGGAAACAGTAGCTGCAAGAGACCAGCACAGAAGCGAGAACCCCAATCCGAAAAGTGAAGGTGAGAACGAGGGCATTCAACTTCCTATGACTATCTCTCTTCTTCCTCTTCCGCCGATCTGACTTTTCCTAACGCTCGCTCCTCAAGTTTCTTTAAGGCTTTCTCCAGGTCCTCTCCCAATTCGCCCTCAACGATCTTTGCGAAGCTATCCGCTTCCGAGACTATGGTGGTCCTTTTCCCCTCCTCGTACACTCCTTTTGTCAGCACATCAATTGCCTTCTGAGGTTCCTTGACCACAACCGACGCTGATTCCTTGGGCGCAGGCACTCCTTTCATCCTTACCAGCTTTTCTCCCATCCTCTTAGTTCTCACGAGAGGCATGGAGATCGGCACGCCTTCCTTGACCGATGCCAACAATTGCGTCAATTGGCTCTTCTCTCTGAACATTTCGAATACAATGTGCGAGATTGACAATTCGTTTATAATTGATGCCGGTTTCTCTAGTTCAAAGATTAGGTCATAGTTGTCATTTATGCATTCAACTTCTTCTGCTGTTCTGCCTGAGCGCAAGCCGTTCATTATTTTTTCTGCTCTCCCGCGAGCCTTTTGTCTTTCTACGACGAATAGTCTTGACGCGTATGTTGGTGCTAAAGCCGTGGTCAAGGCTATGAAGAATACTGCCGTGTCTACTGGCGTGGCTAGGGGATGATAAGCTCTCCACTCGGTCACTATGGGCTGTATGAATCCTTCAACGATTTCCCTTGTTTTGACCTGAAAATCGAGTGGTGTCATGGAGCCGTCGTCGGTATCCTCTTTGTCAAGCTGAAGCATCTCGATTGCTCTGTTAACGTATGGGTTGAAGATTGAAAGAATGAACGTGTTCCACATCGCTTCTTTCTGCATAGATGTGATGTCAATGCTGCTAAGATCTCCATATACGCTGTCAATGAATCTGATGTTTTCTTGGGTATTGCTTCTTCCAGTATCCTCAAGTAGCTGCAACAGATATGCCTTCTGTGGTGGAGTTCCAAACTTCTTCGAAAGTTGATTAAGTACGTCGTTCGGAATTGGCTCAAGCTCTGTTGGAAATTCTTCTACAGCGGATTCAGCCTTGTCTTTCGGTGTACTTATTCTGCCGATTGCGAGTAGCTCACGCCTTAAGCTCTCATCGTCTTCCATGATCGACTCCACTTCTCACATTATTAGTCTCAAAGCGGACAGACAATTCTCCACCTTGCGAGGTTCTCCAAGGCGAAGTCACAGTATATAGAGAATAAAATCAGGAAATAAACACTCCGTTCATAATTAGTAAAGCATGCTGTGACTTTTATAGATTTAGGATTGAGAACTTCATGAGAGCTAGGCGTCTGCTCAAAAAAGGAGATTTTTGGACTCATTGGGTATCTCAAAACCTTGAGTCCAATAGTCACTTCACATTTGAGCACTCTTCAGAGCGTCCTTGCATTCACACTTTCTTTCCTTTGGAACCTTCGGTATCACGCTGAAAAGCAGCTTGTTGACGTCCTCAATGTTTTGCTTCATAGACTTCACGACCTGTTCCGCCGTCACTGGTTTCAAACCATAGACATCAGTATCAGTAGGCATCGCTATGTTGGCAAAGCATATCTCTGCTTCTCTGGCAAGAGCACATTCAGGATAGGCCGTCAGTGCGGGGCAAATCGGTTCTTCACCTAATTCCTTGCCTTTCCGACAACATCCCATCCTTGTCTCTTGTAGAAGAGGGACTCTGCTCTGGTTGAGAATCTTGGTCCTTCGATGCAAACGTACTCAAACGAGTCATGATCTCTGGAGTTCTCTTTGGCGTGAATCTTCATGCCCAGTTTGGTAGCCGTATCCATTATCGTCTTTCTAAGCTCACTGCAAAACGGCTCAGCGAATGCGATGTGTCCTACAATGCCTCCGTCGAAGAAGGTTTGGTTCATTCGTGGCGCTGCAGTGAAGGTGACTATCTGGTCGCATGCTACGAATTCGCCGGGTTTGATTCTGTCAGGCTGTAAGCTTCCCACCGCGGCAGGGCTAATTATTCGCGTGACGCCAAGCGCCTTCATGGCCCAGATGTTGGCCCTGAAGTTAATTTTATGCGGAGGTATTCTATGTCCTCTTTGATGCCTGACTAGGAAGGCTACTTTCCTATCACCAATGTAGCCGACAAAAACATTATCGCTGGTCGCTCCATAAGGTGTGTACACTTTGAGTTCCTTTGCTTCCTTCATTATCTTGGGGTCGTAGCTGCCTGAACCCGCGAAAATGCCAATCTCTGCGTTTTCATGTGGGTCTATTAAACCAATCATGCACATCTCTCTCCATTTCGCATTAGAGGTATACTCGTGGATTGTTTCAATCGAGTATAATTGCTTGTGAATGTGGAATACACCGCATATTTATCGCTATCGCTACAAAGGAAACCTCCTCTGAGGCTTGAAACAGATAGAAGAATCAGAAAGCAAACAGTCGGGTGGTTTCTCACCCAGGAAACGTCGCTGACCGCCCGCAGAACACACTGCAGATAGTTCTCGCAAGTAACCTATCAAACCTGAGGAGTTTAGCACGCTACAATGTTGTTCGAGTTTTGCTGATGGTTGTCGTCTCTACTGGTTTCCTTGTTTGGTAGTTATGTTTCCAAGTTGATTATTCGCAGTGTTATCGGTGATTTGTCTGCTCTCCATGGAATGTTAATCATTTCCCCCTCTTTATAGGTCCCCCTTAATGCCTAAGAGCTCTTCATCCAACTCTTCTTCGATTTCTCTGTCTTCTTCTGTGAGTAGCATGTAGCTGCGTTCTCCGCGTATGTCATCTACGTAGGGGTAACACACTTGTATTTCCTCCTTGTCTTCTGCAAGTGAGATCGCGTGGTTTGCTTCTTGTGGTGTCATGTCTTCCTCAATTAGTAGTTCCACCATTTTGTCTGCTTTGCAGAATTTTTTTTTCGCTTTAGCAAATACTCGTTTTACCGCCGACAAAAGTTGTTCTTCGTTAATGGTTGTCATCGTCCTCAATTCTTAGCGCCCTCCTGAGTGTTTCCTGTTTCCTATTCTGTGGAAACCCTATTTCCTCGTAGAATATCCTGCTGCCCTCTCTGGAAGTTGTGCGCATTCTCCATGTGACGCCATAGCCGCCGTCTTCTCGCTTATATATTGTAGTTGGGGACTTATTGGTTTTTATGCCGAAGTCGTCATGGAGTATTCTTGCTTCTGACTCTAAGAGCCGTGGACACTCAGACTCCAATACCTCTCGGATGTCCTTAGGTAAGGCATGAAACCTAGAATACTTGTTCTGTACTCTCCACCCATCTGGGAATAATTGTCTCTTCCATTTTTCGCTCAATACATCGAGCCGGTTTCTTTGCTCGTCTGATAGTCTATGAGTAGCATCTACGCCTCTCGACAACGTTAGCAACCCCCTTCGAGTATAAGTTGTTCCTTCGTCACCGAAGGCTTGTTTTAGCCACTCTCGTTTCATTTCCTTTGATCCTTGCAAGATGAAGGTAGGTATGTCTGGGTTTTGTGTAACGACTTCGCCAGCTATTGCCCCTGATCTCCGCAGTGCGCATCCAATGACTTCCGTTGTTGCGCGCACTGTCGCAGCCCTGCCATCATCGTATTCTCTAATAAGTATATTTGGTCTGCCGAATACGTTTGTTAGTGATGCTATGACCCTAGTTCTTTGTTCTGCATCATTGTTTGTGTAGACGAATCTTGGTCCTCTGCCTTGAGTTGCGGAGAGCGATCCATCTGAGAATCTTGCCGCGTGGAGTCTCACTCCGTCGATGCCCGCCAGTCTAAAGCGGAGGTTCGGATTCTCAACCGCTCTTAGGTGTCCTATTGCTCTAATGTGGCAGTTGGGCTCGTTGAGATTTCTGTCGAGGTATGTTAGGATAGGAATCAGTTTATCAACTCTCACACCGTCCAGTCGGTCATGTAGTTGCTGCCATAAATATATGTTCCTAGTGTGTGTTCCTCTCTTTTCTAACTCCTGTCGGAGCGCGGTTTTCCCTCCTGCTTTTTCTATTGCAGCCTCAAGTAATTCATGTCTATATTGTCTGTCGAGATATATGTCGGTGGTTGGTGGTAGTGCAAACCACGGTGTTTCGTAGGGTGGGATTGTTGTGTTTTCTCTTGGTATGTGGAGGAATTCTTCTCCTTGTCTTGTTTTGTATCTGTAGAGTTCTAAGTCTCCTATTTTTTCTTGCTCTACTATTGTGATCTTGTAGTTCTTGTTCTCATGGATTATTGTGAGCCCTTCACTTACATCGAACTTCAATGTTGTTTTATCGTCTAACTTTGCTTCATCTTTCTCAGGGATTACTCCTTGTTTTACGGATTGTTCTCGGTTGCCGTTGATGAACGCTAGTGGATCTTCACTCAATCTCCTAGGGTGGTGTTCTCCTATTGCTTCTCTTTTCCTATCTGCGTCTTCTTCGTTTTCTTGCTTCAGTCTGTCAGCATCGGCGCTGGGATTCTCTGATTCAGTATTAGTCGACTGGTTTCTTTTCTCTGCGCCTACTCTATGTTCTTCCATCTCGCCTACCTTGATTGTTTCATTGCTCTCAACAGGAGTATTCATTGACCTCTCATATTCTTCCAAGCACCATTCCAAGAAGTAGTCGTCTTCGCCATCTTCTTCGCGTGAGTTTTCTGCTTTTTCCCGTAGCTTTTCTCCACTCTCAACAGGCAACCTCTCAACCTCCAACAGCCTTGTCATTGCCGTCAGTGTGCCTCGGTAGGTAGTTTGGCGTGTGCAGCTTGGCTGGCCGATTGTCTTTATGCTAGTTCTCTTTCAACGATGCTGACGAGCTCTATACGTGCCAGTGGATTCGCTCCCTCGTTGTACTTATTGGTGGATTTCTTGAAGATCTTCAATGCCAGCGTCGCCATCCTATCTGGTTCCCCTGTGTATCTTGCTGCCTCGACCACGAGAATATACACTAATCGCTCAACGTTCCCTGCTTTATAAGCCTTAGAAACGGCTTCGCAGTAGTGCTCTGAACTCTCTTAAGTCAACGATTGATTCGGCCAATTTGTCCTCATCGATTATTGAGAGAATTGCTGGCGACACCGTATTCATTGCCATGCTTGTTGCTACTGCTTGCGTTCTGAGGTATTCTGGGTGGATGTCGTAGAAAGCTGTTTACATGTAGTTTCTCAGTTCTCGGTCTGTGATGAACTTGGTTGGGTTGATCTCATACCGTATTACACGCGTGACCTCCCCTTAGAAAGGGTGGCTCACACCTGGGATCTTGATGATCGGTTTATCCACTAAGCTAGTATAGTGCCCACTTCTGCTCCTCGTTCAAACCGAGCATCCTCGCAACTTTCTCCGCATCCTCATCATCTGCAAGCTGGTGGACAATCTTGGTCGACGTATTCTGCGTAACCTCAGTTGGAAGGTTCACTGCAGATTGGTATCGAAAAACAGGCGGCTATTTCGTCTATGTTCTTGCATTCAGCTCTTCTGAGTGGTCCTGCGAATTGTGCTTGCAAGCAATCCTGCTAATCTAAGAGGCTCAGGAACGCCACCTTGAAGCGTGAAGTCATCAAGCAGTTTCACGGCTTCCTCATACTCAAGTCCGACCTCCCGAAGAAAGATGCTATAGCCTGTGTGGAGCGTAACTTCCCTTCTTCCACAATTCTTATTGAATATGTCTAGTCTGGTGTCCCAATCGTCTGGAAAGTACTCTTTGAAATACTTCTCCAAACCCTCTGATTCCTCGTAGGTTACACAGACTAGAGGTAAGTTCAACTCTTGGTGAACCAGAGTCAAATCTATAACGTTAAACCATGCGATTATACATCCGCTGAGCATCATCAAATTGATATCATTTCTTCCAAGAGACTTGAACAAACGAATCACGCCGTTAGTGGCATCTGTGCCGCCCACAGTTATTTCCGTTAGCGCAAAACCATCAATAATCAAATCCTTCCTCATGACGACGCCTGCGAGAACGGATGGTCCTGCCTCTCCTTTAGAGAAACTCTCAGCGATTCCCAAAACTCGGAGACCCTTCTTAGACAGATGGAGACGCAACGAGCCTCACCACAAGGTTACGGTCACCCACGGATAATCTGATCCCTCATTACACCAAACTACATTGCAAGTAGATATATCCATTCGTTACGTCAATGCGAAACTAACCGCTCGGCATTCAAATACCTGTAACTTGGCTACAATAAGCATACATTTATATTTTGATAACTCTATCTTAGAGTTAATAGGGAAAGTGGGCGGAAGGCGGTCTTGGGTTGCCAGTCGTCAACGTTAGTGAAAGCAAAGTAAACAAATTGAAGGGTCTTCTCCAGAATCTCACTCAGCTCGGGATAAGTTTCTACATAGTAGGAACCAGGGAAGGACTTAGCGTCTTGACCGATTCTGGTGTTACAATGCCTGACCCAGATGTGCTCTCAGCCGCTACAGCAACTCTGGTATCAACTGCAGATTTCCTGAGTGAGAAGTACAAAGAAGGCATAACAAAGGAGATAGTGGTAACCGTCGAAGGTGGCTATATTCTTGTATTCAGGGTTGGGAGTAGCTACCACTTTGCGGCGATCACAAAGAACGTTACCAATCTCGAGTACTACCTAGACATACTGAGAAGATACGCGAAATCCATTGAAGAAGTTCTTGTATCTGGTGAAGAGCAGGTCGTTGAAGCGGAGGAAATTCTGAGGAAGGAACTCGAGTTGATCAAGTTCTCTCCCGAAGGTCTTGGAGAGGCCGGAATAGCAGAAGAAGGCCAGACGCGGCAATCAACTAACGAGCCCCGCAAGAGCAAAGCTGCCTCGCCAAAGAAGAGGAAATCTGGTTAGCCTGCGAAGGAGCATAGGACTGGTCCTCTTAGGTCCTGATATGAGTTCCTTCGAAAGAATTCATTGTGATTTGACTTGCCTTTTTTGGATCTCTTTCTTTCTACGAGTCTCCACATTACGATTTGTTGAACGGCTTGCGTAGCAAGGGTCCATCAATAAGGGAATCAGATCACAAGAGAAGGTAAGACTCCGTAATACTTGGATGTTCTTTGCATATTACGCAACATGGACACCCAAGTTATGTGCGACAATCGCAACCAGATAGAAATGTTATTAGATTCAACTTCCCTACGGTATGCTCGGTTATTTACGTATATCTAAGAATACTTCTTTCGGAGAGTGAAACACCGTTGGATGCTGCGCACCCAGAGCTAATCACTGAATTGAGCCCCTCTGAGTGGTTCATGAGGAATAGAAACATTGCAGGCTTTGACAATGCATCTCGGGCTCTTTATACGGCTGTGAGAGAACTGGTTGAGAACGGACTCGATGCTTGCGAAGCGTCCAGAACTCTGCCAGAGATAATAGTTACCTTGAGAAGAGAGCATGAGGACAAGAAAGAACCCACAGTATACCTGTTGCGCGTTGAGGATCACGGGATTGGTGTCCCTCCAGAGGACATACCCACATTATTCGGAAAGGTGCTGACAGGCACCAAGATGTCGCTCAAGCAGCACAGAGGACACTTTGGACTTGGAGGAAAGATGGCATTTCTGTATGGTCAGGTCACTACACAATCACCCATAAAAGTCATTTCATGCCGTGTGAGCTCACGTAAGTGTGCCATTTTCAGTCTAAAATCAGATATCCAGAAAAATGAACCCATAATACTCGAGAGAAAAGTAATTCCTGTTTCAAAATTCCTTGCAACTCAGAAAACGACACCACCTGTCACAGACAAAAAAGGCAAAGAAAGCAAGTCTCCCAAGAAATCAGCAAAGAAAGAACCTTCTTGGCATGGCACAATAACGGAGTTCTCTCTAATGGGGGACTGGCAAAGGAGCAAATCAAAGATCTTGGAGTACTTCAAGAGAACAGCGATCATAGTGCCGTACGCCAACCTGACGTTCGAAACTCCCGAAGGCGAGGTCTACAAATATGAGCGTGCAACGAAACTTCTACCAGAGCAACCCGAAGAGATACTCCCACACCCTCATGGAGTCGATACAGAGACACTTTCACGGATGATCAAAATCTCTAAGGCCACTACACTAAAAGAATTCCTTACGGATAGTTTTCACAGGGTCGGTGAGAAAACTGCTGAAGACTATCTCAATTTTGCAGAGCTACCCGGCAAGAAGAACCCTAAGAAGTTAAGCCGGGAAGAAATGGTCAAACTGATGGAGACCATGGAGAAATACGACAAGTTTCTGCCTCCAGACCCGAAGTGTCTCAGCCCGATCGGAGTGGAGATACTTGAGACAGGGATTAAGAAGGAACTGTCTCCCGTCTATGTAACTGCAATAACTAGATCTCCATCAGTCTACAGCGGTCATGCATTCGTTGTTGAAGTCGGATTGGCTTACGGCGGGCAGATCCCTCCAGGTCTGAATCTATACAGATTTTCAAACCGCATCCCTCTTCTGTATGATGAGGGTAGTGACGTTACCTCAAAGGTCGTTAGAGAACTTGACTGGAGAAGGTATCACATCTCACAAGAAATACCAGTAGCTATTTTCATACATCTAGCGTCAACTAAGATCCCCTACAAGACAGTCGGAAAGGAATTCATCGCCGAAGTTGACGAAATCAAGCGAGAAATCGATCTCGGATTGAAAGAGTGCGCAAGAAGACTGTCCATATGGCTCAGCAAAAAGGAGCACACAGAATATGCCGCAAAGAGAATGACACTTCTAAAGGACTTCTATACATTCATCGCTTCGACACTTGAGAGATCGATCGCCCGGAGGGTCGACATCGGCAAACTGTTCAACAACGGAAAGGCAAATGGAGCTGATTCGGCGAACTCACGTATGGAGGGAGACCAACCTATTGTCGACGGCAAATCCGTCTTCGAAAAAGCTGCAGCCGCAAGTGAAAAAGGAAAGGCGTAAGACCAAACAGGGATCAGTTTCGACTTTCGACAGGTCAACTGTCGTCTCACTGATCAAAGATTCCCTAACACAGGTCGCAGACCAAATTGACAAAGGAATCTTTCCCGCCATAGACTATTACGGTGCCTCAAAGAAAAATGTCCAATACAAGAAGGACAAAGGCTACGTTTCTATTGACAATAACGCATCAATGATCGATGGCAGCCATGTCGCAAGTGCAAAAATACTGACTATGATAGCCTATGGACTGGCGCGATTCAAGGAACACATGGAGAACAACATGTCCATGAGCCTGAGAGATTTCTACTACTTGTTCAAAGTGAAGGAAATACTCGATCTACTTAAGATAGAAGATCAAAACGAAACAGACTCAATAATCAACTTGTCTGAGCGGATCGTCAGACTTCAAGGAAGATCTGTTCCAAGGGAGGAGTTCGGCGTCGTATCATCTCCGAAAGGAACCTTTTTCGGTGACATAGTTATTATTGACTCAAGTGGGAAACGGGTTAGGTGCTCCGAAGTCGGAGAGTGGGGCTACTTCGTAAGTAGCCGCCCCTTTGATGTAGTGATAGATGAGATCAACATAAAGGCCGCGGTATTCGCTGAGAAAGAGGCATTCGCGCGGACCCTAATTGAACTTGGGATACCGGAACAGCTCAAGGTAGGAGTTGGCGCCTTGTTTGGGCAGCCAGGGAGGAACATGCGAGGATGGATAAGACGTTTGGCAGACGAAAAGGTTCCAATTCTCGTTCTCACTGACCTATCGCCATGGAGCATTCGAATCTTCTCTACGATAAGAAACAATAGCATAGAACTCTCCAATATCAATGGGTTGGCAACACCAGAAGCCAAAATGATAGGATTGCATACATCAGATTTCTTTTCCCCAGGTGGGCAACTAAAAGGTATAACCCATGCACTTGAAGACTTGGATGAACAGGATCTCAAATGTGCAATTCAGAATCGACAAGTGCCGGCAATAGGGCAAGATGAGTTGCTTCGAGAAGAGAACGAAACGATCATAGAGACGAAAAAGAAGGGTGAACTCGAGTCTTTCAAAGCGTTCGGCGTAGCATTGAAAGCCCTTAAGAAGAAATACGTGGATTACATGACTCAGAAGATTCAGGGCGCTGGCGTCAGACTGTAATTCTGCTTCATGTCTCCTGGCTGCGTTCAACGATTCACTCACAATTGCCTTATGAGTTGATGAGCACACACATCTTTCGCAGAGGAAAACAAGATTAACTTGGACCGGAAAGACGAGGTTCTGGTTTTTGAATTCAGTATTGATATCTGGAACACCCGGGACAGGAAAAACTACGCTTGCAACGAAACTGTCTGAGTGCAGAGGGTACGGACTCATAGATATGGGTAGACTTGCAGAAACGGAACACATTTACGTGAGAATTGATGCTGGGAGAGACACAAAGATCATCGACGAAAGAAAACTATCGATACGTGTAGAGAGAGAGATTCGCTCAACCAAGGGCAAAGTCATTATCCCTAGTCATTATGCCGAGATAGTCAAGCCTAAGCTAGTCGACAAGATAATAGTCTTGAGGACCAGACCAAGCGAACTCAGAAAAAGACTCATGCATCGTGGATGGAGTGAGGGCAAGATCCAGGAGAACTTGGAGGCAGAGATACTTGGAGTCTGCTCATATAATGCCTTAACCAAATACGGAAGAAGTAAAGTCTACGAGATAGATACGACAAGCCTCTCCCCAGACGAGACGCTCAAAATAGCGCTGGATATCCTTGAATCCAAAGAGGAATCCCATATTGCTGGTTCCATCGATTGGCTTGCAGAACTGGAAGAAAGTGAACTTGATCTCTACATGATGAAGAAATAGAAAAGGCCGCAGTTCACCGAATCTAAATGGTCACTGTCATCTCTTCTTGAGCTCTTTCTCTATTTCAGATAGATTCTCAAGTCTCTTGTAGACTGGAGGGTGGGTTGAGAAGAGCGTGTTCAGAGATAGGAAGCTATTCTTCTGTCTCCCGACCTCCATAGTCTTGGTTATCTCCTTGTCGCTTAACAATCCACGTTCCTCAAGGTTTTCAACTTCCTTTTGGGCATTAACCGGATCAGCTATGAAGAATGCCCGCACACCGGCTACCTTACTCTTGCTTTGGCTTAGGTTCGTAGAGATCTTTACGAGAGCGCTTTGCAGGCTCTTAGGATTCCTTGTTGTAGTCGCGGAAAACCTGTCAGCAAAAAACTCACGTGTTCTACTGATGCTTAGGACTATCATCTGGAATATGAAGTAAACCAAGAGGGCAAGAACTCCAGCTGCAACAATTAGCCCTCCTGGATTATTGTTTTTGGAGCTACTTTGCCCGCGAGAGTAGAACATTGACTGGAACGCGACGTTTGCCACCATGTATGCAAGCAAGGGAAGGACACTGAGAATCGTAAGGATTCTGTAATCCTTGTGTTTAATGTGCCCAAGCTCGTGCCCTATCACTCCGCGAATCTCATCCTGATTCAGCGTATTCAATAGTCCATCGGTGACCGCCAACGTCGCCCCTTTGGACGTTCTGCCGAACGTGAACGCATTAGCTTCCTTCATGGGAGAGATGGCTAATTTCGGAGTAGGAACCTTACTTTCCTGAGCTAGGCCCTGGACAGTCTCTTGTAGCCAAGGTTTCTCCCCAGGTTCCACGTATCGTAGACGCATAGCCCTTCGAACTATACTTGGGCCAATCGCGTACTGTATTATTACGAAGAAAATTGTCAATATGAATGGATAGAAGAGTGGGCCCATGATAGCATTTATGAACATGACCAACAAGGCATCGAGCGTTGGTCCAATCACTGGTATCAATCCTATTAAGGGAATATGCGATACACTGATTATCTGAGTGCTGGGCAAGTATGCCTGAAGAAGATAAGTAATCCCCCAGACAAACAAGAAGAACACTATTGCAGAAACCAGTAATGCAATATACATCCTAAGCTTCAATCTTACAAGCGTCAACGCCCGATTCCTCCCTAGTGAGAATCGTTAATTGAGTACCGCAAGGATGTCCCTTTAAGTCTTTTTGTTTTCAGATTCGATGGGTATCAATTCCTCGCAAGATTAAAATAACCAAGTTAGACTTTAGGTTCACTCTAACCTAAATGAGGAGGTAACGCTGAATACATCTGGATAAACCTCAATAGCTGTTTTAGTAATGCTCTAACCTCAGGTTTCCTCACAGATTCAGATTGCCAAGGAAAGCATTGCCGTTAGCCGATTGCCTCCGGACGAAAAAGTTAGCTTCGTGCAGTAACCCAAATCATATGAGGTAAGACTTTCCGATGAACACACCCAAAGGTATTTTCAATCCCTCCACAATTGCTGTCGTAGGTGCTTCAAGAAGTCCTGATAAGATAGGAAATGTTGTTCTAAGAAATATTATTCAGAGCGGCTACAGGGGAAAGATCTTACCGGTAAATCCGAACGCTCCTGAGATATTGGGATTGAGAACTTATCCTAAGGTTGCGGATTATAACGGAGAAGTTGATCAAGCCGTAATAACTATACCCGCACAGTATGTTCCCAACGCTTTAATTGAGTGCGGTGAGAAAGGAGTAAAATCGGTTGTCGTTATTACTGCTGGGTTCAAGGAAGCTGGACATGAAGGACTTCAGCTTGAGAAACAGTGCGTTGAGATTTGCAGGAAATATGGAATGCGCATGCTTGGGCCCAATGTTGTTGGATATATCGACACATGGGTGCCAATCAACGCAACCTTCGCTCCCGGGATGGCCTTGAAGGGCAACATAGGACTTGCATCTCAGTCTGGCGCGTTATGTACGGCTCTGCTTGATTGGTCAGTCCAAGCTGGAGTCGGGTTCTCGAAGTTCATAAGTGTGGGGAATAAGGCTGATCTCACCGAATCTGACATGTTGGAAATAATGTCCGATGATCCCGCTACACACGTAATAGTCCTATACTTAGAGTCGGTTGTCAATGGATCTAGATTTATCGATGTCGCGCGAAGAGTAACCCGCAAGAAACCAGTCATAGTCCTGAAGTCTGGAATCTCAGATGCTGGGGCACGCGCGGCCTCATCTCATACAGGTGCTTTGGCTGGTAGTGATATCGCAGTTGAAACCACCTTCAATCAAATGGGTATCTTGCGTGCCCATTCCCTAAGCCAATTGTTTGATCTTGCCATAACTCTCTCATCTCAACCCGTTCCTAAGGGTGAGAACGTTGGCGTTGTGACAAATGCGGGTGGTCCAGGAGTATTGACGGCCGATGCCGTTGAGACTAGTGGACTTAAGATGGCTTCTCTTTCGCCAGAAACACTCAACACCCTGCGGAAGAACCTGCCTGAGGAGGCTGCCGTTAACAACCCAGTAGACGTCGTTGGAGATGCTGACATCAACCGTTACTCATTTGCGCTCAGGACCGTTCTCAAAGACCCGAATGTCAACAGCATGATCGCGATGATAGCGCCGGTCGCCGTTCTACCCCCAGACAGCTTAGCTGATCTTCTCATTTCAGTCAGAAACGAAGGTGTGGACAAGCCGATGATTGGGGTGCTCGTCGGCGGACCAACAATGAAGAGTGCTTCTGATCGGCTTCTTGCTGCAGGGATACCAACTTTTACATTTCCTGAAGATGGTGTCGAAACAATCCTAGGCTTGACGAAGTATGCGAAGATTCTTGAGCTTCCAATTAACGAGCAAATACCCAAATTCATTGTAGACAAGAGAAAGGTAGAAGCAGTAATTGAAGCAGCCAAAATTGACGGCAGGGCAACTTTGCTTGGCTCAGAGGCCATGGCCGTTGCAGAAGCCTATGGAATAAACGTTCCCCCGACTAGCCTTGTCACCTCAGGCAAGCAGGCTGCGGAACTATCCGAAGAGATTGGCTATCCTGTTGCTCTCAAAGTCTCTTCACCTCAGATTCTACATAAGACGGATGTGGGTGGAGTCAAGCTTAATTTGAATTCTGCGAAACAAGTTGAAGAGGCATTTGCAGACATAATGGATCTCGTCTCAGCCAGATTCCCAGATGCCAGGGTTTATGGGTGTGACCTACAGAAGATGGTGAAACCAGGATTTGAACTAATAATGGGATCGAGCAAGGATCTTGTGTTCGGACCGCTGGTCATGTTCGGTTCGGGCGGCATCTTTGCCAACTTCCTAAAGGATGTCTCTTTTGGACTTGCGCCTTTACCTGAGAGAGTTGCAGAAGAGATGATAGGTAGAACCAAGGCAGCCACAATACTGAGAGGCGTTCGCGGAATGAAACCCTATGACCTGAAAGCGATTCGCGAAATGCTTCTCAGGCTCTCTCAACTGGTAATAGACTTCCCAGAGATAACTGAAGTAGATGTCAACCCAGTTTTCGCATACCCTACAAACGAAGGGTGCGTAGCTCTAGATGTGAAAATAGTTGCTGGCGGAAGATAACCTAAAGCGTAAATGCATGAATGAACATATATCTGATAATATATGAATTTCAGATTGCCGCCAATGGAGTTGTTTGTCGATGGCCAAGACTCTCTATATTGCTTCGTCCAACGAATTCAGTGGCAAGACTGCAATATGCTTAGGTTTAGCTCTGAAGTTCAAGGAATTTGGATTGAGAGTTTCTTACTTGAAACCTATAGCTCCTGCAATCAGCACAATAAGAGCAGGTCACCCTACAGATGATGACGCTCAGCTATTGATTGAAAGCCTCGGCTTGCCTTACCCTATAACGACAGTTGTCGCTGGTTTCTTGGAGCGTCGTTACCTTGACAAGGTGTCCCTCGAATACAAGAAGAGTCTACTAAAGAAAATCGATAAAGCATATGCCGAGGTGTCGAAGGATGCGGATTTGGTGGTCGTGGAAGGCTGTCGGAGATTCCGAGATGGAATAGCTCTTGGTATTGACCCTTCAAGCTTGTCGAAGAGGCTCGGTGCCAAGATGATCATAGTCTGCAAAGGTGGCGAGGACACCGTAGCAGACAAGATCATCATAGAGAAAATGGTTACCGACATGAACCAAGTAGAGCTCATTGGCTCGATAATCAACAATGTTCCAAAGACTATGATAGAGCGGGTTGAAGGTGTTGTTAGACCAGTTCTGGAATCAAAGAACGTTCCCGTCCTTGGCATAATACCTGAGGAGGGCGGGCTCACGGCTCCCTCGGTAGCGGATATCCAGGCGACACTACAAGGGGAAGTTCTAGCTGGGGAAGAGAACTTCGAAAGAACGGTCCGACACATTTTGGTGGGAGCAATGACCCCGAGTTCAGCCCTCAGATTCCTAAGAAGTGTAGACGATAAGGTAGTCGTGACAGGAGGAGACAGAGCTGACATAGCTCTACTTGCACTTGAAACTGATACATCACTCCTTGTCCTAACAGGAAACATGTACCCTGACATCCACGTAATCTCGAAAGCAAGAGAAAAAAATGTTCCAGTAATTCTAGTCCCCGACGACACCTACTCAACTGTAAGCAAGATCGAATCAGTTACGGGACGCATAAAACCGGGTGATCAAAAGAAGATCAATATTGCACGTCAGATTTGCTCTAGTTACATCGACTGGAAAAAGATACTCGCAGTACTCGGTTTTGAATCACAAGCATAGAGCCCTTCTATCTTCAGGAATGAGTCGACAGACACGTTATCCTTCAATTAATGCAAATAACACATCTCGTTGAAAAAACAACAATCTAGCTTTCAAAGTTAGTCACTCCGATTCCAAATAGAAAAAGGAGGTAGCAACCTGTGGCTGAAGTCGCCGTCTCAATTCAGGATCTGACCAAGAGATTCGGCGATGTGATGGCAGTTGACCACATCAACCTAGAGATCAAGAAAGGTGAGATTTTTGGTCTCCTCGGACCGAATGGGGCTGGCAAAACTACTACCATTAGATTGCTTTGCACTCTACTCGAGCCAACTGAAGGCACAGCCAGAATCGCAGGATACGATATTCGAAAGCAAGTTGCAGAAGTGAGAAGAAACATCGGAGTCGTATCAGAAGGAATAGATCTTTATGGTGACTTGACCGCAAAGGAGAACTTGATCCTGTTCGGGAAGCTATTCGGTGTACCCAAGAAGACATTGTTAAAAAGAATAGATGAGCTTCTTGACTTCATTGGACTCACGGATAGGGCCAATGATCTTGTATCAACATTTTCAACAGGTATGCGAAAGAAGACGTTGATAGTGTCGTCCCTGATCCACAGCCCACAGATCCTCTATCTCGACGAGGTCACGAGTGGGCTTGATCCCCAGACAGCCGTGTCAGTAAGAGAAATGACGCGTCGACTGCGTGAACAAGGAATAACCATAATCTGGACGACTCACTATCTTGATGAACCCGATAGGATCTGTGACAGAGTTGGGATCATCTATGGAGGGCGGATCCTGGCACTTGGGACTCCGAAGGAGGTCAAGAACATTGCTTCTGGTTCTGTGACTATAGAGTTGACTCTCGACAAACACCCGCCCCAGGAATGTTTGGATTACTTCAATAGCTTGGACGGTGTGATAGCAGTCAAGTCTGAAGATAAAGAGCTCAACCTTACAATCCATAACCATGAAACATCGGTATCTAGAGTAATAGAATGCCTCAGTAACTTTGGCATCAAAATCACCGATTTATCAAAGAAGGAGCCTTCACTTGAAGAGGCATTCTTGAAACTCATCTCGGAAGCCTCGACGAAAGAATCCAGTAACCAAAAAAGAGTTGAAGATGAAATAGAGCGCCTCCGAAATCAGATAATCAAAGCAATGGAAAAGATCAAACTGGAATAGAGAAGAGAGATCAAGAGCCACTAAGGGAATTAATTAAGTAACCTCGTATAGAATGGGCTGGTGTCAAGAGTTGCGTCGCCGCAGAAGAGTAACAGGTACACTTCACGATATGTCACTGATCGCCACTAAGGAGGTACGGCAACTATGGCGTGACAAAGCGAGCCTAACGTTAACATTTCTGATACCCGTCGCAATTCTGCTCGCCTTTGGAGTCACCGTGCCAGCTTCCTCATCGCTCACGACTGGAAATGTTCCTGTCAATGTCACTGTATGTGACTTCGATCAAACTTCACTATCCCATGACTTTCTAGCAATCGTTAGTAACTCAACATCATTCGTGATAACATACCAAAGTGATGTTGCCAAAGCAAGATCAGATGTAGAGTGGGGCACATATGTAGCAGCTATCATAATCCCACAAGGATTCGCCACAAACTTGACACGCAGGCCTTACCCTGCAAACATTAGTATCACTATCATATTGGATGACTCGAAATCGTATATGGTTGGGATGGTTGAGTCAGATCTTGCAAACGCCACTCAAATCTTCATGGGACGCCTCGGACTTGAGGTCAAACCAAACGTGAAGCTGACAGAGGACAAACTAAGTGGGAGAGATCTGACTTTTCGCACAACAATTGCGGCCCCTGTTATGGGTATAGCCCTCATTTTCGGTTGCTTCGATGACGCTGCAGGCTCGATGGCCAGGGAGCGTGAAAGAGGTACCTTCAGCCGCTTGCTTCTAACTCCCATCAACAGGCTCAGCATATTCATGGGAAAAACATTCTCGAGTATGATCCTAACCATAGTCAGAACCTCACTTCTCTTGCTGTTCCTGATTTATTATCTGAACGTCACCATAGCGGGCAGTTTGCTGCTTGTGTATCTCATCGCTCTCTTGATAGATACAACGACAGTTGCTCTTGGATTCGCAATCGCCTCCCGAGCAAAAAGTACTAGAAGTGTAGTAATAGCCCAAATAGCAATAATGATACCATTGATCTTCTTGACAGGAGTCTTGAGACCAGCTGAAGCAATGCCAGAATATGCGAGGGGGCTAGTCAACATAATACCTTACACCTACGCAAACGACGCATTCAGACGCGTGGTTAATCTTGGGCAAGGACTCCAATTCATCTTGGGAGACATAGCAGTTCTCCTAACTGCTACAATCATCCTGTTCACTGTGGCAGCACTATTGATGAAGCGCAGCATAGTCTAAAAGAAAAATGGGGTTGAGTACAACGAAATCAGTTGGCAGGACATCGAGGAGCAATGACACAATACGAGTCATTTCAGCCGTAGCAGTATCAGGGATGATTATGTTGTGTATGGTTCTGGGTCAACTCAATGTGGCTAGCCAACCTCCAGCTAGTCCAACATCTGACCCAGCGGTAGTTGTAGTGGGGGGAAACCCCTCATGGGACTTGGTCGGATCAATGATCCTCTACAGAAGCAATTCTGATGCTGGCGATCAGCCGTACTGGGTAGCTCAGTCATTTCAAGTAGTGAGAAACGC
Organism: Candidatus Atabeyarchaeum deiterrae; assembly: GCA_037310415.1. GTDB lineage: Archaea > Asgardarchaeota > Atabeyarchaeia > Atabeyarchaeales > Atabeyarchaeaceae > Atabeyarchaeum > Atabeyarchaeum deiterrae. Next base: position 954,643 of record CP147780.1, read on the forward strand.
CAGTTCCATTGTGCTAAGTCTTGAGATCTACATATGGCTAGCGAGAGACGTTCCGCCTGACTCTTCATTCCCACAAACGGTTGACAACATTACAGTTTTGCTTACAAACGCTACAGCCGCCGGAAACCCCAACATTCTTGACCCAATTGCTAACCGAACGATCGGTCCTCAGAACATAACGGCAGCTGGCCCGTATCCTCGGGGTTTGATGAAGATAAACGACACCTTTGCCGTCCACCTTTCTCTCGTTGCATCAAACCCGCTTGTGGGGTTTAGTCCAGGAGAGTACTTCATATTCCTCTACCGCAGCAATTTGGGTGATAACGAGGATTACCATAATGGTTACGCCTACTACTGGGCCGCATCAAAACTCGACCTCTATTACGGGGGAGGGAGTTGGATGCTCAACAACAAAGGAGAATGGAGATCTTACCCCAATGACTTGTGCTTTGCGTTGATTGAGGTCACATTCCCTTGAGAACCGTAGGCTTAATAAGAAAAATACTCTTATATCTTGAAAACTAGGTGGGTCGTCAGTCTATGCCTAATAGATTCTGTCTTGCGTTATGACCTGAGTTTTCAGATCGCTCGCTTTCAGCGTGTTGGCATATTTTGGGGGGAGGGGCAAGCGATCCATGTGGTGAGTCTTCTAGGGGAAGAGTGTTGTGACTTGTCTAAGGTGGAAGAGGAAGAATACTTCCTGAGGCGTGAGGTCGGCTGGTTCGGTTCCTTCTCTATGGGTTATGCCGACGTTGGAGCCGATATTTTTGTAGCCCTCGGACTAGTTGCACTATACGCTGCTGGGGCTGCGCCGGTAGCTTTCGCCATAGCTTCAATAACATACATCTGTACAGCTATGGCTTACTCTGAGCTTGCCTCAACATACCCGTACTCAGGTGGTGCTCATGTCTATGCAATGAAAGCTTCGACTGACATGGTGGGGTTCATAGCCGGATGGGCAGTAATGTTAGATTACACGATCGACATATCTCTTTTCTCTTTGGCAACATCAGGATACATTTCCTTTTTCATTCCGGGGTTGAAGTCGCTATACATACCGCTTTCTTTGTTCGGATTTCAGCTCAGTATCCCATACATTGGGCTAGTTGCCTTCTCTTTGGTGATTTTCCTACTCATAATCAACATTATCGGTATTAGTGAATCATCAAAACTGAACGTCGCACTGGTGACGCTAACACTGGTCGCCGAGTCGATCGTATTGATACTGGGCTTTTTGCTGTCATTCAAGCCAGCTACCTTCTTGAGTCAGGTTGTATCGCCTGGTGCAGATACGCAATATAGCAACATCTCATATTTCTTTGGGCAAGATGTTAAGACGCAGAACTTCATCTACGGCGTTACCCTAGCCATGTGCAGTTTCATAGGTATAGAATCGATAGCACAGGCAGCAGAAGAAACAAAGAAGCCTCATAGATGGTTGCCGCGTGCAATTAAGCTTTCAATAGTATCTGTGATAATATTCGCTTTGGGTCTCTCCATTTTGGCCATAGGTGTTGCGCCATGGCAGGTGATAGCTGAAAACAAGTTGAACCCGATGGCAGCAGTCACAAGTACTATTCCAGTCATAGGTGCTGTTCTCTCAGTCGTCGTAGCATTCACAGGGATAGCGATTTGCTATGTTTCAACAAATACAGGTATAATAGGTGTATCGAGAGTCGTATTCTCAATGGGTCGGTACAAGCTACTGCCCAGATGGTTCTACAAAGTCCACCCGAAGACCAAGACACCATACAGAACCATCATAATCTTTGGAATGATCGGGGGTCTACTTGCTCTAGTTGGAGAATTGCAGTTAGTAGCGGACCTCTACAACTTCGGTGCACTACTTTCATACATAATCGTGAACATCTGTGTAATAGTTCTGAGAAATAAGGACAAGGAGGCCTACCGGCCATGGAAAGTTCCACTTGAAATAAGGATCAGGTTCAGAAGCAGAAAACTTCTCTTGCCAATAATCTCAGTAATCGGAGTTGTAAGTTGCTCGGTCATATGGCTCTTGGTGGTGCTGTATCATCCGGAAGGAAGAATATTCGGTACACTATGGATTCTGATAGGCATAATTGGGTTCATCGTATATCGCAAGCATATTGGTCTGTCTCCCTTCTCTAAAGCGATGGGTAGAGAGGTTCGTCCAGCTGGATACCTCATGAACGCGCTAGTATTAGTTAGGGTGCCCGAAGACGAAAGAAAGATTTTCTCAACAATCAAGAAAAACGTGGATCGACGTTTTTCGATTACGCTCTGCAATATAGTGGATCCGGATGAATATGGTCTGACGCTCGAAAATTTGAAATCGTACTCAGTTCTTAAGACAATAGAAGAGGAAAGTAGGATTGCAGTAGAGAAAATGGCCCGCAAACTCAGAAAGGAAGGCTATAAGAGCAGAAGCAAAGTCCTATTGGGTTATACAGGTGAAGTATTGGACAAGGAAGCTGCATCTGAAGACAATGATCTGGTAGTCCTGATTAAAAGGAGAACTGGAAGGACAGGAATGGAGAAACATATGGCTCAGGCATATGAAGTCGCTTCGAAGTATTCAGGGAAGGTAATGGTCATAAGACGAGAGACAGACTGAAACGCATTCCCTTTAGTGCGCTCATAATGCTTGTATAAATGAGCACCGCAACATATTTCGGTAGAGTAAATACAAACATGAAAAAGAGTAGCCAGTAAAAACCCAAAGGGTTGTTGGTAAGTTTGCCGAAAGGAATCCTGTCCATAATAAACATCTTCGTTGAATCGAAGATGCTTGATAATGTGGTCAAGAGTGTTACTGAACTCCCCGAGGTAACAGATGTTTTCGAAGTTACTGGGGAGTATGACGTAGTTGCCCTGGTCAATACTAAAGATATACTCGAGTTCAGATCACTTATCAAAAACAAGATCCTGAAAATACCTGGAATAAGAAGCACTGTTACGGCAGTAGTACTGTATACGCATAAGATGGGAGGCAAAACTGTCGATTAACTTGTCTTGGCTGGTGGATAGATGACCGCTGAAGGTAAACAGAGGCCATTTCCAAAAGACGAGGATCAGCATCCGAACAAGATTTTGATCCCGTTGGGTCCAGCGCTAGACAAGGCCAAGATTGTTGCTGCTTTACAAGCGCTTTCTTCGTTCAGGAACCCACTCATTGTCTTGTTTAACGTGATTGAGCTTCCGAGTAGGACTGCACCATTGGATCCGGCTTATTACGAGAGCGAATTCAAGGAAGCTGAGAAGAGGTACTTGCTGAATGTGGCACGGTGGCTTGATGAGCAAGGTTACCATGTTAAGATGAAGGTTGCTGTTGCAAGAAATGTGGTTGACGGGGTAATTGAGGAAGCAAACAGTGGTGGATACGAAGCCGTGCTATTGCTTAAGAGACGAGTGAAGAAAGGTCTACTTAGACGCCATAGGAGTGTAAGCGAAGAGGTTTCAAGGTACGTGGAATGCTTGGTTATCACTCAACTTGTCGGGACTGAGAGTGAAAGAGCAGAATAAGCCAGCGTGGAGGGTTCCTCTCTATTACTGGTACTTGTTCTTCAGCCATTGAGCGTATCTCCTAATTCCCTCTCTGGTTTCAACCTTAGGTTTCCATCCAAGTTTTCTGATTTTGGTTGTATCTAATAACATCTCTGTCACGTCGCCTACCCACCCCTGCCTTCCACCAGTGTATGTGAACTCAACGTCGCGGAGCCCGAGCTCATCGACAACTATCTTGGCTATTTCATTAACTTCCACCATCTCGTTGGATCCAACATTGTAGACTTCAAATCCTTTGTCTCCACTCTTCTCGGTGGCAAGTATCGACGACTCGATGCAATCAGTTATGTAAAGGTAGGATTTCATTTGCTTTCCGTCACCGAGTATCTCAAGCTTCTTGGGGTTCTTCCTGAGCTTCATGAAGAAGTCATAGACAACCCCATGGTTTGATCTAGGCCCAAACATGTTTGCGTAACGCAGAGAAATACAGCTCATATTGTGGCAAGATGCATAAGACATCAGGTAGTTCTCACAAGCACTCTTTGAAGCTCCATAGTTGCTTATAGGAGCCAAAGGGTGAGTCTCAGGCGTGGGCACAACCTTTGTTTGACCATAGACCGTGCTTGTCGAAGTGAAAACTATTGCCCTGACTTCTTCACTTCTCATTCCTTCAAGAACATTCAATGTTCCCCTGACATTTATGTCAAAATCTTCGAGTGGTCGCGTTAAACTCAGTCTAACGTCTGGCTGTGCAACAAGATGGATCACCAGATCCCTGCTGGAACACTGTTTCCTTACAGTGTCGAGATCCCTCACATCTCCCCTAACGAACCTGAACCCCTTTTGATTGACATGAGGCTCAATGTACTCTGTGGTTGATGCTGATAGGTTGTCTAGGACTGTGACCTCGTTTCTACTATCAAGCAAGGCATCAACTAGATGACTTCCGATGAAACCGCATCCACCTGTGATGAGAATACTCATTTCTTCTAGTTTCCGTGCCATTTGTCACACCAGCAGCAAACGTTAATGTACTACTTAGGGGCAAGAAGACGTTTTCTGTCTTCTGGCCTTCAATTGCATGGTCACTTCCTCATGGAGGTTATTGTCTTTCGAAGCAATGGAGACGTTCAAATGAGAGCATTTTCCTCAAATGTCATGTATTTCTTCCAAAACGGGTCATGGACTCCGGATTGGCGTTCTTGATGAGGTGAAGCCCCAGAATTCTTCGTTGATGTCGCTGACTTCTTGTTTCTTGGAGGTATCTACTTTCTTTCTAGCCAAGAACAGTTTCCTCGGTGTTTCCACATCGGTCAACTTGACGACTTTTACGAGTCTATTCTTTGCCGCCCTCCTCGCTGCTATGGAGGATACTATGCTGACACCCAGTCCTTGGGAGACCGCGTTGATTACCGCTTCAGTGCTCCCGAGTTCGGAAACCACTTTGAACTCGCTCCAATCATGTCCTTCCTTGGTCAACATGCCTTCAATCTCCTTGCGAGTTCCCGAACCTGTCTCCCGGGAAATGAAGGGATGCTTAGTAACCTCGTTTAGACTGACTTTGCCCTTCGCTGCAAGAGAGCTATTAGGTGGAACAATGAGAACCAGTTGCTCACTTGCAAGTTCAATCAAGTCGAAGAACTCCGAGTCCTTCCCAACGGTTCCAACTGCTGCAAAGTTAGCTTGGCCGTCTCGTAGCATTCTCCATGCTTCTTCACTATCACATACCTTCACCTTGAAGCTAGCATCTGGACGGCTTGATGTAAACTCCCTTATTAACAGTGGAAGCAGGTGTTCACCTGGGACAGTGCTTGCAGCAACCTGAATTATGTTTCCAGCTGAGCCAGCAACTCTGGCTAATTCCTCCCGAAGCTTCCTCTCTGCAGTCAGGATTTCATAGGCCCTCTTCAGAACAACTTCGCCAACAGGCGTAAGTCTAACTTCCTCTCCTCCTCGTTCCAACAACTTCACACCATAGGTCCTTTCCAGCGAAGCTACATGCTGGCTTATAGAACCCTGTGACAAACCCACTTTTCTCGCTGCTTTAGAGAAGCTCTTCTCCTCACACACAGCAACGAACGAATTGTAAAACTCAAGCCTTAGAGAAGAACTTTCCTTCACAGCAACACAACCTTACTTTGAAACAGATTACGACAAACTAACTCGATTTCCTGCTCTCATCTGCAGGCGAACAGGAGTATTCTTCTGGAGCAGTCTTCCCTTCTTCCGAATCATTGTTTTTTCTAATGACTATCTTGAAGACACCTTGAACATCCTCAACTTTGAGAATATCATTTCCACTTCTCTCCACAAACTTCTGGATGTTCTTAGTCGTTTGTGGGTAGTTGCTTATTACTTCCAGTACGTCTCCTGCATTCATTGACTGAAGTTTCCTCTTTGTCAACAGTACTGGAATCGGGCAAGCTTTGTCTCTCACGTCAAGTATTTCGCTTCTCACTAGCATACCCTCAGAGACACCGTCTATTGGTTTCCTTAATCAGTCTAATGTGAAATCTAAACAACAAGTCTACGACTGCCGCGATAATAAATACTTTTGTTTCAGCGTCCATGCAAGCGCAGTGTTAGCCTGCATCAAAATGAGCTTCTTAATATAAGTTATTCACCATCTTTCATGACATCCAAGTTACTGAGAAGACGGTTCAGACTATCATCAAGGTTTTCATGGATTACCCGCGTTGCTGCTAGCACTTCCATGAAACCTGCCTCTCCCTCGTATCTTGGAACTATATGCACGTGCACATGCGCCACACTAGCACCTGCAGCACGCCCTTGGTTAATCCCTATGTTCAATCCGCTGGGATTGTACGTTTTTTCAACTAGGACAGCGCTTTTCTGGACTAGTCTAAAAAGAGCCCCTAGAGCCTCATCGTCAAGATCCGTAAACTTCTCAACATGTTTCTTTGGAAAAACCATTAGATGACCTGCATTATATGGGAATCTATTCAATACAACCATGCCCGTCTCATTCTGAAAGATGACCCTGGTCTCAATTGCCTTGTCTCCTCTTGCCATTGCACACAACAAACAGTCAACTTTTGGTCTGTCAAGTCCCCTTGAGTACCTCGCTTTTTCTCGCACACAGATATATGACTTGAACCAGTTCTCACTCATGAGCCTCACCATAGACGCGCAAGCAATGCATAATCCTGCACATAATAAGGTTGCTTGCTAGTTTCTAATAAGTTGAACCGTTTCCTGCAACAACCGTTGGCGTAGCGTCTTTATGGGCCGCCATTACCACAAGCAAAACAGGAAACTGAGTGAGTTGGACAGGGGAAAAAAGAAAGGGAAGGAGTTTTCCCTCAAAAAGTAGGAGGGTTTTGTGATTCATTTGCGCTACTCGTTAACGCAGAGTTACCCCTTAATCGTACTCTCCGCCCATACCACCCATTCCGCCCATGCCTCCCATTCCTGGAGGCATTCCGCCTTCTGGACCGCCAGGTGGTCCGCCTTTGCCTTCACTCATTGCTTTGGATGCTATTACGTCGTCTATTCTCAGGATCATTTCGGCTACTTCTGAAGCTGACTTGATCGCTTGTTCTGTGACTCTGAGTGGCTCCAAGACATTCTCTTTCAGCATGTCGCTTGTCTTGCCTGTGAAGACGTTGACGCCGAACCACTTACCTGCAGGTTTCTCGTGTTTTGCTCTCAGGTCGACCAGTATGTCGAGTTGGTCGAAACCTCCGTTCTCGGCCAAGGTTTTCGGTATAATTTCCATGGCGTCTGCAAATGCTTCAATTGCCAGTTGTTCTTTTCCTCCGGCTTCAGCAAAACCTCTTAGGTGTTTAGCTATCTCCATGTGAGGCGCCCCGCCGCCTGCAAGCATCTTTCCGTCCTCAAGCGCATCTCTTACGACGCATAAAGCATCATGCATCGATCTTTCGGCCTCGTCTACAACGTGCTCAGTACCACCTCTGATCAGGATTGTCACTGCTTTTGGTTCCTTACATTCTCTAACGTATGTGAGTTTGTCGTCGCCGATTCTAACTTCTTCGACAAGACCAGCTTCCCCAAGGTGGTCCTCAGATAGATCATCAAGGTTGGTAATGATCCTTCCTCCAGTTGCCTTGGCGAGCTTCTCCATGTCTGACTTCTTAGCTCTGCGAATTGCCACAATTTCTGCCTTGGCTAGGTAGTGTTGCGCCAAATCGTCTATTCCTTTTTGGCAGACAATAACGTTGGCACCAGCTTTGACGACTTTGTCCACCATGTCCTTCAGCATCTTCTCTTCTTCATCTAGGAATGCCTTCATCTGAGATGGATCAGTAATCCTGATTTCGGCATCCATCTCTGTCTTCTCGATCTCTAGTGGCGTATCTAGTAGTGCTATCTTAGCATTCTTGACTCTCTTTGGCATTCTCGGGTGGACGATTTCTTTGTCAATTATCATCCCGTTGATGAGTTCAGTTTCGAACAGGCTTTTGCCCATCTTCTTGATAACATTGATCATTTCGATGTCGGCTCTGTTCTTATCTCCACGCTTCTCTGCAATTGCCGTCACTGCTTCCACAGCTATTTTGCCAAAGTGCTCCCTTGCACCCTTCACGGTCTTCGAGTTTAGCGACGTCATCGCTATATTGGTCAGTGTTTCCTTGTCATCAGCGTCCACTTGCATAGCGATGCTTTCAATGTATTTTGTACCTTCGTCAGCTGCCTTCTTGTAGCCCGAGACTATTGTTATAGGGTGAATGTCTTGGTCTAGCAGTTCTTCGGCTTTTCTCAGTAATTCACCTGCGAGAACCACTGCAGTCGTGGTTCCATCCCCGACCTCGTCGTCCTGTGCCTTGGCAACTTCGACGATCATCTTCGCAGCCGGATGCTGTACATCTATTTCCTTCAGAATTGTCGCTCCATCATTTGTTATTGTCACATCCCCGAGACTATCGACAAGCATCTTATCCATGCCTCGTGGGCCTAACGAACTTCTGATTGCCTCTGAGATTACTTTCGCAGCTAAGATGTTTGCGCTCTGAGCGTCCTTACCGCGATTTCTACTTGTTCCCTCTCTGAGTATCAACACAGGGGTTCCACCAAGTTGAGCAGACATTACTATATCACACTCCAAATTTTACTTTTTAACCTCGATCGAATTGTTGCTTAATCTTCTTCTCCGCCTGCTTTGCCACCGGGAGGCTTACCAGCACCGCCTGGGCCTCTAGCCTTCCCTGAAGCTATTACGTCATCGATTTTGAGGAGCATTTCTGCAGCTTCGGTTGCCGACTTTATTGATTGTATCTTGACTCTTAGTGGCTCCAATACGTTAAGGTCGGACATATTAGCGATTTTGTTTTGGTCGTCCAAGACGTTAACTCCCGCCCAGTGTTCTCCCTTGTCATGGCGTTTTCTCAGTTCGCCGAGAACTTCCAATACGTCGAATCCGGCGTTTTCGGCTAGTGTCTTTGGAATTATTTCTACGGCGTTTGCAAATGATCTGACAGCTAGCTGTTCTCTGCCGGTTAGTGTATCTGCATATACCTTTAGTTGCCTCGAGAGTTCCAGCTCAGGTGCTCCACCACCCGGAACCATTTTTCCGTCTTCGATGGCGTTTCTTACGACACAGACGGCGTCGTGGAAAGCTCTCTCGGTCTCGGCAACAATCCTCTCTGTTCCGCCTCTGAGTAGTATGTTTACAGCTTTCGGAGATTTGCACCCCTCAATGAAAGTCATCTTGTCGTCTCCGATCTTCCGTTCCTCGACACTCTCAGCGTAACCCAAGTCTTCACTTGCCAAATCATCTATCGTGTTAGCTGTCTTGGCTCCTGTTGCTTTTGCGAGCTTTTCCATGTCGGACTCCTTAATCCTACGGATCGCCATTATACCTTCTTTTGCCAAGTAGTGTTGCGCTACATCATCTATCCCTTTCTGGCAAAGAACTACGTTTGCTCCGACTTCTTTGATCTTAACAACCATTCCCTTCAGTATATTTGTCTCCTCGTCCAAGAATGAGCGCATCTTGGTTGGGTCGGTTATGTTGATCTTCGCGGTAACTTCAGTCTTCTCAACTTCAAGCGGGCAGGAAAGTAATGCTATCTTGGCATCATTGATGAGTTTAGGCATTCCTGAATGAACGACTTCCTTGTCCAGTACAATTCCGTTGATCAGTTGAGTGTCATTTGTAGCTCCGCCTTGCTTCTTGTCAACCTTCACAAAGTTGATGTCGGCCCTCAGTGTGCCATCGACTTTCTCCGTTATCTGTTTCACAGCCTTGACGGCAAGATCCGCCAGGAAATCAGCAGACCCTGCGACTAGCTTGCTTCTCATTGAGGTTTTCGCTATTTTCATGAGAGTTTCGTCGTCGTCAAATTCCACCGGCATACCGATCCCGTCGAGGATCTCAAGTGACTTGGCCAAACCTTTTCTATATCCGTCCAGTACGACTGTTGGGTGTAGCCCCATGTTTATTAGTTCCTCTGCTTCCTTGAGTAGGGCAGCTGAGATTATAACTGCTGATGTTGTTCCGTCTCCAGTCTCGTTGTCTACAGACTTCGCGACTTGAACCATCATCTTCGCTGCTGGGTGCTGAACATCCATTTCTTTAAGTATTGTTGCTCCGTCGTTTGTTATGGTTACGTCGCCCATTGTGTCTACAAGCATCTTATCCATGCCTTTTGGGCCAAGAGACGTCTTGATAGTCTCTCCGATTACACGAGCAGCCATTATGTTTGCTCGTTGCGCATCTTTACCCGTACTTCTATTCGAGCCTTCTCTGAGTATCAGAACGGGTGTTCCCTCACTTGTTCTCATTCCCATAGTATCTGTCCACCTCTATACTTGTTGTTTGTTTAGACTTAATGGAATACTGAAAGGAAAACTGCACTGCACACACTACATTCTGTTTGTGCATCAAGATACCGAATAGAACTTCTATATAAACATTTCGAATTAGGCTTTGTGCATTCATTTTTGGGACAATAAGAAGAGAAGTGGAATGCAGCGCGCAGAACCGAGAAAGGAATCTCGCGGTTCACTTGGCGGAACTTGTTGTCAGCTCGGAGGCTATCGCTTCAAGAATGCAGATAGCGGCTATGTCGAATACCGTCCGTTTGGATGATGGGTAACTCCCTGTAAGCTGACTACTCAGATAAGTTTCTTCGTCTTCGGGTTCAATTGATTCAGATTTGATAGCAAGGAGGGCGTCAGCCAGCTTACCTATCGGAGAATCCTCCGCTGAAGTAACTGCAACTATTCTTGCCTGAACCTTTTCCTTCGCTATCTTGACAGCCTCGAGTACCAATGGAGTCCTACCGGTATCCGTTATTGCTATAAATATATCGTTCTTCTCAACTGCAGAAGTAATGGTTTCCCCAACGACAAAGACATTATAAGAGAGTCCTGCAAGTTGCATGGCTAGCGCTCTGGCAACCAGACCTGACGGTCCCTCGCCCATCAGGAAAACCTTTCTATTATTCTTCTTAGCATCACGTAGAAGTGATATTATCTTCTTGACTCGAGTTTCATCAAGGGAGCTGATAGCTTCCTTAACGTCATCAACTATGTGTTGCGCCACTGACAGAGATTTGCTCAATAGGGTCCCACCACACCGAATAAGACGAGAAAAGTTAAGCGCCCAGATTTCCTTTAGACATTTATCAAGAATGTATATTTAAATAGTTTCTCAAGGTAGTCTCTTGTCCTACTTAGTGAAACTGAGCGCTTAAAGACTATGAGACACTGGTCTTTCCTTTCTTCTTGGAAAAGTTAATTAGAAAGTAATCTTTTAGTGCCATGAGAAGTCCACAGGAGCTGAGAAAAAAATGGCGTCTTCAAAGGCTGAAAAAGAACCTGAATCGAAGATGGGCAAAGGAGACGGGAAAGAACTCGCGTCACTTGTACTTGCTGCCATCGACTCCGAGCCGCATAAACCCCATGCAATAGTCAGCATCTTGAAGGAGAGATACGATCAGAACGCCGTTTTGAAGGCGTTGCTGGCGCTTGAGAAAGACGGCAGAGTTCAGAGAGACGGTAAGAAGGCCTGGATCGCAAAAGGTAAAGAGAGACCGAAGAAGGAGAAGGAGAAGGAGAAGGAGAAGGAGAAGGAGAAGAAATAGACAGGTTCCGGCGGATATATTTTCGGTCTCGCTTCTTTTGGCTGCAGTGGTCAGAACACGGATGGTTACGCCGCCAAGTTTGCCACGTTACGTTCAGTATCAAGCTGATGAGAGTACCTACCATAGCTTGTAAGGCACGTTTTCCATGTATTCGTTCAACGGTATCAAATGAGACTTCACCCTGCGCTTGTTATTGCCATTCCTCAGAGATTCAGCACTCACTGCCTGAGCGAGTACTCTTGCGAGCTGCAAGTTGGTGAATACTGGAATGTTGAATTCAACTGCTTTTCTCCGCATTATGTATTCGTCATCCATCATCGATGCATACTTGTCCATCGTGCTTGCAGATGGGACATTGATTATGATATCCAACTTGCGGTTGGTGATGTAATCTAATAGATTTGGCTTTCTGAAGGGCTCGCCGATCTTGTACAGAACTTCTACTTCCAACCCGAGGGCTCTCAAAGCCTCAGCAGTGTGCTCTGTTGCGTACACTTCATAACCCGCTTCTTCGAAAGCCCTGACAATTGGAATCACTTCCTCCTTCAGTCTCTTCCCGCCGACACTAACGAAGAGCTTGCCGCCATTTGTCGGTATATAGGTTTCAGCGGAGTGGAGGCTCATCAGAAGCGTATTATGCAGGTCATCTCCAATACAAGCAACCTCTCCAGTACTCATCATCTCGACGCTCAGTATTGTGTCGGCTCCATCTAATCGCATGAATGAGAACTGAGGAACTTTGACTGCAAAGTGACTTGGGAGAGTCAGCTTCTTCGGGAGGTTGTAACTACTGAGTTTCCTTCCCAACATGAATGCCGTCGCCAAGAATATCAAGTTAATACCAGTTGTCTTGGAAACAAAGGGGAGGCTTCGAGATGCGCGCAGATTGCACTCGATGACAGACACCTGTCCATCTTTGACCAGGTACTGAACATTGAAAGGCCCACAGATCCTTAGAGCCTTGGCTATCTTGGTGGTGTATTCTTCTAAAGTACATATTATGTTATCCTCAAGCGAGGTGGCAGGGATCGTCATCGTTGCGTCGCCGCTGTGAACACCAGCTGACTCAATATGCTCGATTATCGCGCCTATCAAAACGTCTTCCCTATCGCATACTGCATCCACTTCACACTCTTTCGCATTCTCAATGAATTTGCTGATTACAACAGGATGGTCTTCAGAAACTTGAGTAGCGAGTCTGAGGAAACTATTGAGTTGTTCCTCGTCTATGGCTACTCGCATAGCTGCACCAGACAACACATATGATGGCCTTACTAAGACTGGAAATCCCATTTCACGAGCGAACTTCTTGGCGTCTTCTATTTTGACGAGTTTCATCCATTTTGGCTGAGGGATGTCAAGTGAAATCAAAAGAGAGCTGAATTTCGATCTGTCCTCAGATCTGTCGATGTCTTCGGCTGCCGTTCCAAGTATCGGAATCTCGGATTTAGACAAGGGCAGCGCTAGATTGTTGGGGGTCTGACCTCCCACGCTAACAATGACTCCATAAGGTTTCTCCTTTTCACAGATATCAGAAACCCTCTCGAAGCTAAGTTCTTCGAAATACAGTTTGTCAGCGATGTCATAATCAGTTGAAACAGTCTCGGGATTACAGTTGATAACAACAACTTGGCCCACGCCCAGTTTCTTCAATGACCAAACCGCATTTACGCACGAGTTGTCAAATTCCACGGATGCGCCAATCCTATAAGTCCCAGAACCCAGCACCAAGACCTTCTTGTCAGCAAAGTCGAAAGAAATGTCGTCCTCCGTTCCTCCATAAGTTAAGTAAAGATAGTTTGTCTGCGCTTCCCACTCGGCTGCCAAAGTGTCGATCTGTCTAACAATAGGCGTTATCCCCAACGATTTTCTCAGCTGCCTGACAACGCCCTCTGAGGTGCCAAGACAACGTGCAATTTGAAGATCTGAGAAGCCCAGTTCCTTTGCTTCACGCAGATATCTGTGTTCCGTGCCACGAGTCTCACTGTCCAGGTGGTTCTTTAACCTAAGCTCTCTCTCCTTCTCGATTATTCCGGAGATTTTGTGCAAAAAGAATTGATCTATGCCAGTTAACTTGTTTATCTTCTGAACGCTGAATCCCAGCTTGAGTGCCTTCACTATCTTGAATAGACGCTCATCAGTGGGATTTGCAAGCGCATCCTCCAGTTTCTCGGTGCTTTCATGCTCATCTTCTTCATAATTGCAGACGAGTCCGATTTTCCCGATCTCAAGCATTCTCACTGCTTTCTGTATTGCTTCTTCAAAACAGGTTCCAATACCCATTACTTCGCCGACTGATTTCATTTGGGTGCCAATATGTCGATTAGCTTTTGGAAACTTCTGTAAGTCCCATCTGGGAATCTTAACCACGATATAATCCATTGCCGGCTCGAAACAAGCCGTGGTGATCTGAGTCACCTTGTTTGTCAGTTCGAGAAGAGTGTACCCTATTGCCAGCTTTGCTGCAATGAATGCTAATGGATACCCCGTTGCCTTTGAGGCTAATGCGGACGACCTTGACAGGCGCGAATTTACTTCTATCACTCGGTACTCGTCAGAAGTTGGACTCAACGCAAATTGAACGTTGCATTCCCCAACTATCTTGAGAACCCGCACGACTCGAAAGGCTACATCTCTGAGTAGCTGGTATTCATTGTCATTAAGAGTCTGAGAAGGTGCGACGACGATCGAGTCGCCTGTGTGTACCCCCATAGGGTCGAAGTTCTCCATGTTGCAGACTGCAATGCAATTATCAGCATAGTCGCGACAAATCTCGTACTCAATTTCCTTCCAGTGCCCCAGATATTCCTCGACAAGGATTTTCTGAGCCATGCTCTGGGCAAGTCCTCGACTAGCTATCTCTCTGAGTTCCATTTCGCTATTAGCCACGCCAGATCCTTTGCCACCGAGCGTGTAAGCCACTCGAATCATGACTGGGTAGCCGATTCTCTCAGCTACTTTGACCGCCTCGTCTACCGAGGTCGCTATACTGCTTCTGGGAACCGTAATATGCTCCTGGATCATAGTTTCGCGGAAACGTTCTCGGTCGTCAGCGACCTCAATCGATTCAATGGATATTCCAAGGACTTTTACATTATACTTCTCGAATAATCCGTGTTTCGCTGATTCATATCCACAGTTGAGTGCAGTTTGGCCACCGAATCCAAGGAGGATCCCGTCAGGTCTCTCACTTTCTAAAATTCGCTCCACATAATCTGTCTCAATCGGTACAAGATATACTCTGTCTGCTATCCTCGGATCCGTCTGAATTGTAGCAATGTTTGGGTTGATTAGGACAGTCTCGATTCCCTCTTCCTTGAGAGCTTTTAGTGCCTGCGAGCCTGAGTAGTCAAATTCGCCAGCTTCGCCAATCTTTATTGATCCGCTCCCGAGGACCATTACTTTCTTGATCCCAGGCATTCGAGGCAATCATGTTCTCCCTCCTCAACCCGCCTTCCTAACCCATCCAGCGAATACGTCAAAAAGGAATTCAAGCTCGCTCGGACCGGGTGAATGCTCCGGGTGATGCTGAATGGACATCGCCTTCATTGATTCATGCCTGATCCCTTCAACGGTTCTGTCATTCGCGTTCAGAAACGAAACAGATAGACCGGTCTTCTCAAGTGAGTTCGCGTCAACAGCAAATCCGTGATTTGCGCTTGATATGTAGCAGCGCCCTGAGTGCAAGTCAATTATCGGGGAATTAACGCTCCGATGACCAAACTTCAACTTATACGTCGAACCGCCTAATGACAAAGCGAAGATCTGGTTTCCGAGACATACCGAAAACATTGGCAGCCTGTCTGCAAGTAATTTGCTGACAGTTTCAATTGTTCTGACACACACCTTTGGATCGCCAGGACCGTTGCTGACCACAAATCCCTGAGGTCCGTACTCAAGAATCTCGTCTTCGCCCGTACTAGGCGGAACCCTGACAACCTTTAGATTTCTCTCAAGTAGTTCTCTTAGGATCGACTTCTTGGCACCACAATCTATCAAAACGACAGTTGGTTTGTCTTTCTCATCACTTTCTCCATATATTACGGGCTCCTTGACTGACACTTGAGCAACAAGGTCCCTTTTGTTTGGGTCGTCAATGCTACAAACATCTTTCAATAGACGGCTGATGTCGGCCTCCTCGTCTTCCTCAAAGACTTCAACCATGCCCAACATGACACCGTGGACTCGCAATCGCTTAGTCAAGGCCCTTGTATCAATTCCATATATGCCAGGTATGCCCTCAGACCTCAGCCATCCGTCGAGTGATGTAGAAGAGGACCAATGGCTTGGAGATTTGCACACCTCATGTACGACAAGAGCCCTTACCTTGATTGAATCGGACTCAAACCATTTTGGAAGATTCCATGAATCAACCTCTTTGAGCTGGGGGACTCCATAGTTGCCAACCAGAGGATAAGTGTATACCAGAATTTGTCCCCAATAGGACGGATCTGTGAGTGCCTCGTTATACCCATACATGGCCGTGTTGAAGACGACCTCTCCCCCAACTTTGCGAGAGGCACCAAAAGCAAAACCTTGGAAGACAGTTCCATCTTCGAGAACAAGGGCAGCATTCCTTCTCCCTTGATTCCCAGACTTCTCCAAGTATTCGTAACCCTCAAAATTGGGAGCGAATGTTACTTATAAGTATTTCTTACAAGCGTCAGCTATTTCTTGATCTTCATAGATTTCATTAAAGAATCTCCTTCGGATTTAGTTTGCTCCCACAATACCGAAATTTCACTTTGGAGTTTGATTGATGGGTTCTTCTTGAAGTCCGAGGTCAGTTCGGTCAGTTTGAAAATGTTCTTCACCAGAGGAGACCTAGATACTAGCATGCGCTCTCTCGAAACATCTACATCAAGTATAATTGTGTTGTCTAAGGCGAGCGATTCACCTAGCACCTTGCTTGCAACCAGGCTTCCATCTCTTATGGTTGCTCTCACGATGTCTTCTGCTATCTTTTTTGATGGGTCATTCACGTCATATACACTGAATTCACACATGTCTCAGAGACCTCTTCTTCTATTCTTTTCTTCTCCCAGAGAAAAACGGTTTCATTGCTTCGTAGATATTCTCTATGATTAGTATTGGAGTCAGACTGTCTGCAACTTTCGAGTAGGCAATGTCCCCCGCCTTTCCACAGACAAATGCTGCTGCAGCAGCCGCCTCGAAAGGTGATTGCGTCCAAGATAAGAATGTCGCGGCTATACCTGAAAGAACATCGCCTACTCCGCCTTTGGCCATACCTGTGTTACCGGTGAAGTTAACCTTATGTTTCTGCCCATCAGTGATGACTGCCAAACCATTAGAGACTTTCAAAAGGACGGTGGCACCAAGTTTCCTCGTCTCTCCCAGTGCCGTATCCAAAACCTCGTCTAGCTCGTCGGTGCTAGATATCCCAGAACCGGTAAGTGTTTTGAATTCCCCTAGGTGAGGTGTAAGAATCACATTCATTCCTTTGATGGCTGACTTATTCTTAGAAAGCAGTTTCAATCCATCCGCGTCTATCACTGTAGGTTTCTTCTTGACAGCAATTCTCTTCAAGACTTCAGTGAAGGCTTTCTCAGTGTTCTCAGCTAGTCCCAATCCGGGACCAATTACAGCTGATGTGGCCCAATCAAGTAGTTCGTCAACCACAGACACAGATTCCAGTGTTAGGGCTCTGCCATGCAAGTCTCTGACTATCAGCTCCGGGGAAAAACTCCTGATGACATTTGACACAGATGATGGAGCTGCTACAATAGCGAGGCCCGCACCGGTCCTCAGGGCGGCCAGAGCGGAGAAACAAGGAGCCCCTGAGTACTGATCGCTGCCACCGACAATCAGAATCCTGCCATAGTCGTTCTTATGAAGAATCTTTTGTCTTGGCTTAACGGCATGTCTGACGTCACCAGGTCCAACAACTAGTTCGGCTTCAACAGGGATGCCAATCCCTCTGACCACTAGTTCACCAGTATATTCTTGGCATGCCGTAAGACCTTTCTTGGTTCTATGGAAGGTCACTGTTGCATTCGCTCGGACTGCAACATCCGTTACTTCTCCTGTGTCGGGATTTATGCCAGAGGGAATGTCAACAGCAACCTTCAATGCGCTGGAACTGTTTATCAAAGTTATTGCACTTGTTGTCGGCTCTCTGAGCTTTCCAGTGATTCCCGTTCCGAGGATTGCATCGATTATAACATTAGTTTCTCTGACTAGTTTCGCCACGCCACTTAGTTCAGACGAGTCTCTTATGACATGTCTCTTTATGCTGAAAACCATTTTCTCAGTTGCAGCGTAGTTCTGAGCGGCCTCAGTAGTACGTATGTCCTTTGGTGAGCCGAGTAATACTACATCAACGAATGCACCCGCATGTGCCAAGTGTCTCGCTGCGACGAAACCGTCTCCACCATTGTTTCCAGTCCCTGCGAACAAAAGAATTCTTTTTCCTTTGACGTCGTTGTGCAGCTTGTCCAAGACTAAGTTGGCCACCTCTTTGCCCGCATTCTCCATCAAGCAGAGTTTCGAAACTCCAAGATATTCAGAGTTCTCATCAAGGATAGCAACTTCATCGGACGTCATATCTTCGCCGCTCGGGCGACTGGTCCCTCTCGACATGATTGGAAACCCTCCAAGGGTAAGCTCGTCAATATTATACCTGCTATGTAATGCATCCCAGAAAAGCCTTTTCATATGGCGAAACAGGGACGGTTAGACGGTCTGCTTTTCCGTTCTTCTCTTCATTGAATAGAGTAATTCATTCTTATGGATCATGAATCCTTCATCTCTGTGCTTAACATACACGTCAGTAAGTCGAGTCGCATCGGCCAGATTCATCAGAACTCTCGGTGAAGGAGATTTGATCCTTCTGATGTTCTCGTCACATGCATGCTCAGGGACGAATTCCTGAAGCGTGTAGCTCGCAGTGTTCTTTGAAGCTCTTGCTTCATAGTTCAGAGATCTTAGGATCTCTCCTATGCTGGTGAACTCGTGTGCCCTGTCGTTGAGAGTCGGAATGACTGTCGTTCTGAGATCCAGATAGATTTCGTCGTGCTTCATTAATTCCTCAAGGCTTTGGAGGGTATTGGCTGCTATATCCTTGCCTTTGCCAGGCAAACCAATCATCTTTTCCATTGAATCGGGGTTTGTTGGAGATGCTTTCAGATCCAAGGAGACTAGGTCAGACCAGGTGATCAGCTCCTTGATGACTTGATGCAAGAATCCATTCGTGTCAAAACCGAATAGCAGCCCCCTACTATGGCTATACTTGCTGACTTCCTTGAGGAACTCTGGGTACAGAGTAGGTTCTCCACCAGTGACTTTGACGGCCTCGATTGTTGGGTTCGCCCGATCGATGAATCTGAATACGTCCTCTATCTCCTTCTCGTACTCTGGTTTCATCTCAAGTATGTTCCAGTTCTGGCAAGAGGGGCACCTATAGTTGCACAAAGGGGTGAAAATGACAGCAGCTGGTCTCTTGGGATAGTCAACTGAGCTTAAGTCAAGAAGCCCGGCAACAAACACTTTCATGACTTCTCCTCCTAGGCAGAGGATTTTCCGAGAAGTAAGAGAGAGCAACGATCTCTGGCGGTTATCATGTGTAAATATAGACTGGGCTGTTCTTCAGCTCCTGTTGCTTGGCTTTGTCTGTGTGCTCAGCGAGTTCACGTAACTGTTTCTTCACGGTTTTGGCTTCGTTAATTAAGGCTTGCACATCTGTATTCACGCCTCGCACTTTGCCAAGTACTTTGACCACTTCGGCGGCAGACGCAGGGTCTGGAACCTGTTCCGTTGCTTCTACGAGGAGACATATTCCATTTAGTTCTCTTGTCAGACACTCATTCATTACAGCTCCTGGCAGTCCCCCGAGGAACCCTATGGGTAGTCTTGGTATATCGTGTTTCTCCAATTCGTTCAGTATTTCAGGTTCAGCGACTCCGTAGACCACTTTCTTCCCTTCTTGTTCTTGCTGCTTAGCAAAGCCTTCTACGCATATCAGCTCGGCAGCGCCCTTCTTCTGCGCCCATTCACATATAGTGTAAGCGAAGTAAGGCAGTGACACATTTGGAAGTGGGACCTCAGACATTATTGTCACGAGTTTGCCATCTTTTGTCGAGTGTATTCTGATCGGAGCTCTAAGCACTCCACCATAGAAAGGTGTTACTGGTGGCGTGAAAGGGGACCTAATTGTTCCAACTGGCTTCATGTTCAACATAGATACAAGATGGTGAGTCACTATGGTGCCAATGAGCCCAGGTCCTGGGAAACCGACAATTACAATAGGCCGATCGAGAGTGGTCTCCTTGGTCTCGATTATCTCAGCGCCTTTTGATATGTCTGCAGGGAAAGCCATCATGATAGTCACTCCTTGAGTTGGCGACAATATTATCTACTATTTACGGGCATATCAGTTGTTGATAGATATATAGGAGACAGCTCTGGATTTAAGATAGAACCCTCATGATCCGCATCTCGTTTTGACAGGGGTGCATTATAACCTAATGTCACTCGAAGGCGAGTCAGATCAGGAAGATGTTAACGTCCCATTTGTATCGTCCTCTGAACTCGTCATACGTAAGATGCTTGAGATGGTCAAACTTCGACCAGAAGACATTCTTATCGACTTGGGATGTGGCAAGGGTAAGGTCATAGTAATGGCATCACAGGATTTCGGAGCAAGTTGCATCGGAATTGAGAGGCGAGAAGACCTAGTAGTTGAAGCTGGCAAAGCAATAAGAGATCTGGGCCTCTCTCGTCGGGCAGCAGTAGTACGCGGTGATATCTTCTCATTTGACTTGAGGAACGCAGATGTAGTAATATGCTATCTCCTTACAGTCATAAATAAGAAACTTGAACCGAAAATTGAGAAGGAACTTAAACTTGACGCAAGACTGATCAGTCATGATTTTGAATTCCCAGACTGGAAGCCGAGTCAGTTCACGATGCTTCATGAGGGTTGGCTTGACCACAAAATATACCTCTATAGGAAGGAAAGCTGGAGTAGTTTCAAGAAGAAGAGTGGCGAACCAGAACCCGCTTGGAGATCGCTATGATATGAACTTGGTTCTTTGGTCTCGCTTGCCTAGCTTACCTTTCCCAGCAGCATTCCTTCGACAGTGATTGGTTCTATTTTCATCGTTAGGGCCTGAGCCTCAGAGAGCTTCCCTTCGCTCTCAGCGTAAATCTCGATCAGAGGATCACCTTTCTTAACAATGTAACCCCTTTTGGCATGCAGCTTTATTCCCGCGCCTTTATCGATCGGAGCTCCAGCCGCTCGAGCTATGCTCTTAATCGCTTCGTTGTCCACGCTGACGACATACCCATCTGCAGGGGACATTATCTTCACTCGGTGATCCCCGATCGAAATGTCAGCAGGCTTGACGTGGGGATTCCCCCCTTGTGCCTCTATAATCTCCCTCATTTTCTCCAAGGCCTTGCCGGAGGTGAGTATCTCTTTTGCCATCTCCTGACCATGCCCTCTCGGCGTCGTGCCACTCATTTCCAGTAGAACCCCGGCCAATGCGGTCGATTTCTCGATTAGACTTGTTGGCCCATTCCCTCCTAGTGCCTCAAGAGCCTCTTTAGCTTCTAAAGCGGGCCCGACAGTGTGGCCCACTGGTTGTTCACCGTAGGTAATGCCACACTCGATCTTAACACCGAATTTCTGTCCGAGTTCAACGAACTCTCTTCCAAGTGTTCGACCTTCCTCAATGTTCTCGACTTTAGTGCCATGTCCCACAGGAAGGTCGAGTGCCAAGAAATCTACCCCCACTGCAAGTTTCTTGGCCATGATTGAGGCCATCATTTGTGCCTTCGGGTTGATCTGGAGAGAATACTCAACGCGCATAAACAAATCGTCCGCCGGGGCCAGATTTAGCGATCCTCCCCAAACGATTACTCCACGTGTCTTTTTTACTATCTTCTTTAGCTCCTCGGTTCCGAAAGAAATGGGAGCCAGCACACTCATACTATCAGCTGTTCCAGAGGGAGAAGTTATTGCTTTGCTGCTTGTCTTGGGTATGAGAAGGCCCGTTGACGCAACAATTGGCACGATCAGCAAGCTAACCTTATTCCCTGGGACACCACCTATAGAATGCTTGTCGTAAGCGGGTTCCTCAAAATCGATAACCTCGCCACTTCCAACTATAGCGTCGGTTAGGGATTTGACTTCGTTTAAATCAAATCCTTCGTAGTGTTGAGCAAACAGGAATCCCGCTATTTCCAAGTCGCTTAGGTTGCCAGTCATAACGTCCTTGACTATGGTTTTTATTTCATCTTTTGCCAGTTTGACTCCCTTCATCTTCTTCCTGATAAAGCCAGTCGATTCGGGAGCTTCAGTAAGAACTACACCAATTGATTCGCCGTCATGTACACTTAGTTCTGACTGAACATTTCCATATACTCCGACATAGCCTGGGTCAATGAATGACTTTGTTGTCTCTACAATAGCGACAATCCTTCTGGCACCAACGCGCAGTGTAACGCGATCGTATACATTGATTCCTTCCTTATCAGCGTCAAATACATTCAACAGTGCTTCTCTCTTGTTGGAGACAATGTCAAGGACTTTAGCTCTCAATTCCACCATTTGTATTTCCCCCAATAGGATGCAGTCTGCAGAAAAGAGGTTACAGTTGCCCGTATTACTTACTCTCATAGATGATCTTATTAATGCTCCTTGGATTCCTCGATATACCTCTCGGCCAAGAATGCAGCAAGTGCTCCGTCTCCCACGGCGGTGGCGACCTGCCTCAGGAGCTTTGCTCGGCAATCCCCTGCTGCAAAAACACCTCTCATTGATGTTTCCAGATTCTCGTTGGTTACTATGAACTTGTTTTCGTCTTTTTTGACATCAATGAATTCTGTGTTTGGGCTATTTCCTGCGTATAGGAAAACACCGTTTACATCAAGTTTTCTCTTCTTTTCGTCCTTCACATTTCTAACGATGACAGCCTCGACTCTTTCATTTCCGATGATCTCCTCTACAACGGAATCCCACACGAGCTCGATTTTTGGATTGGATAATGCACGCTCTTGGGTCACCTTTTCCGCTCTTAGCTGAGCTCTCCGATGTATCATGTACACTTTTCTTGCGAGTCTAGATAGAAATAACGCTTCTTGAACGGCCGAGTTACCTCCCCCGACCACGCACACATCCTTGTTTTGAAAGAATCGACCATCGCACACAGCGCAAAAAGACACTCCCCTCCCAATGAGGTTCTCTTCTCCCTTGACTCCCAATCGCTTTGGCTGGGTTCCAGATGCAACTATGACGCTTCGAGTCACGTAGTCCTCCTCTGTTGTCTTGACGGTTTTCGTGCTTCCCTTATCCACGATCTGTAATACTTGCGAATTAATGATGTCTACTCCGAGCTTCCTTGCATGCGCTTCCATCAGGTTAGCTAGGTCTTGACCGCCGATCTCAGGGAACCCAGGATAGTTTTCCATGGCATCGGTGAGTGCTATCTGACCGCCAGGAGCTAGTTTCTCGATCAAAAGAGTTTTGAGTTTAGCTCTCTCGGCATAAATGCTTGCAGTCAAGCCTGCGGGGCCTCCTCCGACAATGATTAGATCAAAGACATTAGACATTGCCTTAACCCATCCGAATTGCCTTTTTCTTGAGCACCCGTGTACCAGTTTGCGGTACTCCAATCACTGCCAGTATCGAAATCTGAAAAGTAGCATTCCCCCAAGTGCTAAATACTTGTTTGATCGCGGCTTCCCAAAAAGAAGGAAAGCCAAGTTAAAATCACTTTTGGATTCAGAGGTATTATGCCAAATTGGTGACCGTTTAACTGCCGACGAGGGTTTCCTCGGTACTCTCCGGCAGGTTCTCCTTGGTAATCGAGTATTGGCCCATGACGGTTTCCTTGACGTAGATCGGGCATCCTGCCCTGACTGCCACTGCGATACAGTCGCTCGGTCTTGCGTCGATGATAGTATTGGCTCCAACCACTTGAAGTGCAAGCCTTCCTATGTATATGCCGTTGATTACGTCAATGATGCTGACATTCTCAACGGTGGTATTCAACTCCCTAAGAATAGAAATCACTAGGTCATGAGTACCTGGTCTCTGTGGTCTAGCCCTAAGCATTGCCATCTCGATTGATGCTGCTTCGCTCGGGCCTATGAAGATCGGGAGTATTCTTCCTTTGTTATCGGTGAGGAGAACAACTGGAGACGGTCCGCTTCTTGTTTGAGCAACATATACTCCTGTAACCGATACAGCAGTATTATCTTCTAATTCGCTTGGCAGTTTTTCCACCTTCGCTACTATCTACTACCTGTTCTTGAGAGACCCCCCTCAGGTTCCTGCGCGCAGACTATTCACTCAGCATCAAGTGGGTGGGTTTGTGAGTTCCGCGTTATCGACGGAAGCAATCGATGCTTATTTTAAGCTTTCTGCTATTTCGATGAGAATTCTACGTCAGGTATGCCGACTCAAGTTTTACTTTTCTGCCTGAGACTGCTTCTGCCATTGCTTGGTATTGTTTGATTAAGTCTGGCGTTATGGTTGGTCTTGACTTCTTCAGTGCTTCCTCGAAGTGCTCGGATCTGACTTCTTTGATCTTTTTGTCTTCCCTAAGGGCTATCATTCCTGCTTCCCGAGTCAGGTTCTCGATATCAGCACCGCTGTATCCATCGGTCATTGCAGCTAGCTCTTCAGTATTGACATCTTTAGCTAGGGGCATATTCTTCATGTGAACCTTGAGGATCTCTAGCCTTCCTGTCTTGTCTGGCGCCGGAACCAAGATGAGGCGATCGAACCTTCCCGGTCGCAGCAGAGCTGTATCCACTATGTCTGGTCTATTCGTGGATGCAAGTACGACAACATTCTTCATTTGTTCAAGACCATCCATTTCCGCCAAGATCTGATTAACTACACTCTCGTAGACCTTACTGCCCTCCCAGAGTCCCCGCCGCGGAGCTATCGAATCAAGTTCATCGAAGTAGACTATAGAAGGTGCTGCCATTCTGGCTTTTCTGAAGACTTCGCGAATCATCTTCTCCGACTCACCAACCCACTTGGAGAAAACTTCAGGACCACGTATCGGTATGAAGTTAGCTTCACTTTCCGTTGCCACTGCTTTTGCGAGTAATGTCTTGCCGCATCCAGGTGGACCGAAAAGCAAGATGCCAACTGGAGGTCGTATTCCTAGCTTAGTGAAGCTATCGGGGTATTTCAAAGGCCATTCTACGGCCTCGATGAGTTCTTGCTTGACATTTTCTAAGTCTCCGATGTTAGACCACTTGACCTTAGGTATTTCGACCATAACCTCTCTCATAGCTGACGGCTCAACTATCCTCAAAGCCTCCTCGAAGTCCTCTTTTGTTACTTGCACTTTTGAGAGGACTTCCGGTGGCACAGTCTCATCTTCGAGATTGATTTGAGGAAGTATCCTCCTCAGCGTGTGCATTGCTGCTTCACGAGAGAGTGCTGCCAAGTCTGCTCCTACGAATCCATGAGTTCGATCAGCTAGTTCGTCTACCGACACGTCTACGGCCAAAGGCATACCTCTCGTGTGAATCTGTAATACTTCTTTTCTTCCGTTTCTGTCTGGTACACCTATCTCTATCTCCCTGTCAAATCTACCAGGTCTTCTCAAGGCCGGGTCGATGGCATTGGGTCTATTAGTAGCTCCTATCACAATGACCTTTCCTCTTCCTTTAAGCCCGTCCATCAAAGCTAGGAGTTGAGCAACGACTCTTCTTTCCACCTCTCCGGTGACTTCCTCTCTCTTAGGTGCAATGCTATCTAATTCATCAATGAATATTATTGATGGCGCATTCTTTTCAGCTTCGGCGAATACCTCTCTGAGTCTTTGCTCGGATTCGCCGTAGAACTTGCTCATAATCTCCGGTCCGTTTATTGATATGAAGTATGCGTCGGATTCATTTGCTACTGCTCTCGCCAGCAAAGTCTTGCCAGATCCTGGCGGGCCATGTAACAACACTCCTTTTGGAGGCTCTATGCCGAGACGTTGGAAGAGTTCAGGGTGTTTGAGTGGCAACTCAACCATTTCGCGGATGCGTTGGATAACGTCATCTAAACCCCCGACATCTTCGTATGTCACGAGAGGAATTCCGCGCGGAACCTTAACGGCCTCAGCCTGAACTTCAACGATAGAGTTTGCAGTGACCTTGACTATCCCAGTAGGCTCAGTTGAAACAACAACTAAACGCATCTCGGTCAAAGCGAAGGGTGCTCTTCGACCCAAGAATCCGAATAGGTCCTCTATTGATGGGCCTATTGGGCTTGCAGCTACACTGATTATGTCTCCTCTTTTAATGGCCCTGTCCAAGAGGTTATCCCTCAGCAATTCCCCTGGAGCAGAAAGTCTTATTCCCTCCTCTGCCGGCGCCAATACTACTCTATGCGCTGCACGTCCCTCTGCTTTCTTAACAGTAACAAATTCACCAATACTGGTACCAGCGTTAGACCTAACTAGTCCATCCATCCTGATGATACTCATCCCAGAGTCCTCTGGTCTCCCAAGAATTACCAGCGCGCCCGTACTCTTCTTACTACCGATTTCTACTATGTCACCTGAACTTAAGCCAAGTTTCTCCATAATCTTGGGATCGATTCTGACTATGCCGCGACCAGCATTCCTCTTGTCAATCTCGGCGACTCTAAGTTGAGCTTCTTCTGGCAATGTTTCTTTCACCTTCCTGGAAATCAGACAAAAGAATAAAATTGTGATAACCTTATTTTAACCTTATTCCTTAATGAGCGTTTAGTAAAGGTTGTCAGAGAAGCTGCTTCAGGAGGCGCGTAGCATGATTATGGGTGTGTCGGGGTCTGAAGGCGCAGGCAAACTCGAGGAGTTGAGAAGTGAGCTAAATGAGCTGAAGAAACAAAGGAATGCAGTTATTCTCGCACATAACTATCAAAGACCTGAAGTGCAGGACATAGCCGACTTCGTGGGAGACTCACTTGGACTATCAATCAGTGCGTCGAAAACAACAAGGGATATGATACTCTTCTGTGGCGTGGATTTCATGGCGGAGACGGCAAAAGTATTGAATCCAGAAAAAAAGGTTCTGATTCCAGATATTCGCTCTAGGTGTCCAATGGCTATGATGCTCAATGTTGAAACCCTTCGAAGTGCCAAGCGATTAAACCCTGAGGCTGATGTGATTATGTATATCAATACTCACGCTGACGTGAAAACCGAGTGCGACTGTATTTGTACTTCCGCGAATGCTCCTGAGATAGTGAACCACTCGAGCAAAGACGCCGTTCTCTTCGGTCCAGATGTCAACTTGAGTTACTACGTTCAAAAAAGAACGTCTAAACAAATAATCACCGTTCCCGAACGTGGCAACTGTCCTACACACCACCAAATATCACTTGAAGAAGTTCTCTTATCGAAAGAGGAAAACCCTGACGCAGTCATCTTAGCACATCCAGAGTGCATTCCACAAATCCAAGATAGGGCAGACGTTATTGCAAGCACAGAAGGAATGATAAAGTATGTGAAAAGTTCCAAGAAAAGAGAATTCATAATTGCCACCGAGGTAGGGGTAGTTCACAGACTGAGGAAAGAGAATCCTGGGAGAATATTCATTCCCGCTTCGGAGTATGCCGTATGCCCGAATATGAAGATGCACACCTTGGATAAGATGGTGAGAGCACTAAGAGACGGGAAGCCAGAGATAATCCTACCAGATGAAGTAATCGAGAAAGCCAGAGCGCCACTGGACAAAATGCTGTCTATCTCTGCAAAACTCCAGAGCAAACTAAGTCTCAATAAGAACACATGACACCAAATTCAAGGCTCTAATGCCGACACTGTCGATATTTGTCACCTGAATACCAGTGAGATTCCATCGATAAGCAACTTTGGCTGAACGTTTCTTCTTTTCTTGATCAACTTCACAATTCCAGCCTTCCTCAGAATACGAAGATCCTCATAGTCGTTCTTGTTGTCTCTTTCGAGGTGGCTGGCTAAATGGCTGATGGATGTGAACTCAGCCTGCCCCATAATAGCGATCAACTTGAGTCGCTTCTCCGTGAAAACCTTCTCAATTGTGTGAGAGTCTAATGTCGAGTCCTCTTCTACGACATAATCGAGTTCCCCTCCTTCTTCATATGCTTGATAGGCCTGCATTAGCTCCCTCCACTCAGAAAGCAGACCTTTCACTTCCGTACCTTTTGTTTCAGTTTCTACTCGGCGATCGCCAAGATCGCTTGTATTAAGAATCTTTTCATACTCACTAATTTTCCGAACCACTTCCTCAGGCGACAGCCGCCGCGCAATTCTAACCTTTACCGTCTTCCTAACACCCCACTCTACTTTGGCATAACACACCAAAAAAACTTAAATCCTACCATTCGTTCATGAACAGTCCAGAAACAACTCTGCCAAGAGGGCTTGGAATTGTCGATTGCGAGTCAAGTCAAAAGACTGGATGAGGTGCGGTGGGAAATTCCCACATCGTACAAAAATGGTATGCGAGTTCCAGGAAGACTAATCATGAATGAGAAGATCCTGGCGGGTCTCGACAAAGGCGTGCTAGATCAATGCTCAAATGTTGCCACACTGCCCGGGATCTACAAGTACTCAATAGCCCTCCCAGACGCCCACTGGGGATATGGATATCCAATAGGTGGTGTTGCTGCTTTTGACATGAACAATGGTGTAGTTAGCCCGGGTGGAGTTGGCTATGACATAAACTGTGGAGTGAGGATTCTGACTACGAATCTCGACGAAAAGGATGTGAGGCCGAGGATTAAGGCGCTTACGTCGTCGGTTTTCAATAATGTGCCGAGCGGAGTCGGTGCCACGGGGAAAATAAGAATGGAGGCCAACAAGCTGGATGCGGTGCTTGAGGGTGGGGCTCATTGGGCTGTTGAGCAAGGTTACGGTTGGAAGGAGGACCTTGAGAGAACAGAGGAAAAAGGGTGCATGCAAGAAGCTGACGCGGCTAAAGTGAGTTCTAGGGCAAAGCAAAGAGGGTCTCCACAATTGGGAACACTAGGAAGTGGCAACCATTACTTGGAGACGCAAATCGTCGAGAAGATCTTCGATGAAAGGGCAGCCAAGATCATGGGCGTGACGCATATCGGGCAGGTGACGGTGATGATCCATACTGGGTCGAGGGGATGCGGACATCAGATAGCCAGTGACTACATACGGGTGATGGAAGGTGCGGCAGTGAGGTACAAGATAGCTCTTCCAGATAGGCAGCTGGCTTGTGCTCCTGTGAACTCCAAGGAGGGACTAGACTACCTCGCAGGTATGCGATGTGGTGCCAACTATGCTTGGGCTAATAGGCAGTGTATTGTTCATTGGGTGAGAGAAAGTTTCCAAAAAATCTTTGCAGCGGACGCAGAGAAACTGGGACTGCACATGGTATACGATGTCGCGCACAACATAGCTAAAATCGAAAACCACGAGATTGATGGAAAAACAGTCAAGGTCTGTGTTCACCGAAAAGGCGCTACACGGAGCTTCGCACCAAAGCACCCTGATATACCATCCATTTACAGCGAGATAGGACAGCCCGTCTTAGTAGGGGGTAGTATGGGTACAGCCAGCTACATTTTGACTGGAACAAGTCAGGCGATGAAGGAAACGTGGGGCTCAACTTGTCACGGCGCGGGAAGAACTATGAGCAGGGCAGGGGCGACGCGCAAATTCTCCCCAAGAGACATAATGAGAAGATTAGAATCGCAAGGAATAGAAATCCAAGCAGCTTCACTCGGAGAGCTTGCAGAAGAGTCATCAGAGTCATACAAGAATGTCGACGATGTCGTCGATTCATGTGACCAAGCTGGCTTATCTAGGAAGATCGTCAGGCTTCGACCTCTCTCGGTGATTAAGGGTTGATAAAAGCTAGTGGTGCGCCACCACTCTGTCTCCAATGATCCTCAAACGGGAAACAGATCACGACGGAAATCACGAACTGGAAATGGTTCTAAGAAGGTTATATTCCAAGTAGGGGAGTTCAGCAATGCTTTGAGAAGTTCAGACTCTCCATAGTTGGGGCACCGACTTAACAAAATCGAAACCTGATGCAACTCTGTAACAGCACGAACTGTAGGGAATGCCCACAAAATGTTGTGTGCCAAATCCGAAACTCAGCCAGACTAGATATGCGTGGACGATGCTTGCGCGAATCGGGATTTTCCGCTTGGTGTAGACTCGTGGGACCGCATCTTACCTTTCTCTTATGATGACCTGTTGTGCTGATGCTTGTTGTCCAATGCCATTCGCCTACTGACTTGGTCTCGCCTGACGATGACCAACACGACCGCGATCGATGCAACGATGGCAGCGATACTGCATCCAAGCACAAGGAATATGAGCGAGTAGTCGAGGCCAAAAGCCGTCGTGGATACTAGGATGAGATCTTCGGAAGACCCAAAGAAACTGTAAGAATCCCTGACCATCAGCCCGGTCGCCTTATCCCACCACAACAACGTAGTTTCGTCAACCCATGCCTCGTTGATAACTCTAGACCGACCGGCAATGGTTGCAGTAAATGTCTTGTTTATTGTGGAGGGGCCAAAGACCAATTGAGCGTATCTATCACCTACAGATAAGCCTGCTGCGATCAGCCACCAAAAGAGAAGGTCACCGGAGATGTTGCCCGTCCGAACAAAACTATGAAGAGTATCTACTGTTCCATTCTCTAGGAATCGTGTCACATTCAGCGAAACGATATCCCCCGAGATACTGATAACTTGAGTGTGCATGTAGTGCCATGTGAGATCTCCCTTTATACACGCGTAGTCTGCTGTGTCGCCTACGTTGACTCCGACATTCGTCGGGGCTGTTGCAGGCGAGGCATTAAGTGTGCCGGAGAGGGATGTGAGTACTAGGAGTAGCACCACTGCGGGGCCTAGTTTCTTGTTCATTGCACGCGTTCCCTCCCAGTGACCCCTAACTCAAACACGATCACCGTCAATGATGACTAAACATGTATTTATCTTTGTTTCCATGGGGCAAAGCACGTATATCGGAAAAAACGTTGAACAAAGACTAGCAATAGAAAAAGTCTAGAAAAAGGAGGGAAGAGTTTGTAGGAGAGATACTCAGCTGTATAGTTTCTCTCCCCCAACCCTGTACCGATCCATGAGTTCTTGCCTCTTTGCGCCATTCCATCCGGCAACGCCACCATTCTTGCCAACGGATTGATAATACCCTGTTATCCTTGAGTACCACTCCACGTTCTCCGAATTACAGTTTGGACAACTGTCCCTGAGCCCGGGCGAGGTAACGTTGCAATTTTCGCAAGTTGTCAGGTCCTTCGTATACGCGAAGTAGCCAATCTGAGTCTCTGTGGCAATCTTTCTTGTCAGCCTCGCTATAGCCTCCGGATCTGGATTGGCCTCACCCAACCACACATGGAACATGTTCCCACCTGACATCAGCGCCCAGAATGGCTGTTCCACTCTTAGCTTCTCCGACAGCGGTATCCGTGCGCCGACGTATGCATGAGTCCCATTAGAGTAGTAGACTGGAGGGTCGGCTCCGTCACTATTTTGGTCCCAAGCATTGAGATCACCTTTCACGACAGTTCTAGATTCTTGTGGGTAATGGATCAGGTCGGCAACAGCCATTGACTGTGCACATGATTCTGCAGGTGTTCTAGCGATAGCAAGCAGCAGACCAGATTCCTCTTCTAATTCCTTCCTTATTCGCTCCATCTCTACGACCGTTCTAAGGCTGAATCTGAGTGCGTCATTGCTCTCATGAAGCTGTTCACCAATATGATACTGGACCATTTCATTAACTCCAACCAAGCCTATGATGTACCGTAGAGTCTTGACGTCGACCAGTGGCGGCATGGTCTTACCATTCACCTTCGGTTGCATGGTCATGAAAGGAAGAAGCCCATTCTTGATCTGTTTGTCCAAGAGTCTCCTTTTGATCTGGAAAACGTCTATCGAGCTTCTCATAGTCTTCTCAATTTCTTCCCAAAGTAGCGAGTCATTTCCCTTCGCAAGGTATGCGTGTTGAGGCATGTTCAGGCTTACGACTTGAACTGCTCCCCAAGAGAAGTGCTTGCCGTCTGTGAAGTTCAATTTGTCCCAGAACTCTGGATCCTCTTGCGGGGAGCTTGCCTGATCATAGGAGCAACACTGATAGCATCCGAGCCTAACTCCGCTATCCCCGCCACTCCTATATCCCGGGATCTTGTTCTCAAAATACGGGATCCCGAACTTGGAAGCAAGCTTTGCAGCCGCTAGATAACAGTCGTCATAGTCGGCGCTCATGAACTCCTTATCATATACTATTTCCATCTTCGGGAAGAAGAACGGTTTACCCCATTTGTCTCCTTCCATAGCAACCTCACAAAGGGCCCTAAAGAACGTTCGCGTTTCGTCTTCATAATCCCCATACACATCGTCCAGCACCTTCCCAGCCTTGACAACATGTATGTCTCTGAATATCTTTGGGACACCAGGAGGCATCTCAATTGAGGCAAAAAGAAGCTGACCACCGCGAGCTACGTATGCTTGCGTATGCTCGAAGAAGAGCATCTGGGCAAGTTGTTTGACTCTCTCATAGGGTAGACCCCTCATGTAAGGCGCAAAGAACAGCGTATAGTTATACCATCCCTGTCCACCAGCCCAGTTGGTTTGGGCTGAAGCTAGGGCTTTGACCGAATGAAGTATGGCCACTTCAGGGTGCTTTGGCGGACCAGCAACAGAGGTTCTAGCCCCCACACCATCAGGAAGTAACCCTGAATAGAAGAAGTACCTTAGGTCATGATTTTGACAGAATGGTCTGGTGGCAAAATACTCCAAGTCATGGATGTGTATTCGCTTCTTCATGTGAGCGTCTGCTAGATAAGGCGGAATAACGGCGAGAAGATTTGCCTCTTTAGCTGCCTTGTCGGCAACTTTCTTGTGAAGAGTTTCTGGGTTTGGCTGACTATTCGCGTTTTCCCTTGCTTCGAATCCTCTTCCTTCCATGATTTTGATGTAATCGTAGATTGGCATACCGATTCTGGTGTAGAAATTCCTGTAAATTGCGTATCTTGGCTCTTTCGTTGCTTTCATTAGCATTTCAGCGCAGACGAGCTCCCGAATGAGTGGGCCACTGACAAAGGGCAACCGCCTGATGTACTTATTGTAAACTCGGTCAGCCAGCTCCTGGGCTTCTTCTCTACCAAGAGGAGTTAGATCAGGATAGTGCTCGATGGCAAGCGCTGTCTCTTTGAGCAGATTGTCAACTATCTTCTGTTTGTCAAAGAATTCGATAATTCCCCTGTTTGTTCTAACTAAAGGTTTCCCACGTTTTCGAATCTGGACACTATCAACCCAACTCGTAACATATGGATCTTTCAACACATCCATTTTGGAATACTTCCTCCCATGACAAGATGAATTAGTAGTCTTCACCGACGAATTTCAGTACCTGACCTTTCTTCAGATTGTTACTCGAATCGAATATCTCGTTGGCTCGTAGTACTTTGTCTTCCTTAACAAGCGCCGGAACTGAGAATATGTTGCGCATCAGCGCATCGACTTTGTTGTCTGGTTCGTCGATGTTGTGCTCCACATACTTCACATTCACTGAGCTGAGGAAACTCTTCAGTGCCTTGCAACTCGGACAGTTTGTCTCAACAAACATCTTCACGACTCTACCTCTTTCCATCGAGCGTTGCCCCATTACTCAAAGGTGTGTTCGGTGGCGCACCCTTTCCAAAGAGAGTCCCTGCTTGCGATACTTAGGTTCCACCCTTGTTTGTCGACTCTCCTCGAGACTCTCCCCTTAGATGGGTGAAGACAATTATCTATATGGTCATGAAGAGTGTATTTAAGTTTTTTGAGCAGTTCATCAAGAATAATCGATAATGGACGACGCTGAAATAGACACGCACACGTTAATAGAAGAAAAAACTTGTCAAAAAATCAACAGTCAATAGATGAGATTTCCGGGCGCAAGGAATTCCACTCTATTCTTCGTCTTCCTCTTCTTCCCAATCTTCATCTTCTTCCTCTTCGTCTTCCTCTTCTTCCCAGTCTTCGTCTTCCCAATCTTCGTCTTCGTCCTCTTCGTCTTCAGTATCTTCTTCGTCCTTCATTTCGAGATCTTCCTCCTGGGATATTTCCTTCGGTCGATTGTCGAAGAGATTCCTATTAAACGTAGCTCTATTGGTCAAGCATGACTCAAATATTCTTGTTGCTGTAACGAATTCAGAAACATGCACCCTTTGTTCAGTTTTTGAGCCCTAAGGACACCCAATTCGTGGCCCAGAACGCTGTTGCACCTTCTTTCGTGTTTTTAGGTATTGTGAGAAAACAGAATTTTAATATGCAATATTTAACCCCTAAATTGGATAGTCATATGCAGAGTTGGACATTTCAGCGATTTCAGGGTCTAGACGACTGATACGATAGTGCTCGGCGACGTGCCAGTAGAATACAACTCGAATTGAGATTGTTCATATTTGAATCTAACATGAGTTGAAGACCGCCCAGAAGGGGGAATTCATTTCGTTTAGCCAAAGTGCTTTCTACTATTTGACCTACACGCCTTCCAAGTTCGCTGATATGGCAGCGATATCAAGTCACCTACATAGCCTAGGATGTAGCAGCTTCAACAAGTTCTTCTGGCGTGTTCCAGTACACCAATTGCGATCCGTCCTCACCTTCCGCGGGCTTGAAAATGTGGTTATATTGAAGCGTTCAAGAAGTCTAGTCAAAAATGCAATCGATGACAAGAACGGAATCGTAGAACTCGGTAGTTTGGTCATCGTGGGGTACAGATTGAATAGGCCGTCAACAAGAACCAGAAAGATTATTCAACGAGCACTGCAGAGGGCTCCTTACTTCAGATTATGTCCCTCAGTGTATGCCTTACCGCAATTGAAGAAACTGAGGTCTATGAGCCAAGCAAGTGACAAACGAGAGATGACTACTCCAGGCAGACTGATTGATATTCTTGGAAAACTAGATTGCAGAGTGTTGAGACTGTCAAGGATTACTGTCTTGGACTCATCAATGGGAACCCTTCTTGTTGAGCGAATGAAGGTAACTCGAAGAGCCCGATGCAGAAAATTGATTCAAGCGTGCAAGAGAATCGAGAACTCCATTCGTCTTCAAGGTGAAATCCTTTCGACCAAAGCCTTCAGGCTAAAACTCTCCGAAATAAAGTTCAGATATCGTGCGATGAGAACGGTGCTTGGCTTTTTCAAGAGAGAGATGAATATCGATGTGAGCAAAGAACTTGTCAAGGTGAGCAAAGCGATAAGTTCGTGCTATTCTGTTCTCAGAGAGGTCGAAGACAAAAGTGCCGTTGCCACGATTGAATCCCCTGGCTACTAGAGAATTGAGTGAGCAAAGATGAATCGGGGAAAGGGTTAAAAGGATATCGTGCCATTAGTGTGTTTTCACTTTATTTCTCCGCTGCGCATAAGGAGGGTTGCGAACCAGCGATGGGAAACCTTGAGTTCTGTCCGAAATGTGGAAAACTTCTCCTCCCCAGGAAGGAAGGCAAAAGCATTACCATGAAATGCAAAGGGTGTGGAGCGACATACAAACCGAAGGACTTGGATGCTTACAAGTTAAAGGTCATGATCCCGCCTAAGGCGAAAGAACGGTTGGTGGTGGTTGAGGGCGGAGTGAGAAAGAAAGGAACAGAGTTGACCGAGGACGAGCGGGTTGAGGCCTATCGTCAAGCTCTCGACTACTATCAGGGTGAGGAGGAGACTGGAGAAGAACAGTAAGCAGGCAACACATTGGGCATAACAATATGCTGCATTACTTGACGTTTTGCTAGTTTTCACCATGGCTGCCCATGCCAATTCAATTCCCGCCAATCATCTGAAATATCTTCCCAATTAGGAATTCAGGAAGCGCCCTGACCAAGGTATCTCTGTAAGGACGGATTCCCCCCAATATATCCGTGATTTTTCTACTTAGGCTATCCTTCACGGGCGTGTCCTTCTTGAACGTTCGACTCATGAACCCTCCCCTATTAGCTATTCCTTCGAACCACTTTCCCCACCTGAGATCGCTACCAAACTTGGCCCTCCATTGATGCTCGTACCTCTTCAGGTATCCTACAGATAGATCCTCATCTTTGATTCCCTGCGAGGCAACTTCGCCCGCAATCCCCCCTGCAACCATTGAATAGTAGATCCCCTCACCTGATATCGGAGAACAGTGACCAGCTGCGTCTCCCACCACAATCAAATTGTTGCCGTAAGTCGGTGAGATCACTCCAGATAGCGGGCATAAAGCAGTCTCGAACTTCAGTATCTTAGCGTCACTGAGTTTTCTGCTTGCGACAGGGTGTTTTCTGACTAAATAATCCAAGTAGTTTCTGAGGTTGACCTTCACAGCCGAAAGTAGAGATCCCACTCCCACGGTGACTTGGTTGTCTTTTGGGAAGATCCACGCGTACCCGAGTGGGGACACATCATGCCCATAGTACATTTCATTTCTATCACCGATTCTCCTATCGATTAGATTGTTATCTAGTTCCATCTGATACTGGACGCACTGGCCAAGTTGATCTGGCTTGAACGCTCTATGGGTTCTGGTCTTCTTGACTACTATCGAACTTGTCCCATCTGCTGCAACCAAGAGACCAGCTCCAACTCTTTGTGTCCTACCACCTGCTGACAAGCAGGTCAACTCATAAGACCCTGATCCATTGGAATGAGGCTGTGTTACGTCAACTACCTTTGTTCCCGTGTTCACACTTACGCCTAACTTCTTGACTCGGTCGATGAGATACTCTCCAAGGGCACCTCTATCAATGTTCAATGAGATTACCCTAGAATAATCTACTTCCTCCGTTAGATGGTCAGGCAGGATCACTCTTATCCCCTTGATCTTGCGGTTAGCAAGTTTCCAAGGGATATGAAACAGATTCGCTGCATCAATTCGTAGCATTCCACCACAAGGCTTCCTTTCTCCTGGTGCAACATCCTTGTCGATGACGTTGACTTCCATTCCACGTTTTGCCAGGACCTCCGCTGAAATCAAACCAGCCGGTCCCGCCCCAACAATAGTGGTCTCAACCAAGATTATGTCAAATCCCCATCAGCATTCGTGGTGAGCGAATTCAGAGCGAGTCACCTTTACTCGCATTTCATATTTACTGTTTGCTTAAGTTCGTATTCGACACCTTTTTATTGTAAGTTCACTCTACTACTAGAAAGAAAGAATGTAGAAAGGAGAACCGAAAAATGACAAGTTTCCTTGCTGCTTACATTCCAGAGATAGTCAATAACGTTCCATTGATACTTCTTGTTGCTGGCATTCTGACGTTCATCTACGCAATTGTCCGGGCAAAAACTCCAAAAGGAAAAACGAGTGGACTTGAGGTCATACTGGGAGTAGTAATGTTCATAATAGGGTTATTACTGCCAATTGTAGCCGCTCTCAGTTTCTTGGATGGTCTCTGGGGCACCTTCACCATAGTACTTCTGATACTTCTCAGCATGACGCTTGTGCTTGGACCGATCGCTAGAATAATGAAGAGGATTCCAGCGTTAGCTACTGCAGCAATTGGGGCGCTCGGAGTAGCATACTTGGTCGCTGTAGTCTTGCTGGCTGCTGTTCCCATACCACCGTTCCTTGAAACCATCATTGCTCCATATGCTAAGTGGATCATGATCGCAGTTTTCATAATCGTCGCAGCACTGTCATTCATGATAATCTTGTTTGCTAGGGGTCTCATAGAGTTCTTTGGACTCATACTTGGGGCGTGGCCCATACAGATCATAATAGCCATAGTGTGCATTGCTCAGGGTGGTTTTCTACTCGTTGGCATGAGTCTACTGCAATTCATAGAAGGCCTGCCTTTCATGCCCAAGTGATTCGTCTGGAGCAATTCACAGAGCTTGATCCTGGAGTCAGTTTGATGGAGAATGATTCATAACTTCTCCTTTTTTTGTAGCAGCCTTGGATCGACTGCATAGATCGGACGCCATTGATCTTGCGGCAGCAGAATCCTGTTTTGAGCGAGATAGCCCAATCTGGGGAGAAAATGAGAATTACAGAGGGAATCGAAATTGTTGAGAACTACCCGGCTGTCTTCATAGAGCCCTTGGACACTCTCGTTGTGGCAGATCTACATCTTGGTTTCGAACGAGAACTGGCAGAAAGCGGTATTTTCCTTCCTCACTTCCAATATCAAGACATAAAGGAATCAGTGGCATCGATCGTCAGCCGAGTATCACCAAGACAAGTCATAATCAATGGAGATTTGAAACACAAGTTTGGCGAAAGAACCACACAGGAATTGAATGAAGTCATCGACTTACTCGACTATCTTACTCAAAATTCTGAGAAGGTTGTTGTGGTAAGAGGAAATCATGACAACTTCGTCAAGGGACTGTTCGCAAGATACCCGAAGGTAGAGTTTGTGGAAACATTCTACTCTGAAGGCAGTTTCATTTTCACCCATGGACATGAGATCTGGGGTGGGATCGAATCGGAGAGGTCCGGCGTTTTGGTGATAGCGCATGAGCACCCGGCCATAGCACTCAGAGATGATGTCGGAGTCAAAGTGAAACTGAGGGCCCTCCTCGCCGGCAAGACAGATACGAATAAGGACTTAATAGTGCTGCCAGCATTCTCACCGATCTCGCTAGGCGGCGAAGTCAACTTGGTGACTGACAACGAGCAGATACTATCGCCATTCCTGAAAACCCGAGGAACTCTCATGAGGATGAGGGCATATGCAATAGATGCAAGATCTGGTATCTTCAGCTTCCCAGAACTGAGATACTGGTCTGGCACTGAACCAAGAAGAAAGGTTTCGCGCTGATGTTGTAAACACTTCTTCTGGGCTATTGAGATCGCGACCAACCTTTGGTGTAGTATGTTCCTTTTCTGGTACAAAACAGTAAAATCCCAGTGCAGTCCTCATTAATAACCCAGAATCATCTGTAAGGTAGATTCAGCTTGCGCGCAAAGGCATTTTGCCCAGGTCACATAACAGGTTTCTTCGAGATCTGCGACGAACTCAGTGATCCACTTAGACGTGGATCACGTGGCGCAGGTGTATCGATAACAAAGGGAGTACTTACAGAGGTGACAATCGAGGAATCAAGTTCAACTAAGGTGCAGAGTTACATAAATGGTAAACTATCTCTAGCTCCAGTAACAAGAAAAGTAGTCAGCCAGATGTTTGCGTTACGGAAGGATAGAAGGGATTGGCAAGTGTCAGTCAGACACGATTCACAGGTGCCTGTCGGATGTGGTATCGGCTCAAGCGGTGCGGGAGCATGGGGTACTGCTCTTGCTCTGAATTACCTATTCCAACTGAATTTGACTCATGACAGGATTGGACAAGTAGCTCATCAAGCCGAAGTTGATGAGAAGACGGGACTTGGCACAGTTCTTGCGCAGCAAAAAGGAGGAATTGAAATACGAACGAGTCCAGGTGCTCCAGGAATCGGTCATGCGGATCAACTGCCATTCAACCCAGATCTACGAATAGTCTACAGTTCGATTGGTCCCATCTCAACAAGAGCCATGCTCTCCGATCCTGCCGTAAAAGCAAAAATCAACGAGTTTGGTGCAGAATACGTTCAACAATTATCGAACAATGCTTCTCCCAAAGAACTTATGAGTCTATCCAGACGATTCGCAGAACAAACTCAACTACTGTCAAGAGAATTGAGAATAGGCTTGGAGTTGCTTGATGAACATGGATTCCGTGACTCCAGCATGGCCTTATTTGGAGAGACGATCTTCAGCCTCGTGTGGATAGAAGAGGTTGAGACCGTAGCTGACGTCCTCAGACAATGGAACCAAAAAGGTGAAACTCATTCAGCTGAGATCGACGTGATTGGAGCAAGGTTAGTGGAGTGCGAAAGAGATGTCTGAGATCCCTGAAACACATCCTAGATCAGCTTCGCTGAGAATAAGGGAGCGTCTAATAGAAGGATTCAAACAAGGTTATGTCGCAATGGCAGGTTTGATCGCTCATGGTCGGGGTGAAGCATTCGACTATTTAATTGGAGAGTTAAGCATCGACGCGGCTCTGGTTGCAGCGAAGGTGGGCGCAGCTGCGCTATTGATTGCGAAGCATCCAGTCATAAGTGTCAATGGCAACTTAGCAGCTCTGGCGGCGAGGGAAACGATCGAGCTCGCACAGCTGACTAACTCGAAGACTGAAGTCAACCTCTTTTACAGAACGCCTGAACGCGAATTGATCATTGAAGGTGTCTTGAAGGAAGCAGGCGCTTCTGAGGTTCTGGGAGTTCAAGACTCAGCAAGCGCGACCATACCAGAACTTGATAGCAGAAGGAGAAGAGTGGATCCCCGCGGAATTCTTGTTGCGGACGTTGTTCTCGTCCCTATGGAGGATGGAGACAGAACTGAGGCCTTGCGAAAAATGGGTAAGACTGTGATAGCGATTGATTTGAATCCAATTAGTCGGACAGCTAAGGCTGCAAGCATAACTATCGTTGACAATGTTGTGAGAGCCATGCCAAACCTCGTACTCGAGGCAAGCAAGTTGAAAAGCGAAGGAAAGAAGTCAG
Source organism: Candidatus Atabeyarchaeum deiterrae (assembly GCA_037310415.1). Lineage (GTDB taxonomy): Archaea > Asgardarchaeota > Atabeyarchaeia > Atabeyarchaeales > Atabeyarchaeaceae > Atabeyarchaeum > Atabeyarchaeum deiterrae. Next base: position 994,650 of record CP147780.1, read on the forward strand.
AACTCGAGAGGCTGGTCAAAGGATTCGACAATAGGAAGAATCTTGTAGATTGTCTTTCTCAAATCTGGAATGGAATTTCAAGATTAAAGAAGGACGGTTTTCCTTCCACATTTGATGAAGATGTTTAATACTGATTCTGGCAATAGTATTGTACCTTCAGTAATTGAACGAATAAGGAATATGTTCACAATCCGTGATTCTGGGAGGCGTCAGACTAGCAATGGGTGAATCCAAAGAGCAACGAAAACCCATTCTTCAAGTCGCTCTTGACTTTGAGAACCTGCACCGTGCGGTCCAAATAGCATCTGAAGCGGTCAAGGGCGGAGCTGACTGGCTTGAAGCTGGGACCCCCCTGATCAAGAGCGAAGGTTTGCAGGCCGTAAGAGAATTTAGAAAGCGATTCCCTGACAAGGTGATAGTCGCTGACATGAAGACCATGGACACTGGCAGGTTTGAGGTAGAGATAGCTGCCAAGGCTGGAGCTCAAATAGTGATTATACTCGCGACCGCCGATGACAGCACAATCAAGGAGGCAGTTGAAGCTGGTCGCAACTACGGCGCTCAAATAATGGTCGACTTGCTTAATGTCAACGATATGGTGTCTAGGGCGGTAGAATTGGAAAAGTTGGGTGTTGACTACATTTGCGTGCACATAGGCATCGACCAACAGATGCGAGGCATGAAAGCTGAGAATGTGATCAAGCAAGTTGCAGAGGTTGTCCATACTCCCATAGCTGCAGCCGGTGGCGTGAACTCTGAAAACGCTCCGACCTTGGTTGAGGCTGGTGCCCAGATAGTGATTGTTGGGGGCGCAGTGACAAAAGCTGAAAACGCTGAGGAAGCGGCTCGAACGCTGAAGAAGACAATGCTGACAGGGAAGCCAATAGCCACGAAACTCTACAAGAAGTACGCTGAGGAAGAGATTGTGAAAGTGTTCAAGATGTGTTCAACGCCAAACATATCTGACGCTATGCACAGACGCGGCGAGATGAAAGGTATCGTTCCGATTGCGCCTGGTTTCAAAATGGTTGGAAAAGCATTGACTGTGAGAACATATCCAGGCGATTGGGCAAAGCCTGTTGAAAGCATAGATGTTGGTAGCAGGGGGGACGTCATAGTCATTGAAGCTGGTGGGCAGGGTCCAGCCGTGTGGGGAGAACTTGCATCATGGAGCTGCAAGACACAGGGTATCGAAGGAGTCGTGATAGACGGTGCCATAAGAGACGTTGAAGACATTAGAGAGCTGAAGTTACCTGCATTTTCACGACTAATCAGTCCAACGGCAGGCGAACCGAAAGGATTCGGCGAAATAAACATTGACATAACATGCGGAGGAGTCAAGGTTAGACCCGGCGACTACATTATTGGTGACGACAACGGAGTCGTAGTAGTCCCAAAAGAATCGGCTGTAGAAATCGCCAACAGGTCAATTGACGTAAGAGAGAAGGAAAACAGACTGCGAGAAGAGATCAAGAGAGGCAGTACTCTCTCGAAAGTCCAGAAATTGAGGCAGTGGGAAAAAGTTATCGGGTGAAGTTGACTCTCAGAGCTACTCACTTCGCTTTCGTTCTATTCGCCAGACAATAATGGTCTATCGGTGAAGTGGTTTTGCGATTAGTTGTTCTTGGAGCAGGCGCTATAGGCAGCTTGTTCGGCGGTCTGCTATCAGAGGCTGGTTTAGATGTTGTATTGATAGGAAGGTCTTCGCATGTTAAAGCCATCAAATCCCATGGACTACACATCAATGGAGTCAGCGGCCGCAGAATACTGAAACTCAGGTCTGAGGCGAAGGTTTCAGCAATAAAGGAAAAGTCGGATATCGTTTTATGCACAGTCAAGGCTTATGATACGAAACAAGCAGCCATCGATGCGAAGCCTCTGATTGGAGAAGACTCTCTGTTTTTATGCATCCAGAATGGTCTCGATGTCGAGAGAGAAGCTGCCGAAGTGTTCGGAGCAAGTAGAACAGAACGAGGAGTCACTAACAATGGCGTCCTATTCACAAAACCAGGTTACATCAATCACACAGGCTTGGGAGACACCCTCATCGGCTGTTCCAATAAACAATGGCAAAAAAGAATCGATGGGCTGGTAGAATCCCTGAACAAAGTGGGTCTACCTTCCAAGGTGACCGGCGATATTCAGAAAGTCGTCTGGTCAAAGGTTCTCATCAATGTAGGTATAAACGCAATAGGCGCATTAACACACCTCAGGAATGGAGACCTTCTAGCGAGACCGCACCTGAAGGACTTAATGAGGTCGGCTGTAAATGAGGGATTGAATGTCGCTGACAAGCTTGGGCTTAACTTTAGAGAAGAGGACATCGTCGAGAAAACCTTTAAGGTTGCTAAGGCAACATCCTTGAATAAGAATTCGATGCTTCAGGACTTGGAAAAAGGTCGAAGAACAGAAATAGATTTCATAAACGGAGCCATCGAGAAGACTGGGAAGACCATCGGAGTGCCCACACCAGTCAATAGTACGCTCACAGCATTGTTGAAGGGACTAGAATCTAGGATCGGGAAAGAGCAGACGCAGACAGGAACAATTTCAGCCTTTTGAAAAGGAGAGAAGGTTCTTGGAAGAAGCGGGTATTGCGACAGAGAGAGTCCTAAAAGAACTAGAGGAACACACCAGAGACGACTTCACAAATGACTCAGGTAGAATACTTGGCTCCATGATATGTAAGCCTCACGAATTCGCGGTCGAAGTCTACATGAAGTACATTGAGAAGAATCTTGGAGATCCAGGACTGTACCCAGGCGTAGGTAAGATTGAAAAAGAGGCTATTCGAATGATAGGGTCGCTACTCAGTCACCCCAAAGCTTACGGTAACATTGTGACTGGAGGTTCTGAGGCCAATTTGATGGCGATGGCAGTTGCTCGGAATATGAGAAAAGACATACGCAGACCGGAGGTCATTCTTCCAAGATCAGCCCATGTTTCCTTTGCAAAAGCGGGTTGTCTACTTGGTCTCCGCGAAAGAAAGGTCGGACTGACTAGATTCTTTGAAATGAATGTAGACGAATTACGAAAATCAATCACGAAGAACACTGTCGCCATTGTTGCCGTGGCAGGCACGACGCTTCTGGGCGTGGTTGACCCAATTAAAGAGATCTCCGAGATAGCTGACGAAAACCAGATATATCTCCATATAGACGCTGCTTTCGGTGGATTCGTAATTCCTTTTCTTAAAGAGCTCGGCTATTCTGCGCCAGAGTTTGACTTCAAACTCAGAGGAGTCTCTTCGATAACTGCAGATCCACATAAGATGGGCTTTTGCCCGATTCCTTCAGGAGGAATACTCTTCAGGAAACAGAACTACGTCAAATACAACAGTGTCAAGGTTCCATATCTTGCCGGAGGGATTGCAACCCAAGGAACGATAGTAGGTACGCGGAGCGGGGCATCCGCGTGTGCTGTTTGGGCCCTTATGAAGCACCTTGGTCGAGAAGGATTTAGGGAACCTGTTAAACACTGCATGGAACTCACGCACTACCTTGCAGATGAAATCGAACGCTTGGATGGTGTTGAACTCACGGTTCCACCCACAGTTAACATTATAGGGATCAGATCAAAGGACTACGCAATCCGATCCATCTGGAAGAAACTGAGAGACATAGGTTGGGCCGTTGGTGGACTTAGAGAGTCACTTCGCGTCGTGATTCTCCCCCACCATCGGCGCGAGCATATTGACGCTTTCCTTACGGATCTGAAAACTGTGCTGCGCGACATGGGAAAATAGAATAGTCCTTCTTAGAATTAGGATGTCGTTCACGGAGTGCACCAGTTCTTCGGATACTAAATGAATGTCTCAACACAGTCTGCCGCAAGTTTGATGTGCTCGTTGCCATGATTCATGACAGGATTCATGTGTCCTGGCAACAAGTGTTTTACATTTAGTTTCGCGAGCATCTTTATCGATCTTATCAGAGCTTCTGGATCGCCCGTTGGAAAGTCGACCCTTCCAAAGCCTCCATCGGCGAAGACCGTGTCTCCTGAGAAGAGTATGCTGTTTTTCACATCAAATAGGCAAATGCTCCCAGCAGTGTGACCTGGGGTACTCATGACCTTGAGTTTCATTCCGCCAGCTTCGATGATCTCCCCGTCCTTGAGTCTGACGTCGACTTTAGTTGGAGGAAAACTGACTCCCATCATCGTCGCTAAAAGAACTGGTCCCTTCCCGGACTCAATATATGGTGCCTCCAAATCATACACATATACCTTGGGCGAACAATCAGACACAATCTTTGGGAGTCCACCCGAGTGGTCTATGTGAACATGCGTGAGTACAGCCCTCTTAACATTCTGTCTCGTCAACCCAAGCGATTCGACAAGTCTGTAGATATTGGAAACGAAGAGTCCGGTTCCAGTATCAATCAGGGTGATTTCTTTTCCATCTTTGAGGACATAGACATTGGCATCGAATCCAACACCTTGGACTAAGTACACTCCTTCAAGCAGCTGCAAGAATAGATACCTCCAATTAGATTGCGATCTACGCATTGATTCACAGTCAAGAATTGATTTTTGAACTCAAGGTAGATAAACAGATAAGATATATCTAAGTCATGGATTAAAGAAGTTACGCAACAGACTGCAGATATAGAGATCTAATCGGAGTGAGTTTACAATGCCAAAAAGCGAACCGTTTGTCGAGGAAGTAGAGCGAAAACTAACCAAGTTGAAAAATGGTTCTGGTGTAGAAGGCGTTTTCATAATATCAAAAGAAGGGTTGCCTATAGTGAGCGTCGGCCCTCAGGGTGAGGATGCTCTTGAGGTTATTGGTCCAATCTCCTCAACACTTCTCCAAGTTCTTAATGAGAACAGGAGAAAACTGTTCTGCTACTTCTTGGGCGATGGAGTTCTGTTGGCAGCAACATCAGACGACAGAGGAAAATTGAACAAAGTCGAGAAATGGGTTAGAAAGAACTCTAGGGAGATTTATGAGCGGTTCCTGAAGTAAGGCATCCAGAATACACCTGAAAGTCTGTGACTGCAAAAGGAAGACGCCATCATTATCCTAAATGAGGTGGAATTGTGAGTGGGCCATTCGGTGCCGAAGACATAATTGAAGCCCCGCTGGAAACAATACGGAAAGCTGCCGAAGAAGTTCTGGGCGGAGATCCAAAAGAAGAGACACTGAAGGACGGTTCCACGACTTTCACGAAGAATGTAACGCAATGTCCTCCCCAGATCAGAGTAATACCTCTAGGAAAAACTAAGTTCCGCATTATATCTACGTCTCTATGCAATATCAAGGATTGCGACTACTGGCGGCGCTGTGCAGAACTTGATAGCGGGAATATGCAAGAGCTTAAGGAGGCAGTCGCCAAGCTTCAAGGGAAGACACTACCGCACGCAGAGAAGAAATGGACAATAGCACAGGGTAAGAGCGGGCACGTCGTTGATGATGCATTGAGGAAGTAAGCAGAAAAGTGTGGATATCAGAAGTAGGACAGGATGAGTTGACACGGCAGAGACCTGGGCCTTGCATGTTAGTCCTCCAGAGGGAAGTGACATGGAACGTCACATTGAGAGACTCACGTACGTCGAAGTTAAGAAGCTAATCGAAGAAGGCAAAGACACGGTAGTTCTTCCGATCGGGACAATTGAAGCACACGGACCGCATTTGCCGCTCGCGACTGATGTCCTTATTCCTGTCAGCTTGGCAGAGAGGATAGCGGATACCTTGGATGCTCTGATTGCTCCGCCGATTAGCTATGGGATAACGCGCTCATTGCTAGCATACTCTGGTTCTTTGACTGTATCATCGCAAGTGTTCAAGGAATACGTAAAGGGAATTCTGGAGAGTCTTGCTAGGCACGGGTTCAAAAAGGTTATCGTAGTCAATGGACATGGCGGTCACCTGAACGAGCTGAAAGAAGTTGGTATGGAGATTTGGTCCGGGTTCCGACTGAAAACAGTGATGTTTCATTGGTGGCTTGCTCTAGGCGAGTTTACGAAAGAGTTCTTCGGGGAGCAAAGTGGACATGCGGCCATTGATGAGACCGCTATGATAATGGCAATTGACGAGAACCTCGTAAAAGAGGAGCTCTACTCAGAACAGGCGGTTGCAACAAACATGCAGGGTGTAGATGTCTACCCCTTTCATGGGTCGGTTATCTTGTACAAGAAGGGTGAGGGGTTCCCAGTCTTCGACGCGTCCAAGGCAACTGAATATTATGAAGGCGTCGTGAAGAACACCATTGAACTATTGAAAGAGATCTTGGATAAATGGAACAGTATATAGTTGCAGTGGTTACGTGCCTCTTTCTTTCTGGTGAACCTCAATCGGTGTTCGTCTGAGGCAGACTGAGAGTCTGTTTGAATGTTGTCTCATACCTCTGTTTGACTTCTTTATATGTGAAGAGGTGTTCTTGTGGGCCTTCCCCCTCAACCACGAATGAGCCAACTATTGCTCCGAGCTTAGCTGAGTCCTCAAGAGAAAGTGAATTCAGTAGTCCAGCTAGAATCCCAGAACGGTAGCCGTCTCCTGCTCCAGTGGAGTCATGGAAAACTCTGGGTTTTGCTATTGGTATCTGCTTAACATAGCCGCGTCCGTATAGTTTTGACCCCTTTGATCCTTCCGTGACAATTACATTTGGTACATCCGACAGAATCTTCTCTATCGACGTATTCAACTTCCTTTTCACCAACTCAATCTCGTGAGTATTTGCTATCAGTAGCATAGACTTCGGGATTATCTCCATAAGCTGTTCGGGAGTGAATGCGGGAACAACCTGTCCAGGGTCGAATACAAACGGTATGCGAAGCTTGGCCAGTTCCTGCGTGTGGCTGACAAAAGCATCGACTGGGTTGGGAGCCACGATGGCGAGTTTGACTTTGTTGAGGTCACTCCCAAGCGCCTTTTTCAATGAAATTGCGCCTGCGTGCTTAAGCGCACCTGGGTGGAATATGGTAAGCTGGTTGTTCGTCGAATCGCTGATAATGTAAGCAGCGGCTGTATGTTCATCGGGTTGCACAGTTAGCCTCACATCAACTCCCACTTTTCGAAGATGGCTATCATATTTCATTGCTACAAGATCTTGGCCGGCAGAAGAAACAGCGATCGCCCTTGTCCCAAGAAGCGCAAGGTTGTACGAGATGTTCCCAGCAGTTCCTCCAAACCTGACTCTCAAACTGCCCACGTTGAATGAACCGACCAAGTTCTGGTCGGCATCTGGGACTATCACGTCTCTGAATCGGCCGTCGAACTTCATTATGTAATCGAAGGCGATTGAACCAAGAACTAGGACGGCATTATCCATTCTTCTCACCATTTCTGGGAAATGTGATTCACGCATGGTGATGAGACTGTATTATGAAACATTCCTCAACTCTGATTCCACAAGTAATAATACTTTTCGGAAAAATTCAGACGTGATCTGCTTCGGAAACGCGGCATCTGTACAGAAGCTGGTGTTGGGAGTTCTGTGGGAAGAACTGCAATGAAGTATTATCTCGTTCTATTTCTCTTTGCCATCAGACTTGTCAAGCTGTTTGAGAACAGAGAAGATTTCTGAGAGTCTGTTTATTTCGAACCTTGGTATGCAATCTGATGTGGAAGGTTCCTCCGTCCGAAACTCCCCTCTGCGTATTCTAACGGATACGACTCCAGTTTCGTTAGCCGCCTTGATCTCTTTCTGAATTTTCGCGCCAACGAAGACAGTTTCGTCAGCACTTACATTAAGAGCTTTTAGAATGTCCTTGAAGTTCTCACGTGAGAGCATGTCTCCTTCTGCGACGGTGACATGGTGAAATAGGTGTTGAAGACCGAGTCTGATGAGTTTTTCCCACTCTTTCACTGCTCTACCATAGGAAATCGCGCCAATACCGAATTTCTTGTCGCGCAAAGCAAGCAATGTGGGAATGGTTTCAGGAAAAGGTCTCAAGAAAGCAGCCTTAGTATCATGATAAGCTGCTATCGCAGCGGCTATGACTCTGTCTGTTCTGTTAACGCCGAGCTTTTGAAGAGTGACATCGAAGTGTTTGTCGAAATTGTCACCATATTCGGTTACGACAGTTTTCAATGCGTTGAAAGTGCTCTCGAAATCAAGAGGTATGCCAGCCTCCAACATTGCTCGGACAGCGTTGATTCTCGCCATGTAAGTCTGAAGCGAGGCATCATACAACGAGTCGTTGAGTCCAAAAAGCACACATTTTACTTTCAATTCTAGTATTTCACCACTTTAGTTAGCTTTTCGGGTTTGTCTGGGTCAAGGCCTTTCTTGATAGCTGCGTGAAAGGCGAACAGCTGAATAGGAACGATATAGACTATTGGGGTAAATATCTCATCAACTTTGCTTTCAACATTAATGCACTCAAACGATCGTCCATCGATGTCCCTTTCTTCTCCGTAGCATGTAACTAACACCATGCGGGCACCAAGTTCCCTGATGTTAGTAATACTCCTGATCGATTCCTCTCTTCCCTCTGAATGAGGCATAAACACTAGAATGGGTGTCCCCTCATGAACCAACTGCATAGGTCCGTGAATGAATTCTCTCGTTGCAAAGCCTTCAGCAAAGATTTCTGCAGCCTCTTTGAGCTTGAGTGCTCCCTCAAGCGCGGTGGCATAGTTCGGTCCGCTACCCAACAGGAAGATGAACTTGTTAGATTTCAGCCTCTCCGCCAACCTGGTTACTTGGGTCTCAGTTGCAGAGAGCGTGTCCTTAACCCACTGCGGAACTTCCATTATTGTTTTCTTCAATCTGGACAAGGTTCCCTCATCAGACACTCTGAGTCTCTCGGCAGATGCAATTGCTATAGTAAACATTGTCGCGAGTTGGGCCGTATAGGTTTTTGTTGCCGTCAACGCCTTCTCTTCGCCAGCATATGTGTGAACACTCAAGTGAGCGAGTCTTGTCAGCGAGCTTCCAGGAGTATTCGTTATTGCAACCACAACGGAACCATTGTCGCGAGCGACTGTTGCAGCACTTAGGACGTCTGCGCTCTCACCAGACTGAGAAACAGCGAAAACCAATGACTTCTTACCCACTGCGCGAGGAACCCAGTATTTGAACTCAGAGGAAGGTATAACTGACGTTGAAGTCTTCGTTATTCCAGCCATGGCATATTGCCCAGCAAGTCCTGCGTGATAGCTTGTCCCACTACCAGTAATATAGATCAGATCAAAGTCCTTTGTTGGGTAGAGTTCTAAGAGCCTCTCCGCCTCAGGCGTACTTTTCTGAAGCGTTCTTGCAATCGCCTCAGGCTGCTCATAAATCTCTCTAAGCATCAAGTGGGATGAGCCATCCTTCCCGCTCATGAACTCAAATCCTGTACGATTGTGGGAATAAAGTAATTATGCAATGACTGCACATCTCATCTCTAGATAAATCAACGAAATGACTTAATAACGGTTTACATCGGAGGAGGCAATTGCCTTCTGGCTTTTCAGATGGCTATTTCTTTTCCCCCTGCTTTATCCAGTTTCTTATGGCTTCCTCGATGGCTTTGGTTATGTTTCCTTTTTTCATGCCGTAGCGCTTGAAGACGGCTTCCCTAAATTTCTGTTCGAGTTCCTCTGGGAGCATCACGTAGATTCTGACGTTCACTTTTTCTCACTGCCCCTTCTGTAGGCGTATGCCTTTATATGCTTAACCGTTTAAGGGTAAAAGATTTATGCCCGTAAGAGTATAAGGGTATAAGGTGCTGAGAATGATTGAGCCAAACCCACCAATGGACCCTATGGCTTTGAGCCAGGAGGAGAGGAGCTACCTGCTTGGGCTGTACCTGACAGACGGCCACGCGTGCAAGGAGGGAAGAAAAGAGTCCCGAGGCAAGATCTACTATTTCTTCCAGCCGAATGAGGGGGAAATAGCAGAAAGAGTTGTCAAACTCCTTGCGCGAGCCTCCTTGAAGCCTCACGTCTACCACTATGGGAACACGATTAGGGTCGCCGCCAGCTCTAAGAACCTCGACGAGTTCTACCCTGACAAGGCGGCTCTCTCAGAAGATGCCTCAGCCAGAAGGAGATTCTTCGAGGGCAACGACTTAGTATCCAACCTGCAGAGCCGCATTGCCTTCTGCGCTGGTCTTCTCGACGGCGACGGGACATGCAAAGCCCGCTTCCACAAGGTTCCCCCCGCAAACAGGAACAAGAGACTAAGTAGGATTGGGTGCTTCCACATTCAATGGTCTTTCTACCAAATCAAGTACCATTTTCTAGTACACTACTTCCGCGATTTTGTGGAATCCCTAGCCCCAGATTCTATAGGCTTTGCTTACCGTGAAGGTATGCTGGAAGCAACATACATCAGAAGGCGAGGGAGGGAAGCCTTGATCAAGGCAGGAATCGCGAACTGGTCTTGGAAAGTTAGAAAATGCATCGAGTCAATTCCCAAGCTGCTTGAGGAGAGGAGGAGAGTCAGGGAAAAGGAAGAGTTAGAGAGAGCGAAAGAAATCGGCGAAGTTGGGATGAAACTCAAGGATGTGGCAAAAACGCTTGGTCTGCAACGGAAACTTCTTGCGAAGTGGCACTGTCGAGGGGCGTTTTGCGCTACACTTGTTCGTGAGGGCACTGGCATAGGGTACTTGGTGATACCGTGGGAAGAAGTTAAGCGCCTCAAATTGAGAGTCGGGAGGGCGCCGCAGATGGTTAATATCAGAGCTAAACGGACGGAGTCATCAGAAGGCGGCAGGAAGTGATTTGCGTGATCAATCAGAAAAAGACAAATAGGGGCTTAGTCGAGGTGCACGTGAATGGTGGGAGCAGACTTGACATGTCCAAATGCAGGGCGATCGATCTCAGCCGGAATCGGAGGAATAAGACTGGCTTTTCAACAGGCGTTCATGAAAGAGATCGAATTCGTGTTCTCCAGCGAGATTCATTAGTGTTCGTTTTTTAACTGTGTGATTATAGTTACGCGTCTGTCTGAAAGCGACAAGTGCCGCCTAAGCTAGGTATATTAGCATAAGTTAGCTTCAAAGGGGTGGAGATCAGTTGGCTTTCATATGGTCTTGGAGTTGATAAGTGATGGAGAAAGACAAACCCTTCCCTGCACCAGAAGGAGTTCCTAATTTTGACTCTGGATCTCGGTCATCTCAGCTCCTAGTGTTTGGTGCTCATCCTGATGATGAAGTTGTGGGCATGGGTGGAACTATCGCGAAGTTTGCCAGAGCTCGTCATAATGTTTTCGTGGTCATCTTCACGAAGGGTGAGGAGGGATATGCGCACCTGAATCTCAAAGACACAATAGCCCAAGTCCGGCAGAAGGAGATCGAGAAAGTGAGTGAGATTCTTGGAGTAAAGAAATATGAACTCCTTGGTAGACCAGACATGGGGCTGAAAAATGATAAAGAGACATTCAAGGAGACTATTCGAATGATCAGGATGTTCAAACCGGACGCCGTTTTTACCCACTACAGGGTTGACAGGCACCGCGATCACATTGCAGCCTCAAGACTCGTAACGGAAGCTTTCTGGCAAGCAGGCGAATCAGTCTCAATGGAGCTGGGGCATCCATGGAAAAGTAAGGCGCTCTACTATTACGAGGAAGTTTGCCCTTTCAAGTTTCCTTCACATATAGTAGACATAAGTGAGACGTTCGAAGCTAAGATCGAGTCGATGAAGACTTACATGTCCCAGATTCCAGTGGTTCCTTTCATACTGAAAGGAATGGAGGGCCAAGCGATGGGAAGGGGGACGGTGATTGGGGCGAAGTATGGTGAAGCCTTCCTTAGATCGAACGTGAATCCAAGAAGGGAGCTTGAATTCTAGTTAGGATGCGCCTATGGTTTCCAGTTTGAACAGACCGAGCATCACCAGCTATATGACTGATGCGCACATAGGACACGTAATAATATGCGCCTGATTTTCTTCGGGTATCTTGATTAAGTAGCTGAAGAATAGAAACTTGCCAGTAATGGATCCGCCTTTTTCGGCCCCAGAAACGCTCATATGATTGAATCTCTCAAAAAGAAACGTCTTCTCCGTTTCACTGGAATGGAGAAGAATAGTTTGAGGAGAGTGGAGAGAGTAAAACGATACGTTTTGATAGCGATAGTCATCGCCATGTTTACACTGCTGCCTGTGAGTTCCATCGCGGTAAACGGTTCAATAGGTCATCTGGACAAGGTGCAGAAACCAGTTAGTGGAGCTTCGTTTTCAAAGAATGCAGTCGCCGCTGAGCTTAAAGGAATCAAGGTAGAAGGTCTCTGCTTGGAGATTCCTCTCTTTGGGTACAGGATTAGCCTTATAGATCGGTGAATCATCTTGACTGGGACAACAGCGCCCTAATGACTCTGCGTGGCACTGCGGCGGATTCCCTCAGTGTGCATCTGGATCTCAAATATGGAATCTTCGAATACACGAACGTCTCTGTTGCTGGCAAGGAGTACGCCGACTCAATTGGAAACGTCGCATACGATCTGGAGGCGAAGGATGTCCTGAGTGGGTTCTTCATGGGGTTGACGGTGTTGCCTGAGGTGACCTTCGTGGACATGGCTTTCGATGGAGGTGAGAGCCAGCTCTGTTATCGGGGGGTTGCAAGCGTTGGCAGTTCCTCGGCATATGTTCAAGGTTCTGGTAGTCTTCAAAGCTTGGCGTTGAATCAGTTCTCATTCTTGCTGCCTGACTACGCTTTTGGATATGCTTCCTTGTCTTACGGGGAGCTGAGTCAAGCGATGCTAGCAGACTGTTATAACGGCATCCATGTCAGTGTGGATCCCTCGTACCAGGCGCGGCTTGAGTCTTCCACCAGCCTTGCGAGCGTTTCTCCTAACATTGTGATCCCAGACATCGGCAGCTACGGCATCGTACACCAGTTTGCCTATTACGGCGTTCTATCGCTTCCCGCGCAATTGGCAACAAATGGTATTTATTGGGGAGGTGTCTGCGTCGACATGGGGATTAATCGAAGTCCCGCAAGTAAAGCCGAAGTGTTAAGCGACCTCCGAGAATACAACAAATGGTACACGAGTCCACATTGGGCCTACAGGAATAATATGCGTGTGTACGCGATCTATGCACATAGTGATTATGACGTGAATACTGTGTGGCACTCAAAACCTTATGGCGAAACGGGTGATGAGGTGATAACTTATGGAGAGGTTGCGGGGCTCTGGTATCACTCGTATAACCCTTCAACTCACGTGGAAATCGACGTGCATCCCAGAAGTACAGTGATTCTCGCCAATGTATGCTACGGATACAACGGGACTGATGGAATACCCCATATGGCCAAGGCATTCGTTGACTACGGTGCAGCGGCATTCGTAGGAGCTACCGTCAGCGTGCCAGGTGATATATGCAACGATAATTTCAGTAGGGCCTTCTGGACAAGGTTGTGTAACCATCACGGGACTGTTAACACCGCCGCTAATGACCTCATAATATTCCACAACGTCTTCTATCAGACGCCCCAGGACCTACGACGTTGACATCAAAATATACGGGAACATCAATTATACGCTTCCCCTATACCCTTGAAACGGTCGAGCTATCCTCCATCCCTTTTTTCTTTTGATTTGACGATTCTACTCAAGGTGTCTCCAAGAAAAGTGGCGCAAAAAGTGTCCTTACTGAGGTTTCCCGTCTGGGGAACTTTTCGTTGTCTCTGAGGGAAGTTGATGCAGGTTAGTTCAGTGTGGATCGTCGCACTCGAATCTCCAGTCCAACCACGGTTGCATGTGCGACGACAAGAATAAATACATATGCAGTCTTTATAGATGATGATCATTCTTGAGTCAGGGTTCGCTGGGAGGGAAAACGTGTAGTGAACGGGAAACTATGTTCCATGGCAGTCTTACTTCTGGTACTCGCATCCCTCTCAGGCATACTCAATCCCTTGCTAGCAACAGTCTCGACAGAGGTCGGAGTTGAGGTAGGTGACATAGCGGACTACGTGTTCATTGAGGGGAATCTCGCTTGGCATTTCCAGCACACCCAAGTCACCAGTGTCTCCGGGGCTATCGTTTCGCTGAACGTGACAAGGTTCTACAAGAATGGAACAGTTGATCCTTCTGGGAGCGGTGTTTTGACGGGTAACGTCTCGCGCGGTGACCTCTACTGGAATCTGATCACAGTAGGCTTGTCTGTGGGCGATAGATGCGCTCCATCAAACTCTGGCGTTTCCTCCATAAACAAGACATTTACTGCAAGCATTGCTGGTCGGTCTAGAGTTGTCAACGAAGCATCGTTGGACCCATTTTCGTTATGGTGGGATCAAGCTACTGGGCTGATGGTCAGGATTTTCGATTCCTGGGGTGATTTTGACGTCACCTTGGTATCCACGACTGCTTTCGGTCTCGACTACTCGGCTATGTTTCTTGTGCTTGGATGCACTTTCGCAGTTATCGTTGCATCGATCGCGGTCGTGTTGGTCATCGTCAAGCGAGGCCAAGCGAGTAGGCGGATGACATCGGACAACAAGCATCAATACAGCAGGTCATCATAAGAGAAACGTAAGATGACATCTCATGAGTCTGCGCTAAGCGGAAAATCCCGATTCGCGCAAGTATCACCCGCGCATATCTAGTCTGGTTGAGTTTCGGATGTGGCATAAAACACTTTGCGGGAATTCCTGACAGTTGGCGCAGTTACAGAGTCAGGAACACTCTTAGTTGTCAAAATACAGCCAAAGCTCTCCCCAAGAGCATGTGATCCGTAGTTATTGAAACCCTCACCATTAGTGAAGCCAGCTTTCATCGCCACATCCTTCATCATGATCTCAATGAGGTTTGTGGCCATACCTTCCCGGTATCTTGCTTTCTGAGATTCCTTCAAGAACAATAGGGTATTGAAATCAATAGCTATACCTCTTATTTTCAGGTCAGTTAGATACGCTTTCAATGCTTGAACCGAATCTCTGCCGAGGAAGGTTGTGTAATCGGTATTTGTCTTGGCCCGATGCAATCTTAGCGTGAGCAGTTGCCTATCTTCCGCAAGACTTCTTTCAACATCGCTATACTCAAGCTCGCAGAGAGTTGATTCATCCATCCCACTCTGAGACATCACAAGGATCATTGCTCGATCCCTCAGAGAAGCACAAAGTGTTTTACTTCCAAGTCGCTAAGTATTCTTCGAGTGTGGAGAACCTTTGGCTTTGGTAGCTTGCCTGCTCCCCTCGGCTTCAGGGAGATATCAAATGTCCCATAGAATGATCTAATAGCGTTCACATACATGATTGCAAACTTCGGACTGACGCCTTCACCAACTATCTCAAAGGTTTGAACCTACCACGAACCTTTCTTCTTGGCGCTTCATTGGTCAACCATTCATGGAATCCGAGCACTCGACGCTTAACGATGTTCTGTCTTGTTCTCGGATCTTTCTTCTGGTCTTCTATTGCCTCATCAGCTAGCTCCGAAGGATTCTTATTGGTGAAATCTATGTATCGCCTTAAAGCACTTTGATAGCTGAGCCGCGTAGATTTCCTTAAGATACCGTCAAGCCATTTGTTGGCATCATCATACACCTCTACAAGCAACCGAAACACCTCTAACCTAATAGAAGCGCCCGTTTAAGCCTAAACCGTATGTTCATCTATATTCTAGTTCACGTTGAAAGCGATGGCAAGGGTGAGAACTCGAAGCAGGTGACTAGATTAATGCAAGGATCCAGAGATGGTCTGTTCAAGGAGGAATATAAGACATGGCAGAGGACCAACATTGAGAACATAGTAGCTATGTTGCGGCCAATGCAAAGCCTCCATGGCGAGAATGTCATTAAACTTGCTTCGGTGGCTTATTTGTCACTGATCCGTCAAAGGTGGAAGAGAATCGGAGACGAATCTGGAAACAGGAGTATGTCAGAACTCTTCAGTAGACTCTGGGAGACATCCAAGAGCTTGTTTTCTTATGAAGTTGTCCAGAAAGATGAGAACTCGTTGTTGTTGGTCGTCAGCTCATGTTTTTGGGCAGATGAATTTAGAAGACTTGGCGCCCCAGAAATAGGCTATGAGCTTTGTTGTATGGCTGACTTTTATATTACTGAAGGATTTAACCCCTCGATTATCTATAGCAGAGACAAAACCATAATGAGAGGGGACAGTTACTGCGACCATCACTATGTGATGGCTAGGAAGCAATGAGATCATTGTAACGCTTATTACTTTGCAGGCGTTGGTATGTCACTCTGAGTGTGACAGCGATTACTATACTCAGATTATGGTGTCGCTTGACCACCTGTTCCAACTGTATCTCAATGCCAATAACTAGGAGGTTCTTCCATGCAAGAGTTAAGGTGGAATCCCGTGCTTCAAGAGTGGGTAATAGTTGCATCCCACAGGAAGGACAGACCCCTTGACGACGAAGGCAACAAGAAATGCCCATTCTGCTCTGGACCAGAAGTCGAGGGCGACTGGGACGTCCTGAGCCTTCCAAACAGATACGCGTCTCTTTCACTAGACCCTCCCAATCCATCTTCGAAACCGCGTTCGCTGTACGCGGTCGAACCAGCATATGGTGCATGTGAAGTAATCTTGGAAACCAAGCAGCATACCGGTGACCTAGGTGACCTACCAGTCGAGAGAATAAAGAAGGTGATAGACCTCTTCGCCGAAAGATTTCGTGCTCTGGGCTCCAATCGAAAAATCAAATACGTGCTTGGGTTTAGAAACAAGGGCAAAGAAATCGGAGTCAGCCTTCATCATCCTCACTCCCAAATATATGCACTGCCATTTATCCCTCCACTAGTCCGGGCGGAGCTAGATTCAAGCAATGAATACATGAAGAAGGAAGGAGATTGCCTCTTCTGCAGAATCATAGCGGAAGAGAAGGCGGACAATCGTCGAGTGATCTGCGAGAATAACGAGGCCATATGCTTCCTTCCCTTCTATGCCAGGTGGCCATACGAGACACATATCTATCCGAAGAGACATATTCAGTGTTTGCTAGATATGAAGGAAAATGAGCGGATGGACTTCGCGGCCATACTGAAGCAGATTATCACATCTTACAACAATCTATTCGATTTCTCTTTTCCATACATAATGGTCATACACCAGCGACCAACGGATGACGACGACTACAGCTATTATCACACGCACATAGAGTTCTACCCACCTTACAGAAGTAAAGACAAGCTAAAGTTCAGAGCAGGAATCGAACAGGGAGGCGGAACTTCTACGATGGACTATGAGCCTGAGGAGAAAGCTTTGGAACTCAGAAACCTATGCAAGCGGCTATTTCAAAACAAATAGTGGCACCACCAGTCGGGAAGGATTCCGTACTACTGAATTCTATTCTCCTCGTCAGAACCATGGACGAGGAGGAACAGGGTAAAACAAGACATAGACTACGAATGTCACAAGGATCGCTAGAACAGTACCAGTCGAGACTTGGGAAAACGTGTGGACTTTAAGCTTCAACCTAGCCCATCCAACAGGCAAAAGTAGTAAGTATATTAAAGCGGCAATCCACCCGAACACATATGTCAGCCCCGTAACAGGTCCAGCAATCGCCGCAGTATGAACACTAATCTTCCAAGAGAGACTGACTAGAAGAATGGAAGACGTGACGCCTACATATGCAAGTGACAGAACCATTAGGGACGTTGCTGAGAGAAGACCAAAAGCTAAGACGCCAAGGCAATAACCAAGAATCGCCATACCAAAGAGTTTTGGACGTTTCCGTCTATCTGACACATCTATATCCACCTCTCCCTTCTGGGCATAGTACAGAACTGGAGCAACCGGAAGAATCGCCAGGAACAGAGTCCCAAACAAGATGCTGATTCCTACCCCTAAGAAAGGTCCCAGGCCTATGGGAGACAGGCAGGAGAAAATCACCACGGCTATGACAGCCACAGTTGGCGCCGAAAGAATCAGAGATAATCTTTCCGCCAACCTTCTGCGAGAAACGCTCATCCTGACTTACTCCACCTATATCCTTGCCCTAAGAATGTTCGACACTAATTAACTCTTTGCTTCTTAGTCGCTCGAGATAAGCCTTGAGAAATCTTTGAGAAAGTTCTTCGTGAAAAACAGATCAAGGAATTTCCACACCCTCAACTTTATACACATCTGCGGATAACAACAAATGCGAAGTTGGCAGAATCGAAGGAGAGGAGCTTGGAAGTTGACCGGTCGTTCTATTGACAAGAAGGAAATATCATTGAGGTCGCTTCGAATAGAAGACTATGACAAAATGATCACGTGCTGGAACAAATCAGGTCTGCCGATTAAGATCACAGGGCGAGACAGCAAAGAGTCGATCGCGAACCAGATGCAGCTTAGCGGGTCATCATTCATAGGAGCCTTTAAGGGACCAAGGTTAGTGGGCCTGGTACTGGCAACTTATGATGGGCGTAGAGGTTGGATAAATCGAATAGCAATACTCCCAAAGTACAGGAGACAGGGCTTGGCAGCAAAGCTAATAGATAAAGCTGAAGGGTTTTTGAAAGATGAAGGTGCGAAGGTAATAGCAGCATTAATAGACCGCTCGAACTCTGCTTCCAGAGCGCTTTTTGAGCGGAAAGGCTACAGCAACAATGAAGATATGCTTTATTACAGCAAAAGGGAAAGTGCAGATGCATGAAACGAGTACCTCCTGAGGTTTAGCTAGGGAACAGCTTGGAGTTGATTGGTGATTTGTCTTGGGACGGGAGCGATGAACTCAAAATCGTAGCATTTGACTTTGACGGAGTAATATTCGATGGGGAAAGCGTGGCTGTCGAAATAGGAGAAAAGTTCGGCTTGGGGAGTCAAATTCGTCAAACGCTTTTTGAACTTCTAACATGGAACATCACTCTCAAAGAAGCGATTCTGAAAGGTGGAGCCCTATGGAAAGGAATCAAGGTTGATGATGTTGCCAAGGTAAGTGATAACCTGCATCTCCGTCAGGGGACATTGGGGACTATGAAAGAACTGAAAGTGCATTCGTACAAACTCGCCTTAATCTCTAGCGGGCTAAGTCAAGTGACATACAACGTCGTCAAGAAGAATCTCGGACTGGACTACGCCTTTGGAAATGAAGCCGAAATAAGGAAAGGAGTCTTTACTGGCAGACTGGTGGCTCCTCCTGTTGACGCGAATCGCAAGGCCGAAATACTGAAATCGATTGCCAAATCGGAGGGTTTGTCAACGAGAAGCTGCGCGGTCATAGGAAATGATCCAAACGACATACCAATGATGCTTCTCGCAGGGCTCAGAATAGGGATCAACCCTCATCCAGCTGTGGCAAAGGTATCCAAGATTGTGCTTGAGAAAATCTCTGACCTCAGAGAGATTCTCCCCCACCTTGTGCCTCCGGAGAAAGGGTTGCCTGAGGATGGAAAGAACGTGGAATTAAACTCTTGTTCTCGGTGAATTGTAGGAAGCCAACTTGCATGAAATGTGATTTCAGGTTTTCAACCAACTTGTGATCTTCTCCTGTTTCCTGAAGATCTCTAGTACCTTACTTCTACTTGTCCAATTAGGGAGAGGAAGTGTGAGGTGTTTTCCCAGTTCATTCAATGCATCCTTGAGGCTGTTAGCTTTGAATGGAGGTTTCTTCGTTGCTTCGCGAAGTATCTCCCTCACTCTCCAGACTCCCAGAGGAATCCACTCCTTTTTGACCTCTAATAGTGTGACGATGGCTGCTTGTCTCTTTATGTGTTTCAAGTATTCTAGGACTGGTAGCCTTGTCGCGTAGTATGCTCCTCCTACTGTGCTAGCGTATGTCGTTCTTCCGTGAAAGAGCTCGTGGTCCGAGTCAGGATGAGGACTGGGCCCGATGAGCCAGCACTCCAAGGCTTCAAACATCCAAGAACTAGGTAGAAACAACGCTTGAACGTTATTGTGCAATGCCTCGTGTCCAACAACCATGAACTCGTTTATCCAGGGAAATCTAGTGACCTCTTTGTGGAGTTTCTTTCCCAATATGTCGTCGGTTGCGGTGATACTCCACTCCGTTGGTACGAGTCTTCTCCTTTTCTTAGTTCCCAGTAGTCCGATTGAGAGCAGACGAGTTATCTGACGCTGGGGAACCATGGCATCATATAAATCGACCATTCCTTCAATCGCTTTGAGGTCGGTGTCACCCACAACGGAATCAATCTTGCGAGGTATGGACGGGTTTGTAGTTACTTTTAGTTTTTCTATTGTTGCGGATGGGCCTACGGGAACCTCGCGGGGTGAGAACATTATCTCAAGCCTTGGTTTCTTCGTGAAGACAGCTTCCGTCTCAGTTGGACGAGAGGCCATGACGATCTCCTGAACGGTTTGCAGCATTCTATCTGGGTTCTGGGCTGAGGTCACCTTGACTGCAGTCTTTCCTCTAACTAAGCTGAAACGATAGCGAAGGAGATCCTCGATTCTTTTGTCCAACCACATCTCTGGAGAATCCATGATGGCAGTCTCTTCACCTACTATTGGTGGGATCAATGGTCCTGCCAAAACCTTCGGGTATCCCCAGCTTCCCACGAAGACTGCAGGCGGTGATGAGCCGAAAATATCCTCCTTGAGGATTTTATCCAACTCTACGGTGGCTTCAGCTTTGATAAGTATTGGGCAAATCGGCTTCCCGCAGAGTCTCCTGAACCCTCGGCAAGAAGTACACATGCTGACATGCTCTGTTTCTCTGCTGTAGGTCAAGAGTTTCAGTTGACTCATCTTGGGGCTCTCCGGACATTAACAGCATAGCAAAGTCCTAATATATGCTCCATAGTCCGCTCAGGTTCGGTGGGCGCCTGTCCGGATTGAGGAATCTCCAGTTCACCTAACTGCAAGGTATATTTGCTGCCTTGATCACAATCATATCGGTGGCATTTGACGTGAGGTTTTGATTATGCCTCTCAAGGGTGTAGAGAAATTCCGCAAGAAGCTTCCAGGATACGCTGGCAAGAGAATCATGCTTCTGGCAATTCTTGCATTGCTATCATTCTCTCTTGGTCTAATGTTTCTTGTGACACTAGACGTGTTGCCCAGATTTCATCGCGAAATTAGTTTTCTTAGTATAATCGAACCTGCGCTCCCAGCTATGGGGACAGCCGTGTGCGGCATCATTGGTTTTGTGTTGATTTACATGGTCTGGCGAAAGAAGGAAAGACTCCTCAGAGAATCTAAAAGACTGGCGTATCAGCGTGGATTCAAGTATGCTGTTATTGGGATTCCATTAATCTTTGCCGCAGTAGTTCACATCTACTTGCCAATTGAGCAACTGCCATATATCCTATCGCCGATACCACCCGTCAATGGGCTTACCGTTGAATTCTCGTCAACCCTGCTGGGACTTCTTCCACTTCCAGGATTGACTGTTATTCCGGGGTTGACACTTGCAAGTTTCTTGGTTCAAATCCTTGGAAGCGTTGTTTGTCTCGCATTGGGTCTCCTCACATTTCGTCGGTCACTCCTTACCTTTGGGATGGATTACATGGGCTTGGTCTACCTCTACTATCCAAAAGAGTCAGAGATTCAAAGGCATGAGATCTATTCTGTCCTTCGTCACCCGACTTATGCTGGAGTCCTGTTGATTGGATTCGGGGGCGTGCTCGCGAGGCTCTCAATGTACTCCATCATATTCTTCATAATAATCTTGGCTGGCTTGTTGTTGCATATCAGGTTTGTTGAGGAGAAAGAACTCATCGCTAGGTTTGGCAAATCATTTCTGAAATACAGGCGGAAGGTACCTGCGCTACTCGTCAGACCTAGAAAGATCGGTGCCTACTTCAGGTTTATAGCAGGTCACAAGGAGAATCCTAAGTCTCGACGAAGGTGAGAACCAGACAATACTTATTAATATGCCCAAGGAAGTAAAGAGCGGAGGTCAAAGCAGAAAATGGCCATTGGCAGATTTCAAGTCATGGCGACACTTCAAGCTGCTAGGGCACTTGTTCTTGGGCTGCCTGACTCACTCGCAAAGAGTTGGGGTCTAAACCGTGCGATTTTCTACGCGGCAGCCAAACGCGGTTTCAAAGCGAAGCCTCCGATCGAAAGACCTCAAGCAGAGATTCAGAGAAAACCTGTGTTGGAGACTCCTGATGCCTTTCACTTGGGAGACGAAATGGCCTACAAGACTCAGGAGAAGGATGGCAAAACATGCTTTACCATCGGTGGAAAAGTTCAGACAGAAAATGATTTCGAGAGACAGATTGAATCACGTTTTAGCGGTATGTTTGATCAGACTTGGGGAGAAGCTCTCGAACTGGTGAGACAGTTCAGTCGCGAGGTTCTATTGTCGCAGCGGGATTTTTTTGACACGGTGTACAGGCCGAACAGAGATCGACTGTCGGCAAAGTGGACGGAGTCACTCAGATAAATAGTACATGAAAGCATTAGTTGACGGCATGATCTCCTGTTTTGTCGTTGCTATCTATCTCTGGAAAGGAGGCTTTCCAAGTGATGATTAGTGAATCCACCCTGTCCGAAGGTATGAGAGCGATCGGACCAATAGCTGGTTACTCGCGAAGTTGCATGAGCACCTCTCTTTACCTTGAGAAATATAAGCTTCTTCTTGATGCTGGTCCCTTATCATCTTTCACTAAAGGATCGGTAGATGCTAATAAGATTCTAATCAGTCATTTTCACCATGACCACTGGTCAGGATTAATCGGTCTCCTAGGTTTGAAGAAGTGTCGGGACAGATTTCATCCCGTTCACATCTATTCGCCTAGGGGGTCAATGTGGTTTCTCAAATCTCTCTTGATGGAGCTGAAGAATAGGCGCGAACTCAGCATTGTCCTCACGCCGGACCCAAAATCTCTGATCAGTCGGCAGAGACGAATCCCCGTTGTGTTGCATGCTTTGGAAGGGAATCAGACTGCTGACACTGGAGATGGGTTGATGATTGAGGCATTTGATTCAATCCACCGTTGTGAGAGCATAGGTTTTAAACTCAGTGCAAGGAGAAATGGCGCAAGCACATGGTCCAGAATCCTGACTTATACTGGCGACACCAACGTTCAAGGACTAAATGATGATGCTCTGTCATCTCCAGTGTTAATTACTGAATGCACATATCTTGAACATGAGAAAACTAGAAAAGCCATGGAACGTGGGCACATGGCGATGGACAACGTTGTTGAAATAGAATCGAAGTTCAGAGGTGATGACATTCTTCTTATTCACTTCAAAGGAAACTACACAGATGAAGAAATATCTGGGGCAATAGAATCACGCAACCACAGAGGAGTAAAACCTAGAGCCATTTGCACAGAGATTTCAGATGCAAAGTATGCGCCAGAGTAGAGTCTCCTGCGAATTGCTAGCCAAACCTGTTTCTGACTTGGGTCATGATCGATTCGCCGGCAATGTTAACATCGACCAACACGCCAACTGCGAAGATTACTGCCAACGCAGTCAGGCCGTTTCGCAGCTTACTCCTGCGGAGTCACCGTGAGGCGATTCGGAAATCCAGCCAACCTTCACTCTTCAGTCTCGGAGTTTTTTGGGCTCAATGATTTGCCCGTCCATGATTCTCAATATCCTGTCCATCTTGGCGCCCACATTCGGGTCATGAGTCACGATTATGAGTGTGCGTCTTTTCTCCTTCGAAAGTCTTAGGAGCATTTTCACTATTTCCTGTCCAGTTTTTGTGTCAAGATCTCCTGTGACTTCGTCCCCGAGAATTATTGATGGATTGTTTGCTAGGGCCCTAGCGATTGCGACGCGCTGCTGTTCACCGCCGCTAAGCTCATCAGGTCTGTGATCCATTCTGTCTCCCAAGCCAACGACTGAGAGTAATCGCCTAGTCCTCTTCGTCCTGATGGTCTTAGGGTATCTGGCGAAGATCATTGGGAGTTCAACGTTCTCAAATGCGGTGAGTACAGGTATTAGATTGTAGAACTGGAAGATCGGGCCTATCTTGTGCCGCCTTATCATCGTTAGCTCTTTATCACTCATTCTTGAGATGTCTACACCGTCGATCACTACCCGGCCTGATGTTGGTGTGTCGAGTGCGCCGATCACATTCAGCAAAGTTGTCTTACCCGAACCTGAGGGACCCATGATCGCAACGGCTTCTCCTTTCATCACTCTCAGATTAACGCCTCTTAATGCGTTAACGATATTGCCCCCTAGTTTGTAGGTCTTTACGAGGTCCTTCGTCTCAACAATGACTTTTCTGTTTTGACTCAACGAATATCCCCCATCTTGACTCAGGTGAGGAGACCATGGGATTGTCCAAGAACATGAGCCCTGAATCTCCCTCATAGAAGTTTATACGATTTAAAAGGCTTTCGAGGTAGTTGAAGGCATCTCAGTGTGTTCTTCAGCCTCCCAAAGAGTTAACTCAAGACATTTCCAATATGTACTTTAGGTTTGAGTCGCACTCATCTACCAAACTAGAGACTTAAGAGGCGACGCAGAGGTTGGGGTAAAGTGGAGTCAGCCGACTTCATAGTCATAGGCAGCGGAATTGCAGGCCTATACACGAGCATAGAAGCTAGCCGATACTACAAAGTCATAGTAGTCACAAAGAGCAGCCTCGAGGAATGCAACACTAAATATGCCCAAGGCGGAATCGCTGCAGCTATTGGCCCATTCGATTCTCCCAACTTGCACTACAATGACACCATCAAAGCAGGAGCAGGTCTGGTTGACCCGATTGCTGCAAGAATACTTGTGGACGAAGCTCCTGATAGGATCGCCGACCTGATCAGTCTTGGAGTTCCGTTCGACACACTTGATGGTGAGATAACACTTGCTATTGAAGGAGCCCACACCGTACCACGAGTTCTCCATGCAGGAGGAGACGCCACTGGAGCAAACATCGAGCAGACACTAAGTTCGTGGGTCAGAAAGAATTCCGAAATCAGCATTCTTGAAGATCATCTTGCTACGAAGATCAGAGTTGAAAACAGACTGGCCACTGGCATCGAGACAGTAGACTGCAAGACAGGATCAAAGAGAATCTTCGCAGGAAAGCATATCGTTGTGGCGACTGGAGGTAGTGGGATGCTTTTTGAACACACAACGAACCCGCCAGTGGCTACTGGAACGGGAATAGCAGTAGCCTACCTGGCTGGTGCACTGATTTCAGACATGGAGTTCTATCAGTTTCATCCAACGGCATTATTCATGCCAGGGGTTCCAAGATTCCTTATCTCGGAAGCAGTTAGAGGGGAAGGCGGAATCCTCCGGAACTCAAAGGGCGAAGCATTCGCCCGCAATTATCATCCAGATGGCGAGTTGGCTGCTAGAGACATCGTTTCCAGAGCAATACTAGCGGAGATGGATAGAACCAAATCTGACCACGTCTACTTGGACGTTACCCATCTGCCTGGGCAAAGGATCGTCACCAGATTTCCGAGTATCTATAGGTTCTGTCTGAGCCAAAAACTCGACATAACCAAGGAGATGATTCCTGTGGCCCCAGCTGCACACTACATGATCGGGGGCGTCAAGACCAATGTATGGGGTGAAACCAGCATCGAGGGATTGTATGCGTGTGGGGAAGCAGCTGACACGGGAGTCCACGGTGCTAACAGACTCGCAAGCAATTCACTGATGGAGACGCTCGTATTCGGGAAAAGAATAGTAAAGAGAGTACTTTCAGGAGAGGAATGGACAGGGTGTTCGGCAGCACCGACTGATATAGTCACCTCACTTGATCCGCAAGTCGCGGAAGCTGAGACTCATTCAGCTCCTAGAGACAATTACAGAGATCAGATCTCTTTGTCAGACCTGCAGAACCTTATGTGGGAGAAGGTTGGAATAATTAGATCAGGGGTGAATTTGAGGCAGGCAGTAAAGCAACTCACTGGATGGCGACGTGAAGGTCGAGAAGCGAAGAATGAGGCCCCGGAATCAACGGAGCTACATCTCATGAATATGGAGGCGCTTCTGATCTCGACAGCAGCTTTAATGCGCACCGAGAGTCGAGGGACACATTACCGATCAGATTATCCATTCGAATCGGAAGAATGGATAAGACATATTGTCTTCCAGCGCAAAGAAAACTCTTGGGAGAGATAGGGGATCTGCAGACGAACCAGCAACTGCACATTCAAACTCACTAAGGCAGTTTGCTTTCTTTCCAAGCAAGCACAAATCAACATTCAATTGGTGATCGAGTTGGAGAGGAAACCTCCTTCATCACTCACAAGCCCGAAGTTCGTCGAAATAATCAAGATCCTGATGATTGGAGATGGTGGTGTCGGGAAGACAACGCTATTACATCGACTAGTAACTGGTGGATACTCAGAACAGTCAATGACGATCGGGGTTGGATTTGCTTCCAAGGTCATGAGAACTCTTGATGGCAGGGAAGTGAAGTTGCAGGTGTGGGATGTCGCTGGGCAAAGCAGGTTCAGACTTCTTGTCCCTTCTGCAAGGGGTGGTGCAAAGGGCATAATTCTTGTTTTTGATCTCTCCAGACCGTCAACGTTTGTGCGGCTCGATGATTGGGTAAGACTCGCGAGAAGCGATTTGCCACCGGAAAGACATGTTCCGATTGTTCTTGTTGGTGCAAAATGCGACCTTGCAAGAAAAGTGTTGACCGAAGAAGCCAGAAGTTTCACAGCCAGGATGAAACTGGATGAATATATCGAGACGAGTTCCAAGGGTAATATCAATGTGGAGAGACCATTTGAAAAGCTCCTTCAGCTCCTTGTTCAAAAACCGAGATAACTGGTCTTATTGACTGCTAAGCTGGGGCTAGTTGCATCTTCCTAACGGCATTCATCGTCAATAGGTGGTAGTTCCGCATGAACTTCGCTCTGATGATTGCGTCGTCAATTCCACCTATGCCTGCCAGGTCTCCAATGAGGTCTCCTAGTGCGTGGTACAACGAGTCTTCATTTGGTCCTTTTATGAAGGCTGTAACGGACTTTCCCACTTTCGACCTTAGTTCTGCGGGCAATCCAGACTCGGGATCGAATATCGCTTTAAGAGGGCCGAGACTAGCTAAATAGAGTTCAATGTCAAGTCCAGTTCCTTTTCGGGCTGGTCTTATCTCCAATCTGCCTCCATCCTCCGTCGTCACGACGATGTCTTTGTCTATGGTCTTCTCGTCCCTTACGGCACCAGTATCAAAGACGTTCTCATTTGCTGTCAGTTCCACTAATCCTCCGCTTATAGTGCCGTCAGGTCCACCCAGCACTGCCGAGGGCTTCAGCATGAGTGAATACGCGGCCCGATGCTGGGGTCTGGAGAAGTCCCATTCTTGCTCGATCCCATCCACCAATGCATCATGAATCCCACATATCCTCAAGGCCGCCAATGGATGTTCGACCGTGAAAGCATAGTTACCTCCGTCTCGTAGCGTAACGTTACTGTCTCCTCTCACGACATATTTTGGGGAAGCCAAAATGTGGTTCATTACGATCCCAGTATTAGCCTCCGCTGGCAAGACATTGACGACAATGGTTTGCACTGCTTTTTTTAAAGTATGAAGATGAATACCTTCTCACCTCCCCCCTGATTCTTGTCGGTCTTCTAGGGCTGCCACTTCGCACGGTATCCTAGCGAGGATCCTGGATGCCCGAAAAGCTTCTCCTACAATACCTAACTCGTTTTGCTCGTTGGTCAGAGTTAGATCTCCTGGACCAAATGCTACGACATCCTTTGCGAAACCAGTTGATTTCAATTCCCTAGCTGAGATGGGAAAAGGTAGCCATTCAAAGATAGGATCAAACCCCGTTGACTTGAGAAATGCCTGAGACAGGGCAGCAACGATGGGGGAATGAGAATCTTCCCGGAATGGTTCTTCTTCGAATATTTCTTCGATGGATGTTTCGCACCCACTCCCCTTCGTAACTTCAACCACAACACTTGACAACTTGTCCTTAAAGTCGGTGTGCGAGAACTCTGGAGGAGTTGACGCGTAATACTCAATCTCAACAGGAATAGACTCTCCAATTATCGCGGGGTCGGTCGCCTTGATATGTGTGGGTGTCATCGTTGGATACCCGAGGAGGAATCTTGAAAGAATCAGGGGGGGCGCTTCACCCACCTCGACTGGATATATGCTGTGCTTCGGTCTCATTATTTCATTCAAGTTCTCGCCAAATCTCATGAGTGCGTTCCAGGGGTTCTGGCCGAGCCACGGAAAAGCAGGGTGGTGTAGTTTGCCTTTAATGCATAACTTGAAGACTATGCATCCCTTCTGGACACTGCATGCTCTCAGACCTGTTGACTCCACGACAACGAGATGCGTTCCAAATATCGTGTTACCATAATCGCCTGCTGACGCTCCCTTGACAGGATCTACAGTATGTCTTTGATACTTGCGTTTCTCTGCCTCATCTCCCAAGATGACCAAGAACACGTCAGTCTGCGGGGGGCGGTCCTCAGATAATGTTTTCAAGGCAAGAGTTGCTGAAGCAATGTTGGCTGCGAGCAAACGTGAGTAAGTCTCGTTGTTGACTTGCCTATCTTCCCCTGAAGAAGATGCTACTGAGAATGTTTTCCTGGCAGTCACAAGGAAAGCCGTGGAAGGAGAGCGATCATGCCCTCTCACGACAAAATAACTCGCATTGCCGGTGCATTTCGCTGGAATTCTCTGAATCCCCTTAAGAGATGAAAGATAGTCGTCAACCAAGAACCTGGCTTCGCCTTTCCCTAACGAATTCAAGATCTCGTGATACAACTTGAGGGTTTCTTCTCTGAACGTCGTATCGGCTACGTCTATTTCGACAGTGCTGATTGTTCAACACTCCCCTTCGAGCATCGTCTTCAATTAAGATGAGTGAAACCAAACTTATAACGATCGCACGGGTCTGCCACCTTGCTATTCCTCTGAATTGGGTGAATTACAAGAACAACGGGATTCAAACCACTGAGATAGATTGAGTCGCAGGATTGTGCTCTTTGTATAGCTAAAGCTCCCCAAAAAAGTTAAATACCGCTCTACTCATCAATTATCTTCGCTTACTCGGATCAGAAAACCTTGGTTGATGAGCTAGAATGCGCAAGTCGCCTCGTGGAGAGTTCGCCGCAAAAAGGATTGTCGAGAAACGAAAGCATTTCAGGTGGCGCAGCGCCAAGTACAAGGTTAGAGCACTGCACATCAGAGAAATGACTCCAACAGAGGGCACTCCGCAGGCATCCGGCATCGTCCTAGAAAAAGTAGGACGAGAACCCAGAAAACCCAGCTCCGGAGTAAGAAAATGCGTAAGAGTCCAACTCATCAAAAACGGCAAAACCGTCACAGCCTTCATCCCCTACGACGGAGCCCTAGACTACATCGACGAACACGATGAAGTAATGATCGAAGGCATTGGGGGCAGAAAAGGGGGGTCAATGGGGGATTTGCCGGGCGTGAGGTATCGGGTTATTAAGGTGAATGGGATTTCGATCCAGGCCTTGTGGTTGGGCAAGAAGGAGAAGCCCATGAAGTAGGGTTTCCTTTCTCTCCGTGTTTCTTCTTCTGCTGCTGTTCTCTACTTTCTGTTTAGTCAGATGGTCTTGATCGTGCATATCGGTTGTCCGTTTTGATGGGTGGTCATGGCGGATGTGAGTCGTTCGTTCTCTTTTATGTTTTTATGGCCAAGGCTTTTTGAGGAATTCTTTTTCCTGTTCTTTGTCATCTTCTAGGTCTCTTTTTGTGACTATTTCGTAGCAGCGGTCTCCATGTATTTCTTCAATGTGATCCCCATGCCTCTCATCTATGTATGGGAATGATACTCGTATTACGTACTTGTCCTCTGCGATTGAGATTGCTTGTTTTGCTTCTTCTGGTGTCAGACCTTCCTGAACGAGTAGTTGTTCCATCTTGTCTGCTTTACAGAATTTGCTTTTGGTCTTGGTGAATACTTGTTTTACCGTTGAAATAAGTTGGTCTTCGTTAACGGCTACCACTCTCCATCATACTCTTGAGTTTTTCCTGTTTCCTGCTCTGTGGAAATCCGATTTCGTCGCAGAACACTCTATTATCTCGTTTCGAAGTTATTTGAAGAGCCCATGAGACGCTATAGCCATCTTCTCGCTTGTATATCTCTATTGGGTGTTTATTGACCGTTATGCCGAAATCCTCATGGAGCATTCTTGCCTCCGACTCCAAAAGTCGTGGACGCTCAGGTTGCAGTGCGTTTCGGATGTCTAGGGGTAAGTCTTTGAACATGCAATACCTCACATGTTTCTCACGGACAACGACTTTGGGTACCTTTTCTCTCCAGTGTTCGCTCATTGCGTCGAGTCGGTTCCTCTGCCCGTCTGACAGTCCCTGGGTCACGTCTACAGCTCTCGTGAGGGTGGTTATCCCGCAGTGAGGTGAGGGTGATCCTTCGTCGCCGAAGGCTTGTTTTAGCCACTCTCGTTTCATTTCGATTGACCCGTTGCGTATGAACGTGGGTATGTCTGGGTTTTGCAGAATGATTCTACCGGTTATTGCTCCTGATCTCTGCAGGACGTGTCCAACTATGTCTGTTGTTGCACGCACTCTCGCGATTCTGCCGTCGGTGTATTCTCTGTCGAGTATGTTTGGCCTGCCGAATACGTTTGTTAGTGATTCTGCGATTCTGTTTCTTTGTTCTGCGTCCTTGTTTGTGTAGTCGAATCTTGGTCCTGCGCCTTTTGGTGTGTGGATTGATCCGTCTGAGAATCTTGCAGCGTGGAGTCTCGCTCCGTCGGTGGTGTTCAGTTTGAAGGGGAGGTTTGGGTTCTCAACCGCTCTGCGGTTTCCTATTGCCGTGATGTGGCTGTTCGACTCATCGAGGTCTCTGCCGAGGTATCGTAAGATCGGGATCAGTTTGTTAGCCACCATGCCGTCCATTCGTTCACTCAGTTGGTCGTTTAGATATTTGATGCAGATTTGTGTTCCTCTGTCTTTTAGCTCCTGTCGGAGTGGGGTTTTCCCTCCTGCTTTATTGATTGCAGCTTGGAGTAGTTCTTGTTTGTACTCTTTGTCAAGATATACCATTGTGGTTAGTGGTAGTGCGTACCATGGTGTTTCGTAGGGTGGGGCTGTCTTGTTTTCTTTTGGTATGCGGAGGAATTCTTCTCCTTGGTCTGTTTTGTATCTGTAGAGTTCTAAGTTTCCTATTCTTTCTTGCTCTACTGTTGTGATCTTGTAGTTTTGGTTTTCGTGGGTTATTGTGTGTCCTTCTCCTTCGAGCTTTAGTACTGTTTTGTCTTTTCGCTTTTCTCGTGGGCTTGTTCTTTCTTTGAGTGGTTCTGGTGAGAGGACTATGCTGTTTGTTTTCACTCTAAAAGTGTTGGCTTCTCCGTCTCCTCCATTTGTGAGTAGTTCTTCTGCAATTTTCTTGCTAAGGTTTATTGCTCCGTCTTCGATTCTTGCTACTACGAGTCTTTCTCCTCTTTCTGTTTGGATAACCATCTTCGCGTAGTCCCCATTTCTAACGTTGAACCCTAGTTCTCCAAGTTTGTCGTGGAGTTGTATCTTCGTCTCGCCATTGGTCGTGGCTGGTTCGACTTGGATGCTTTGCTTCCAGGGTTGGCCCTCAGGTCCCCTCACATTTAGAACATTAACATCTACTTTGTCTCCCACTTTGATGCCCATGGATTCAACGTCCGCTCTCGTGGTGTTTGCTCTTGTCCCTTTGACCGCTTTGAGCTCAGCGATGGCTTGAACCCCATTCTTCTCGAGAAGTGTCGTTATTATGTCTCTTCGGTGGAACTCCACATTTGTCATGGGGTTAAGCTTTAGGTAGTATGTCTGTTGAGCTTGGCTGTAGTCTATTGTTGCGTCGGGGTTTCGGGTACTCTCAATGAACGCATCAATGCTGTAGATTGCTCCTTTCCACTTTATGGCTATGTTTTGGCTTTCGGATGAGCGAAACTCCCTCAGTTCTTGCTCTAAGTCCTTCCCAGTCATGTGGGATAGTTGTTGTAGATCATGTAAGGCGGTGTGTTCTTTGTTGCTCTCCAGGTAGGATAGTTGGCTTTCACTGTATCCAAGCTCATCTGCAAGTTCGCGTCTGCTGAGACCCAGTTCTGTGCGCCACTCTCTAACTAGTTCGCCTGCACCAACTACCCTAGCATCGTAAACCCTTATCTTTCCCAGCTCGGTTGCGTAGGTTGCTTGTTCCGCTTCCGCTCTGTCGGGGTTACTATGGTGCTCCTTCTTGGTCCTTGTGGAGGCGTCACCGTCACCTCGTATCTTGGTGTTGTCTTTTGTCTCCCCCTGCCCGCGCATGTCCACATTATTGGGATGTTGCTGTCGTTGCTGCTCTGATCTTTGCGGGTGTTCTCCTATTGCTTCTCTTTTCCTATCTGCGTCTTCTTCTTTTTGCTTCAGTCTGTCACCATCGGCGCTGGGATTCTCTGATTCAGTGTTAGTCGACTGGTTTCTTATCTCTGCACTTATCCTATGTCCCTCCATCTCGTCTACCTTGATCGTTGTTTCATTGCTCTCGACAGGACTATTCATTGACCTCTCATATTCTTCCAAGCACCATTCTGACAGGTAGTCCCATTCGCCATCTTCTTCGCGCGGGTTTTCCGCTTTTTCCCGTAGCTTTTCTCCCTTTTCACCAGGCAACCTCTCGCCCTCCAACAGCCTTGTCATTGCTGTCGGTGTGCGTCGGCAGGTAGATTGGCGCGTGTAGTTTGGCTGGCCGATTGTCTTATTGCTGGTTCTCTTTCAACAATGCTGACAAGCTCTATGTGTGCAAGTGGATTCGCTCACTCGTTGTACTTATTGGTGGCTTTCTTGAAGATCTTTAATGCCAGCGTCGCCATCCTATCGGGTTCCCCTGTGTAACTTGCTGCCTCGACCACGATAAGATCCACCAATCGCTCAACGTTCCTTGCTTTATAAGCCTTAGAAACGGCTTCACATGGGTTCTTGGTTTTCTTCTGGACCAAATCCAGCATAGTTACCTTTTGTTGTATTCAGATTGGTTAACGCAAGATTTTTTATCCAGTCTCGACATAGCTAGATTTTTGCGACGAAGTATGCTCTCAGCGAGTGACGTAGCAGATGACTATTAGCTTCATCAAGGAGCCTCCATACTCAGAGAAAGAGACGCTCGATAGGTTGCGCCCATATGTGGCTCAATGGTTCAGAGAGACGTTTCAAGAGATGACTCCCCCTCAGACATACGCCATTCCATTGATTCACGAGGACAGAAATACGCTTATATTCTCGCCCACCGGCTCTGGAAAGACGCTAGCTGCGTTTCTTTCAATGATTGACAAACTCTTCGCAATGGGAGAAAAAGGAGAGCTAGATGAGACCATCTATGTCCTCTATGTCAGCCCTCTGAGAGCACTAAACAATGATATCAGACGCAACTTGATGATTCCACTCGAAGGCATAAGAGAAATCTCACGCAAGGGCAATCTAGAGTTACCCCTCATCAACCTAGCTGTGAGGACTGGGGACACACCTCAAAATGAGCGCAGCAAGATGCTTCGACATCCCCCTCACATATTGATAACAACTCCCGAGACGCTGTCGATTATACTTACTTCACCCAAATTTAGCCAGAAATTGAAGACGGTCAAATGGGTGATTGTTGACGAGATCCATGAGTTATGTGACTCAAAGAGAGGGGTTCACTTATCCTTAAGCCTTGAGAGACTGCAAAACCTCATCGGGGTTGACAAAGAGTTCGTGAGAGTAGGTTGCAGTGCGACTCAGGCTCCCGTGGAAGAAATAGCAAGGTTCCTAGTGGGATACCGTGATGATGACTCATTCAGAGACTGCGACATTGTCGACGTTTATTCGACTAAATCCCTTGACATAAGAGTTCTGTGTCCGGTAGCAAATCTTGCGTATGCTAGCTACGACTCTGCGACTGATAGCATGTACGACCTTCTCAAGAAGCAAATCGACTCTCACAGAACAACTTTGATATTTACAAATACTAGAAGTGGAACTGAGAGAGTCTCTTTCAGGCTTAAGGAACTGTACGGAGAAGAGCATGTCGACCAACTGGCGGCTCACCACGGCAGCTTGAGCCGTGACACTAGACTCGATGTTGAGGAACGCCTGAAAAAGGGAATGTTGAAAGCCGTCGTAAGCTCAACTTCACTTGAACTCGGAATAGATATAGGATACGTTGATCTTGTCTCTCAAATTGGAAGCCCAAAGAGCGTCGCCAAAGGCCTACAGCGAATTGGGAGAGCGGGTCATGCTCTGCATGAGACATCAATTGGACGACTACTGGTCTTTGATCTAGACGACCTTGTAGAGTGCACTGTTCTGGTCAAATCAGCTTATGAAGGCAAGATCGACAGAGTTGCAATCCCAAGGAACTGCTTGGATGTTCTATGTCAGCACATAGTGGGCATGAGCATCCAATCTAGATGGTCCGTTGCTGACGCATACCAACTCGTCAAGCGTTCATATTGCTACCATGAACTATCATTTCAGGATTTCATGAGCGTGGTGAAATACCTTTCCGGCGAACATGTGAGTCTCGAGGAGCGAGGAGTCTACAGGAAGATCTGGTTTGACGAGGAACAACAAGTCTTCGGGCGGAAGAGAGGCGCCCGAATGATATACTTCTTGAATGTGGGAACTATTCCAGAAGAAGCTAATTATAGAGTTCTCCTTGAGGAATACAGGAATCCGCTAGGTCAGCTGTCTGAGAGCTTTGTTGAACGACTCCAACCCGGCGACATTTTCGTTCTCGGCGGCAGGGCGTATGAGTTCAAAAGGACAAGCGGAATGAAAGTTTATGTTGGACCAGCCTTCGGTAGACGTCCAACTGTTCCGTCATGGAGTGGCGAGATGCTTCCAAGAAGCTTCGACTTGTCATGCGAAATCGGCAAATTCCGCCAGGAACTATCAGACAGAATAAGGAAGGAAGGGCTAGATGTTGCTCGAAGATGGCTTCTGGAGGAGTACAAAGTAGATGAGAGATCAGCCGAGAGCATTCTGGTTTATTTCAGAAATCAACTTGCGATCACTGGAACTGTGCCAACCGATAAGAGGATCATAATTGAAGGATACATCGACAAAAAAGGTCGGCTCAATATAGTCTTCCATAGCGTGTATGGCCGACGGGTGAATGATGCTTTAAGCAGAGTATATGCCTATGCTGTAAGCAAGCTCGCAAGAGCTAACGTGGCTACCGCAATTCTCGATGATGGATTTGTGATAACCCTCCCAGCTGGGCGCATGATTGATCTAGCAGGAATCCCTCCACTTGTGACACCTGATAATGTCGGGGTATACATACGCAAAGCGATCAGAAGAACTGAACTCTTCAAGCAGAGATTCCGCCACTGTGCAGTCAGAAGCTTCATGGTTCTGAAAATGTACAAAGGGTGGGAAATCTCTGTCAGTAGACAGCAAACAAGAGCCGTGAAGGTTCTTGACTTGTTGGAAGGGACGGATGACTTTCCGGTGGTGAAGGAGACCTACAGAGAGATACTTGAGGACGTAATGGACCTACCGAACGCCACGAGCATTGTCAAGGGAATATATGACGGTGAGATAGATATCCGAGTTCTTCCCCTTACTGATGTTCCATCCCCATTCTCCCATAGCTTGATCCTTGTGGGCGCGGAAGACGTTGTCCTGATGGAGGATCGCGGAGCGCTCCTTAGGGAGTTGCACCGCCAGGTTCTCGCGCGAGTTGTCGGTGAAGCGGGTGAGGCGCTATTCTCAGAAGAGATAGTCCAAACTCTGTATAATCAGAGGCAGCATGTTACTCCCGAGAGCCACGGGAAAGTTAAAGAAGATATTCCAAGAATACTTCACGATATAGGACCATCCGAACTCTTCCGAGACACCTACCCAACAATCCTAAACAGAATGGTTGTCGACCCTGACACTACTAGGAACTGGGCAAGAGAGCTTGTTGCCGACAGACAGCTGATTATAATTCGAACAGCGAAAGGAGAACTGGATGGCGTCACAATAGACGACTTCCCGATGTATTATCATGTCTTCAAAACCTCGTTGAGTGACCCTGACGAGCTTGAGAACAGAATTATCAGAACCCTTAATGAGAATCCTCTTCAGACGAATGAACTTCAGGAAATCTTGAATGTCAAAGACGCTGAGCTCAGGAGGGCTTTGCGAAGACTTGAAAGAGCAATGTTGATAGTCAGATCCAAATACGTGCCAGAAGGATCTGCCAAGGATGAAGTCCGCGAGACAACGTGGAATCTGCTATCAAAGCATATGCCAAAAGAGATCATACTCCGACTTGACGAAACGGATCCTGAAGATGAAAAGGAAAAAGCTGCAAGACAATTCCTTTGGTCCCACGGTCCTTGCATCTCATCAGAAGTGGGACTCTGCCTCAACATGACAGAAGAAGAAGCTGAAAGAATTCTCAAACGACTAGAAAGAACTGGCGAGGTCTTCAGCGGCAACTTCATAGCTTCAAAACCCCCCGCCCAATACCTAATTGCCGAAGACCGAGAGCTACTGAAGCAGTTAGAAAAGGGAAGAGAGCCAACAAGATTCTCCGAAGCCGTTGTTACGCAATTGGTACTGGAGAAACAGCATCTGACTTCAACAACTAAGGGACGAGGAGAAGAAGATGTCATAAGAATCATTGGTGAAATCGGGCCGATACAGACACACAGAGCGCTATACCACCGAATTGAAGGATTCGACTGGGATTCGCTCCGACGACTTCGCGCTGGCGATAGGAGAATAGTCGTTGGAAGATTCACAGAAAGAGGATTATCATACATAAGCACGAGCGATCTTCCAATTTACTTGGCTCTACACGAAACCTCACAGAGCAACCTCTCAAACATTGATCAGATGATACTGAACACGATCATACGCGAGAATCCGATAACTAAAGGCAGGATAATCGCGTTAATGGCGGTGGACAAGCCAACTGCGGAGGAGAGCTTGGAGAGACTGGAAGAGTCCCTTTTAATCGTCAGAACTGTTCCTCCCGAGACAGAGATGGAAATCCAGCAAATAACTCTCTATGAACCTATGGAGAACTACGCCTCTCAGTTCAAGAAACTGAGTAGAGAGGAGGCGCTCAGAGCGATTGCCCTTAAGACCATTGAGACGCATGGACCGATTACTATCCAGGGAATAATATCACTGACTAATCTCCCATACGACGAAATAGAAGGCACTCTCACTACACTCAGAAGAGAAGGGTTGATCTTATCAGGGCAATTCATTGAAGGCATACCCATCGAAACTTACGTCATCGCACGCGACCTTCCAATGCTAAGAGAACTCAGCGACCGATTATCCGCGAACACTCCAAGAGATGACGAGATCCCCTACGATGGCAGAATAATGGTAGACGTACTTAGCAACCTAGATCCATATACATGGAGAGTTGCCCAACAGTTAACTGATCTATATGGAAGCTCATTCCTCAACCCAATAATTGTTGATGGAACGCTTGTAGGTGCAGCTGATGTTCGCGTAACCCAGGATCTTCTGCATGTGGCAGATATGAAGTTGTCAGATGTCTTATCCGAGAGACTCAATTTGGTTAAGAGAATAGGGCAGCGATTCATCGACATCGCATTATATTATGGACTCATGGCAGTGGAGGTCGAGTTCATTTGGGGTCAACCTGCGGTATCGGACAAGAATGAGAAGATCGTGAAGACCTTCACTGAACTCGGCTTTGAGATCGTTGGCGACAGGCTATGCTGGGGAGAGACGCCATCAGAGATTTTCGACGAACATGTTGTCAGAGAATTCCAGTTGAAAAAGCAACACGTTCACCCAGAGACACGAGGCAAGACGAAGCAAGACATAAGCAGAATAATAGATGACATAGTTGGCGTACGACTCCCATGGGAAGACAAGCTCAACATAAGAGTTGAAGGACTAAAACGAGAATGGGTGGAGGAACTACTGAAGAAAGATAGGGTCCTTGTTCAAGACGCCCTGTTCAGTTTGAAACCAATGATTGTACCTGTAGCGGATTGGTCAACCTATTGGTGGGCTAGCAAGACACCTTTGAAGTTGGGCATTGACCATATTAGCCTTCTCAAGATCATCAGGGAGACTGGTCCAATCTCAAAGAAGGCACTGATCAGAAGATCTCTGATGCATCAACTCGATGCCGAGCAGATTCTTTCAGTTCTGTCTGACATGAGACTGGCCCTGAGCATAGGCGGCTTAGCAGCTGCAAGCGTCTGGGTCGCGACAGACAAATGGTTTCCACCGACTGTAAAAGCACGAGAATATGTCGAGCCCCATGACGCAAGAAGAAAGATCATCCTCAGGTTTCTTAGGAGTCTGGGTCCTCTCACCGTATCACAGCTTCGTGAACTTACAGGATTTCATTCAAGGCAAGTGAGACTCTGTCTCATGGAACTCAGAGACCAAGGAAAGATTGGACTAGGAAGATTCTCAAGATCTGCAAGGACCCAAATACAATTTGTAGCTCTTGACGACTTGGACGAACTTCACTCACTTTCGTCTACCCTGAACAGAGGTTCAAAGCGGCTAGGTAGGAGCCTTACAATCCCTCCAGGAGACCCACTCTACTATGCGATTAGGGAGGAGATCAAAGACAACTTCAAAACATCTTGGTGCTACTCAATCTGCTTAGATGACGGTTCAGTGGCGGCGGTTTACAAATCGAAAGGTGTTAAGAAAAGACACTTCGTGGTAACAGATCTCCTAATACTCTCCATTCATTGTGACAACAAAGATGTCATCAATAACGTCATTGACCAAATTGATGAAGTCGCCCGGTATAGCGGATCACTCGACATTGAACTCAAGATGATCAATGAAAAAGCAGTCACCTATGAGGGTAACCAGGGTATTGTGGAACTCTTCAAACTAAGAGGATACAAAGTTGGAGGGACAGTTCTCTACAAGGCCTTCTCAGTAGCTGTTCAGCCCAGTGGTAAGGAAGTGTTTGCAGAAGATGTCTGCATAGAGTTCCTCATGCAGAGACAACATCTCGCTCCACTCTACCAGGGAAAAACAAAAGAAGACATTTTGACAATCCTCCACGACATAGGACCAATCCAATGGTCTGATTCGATAGCAATTAGAGTTGAGAAGTTTAACCCGAATGACTTGGACGAACTGAAGTGGAGAGAGCGAAAAATAGCACATGGGAAGTTTCTAGGCGAAAACATAACTCAAGTACCAGTAGATGAGCTGCTCGATTACTATTATGCTTCAAGACCACGCTTTCTCGTCCTTGGGTACGACGAACAAAGGGTGTTGGACATACTACAGGAATTCGGACCATTGGCTGAGAAGGAGATCGCAGCGAAAATGAATCTGGACATAGACTCTGCACAAAGAGCTATCGAGAACACAGAGAAAGCTGCCAGAATCGTCAGAGTTAGGAGAAGTGAATCACTTTACTCATCTGATGTTTGGCTTTACGACGTGATAGACCACTATTTGCCGAATGGCATAGCGGAATTTGAAAGCACAAATCCCAAAGAATCACGGAAGAAGATAATACTGAAATTCCTTGCCGCAAATGGACCGGTCAGCCTGAGACAGATTGAAGAATGGTCCCACATCGAACCTTCGGAGATAAAACCAGCGCTGTCAGAGCTCGAGGCGGAAGGAAAGATAACATCAAACGTCTACATTGAAGGAATCGCAGGAAGAAGGTACGCCAGAAAAGAAGACTTGTCAGAGCTCCGAAACCTTGAAGAACTATATGTTTCGCAGAAATTGAGTGGCGAACCACCCTATTATGTCATAGTCCCAAGCTATGACTCTATGGTTAGAACATGGAAAGACGAGCTTCTCAGAAGATTCTCTATGGGGTTAATAGAGCTGGGAGCAGACTATTACATGCTTGCACTCAGATCGGGTAAATCTGCAGCAGCGATGCAGGTGCACTACGACATAAACACTCTACGAATACATGACATGGAGATACTTAGTGACTTTGAAAGTGAGACCACGTCTTCAGTCATCAAGGAAATCGAAAAAGTAGCGCGTGAATCAAGAAAAATGGAGATTCAAATCGAACACATAGACGGCAGAGCAGTTGAAGATAAACTGAACAGACAACTACATGATCGATTTCTCGGAAGCGGGTTCCAAACTGATAATAAGGGAGTTCTGCACAAAGATGTTGCGAAGCCCGATCGCGCCTAACGGCGAGTTCTGGGGAACGTAGTTCATTGACATGTATTCTCCAGTAACGAAAGGCGCCAGGAAAAAATAAATATCAAAGCAGGGAATATAGGAGAGCTTTATCCAAAAATGTCGGTATGGTTGAGATACAAGGAAGAGATGTCTCATGTTAAGAGCTATCTCATAGAAACCGCTCCAAGTGCCACGGAACTATATTTTCCGTTCACCGACCCACAATACAAGTGGCAACACACTCTGCTCGTGTTGAAAAGCGGATTGCTTCTTGCAAGAGAGGAAAAAGCGAACACGGATGTAGTTGCACTTGCAGCAATCTTCCATGATGTTTGTTACTATACTGCTGAATATAAGGACCATGGGCACGAAGGGGCTAAATACGCAACAGAATACTTGAAAAAGAGAAACTGCTCGAATGAGTTAATCGCAAACGTGTCCTACGCGATAGATGTCCATGTAGGAGAAATGAATCCAAGAACAGTTGAGGCAAGAATAATCCAAGACGCAGACACGATAGACAAGGTCGGTGCGATAGGTGCAACCTTAATACTATTGAATGCTGGGGCAAACAAGCTTCTCTTCCTCGACGCAATTAAGAAATACAAGACTGATTACCTTGGAAAGCTCGACTTCATGGTAAACTCGATATGGACGAACAAAGCCAAGCAAATAATATCTGAGCGAACGAGCTTCTTGATCGGATTTTTCAAACAGTTGGAGGCTGAGTTGACAGATTGACTTGAATCGGCTTCTTCAACTAGTATTCTCGTTTCCAAGAGTCAGAGAAATCATCGCCAAAACATTAATTGGAGACACTAAACTAGGGTATTGTTGAATTTCTGCGTCCTGAAAATAGTCAAAGTTATTAGGAGTGGGAGTTAGACGTGCCGAGAGAGGTTGTTACCTCTAATCCCCTGATACCTTCAGCAGATAACAAGAGAATCAGTTCACAGAGAATGAAGCATTGGAGGAAATCGTAAATGCCAGTACCACGTCACGTTCAGAAGATAGTTGATTCATGGGCGGTCTACAAGAATGACGTTGACGATCCGACGTTCAAATCCTGGAGAGAGATTGAAGAAATCCGAAGCAAGAGCCTGCAAAAACAGATCAAGCTCTGTAATCAGTATAGTAAGTTTTACAAGGAGTTTTTCAAGCGACACAGAATCAGCCCAGACACCATCAAGACCACAGATGACTTGCAGAAAATGCCTCTGTCATTCAAGAAGGACTATATGGCCGACCCATTGGCATTCAAACTCGAATTCGATAGGCTTGGCCTGTATGATGCAATCTGGGACATTTCCTACACAACGGGCACGACTTCGGGACGCCCTTCACCTTTCTACAGTACAGTCCACGATCACTACTCATCAATGCTGCAAGCCATAAGATCATTCAAAATCGGCGGTGGACCAACACCGGACGACCTCATGATCAATCTTTTCCCCTTAGGTCCAATTCCACACATTGGATGGGGTAAGACCGTTGAGTACCCTATCGCATGCGGGATACCTGTTGTATGCGCGAATGTTGGATCCCCAAATCCCGAGTTTCCAGTCCATCGTAAGATGCAGTTCGCAATAGAGCTTATTGAGAAGTACTCAAAGATGCAGAAGGAGAGTAACCGCTCGGTAATCTTCATGGGAGTCGCCTCATTCATAAGAAGACTACTAATGCTCGCCGAGAAACAAGGTCGAGACTTCAGCGCCGTTCGCATGGTGAGAGCACTCGGTGAAGCTGCGCCCAAGGAACTGCGTGACGATATCAGAACGAGACTACAGAATATGGGTGCAGGCGAGGTATTTGTAGGCAACGATTACGGTTTCACTGAACTACAGGGCTCAACAACTGAATGTGTTGAACTCGGCGGATGTCACAACCCCTCGCCAGAACTATATTACCTC
Source organism: Candidatus Atabeyarchaeum deiterrae (assembly GCA_037310415.1). Lineage (GTDB taxonomy): Archaea > Asgardarchaeota > Atabeyarchaeia > Atabeyarchaeales > Atabeyarchaeaceae > Atabeyarchaeum > Atabeyarchaeum deiterrae. Next base: position 1,036,355 of record CP147780.1, read on the forward strand.
GAGGTTGTTAACCCAGAGACCGGGGAGCGTCTGGAAGACGGGAAAGAAGGCGCACTAGCAATAACCCATCTTAACCGACGAGGAACAGTCCTGCTTCGATATGTCATAGGCGACTTGGTAGCTATAACGAGAGAAACATGTCCGAACTGTGGAAGAAACGGAGAACGCATAATAGTCGTTGCAGGGAGCACGTATGCGACGAGACAAAGCGAACTGCTCAAGGTAAAGGGAGTACTGATCAACCCCGAAATATTGAGAAACGAGGTTGCCACAACTGCTGGTGTGGGAGAGTACTGTTTCGTCTTGAAGAAAGAGGATCCAAGTGATCCCTACTCCGCAGATGTGCTAGAACTAAGGGTTGCTCTACTTGAAGGAGTCAACAAGAGCGACTTGGAAAAGGAACTGTCCGAAAAGGTCTTCAACGCTGTCGAGGTTCGACCAAAGGTGGTGTTCCAAGACATGAACGCAATCTTCGACCCAACCGTCAGTTTGAAAGCCCAACGCGTACTTGACTTCAGACCCAAGACCAAGTAGTAGAGAGAGTAAGACATCGTGGACCCTAGATTAGGGCAATTCTCATTCTCACTTTTCTCTATTTCACAACCGTCATGCTTCCAGATTTGCTCTGAAGGGTGGAAATACCCAATAAACTGAGACTCACGCAACCGGATGGATTCCTGTTCTTCTCTGAAAAATCATAAATAGAGGTCAGAAGCCAATGTTCTTCACAGTATAGTGCCAGTTGGTGTCAAGCAATATGTCGCTCCTTACCGAGGCTATCATCATTACCATAATTGTTCTTAGCTGCCTAGTAGTAGCGTATGCTACAGATCATAAGATTCGTCAAGCCCAAAAGCGAATCGCAGAGACAAGCACGCGTATCGCAACGCTGAGGCGCAGTAGCCAAGAAGGCTCAAAAGCAAACATGCGAGAACTAGAGCGCTCTTTAGGCAAGTTAAGAGAGGGGCTCAGAGAAGCGGAGAATTCATCGCTATTTCCACTTGATACAAAGAGCGGCTCCCTTTCGGAAAAGATACGTTCCTCGCTCCCGTATATTATTGGAATCACAATAGGTTCAGTTCTTGGAGTTTTGCTGATAGTGTATTTCCACCTGCCCGTAATTCTCCTTGTTGGACTATTTACTTTGGCCACGTTCGTGGGCTCAATGGGATTCTTCCTTGAATTCACCCGTGGCGAAAGAAAGGCCGTGGCATTGTCAACAATTCCAGCAGGGCTTTACGTGTTGACTCAGATCCTCGTCATTTTGGGACTCTTTGACTACGTATTCTGGTTATTTGACATAGTGGTAATAATAACGATAATTGGCGCATCGATAATAATCGGGAAGGAACTTCCCCTTGAGGTTGTCATTATTATTGTGGCAATTCTGTCAATATGGGACATCTACGCTGTTTTGGCAACCAATATCATGGAGAACGCTGTGCTGAGCCTGCCTAACACCCTCTTCAGTATCATGATTCCAGCAGGACTCACCAATAGTGGTTTGTACTATGGCTTGATAGGAGGTGGAGACCTTTTCTTCTCGTACTTGCTAGTTACAACATTTACGCGAAGACTGAAGGCGGTTCCAGTCGCTCTCGTGGCACTAATAGCCGCCTCCATACTTGGATTGACAGTTGTCATGGTGATTTTCGCTGCGAGGTTTGCTCCCGCCTTGCCCTCGGTTCTGACAGCAGGACTGCTTTCAAGTGCATACTACCTCAAGAGGCTGAAGAAATCGGTTTAGCTAGGAAGATATAGCATCCATATTCTCGTATGATGTCCAGAGAACGGACATGCAAATGGACACTTTATATTCGATCCTTACCATTCTGAAAACACTAGCAACTGTTTAAGAGAAACCCAAGCTTACTTCAAGCAGAGGCACTAAACCCTGCTTTATGCAAGGCATTGAACTGTCGGTAGGATAGAACATGTCGGATGGCTTTGATAACAAGAATGACATTACAAACGAAAGCCATTGGCTCCTATCCTTGCTCAAGGGTACTGGGGTCCCAGCTTCAGACCTATCCTACGACTTGAATCTACTCCGAGGCAGAGCTTCGAAGAGCAACATGTGCGTTTTGTGCAAAGGGGGAAAGTTTCTCTGCGGCAAACTGAGATGCTCAGTCTTAGCCAAAGCTTTGACCTACAGGAGGATTGCAAAATCCATTGACAGAGTTGACCTTAACGGAGCATCACCACCGGGAGTTTTCATAGGCAGAATGGGATACCCCCATGTATACGCTGGACCACTCGTGCCGCCGATCCATGGCGACACCTACATCATGGATGTTCCCGAACTCTGGGGTCCTTGCGGATTCAGGAAATCGATAGATGACATAATTGACTTCAGGTTGAATCTCGTAAGGGGCAAGACTCGCATGAACGTAAATGCAGCCTCAATGAATTCGGCCGGGAAGTCGATGGATGTGATCACCGAACTCGCATTAGCGAGGAATCCTGTCGAGACTGAGATGCTGCTGAGACATAAGCCAAGTGGATCAATAGTCTTGGATGACGACATACAACCTTTTGGTCCTTCTGCTCTAATCGAGAAAGTGAAAGTCGGGAATGTCTATTGGGATCCTCAGATCGAGAAGGCCTACTACGACCATGACTTGAAGGCATCCGACGCAGTTTTCTCCACATATGATAAAGGCACTCTGGTCTCAAGGATCCAGAAGGCTTTCAGCGTAGGAGCATTCGGAGTCAAAGAAAGGAGAAAACTCGTACCAACGCGCTGGAGCATAACTGCCGTTGACAGCATAATATCAAAGACCTTACTTGAGAAAGTAAAGACTCAACCACTAATCAACGAGTATAGGATCTACGAGTCAAGCTATCTGGACAATCGCTGGATCATCCTAATGGCTCCACTTTCATGGACCTATGAACTTGTTGAAGCATGGTACCCTGGCACCACATGGAACCCGGACAGCAGGAATATTGTAATATTCTCAGACCATGAAATGTTCGAAGGTCGCACAGCCTATCCAGACATAGGCGGATGCTATTTTGCAGCGAGACTTGCGATCGCAGAGAAACTCGCTGCTGATCAACGCCAGGCAACTGCAATCGTGCTCAGAGAATCTCACCCAGGGTACATAGTACCCGCGGGAGTGTGGAATGTCCGGGAAAGCGTCAGAGGCGCGATGAGAGATCCACCCACAAAATACAGCAACCTTCGAGACGCAATGAACTACATATCCTCCAAGTTCGACATACCGTTACCAAAATGGGTTAAGACCAGCAAGCTGCTCTATGAACTGCTCCACCAAACAAGGATCGACGAGTTTCGATCCTGAAAGCGTCTCACAAACTCAGTCCACTGACGGGACGCAAGTGACAGACGCTTTATATAGATTCTCTTATTGGTAGAAACATATGAGCGTCAACACGGCAGAGTTCATGGAACTTGAAAAAGAAGTATCCTCGTCGGGCAAATCATTCAGGGAACTTCTTGCTCCCGAATTAGGGAAGGTTTACATTGTTGCCATTACTCGGGATGGTTGCCCTGCATGCGCAAGACAGAAACCCAGATTTGATAACTTGGCAAGCGACATGCTAAGGAAGCATAGGAACAAGCTTGTTTTTGTTCGGATTCATGTCAACAGACTGCCCGATTCGGAAGATGAATCACTTAGAAGCAAGAACTTGCTCGGTCATTATTTCTATCCGACAAACCTGATCCTGATTAGAACGAAGGATAGAGGAGCGATAGAATGCTACAGAAACATCGCAACAAGAATGACTGAGCTAAGAAACAATGTCGAAGCGTTAATAGAGACCGCGACCGCAATGGCAAAGGACATGGGTTGAGATCCACTCAAGAAACCACATGATTATCACAGGATCCACTGAAGATGGCAACCTTGCTCACTGGAACTATGGGTAGCGTCAAGGAGGGACGTGCGTCTCTGCTTCTCCCCAACTCGTTTCAAACTGGTCACATTGAGCATTTCCCACTTCGCATTTACAGCAGTGTTTCACGGCAATAAAGTATTTTACAGCCATAAAACATATATTCTCACGATGTACATCTGATGAAGGGAGTGTTAAAAATGGTGAAAGAGATACGTGTAGCCATAGTTGGCCTTGGAAACTGCGCATCCACTTTGGTTCAGGGCCTCACTTACTACAAGAATGTTGGAAAGAATGATAGCGTCCCTGGGTTGATGCACAGCGAGCTTGGAGGATACAAGTTAAGCGATGTCAAGGTTGTTGCGGCTTTTGACGTTAACAAGTACAAGATAGGGCATGATATAAGCGAAGCCATCTTTGCCAATCCAAACGTTGCTGAACGCTTTGCTGAGGTAAAGAAGCTGGGAGTTCAAGTACAGGCTGGTCCCATTCTTGATGGCGTAGCTCCCCACATGTTCGATTCATTTCACGTATATGGTGATGGAGTCAAACCTGTCGATGCAGTTAAAGTGTTGAAAGATTCAGGCGCTGAAATACTCATCAACTATCTTCCAGTTGGAAGCAAAGATGCTACTAGGTTCTACGCCCAAGCATGCCTTGATTCTGGGTGCGCCATGGTGAATTGCATCCCAGAGTTCATAACGTCTGATCCTGCTTGGGCAAACAAGTTCTTGGAGAAAAAGCTGCCAATAGCCGGTGACGACGTTAAGAGCCAAGTAGGGGCGACGATTATTCACAGGGCATTAGTGAACCTGATGATAGAGCGAGGCGCGCGGATAGAGGAGACGTATCAATTGAACGTGGGTGGGGATACCGACTTCGAGAACATGTTGGACGAAAACAGACTTGTCTCAAAGAGAATCAGCAAGACGCAGGCAGTCACAAGCCTTTCCGAGTACAGCTTCCCGACAAGAATTGGTCCATCCGACTATGTGAGCTTCCTTGGAGACAAGAAGATTTGCTACATATACATTAAGGGGCGACTGTTCGGCGATAGACCAGTAACAATCGACCTCAAGTTGTCGGTCGAAGACTCACCTGACAGCGCAGGCGTGGTTGTGGATGTTGTCAGAGGAACCAAGGTGGCACTAGATCGAGGAATCGCTGGACCACTCGAAAGTATATCTTCATATGCGTTCAAACACCCACCCGTGATGGTTCCTGACGCAGTCGCGAGACAGTGGTTCCAAGACTTCGTTGATGGGAAGAGAGAAAGATAACGTCAACATTGCCAGATTTGAGTCACCGACTTCATTGTGTCTTAGAGAACGATTCCGATCGTTCTACCTGCCAGACCATGGAAGGGAGGAGACTATGAACCATGCTCAGCAGTTTCGGATCTTTCTGCTCTTCTCCACCACTTCGGACTTTGACCGAATGAAAACTTCGCAATATTCCGATTCAGCTGAAGGCACGGAGGAGCAACTCTATTAAAGTCGCGGTCTCCGTACTTTATATTCAGCCAATATACAATACTTAGCCATAAATCATTTCATAATTGTCGGAGAGATGACCATTGAGTGCAGGAAACGTAACTGAGAAGAGCATTCTGAAGTCAAAGCTGATCCTCATACCTATGGCGATAATGGTGTACTTGATCGCTGTCTATGCTATTCGGCCGTTCGTAGTCGAAGGATTTGCCTGGTTTATTCTTGACTTGAATTCCGTGGTTCTTGCGTTAGTTGCTGTCCTTGTGTTCGCTATTGTTGCCCATCGATTTGGATGGCTTAAGACCAGACCAGGCCAGATATCTGTGATTCTCGTTATCGGGTTCATCCTTTGGACTTTGGCGGAGACATTCTGGTTATGGTACGAATCAGTTGGCTTGAATCCATTCCCCTCGATAGCAGATTTCTTCTATATTGCGGGATACTTCCCATTTGCCATCGCTTTATTGCTGAATATAAGAACAATTCATGTAAAATTCAAATTGCCAATACTAATTCTTTGGATCGCACTTTCTCTTATTGCATTTGCAGTCATAGCAATCATAGATGTTGCGCCAATTCTTCAAGGCGCGGTTAACCCGGAAGACATCATTGGTATAGTCTATCCCTTGGAAGACCTTGTGATTATTGTCCTTGCTTTGGTTATAGTGCTCAAGTTCCGAGCCGGGGAAATTGCAAAGGCTTGGGGTGTGCTGGTACTTGGTTTCATCCTGGAAGCGATAGGCGACATCTTGTTCTTGTACGAGCAGAATACTGGAATCTACCAGACTACCGGGCCCTATGACATAGTAGACCTCATTCTTAGCCTAGGGTACGTAGCTTTTATTGCAAGTGGACTGCTCTTTATCTCGACATTCGGTGCGCGAGGTGGACGCAAGAGTGCTTAGGGGACTGCTAATCATCCACGAGAGTGGAGCTCCCATCTACTCTTTTTCTATGCAGAAGATGAGTGATGACCAGCAATTGCTGCTCTCAGGATTCCTGTCGGCCATAGAGTCTTTTGCTAGTGAGACATCCGTCTCCCCAGATGGTGGCTCAATTCACTCAATAGAATTGTCTCAGTTGCTGCTCACGTTTAGGATCCTCAATCTTCAGAATGATAAAGGTGGGCTGATCCAATACTATTTTGTGCTTATCTCGGATGTAGCGAAGAAGACTCTGCCCGACAATGAGTCACTTTTGGAGTACGTGATTCTGAACTTCTTGAGCTACAAGAACGGGGACTTTCGAAGGAAGATGAAGCAGACTGGTTACAAGAGAGAAGAGTTCTCGGAATTCGACGAGTTCATGAAGAAGATTATGAACCAGGATTGGAATTCAATCAGGAAGAAGGTTAAGCCGGTACCTGGGTCTCTAGTTCAAGGTGTTCTCAACGAGATTCGGGACTATATTCCTCTGGATCAGATATTACAACTGCATCCAAAGATAGTTCGTCTTGGTACGTCGTATGCTTTGCTGTCGGATGACCTTCCAGAGACTGAAGTAGAGGATTTGCTTGATAGAATAAGGCAGAAGCTCTCTCGACTTTTTGGGGAGGACCTTTACAATTCAATTGTAGATGAAGTCAAAAAACAGTTGAATGCACAGGTCGGAACGTCAGTATAGACCAACGATTGTGTTCTTTTTCTCCACGATCGGGCGTTGGGTTGTCAAAAAAAGTAGGTTGTGGAGGTTAACTGCTTCTTGTATCTATTGAGTCCAAATTCTGTAGGTTCTAAGCGAGAGGCAATGCCCATCCGATCGAGGAGCCTGCGAGCACTAAGTGGAGTATGTACAATACTATTTCGGCTATGAAAGCTATGATAATAGACTTGTCCCATGCGATGTCAATGAGTACATGTGCGAGTACTATGATTGCAGTATACGCAATTATTGCGAGTAAGCCGCCTAGATAGAATATGCTAGCAACGTATCCGAGCGCGTAGACTATGGGTATGGTAACCAAAGCAGTCAATAGTATCATAAGCAACTTATCGCTACTCTTTCGTGCTCCAGCCACGATCCGAGTTGCCAACCAAAGAACAATGAATAGCACCAGAACCTGTATTAAGAACTCAACCCATCCTAATTCTCCAGCCATTCTTCACACACCAGCTGTTTGAATTATCTTGTGGTTTCAAGCTACTTGATCTGAAGCGTTTGATAAGCTTTTTGTTTTAGGGTCACGACTCGCTCAAGATAGTTTCACACCGAATTGACTCTTCCTTTTTGCTGGAATATTCTGTTTGGTGCATCTTGACTCTCATTTGGCTAGAAGGTTCGGATATCAGGTAAAAGGGAGTCGACACTGTCGATTTTCTTTGACAGATCTGTGTCAATATATGCTCTCTTCCAATCTGGTCTGCCATATTTTGCCGAGAATACAGTAAGTACGCTTTTTGAGACGACCGTGTAACCCGCCCCATCGTTGCACTCATGCGCTCTGATCAGGACTTTTGCGCCAATTCGTTTCAGGAAGCTCTCAGCGGCATCTTCACCAAAGTACCGTATCTTGGCGAGTCCGAGGGGATCCCTTCCGTAGTTTTGTTGAAATCCGTGTATCTCGGGCCGTGGATCATTCCAGAGCAGTTGTTCCAAGTCTTCGCTTTCAAGGTTTGCGACTTGCTCAAGGGCAGATACGTTTTCTGGTATGCCGCCATGTACAGCAAAGATTCCATTAGCAGTGAGAACAGCGTGTGGGAATTCTGCAAAAAGTCTGTTGCACAATGCGTAGATTTCGTTGCCCACGTGAGGATATTTGCTCATGACTTCATCTATGAAGCCATAGCGCGAGTTGACGTCGGGCAACTCATGGTTGCCTCTAAGCATGATCACGCTTACTTTATGTTGGATTTTCAATCTGAAAATTCTTATCAAGACTTCCACAGATTTTGTTCCTCTATCAACGAGGTCACCTAGGAATACGAGGTATTTTCTCTTAGAGTCTGACGTCTTTACGGCAGATCCTGTCCGACGTAGTACTTCATCTACACTTTCGAGTTCACCATGAATATCCCCGACAAACACTACTCTACCATGTGCAGGCAGTTTGATAAGTCTGTTATCAACTATAGCCTCAGCGCCGAGCCTGCCTCGCTCTCGCTCCTCATGAAGAGTCTTCATAACCTTTACTATCAATTCCTCAAATTCATCTGATGACACAAGAACCATTCCCAACCTGCTCTCCCAATCTTGTCCAAGCTCAGAGCCGTTCATGACCAGCGTACAAATTCGACGCCGAGCTGTCTTGTCTCCTGTACTGAAGGTGTTAGAAAATCGTGCTTAAATACGAATGCGTGACCAGTCGCATTAAGTTCCGGGACATAATCAGCTCGATTGCAGCAGACGGAATGGCCAATAAGCAGAAGAAAATGTAGAACTTGAAATGATTGGAGGTCTTGAGGCGAATCAAGAATCTTCCCTCCCTATCGTTTTCCTCCCTTCTGTTCAGAGGCACCATTCGCAAATACCCTGACTTGTAACACAGTGGTTGCACCCATTCTTGCCACATTTCCTGCAAGTTATGCTTGTGGCACAGTTCCTGCAGTAGACTTCTTCCTCAACCTCGCAGAATATCGCGTCGTCCATGCAAACCTGTGTTCCGCAAACCTTGCAGCCGAAAACATCGGTCACCCTATTACAGATCTCACATCTGGCTCTACCGGTGGAAGGATTCTCCTTAGCGAAGGACGACAATGTCATAAGTTTAGCGGTCCCATTCAGGAGCAGACCAACGGCTTTGACGTAGCCATCTGTATTCAAGTTCGTTCTGATCGCGTAGTCTTCATTTTCTTTCTTCACTGTCTCAAGAAGTTGCTTTTCACTCACTCCAAGATCGGTTACAAGTTTCGGAGACAATAGGGATTTAGAGAAAAGGAACCATCTAGTCTTTGACCTCCAAGCTACGAGCAGGTCGTCAAGATTCAGCGCATCTACAAGCCAGGACTGCCTCTCAACTCTTGCCTTTGATATCAGGAGAGGATCATGCCTGCTCTTACACTCTACTGCCCATCGTTTGTTGCCAGATAAGAGGAGGTAATCGAACACGTCTCCACGATCGATTATTTGTGTCTTGGCTAAATGCGGGGACAACTTCAGGCACAGAAAACCCTGTTCATGCATCACTTTCGCGAACTCAGATTCCCACTCGAATCCAACTAGAAACGTCTTAGTAAACATTGTTAGGTCATCCAAGTTCAAAGTCACATTGGTATCTTTGAAGTAACGGACTAGGCGGTAGAGCAAGTCTAGGAGCAAGTACTCCTCTTCTCGCGGGACTCTAGATACCAAAGTCTCAGACCACACATCAGTTATACTAATAAACCCAACTTGTTCGGATTATCCAACTCCCATGCTCCGAGCAGTTGAGCACACAACATTTTTCAGTTCCTGTCTGATAAGTATTTCTCATTATAGTAGAAAATAAATGATTGCGGTATTAAAACTAATGTTTTCCTGCCGAGAAAAGGAGTCCACATATAGCAAACGATATAGCGAATCATTTCCTAGTTCATCTCAGAACTCGTTTGACCATCTAGCTTTTTCTTCCGATGGCTTGTTCTCTCTGATCTCTCCCATAGAGAACAGAACTGGTACGCTTATTAGTTTCAATGATTAGATGTACCCTCACTGTATGTAGAAACAAAGACTTGGAAGGTTTGAGGACTTTGGCAGAGAAACCTGCACTGACTCAGATGCTTAAGGCAAATGCTGGCCTCAGCGACCAATCGGCAAGCGTGTATAAGTATATTCTGATGGTAGGATCCCTTACCGTCGGAGAGGTCTGCGAATATACTGGCTTTGACTATCAAACAGCTTCTAAAGCACTAAAAGAGCTGACCGAAGGAAAGCTGATTCGGAAACTCACGCACGTAGTGGAGCGATACGTCGCCGTAGCGCCTTACAAGGCTTTTGCGGAGCGTCTAGTTGAGTTTCAGAGGACAATGAAGCAAGTAGAAGAGAACGCAAGGAAAACTACCGAGTCGACTCTCGCAGAAATCTCCAGGGTCAATGAGGAATGGAAAAAGAGCGCAAACAAAATGAAAGAGGACCAAGTGAGCCAGGCAAAGCGCGAAATCGCAACTCTCAAAGACGAAGCCGAGAACACTCGCAGCAGTCTCATGGAGAAACTGAAGCAGGAAACAGAGACAAAGAAGACAAGCGTCAGCGAAATGCTCAAGAGCCATATGGATGAACATGCTTCAAGAGTTACAGAAACGAAAAAAGATATTGCAGTCAGAATGGATAATTCTGTGGCGAAGTTTGATGAGGTCGCCACAAAACTCAAAGAGGAAGCCACTCAAACAACTTCGAGATACATCACCAGTCTCGATGTAAAGATACAGTTGTTTATCAAAGCAGTGAAAGACAACCTGACCGTGTTCCAGTCAGGGTTTTCCTCCCTTATTGAAGATCTTCAAGGGGAGACTTCCACGTTTCTTGATGATTCCAGCTCGAAGATAGACCAACTCGTGGCAGACGTGAAGACCGGCGCTGACAAGTTGATGCGTGAAGCTGATCAATCCTACCTTCAACTCCTAACACAGCTGAAGAGAACCATATCAGAAAACGTCGAATCAACAACTGGAGCGGTCTCCACAGAGAACAACCAACTACAGTCAGATTTAGCGAATGGGCTTCGAATATACGGAGAAAAAGCCGCCGAATCAATTGACAACTTCCAGAAGAAAACAAGGGAAGCAATAGAAGGATGGAAATCCCTTCACAGAGACGAGTTAGGAAACCGATTCACAGCTCTAAAAGAGGTGACTGACAAGCATCTTGAGGATCTCGGTCAGAAACTGGAGTTGACAAGAGAGCAGATGCCTGAAACCCTGAACGCCTATTCGACAAGTGCGATTAGAGTCTCAGGCGAATTCAGCTCCAATATTAGTGTGATGATCGATTCCCTAAAGAATGACTTCTTCTCGGGGACAACTCCAGTCGGCGATGAGTTGCAAAGGTCGTGTGACGCTGTTGGGAAAGACTGTTCTTCACTTGCTTCCGTGATGGAATCTCTGTCAAAAAAGAATGTGCCTCTGGCTTCGAAGGCTATTTCGGATTTTACTTCTGATCTTAGTAGCAGACTGTCAAAAACCATGGCGCGCGCCGTTGAGAATGCCAAATCTTATGCTCAGGAAGCAAAACAAGATGTCTTGAAGGCGATCTCAACCGCTGAAAAAGGAAGGCAACTCTCAGGCGACGGTACGGCCAGAGCAGAAACTCTGAAGAAAGAGATATCTGGTATGATAGATGACGCTGTGAAGACTTACATCGAGGGTGCAAAGAAAAATGTCGAAGACCTGGAGAAACTGACTTCTGAAAGAATATCAAGCATCGCAAAATTCGAGGAAGAACTGGAAAAGAAATGGGGAAGCATCACTCCCATACTTGGGAGAATCGCCGATCTAGCTGATAGCATCAGATCATTTCCCCAAAGAATCGGCAAAGTCACCAGTGAACTGGTCAAACAATATGGCAAGAAGGCAGATTCCGCTGTATCATCGATGAAGAGAATGCTCAACGTTCACTCAACCCAACTCGGAGACGCGGTAACAAACACGCTCAAAAAATGGAATGCCACACTTGAAAAAACTAAGAAAGAGTTGGGGGATCTATCTTCAAGAAGACAAAGGGAACTAGAAGAACTCTTCTCTCAACATATTAGCGCCGCAGAAAAGATTACAGATGACCGAATCAAAGAGCTGGCAGACTTGGTATTCACGAGAATCGAAGCCTTCAAGGCGGAGAATTCAAACGCGCAGGCAAACATATCTAAGTACGTTGCTTCGAACATGGACAAAAGCAGAACATCATTCAAGAATCTTGAGAGCAATTTGAAGAATGCCCTTGATTCAAGTGGAGTATCTTTCAAGACGGTTGTCGAGTCGAAATGCACCGAAAACGAACAACTGTCTGCAACCATCATTGATCAGATCACAAAGACTACAACGAGCCTTAAAGAAAGGTTTGAATCGATCGCCAAGGAAGGAAAGGAGCAAATCAAACAAGTATGTGAGGACACCGTGTCAAGGCTGAGTGAATCAGCCTCGGAAAGTAGCAAGGAGTTACATGACATCGTATCATCATTAACCGGTTCTTTCAATGGAATAGTCGATACAGCAAATGAAAGTTACAGGAACGAATGTGTAACGACTAAAACGATTGTGGTCAACCTTCTCTCGCAACACCTCAAGGACTACACTGAAGCCGTAAACAAGGTCATCAATGAAGTGAATCTTATGCTCTCAGAGCACTTCGAGGACTGCAACCAAGTAACAAGCGAGTTCAACAGGAAACTAGGTGAAATGCTGACTTCGCATCAGAACAAATTCGAGGAATCATCGAGCAAGATGGTTGCAGAATTGACAAATTGCATAGACCGCGATGAGACTACGGTAAAGGGCAACTCAAACAGAATGCTTAAGGAGTTCACCGACAACACAACAAAGGTTGGCAAAGAAGCAAACTCAATTGAGACGGTCATGAGGACAGCATGGGTAGAGATAACAGACACTCAGCAGATCAACGCTGACAAGACATGGCACTATGTAACAAAACAAGCAATACTAAACCATTTGAAAGACATGGTAAGAAGATCCAAGTCGACTGTCACGATTGTGGTGCCGACTTTGGAGGAAGCGCCGTTGGATGAAATCAAAGCTATAAGCAAAGCAATAAGAATCAATATAGTTGCTGGAGTTGACGAGACACTGCAGAAGAAGCTACTCCAGGATCTACTTACGCAAGGCAACATAAGAATATGGTCTCTTACCGAAAAAGCATATATAAGTTGCACGAGGGACGCCGAAGAAGTGCTTGTCGCTCCTGTCGCACGAAAAGACACTGACTGTGTAGCAACTGTAAGCGTGGAGGAAAACTACGTCAAGCTCTATCACAAATTCATAGGACCAATGTGGATGGCATCCTCAAGAGAGATAAAAGAGAGAGCGTTGAGGTGATTCTACAGACATGTCAGATCTTGATTACGAACTAGGACTACTTGAGAAACTCGTGTCTTTGGATACGGATTCAAATGAAAAAAGGAACTATGAGGAGTGTAGCAGACTAATATCAGGCGAAGCCAAAAGCGCAGGTCTGAAGGCCGAGATATTAGATGGAATTGAGGTTTTAAAGGATGATAAGCGACCTAGACCGAACGTAATTGTCGACCTAGATAAGAACTCGGATACTACGCTCCTGCTTGTCACTCACTTTGATATTGTCCCCCCAGGAGGGGAATGGACTCATGACCCATTCAAACTTACAATCGAAAATGATAAAGCGTATGGCAGAGGAGCCAGCGACGACAAAGGCGCAATAGTCTCTTGCCTAGGTGCTCTCTCCAAACTTGCAGACGATAAGACGGCTGACGTAAACGTCAAGCTAATCATAACGTGTGATGAGGAAGTTGGAGGAGAAGCCGGCATAGAATACCTCACTGACAGAGTCAAAATCAGAGGAGACGCAGCGCTAGTTGTTGATAGCGGACCTGAATACGTGAGTTGTGGAGCAAGCGGAGTGATCTGGGGAAAGATAAAGGTAAAGGGTAAACAGGGTCATGCTGGATATCCGCACAGAGCAGTAAACGCAATTGAAGAAGCATTAAGGATGCTGTCCTCAATCCAGGACTACAAGAAGAAATTGGCGTCTGAGAAATCGAAGCTCAGAGCGCCACCTGACAGCCCTGAGAAGAATGTCTGGCGGCGACTAACAGTTACAATGATACACGCAGGTGAGAAGGAGAACATTATCCCGGGTGAATGTGAGATCCGTTTCGATTTACGTGCGTTACCAGATGAGGATTTCAACATCATTAAAGGCAACACCGAGAGATTCATCACAAACGAAATTCGCAAGAAAGGTCTCGACGCTGAGTTTCAGATTGTACACTCCATGTCTGGCTACTACACGGATCCAAATCATCCGTTACTGAGATCATTAGTTGAGGCTACTAGGAAAGTTTCGGGTCACGAGCTTCCTGTGGCGGCAGATCTTGGTGGCAATGATGGCACGTTCTTAGCTCGGGTCGGCGTGCCAGTCGCATGCTTCGGTCCTCTCCGGGAAGGAACCAACTACCATGGCAAAGATGAGTTTGTCTATCCAGCAGACATAGCATTCGCTCGTGATGTGATTGTGAAGCTATGCCAAGAAGGCAGAAGCAAGTTGAAAAGGTAGGCAGGCTCTGCCGAGCCAATGGTGATAATTGTAACTTTTCCTGTTATACCTCTGCACGCCTCATCAGGCGACCCCACGCCACTCCTTGAGCGCCTTCTCATATCTTTCAGGCGTTCCCGTGTCAAACCACTGACCCGAGAACACGTAGCCGTACAATTCACCCTTTTCAGCTATCCGCGGGAAGACGTCTTTCTCTATAAACGACATCCTTCCATCAGAGATCAAATCGATGACTGATGGCTCAAGAATATACAATCCAGTGTTTATGAGTTTTGAGGGCGCATCCTCCTTGCGGGGTTTTTCAACGAACTTGATTATCTTGTTTCCTTCGAGTACTGCCACGCCATAGCTTGAGGGGTCGTCAACAGTGGTCAGAGCAATTGTTGCAGTGGCCCTGTTCTCACGGTGAGTTTGATACATCTTGTATAAATCGATGCTCATCAGGTTATCTCCATTCACCATTATGAAAGTATCTTTGAGAAGGTGCTTAGCAAGTCTGAGAGGTCCGCCTGTACCGAGTTCCTGCTCTTCCTCCACGAAAGTTATCTTAACGCCAAACCTCTTCTCATCGCGGAAATACTCCTTTATCTTTTCGCCAAGATATCCAATGCTTATGACGATATCCCGAACCTCGTATGTCCGGAGCAAATCAATGACATGCTCAAGGATCGGCTTTCCTTGAAGCGGGACCAGTGGCTTGGGAATCTCATAGGTTATTGGGCGGAGCCGAGTTCCTTTGCCGCCAGCCAAGATGAAAGCTTTGAGAGGCATTTTCTCAACCAAGGCCCTCACAAGCAATGATTCGACTGCTTGAGAAAGATTCCTCAACTTAACACCATCAATCATTGAACTGATCTTCCGCACAACATCACTGTCGAGGGTTATTGAAAGCTTCTTTTTTCGTCTCATCATGTCAATGCCAGCCCTGCCGTGGTTCTTCGGTATACGTTTACGAATCAGCTAGCTAACCATTGAAACGTCACGCACCAAACTATCTGAGCTTCAACAATACCTTGGTTGACAAGTTGAATTGAAGAGTAGAAAACCGATATAAGATTCACGTAATATAAATAGGTATCTTAACGGAAAAAGTGCTTAACTTGTCAGATACAAGCAACCCTGACGCGATAGCAAAATTGGGGCGCGTGTTACTCAGATGAACTTCTTGTCAGGCGAGCTGATCCTTGCAGGCATGCTCATCCTCTTGGTAGGCATTGCATTCACAATCGCAGGGATAATTGCGGCATTATCTAGGCGAAGTTCTGGAGAAAACAGTGGCAAGAAAAAGAATAAGGGAAGTAACAGAAAGTCGCGAGGTGGTGGAGTAATACTCATAGGTCCTATTCCGATCCTTTTCGGAACCGATAGAAAGGCGCTAGCGATAACTATTTGTCTCGTGATATTGCTAGTGTTCCTTTACCTCATGTTCCTTCTAGGTCATGGTTAGGTTCGGCTCTTGAGTATCATAATTGATGTGGCAGACAAAGGATAATCGATCGCAGCAAAGAAACCCTAGGTGACGTTTACTTTGACTAGAAGCATAAGACGACTCGGAATTGTTGGAATTACCTTTGCGTTCATCGGCATCCTGACTATCTTCTCAGGGTTCTTGCTTGATTATCTCCTGCAAGGAAGCGGGGAATTGAATGTCTCTTTCGGCGGAGTCGTCATGATAGGACCCATTCCCGTAATATTTGGAACCGATAGAACATCTGTCTTAATTGCTGTCATCGGGGCTGCAATCTTGATGGTGTCTATGCTCATCCTGATGTGTGCAGGTTACAGGAAGAGAACGTACTCTTACTCATATCATCGACCTGCTCGTGCAATGAAGAACTTGTAGAAGGTATCAAAGAAAACGTTTTAAGAGCCATTGGTCGACGAGAACTTTTGTGCTTCACCAGTGTTTACGGAACCAGTGACGAACCATGAGCGGCGAACACGATGTCGTTTTTCTGCCAACTACTAAGTGAAGCTGACTTGCGCTGTCGCATAGATGCTTCCATAGTAGCTTGAGACAAGCCTCAAGTTTGCTAGCGTGCCATTCACAAAGGGGGAAGCTTGTATCTGGATAATGGCTGACTGCCCTGGGTTCAGGTAATAGGTTTCGGAATGTGATACATATGCAGTCCCGTTCCAGACCTTGATTGGGGTGTCAATACTCCACTGATACGTATTGTTCAACCACAAAGCTCCCGTGTGTACTCTACCGGTCCAATCTGTGAATCGGTTCAATGGGATAGCTGGAGTGGAGTTTCCGCCAATGTTCTTGACATTCAGTGTCACAGTTCCGTTGTTCTTGTAGAACGTTGTGTTTGCGGGCAGTATTTGGAGGTTGCCCATCATCTGAAGCGGCGTGTAGTCGACTTTGTAGATCTTTACAAGGTGGTTGTTGGATGCAAATGCCACTTTGAAGAACTGAGGGCCATACGCATCTATGGACGTCACAGGAGTGAAATCATATAATTGTTGCGTTGTTTGCCAATAATCGTTTAGAGCTAGAAGGGTCGTGTCAGTGTTCGAGACACCCACCGCCGGGAACGACTCGGTTGCAATCTTGTTGTGATACTGTGAAGAAGACGTTCCCATCGCTGCGATCAAGTACGCATCGAGAGTGGTTTGCCCCAGCGGCTCAAGATTGTACATCAAGCGATATAGAGTCGTATCAAAGAATTTCGGTTGGATCAGACCACTTGATTCATCGAAGTATTGGGTTTCGTCAATGAGACCCTTCGATGCAAAGTTGTCTGCGGCAATTCTTAACATCCACAGCCACTTACCTTCATCGCCACCAATACTCGATTGCATATGCCCAAAGTACACTAGAACATAGCTGGCATTCCATCTCTGTAAGATCTGCAGCGTCGCAGTTTCATTGGTTTGCATGAACGCTAATCCTACTAATGCGATCTGCGTGCTATTGATAGTTCCATTATCATCTACCGATGTCCTGTTTCCAACGCACGTAATATAGTATCCGTAGTCCCACCAGCTGGCAACGACTGCACCTGGAGGAGCTTCATTGTTCAACCACGCCATTGCCTGTAACCAATCACGATAGGCCCCTCCAGGGAGAATGTCAGGGGGAGATAGCAATTGAATCAGCGGATAGCTTTGTCCGGGCGAATTAGAGATAATGGTACCACCATAAGCGAAAACAATGATCCCGATCAAGAAGAATGCGACAGCTGAGTAATCGCGGCCGACGCTCGGGGTTATCCGCACTCTCTTCCTATGGACGATTTCTTCTTTGGGAGTTGACATTATTCTGGCAAACGGTTTTAGTGTGCTGGATAGCCCGTAGCCAGCAAGCACCGCCAGTATAGGTGAGAGAGTTATCACTATTCTCACCATCGATCCAGCAAAATAAATGAGGGTAATGGCCGAGATTATGATGAAGATATCTGCATCCTGGAGTCTCTTGAAAGCGAACCAGAGCCCCACGACGGCTAGAACCAAGACCACGCTTACATACCAGAAGAATGTTCCCCACTCTGTCGGCTGCTGTTCACCGACGGAAGCAAGAATTCTTGCCTGTTGATCTCTGAAGATTGGTATGATCACCGTGAGGAACTTCGGCCCAATGGGGCTAAGCGCGAATATAACAATGAACCCAGCAGCCACCAATGTGAAAAGAATGAACGGGTTGAATGTCTTTATCTTCATTCCTAATCTGCTGAACAGAGGTACCTTGGTAAGATACTTCACGCTTTCGTATACGATCAGGACGCCCAGCAGAAATATCGCTGGAAGAATCTCTGCTTGTTTCAATATGCTTGGAGTATTGCGGGGTGCGAGAACTGCTATGAACAGTCCGATCAGCATTGTTATACTATATGTGTTGAAGAGTTTGACACTATAACGACGCATTATAAGCATAAGAAAGGCGAATAGGGTGAATATGTCGATGACATACACATAGGTTCCCCAGCTAATGCATATGAATCCTAAGGACAGACCAGCTGCGATGGCTGATGGTACTGAACCTCTTTTCAGAGATCTGACGAAGAAGTAGAATGTGACGAGCATTACGAAAATACCAAAAGGCTCGTTGTCGAAGAATCCTGCGACTTGCCTCTGTATTATCGCTGGAGAAACTGCTATGAAGAATGCTGCAAGAACCCCTGCGCGACTGTCAAACAACTCCTTCGCAAGAAAGTATACTACAATTGGTGTCAGGGCTCCGAACACAACAGGCATGTAGTAACACACAGCGAAAGTCGAAACATGAATCCCTATCGCGTTGACAAAGTAATGGAGAATCACAGCCGTGAAAACCATTCCGGGATAAGTAGTTCCAGGTACGTCTCTTCCAAATGGATACCAAGCAGAGTAGTCTCGCCAGCTGAACCAAGCGGGAAATCCATTGTTGACGATGTAGTCAACATTCCGCATGAAGTAGAAGGGATCAAATTCTTTGAGAAGAGGTTCGTAGAGAAATACCGGGGAGAGTCTAATAAGAAGTGCAATGACGAAGATAATTATTAGCGAACCTGCAAGTATGGCGCTGCTGCGAGGGATCTTCGCTCCGGCAGCTTTCACTGCACCACGAATGAACCCACCTATCTTACCTACACCTTTCTTGAAGGCTCTCCAGACAACCGAAATAGCTCAGAAACCCCCGACGCATTTGACATCTCAAATTTGAGGAAAGGGTTGAAATCGGATTGTGAACAGTTACTCATATACTTTATGGTATGACTTTGATTCTGTGCAACCCTTCTTGGATTCAGTCCATGCGACGATCATATGGCTGACTAGTATAATAGTCAAGCCCCTCCTTGCTGCGAAGATATAATCTACCGAAGATAATCTCGGCTGGTCGGTTCTAAAACCTTAACTTCATCAAAACACAGTCGCTGTAAAGGCAACAAGATTTAAGTCTGAAAAAGAATATTCCCTCTTCAACTTAAAACAGATGACCTTTGTTTCGAGTAGCACACTAGTCTCGTAGCTCTTCATGTTCACCAAGTCAGGTGCCTACAGAGGGTGTTGCATCCAATCGAATTGTGAGCCTCAGAGGTCATAAACATGCTTGACATAAAACTGATTAGAGAAAACCCTGAAGCGGTGAAAAACAACCTCAGGAAAAGAGGAGACAATGAAAAGCTAGCCTGGACAGATGAATTGATCCAACTAGACAGCAAATGGAGAGACTCGAAGAAAAAGGTGGAAGAACTCAGACACAGAAGAAACCTCCTTTCTGAGAAAATAGGTCAGATCAAGCGCAAAAAGCAGGACGCCTCAAAGGAGCTAGAAGAAACTCAGCGCATCCCTCTGGACATAAAGAAGACCGAAGAACAGATGGCAAAACAGGAAGAAAGGATCAAATTCATACTCATGAGGCTTCCAAACCTATTGCACGACTCTGTTCCAATAGGGAAAGATGATAGCGAAAACGTCGAAGTCAAACGCTGGGGAGAAACAAGGGAATATGCTTTCACACCTAGAAGCCATATTGACCTCATGATTGAACTCGACCTGCTCGACCTGGATAGGGCAGCCAAAGTCTCAGGTGCACGTTTCTACTACATGAAGAATGAAGCCGTCCTACTGGAACTCGCGTTAGAGAGATTTGCAGTCGACTACTTGAGAAACAAAGGATTCACAATAATCGAACCTCCTTTCATGATCAAAAAGGAACCTTACGAAGGAGTTACCTCACTAGCGGACTTTAAGGACACACTTTACAAGATTGAAGGAGAAGACCTCTACCTAATTGCCACATCAGAACACCCTATGGGTGCAATGTTCATGAATGAAGTCCTGCCAGCAGAAACCCTTCCGATCAAGAGCGCTGGCATAAGCCCGTGCTTTAGGAAAGAAGCTGGAGCACATGGCAAGGACACAAAAGGAATCTTCAGAGTTCACCAATTCAACAAGATTGAGCAGTTCATCTTTTGCAGACCAGAGGATTCATGGAGCTTTCACGAAGAGCTCTTGGCAAACGCCGAAGGGCTCTACCAAAAGCTTGGCATTCCTTACAGAGTGGTGAATATCTGCACTGGGGACATCGGAACAGTTGCAGCCAAGAAATACGACATTGAAGCATGGATGCCAGTTCAAAAAGCATTCCGAGAAGTCGTATCATGTAGTAATTGCACAGACTACCAAGCGAGGAGGCTGAACATAAGGTACAGAGAGAAGACAGGTGAGAAATCAGAATTCATACACACGTTGAATAGCACTGCGATAGCGACACAGAGAACGATAGTAGCAATAGTTGAGAACTGCCAATTGGCAGACGGTTCGCTAAAGATACCAGAAGTGCTTGTTCCGTATATGAGCGGAATTGCAGAAATCAGGGGCAAAAAGCGATAGCCCGTTATGTTGAGAGTCGCAGATGGTGTGCTGGAATGTTTGACGCAATTGTTGTAGGTGGCGGTATTGGCGGGCTCGCCACAGGAGCACTTCTAACCAAGAAGGGTTTCAAAGTGTTGTTGCTAGAACAGGCTGGGATCCTCGGTGGACGTGCCAACAGCATTGATTACAAGAAACAGTATATCGTTGACTGGGGGATCCACCTTCTCAGGTTTGGGGATAAGGGTATTGCCGCGCAGGTCTTCAATGCACTTGGAGAGAGACTTGAAGTCGTGGAACCTGGGGAAGGGAGACTCTTCCACGAAGGACAATGGTTTGAGCTTCCGACCAAAGCTGATGTTCTGAGGAGGACCCCGCTTCTTACTGACGAAGACAAAAAGGCGGTTGGAGGACTACTAGTTAAGATCATAGGAACCGCTCCAGAAAAAACACTCGGTCTCTCAATTGCCGAGTGGCTGGAGGATATGGGTGTCAGTAAGAGATTGGAATGGATCATGAAGTTGATCAGCAAGCTTTGCATTACAACACATTCTCCTTCGGACCTCTCTTGCGGCGAAGTGTTCACGGTGATATCAGGCGCCCTGAAAACTGGAAAATCAGTGGGATATCCGAGAGGCGGGTGGAAGTCAATAGTCGAAAGACTAGCTTCCCTAATCTTGGAGGGAGGCGGAGAGCTAAAGACCAACATGAGAGTTGAGAAGATCACGATAGATGGTCGGATGAGAGCACGGGGGATTATCGCTGGTAGCAGCAGGATCGAAGCTGACAATATTGTATATGCTGGAACTTGCCAGCAGCTTCATAATCTCGTGGATGAGGGTGATGTTGGAGGAGCATTTCTTGCAAGGGCCACAGCAATAATGCCCACGGCTGGCGTTAGCATAGATCTTGGCATACGCGGCAAAGCTTCTGATTTGAATGGGATGGTCGCAATTTACGAACCCTTCATACTGGGTCAGTTTACCTCGAATATCGATCCATCAGTTGCTCCATCAGGTCAGCAACTTGCAACATTTCTCTCCGTCTTGTCCCCCGATGAGGTTAGGAAAAAGACTAAGGTCGAGCAAGCTTTTGAGGTCTTGGAGAGCTATGTACTCAAAATGTTTCCTAGAATTAAGGGATCCATCCTTTGGAAGAGGAAAACTACCATGGATATTGTTGACGGTGTCCTTCCTTCAACCCTGCAGTCAAGGGAAAAGAGAATAGGATTCATGGGTCCGGTCAAAGGGCTTTACTTCGCTGGCGACTGCTATGATGGGGAAGGCGGGGGAAGTGACATTGCGTTTCACTCCGCAAGGAGATGCGCCGAAGTGATTGGGAATAAGTAGAGTGATCCCACCCAATGGTTCATGGCGAGGTTCGCAAAAAACCACTACTCAGAGTAGTAGTAACTGAAGTTACACCGTTGAGTTAAATTCTCCTCTCTTGAGAAGTAAACCCTGTGTTGAGGGTGCGGCATTACTATTTCTTCTTTTAGAAGAAAGTCCCCTCCCCCTCCTCCGCCGCGCCTTCAACTTTCTGTCATACCATCAAGCATATCCCAGCTTGGGTGCTATAGGAGAGTTCCCAGTTATCCTACTTCAAGAGATTGTTCAGAGTATCGATTATCTTGGAGAGGTCTTCGCTAGTGACGGCTGGATGGCAAGGAAGGGACATGACTTCGTCCGCGGCGACCTCTGATTCTGGGAAGTCACCTTTTCTGTACTTGAAAGTGCTCGCGTAATAGGGTGACAAATGTATGGGACTTTCATAGTACGCGGCCGCCGTGATTCCATTCTCTCCGAGCTTCTTAATTATGTCGTTACGAGACAATGGTGACTTACCAGATCTTACTCTGGTGGTGTAGAGGTACCATGTATGTTTAGCCCATTCTTCAACCATTGGAAGCTCTATGCCTGGAAGGTGGTCCTTGAGACCCTCTGTGAGGGCAAAAGCGTTTCTCTTTCTAGCTTCCAGGAAAGTAGGCAATTTTCTGAGTTGAACACGTCCTATGGCTGCCTCAATCTCTGGCATCCTATAGTTGTGACCAAGCATTTCGCATTGATATTCTTCTTTCTCCCCATGTCTCCTAATCATCCAGATTCTGTTTGCGAGCTCGTCGTCGCTTGTAGTTACCGCTCCTCCCTCACCTGTCGTAATATTCTTGCTGGCATAGAATGAAAAGCAGGCTAGATGCCCGATGGAACCGGTTTTCTTCCCCTTATACTCAGCTCCAATTGACTGGGCGCAATCTTCGATAACATAGATTCCTTTGTTCTCGGCCAGCTCCATCAACGGATCCATGTCAGCAGGGTGACCATAAAGATGAACAGGAATTATGGCCTTGGTCCTTTTTGTAATCACTTTCTTGACCTTGCTAGGATCAATAGTATAGTTTCTCCCAGTTATGTCCGCGAAGACGGGTCTCGCGCCTGCTAGCAGAGCGACGTTGGCAGTGGCAATAAATGTGAACGGAGGAACAATCACCTCATCTCCGCTCTTGATACCGACCGCGAGAAGAGCTGAGTGAAGGGCAGCAGTTCCAGAGTTCACAGTCAACACATGTTTTACACCCAAGTATGATCCGAGCTCATTCTGGAACGCTTTATTCATCGGTCCCTCGCCGAGGCGGTTAGTCAATATCCCCGAACTTAGGACTTTCATTACTTCCTCCTTTTCTTCTGATCCTACAATAGGTCTGTTTATTGGTATCATGCTTAGTATCAGACTCCGTGAAGAATCATGCTATGAGGAATAGTGAGAGGTACCTGACGCATATACATTCTTCTACTTTGGGTTCTCTTCACCGACGAGAGTTTATATCAGTTTTGATGCAAACCATCCTAATAGAAGGCAGCAGTTCTAACATTCTCTACCACGATGGACATCAGTGTCTTCAATCAAAGCGTCTTGATGGAATAGACGTTGATACATGTCCATCGCGAAAGAGATATATCATACATCAGCCTTATCCTGAACTAGGAGGTATGAGGGTTGGAAATGGAAGAAGAAAAGAAAGCGGAATACTATAAGAAACCAGAGCAGGTTGCGGCAGCACCGAAACCAGCGCACAAACCGGTACACAAGAAAGCAATACCCAAGGTCAAAGCCAAAGGCAAAGGCAAAGGCAAAGGCAAAGGCAAGGCAAAAGCACGCAAGAAATAGAAAATGTTACGCGTCTCAAAGGAAGCATTGGCATCGCTAAGCCCAGTCTGCCTCGCTTCCCTTCTTTTGTTTTCTGTCTTTTTCGGGGCGCACAGGTTCATCAGGTACACTGATTCTTGAGGCACTGAGGCGTGAGGTTATCATCCCTCGTGGGATTTAATCTCGACAAGGCCTCTGCTTTGACTGGGGTTACCACCTTGCCTACAAGTCCGTGGAGAGAGTAAGGCAGCCTTGCGAATCTTGTTCCTCCTCTCGTAACCCATGGATCTATCGGTATGTGTTGCTCTTCTTTCACCCATTTTGCTAGTGCATCTCTTTCCTGGAATCGCAACTCGTACGCGCTAGGATCCTCTATGTAGATGTGGAAGCCGCGTCCAGAGTAGATAACTTCAAGGTTAATGTAGCCTTTGCTCAGAAGAATGCCGTGGAGGCGGCGCGTGTATATTGCGGCTTTCCTGAAGCAGATGTAGCAGAACTGGTACATTGACTTTCTCCTAATTCTCTCGCCCAGAGTTCCACAGTTGGGGCAGTCAATGTTCTCAGGATCTATATCGAACATGAGATGTTGTCCCACTATATTAGTGCACGAGGCACAGTTCTTCTTTCCTAGCTTTCTGCATTTTAGGCATTTCTCCTTGTCTTCGTAGAGATTCCTATCGTAGTAGGTGTCCTCAGGACAATAGTCCACCAAGTTGTATCTCAGGTCATCGAGGTCTCTGACAGAAAAGAGGATTAAGGAACCTGCTGATGTACTGTATTTCTTTCGTACTATTCCGCTCTCTGCCCCCACGTCAACTGAGAAGATCGGGTTTCTTAGTGGTTCGGGTAGCCGATGAAACCACTGTTTGACTTGACCAATGGCGAATTCATCGGAGTAGAACTTCTTTCTCTGCAGGATCGTCGGCGGAAAATGATTGACAGGAAAACACAGCCTCTGAGACAAAGTCGATTCCTCTTGGTAATACTCTTTCAAAGAATCTGCCGACCGACTTGGACTCTCAAGATACAGTCCATTTCTTTTCCTCAGCCTTTTCGTCTTCAGACTCTTGAACTTGACCCTTGCTGGACAGCATTTTAAGGTATGCAGAGGTCGTAAGTGCTGTTGCCACTGACTTCAATTCGCCTGACCAACCCAAGTTGAGCGATTTCTCAATCATGTTAGCAACCTGCTGAGTCTTGGCTTCACCAAGCTGGCTGACTGTTTCGTATACTTCCTTTTTCCAAATCTCATGTGCATCTACTGCTCTGTTAACTTGCTCCTTAATATTCCCACCAGAATAAGGCGCGTCATGAGACGGAACGAGGAGATCAATTCTCAATTCCAGCAGTCTATTCAATATGATCTCCTTTCTCTCAGCACTCCCCGTTAAGTCTATCACGTACTTTCCGGGATTAGAAGGAACTTCGATTACCTCGTCTCCTGCAAAAACAGCTCTCCTATAATCATCGTAGTACATGACATGCCCGCCGCAATGACCCCCACTATGAATAACTGTTAAGGTAGAAAACCCCAAATCAAGTTTCTCCCCGCCCAGAAGAATGGAATCAGGGTTAATCGGCGCAATCTTCCCAAAGGTCGACTTCAGTTTTCGTGTTTCTGCACTTGACTCCCCAAACACATTGAAATGCTTTGTCGCGAGCGTGCTTGGATCTCTCAAAGCCTCGGCACCCGTGCCATGGATGTAGATTTTTCCACCAGTCGCACTTTTCAGGTCAAATGCTGAGCCGAAGTGGTCAAGGTGCTCATGTGTCAAGAGAATATAGCTGACGTCCTTTTTTGGATCCTTTCCGGACTTCTTGATGGCATCTATCACTTCTCTCCATAGCTCGCCCTTGCTTCCTGTGTCGATCACGGCTATTTTTCTGTCGATGATTATGAAGGCAGAGTTGGCAATTCCATTCCCGTTGCTTTTCCCCGTGACTCTAATCAACCCTGGATACATTTCCTCGTAAGTCAATACACTCCCACCTTTACAATCACAATTACTGTGAGTTAATCACTTAATTCTGTTGGTTCATGTTAAACAAACATTAGCACACAGAGACAGATAGGAGCGATCTGGGCGAAGTGGCTCCACATCATGAATAATAAAGACGATTTAGATAAATAGCGTGAGAACAAATAGAAGAATCGACCCAATGAATAGGGTTGCGAAGACAAGTTTGCTCCAATGGAGAACCTTCTCCCCATCCAATGGCGGGACAGGAAGCAGGTTGAACAAAGCCAGCCATCCACTTAGGTTAGCGCCGATGAAAAAGATTAGCGAGAAATCAGAGAGGATGAAGGCAAATGCTACCATTGTGACACCTATCGCAATGTTAGTGGCTGGTCCTGCCGCCGCTGTCTTCCCAAACTCTTTGGGAGTTGCGTTTCCACCTATCATGACCGCACCAGGCATGTATATCTTCCAAGGGAGAAGTAAGAATACAACCGTCAAGAAGGCGTAATAAGGTATTATCCTGAATTCCGCTATCAAGCCGTGTCTCTGGGCGACGAACTTATGTGCGAGTTCGTGAGGGAGAAAACTCAGAAAGAGAATCACAGTAAGAAAGAGGAAGAGAGTCCAGTCAAAGTAGGTGAGAAAGGGTAACAGGTAGAGCGGAACCATAATTGAAAGACTCAGCAATGCCAGTAAACCCAAAGCAACTAGTAAGTGCATGACCTCGGTTCTTGAAGAGTGCCCTCTACCTTTCTTCACTGTGTAAGGTTCTCCATAATCGACTCGGTAGTAGTAGGAAGGTCCAGATTGAGATTCTTCCTCACTCTCGTCATCGTACTTACTTGACTTCACGGAGACTTGACCAAGCACCGAAGTAGGGGAATCTTTCTGCAGTACTCCAAGGGGCTGCGCTTTCTGGGTTTCGGGAGTGCCAGTGCAATCATGTGACTCTGGTAATCTGTGCTTCGCACAATAGTATTTCTGGCAATGCCTGCATGAGTATGGTAGAGACACAGATTCTCCGCATTTAGCGCATTTCGTCAATTCCCTTTCAACTCTAAGGATGCAGATGGTCAATTAATGGTGATATTGAGTTAATAAGAAATTCGAATGCGGAAATATCGTAGGATCGCAAGTGTGACAAGAAATGAAAAAAGAAGAGGATGGCGCTACCATTTTCCAGTATGCCGGAGGTCCAGCGTCAAGTCACTATTCCATTAAGTGCAGTAGGGATTTCTGGGATTCATAGTGTGGATGCTACCTCTTCGACAGCATTGCTCTGCGGATTGCATCTATTTTGATTCTGACGAAGCACTAATGCCATTAGACGACCTAGTGGAGTCAACCGTGCTGGCGTTCCCTTCGAGTTCTCCGTTCCCCCGCAAAGTAGGTTGATCTCTCTTAGACGTCTGATGTTCCACTTAACTGTGGAATAACTTATTCTTGACTCGCGTGACAGTATGCTGCAGAGTCTTGTTAGAGTCATCGATTTCCATTGCAGCTCCTGTGAAGCTGAAACAAGGAGGATCTTCTGTCTCTCTGTCAGAGTCGATTGGGACAAGTCGACCAAGTGCTTGCCGATCTCATTGTTCCATTTGCTGGAAAACGGTGTCTCTTGGCGATTCTGGACAGGCTGCAACGCAGTCGTGTGATACTTAAAGTGAGAAAAGGCAACAGCTGTCACGATTCATGCAGGAGCTGCTGCTGGAGGGTACAATAACCTCTCTCGATTTCTTGGCCACCTCTTCTAACCATCTTTGCAGCTTTGAAAACACGTTCACCTTTCATGATAGCCTCTTCACCATCCGTATAGTAGTCTAGCATGGTCAGCAAAACCCAGTTGGCGGCTATATTTAAACGCTTGGTTAACCTAATTTAACCACAACTTGACAGCACATTGACCGTGAATGCTTGGACTCAATCTTGGTGTTGGTTCCTTGGAGAACACGGATCTTCTTCTCATAATGGCTCTATTAAGAGCAGAGGGTAAAGCAGCTAGAATAGACGACCTCTCAAAGGAATCAGGTCTGCCAGAGAAGGATCTTCTAAGTAGGATTCAGAGATTGGAAGATAACGACTTAATCAGGAAGCCGTTCAGTAAAGATATGATAGTCACCCCAGTGGGAGAAGACAGGCTCAAACTGGCAATTACAGCTGTAACTCTCGGCGCAACAATGGAACAGTCTGCAAGCATGCTATCTTGGAAAGAATTCGAGTCTTTCTGCATGAGGATTCTTGAAGAGAACGGGTACTCTTGTCTCCAAGGATTTCGATTCAGGTCTACACGCGGAAAGAGATTCGAGTGCGATGTTGTCGCAACAAGAAAGCCACTATTTGTATTGGGAGATTGTAAGCACTATGGCGGAAAGGTGAAAGGACTGAGAACCGTTGTAAAGAGGCAACTTGAGAGAGTCGACGCATTTTGTAAGACTATCCCGACAATCGTGAGAAGAATCCCAGAGATTGTCAATTGGAGGGAAGCAATAACAGTCCCGGTGATCATAACACTATTCCCAGAGAGTTCGACAATAATAAATAGAGTTCCCATAGTACCAGCTTTCAAGCTAAACAATTTCATCCAAGAACTTCCATCAAACATCGAGAGCATAGCTCACACAACAGTAGAACCAGCAAAGCAGAAACGATTGCTTTAGGAAGCAATATACAAATCACAAGTGTCGTACACTTGGCACCCAAAGAGCTTAAATCGAGCCGAGAATCATTTTAAGCGGTGTCAAAGCTCTATCTGACTCAATATTCAATGGGGCTTCGCGAGAGGTAGTCTTAATGGAACTTAAGAAGGTTAATATTCTGCTCACAGGTCCACCTGGCTCAGGAAAAACTCGGTTAATTCAGAAGATTGTCCAAGATCTTAAGGGATCTGGTGTGAATGTGGGAGGACTTGTAACTCCAGATGTCAGAATCGGCGGAGAGAGAACTGGTTTCCACATAGTCGATCTTCTGACTGGGGAGAAAGGGTTGATGGCTGATGCGAGTTACAACTCGGACATAAAAGTTGGAAGATATGGCGTCAATTTGGCTGTCATTAGAGAGATCGGGGTGAGCGCCCTTTACAGAGCCATAAGCAAAAGCGACATAATAATCATAGATGAGATTGGCAAGATGGAGCTTTACTCCAAAGAGTTCCAGGAAGCAGTTGAGAGAGCAATATCCTCAGCAAAACCCCTGCTTGGCACAGTCGGTGAAAGGTTGATGCATCCATTTGTGGCGAGAATAAAGACCATGGCAGGTGTTCAGCTGATGACACTAAGCCGTTCGAACTGGGACGAGACATATGAGAAAATCAAAGAAATCATCTTGCAGAGCAAGAAGATGTAGAAATAGGTGACCTTCACCGGCTCTACGACTGCGAGTTTATGTTCTCGGATTCTGCCATCATGTATTGTCAATCCGGTGAACTCTTAGATCTCTTGTGACGGTTTTGAGTTTCGCATGCTTGGAGGGATTTTTCTTGAGAATCGGAGTTATCTACGGACGCTTAACAGGTATTTGGCCCGCCAGAATGCTTGTCAGGAGCATCGAGAAGCTCGGGCATACTCCCATCTTTTTATCCTTGCGCCACGTCACTGCCACAGTCGGAAGAAATAATGATCAGACGAATACAGAACAAGAAGGCGGCGACGCAATGAGATTCAATTGCAGAGGCAGAAGTCTGGATGATCTGAGCGCCGCCTTGGTCAGAACCTTGTCCTACGGAACTCTCGACCAAATCACATACAGAATCTCTTTGTTGGAACACATGGAGAAGTCAGGGATCTTCGTGGTTAACTCAGCCTATGCGTTCCGACGGGCTAGAGACAAATATGCATCGCTGTTCTACCTGGAGAAGAACGCTATCCCTGTTCCAAAGACTGTCGTAACTGAAAGCTTCAGGCAAGCTCTGAAAGCCGTCAGAACAATAGGAGACGTGGTGATAAAACCTCTCGTCGGTGCTAGAGGGGAGGGCTCGATACGCACTTCAGATTTTGACGTGGCCTACAGAGCCTTGAAGGCTGCCTACTCAGTGGGGCAAGTTCTCTACATCCAACAGTACATTCCGAAACCTGATCGGGATATCAGGGCCTTCATCGTGGGCGATGAAGTCATCTCGGCTATGTATCGAATTGCGTCTCCAGGAGCATGGAAAACAAATGTTGCACAACAGGGAAAACCTGTCAAGTGCGAGCTAACGAGCGAACTGGAAGATCTTGCAGTCAGAGCATCTAGGTCTTTGGGGCTAGAATACAGTGGAGTAGATATAATAGAAGGTGAGAGTGGACCACGAATCACCGAAGTGAATGCCGCGCCAACATGGCATGGCTTGCAGAAAGTGACGCCCTTCGACATTGCCGATCGCATTATGGAGCATGTCATCAAGACGGTCAAAAGATAGAGATCTACACGTGAATGCTAGCTTGTCATAATGAAGAATAAGAAAAGACGTCTAATCCTGCCAGTTACCTGAGCAATGAGTCAAGGGTCGTCTGGTAATGTTGCAGCATTTTCTTGTCGCTGTTGCCTGAAGTGAACAGTTGATTTCCTAAATAGCCAATTGCTTTTATCAGGTCAGGTCTGAAAGAAATTGACTCACGAGTGTTGAACACTACGCATTCAATTTGATTGTCCGCTGAAGGTATCAGTCCATTCAGAAGTATACCGTAGGCTGCAACCTGTGGTATGGCCAAGACCAAGTTTGCATCCCTCAGATCCGGCTTGAAGTCAAGAACTTGGACTTTGTGATCAGATCTCAGTCGCACCAAATCAATGTGTCCTGTGAGTTTCAAATCCTCGCTATAGACTGGGACCTCGGAAGCAACCATGTAAGGATCAAAGTTAAGCAAGTATGACAAGACACTACCGTGACTGCTAGATGATGATACCACTTTTCTAACTAGCTTCAGCAATTCGCTGTAAGATTCGGGCTTTATCAGACTCTCCTTCGCCAAGCTGTATGTTAAGCTGGCCTCAGCACTCTTAGAAGTATTCGATAGTCTCATGGCAGAAGCTCTCTTGAAGTCGTCCCTTAAGAAGTAGTGGTGAGGTATCTCATCCTTGCAAACTCGTTCCAGGAAATTCCAAAGAGGCGATGCAAGATCGTGTAGAGATGGATCAGATATCAAGGATCTGTGATTTGTTCTATTCCACTGAAACAAATAGGTGACGTTCCTGTGTGTTATTCTTTTTCTAACAATCTCCTTCGAAGATTGTTTGACCTCCATCTCTAACACCACCATAGGCTCCTACTTGACTTCTAAGTACATATTACTTGTGGTACTATACTCTCGGTTGCCCAAATTTGATGCAGTGTTGGTTTTGATCAAGTGCCCTTTCTTCATCACAAGAATAGTTTAATATGATAGAATTCTAAATAACTACTGTAGGGATCTGTCGACTTCGAGGTTTGGTGCGAACCTGCTTCAGCGAGTTGAGAGGGCTTGATTCACTCAATTTACTTCATAAACACTGGTGGTCGCCTTATGTTCAGCAGAAAATACGGTAGCATCGAGCTGAATCCAGACCTAATGGCCGGCTTCCTCACTGCGATAAAAGAGTTCTCAGGAGAGATATCGGCAGGTACGGAAAAGGCAAAAGATGCTGTAAGAGAGATTGAGATGGAGACCTATAATGTCGTATACGATTTCAGAACCTCTGACGGATTGATGTGTGTAATGTTACATGATAAGAAAGACGATCCTCGAATTGTAAGAGGAGTAGC
Source organism: Candidatus Atabeyarchaeum deiterrae (assembly GCA_037310415.1). GTDB lineage: Archaea > Asgardarchaeota > Atabeyarchaeia > Atabeyarchaeales > Atabeyarchaeaceae > Atabeyarchaeum > Atabeyarchaeum deiterrae. Next base: position 1,068,004 of record CP147780.1, read on the forward strand.
CAAAATCATACTCGATGGATTCCTGAAGAAATACAGAGATGAACTCGATGATTGGAAAGGCGAACTGACTATCTTCTCAGAATTTGGAGAGGTGTTAGACGAGATAGCCAAAAATGGGAAGGTGGCCGAGGTATATCCAACGCTGAAGAAAAAGCTCACTTCTTTGACAGTAAAACTCGGAATGATAAATGAGCCAGAATACAAGGTCGCCTTGAAATGCGATGGGAAAAGGACTTACCGAGAGATTGCTGATGAACTGAAAATTGATCTGGAGACCATCTATACGGTAATGAGTAGGCTGAAGGATCTGGGTCTCATCAAAGAGGAGGCCGTCGAATAGTCCACTCTCTTCCATGCACCTATCAAGGTAGCCATGAGTCTAGTTACCTTTACTTGATCAAGATGGCTCCAGACGTCATGATCAGCAGACCAAGTATCACAATGCCTGGAGGAAGGATCAGCATCGCAACACTTTCTCCAGTTGAGAATATCCATTGGAGTACTTGTCCAAAGTAATAGACTAAGAATCCTCCTGCAAGGAGCAGAGAACTGTTTCTAATTACTCCAGCGCTTTGGACGGCTACATATAGGTATATGAGTGGTATCACTACTGCAAAGATTGCGTATATGACGTCAAATGTGAGTCTCACTGGAGTCCCAACTGAAATCAGCATTTCGTCAGGCAAGAATGTAAAGAATATGCCACAGATTGCTGGTATGACTGGCAATATGAATTTGAGAACCTTGTTCTCAAAAACACGCAGTGTAAGTGCAAGAATTATGAAGGTTAATGCAATCCATTGGAATGTCTCACCGAGTCTCCAAAGCCAAAGATAAGTCAAGTCAATTTGGTTAACATAGAAATCCCACGCGATAAAGAATCCTCTACTAATAGCCAAGAACAAGAAGAACAGCGAGAAGAACAGGTAGAACATCGTGTTCTTTTTCTCTCGTGCACCTCCAGCCATAAACCTTAAGGCCTTAAGCAAAGCGAAATAGCCGAAGAGGAGAAACTCATACGCAACCGCAACAAACCAGAATCCTATTGCAACAGAAGCCCCAACTGAAACATAGCCAGGATATGGACTTAGAGACATCTCCGTTATCTCACCCCTTTGCGCCCGATTTGAAAGAATCGCCTTCTTTTCTGGATCAAGATAGGAGTGTAAGAGTCAAACCATACTTTCAAGAGGGTCGATTAAGGCAAGTCAGTTTAGGGTTATGACGCCCGTTTGGTCGCTCAGGATTTGCAGGTTAGATTTCTGCGCGATTACAGCTCGACTTGATAATGACTCTGACATGAACATGCATAAATATGTATCCGTCTCTGTTTCCATCAGATGAGCACTCAATATCATAGGACTGCAAAAGATCCTCGTCAATTCGACACGCTCACTACTCGTAATCCAATACCAAGCATGATATGAGGTGGAACTGAGATGGAGGACATTATTCTTAGACTAGTTGAGAGAAGCACCCAAGAACTCGGCGCCGAATTTGTTGAAGCTAGGTTTCAGAATACTCGGGGCTTGGGAATTTCTGTTATTGATGGCGTGCCAAGAGAAGTAGCTCGCTCTGTCAATATCGGACTGGGCGTCAGAGCCTTCAAAGGTGGGGCATGGGGGTTTAGTGCAACAACAAACGTTAGGGATTCCCTGATCGCAGATACGGTTAGATCAGCCGTCAGAATAGCCAAAAAAGCCAGTGAAACGGCCAAGCAGAAATTCAAACTTGCGAATCTAGCTCCTACGACAGGAGCAAGCACTGTCCCCGTAAGAGTCAACCCCTTGGACATACCGATGTCGGAAAAAATTGAGTTGACTCTTGACCTGAACAAACAGGCAACATCATTCAGTCCCAAGGTGGTCAATACGAACACCTTCTTTGGTGAGACCAAGGGTTACGTTTTCATCGCTAATTCGTCTGGCACAAACGTAAGAAAAGAAATAGCTCGGGTGCGAGCTGGAGCCAATGTATACGCTGCAGAGAATGGAGTTAGGGAAAGAGGATTCGAAGTGGTGGGTGGAACTGGTGGATACGAAGTTGTTCAAAGTGAAAGCGCCCACAGATTAGGTGAAATCGCGGCCGAAAAAGCAGTGAAGCTCCTAGATGCCAAAGCAGCACCTTCGGGGAAGTTCACTGTAGTACTGGATCCAAGACTTGTAGGCGTTTTCGCTCACGAAGCATTTGGGCATGCGTGTGAAGCCGACAAAGTTCTATCAGGAGCTTCACTTGTTGAAGGCAAGATCGGGAGCAAAGTCGGAAATGAATCTGTAACGATCATGGATGACCCCACTATTTCGGGACTCTACGGATCATTTACTTACGATGACGAGGGGATTGCGGCTAGCTCACACGTTCTGATTGATCGAGGAGTGCTCAAGGGATATCTTCACTCGATCGAAACCGCCATCAGAATGAACGTCGAACCAAACGGATCAGCACGTGCTGAAGACTTCATGTCTACTCCAATTGTCAGGATGTCAAACACATATGTAACTGCAGGAAGTTGTGAAGTTGACGAGGTCTTTGAGAATGTTAAGAACGGGATCTATGCGGTGGGCAGCGAATATGGCTATGTGATTCCAGCTAGTGGGCAATTCGTGTTCAAAAGTGAGTATGGATACATTGTAAGAAATGGAGAGCCCAAGGAGCTGATCCGCGATGTTGCGCTTAGCGGTTTGATATTGGAGGCACTGAACAACGTTGAAGTCGTGGGACGTGATGTTGGATTTGAGCCAGGGGTCTGTGGAAAATCGGGTCAATCGGTTCCAATTTCCACTGGGGGTCCACATGTCCGTATGAGCAATGTCGTAATTGGAGGAATGAGGTGATCCAGAGCTGAGGAACAAGGGAAGCGCAACCTCTGATCTTCTTGAGCTAGGAGAGAGACTGGTCAAGAAATCTGATAAAGGCAAGTATGACCAGCTTGAGCTATTTATCTCTCAACATGTTTTGACCTCGGCCGAGGTTGAAAAAGGATCTGTCAAGAAAGGCGAGAATCTGCTTGATGTGGGAGCTTCAGCGAGGGTCGTCGTAGGAAGATCAGTCGGATTCGCGTATGCTACTTCTTTCGATGAGAAAGACATCCTTGAAGTTATAGAAGAAGCAACCGTCCTAGCAAAGGCAATCCCCCCAGATCCAGATTTCCAGTCAATGCCGGGAGTTGAACCATATCCAAGCATCTCGAAGAGACCAGACAAACGAATAGATTCAATAACTGTTGAAGAAGCAATAGATATGGCTCAACAGATAGGAGACTCAGCAAGAATCGATCCGAGAATCTATTCCATAAACACGTCCGTTGATCTTGCGTCGGTGAATGCGGCCATAGTCAATACACTGGGTATCTCGGTGAGCGAAAAGGATACGTATGTCGGCGTTTCCGCGAACATTGTAACGAAAAGTGAAAGCGAAATGGCATCAGGTTTTGAGTTCCGAGGAGCTAGAAAGATCAGTGAAATAGATCTAGGGTGGGTTGGGCGGGAGGCTGCAACTCAGTCGGTCAAATCACTCGGAGCCAAGAAGATTAGTTCAGGCAGGATGCCAGTAGTCTTTGGCCAGAAGGTCACTGCGGCCATAATATCAGCTGGTGTATCGGCTGCTTCCAGCGCCGAGAACATACAGAGAAAGAGGAGCTATCTCACTGGGAAGCTTGGTGAGTCGATAGCGAACAGCGAAGTCACCGTGACTGATGATGGAACGCTACCGAACGGGCTTCTTACTTCAAAGTCAGATGCAGAAGGATCGCCAAGGACTAAGACAACAATTGTTGAGAAGGGTGTGCTTAAGTCGTACCTTCAAGACTCCTATACCGCTAAGAAAGACAGGATCAAGAATACTGGGAACGCCGTTAGAAGCGGTGGATGGGATTACAGAACCGCTCCAGGGATTGGGCACACAAACCTCATACTCAAACCTGGGCGGGGAAAAATCGACGACTTGATTTCCGAGGTAAGAGAAGGCATACTAGTTCTCTACACAGGAGACAGACCCAATATTGCGACAGGTGAATTCAGTGCTCAGGCAACGGTTGGATTCAAAATCGAGAATGGAGACATAGCCTTTCCAACCAAGCAGGCAATGATTGGGGTCAAGTTGATCGACTTACTTGATGATCTTGATGCAATTGGAAACGATTCTCAACAGATCTCAGGGGTTATAGCTCCTAGCATAAGAGCAAAGGAAGCAGCAATCTCTGGCGGAACATAAGCTAAATTAACTAGCACGTTTTAATGTGTGCGATTCTGAATCGGATCGTCACATTCAACTACATTCAGAGAGTGAATGGTAAATGACTGACGAACTTGAGAGGATAAGAGTAAGAAAAATGGAAGAGCTGCGAAGACAGGCGGCACAAAGACAGAAATTGGAGGAGGACAAGAAGAAAGGTGAGGATGCCAAGAAGAAGATATTAGCAGTTGTGTTCGAACCTGACGCCACTCAGTACCTCATTGAATTGAAGAAGAGAGATGCAACAACCGCCACGGAGATCGAAAACACAATCCTGAAGCTTGTTTTGAGCCGACAACTGAAGTACAAAGTTGATGCTGTCGACATAGAAACCCTAGAGAGGCGCATCAAAGGCATAGAACCCAAAATTACAATCAAGCGAAGGGGAAAAGAAGAGGTGGACCTAACAGATAAGTTGAAGGAAGACGAAGACAGGTGAGCATTAGAGATTTTAGAGAGGCGTCTGAAAAGACAGTCCAATCAAGTCGCGATTTTTCGTTGACGCTTTCACCTGCACAACCTGTCATGCGAGATTCGCAACCGTACAAAAACAATTATTAAGTCATTCCGATAAGATTTTAGATCGATATTCAGATATCATGTGACGGAATCACGCGTTATATTGTTGACAGGGGATAGCTCAATGTCGTTTGAAAGAACTAGAACTGGAATCGATTCACTTGATGCCTTGATTGAGGGAGGTATCCCAAGAGGCAGAATAATCCTGATAGCTGGAGGGTGCGGCACTGGGAAGAGTATCTTGTCGACCCAGTTCATCTATGAAGGAGCCAAGCACTTTAATGAACCGGGAATCATGATTACGACAGAAGAGAGACCAAAGAGTATACGCCAGAACATGCTACGCTTCGGGTGGAACCTAAAGGAACTTGAGGATGGGAAGAAACTCGCGATTATAGATGCAGCTTCCCCAAAAGCTAGGATTCCATCCTCAGAAATGTACAAAATAAGTTACTATGACACAAATAGCCTGCTACTGAAGATCTACGAGGCCGTCAATGAGATTGGCGCAAAGAGGGCAGTAATCGACTCAATACCTGGACTTGCCCTCAGACTGGAATCAGATTCAGAGATTAGAAGAGCAATATCACAGCTAGGGTCACTTCTATCTGAGTTGGAATGTACCAGCCTAGTTGTTTCTGAAGTTAATATCCCAGGTAGGCTCGGAAGGTTCGGCATAGAGGAATTCATAGCAGACGGAGTCTTCTTGCTGGAGAACTCACAAGTTGATGGCAGATACCAAAGAACCTTCTCAATAGTGAAAATGAGAGGCACCGACAACAGCGCGGACGTTCATGAACTCAAAATCACAGACAAGGGAATTGAAGTGATCTCAAAGGGAAGGAAGAAGTAGACAAGTTGGCAGAACCGTTTCTCACTTTTTGCATCTTTCCCAGTTTTCCATCGGACCGCACTTTCTCCCCTTTTTTCTTTTGTTTCTTATTTCATAAACTTACCGAAGGCGAGACACAATCTAACCCAGCTGAAATCGCCTACTTCCCTGAGGGCTAAGTTCATTCCCTCTTCATCCCCCTTTTCGAACACTTCAACCAATTTCAAAGACTGCCTAAATGCGTCGGTACTCCTGACTTTTTCATCTCTTGCGCCACTGACAACGTTCTTAGCAGTCTCAAGTTCCTCTGTGAGAAGATACTCTATTGTAGCTTTCCGATAGTTCTCGGCTGCCTCATTCGTGTTCTCGCCTTTCAGGTACTCTTCAGCAGCTCGTAAATGGCATACTGCCGTTTTCTCGGTTTCCCCTCCCTTCTGGTATATTGAAGCTGCTTCTAGCAGGAAGCCAGGCGATCGGTTATGATCCTTCGTTTTAATACTTTCTTCTGCAGCTTTCTGCAGATCATCTGCAGCCATAAGATAGTACTCATCCGCTTCCCTCTTGTTTCCGGATTGAACGAATGCTTCCGCGGCTTTCTTGAGGCATTTTGCAGATTCATTGAATTTGCCAACTCTCAGGTAGAGATCTCTCGCATCATTAAGTGCCCTCACCGTTCCATGCACATCTTTCAGCTCAAGTCTAGCATCCGCTTCCCTCTCAATATGCTGTGCCGCTATGATTGGTTCACCTAAAACCTCATATTCAGTGGCAGCTAACCTGTAGTTCTCTGCAACGTTTCGCAATAGATTCGACTTCTTGTATGCTTCTACAGCCTTGAGATACAGTGGTATTGCTCCTCTATGATCGACCTTATCCGAGTGGCGTTTTGCAGCCTTGACGTAATTCTCCCCAGCCAAGTTGAATTCCTTTATCTCATCGAATTTCGTTGCAGCTCTCTCGAAGAACTCATCTGTCTTCCCACTCCGATCTTCTTCGTATAGCTTCACCGCTTGTGTGAGAAATCTCACGGCATCAGCCTGCTCCCCTTTCTCAGCAAGTCTTGCCGAAGCTTCGAAGAGTTTCTCTCCCGCTGCCTGCTTAACTTTCATCGATCGGTATTTCTCTGCTTCATCAATGAGTTTCTGTATTTTCTCATCCAACTTGGATTTTCCTCCTATATGCAGACATTAGTCACACTATATAGGGTTACTTCCTATAATTCGTGATCCTCAAAACCCAAAGGTAAAATACAAGGTCAAGGATATACATTTCCTTTAGGAGGAGAGGAAGACTTGAGTAGTAAATCCCCATATCAATCCAAAATATGGTTAAAGAATTATGATAAGAATGTGCCGCCCAAGCTACCCGAACCGAAAACCCCATTGCACAAAATCCTTGACGATACGGCAAAGGAATTCCCAGACAAGGCTGCTCTAATCTTCTATAAAAAGAAGATAAACTTCAGAGAATTCAAAGAGTACTCTGACAGGCTTGCTGCAGCGTTCGTATCAATTGGAGTAAGAAAAGGCGACATCATAGGACTGCACATGCCTAACCTTCCACACTACCCGATCACAATGTGGGGAGCATGGAAAGCTGGCGCGGTCGTCATGGGTGTGAGCCCCATGATGAAAGAGAGAGATCTGAAACATCAACTCAAAGATTCTGGCGCCAAGGTCATCGTATCTGCTGAGATGTATGTGAAGATGGTTAGCACACTCAAACCTGAGACCAAACTCGAACACATTATCTCCGCCGGTCTGAATGACTTCCCAGAAGGTTCCTTGCCAAAACCAAAAGAAATTCCAGGCGCAACTCATTTCGTCAAACTCATCACAGAACACAAACCGAACCCCCCAAGCGTTCAGGTTGACTTGAAGGAAACACCAGCCTTTCTGCAATACACCGGAGGAACAACAGGACTGCCTAAAGGTGCGACAATAACCCACTACAATCACCTCTCAAACATGAATCAATTCACTGCGTGGCTTGCCTTCAAGAAAGGCATAGAGTCAGTCGTTTCTGGTTTCCCCTACTTCCACATAGCAGGCACATTGACATGCACGATGTCGGTGATGAATGCGGCCACACAAGCACTAGTAGTGAATCCAAGAGACCTCCCGTTGATTTTCCAGCTCGTCAATGAACATAGACCAACGTTACTAGCTAATGTCAGCACGCTGTACATGCTCATGCTTCGGCACCCTGATTTCAAGAAATGTGATTTCAGCTCAGTCAAGTACTTCATAAGCGCGGCAGCTCCGTTTCCGGCGGAGGTCATAAAGGAATTCGAGAAAGCTGCCGGGAGGAGAGTCGTTGAAGCGTATGGTTTAACAGAATGTTCTCCTCTCGTCGCATCAAACCCTGTTGAGCATATGAGAAAAATAGGTTCAGTTGGAATGCCATTTCCAGATACAGATGTCAAGATTGTTGAAGTGGGAACAAAAGATAAAGAAGTCCCTTTGGGTGAAGCTGGAGACCTACTAGTTCGAGGTCCACAAGTATTCAAGGGATACTGGAATAGACCGGAAGAGTCCAAAGCATCGCTAATAGGCGACGGATGGTGTCGTACAGGTGACGTAGCAAGGATGGATGAAGATGGATTTATCTACATAGTTGATAGAACCAAAGACATGATCAATATTGGTGGGCTGAAAGTCTATCCCAGAGAAGTCGACGACACACTGTCCGAACATCCAGCCGTAATGATGGCTGCAACAGTTGGGCTTGTTGATCCTGACCGGCCAGGAAGCGAGAGGATCAAGGCATTCATTGTTCTCAAGCAGGGCTATGAAGAAAGCGAAAAACTGAAACAGGAAATAATACAGTTTGTCAAGGATAAGATAGCTCCATACAAGGTTCCAAGGTTCATAGAATTCCGAAAGGAGTTGCCCCTGACGCTGATAGGCAAGGTTGTCAAAGTCTCTCTGAGAGAAGAAGAGAAGTCCAAAACAGCGAAATAGAAGAAAAGGCAGAAAAAGCCCAGATTCTACTTTACGAATTTGCAACTCCGTCGAGCTTCCAGAAGATCGGAGATAAGCCCTCCATCTATTTCATCTTTTCTGAAAAGTAAAAAAAGAGGTAAGCACTGCGGATCAGGTAGCAGACCTCTCCTACAACTGTTTATTTGATAGTATCGTAACGCCGGCAACCGACCCTGTTCCACCTAGATTATGAGTTAGACCTATCTCAGCACCGCTGACCTGTCTTTTGTCTGCTTCATTTCTTAAATGCCAAGATATCTCGCAGATCTGTGCGATTCCCGTTGCTCCTATCGGATGCCCTTTGCTCTTCAGACCGCCACTCGGATTTATCGGTATCTTTCCACCTATCTCGGTATTACCCTGTTCTATGAACTTTCCTCCTTCGCCCTTCTTGCAAAATCCTAAGTCCTCGGTGTCCAGTATTTCTGTTATTGTGAAGCAGTCATGAACCTCGGCTAGATTGATGTCTTCGGGTCCAATGCCAGCCATCTTGTAGGCCTCCTTACCAGCTTCAACGGTCGCATAGAATGTTGTAAAGTCTGGTTTAGACGCCATATTGAAAGTGTCAGTGGCAAGCCCCAAGCCAGCGACGTAGACTGGAGCGTCGGTGTATTTCTTGGCAAGCTCGGCCCGTGTGATTATTACTGCTGCGGCTCCATCGGTGACGGGGCAACAGTCATAGAGTCCAAGTGGAGAGCATACCATTGGCGCCTTAAGAACATCCTCTAGCTTGATCGGCCTCTGGAAATGAGCATACGGGTCTAATGCCCCATTCTTGTGGTTCTTGACGGCCACGTAACCCATCTGTTGTTTTGTGGTACCAAAATCATGCATATGTCTATTCGCGTAGAATGCAAATACGGCCGGCGCTGTCATCCCTCTTGCATAGATTGGATGCATTCCCCGAGCAACTACCCCTTGAAGTGATTCTATCGGGGGCACGTCGCGCATCTTCTCTACTCCAAGGGCCAAGGCAACATCATATGCCCCAGATGCGACTGCAAAGCAAGCATTTCTGAAGGAATCGGAGCCAGTTGCACAGGCGTTCTCTAGCCTTGATACTGGTCTTGGAAAGAATGAGAGTGGTTCTGCAAGGGAAGCTCCGGTTAGTATCTCGCGTTTTATTATGCTGCCTATGCAGGTACCGAGCCAAGCAGCTTGTATTTCCTTTTGATCCATTCCATTATCCACACTTTTAAGCGCGTTCAAGTATGCTTCGCTCATCATATCCTCGTAACTCTTTTCGAATAATTCTCCGAACTTGATCATCCCAAAACCTACAACGGCGACTTTGTTCCTCATTTTCATCTTCACGCTCCTATGTTGGAAATCACGGATTCCAATTCTTTCCTACTTCTTGGCTTCCGTTGCTTCTCTAATCGGTTTTGCGCGGAAGCCGTATCTGAACAAGCCCTCGGCCTCACCAAATCTTCTGAAGACCAGTTCTACAGGCATGTCTATCTTGACTTCCTCTGGCTTTGCCTGCGTCATGGACACCATTAACCTTGCTCCGTCTTCTGTGTCGACTATCGTCATGATCGTGGGGGTCTCAAAACCTGGGGGCATAACATGTTCAACCGTGAACGTCACAACTTTTGCTCTTCTGCTGATGTTGTGATCTTCGAATCCCTCCGCGCTTGCGCACTTGAGGCAGATTCTCCCCATCTTCGGGAAGTTTATGTAACCACATTTCTTGCACTTCAGACCTACGAGCCTGTACAGTTGTGGGATTTCTCTCCACAACATTGGAGAAGCGATCGACATTTTTAGTTTCATTCCTCCTCTTCAAGGACTTGCCGATATTACTCCTTTCAACTTCGCATACTGGATATAGTTTATTGTCTCCTTCGATTTCTGGAAATTCTTGATAGAGAAGAGTGCATTCTTCTTGGCTTCCGCAGTGGGCAACAACTTGAGGCTGATTGCATCACTGCATCCGGCGCCGTACGACAGCAACATGATTCGTTCATTTGGTTTAGCTTGTTCAAAGACCTGCGCTAGACCTAGAAGTACGTACGCAGCTCCAGTCTCTCCGAAAACATTGAATGTGATTCCAGGCATCAAGTTTGGCATATCGAATCCGACTTTCTTCGAAGCATCTATACCTTTTGACGGATCGATGCCAAACGGTAGCATTTGCTGCACGACGTACCTGAAGTCCTTGGAAGTCTTCCCTAGTTTCTTAATTAGACCGCTGGCGGCTTCAACCACAGCCTTTGTGTAACCGTACTCTCTTGCGAATCTATCGTCTCCGCTATCCCTTTCATATGCGTCGGCGCTTCTTCTCCACCTGTCTGCGAATTCATATGCAGAAGAGGTTGCGCCTTCGATCTCCGCTATGGCATTCTCCTTACCAAGCATAACAGCGCCTGCTCCAGCGCCTGAATAGAATTCGAGCGTAGAACCTGGAGATCCCAGTAGACTGTCAGTTCCTATTACTAAGCCGTACTTGGCTCTGCCAGCGTTTATGAGATCCATGCAAGCCAACAAGGCAGAGGTTCCTGCCCTTGCAGAGCCGCCAAACTCCATTAGCGTAGCTGAAGAGGGCACACCAATATGAGCGGCGATCGTCGTTGACACTGTCCTGTCAGCGTAAGGACTTGAGGTAGTTCCAACATAAACAGCCTCAACCTTCTCTGGCGAAATACCAGAATGCCGAACAGCATTAGTAGCTGCCTCTGCAGCCATTGTGACTACATCCTCGTCTGTGCTCGGCACGGCCTTCTCAACATCCATTAATGGTGGCGGATAGTTGCTTGCCTTCAAAATCTCGCTCAACTTTATTCTATAGCTCGGTACGTAAGTCCCTATACCTACTATGCCGACCATGAAGTCCTCATCTCCCTTGGGAACAATCTTTGCGGGTATTGCTATGTAATTTCATCGTACTGTTCACCTTTTTAATCTTTACCAGAAACAGAGACTGTTCTCTAGTGATTTGAAATCAATGAAACGACAACTGTTAAGAATAACACACTTGAAATTCAGGACAAGAGCCTACCTTATCTCAACTTAAATCGGATCCGCTTAAACTGAAGGAGCCTATTGGCTGCTCTCCAAACGGCTCACGTAGTCTCTGTGATCGAGCATCGCTCTTATGGCTAGTGCTGCCGTCTGAGGTTCCTCGTATACCGGGATGCCACCTTCTTGCCTAAGGTACCGCAAGACCCTGCTATCTTCATTGGCATGTATCGTTAATCCGATTATTGGCTTTCCGTATCTATGCTTAAGTTCCGCAAGCAGTTTGGCTTCATCCAGTTCTCGTTTTGTTCCCATCTCCGTTATGATCGTATCTTCTAAGACAACGGTGAAAGCTTCGAGTAACCCGACACCTATGACTATCACGCAATCTATGTAGCCTTCTTTGAGAAGCGTTTCGGCGCATGTAGACACAACGCCTTCCCCGAAGGCTCCGTTTTTGTTTGAGGAGCATTTTCTCGGCTCGGTTTTGTTTTTCCGCATTTTCTTTTGGTTCTTCACGCGCGTGAAATGCATGTTTTCTTGGGTGGTATTTGAAGTCCACGCGGGGCATTTTTCGGTGGTGCATTCTACGGTGCCGTAGACTGTTTTGCATGATTCTTCGGATTCTGTCTGGTTTTGCGTTTTTGTTGCAGTTTCGGTCTTGTTTTGCATTTTTCGGTGGTTCTCATAGCTTCTCCTTGCACGGATCTGTGGGTCGGCAGACGTGTGGAGTTTTGGCTCGGGGCCCGTGGTCGCCTTGTTAATGGGATCGAAAGTATTGAATCTTGCGATCTTCAACAGACTTAAATACGTGGAATGTTGGAAGTATTTTCAATGCTAAAATTAGGAGGGTGAGAGAGGAAAAATGTTGAAGCGTTCTAGTCGTCTAGCTTTGATAGTGGTTACGACTATTCTCGTTTTTTCGCTTTCGTTTGCAATGTCCGCTCGACCAGTGTCTGCGGGTCAGACGTTCATTAATTCGGTTCGATTTGGGAATGATTTTGGTTACGGAAGGATCAACGTCGATCTCTACCGCCAAGGTACTGGATACAGTTTCAAGGTGACATTCTACTACGAGATATGGGTGTGCACAGACGTACGTTACTACCCCCAAACGGGACATATAGACAACCTGAGGCTGGGGGTCGACACTTGCAACGCGGCGCACACGCAATGGTACCACCAGCTATATTCTGGATTAGTGATGTTGACTGGGGTAGTTAACCAGTATTTTGAAATTGGTGGTACGCAGGTTGCCACTAAGTATCATGATGGTGTGAAGTATACAGTCTACTACGGGACAGTGATCTTTGGACCGACCTATAATCCGTACAGTGGACAATACATCAACGCCTACATGATGTGGGGTGCATGGAATATCAACATGATATATTTCGAAATCATTGTGAGTATGAATTATGCCGAGCTTGCGAAAGATCAGAATGCGTTAATAATGGACTATTTCCGAGATCTGTACTCGAACGCGTACCAAGTTACGTACTTCCCGGACGTATTCTTCTTAGCTAACCCGCCCTGGCAATGAACACGCCGCAAATAAGTCGATTAGCATAATCGAAACAAAGAGAGTCTGGAGTATCTTCTCTTTTTCTTTTTTTGGGTCTTCTTAAGACCGTATTGATTCTACGATAGTCGGAGAAGAGTTAGGTGATGAGAGGACTTCTAGTGTTAACTGAGGGTATGTTCAACAATGCAGGTTGCGCCAGGTCAGGAATTCGTGGAGAAGTATGTTGAGAGGATGAATTCTCCTTGTAGTGTTTGAACTCTTGATTGCTGCTCTCTATTTTGCATTTAGAGGGGTAAGCTAACTAGTTTTGCCCTGGTGTTCTTGGGGCGTTTTTGGCGCTTGCTCTTCTTGGCTTGCCAGTTGCTTCTGTTAGAAGCGTTTGTCTGGAGTGCACTTTGTTCGTGGGACTATTTTTCTCTTGTTTACGTCCATCTGAGGCGACTTACCCTTAGTTTTTTTGTTTTGGCTCGGCGCCCTATGCCTTCGCCCTAAAAGAACAAGTGGCGTATGTTCGGATAACGTTCCACGTGCGCCTACTTTGTTCTTTTCCCCCTCGCCTCTCGGCTCGGGGTCGGGCTCAGGCAGGGCGCCTCGCAGTGTACGGTCAAATCACCTCTCTCTTTCGTTCGAGGTGATTTGCTTGTACAATAATGATGATTGTTCTCGTGGCTGTGGTTCCTTTGGGCGTCGAAGGTATTCGTTGAGGGTTGATGCTCTTTCCGCTGAGGAGTGGGCTTATCTTCGTGGCTTGTACCTCGCTGATGGGACTAAGCGTGTTACCTTCTGTCTTGGTGGAGATGAGGTGGAGTTGTCGCTGAAGCTTGTTGATATGCTAAACCGCGCTGGGTTGAAGCCGATTGTGAAGAAGGATCCAGATGAAGAAATGTTGCTTGTGTCCGCGTGGTCGTTGAGTCTCCTTGAGTTTCTGGGGCGCAAAGGCACTCTGCTGCATGATGTTGAGGCGCGGAGGAGGTTCTTCGAGGAGAACAGGCTGATGAGTGTTGGGCTGGGTGTTCCCTTCATTGCGGGTCTGATAGACGGTGACGGCTTCTGTCAGGTGAGTGTTGTTGATGAGCTTGGTCCCTTCGGCAAGGTGAACAGGTGGAGGTGGGGGTTTGCTCAGAAGAAGTTGCCGTTTCTCCTCGACTACTTCAGGGAGTTCGTTGAGTCTCTCGCACTCAAGAGCGTAAGGATTCGTGTAATGAGGAATGGCGTAGTTGTTGCAGAGATTTGTCAGGCTGGCATCAAGGCTCTACTCAAGGCTGGCATAGCCTCCCACTCAGTGAAGGCGAACCAGTGGGTGAAGAGGGTGGAGGAGCTTGACAAAACGAGTAGGCGAGTGAGCTATTTGACTTCTAATGAGGTTGCCGAGAAGCTGAGAGTAAGTAAGCCAACCGTGTGGCGCTGGCTCAAAACTGGAAAGATGCGATGTGCCCAGTGGACTGCGAGGAGGCTGAAGAACGGCAAGGAGACCTATCTGTCGCATCGTTACATCCATGCGGAGGAAGTTGAGCGCGTGAGGTATGAACTTGAAGAGGAAAGAGCGCTATTGAAACAAGTCAGGGAAGATGGATACGTCAAGTTCAATGATGTGGCTAGAGTTTTGAACGTTCCGAAAACCACTCTGCGACGGTGGTTTCGGAGCGGAAGAGTGCAAGTTACATTAGTCCGAGGGCGCAATAGAGACCGCGGGTACTGGATGCCGAGGAAGGACGTTGAGCGCCTCAAGCGCCGGGTCCGCAAGTCTGAAGACTTTTTGAAACGTCGCTGAGAATGTTGCACGGCAGATGCAACATGCTGCTAGTCGCTATCAACGCGTCTGGCTTGATGGGGTTTGTGGCTCCTATCTCCAGAAGTGTCCTTATACACCAGAATCATTGGATTTGTGAGCTTCTCGCACATTTTGACCAATACCAGAACTTGTTTTGTGAAAGACCAAGACTACACAGAGAAGCTGAACAAGTTACGATGCTGGTTCAGAAAGTGCTCCAGAGTTTTGCGTAATGAAGTATTCTGGTCAATATGATACGAACTAGTTGCATATTGCGAGTTTTCTGATTGGATTATGATTGGGATCATTTATAGATATGCAGGTTTATAGAGGATTGATTAGTCATTTCCTAGATGCTTGGCAATAGCGCATTTAACATATCATCTGGTGATGGTACTACTGAACTTTGAATAGTGGTGGTGTGCAGATCGGAATGGGAGATTCTTCTCTAGCTTCCCAAAGTGGCCCTTGTATGGAATTGATAGTGATCTCGCCAGAGCCTGCAATGTTTGAAAGGACAATCATGGTTGACACAAACTATTTGATGCAGGTCAATCAGGAAGACATTATGGAGATGTTGTTCAACCCTTGCTACGAGGACAAGTTTACTGAAGCTAGCAAACTGATAAAGAAGCAAATGATAAAACTGCTTCGAGACGTTGTCAACCGCAAACTTGACTTATGTTTTACAAACCACATTGCAAGGGAATTTGTGTGTCGGCAATGCATGAAAAAAGGTCTAATCAAGATCTACATGAAGTACATTACGGTTTTGACCCCGAGAGAGGCATTTGAATCTGAGTTCTTGAACGTCTCTGCAGCCATCAATTCTCAAATCCCAGACCCTTTGGGAAAGGGTGAGATTAACGACACGTATTCTTATATTCTGGCAGCATTGGCAGGATCGAAGTATTTTGTGACTGAGGACAAGCACGTTACGTCAATCTACAAGTATCTGGCTGGTATCAGAGAAGGAGATTCAAACCTCAAAGCCAAAGAAATCAAAAACGTGAACGAGACGTACAAGATACTCAATTCACAAGAAACTGCATTCCCGATCGATGATGTTCTCAAGGCGCTTTTTGGAGATCTTGGGTCATTGCCTGTTCCAATCAAGATTGGGAGCCTGGGGGATAGCTTGCCAAACGTATTGGATAAGGAGGATGTTTTAGTACGAATTCTCCGGTTTCTGCAAGAGATTGGTCACCTAAGGGCAAGTTCCGCGAAGGTCCCAGATGGTTGGGACGAATCGCTTGTAGAAAAGTCAAGACTGCGGATTTCGGCCGTGGCTAAATCAGTAGGCATATCAGATTTCGAAAAAGTAGATCCTAGTCGTTTTGGTGCGAAACTTAGGGAGAGAATTGCAGACTGGACAGGAGAACCTTCGGATCAGCAATTGGCAGAGGATCTCGGCGGCAAGGTTAGTGATCTGCGGGCCATCATGTACAAGGAGGAGGTGGGATACATGGATTGGGAGGATCAGTTCTCTGCCGAGGAACCTGTGAAGGAGTTCAAGGTTGAATGCGGGAACTGTCGGAGCCATGTCGAGTTGGAGGCTTATTATGACGGCGTCGTAGAAGTTGATGATAGGGAGATGGGTACAGAGAACCTTCATGAGTGGTCTGGTGAAATTGAATGTCCATCGTGTGGGAATCTGTTGGAGGTTGTCTATAGAGTTTGGGAATATCCTGTGATGTGTTTCAACACTGATGAGACAGAGTGCGAAGGCTGCAAATTGCTACCTGAGAAGAAATCAAGCTAGTAATTGATGGATAATCTTTCGAGATTCAGCGGAAAGCTTTCGCCATTCTGCAATCGCTCGGGCGAACGGCGATACGACTCTTATTCCTTTCTCAAGAAACATCAGTCTGTTAGCATCGGAAATATCTGAAAAGACGACAAGATAAGGAGCAATTGTCTTGTCTTCCCTAGACTTTTGTAAGGCATTGATCTTGTTCGCTGTCTGCTTAATCGTTTTTTCGATTTCGCCCACATGTAGTTTTACCTTACATTCGTAGAAGTCAACCGTCTTTCCATCGATTTTCTCGGCAAGAACATCAATCTGCTCACCCTCCTCTTGCGTGTCACATCTTACCGATGCATACATGCTGCCTTTTTCCTCCACCAGCCAATCAAAGAACAGGTACTCGAAGAACTTGCCCTTAAGATTGCCTAGCGTGTCTTCGGTTCTCGCTTTGAGTTCAAGCAAGTTGAGCCTTCGCAATTGATCCATCTCAGCTATTCTGTCAGGAATGTTTATCTCAGTCTCTTCGTAGACTACCGTTTCAAAGACAGATGACACGCTTCGTTTTCCCAGATACTCCCTAAAGATCTCGTTGTCCACCTCTATCTCCCTGACTTCTATCAGATTCCGCTTTTCATAGCTATTCAGCAGGCTCTTAGCTTTCCTATATGATGTGATGCCAAATCCTGAATAGTCACAGGCACAGTCGAAAAATACCAGCCAACCTGAATAGTCGGAGATGCCAAGGCTACTAACAGCCTCAATCAGAATGCAATAGCTGTAATCGTATTCCTTCCTCCCCTTTTCACCTACTGGGTGCTTAAATACTCTTATCTGAACTTTCTCAATCATATGCTCCAGCTTACGCTGTTCTACAACTCCCATCACCAAAGGGACAAATGCTGGAACACCATTGAAGACCGTGAGTTCTTGGGCATCCAAAACATTGACTTCGTACCAAAGCAAATAGTAGTTTAACTGCTTCATCACTGAAGCCTTATCTGTCTTATGCATGTAGTCAGGGTCTGTCAATCCTTTTGGTTTCAGCAGTTCACCGAATTCTTTCTTGTCAAAGCTTTCTGAGAGGACCAATATATTGTCATCAGCTCCGCGAACTGCTAGCTGATTCTCGAGGGGCAGAGATATCTCATTGTTTATCCTGTCAAAGTATCCGTCAAAAACATACCAACTTTTTCGCTCCGGGTGTCTTTCTTCACGGCGTTGAACACTCTTCTTCCCGCTACTCGTAAGAGAGGGATCCAGCTTATGCAAATCCACGAGACAACTTTTTCCATATTGCTCTTTCCCGACTAGTCTATACCAGAGATATTGGAGAGCGTAGACATAGCCTGCATAGGCGCTCTTCAAAAACTGTTCTTCAGTAACGGGGTTCAGAACTGTCGCAGCGAGCTGACCTTTGGGAAAGCCACGTTTAGTGTCATTTAGGTCTATTAGCGTATAGGCGATCGTTGAGACTTTGAGCGCTTGACTTTCAGTGACGTTCTCAACGGCAGAAATAACATGAGGCATAACAACCTGACTTATCGAATCAAGAAAAGCAAGTAAATGCTTCGTTGAGGTTTCGAACTGTTGCCACTCCTCTGATTCCCTAATCCCTCTCGCGGCTTTCCAGATTCTCTTTATGAAGATTGTCTTTTCACAGGTGTTAGGTATATCATTTAGTGGGATACCAGTGAACCTTGCTCTGAAGAACGTATAGTCCTCAGTCAGATCCAAACCGGTTCCCATAGTGACTGAACGAATTAGGCACCTTACGCAAGTATCAACCAGAAACCTATAGCCAGCGAGCAGCTCATGCTCATCCTCAATTCCATGGTATTCTTTCAACCAGCCTCTGAATGCTTGGGTTCCTAACGCGATCCTCAGGACACTCAACCACGCTAGAAACTCTCCAATCGCATTTGTGAACACGGTCGCGTCGCTATTATCTTTTTTCAAAATGCAGTCCCCAATATCAAGATGACTGGGCGATTTTCCTAAATATATGTTGCATATGTCTGATTGGGGACGCCTGAACGAAGTCACCTTTTAAGTGTCCAGTTCTGTGCAAGAAGTCGTCAACACATTTGCGGCGAAAGCCCAAGGGGGAGTGTTTCCAGTTGATGAGTGCCAAGCAAGTTGTTGCCTTGTGCCATCTCTTGTATGAAGCGTTATGCTGGCGTGTCAGTGGTAGCAGTATGTAGTCCATGTGGACAGGCAAGTGGCGCTACACTCTCACAACCAAAGTTAAGCGCCTCAGACGCAAGCTGTGTAGGTCTGTCGACTGCCATGAATGCTGTGGAGATGTTCGGTGGTGCATCCAACACATGACTTATTTCTTGGCGCGCTGCATGTGCGTTGTGACCATCAAGGAAAATAGAGCGAATAGTTGTGGGAGTCGACGAACGATCGACAAGCCGAGGTAGCTTCGATAGAGGATCCTCAGAAGGCGGTGTTGTCTAGCCACTTGTGGCATCGCAATATTCTTATTAGCTGCTCCTGCGACATATTTGTTCATGAATGTTGAGACCCTTAAACGGAGAATCACCTCGCTAATTAAAGAATTCCAGAAGGTGGAATCAGCGGTCCGCGCCTGGGAAAAGCGAGGCAGTTTGGCTAAGTCATTAGCCAGGGTTCTTTACTATATTGGCGAACCGTACAAACCTGAGCCAAGAGTTCGCACCAGTCCCACGCTTTATGCCAAACTCAAGGACATTATTGATAACTCGTTGAAGTTGCTGCCAGACAACAAACAGTATTTGCTTACTTCATGGAACCAGTGGCGGCGCAGTGTTGGAGAGGATGATGTCGATTCGTTGGACTCTACTCAACTTGGAGACGGAATAAAAATTCTCGACGATATTTCGGAGTTCGAAAAGAAGTCTGAAGAGAAGAAGGCTCCGCCTTCACCGAGCAGAGTCATACGCGAATGTGGAGGACTCATCGATCCGCAACTTTACGAGCTTTGTGCAGGGAAGGATTACCACGATGTGGTGACGAACGCCTTCACAGTCTTGGAGGACAGGATACGCAGCAAAGCGGGGCTTGACCCAAGCCACACTGGAACCAAGTTGATGGACGAGGTATTCAATCCTTCAACTGGACTACTTGTTTCTGGATCGACTCACAATGAACGTGAATTTTTTTACTTGATTTTCCGCGGGGCTCACGGGTTTCTTCGCAATCCACCATCTCATCGCATCACAGGCGGCGAATCTGAGATTGAGCCAGTCGAAGTGATGTGTTTGGTGGATTACCCCTCAAAATCCTGATGAGAGCATCAATTCGGAAATAATGAGTTTCTCGATGTCGCGTAATTCAGCAAGGCAGGTGGCAGTTTTGGAGGAGAAGGGAGCCTCGATTGCATCATGGAATTGAAAGGTTCGCTAGAGGAGTGTTAAAAGATGGGGAGAACGTACTCGAATATAAGGCATAAAAGGCAATCCTACAAAGAACTGTGGTGGATTTCCTGGCTCTTTGGGTTGCCAGTAATTTTGGGAACTGCCGTGGCGATTTCGACCAATTCATGGGCAACAAATCCTGAAGCATTCCTAACTTGGTGGATTATTAGCGAAGTTGCCGTAGTTCTAATCACGATAGTATTCTATTCACCCCGTTGGGTGAAACTTTTCAAGCACAAGCATCGTTTTGTGACAATAGGGCACCATAGATTGTGTAGAGTATGTGGATTAGTAACGGACGCGGAAGGCAAGATTGTTGGGAAGCTGCAGAAAGTGGACAAGAACAGGGCTCTCGAGAAATACAAAACTGATCAATTAATGAAAGCTGAGGAGCAGAGAGCAGAAGAGAGAAAAAGAGAAGAGCAACTGCTTGAGAGGCTCGGAATCCCGAGACCCTTAAAGACGGAGAAGAATGACCAAGAAACCAAGCGCGTATCCAAAATTGTTCAAAGCGATGTGATTGGACGCTTTGCAGACCCAGAACAGAAACGTGTGGAAGCTGGTCTCTCCTTTGACAGAAAAGACTATTGTTCCACGGTGAACAACCTCAACACTGCTCTGGAATTGGGACTAAAAGAACTGCTGGAAATACCTGTAACAACATCGAACATCAACACTGCGAACATCATCGAGATTTGGGTTAGCAATCACTATCCTTGTTCTCTGTTTCTGTCTGAGGTAAGGAAGCATGTCTTGGATCTCGATAATAAAGTCAAGCATGAAGGATACATACCTTCACGAAAAGATTGTATCGACGGGATGAAGAGCCTGGAGGATCTATTGAAGAAGCTAAGAGAATTGAAGTTGACGGATGATATGAAGAGTAAGCTCCACGTGGGATTGAAGCTGAGATAGCGTCTTGTCTAGTCAAGGTGGTTTCTTGTCCCAATCGCTTCTCATTCTAGGGATTGCTATTCCTATCCGCAAGACCTGTCCCGAGAGTGCCTTGTCTAATTGTTAAACGAGGTCGCTGCTGGTCGCTACTTCAATTCAACAAAACTGAAGAACAGATGATGAATACGAAACGGGGAGCGATCCTTCTCCCTTAAGTGCGTCGAGACGTAATGTTCCCTAAAAGCAGAAACGGAAGATGCCAAAGTCATGACTTCTACTATTCTTTCTTTATCAACTCGAGTCTTTATTTCTTTGACTATTACGGCAATCCTCCCAGTATTAATATAGCCAATCAATGAGCCGACTGTGCCATTTGCACAGTACCTCCCTTCAATATAGCGATACAACCCCTGCTTAATGTATTCCCTATAGCTTCTACTGTTGCCCTCGGCTAACAGTTTGCATTCGAAACCAAAAAACGCCTCTTTTTCCCAACGATCCCTAAAACAAAAATCGATGGTTGGTGGTTTTCCTCTATCCTTAGCGTGCTCTCGATCAATCTTTTGATTTATGGGGACAACAGCCGGTGGGACGCTGGATGCAGACCAAGCAATATTGACCTCTTTAAAAAGCTCTTCGGTGATTTCGTCCTCTGACATTTGTGGTTTGACTATGCGATTTCTATACAAGGTAGTGTATGCTTCGCAAACGATTTCGAGAAGTCTGGTGATGCCCTTGTCCCCTAGATGCTTAGCAAGGTCAAAAGGGCTGCCGGTTCTGTAACCTTCTTGCAGAGAGTCATAAGTCATTGACAATTGCTTCCCCATTCTTCCATGATATCTCTATAGACTCTGTCTGCATCTGAGATTGCTGATGACTTCGTCCAATATCTCATCTGATTGGGCTTGATGATATATACACGATTTTTGGAGTATCTTCGAAGATGCCTTCTAACGTAAACGCCCCCCGCCTTCTCGTCAATTAACTCTTGGTCCAATTGTTTCAGAACTTTATCCATCTCTTCTTCGCCTAGCTCTTCGTTCACAATTTCCCGACCATTTGGCACTAGCTGAAGAGAGATCATGCGAAGAGGTCCTTTTGCCGAATATGTTGTTCCGATGAAACTTTGACCTGGAGGTGAGAATTGGTGATTGAGAGTTTGGCACAAATTTCTCAAGTATTTCTTGACATCAGATTCAGCGGAAGGCTTGATTGCGTCAGAGTCTCCTTTAAGGCGGAAATAGTCAAGCGTAAATCTTATCGCATCTGCCACAAGTGCCTTCTCCATCTTGTCCAGACCATAGAGATTCATCAATCTGCAATTCTCGGCTTCTCGAAATTCCTCGTCCTTTGCGAGTCTTTCGAGGAATCTCATGTCAAGGTTGCCTTTAAGAATCCCCTTGGGAATGGGAATGCTCATGATTTCGTTTTTCGCTAATTCGTCTCTCTCAACGAGCCACCTGCCGCTCGTGAGCATTGCGTAATACAATGGTAAATCTGAGTTTATTGTTTCGCAGACAGCTATAAGGTCACTAAGACACCGTTTATCGGAGTGTATTCCAATTATGGATTGTGGAAATACGGAATCTTCGACCATTACTGCGGATATTAGACCGTACCCTTTTCTAGGACTCTGTTTTATCAGTAGGTGCGGTCCTTTGTATATCTGCCTTTTTTCTGTTCTCGATCTGATGAAACGGTTTTCAGAACATCGTTTCAATGACTTGCTTTCCACAATATACTTCTGAAGATTTTCCGCCGTGACCTCCAGTTTTCCAATTAATTCCTTAGTGAAATACCTCCTATTTCCAACGATATACCCTTCCCCATGGATCCAACCGCGCTCACGAGCAACCCGATCTAGAGTTGGATTAGACGATAGTTTTCTGATCAATTCATAATCTCTTGGCGACCCCCACATCGCTGTTTTCCAGATTGTTTCAGATGCCAGTGCTTCCCTGAGAGGTATCTGGGCAATGTCTTGAGGTTCAATTATGAAGGATAATTCATCTTGTAGCGTAAAACTGGGTTTAGGAGAACAATAGAAGATTGACTCATCTTCTGGAGGAGGTGAAGGCGAAAAAACTATCGCAGCTCCTGGGCCTACAGCATGCGAGAAGAGTAAGTGCCTAAGGGCAGAGAAGTTGAATATCGCTTTAATCTCATATGTAGAGAAAAAGGCCTTCCTAAATTGCGAATTGCGAGATGAACGATTGAAAAGTAATGCTTTACTGGACACAATCATGCAGACTTTTCCTTCAGGCTTGCAAAGGTCAGCACTCTTCCAGAGGAAGACTTGACAGATTTGTCGGTCTCCGATTTTCTTGCGACATAATTTGACGTATCTTTCCGCGGACTTTGAAAGTTTGCTTTCCCAAGGCGGGTTGCCCACCACCAAATCGAATTTATCATGAAGTTTCGGAATGTTTTCAAGGGAATCGGCGACAAAGAGATTACCGCCGACCAACCGCTCAAATTTCACCTCATCCCAGATGGTTTTAGGCTCTAGATAGTCGCATACAGTTAGGTAGAGACTTAAGGCAGAGATTCTAATCGCTTTTTCATCAAGGTCAACACCAAAAATGCTATTCTTGAGTATTTTGACAAGTTCTGAGGGAGTAGGATTTTGGTAGCGATTCGATTTCTTCCAGCGAGCTACTAATCTTCGGTAACCTTCGACCAAAAAGATCCCTGAACCACATGCTGGGTCAATTATTCGCATGCTGATGTTTGGGTCTGAAAGAGGCATGACTTCATCCATTAAGAAGGCGACTAGGTGATACGGCGTATAGTGAATGCCTCTCGGCCACACTTCTTCGTTTTCCTTTTTAAGTGTGAGGAATTGTTCGTATATGCTACTTATCAATTCGACGGGTATCACGTCAAAAGAGTATAGAGGCCATAGGACCATTTGGCGAGTATCAAGATATTCTTCGCCCTTTAGCATCCTTTGCAGTAAGTCTAGGTGATCTTGCTTGATTATATTTTCTTCATCTTGCTCAACTACGAAAATATCTCCGTTGAATTTTTCATCGAGATATCTAAAGAAGTCGTATGCCGCTTTCTTTGCGCTCAGTAAATCAGTAAAGCAAGCTGCGTCGCAATGGAACCGACTAAAGAAACCCTGTGGAAAGACACCTCGTCCTTGCGTATCTCGTCTGTCTTCAAGATATTTGATAAAAATCGAGCGAACAAGGATGGAATGAACAATTTTGGATGATAGTCCAGCACCGATAAGTTTTCGCCTCATATAGTCAAGATTCTTGAGCAACATCTGAAAAATGCTGCTATCTGTTTTGAAAATACTTATGTTTCTACGCCAATAGTTGCCTGTTTCGAGTTCAGCTCTTTCATAGTTTCTGAACGATTTTCTCTCATTTTCGACTTCCGAGAAGACTTTGAGTTCTTCAATGAGGCCAGCTTTGTCGTCTCCTTTTTTGGGAGGTTCCAGATTATTATATATTCGAACTGCATCTGGCAGAACAATAAATAGAAGTGGGGCTTGGCCCATGTTCCATGACAGTTTGTGCAATTCAGCTATTTTGGAAGCGGTCGGATGCTCCATTAGTTTGAAGTATATTAACGGTATGGAAGACCCGCCTCTCTGAGGTCTGAGAAAGTATATTGCATCAATACCCAGCTTTTTTATTGAGTCTGCAATAATTTGCCTGACATAGGCATCTTCGGTCGAGAGAACATCAGTGACGAGTCCATTATATTTCGAGAAGTCGAGAAGAGAACAAACCTGTTCAAAGGATGCCTGACTCTTTGGTTTGCCGTTAACTGACATCAGGGCTCACCTTCTGTGAAGGCATCTTTTCTCCACCAAATCCAAGTTCCTTTGGCTGCTCCCACTCTTTTGCCTCTGATGAGTCCGTCTCCGCGTAGGTCTCGGAGTCTCAGGAGTATCTTGTTCCTTGTTACATTCGACAATATCTCCTGTAGTTCTCCAGTCTCCATTGGCTCGTCATGACTATTAATGATTTTGATGATGGCTTCGATCGTTCTATCATTTGGCTTCATTGGTAGAGTCACTTGTATTTTCACTAGGAAATGTATATATAACACTATTTAAAGTAGCATATATAGATTTGTAAGGGGATGCTCATACCCGGCAATTTGCACATTAATATGGCTGATCCGACTTAGTGTTTACTGGTGAGAGCATGGACATCATGCTATATCTCAGGGAATTTGTCATCAAGATCCCCTGTGGAATCGAAATCTATAGTGAAGCGAGCATCAAATATGAGTTGGCTTTTTACCTTCGAGGCGTATTAGGCAAAAAATACAAAATTCAGCTAGAAAGAAACATAGATTTCTTCCAGCTCTCAAAAGAGAAATATTGGAAAAAAGAAATGGATATTGTGGTCTTCACTCCGGATGAAGAAGGAAACACTGCATTGAGTTGAAATTCCCTGCCCAAGGTCAATATCCTGAGCAGATGTTTAGTGCCTGTAAGGACATAGCTTTTCTGCAACAACTGGTAGAATCAGGTTTCAACGAATGCTACTTTATGATGTTTGCCAATGACCCACTATTCTATTCAGATAAAGGCGATGATGGGATTTACAGAATGTTCAGGAAGGAGAAGTTGATCAAAGGAGAGATTAGAAAGCCAACAGGAAAGAAAGATGAGATATTGCATATCGATGGAGAATATAAGATAAAGTGGGAAACTTTAGAAAGCAGTCTAAAGTTTTTCATCATAGAGGTCAAAACCTGGACGACAGAGTTATTCGATTTTCTTTGCCGAGCGCGCATGGAGTGTGAATAGTCCCCCTTTCTGGTCTTTGGAGGGGGTCATTTTCCGACGCTGAGGTTTAGCGCCTTAAGGGTGAACTTAGTAGGAAGCAGAGAACGCTAGAAATGCCAGCATAAGTGTTGAATAACGCACTCAGCTTGATTCTCGTCCACAACCTATTGACCTATAGGGATTTTTGAGTGTTAATGAGAGGGGGAAAACTAAGAGAGAAGATAATGGCACCTGATATAAAAGACTCAGCCGAATATGCAAGACCAAAAAGAAAGTGTGAGACGCGCATTTGGTTCGTCATTTCTTAAGCCCCTGTTAAATAGAGTCTTACGCGATAAGGAGCGAAAGTCTAGCAAGTGACAACTGAAGGTCTATTGGAGTCGTATCGTTTCAGGGATTGGAAAGAGTGAGGCGGAGAGTTTTCTTTTATGTCTAGTCTTCTGGTTTTCTTTTTCTAAGAACCATCTCGCCGTCCAAGATTGGACGGGAAGAGAGTCGCTGAGAGCTACGTTTTAGCACTCCAAACCGGCAAAGGACGATGATGATTAGAAGGGTCAATGGCTTGTCAGGCGAACCACACAACATCATGGGTCGTTGATACTTCGGTGATAGGTGCGCCCTCTTGGATGTGCACGAATCGTTATGGCCAGATTCCACCTGTTCGAACAAAGACTCCTCCAAATAGCCATAGAAGCAAAACTACTATGAATGCAGACACCAGATCAGGAGGTGATTGCAGACCACTAGGGACACCTATAAGTTGCAGGCACCTCACAAAAGTGAAGATCGCGGTAGCACCCGTCAAAGCGAAGAACAATCCACCCCAAACGAAGTGTCGCGCCACCGCTTCGTTTACTCTTTTGTCCTTGGCTTGCTTCTTCCGTGTTCGGAGTCTACTTTGAAACACTCCAAGAAGATTCTTCCACATGGAGCTAATAACCACGTAAATTATGATAATCAACACAATTATGAATAAGATGAGAAGAAAGAGACTCAATAGAACTCTTGTTTCCAGAAAGGGGTAATATGAAATCATCACGCCAATCAACGGGATGACAAATGTCTCCCCTCCAGTCAGTGCTACAACCGATAGGAGAAATAGAAGGAACTTCCATGCACCCAGTCTTTCAGAAACGTTGTCTTCCATTATCCCGCAGTAAACGCCCACATAAAATGGATACACGCTCACAGAAGCAATAAGGAAGGGTAAGTAGTCTCTAAGGGCGCCAAGGTAAATGTTCAGCAAGGTAAAGAGGAAGACGATGATTGTGAATGTGAACAAGAAGGTAGTGTCAAATCAGGAAAGAGCACTTCTCTCTTCCATGGGCTCCCTTAGCCTATTTGTTCGGGAAGCGATCGGCTTCTGCCGCCTTCGCGTTCGTCTTTCAGTCATTCTTGCCCCTTCAACCCTGCCATAGTAAGTGTCTTCGATTGTTGCCTGCTAGGCTAAGACTTGGATTATATATATTTGGTCCCCGATAACCTAGTTGGTTATCCAAAAAGGCGTGAGGGGCGTAGTGAAGGATATTGAACACGGATGAGACAGGTGGGGACGTAACTATCCAAGGGGATTTAGAAAGGCGCAAGCCAGTGGACTCTGAATTAGTCGTAATTAAGACCCGGCTAGAGAATTTCGAGAAAGAAATAGAAGAGTTAGTGAGGAAGAAGAAGCAAAGCAAAGAGTATCAGGATGAGGCATCGTCATGTATCGGCAAAGTCAAGGAGGAACTAGATGATACCCCGAGATATCGCAGAAGAAAACTACTAGGAAGATATGGGAAGGATCTTGGATTCCTTTCTCAACAGATTGATGAGAGAAGCCATCAAATCTGGACGCTCGGCGCGCTTTTTGTACCAATATCTTTCCTGATCTTCGCACAAACAGTCACGCTAATGGGAGGTCTCGATGTTACCACGCTTGTCTGGAGATTTCTACTGGAGATCGCGTCCTTCATTTGCTACGGCGCTTGGTTTCATGTATATCGTAGAGCTCACAGATTTAATGTACTCAGCTACCCACGAATTCATACCTTGGAGAAAACGTTAGGTTGTTCAGGACACTTGTATTTGGGTGACCTTCGTAATAGATATGGGATTAGCACTAGTCCCCCCAGAATGTTCAAATGGACATTCGGACTGCTTGCCCTCCTTTGGACGATATACATTCTTTCGCCCATGATAGTCCTGCTCAACTTTATTGCTTTGATCGGAACTGGGGTGTTTCAAGCATTCATCGTGATCATGTTGATTGGCTCTCTCGACGATCCTTAGACGAAGATACACTGCCCTTCTACTTCTCATTGATGGCCATGTTTATAGGTCAGCCTATCCTAGATTTCATTTTAGTCGTGAAAAAAATGAAATTGGGCGTAAATCGGTTCTTCGAAACACTAAAACACAAAACCAAAACTATCATAACAATAGTCAGCGAAGGGTTTTTCGCGTCAGTTGGTTGGCATTTGTTTAATATTCTGATATCAAACATACTTTAGACGAAAATAGAATGGAAGATGTTCAGAGCAGTAATCTATTCATAATTGTTGCAAAGACAATAATTGTAGGCTTCAATAGTTCGTGTCCTAGTAAATTCTAGCATGTTATCGAATTGTGTTATTATAAGAGTCTGTAATTCAAGAAAATGAAGAAGCAAATTAAATGAATTCCTCCTCTTTTTTGTTAGCGTCGGGTGCCGCGGTTGAGCGTCTCAAGCGCGAACTTAAAGGTGACGAATCATGAATAACCGCCCCAGATGTTAGGTGGCACCCCTAACATATCCCCTGAGGTTGTCGGGTATAGGTCAGAGCACTGATCAGAGCGCCGAAAGGACCTCGGAGGAGGTGCTCAAGGAAGCTCATGTTTCACTATCTTTGTTCAAGTCAGTATCTTTTGTGGGGGAGGAGAAGAAAGTATTTTCAACGTGTCGAAGGCGATAGGTTCGTCGATTCTCCAAGGGATAGTCAAGCATTTCTTCGCTGGAAGACGAACTCTCTCCGGGATTGACCGTGCTTCCGGGTTTAGTATGATCAGCAGAAACTTCGGGTTGAGTTTGGCCGCATCGAGGAACGCATTGTTGATGGCTTGGTCTCTGAATGAGTAGCCTATCGACAAGTGCGCGTCTCCTTCCATGAGTTCGCGTCTAAGTGCGGAGAAATATGTTGCATAGGGATCCTGTGATACATATTTCTCGTCCATGGGGTAGACCATCAGTTTGCCAGCTACCTTCTCGCCGTGGAAGGAGACGGAAGAAGGTTCCTCTCTGCGCTGGACTATCTTGCCATCCTCAAAGATGAAGCGATCGATTGAGCCATGCAGCTTTATTAGTTGTATTCGCACGCCGCCTATGATCCCGTGAGGAGTAAATATGGGCTGTCTTTGAGCTTCGTTGAGGGAGAATCCATCTGTCAAGTGCTTACCTTTGCTTTCGAAGTACCTCTCTATTGCGAGATCGTAGTTTGTTGTTGCTATGGCGAAGTTTTTGAGTTCATATTTCTCTCCGTTGGCGTATACGTCTATAGATTGACCGAAGGGCATTATGGCAAAGAGCTTGTCGTATGTCTCCCCTGCCTTGTCGGCGTTGACTTTATTGCATTCTTCTGATATCACTTTCTTCGCCCACTCGATGGCATCTTCGATCTCGGGATCTGCTTGGGGTAAGAGTTTGCTGATTGGCGTTTCCTTGACTGGTGTGCCGCTTGGCATGGCTGGTGTTTCGGCGAGAGAGGCAGCAACATAGCTGGCAAATGGCCCCGCTTCTTTCAGCGCACGCTGCGGTCTCAGTAGACCATTCAAAACAGAGAAGACCGTTTCAATGTCAACCTCTCTCTGTTCGTAGCCAGATCTCACTAGTTGTCTCTCAACGGAATCTATTAGCTCGAGCGCATGATCAAGTCCTTCCTTCTCCAGTCTTGCCTTCACCGCTTTATAGAGTCCTAGCATGGTTTCCACACCGAAGACCTTTGAGATTCCAGCTCCGACAAACAACATTGCCAACACCACAAAAGCTCTGTCTCATACGTCAAGAAGTAAGCGCGCGCGCTAATCCCGACTGGATGCGTGTTCTATGCTGGTATATACTACTATTCTTCACTCTTTGTGATTTTATCGAATTCTTGAAGGCTCCAAACCTCTTCACATATCTTCTGATAGAGTTCTGTTCTTTCCAGTAAATCTCTCTTACTGAAATGGTCGTGCGGCTTTAAAGGCAACCCCGATTGTTCCTTGTACTTTAGGAAGTTAGGATTCATGTTGTAGCAGTTCGGATTCAATGTTCTTGCAAGCAGATTCTGGGAGTCGTAATGTGGAAGCTTCTGCTCGTAAGGGAGATTGCCGTAGCTTTGATTAAACCCTTCTGGAACTAGGAGCAAGCCGCCTATCCTATTTCTGAGTTCCTTAAACTCTTCCTCTGTTTTTGCCTCATTTTTGTGCTCCTCATAACTATCGGACCAAATGTGCTCGATTTGGTAGGGTTTAGCCAGTTCGCGACTGGTATATTCTCTAAACCTATTTGGCATCTTTGACTTCTGTTCCAAGTAGCTTGTTATTCTTGCGAGTAGCCAATGAATGAAACGCCTACGATTCTGGGTCAACTCCAGATCCTTCAATCGATCAAACTTCTCACCAGAACTGGTTATCCTGTCCTTGAATATCTGGGAAAGTTGCCCGACATCCTTGTCGCGTATCTCTTTGAGCAGGTTAAACATGGAATAGCTAATGGAATTGTAGGCTAAGGTCTTGTTGTTGACTGATCTGAGCACTATGTACGTCTCTAGGAATCTTGAAACTAGCTGCAGTTTCCTCTTCATTGTGTTCTCATCGTCAGTCTTCTTGATTGTTGCAATAAGTAGCGGGTAGCTAAGAGTAAAGCCTCTTTTGCCTATGTAATACATCGTCTCTGAATCTGGAGCGAGCTCCCTTTCGGCGGCATGTATTCGACGGTACAGCTTCGCATAGAATGGCACATCGTCTTTGATAAGCTCAACGAAATCTTTCTCAGTCTTTAGACCTATACTGTCTCTGTTATCTCTTAGCCAACTGTGTAGTCCTGCGCCAATCTTTTCAAAGTCATCGTAAGGATTGCCAGTAGTTCCCTGTTTCTCTGCGTACTTTGCTCTAAGCCAAGTCTTGAAGAACTCTATGTCTTCGGCGTAACCAATTTCGCTGAGTTCCAGGACCGTCTTTTTCCATGTTTCATTAAGTGCTTTTTGCTGTTCACCATCATTTATGCTAGATAGAAGATAGCCTTTCAACATTTCAACGGATGTGAGATCGAGACCTCTGTTATTCATCGTTTCAAATATCTGGTAAGCGTCCTCATCGGAGTATGTGACAATCTCGACTAGCACTACATTCTCCATTAGCCAGTCTATGAAGTATGGCAGCGCCTTTGCTTTCAATTCTGGAGGAAACAGTTCATCTATGTCGCCATATCTCTCTATGATGTTCTTTACGGATTCACCCTTGCCTTCCACATCGTACGTCGCTTGGCTATTGTTATAGAGTGCGTCTATGCAGTCCTTCCTGTCATCGATTTGTAAATTGTATGATTTTTCTCCATACATCTCCGAGAATATCATGTCGTTGACCCAGACCTGATCTGACCTGTTTTTCTGCAGGTTGTTCAGGTATATCAAAAGCAGGGTCAAGGAAGTCAGGCGTTGCTGCCCATCAATGATGAATTTCAAGTCACCTTTCTGGCTCAGAATGATGGGTCCGAGAAAGTAATGTCTGTACTTCTGGACATCCTTCCTTTGGTGGTTTTCTCGGTAGCTGATTGTGAATCTCCCGGTTAAGTCCGACAGTAGTTGCTCGATGTGGGGCCTTTCCCATTTGTATTCTCTTTGGAAGACATCAACCGTGTATTTCGCTTTGTCTAGAAGTTGCCGGACTGTCCTCTCGTTAGCATCTATCTTATTGATTTTCGCATCCACCTTTGACGCCCCCATTTCCTCACGAAGAACGAAGTACAGGATCAGTAATGGGAGATTATAATGGTTGCGTCTTTACTGAGACTTTCGCAATTGGGTGCAGCGAGCGTCAGATGGTCCAAACTCGATAGATATTCTTGCTTGGGGCGCATGACCCATGGATGATTTCGCTTTTCTTGTTTTTGTTTGTTTTCAGGTGGGATTGATCGTTGGACGTCGATGATATTCTGGATCATTCATGAAGTGTAAAGGTGGCGGCTTCCCGTTGGGGTTTCTTGATTGTGGTTTGTGTTCGTGATCTGATTTGGTTCGACGCTTTGACTGGTTTTTTCTTGGAGCAAGATATATAAGTTGCGTTCTCACAGGCGCGGTATGCGATTCCCGCTCAGAACTGGATTGATAGGAACCTGTCAGGGCACTTTGAACACAAAGGGGAATTTTCTTCATTCCTTCAAGAAGAGGATTATTGGCAATTAGCGGAAATATGAGTGATTAATATGAGTAGAAAATTCGTCGATCGAGCGGTGTTACTTCAGAGTAGTGAAGAACTGTGTGAAGTAGCATCGATCCCGTCTATCTTTGGCAATAATCTGCGTAACATCAAGACACGTCTTTGTAGCCAAGATTACACTGAACGAATGAGCGGCACATCCTCGTTTCTAGGTAGCTTCATGAATAGATACGATAAAGCCCATTTGAGGGTTCTTTTCGAACTTGCTAAAGGTTCGAACGAATACTTTGAAGCAAATGAATCCTTTTATCGTGATCACTTTGTTCATGCGATAGATGTTTTCCTTCTAGGGAACTATTTCATTCTGAAAGACAAGAAGTTGAGAGATGAAAGTAGAAAAATGGTTGAGGCCACAGCATGGGCATACAACCTCCCGTATACGTGGATGCTACTTTGGGGTTTGACTGCTCTATTCCATGATTTAGCGTATTTATTTCAAAAGATACGGTCGATACTTCCCATTCGTGCGGAAATTGATACTGCAACAGATCCTGAGTTAGCATTTTGGGATGAATTCCTGAAATCTCTAAGTGTAAGAGAGAGAGAATTTGTTGGATCTAAAATGGCGGAACTAGACCATGGCGTTCTAAGTGGAATGTGGCTCCTTAAGGAAGTGCGCAGACATTACTATGATTCCGATGACGAGAGAAAAATGCTCTTTAGTAAACGGTTCTTTCCAGTTGGGAGGGCGATATGCCTGCATAACGTTGACAATCAACATCCGAACGTATCATTTGATATCTCTGACAATTTTCTCGGGTTTCTATTAGTGCTTTGTGATGAACTCCATGAGCAAGACAGAATACAAGGCAAGTTTTATTCTTGCGACATGATAGTGGATGAAACGCTACTCGAAAGTAATGAGATTGATGTGGAGCTGGTCTATCACGATGATCTTGAGGCGAATGATTTCAGGAATATGTGTGTCCGGAAATTTGATAAGCTTCAAAGATTAAGAGGGCATAAGGCCAGTATTAAGTTGACCGCGGAAAAACTGTGCAAATCTGAAACAATTACCTTGCTTTAGAATGAAAAGTCAAGATCGTACTATTTGTGTCTATGTCAAGGGTCTCTGTTTGGTTCAAAGAGTGGATTTGACAGTATTGAGGAATGCTTTCAAGACCAAACGAAAAATGTTCATGCGATTGAGACAGGTCTGAGCTCCGATCCCATGATGAACCGGCGCCTCTGAGCACTGGACAAGTCTATTTTAGTCAGTAACATCGATTGCGGACACTTGAGGGTTGTGCTGGGGGCAAGTGGTCGGTGACGGTCCGGGCAAGGGAGGATTTAGCAAATAGAGCAATACGTTGTGGTAATACTGTTCTCGTGAATGCGTTAAAGGAGAGATAAAGATTCCATGACGACAGAAATTCTGCAAGAAGGGATTGTCTCCTTAACAAAAAGCAGAGATGTTTTTAGATCTTATGTCAAAAAGTCTCATGAAAGGTTGACTGATTTCCCAAATTCAAGTTATTATTTCCATAAGAAGGTCATAGACATGATTAGGACGAGTGACTACGATGAATTACTTAGCAATGATTTGTTCTTCGAATTTGTGTACGCCACATTGTCCTCGTGGGGATTGGACAGAATGGATGGAGGAGCGAGGTTAGAAGAGTTCATCGTCTTCAGAAAATGTGTCTTAGATAGCTCTGACTTTTTGAGGAACTTGTGCAAAGCAAGATTGAACAAACTCGATGACAAAGAACGAGAGGAAACGAAAAGTAAGTTGGCAGTTCTCTTTGACAAACTGGGGGGAGTGATGAAGACCGAAAGTAAGTTAGTCGGGGTTTCTAAGACTATGCACCACCTGTTGCCAGATCTAGTTCCACCAATTGATAGAAAGCATACCGAGACCTTCTTCTACGGAAGACCAGTCAATAGGGCTCAG
The DNA here is from genome assembly GCA_037310415.1 of Candidatus Atabeyarchaeum deiterrae. Lineage (GTDB taxonomy): Archaea > Asgardarchaeota > Atabeyarchaeia > Atabeyarchaeales > Atabeyarchaeaceae > Atabeyarchaeum > Atabeyarchaeum deiterrae. The sequence continues at coordinate 1,101,953 of CP147780.1, forward strand.
GAAAAGAAAGCATTCTTAGAGCTGTTTGATTGCTTTCACTTAATATGCAAGAAGTTGAACTTGAGTGAACGTGATTTGGAGGAAAAATGGGACACGTCGATTCCGAAGTTAATTGATAATGCCATAATCGGCTATGTTAAAGAGAAGTTACAGGATAAAGGCTAAAGACAAGGCGTGAGAGAAACCTTCTCTTTTCTGCCCAGGTGGCGGTGAACTGGACAGTCAATATCCATTCAGTTGAAGACCTCGTATTTTCTTCTCGGTCATGATCCATGGGGTCTCTTCTCACAATGATCGGTGATAGGACCGATTTTGATTCAAGTTTGGCTGACTATTACCTGGCATTTAGTTAGCATCAAGTAGCTGCTTGTAAGCTAGTAACTTTCATATGGTTTAATGATGGATACTGTTGTGCATGAGGAGGCTGTAGAGCGTGGCAGTTAAAGTATTGGGGAGTGATCTTTGGTCGACAATAACGAGTCTCTCTCGTCACTCCACGCGCAGATATGTTGCTGTCGCATACCTCGGGCAAGGAGCAAACAGACTTCTTCCACTAGGTAAAGGCGACTGCCTAGTTGTAAACATGAGTGAAAGCACGGTAAGGGGCGGCCAGACGAATCCTAGCGAGATCGAGAAATATCTGGCGAAGGGAGTGAACGTATTCACCTGTCTGAATCTTCATGCTAAAGCGTTTGTCTTCGACAGAATGGCAATAGTCTCTTCTGCCAACGTATCACAGCATTCCAAGCACGAATTGATAGAGATGGGCTTACTATGTAGAGACAGAGATGTAGTTAGCAGGGTTCGCGGGTGGATAAAATCCTTGCAAAGAGATCCCGTTTCTCCGGAGTACGTTAAGAGATGCAAGAGGCTATACAGACCGCCGAGAATGCATAACACTTCCAGCAAAGGAAGAGGAACTGCACTCCCGAGCTATTCAACAGTCTGGCTTCTAGGTAGTCTGCGACTCTATGAATTGACCGAGGAAGAAAAGTGCATCTGCAAACGTGACGTAGGGAACGCATCAAGGAGAATCCAGAATTCAGGAAGGTATCATGTAGAGGTGGTTCGACAACCTATGGAATCACATTTCTCGCAGCGCGTCGCCCCAGGGGATCAAGTGATCCAAGTAGTCTCGGACAAGAACAGAATCAGAGTTTACCCGCCATCTCGAGTACTAGCGATCACTAGACTGAAGGCCCCCAATGAACAAAAACTGAGGAACGTATTCGTTCACCTTGAGGAGCCGAACCATTTTCGTCCAATCGGTTGGAACTACTTCAAGAAAAAACTGGCGAAAGTTGGATTGAGGCGAATCACTGAGAACTCTCGATTAGAGGTCGAGACTTTGGAAGCGAAAAGCGTTGTGTTGGGACTCTGGAGCTAAATGGGACCATTTGTGCACCTGTGCGTTCTCAATAGAATGTATATTCGAGATGCAAGCGGGGAACCGCAGATGAGTCCATTGACATTCGAGTCACCGTCAAACGAGGCGGCGCAGGCAGAGTAGAGGTTTTGCGCGTCAATCTTGCTGGGCGCGAGGCGTTTCAGGATAGCTCTAAAAGTCTGGGTCGCTCATTCGATGGGTCGCTGCAATAACCAATTGCCAGCTAGATGCTTTCGCACGGAGCGGGTTTGAAAACCTTTAATACTAGAGTAAGTTGATTTCAGTACTGTGTAAGTTCAGGCGGTGAGGGGAAGTTGTATTAATGTCAATGGAGGAGATTGGTTTTGAAATCTGTGGCTGAAAGAGACATCCATGTGGAACTTTACCGAATACTCAAGAACTTCATTGATGAAGAGAAGTTTTCTTCCATGGGAATAGAGTTTACGGGTGTGAAGTATGAACCGACGGTCAATGGGAGACCGGACCTAGTTCTTGAGGTTATTGAGAAAGGTAAGAGGTTACCTCTGCTCGTTATTGAGACCAAGCGTAAGGTCCCTTTCATAGATCGCAGGTTTGATCCGTATAGCAAGGACGTTGTAAAGCAGGCTTCTGGTTACGCTGTGACTATGGGCTCCCCCTATTTTGCCACGTGCAACGGAGACGTCCTAGTACTATTCGACACTTTTACAGCTGGCGTGCCTCTCCCTGAAAGAAGGCTCAAGCAGTTCAAGGTTTCATTTGATAGAGACTTCGCTAAGGTCCTTCTTGAGGAACTGTGCAGATTTAGGGTGGGTAAGGGCAAGTGGCTTGAGCTCAATGATGTATTTGTGCTAAGGCTTAGAACATTCCATACCTTCGTGTCTTCCTTCATTTTGGATTCACTTAAAGAGCAACTTAAACTGGACTTGGGTTTCAAGGATAGGTATGTGTCTTGGCTTAGATCTCAATTTTTCGAGTTTTCCTCGGACACCAATGAGAAGATCGCTGAACAGTTCGCGTATATGCTCATGAACAGGTTAACTTTCTATAAGACGCTTGAGACACAGATTCCGGATCTGCCGAAGTTGAGAAAAATAGAGACTGAGGATCCGAAAGCGTTTTCTGACAAGCTCAGGGAGACTCTCGTTAAGACTTGCAAGAGTTTTGACTATGAGGCGGTTCTAAAACCGCACGATGTACTCGATCAAATACCGTTGCCAAGGAAGTTAGTATACGCTTTCAACGACCTTATTGAGGAATTGGAAACATATGACTTGTCGAAGATTGAAAGCGACGTTATCGGAAGGGTCTACGAGGAACTCATCCCTGACGAAGAGAGACACAGGCTCGGACAGTACTACACACCTCCGCCCATAGTTGAGTTGATCACCGAGATGTGCATTAGGTCGCCCAGAGACAGGGTTCTTGACCCAGCTTGCGGGAGCGGAGGATTCCTTGTTAAAGCATATCACAAACTCAAGGAACTTAAGAAAAGGGATAACCCAATTGCAGACGACGCAACACTTCATCGGGAGATCTTGGACGAGGTATACGGAGTGGACATTAACCCGTTCCCTGGGCAGCTTTCTGCAATCAATCTTGCTGTCAGAAACCTCAAGGTCAGGACAAAGGTGATAAACGTAACCATAAGCGACTTCTTTTCATCTAACCTTACGGGTGGCTACATACCTAAGGACTTCGATGCGGTGGTGGCGAACCCTCCCTATACGCGCCAAGAAGAGATGGATCGAAAGAAGGAGATCAGGGAGATAGCATTAATCTGCTCCGATGGCTCAAAGATTGATATGGATTCAAGGGCTGGGATCTTCGCCTACTTCTTTACCCATGGTGCGAATTTCTTGAGGAATCATGGTATGATGGGGCAGATAACGTCTGACACTTGGCTCGATGTCGGCTTCGGGGAAGACTTAAAGAGATTCTTTCTGGACCACTTCAAAATAGACAGCGTTATTTGGTATGACATTCGAGCGTTTGAGAAAGCCCTCGTGGGAACATGTGTAACAACCTTGCAGAAGGAGGAGTCTAAGAAGAATAGAGAGGATAACGTAGTCAGATTTGTCAGGATTAAGAAATCCATGCCGACAGGAGCCATAGTCGAAAAGATCCAAACATCAGAGAAGGACTTCGAAGATGATCGCATCGGAGTAACGCTCAGGAGGCAAAGGGAACTAAGACCTGAGGACAAATGGGGAATAATACTTAGAGCTCCGACGATATATTATAGGATTCTGGGGAGTGAGAAAGTAGCCAAACTTGGTGAGATCGCTTCGGTGAAGCGCGGTATCACAAGTGGTGCAAACGAGTTTTTCTACCTTGACAGAGGAAAGGTAAAACTCTGGTCTATAGAGAGAAAGTACTTGAAACCTATTGTAGTCTCTCCAAAGGAGAAGAAAATCCAAGTTAGGCCTGAGGATATTACCGAATGGGCTTTAATGGTCAACAAATCAAAAGATGAGCTCTCGCAGGAAGGGGCTAACGTACTGAAATACATTCGCTGGGGGGAAGAGCAGGAACCTGCCATCAAGGGCGGGAAGAGAGACGGTTCTACTGTAAAAGGCTACCACAAACTGACTACTGTGAGCTACCATGACCCATGGTTCTATATTGGGGAACGCGAACCAGCACCCATACTACGAAGCAGAAGAATCTGGGAACGATGCATCTATCTGCTGAATGAGGCTAACGCATTAGCAAACGATTCTCTGTTCGAGATACGTCCCAATGATGAAGGTGACGTGACCGTCCTCGCTGGTATACTCAATTCCTCGATTACAGCTCTTGCTTCAGAGCTTGAAGGTCGTTTCTACGGTGGGGGCATCCTCGAACTCGAGGTTTACGAGACCAAAGCTATGACGGTTGTTGATCCAGGTAGGTTATCATCAGGAGAGAGGAGGCGAATTGAAGCTGCGTTTTCGAAGGTCTGTGAGGCTCAGAACAAAGGCAATGAGAAGATCGAGCGCGAAGCAAGATTACTCCTCGACTCGGTTGTTTTCGATGTTCTGGGACTAAAGGATAATGAAAGGACGCAGGTGTACGAGGGTATAGAACTACTTAGGACGATGAGGATGGCGAGAAAAGATGTGGGGGTATTAGTTGAAACTGCGGAGAAGTGGGAGCCATGGAAACCAATGAAACTAAAGAGGACTGAGGATAAACCCTCAAAACGACTTGACGAATGGATGAGAAGGGAGGACTCGTGATGTCACTAGTGAAGGAAACGCCTGAGGTAAGAAGCTGGATCTACGATACTCTTGAGGAGAGCAGATTACGATTGCCCCGGTTGGAGGGTTTCTCGGTTCGAGAAAAGAGGGTGACGGCGCTATTCGAAAGATTAAAATCGAGTATAGATGTCGAAAATTGGTCGGAAGAGGACATTGGTGACTGGCTGAATAATAAGGATGTCGAAGATAGCATTGACAGACTCATTCTCGCTGCTAATCTGGGAGTCCCTCTATACATCGTTCTCTGGTGTGACGAGGTACAGAAATTTCGGGTTCTCTCAGTGAGAATTGTCAAAGGAGAAGGAAAGGTCTTCACGAAAGACGAAAAGCTGTTCAAGTCATTGGATGAGTTTGCACAATGGTTGGCTACTCTAAAGGGGATGCAGGTTTCGAAGAAATATAGAGAGAAAGAACGCCTGTCGGCTGTCGATAATTGGCTTAGAAAGAAGAAGATTCCTTGGCCGGGTAACTTGGACGGTTTCTTGGTGAATCGGAAGAAAGAGAAAGTCTTGGCTTTGTTCGAGGTAAGAAGGACACGCGTCAAGTCTGTACGAAAGCATGAACTGAATGATTTCTTCTATGACGATATGCAAGGCTGGGTAGCTCTCGATATCCTGAGAAAGCAATTGGATGTCCCGTTGTACATTATTACTTGGTCGAGCGATGAGACGCTACTGAAAATCCAAAAACTATTAAGGGTAACAAACACGGGGCTGGATCGCGGTGAAGAAGTGTTTATAGATGAGGGAAAGGTTGTACGCTGGTTTCTGCAGTCAATTTGGAAAGAGCAATGAACTCTTGTTCTCTGGGGGGAGATGATGAGCGAGAAATACCTTATCTTCCTTGATATCATAGGGTTCCAAGATCTGCCTCGTGAAATAGCTCAGGCGACTCATGTGGAGGAGAAGAAGGTAAGATCTGACTTAATAGACACGATAGAGGAGCGACTATGCGCGATTGAGGAGAAGGGTGAGATCCTTGGCAAGACGTACCTAACTGATGACTGGATTCTTGTCACCGATTCTCTGGATCTGGCAATTAAGGTTGTATCCGAGGTCTTGGACCATAAAACTGGATACAAAGATTACCAAAGCATTCCCTTGGAAATTGGGATCGGTTCAGGCAACTATGATAGATGGGCAAAATTCGTCGGCAAAGATCTAATCTGCGAAGAGGATACAGTGAAGCTTCTCAAGACCGATATCATCAAGTACTATCATAGATGGTACGAGAAAACGCATGGCTCAGAATTGAAATCAACTTTTGTTATTATTACACAGTCTATATATCAGGAAATGGAACCTCTGGACAGGAAAATGTGTCAGAATGTCCCCTATCTAATTGACAGAGGCACAAAGAAGGAGAAAGAGACCATTGGTTTCTTTGTTGCCGATGTTAGTGGAATTACCCGAAGAGGCAAGGTTTTTGAATTTCTTGAGAAAATAGGTCGCAAAGGTAGTAAGCTCTACGATCGGATTGATTACTTGTATGTCCCTCCAGTTGAATATGATGCGATAAAGGAAACTTTGCAGAAGAACAAAGTTGTCTTCATTACTGGAACGCCAGAGTATGGCAAGACCTACACAGCTGTGAGGCTGTTGTGGGAGTATTTCAACATGACGTACGAACCAATATGGAGGGCTGGCGGAGAGAGGAGTGAAAGGACAGAAACTAGAAAAAGAATGGAAGACATAGGAAAGGAGTTGGTGCCACATCGCGTCATATACTTTGAAGACCCTTTTGGAAGCATGGAATACGAGGCAAGGGAGAGCTTGGAAAGAGATATCGGAGGGATAGTAGAGCTCGTTAGGAAAAATCAATTGGACGCGTATGTGATAATAACATCTCGAGAAGAGGTGTTCAAAAGATTCAAGAATGAGAAAGTGCCTTTGACGGATCTCGGAGAGTTTGAGAAGAAACTTGGCATCAAGAGGCAATCTTACGACTACAAGCGGAGAAAGGACATGCTCATTAGGTGGGCTGAGGCGAAAGCATGCAAGTGGAGCGATGATACGAATCTGATGGAACTTGTCTTGAAGAGTTTAGAAAATCGTGCAGTTCTACCAACGCCATTGGGTATAAGGGATTTTGTCTTTTCAACAGTCGATGTGAAAGACAGCAGAAAACTGTTGGAGGATCTGAGGGTTAAGTCAGAGGAAACTGCGAAAGGCTTTGCCAAAGAGATCGAGAAAATGCCCTCCTACATGATGGCTTTCTTGATATATCCACTCGTCTCCTTCTTCAAAGTAGATGTGTTGAGAGTGCTATATAGAAGATTGGTAGAGGAAGTGGAAATGGAGGAGGAGCCTTGGACATTCGAGAATGTTCTTGGCTGGTTCAAAGATGACAAGATAGATGTCTCGGGTGAGGTTGTAATGTTCTCTCATCCTTCGTACGGTGAGGCTGTGAGGCAACTCTTGTCAAGAGAGGATCAACTTCCTCAGACCAGGAGAGATATCATTCACAAGATACCATTCATGGTGCTAGAACAAGCAGATTTTCAACCACGCGTAGCAGAATTTGTTGAAAGAGACTTCAGTTATCTTTCGAAGGATCTCCGAAATGGCTTGTTACTGAAACTGGGTGAGATCTGCAGAACCAAGAATGTCACTTCCATGCTTATTGCGGATCATGTTTCAAGAGCTATTGCGGGGAATTTCGGAAGCCTTCCTGATGAAGTTGGAAACATATTGTTTGAACTTTCCAAATACGACATAAGCAAGTGTTCTGTGGCTAGGTCCATCATTAGTAATTACAGTAACCTACCTGAATCTGTCCAAGTTCTCGTCTTCGACCTTTCTGGGGACAGTGTGAGTGCGAGCACAGTAGCAGATGCTATCGTTCAGAATTTCAATAATCTCCCAGAAAATGTCCAAGACCGGCTGTTCGAGCTTTGCAATAGCAAGATAATCTTATGGACCTCCGCAAGAAGCATTGTGAAAAACTTCGGTACACTCCCTAGTAGTGTTACTGATTTATTGTCTGAGCTTGCTGATGATGATGGTGATATTGCGGAAACCTATGCTGATGACGTGGCGAGGGCGATTGTAGAGGAGTTTGGAAGAGTTCCTGAGAATGTGAGATCGCTATTGTTCAGACTTTGTGACAAAGCCAAGACCAATATCGGAGTAGGTATGTCTATCGTGTTTGACTTTGCCAATCTCCCTGATTCCGTAAAAGAATTGCTGTTCAAGCTCTCTGATGAGCCAAGAAATGCAGAATCCATAGCGTGGGCCATCGTGCTCTGTTTTGGCAACCTTCCTGACCGTGTCAGAAATTTGGTCTTCAAGCTGTGGTTGAAGATTGACAATACTGAAGATATCGAAGACTTGGCCCAGGCAATTATAATGATGTATTCTATTCTTCCAACTGATTTCAGAAACCTCTTGTTCAAACTCGCTGATTTCAGCCAGACTGCGTTAAGCAAGATAGAAAAGTTGGTGACTGACGATCGTAGCCTTCCTAATGATTTCAAGAGTGAGCTTCTTTCTAGCTTCTCCGAGAAGAGAAGGACATATCGCGAATCGGGACATTGACCATACTGATAGATCTTGAGGTGCTTTTCAGCCGCCAGTTGCGGAGCCGGTGGACTGCTCTGATGCGTAAAAGACTTTAAGCATTCCTAGGTAGAATCATGTTGAAAAAGGCTTGATTACTCCTTCTATGGCAGCATTGAAGTTTATTCCTGCGTGGCCGCCAGCTTTTTTCGCATAAATGACTCGTACTCCACAGCTGTCAGATACTGCCCAGCCATTGTGATTGGCTTATGGTATGCAACCGGTTCCGAGTACTTCCTTAGTTCGTTTAGCACCAGCGTTAGTACTTCCTTTGATGGGGCTCGCGTAGGCGAGTTCTTGACATAGGCAAGGAACTCGGCTTCGCTCAGAAAGAGCTTCTCCCTATACCTAGTGATAACGCTGTCAGGGGTCAGAAACTCAACTCTCACGATAGTGCCTTCGCCGACCAGCTTTTTTGTTCCTCTAGATGCATAGAATATGACCTTGTTCTTTGGTCGTAATCTGGTGAAGTTGCGAGGAAGGAACTTGGCGAAAACCTTGGTTCCTCCATCGAAAAGCCTGTCAATGAGGCGGTCTGGGACTGGATATATTACTCCAACTATACGATGCATCGCGCTCTCCAAGGACTTTTCGATTCCTCCAGATGATTATTGGCGAGGTGAAAGATGAACTGATGAATCCATGTTGGCGTTTTCTTGGCCCTGTCGAATGGAAGGCTTCCACCGATATTAGGTCAACTCGATCAATTAAGCATTGTCTCATGATTTCTCTAGGTCAAGGAGCGAGGAGGAGATAGCTGGGGGTTTTTAGTGCCTCGTTGGGAACATACTCAAGTAGTGGCTTCGAGGATGAAGACTCTTGGGGTTAGAGAATCGTGTGAAGTTTCGTTGGCTTGCTTGGAGAAAGAGGGTTGTTGTTGTTCTATTTGTCGGTGTTATGGCCCTCCTCTTGCTGTTGAGATTCTTCGGTGAAGCGATATCGAGGGCTCTCTCTTCTGTACTTCCTAGTGCCGTTTCAATTTTTGCTCAACTCATCGCACCCACTATCATTGCCAGCTTCATGATCTTTTTAGTCGTTTTCGTTAGAAGAGGTTCAGGATTGTTCCTCCGCCGGAAGCGAACCTATAATATTGGCGGCCTCGCTATATCGGCTCTTGAGTTGCTGAGTGTTCCCAGTGAAAGTGTCAGGCAACGGGTTAGAGGCGCCGTATCGAGAGACGAACAAGAGGATGGTGCTGCGGTGAGCGATGAGAGGCAGTACCAGTTCAGTCACCTAGCAAGTTTGTTTGAGAAGAATGGGTCTAAACGTGTAGGAAATGGTGGAGGCTTGGGATACGAGATCCACTTCAAGAACGGACTCATAGGCGTGGATTTCGTGGTGACTGGTCAGGACACAGAGGAGTGTAAAAGAAGAAGGGAGCAGATTGAGGCAAGTTTGCTGAGTAAGTTTCCTGTTCAACTCATGGAGGTGAGAAGAGAACATCTCGTGGACCTTGCGTTGATGGGGTTCGTGGAGAAAGCTAACTACAGAGGAACGGTTGAAGTTCTGGCAGTAGACAACAGAATCGCCCAGGTTGTCTCTGGTGGGCGATCCCGCTATCTTGGGGTCGTCGCTCTCATGGGTCGCCCCGAGATGAGCGCCCACGAACAGCGTTGTCAGATTGACCAGTTCATAACTGGTATTAACAGCGCATTGAGGTTTGGTCGCGGCGGTGAAGAGAGAGGTGAAGTGCGCTTTGTTGTCTCATTTGAGGCTTCAAACCCTCCTAAGCACCCCAGTGATGCGTCGTTGAGGGAGAAGTTGCGGGAGAAGCCCGATGTAAGGTTGAGTCTGGCACGAAAAAAGGTTGAAGTTGAGGCAATGGAGATTGAGTTCGGTCAGCGCGTAGGATGGTGGAAGGTCTCCACATATGTAGTCGTGGTGAGCGACAGCCTTGGCCTTGTCAAGCAGAAGCTTGAGTCGGTAAGAAGTGTCTTGAGAAGTGTTTGGAGTGGCAGCCACTTCTCGCCAGTTAGCAGTTTTCTTCATGGTAAAGAGATTGTAGCGTACCTTCCCCGTATCATGCGGAGAGTTCTCCTTCCAAGGAGATACGTGACCGGGATGAGCAGCCTAAGATTGAGTTCTCTGGTTCACATACCCGAGGAGCCGCATCCGCCTCTGACTAGGATGACCGCGCCTCTCTTTGAGGCACCTGACCCGTCAGTGATTATCGGCAGCAACCATGTTGACGTTATCACGCTGGGGGATGTTCTCAATTCTACTGGTGGAGCGTTGTACCCCCTAACTGTTCCCGTGCGTGTGTTAGGCACTCACGCTGTTGTGTTCGGCGAGACAGGTTCAGGGAAAACCTGCCATATTATCAGTTTGTTATGGGATATGACTGGAGGAAACGAGGCTAATGGGGCTGAAAATGAGCTTGGCTCCCGTATTCCCTTTCTCGTACTCGATCAGAAAGGAGAGTACCGCTGCCTCATTCGACCTGAGAGGGGAATAATCTATTTCTTGCCTGGGTCTCGCCTTGCTCCCCTTTTGATAAACTTGTTCGACCCCCAAGGTGATGAGCCTGAGAGTCACGCGAAGCGCATTTTCAACATTATCAGGGAGATCTTATTCACAAACCGAACTGAACTCACTCCGCAGATGGAGCGCGTGCTCTACGATGTTCTCAGTATGTCTATTGGGGGCGACTGGGACAAGTTTAACGCGAATCTAGCAGAGTATCTTACTCTGCACGGAGAAGAGTTGCCTCAACTAGGCGCGACTATCCAAGGGATACTTAACAGAGTGGGGCAGTTCACTCGACCACCCCTCTCCCAAGTGTTCAACTGCAGAGAAAGCAACGTGAACTTCAACCACCTTGTCCAGCGCAACGCCATAATTGATCTTAGTGAACTTCGAAGGCAGGGCACGCCTGAAGATGTTCGGTTGCTAGCCAACATCATTGGCAAGTATGTTAGCGTTGCGTCGTTGAACAGGGGCCCTGACTTCAGTGGTCAGCTGAGACACCTGTTCGTTGTGGACGATGCCCTCGATGTGGTGCCTGAGGTGCTTGCGAAGAAGACTACCGCCGACGTGGGAACAATCGAGTACATGGCTATGCTTCTTCGAGCGACGGGTCAAGGCTTGATCGTGGTGTCGCAAAGACCTAACATAGCAGAGAACGTGATCGGGAACAGCGGTGTAAAGTTGTTCTTCAGGACCGTGGTGGACAGTAGGGATGTGGCTGCTTGGATAAACCTGTCCGAGGAGCAGCAAGCATACCTTAAGGTGTTGCCGAGGCAGGAAGCGATCATCATGGTTCCCCAGCACCCTGCGCCGATGCGGATTCGGGTCCAAGATGTCAGCACCTTCGTAAGTAGAAAGGTTACCGATCGCGACATAACTGTTAACAACATGATCAACTACCCGCTCATGTATGACATGTGGGGAGAAGAGGTGGGAAGGCAAAGCAGTGAAAATAAGCTGGAGCCATCGCGGTTGCACAGTGGGGAGAACTCACTCTTGGAAAGTGAAACAGTCGGGGTCAAAACGGCAGAAGCAGTCTTGGAAGAGGAATGCGTTGGGAAAGCGACGAAAGGGGAGGACGGTGACGAATGCGAGGAAGATAAGGTTTGCAGGCTAAATGCAGATAGCCGTGAGGCTTGGGGAAAACTAAGCCCATGTCTAGCGGACGGACTTGCCGTTGACAGCGAGTTTGTTTCCCGTATTCTCGGCGTGTCGTCGAAGGTTGCTCACCGCATGATGCTCATGCTCAAATCCGCCGGTCTAATTGTGGTTGCGAAGATACCCAACTACGCATACGGTAAGGGTTTCCAGTACGCGTACTACGTGCCGAAGAAGGGAACATATGGTAGTGGCATAGTAGCGTACGTTCGTGAGAAGATCTACAGCGAGGTGACCAGCAGGGAAGCGCTGGCTGAGTTGCAACCCAAGGGGATGAACAGCGCAGACATGATCATCCAATACATGTATCCTCTCATTATTCAATTAGCTGGCGAGAGCAGCTCCGTGTTGTCAGTGTTGAGAGATAGAATAGGGAGAGCGGCAGAGGAATTCGCTTCTACTAGGGGAAGACTACTCTCCGACACGGGCAGAGACATCGAGACTAAGGTTGTTGTTGTCACCTTGTGGAGCAGCATCGCTAAGAAACTTGAGGAAGCGCGCCGAAGAGGCGAACTAGGCAGAGACTGCTTATGTGTCTTGGCCTTCAATAGGCGAACCATGTCTCTCCTCGCAGACTATGTACTTCACCATATACAGCTTGGAATCCTGACGGGGGAAGGAGAGGACGGAGCGGATGAAGGTAAGACAAGACTTGAGAAAGACGATTCGAGTCGACTGGAGGCATCGGATGAAGCAGGATCGGGAACTGGAGACATTGAAAATGAGAATAAGAGGTTGATTAGGAATAGGGTCTTGGCGGTTGTCAAAGAGTCTGGGGGCATTGAGCCTCATGCGGTTGCTGAGAAACTTGGCGTACGTCTGCCTAGAGTCAGCGAGGTTGCCAAGAGTTTGAGGGACGAGGGATTAATCAAGGTTGCGAGGAATATCCCATTCATCTCCTCGCTCAAGAAAAGTAACGCAGTCTTCTATCTTGACGCAGCGAGACCGACGGTTCTCCACGACACGCTTATGAATGAGATTTGGAGGTGGAACTCCGAGTTGGGAGGTCGCTGTAGGGACTACGGCTTTGAGTATGGTGGGAAGACTTGGTGCACGGATGGCTTGCTTGAGAACAGAGGTGGCAGCTTCATACTTGAGGTAGTTGCTGGCGACTACGAGGAGAGGATTGTTGAGCAGCTTCAAGCGTACTCCGGCAAGGTTGGCTACATGGGGATCAAGGGGATAGTAGTAGTTTTCTTGGTTATTGATTGTCTTGTTAGGGTGAGAGAGGAGATTGCGGCTAGTGAGATTGCTCTTCACAATGTAGAGCTTCTTACTACACTTCGTTCTAGAGAGGAGAAACTTCAATTCAAGTCACTGCTATTGCATGGGCGTACTATGTCTTATCATAGAAATCATGATGCGATCAAGAGAAGCTGACTAAGATCTTGTTGCTTCCTATTGTTGTCTAACACGTTTCAATTCGTTTGTGCAATTCAGCATCGCCCTTATTGCCTGAGCTGCCATCTGAGGGTCCTCGGAACTGAGGGACTTCTCTCCCCTGGAACCTAGCCATATTCCTGTAAGATTATCGAGTGGAAAACTTAAGAAGGTTCAGCCGATCACGTGACTATCGTTTCCTTGGAGCGGAGGCTTCCGATCTTGGACGAAGTTGCAGGAGCAACACTTATCCTGGCTTTTGTTACATTTCTATTGGTTGTTGTGTCTATAATTGACACGAGCAGAATATTGAAAGATGACCGAAAAGGCAGGCAGATCAAGTGGGTCGAGCACAGAATAGCCGAACTCTACTATCCGCTGAATCATAACATGGGCGACTCGATTACTCTTTACGCTTTCATGCCTTCAATAGAGAACAAGCTCTACTTGGCTGAACCTGACCTCAGGAAGGCACTGGAGGAATTCAGAAACTCCAATATAAGCATCCGAACAATTGGCGGAATGCTCACAGGGGAGATCTTGGAAAACGAGGAACATGTCAGAGACTTGAATAGGGTAATCAAGAATCTAGTAAAATCACAGCTGGAAGGTCTTCAAGGACAACTTGACAACTTGACGGGCGCGAAGTAGGAAGTACACCCTGGAGCTATTGATGTGCTACCACTAGGGGGATGCGCTCCAAGTAGCTTTTGTAGTCGAGCATTGCCCTTATCGCCTGAGCCGCTGTCTGAGGATCCTCGTATACTGGGATGCCCCCCTCTTGTCTGAGATAGCGCAGAACCCTGCTATCTTGATTGGCATATATTGTCAATCCTACTATCGGTTTGCCGTACTTTTGCTTGAGTCCAGCGAGTGCTTTCGCTTCATCTAGTTCCCTCTTGGTTCCCATCTCTGTCATGATAGTGTCTTCCAGGACAAGGGTGAAGGCTTCCAGCAACCCTACGCCTATGACTATCACGGCGTCAATGTAATCTTGTTTTAGAAGCGTTTCCGTACACGTTGACACTACACCTTCACCGAAGGCGCCATCGGTCAAATCAGCGGGATTAGCATGACTCCAGTACGTCGGAAGGATCTTATTCAATGTTTCAATAGCATCCTTTTTGAGTGGAGGAACTTTAAGGTTCAGGTGATCAGCTTGATCCATGAATTGTACGCCGACGCCTCCACCGAACGTTACGATCCCTATGTTAGGTCCGTGGGGAATCGGTTGGGTTGAGAAAGCTATTGCTAGATCAAACATTCTAGAAACACTATCAGCACGTATTGCTCCGCTCGCTTTGAAAGCTGCCGAAACAATTCTATCTGAACCCGCAAGCGTTCCGACATGTGATGCGACGACTTTCTGGCTCGTTTCTCCTGTTCCTGCTTTCATAACTAGAACCGGTTTTCTTAAGGAAGCCTGCTTCACCGTCTCCATGTATTTTCTGCCATCTCTGAGGCCTTCAAAATAAGTCATGATTACCTTCGTTGTAGGGTCATGCGTGTAGTATTCAATGATGTCGGATAAGTCTAGGTTGGCTGAGTCCCCTACGTTAACAAACTTGCTTAGACCCATTCGGCGCCGATACGTTAATCCGTGTACGATAACTCCGGGGCTCCCACCTTGTGACACAAACGCGATATTGCCGGGAAGAGGTCTTATGGGACCGAGCAAGGCTGAGAAGCTTGAGGATGCGCTATACACGCCGTTGCAATTAGGGCCAGTGAAGCGGATCCCACCCTTTCTGGCTATTCGTACGACCTCATGTTCCAGCTCTGAACCTGACTCTCCAATTTCGCTAAACCCAGCAGAGATAACAATGGCTGCTTTCACGTTCTGTGAGACGCAATCCTCCATTGTCTCTGGCACGAATTTCGCTGGAAGGGTGAAGATTGCGCAGTCAATATAGTCCTTTATCTGACTGACTCTATTGACTGTTTCAAGTTTCAATATCTTTGAAGTTGCGTTAGAGTTCACGAGATAGACTCTGCCTTTGAATCCCCCATTCACAATATTCTTTATCAAAAAACCACTGACACTGATGGGATCTCTCGACGCGCCAATGCACGCCACAACCTTCGGGTTGAACAATGGTTCAAGTTCCTCAAAGATACCCAACTCTATAGTTCACAACCACATCCTTTTCTTAGGGCTTAATAAGTTGGAAAAAGTGAGGTATAAAAGGATTCTGCGTGGATCACTGCCTTTGCTGATGTTCCCGTGAAAGCGCGACCTATATCTCGCGTTTCCCGAATTCTTCAGTTGGCAAATCAGTGACGTTAGGTATTGATGCTATCGATTTTCCCAGAATATGTTATAAAGTTATTTCCCTCAATATCAGTTGATTCTGTAGAGCTAGTCCGCTCGCTAATAGGGTGGGTGCAACTCTTGGTCGGCGCTAGAGAGGTTCTTAACAAACTAACATGGGACAAGAGGTACAGTTTAGTTGACTATGCGGTGATCTTTGTCCACAGGGGAGCAATTCATGATCTCAAGGTTGTCAGAGCTAGTGACATAACAGGCATGGAGAAGAGTTTCTTCGTGATCGAAGAGACCATGATTCCTTTTCATAGGATCCGGGCTATTAGAAACATAAAGAATGGGGAGGACATCTATGCTAGGGCAGGTGGCGTCCAGTTTCCTCTTGAACAAATCGAAGGTCATGAAGCGCTGGGTGACTTCGAGGACATAGCGCATCGCCAATACCAGTCAGATACAAGAAGTGCTCCCATTGGCGAAATTTTGAGTGGCGCCAGATTATCATTTCCGGAAGATGAGCCGGACTCATTTGGAAAGAGAGTTGCGGATGCAGCAGAATTGGAATTGGTTGAACTATCATTTTTCAAATATGATGGAAGCGCAGAGGTATCCAGTAAGTACCAATCCATTTTGAACCTCGCTGAGAATGCTTTGCTTGAATCTGCGCTCAACGTGGTTTCGCTTCACCTGCCAAACATCAATATCCTGAGTGAACACAGAGTGCGGGAACTTCTCACTGTGTTTCTCCCCTTTTGTGGCAGAATGAATTGCAGAAGTGTAGTTGTTCATCCTGGTAGAATGTCAGGTTCCGCGCCTGGTCGTTTGCAGCGTGATGGTGCAGAGCTTATAGATATTCTTAAGAAGTTCTCAGGAGAGCTTGAACAACACAATGTTACTCTTTCCATTGAAACATTTCCTGAAAGAAATAGGGTTCCTTCGGGAGCAACAGACACACGTGAATTCATTGAGGATCTGTCAAATGTATATAGCATAGCATATGATACTTCACATACGACTGGAGATACGGACCAGGTAGTAGGAGATATATTGAACAACATTGACTGGATTAACGTCTTCCACTTCTCTAACCGCAACGATGACGAGAGACATATGCCAATCTTCAGCTCAAAAGGAGACCTTGACTTCACAAAGATCATACGTGCAATAAGAAGCAGCAGATTCACAGGGATGATATTCCTCGAGTACCAGCCAAACAAGTACAGGATGCTACTTGAACGTGACCTAAGAATGCTTAGAAACATGATTCACTCTCAATGAGATTGCAGAGAAATAAAAAAGAGGAGTATGTGAAACAATCAATTTCTCTGATTCTACCCCAATGGAATAACTCCAACAGTCATCGCGAGTTTTATGAACATGGCAATTTCATTGCCTGCGCCGTAGATCATGAGTTTTCCTTGCTCCAGAAGCGAACCTCCGCCAATTGGCTTTGCCTTGCCTGAGATCATGTCGTTCCACGCGTCTGGATCGACTTTTAGGGTCAGATCGGGTGCAGGATATAGTCCACTTCCAAATTCTGCGCCATCAGGGCGGAAGACTATGTGGAACTCCTTCGCGCCGATCTGGAAATTATGGATCCTCCCATAGTATCCCTTAAGCCATGTTTTGAGAACATCTTTAGCTTTGGGGTTCTTGTTGATTGAATCTACGAGTTTCTTGAATCCCGCTTCGACTTTTTCTAGGTCTACCATCTCTCAATTCACCTTCATCTATTATGCGATCCATTTCCTCTCCTCAGGTCTGCTTTGCTGCGTACTCCTTTATGGCATCCAAGCACACTCGGCGCAGATTTCCAGCTGAGATGCTGCCATATTTCTTGACCATCTTCTTTTCAAGCTTGTCCACGACATCGTCAGGCAATACTAGCTCCACGTGAACTTTGTTTATATCTAGAAACCACCTGCCCATGCTTCCAAAGTAGGCATGTTCCACAATCCACTTCGACAGATCTTCTTTCTCTATTCTGGTTTTTCCAAGCCACTCACTCATTGTTAGGACTCTCCCTCCCTATTTTGCTAGGTTATACTCTGCATCAATTGTCGATTTAGTGTAGATTCCCTTCACCTTCTCGATTTTCTTGACTCCTGTTGGATCCTTCATGAAGATCATAAACCCCATTGGCCAGTCCAGTGCTATCCTCTGCTGATCGCCCTTCTTTCTACCGACCTCTATGAGTCCGCCACCTGTTAGCCAATTCTCAACGATGAGTCTGCAGAGATCCTCTGTTTTCATTCCAGCGGTTTTGGCAAATTCATCAATTTTCGCTTTGACTTGAGGAGTCAGTTCAAATGATATTGGCATTGATTTTTCTCACTTCCTCCTTCTTTCATTTCTTTCGCAGTGCAGCCCTAACGTATGGTTTTCCCCAATACTCAGAGAAAGTGACGCCTTCAAATGGGTATCTTGTTGGCCCAAGTGCTCTTGATCTTTCTGGCACGCCCAGACAGAATGCTGTTACGGGACGCCACCCGTATGGGATTCCAAAGTGCTTTAGAACCATGTCGCGTCGCCTTTCATCGCCTATGCATGGGAAACTGTCCCATCCTGCTCCGAGTCCCAAGGCTGTTGCTGCCAACCACATGTTCTCCATTGACATTGCGAAGGCCATGTCGGTTATTTCACGAATCGATGACGGAACATAGGGTATGTCATAATACTGATCCGATGTGCAGGACAAAAGTACCACATCAGAATTCTCGGGATACCTGAAGAGGGAGCCATCAAACATTCCTTCAACAGTGTCTACCCTTCCTTCGGGCGGAACGTACCACAGGCGGTCTGCAGGCATGTCGTATTTAGCCATTCCGAATGCCAGAGCAGACGTCTCCTGAGCCAAGTCAGCCAATAGCCTCTTTGACTCTTGGTCACGGATGACAATCCATTTCCACGGTTGAATGTTTTCTGGAGAAGGTGCTTGTCTCCCTGCATCTATTACTCTTTCCACCATTGCGTCAGGAACTTTTTCACCTTTCTTAAAGTGCCTTATAGTTCTCCTAGTGTACATCGCTTCAAAAACATCCAAAGGCTTTGACACCTCCATGTTGACTAAGTCGCCTTTATTTCGTAATGAGTTTAAAAGCATATTGGGCGACTCATATGTGCCTGCAGGAGAAGGAAGAAGACTAATCCACTCAAACATAGGACCCCTCTTGCGGAGTCCAGGTGAGCGCAAATGCGTTAGGCTATGGTATTCAGAGGAAATCGGACTTAATGCAATACATTTCTTACAGTTGTCGATATTACTGTTGTTAATTTGCTCCTGAAGATTTATGGCGAGGCAAATCGTCTCTCTCCGAACGCATCTTAATCGGTTGATCGTCACTTATATAAGGGTGAAGAAACGAAACACATTTCAGACAAGTACAGTATAAGGAATTGAAAAAAAGAGAGCGAGAGAGGATAGACTTTGGGTTTTGACCAAATGATAAAGAAGGGCATCACGAAAGCAACATTCATGGGCGGAGTACTCGTAATGATACTCACTTTAGTCATAGGGCTTGTACTTGAAATCATTTTTCTACCCGTTCTGTTTTCGAGCATGACGTATCTTTTGCTCGACATCGTAGGCTTGGCAATAACTGGTTTCATAGCGGGCGCCATAACTGTATACATAATCATGAAGCAAACAATAAAGCAATTCATGCCGCTCATTCAGTCGTTGCTTCCCAAGCCCAAGAAGTAGCTGAAGGGAAGAGGCAAGGTAGGATAAAGCCGACCTGTCGAATAGTAGAAGCGAGATACGCCCGGGGTTAGATCTTCGGGGAGGGAGGCATATAGAGCTCTCCCTTGTTTTATTTCTCAAATTCGCACCTGATTTACCTACTACACCAGTTTTCGACGTGGTGATGCAAATGCCCAGGAACAGATCAAGTGATTTATCTCCATTTGACAGAGTTCGTTCAGCAATTGAGCTTCGAGAAACTGATAGAGTGCCTGTAGTTCCCGAGATAACCTATACTTGTGGCAGACTTGTTCACTTGAAGTTCTCGGAAGCTTTGAAGAGCGCAGAGAAGATGGCAAAAGCATTGGTGACAGGGTACAAGGAATTCGGTTACGACGGTATTTATGCAGGATGGGAAGGATCTTTTACTGTCACGGCTGAAGCAATGGGCTCGAAGCTGAAAATACCCGATGATGGGATTCCAAGCGTGGACGGAGCTCTGGTGAACCAGGAAACGGATCTCGACAAAATTAGGATTCCGGATCCAAAAAGAGATGGCAGGCTGCCTCTACACCTGCAATCGATCAAGCTAATCAGAGAATCTGTAGGAGATAAGGTTCCTATCTTCAGCTACGTTCCTGGCCCGCTGACGCTTTCGGGTCTACTTCGCAAGACGGATGTGTTAATGTTGGACCTAATCAGAAACCCCAAAATGGTTCATTCCATGAACAGGCTCACCATGGAAGCTTCGAAAGCATTCGCGTTGGCTAAGATAGAGAGTGGAGCAGACGTCATAGTAGTGGCAGATCCAAGTGCATCAACAACCATGATCTCTCCAAAGATGTTCGAAGGCTATTCCTTGCCATACCTCAAGGAGATTCTGAACCAAATATCAAAAGCTGGTGCTATTCCATCCCTGCATATTTGTGGCCAGACCACACCGATTCTTGAGGGAATGGTTGAAAGCGGAGCGAAGATTCTCGAACTTGACTCCCAGGTCAACTTGAAGGAGGCCAAACACAGGGTAGGGGCCAAGATATGTATTCAAGGGAACGTAAACCCGACAGGGATCCTGATGCAAGGTAGCGTTGATGATGTCATTAGAGAAGCAAGAAGATGCATTGAAGACGCTGCGAAGGGAGGAGGCTTCATCCTCAGCAGTGGATGCGAAGTACCATATGAAGCGAAGATAGCAAACATCAAATCGCTTGTCGAGGCCGCCCTCAAATTCGGTAAATATGGAAGCATTCACTAACAAATACTATTTAAGTCATAGATCAGTAGAGTAATCGTAAGGAACTAGGACGTTTGAAACCTGTTCCGACGAGTAGAGCTTTTTGCCCGAATGCTTGGGAAGATACATTTCGAAGCAATCAAGTGTTCAGAGGGAGATACCAATGTTAGTTAAAGTCAGAATTACACGAGTGACTAGCTTCAAGTCTCCTGACGGGAAACTCGGGAGGCAGATCGACTTTGCCGAAGAGCAGAAGATCAGGCAGCCAATCTTCGCGTCAGCAGAACATGACCAGAATTCTATGGGAGTGGATGTGGCGGCTCTCATGGGACCACTCATGAAAGGCTTCCAAGGAATGTTTCCAATGGCTGTGCCTAGAATGAGCGTCTGGCTCCTAGAAGAGGAAATAGAAGAGCTTGGAATACCGATCGAGGTTAATAGGATCTACAACATGGAGATCGTAGGTGGACAGATAAATCTCAAGCCCTTAGAGAATGAAGATTAACATTAGTGATGTGGGTCATGTGGTTGTGTCTTTTAGATGAGAGTCATAGGTATTGTTCTGGAAAAGCTTGAGGCAGAGCGAAACATAGGATTTGAAGAGCAATTTCCACCTGTCAAGAGTGTAGGAAACAACGTCAGGGTCAAGTCTGTCCAGAATGCTTCTCTGCCAACTCCATCAGGAAATTTCGAGGCTTTGCGAGTTGGATTTGCGTTCCAGTGCATTTACGACCCTAATGTCGCATCAATCCGCATCGAGGGACAGGCAATCTGTCAGGTCTCGAAAAGTGAAGAGGACAAGATGCTGTCTTCTTGGAGAAGTCGCGCTGATCTGCCACCAGACCTCATGCCTCTCATAGTTGGTCCGATCATAATGAAATGCCTGGTTAAGGCAGCAGGATTATCTGATGACCTCCAGGTTCCGCCACCAATTCCACCGCCGCCTATGCCGAGTCCTCAAACGAGGAAGAAGGATGAGAAAGAGGGCGAAAGTTATATCGCATAACGACAATGACTTTCGCTAGTTGTGTATATTGTTCCCATGTTTTGATGTAATGACTCTAGAGTAGTAATCTACCTTGCCTACTTGCTTGAACCCTACTTCGTCTAGAGCTCCTTTTACAGGAGAATTTTCTTCAACATCGCTGACAATGTAATCACATTGATTGCGCCTGGCAGATTGCATGACATTGGTTAGCAGTGCCTTCGCAAGATCTAAGCTGTCCCCGCGACTTGGCAAGATACTCATCTTATCGACATACTCAATGTTTCTGCAAATTGTATAGCCAATGGTACCGACCATCAGAGTCCCATCATACACTATTAACCTGACCAAGTCATCGTCTTCCAAGGTTCCAACGGGTGTCTCGGAGTGAACCTGTTTCACAGTATCTTCGAATGGTCGTGAAGTGGTGGCCGATATGAATAGTGCTCTCCAGTCAAGAGCAGATCCTGCCTTCTTGACCTTGAACCTGCTATCGGGAGATTCTTTTATTCTCCTTAAGCGGGCAACTTCCAAGAGATACCTGTCTTCAGCTTTTCTGCTGAACTTGTTTTCTTCCATTGCCATCCTAAACTTAGGAGAGTTGATAGGCACAACATACTTGGCTTCTAGATCAGGCGCTCTCCTAGATCCAAGGAGCGATAAAACCTCAGCTAATAGGGCTAGAAGAACCTCTTTTTCGCTTCGGATAGCATGCATGAAAAGTATCTCTGTTCTCATCGGCTCCGGAGATGACGCCAGTATGCATGAACCAGCGGCTCCCTTATCATCGACCGCCAGCGAGAATCTTACTTCCCTACCGACGACACACGACAGCTTCTCCTCTGGAAAAATGACATCGGCAAATGGGATGACGAGTTCTCGGGGAACCGCTCTTCGGAAGTTTTGAATCACACTATGACAGGAATGCAGATTAGATTGTATTACCTTCACAGTCCACTCTAACCGCCCGATATATTGATTCTAAAGAGGACGCTCAGGAGCGTGTAACATCAGTGACTCAGAAGTTCACAGCGTACTGATAGATAACTTCATATTCTATCCAATAGACTATAAAAACATGTTCCAATATCTCAAAGCGAACTGAGGAGAGAGGACTGAAAGAATAACCCCTGAGACTAATGATTCAGAAGCCTTCTGGATTTGGGTTCCGAGGATGAAACGACCATGTCGCGCTCTTCTAAGACTGAACGCTGGGAGATAGTCAAGCAAACACCTCCAATTGATAAGAAGATCGCCATATTGGTCGACGGACCGAACATGCTCCGCAAGGAGTTTAATGTGAAACTTGAATACATCAGGGAGCCCGTGGAGCGGCTTGGCAACATAGTAATAGCCAAGGTTTTCTTGAACACTTTTGCAACTGACAGGCTGCTGGAGGCAATAGCAAATAGTGGGTTCACGCCTGTGGTGACTGCTATCGACATCTATACCACCATGGCTGTTGAAGCAATCGATGCGATAGAAAGCCACAAGATCAATACAATTGCACTAGCGAGCCGACATGCGAGATGCGCCCCTATCTTGCGAAAAGTCAAGGAAAAGGGTGTTGAAAGTGTCTCAATAGGTTTTGAGCCGGGATTCAGCACAGCTCTGCAAAACGCCTCTGATTATGTCATTAAAATCGTTACAGGAAATAGCGTTGGCAAGTGATTGTTCTAGATCGCTGTTTCTTGTCAGGAGGTGGGGAGCATAGAGTCCTGTGTCTTGCGGATCCACTAGGAACGCCCAGAACTCGAGATAAAGTGATCCATACATTCAAAAAAGGAATCTTCCCTACTTCTTCGACTTATCGACGTAGATCTTTATCTCAGCTCTACCCAGTTTCATGTATTTCTTCTCCACAGCCGAGATGTAAGCAATCTCAATCTTGTCCGGTGGCAAAGTTTCTCTTATGCCTGCTGCCAACGCCTTCAAACCAAGTACTATACCATCTTCTCTTGAGAGGTCAGGATTATAGTTCTTCTCAAAGTACTCTCTGGTTGCATCTGTCCCTCTTCCTATTGCCGAAGCTTTCCAGTTCCAGTAACTCCCACTTGGAAACGTTGTGAATAACTCTGGCCCCAAGTCATCGATCCCTGCTAACATGAGTGCCACGCCAAAGGGTCTGACTCCAGCTTGCTGAGTATATTGCTGCATCAAATCACACAGACGCCTAGTCAGATTCTCAACGGATATTGGCTCATCATAGGTTAATCTGTTGACCTGAGCCTGCACTCTGGCATAATCAATCAGCCGCCTGGCGTCAGATTGAAGGCCCGCAATTGAAGCCATTATGTGAGTGTCGATAGGAAGTATCTTTGTGTTGTCTTCGGGCTCCATCAACTGCTCAAGTCTGTTCTCTGCGATCATAATAACATCGTTCTTAACCTTCACACCAACGACTATCGCGCCACGACGGATAGCTTCCATAGCATACTCTACTTGGAAAAGTCTTCCGTCAGGGCTAAATACGGTTATGGCACTGTCGTAGCCAACTCCAGGAGGTCCAAACATTTCACAACACCTTGCTTTGGTTCAAAGCATACATCTTGCGAATGAATTCAGTGATGACACCTGAGGTGCCAGTCAGAAGTTACATTTGGTTCTTAAGAGAGAGCATCCATTTAAATCTAATGGTATCGTACTGTATCAACTGAGAATCCACTCTGGTAAACTGCGAAGTGAAACTCTTAAATTCAAAGAATGTAATACATTTGTCAGGCTGATCGATATGAAATATCACATTTATACGTGGGATGAATGTTACAAGCAATGCAAGGAAGTTGCAAGGCTGATCAGGAAGAGCAAATTCTTCCCTGACGTGATTGTGGCGTTGGCGAGAAGTGGCTTTGTTCCTGGGAGAGTCCTATCAGATCTTCTCATGGTTGATGAGCTATTTGGCCTGCAAGTCCATCACGTGATGACAGGAGAGGTACCTGACATGGCTGAGGCTGATGTTGAAGAAGAATACGAAGCAGTAATTCCGTTCAAGGCACCTCTTAACGTGAAGGGTGTGAGAGTGCTGACAGTGGACGACATCGCTGGCACAGGCAAAAGCATGACTGCAGCCATTCAATACTTGGAGAGCTTGGGACCAAAAGAGTTGAAGACAGCCACTTTAGGTTACTCAACCGAATCTATAATAAGACCAGACTTTCATTCTGCTACAGTTGGAGAATCTGATTGGGTCCTCTATCCTTGGAACTATTTTGAAGACTTTTCAGAGCTGATACTCAAGGCTAAACACAAACTTAGACAGCACGATGCCAGTGCAGAAATCCTAGTTAAGGCAATAGAGGAGAACTTTGGCGTACGTGTGCCGCTGGAGGAATTGAAATACGTTCTAGAGTCAACCAAGGAACCTCCCGCCCCCAGGAGTTCTAAGTGAAGTTTGGTTTTCCACAATTGCTGGCAGCTACCTTGGAATTCTTCGTTTTTTCCTTTTCTTTGAGACAGTTGCGGAGGTGTCTGCATTGGACCTTAGAGAGCTAACCAAAGGTCTGCCAAAGACAGATCTCCTATATTGGAAAGACTCATACGCCAGGAGTTTTGAATCCAACGTCGTGAGAGTTGCTCGTGACGGAAAGAGAAAGGCATACATGATCACACGAGCGTCTGCCTTTCATCCCAAAGGTGGCGGTCAGCCATCAGATACTGGAACAATAGCAACGAAGTCAGGGGTAGGTCTAGTAGTCAAGAAAGTGATGATTGTAGATGGTGTAATAGTGCACTACGGCGAAGTGACTGAAGGAGCATCTGACCAGCTTCAAGTTGGATTGAATGTGCATGGTGAAATCGATTGGAATGAACGATACGCAGCAATGAGAAAGCATACCGCTGGTCACCTCCTTGATCATTGTCTTGAGACTGCAACTGGGAGGCCCTCCAAGACTGTTGACTCGTGGCTCGGTGAGCCTAGTTATGTAACGTATGCTGGTGAGGCTCCCGATAAGAACCAATTACGTAGAGCAAGAGAGCTTGAAATCGAAGGGATAATGAAGGCCCTGCCTGTAAGAGTCGATTTTGTCTCATATGAGAGAATGTTGAAGATCGCTGGTGATGCTCCGAATATAGAAAGGTTGCCCAAGTCTGACTTGATGAGGATTGTCACGATCGAAGGTTACAAGCCCATACCCTGCGGTGGGACGCATGTGAAGAACACAAGTGAAATCGGTGAATTCGAGTTACTGAATGTTGAGACGGTCGAAGGTGGCAAGGATTTCAAGGTGTATTATACTGCCAAATAGGAACCACGTTCTTCTCTCGACACAAGGGGCGTAGATTAAAGTGGTATCATTAAGAGGCTTGGTCCAGAATTGAGATCAGTGGATGTCTCCTTGGTTGGAGTTTTCGGGGCGTTAATAGCCCTCTCATATTTCATACCATTGAGCGTAGTGATCGGTGTCACAGAAGTATTTCGCCTAGTTTGGGTTATTCAAACGCTTACAGGAATTCTGCTTGGTCCATATCTTGGTGGAGGAGCAGCTGCGATAGGTGGAATTGTAGGCAACTTGATCAGCCCATCAGTTTTTGGTCCGATAGCCGTTATTCTCCCGGTATTGGCAGCTCTTCAAGCGGGTCTGATAACCTGGGGATACTGGCATATCGCGACACTTCCACTAGGTCTCCTGATTGTTGTATGGTTTATTCTACCAGTTGGCCTAGCTGCCTGGCCCATGGCGATCTACCACGTTCTTGGTCTCATCATTATTGTCGTTACAGGCAAAATGCTGCCTCTTATGATTAGAGAGCCGAAAGACCACAAACGCATCTTCGTAGGCTGGGTTATGATAGCTTATTGTGCCGACATTACCAGACATATGCTCGGGAATATCTTCACAGCTCTGATTCTCCCATTCCCAGCCGCCTTGGTTGCGTTTTGGGGCGCATTGCCTATGACTGCGGTTGAACAGATATTGTTTGCTGTGGCATCAGCGTTAATAGGCGTTCCAACTCTCTTAGCCATCAGAGGTAGCAGACTCGAGATCCCTCTCACTCGCCTAGGAAGAGAACAGACTGTTAACAAAGGCAAGGTTCATTAGCTTTTTCTTCGATCCAGTTCTATCAAATAAACTCAGCAAAGAAATAAAACACAGCTATCTTCAGTAAAGACCGTGATCATTGAAATATGCAACTTAAGGGGATTGAACATGCCAGGCAAGTTCCGTGAGACACTTCGAGACCTGAAGCGTACGAAGTCAGCATCGAAGACAATCCGAATCTGCCCAGTGTGCAATAGACCTACACTGAGAATGGCAGATAGCATATCAGGTTGGATGACTGCTGAAACATACAAATGTGATGCCTGCGGGTACCGTGGACAAGTCTATCTTGAAGTAGATGCAGACGAGTACGAAAAATGGATACTGAAAGAGCGCCGTGATTCTAAACGTGACAAAGATGATAACGCGTAACGAACTTCTCACGGCAACATCCTCTGCACTAGTTACGACCACGTTATAAAAGCAGATCATGAGAATCTCTATCCGAATTGAGAAGATAACCCGCAACAACGGGCGAAGATGAAAAGAAAAGAAAGAGGAAGCGGCAAATCAAACGATCTCATATGTGGATCCGTCCGTTGAAGTTGGTCTCATCTTGTTGACATTAGATGATAGCAGGAATTTGATCGAAAGCTGCACCTTCTCCTTTTCCTCTGCGGGAAGATACTTGTAGGGCTTGCCGAGCAAGTGCAAAGCAAAGAAATCCAATGTAACATTCCTCCGTCCAAGCTCCTTTAGCCTTTGAACAACTCTCTCAGCCTCAGCCCTTCCGCTTGCAGGCAAGTCTCTTCGCAATTCTCCTCCTCCAATATTGATGGGGGACGACTCTCTTTCACCTTTTATCCACATTGCGTTGCGTATCTTCTCAAATGACTGTTCAACTGTTCTGATCGCACTTACCAAGTAGTCGACTGTCTGTCTCAGGGTTACTCCGTCGTACTTCTGATCGGCGATAAACGTGAGTTTATCCATTATTGTGTCTATGTCCATTTTCCAGCGATCAGACATTTCTCTCACGACGTCAAGAACACAACTCATGCATGTGGGGCAATCCTCTTCGTTGACCCACTTTGCGCGCTTGATACAGTACTTTTTCTTGTCTATGCTCAAGGCGAGTCCCCCAACTAATCCTTAGTACTATGGTGCTCAGTAATCCAATACAGAATCCCGAAGCGTTTTTTAATCTTTCTTCGGCTTCCTTCAGAAGAGTGATTTCTTTGCGACAACCGCAAATCATCTCACAATATTCCCAGCCCAGAAATCGTCTACGCAGCCAGAATCTTGTCGTCACGTTACTATTCAAAGACCACGGAGAAGTGACAGGAGGATGAGAGGTTTTTTTCAACAAAAGCACTGGATCGCACGCGTGTGAAACAATTAAAAAGCCAACTCCTTAATGTATTCAGCAAGAATAGGGCCGCAATAGTGATTCAAGAGATCGGTCATGTCACTCTTAGATTGACCTACTGGGACTGGTTTTTTTCGCAGTCTATCATTTGGAGCGTGCAGAGCAATGCGGAAGCTCGTGGCAGGAATAGATGAAGCAGGCAGAGGTCCAGTATTGGGTCCACTGGTCTTGGCAGGTGTCCTCATCGAAGAGGAGAAAACTGAGGATCTTGTCAGAATCGGCGTGAAAGACTCGAAGCTGCTCACGCCAAAGCGAAGAGTGGATCTCTCAAGAATAATCGAAGGCTTGGCATTGAAGCTTCTCCAAGTGGAAATTTCTCCCGAACAAATCGATAACAGGATCAAACGAGGGATCAGCCTAAACAGGCTTGAGGCTGAGAAAATCGCATCCTTGATCAACAGACTCTGTCCAGACAAGGTCTACATCGATTGCCCTGACACGAACCCCGATCGATTCGCTCAATGGTTAAGGAACCATGTAAAACCAAAAAGGATTGAGATACTCGCGATGCATCATGCCGACGAGAACATACCCGTAGTGTCAGCCGCCTCAATAATGGCAAAGGTTAGAAGAGATCAACGAATCAGAGAACTGAAGGAAAAACTGGGAGAGATAGGAAGCGGATACACAAGCGATGGAAAAACGCGGCAATACATAGCGCATATTCTTAGGGAAAATGACTCATCAGATAATATGCCGAACTTTGTAAGAAAGACTTGGAAAACCATAAAAAACATCAGAAGCTCTATTAATAGTAGTAATGATGATTCAACCTAATTAGAGAGTCGGTCGGAAGATTTGAGCTTAGCTGAACTCACCAAGTTGCTGGAAGTCGGGGAGAACAGGCGCATTGAATTCAAGAGGCAACTAACATCGAATGATTTGGTGAATGAGGCGAGGAAGCAGAAACTCATTGCCCAACTGAAGTACATCACAGCTGAAGATGAAGGCATATTCTTAGTTGGGGTTGAGGACTTTCATGGAGAATCGTGGAAAGTTCATGGATTAACGCAGAGTGAAATTTCCACAGCCGAAGAGGTCCTTAACATTCTGTGCAAGGAAGCCGCACTTGAGATCGCAGAAAAGGAGTTTTTCAAGACAAAAGATGGGCTTGTAGAAAAGTTCATTCTAGTCAAGAGACCGATTTTCGCAGAGTCACAAGAAACCATAGGGATCAATATTGCCGGTAGAGTCAACGCTGGCAAGAGTACTCTGATTGGAGTGTTAACTGGGGGAGAACTCGACGATGGAAGAGGCAGCGCTCGATCATCACTACTCAAGCACCCTCAGGAGATTGAAGGCGGCCAGACAACTGACCTTCACGTGACTTTTCTTGGGTTCAACAGTAAGGACGAGCCAATTCTGAGAAAGAGGCCTACAGACATCGAGGAAATTGCCAGAATACTGGAACAATCCAAGAGACTTGTGGTGTTCTACGACGCCCCGGGTCACTCAATCTATGTTAAGACAATGATACGCAGCATATTAGGCGCTGATGCTCAATTCGCGATGGTACTGATACCAGCGTTGGACGAATACGAGCTAATACTGAGCGAGGAACTTAAGACCAAATTGACTAGGTTAGATGACAATACCCGCGAACACCTGCTTCTGCTTGCCGGTCAATGCATACCCTTCATGATTGTTATCTCGAGAGGGGACCTAGCAACTGGCGAACAAAAAGAGAAAGTAATCCAAGTCACTAAGGATACATTGAAGTCAATGGGGCGCGTTCCTCTCCTAGTGAAGGATGACGTTGGTCTTGAAGTTGCTTGCAGGGAGATGTCTCGAAACATACTTGTTCCCGTATTAGAAGTTAGTGCTGTCACAGGAGAAGGAATAGACGAATTGCGCAAGACGTTAAGCATGCTGCCTACGAGGATCTCGGATGAAGTATTCTCAAGGCCAGCACTTGCATACATTGACAAGATCTATCGCGGAATTAGAGGAACAAATGTAGTTGTGACAGGTTCAGTTAGACAGGGCATATTCAAGCCAGGGCAAAAGGTAAAGGTTGGGCCCGATACTCAGGGGAAGTTTGTTGAGGGAAGAATAGCTACCGTAGAGATCTTCAAAAGCAGGGTTCAACGCGTCAAAGCAGGAGACAGCTTTGGTTTTGACATAAAGAGGGTCAGTCCAGCCGCTGTTCGAAGAGGCCAAGTCATAAGCGACATCGACGCCGATCTTAATGCCAAGTGGTGCTTTGAAGCGGATGTACTAGTCACGAGACATCCCACAAGAATAGCCGAAGGATACTCGCCTGTGCTGCAATGTAACACAATCCACCAGACAGTTATTTTCGAGAGAATATATGACAAGAGATATCTGGTTGTTGGAGACGCCGCAAAAGTCCGCTTGCGTTTCACCAGACGACCCGAGTATTTAATTTCAGGAGATAGGATCGTTACAAGAGAAGCGAGTACAAGGACTATTGGTACAATTACCAAAATAGTCGAGTAGCATTATCACAAGATCAACAGGGAGGCAGATGAATTAATGGTGTACTACGAAGCATGGCTGGGAACAAGAAAGGTCAAAGCTGACGACGGAGAGCACAGAGAATACAGAGTGGAAATCGCCACCCCGGCTGAGAAAGCAGCCCCGCCGGACTACGAGCCCCTAGATCAAAAAACAGAGAAAGATGGCAAAAAAGTATACATTTCAAAATGGTTGCAGACAATTGAATCAGCAAGAAATGAGTTAATGAGCGTTACTAGACTCATTGAAAGCAAAGCCTGCAAAATAGTCGTTTTTTTTGAAATCAGAGGACCATGCTGAAGGTAATGGCCGAAGCAGTCTTTCAGAGAAACATTACCAGCTCCACCAGTCTTCTACTCTTTCACCATCAGTTCTTCTCACTTTTCTCACTCTTGACCTCGAGACAGGTCTGCGCCGCATTCTCCAATTTCGCCAACGTTTCCAACTTTTCCAAGCTGTTTTGACATATTTCTCTCTATTTGTGAGGTCCTCATGGATCCATCTTAGTTGAGCATAAAACCTGTCTCTGCAAGGTTCAAGTGGAACTGAACCCTCTTCAACCCCCATCTTCTCAAGTCTATCAACGAAGGCAGCCTCAACTTTCACCTGCAATTCACCAACTATCTTTGCTGGTGTGACCTTATAACCCTCATCTGCTAGCGTCTTCCTAACCTTTTCCAACACAGGCGCCGTGCATATTCGGATCTCTTCGCTCTTTTTGGTTTTCAGCTCTTTAAGTGCTTCGTGTGCGAGTTTCGCTGCCTCGTCCAAATAGAGTTTTTCGGCGAAAAACGGTTTGTGGAAGAACTTCACATCTATGACCTTGACCAGAAACGCACTGTCTTCCACCCTGAGAAAACCGAGCACGACTCCATCCAACAAGTCCCCCCATCCAGCGTCATCTACCTCCAGCAAGTTACCGTCCACCACTAACAACTAACTAATGATACCATAAATCAATGCTACATGACACATAACCCAAAATCATGAACGTACCATGATACTGTCCTGATAGCTACGAGACCAAAAAAATAAGTAAAGGGGTTACCGGTCAAAAACAATTCACACAGTATCCCTTTTCCTTACAATCTGCGTAGAGTTTCTCTCACAAATCGTCAACGATTGGAGAGCTTACTCAATCTCTTCAGTCTCGGTTTCCTCGGATTGCTCTTCTTCTCCTTCTTCGCCTGATGCTTTTCCAGCACCTACTGGTTCGGCGATAGCGAAACGCGCTCCGACTCTGGTGATCTTAGCCTTCAGCTTCTGACCGGGCTTTGCACCTGGAATGAAGACTACCAGACCCTCAAACTTTGCAACACCCTCGCCACGCTTGCTTGTGTCAGTGACTTCGAGATCGTAGATCTTTCCAACTTCGACTGGCTTAGGAGCAAAGGATCTTCGTGGACCGCCACCACCGTAGCCGCCACCACCGTGGAAACCACTGCCGCCTCTTCTGTACGACATTTTCTTCTTCACACCTTACTTGCTTTAGTTCATTATGCTGCAGAAGACACCTTCTTCTCAAAAAGAGCCTCAAAAAACCTCCGCAGTTTACCGCAAAGTTTCCGAGCCTTCCTGGAAAAAGAATACCTTCAGCAACTGTAGCCCTTAGAGAAGGTTACCGATATTTAAGCATATCTGCCAATATTTCGAAACACTACATGAGAAGAAATTCGGAAACTCCTGTTACGCCATCTGCCTCCTTCTAATCAGAAGAGCACTCACGATCAGGCTCACAACTAAATAGAACAGTATTATGATGATTCCTTCTTCCACTGTCGGCGTGAATGTCGTAATATTCAGATAAATGCCTGCGGCTCCTATGGGATACGTTACTTGATGTGCGGGATACGGATTCATTAGAATGTCTGTAATTATGTCCGAACCGTAGTTGAGGAACATGAATGGTTCGATTCCTCCAAACATCATCATCGCCATTATTATCGGAAACCCAAAGAACAGAAGTATGAACGGAAGCACCGACGCGCCCATGGCACCTTTAAACAATGAGCTGAATACGAGAGTCAGCGCAACAACGCTGCAAACATATAGCAGTGAAAAGAGATAAGAGACAATGAGCTGAACTGGTAGCTCGCCGTACATGATCGCAACCCCAACAGATATGATAAGATACGGCATTGAGATTACGAGAGCGGCCGCGATGCAACAAGACACATACTTACCTATCAGTAAAGTAAACCTCTTGATCGGATTAGGAAAGATCAAGTAACCAGTCTTCTGTTCAAATTCGCTTGACACTGAATCTCCTGAGAACGCGACCGCGGCAATCAACCCAAAGAGAGAAACCTCGCCCATCCCGACTGCATATTGACTAAAACCTAGGGCGTTCATCGTACCGATCATGGGCACCGTGGGAAGCAAGACCGCGCCAATCACCATTGCCACGGCTGTAATCGCTGAACCTAGAAACAGGAGACCAGTAAGTCGGCGACGTCTAACCTGCTTCAGCGTCTCATATCTCACCACTATGGGTAACTTCGAGATCTCTTCCCTGAAATTTATCGGCACCTTTAGTTTCACTCCTTGACGATCCGCATGTATACTTCCTCTAGTGATCCTAACGCCGGTCTAAATGACGCAATTTTGACCCCCATTTCTACGAGTTCCTCGAGGATTTTTGCTTGCATCTCCTTGCCACCCTTAAAATCTATGAACATGAGGTTCCCCGATGCAGTGACTTTCTTGACACCCTGAATCCTCTCTATAGACTCCAGCTTACCTGTTTCAAGTGGCATGAGAACCTCAACTTGGATTCTCTCAGAGGCGAAGACATTTTCAAGCTTGTCAAGGGAGTCGAAAGCTAGAAGTTTTCCTCTGTCTATGAGAGCAACCTTGTCACAAGTTTCGTTAATCTCGAAGAGGAGATGAGAAGCTATGAAGATAGTCTTCTCGCGTTTCAATTCCTTGATGAGTTCTCTCATCTCAGACATTCCGCGCGGATCTAAGCCCAAGTTTGGCTCATCCAGAATAAGTATAGGAGGGTCATGAAGAATAGCTTGCGCAATAGCTAGCCTCTGCTTCATTCCCTTAGAGAACTTACCCACCCTTACATTAGCCCACTCAGTAAGTTTGACTTTGATCAATGACTGCTTTATAGCTTTTGGCAGATCGGATTTGCCCATCCCTCTCAATCGGCCCAAATAAGACAATGTTTCGACTGGCGTGAGAAATGGATAAAACTCCGGGGTCTCAATCATTGCACCGACGTTCTTTAGCGCCCTGGAACTCTCTTTGATTGCGTCGATGCCATTGATGTAGGCACGTCCACGCGTCGGCTTTATGATGTTGCAGAAGATCTTCATGGTAGTAGTCTTACCAGCACCATTCGGTCCCAGTAACCCAACAGATTCTCCCTTAGCGATCTTCAAGTTAAGGTCTTCAAGGCCCTTAATTATGCCATAAAATTTCGTAAGCCCTTCTGCAACTAACGCTTCATTTGGCACTTGGTTCCTCACTCCCTGCACCAATAAGGGGTCTGTCTTTGAGGTTGTGCTCCAAACAGATCTTCACTGTATCAGTTGATTTCCAAGAGAGATGCCATTGGCATATAAGCATTACGATTATGGTAATCGATTACAAACCTCGATGAAGCGTTTTTGGACTGGTTCGTTCCGAATGACAACAACGTAGTATAGAAAACGTCCTCCTGTTCGTAAAGAAATACCCACGGAAACTTGGGACTATGATGCCCGTGTCATCTGAGAAGAAAAAGGATTTAAAAAAAGGAAGTCTGTCGATGAAAAATCTAGTCTGTCTTTCAAGATTACTCTGTTGGGACAAAGACGTATTTCATCCCGATTTCTGGTGACTCGACAAACTCCACCTTCAACTTCATTCCAACTTTGACTTCTTCGGGCTTAATGTCCTTCAACCATGTCATTAATGCAGGCCCTTCGCTTAACTTCACGATGCCAATGATGTAGGTGCCATATTTGGAGAAGCTTTCTGGAGGGGTCGTGTTCACCGTGTAGGTGACAAGTTCACCCTCGCCCCCATATGTTACCCACTCCATGTCCTCATTAAGATCCTTGGGGCAGTCTACCCGTGGAGGGAAGTAGTTTGTTCCACACTTGCCACACTTTGTACCCATAAGCTTATTTCGTCTCAAACCTTCGAAGAATTTGCCAGCTTTCGTTTGGAATGGTTGAGTAGGTTGTTGCCCTGCAGCTTGCGCTTTAGATGATGACATTTTTTCTTTTCACCTCACCTTGTGTAGATATGCACATAGGCATACTGTCCTGTTGCCCCAACATTGTGGGTCAGTCCCATTTCAGCCTTCGGAACTTGTCTTCCTTGATCGGCTTCTCCACGGAGTTGTTTAGTGATCTCGCCAGCCATGCTTACACCTGTTGCGCCGATTGGATGTCCCTTTGCTTTGAGCCCGCCATCAACGTTAGTTGGTATTCTTCCGCCTACGTAGCATTGGTCTTCTTCCACCAGTTTTCCACCTTCGCCTTTCTTCGCAAACCCAAGATCTTCTAGCGCCATAATCTCGGCTATTGTAAAGCAATCGTGAACATCTGCTACGTTGATGTCCTTTAACTCAGCCTTGGCCATCTTGAAAGCTTGTCTTCCAGCTTCTACAGCGGAATTGACTCCGACGTAACTTGGCTTAGCGGCAAAGTATTCACCCTCACTTGCACATCCAAGACCGGTTAGCCACACTGGTGTATCAGATATCTTCTTGGCCATGTCGGCTGAAGCCATGATAACAGCGGCAGCTCCATCAGTAATCAAAGAACAATCGTAGAGTTTCAGAGGAGACGCTATCACTCTGGACTTCATGACTTCATCGAGTGTGACAGCTTTCTGCATGTGAGCGTATGGATTCATGGCGCCGTACTTGTGGCTTTTGACGGCAACTTTCGCCATTTGTTCCTCAGTTGTTCCGAATTGATTCATGTGTCTTGTCGCCATGAGAGCGTAGTATGATGGGAACGTCGTGCCCCAAAAGGCAAACTCCCATTGAGCATCTCCGCCTCGTCCGAGAGCCTCGACAGCCTTACCTGTTGGCACTTCATTCATCTTCTCGTAACCCAGCACCATGACTACGTCAGCCATACCTGAAACGATGGTTGTATAAGCGACCCTGATTGCAGCACTGCCAGTTGCACATGCAGCCTCGACTCTCATCGACCCCTGTGGATTCAACCCAACATAGTCAGCGGCTGGAGCACCAGGGGCAAGTTGACCCAGCAAAAGCTCGGCGCCAGCGACTCCTATCACTGAGTACTGAATGTCCTTCGGCGTTAATCCACTGTCATCGAAAGCTTTCTTGGTTGCCTCGAAGCAAAGTTCACGGGATGAAGCATCCATTCTCCTACCGAACTTCGATTGACCAACACCGACAATTGCGACCTTCTTTTCACCTTTAGCCAATACTTGGTTCACCTACCACAAAGATTTCATACTGCTAGAGGAGAACCAGAACCCACGTATATATTTCTTGATATTTCGAAAAGAGCAGAATCGATCAGCTATTCAGAAGATGATTGACCTATGACCCTCTGTCATTTCTTGTCTCTTCAGCGCGAAATTCTTCTTCCAACCACGTTTCTTCACCATATCAACATTCTGACCGCACGAAAAAATGCACTTAGAAGGCTCGAGCCTGCCCGTCAAGACTTAAATACAGATACAACGCTCTAAGTTTCAATTGGAATGGAAGGCACATACCGATACTAAGTCAGATTGCTGAATGGTAAGTTGGTGAATATAGTTATGAAAGCTAATGAGGTTAGGAAGGTTGCCGTTCTTGGCGCTGGTCTAATGGGCGCTGGCATTGTCGAAGTGTGCGCCCAATCTAGGATCAACGTGTCTATGCGGGATATTAAGGATGAGTTTATTGAAAAAGGATTCAAAGGAATTAAGGACTTCTTGGAGAAAGGAGTGGCAAAAGGAAAGATAAAGCGCGAGGAAGCTGATGGCACAATCTCAAGAATAGAAACAACGATTGATATTGCCAAAGCCGTCAGCGGTGCAGATGTCGTCATTGAGGCAATCCCAGAAGAAATGAAACTGAAAAAGGAAGTCTACAAAGAAGTATCGAAGTATACATCTGAAAATACAATAGTGGCTTCCAACACGTCGACACTCAGTGTGTCGGAGATGGCTACTGCTGTTAATCATCCAGAGAACTTCCTCGGATTGCACTTCTTTAATCCTGCGCCTTTGATGAGGCTAGTCGAAGTCATCAGGGGAAAGAAGACCGTGGATGAGACGGTAACATTCGGAAAGGAGTTTGCAGCAAGACTCGGAAAGACACCTGTGGTCTGTATTGACAGTCCTGGCTTCATCGCGAACAGGATCGCCATACCTTTAATGAACGAAGCTATCATAGCATTGGACGAGGGAATAGCAACAAAGGAAGATATTGACACAGCCATGAAGCTCGGATACAACCATCCGATGGGTCCATTTGAACTAGCGGATCTGATTGGCTTGGACACGCTTCTGCACTCGATGAAAGCTGTCAATGACAGATTGAGGTCGCCACGATGGAAACCAGCGGCGTTACTTGAGAAAATGGTGAAAGAAGGGAGACTGGGGCGCAAGACCGGTAAAGGATTCTACGATTATCAGCAAAAATAGACAATGAAGGTCCAAAAAAGAAAAGGGAGGTTTGATTTGAGATTGTCCTCGAAAACCTACAGCAACATACTCTTCGAGAAGAAGGAAGGCATTGCCAGACTAACAGTCAATAGACCTAACGTCTACAACGCCTTAAACCCTGACACTATGAAAGAGATCGCGGACGCCATTGCTGATGTTGGGAAGGATAACTCTGTGAATGTTCTCGTAATCACTGGCGCAGGGGAGAAAGCATTCATTGCTGGCGCTGACATAAGCACATTCCCAACTCTCACTCCG
Source organism: Candidatus Atabeyarchaeum deiterrae (assembly GCA_037310415.1). Taxonomy (GTDB): domain Archaea; phylum Asgardarchaeota; class Atabeyarchaeia; order Atabeyarchaeales; family Atabeyarchaeaceae; genus Atabeyarchaeum; species Atabeyarchaeum deiterrae. The sequence continues at coordinate 1,139,066 of CP147780.1, forward strand.
AAGCAAGCAAGATCCTTTGCCAAGTTAGGGCAGCTAGAGATTACTAGAGCGTTGGAATCACTTGGCAAACCCGTGATAGCAGCTGTCAATGGCGTGGCAATGGGGGGAGGATGCGAAATCGTCCTAGCATGTGATTTCGTAATAGCGTCAGAGAATGCGAAATTTGGACAACCTGAAATAAACTTGGCCATCCTGCCAGGGTGGGGAGGAACCCAAAGACTGCCAAGGGTCGTCGGAACGTTCAAAGCCAAAGAACTGTGCATGCTTGGTGAACCAATCGACGCCAAAGAAGCAGAGAGAATCGGAATAGTGTACAAGGTTGTTCCATCAGCAAAGCTAAATGAAGTCGTGGACGAGTTAGCCAAAAAACTAATGGCCAAAAGTTCATTTGCATTGCGCCTAGCGAAACAGGCCGTGGATAAGGCACTTGATGTGGACATTGACACTGGACTAGCATTTGAAAGTGACCAGTTCGCAGCAGCATTTACGTCAGAAGACCATATCGAGGGAGCAAAGGCATTCCTGGAGAAGAGGAAGCCGACATTCAAAGGAAAGTAAGAAGGGGAGCTGTACCGCAGACTAAGATAGGGTGATGAAATCACGCGATCCAGTTCCCTTTTCCTCTTTTAGAGCGAACAAAGCAATTGAGGTGTGGTACCAACATGATCCAAGATATTGATAAGGAACTATCGAGATTGAAAGCGGACACGGTTGTAATTATTGGCGATTCAACATTTGGAAATCCATCCCTCGCATACGTTGTTGGGGCGACAGCTACTAGGGGTGGAATCTACATGAAACATGTCGGAAGCAAACCCATGCTTCTTGTATCCGAGATAGATGTGGGCAGCGCCAAGAAAGGAATCATTCAAGACATCAGGTCCTACTCCGAGTTTGGCTATTTGGAGCTATCCAAGAGGATGGGAGAAACCAAAGCGAAGATAGAGGTCTGTACCAAGGTCCTGAAGGAAATGAATATAGAAGGGAATATTTGCCTCGGCGGAAAAGTTGAAGCAGGGTTGGCTCTGAGCTGGGCTGAGGGATTGAAAGGTAAAGGGTTTGGTATCACAATTGACGAGAGTCTTATTGACAGAGTCAGAATGACGAAGGACGACGTCGAAATCGAAAAGGTAAGGAATGTGGGAAAGAAGACGGAAAAAGTAGTCGCCGCGACAATCAAGATGCTTCAGGAGTGTATGATCGGAAAGGATGGAAAACTGAAATCACAGGAAGGAAAACCTCTCACAGTCGCAGATGTCAAAGCATTCATACGTATGAGGTTAGCGGAGGAAAATCTCATCGCTTCGGAAGACACGATTTTTGCGGTGGGGCCCGAAGCTGCTGACCCCCACAATAATGGCGGCGAGAGGACTGTCATACCAACAAACACGCCACTCGTATACGACATATTTCCACAAGAAGTGGGAGCATACTGTTTCGATATGACAAGAACAATAGTAATTGGAAAAGCTTCAAATGAAGTCAGAAAAGCGTACACAGACGTGCTTGAATCCCAGTTACTCGCATTGGACACCATCAGGAGTGGAGTGCCAGCTAAGGAAGTCATGAGAAAAGTCTGTGAATTTCTTCAGTCAAGAGGACATAGAACGCCAATCTACTACGTCGAGAAGAATATTCCGATGACAGATGGATTAATCCATGGCCTCGGACACGGTGTGGGGCTAACAATAGGCGAGCCTCCGTATCTGCGATTAACGTCAGAAGACACCTTGGCGGAAGGTGCTCTGACAACAGTCGAGCCCGGCGTATACTACCCAGGCAGGTTCGGAGTGAGAGTGGAAGACATCGTGGTCGTAAGAAAGAACAAGCCGGAAAATCTCTCAACTTTCTCCAAAGAACTGGAGGCAGTCTGAAGGCAAGGATTACTTCCTATATGCCCCATATTTCTTTGCAGTATCAATCATGGCTTTGATGTTCTCAAGTTTCGCATCTACAGGAACAGAGCACCCAGAACTGAGAATGAAACCTCCTCCCTCGCCAACCTCTTTGATCAGTCTTATGCAGTACTTCTCTACTTCGTTGGTTGTTCCCAAACGGAAGAATGGTGCTGGAACGTCACCCATAATGCACATGTGGTCACCCAAGACTTTCTTAGCTTTGAAGATGTCAGTCTGACCATCCAGTTCAAGTGTGCATGATGCCTTGGGTAGCTGGAGCAGGTATTCCAGCATAAGTGTCCAGTTGCAATCAAAGTGAAGAAGCGTATGGAAGCCATCTTTGTGAAGATTCTCAACTATCTTCTTGAGCGAAGGTAGAGTGAGTTGCTCAAACATCTTCGGTGAAACGAAAGAACATGAAGTTCTCTGTGCTCCAACGAAGACAGTCTTCACTCCGGAAACCAGACAAGTGCTCTTAGCCAGACCTATTTCTTCATTGATTACGGCATTGCTAGCCTTGATGATCTTGTCCGGGTAACGATGCATGTCAAGCAGGATTTTCTGGACAGACCTGTAGAACGAGAAGAGCTCTACTGGCACAAAACAAAGTGCACCGCAGCTAATCGGTATGCCCAGTTTGTCCCAAGTTGTTCTAAGACTCTTTATGACGTTTCCAAGACCAAGTATTCTAGCGGCACTGTCTTTGTTTCCAACCCTATTCAGAAGTTCAAGGAGAGACGCCGTGAACCCTTTCTTGACCATTAGATCGTAGTCATCCAGCTTCATTATCTCTTCGTCACAGACTTGAAGCAAAGCGTCATCTGGAAGATCTCTCCCTGGTGCTTTCGACTTAAGTGAGAATGCCGACATTGTAATTATCTGAGGCGGAAAGATTTCGTCCCACCCTCCAAGCTTCTCAAAGGTTACTTGAATGGCCTTGTTCGCAACCTCATCATTGAAGATGAAGTCGCTCATCTTGACTCCCGCTATCTTAGGTGCAACAAAGTCGATGAGAGGAACGACCGGAACTCTGTCAGGAACCTTAAGACTCTTGACTGCCTCAATTCTCTCTCTAGGAGACATAGCTTCCTCAGTCATTTACTTCTCACTCCATTCTATGGCAAGTTTAACTGCATCTACAGTTGTCTTACCCAACGCATCGGCACCGACGAACTTGACTACGCTATCATTTGTGGTGCCTCCCCCAATCATTATCTTCACTTTGCTCTTCAGACCAGCAATCTTCAATTCTTCGACTGTCTCTTTCATTGCATCCCAAGCTATGGTCAACAGACCGGACATGGCAACTATGTTGGATCCCGTTCCTTTCACCTTGTCCACGAATGCCTTCGGTGGGACATCAACTCCCAGGTCATAAACTTCAAACCCGTTCATTCTGAGAAGCATGGCGACCAGATTCTTACCCATATCGTGAATGTCCCCTTGTACTGTGCCAAGAACCACTTTTCCGCGGATTTGTGCCTTGCGTCCCTTCAATTTGGGTGCAATCATGTCAGTGATTTTCTGGAAAATATCTGCTGCAAGCACCAATTGGCTCAGAAAGTACTCCATCGCTTCATATCGTTGCCCAACTACATCGAGTCCCTTCCTGCACAGATCAACGATCTTGAGCGGGTCCTCTCCTTTCTGAAGCATTTCTCTTACAAGTTTTGTTGCTGCTTCTTCATCAAGGTCAGCAATTGCCTTGACAAGTTCTTCCATTACTATTCCTCCGCAAGCCGGGTTCAAGTTTATTCTGTTAAGACTGCCATCCGTTTTCAAGAGCGATAAGAGAAAGGGAGAGACCCACTTCAGTTATTTGTAGTACAAGCCAAAACCGTACAGTCTAAGGCTTGACAGATACATCGTAGCTGTTCTTTGAGAAGAGTGTTTCGATACTCTTCCGAGTCTTCGGTCCAGGTTTCGCGTCTGGTACTCCAAGCGCAAGAATTCCGCCGACGACCTTGTCCTTCGGTATGCCCAATGCTCCTTTCACTTGTCCTTCGTCGAACGCTCCAATAAAGACGCCGCCGAGACCAACCTCGTAGGCCGCAAGTAGAATGTGTGTCAAAGCGATTGTTGTGTCGATCAGGTGCCAGGTTGGCGATTTGTCTGGGTCAGATACTCCAACCACAAGTAACGGGGCTTTCGCAAGATAGGGCTGAGCTGCCGCCTTAGAGATTATTCTCCGTCTTTCGGGGTCGTCAACAAGTACGAAGCGATATGGTTGCCAGTTCACGGCGGAGGGTGCATCTTGCGCTGCTTTCATCAAGATATCCAGTTTTGTCTTGTCGACAGGTTGGTCCTTCCACTTTCTCACACTCCTCCTAGACCTTATAACATCCATCACGCCCATTCAAAACATCCCACCATTAGATTTGCCCATGCGAGAAGAATGATTTTTCCTACAAGCTGTGGGCTCACATGATTGATGCTTTCGATAGAGAAGAAGGAACCTATGGCTTTGGAATGGCGAGGTCACTAGTTCCTCTTTCGGACAGTTTTCCTTCAGGGTAATCCTTCTCGATTATCCCCCTGATGATCTCAGCAAATTTCACTTTTTCTCTAGCTTGGAAAGCTAAGGCGTCAGGGCTGACCCAAGGTCTGTACATCGAGCCCACACTGGAACCAGGTTCAATCTTGAAGTATGCCGGGCTACATGTCCGCACTATCTCTGGGCAATCGTAGAACCTGTTGAACCCGCCAAAGGAATCAAATAGCATCACGTGAACGTCAAGCGGAATACTGCATGCGGCCCTGAGGGAAGCGAGTTGAGGCAATGACAAGTCTGCGAGGGGGTTGAATGTATCAGCGCCAAGAAACTCAAGCAGTTTCGCACTCGCCGGTGAGGCATGCCCAGCGAAGACTGAAATCTTGAACTTCACCTCTCTTGGAATCTCACCAATTTTCTTCATTTCTTTGAGAAGCCAAAGAAGTCCCTCGTCGATGACTAAGAAACCTCTAAATCCCATTTCTATCAGTCTCTTTATGTCGTAGACAACATATGAGAGTTGGTCGGCACCCCTGAACCTCATACCGGATAGGACTCCCTCGGGAGTAGCTATCTGTCTTCCAGTATCCCAGAGCGACCTAGGGCCAGGAGTCGCTATGACTTCTATCTTAGCTGAAGCTGCAAGCTCAGCGTACTCCTTGAGTTCTTTCTCTGAAAGGAGCGTGGCACCCATAACCATACCTATGACCCTATGAACTGGAACATCTCTCTTCTCTGACTCGTCTATCAGTGCCTGCAGCGTGGATGGGCGCTCAATTCCACTGATCTCGATCCGGTAATTGCATCCATCGGGGAAGTGTTTCTCACTAGTAGGGAGATTGTATAAGTCTCTCCCAGGTATGCCAAGTTTCTGAAAGGCTTTGCGAACATCCTCTATATCCAATTGTTTTGGCCCCCAATATTCTGAGTCAGTATCTATAGAGCCCTTCTATTTCTATCTTTCTAGATAGCAGAAAAAGAACCCCGACTATCTTCGCACTGATAGAATTTCTTACATGATCCCAAGTTCGGGATCTACAACACTTTTGCATTTTCTTGCCAGTCTTTTCTGACTGCCATCCCAATACCCACGAAAGAATGTCCTGTTCTCTTGATCACACTCTTATACTGCTCCACGTATTCAAAGAAGTCGTACTCATCTAGATGGCTAGCTTTCACTTCATTCCATACTTTGCCGACACCTGGGCAGATGTCACTTTTTATGTCGTGGAAGACAACTATGTTGGCCTTCTTTCTCACATTTTCGAAATCATTTCTGCAAGCATTTTCCTCGTGACTTCCATCGATGAGGACCAGATCATAACGACCATTGATCCTTATGAACTCCTTAAACTGAAGAGATTGGCTGTCCATTTGTATGAACTCTGCCCTAGGGTTGATCTTGGTGTATCTGGCCAGAGATGGGGAATGGCAGATATCGACACCCACTGCTTTCCTAAGTGGATGAAATCTATTCAAGTACTCAACTGTTGCAACAAACGTGCCGCCATGTCGAACACCGATCTCCAAGTAAGTATAAATCTGAAATCTTGAGAGTGTAACCAGATATTTGCTAAACTGGTTCGGATACTGCCAAGATAGCAGCCCCTGGCCGCAATAACCGTACAGTTCTTCGGGAAACTCATACAACCGTTCATTGTTGAAGCCCAAGTGGGGCAACAAATCCAACTCGAGACGTCTGTAGTCAGATAGGAAGTCAAGGCTCTTCTCTCTAATCAAACCCAAACGCGAAAAGTCGATCAGATTCATTTCTCGTTTTCTATCCATCAGTCTCATAATTCTAGGCATTCTTCTTATTAAGCCCCAAGTAATAGCCGACAAAAACCTATAGAGAGTCTTGTTCTTCATTACAGCTTCCATGGACAGTCGCCTAGTACCACAGTTCCAGATTCTTCCTCAATATGAATGAATCAGCCTTAAATACGTTGTTTTAAACGGCTCCAGAGAAAGAAAACGTTGGGACAATCGCTACCGCAGTGGCGCATTGTTTCCCAATATGTTTATGAAGCATCTCCAAGAAATGAATAAGTAAAGCATTAGAAAGCTAGCGGATCTTTCTCTAATCCAAGAGGAACAAGAATTCATCGATAAGTCCTTTTTCCGAGGTGCCAAGTTGTATGAGTAAGAGTTTCAAGCTTTCTGGCGTCTTGCCGGCCCTAGTCACTCCTTTCAGGAAAGAGGACGAGGCGATTGACAAAGAGGCGTTCAAGACACTTATTGACTTTGTCATCGAGAAAGGAGTGACAGGAGTGGTCCCCTGTGGCACCACTGGAGAGTTCACCTCCATGTCTGAGGAGGAGAAGAAAGGCATTCTTCAAATTACCGTCGATCATGTGAATGGCAAGGTTCCAGTTGTAGCAGGAACCGGATGCGCTGCAACAAAAGAAACGATTGAGATGACAAAATTCGCCAAAGATGTCGGAGCGGACGCAGCGCTGGTCGTGACACCCTTCTACCTCAAGCCTTCGGACAGAGGAATCTACGAGCACTACAGACGGGTTGCCGATGCTGTTGACGGTTTTCCCATTATCATGTATAACATTCCACAAGTCACGGGAGTTACCCTCGCATGGCCTTTGGTGGAGGACCTGGTTGAAATAGACAATATCGTCGGATTGAAAGACAGCAGTGGGCAGCTTCCCTACACTATGGCCGTGCTGGAGAAAGTGAGAGACAAGATCTTTGTAATGTGTGGACATGACGAGGTCGTACTTCCAGCCTTAGCTGGGGGCGCAAATGGAGTCATCTTGGCTTCAGCCAATGTCATTCCTGATATATGGCTTAGGGTTGTGAATGCGGTTAAAGACGGTAAACTCGACGAGGCCCGCAAAATCCAGATGCAGATCCAGAAATTCGCAAGAATAATCGTAGGAAGTGGAGCTGTGGGCGTCAAGGAATCACTCAAATGTATGGGGCTTGACGTAGGTGTTCCTCGGTGGCCGCTATCAGTCGGAGGGGAATTGTCGTTTGAGAACAGGGAAGAGATCAGAATAGAACTGGAGAAGCTGGGTAAGATAGAGAAGAAGGTCGTGGAATTTGAAGTTGTGCCTGGCGTTCCTCTGGAAGATAGGTTTGCAGCTGTAGACCTAACTCCCAAGGTTATCAGAGATTTCTCATTGAAAGTAGGAGAAGCACTAATTGCATCAGGTTCTGAGGTTGCTCATATCGATGTAATGATTGGCAGAAAGGATGGACCAGTAGGTGAAGCATTTGCCAAAGCCAAGGCAAACCCGGTGCCAGGACATGAAGCCCTCCTCGCGGTGTTGGAGCCGAATCTGGTTGTTAAACCATCGACGCTAATCATACCCACAGTTACAATCAAGAACCTCAGACAAAGCCAAATGATTTTCGGGCCTGCTCAAGCTGGTGTGGCTAAAGGTGTTGCAGATTGCGTAACTGACGGAATTATTCCAAGGGGCGCCCTGGATGAACTGGCCATCATAGCCAATGTGTTTGTTCATCCGTCAGCAGTTGACAGACATCGAATATTCATAAACAACTGGAAAGCCATGAGACAAGCCATACGGAGAGCTATAGAGGGAAGACCAACTGCAGAGGAGCTTGAGCGTGACAAGGAGGCCGCCAGGCATCCCTTCAAACACACACCTTGAAGATTTTCAACCCAGAAAGTCGGACATCGGGAAAAATGAAAACGGTTTCTGTTGTAACAGTCGCTAGTAAGCTAGGTTCACCCCTTCGGGACTGTCTCGACCCCCAAAACTCCGACCGCTGACGCTATCTCAGCCGTAGGGATTGCTTCCCCTTCTCATATTATTCTATGAGATTCTGCTCTGCAACTTCGATTATCAGGATATGTCTTCTCGCGGGATCGGTCGTGAATTCATCCGAGAAACTAACCTCATGGGTGATCATGTTTAGCACTACATACCTTTTCTTCACTGGCGGAGCCTCAACGTAAACGACGAGGGGTTCACCCATTACTGGGATAGGCGCGAAGTAAATGTGTTTTCCTCCCTTTTCAACGTGACAAAGGAACGATGCAGCCATCGGTGAACTTACCATCATCACGAGGTCTTCAAACCTCTTCAACTTCATGCGGAGAATCTCTTCCTCAGGCAAAACAGATCAGATCTCCTTCTCCCTTCTTCCAAAAAGATCGCGGGCAATTCGCTTAGCGCATTCGCCTAATGGATTAGGATGACACGTTCATTAACTTATCGGGTGAGGTTCTGCAATGCCTAGTTGTATAACGATGAAGCGGTCCTACTTCCCCTCATAGTGCTACTATTACCATTATGTCATTAACATTGGTACCAGTCGGTCCAGTGATTATTATTCCATCGCCAAGTTTCTTGAAGAACGTATTAGAGTCATTTCGCGAGAGATAGTCAAGAGGGTCGATGCCTTTCAGCCGCGCGTTCGTTAGAATGTGGCTGTCCACGATACCACCTGCGGCATCAGTTGGTCCATCGACGCCATCGGTTCCCATTGATCCTATTACTACGCCTTCCAATCCTTCAATTGACTTTGAAGCACTCAAAGCGAGTTCTTGGTTTCTTCCCCCTCTTCCAGTTCCAAGTACGGTGACTGTGGTTTCCCCGCCCATGATCACAGCAGCTGGTTTGTTGATTGGTGATCCATGTGTTGCCAATTCTTTTGCCACCGCCGCGATGAATTTGCCGACTTCTTTGGCTTCGCCTTCAACCATCGTCGATAGTACGATGCTATTCAGGTCTAATTCGCGAGCTTTTGTGTACGCGGCGTTGCAGGCTTGCCTGCAACTACCTATGATGTAATTGTGAACATGGCTGAAGACGCTTGACTCACTCTTAGGAGTTTCAGGTATCTCCCCATTGAATCCTTTCAGTAGATGTTGTCTGGCGCTTTCTGGCATATCGTTCCAGAGGTTCCGGCGCTTCAATACTTCGATTGCGTCCTTGTATCTTGTAGAATCAGGAGCGGTAGGACCACTCGCTATCACATCAAGAGGGTCTCCAACAACATCGCTTACCACAAGTGTTACCATAGTGCAGCCTCTCGAAGTAGCCTTCTCGGCGAGTCTTCCTCCTTTGACTTGCGAGAGATGCTTCCGAACGGTATTCAATTCGTTGATGTTGGTTCCCAGCTTCTGGAGCGATCGGATGACTGTCTCAAGGTCTTCCAAAGGAACTTCATCGGGTGGGAGGCACAGGAGTGCAGATCCACCGCCGGATATCAGACATATGATCAAATCGCTTGGCCCAGCTGTATCCAGGATAGATAGAATCCTCTTCGTCGCTTCGAGGCTATCTGAATTAGGTATAGGGTGGTTTGACTCGTGAAGCTCTATTCGCTCCGTATTGAACATGCTGCGGGTTCCACGAAGGATACTTACACATCCTTCAGAAATCATGTCTCCAAGGAGCTTCTCCATCTCTTCGGCCATAGCGCCACTAGCTTTCCCTGCTCCAACAACAAAAACTCTACCAGACTTCTCAAGGTTGAAGGTTGCATTGCCTACTGCTAAGCTCTTTCTATTTTTGGAAAGCTTGACGCATCTGCGCACCGCTATTCTAGGATCAGATGCCTTGACGGCCTCCTCGAGCAGTGTCAAAGCTACACTTCTGGCTTTTCTGTCAACCTCATCAAAAGCATTTCCTATCAACTCGTTGAAATTCTTCACGAGGTGGTCGACCATTCTTGAAAGCGCCTCTCTCTCTCTCTCTCTCTCCGAAAGTAGGGTTTGGAGAGTTTCATAAGCATTACGGCGGGAAGGCCAAAGGGAAAAGGGCAAGATACTTGTCTTATGCTAGGATCTAGCCTAAGCCTTTTCTCTGCTGATTAGCTTCATTAGTTTGGGCATGAGTTCTGTTCCTTTTGACAGGATTCCTAAGCTTCCTTTGGCGCATTCCCTTTCACCGAATTTTTCAGCACCATCTCCCCTGATCTTGTCACCTGCTATCAAAAGTGGAACTGGATCATCACTATGACCTTTCAATGAACATGGAGTTGAGTGGTCAGCTGTAACACAGACGACTGAATTGGACAAATCAATTATCTTGAGCAACTTGCTGAAGAATAGAGCGTCAATCTTCTCAATTATCTCCTTTTTCAGTTTCACATCCCCGTCATGTCCAGGTTCATCAGGGCCCTTTATGTGAATGTAGAAACAATTGTGCGATCTCATGGCCTCCTTCAGCCTAGCTATTCTCAGTTCCAGATCTGCTTGAATGTTCTTTGAAGGCGGAGGCAACTCGAAGACATCCATTCCAGAGAGTTTCCCTATGCCTATTTCTACAGGCATGTCTGCTAGACAGGCGAATCTCACACCATATTTCTTATTGATGCTAAAGAGTTTGGGCACGTGGTCACCTGCGTCCCGCGAAAGTATGACATTTGCTGGTTTCTTGCCATCCTCAACTCGCGACTTGTTCACAGGGTGATCCTTCAAAACATTGATGCTCTTCTCTGTAAACTCATTTACTAGTTCAGCTGCAATCTTGGAAGTCTTTTTCTTGTCGAGCGGTTCACACTGCATTAATCTGCTCTCTGTGCCCGCTTTAGCTACACCAAGACCTTTAACTCGAGCATAAGCAGAGTCCGTGTTTGAGACGTTTCCTGAAAGTGGACTCTCTTCACTTCTTATGACCAGCACGCATCTATGGGCTACAGTGTTCTTGAACTCAAATGTAGCGCGATGAGATTCAAGTTTCACAGCCTCATTTATCGATTTGCTGAGGCCTTTCGCCTCATCGTTGTCTAGGTTCCTTCCTGCTCGTCTGTCGAGTATTGCGTTTCCTTTTCCGAGCGTGGCGAAGTTACATCTTAGGGCTAGATCGCCTTCGTTGATTGTGAGTCCTGAGCCGAAGGATTCTATCGGTCCTCTGCCAGAGTGATACTTGAAAGGATCGTATCCGAGTATCGAAATAACGGCCACGTCACTTTCAGGGGCGACGCCTTTCTTAACAGTATACATCAGGCCGGTACTACCATTCTTGGCCAACTGATCCAAGTTGGGGGTGGAAGCTGCTTCGAGTGGAGTTCTTCCGCCCAGTTCTTCTACAGGGCGGTCACCCATACCATCTATACAGACATAGAACAAATTCATCATAAGCAGTCTGAACGCCTCCAAGACATTTCTTCAGTATCTTATGGAAAGATTGGAGCGATAATCGGGCAATTGTCATGGCATCCTAATTGCATTTGAAGAAAGCTTTCACTTACTACTCTGAAAAACGAATATGAGTTTTGTGCAGCGCTACTTCACTGGTTTTTTTCGCCTAGTTTTAGGGTGAATTTGCAGTGGTCATGACCAGTACCGTAGCATTCAACTTCCCGGACGGTTGTTTCGACCCCAAGTTTAGCTTCGAATATGCCCTCAATTAGCCCTTCATCCAGCGTGCAGAGAGTGTCTCCGACATTCGGAGAATCCTTGCACTCTAGGCAATCGTTCACAACAATTGTCAATCCACTCTTATCTTCGTCTTTAACCGTTAACTTACCTAGACCGCGAGTGCTCCAATATTCAGCCAACTCAGTCACTAAGCGGCTTTGACTCTTCGACTTGAATGTGTGCCCCACGTCCAGCCCTATTTGTTTACCTACGTTTCTAAACTGTTCTCTTAGGTTTATGCCAAGGAAGTCTAGAGCATGAATTATAGACTCTATTCTGGGTGCGAATCTCAGCTGTTCTTCTCCGATATGGTTCACGAGTTTGGAAAGTTTCTCGTAGAGCTGATTCTGAGTCAGACTTATCTGAATGCGTTCAACAGGTTTGCCTGTTTCAATCTCATCGAATCTACCCTTAGCGTCGATCGCGACGCTCCACATTAACTCAAAAAACTCCTTATGAGACAAGACAAAATCCTTACTATCAGCCCACAACGCAGCATCACGGTCTGCTGGAAGCCCAATAGAACTACCCAAAACCAGTAGAGTCACAACCTCCTTGTCATCAACCACAACGAAGCTTATGGGATTCTCAAGTTTCAAGTGCCTAACTTCAGCAAACTCCATAAACCTCTTAACGGAGCCAATGTTAGCCTTGTCAATCTCACAGATAATCCTTACCTTAGTCTTCTGCTTCTCCACAAGTTCTTCAAGGGCGTCGTCAACACCATTTAGCACAGCGAGAACAGCGCCCCGTTTCGTCGTAGCCATACAGACATTTTTTCTGGGTTCTTGGAAGATTTCAACAAAAACGTTGTAAATTCGCTGCGCACTGTGAACTAACCTGAATGTCGGCTGTGTCTCGACTTTTCCAGGAGGAATAGTCTTCCAAGTTTCTAACACAATTTCCTTGCTTCGTTCTATCTTTGATATCTTGCTTTTCTGTTCTTCTATCAGTATATCAAATCCTTTGTTCAGGGCGACTGCGACAAACCTCATTGGCTTCTCAAGAGTCCTCTTCACAAGATTCCTCTGCTCGAGTTTCTCAAGTGTACGATAAGCATCCATCCTATCGAATTTCAGGGAATCAGCAACAGCGCTGGCCTTACTGGGCCCTAATCTATTTAATTCAAGGTATATCTGCGCCTCTTTCTCTGTTAGACCCGTTTCCACCAGTTCCTTTATGATTGATTCCATACGGGGCTTCCTCCGTTCCTACCAAAGAAGTGGAAAATTACCTCGCCTATAAAAAGCTTTTTTGTTCAGACAAGAGCATAATAGAATATGCTACAAGCCAAGATCGTTATGCAGTTATTTGGTTCCCTTGCATTAACTACATGTAGTCTATCCAAACAACTATTAAATACTATAGCTCCTTTGAAAGATGGTATCATGGGGAGCGCACAGAAAATGACACACAGCCAAAGCGATCTTACACTGGAGTCAGTGCAATCAGGTAAAGAACTCAGCGAAATTAGCAGACTCGCACTAGAGACGGGAAGCGAAGAAGATGAGATCAATGAAACAATCAAGCGTGACAAGATCTTTGTGGCAAAGAGAAAAGGAAAAGTTGTTGGCTTCCTCTCCTTGATGATGTGTAACGATGAAAAGACCGTAGAAGTAAGCGGGCTAGCGGTGAAAGCGGGGGAGAGAAGGAGAGGCGTCGCCAAACTGCTCATCAGGCACGCTGAGAAGTACGCTATCGACAGAAATGCAAGGAAGCTGGTTGTCAGAACAAGCAATGACAATATCCCTGCCCTCACATTATATCAGAAGGAAAGATTCAAGATGACTGGAGTCAAGATAGGGAAAATGGTTGAGCATCATGGCGCAGAGTTAACGGGCTGGCAAGGCATACCTGTTAGAGACGAAATAGTTTTGGAAAAGCAAGTTAGCCAAAATGGATGAGAACGCCACAGTTTGATGTTTGGGTACTTCCTGGGAAGTGAGTGTGAAGATTGCCGAAGATCGAGATTAACGGAGTGAAGCTACACTACGAAGAATCTGGCAAAGGTGATCCATTGGTCATGGTGCATGGCCTTGGTGGAACCATTTTTGACTGGACTATGCAGATCCCATACTTCTCCAAGACACACCACGTTGTTGCAGTTGAAATGCGCGATCATGGAGAATCAGACAAGTATACAGGGTCTTACGATATCAAGATGTTCTCTGAAGATGTGGCGGAACTTGCAAGGAGGCTTCGCCTCGGCAAAGCGGTCTTCTTTGGTATCTCTATGGGCGGAATGATAGTGCTGGACCTTGCGCTTGACCATCCGGCTATTGTTGAGGCTTTGGTTCTGGCTGATACGCAACCAGGTCTAAGCGAGGAAACCATAAAGGCGGGGCTAGAGATGGTCTCAATGAGCCAGAAGATGACGGGGGAGGAACTAGCCAAGGCGACAATGAGTTTCAATTTCAGTCCCGAATTTATCGATACTCATCCAGATGTCGTTGAGCAGGCGATCAAGATATCAGACGCAAGAGATCCATCATCAACTTTTCGCGCCGCTGAGGGGCTCGTCAAATTCGATGTCAAGAAAAGGTTGAAGGAAATCAAGGTTCCGACACTCATCGCTAATGGTGAAGATGACCAAGTGATACCATTGAATGTGGCAAAGCGCCTTAGAGACAGCATCAAAGGCGCGAAGCTTGTTGTTCTACACAAGGGAAGACATATGGCGATTATTGAAAAGGCGGACGAATTCAACTCGGCAGTCTCGAGTTTCCTTAGAGAAATCAAGAAGAGGTAGGACTGTTCAATGTCCTGATAAGATCTCTGTTTAGCAAGAGAAGACGCTTTTGGAGAAGGACCTGGCGTTTTACTCTCTTTTGATTCCGTAGTACTCGTAGAATCCCCCTTTACTTCCAACTTTGACTCTGGGGTTTCCCAGAAAACCAGATTTTACAAGCTTCTTAAGAGTCAGAGGTGGAGCATAGTGAGGGTCACCCAATTCGGCGAACAAATAGCTGGATATGTGTAGAAGCGTGTCAAGCCCGATGAAATCAGACAGTTCAAAAGGTCCCATCGGCCAATTGAAAGCCATTTTCGACATGGCATCGATTTCCTTGATATTGGCCACTCCTTGCTCGAAGAGTCTCACCGCTTCGATGATCCAACTCGCTATGTATCTGGTTGTGAAGAAACCTGGTCCATCATTTGCAGGGATAGGAGTCTTTCCTAGTTTCTTGCTTAGATCCATCACTATGCCGTAAGTCTCGTCTGATGTGAGCGCTCCTCTTACAATTTCAATTAGCTTCATTACTGGAGGTGGATTGAACCAGTGCATCCCGATTACTTTGTCAGGTCTATTTGTTACTGATGCTATGTCTGTCACCATTATTCCTGACGTGTTTGATGCGAGAATTGTCTGTGCTGGACACAGTCCGTCGAGCTGTTTGAAGATTCTCTTTTTGAGCTCGAGATCCTCCGGCGTAGCTTCGACTACGAGATCTGTGTCTTTCACAGCCTCTCTCATGTCTGTTGTGGTCTTGATGCTTGAGAATGTGGCTTCGAGTTTCTCCTTGGTTATTTTTCCTTTGTCGAGTGCCCTGCTTAGGCTTAATTTGATCTTTTCAAGCCCCTTGGTTACAAGCTCGTTTGTCAAGTCGGTCATGTATACCTTATAGCCTTCCCTGGCGCATACCTCTACAATTCCAGCACCCATTATTCCTGCGCCCAGAACTGTGATCTTCTTCAAGTCTTCAAGTCTCAATTCCAAATCAACCTTCCACAATCGACTCGCATCTTACACTGAAACTTCGCACACGACGGGGTTACTTCTTGACGATTAATGGTCACGGGTCCCTCCTATTTAAGGAATGACAAGAACATCAGTTGCAAGCGACAACGAAATGCCTACTATGCAATTCCTACTACTCTCCCGATCTGCTTCTCATCGATTCCAGCAATTATTTCATGCAGCCAGTCAGTTGCTTCTTGGTATTTCTTCTGCAAATCGTTTTCATCCTTGACGAAGTAAAGATGCATTAGCTTCTCGATAATGTCAGAAGGAAGCTCATAATGAATGTAGCGCATCACAAAGTCATGGTGGAAAGGATTGTACTTCATTCTAAGAATCTCAGTCAGAGTGCTCAACGTGATTCTAAAATAGTAGTCAAAGGCTTCCAGATAGTTACTTCTGTTAATCTCCTTCGGCACGTAATTGTTGAAGAGATCGACCCTTGCTTTGAGTCTCTCCAGTCTTTCGCCCAGTATCTTCAGTAATGCATCCTTGTTCAAAGTCGGAATATTGATCTGGTCGGATTTATTGAAGTGGAATACAACCTTGCCATGTATCTGTGGCTCGAGGAACTTGTCGGGGCAACTTCTCTGTAGAATGGCAAGATCGATAAGGAGATACTCACTCACTTCCTTCAATCTATAGAATGCTTGGTAGACTCCTGGTCCATGCAAAAAAGGTGGCACATACTTGCGTTCTATAGGTGACAAGGATTCTAGGACACTTTCGACAACAAGAAAAGTATCCTCTGCCTTCTTGTCATCAACCACCAAATACAGATCGATATCAGACCACTTGTCCACACGCCCAAAGGCTGCTGCGCCACCTTCCCAAAATGCCTGCACGAATTTGAGTGGTTCTACAGCATCAACAAGGGTTTTGATTATTGTCTCCCGGCTCAACTTTTCTCCATTCATAGCTGTTCACCCAAAGACAGTTTCACTTTCTCCTTGCCAAAATCACTCTTATTAACATTCAAAGCTCCGTCTGAATAGCAGATTCGAGACATTAGTGAAGCTAATAACGGTCACATCTTAATAATACTAGACAAGTAGAAGAAGGCGAACTGCAAGAAATTCGATTATACTTTTCGAGAGTTAGAACAGTAGTTGTTGGCGAGATGAGGAAGGGATAAAAAATGACGGATTATAAGGAATTAGTCTACGAAAAGAAAAACATGACTGTTAGGGTAACGATAAACCGACCCGAAGTCTATAACGCTTACAGTACAAACACCTTGAAGGAACTGGCACAAGCTTTTGATGGCATTTCTGACGATGACTCGGTTGGAGTTGCAGTCCTAACTGGGGCAGGTGAGAGAGCCTTCTGCACAGGCGGAGATGTTAAAGAGTACGCCAACGTCTATCAGAAGGCACCTCATCGCTACTGGAATTATATGGTGACTTTCGACAAAGCTGTGTCAAGCATAAAAAACTGTAGGGTTCCAGTTATAGCAAGAATCAATGGCATTGCAGCGGGCGGGGGCAATGAACTCCATCAGGCATGTGATCTCTCAATAGCCTCTGAGAACTCAAAGTTTCTACAAGTAGGTGTTAGAGTCGGAAGCGTAGCAGCTGGAGGAGCAACCCAGTGGCTTCCGATCTTAATTGGGGACCGAAGAGCAAGGTGGATGCTGTATACAACTGATGAGGTCGACGCGAAAACTGCGGAACAATGGGGGCTAGTCAATAAGGTTGTCCCCTACAAAGAGCTTGATGCAGCCGTCGAGGATGTTTGCAGCAAAATACTCAACAAATTCCCAGAATGCTTGAGGTACACGAAGGTGCAAACGAACTTCTGGAAAGATCTGGCCTGGAACAATACTGTTCAACACGCTAGAGACTGGCTTGCATTGCACATGGGATCGGCTGAAGCTATCGAAGGAATGCAGGCGTTCGTCGAGAAAAGGCCAGCAAACTACATGAAGCTCAGAGAGAAGCTCGCCAAAGGAGAGCCTGCCGAGTTTCCATGGGGTTCGCTAACATCATCATGTCCGAAGTGCGGCGCAAAGAATCTGCCTCAGCAATTCAAGTTCTGTGGTGTATGCGGTGGGAAACTGTAATTTCGTCCATCAACACATCTAACTTTTTTGAGTCATCCTGTTCGCATAGACAAAAGGTGGATCTCGAAAGACATCAGTGAGAAAGAGTGATCACATCCAACTCTCAATGCGGTGAGGCGCGTTGATTTCAGCAGATGAGTAAATAAACTTTTTGTTTCTCCTCGAAGTTTTCGCTAATCGATCTCTCTCTGTGTGGCTGTTTTTAGAAAGTCTTAAAAGAAACAAAATGAAAGAGCATTGATTGACCGAAGATGTTTGCGAAGCAACTCAAGTGTATCTACTGCGGAGAAGAGTATGACATTCCGCGGAACGGGGAAGATCCGAGACTGAACAATAAGTTAATGTGTCCTAAATGTGCGAACATTCACAAATGGACCTACGGGTCACTAGATGTAGTCTATGATTATGATGAGATCCGCGACAAAGTTGACCTAGACAAAATCTTCGACTTTGATACCCCTGTGGACACAATGTGGGGATTCAAAGATCTTCTTCCGATTTGGTCGCAACCCGTTTGCTTGGGCGAAGGTGACACACCATTCTACACATGCCAGAGGGTATGTGAAGAGCTCGACGTATCCAACCTTTACTTGAAATATGAAGGAGCTAACCCAACAGGATCCTTCAAGGATAGAGAATCATCTGTCTGTGTTTCGCGTGCTCTTGAAATAGGAGCTAAGGGCGTCACTTGCATATCGTCTGGCAACGCGGCAGGTTCATTAGCTGCATATGCTTCAAGAGCTGGAGTGAAATGCTTGGTGTTCACTCCAAGCAGCGCTTCTCCTGAGAAAATGACCCAGATAGGTATATTCGACGCTGAACTGATCGCCGTAGATGGTATCTTTGAGGACGTATGGGAACTCATTAACCGAAACGCAGCCAATACTGGAGACGATCAAATCTCAAAGCTAGCAAACCTTACGTACCAATACTACTATGACTGCAATGCGGCTCTTAACCCGTATCGAGTCGAGGGAGACAAGACCGAGGCATATGAGATATACCGCAATTTGCAGAATATACCTGACTGGGTTGTAGTTCCAACAGGGAATGGCAGCAACCTTGCAGGCATCTGGAAGGGCTTCAAGGAGATGTTCAATCTCGGGATCATAAACAGATTACCTAAACTTATATGTGTCCAGGTGAAGGGAGGCGACCCGATAGCCAAAGCATTCGAGCAGAAAAAAGACTCCTCTGTTAGGGTGGAGAATCCACCAGATTCCATAGCAGAAGGAATAGTTGCAAGGGACTGCTACGATGCCACCAAAGCTCTTCGCGCGTTAAGGGAATCAGGTGGTGTAACAGTCGCCGTTGACGACCTCGAGGTTATCGAGTATATGGAGTTGCTTGCAGGAAAAGAAGGCGTATTTGTTGAACCAACGTCAGCGACAACGCTGGCTGCTGTTGGAAAACTAAGGGAGACGTACGCTATAGAGAAAAGCGACAAGATTGTTTGCGTACTTACTGGCTCAGGGCTGAAAGCAACCAAGGAAGTAATGGTCAAGTGCAAGAAAGAAGTGAGGCCAGTAGACAAAGTCAAGAAATCGGACTACATTACGCTAATCAAAGACATCGCAAAAGTCGCTAAGAAGCAATTCCCAACGATAACGATACCTTTAGCAAGCGACTTGCTGGGACCACCAGAGGCTGCTGCAAAGCCAACCAATGGGAACGCAGGGAAGGGGGGCTCAGCGAATAGCTCATCAAATCATTCCAAGCAGAAAGAGAACAATAGCAATAAGACCAACTCCTAGTTACGAATGAAACAGATCGCTCGTCGCGTTGTCTCCCCGATATTGGCTTCAGTAAGTTGGTCTATCTGGACCTTTTTCGGGAAAGACTTCTTTCACACAAGATTCATGAATATTCTCTGTTTGCTGCAAAAGAGTTTCGCCCTTACAACTGTACGAAGGTGCCAAAGGAAGCATATTGTAGTGGCTGGCAAGAGCTTGTTGATAGGCGCCCACATCAAGTACCATGAGAACATCACCTTTGTCGGTTCTCGGTAGCATCCTAGGTCCCGTTCGGTCGCGTCCCCATGCAAACACATCCCCGGAGTCACAGGCTATTCCACCTATATTGTACCAGTCCCTAAGGGGTTCACTTATCTTTGACGCGTTGAGCACCTCAAACCACTGCTGCAAGAGCACAATATCATGCGCATCCGTCATAGCACTTCCGTCTGTGATGATCCACTTGTTTGACCCCTTCAACGATCCTTTGTACTTATTTTGCACGTCAAACACATCTGTTACGGACAGCAGGAGCGCAGTGGAGTTAGCTGTCAGCCACCTTCCGGGCTCGATACATAACGTAGGGTAGTCATACCCTTTCTCTTCACAGTTCTCCCTGAATGCAGTAATTACTTTCAATCCGTACTGTTCGACATTATAGTTTGACCAGAACTCTCCATACGCCTTCTTATCCAGCGGTCGGGTCTTAACGTACTTGACTGCAATTCCCCCACCTATGTTCACCTGATCAATGTGAACGTTCAGTCTTCTCTCTAGTTCAATTAGGTTTGATAACAAGACAGGGACCTCGCCCCTTGTTTTGCTATTGCTTCGAGTTCCTGCGACTGCATTTATGTCAGATATCTGTGATCCTATGTGGCAATGTAGCTGGCGTATCTTCATCGGACTGTTGAAGTCTCTGATCTCTTTGACAACCGTCTCGAGTTGACCGAGAGGGACGCCAAACCTTGAGTAGCCAGCTCCTGTTGCCAAATCCTCGGACGTCTTAGGTGTAATGCCAGGGTTGACTCGAACACCGACACTCAGATCTCCTCCCATTCTCTGCGCGATCTTGGCCGCGAATCTAACCTCCTCAATCGAGGACAAGTTTACAATTACATCATACCCCTCTCTGGATTGGAGACCAAATGCGGCTTCGATCAGCGACTCTTTGTATGGGCGCTGAGCGTAATGTTTAGAGACACCGTTACAGACAATGCGGATAAGAGGATTCTTGCCACCCTTCTCCTTGAGTACGTTCAGTGCGAAGAAGAGTTCATGAATGTTAGTTACTTCAATGCCGTAACCTTGACCAACAATGCTGCCGACTACTGCATGAAGGAAGTTCGCTTTAGTTGCATAGAATGGATGAAATTTCCCGGGATAAGTCTTGAATGATTCAACGAGACGCTTAGCGTTCCTTACAATCTGGTCAAGATCGACGATGTAACATCTGGTACGATGCTCATGAGCAAAGTCAAGTACATTCGAACCACCAAAAGCTAAAGTTCCACTGGAGGTGACTCGGCAATTATCACTCAGATCCTGTTTGCCAACGTAATTCGACGGGTTGACACTGCAAACTGGATCAATGGAAATACCTCGCGCCAAATTGGTGCCATTCCCCCAGTCTCATGTTTGAGCGCTACAATTATTACATGCCGTATGAAACAATAGAAGATGGCTACTACCTTATAAGAAGAAGAGTGGCAGACCAGTGGGTTTCCCCTTGCTCATAGCACGTGGGAGGTTTCCAGCTAATGAGAGTCATACCAGTCATGGATCTTCTTGGAGGGAAGGTCGTACACGCCAGAAAAGGTGAGAGAGAGAAGTACCAGCCTGTTAAGAGTATACTGGCTTCGACCGCAGATCCAGTTGAGGTAGCCACCGCATTTCACAGGCAGTTCAAATTCAAGGAACTCTACATAGCAGACCTGGACGCAATTCAGGGAGGGAAGGTTGCCATCGAGGGCATAAAGGCGATTAGTAAATCCACCTCAATGGAACTAATGGTAGATGCGGGGGTCAACAACCCTGATTCCGCTCACGTAGTCAGAGAGGCTGGAGCATCAAGAGTAATTGTAGCAACTGAAACTCTGATAAGTCTCAACGCGCTGACGGTGATGATTGAAGCGGTTGGAAGAGGGCGGATAATATCAAGTCTTGACGTAAAGCAAGGAAAGGTTCTTGGCAAGTCCCCTCAGATTAGAGAATTATCTCCAGTGAAGGCAGCTAGAGTCCTTGAGAAGATAGGAGTCACCCAACTCATAGTTCTTGAGTTGACAAAAGTCGGGAGCGAATCAGGTGTAGACAGGAGTTTGGTGGAGTCGATCATCAGTGCTGTCAGAATACCCATCATAACGGGTGGCGGCGTCAGAAACATCGACGATTTGATTGAACTCAAGGAGATTGGAGTTGACGGAGCACTTGTTGCGACATCGCTTCACAATGGATCTTTAAGTCCTGAAAATGTTCGATCTCTACTCCTATAGCCGAACCTCTTTTCGAATGAAATCACTTCGAGTTGAGCGGTGATAGCAGACCATCCACTTCTTCCAGCGAGTGGTGACTATTTATGTGGCTTCAACTTAGAATCAGGCTATAACCACATTAGAACACAGGAATCAAAGGGAATGATGTGGAGGTTGAAGGCACGAAAGGACCAAGAGTATTCTCTATAACGGGAGTACACGGATCGGGCAAGACCACAGTCTACAATTCTCTGAGGAACATATACGGTGACAAACGCAACTGGATCTTCATGCCTGAGAGAACAGGTCGTCCGCCCTACTCTTTTGGATCCAAGGATCCTGAGGTAGCCTTCAGAGCGGAACTCTGGTACTTCAATCAGATGCTGAGGAGAAATGAGCTGATTCGAAGCTATAATGAGAATGAATTGACTATTGTCTGCGACAGGAGTCCGATTTGCGTCTTGGCGTACTCCTATGCTCTCTGCTCAAGCGAAGACTTCAAGACCATCCGTAACCTGTACTCAGCCGTGGATTGGCACGAAAACGTAGTATTCTATCTTGAAATGAATCTGGAGAGCGCAGAAAAGAGACTCACATCGGGGCGAAGGAGAAATCTCGAAAAGTGGAATGAAAAAGATCGAGTCTATATACTAAAGGTCTTGGATGGCTACGAACGGGCGTTCAAAGAGATCAGGCAGACCAGATCACTAGACTTGATTAGAATACCCAACGGAAATGTTTCACCGAAAGAAACAATTCATCGCATGAACATGGAGATTCTTGCACCATAGCGAAAACCCTTAAAAGTTAGGAACGGAGAGAGGAACTTAGGATTAGGGTCAACACCAGACTTCTTAAAATCAACGCGATTGGAACTCCGATTACTGACCTCAACAAGAAACAAAGGGATGGAATGAAATGGGGGTAAGAAGTTAATGGCCAAGATCAAGAGATATGTCCGATGCCCTGAATGCGATGAGCTTCTCCTTCTGACAATAGACGATAAAGTTAGAACTGACAGGTGGCCTCTGAAATTAGAAGGTACGCATAAGGAGCATGGCTACGTCGTCTATCTTGACTCGCAATACGCCATCACAGAGGTCAAAAAGAAAACCGGCAAAACCCAATAATCGTTAGCCAGTTCACACTGCGATTTGCAGTGATCAGATCTGACTTCCTGCTTCCGAAAGGTTTTTATTGCATTTCGTGATATTACGAAAGCTTTTTTAATGGGTGTTCTGACATCTATAATCAGTGGAGTGCAGGGATGAAGGGATAGGCTGGAGGCGGCGATTGACCTCGTGTTTTTTCTCCCCTAATGGGTTTTTCAGCAGATAGATACTACCTCCCCCATTTCCGCGCGAGGTCCGCTAAAACCTCCAGCAAGCATGTATGACTTTTCTCCTTTGCTAGGCCATTATCGAATGAGGGGGCAGACTGATCCATTTGCCTTACGTGTGGGCATGGCTCGTTTTTGCGCATGTATGTTTCTGGCAGGTTTTTACTTGAGATCATGGTTTAAATAGTAGAACCATGGAGAAATCATTTTATCTCCCGGATGATTACGTTGATAGCTGTGATGGCATCTCAATCTGGTGGTGATCCCATGGCTTTCAAGAATATTCTAGTCGCCGTAGACGGATCTAGGGAATCGGACAAAGCAATCGAGGTAATAGTCGAGCTTGCAGCGAAACTGGGCGCGAAGGTAACGTTTCTGCATGTTGTGAACACGCCTGACTTGGGCGATACTTCTCTATTGAGTGAGAAACCTGAGAAAGCTCTTCGCGATTCATTAGTGGAAGCGGGAAAGAAGATCTTAGCGAAGGCCTCAGAAACTGCTAAGCGAAAAGGAGTCTCGGCAACCGAGAAGATAAGTTATGGATATCCGTCGGATACAATTGTGAGAGAAGCTTCCAGTTTGAACGTTGATTTGATCGCTATGGGCTCGAGAGGAAGAACCGGGGTAACGAGAATCGTGCTCGGAAGCACTGCAGAGAAGGTCCTGCGATGGTCAAGTGTCCCCGTTCTTATAATGAAGGATCAGACGTAAGTCAGAGAGTCATAATTACCAACATAGAAAAGATGCAAGGGGTATGTGAGCAACAGCAAATTCTTGTAAGGAGTGCGAGTTGGAAATGACACCAGCTGACAAGAGTAGTGCAGTGGAAAAAGTTGCTAATGCGGTTGCCAACCTTGACCTTGAACATGTTAAGAGCATTGTCCAGGAAGCATTGGACGCAGGCATACCGCCTTACGAGATAGCCGCAAAGGGTCTCGGCAAGGGAATGGATATTGTTGGAAAAAGGTACGAGAACCATGAATACTTCTTGCCTGAACTTGTTGTAGCAGGCGAAGTTATGTACGCAGGATTGGATGTGGTCAAGCCGCTCCTGAAAGGAAAGAAGGATGAGAGTAGAGGCGTAATAGTGGCTGGGACAGTTGAGGGGGACATCCACGACATAGGCAAAAACCTCTTTGTCACCCTCGCCACTGCGGCGGGCTTCGAAGTGTACGACCTAGGAAGCGACGTATCACCAAAGAAATTCGTCGAAAAAGTCAAGGAAGTCAACGCAAACGTCCTAGGTGTATCAGCTCTCATAACAACAACGATGGATAAGATGAAAAACGTGATAGATGAACTGGAGAAGATAGGCATCCGAGACAAAGTCAAAGTAATCGTTGGAGGCGCCCCCCTGACTGAAGGTTTTGCCAAGAAAATAGGGGCAGATGCTTTTGCTCCCGACGCACTCGACGGAGTTAGACTATGCAGACAATGGATCGAACAGAAGACAAAGTCAAAGGAGAAGGCGGGAGCGTCCAAGAAGAAATAGTTAAAGAGACCATCGCAAGTCTAGTTGGTTTGTGATGAAAAACATCCGCCGCACGAAAATAGTGAGAATTAAGGAAGGCAACCCATCTGTTGTTGACGACGAGGTTATAGTTGACACTTTTCTAAGCGTCTCACTGAACGGGAAGCATATTACCTCTTTTATCTGCTCTTCAGGATTTGAAGAAGAAGCTGCCATAGGATACCTGTTCTCAACCGGTATCTTGTCTTCATTCAGCCTCGTAAAGAAGACATCCCACAAGGGCTACGACGTAGACGTGCAGACAATGGAACCTGTCTCAGTACCTGACTTAAACGCAACCTTGATAACTAGTGCATGTGGTGTACCTGAAGAGTGGCTGAAACTCAAGAAAGGATTCAAGCTTCCCAAAGTCGAATCCGACCTGAGGGTGAAATCAACAGCGATTCTATCGGCGATGAGACAACTGAACGAATCGAGCGAGATTTTCAGAAAAACAGGGGGAACTCATGCTGCTGCGCTCTTCAAGCAGGACGCAACACTAATCTTCAGCGTCGAAGACGTCAACAGGCATGTAGCCATAGATAAGGTAATAGGCAAAGCATTAATGATGAAAACTGATCTGCTAAACAGCTTCTTAGCAAGCACAGGGAGACTAGCAAGTGACATGGTTGTCAAAGCCGTGTACGCAAGCATACCAGTAGTCGCATCAATAGCTGCGCCTTTTATCTCGGGAATACAACTGGCTGAAACAACAGGCATAACTCTCATAGGATTCGTGAGAGGAGAGAGAATGAACGTATACTCTCATCCAGAGAGAATCACACCTGACTGATTAGAAGACGCTCATGCTGGAGGCGGTTATTTCTGAGGGAAGATATCCTCCATGAAACCTTTGATGGAACATTCCCGTTCGAACCCCATTTCAAGATGATTAATGGATTCAGGATGCACTATGCAGACGAGGGCAAAGGCGAGCCGATAGTCTGCCTCCACGGCGAACCAACTTGGGGGTACATATATCGCAAATTCATTCCACCCCTTTCGGAAACCAACCGAGTAATCGTGCCAGATCACATGGGGTTTGGCAAGAGTGATGTCCCACAAAATAAACCCTACACACTGGCACAGCACATAGACAATCTAACGAAGCTACTTCTCGAACTCGATCTAGAAGACATAACGCTCGTAGGGCAGGATTGGGGCGGCCCGATCATGTTCGGGTTCGCTGTGAACTATCCCGATAGAGTGAAGCGACTCGTAATAATGAACACTGGGGTCGGGGTTTACCCGGAAGGTACAAAAACATGGGTTAGCGACATGATAGAGAAGGGAACATATGAGAAGATATTGGGAAACCTAAAGAAGAGCCTCCCCAGTTTGCTCGCAAGGGGAGTAAGCAAGGGGACAAAGATCACAGAAACCATGATCAAAGCTTACACAGCACCTTTTCCCAACAGAGCCTCCTGCAAGGGCGCCATGGCGTTTCCTCTAGATATTCCAGTTGGGAAGAGCCATCCAAGTGCTGGCCTTATGCACAGCATTGTCGAGAGACTTAACCTCCTACGTGATAAGGATAAGGTCATAATCTGGGGACTACAAGACCCAGTCATTCACAAAATGATTCTCGAGTGGTGGCGTACTACTTTTCCTGGAAGCGAGGTTCACGAGTTGCCCGAGGCAAGCCATTTCTTGGAAGAAGATGCGCCAGAAAAGATAGCTAAAATCATACAAAAGTTCCTGTTAAAGCTGGATACCCCTACGAAAAGCCTCCAGCTGAAGACTGGCAACAAACCAGCAAAACAAAGCAAGAGAAAAAGATGATCCCTAGTATGGATCCTGTCGAGTTGGTAATGTGAGCAGATAGAGGTGAGCGGAAAAATGAACTATAATACCATTACCTTAGAAGAGAAAGACCAGGTAGCAAAGATCACTTTCAATAGACCAGAGAAGCTGAACGCGATCAGCCCAGAAGTCATATCGGAAGTCAAAGATGCGCTTGAGAAGATAAGGAAAAGCTCATCGCGGGTTGTCATAATCACTGGCGCCGAGATGGAGGGAAAGAGAAAGATGTTCTCTGCTGGAGCCGACCTTACGAAGAGCGGGATAGACCCATTCTCGCCAAAGTCTGACACGATACGCGAATCGTCACTCCGAGGGCAGGAGATGTGCAATATTATCGCAGAGTTCGAGAAACCAGTCATAGCCATGGTAAACGGTCTCGCCTTGGGGGGCGGATGCGAAACACTCCTAGCATGCGACATAGTCATAGCCTCAGAAACCGCAGAGATAGGTCTGCCAGAAATAGGTTTAGGCATCATACCTGGATGGGGAGGAACCCAAAGGCTACCCAGAAAAATCAGTCCATCAAAAGCCAAACAAATAATCTTCACGGGTGAGAGGATTTCAGCAACGGAGGCCGAGAAGATCGGACTGGTGGATGTTGTAGCTCCGGCAGATAGACTCGAAGACGCAACCATGGAGGTCGCAAAGAAGTTGGCTGCTAAGAGCCCTATAATACTGCGGCTTGCCAAAAGAGCAGTGAACCAAGGGCTTGAGACGAGCTTGAAGAGTGGATTGAAGATCGAGAATGACGCATTTGTCGAATGCTTCTCCACAGAGGACGTGAAGGAAGGAATGCAAGCATTTTTCGAGAAACGCCAACCCAAATTCAAAGGCGAATAGGGGCTTGTCAGTGATTCTCAGAAAGGTATTTATCTTTTCGGACAATTCAATGAATTTACGTTTTGTCTAATGCTTTGGGGATGGAGGGGCTAACAGGCAGTTGAGCCGGAAAGACTCGGTTCTAAGCAAATCAAGCAATCAGGAACTCTTGGGGCTTGCCGAAATAGCGTCGGGAATTCCGATCGGCGGCAAAACTAGCAGGGAGACTCTGATTAAGATAATCAAGTACTCCATGAGTATCGAAGAAATAAAGAAGAGAACCAGAGAAATCGGAACGAGATCGCGACATTCTGCAAATCTGAGGGGCAGAAAACTTCTAGCAGTCTTCTTTGTATCAGCGATTGTGTATAGTAGCCTCTTTATTGGTGCAACTCTGATTTTCAGCGATCTGAGTCTGAAATATGCAGTAGTGACACCAGCTGAAGAGGAGTGGAGCATTGCATTCGGAAGGACCTACGTATTCTCGGCAGTCACTGCACAGCAGGCTCATGACGGTGGATTCGTCGTAACCGGAACCGTGAGGAATGAGGAAGGATCAACTGATGCTTTTCTTTTAAGGTTGAATTCGATCGGCGCTGTCCAGTTGAACAAGACATATGGAGGACACGATTTCGTCGGCGGATCATTCGCCAAGGAGACATCTGACGGCGGTTATCTCGTAGGAGGTTACACAAATTCCCTCTATGGCAATTGCAGTCGTGCCTGGCTTGTGAAGACAGACTCAGGAGGGAACATCCGTTGGAATGTGACACTTGGCACAGGAGAAGAATACTATACCAAGTACGCCACTGAGACGTCTGACGGCGGGTACGTCGCGATAGGATATGGGTTCGCGTATGGAACAGGAGACATTAGCAATCGCAGTCGCGTCTGGTTTGCCGAGATAAATGCAACTGGAGAATACCAGTGGGGTCGCTCTTATAGAGTAACCTATGGGGTGCATTCCGCAATGCAGACGTCGGATGGGGGATACATAATCGTCGGAACGGAAATGGACGGTCCCTGTCTTCTAAAAATAGATACTGGTGGCAACGTCGAACTCAACATGATATACGCCAACGTCGGATACGAGATATACTCGGTTCATCAAACTTATGATGGAGGATACGTCCTTGCAGGAGCCACATTGTCCCAGGCTTGGATTGTCAAAACGGATCCACATGGAAACATTCAATGGGGCAAAACATATGGGGCGAGTGGAACTGCGCGGGCTCTCTCTGCACTACAAACATTTGATGGAGGATACATCATGGCTGGACACATACACTCGCAGGGTGATGCCGGGAATAGCGCGTTGCTTATCAAGATGGATCCAGATGGAAACATTCAGTGGAGCAAGACGTATGGGGGAAGTGGAACTGCGTGGGCTTCCTCTGTTCTGCAGATTTCCACCAATAGATACGTCGTGGCGGGCGGAGCGGAATCGTCCGATGGAAACACCACTGTATGGATCGCCGAGCTAGCAGTACAGTCACAACCAGTCGGCGCGGCCATGTTCCTCGTCGTATTTGGTTGCATAACTACACTGTTTGCCAGCTCTCTTATACTTTTGTGGAGAAGAGCGCACATGAAGCAATTCAAAAGAAAGGCTTATTGAAGAGCATTTTCCGATAGGATTTAGTACAGCTGTCTTGTTGAAGTCTTCCTGCAACTTTTTCGATCCAGCAAACGATCAGGATCCGATGAACATCAGAATCACATTGTTGAAATGCTCTGGCTTTTCGAGCATATTCACATGCCCCGCATCAGGAATGATTTCGAGCTTCGATCCCTTGATGTTCTCGTGCAGGAAATCTGCCATTGACTGAGTGATGAGTAAATCGTCGGCCCCCCGAATTATCAACGTTGGAATCTTTATGTTCTTTAGTTTTGCACTGAAGTCTACTCCACTCACTGCTTCATAATCTTGGGCGCCAACCTTAGGATCAGTCTCCAAGTCCTGCTCAACATGCAACTTCACTACGACAGGATTGGCTTTGACAGTCTTTTTGGAGAACGACATCGGGGTAAGTTGCTTGACGGCAAACTCATACTGATTACGGTAGAGATCCAGCGCTACCTGAGGGACAAGAATCTTAGCCGCGCTATCGACTACAACCAGCTTTTCCAGGAGTTCTGGGTGCTTTAGGCACAACTGTTGAACTACAAGTCCGCCCATCGAGATGCCCACCAGAGTGGCTTTGTCAAGTCCGATTACCTTCATGAAACTGGCAACATGGTCAGCGAAACGCTCAATGGTTTGCCTACCTTCAAGTTGCTCTGACTTCCCGTGTCCAGGCAGATCGAGCACTATCACCCTGAGTCTATTCGAAAGTCCGGAAAGCTGATTGTCCCATATGCGACGGTCACTCCCTGCACCATGGACGAAGAGCACCGGTTTGCCTTTTCCTTTTGAATCGTAATAGGTTTTCAATCCATCAACGTCTGCGAAGGGCATTTTCAACTCACATCTCAAATTCAATTGGAATTATCTAGTCAATCACTCTGCTCTTAATCCTAACTGTTCTCTGCAATGGTTCCTGTGCTAGATGTCTGCACCAACTCAGCACTATGAGCTAGGAAGCTTGCAGATCATTTGAACAGTTTCTCCACTTTCTCTTTGAAGGTTGTAGGGCAGTTTTCCTCTCTGTATAGGATTTGAAGAAGTTGCTCGATTTTTCCTGCTTCCTTGGCGCGTTTCCATGCATCGGAAATCAGTCTCTCACCCTCGTAGTAGGTGAACAGGTATGCCCGTAAGAGCGGATCCAGTACAAAACGCATACCTAGCTCTGATTCCTTTTTCTCGTAAGCCCCTTCCTCTGTGAAGTACTCCTTGGTTTGCTCTAAATCGAGTCGTTTGTCATAGACCATTAACGCAGTATTGACTCTGACTGCACGCCTGAACTTCATTTCAAGGTCTTCTATCCTATCTTCAGCCATCGATGGTTCCCCAAGAATGAATTTTCTCGAGGTTTCAGCCAATCCTTCAGACATGGTGCATTCAGGAGTGTTGACGAGAAGAATTGATGATTCCAATTGCTTCTTGCCTAAGTAGAGTTCCATTTCCTTGAGAACGTGCTCGGTATGGTGCCCTGGATATGATTGATGTGTAACATGAAGTGGCAACGATGACGAAGTGACAGGCATCTGAATGTTCAGTTCTACGAGTGATTTGTAGTTCCCTAGATATCTGTTGTCTGAGGTCCACGGTCTGTCTTTGAGTATGCTTAGCTCGACTCGTTCACCAGCAGGAAGATTGAACGATTTCATAGTTTCGTATCGGGCTTCAGTAAGCAAGTTATAGAACAGGTCAACCAGTCTCTCTCCTGAGATCAGCCTTTTCTTCTTGGATTCGAGAAGCATCTCAGTCAGATTGCCGTGGTACCCCTTCTTCTTTAGCAGAGTCTCCAGCTGTGTTCTAAGTTCAGATATCTCCTGCTCTTTCACGTCCTTTGGCTCGATATCGAGAGTGCTGCTCACATACTCGCGGTATGGAGCTGTGACACCCATTTTCTCTCTTGTTGTTGCCTGCAGCGCTTTTACCTGTTTCAACAGAAAAGTTTTCCTCATCTCGTCTATCTGAGCCGAAACAATCTCTTTCTTGAGCTCTTCGAAATCTAGGAAGATTTCACCAAGCGGTCGCGAGTGCTCTTTATCCACTTTTTCAATCAATTCCATTGGACCGTAGTAGGAGTCGACAAGATCATTCACATGTCTGCCAAGTCTCAGACACGCGATCAGATATTTCGAAGAGAAATCGACCGACAAAGCCCCTTGCACCTTCGGCAAGATCAAGGGGGTGAAGAGCATACGTCTCTATATAAGAACTCTTCCCAATGCAATGGCGTTCTTTCCATAATTCGTCGATATAATACCTAGCTTTTCAAATTGTGGTTCAAAGTTGGTCAACGTCTCATAATCCTTAATAGTTCAGGGATGAGGATCTTAAACAGTCACTACGACGTATGCTCAAAGTCTGCGATTCTCAGTTCTGTGGGTAAAAGTAGAAAGGAAGTAAGATTCATGCCGAGTAAAACCCCTGATGAGAATCAGGTGGCCAGACTCAGCGTTGTGGCGGATGGAGTCATTGAGGCTTCAAACAGTTGGGAAGTCCTAAAATTCGATCTTACCACAGGAAAGTTCAGCCTCTATCTGAAGGGTAGAAAGTCTGTTCATGTGCGAGGTGCTTTTGCACGCCTGATCCTGCGTGATGGTGATCGGATACAAACAATTGACAAGTGGGCTGAGCGAACATGGGAGAAAGTTGAAAGTGCCAATAGCAGGAGGAGAGGAAAAGAAGCTAGTTTCACTGTCATCTGCAAGGGCTCGGCCAACAAGAAGTTGGGGGACTCCATGCTCAAGCTTTCAGTAGAGGTCTTTGCTGACACGCCGATAGTTCTCCTTCGACTTGAGCTCGAGAATGGCAGCGGCAAACCACTAAACATAAGGGAATTCCAACCCTTAGTCATCCAAAGTGAAACGGGGGGTTCCTGGGATCTGGGTTCAGGCATCAAGAACTGGCGGTTACTGAAAAACGGCTACCAGACCTCCAGTCCCTGTTACTCTCTCACTCTCACCGAGCTAGACAAGACGTGTTCAGTCGAACTCTTCAGAACCAACTACAACCCTCGCTCAAAATACAACGCCGTTAATGGCGAGTTTGACAGTGAGTGGATGACCGCTTTCAGGGATAACACAACAGGGAATTCTGCAGTAATCGGCTTTGTTACCATGAAAGATAATATGAGTCAAATTGACTTCAAGGTGGACGAAAAGGAGACCAAGATAATTGGTCTGCAGGCAAGGTCAGTCTCCGACAACATCCTCTGCGACAATGACAAGAGCATTCAGTCCGAGAAACTGCTCCTGGACCTGCAAGGTCCATTATCCGATGGACTTGATCGCTACGCTGACTGGGTAGCGTCAGAAATGGATGCTATACCCTGGAAGAAAGTTCTAACAGGATGGTGTTCCTGGTACGAATTCTTTGAGAAGATCTCCGAAGAACTGATCTTGAACGTAATAGACTATTATCGCAAAAATCGCGACAGATATCCAATCGACTACATCCAAGTAGATGATGGCTACTTTAATCACAGGGGCGATTGGACAATTCCCAGCGACTTGTTCCCACATGGAATGAAATTCATCGCCGACAAAATCAAGGAAGCAGGATTCAAGCCTGGCATATGGCTATCTCCATTCCAGATAAGCGGAGGATCCAAGATCTTTCAGCAACATCCTGACTGGACTATTAGAGACGAGAAAGGCAATCCCATTGGACATGAATTTGATAGCTCGTTGAAGTACAGTTACTACGGCTTGGACTGTACGAACCCTGCTGTCATTGACTGGGTCAAGTCTCTCTTTCGAACAATAACCAAAGAATGGGGTTACGAGTATGTCAAGATCGATTTCCTCTTCGCAGCAACATTCGATGGTCTGAGGCATGACAAGAACGCCACGAGAGCCCAGGCTTTGAGAAGAGGCTTGGAGGCGATTAGAGAGGCGGTCGGAGCCAAGGTCCCTGTACTGGGGTGCCTCGCGCCACTTGGACAAGCTATTGGGTTGGTCAACTCGTACCGCGTCTCACCTGACACAGCAACAAGATGGAAAGCCCCGTGGCCATATGAATGCGGTCCAGCCATGCGTGACACAATGAGAAACACAATTCTTCGATATTTTATGCACAACAGATTTTGGGCAAACGACCCTGACTGCGTTATTGCTAGGAGAGGGAAAGATAGATCAGAGTTTTCAAAAGCGGCCGAAATAGAATATCTGTCCAAGGGTGGGACAATAAGCGAAGATGAAGTCAAGTTCGAAATGACTGTGCTAGCTCTTCTGGGTGGTCCGCTCATCTACTCAGATGATCCTATTCACCTATCACCCGAAAGAGAGAGATATCTGCCCCTGATTCTCCCACCATGCCAAGGTAAGGCTAGAATTATCGACCTACTTGAATCAGCTTTACCAAGAATCCTTAACTTGAAGTTTCATGAAGACTACGATAGCTGGGATCTTGTGGGTCTGCTAAACTGGGATGATTCTCCCGAAGATGCTCAAGTTGATTTCTCAAGGCTGGGATTAAAGAAAGGTGAATACTATCATGTTTACAGTTTCTGGGATGAAAAGTACCTTGGCAAAATCAAAGACGTAGTCACAGTGGAGAAGATCCCTGCTCACTCAGCAAGCTTACTCTCAATTCGAAAAGTGCAGAACAGACCTCAACTCGTTTCCTCAACCATGCACACGACACAAGGAGCAGCCGAAGTTGAAAACGTTACATGGAAAGACAAGGAGAAAACACTTGAGATCAAACTGAGACATCCTGGAACAAGAAGCGGAAAGCTCATTGTGCACTTCCCTTCACCATTCAAGTTCAACTCAGTTCTTACCAAGGATGCTAAAGCAAATATCAACAGGACCAGCATCGATGGCCCAATATTGACCATCGACTTGACTTTCAAACAATCAGCCGTTGTAATAGTCGGATTCAATTAGACATATCCATCGAGAGTCGTGAACTGCAAGTCGTCCAGAGTCGCGCTTCGCTAGGTTGATGGTCAACGTGGTAAACTCTTTCAATCGGACTCGCTCTATATTCGCTGCGTCCGCACCTGGAAGAGCTGACTTCCTAAACACACATCAAGATTACAAGGGGCTACCAGTCGTTCCTGTAGCCTTAGATCTTCGGACTTATATTGTCGCCTCGAGAACCAACTCACCCGGCATCGTCGAAGTTGTCTCAATGAACCTCAAAGAGAGAGGGGAGAGATTTGAAGACACGTTTGCAATCCAGGATCCTCAGTACTCCAGGAAGGGATTCTTCGGAAACTATCTCAGAGCGGTAGCAAAAGTAGCCTTATCTTCCGGAAACGGGAAAAGGGCAGTTCAAGAAAAGAACTTTGGTCTGCACGTCACGATAGAAAGTGAGGTTCCTTTATCCGCGGGATTGGCCAGTAGTGCGGCTCTTGAAGTTGCATTCGCCAAGTTACTGGATACCATCTACCGCATTGGACTTGACAAAAAAAGTGTAGCTGAGGCTGCTTACAGGGCTGAGAACGTCGAGCTCGGCATACCATGTGGGCGGCTCGATCAATACGGCTCATCTTTTGGCGGGATAATACTCCTCGAATGCAAGTTCCCCTACAGAGTCAAACCCATCCCGTTCAAGAGACTATGCTTTGTTGTGGCCGATTCGGGCATAAGACACTCGACTGCGGAGAT
Organism: Candidatus Atabeyarchaeum deiterrae; assembly: GCA_037310415.1. Lineage (GTDB taxonomy): Archaea > Asgardarchaeota > Atabeyarchaeia > Atabeyarchaeales > Atabeyarchaeaceae > Atabeyarchaeum > Atabeyarchaeum deiterrae. The sequence continues at coordinate 1,173,515 of CP147780.1, forward strand.
ACATCCTCTGAGGCAGTCCGACCTGAACCGTGGATTAGAGCAACTCGTGGAGAACAAATCAGTTCCAAAGAAACTGAAGGCGAATCTCGGGTTGCACTACAGCGAGGCAAATTGGATAAGACTTTCAGAGGAAGAACTTACACCTTACATCTCAACAATAGAAGAGGTGGCTAAAAAGCGCATCCTATTCACTCTTAGAATGCAGAGATCAACAGAGATAGCGTTGAAAGCGATGAAGAAACAACTGAGAGTGAAAAGCATTCTTGAAGAGGCTGAAAAGGTTCCTGGGATTTCCGAGTTTCTCTCAGGGACAATTGCTGGTAGGTCTAACTCGAGGCTGAAAATACTAGGGCAAGTAATGAACTACCAGCATTCTCTACTTCGAGATCTCTATGATGTTAGTCTTCCTGAACTTGAAAAGACCAAGGACGCAATGTTGAAAAATGGGGCTTATGGAGCAAAAATCTCAGGTGCAGGTCTGGGAGGGAGTCTGATAGGTTTGGTCGACGACAGCAAAAGTGGTCAACGAACGCTCAACGCTGCCCTAGATGCAGGCGCAAAACAGGGATGGGTATCAAGTGTCGGCGAAGGAGCAAGAATTGAAAATGCCAATCGCAGCAAAATCCGAAAGATCATCAAACTGGAATCAAACTAGTTCCCCCCCCTCATAACCGTCCCATCCAAGTAGACAAACACCATCATTTGCATCGTGTATCTACAAGAAGCATGGAGCATCTTTTCACCCTTGGGAAGCCAAGTGCATTTTAGGAGTCCGCGCCAAGACTATCCAGAGGAGGGAAACAGTCAGGAAGATCCATGTGGCTCGAACCGCAGAAGGCTGGAGGCAGGCCCCGGGATCTGAGGCGAGGAGTCTGCTTGGAACAAGGGAAGAAGGGACGACGATCGTATACACCAGATGCGTCTATTCTTCAACTCCTTCGCATCTCCTCCGCGGTGAGAATGACTCTCACGTAGAGTACTCCTCCGCAGTCAGGACAGCTGTGAACCAACTTCCCAAAGTGGTCCCCTCTGCTCCATGCCCACCCATCCACAAGCTCACAAACAAAACACTCAACAGAACTCACCGTCTCAACCCGACCTTCTTTGCATAATTTAGCTATCAAAGAACCCCTAAATCCAACAGAACAACTTCTTAGACAACGCCACGGAAATATAGGGGTACAAGACGAAATAGCAAAAAACAAGTCTTCCAATATACTTTTATATCGCTCTTGTCCCAGTAAAGAGTTGCAGTTGAGGAAGGATGTGAGGAGGGAACTGCCTTAGGTCCCCTTTCAAAGGGGAAACCATGTTTTGGAATGAAAAGTCCGATCGGCACTCAAAGGATTTTGCGCCATCACCTCATATGCGTATGCCTGATCATGACTTTCATTATCACATCTTCGCAATATGCCGTTGCCTCAATGCATTCTACTACCCCGACAATCAACACTCCAATCGACAAGAATTCCCCTACTTCCGCCTACGGCACTAGCTTCCCCTCACAACAACACCCGGAATCAGTTTGCCCGTCGCCACCCGACGCTCAATATCAGCATATTCGAAGCGCTGACTGGGACGAGTGGAGATACAACAACGGGACACGCGTGAGGAACATCTACCTCGCACCACGCTACGTCTTCAACCCTCTGAACAACTCCTGGTGCGACTGGCTCCTAGCAAGAAACGGGACAGGAATCAGCGTAGCCACAAGTAGAGTGTGCGCATACATAGAGCCAGATGCGATCACCCTCTACACGCAAGACTACGCAGAAGCCGTTGCGACGGCACAGCTAGACTGGCCAGCACTTACCTTGTCCAGCAACCCATCTTTATCTGTGAAGCAGAACTCCTCAGGCGTGTATGTAACCGAGAGTTATCCCTCGTCAAGTGAAGTGAGGGCATCTGTCAACGTCACCTATAGCTTTCTCCCAGGTTCCCCCTTGAAAATAGGATTCCTCGTTAGATGGATGAGCGACACTCCTTGTAGTGGGCTTCAGATCAATTGGAGAATCTCGTTAGCCAGAGATGGCTACTACACATACGGGGGAAACCTGGCAGGCATCGCCTCTCAAACAAGCGAGGTGAAGCAACTACTCGCACCGTCAACCAGAACAAATAGCTACCTCGCAATACAATTCTACGACTATAATTGCAGCCAAAGTGATGGTGCCAACAGAAACCTGTCTAAGTACTTCCTGATGGGAGTGGATTGGAGTGACGCGAAGGGTTCCACCATTCAAGCAGCATTGAACCCAATGGATAGGAGCTTCAAACTAACGTTTGGAAACTTCACCCTCAACAGAGGCGAAATTACGCTCATAGATCCCACGGTGACGACCCTCCTCGGTTCAGGCGGTGATTCCACTATAGACTCAAGTTCTCCTGACAGTAATAACGGCTTCGGTTCATCTGCGAGCATCATGGCTTTGCTAACCCGTGATGATTACTACACAGCTAAAATAATCATTTGTAGATTTTACATGAAGTTTTCGCTGCAAAGTCTCCCCCTGTACTCATCAATATCCTCTGCAAAGATATGCTTGTTTCTCTACGCGACATCGAGTACTGCAAGGTACATCGCTGCCCACAATGTTCAGAACAATAATTGGAACGAGAATTCAATATATTGGAATGATTGCAACGATCCAGGGGACCCGTATTACTACAATTCCACACCCACATCAACAATTTCAGTGGGCACAGCAACGCAAAAGTACTACAATTGGAGCGTAACCAGCGATGCCAGGAACGGGTTACTATATGATCAAGGGAAGGCGTTCAGTGAGTGTTTCAAATACACAGACGAGTCTAATGCTCCAGTTGCACCCAACAGCATCCACAAAAACTTCATAAGCAAAGATGGCGGCTCCCATCTGCCGATCCTGAGTGTGACCTACACCTACAAGGCGTACGCCGTGCTGATAGGCTCAGGTGGAGACGCGTTAGGCAATTATGCTCGGTTCTATAATGACCTCATGTTTATGTACGACACACTCAAGAGCTACTGCTCGTATACTGATTCAGAAATCTACGTTCTATACGCGGACGGCAACACTCCCAGCAGCAATAACTGTTATGATCCAGGCAATGCGGTTCCTCACGTGAACGTGATAGACTACAATGCGACGAAGGCGGCTCTGCGAACAGTCTTCGCAGACCTAGCTTCGAAATCGGATAACCAGACCTTCATTCTAATCTTCATGACGGGACACGGAGACCACACGGAACAAGAATCCTACACAGTAAGCTTCTCGACTTGGGGACAATATATCTGGGATTATGAATTTGCAAATGCCACCTACCTCGGCAGGATCACATCGTACGACGCAGAGTGCATCGTCATGGAGCAATGCTACAGCGGAGGGTTCACAATCGACCTCCAGAATGGCAAGAGGATAATATACACGGCAGTAGATCACAAATCTCCGTCCCATTCCGGTTCTCACAATGGGCACGAGTATGATGAGTTTGCCTACTGGTTCACGGATGGTCTGATTCACGGGGACAGGCCCCCCTACGACGGGATCATTAAACTTCATGAAGCGTGGGATTACGCCAACTCTAACGACACACTCGATCGTCCTGGACCACTGTTTTGGCCACAGAATGGTTTCGACCTTCTCTTCACAGCATGCGGGAGAATCTAACATTTTCTTGCTAGGAAACAGTCGAGACAATATGATGTATGTCCAATGACCTTGTCCTTTCAAGTGCAGAGGAAACGAGTAGGAGGCATGAATCACTGGTTGCCACGAGCCAAAGATATCGTAGCCAGTGACCATAAGGCAATGAGTCAAATCGATTTCACTAACAATCTCAAGAATACAAGGATCCTAATGCTGATAATTCAACGCGCTGATTTTCTACTCTCCGCTTTGCCCATGGTGCAGTGCGTCCGAGATGAGCGTAGTCCAAGCTCAAGGCAGTCAATAATGCTTGGCATGTGAACATGGTTGAGAAGCCTAAGACCCTCGATGAAGTGACTCTTGGATTTGCTGGAGTCTGATAATCTGCTATGGCGTCCCAAGGAAAGCTGTATCATCCAGCTTCGAACAGCGCACGAGTTCCAATCTTGCTGACTCATGAGACATGGCATTTCCTCTTGCGTCCGAGAGAACCCGATAATGAAAACATGACGTTGTGCTTCCCATGCAACAAGATATTTGTATACGTTCACCTAAAGTCTACTCAGAATGACCAATATGCTTGGTTGGACGGGGGAAAGCTTGAGTGGGTCGAAAAGAGCAGTTCCTGAGAAAACTGGAGGACGATGAACTCCTCGAGTTAGCCAAGATCGCATCACAGACACCAGTCACAGACCGAACGAGCAGAAAAGACCTGCTCAAAATAGTCAAATCATCATTCAGCATAGACGAAATGAAGGGGAAGACCTGGCAGGCGAGGGAAGCGATCTGGAACCGCCGCAGGCAAAGAAAATCCATCGAGCTTACTCTCACCAAAACTGAGACATCCAGCAAAGTCGACGGCAGGAATCTCCCAAGATTAGCTGGCTCGACTTCAGAGATCCCTCCCGGCGGCAGAACAGGTAGGAGTGTGGTGTCGGGGATCGCTGAGCGGTCCCTCAGCATTGAGGAGAGAAATTCGAAAGCTAAGCAGATTCGCGCAAGAGAGAATAGAAGAACGAAGACGGTAAACCCGTTCCGCACCAGACGACCATTGCTGATCTCTGTTGCAGCAATCACAATTGCAGCCACGCTCTTCATGAGTTGGCTGGCGGCTACAATGCCCCCACCACAAGCAGCCTGGAACAAGACGTATGGTGGAACTGGATACGATGCTGCGCGTTCCGTTCAGCAGACTTCAGATGGCGGGTATATCCTGGCGGGTTACACGTCTTCCTTTGGCGCCGGTGGCTATGACTTTTGGCTTGTGAAGACTGATGGTAGCGGGAACCAGCAGTGGAACAAAACGTATGGTGGAGCCAGCGATGACGGGGCGCGTTCCGTTCAGCAGACTTCAGATGGCGGGTACGTCGTGGCGGGTTACACAACTTCCTTTGGCGCCGGTGGCTATGACTTTTGGCTTGTGAAGACTGATGGTAGCGGGAACCAGCAGTGGAACAAAACGTATGGTGGAACCGGATACGATTCAGCGCAATCCGTTCAGCAGACTTCAGATGGCGGGTATGTCATGGCAGGAGGCACATTTCTCTCTGGTGCCAGCTTCGCCGATTTCTGCCTTGTGAAGACTGATGGTAGCGGGAACCAGCAGTGGAATAAGACGTATGGCGGAGCCGTTCACGATTCAGCGTATTCCGTTCAGCAGACCAGTGATGGCGGGTACATTGTGGCGGGGCTCACGTGGTCCTTCGGTGCTGGTGGTGATGACTTCTGGCTTGTGAAGACTTACGGAGAGAACGGAGCTGTAGAAAGGACCGCGGTGATTTTCGTCGTAGGCACGGTTGCAGCGGCGGCTTGCATCATTCTCGGTGCTTGGTGGGATGATAAGCAGCGGGCAATATGATGGATCATACTTGCGGTAGATATCCCCATGAGTGCATCGTGCATCAATGCTCGATAATGGGTCGTTGACAAATGGAATGTTGAGTCAAACCTTCTACCGATACTTCTCTGACCGACACTTCTGATTCCGCGCAGGTTATCGAGATCCAGGCGTAGACTGCGCTTCCTAACACGGTTGCGAACTCAGGTTCTTGACCCCCATTGCTATGAAGTTCTCATATGAGTTTTCACCCTGACAGGAGTGAAACCCAATGAAGAGCTCCTAATGTACTCGCGAGAGAGACGGTGATGATGAAACCCAAGAACTACAAATGTCCACCTATGACTGCGTAACTCAGGGCCCTGAATCCTCTGGCTCGCAAAGCAGCTTGACTTTATCCTCCGGAGCAGTTAATGAACCAGAGAATATTAGTTGGAGTGTGAATCTATCGATGGACTTCGGCTTTCTGCTTAGACAATTATCTATGTAAAGAAGAGCCACGTGAAGTCTCCCCAGATCAGGGATCGTATTCGATTTCTGAATTGCCTCCATCAAGAACTTAACCCAGTCTGAGAAGTGTTGATGGAGAAACCGCTTAAACAGTACGCTTATTGACACCTTTCTATCAGATGAAAACTCTTCAACAGGATACCCTGGATCTTTCTTCTCATCAAACCCTATCAAGGACTTCCCATTGACGGTAACATTAATAGCTCTAATGTAGTTTAGATCATCCGAGTAGCCACGCGGAAGAGTTCGTGTCTTTTCTATGGCATCCTCTTCTCTCTTCACCTGTTTGCGGACTGTCTCCTGTTCAGACTTGATCAAGCTATCTAGAACCAACTCGAAGTTCCTGAAATCTATCGTTGAAGCGGTTTTGTCATTCTTAGCTCGCTCCCCATACATTGCTCTGAAAACTTCACTAATTCTTCTCAACGTTCTGTCCATCACTTTTTCATCATCACTCTTGTCTCCCGCCAGAACGAAAATGAGGTTCCCAAACTCTCGGACCTGCAGCTTCACATCCTCAGTTGAAAGAGAATACGAAGAACCTATGCGCGCAATCTTCTTGAATTCTCCACTGCTTGTACTTAGCTCTCCCAGAAATGATGTCAGGGCGCTCATGTAACCAGAGAAGAGCTCATTGCCAACATCGTGTTCTCTATAGTAGCTAAAGACTGACATCCCTGAGTCCCTTGCAATGACCCATAATCCACGGATATGGTGCTGGGATTGGGTTGTTTCGGTTGGGCTGGGCATTTTCCTGCCTCAAATTTGTTTTTCTGTATTTCTTACGGTCTTTCTCTAAGGGTAGAGCGTATGGTTTTAGACGTGATATATAAAGTCTGCGTGAGACATTTTACTTTTTTTGGTTTGCATTTTCCTGTTATTGATGCATGTTTCGTGGATTTCAGTGTTAGCGTTACAGTCTCGGGATTGAACCGAACGAAGCCTGGAAGCTCTCTGGTCATTTTGTCGCATGCGGGCAATTGGTCTATGTGTCTCGTCGGTACTCGTGCGCTAAAGCTACTCTCTTCACATAATCCTTTGGAAGCATCATAAGTGCTGCCAGCGCCAACACTACTATTACTAGTTGAACCGGTATTGGCGTCAAGACGTTTTGTATGCCAAAAATACACAGAATAGTAGCGAAACACAAATCCAGGAGAAGTGCAGCGAGAAGCGTTTTGCTTGGCTTCGAGTTCCAGAATCTTCTCCTTTCACGTACTATGAATACGTCCGTTACACCAGTCACCATAAGCATATAGAACACGAAAGTGTGCAGCTGATCAATGCCAAGACTGAAAAACCCAAGGGCTAGAAACAATCCCGCGAACATCTCAACCAGCACTACTGAGGTTATGGCCAGCGCTGCTTTGGTCATCTTATCAATCTCCCACTTGTCAGGTTGGCGTGATGAAGTAACGTTGTCTGTGGCAAGTGAAATTGTTATGAAGTCAGTCAGAAATAGCAGTAGTATAAGCTGAGGAGTCGTGGTGACAAGTATCCCGAGAATGAAGAATGCTGTTGAGAGGAAGACAGACAGTTGAAAGGTCTTAACTATCTTATTGATTATCCATGTGTACATTCTCTGGAATGCTTCTCTCCCAGTCTTAACGAGATCAACTATCCCTGACAAGCCTTCCTTGGTCAAGACAACACTAGCCGCTGCTCTTGCAGCATCTGTTGCATTCTTAACTGCTGTGCCTACCTCAGCTTGCTTGAGCGCTGGCGCATCGTTGACGCCGTCGCCCGTCATCCCCACTATGTGCCCATTTGACTGTAGACTCTTCACTATTGTTAGCTTATCCTCTGGGTAAACTTCAGCAAAAACGTCGCATTTGTCAATCTCTTTTCTGATGCCTTTGCGAACTTTCCCCGTTCGGCACGCCTGCCCACCTATTTTAACTTCATCCGCTATGGCGGTTGCTATCGGCGCAATGTCTCCTGTCAACATCTTAACATTTATCCCGAGCGACCTCAGCTCAGCGACAAGTTTACGTGAGTCTCTCCGGGGTCTATCTGTGATCGGTACAAACCCAGCGATCCTTGTTCGACCTTGCTCCTCGACGGCGACCGCTATTACTCTAAGGCCTCCAGCTGAGAGTTCTTCAACTTTTCGCCAGTAGATTTTCTTCGTTTCATCATCCACCCCAGCAAGATCCAAGAGTATACGTGGAGCACCCTTCATGACCCGAAATATGTCACCATTTGACTTCTCCGCTGTCGCCTCGGTTCTCCTCGTCGAGGGATCAAAGGAAGTGAACTTGGTGACTCTGTATCCCTTTCCATCAAGACCTAGGGATCTAGCGTATTTTATGATTGCGACATCGATGGGATCCTGTGAAGCCTCTTCGGAGGCCAGCATTGCCAGCAACGCAACCTGACCTCGGTCGAACCCTTTCATTGGAGCTGGTTCCACGACGGATAACTTGTTCTCAGTTATCGTTCCTGTCTTATCAGTGCACACAGTTGTCATTGTTGCTGCATCCTCTACAGCGGTCATCCTAGTCACAAGAACGCCACTTCGAAAGAGTTTCAGGGCACCTACTGCCATTGTAACGGTAAACATCGCTGGTAGGGCTATGGGCACTGAAGAAACAAGTAACATTAGGACGAAGCTTAGGATCTCTGGAAAACTCAATTCTATGAAGATTGAATAGACCACCACGCAGACTGTTATGACGAAGACTACCAATAATATGTACTTGACGACATTGGCTATTAGGCTTTCAACATGAGACTTCGCTTTCGCCATCTTCACAAGGGTAATTGTTTTTCCATAGTACGTTCTCGAACCAGTTGAGAATACGAGACCTTTAGCCTCATTTCTCTTCACAATGGATCCTGCGTAGACAACTCCGCCGGCTCCCTTGTCTGATGGTATTGATTCGCCGGTCAGGGACGACTGATCAACCAAGATTCGACCTTCGGTGAGTTTCATGTCAGCGGGTATTATGTCGCCATTTCTGAGGCTGACGATGTCTCCGGGCACGATTTCCCTTGTTGGCTTCACAGTCCATTTTCCATCCCTTAGGACTTTCACGTATGCGACGAGCCTACTTTTCAAGATTTCAACTGCCTGTTCAGATCTCGACTCCTGAGAAAAACCTATGATCGCGTTCAGAATAAGCAATGCGACAACCAGGAGCATGTTGATTGTCTGGTTGAGAAAGTAGCTCATTGCCGCCACAGCTTCAAGCATCCATGCAGTAGGGCCCCAAAACCTCCTCAGGAAGGTAATGACGCGGCTTGCCTTTTTTTCTTCTACTTCATTGTAACCATAACTAAAGATCCTTTGGTAAGCCTCTTTACTTGTCAGTCCTCTCGACGAAGATCTCAGCGTCTTGAATGCTGTTTCGGCGCTAATTGATTCAAGTTTCCTTATGTCACGCTTCATAGTCAAATTGCACTCTTTCTTGACGATGGTGTAACATTACCCGAGTAGCCCAGTATATAAGCAAAGACCTCGGAAAGTTCTTAAAACATCTGCAAGATAACCAACATGAAGATAAGAAAACTATCTTCGAATTCATGCCACAGTGGAAGCACGTGCGTAACGATGAAAATGGAGTGTGAAAAAAAGTGAGTGAAGATATCGCCCTTTTTGCACTCGACCGCGCTCAGAAGAAGGATGGCGTCACCTACGCAGAGGTAAGAGCTGAGAAGAGAGTCGGAAATGCAGTCGTGATCAAGAATGCCATGATCGATGCGATAGAATATGAGGAAGAAGAAGGTCTGTGTGTCAGGATGCTTACAAACCAAGGCATAGGCTTCGCATCGACAAATACCCTAGCGAAAGATGAAGTCGGAGATCTGGTTGACACCGCTTTCAAAATGGCGCGGTCATCACGTAGAAAGAACCCAATAGTATTCGCAAAGGAGCAGGGCATCGAAACGAAGTGGGCAATGGAGCAGAAGATTAAGTTGGCTGATGTTTCAGCCGAGCAGCGTGTGAAAGACATAATTGAGATAGACAACTACTTGCTTTCGATTGGCGTTAACATTCCTGGCAGAATCATCCAACTCGCTGATACTGTATCTGAAAAATACATCTGCACCACCGAGGGATCCAGAATATCCTCAGTTCTACCTAGAATCTTTGCAGTTGCATACGTAACCATTGAAGAGGACGGGCAAAATGAGATGGCTTACCGAGACTACGGTTACACTGGCGGATGGGAGGGTCTTGAGCAACTAGACATCGGCGAAACACTGGGAAAAGATGCACTGTCACTTAAGAAAACGATACGAGAAGGAAAGAAGTTACAGGAGGGAAAAATGGATCTCATCTGCGGCCCAGAGGTAACGGGGATAGCATCCCATGAATCCTGCGGTCACCCCATGGAAGCAGACAGGATAATCGGACGAGAAATGAGCCAAGCGGGAAAGTCCTTTGTCTCCAAGGATCTACTTGGTCAGCGGATAGGCTCCGATGTGGTGACAATAATAGATGACCCTACGATTCCTCACAGCTCAGGTTACTACTTGTATGACGACGAGGGCGTGAAGGCAAGGCCAAGATACCTCTACAAGGATGGACTCATAAATGAGTTCCTGCATAACAGAGAAAGCGCCGCTATTATGGGCACAAGGAGTAACGCCTCCTCAAGATCAGTTAGCTATGGTCTTGAAGCCATAGTCAGAATGGCTAATACTTATCTAAGGTCCGGTGATTACACAGAAGAAGAGCTACTTGAGGATGTTAAGAAAGGAGTCTGGATGCAAACATTCAATGAATGGAACATAGACGACACGAGATTCAACCAGAAATACGTTGCACGCGAAGCTTACCTCATAGAAAATGGAGAGCGGAAATATCCAATCAAGAGATGTGTAATCGAGACGACAACGCGCAAATTCTGGAGCGCTGTAGATGCCGTATCAAAGAAATTAGAATTCTCTTCTGCCACCTGCGGCAAAGGAGATCCAGAACAAGGAATCCCAGTCTTCACAGGTGGACCAACCGCCAGACTTAGGGAGGTGTATCTAAAGCAATGAAGCTAATCACTGACGAGCTTATCGAGAAGACGGAACATGTTGTTGAAAAAGCGAGAAACCTCGGGGCAACGGAAGTCATAGCTGAAGCAGTAGTCTCACGAGACAGACAGATCCGATACAGCAATAACCAAATAGACATATCACAGAACTGGCGCGACTTGGGCATCCATTTGGTTCTCACAGTCGGAAAGAAAGTCGTCGCCACGGAAATAAAACGATTCGATGACATAGACCAAATGGTTGGGAAAGTAATATCAATCGCGAAATCCTCAAAGGACAACCCCCTCTGGGGCGGATTAGCGAAAGGAGAGTTCAAGTACGAGACATCGAAGGCAGATGACGCAATAAGGAAACTGGACGACCCTGCAAAGTATGTGCACAAAGCAATTGACGCTGCCCTCTCAGAGGGCGCCAAGAATACAGGTGGAGTGTTGCGGATCGGCGATGGAGACAGCTATCTACTATCCTCTGAAGGACCTAGCGGCTACGACACTGAAAGCTACATTGAATTCAGCATGAGAGCTTTCACGAATGAGTTATCTTCAGGGCATGCAGTCGAGTGTTCAAGCAGCGTCGCAGATTTCCACCCCGAGAAGGCAGGAAGAAACGCGGCAGAGATCGCTAGGAACGCAGAAAAGTTTCCGAGGCAGGAGTTGGAAGAGGGTGCATATGATGTCATCTTCGATCCACTGATTTTTGGAGCGCTCCTAACTGACGTTGGAGGATCAGCATCTGCATTCATGGCCTTGGCACAGCTCTCTTGCTTCGTAGGCAAAGTTGGACAGAAAGTCGCCTCCGACAAAGTTACAGTGCATGACTACGCATCTCCCACATCAATGGGCCATAGAACTTTCGACGATGAAGGAGTCCCGATCAAGAACACGCTACTGATCGATCACGGAGTATACAAGACCTTCCTTCATAACACATCAACTGCAAAACTGTTCAAGACAGAGACGACAGGAAACGCTGGCATAGTCATGCCAACAGCATTCACGCTGCAAATGGATCCGGGAGACTACAAACTGGAAGAGCTGTTCTCGGAGGTCAAGGATGGCTTGTACCTAACAAACACATGGTACACCCGCTTCCAGAACTACATGACAGGGGACTTCTCCACAGTCCCAAGGGATGGAGCATTCATTGTCAAAGACGGCGAAATAAAGGCTTCAACTGCAAATCTGAGGATTTCAGACAATCTGCTTAGGGTGCTCCTGAATGTCGAAGGTGTAACAAGGGAGAGACATCAGGTACGGTGGTGGGGAGAAGTTGAAATCCCAGCTTTCTCGCCTACAGTGTTATCAAGAAAAGTGAAGATCACGAAATCCAAATGAACAAAAGACGGAAGGAACTCCGCGCAACCCCTTGGTTTCATCTCAGACGAAAGCAGAAGCTTTAGGAAATCCTTCCCTCACCTTTCTTGGCGCTCACGCATCTTCTGGAGACATTAGGTCCGGTTTGTTAGTCACTATTCCATCGACGCCCATCTCTACCAGTCTTTCAGCTAGGTGTCGGTCATCAACAGTCCAGGTAAAAACAAGAATAGATCTCCTATGAGACTCCTCGATCATCTCTTTCGTCAATAACTCATACGCAGGCAGCACATAGTCTGCCTTGAGTTCAACCACTTTACTCGTTACATGCGGGATCCTCCATGAAAAGATCTGACCCGTTGGAATCTTGGGTTCAAGCTCCTTGACCTTCTTAATGATGTCCGTCATAAACGAAGTTGCAACCACCTTATCTAACATTTTTTCCTTTTGCAGTAAGTCAACTAACAGTTTCTCGATACCGATTCCCTTGACCTCGATCATGACTCCAATTGCATCTCTGCTTAATTCCAGTACCTCTTGCAGTGTTGGTATCTTCTCACCTTTGCCCGCATCAAGTCTTCTAATCTCTTTGAGAGACATGTCTTTAATGCTACCCTTGCCTTTGGTGGTTCGGTCAACCTCTGCATCATGGATGACCACCAGTTGCTTGTCTTTGGTAGTATGGACATCAATTTCAACCATGTCTGCATGCATATCTATGGCTCTTCTAATGGCTATAATAGTATTCTCAGGCTCGTATGCTGATGCCCCTCTGTGAGCAACTATCTTGTAAGTCTTCATCTCCCGGGGACTCACCTCTTGTTCTATCGGTTATTTTCTGCAGAAGAAGAGTATGTTTAGTGACTTAAATGGCGCTTGACGACAGGGCGCGGCCAGTTCCTTCTCGTTACCAGTCCCTTCGGCAGTCTGCACCAAGAGACTACGTTTGGATGCTTACGTCTTGGACTCTGACATACGGAGCGATGACGGAGCCTGCGTAGAGCTGTGGGCTGTACTTCTCTGCAGTGTTTCCTACTGCATCTATCTTCTTCACGTAGTCAAACATATTTCCGGTAATCCTGAGATCTCGAACAGGTGTGGTCAGTTCACCATTTTCTATTCTAAGTCCACTCAGTATGACTACGGAGAAAGATCCATCTGGTGTTGCTGTGAAGGCAGGGTCCGATCTGTCGAGGAATAGACCGTCTTTGACTTCCGCAATGATCTTGTCATTAGGTGCCGTCCCAGGCTGGAACACGACATTGGTTGGGTAGACCCGCGGAAGCCTTCGGTAAGTCCTGTAAAAGAAATAGTCTACCGTTGGCAGTTCCCACCTAGCACAGTTGCCCGTGCTCTCAGTGGAAGCTATCTTGGCAGTTTGGTTGTCGTGGAGGTAGTTCTTAAGGATGCCTTTCTCGATCAGAGTTGTTTTCTTGGTAGGCATCCCTTCGTCATCCATCTTGAATGAGCAAAGACCTCCATCAAACGTTCCATCGTCGACCAGAGTGACAATTGGTGCAGCTACTTGCTGGCCAATCTTCCCCTCCAGCACAGAGGCTTTGTGCTGAACATTGTCTGCGCAGAATGCGTTAGTGAATGAGTATGTGAAAATCTCTCCGATAGCAGCTGGAGCCATAACCACAGGCATCTTCTTCGGCTCAATATTCTGGGTTCCAAGACCTTTCAGGACTCTTCTTGCAGATTCAGAGCCAAAGTTCTCTGTGACTGCGGTATTCTTCACCGATCTCGTGACATGGGGGAGTTCGAGTTTTGCCACCTTTTCTCCATTTTTCGCCGATATGCCGATTGCCATCCTTGCGAAGCTACCATAGTCTTCAACCTCGAGTCCTTGGGTGTTTACAACCGCGAATCCGTACTTCGAACGACCGAAGAGTGCGTCGTAGACAGTCACTCGCTTATCATCAACTCTGGCAACTCCTTTTCTGATTGCTTCAAGATGTGACATCACCTTGTCGGGACCCATCTCAGCGGTATCTTTGTCGAGAGTCCCAGAAACCTTGGGGTAGTTGCTTGGCTTTTCATGGAAGCTCTCGAGTCCAGCTTGAGGTTCAGCAACCTTCAAGGCACTGCGAGCAGACGATTTCACAGATTGATCATCAATGCTACTGAGATAGGCGAATCCTAAGGCGCCACTTCTTATTACGCGGATAGCCGCTCCAACCATTAACTGGTCTCTTGCAGTGAAGCTGTCTTTGCCGCTGACCTTCTGTATCCTCATAACTAGATTCTCTCTCGACTCAATGTAGACTTCAACCTGGTCAGCACCTTCACCCGAACACATCTTCATGATTCTTTCAGCCGTAGAAATCAAATCTGTTGAAGGCATTGTAAAAACCTCACTCTTATTCCTTCGACTTTTTCTCCGCCTACATCCTACCCGATTCTCAACTCCTTGAATCTAAGGTGAGGACCTGCACCCGAGACTATGTTGGATTCTTCCTCTTCAGTTATTCTGAGTTGGAGAGTATCAAAATCAGATCCGATTCCATCCATGTTCTTAAGTTCATCCACAACATCTATGGTGAAGCTTGGTGACGAGACAGGCGAGCTGAGCTGCCCATTCTTTATCAGATATCCTCGTTCTGCATTACCGCTAACGATGCGTGTCGTGCTGGCACCTGCGAGCCCAGTCAGGTAGATACCTTCCTTGATCCCTTCGAGCATCTCCTCGAACTTGAGATCACCTGGCTTCACAATGGTATTGGATATGAACGGACGGGGCGCAAAGAGCGCATTCTGGCTTCTCGCATGTCCCTCAACACCGGCATTGAAAAGGAAAGCAGTTGTCTTGGAGTGCAAGTAGGATTTCAACACTCCATCCTCCATCAATGTTGTGGGCTTAGCCAGAACCCCTTCCTCGTCATACTTATAGAAGACAGGAAGTCCAGACGAGGTAGGATCATCATAGACTACTAACGAGTCAGGACCGATTTTTTCGCCAAGTTTACCAGCGAATCCACCAAGCTCAGCCTCGGGAACAAGAGCAAACTGAGCACAACTCATTAACCCTATGCTTGAAGCCAGAAGCCCAGACAACTTAGTGTCGAGAATTGCCGGGAGTTTTCCTGAAGGTGGCTCCTGAGCCGAGAGAAGCTCAACGGCATCTTTCGCAACCTGCTGAGACACACTAAGCGGATCAGCCAAGGCCATCAATTCTTGCCCAGCACTTGCGGCAATCCTTCCGATGCACCTTGAGATCTTCCCGCCTTCGCGGGCGGTAATAGTTATGCGTAACTCCGTGTATGGATGAGCCTCCTGTATCTTTGATCCGTCTGAATTTACAAAGAATCGCTCATAAACCTCATCAATATACCTGAAGTTCGAAGACACAACCCGCTTATCAACGGAGCGCGATGCAGAATCGCAAGACAGAATCACTTCCTTCTTCTCATCGATCGGGATCTCCCTCGGATCGCTGACATCCCCAAGTTTAACGTTGTCCTCAACTGGAGGAGACGGTGCCAATCCCACTCTCTCCTTGATGCTCGAGCTTCCTGCTTCGGCTATCTTGGTGGCTTTTTCAGCAGCTTGCGACATTGTCTTTTCATCTTCTTGCGTGAAAATCGACAAACCAATCGTGCCTTTCAAAACCGTGACGCTGCCAGCAAGCTCAATCGAGGGTATTATTCTCTCGACTTTGCCCGTTGTGACCACAATCGTATTGCTATACGTCTTCTGAAGCCTAATGTTAGCATACTGAGCCTTATGTTTGCTCATGAGTTTGTTGACTGCGGTTTCAAGAACATCTAACACCGGACAACACCTCTGAAACAGATATTCTCCGAATAGCCCATTACTGAATTCGTGGTGGGCTCCCAGTTAGGATGATCTGCGCTACCCTCTTGGCACGTATTATAAGAAGCGCGAGATTCGCTCTCTTGTCGGCGAAGATGAATAGAGCCTGCTTTCCCGCTATCTGAACTAGAACCGTGCTGGTATCGGATCGTAGAATCATATTGTCCATCGCTCCCCCGCCAAGTCGACCGACAAAGTCAACCGTCGATTTAACTAGATCCCTTATCTCCGATCCGCCTATCTCCATTCTTGATCGGTCCAACAGTGTCCGATACCATTGGTGTATTACTTCACCATTCTCATCAACTATAAGGACGGCTGAGACACCAAGCAGCGAGGTGACCTCGGACATGACACCTTCAACATTCACAGTGGATGTCTTTTCAGGCTCGCGCCCAGGCATTGGAGTACCAAACAACTTACCCATATCCTCCTTCTAGATGACAACCATTCCAAAACAATAAACGTTCAGTCGCCGAATCATCATTTCAATTTCGTTAAGCTAAGCGTCTGAGGATGGCTCATACTATCTTCAGCTATTAACATTTATTTTAAGGTTACTATCACAATATGAGGCGTTATTTCTTAGGATTCTCGCACTCTCATCCGAGGTCAGGATAAAACGAGTATGAAGATCGTTATCCTAGCACACATGTCACAAACGCCTCTTAATGGAAGAGAGGGAGTGCGAAATAGAGCGTTTTGATCACACGACCGTGGCAAGTCATCTACTCTTTCTATTATAGATCCAGAGAAGCATCATGATATTTCGTGAATATAGACAAAGCTTTGGCAGCTGAGCCGACGTTCTGGAAGCACGGTATCTCACTTTTCGTGAGTGTCCTTTCCAGTTTGCGAGTCTCCTTCTCGTATCCAATGTCGACCAATGCTACCAATACTGGTTTTCTAAGAATGAGTCTTATGTGATTCAAACCTTGCATAAGGGTACTCCAGATAATGGAAGGCAACTTGTAGTTCCGAATGTTCTTTGAATGTGAAACAAGGTAGAGCGGAGCGACTTCCACGATGACTGCATCGATATTTGAATCCTCGCCAATCCTTGTCATAACCTCGCGTAAGATATCAGGGTTATAGAATGACCCAGCAATATCAATAGGGTTGCTCACACTAGTCCCGACCCCTTGAACGGCCGACCTCAGCGCTTTCTTAGTCTCCTCTGCAAGCCCTGAAACTTGAAGTCCAGATTGGATAACAGCATCAGTATTCACAACGCTTGAGCCTCCACTGATTGAAACTAGGGCAATGCCTCTACCACGCGAAGGTGGAGCGAAAAGAAAGAGCTTCGTGGTGCCAATCAGTTCATCAAGTGATTCTACTTCGACAACTCTGGTTTGACGCATCACGGTCTCCCAGATCTCGGTAGACCCCGCCAGTGAACCAGTATGAGAGGCAACAGCTTTGCTACCTGAAGTAGTTCTTCCACCCTTCCAGACGATTACTGGCTTCTTCGCTGAGGCATTTCTCAGAGCATCAATCAGTCTCTGGCCATTCTTTGTCCCCTCTAGATAAGCTGCAATAATCTTCGTATCAGGGTCATTTGCCAAGTAGTTGACTAGTTCAGCGTCTCCAATGTCTACAGCGTTCCCATAAGACACAACCTTGCTGAAGCTTATGCCATGTCTAGGGCCTGCAAGTGTGAAACTTATCGACAGCCCGCCTGACTGAGATATGAAAGAAACTGAACCTAGTCTTTTCGACTGATCGAGGCGGAACGCTAAGCCGCTTCTCGGGCAGTAAACTCCCATACAATTTGGGCCAATCACACGTACCTTTCCCTTGGCAGCCTTCAGAATCTGATCTTCGAGCTTCCTGCCTTCCTCACTTCCAGTCTCGCTGAAACCTGAAGAGAATATTGATGCGAACTTCACGTTTTTCTCAGCGCAGTCGGCGATTATTCTTGGAACGATTTTGGCGGGAACAGAAACTATCACGTAATCTACCGATTCAGGTATCTCCAGAAGGCTCTTGTAGAATTTATTCCCTAGTGCTTGGTTTACTGCTGTGTTGACATAGTAAACCAGTCCCTTGAAGTCAGCGTTTTGGATCGAGCGAGCCCAGTAGAAGTTGCTTTCTCTTCTATCGCCTACAATTGCCAGTGAGCGGGGATTGAATAGCTGATCAAGCGGTTTAGACTCAGTCATTGTAAACACTGCCTTTGTGATAACGGTTAATGGGGGTTAAGTTGAGCGAATCTGAAAATCCGCGATGTGGGATTTTCTAGTATCTGAGGAGGTTATGCTTTAAAAATCCTAGCATGTTGGTTCCCCCATAGCTTCGAGTTCCACGGAGGAATTCGCTTTAGCGAAAACCAAAAAAGTGGGGAATCGGGAAATCGCAAGGTTGTTGCAACCTTCCCCTATAGACTTATTTGAAGACCCATCACCGTTTTCCAAAGAATTTGCCGATAGCTAGCCCGCCGAGGAATGTGATCAAGGCGATCACTGCAAACGCCATACATGACACACCGACGTAGAAATATTGTAGCGCTTGGCTGACGCTCAGCGCAAACCACGGTAGTCCAGGTCCATTTATTGTGATAAAGAAGGCAAAGACCGACTCGTACACTAAGGATACTATCACGAAGAATACTACTGCCCAAGTGATTGTCCTGAAGCCACTGCTCTTTTTGGTCTTTTCATTAAGATATCTGACCAGAAGTATGAAAACGAGTGCCGATGGAATGAATGCGATGAGAACTGGTACAAATGCTCTTATGATGAAGTCCGTGGCAGATTCGGGGAAGTAGCTTGCCGAGAATTTCCATCCTGTAAACCAAGTTGCTGCCATGAGGAATACGAAGTATATGCTTATCGAGAGAACTGTGATACCGAGGAACTGTCCTTCGTCTGAGACTGTTCCTTTCACCTTGTCTCGCCACTTGTAGAATAGCAGAGCCACAAGTATCGCTATGGCGCCCACAACTGTGGTGGCCAAGATTGCGTTCCATGTGACTTCGTCGGAGACTTTGACATTCCATGACGAAGACAAAACAGATCTCGAAATATCCTCTGATATGAATGCTGTATCCCTAGCCGTGGCGTAGGACGTTCCTAGATAACTTATGTTGGCATTTTGAAGATCAAGCTTCGCTTGATCTAGTTGGTCCTTGTAGTCTGCGAGGTAACCCATCTTATTCACTTGAGTTGTTGCTTGAGCGAGTCGTATTGCTGCCAGGTTGATCCTGTAGATTGCTACTTGCTGAACGGAAAAACTCAGGGAATCGAAGAGAACTGTTCCAGAGGCATCTGATGGAACTTCCCATCCAAGTAAGGCTGCAACAGTTGGTGCAATAGAGTTCTGATGCTTGGGTTCTGCGTAGACGGCTGGGTTTACTCCTGGTCCTCTGATCAGTAGAGGAACATGCAGCACCTCAGGTTCCGTACCGCCGTGACCACCTATGCCAACATGACCATGATCCGCAACGACTACCACTAATGTCTGAGCTAGTATACCCGCTGTTGAGTAGTTGCCGAGAATCCACTTAATGTAAGTGTCTTCGCTGACTATGGCATTGGCGTACTGAGTGCTTACTGAACCATACTTATGTGCGTACTCATCTGTGTCACTGAAATGCACGACCATGAACTTTGGCGTATACGTAGTGACAATATGCGATGCGTTGATAGCCACTAGACTATCACTGTAGTAACCCGGGGGGCTGTAGGTATGCGTCACCCCATTCGTTGTATTGACGATGGTTGTTGGTTCCCATGGCGTTGAACTCGTGTACGTGACAGAGTAGTTTAGCCAAGGGTTGAACATGTCGTACCACCAGCTGCTACCAACGACTGCCGTAGTGTTTGAGTGCCTGATGCAATCAGCCCAAAGCGAATCTCCTTTGAATATTCCTTCGTAGTCATTGCCAATCACTTGGCTCTCAGAGGAGTTCACGCCCGAGGTGATTACAGAATAGCCTACCTTGCTGACACTGGTAAGAGTTGAGCATTGAACGTTCGTGTAGTTAGCCCATGTTAAGGAGTCGATGTAAGGTTTGTCTGTATTGTAGAAGATATCCGCGCGTACGCCATCCAAGACGAATATT
Organism: Candidatus Atabeyarchaeum deiterrae; assembly: GCA_037310415.1. Lineage (GTDB taxonomy): Archaea > Asgardarchaeota > Atabeyarchaeia > Atabeyarchaeales > Atabeyarchaeaceae > Atabeyarchaeum > Atabeyarchaeum deiterrae. The sequence continues at coordinate 1,193,675 of CP147780.1, forward strand.
ACAGCATATCTTGCGACAGGGGTCATTCCCATACCACTGATTGACGAAACTGAGCCAACCGGAACATAGCTATAAGGGTCCACGTAGTGCGTGTAGGTAGAGTATCCATAAAGAATCGTCCCAATGGATCCCGCTGCGACCGCCGTGAGGAATATTGCGGCGAATACTATTGTGAAAGTTCTGCTTCTCAAGTAATGTCGCCCTCCTTGTCTGAGATAGCTTTTCTAGCTACTCTATTAGGTGTACTACGCTGTCACCTACCCATGCTATAATGGTTACGATTCCCTGGGATTCCAAGATCAGTCGTCCCTTCTCGTTGCATCTAGCTGGCTGAGATTCTTCAAAATGCATTCTGGCTAGCTCTAGTTTCTACTCCAGAATAATTGATGAGATTTGCGTCAGACTCACGAATGTGAGGCTTGAGTCTCCCACTTCGAAGATCCGCCAAGCACCGGTGAGGAAATACTAGGAATCGCTCATTCGCTAGCTGAGAACTCAACAAGACATGTGTAAATGGTTCTCAACTCAATTCAGTTATGAATTCGTTCATGTGGGAGCTAACTTAATGAGTTTGGATGATTCCAAAAAAGTCCCACCAAAGTTGAGTCAGGACTCTCCAATCTCTTGGAAGCCCCTTCCGGGATCCGTGTGAGACAACTGAATGGGAACGACAGAGATACCTTGAGACTTTCTGACAAAGCTTGGGAGACCCTTCTTCTTAGAGCGCCATTGTCTCCCCTATCTTGAGAATCTTCACTTTGAAACCCTTCTTCTCCGCCTTAGCTTTGAATTCATTTGGATCGGTTTTGATCTGAGGTAATGTGCCATAGTGCATCGGAATCGCGAGCTTGGGTGAGATCACCTCTAGGGCTTTGACAGCCTCGTCAGCGTTCATTGTGAAATACCCACCGATTGGAAGTAGCAGAAGGTCAATGTTTGGTAGTTTCTTCACACCATCAATGTAGGTGTCTCCCAAATGAGCAATCCTCTTACCTTCGAGTTCGAATATATATCCAGTTGGGTATGGGTCTTGATGATGGCTTGCCGAGATCATTTCTGTGTTAATTCCTTCAACGACTTTCTTGTCTCCAACCTTCATGAAGACAGCCTTCTTGAACTTACAGGTTGATGGACACACGACTGTGCAGTCAAATCGCTTTGCATCGGCGTGGTCGAAGTGACTATGCGTAACGAGAACAAGGTCAGGTTTTCCTGTGTATTCTGGTGCTAGTTCATTACCAGAAAAGAACGGGTCAATTAGTATGGTCTTGTTTTGTGTCTTAAACTCAAAACATGCATGACTAAGATAAGTTATTCTCATGAGTCGATCTTCTCCTCCAATCTGCAAAATGGCGGCTACTCTGAATTCCCCTGGGTTCTCTTAGCTGCTTTGCAGCATGTATCTTCAGTGTGAACCCACCTATTATAAGATTAGTGCCGCTAATCTCATTAGCAGTCTTTTTTACTATGCCTCGTGAATGTACTACGAGACAACGACCAACGTTTAAAACCGACCTTGGCGTCATACAGTAAGCTAGAAGTGGATCACGATTATTGGAGTGACGGTAGAATGTTCAACATGAAGACTGAACCGAGGATCACGGACAACGCTATGAAAGTGCTGGAGAAGAGATATCTCGCCAGAGATGAGGTCGGCAGAGTGATAGAAACACCTGATGGCATGTTCAGAAGAGTGGCTCACAACATCACCTTGGCCGAGCTCAAATACAACCCGAAAGGGGATCTCAGGAAAACTGAGGAAGAATTCCATAAGATAATGAGCAGCTTGGAGTTCATACCGAATTCTCCAAGTCTAATGAACGCTGGTCGAGAACTCCAGCAGCTTTCAGCGTGCTTCGTTCTCCCTGTCGAGGACTCACTTGACGGGATCTTTGAGACATTGAAATTGACTGCCCTAATTCACAAGTCGGGAGGAGGAACGGGATTCTCATTCTCTAGATTGCGGCCAAAGAATGATCTCGTGAAATCAACAATGGGTGTCTCAAGTGGGCCTATCTCATTCATGAAAGTTTTCAATTCTGCAACTGAAGCAATAAAGCAAGGTGGAACCAGAAGAGGCGCCAACATGGGGATCCTCCGCATAGACCACCCCGACATAATCGACTTCATAACAGTGAAGTCAGACGAAAAAGAGCTAACAAACTTCAACATCTCCGTCGCACTGACAGACAAATTCATGCAATCCGTCGAAAAAGATGAAGAATACGATTTGGTGAACCCAAGAGACCGCAAGCCTGTCAAGAAGTTGCACGCAAGAGAAATCTTCAACCTAATAGCCCAAATGGCATGGAGAAGTGGAGAGCCAGGGATAATATTCCTCGACCGAGTGAACGATGCAAACCCGACACCGAGTCTTGGGGAGATCGAAAGCACTAACCCGTGTGTGGCTGGGGACACTCTGATCGCCGTTGCCGATGGTAGAAACTCTGTGAAAGTCGCTGACTTAGCTAAAGTGGGGAGTGATGTTCCAGTCTATACATGGTCTGGTGATGGTGTTGTGGTTAGAATGGCAAGGCATCCAAGGAAAACGAGAAGTGGTGCGAGAATAGTGAAAGTTGGATTCACAGATGGTAGTGTAATCAGATTGACGAGTGACCATAGGGTTATGCTTAAAGACGGAAGCTACCAGACTGCTGGCGAGTTGAAGTCAGGCGATAGAATTATGCCATTCAATAAGATCCAGTATTCTGAGAGCGAGGAAAAAGGAAAGTACTGGTGTGTTCATCAGAACAATGGGGTCTATCATCGAGGAGAGCATAAGTTAATTGCGGAGTATCTCTTGGGAAGGTCTCTCGGCGTTGATGAGGTGGTTCATCACAGAGATTTTGATACTTTGAAAAACAATTGGGATAATCTGGAAGTCATGAGCGCTGAGCATCATGGTAGGTTGCATGGAGACAGGATGAAAGGTTTGAACAATCCATATCATAGAGTGCCTTCAGTGAGGCAGAAGCTACTTGTCTCTAGAATGCATTATGGCGAAGACAATGGTATGTTTGGCAGACGGCATTCCATTGAGACAAAGAAACTGATTGGCGAGAAGACAAAGGAGAGATTCTCTAAGGGCGAATTCAAAGAGTATTTTAGAGCTTTGATGACTAATGTTATGCGTGATTCTGATGTAAGAGGGAAGATTAGTGAATCCGCTACGCGACGGTGGCAAAGCAGTCACGTTTTGTCCAAGTGCCCAGTATGTGGAGAAGTAGTGAGCTATACCAAATCGAAGCCCCAAATCTGTTGTTCCCATTCTTGTTCGAGCATATATCGCTCTTGGAGAGCTAGCGGGGTTAGGGAGCTCAATCATGTCGTTGAGTCGGTAGAAGATGATGGCCTTGCAGATGTATATAATCTGACTGTTGATGATTATCATAATTTCGCCGTGGTTACGAGGGACTATGTTAGTGAAAAGGGCAATAAGAAACTCAGTGGAATAGTCGTGGCAAATTGCGGCGAGCAGCCTTTGTTGCCTTACGAGTCATGTAACCTAGGCTCATTGAACTTGTCTCAAATGTTGGTTAAAGAAGCGAGAAGTGGGAAACTAGTTATTGACTTCGAGAAGCTGGGTGGCGCCGTCAAAGCTGGTGTTCGTTTCCTCGACAATGTGATCGACATGAATAGATATCTTGTCAAAAAGATTGAGGAGACAACTCTCGGCAATAGGAAGATTGGCTTGGGTGTAATGGGCTTTGCTGACATGCTCATAGCACTCGGTATCCCTTATGACTCCGATGAAGCTGTCGAGACTGCTGAGAAGCTCATGAAATTCATCCACGTGAAGGCTGTAGAGGCTTCAGTGGATCTCGCTGAAGAAAGAGGTGTGTTCCCCAATTTTGAAAAGAGTGTCTATTATAGAAATGGCCCGAGATTGAGAAATGCGACTCTCACGACTGTCGCTCCTACTGGAACCATTTCGATTATTGCTGGCTGCTCGAGTGGGATCGAGCCGCTTTTTGCCCTTGCCTACGTGCGGCACGTACTCGACAAAGCTGATTTGGCCGAGGTCAACCCTCTGTTCGAGAAGGTTGCAAAGGAAGAAGGCTTCTACAGCGAAGAATTGATGAAGGAGATCGCAGAGGAAGGTTCAATACAGAATATCCCCGACATACCTGATCATGTCAAGCGCGTATTCGTCACTGCGCACGATATTTCACCTGAGTGGCATGTCAGACTTCAAGCAGCCTTTCAGAAACACACTGACAATGCTGTCTCAAAAACCGTCAATTTTAAGAGCACAGCGAGTGTTGATGATGTCCGAGAAGCCTTTCTCCTGGCATACAAACTCGGATGCAAGGGGATAACGGTCTACCGGGACAAAAGCAGGGAGGAACAAGTGTTGACAGTGGGACTACAGAAGGAACCGAAGGAAGAAAAAGACGAGGAACAAACAGAAGAAGAACTAAGAGGAAAAATAGTGCCGCGAAGCCGACCGCAGATAACCTCTGGAAAAACATACAAAATGATGACTGGATGCGGCAACCTCTACGTGACAATAAACCAAGACGAAAAAGGACTATGTGAAGTCTTCACACATATCGGCAAAGCCGGGGGATGCGCTGCAGCTCAATCTGAAGCTGTAAGTAGGATGATCTCACTCGCTTTGCGTTCGGGTGTGGACGTTGATTCAGTCATAAAACAATTAGGTGGAATTCGTTGCACATCGCCAAGAATAAGCGAGGATGGGACAATAATGTCATGTCCGGATGCCATAGGGAAAGCTCTCTCAAAACACATCGGAAAGAAACCTCCAAACAATAGCGGCTCGCTGAGCATGACTGAGCCTCTCGTTAAGGTTGGCGGTGTTAAGGGCTATGCTGGAGTTTGCCCAGACTGCGGAGAAGTCCTCGAATACATTGAAGGATGCGTCCTCTGCCATTCTTGTGGATATTCAAAATGCCTCTGACAATCCTTACTAAGCGCTTCAGTCGTTTTTCGACTTAAGCCAGTATCTTTTCCTACTATCAGAGTACCTTAGTAAACAATAGGTAAACTGCAATTAGCAGCATCGTTATGCCAAAGACTCGTTCGAGGGCTGAGGATTTCAATCTCTTGGCCACACGAGCCCCAACCTGTGCTCCAACGACGATCCCTATTATGAGGAACAGTGCATAGTCATACATCACATTCCCTAACAGGATATGCGTCATCCCACTTGACGTCGACGTGAAGATCATTGTAAACATACTTGTGGCAACTGCCAGATGCAGAGGCAGACCAGCAATGATCTGCAAAGCTGGGACTATCACGATTCCTCCCCCGATCCCGAACAGGCCAGAGAGGAAACCTGCCAGAAAGAAGAATGGAAGGGCTGGTAACACCTTTGAATAGTACACGAATTTGTGACCCATTGCATCAATGATTTCAGTTCTTAGCCTATGACCAGAGTAGTCTCGTGTCGCGCTACTTTTCCTCCTGCTGCGATCTGCAGGGATTGCTTTCTTTTCGTCTCTTGGTCCTACATCCTTGCTTTTCTCTCTGGGGAAGAAAACCATCTTTATTCCGACTATTAGAAGGGCGATGGCGAATAACAGCGCAAGCTGCGAGGATGCAATGAAATTCGTGGCGTATCCCCCAAGTATTGCTGCTGGAACTGAAAGACTGGCCGCTATTATCCCTATCCTGTAGTCGATCCTCTTCTGCCTAAAATATGCAACCGACGCTGAGATAGCTGAGAAGATTATAACGAAAGCACTTGTTCCCACCGCTGTCTGAGTCCTCAGACCCATGTATGCGAGCATGAATGAGACCATGATGAATCCTCCCCCAACGCCAACTAAGGCTGATAGGACTCCTGTTCCGAGAGCAACAAGAAGGATGATTAGGGGCAATGTGAGATCAATCATAGCAACATCACTCTTCTTACGAAAAGCTTCAACTAGGATATATTCGTATATGTGTCGTCTGATGACACAAGGGAAGATGAAACAAGATGAAGAATGAAGGTCTGATATTTGACATCAAGAGGTATTCCCTTCACGATGGTCCTGGTATTCGCACAACGATTTTCATGTGTGGATGCCCTTTGACTTGTTGGTGGTGTCAGAATCCCGAAGGTCAGAAACTGGATCTTGAGGATGTTCTCAAAATACGGTACAATAGTAAATCGTCCCTGACCCACACAAAAGAACTGATTGGCAGAGAGGTTAGTGTCAACGAAGTCATATCTGAGATTGAAAAGGATCGCGTCTTTTATGAGGAATCAGGCGGGGGAGTCACTTTTTCTGGAGGAGAGCCCTTTACGCAGCATAAGTTCTTGAATGGTCTCTTGGACGCTTGCCAGAAACTCAGGTTTGCCACAGCGCTAGAAACATGTGGGTATGCGATCTGGGAGGTAGTAAGAGAAGTCAAGGACAAGATAGACCTGTTTCTCTATGACCTGAAGCTCATTGATGACAGAGAGCATCAAGAATTCACCGGTGTTTCCAACAAACTAATATTATCTAATCTGAAAAAGCTGGATCATGAGGGGAAGAACATTATCATTAGGTTCCCAGTCATTCCTGAAATCACCGATAAAGAGCAGAGCATCCACGGAATGGTAGAATTCATGAGAAGCCTCAAATCCGTCAGAGAAATCGACCTTCTTCCATACAATAAACTGGGGAAAGGTAAGTATGAGAAATTGAATCGGTTGAACCGATTGGCACATCTAGAGACGCCATCACCTGAGAGGTTGAACCAATTGTCGGAAAGATTTAAGGTACTGGGACTCAAGGTCAAGATCGGGGGCTAACCGATGAACGAGCGCATAGCGAAGTTGCGGGAACAGAGTTTGAGAGCCATTCCCACACTGGATCCAGAGAGAGCCATGATGCTGACCGAGTTCTACAAAAGCAATGTCGCCGATCGAGTGTCAGTGCCAGTCAAGCGTGCACTAGCTTTCAAATACCTGCTTGAGAACAAGCAACTCTGCATAAATGACGGAGAGTTAATCGTAGGAGAGAAGGGAAGAGCCCCAAAAGCAACACCGACGTTCCCGGAGTTATGTACTCACACTTTGAAGAATTTAGAAATCTTAGATTCCAGAAAAAAGATTCCGTTCAAAGTTGGTGAGGATACCTGGAAGATTTATAGTGACACGATTATTCCCTTCTGGAAGGGTCGGTCAATCCGAGACAGAATATTCGAATCAGTTTCTGAGGAATGGAAAGCTGCTTATGAAGCCGGAGTCTTCACGGAGTTTCAGGAACAGCGAGCACCCGGGCACACTGTTTTGGGGGATAAGATATACAAAAAGGGATTTGTTGATCTCAAACTGGAAATCCAGCAAGCCATCTCAAGTCTCGACTTCTTTAATGACCCGGAAGCAGTTGACAAAAGGGAAGAATTGAAAGCAATGGATATTGCCGCGGATGGATTGATGGCCTACGCAGAACGACACTCAAAAGTGTTGAAGGGGTTAGCCGAGAAAGAGAAGAGCACACAGCGGAAAGACGAATTGCTGAAAATGTCGGAAATCTGCCACTGGGTGCCGGCGCATTCGCCGAGAACCTTCTGGGAGGCACTGCAATATTACTGGTTTACGCATATTGGCGTAACCACAGAGCTAAACACGTGGGATTCCTTTAACCCTGGAAGACTAGATCAGCACCTATACCCGTTATACGAAAAAGAGCTCAGCGACGGCGCGTTGACCAAGGAACTTGCCAAAGAGTTGCTGCAAGCCTTTTGGATAAAGTTCAACAACCAACCTGCACCGCCAAAGGTTGGCGTAACTGCGCAAGAGAGTGCCACCTATACTGATTTTAGCTTGATCAATATCGGAGGGGTGAAGGAAGACGGATCAGATGCCACAAACGAGCTTTCTTACCTGATCCTAGACATTGTCGATGAAATGCGACTATTGCAGCCTAGCTCCATGGTTCAACTGAGCAAAAAGACCCCTGACAGTTTGCTTAAACGGGCTATCGACATCATAAAGACCGGTTTTGGTCAGCCGTCAGTATTCAACACCGAAGCAATCATTCAGGAAATGCTCCGGCAAGGCAAATCTTTGCAGGACGCCCGAAATGGCGGATCCAGTGGTTGTGTTGAGACTGGAGCATTCGGAAAAGAATGCTACATTCTGACCGGTTACTTCAACCTCGTAAAAGTACTGGAAATCACCCTGAACAACGGCATCGATCCAAGAACCGGAAAGCAGATCGGTCTGGAAACCGGTAATCCAACCTCCTTCAGAACTTTTGAAGAGCTTTTTAGCGCATTCGAGGTACAACTGGATTATTTCATCGACATCAAAATCAAGGGAAACAACATTATTGAAAGACTTTACTCAGAGTACATGCCTTCGCCCTTTCTCTCACTCTTAATTGATGATTGCATAGCCAATGGTAAAGATTACAACAGCGGTGGAGCTAGATACAACAGTTCATACATCCAAGGTGTCGGTTTAGGTAGCATAACTGATTCAATGACTTCGATCAAATACAATGTCTATGACAAAGAACGTGTCAGCATGGAAGACCTTCTCAAGGTCTTGAAAGACAACTTTGACGGGTCTGAGTCTCTCAGGGAACGTTTTGTCTATGAAACTCCAAAATACGGAAACGACGACGACTATGCCGATCAAATCATGCAGACTATCTTTGAGAGCTACTTTAACGCAGTTGATGGACGACCTAATACCAAAGGGGGGTGCCATCGGATTAACCTCCTACCCACAACCGTCCATATTTATTTTGGTAGCTTGATAGGTGCCACGCCAGACGGGAGGAAAAGTGGTGAGCCTCTATCGGAGGGCGTTTCCCCCGTCCAAGGAGTTGACACAAACGGTCCCACCGCCGTCATCAAGTCCGTCTCGAAGATCGATCACCTGCGAACAGGAGGAACTCTGTTAAACCAGAAGTTTTCTCCCCATCTTTTGTCAACAGAGGCAGGTATTGACAATCTGCTGCATCTCATCCGAACACATTTCCGACTCGACAGCCACCACATTCAGTTCAACGTGATAGATGCTGAAACCCTGCGAGAAGCACAGAAGAATCCCGAAAAATTCAGAGACCTAATCGTAAGGGTCGCGGGGTACAGTGACTATTTTGTCGACCTCACACCCGAACTACAGAATGAAATCATAAAAAGAACAGAGCATGTAAGCTTCTAGGTCCGACAGAAGTAGCGTTTCCCCGAATTCTGATGTTAAAATAGTTGGGGACGAGCCTTCTAGGCTTGATCTTATTCTTTAAGCGTTTCAAATACTTTTGAAATCAGCAAACATATTTATCTCCTTCAAGACGTCTCCTGAGACTGAAACCAGAAGTTGTGGAGAGATCATTTGTGAAAATAGGGATACTCAGCGATGGGAAATACGGCGACAGGGCATATGAGAACATCAAACGTAGATTTCCTGTTGAGTGGATTCTGGTTGAACCTCCTGAATCGTCGATTATAGACGACATAAAGTTAGATTTGCCTACTTGCGATCTGTACATATCTTATCTGAGACATCCTGACATCGTGTTGGCGCTCCTAGAAAAGAGAGTGCCGACAATTCTTGGAGTCAGTTTTGGTCTCGGCTTTCTAAATCAGGCAAAGAAAGTGTTTGGCAAGATACTCGCGCCTATGACGATGTGTTCCTTGGAAGACACCACAGATGTAAGGGTTTTCAATGAATATGCAAGGCTCTACGGAAGACCGAACTTTGATGTTGAGCTTGACGGCGACAGAATCTCTCGCATAGATATTCTACGCGAGTCTCCTTGTGGCTCGACAAGGGGTGCAGTTGCTGATATTGTTGGTGTGCCTCTCTCAGTTGAAATGATGCAATTTTTCGCTCTAAGAGTCTGTCATTTCTGCCGCGCACCGAGGTTTGGGAGGACTTGCGATAAGGAGTTCTCTGGTGTTTTACACCTCCATGAATTGCTGAAATCAGTTCTTAGATCCTCACCTGATGCCCAGAAAAGTATTGGCGGCTATGCAAGCGAAATTGAGACAATGTACTTGGAGAAGCTCAATGCCAAACCAATGTGAGCAAAAAAAAAAGAATCCACAACCAATTTTGATACTGCATCAGAGAAGAAACTGTTTTCTTACGATGCCATCAGTTGCTTTATGTGCTTCACACCCGCTACGGCATCATCAGCATAATCGTCGGCACCGAATTTCTTTGCGGACTCCATGTTCAGAGGTGCTCCGCCAACAATCATTTTGACCTTCTTCCTGATGCCAGCTTCTTTCAGCGCTTTGTCTACTATTGCTATTTCTGGAGCAGTCATCGCAAGGAGAGAGCTCAACGCAAGCACTCTGGCATTTGACTCTTTCATGGTCTTAACAATGTCTTTTTCATTGACATTTGTACCCAAGTCAATGATTCTGAAGCCAGCTGACATTAACATTGAGACGAGTATGTTTTTGCCGATGTCGTGGTTGTCTCCTTTGACAGTTGCAAGCACCACTGTTTGTTTGTTTCCCTTTTCTTCTGATTTTAGGTGTGGTTCGAGGATCTTGAATGCCTCTTTCATCGTTTCTCCTGCCAGCACTAGGTCAGTGAGGTAGTATTCCATTGCTTCGTATCGTCTTCCTACCTCATCCATACCTTCGGTGAGTGCGTTAAGGATTTCTTGGGAACTTGTCCCCTTATCTAATTCCGACTGGACTGCGCCGGCGATCTCTTCAGCAGCCAAGTTCACGAGTAGCTTACGGATTGAATCCAATGTCATCACATCACCTCAAGAACCACTCGGATAAGTTAGAGCGGGGATGGTCGAGCGAAATTTTTCATATGACTACTCGTTGGTTGAGAGTTAAAAAGACTTGCTCAAGTGGAGAACCACCATGTATCTTGAAATATCTGGTTCGCGTAATGAGAGACTTGGGTGGTATGATGGACGCGCCGACAAGGGTTTTGAAGTCTATGAATCACGAGGAGCCTGATCGAGTGCCTGCTTTCGAGGCTGCTTTCACAAACAATACTATCATGGCTCATTACGGTGTGCCTTCTACTGGTGGTCTGACAGGCGGGCTGGATACTATCAAGAACTTGCCAAACAAAGACCAGATAGTGAGAATGGCTCTGAAAAGCCGTGAGTTTGTCGCCAAGGGACTCGAAAACGGCTATGAGTTCTCTCGCAGAATCAAGTTGGACATCACACTGAGCGTGTCTTCAGTCTTCCCAAGGAAGGTGCTGGAGGAAGGCTGGATCGACGAGTACGGTCGAATCATGAAACTTGAGAGATATGCAGGCGATGGAACCGTGATTCTGGGATATCACGGGGGTCATTTCCGTGATTTCAGTGATTATGAGAGCTGGGAGCAACCCGATCCCGCTGACGAGATTCGCCTAACAGGCTTTCTCGCAGGTAGAGACGTGCAGAAGAAAATGGACAATGAAATTTTCGCGGTTCCCTCTACAGGTGCAATGATGGAATGCACTTGGCAGGGTTTTGGTCTGGAAAGATTCTCAAGACTACTTGCCCATGGAAAGGAAATCAAGAAAGTGTTCGACGATAGAGGCAAGTTTACTCTCGAGCTGGTAAAGATACTGGCTGAGAATAATGGGCAGATGGTCTTGCTTTGGGACGATTATGGATACAAGAACGGGCTCTTCATGAGTCCTCGAAATTACCGTACATATGTGTTTCCTTGGCTTAGGCAGATCTGTCAAGCGGCTCACAAACATGACTGCAGGATACTACTTCATTCGGATGGCGATCTTCTTCAGATTTTTCAGGACATAATTGACTGCGGGGTTGATGCACTTAACCCAATAGAACCTACAACTGCAAATCCAGAGTATGATATCTTCAAACTCCACGAGAAATACGGGGACAAAATAACATTTGTAGGGAACATTAGTCCCATGATGCTCGCGACGGGTAGCATAAAGGAAATCGAGGACTACTCCAAGAAACTTATACGTGAGTTGGCCCCCGGAGGGGGATATATTTTCAGTAGCGGTCACAGCATCAATCCAGCTGTGACTGTGGATCGCTGGCAAGCCGTGATGAAAACCCGTGAGAATTTCGGCAACTACCCGATAAACGTGCCCAAATAGTGCCATGTCTCATCTCTGGGTTGAATGAGAATCTGATTGCAAAGGTGTTAATGTGTTACGCGTGTTGATTTATGAATATGTTACAGGTGGAGGTTTTCTGGAAAAACCAACCTTCCCCTCAATCTTGAGCGAGGCATATGCAATATTGAATGCATTGCTCGAAGATTTTTCAGGTAATGAGGGATATGAGACTACTACAATACTGGATAATAGGCTAGCGGAAAATGCTGAGACGAAAGCCGCCAGAAGGATAGTCCGCATCTCGTCCAATGCTGGACTAGACTTGGCGTTGAAATCTGCTCTATCAGAAGTTGACGCAGCAATAGTCGTTGCTCCCGAAACCGAAGGGATGTTGGGGAAACTTACGAAAACAGTTGAAGAGAACGGAGGCCCCATTCTACTTGGATCCAATTCAGAGGCTTTGAAATGTGTTTCAAATAAGAAGACCGCTCTGGAACTGGCCAAGTCGATAGGTACACCTGTTCCTGAAACAGCAAGCGCGTCAGTATCTCAAGGTGAGAATGCGATTTACGCTCTGGCTCGAGACATCGGTCTACCTGTTATCATAAAGCCTCAGAGCGGCGCTGGCTGTGAGAGCGTCTATGTCATCAATAGCCGCAAGGACTTGACCAGAATGATCGAGATTGCGGGTGGAATAAGAGGCAATAGGGAACTGCTTGTGCAGGAGTACGTAAAAGGAATAGATGCCAGTGTTAGTGCCCTTGTTTCCAGAGACGGACACATCACTCCGCTTTCCCTCAATAGGCAACAAGTTGAACTCAAATCCCCAAGTGAGAAAGGCTCCTCCTATCAAGGTGGCTACACCCCTTTTGATCATCCTTTGTTGTCGGACACCTTCGACTCAGCACGTAAGATCGCTGAAACCGTGCAAGGGCTGAGAGGATACATAGGCATCGATTTTGTGTTGACAGACGACAGGCCGGTATTCATGGAATTGAACGCCAGAATCACAACCTCGTATACTGGGTTGTGTCGAGTACTTCGAAGCAATGGAAGAAAAGGTGTAGCGAAGGCGATTGTAGATGCGTCAACCAAATCTGGGTTGCCCAAGCACATTACGTTCGATGGCTTTGCAGGCTACTCTAAGTTCAAGTTGGATCCCAATGCTAGACTTAGTTCAGAGGCGATTCATAAACTATCAACCATGGATTCTGTTCAGTCTCCTCCATTCTTGGAGCAAGAAGGAGAAAAGGAAGTCTTCTTGGTCAACGTTGGTGCGTCGCTAAGTGACGTTTGGAAAACAAGGTCCCGTAGCGAGGAAAAGATCAGACAGGCAATTACCACTTCTGTAGGAGTTTGAAAGGACTTGAGCAATCGTGTGATTCTTGGTTGGGACATTGGGGGAGCAAATACCAAAGCCTCCCTGGTCGAGTTCAAAGGTGACAAGAAAATCAAAATCAAAAGTATCATAAGGTACTTCCCAATCTGGCTTGAAGGCAAAGAGAGGCTGCCGGAGGTACTGAAAGAACTGAAAGAGGAACTGCTCAAGGGTCAGAGAATCGACGGCATTGCAGTCACGATGACAGCGGAGCTCTCAGATGCATATTACACCAAACGGGAAGGAGTGAATCATGTTCTAGATAGTCTGATGATTGCCTTCTCAGACGCCGACTGCGTAATCCGCATAGTGGATGCGAATGCAGATCTTAGAACGGTCGAGGAAGCACGGTCTGGGTATTTGATGGTCGCTGCGGCAAACTGGTCTGCAACTGCTTGGTTAGTGGGCAAGCGCTTGAAAGACACTATTCTCCTTGACACAGGTTCAACTACAACGGATATTATTCCGATAAAGGGAGGTAAGATTGTCGCAGCCGGCAGAACCGATCCTGAGAGACTCGTATCTGGAGAACTTGTCTTTACCGGAGCACTTCGAACACCGATTTCTGCCATAATAGGTATTTTGACGTACAAAAACAAGCCTTGTAGAGTTTCTTCTGAGAAGTTTGCTATCTCTGCGGATGTCCACTTGGTTCTTGAGCACATCACTGAGGACGAGTACACATGTGACACGGCAGATGGAAGGAGTAAGAGCCAGAAGGACTCCGCTGCTAGGATAGCGAGAGTCATTTGCGCCGACATAGAGATGCTGGCCGATGCTGAGATAATCCTTCTAGCTAAGAAGATCTATGAAGCACAGCTTGAAACAATTAGCAATGCTCTCTCACAGGTTGCAGACAGACTCTGCATTACAGGCAAATCAAGAAGGAACTATCCGATAGCCGTCGCTGGCATGGGACGACGGTTCCTAGCAGCTGAGGCAGCAAGAAAAGTAGGCTTTATGAAGATAATCGACCTTGCAGATGTTTTGAATGAACAAGGCGCGGCGACAGCCCCTTCGGCAGCAGCCGCGGTTATGTTGAATGAATACCTGACGAAGAAACGAGTAGAAATGAATCACATCCCTTAAATTAAGGCAACCAGAACAGTAGGCTTATTGCCTAGTCAGGAAGGATCAGAAGTGAAACGAGTTATTGATGCAGTAGTAAAGATCGGTGGAAGCGTCCTCCTCAACTGCCGTGATTCAATTAGACCACTTTTTGCGAAGATTGCTGAAATCGCCAAGATATTCAGGTTGGTTGCAACCCCAGGGGGCGGCTCATTCGCGGATGAGGTTCGCAGAATCCATAAAGAGTTCGAACTGTCGGATACTACTGTGCATTGGATGGCCATACTAGCAATGGATCAGAATGCTTTCATCATAAACCAGTTCTTAGAAGGGTCACACGTTGTTTCCGATGTGAGTGACGCTCGAAGAATCACCAAAGGGCACCGCGTTGCCATTCTTGCGCCATTCAGGTTGATGCGAAACAGAGATCCCTTACCACACTCTTGGAGTGTCACAAGTGACTCTATTGCAGCCTACGTAGCAAAGTCCATGCGAGCCCGCATGGTTATTCTCTTGAAAGATGTCGACGGATTGTACACGGATGATCCAAAAAGAGTCATGGATGCAACTCTAATAGAGAAGACGACAGCTAACGAGTTAATCGAGAAGATGACCAGACCCACGTGTATTGACAAGATGCTGCCGAAGATACTCAGGAATAGCAGGGTAAGAGTCCACATCGTTAATGGATCGTTCCCCGAGAGACTCGAAAATATTCTCAAAGGAGAACCCACAATAGAAACGGTAATACTGCCTTCTTGACTGAGGCCTATGTCAAACTACAACTTCTCCCCTTGCTAGGTTTCCCTTCAAACCAGTATCGGATTCCGTTTCCTTGATGGCATCAATGAGTTCTCGCACCTTCCATCTACTTATTCTGCCACTAACCCGATTTAGACCTTCGCAGACCGCTGTACGCACGCCGATGACGTCAACCTTGAGTTTGGTTAGGATGCTAACATCCGCCTTCTGAAGTGAACCAGCCAGAGCAGCGGACAATCCTCGGTCATGTGATCTTTCGACGAAGAGATCTAGATCGGTTGAAGTTAGGAAGTCAAACAGCCTTCTCCCATCCTTCAGTTTTGTGTCAATCATAGCTACGTGAGACCCAGATTTCGCAGCAATCTCAGGGATCAAAAGAGGATCAAGGGTTCCAGTTCGTTTCCAGTCAGCGTAAGCAGCTGCGACAACTTTGATGGATGGATCCCACTCTTTCACAGAACGGACAACGTTACCCATCAGAAACACGGCATCACTGAAGGAACTGGGACCAAGAAGACCAACCTTAACATAGTTCGCACCAACGGCTGCAGCGCCTAGTGCCGCAAGCGACGCCGTCCCAGGAAGATTGGGAAGGTCACCCAATGTTGCCGAGACCTCGATGTTTCGTGGAACAAGCTTCCTGATCCGTCGTATGACCCAAGGAAAATTGGCGCCTAGAGATCCTTCAGAGGGGTTCTTGACATCGATTATGTCCGCGCCGCCAGATACTGCCTCAAGTGCTTCATCTTCGTCCTTTGGTGAGACTAGTAACTTCACTTCTCTGTTCACAACCTCGAAATATGCTCTAGGATTCGCCTGTGATCTCCGTCAAACCCACGCATTCCTCACTCTTAGAGTAATAAAATCGTTACCCTCCTTAAAATCTTATTCTCCCAAAGTATGGGAAGAAATGTGGGTGTCCCTGTGAAATCTCTGACTAGCGTGCTCTCGGAAATCTTTAATAGCTGGTATCCGAGGAAAATGTCACCATCGTGAGAGGGGTGGAGCTAGCTTGAGTCAGAAAACTGAGACTCCAGGTAAAACTAAAGACCACATAGGCGTTAGAGCTCACAATCTCTCGAAGCGCTACGGTCGCGTCATGGCATTGAGTGGGCTTAACATGGAAGTGCCTTATGGCCAGATCCACGGGCTAGTTGGACCCAATGGGGCTGGCAAAAGCACTGCACTCAAGATCCTTTGCGGGATCACGACCCCTACCGAAGGTGTAAGTAGCATAGCAGGTTTTGATGTTGAAGACGAGCCAGAGAAAGCTAAGGCCAACCTAGGTTACATTCCAGAGGAGTCTTACGGCTACGACGCCCTAACTGTGAGAGAGTTTCTCAGTTTTGTTACAAGACTATACGACGTACCGCCGAATACCGCGCAGAAGCAAGTCAAGAAATACGTGGGTCAGTTCAAGCTTGAGGAGTATCTCGGAAGGTACATGGGTGAGTTATCAAGAGGGTTCGCACACCGTGTGGTACTGTGCTCGCTATTCATTCACGAACCAAAGGTTTTCCTCCTAGATGATCCATTCAATAGCCTTGATCCTTACTCTTCTTGGCTCCTAAAAAAGATCCTAGTCGACAAGCGCAAAGAGGGACGAACCGTGATCTTGGCTACTCACTTGCTCGACATAGCTGAGAAGATCTGCGACTCATTCACCGTGCTGGATCGAGGAGTTACTATAGCGAAAGGTACGCTTCAAGAATTTCGCTCCGAGTTGAGGTTGAATTCGCTTGAAGAGATATTCCTGAAGCTCACAGAGAAGAGTGAGAGGCTGGGGTAGAGCGACTTGAACCAGACTTTACTCCTCATGTCACATGAGCTCAGACTGATGTGGAAAGACTTCAGATTCTCCGCGAGGAGATCGCTGACTGTAATTCTGATCATTCAAGTTGTCGCTATGGTCGCCGCCATGTATTTCGCTCTAGCAACAATAACGTTCCTGCTGTTTGATGCCTCGCCAGCGACTGGTGCCGGGTTCATTAACGCTCTTGCGAAGTTGGGTCTAACAGGTACAAGAATCTCTGATCTCCTATACTATTCTTTGCTGCTGCTTTTTGTTTCCACATTTATAAGAGGGCTCATATCGTCAAGCTTCGGATGGCTCTTCACCAGAGTTGACGAGAGTACAATCATCGCTTCTCCAGCCGCGCCTCACGCCCTCTATTTGGCCAAGAGATTTAGAAAGTTACTGACCCATATCATGACAGTTACGTTGCTGCTTATTGCCATTTATCCGGTTGTTACCCGGATCGGCTTCAATGGATTCCATTTGATATTTCTCTTCATTACCTTATTGGCCTTCACAGAGATCTATGGATTGCTTGAAAATGTCACTTATAGTATTTCTAGGGGGCTCTTAAAGCCACGCTCTCGTCTTCAGAGAGCCGCCCTGATAATAGCATTCCTTGCTCTCGTATTCTTCGTTGTCGTTCCTCCTTTTCTTGTGTACTTCCTTGGAGATCCAATCATGTTCATTGCTTACCTTTATCCTCCCTATCTCTGTTCGCGAATACTTGCGCTGAATCTCCCATTTGGCATTGGCTTCGGGGTCTCTTTACTGGTAATCGACGCTATTCTTTTCCTGATTGTTGCATCCGTCACTGCAAGGTTTGGTTTGAGGAGATGGTCATCTTCCCCCAGACTGTCCCAAACGAGAGGAAGCTTCATTCGCCTGAGGAATAATATATTGATGGGGAAGAAAGGGAAGAAACCTGGCGCAGGTCTAATATTCATGAAAGACTTCTGGACTACAATTCGGAACCCCGCGAAGTTCTTCGTTCCGTTGGCTATCGCCTTTCTTCTCTTCATCTTCGCTTTTCAGCTCCAATTAATGTTTCCAGTTGCTCCACAACCTCAACTAGCTTCGCAATTTACTGAACCCATTTTTCTCCTATCAACCTACCTAGCGGCTGTGTTCATCTTACCCCCTGCTTGGGATTCATTCGCAAGCGAGAGACGTTCACTCTTCATATTGAAAACCGCGCCTATCCACCCAAGCGAGATCGTCAAGGGCAAATATGGTTTTGCGCTATTGAAATCAGCCTTATACATGGTTCCGATTATAGGCGCTCTTTCAACTTTACTTCCCCATTCTACAGATATCTCCCTCATCGCCTTGGAAGTGACATTAGTTGTGTTAGTCTCAAATGCGGTTGGTCTTCTCTCAAGCGTGAGCTACCCTCCATCATACCGAGGCGTAGGTCCTCCTCCTTTCCTGATAATCATAGGATTACCTGTGCTTTGCGCTCTTCTTACGGCACCAATTCCTTTCATACTGATGCTGCCCTACAGTAATGTGATACAATTTGTGCTCCAATCTGGTTTCATGCTACTCTATGTTCTGTTTATTGTGAGAATTTGTCTCGGCAGAGCGACAAGCTCATTTGTCAGATTGCAGGAAACCTAGAAATCTGGAGAATTGTAGAACAGAATAAATAGGGAATTGCCTTCTAGTAGTGAAATGAGGATATCCACTCACTAGTGTTGTAAACCATGCTCTCATCGAAGAAGAGTTAAGTGGTTGGATGGATTTCTCTAGTCTAGGAGGATTAGACAACTTTGCCTCGAAACAGGAATATTCTTGCGCTTGTAGTTTTCATAGTTTGGTTCTACCTCCTCCTTGCCGTAGTTCTGAACCCTTCTTTTGTATCCCCGATTGCGCCTAACAATCCAGTCATGCCATTCCTCTCGGCTGAAGCTGTATCCTACTTTTGGCCACTTGTGCTAGTAACTTCGCCAATAGCGCTTCTCGCAGGGAAGAGACTTGCACGATCGAGTGAGGGTCAGAGAAGGGAAGTTTCACCCGAAGAGTTTGTCCGAATACAAGCCAGAGCTCATAGAATGAGCGCTAGGGATAGAGAGAGCACCAGCCGACAAGAGGCGGAGGTTCCTTCTACCGAAGGATCAACTTCTACCAAGGTCAGTGAACCGGCAAGCGCGCCAACAACAAAAGATGCCGGCACAACCGAAACTGCGGTAGTTCGTCAAAGTGAATTCACGCCACCCCCCTCAAAAACGCGTGCCGCTAAGATGGCGGAACAACCTTCGATCTCTGATCGGAACAAGATAACACAGAAAGTGTTAGAGCAGAAGGAGACTGAGACGTCTCTCGAGAACAAGAGGATCGATGAACTCGAAGCGGAGAAAGGTGCAGTGATGTCCTTGTTAAGCAGATTGGAAGAGATGAAAAGCGCAGAGAATATGAAACCAGAACTATATGAGAAATTGAAGAAAAGGTATGCGAATGAAATAGAAAGGATCAATGCCAAGATAGAAGAGTTCGCAACCAAGGAGAGTACCAAGGAAAAGGGTACGTAGCGATTTCACGGAACTCGCTTGGTTTCGAACGCTGACGAGGCATTTTCTTAGGGAAACTACCTCAGAAGTGGTCATGTTCACTTTCTCCTGTCTCCAACAAAGAAATCAACCTGCGAACCACTTTGTGTTGATTGACCGAGATCATAGAAATACACCGGCACATGATTTGATCGACTACGCAGGGGACTTATTTGGTTGAAGAAGACGGCCAAAATAACTTGGTCGAACTATGTTACGCTCGCAGCTGTCGATTCACTCGTCACCGTATCAGGAGTCTTGGCTGGTATCACCGGCGAGTTGTCTACAAACAAGTCCATCGTAATATCTGGTGCGCTAGCTGCCAGCTTTGCTACCGCCGTGGCCTTGTTTTTTGCTGTCTACTTGAACGCAGCTCACGAATCTCGGGCTGATTACCCATTCCCAACGTTTCCCACGCCTGGCAGAGCCCTAGCTAAGGCTACCGGGACCGCAGTTTTCGCAGGAATAGTGGGGATATCCATGGTATCGCCTTTCTTCTTCCTTGGAATAGCGGATGCTTTTCTGTTTTCTGTTTTCAGTTTTCATGAGTCTAGTCTCGCTATCAATCGTAGGTTGGTGCAGAGAAGGGAAAAGAATAAAGAAGCAGAAACTGATAGCTGCACTTGAAACCCTTAGTTTGGGTCTCGCAGCCATAGTCATAGCACGACTAGTCTCGCTACTAATAGTCGTGGTTGTTTCACCATGAGGGTCGTTGTAGTGCCTTCTCGATTCAGGGATTGTTGGAGATAGGCGTGCCTTTCTGCACGTCATCACTCTTATCTCTGATGATTGCTTAACCGTATGTAGAAGAGGAGAGTGCCCCGGAGATAGCCACAAGGAAAAATAAGGAGACTGGGCGAAGCTCGTATGAAAAGATGCTTGTTGCGGATGCATTCTTTATTATTGGATGTATTCTTCTCTCTTTTGGGGCAGGTTTCAGTTTCTATCATATCCCAGCCGAGGCCATTGATGATGTCATACCTTTAATCGTTGAGAACAATTACTCCCAAAACTTTTCAACGTACCTGTCTCCAGGAGACACCTTGTCAATCGGAGTCAAACCCTACGCTGCAGCCAACCTCACTCTGGTCTTGCTTGATCCTGGCTCCAATCCACTCTGGTCAATTGAGGCAAATTATGCCGGATCCCCTTTGAACTTGACGTACAATGCAGACGGTGCGGGCAACTACATGGTGATCGTTTTTGAGAACCTCTCAAAATCATCAAACAAACCTGTATACTGTGAAGTTGAAATCATGAGCGTGCTGGCTCCCAGCTCGTCGATCAGACCGTACATCATCTATGGCATTGTCTTGATCTTAATTGGGTTTGCTTCGGTAGTGTACTCTCGGAAAACTGGTGTAAAAGTCAAAGATGTGGAAGAGTGGCATAATTGGAGGAGCTACTTCCTTCCGTCGCTGTTTCTAGCATCCACAATCGGTTTCGCATTGATTTCATCCACCTATCTCAGCATGAGTTACATTCAAGTGTCACCTATGGAATCTGTTATCTTAGTTGTCTTTCCAGCTCTGAATGTGTTCACACTTTTGTTCGGCATGGGCACGCTTCAAGGCAGACCGCTCCAAATCTTCCGGAAAGCGCTGTTTGTTGCCATCTTAGCGTGGATTATCATCCCAAGTCTCGTGATGTATCTGATACCATATGTTGTCGCAAGTAACCTCTACAACTGGAATCCAGATCTATTCGTCAGATCTGTGCAGAGCCTGGCAGGGATGAACTCAGCTCTCTTCGGAATTGAAACCTTGGTCGTTATCGTAGTCATTGCCTACGGTCTATCACTGCAGTACAGCAAGCATCGAGTTTATGGTTACATACTCGAAGTTGAGGCTATAGAACCTGGGAACCTTGACAGTCTCATGCGGAGACTTGGAAGTGCACTCGGAAAGAATAGTCTCGAAGAATTCTTCAAGAAGCTGAGAGAACAAGACCTGGAGACTTCCGTTTTTCTCTACTTCCTGTTATCCGACTACGTTGAATCGGGAGTGAATTCCTTTACCTACCATGGAGTCATAGCGGATCGAAGGAATGTCTTCAGCAAGGACATATACGAACGGAAACCAGCTGAGAAGATTCTCCGTCCTTTGGGATATTTAAGAGTCATTGGTGAAGACAGATTCAAGACATTCTCGCTTCAGACTGAAAGACCGTCTGTCAGCCGATTGACAGCCCTCTTCAAGAGCGTCACTAAGAGGGACGGCAAGGAAAGCATTGAAAAGTGGGCTGGCGTAAATCTACTGAAAGAAAGGAGAAGAAAGTATTCTGGCTTGACAAAAGAGAAAGGCATACTCAACGAAGAGAACCACCATAACGATAAGCGGGTAGAACACAATTGAAGGTTGGTGATGAGTTTCAATGATGTCAGATCGGGAGATATTGAAAGCGGTGGAGAAGGGGGAAGTATCTATCACTCCATTCTCTGCCAAAGAGATGTTAGGTCCTTGTAGCGTCGATCTACACTTGCTTGATGAATTCCGTGTTTTCAAGATGGGCCGGGTCGTGGATCCAAAGGGAGACTACTCAAATGAGGAGGTAACTGAATTGATAATAACTAAGGGCCAACCGTTTATAATCGCTCCAGGGCAATTCACACTCGCAAGCACTGTTGAAAAGATTGCCATATCCAAGGGCATCGCAGCGACCTTGGAAGGCAGATCTTCAATAGCGAGACTCGGGATAATGGTGCACGCGGCAGGACTAGTAAACCCCGGTACAGGTCTAACAAAACCATCAAGACTGACGCTTGAGGTGTCCTGCCAGAATAGCAGCCCAATCAAACTTTATCCAGGCATGAAAATAGTTCAGATTATCTTTCACCGGCTTGGAGAACCAGCTGGAACTGGCTACGATGAGAGAAAATCATCGAAATTCGTGGGGCTGGATCAGCCAAGCATCTAAGTAACCCTGAATGCCTTCCGACTAGTTTCTGTGCGGGTGCTCAAGTAATCATCGATCTTGAAAACACTGCCTTCATTGGTGAGTCGCGAGATTGATCTGCAGATCACTTAAAACACTACCTAGTTGGCGTCTCTCCTCATCATTCAGTCTTTCCTCAACCTGCTTCAGCATAAACCAGAAGCAATCTATTTCTACCCTAGCTTTGATCCGTATTCTTCTCAATTCTGTTCTGACAGAGGCCTAGCGTGAGCTTTTTAGAGCATAATAGGATAACTATGAAATTGAGGCGATGAATCAGCGTGGTCGGCCGTCCCCGCGAACTAAGGATCGAAGCACTTTCGCCTGCGGAAAGAGCTTACCTGCTTGGCTTATACCTCGCCGATGGACGCGCTGATGTTACTAACCTTCGGAATGATTATAGAGGATATCGCGTCAGGCTCTTCCTACAGTGGAATGAGGAAAAGATAGGAGAGAAGGTAGTGGAGATGCTGAGGAGGACTGGCTTGAACGCGCACTTCGATAGACCCGAACAACGTGTAGACAGGATGGTAACCGTTCTTGCTTACTCCAAGGTCCTATTTGACTTCTTGCCAAATGCGAAAGCTCTCTTGGACGACGTGGCGGTGAGGAACACGTTCTTTGAAATGAATCGCTTGTTTGAGGTTGAAAATGCAATTCCATTCTTGAGTGGTCTTCTTGATGGCGACGGTTTTTGTGGTGCTAGTGTCAGGAGAGAGTATGGTCTTAGGAGCGTACGCAAGGAATGGTACTTCACCCAAACTAGGTATCCATTTCTGGTCGACTATGTCAAGTGTTTTGTCGTGTCTCTTGCCGCGAATAGTGTGGGAGTGGCAGAAGTATCTAATGGCGGGAAACGAGTTCGATTCCGTAGGTCTGGTATGCAAGCACTGCTCGATGCTGGTATAGCTAAATACTCGTGGAAGATCCAGAAAATGTTGGAGGTAATTGCTGCAATTCAGCGGGATGCCGAGAGATTCTACACTGTAGGTGAAGTTGCCAAGATGCTCGGAGTAAGTCCGGGACTTGTCTTGCGCTGGGTGAAGACTAACAGGTTGGGTCATCTGAAGAGATCAAAGATAGCACTAGGAAAAACAAAGCCAGACAAAACTCACCTCTGGCACTACATTCCTGCTAATGAGGTGGAGAGGTTAAGAGAAGGTGTTACGAAGAATAGAGAGGAGATAGAGAGAATCAAGAAGGATGGAATGAAGCTGTTGGATGCCGCCAGGGCGCTTAGAATCTCCCCGAATACGATGCGCGGATGGTATCGGCGTGGAGAGCTTCGAGCCACACTGATTCACGAACCGACATGGAAGGGTAGAGGATATTTGGTGATATCTAAAAACGAGGTTCAGAAGCTCAAAAAGAGGGTCGGTTGGACAGATGACTGAACATGTGTGGAGGAGATACCTTTTTCTCAGGAGCCTCCCTTCATGGACCCAGCCCTGACGAATTCTGCATATGCCTGCGCTCGCTTTTGACCTCAAGTTTGACAGCAAAAGAGTCATGATTGATGTGTCACAAAATTGATTTTCAAGTCGCTCAGTAGGCTGTTCAGCTGGCGCTTTTCTTCTTCCGCCAGTTTTCCTTCGATCTGTTTGAATATGAATTCGAAAATATCAATCGCTACTCTAGCTTGATTCATGTCTTTCTCTATCTTGCTCGTGCGCGGATTGACGACCAAACCCAAGTTCCTCCATGCCGTTCCCGCGAGTACGCCCATGAAGAGCTTCAGTGTAGTATATGTATCGAGAGACGATATGTCAACGGCTTGCGGGCTTCCTTTCTCTTCCCCTTCGACTTCCTTTTCCTTTTTTTCCTCACTAGTATCTTTTGGTTGGCTCAAGCTTGCATGCTCCTCCATCCGATGTCTTATCCTGTTATTCTTACTAATGGATCTGTGCGGGCTATTCACGATGCTCTGATCAATACTTTTCGTAGTGCATTAACTGTTTTAGTGGTTTTCGAGGAATAGGTGGAAACTTTCCTTCAGGATATCCAAGCGGTAGAACCGTTAACAGATACCTGTCTTTTGGAATGCTCAGCAGCTCTTTGACCTTGTCTCTGTTCATGCTCCCAACCCAACATGTTCCGAGTCCGAGAGCATGAGCTGCCAACATAAAGTTCTGTGTGAGTATGCCTCCATCTGTCATGTACCAGTTCTCACTCACCGCAGGATCGACGACTATCGCGATGGCCATCGGAACACTGGCCAAAAACTGTCCGTAAGCGCACTCCTTGGAGATCGTCCTCAACATATCTTTATTCTTAATTATGATGAAATCCCAGGGTTGACCATTGTGGGCTGAAGGGGAAGCCACACATGCTTCAAGCACTTTATGAAGCTTCTCTTCTTCTACTGGCTGATCTTTCTTGAATCTTCTTACACTTCTCCTGCCGTTTATTGCCTCAAATACATCCATTTAGTTAGTCCCTCCTTTATTGACAAGACAAAAGAAATATGTTCTCTTAAGGATATATATCAAAAGATCGGTCGAGCTGAAGACACAACCAGCTGTCATGTTGATCAACGTACGTAATTACTCACAAATCAAGGGATTAAGGGGATGTTCGAGAATTGCCATCTACTGGGAGTTCAGAGAGAACGAGGCTCGGATATGCTTACACCTTAGTGGCTGGCATATCTTTCAGTTTCACTGCATTGTTTTCGACTTTCCTGAAAAACCTGGGTGTCCCGTCAATCGAGCAAGGATTCTTCAGAATCTCCTTCACAGCAGTATTCTTCGGAATAGTCTTGTTGCTCAGATCCTCGCTACGTCACATAGATAGAACTGATGTCAAATTCTTCGTTATCAATGGGCTCTTCGGAATATGTCTTTCCATAACCGCTTACTTGTCTTCGATAGCACTGGGCACACCCCTTGCAGTTGCAATCACTCTATCCTATCTCCAACCGATGTTCTCGGTTATACTTGCGAGAGTGTTTCTGAGTGAAACAATCACCAGAATGAGAGTTGTCGCTGTTGTCACTTCCATTATCGGAGCATCCATAGTCAGCGGTATTTGGGAAGTCTTCAGCGCTGCGATGCAGATCAACATAGTTGGAGTGCTCTTGGCAACGTTGAATGGGTTCTTCTATTCGGTATACGTCATAGTCGGTAGACTCTCAGGCTCAAGCAAGAGCTACCATTTCGAGACAACAATGTTCTATTCATTCTTCTTCGGTCTGTTGTGGATGGCCCCAATCTGGCTGTTAATTAGCGAGTTCATCAAAGAACCAATAGTGACAGGTTTTGTAGTGGCTTTCTTACCTGAAGCTTGGACTTATCTAGTGCTAATCGCAGTTGTTGCGACAATCATTCCATACGGTCTTCTTGCCCTTGGACTAAGAAACCTCAAAGCTTCCAAAGCTGGTATTCTCCTTCTGATCGAACCTGTGTGCGTCATGATCATGCAAGTATTCGTACTCGGTCAGCCTCTCGCGCCATTGGCACTCGTTGGGGCAGCACTGGTGCTGAGTGCCACGATACTTGTAAGCTTCGAAGGAAGATCTAGCAAGTTCAGCGCCAAGAGAGCCAAAGGTAGAGAATGCAAGAGTTGAAAGCAGTTGGAATAGGTGTGGTTTATGGACTCTTTGTTTTTCAGACAATTGAAGTCACTTGGGCTCGACAACTTCTCCTACATAGTTGGTGACGGGGAGAGCAAATTGGCTGCCGTAGTGGATCCACCCGCGAACCCCAATGAAGTGCTTGACATAGTAGCCGAGTATGACCTGAAGGTGCTCTACATCATAAACACCCACGGACACTTTGATCATACAGCAGGCAACGAGAAACTGAAGAAGGCAACGGGAGCAAAGATCGTTTCGCATGAGAGCAGCACAGTGAAGAAAGACATGTCTGTTAAAGATGGAAACATCATCAAGCTTGATGGAGTGAGAATAGAAGTCATGCATACTCCTGGGCACACGCCTGACGGCATCTCATTACTAGTTCAAGACAGACTAGTCTTAACTGGAGACACGCTGTTCGTTGGCGAATGCGGAAGAACAGATTTGCCAGGCAGCGACCCTAGAAAGATGTATGAAAGCCTCTTCGGGAGACTGATGAAACTGAACGACAGTATTGAAGTCTACCCTGGTCACGATTACGGAGTTCTACCATACTCGACAATAGGATACGAGCGAGAGCACAACTATACTCTTAAATTGAGAACCAAAGAAGAATTTGTTAGGTTCATGGCCCAACCCTGACCATGCAACGGAGAACCCTCCATAAGAGGATCTCCCCACTTCACATCATCTTAATATCTCTTACATTGTAGTTTGGAGGAGTCATGAATCGTAGTAGATTACAACCCTGCAGAGTATGTAACGGCGAGGTGCTGATTGATGAGGAATGCATCGAGTTTCCAAGCTTCCAAAGACAAGATTGACAAAATTCGCTGTGTTTTCGACCCCAAGTCAATAGCAGTGGTAGGAGCTTCCAGCACACCGATAACTTGGGGTAACTGGATCGCTAAGAATGTTGCCGAGGGTGTCAACAGACGAAAGGTTTTTTTCATCAATCCAAAATTGAAGATGATTCTCGGACTGCAATCCTATCCGAGCATCAAGGAAGTTGGCGATGAAGTTGAACTTGCTGTAGTAATAGTTTCTTCTGACAAAGTCCTTCCTGTGGTGGATGAATGCGTGTCAAAGGGCGTCAAAGTCATTCAGATAATTAGCGGAGGATTTAGAGAGGCCACGGAATGGGGAAAGAGAGCTCAGGAAACGCTGACGGCGATCTCCCATGAAACTGGTGTGAGAATTCAAGGGCCTAACTGCAATGGTGCACTCAATGTCTCTGCTAACCTGAACACTTCCTCGGCGCCGAATCACTTTTTGAAGGATAGCCCAATAGGATTTGCAACTCAATCAGGGTACATTGGCAACACTTTCCTTTATAATGGGCCCGCCACAGGAATATCCTTCGGCAAATATGCTAGCGTAGGAAATGAGGCTGACCTCACCATTACAGACTTCATAGAGTACTTCGGAGAAGACCCTTCTGTCAAGGTCATAATGTCATACATCGAGGGCGTGAGGAGTGGGAAGCGTTTCAGAGAAGTGGTTGAGAAGGTCTCAAAGCGGAAACCGATTGTCGTGTTCAAAGTTGGGGAATCAGAGTCAGGATCGAGAGCTGCATTATCCCACACCGCTTCTATTGCAGGGTCCTGCCCTGTTTTCAAAGGATTATTCAAGCAGCTTGGGGTAATTCAAATCTCGGAACTCGATATGTTACCACGGATAGCAAATGCACTTGCCAAGTTTCCGCTCATGAGAGGCAAGAAAGTCACCGTCATAACGATCGGAGCCGGTTGGGCTGTTGCCCTAAGTGACGCATTGCCTAGGGGAGGGCTCCAGGTTCCAGAGTTTTCATCTGAACTTCAATCAAAGATAAGGAAGTTCATTCCGTCAGAGAGAGCTTCGGTCAGAAACCCGATAGACTTTGGTGCTGGTGGCGTGTATGATCCAGTTCTTCTCAGCAGACTGATTGAGCTACTATTCTCAGAAAACGAAGTGGACGCCATCGTCATCTCAGGGATCGGCGAAATGGCTCCCATAGAACCTTCGTCCGTCGAATGGGAGGTCGCACTAGGATCAAAAGCATACGAGAACAGCCTAAAGTACAGCAAGCCTATCGTATTCTTCACACCGCTTACGAAAATGAGCAGTATCTCAGTTGAAAAACTCATAGACCAAGGTGTCCCAATCTCTCACAGTATCTCTGAGGTAGTAACTACTCTCAGTAGCCTTCGCCAGCGTTGGAACTCCCCAAAACGTGAGACTAGATAAGCCTAAAAAGGATAACATGTCACAAAATGAAGAAAGAATAGCGAGAAAGCAACTTTCAAACAGACATCTTGTGTCCTCGATGATAAGGATTACACGTCTAGAATTTGGGCCTTCAAGTAATAGCAGATGACTCCGGAAGAGAAGATCGATGAATAGAACATCTCTAAGAGATAGATACTCTGTAATCCTAGTTTTGATGTTTGTGTGGGCTGTGATCTACAGAGTAATCATCATGTACCCGTTCTACGCTAACGGGTACCCCGCTGGCTTTGACTCCTACCTTCATGCGGGCATGATCTACAACATCGCTAACAATGGTTTTCAAATCCCGACAGCGATTATCTATCCACCGTTCTTCTACCTTACCCTGGGGGATCTCTACGTTGTCACAGGTGTCCATCCGCTTTGGCTAATTGCGCCATACGGCATAATAGTCGATTCTCTCGCAGTTTTTCCGATGTACTACATCGCAAAGAAGATAGCAGACAATAATAGGGATGTGGGGTTACTGGCTGCTTTTTTCCAATCGTTGAATCCGATTACCCTAGATCTGCTTTGCTCTGGCACCATTCCAAACATAATCGGGTTTCTGTGGCTTCTCCTACTGATTTCTGTTCTTGTAAGCGACCTACGGAATAAGCCAGTGGGAATAATCATGATGGGCATACTTACTAATCTGCTCTTCCTGACGCATATATTGGTAGCCGGTTTCTATGGCTTCCTGTTCATCATGATCTTCTTTTGGGAGGTAGCACTCAGAAAAGGCAATCTGTACTTCAAACCAATGCTTTTCTCCATACTGATCGCAATTCCTATGACAGTCCTATACTATTTACCGAGGGTAGTCTTCGTCTCTTTGGGAGGCACGGGTACTGCCGAGGACATTCTCGCATGGACGTTTCCGATCCTGTTCCTCACTCCAATCCTTTGCTCACCCTGGATCTTCCTTATCAAACGAGAGTGGAGCAAAAGGTACGTGTCAAGAACACCTCACATAAACCTTCTGAAACTTTGGTATGCCGCGCCCCTCGTCATTACCTTCGTGTTCTTGTGGCAGATAGCAATCTACCCGCGAATGTGGTATTTCTTCACCTTTCCAGACATAGTCATTCTGGCAGCAATCCTAACCAGAAAGTTTGTCATGATGAGGAAGGTACGTGGACCAAGATCTACAAAGAAGATTGTGGCAGCTTTCATAGCCGCAACTGTCATCTGCACTTTCATTGGTGGCACGGTAAATTTCAATGGATTTTTCAATGCTACACCAGAGAGACTTGCACTAATACAATGGACAAGGACCAATACTCCTCCGAATGCAGTGTTTTGCACAGAGGAGGAACACATTCCTACCCACTTGGGCTGGTACATTACTGCCCTAACTGGGAAGTCGGCCCATGAAAGTCTCTCGGCTTTCTCGGCAGTACTCGAAGTCGGCTCGGCATCAGTATTCGATCTTAGGAACTCAAGGAACATAACGACACTAACTGCGAGATCGCAGGACTGGAATAGCTCTGTCAGAGCACTTCAGGTTACCTATGTCATCCTTCTTGTGAGCGTATCTCATCCTAACTATGCACCAATTGCTAGCGAGATGGTGTACAGTGATGGGGTTTACTTCATTTACAACGTTACCGCATATACTTACGGTTGATAACAACAATTGGATAATAGTCAGACTATTGACTACTGTCTAAACCACCTTGGATGAACTTCGTCAAGTCTGATGTACCAAGGCAATGGAACGGTTGACCAAAATGGTCGGAAAATTCGACTTCTCCAGCTGCTCAGTCTGGACCCCGCAAGTGCAGAGCGCTTCTTGCTAGACTTTATGGATACCTTTTTTGAACAAGAAAATCGGAAAGGAGACTCTTAGAAATGGGATTATTCTGGCCACTCTAGGTACAACTTCTTTGGGGTAATGAAAAATCATTTCATGCGCAAGTCTGAATCCCGCTTTCTGGCATAGACTTTTGAGAAAATCCTTTTTTATCGTGAAATAGTCAATTTTCTTCCGATACAGTAAGCCAGCATACATTTCCTGCAAGGTTCGCGGAAGGTAATTGAAAAAAGGCAAAAGGCTATGTGCGTCTATAAGGGATTTTGCATTCGGAATTTGGATGATCAAAATCCCCTTATCGGATAATACACGGTAGATTTCTTGAAGTGAAACAAACCTCTTCTCTGGCTTTATGTGTTCAAATACTGAGATCAATGTTATCATATCGTAGCTTTTGTCAGCAAAGGGCAATCTATCCGCATAAGCTGGGACTATTCTAATGCCACCACTATTCTTGGGAGGAGATGGATCGACCCCCACAAATTTGATTCCTGTCCTTTCACTAAATCGTTTTGTAAATTCCCCAGTTCCACAGCCTACATCTAACCCCCTCCGAAATTCTGTCCCAAAAAGTGAAGAAGCATTCTTTATGTATCTATGAATGATATCTGCCAGGAATCTCTGGCGCTCTTCATAACATGCTTTTTGATCTTTTGAAATCGCCCAAAACAGTTTCTGAAAATCAGCCATTTTGCTTACTCACCTATGACATTCCCTGTCTATATGAGAACTTCCCCGAAGGCAGGGTCGGGACGAACTGCGTCGCTCGCTATGTTAGAGCACTTCGGTTCCTTTACGGTCATGGTTTTCTCTCATACATAAGAAGTGGCTGTACATAAGGGTTCGCACTTAGTTAGTGACGGGCCAGATGTATTTGGCTGGTGAGTGCAGCTCCAAAAAACCTTAAACGAGTTCCTATTGCATGTGTAGCTTACTTTCTATTGAGAACAACAATGAATAAGAATAAGACCCTCTAGCTTCTTTTGTTGAAGTCGCTCGATCGCGCTTCAATCAAAATCCATACATAGGTACAACGGAGCGGTTGGCCATAATGGTCGCAAAACTCGACTTCTCAAACTACTCAATTGCCGTAAGCGAAGTACTTGGAGAAGGCGGCAACAGAATCAGAGTGTTATTGATAAAAGATAAGCTTAGACCAAGCTTGAAACTAAGAGCATCAGTTGTCTTCCTCGTCGAGATGGAGGAAGAGAAGGGTTACTCCAGACCAGGCAAATTCTGGATTGAAGACAAGGAACGCAAATTCCTCCAACCTAGAGAATTCATACGATTACTGAGAGAATGCATCCAAATATGTCTCGCAAAGAATTCCACAAAACTCTTCCGCAAGAATTTCGCAGCGCTACTCAGTACATTCCAAATATCCTCAAGGAAAGTCTTCGAGTGCGACCTATGTGACTACTGTTTGGTTGAAGGCAGCGTCTCGATGCTTGATCAAAGCAACAAGTACACTCTCGAAAACTCAACTCTTTGCCGAGAATGCGCAGGATCAGAAGTTGTTAAAGAGATCGAGTTTGAAGGGGACAAAAAAACTACAAAGGCCACAAGGAAACAGATTGCGAGAATCCTAGACAGTGTGAAACGTGTCGACAAGGCGATCAGATTCGCCTTCTACAAGAAAGATCTCATCTCCCACCCAGAGTTGACACTCGTCGACACGATAGAGGCGGAACCGCCAAGACCAACCACACCCATAGACAAGCTCGAGATCCTACCGGAGCTGAGGCAAGTTCTCTCCAACGATGGAGTCAATTTTCTCCTGCCAGTTCAAGAGGCGGCAATCAAAGCGGGGCTCTTAAGGGGAACCAGTCTTCTGATCGTCTCAGCAACTTCAAGTGGAAAGACCTTAATCGGAGAACTCGCAGGAATCGTAAGGGCGCTAAGAGGAGAGAAGATAATCTACCTGGCCCCGCTAGTCGCGCTAGCGAACCAGAAGTATGAAGAATTCAAATCACGGTACTCAAAAATGGGACTAAGGACGGCCGTAAAGGTTGGAATGAGTAGAATCAACGTTGGCGACGAAGAACTAGTGCTGGTAGATGGAGACATAAGAGCCGCCAACATAATCAGCGCAACTTACGAAGGACTAGATGTTTTACTCAGATCTGGCAGAGCGACTGACATAGGCAAGGTCGGCGTCATTATCATTGACGAAGTACAGATGATAGCGGACTCAGAGCGTGGACCAGAGTTAGATGGCCTCATAACTAGATTCAAAAAGCTGTTCACTGGATGCCAATTCATATGCCTGTCAGCCACGGTGGGAAACCCTGAGGAACTCGCAAAAGATCTTCAACTGACTCCAGTGTCTTATCCAGGCAGACCAGTTTCACTTGAAAGACATCTGATAATCTGCTTCTCCGAGAACGACAAACTGCAAGCACTAGCCCAACTAACGAGACTCGAAAGAAGGATAATGAGCAGCACGGGCTTCCGAGGGCAAACAATAGTATTCACGAACTCAAGACGAAGAACACATGAACTCTCAACGTTCTTGGAGACTAACGGGTTGAAGTCCACACCATATCATGCGGGAATGACCTACAAAATGAGGAGAACCATTGAGCTAGCATTCGTGAGAGGTGTTTATGATGTCGTTGTTACAACCTATGCCCTAGGCGCAGGATTCAATGCTCCTGCAAGCCAAGTTATCTTCGAATCTTGCAGCATGGGAAACAGATACTTGACAAACAGCGAGTTCGAGCAGATGATGGGTCGCGCAGGAAGGCTCGGTATGCATGACAGAGGAAAGGTAGTTCTTCTCGCTGAGCAAGGCAGGGTGTCGCATGGTGAAAAAGAGGAGACCGAAGACAAAATAGCTTTGGATCTCCTTGAAGGGACACCTGAAGATGTCGAGCCAGAATATGACGAAGACCAGTGCGAAGCGCAATTACTGAGTGATATCTCAACTTTTGATCTGACAGGAGTAGCTCCCAACAAACTTGGCGAGATGTATGACCTACTTCTCGGCAGAACAACACGCTTCGATGACGCACTAAAGAAGCTAATGGACCAAGGATTTGCAGCAATGAGAAATGGAGAAGCTGGCGAAGAGCAGCTCTGTTTCACGACAAGTCTGGGCAAGGCAACGGCAACATCATTCTTCACAACAAACGAAGCCATCCTCGTGAGGAATAGCATTGGAAGACTAGATCCACTGGGCATGTCATTGAAATTAAACCCATTCCACCAAGTTTACATCTCACCCAGGCTCCAATCAGAACTGGAGCAAGCTTTCAATACGCGCTTCTCCTCAAACCTATTCTCAGGCGCAGTCCTGGATGTAATGAGTGTCTCGAAAAGCGGAGGACATAAATCCCTTCCATCTTGGGTTCTAGACCTCCTCGTAAGATGGGCAACAGAATTCTTCAACTGTAACTGCAAGGAAAACCCTTTCTGTGATTGTGGATCCGAAAAGGTCTGTCGAGAGATTGTCACCCTGAGACTGACAGGACTAACTCCCAAAGAAATAGCAGAGAAGCTCCAAGAGGACTACAGTTTTCAAGTCTACCCAGGAGACCTATTCGATTGGTTCGAACAAGAGATACACAGACTTCGAGGGATAGAAAGAATCATGAAAGCACTCGGAAAAAGCGATTTAGCAGAAAAAAGCAAAGAACTTGCCGAACAAATTGAGGCTCCAAGTCCTGACCACAAAACAACAGATAAATAATGGTAATATGACAATAATGATCAATTCCTTCTGAACCCTTGAATCAATATCTAACCGCTTTTCGATGAGGAGATGGAAAACTGATATGACTAATGGTGTCAAACCAAAGATAATCGCTTTTATCGGGAGCCCAAGAAAGGACGGAAACAGCGAACTGTTGACAAAAGAACTCCTGAAGATGGCTGAACAGGAGGGAGCCGAGACAGAAGCAATCCGACTCGCCGAATACAATCTGAAACCATGCGATGCTTGCATGGTATGTCGCAAGACAAAGAAATGCAAGATAGACGACGATGGTGGTAAATTATTCAGCAAAGTCTTGGAAGCGGACGGTGTGGTCTTAGCAACACCAGTCTATTTTGGTTCATCATCACCTGAAATGAAAATATTCATTGATAGAATGGGTTATCAGGCGAAAGCACTGGGACAACCTCTTAACAACAAGGTTGGAAGCGCCCTAGTAATCGCTAGGAGAGCTGGTGCAAACTTCACGTACGCTCAACTCCTATTCTTCTTTCTGCTCAGCGGAATGATAGTTCCAGGCGTATCATACTGGACAATAGCATACGGAAGAGAAAAGGGAGAAGTTCTCAACGACAAAGAGGGCGTGGAAACCGCACGCGAGATGGGAAAGAAGCTAGCATGGCTAACAAGGCTTATCAAAAAAGGAGCCTAACATACAGAATAACGGGATGCGCATGACACCTGTCACTTCTTTTTGCAGCTCTCTTCTTTCACAGCAGATTTCTTTCGTGCTGCCAAATAGGGTTTACTGAGATATGCAGTAACCTGGTTCATGATGCTGGGATTGCGTCGCACGAAAGCATTTACAGAGAGTGTAACGCTTATATATCGGAGATTCAGATAATTAAATTGGAGGCCTCTTGGAGGGGGGTGGGGATCTTCACCACTCGCTCTAGTCTCCAATTGAGGGTTCTCATCTCATTCCGCCTCCACTTATGGCAGATGGATCCGACTTCATTTTGAGGCTAGTAGTATTGAAACAAGGATGAGCGCCGCCCCTATTGCAGCTAGCGACGTGAAGCTTTCGCCCAAAAGTGTGAATGAGAGGAGCAGCGCCCAAAGGACTTCGAGTAGAAGCACTATGGCTGAAGTTGTTACGGTCAAACCTTTCAATCCCAAAGTGAAAAGGAAGTAAGCAACAGTGGAGCAGAACACTCCTGTGAAGACTAGGGTAGCCCAGCCCAGTGCAGGAATCGCTGTGACACTGGTGGTTCCCAAGAGGATTGTGAATGGAAGTAAGAAAACGGACGTCAAGACCTCGACGCTCACTGTCATCGCAACTATATCGGTTCCCTTTGAAACCATCGCTTTGTTGCACACCATGAAGAATGCCCAAGAGACACCTGCTAAGAAAACTAGAATGTCCCCCATGAGTTCGCCACCTAGCAACTCATTGAGGTTTCCGCTTGTCGCCAAAAGCGCAGCCCCAAGAAACCCCATGGCCACCGCCGCTTTCTTCGGATTTGAGAAATGCTCTTTGAAGATCAGCCAACTTAGAAGTGCAACAACAATTACGTCAGAGTCCACGAGGAGAGAGGACTTCGAAGCTGTGGTATAGGTCATACCAACATACTGGAGTATGAAACCCGCCGCGTTAAATATGCCAAGCGCCCAGACAGTCCTGTTTTTGAACAGCGAAACCTGAACTCTTCTCATGGGAATAGCAACAACTATTACTGCAATCGAGGCGATTAAAAGGCGCAGGAATGAAAACGTGTACGCGTCAACGTACGATAATCCAATCTTGTTGACAACAAAACTCGTTCCCCAGAGTAGACTTGCCATAACAGTCAGCGAAATGGCATATGTCTTACTTTTCATCGAGGTGACCTGCCTGCAGAGAAAATGTGAGTCTTATCTCATGCTCTATGTGTTGCACCGTCGCCGAAGGGAGCGATCTTGAATTATGTTCATGACTCTTCTATATGTTATGCCTCTGCAAGAACCTCATTATCGCTACAGAGAGTTCTCTTGGTTTCTCCACCACGCTTGAGTGGCCGGCTCCTTTGATGATCTCGACTACTGACCCTTTGATTCCCTTGTTCAATGTGTCAGCCATTGGTTTAGGGGTCAATATGTCGTCGCTACCCATTGTTATGAGAGTCGGAACCTTGATCCTATGTAACCTGTCGGTAGCATCAAATCTACTCGTGGCACCAAAATCCCTTAGGACAGTCTCTTTTGGAACATCCAAGTTATACTTCAGGGCGTCTTCAACCACATTCTTTGGGGTGTTCTTTGAGTAACCCATGCTTGCTGCCATTCTCGTTGTTCCCTCGCAGTCATCCTCGAACAGTTTCAGGATTCTTTCGTCGATAGGTATCTTTGCGCCACTGTCAATTAACACCAAAGCAAGAGTCATCTCCGGATGGTCATAGCAGAAACTTAAGCACACCAACCCGCCCATTGAACTCCCAGCTAGAACTGCTTTCTTAACATCAATCTTTGTGAGGAGATATGCAATGTGGTTGGCGTAGTGCTCTATTGTAACATCGCCGCTAAGGTTCTCTGATCCGCTTCGCCCAGGAAGGCTGGGAGTGATAACCCTATATTTCTCTTTCAGGACTCTGACCATTCCATCGAATCCTTCCACGGTTCCTTGAGCGCCGTGCACAAGCACAATGGATGTTCCCTCGCCACATTCCTCATAATGAGTTATCAGCCCATCAACCTCGACGATTGGCATCTTGTATCAAACACACTCCACACGCTTTCCATGTAGGAATATCTCAATGGAAACTCGCCGAATCCTGCGTCGTGTTCTTATCTCTCCACTAGCACGAAGAAAACAGAAAGATCGTAGGATAAATAACCATGGTAGCCAACTCATGAGTGAAGCGTCAAGGGTCTCGCACATGCCCATCACCGCATATGCAACTTGACAGGTACGGTTGCTAAGAATACAGCAAGCCCTGAGAGAACCACCATGGGACCAGGCGGCAAGCTCAAGTAACCCCATAACAAGATTCCCGCCAACGAGCTAACCGCAGCAAAGACTGCACTTAGAATCGCATACCTGAACGAGTTTAGGCTCAAATTCTTGGCAGTCGCTGCAGGCACCACAACCAGGAATCCTACAAGTAGCGTACCAGTGATTCTTATGCCCAACGCTACAACGGCTGATACCAGCAAGAGATACAATAGATTTATCCTTCTAATCTTGATGCCTTTGGAGATTGCAAGATCTTCCGAAATCATGCCCAGAACCATACTTTTGTAGATAATCCTCGTCAGAACTATTGCTACAAAGGACACGATTACTGCGACGATCGTATCCAGTAAAGTCACGCTTGATATGTCTCCAAACAGTGCCTCAAGCAAGTCTACCTGAGGTATCATTAGGACTCCTACTGCCAACGCTGTCGTGAACATTGCGCCTATTAGTGCCTCATATGAGAGTTTGGTGACTTTTCCAAGATACCAGACTATTATTGCTGCTGCAAAGAGGACTGCAAAAGCTCCCATGAAACGATCGAAGTTGAACAGGATGCCTAAGGCGAGACCTGGCAAAGCGACGTGGGACATCGCGTCGCCAACAAGTGCCATCTTCTTCAACACCATTAGAGAGCCAAGGTAGCCAGCTGCAAGGCCCACAAAGATCCCTATGACCAAGCTGTATGTCAAGACTTCTGTCATGGAGATCTCCTCTCATCGTCCAATCCCTTGCACACAGTTTCTCCACAGATCATTTGTTGTATGGTGGGATTCATTATTTCCTTTGATTCCCCGAAGAATGTAGCAGATCTGTTTAGAGCAAGCACGTAATCTGAGTGCTCTCTGACGATGTGGACGTCATGCGATATCAGAACCATCGTTATTTTCTTCTTCTGTTTCAGTTCGCCAAGCATTAAGTAGATTGGTTCTTCGCTCCCCATGTCGACCCCACTCGTAGGTTCATCGAATAGAAGAACGCTTGGGTTATCGATTAGAGCCCATGCGATTAATACCCTGCGCAATTCGCCACCAGACAGGAGACCCAAGTTTTTGTTCGGTATGTTCTTGTCGACCAGTTTAACTAGGCTGAGGTATTTCCCAACGTTTTGGCGGCCCTTGACCGAGAGAAACTCTTTCACCGAAATCGGTATGTCGCTGACGGTGATATTCTGAGGCACATAACCTATTTTCACTTTTTCTTCCCATTCAATAGTCCCATCATAGGGCACAAGGTTAAGTAGCGCCCTCACCAGTGTTGTTTTTCCTGCGCCATTTGGTCCGAATACTGCCAAGGTTATTCCTTTCTTCAGATTGAAGCTCAAGTTGTCTATGATGACTTGATCTTGCAGCTTTACGGTGAGATTTGAAACCTTCAATATGTAGCCATTATTGTTGCCCATAAACAAAGATCCCATTCCGTGACAGAGTTTTCGCTCATAAAGAGGCTAGGGTGAACTTATTAGTTTTCACACTTTTTAATAACTCTATCCCTCTCATTCTTCTCTTCTGCCCAAATTCTCCTCTATGACCACAAGTGAGAGTGAATCGTGTTAGATTAAGGGAGCATGAGGAGAGTATGTTTGTACCAAGATTCCTGAATCAGAAAAAAAGTAAGGGTGTGTCGCCAAGCACTCCCAGATTCACGCGACTCTCTTTCTTCCGACAACAAGTCCAGCAACCAGTCCCACAGTAGCACAAATTCCAACCACCCCGACAAGGAATAATGTCGAGATAGGCTGCGTAGGCTGAGCAGCAGTATTGACGTTGGGAATATTGGTTTCAACTATCCGGAGATCAGTGATCTGTGTCTGGTGCGATGTGACATTCAAAGATGAATCAGTGAACCCAACTACAACCCCCGTGTCTTTGTCTATTGAGCCAGCGTACGTCTCGTTAATCCCGCCGTGCTGCCAGAACCAGGTAACGTCAACCATGTCAGCACCTATTGTGACCCTGTTATATACGCTCAGGTTCTCTGCATAAGACTTCAATAGGTTCCACCACGCGCCTGAAGTAGGTGTAATCAAAAAGCCCATCGGAAGATCCATATCCCCAGAAGAAGCAAACTCGTCGAACGTGCCATTGATGTAGAATATGAAAAACGCCCCTTCAATCCTGTGCGTGTCACTTGCAT
Source organism: Candidatus Atabeyarchaeum deiterrae (assembly GCA_037310415.1). GTDB lineage: Archaea > Asgardarchaeota > Atabeyarchaeia > Atabeyarchaeales > Atabeyarchaeaceae > Atabeyarchaeum > Atabeyarchaeum deiterrae. The sequence goes on from CP147780.1 coordinate 1,232,549, forward strand.
AGCTAACGTCGTATCCCCATGTCATGTTGACATCAGCCACAATATACGAAAAAGTTGATCCTGTTCTGAACAGACCACTTGTGGTGTTGCTGAATACGCACTGGTACTTTGTGTACGCTCCTTTCCCAACTACGAGGCTGTATGTGTATGTTGCTGCCGACGTGCTAGTAATGGCGATCGAGAAGAATGTTAGAGCGATCAGCGATATGCCAACCAGTTTGTTTAGATGTCTCATTGTTCTCATCTACCTCCATGAGTTGCGGTCACTTCTTGGACCCCCTTCCTGTCTTTGAACCAATGAAGTACCCTGCGACCAGTGATACAGTCAATCCGCCTACAGCTGCAACACCAAGGAAAAGTGCTGACGAAGGTGGTGATGGAAGTGGTTGTGGGTTCTGCGGAATATTCGGTACACTATACTGGAGCATCTCGTACTGATAGTACTGTCGATTGGTCGCATTTGCAATTTCTACCGACAGCACGCTGAGCTTGGACGTAACGCCAGTATAACGATCAACTGTCAGCCAGATGGTACCATTGTAACCAGAACCTAGCATGAAGATAGTCACATTGACTTCAGATGGGTATATCGTGATTCTGTTCAATCCAGTCACGTTCAACGACGGATCTGCGAGAAAGGTCTCCATGAAGTTCCACCAGGCATCTGAGGCTGGGAAAAAGACAAGCCCGAAAGGTGGTCCAGTCTCGATATTGACCTCACCAGCATCCTCCAGAGTTTCATTGAGGTAGAGCCCAACGTAGGCTCCCTCTAAAGTCGTGTCGTTGTAGGGATAGGGCATCGCAGTTCCGTAACTCATGTTCTTGTCCCACAGCATTAGTCCGAGGGTGGTTCTATTGTTAATGTAAGACTCCGTAGAGTTACTGAAGAGGCACTTGTAGTCTACGTACGTTCCTCTGTCCGCCGCTAGTTGATACTGAGTTGTTGCCGCTGACGTGTAACATGTGCCTAGCGAAAGGATCATCAATGTCAGAATCGATGCGCCAACTATTTTGGATAGCTTATTCATATTCGTGTTTCCTCATTTTCTAACGCGATTGTTCAACGCATTTCGCACTGGATACGGGAAAGCTACTTATCCAAATATCTTTTTCCTAGTACAGCCAGTCGACGAATTGCCAGCGGGGAATGTTCGCAATTCTTATTAGACCAAAGCCTTCGAGTAATGTACATTCTCCTGATATCACATGCGTCATATCCACTGGAATGTTGGTTGCGCGGTTAGCTGCGATCTCCATCATTTATCATAAGTGAGAGGAAGAGTATGAGTCGAAAATGTGGTTGCTCAAAAGATGAGGGCGGTCAATCATGCAGTTGCAGTTCTGCGACGCCTTCGAAGAAAGTAATGAGAAACGTGACAAAGCCCCTTTCTGGTATCCCGCTCGGAGGGATCGGCACGGGTTCCGTTGAGTTGAGAGCGGACGGTCGCTTCCATGAATGGCAGATCTTCAACAACCCTCCTTGGAGCGGAGGTTCCCTTCTCGTAGACTGGAAAGGTGAGGAGTTCTTGGAATCAGACGATTTCTACTTTGCCATCCGTGTCAAAGCACCGGACAGCGAGCCGAAAGTAAGGCTTCTTGCGTCAAGAGAGAAGAATGAGGTGAATAGGCTCTATGCCATCCCGTTTCTCAGGAACGTTGACGATATTGAGTACGTCGGGGAATTTCCATTCGTTAAGATCAACTATCAAACTGATCTCCCTCTTGATCTTCGACTCAATGCCTTCTCACCGTTCATTCCCACTGACATCAAGAACTCGTCACTGCCAGCAGCTATACTTACATTCACGCTTAAGAATACCTCAAAGCAAAAACTGGAGATATCCATGCTTGGGGGAGTGGTGAATCCTGTCGGTAGAGACGTTCGTAAGAGCGAAGCTACCAACAGTCTAACCGAAGTCGATGGTTCTATTACAGTTGAAATGAGCGCGAAGAATATCCCACAGGACCATTGCCAGTATCAAGGGTCGCTCGCACTAACCTGTTTGACCATAGACCAGCAAAGAGTATCTTATCGTGCATCTCAACCCGTCGTGGTCGAGCTTGAAGGATCGGGTCAAAGCGGAGAAGATTACTGGCGAATATTCCAGACCGAAGGTGAACTGGACAACAAGGAAAAAATCCAACCACCATTCGCAGCAACCGCAATCCTAGGCCTACCTGACATGTTTCAAACCATGAGTAAGATTGGAAGCGCTTACGTCGCGTTTCCGAAAGACGTTCAACGGATAATAGAGTCATCTTTGGTTGTTAATGTTCCTGAGTTCGAGGAAGCAATCGCATCAGATCTCGTTCTGCAAGCTGACCCAAAGAAAAGGTGGCTTTTCATACTTGAGCAGAGACTGAAGCAGAACCCGCAGGCTGAGAAGCAGTATGAGGAGATTGTGTCTCAGAAACCCGAAGTGGCCAAGGATCTCCGGGAGAAACAGAGGGTCTTGGAGAGAATACTTCCTGCGCCCAAGATGCCGATCTCTGCTCCTAAACCAAAGGGACCACATGGATTATTGTGCAGCAAACTCACTTTGCCTCCGAATGCCGAAGCGAAAGTCACATTCATTCTGACATGGTTCTTCCCTAACCACACGAGTCCAGATGGATCCGAGAGAATGGGGCACATGTACGAAAACTGGTTCTCAAGCGCCCTGCAAGTGTCTGAGTACGTCGTGAGGAATCTCGAACAGCTGAACAAGCGAAGTAAGGCTTTTCACGATGCCCTCTACGAGTCCAGCTTCAACTATTGGCTGGTCGACGCGGTCAACGCTCAACTCACAACCTTCGTTAAAAGTTCCTTCTATGTGAAGAACGGACGATTCGGAATATGGGAAGGAATAGGATGCTGTGGGCTTCAAACCTTGGACGTGACGTACTATGGCTCATATCCTATCCTGTTGTTCTTCCCTGAGCTTCAAAAGTCGCAGATGAAGCTGACTGCAGAATTTCAGTTAACTCCAGAGTCAAGGAGGTACCACGAGTATTTCGTAGCTTTCCCAAAGAACAAGAAGCTCTTCCAAGAATATGCTAAGCTGGATCCATCACTATTAACGAACAAAGAGAAGAGAATCAAAGTCTACCGTGACATAGTCGCCGAGACTGGTCAAGATGCAACAGGCCGCATTCCACATATGTTTCCTGGAACCTTCAATGCCGTGGATGCGTATCACATGATTGACCTGATGCCAAAATTCGCTCTGCTTGTTTTGCGGGACTACATGTGGACGGGAGACAAAAACAGCCTTGAGGAGATGTGGCCACATGTCAAAGCAGCGATGGACCACAACTTGTCCTTGGACGAACATGGTGTCTTTCTACCATATCACTATGACCGCTCATTGACAGACACCTATATAGCGTCACAGACCTATGACATCTGGGACTTCCTAGGATATTCTGCATATGTAAGTTCAATATGGCTTGCCGCTCTCCAAGCCACGAAGGAAATCGCCCGAATTATGGGGGACGAGATCTATGCAGCAAGAATGGATGAAGTATACGAGAAAGCCCAGAGCAATATGGAGAAGCTTCTCTGGAACGGAGAGTACTACAACTTGTGGAATGACCCCCCGTCTGGAAAGATGAACTACTACTGTATGGCAGATCAATTAAACGGACAGTGGTTCGCCAACTTCCTGAAGTTGGGCGACATCTTAGATAAGAACCATATCAAATCAGCATTAGAGGCGATATTCAAGTATAACTACGACCCTGAGGTGGGGCTTCTCAACGGAGCCTTGCCGGAAAAGTTCAAAGGAAAAGGCGCTGACACATCTGGAGGTTACGGAGGGTTTGTCAATCCGTCTCTGCAGAGAGACAACCCCTGGACAGGAACAGAGTATGCAGTAGCCTCCCTGCTCATCCAAGAAGGATTCATTGATGAGGGATTGACGGTTGTTAAGAATGTTTATGACAGATATCAGCAGGCTGGGCTCACTTGGAACCACATAGAATGCGGCGGGCACTATTACCGCGCGATGGATATCTGGGCGGTACTGACGGACCTTGCAGGATTCGATTACAGCGCGCCTCAAGGATCACTAAGCTTCGAGCCAAAAGTGAACCGAGAAAATTTCAAGTCAGTCTTCGTCGTTCCCACCGGATGGGGAATAATCACTCAGAACCAGGGAGAAGAGGCGCCGAGGCAAGTCGATACAATAGGAGTTCGCGAGGGAGCGCTCACAGTTGCGAAACTAAAGTTTAGCACATCAGTCGAGAAACCACAAGTCAAAGTCCAGAAAGGATCAAACACGATCTCTCTAAAAGAAACCAAATTCGAAGAGGGATCTCTACTCATAGAGTTCAAAGAACAAATAAATGTCAAAGCTGGAGAGACACTCCGAGTCGAAATCACATCGAGTCAGTAAAGGAGGGTTGCGTGGTAAATGGAATCGAATGTCAAGTTCAATGATTACTGCTACCAGATTGACATAAAGCAATGGGGCCTACCGCAAGTAGGAACCGCATATGTAGCCAAAAGTGAGAAGACTGCTCTCGTAGATGCTGGAACGGGTCACACAGTCAGAGACATTCTGAAGGCCTTAGCTAATTTCAAGATTGATCCAGCCAAGATAGACTATATGATTATAACACACGAACACTACGACCACGCAGCAGGAGCGGCGCTGCTTCTGGAGAAAATGCCGAAAGCGAAGGTATACGCGTCCGAAGCAACAGCAAAGGTGCTCGGGGCGCCACAGGAAATACAAGAGAAAACCAAGCAATACTATGGAGAAGCAAAGGCTCTAGTAAGTCCGTACCCACCAGTTAAAGAAGTCAACATAGTGAAAGAAGGATACAAATTCGACGTAGGTAATGGGGTGACTCTTGAGGTGAAAGACTTCAAGGGACACACGCCTGGTAGCATTGGGCTCTTCGAAGCAAAAACGAAAACACTTTTCGCAGGAGACGCTGTATGCGTCTACAATGAGGAGTTTGATTTCTACCTGCCGCCGTCGTACCCAGACCTATTTGACTATCAAGCCTACTTGAATTCACTTAAGAAGATATCAGCGGTCGATTTCAACCATCTTTGCATAGGGCACTTCGGAACACTGAAACCGCCAAAAGCGAAACAGGTCATCAAGAAAGCAGGGGAAATAGTGCAAGACTGGAAGGAAATAATCAGCAAGACATACCGAGAAACGAAAGACGAAAACAAGGTGTATGAAGCGATAATGTCCAAGTACGGTCAAAACAAATACATTTCAAGATTCCCAGAAATGATCCGAAGATCCACGTTAGGTCAAATGATTAAAGGATACATGCTGTCACTGAAACTCCAGTAAGTACATGCCAGTTTGCCAGTTCTCAACGAGCAAGCTCTACTTTGCAGAGTATGTTTCCGCCTCAAGTGTTTTGTATTTCCACCTTCTCTTGTCCTTCCAATTGTTGGGTGATTGTTCGTATGGAAACCGATTCGCTATATTGTAGCAACTGCGGAGCCAGACTTCAACCTGGCTCCAGATTCTGTAGTCAATGTGGACAATCCGTTGCATCTGGCGAAGCCAAAGGGCAGCCAGGTACTCCGTTGGATCGGTCTGCTTGGCGTCTTAGGAGGAGACAGTGGATTCTAAGGCTTATTGAGAAGTTTCGTGAGAAAGGTGCCGTCAGCCCAGATAAGGCTTTGGCCGCCCCTCAGCTTGGTCTCGGTCCGAGATTCGAACTGGCAATGCACAGGCGCCTTGGCAAAGAAGGCATTTTCGTGGAAATGAATGGCAGATATTACTTATCTGAGGAGAAGCTGAAAGGATTTAGAGACCGAATGGCAACCTGACGGGATTAATGATTAGGCAGCAAAATTTTCCTCATGAAACGAACCTGAAGATGCCGTCTGCTTCACGGTCAAACGAATTGAATACAGCAAGACATAAGTATGAAGCGACCTAAAACTAATTGTTGTAGCCCCGTGGTCTAGCGGCCAATGATGGCGGGCTCTGGACCCGTTGACGGGAGTTCGAATCTCCCCGGGGCTACCACTTACTTAACGATACTAGGCGAGGTTCTTCCCCAAATCGGCTCTTCTGGAGGAGAGGGTTGTTGGGCAAGCTTCACGAAGAAGATGAGCTTCCACACGGGCATCTGCTTCAAGTCTCCTGTTTTATGCTGTTCTTGACTGTCTGGTTTCTAGACTCATTTATCTTCTATTACTCAACGTTCTTAGCTGAATATCTCCCTTGGCTAGTTCGCCTAGCGCTTGCTTTGGGCGTCTTTGTTATCGGGCTTGCAGTATTGGATTTGGCTCACAGACACCTGCACAGTATGAAGTCAGGGAAACTCATGACCACAGGCATCTATGGGCATGTAAGGCATCCGCTATATCTGGGGATCTTGCTTCTCTATCTCCCTTTCACCTTATGGAGTTTTTCATTATTGAGCCTCGTACCGTGGCTGATTGCAGCAGTCGCCTACAACAGGATGGCTGACTATGAGGAGCAATTGCTAAAAAGAAGGTTCGGAAGAGGGTATCTTGATTATGAGAAGAAGGTTCGAAAATGGATCTGAGAATAGATGAATCCCTAAATCGAACGTCTCCGAACTCATGGTTGGAGGATTTTTTCTCCCAGTTTCCTTCCAAATTCTACGCACTTATCAATTTCATCTTCATCAATCGGTCCTTTCATTCCTTTCACCCTGATCGATAAACTGAGAGACATCAATTTCAGCTTACCGACCACTCTTGTTAGCTTTTCCTCTATTTTCTTTGCGGTCTTCTGGAAGTCCTTGCCAATGTAAGTATCAAAAGCTGCGGTGACTTTGTTCTTCAAGTCGAGTTCACTAAGTTTGTCGATGAATTTCCTGATCGGTCTTGAAGGTCCACCCATATGGTTGGGGGAGCCTATTACTATCAGATCGTATTTGGGCATGTTGTTTATTTCAACGTCCTGAACTTTCTCGAGTTCCACTTGTATTCCTCTGACGGTCCTCAGGCCTTCTGAGATTTTCTCTGCTACGATCTTTGTGTTGCCATATTTCGAGTCGTAGACTATGATTCCCTTCATCAATTTCGTTTTCACCAACGTTTGGGCTTGGCGATCTTCTCTTGGACGGATGGTCTAGATTGTCGGTTAACTTGCTCATTAACTCGCTGGTTGCGTCTAACTGTCGATTATTGTCGTGCACCTGGAGACTAGGTGACTGTCTCTGCTACCTTTGTCTGAATTGATCTGTGATAGAATGTTAATCTGACTTGCAGCAAGACATGTACCAGAATAGCATTAAGAAAAAAAGGGGATGAGATAGTCTCCTAATCCTCAATGAGATATGTGCGATCCATCCACCATAAGGCACCGCCGAAGAAGAGCGCGGAGCCAATGGCTAGAACGATCCCTGCGCCGCCAGCGTTGCCTAGCACGAACAGTAGCACAATTCCGACTATCAAAAGCAATGCTCCGAATAGTAGGAAAATGAGCCTAATCAGCTTTTCAAAGCCTGCAGTCTTTTCGTCAATCTTTACCATTGCTTTTCACCTTGCAGAGAATAATCGCTTAGGAAAGTTATAAGCATTACTAACTGTAATGACTAGTCGAAGTCTCGGTAAAGCGCCATTTTTCGCAAGTGGATCGATGAATTTCTTTAACAATACCATTTCAAGGCATTGATTGATGCGATACTTGAAGGTGAAGGCAAACTCGATCATAGAGAGTCACGGTTCTGATTGTGGATACTATAAGGAGCTTTGTCTTCGATAGTATGTTCAAGCGAACTTTCTTGGGTCGCCATCGTTCTCCGTTGTTGCTCTGTTGGAGTCGCCGACCATATTTGGCATGGTGCCGTGGTCAACTCAAGTCTCCTTTCAGAATAACTCTGGCATCCACTGTTATTGCCCCATCCGGATAACAAATGACTGGATTGAGGTCCATCTCCTTGATCGCTGGGTTCTGTTGAACAAGCATCGATACTTTTTTCAAGATGGAGACTAGGGCCTCCTTGTCTATTGGTTTGAGGTTACGGTAGCCTTCCAGAAGTTGGTGAGTTCTGATCTCATTCATCATCGCCTCAGGATCTTTCTGGCTTATTGGAACTAACCTCAGAGAGAAATCCTTCAGTAGTTCTGTGAGTATCCCACCGAGTCCAAACATTATCACGGGTCCAAACTGCGGGTCATCTTTCACTCCTACGATTACCTCTATTCCTTGAGGAACCATTTTCTGAACGGAAACCCCCGAGACAGATGCGCCGGCTTTGTAGTTCTTTGCATTCCGGATTATTTCGTCGAATGCGTCAATGACTTCGCTCTTGTTTCGGAGGTTCAGTTTTACCCCTCCAGCATCTGACTTGTGTACTATATCCCGAGATACTATTTTCAAGACGACCGGGTATCCGATTTTCTCTGCGACTCTGACCACTTCGTCTTTATTCCTAGCTAGTTCCATTGTTGTTGTAGGTATCTGGTATGAAGAGAGCATCTGTTTTGACTCTATCTCTGTTAGGTCAGTTCTGCTCTCGTTGAGTGCATTCTCAATTATCTTCTTGCAGGCACAATTGTCTACTTTCAGGTCGACTGGTTTCTCAGTGAGTTTGCTTCGTTCGAGAAATCCTCCATATCTGACAAGACCCGAAAGCGCTCTGATTGCTCTTTCAGGGGTAGAATAGAGAGTGACCCCAAACATTTTCTGCAGAATAGGTCTGATCAGCTTATCATCTTCATCCATAGAGCCGACGCGAGGAACGGTGACTCCTTCCATCATAACTGATGAGTCAACTTGGTCAAGCATCGGTCCAAAGTTGCCCAAGATCTCATCTATTCCTGAAATGCCTGACCCCGTAAATCCGAAGAACCAAGAGTCAACATTGGGATCCGCGAAGACTTGTTTGAGCACATCAACATTCGTGAATAAGCCAATCGATCCAGATGCGGTGAAATCTATTGGATTCTTGTAAGATGCGAATTCTGGCAGGATCTCCTTTAGCCTCTGCTTGTTCTCATCACTTATTGGAGGAACCTGCAGACCGAGTTCGACAGCTTTGTCAACGGCAGCAGCACCAAGTCCTCCGCTGCCCACAAGCATGCCAACTCTGTTTCCCTTTGGCAAGGGCTGAGCCGAATATGCCTTCACATAATCGAAGAGTTCTTCAACATCATACGCTCTAACTATTCCAGCTTGCCTGAATGCGGCATCAAACACTTCATCTTCTCCAGCCATTGCCCCTGTGTGAGACTTCGCAGCAGCGCCGCCTGCTTTCGTCCTTCCTATCTTAATTGCAAAAATGGGCTTCCTTTTCGTTGTCTTCCTAGCTATATCGTAGAATTGTCTACCATTTTCGATTCCTTCCATATACATCATGATGACCTTTGTATGTGGATCGGCATACAGATATTCCAAGTACTCATTGTCCTTGACATCGGTCTTGTCTCCAACACTTATGAATTTGCTAAAGTTTATGCCCCGCGCCATTCCTGTTCCAAATATGTCGAGACCATAGCCTCCACTCTGTGTTATGAAACCTACTTCGCCTTCCTTTTCAGCAGAAAGAATAGTAATGTTGAGACCAGTTGCACCATTGTAGATGCCCATGCAGTTTGGTCCAACTAATCTGATGTTTCCTCTCCTAGCTATCTTGAGTATTTCTTGCTCTCTCTGCACTCCTTCTTCACCGATCTCTCTGAATCCCGCCGAGAATACTATTGCACCCTTGACGCCTTTCTCGACACATTCTTCCATGACCTTTGGAACGACGTTAGCTGGGACTATCACTGCTACTAGATCTATTTCTGCTGGAATGTCGAGCATGCTGGAATAAACCTTGGTGCCATGGAATTCCCTTGTTTTCGGGTTTACTAAGTAGATTTCTCCTTTGTATTTGCTTCTCAGAGCGGTGAGTGTCACCCAATTCCCGAATTTTAGCGGGTCATCTGATGCGCCTATTATGGCGACTGACCTCGGCTTGAAAATCGGATCAAGTTGTTCAACAATATCCATGCTTCGAGGCCTTCCGTCTAAGCTTGCTTAACTGTTTTCTTTCCCAAATCAAAAGCCTTTAGATTCAGGTCGACCGCTTTCGGGAGCCTTTCCTTGATTGCATTCTTCAATTGCTCCTCCTTAACAGGGATTACTCCAGCGCCGAACGCTGCACCCACCATCACAATGTTAGATGAGAGAACATCGCCGGCATCTTTGGCTATTTGACTTGCATCAAGCAGGTACAGTTTCGAAGGAATTTTCTTTGCGAAGTCATATATCCTGTCTTGCGCTGGGTAGTTACCATCCGGTGGCATCACGGGATGACTGTTTGTTACAATCACTCCATTCGGCTTTAGGAAAATTGTCGCGTACCTTAGTGATTCGAGCGGTTCAAGCCCTATGACAATGTCTGCACTGGCTTCAGGAATAAGTGGTCCAAACATCTTCTTCCTGCCAAGTCGGAGGTGGCTAGCAACGGATCCTCCTCTTTGACTCATGCCAAATGTTTCACCGATTGTTACATGGTAACCTGCTTCAATGGCCGCATCAGCTACTATTCTAGAGGCAAGGATGTTTCCCTGCCCACCCACGCCAGCTATGATAATGTCAAAGTTTTCCTTCTCGTTCTCTTTTTTTTCCTTCATTTTTTCACTCCGCCTTTGATTGCTTTCTGCCTGCAGATCTGCACGCAAGCACCACATGCGCAACAGAGGGCATAGTCTATTCTCGCTTTTGAGTTCTTGTCGTCCCAGATTATTGCAGGACAACCAAACTCACTCGTGCATGCCATGCATCCATTGCACAGATCAGGATCGACCATCAGCGGTTTTGGTGGAGGTAATCCTTGCGCTCTCCTCTGCTTCAACATCTCAGTCGAGCATACTCTTCTGAATATTATGACTGATGCTTTTGGCTGCGATAGCGTCCTTTTGGCAGCGTCGATAGATTTTCGTATATTGTACGGGTCGACGATCTCTACGTTCTCAATCCCGCAGGCCTTCACAATGTCCTCTATCTTCACTTTTGAAGTTTTTTCTCCCATTGCAGTGTATCCGCTCCCAGGGTGTGGCTGGAAACCAGTCATACCAGTCACTTCATTGTCTAGTATGACAGTGGTAAACTTGGCATTATTGAATGTGGCGTTTATCAACGAAGGAATTCCAGCGTGGTAAAAAGTCGAATCTCCTATGAAAGCTATCACTGGCAAGTTGACTCCAGTCTTTGCTATACCGTTTGATATTCCAATGCTACCGCCCATGCAGTTTGTAAGCATGAAAGATCTTAATGGTGGTAGCCCCATCATGCCGTAGCAACCGATGTCTCCGACTCCAATGTAATCACCATAGCTGAGCTCCTCAATTGCCTTCTTAATCGCGTATCCGGAAGCTCTGTGAGGGCACCCTGCACACAAAGTTATCATCCTCATTCCTTTGTATTCGTCAAGCATTTGCTTGATCTCATCCCTTGCAGGAGGCGCCGGAAGAGGCTTCTTCAAGGCTTTTGATAGTACTTTCACGACATCAAGTGTGTTCAATTCACCAGAGACGGGCGTGTATTCATTCATTTTGCCCAAGATCTCTACGCTCGATGAATCGTCTTTTGCAAATGCCCTTAGATTCAGTTCGATGATCGGATCCGTTTCTTCAAAGATTACCACTCGCTTCACGGATTTGATCAGCTTAGATACTTTCTCAGTTGGGAGAGGAAAGGACATCCCTAGTTGCAGAAATGCGACACTGGCACCCAGCTTGTCCACAGCTTCTTCAACGTAATGTCGGGTTACGCCAGATGCGATTACCCCTAGCTCCTCGTCTCCATTCATAGTCAGTGTGTTTCCAGGGTAGATGTTTGATACTTCAGCTGCTTCCTTCAACCGTACCTTGTGGATCTTTTCATGTAGGTATCCCATATCAACCCAGCCACGCTCTTGGATCATCTCGAATCCAAGTTCAGCTGAAGTTGGAACAAACTCGGGAATCCTTTTCTCTTTTGGGAGCTCTCCTAATATGACATCTCCAGTGGCATGGCTTGTTCTAGTGGTCATTCTAACGTAGATGGGAGACTTCAGTTTCTCAGAGAATTCAAATGCTTCTTTGGTAAAGTCTTTGGCTTCTTGTGGATCCGCTGGTTCAAGAATTGGTATCTCAAAGACTCTCGCCGCTAGATTCCTCGAGTCGTACTCATTTGATGAGCTATGCCCTTGCGGATCGTCTCCTATCGCAACGACAAGCCCTCCGTTGCCGATCCGCCAGTGCGCAAAATTAATAAGAATATCGGTCATCCAGGCAACTCCATGATGCTTGGCTGAGCAAAGCGATCTCAAACCACAATAAGATGCTCCCGCAGCGCTCCATATGGCAACCGCTTCATTCGTTGACCACTGAGCATAAACACCTAGATCCCTTCCGACACGAGCTAAAGTCTCCAATACCTCAGATGATGGAGTTCCTGGATAGGAAGAAGCGAACTGGCAATTTCCTTCGATCGCCCCCCTTGCCACCGCTTCGTTACCCATTAAGAGAACTTTCTTTCTAGGAGCGTCTAACGCGACAAAATCTTTCGTATAAATGCACCTCCATTAGGATTACTGTCTGCTCTTTGTGATTTGGTCTGCCGTTCTTTTCTCAATATTACCACATTGTCATTACTAATCTTCGTTAGCGGGTCAAGTTTCAAATGCTGGAACCATCCTATGAATCCGAATCTCCCGTTCAGCTCTATTATCAACTGGAGTTCTTGAGGAGCGAAGTTCTTCGTATGATATGTGCTAGAGTATGTTTTCTTCTCTCCATGATCTTTGACTTCGAGGGTGATTCTGTCTTCGTATAGTTCTTGAAGCTCGTTCTCAACATTGGTCTCATAAACGGTTTTGACTTCTATGTCGCCCTTGCTTGATTTCCACTCTTCTCTGCGACTCGGCTGTAGGCTTAGGGGAAAGTTCTCCAGTAAGTATATGCCGCCTTTTTTCAATGCATTTGCGACGCAGTTGAGATGTTGAAGGAATTGCATATTGGAATCAACAAAGACTGACCCCGAGAGCAGAAACGCGAAATCACATTTCACCTTGAGTTCAAAGTCGTTCATGTCGCCTTCCACTGTTTCTATTTTCAAGTTTTCTTGTTGCGATTTTGACTTCAGATAATCCAGCATCCTTTCGCTGACGTCTAGCCCAACTGCTTCGTAACCTCTTTCTGCAATTTCTCTGAGTTGCGGGCTCGGTCCGCAACAAATGTCCAAGAAACGCTTCACGGGGACATTGCTATACTTCTTAGCCACCTCTTCGAAGAAATCGATTTGTCTTCTGACATCTTGATAGCTGAATGCTATCTCATAGTAATGTGGTTGTTCATACACGCCCACGAAACCACGCACCTGCTCACTGTAGAACCAAGACGGATGTCTCATATAGAAAGTGTTTCTCTCTATTAATCATAGTAGGCTGCATTGAAGTGATGTTCGTGTTTGGCGCTATCATCTTCGACCTTGGCGACACTCTAGTCAAAGTCCCGTGGGGTGTCAGGCATTTGGAAAAACGTTCAGGTGGAGAGATCTCTAGGTTTGAATCGATACTGAGAGTTGCCCACGATTCTCTTATGAAAAGTGGAGTCAGCACCGATTGGAACTCTTTCTATGACAAGTACATGACAGTTCGCGCGGAACAGCTCCAATGGCAAAAGCTGACGCTGAGGGAATACGACATGGGTGAGAGATTGTCCAAAACGCTGAACGCACTTGGATTCAGAGTTTCTTCGGATTCCGCTCTAGTTAAGAAAGCTTTGGAGGATCAATATGCGGTGTACATCAATCAGGTTGAGCTAGAGGAAGAAGTACCATTAGTCCTTCGAGATCTGCGATCGAGGTACAGGCTCGGATTAGTGACGAATTTCGCCTACACGATTTCTATTTACCAGATACTAGATAGGTTTGACCTCAGACAGTTCTTTGATGTGATCGCCGTCTCCCGTGAAGTTGGATGGGTTAAGCCAAGTCCAACGATATTTCAGTTTGCCCTTTCTTCCTTGAAACTGAGGGGTAGCCAATGTGTCTTTGTGGGAGACGACATTGAAGCGGATATTAAGGGGGCAAAGGGCGTCGGTATGAGAACTGTCCACCTCTCAAAGGAAGGGTCGACGTGCCGCGATGCAGATGTCACGATTCATCGCATAGGAGAACTGCCAAGAGTCATCCGAGAACTGGAAGGCGTCAAGAATGAGTTCCATCAGAATTCGTGACTGTTCCCAGCATCCAGTAGTGTCAAGATCCCTTCCTTTTATCCCTCTCTTGATTCTCCAGGTCTGAGAGAATCCCCGGAAGTTCCTTCAGAGAACTGATAGTGTAGTTTGGCTTTTCCAGTGGTGAGTCAGCTTTTTCTGGGTATCTATCATTCCACTTGAAATAGATCGTCTTGATACCGAGTCTATTTGCCCCCAAGACATCAGTCTTTATCCTGTTTCCTACCATTATCGCTTCGTTTGCTTTCACGCCAAGTTTTTTCAATGCAACGCGAAATATCTTTTCATGGGGTTTCTCGTGGCCCACGTCAACAGATGTCACGATTACGTCGAAATAGGCTTCCAGTCCAACTTTTTCCAAGGCCTTTCTGACATCTTTCTCCTCCGAAACACTCGTGTTGGTCACAACTGCAAGCTTGTACTTCCCTCTTATCTTCTGCAGAACCTCGTCGACAAAAGGAACCTTCTCTAGATCGGCTTCCGACGTGTGTTTAGTACCCACGCTTTCTTCTGATACGAGAGTGTCTCCGAGATCGAAAAGTACTGCTTTCGTCAATTTTGGCTGACCCTCAGGAATCTGGAAGCAGTTACACCATATAAAACACGAAACAGGGATTTAACAAGGTATGGAATCGCTCACTTGAAGCACAATATGACGCGCTTGGTCATGAGTTATGCTGCCGCGTTGCGGTGAGTTCTTAGAATCCAGCTAGCCAAAGTGCTTCTTGATACATGCTCGATGGCATTCCCTAACATTTAAGTAGTACGAATGATACATGATTGGTATGATTAATATGATTTACATGATTTGAATGATTAGTATGATGCTTGCGGGTGGGAAACATGACCGAACTTGCAAAAGGGAAATTCCTTTATGGAACCGTTACAGTCGGTGAAAGAGGTCAAATAGTCTTGCCGATTGCAGCAAGAAAACACTTCAACATTAAGGCTGGCGACAAGCTCCTTGTGGCTGGAGACTTGAAGAAAGGGTTAGCGATCCAGAAGGCGAGCATCATGAAGGACGTGGCGATGAAGATCTTGGGAGTCGTGAGCGGCAGAACTAGGGAGGAGGAATTGGAGAAGGAGGAATAGACCACATTGGAGACGGCGAAAAAACCGAGCTACGGCTTTGTAGCCTGGAAGTATTTCGCTTCGATGGCCGTTATTGGCTTAGGTGGGCTGACCATAGTTCTCGCGAGCTTCTTGTTTCAATTAAGCCCGCTTTTCAACTGGCTACTGCGGCTTGCGGGAGCATCCATCGCCTTCATTGGGTTATACATTGGGACTGCGTACATATTCCTGTATGAGAAGACTTTCAAGGCAAAGCGCCAGGGTGACAACTGGTCTAAGATTGCTGAGTCTTCGGGTTTGAAAGGAGATGAAAAGGTTCTTGATGTTGGATGCGGAACTGGCAGAGTCTCAATCAGTCTGGCTAAGAAACTCCCAAGAGGCAGGGTCGAGGGCATAGACATATTTGAAGGGGTCAGTGGCAAGTCTCCGGAGACCGCCATGAAGAATGCCGAAGCAGAGGGAGTAGCTGGTAGAGTAAATTTCAGATATGGAAATGCCTTGAGAATACCGTTCGGGGACAAGACATTCGATCTTGTAACCATGGGGTCAGTGTTGCATGAACTACACAGCGAGAAGGACAAAGAAAAAGCTCTACGAGAGGTCTACCGTGTCCTGAAACCCGGAGGCAAGTTTGCGACAATTGAAATCCTGAGAAACAAGAAGTTGGCACTGTCTGTGCTCTTGTTCGCCTTTGTCTGGAAGCCCAAGGAATACTGGTCGAAGCTAATTGAGAGAAGTGGATTCAGAAACCTGACTATGCGTTCCTTCAGATCGCTAATCAACTTGGGTCTTTTCGTGGGAGAAAAGCCGACCACCCGTTGAACTGGACATATGGAGCTGCAACCCGCAGAAAAACCCGCTGGACATGCATCAAGATCCAAGAAACGCTCTAGGAATCTCGACTAAGCTTCTGGCGAGGCCAGTAGGCTGCCCGTTCTATATCCTTCGAGATCCATGGTGATGAACTTATAGCCTAGCTTCTTGAGTTCCCTTGCGATCTCGTCCATGGTCCTCATGTTGAATAGAAGGTCTCGCTCTCCTTTCCCTACTTCTATTCTCGCTAAAGTCCCATGATCCCTAACTCGGATCTCCTTGACTCCAGTAATACCCTTTACTGCCTTCTCTGCTAGCTCAATTCTCCTGAGCCTCTCTTCCGTGATTCTTTCACCATAGGGTATTCGTGAGGCTAGGCATGGTGATGCTGGCTTATCATGGACTGAGAGTCCAAGTTCGCCTGCCAGTTCTCTAATGTCTTCTTTTGTGAACTTCGCTTCTACCCACGGGCTGAAGACGTTCTCTCTTTCTCCGACAGCTTTGAATCCAGGTCTATGTCCGCTAAGATCACTAGAGTTGGTTCCTTCAAAGATGGCTTTGAAGTTGAGCTTAATGGCGAAGTCTCGGAATACGTCAAGTAACTCACCCTTACAATAGTAACACCTGTTCTCCGGATTGCACACAAAGTTCTCATCAGAGAGTTCGTGGGTCTCAACAACGTAGTGCTTCATTCCTATTTCCACTGCCACTCTCTCAGCATCATCCAACTCCTCACACGGATATGTTGCAGATTTGGCTGTCAAAGCCACAACATGGTCTCCCAATACATCGAAGCACACAGCTGCCAAGGTCGAGCTATCGACTCCCCCAGAAAAGGCAACTATTGCGCCTTCTTTTCCCTTCTCCTTGATGAATCGCCTAAGTTTATTGTATTTCGCCCGCAAAGCAACGTTCAACGTGACTCAACACTCCAACAGACAAATGACAATAGCATTCTCATGCCAAAAAACTTGTTAACTAAGAACAATCCTCGTCAAAAAAGGAGGAATTTGCTGAAAGGATTAGAGAGGTGTTTGTCCTTGCTTGTGAGTACGTCTCCTTGTTACTTCTTTACGTATTTCTGTGGCTCAGAATCAAACCGATCCTTGCATCCTTTCGCACAGAAGTAGTAAGTCTTGTCCTTGTAAGCCGACTTGAATTTGGCAGTTCTCTCTTTCACTTCCATTCCGCACACTGGGTCTCTCGCCATTCAGTTTCACCTCCCTACCCTTATCTCAAAAAGCCGTGTCCACAATGTTAATGCACCGCTCCACCTAGGTCTTACGGTTCTCCGAACCTTTACTTATAGCCTATCCGCTATTTTTACTTTAAGTCTGAAGGTCACAACATCCACTTGCTTCTTTGGCTTTTGCCATATTGAGCTGATCGCTACCTTCTTTTATCTTACGACGATGTTCAGGAACCACCACATACAAATTACCTGCTAAGTGCCTTATTATCTGCCAAACGCTTGCTCCGATGCCCCAGCAAAAGATTCTCTCATCCGGTGTGATTCGGATGAAGACGGGTTTACCAAGCGTTTTAGTGTGCTCCAGACTGTGTCTCAAAACTCTTGAACTATTGAATATTTCGATAGCAATTCGATCATCTGCAGGAAGCATTTCCGCTGTTCCTTGAAACTGAACACATGACGGAGGTACAAATCTCAGAAAATAGTGAGGAACGGGAACAACGAAGGAGACGTTTGGATTCATTTGAATATTCCTTGCCTTCCTGAGGTTAGGTCTTGTTATTAGATAGAGAGAAAATGGCAACTTCGGAGGTGTAACTCCATAGACGACTCCAACCGAATGTGCTCTTCGTTGAGGTGTCACGGTGCTGAGTATCCCAAAGTTCTTACTACGCAGCGATCGCTCCACATAATCAAACGAAAACTGCGCCGCGACCGACGCAGCCTCGTCTTCATGATGCAAAGCCTTCACCTCTTTTTTTGGAAAGTTCCATGGCATCCGCGAAACGTGAGACGGTCTCATCTTTCACGAATTCTTTCGAGTTTGGATCTTCTTACCGGAAGGCGGTGTATCTTCTTTCTGAAGGGAATAGATATTATGAAAAGGCCAAAGACAGCAATGTTCAATATTACGAGGCCCCAGTACCCATACCCATAGTCATCCATCTTCGATTTCTCACCGCTTTCTTTTCGCGAATTTC
Organism: Candidatus Atabeyarchaeum deiterrae; assembly: GCA_037310415.1. Lineage (GTDB taxonomy): Archaea > Asgardarchaeota > Atabeyarchaeia > Atabeyarchaeales > Atabeyarchaeaceae > Atabeyarchaeum > Atabeyarchaeum deiterrae. The sequence continues at coordinate 1,250,751 of CP147780.1, forward strand.
TTTTCCTCATTGTAGGAATGTGCGCAGTGCATGCAACAGAAGGTTGTCTCCTTCCCGTCGATCACTTCCCGGTAGCCCCCTTCATAGACCTTACAGCCGCAGTGAGCACAAACATAAAGGCTGGGTTCAATGGCAACGGAGACGAGACCTGCAAACCGTTTAAACAGTCCCTTGCAGAGTTCCCTGCCTTCTACAGTGAGTTCGAAGACTTTCTTTTCTTTCTCGCCAACTAACTTGATCGTATGGTTCACCAAGCCTTTTTCTTCGAGCTGTTGAAGAAACGGGTAGACTAAGCTTGGGCTAATTTCCTTTCCCATTCTTTTCTTGAAGCGGTTCATAATACTGTAGCCGTGAGCTGGTCCTTCATAAAGAATTGTCAGCATGTAGAAGCGGCTGAAATCTGACAAAAACTCATCCATTTCCTCTGGTTTCACATCAGTTACCATTTCACACCCTTCCGACGACATGATAATGACAGCAAAGATATAAATGTTTACTTGAGATATATCTGTGCAAAATATTCACATAACAGATATATCGCATGGAGATATATTTATATATCTGATATACACCAATTGCTTTAGTGAATCACAATACTGGAAGAGATCAAGTTGCCAAGAGATCCTGTGTGCGGAATGACTGTTGACGCTGATAAAGCAATAAAACGAAAGATTGGAGACAGAACTTACTATTTTTGCAGTGAATCATGTGCGAGAACCTATGAACAACCAGAACAAGAACTGAAGAACATGAAACGCCGAGTCGCGATAGCCCTACTGGGGGTTATCGCGGTTGCCGGATTACGGGTCGTGGTAACGTTCGGTCTAGTTGCGGCAATAATGACTTTGACGATTTTCGGCATTTCTGTATACAGCTTCGCCATATTCGTAGTGTCGACTCCAATTGTTTGGCTCGCCGGCTGGGGGATCATATCAGGTGCATACAAATCGCTCAAGAATCGAGCAATAAACATGGACGTACTGGTGTCTGCTGGAGTAGTTGCTGGCTGGGGTTATGGTGCGATCAACGCCTTCTTCCCAAAGATGGCCGTTGGCGGAGAAGGCTACTTAGAGGTTTCAATAGCAATCCTCGCCTTCGTTCTGCTGGGCAAGTACATTGAGGAGAGTATTAGAAGGAGATCTGCAGCTTCAATTCGGAAATTGCTTGAGCTTCAACCAACGATCGCTAGAGTACTCAAAGACGGCAAAGAATGTGAAGTTCCAATTGACCAAGTTCAGGTCAATGATACTATAATCATAAAACCTGGGGAGAAGATCCCCACAGACGGAGTTGTAATTGCAGGTTATTCTTCAGTTGACGAGAAAATAATCACAGGGGAAAGCATGCCAGTCGAGAAGGACGTTGGTAGTGAAGTAATAGGTGCTACAATGAACAAACGTGGGCTGCTGAAGATAAGAGCCACAAGAGTCGGCGAAGACACGGCGCTGTCACAGATTGTTCATCTGGTCGAGGAAGCCCAAGCCTCAAGCGCACCTGTTCAAAAGTTCGCTGATCGGGTCGTCGCGAAGTTCGTACCGATAGTTTTCACTGTTGCAGCAGTTTCCTTTACCTACTGGTATATCATAAGTGGTTTCTCAGCTGCTTTCTTCGTTCTTCTCGCTGTCCTCTTGATTGCTTGTCCATGCGCACTGGGCATAGCGACTCCAACGGCAATTCTGGCAGGAGTTGGCAAGGGTGCAGAATACGGCGTGTTGCTTAGAAGCGGTGAGTATGTTGAGAGAGCTAGGAAGCTGGACACGGTTGTTTTTGACAAGACAGGCACTTTAACGAAAGGAGAACCATCAGTAACCGACATTGTACCGTATGGCGGCTACGCAGAAAACGATGTGCTGAGATTTGCAGCCATTGCGGAGAAAGGTTCAGAACACCCGTTGGCAGAGGCAATAGTGAATGCTGCACAGCAATCTGGATTAGGTATTCCTGATGCTGACTCGTTTGAGGCTGTCCCTGGACATGGAGTCCGATGTGCCTCTGAAGGCAATATAATACTTCTTGGAAACCGAAGGCTCATGGAAAAGGGAAGAGTGTCAATCAAACGGCTAGAAGATGATCTTCAGAAACTTGAGAAACATGGCAAGACTGCTATGATACTCGCTGTTAATGGAAAAGCCGCAGGCATAATTGCCGCTATGGACACGATCAAAGAAAACGACATCGAAGCTATAGCAATGCTGAAAAGCATGGGCTTGCAGATAGCGATGCTTACAGGTGACAACGAGAGAACTGCAAAGGTCATTGCTGAACAACTGGGCATCGACAAGGTGATTGCGAATGTTCTGCCATGGCAGAAAGTTGATGCCATCAAAAAGCTGCAACGCAAAGGCAAGACCGTTGCAATGGTTGGCGACGGTATAAACGACGCTCCGGCACTAGCGCAAGCCGACATCGGCATAGCAATCGGTAGCGGAACCGACATTGCCAAAGAGACTGGGGGAATAGTGCTCATCAAAGACGATCTGAGAGATGTCGCGCTTGGTATCGAGCTAAGCAAGAAAACGATGAAGAAGATCAACTCCAACCTATTCTGGGCATTCATCTACAACACAGTCATGATCCCAGTCGCTGCTCTTGGCCTGCTAAGTCCAATACTCGCAGCAGGAGCAATGGCGATCAGTTCGCTAACAGTAGTCAGCAACTCAGCATTGCTGAAGAGATCCAAGTTCGCTTTCCAGAAGTTCAGCGAGGGAACACCGAAGCGCTGAAATTCTGTCTGGATGTCGAAACCGTATTCCAGTAAAAACGCAACCGAGACGCAATCGTGGAGGTGAAAAAGCAAACATGGCAGAGGATCCAGTTTGTGGAATGGATATAGACGAAACAACAGCCAATTACAAATCTGAGCATATGGATCAAACATACTATTTCTGTAGCCCAATGTGCAAAGCAGCGTTTGACAAAAAGCCAATGAAATACACAGGCTCAGGTGGAAACTCAGAACATTCGGGCCACTCAAATCACGGTTGTGGCTGTTGTTAAATCCTGGAACAAAGGCCGTACACAAAAGACCAGACCGGATGTTCAAACTTTAACTTTTGTGCACGGCTCACGGGCATTTCGGAAGAACGGAACAATCGGAAATTCGGGATTCTGATCACGAATGGCTATACCTACAATGTTTGGCTTCACACTTGGTACATGCTTTTAAAAGCTTGATCGAGTTCTGTTAGAAGAGGAAGATTGGAGGTGTGAATTTGGAAGAGAGACCGGATGTTGCGATGATTCTGTCCCTTATTGGTGGAATATTGATAGTCATAAGTAGCTTCATGATGTTCATGATGATCGGGTATGGTTGGATAGGACACGGTATGATGGGTCCTTTTGGCGATATGATGGGTTCTCTTGGGGGTATCATGGGAGGCTACATGGACATGATGGAAAGCTTTGGTATTCCTTTTGGCTTCATGGTTGGTTGCTCGCTCATAGGAATTGTATCGGGAATACTCATAATTGTAGGAGCATCGATGCTTAATGCTCGTCCCCAAGACCATTATGCATGGGGTATCGTGATTTTGGCCTTCTCTGTGATCAGTTTTCTAGGCATGGCAGGTTTCTTCGTGGGAGCGATATTGGGGATCATAGGTGGAGCACTTGCGATGAGCTGGAGACCGGAAGCCAAGGAGTGAAAAAGTCATCTCCCGAACCGAATGACTTTGCTGGGGCTTTTCAAGCAGCAAGGTTAACAACAGTGCCTACTCAGTGCAAAGATTCGCTATCCAGCTGTCTGCATTATATTAGGGCAAAGAACGCCAGAATCTTCTGTCTATGGTTCTACCTTACCCGTTTTCTAGTGCCCTAGGCTCCTAGCAGACTTTCTGGTTCTTCCGCAGGGTTTAGAGTTCTATTCCAGAAGCGCTCAACAACAATATGGCGAAGCGTGTTCTCTCCAAAACTTCTACAGTGAGCCCGTGCTTCTCACGAACCTGGAGAACGAACTAATAGCAGTTGAGGGGGGAATAGGTAATCTCACTAATCCATTCAGGTTTTCGTGAGCATGGGCATCCAGACGATTTCACCGTTAGCTGCTCTCGGTCTTCTGGCTCATGAGTATCCTGAGTAGATGTGGGTGATATTCTTCTCTCAGAATTACCTTTCCGTCATTGTCTATCTATCCTTCTCAGTGACAACCTCCCTCTTGTTCGTCTTCTTTGTGATGTCCCATATGCATTAGCCTCATGTCTAAGACTAATCCCAGTCCAAATCCTGCGATTGGTCCTATTAATGTCCATGGGCCGCCCAGCAATGCGCCTAGATAGAGTCCGACAAATAGTCCCAAACAACAAATCATTTTGTGCTACCTTCCTTTCTGACTTGTTTCAATTATAATTCGAGCCGAGATATGTCTAATGCGGATATATCTGCACGAGCGTGTTGGTTGCGATAACTAATATATAAATATATCTGTCTGTGATATATCCAATGGAGTGATAATTCTGAGGCAAATAATCGACGAAGAATGGGAGCAGAAGAAAGGAACAGACAAGATGAGATACGATATGGTCGCCAAGTTCTACGATCAATTCGAATCGCCGATGGAGTTTTTCACCTTCGCGAATTGGAGAGATCATCTGTTCGATAAGATGAATCCCAAGAACGGTGACCTTGTTTTGGAGATTGGGGTAGGAACCGGTAGGAACATACCGCATTATAGAAGGGGTAGATATGTAGCTTTTGACATTAGTGCGAAAATGATTTCGCGCGCGAAAACGAGGAAAGACAGTAAAGATGTATCTCTTCTCATCGCCGATGCTGAATCCCCACCGTTCAGAAACAACATGTTCGACGAACTTTTCTCCACTTTCGTATTCTGTTCGGTTGAGAATCCATTGAGAGGATTAAAGGAAGTCCGTAGAACGCTGAACCCCACTGGGAAGGCGCTATTCCTTGAACACATGCTACCAAACAGCAAAATCCTGCGACCAATCTTTCACTTCTTGAATCCCGTAGCCAAAGTCATCGGCCCAGAAATTGATAGGAGAACCGACGAGAACATTAAAGAAGCTGGGTTTGAGATAGCTATGCAAGAGAATCTACTCCTCACAGTCTTTAGGCTCATTGAATCGAGGAAACCATGAATCAGCGATGAGTTTATTCCTCAAAAGTCTGGTTATGCCTAACCTATGTGTGCTCTGGCAGAAAACTCCTTCCGATGGTCTTGGAAATGGAAAGCGGGTACGAGACAATTGAACTTGATGTCCGCAATTACATATCTCCAGAATGTTCCTGCAAGATAGAAGATATAGTAAACGCTGTTGAACATGTCGTGGACGCTAGCTTTGATCCTGTCAACAACTTGCTCAAAGTCCGAGTTCACAGAGGCATGATTTCTGCCAAAGATATAACAAGAGAATTAGGGCGATGCAGGGTTAGTTGCGAAGAACGTAAATCTGTTCATGAAATGGCACACATGGAACATGAAGCCATGAAGATGAAGAAGCCTGCCGCGCATGATCACCACGCCATGATGGAGGCTGAAATGAAAAGGCATTTCATCGTGGCGGCGATTTTCACGATTCCGGTTCTGATCCTCTCACCGTCGATTCAGATGTGGCTTCGCTATACCCTGCCTCCATTTTCTTACTGGAGTCTTCTTCTTGTTCTCTGCGCTTCTGTTGTGATCTTGTATGGAGGCTTTGTCTTCTACAGGGACTCGATTAGAGCTCTTAGGATGCGCAGTCTTGACATGAATGTTCTAGTGAGCATTGCACTTTTGTCGGCATACTTGTACAGTTTGGGGTCAACTTTCCTATTCGTTGCCCCTGATTTCTACTGGGAGATAAGCACGCTAGCAACTTTCATTCTATTTGGTCATTGGATGGAAATGAAGGCCGTGAGAAGCGCTTCGGGAGCCTTAAAAGAACTTGTGAAATTGATTCCACCAATGACCAATGTGATGCGAGATGGTGAGATCTTTTCAGTACCTACCTTCAAGGTCAAGGTGGGCGACATCGTTCTCATTAGGCCTGGAGGGAATATTCCAGTGGACGGCCAAGTGATAGAAGGAGAGACCTCGGTGAACGAGGCTATGGTGACCGGTGAGTCAAAGCCAGTTGAGAAGCGGAAAGGAAGCGAAGTTGTTGGGGGTACAATAAATGTTGAAGGCGCTATCCAGGTTCGGGTCACGAAGACAGGAGAACAGACAGCTATAGCCCAAATTATCAGACTTGTGGAGCAAGCCATTACATCCAAGCCCAAAGTCCAGAAACGTGCAGACCGGGCAGCTAGCTATCTCACCCTAACGGCAATCATTGTAGGCGCTGGAACATTCTTCTTCTGGTTTTGGGTCAGAGCGGATAGCCTTTTTGCCCTAACACTGGCAATAACCGTAATAGTCATTACCTGTCCGCATGCTCTGGGTTTAGCCATCCCCACGGTTACGTCAGTATCCACAACAATTGCTGCTAAGAAGGGAATCCTCATCAAGAATGCCGATGCCCTAGAAATCGCAAAAACAGTTGATATCATAGTTTTCGACAAAACAGGAACTTTGACGAAGGGTGAATTCGGCGTTACAGACATCGTTAAGCTGGGAGACTGGAGCGAAAAAGAAATCATTGAAACTGCTGCCGCCATAGAGATAAATTCAGAGCACGTTATAGCAAGAGGAATAGTGAATAAGGCAAAGGAAGCGGGCTTACACAGAATGAGAGCTGAGAGTTTTACAGCTATCCCCGGAAAAGGCGCCAAAGCCATCATTAACAAGGACGAGGTATACGTCGGCAACATGAGTCTGCTGAAGGATCTGAAGCTAGCTGCCGAAAAGTATAGCGACATAATTACGAAGCTTTCATTTCAGGGCAAGACAGTCGTGTATGTGGCCACCCACAGGAAACTTCAAGGCCTAATAGCAATGGCAGACCTGATAAGAGACGAATCGAAAGAAGCAGTCAACACTCTCAAACAACTTGGTTTGGAAGTAGCCATGCTCACCGGGGACAATAAACAGACGGCTGCGTACGTCGCCAAAGAGTTGAATCTAGACACTTACTTCGCTGAAGTCCTACCCGAACAAAAAGCGAACACAATAAAGAGATTGCAGAGTCGAGGGAAGAGAGTGGCTATGGTTGGTGATGGCATAAATGACGCGCCTGCATTGGTCCAAGCGAATGTTGGAATAGCGATCGGGGCAGGTACGGACGTTGCAGTGGAATCAGCAGATGTTGTCCTAATCAAGAATGACCCTAGGGATGTCTCCAAGCTGATTAACCTCAGCAAGAAAACAATGCGCAAGATGAACGAAAACCTGGTGGGGGCTACCGGCTACAACGTTCTAGCAATTCCAATTGCTGCTGGCATACTCATACCGTTTGGACTAGTCTTGAGACCGGAGTTTGCCGCTATAACCATGTCCCTAAGCTCAATAACTGTGGTTCTCAATGCTCTTCTTCTGAGAAGAGCGAAGATCTAGGATCTTACATTTAAACTTGGTTGCTCGGGTCTAGCTGCCGCTGATGAGGCGATTCTGAAAGCAAGGACAAAGGACGTAGTTCCAGACACCCTTAGACTCCACGGATACGATCTGCTGGCTGTGATTGTGGGACATCATCAATCCGTCGCTACACCTGAGTCTCGGTTCTCCAGTCGTTTTCCCATAGTTCCTCAACTATTTCTACTTTAGGTATGATGGTTGTATGTTTGTTCTTCTCAATAGATTAGCATTGGAGACTACAGATATGGAGCTTAAGGCCATGCTTAACTCTGCCAAAACTGGATGCAAAAGACCAAGAATCGCAAGTGGAATCATTACAGTGTTATAGATCATCGCCCAGAAGAGGTTCTGCTTTATTTTCCTAAATGTGGCTTTTGAAAGTTTTATAGCACTCACGAGGCCAGAGATGTCTCCTCTAACTAGGATTATGTCTCCAGCTTCTATTGCGATGTCTGTTCCTGTGCCAATAGCGATTCCCACATTAGCCTCGGTGAGTGCCGGTGCATCGTTTATTCCGTCGCCAACCATCGCAACCATACCATACTTCTTCTGCACTTTCTTAACTACATCAACTTTCTGGTCCGGCATTACCTCTGCATGAACCTCGCTGATGCCGACTTGTTTAGCAATGGCTTCGGCTGTTTTGCGGTTGTCTCCCGTGAGCATTATTGTCTTCAAACCAATTCTGCCGAGCTCTCGCACCGCATCAGCAGTGTCATCTTTAAGAGTGTCGGCAATCCCAATTATCCCAATGATCTTCTTCTTTACTGCTACGACTACTGTTGTCTTCGCTTCTCCCTGCAACTTCTTGAATCTCTTCTGAACATTCGGGGTATCCGTGTCTGCTTCAAGCATCTCAGGTTTGCCGACCAGAACTTCAGCACCGTTCACTGAACCTTCTACCCCCATTCCCTTCACTGCTTTGAAAGATTTGGGCTCGTCTAGCCGTATGCCTTTCTCTCGCGCCTTGTTGACAACAGCTTGAGCTAGAGGGTGTTCGGATCCTTGCTCGAGACTTGCTGCGTAGTACAGCACTCTCTCTTCGCCGTCTGGGTTGTTGCCAAAAGCTACAATATCTGTGACTTCCGGTTTGCCCTTGGTCAAGGTTCCCGTTTTGTCTAGTATCACTGCTTTTACTTCCTTAGCTGTTTGAATAGCTTCCCCTTTCCGTATCAAGATTCCACGTTCTGCGCCCATGCCAGTGCCCACCATGAGCGCAGTAGGAGTTGCTAGACCCAACGCGCAGGGACAAGCAATAACAAGGGTCGCAACGGTGGCAGAAATTGCGAGCATAAGAATCCCTTGGCCTAAATTAACCCAAGGCAAGTAAGGAGCAGCTGCCTTAGCTACGATCTCAATAGCTTGGGTGACGACAATCCACGAGATGAACGTAGACAAAGCGACTAACAAAATCACAGGGACGAAGTATCTAGTGACCTTGTCAGCGAAGGCTTGAATAGGAACTTTCGTTCCTTGAGCTTCCTCAACCATCTTTATGACTTGCGAAAGGAAAGTATCTTCGCCAATCTTCGTAGCTCTTACTTTCAACAGCCCTTCTTGGTTGACTGTTGCACCAATGACCTCATCGCCAGTTTTCTTGAGAACTGGCATTGATTCTCCTGTTGCCATTGATTCATCAATGGAGCTCTCCCCTTCAACGACTACACCATCCGTCGGTATCTTCTCACCGGGGCGAACAACCATTATATCGCCAATCTTCACATCCTGTATGCGAACCTTCTTCTCTCTACGCTTAACGAGGATCCTAGCAGATTTGGCCTCCAGAGTCATTAACCGTTTAATAGCTTGGGAACTCCTTCCCCTAGCCTTCGCCTCAACATACCTACCCGTCAGATGGAAGGACATGATCATGCCACCGACGCCAGCATAGTTTAGGATCGATGTGAAGAAGACAGGGGGTCCAGTAAGGAACGATATGATAGTTCCCATCATGATGAGAACATCCATGTTAGCGTCCTTATGGATAATCGACTTCACAGCAGATCTCTGCGTTGTGAACCCCGCCCCAAAAACCACTGGTGCAGCCAGCAGTATAATGCCAAAATTATATATCGTGAAATCAGGCCACATCAAACCCAGAAACATGTCTGGAATCATCCAGGCAATAATAGGTATCGTGAACAACCAAGCAACAAACATTCTTCTGCGGGCACGCTTCATCTCCTCAACAGACCTATCAACTTCCTCCTCCGATTCAACCCCATAGCCCGCGTTTTTGATAGCCTTCCGAAGATCAAATAGTGAGACTTCATTTGGATAGTATTCCACAACCGCCTTTTCATTCGCGATACTGACGTTGGCCGACTTTACACCTTTGACTCTCTTTAGAGCCCTCTCTACTGTTGCCGAACAAGAGGTGCAAGTCATGCCAGTTACCTTAATGATGATCTTTCGAGTTTCCTTTTTCTCTCCTTCCTTAGGGATTCCTATTGGCTCGTAACCAGCATCCCTTATTGCTTTGCCGATTTTTTCAAGGCTCACCTTGGTAGGATCATATTCTACGATTGCTTTCTCGGTAGTAAGACTTACGTTGGCTACCGCTATTCCTTTCTCGCGTTTTAGACGACTTTCGATCGTCTGTGCGCAGGAAGCGCAGTGCATTCCGCCAATTCTGACGCTCGTTTTCTCTTTCGTTTTATCATCTTGTTTGGTCATATGGGGAGCCTCTACTGTCACCATATCTTCAGTGCATCAGGAATCTTCAGAATTCACTTCCACTAATTAAGCTTCATGTCTGTCATAACAATTGTTGTAAGTGGAGGTTGTTACTAACTTGTTCATATCGTTCTTGCTTTTGGAAGTTTCATTTCTCTCTCCGTATGCGTTGAGAACTCGTTAGAGTTATCTATGAGGATAACTAGACTACTCGATTGTCTACGATTCGCATCAGAAGGTTGGAACAATGACAACTGTAGGGGAGAATCAGTTTTCGCATGAAGCATGGTGTGTCTGCAAGCTCAAACATGACATCCGGGTGGAGAGCAAGATTGAGCTTGCAAAAAGAGAGGTTGAAACATCTCTAGAAACGAGTGTCCAGACTCTTACCACCTTGCCAACCCTGTTCAAGAGCGATCCGTTCTCAAAGCTTGATGACAAGGTCATTGATCGAATGACAAGACTACTCTACTTGGGGAAAGCGCATGGCTTTGTGACTCGAGTGCGAGATCTGACTTTACTAGCCAGACTTGCAAGAATGGCTACCTATCTGAGAGAGATTTACGGCATCATCAACACATCCAAGAGCAATCTCACCAAGATAGTAAGAACGCTGAGTCCTCGCAGTGTGAAGCCGGAAAATGCACTCGAAGTGGATCGCTTCCTTACTCTTTCGCCAACCATCCAGATGTACAATCAGCCACCTGAACGCGGTTCATTCTTGACAACAATATTCTTCACCCCTCTGCAAACATTGCTAGAGTACGCTTCAGAGGTTACAAAACTACCCTACGTGACCTTTACCAAACAATTCACCAACATCAGCGAAAAGCTAGACAAGATGGAAGAAGGTGTGGAAAGAGGTATACAGAACCTCCTCCATCATCTGATGTCTAACTCTAAGAGAATGCCTTGGCTTGGTCTGTTCAAAGAACACATTGGAGACTATATTGACTGGGCTTTCTCAGATTTCAGAACATGGGGACTACATTTCATCCACAAACATGAGGGAAAAGCTGACCCTTGGCTAGCGAGATCAGCCTTGAACCTCCTTCAAGTTAGAGAGGGAGCCAACGTCCTTGACCCATTCTGCGGTTCAGGGTCGTTCATAGCAGATGCACCACTTCTGAACATTAATGCAATTGGCGTAGACGTTAACCCCCTATCAGCTATGATCGCTAGAACAAAATGCAACCTCTCCAACATTCCCCTTCATCAGCTTAAAGAGTCTCTACTGAAGGCTCTGAAAAAGTCGTCCGAAGCTAACAACACAAGCGGTAGAATCGAATCCCTCGAACTTGATGATGATAGTGTAAAGAAGTTTCCATGTGTCAGAGACGTGATTCCTGAGTTCTTATCGATCAAAGACGCGATTGACGACGTATCCGGAGAGGGACTAGTCAGAGACTTTCTGTATTCGATGCTCAGTCGATCGATAGTCGAGGCCAGCGCCAAGCAGGAGAAGAGATCAATAATAAGGAAAAACTTCGAGAAGGACGCCATTGCCTTCTACCTGTACGCATACGCTTCGCAGGAAATCCTGCGCACATTGAACATTAACGTTGAAGGCAAAATCACAATATTCACCGCGAATGCTCTCGACATTAAGTCGCTATTGGATAGTGAGATTGATGGGATAGTCACTTCGCCACCTTACTTCGATGCACTAGACTATGTGGGCTTCTCCAAATTGCCGATTGCGATTCTTGGATTGAAAGGCAATAACGAGCGTCTTGAAACTGAGACAATAGGATCCAAAGATAGAATGGCAAGTGATGTTGACCCGAAGTCGTTGGGCAACCAGTTGCCTGAATCGAGCAGATCACTCGTGGCAGAGCTCGCCAGATCTGGAAGAAGGAAGAAAGCGAGAGTTGTGCTTCAATATCTAACTGACATGGAAAAATCGCTCCAAGTATTCTCGGAAGTATTGAGAGAGAAGTCTAGGATTATATTCGTAGTTGGCAAATACCATCAATGGAAGATTGGCAACAGTATCATGCAGATGGATGGCGCGCAAGTACTGATAGACATCGGAGAACACATCGGGCTCGTTCTCGAAGAAGAGTTACCCCATGATATTTCCAAGATAGAAGCGGGTAAGAGAATAAAGGAAGAATCGATAATCATATGGAGAAAAGATGACAAAGCAAAAAGCAAGCGGGACCCCGCTAGATCAAAGAGCATTCTCAAGAGCATTAGTGAAAGAAGCTGAGTGACCATTACCTGAATATATCTCTACTATCTTAGCTCTAGCTCCAGTGATGACTGGAGACCGTTCATTATATCTTCTGATTCGATTTCTCCCATTGCTTCAAGCAGCGTCGTATCAATGCCTCTTCTATAATCTGACCCCAACTGAGACTTTACAGGTGGGAGCTTAAGTTCTGAGAAGTGATCAACAGACTCCCCAAGCGCCAGTAGGGTTTCTCTTTCGAGCGAGTTGACGTTGATTATTGGCATCTTCAAGTAGTCTTCTATGAGAAGCCGCGTCCAGTTCTTGCTTATTCTCCTACTTCCAATTACGAAATATGCTATGAATAGTGTGCTGTTGAACCACGCCGCTAATGCCTTGTCCTTGAGTTGATCGTTTAGTGATACGATATGGAAGTCCTTTGAAGCGCTTAGAGGTGCGCGCGAGTAACATGCAAACACTCCACGGTTCCTAAATGAAGGATCAATCTTGTCTGGCAAGAAGACTCTTCCGAATGGTTTCTTGACATTGATCTGTTTATGAACGTGACTGTACCATTTATCCCCAAGCGCGTTGATAGCAGGGAGAGCCGTTTGACTTCGCTTACCCCAATCCATGTACTTCACGAGGTCGTTCGGTGGCCTCCCAGCGAAATCAGGAGGAATGCATAAGAGGTAATGTGACACGCGTGGACTCATCGTTTCAAAATAAAGCTTAGGTCTTCTCAATGCAGGCACAAGGTACTCCCTTGGTATCTCGAGGTCAACTCCATCTTCACTACTTTGCACAGCTACTGTTTCAACGGTTTCTTGAATGATGTTCCAGTATCTGTTTGGAACAAAGAAGAAGTCTGGGCCATACATCTCAACCCCCCGCATGATGCTGTTCTTGCCGAGGATATCTTTCCAGAATCCAACTGTCCCCCTCTCCATAGCATTGGCAAGTATCTTTGTCAATAGTTCTCTCAATCCTTTTTTGCCAAAGAAAGCCAGCCAATTCTGTTCCCAGAACGCGGATCTTGTAGTCAGATCAATCCAATTTACGCCATCATTACTAGATGCGTACTGTGAGATCAATTCTTCCGTCAATCGAATAGGGCTCTGACCATCAGCTTTCATTGTGATGAATGCGGTCTCATTTCTCGATACAGATCCAGCCTTTGTTGCCACAAGGATGATCTCTTTGAACCCGCTGTACGCTGAAAAAGATGTTTCGATTGTACCTTCGATGAATGCATTGAGTCGATATTTCTCAAGCAACATACTCTTGGCTGCTTCACCATAGACCGTGTAGAAGGTCGAAGCAGGTAGGACGGATACCATCAAACCGTTTCTATCTAACAAGTAGTCCATTAAGAAGAGTGATACCAGCTGAAGGTTAAGCTGTTGTCGTGTCAAGTACTTGCTATAACCCAGTAAATCTACTGTGTCTCTGAGAAGATCTCTGTAGTCAGGTTCCAGAAGCTCCCATCTGGTGAATGGAGGGTTTGTGACCAATACATCAACCAAATGACTATTCATGCTAGTTTTTGTCCTTCGCGAGGTGGAATTAGTGAGTAGATCTCTGCGTACGTTCTCGAATATGTCTCCAACCCTTACACTAATCTTGCTCCGATCTCCTCGCAAGTAGTAGAGGATTGCAGAGTAAGCGACCAGTGCAGATAACGGATGAGGTTCGACACCCCATACTCTCTTCACCAGAGAGGAATCCAGATGTTTCAGCGTCTCTGTAACAGTAAGCCCAGAGCCTAGAAAAGGATCGGCAAGTCTAACTGGGGCTCCCCGCTTCTTGACCGAGTCGGCAACTGTCTGAGCCATCAACTGCAAACCACTAGCCTTCGTGAAGTAGGCCGCGAGTCTTTTTCTCCTTTGCCGATTAATCAGCTTTTGCACTCCAACTTGATTCTCATATATGTCATTCTCAACAAGTATAGCTTCCTTATTCTGGACAAGCCTGCTCAGGAGCGCAATATGGTTGGTGGATAACCTTCCCAGCGACTTCATCTGAGGGAAATCTGCGTCTCTGATGATGGATCGTAGGTTTCTGCTCGGCAGAGACTTGCATATCGCTGCTAACGCTGTAACAGTAGCTTCGAAGGCTTTCTCTCTATCTTCTACGTCACCAACGCCCAACAAGGATAGCGCTTTTGCTTTGAGGTCTTCTACAGCTACTTCATACATCCTTCTATCATCTTCGACAGTCGGTTAGTCGTGCAGGCTCTTCCCGTATCTCTTGATATAGACGTTTCAGAATTATAAAGTGATTCGGAGCTCGTTCATCACCCGACTTTACAGGAGAAGGGAAGCCCACCAATCAGACGGTCTACCGGAGATTGGAAAGAAAGCGATGGATTGCAGGCTATCTGAGCCTGCACTTCCATTTGAAAAGACTCTTCTCACGGGAACAGCCCGAGTTTCGACATCGCGTCGGAAATTCTCTTAACAGCGATCATGTATGCCGCAATCCGCATTGGCACAATGTACTTCTGAGCCATGTCGTAGACGCCATTGAACGCCTTTACCATCTTGTCTTCAAGTTTGTCATTGAACTCCTCTTCCTCCCAGGTCTCTCGGTGAAGGTTCTGAACCCACTCGAAGTACGAGCCTAAGACTCCTCCCGAGTTCACTAGAACGTCAGGAAGGACTAGAATCTTGTTTTTGTTGAGAATCTCATCCGCCTCAGGAGTGGTTGGGCCGTTAGCACCCTCTGCAAGAATTCTACATTTGATCTTCTGGGCGTTCTCGTCTGTGATCTGGTTTTCCATTGCAGCAGGGACCAGAATATCGCACTTTGTGGTGAGCAGTTCCTCGTTACTTATACTCTTGGTTCCCGGATAGTCTACCACCGAGCCGGTTTTCTGAGTGTGCTTCACGAGCTCGTTAGCGTTTATTCCATTAGCATTGTGTACCCCGCCTTTCACGTCGCTCGCTGCGATCATCTTGGCTCCCATTTCTTGCAGTATTACTGCTGTCCATGTTCCGACATTACCGTAGCCTTGCACGGCGAAGTTCACCTTGGTCAAATCGATCCCGAGTTTCTTGCAGGCTTCACGAATACAAATGGCTACTCCTCTCCCAGTTGCGGTTGTTCTGCCCACGCAGCCCCATAGCTCTAAGGGTTTTCCTGTAACGACCTCTGGAACCATGTGTCCAACTGCCATGGAGTAGGTGTCCATTATCCAAGCCATTTCTCGCGGACCAGTGTAGACATCCGGAGCTGGGACATCAACATAAGGACCAATGAAATCTCTAATTTGGAAAGCATACCGTCTAGTCATCCTCTCAAGCTCACCGACCGACATCCTTGTTGGGTCGCAAGCTATGCCTCCTTTAGCTCCTCCGTAGGGAATGTCGATTACAGCGGTTTTGATCGTCATCCAAGCTGCCAGCGCCTTGACCTCGTCAAGGTTTGCGTTAGGATGATATCTTATCCCGCCCTTGTAGGGACCTCTTGCATCGTTGAACTGTATCCTGTAGCCTGTGAAGACCTTTATTGTTCCGTTGTCCATTCTTACAGGTAAGGAGATTTGCAGGGTCCTCTTTGGATGTTTAAGCCATTCTACCAAACCAGGATCCAGTCTCAGCTTTTCAGCACACAAATCAAGATTCTTAACATACGTGTCAAACGGGTTGATTTCTTGTTGCGACACACAAACACCTCCTGCTATCACGAGGGAATGACTGGCCATGTTTAGACTGCTGGTAGCTCGGTTATCCCCTCGCTTAGAAGTACCTCCATTCAGGTTGTTCTCTATGAATTTACATGTCACAACAATTTGTGGATAGGAGTTCTTATCTTTGTCTGGTCCCGAAATTGACAGAAAAAATCAAGTGCTGTGCCCAGCCTTGCTGAGACAGGTGGTCATCAGCTTGCAGGAATGCCCTCTCGACGAGTTCGAAGAGTTGACTAGGAATCATCCAGATAGGGTCGAGAATGGAACTTTTGAGAAGTGGCAGCAAGATCGTTTTATAGCTATTTCGTGAGAATTATCTGCGGGAATAGTCTGTCTCTTGGACATTGCATCGGCGGCTTGCTTCGTCTGATTGTAGTTGGTCGCCAATATTGGTCAACATCTTTGGCTTGCAGCAACTTCAAATCATGAAGTATCTTGGGCAGACTTCTGTTTTTTCAACCCAGAAAGATATCTGGACATCCTTAACTCCTGGTATGCCTGTGATTTCGTTTCTCAGGTTCGTCAAGTGTTCGAAATCGATGGCCACTCCGATGGCCAACACATCGTGGTCTCCGACTGTCTTTGTGGCTACGATTATGCTTGGTATCCTAATCAGTTTTTCCAAAACCAGCGACGAATCGGTGGGGATGGATTCTTCTGCTGAGATCTGTGTGGGGGAGGTGTCAACCATGAATACAGCCATGGCTTGATAGCCGATTTTCTTTGGGTTGATTACAATTGTTGACCCGCGGATCACGCCCTGCTGTCGTAGTGCTGCGTACCTATTTATCACCGTGTCAGGTGAAATGCGAAGTTCTTCTGCGATTCTTCTGAAGGACATGCGAGCATCTTGAGTTAATCTATTGATGATGGAGATGTCCGTTTCATCCATGTCTTTCACCTTTTTTCAACGTTTTTGAACTCGAAATTCTCCGGGCATAGAAGTATCTCTTCGACCCAGATGCTTGCTGTCACCTCTTCTACCATCGGGTGCCGTTTCACGTACTCTTTTACCTGTCCCAGCCTTCCGACGTTTCTTAGAACTGCTAGAGCAAATATGTTGTGCCTTCCCATGCATGGAGTGCAAAAAACCACTTCTGGCAGTTTTCCAACAAAATCAATTACGTCTCTCACATGGGGGTGATCGACACGGATTCCGAAGGTTGCAACACAATCGTAGCCAAAGCTTTTGGGGTTCAACAGTACCGTTGTTCCTCTGGCGACACCGTTTCTTCTCAATCTTTTGAATCGTTTACTTATTGTATCAATTGACACCCCGCAATCCTTTGCAATATCCGCAAAGCTAGTGCGAGCATCTTTCTGCAGGGCCCTTATGATACTTAGGTCAATTTCATCGATTTTCGCTGGGGAAGCCATCTCTCCATCCCTTATTCGAATAATAAGTTTCCTAGGTCTTAAACTCTATTGTTTTGGCTCAGAAATCTTACAATGTAGAACCAACGTCATGAGGGGTTGCACATCACTGGGCAGTATATACATCCTAATACTACCAGCTTATATTGTCCGATTTGTAACTAATTAAATAGACAAAATCAATTATGGGAGCTGCCAATACTTAGAATGTGGGATGATAAAGATGATGCTAAAAGAAGTGCTTCAAGAGATTGAAAAGGGCAATCCAACCGAACAGCTCGAAAAGAAGAGATTTGCCTGCGCTCATTGTGGGAGCACGTGGGCCGAAATCGTCGGACTGGTCGTAGCGCACAATAATGGCGGCGAGGAGCTTTGCCTCAGAATCGGTATGGAACCAGAAAGCTGCCAGATGTGTAGGTTACAAGCTAGAGAATGCCAAAAATGCGGTTCGAGAGAAGTATATGAAATAGACTTTGCAAAGAATGTTCCTCAAGGAGTTCCACTGAGCTTTAAGGGCATTAGGACGGTTAGCAGACGCTAAGGATTCTGATGCGGTCAGCGGCCATCATATACCGTCTTTTGTGTACTGTTCGCTTCTGCTCTTGTACTTCGGGAGCCGCTCACTTCTACTTCCTTTTTCTGAAATTGTCGAACCAAGATACTCTTTTTTCGCTCATTCTCGCTCGGGGGAGATGGCTAGCTATTTAAGGAGGACCCAATGACTCCCAAATAAGAGCATGGGCAAAAGAAGGGGACTCAAACTAGTGCGAGCCACGCATTCAATTCAGCATAGCCCATCGCTTGAGTCGATGAGGGAATGGCGACCTAAAGCAAAAAGAATAACCAGGAGGAGAAATCAAAGATGAGTGAAAGAGTTCATAGGAACTCATCATATTTGAATGGTAAGTCAACAGCAGGAACTTCAACCAGAGTGAAGGACACTAGTTGCACTAGTGGCATGTGTCCGATTTGTATACGCGAATGCGCTTTCTTATGCGAGATAAGCTTATCAGCTTTCAGAGGAAGAGAGGCGCTTTACCCTGAGCCAACCTACTTTGGGTTGAGCACATCTGGAGCACTGAAAGACTTCGGATTGGACTGGTCACATTTCAATATCCATGCTGGCTTAATCGGAGCTGAAGGTATCGAGGCGGATTCCGACCGTGCCATATTTCCAAACGTTGACATCGAAACAAGTGTCGGTGGAATTCCTCTCAAGATCCCTGTCCTGATAGGTGCATTTGGCTCTACGGATGTTGCGCGCCTGAACTGGCGAGGACTGGGTGTCGGTGCGGCTCTCTCAGGTGTCGTCTTGACCGTCGGTGAGAACGTTTGTGGCATGGATGCTGACGCTGAATTCACCGATGGGAAGGTGACGAACTCTCCGGAGCTCAAGCGCCGAGTGGATATCTTCAGAGAGTTCTGGGATGGAAAGCATGGAGACATCGCAGTGCAGACGAACGTTGAAGACGATAGGTTTGGTGTTCACACCTACGCTTCATCAAAGCTTGAGGTTAATGTCATAGAGCGAAAGTGGGGCCAAGGTGCCAAAGCCATAGGAGGAGAAGTCCGAGTCTCAGACCTTAACAAGGCAATTCTACTGAAGAAGCGCGGCTACGTGGTCATCCCAGATCCTGAAGACAAGAATGTCCAAGAAGCTTTCAAGGCAGGCGCTCTACGAACATTCGAAAGACACAGCAGGGTCGGCATGCCAAACGAAAAAGACTTCCTTGAAGACATCGACTCCTTAAAGGAACAGGGTGTAAAACATGTCACACTGAAGACAGGAGCGTATAGACCGTCCGCCGTAGCCTTTACGATGAAGCTTGCCTCTGAAGCCAAGATCGACTACATAACTTTCGACGGTGCTGGAGGAGGAACAGGTATGAGCCCGGTGCCCATGATGGATGAGATGGGTATACCAACAATTTACCTTGAAACTCTGGTCTTGAAGTGTGCGGAGTTCCTTAAGAAGAAAAGAAGACGCGTGCCCGACATCGTGATGGCTGGTGGATTCATATCTGAATCACAGATCTACAAAGCTATCGCTTTGAGCAACTTTGGCGAAGCACCATACGTGAAGGCCACGCTGATGGCTAGGTCACCCCTTACAGCGGTCATGAAATCCTCATACTTCACGGAACTCTTTGAAAAAGGTCAACTTCCAAAAACCTTTGTCAATAGATATGGTAACACACCCGAAAACTTCTTCGTGAACGCGCCAGAGTTAAAGGCGGCGTACGGAGACAGATTCAAGGAGATACCGTGGGAAGCTGTTGGCTTATACAGCTACTTGCACGAAAGAATCGGAGTCGGATTGCGCCAACTTCTTGCAGGATCGAGGAAGTGGAAGTTAGCCGCAGTAAGCAGGAATGACCTAATTGCCTTGACGGAGAGGGCTGCAAAGGTTACCGGAATACCGTTGCCAGAAGAATCCGAAATGGATGCTGTGAAGACCATACTATCATAGACTGCGAGAAGACGAACGTAAGAAAATTATGAATGAACTCCTATAAGAACTGGGGGTAGATTATGAAAGCCTATGTGGAAATGAGTATCGCTCCTGGAAAGATCAAGGATATTCTAAGAGCGCTGAGGCGGATTGGTAACATAAAAGAAGTTAGTGCTGTAACTGGACACTGCGATGTCATAGCATCGATCGACGCGGGCGACATGGAAACCTTTTCGAAAATCTTACTGGAAAAGGTCCAGTCGCTGGACGGGGTTACCCGCACCGAAACACTAGTGTGTGTTCCAGCCTAGTGAATTCCTGTGAATCTCTGCAGTGACGGCAGTGGGCATGACGTTAGCGCCATTGAACAATGCGTCGTTGGGGGCGAAGGATGGGCAGACGATCAAGTGGGGATCCTAACTCCCCATACCTTTTTTGCCGGCTGCCAGCCTACAGGTGTCTTTAGCTGTGACTATGTCAACCAAGCATTTAGAGTTTTGAGGAACTAGCTCTCGAATCGGGAAGGCAGGATCAACGACCCTTGCTCCGACAACCCAACCAGAAGGTCGGAGAGTGAAAGCAAATCTCATCCCAAATACAAGCACAGGTTGAAATAGAAGTGGGGTTTTCCTAGGGGCGGCTTTTTTTCTGGGATCTCCGTCCTGCAGATCCCTTGCCATTTCCTAACTCTATGGAGATCCACCGCTACATCATGTTGATTAGGATGACGCGGACATTCGGAGACCATGCTCCGAAGAACAAAGATCTGTTCAGTGTAAACAATCTGGCAATCTGATCCTGATCAGCCCAGGAAATAAGTCAACCAAATTCATTCCAGCATTGTTAAGAAAATAGAGAGGTGAGGAACGCAAAACATACTTGCTGCGTTCTCAACTCTATAAGCGGAACCAATTCAGAGTTTCTTTATGGGAACAGTCCTAGTTTCTCTGTTGCATCAGCGATTCTCTTCACTGCGATCATATATGCTCCAGTGCGCTGGTTAACCTTGAACTTCTGTGACATTTCGTAGACACCGTTGAACGCCTTCACCATTTTTTCTTCGAGTTTCTTATTGAATTCGTCCTCAGTCCAGCTCTCTCGGTCAAGGTTCTGTAGCCACTCAAAATATGAGCCTAGCACTCCACCAGAGTTTGCAAGAACATCAGGCAGAACCATTATCCCTTTCTTGAATAGGGTCTCATCTGCTTCTGGTGTAGTTGGACCGTTAGCTCCTTCAGCCACTATTCTGCAGCTGATCTTCGAAGCATTTTCACCTGTGATCTGATTCTCTAGCGCACAAGGCAACAATATGTCACATTTCGTGATAAGTAGTTCCTCATTAGTTGTGTTTTTCGTCCCGGGGTAGCCTTGCACTTTGTCAGTCTTTTCCTTGAATTCTAGGAGTTTCTTAGGGTCAATCCCCTTGGGGTCGATGACTCCTCCTTTTGAGTCGCTAGCTCCAATCATCTTAGCGCCCCAACCAGCAAGTATCTGAGCTGCCCAAATCCCCACGTTTCCATAACCTTGAACTACGAAGGTTGCGATCTTCATGTCAATGTTGAGTTTCTTGCATGCCTCACGGACACAAAAAGCCAAGCCTCTTCCAGTGGAAGATTCCCGTCCTAGAGAGCCACCTATTTCAAGTGGCTTGCCAGTGACTACTTCTGGAACCTTGTGTCCAACTGCCATAGAGTAGGTGTCCATTATCCATGCCATTTCTCTGCCGCTTGTGTAAACATCTGGAGCAGGAACGTCTATGTAGGGTCCTATGAAGTCTTTTATCGCGAAAGCGTAGCGTCTTGTCATTCTTTCGATCTCGCCTGGCGACATTTGCAGAGGGTTGCAAGTAATGCCTCCTTTTGCTCCACCATAGGGTATGTCGATCACCGCAGTCTTGATTGTCATCCATGCTGAGAGTGCTTTGACTTCGTCTAGATTTACGTTCGGGTGGTACCTTATTCCGCCCTTAAATGGTCCTCTTGCGTCATTGAACTGCACCCTGTATCCCGTGAATACTTCGATTTGACCATTGTCCATTCTCACGGGCAATGAGACTATGAGAGTTCTCTTGGGATATTTGAGTCGCTTTACGATTCCTGGGTCTATCTTCAGTTTGTCGGCACATAGATCAAGATTCTTGGTGTATGCATCAAAAGGATTCTTACTTTCTTTCGTAGACAACTGGTTATCCTCCTTGCAGAATTGTCTGAATTACGGAAAAGGGTAGTTCCCTTTTTAACTTAATTGTTTACTTGGCACACCTATGTACTTGAGATGCTAGCGTTTTCCCAACCGTATAGCACGCTTTTCTTCACATTATTCGCAGCCTTGATAGACTTTCTCGTAATTCACCTGAATCGGCAATGTTATCCCGAAAAGAAGAAAAGTGTCAAGGCAACAAACCCAAGGCTGACTCTTTATCCGCATGGATATAAGAAGGATCGTGCAATCGGAATCATGCTTCGAAACTTCGGCTGGCTTGTCAAAGGTAAGATCGCAGGAGCCGCGCTTCCGGACTCACCTGACAGTTTCTCTGAACTCTGGAACTCCGGAATCCGCGCTATCGTTAGTCTTGTGGAATGGCCCGTGGATGAACAACTGATAAGGAGCATTGGCTTCGAATACCTCCATCTGAAGATTCCTTCCTATATGCCGCCAACACAAGAACAGATTGACAAGTTCATTGATTTTGTCGAGAGAATGGAGGAGCGAGATAAACCGATAGTTGTCTGCTGCAGGATGGGATGGGGGAGAACGGGATCCATGCTAGCTTCGTACTTAGTAAGGAAGGGATTCGGCTCCGGTGATGCGATCAGAGAAGTCAGAAAGAAACGACCTCGCTCCATTGAGTCGGCTGAGCAAGAAGCAGCAGTTCGAGAATACGCTACAAGGTTGAAGACACTAGGAACGGAATAAGTCTCGCGAAAAACACTCAACTTTGACGTTTTCAAAATCAATTTGTTTCTCTTGTTCCCACCGTACTTTCTACTTCGTAAGGAGCGAGTGAGTTACAGCAGGATGGAGTTTATGGCATAGTATAATACTCTGAATGGAAGTGTCTCGTTGCATATGATTCGACTCGAATTCCCTATTCCTCCCTCGGTCTCGCCCCTCTCCCTCGTCTTGGAAAGCCAGCTACTTCGTTGGTGAGAAAACTATTTTAGAGGGATAGCGGAAACTGGGTTTCAATTCATTGTAGGAGGATTGAGAAGTCATGGTGTTTGATTGGTATCGACGAAGGAAGCGAGCTTTCGGCAATAAGCGAAGTTCCCACTGGGGTGATGTAAGGAAGACGTTCCTAAAAACACACGGTTCTTGCGTGGTATGCGGCTCAAAGGATCATCTTGAGGTTCACCATATAGTTCCGTTTCACATTAACCCAAGCAAAGAGTTACAGCAAAGCAACCTGATAACACTTTGCCAGTCGAAGAGTCACAATGACCACCTGATTTTCGGTCACCTGTTAGATTTTCATGCCATGAATACGAAAGTTGTCATCGATTCGAAGAATTACCACGCGGAACTTGCGAAGCGCAAGATTGTGAAAGGAAAATAGGATATTGAGGGAGGAAGCAAGGAAAAGAAGATAATATGCCTACGCAAGGGGGAAAACCAGACTCAGCACGGGTACGGAAAAAAGCATGCAAGTCTCTGAGAGGGACTCGGAACCGGTCTCTCATTCCCTTTTTCTTCTATCTACGCTCGCCAAAGAGCGCCTTGTTTTCGATCCTGAAAAACAATGACATTATAAATATCTTAACCGTGATAGAAGATCAATGTTTCTCTAAGGTGATATACATGAGTAGCATCTTTCTGACAGATGAGGAGGTGAAGTATCAAGTCCAGACAAGGGACTTTGTTAGGAGGGAGCTTACCGGTGTTGCCGAGGAAATTGAGAAGACAGGTCGATACCCACGTGAGGTCTTCAGAATTCTCAGACCGACGGGAAACTTGGGTAGCTTGATACCTAAGGAGTATGGCGGAGCTGACCAAGGTCCGGTAATAGCTTCACTTTTCGCTGAAGAGATGGGTGCCGTAAGCCCCGCAATAGGAATGTGTATTGGAGCCTCTTCAGTTCTCTTTACTTGGCCAATGGTGAGATTTGGCTCAAAGCAACAGAAAGCGAGGGTTCTTCCGCAAATAGCACGAGGAGAAAAAATAGGTTGCATATGTATAACTGAACCGAATGTGGGATCAGACGTGGCTGGAATGAAAACCAGCGCCAAAAAAGAAGGAGACTACTATGTGCTGAACGGAGAAAAGCGATTCATAACTAATGGTGGAGAGGCAGACTACCTGCTCGTTTTTGCGATAACTAATCCAAAGGTTCATGCGCATCAAGGTATGACCGCATTCTTAGTCGAGAAGACCATGCTAGGATTCAAGCACACCAAGGACTACGATCTAATGGGCAACCGAGGAGCCAAATCAGCCCACCTGAGATTTGAAAATGTCAAGGTTCCCAAAGAGAACGTCGTTGGTCCAGAGCACGGCGGTTTCCTCGTAGTCATGGACGAACTCGACATAGAAAGAACGATGATCGCAGGTCAGGCGATAGGTTGCGCTCGAACGCCATTCGAGGCGGCGGTCAAGTATTCAACTGAGAGAGTTCAGTTCGACCAAACCATAAGTAGGTTTGAGGGAGTAAGTTTCAAAGTCGCGGACATGGGAATGGCGATAGACGCCGCGAGGTTGCTCATGCTGAGAGCAGCCCGCATGATTGGCAAAGGACTAAGCGCTACTAAAGAAGCATCAATGGCGAAACTCTTTGCCGTAGAGACAGCCAACAGTGTGACTTATAATGCACTTCAGATACTTGGAGGAATCGGGTACACAAAAGAGCATAATGTCGAGCAATTCGCGAGAGATGCAAGACTCATGCCAATCGGAGGAGGCACATCTGAAATACTACGCTACTTGATCCAACGGGAAATCTACAAGGAGTTCAAGGAGAAAAAGGAGAAGTCCTGAACCTCAGCTTCATCTCTTCGAATACAGCAAGTGACGAAAACAAATGTTTTATCTACATGATGACGTAGAATACTGTACCAATAGTCCAAACTAAGAGAGAGGAGAAATGGCTGGAATATGTCCGCTAAAAAGGCAACTACGCCTGCCAAACAGGCAGAAGTAGCTCCGAAGAAACCTCCACGCAAAGTGATAATCACTTGTGCGCTCACTGGAAGCGCTGTAGGTCCAAGTCAGACCCCATATCTACCAATCACACCCGACCAACTTTCAGATGATGCCAAGGCTGCCTACAAAGCCGGTGCTTCAGTAGTTCACGTACATATCAGAGATCCCAAGACGGGAATACCATCATCTGACATGAACGTTTGGAGAGAAACGCTGACGAAGATCAAGCAGAAATGCGATGACATAATAGTGTGCACTACTACAGGTGGCGGCATGGGCATGACACCTGAGCAGAGAATAGCAGTAGTTCCAGAGTTCGAACCCGAAATGTGTAGCTTCGACGTTGAGTCAATGAATTTCTCCGTGTTCCCCTTAGCCGACCGGATAAAGGAGTGGAAGACCAACTGGGAGAAACCCATGTTCATCTCTAGCAAAGACATGGTTTTCCGAAACACATTCAAAGACCTTGACGTCTTCGCCAAGGCGATGAAGGATCATAAGGTCAAACCCGAAATAGAGATCTATGGCACTAATGGTTTATGGAATACCGCCGCCATGCTCCGTTTCGGCTGGGTTGAATTTCCTCTTCACATCCAATACGTGCTGGGAGTACTAGGAGGAACAGGTGCTACCGTTTACGAGCTAGCTCACCTTCAAACAGAGACCGATCGAATTGCACGCCAAGCATCACTTATGATCGGAAAGAACGTAGAATATACTTGGTCGGTAATTGGAATAGGGTACCCAGCAGAGTTCTATCTTGGTGCGGCTGCGATGGCTATGGGTGGACACGTTAGAGTCGGGCTTGAGGACAACATTTTCATAAGACGCGGCGAACTCGCAAAAGGAAATGGCGAGCTTGTTGAAAAAATAGTTAAGATTGCTCACGACATAGATCTCGAGATCGCAACACCGAAAGATGTCAGAGAGATGCTTAAACTTAAAGGAATAGACAAGGTCAAGTTCTGACCAGAACCGGCAATTGATGTCCAAGCATCGCGTTTTTTCTTTCGCATGGAATTGAACTCTCAAGATCACCTTCTTCCCCTTTTTTTGGGAACCTTACCTGCAATAATAGTGTCTAGATGTTTGCTCAGGATGTTATATTATCCTGATATAAGGAAAACATAATATTCCTATTTCAATTCTACATAACGAATGATAGCAGAGTCTTCTAACGCAGAAAAGTCAGCATCAGTTATGAGTAGGGCGATTCTCTAGATGGCTTCAACTAAGGAGATAATGTCCAAGTCGGTCTTAAGTGACTCGGGGATCGAACCTTTCGACTACTCGATAAGTCCGTATGTTGGTTGCTCCCATGCCTGCGTCTACTGCTACGCAAGATTCATGCTAAGATTCAGAGCAGCGTCCGAGGACAAACCGTGGGGCCAGTTTGCAGATGCGAAGATTAACGCCCCAACCGTGTTGCTTCACGAGATACGAAGAAAACCCAAGGGACTGACTTGGCTGAGTGCTGTAACTGACCCATATCAACCCATAGAGAAAAAGTATGAGTTAACACGCAAATGCCTCGAAGTACTCGAGGCTCACAGGTTTCCAATCTGGGTACAGACAAAGTCCTCACTCGTCACCAGAGACGTTGATATCATAGCGAAGTTCCCCGATAAGGATGCCGGTTTCACGATACTCACTCTCGATGATGACCTCAGAAAAGAAATAGAGCCTGGCGCCTCACCCGTTGGCGAACGCATCTCAGCGCTTGCCCGTCTATCTGAAAAAGGAATACGCACATTTGCTTTTGTAGGTCCAATACTTCCCTTCCTATCTGACTCAGAAGATTCTCTGAGACAGCTGATGAAGGAGTTGAAGAAAGCTGGAACCGATCAGGTGCTGTTTGACCGACTGAACCTAAGGTGGGGAGTCTGGTCTTCCATGAAAAGCTTTCTTGAAAAGCGCTATCCAGCCTTGCTCCCGAAATACCAAGAAGTCATGTGGCACCACACGAACTACTTTGAAGACCTGAGTAAGTTGATCCGAAGGGTATGCAAAGATGAAAGGGTTCTGAAGTATGAGATCTGCTACTAAGAAGGTAAACGCACAAACCGTATTCTTATATACACCTAGCAGAAATAAACTATAAGTGCTCATAGCCAGAATCAAATTCAGGTAGAAAGGGTGTTTATTGAATTGGGGAAGTCAAGTCGCTCTGAGGAGCCGCGATTAAGTCGCGTATTTGAATTTGCAGTATCTGTGACATTTGGTGCAGAGCTAGTATCGATTCTTGTAAT
Organism: Candidatus Atabeyarchaeum deiterrae; assembly: GCA_037310415.1. Lineage (GTDB taxonomy): Archaea > Asgardarchaeota > Atabeyarchaeia > Atabeyarchaeales > Atabeyarchaeaceae > Atabeyarchaeum > Atabeyarchaeum deiterrae. The sequence goes on from CP147780.1 coordinate 1,277,949, forward strand.
CATTGGCTCACTGGTCTCCTTCTTCATTGCGAGGTCAGGTCTACTAGAAGTCATATCGTTTGACATACAGCTATTCCTACTTCTGATAGCCACTGGAATAGGATTCCTTATTCTGATAGTATTTGCAGGATTGTTCATAAGAATGAATGAAGGTCTCAAGACAAGAATCCTAAGCGCCAGAATGTTGAAACTAGTTAGGGTGACCTCCGAGGCGAAGGCGTTCTTGGCGCTTTTCGGTTTAGCCCTGATTTTCCTTTGTTTCGCTGGTGTTTACGGGTACTACCTACTGTGGAGATACGTGCTGGTCTATTACGTGGGTGAATATCTTTCGCTGACAACGCTGTTCTTTGCTTTGGGAATAATCCTAGTGCAGATTCTTGCTCAGCTAATCATAGCGTTAGTATCAAGATTCGTATCAAGGACAGTGAAGTCGTAGGGATCAGACGCGAAACCGGACAGAAATAGAAGTTGCGAGGGACCTATGTCTTTCTCAGGTCTCCTCATTTTCCCATTTTTCTGTGCATGTATTCGCCCAACTTGTCCATCGCGTCGTTAATCATGTCGACTTGCGGCAATGTTACCGACCTAAAGTGCTTTGCGCCATATTTTTCATCGAAGCCCGACCCGTAAACAAACAGGATCCCAGTCTGCCTAAGCAAATCTATCACGAAGTCCTTGTCATCTTTCCACGTCTTCCCGTCTATCTCGACTTTCGGAAAGACGTAGAATGCGCCTCCGGGTTTCACGCAACTTATTCCAGGGATCTCATTAAGCCTCTTGACCATCGCATCCCTTCTTTTCCTTAGCTCGCCCACGAATTTCGGTATGTGGTCCTGTGGTCCACGTAGCGCCTCGGCTGCAGCATATTGGCATGGAGCGTTTGCGCTCAGCCTGATTCTGGCTTCCTTCATCAAAGCTTCTTTCAGCTCGTTTAGCTCTCCATGCGGTTGGTAGAAGTACATCCAGCCAAGCCTCCATCCAGGTGCTATGTAGATCTTGGACATTCCATTGAATCCTAAGACGGGGACGTCCTTAGCCACGGACGCAGTGCTGAACCCTTTTCTCTCGTACACAATTTGGTCATATATCTCGTCAGAGACTAGGAGCACCTTACGCTCTGCACATACGTCAACGATCTCTCTTACACTCTTTTCATCGACATGTGCACCGGTCGGATTGTTGGGGTTGATCAACACGACGCCTCTTGTTTTCTTTGTTATCTTCTTCCTAAGATCGTCTACGTCAGGTCTCCATCCTTCTTCTTCAATGTTTCTGTAAGTGACAGGTTTACCACCATAGAACCTTGTGACCGCGAGATACTGCGGGTAAGTTGGTCCAGGGAGAAGCATTTCATCCCCGGGCTCAATTATGGCTCCTAACAAGAAGTTGATTCCTTCAGCCGTGCCCGAAGTGACCATGACATTGTCCGGGGTTATATCGACTCCATTCAGCCTCTTCTCTCTCTCACCAACAGCTTGCCTTAGGGTGAGAACGCCTTGTGTATCTGCATAGCCGTTGTAACCTTTGCTGGTTGCTTCGAACAGTGCGCGCTTCACAAAATCAGGCGTATCAAATCCATAGGTAACGGGATCACCAATGTTGAAATAGAGAACTTTCTTACCTTGCTTCTCTACTTCCTTTGCAGCAACAATGACATCTCTGATTGCGTACTCAATGCCCTTGGCCCTTTCAGTTATCCTAATCATGTTGATCATCTTCCTTCCCATGCGAAATACGAGGTCATTTAGATTAGAAATCAATACTGAGCTGCAGCTAATGGGCGTAACCGTATCAACTTTCGGTTAGCATCAAGTTAAAGCTTATCCTTCTGAAAGGAGTCAACGTCGCCCACGAATTCTTCAAGTTAACGCTAATATTGAATTAAGATTATCAATATTCTGAAGATCTTCCCACTTTAGTCTTACTTTCACGCTCACTCGGGCGTGGGTAAAGATGTGTACGAAGGAAATTTCTACGATATTCGGTAGAGGTCACAGCCATGAATGGTGGCTTGAGTTGCAGCAAGGAAATTCGGCTCGGCAGGATATTTAGAAAAGATAACTGGGCACTCGGCTCATGAACCAACTGTTTCGGCACCATGACTTTGCAGGGCACTTGGGTCAATCGATGACTGTCATCCGAGGAGAGCATGCTACAAGATCCCTGAGGCCGATAATCTCGGTATCTTGTCCCCAAGTATCTTCCTGGATTCCCTAATTATCGCATTACAGTACAACCATAGGAAGTTCTCAAAATGGGTGAACTTTTGCAGCATACCCTTGTCGAATATTACTTCTCCATTTTGGCCTCTTCGTAGATATGTGATCTTGAATCCTGGAACTGGTTCTTTCTCAATCGCCCATGATGATCCTTCGAAAGTTTTGCTCTTGCCGCCGATCGCATCAGCTACTGTCTTAGCGGTGGCGGGATCAATGTATTTGAGGACTCTCAGCCTCTCTTCGATTGGCGCTTCTGCCATCTCCAACTTCTCAGATGAGAACTCTTGTTCATTGAGAACTCTTTTGCCTTCTTTAGCCAGCAGAGCCGCGAACACCCATGAGTAGACAATTATGTCCTCCGTTGGTACCTTCCCTAAAGCAGACCTCGAGTAATAGGTGTAGAAATCGTTTCCAAACTCGGGGTCCAATGAGAGAACCATCAGTACCTCAAGGTATGGGAGAGGGTGAACCTTGACTGACCATGCAACACTCTCGTACAGTTTCCGGTCTACGATTTCTCCGCCCATTGCGCGTACGGCTTCCTTGAGCTTCTCCCCAGAGAGTTGCTCAAAGACTTTAATGAACCTTAGACCATCGCTGTGTACTCTTGCGTCCCATCCGGTTCCGCCGTCAAACTCTTTCAGGCTTACAAATTCACCAGTGTCACTCAAGGGTCTTTGTCCCTCAAAACGGAATGCGGATAACGAGTTGTGCCTAGAGCTCTCTGAATATTACTCTTATGGTCTTGATCTCGCTCGGAGAAATGGCAAGGTCTACACGGTGTTCATGAGTGGTTAGTTTCTTCACGTTCTCCTCTAGAAGATTGGTCTCCCAACACTCTTTGACATCTCTGTGGAACTCTATTGTGAAGTTCTTCTCTAACCCCTCTGCCTCATACAATCTAACTATGAATCCTTCCTTGTTTTCTGCCTTTTTTAGTGCAGTGACGATTATGTTTGAGACGTCGACTCTCATGAAGCTCATTTCTCTCGGAAGAAATGCAGAGTGTTGTGGAGTCATTACTGAGATCAATGGAAATGCTATGCTCAACCCTTGTCGATATGCTTGAGACGCGCGCCACCCGCCCCGATGAGGTATGATTGAGAATGTCAGAGTATGAGTTCCTTTCTGACGATATCTTTCTCCACTGAAGAAGCTTCTTTCATTATCCATTGACCAGAGGATGATTGCTGCCGGTGCCATCGTGAAGTCAAAACAAGGCCAATTGGTTAGAAGAGTGGCTCCGCCGCCACTGTCTGCAATGTCAACCCAGTGCTGAACTCCTCTGACTTTGAACTGCACCGGGTCAGTCGGTTTCACCCAAAAGCCAGGCACGATATCGCTGAAGTTGACCGCAGCGTAGGGGACATTAACAACCATGCTGGTCGGAGGCTCAAGATTAAGAGGTAACATCAACATGACGGCAACAAAGTTCTTCCCTGACCACTCAAGGGTTGTTCGCAAATCAACTCGGTTCAACCTCTCGTAGATCGTGATCTCCTGCCGCTTGACTGAATCTATGAACTTTCCTTCAACCAGTATCGTTGCCTTGACAGGTCCGTTTTCGACTATGGTGACACTGCATGGGTACTTGTCTGCCCTGAAGAGGTCCCCTGTCGGGTCAACCGTTATCAAATCGTTAGTTCTATCTAGCACTGTGGGAACTGGTTTTATGGTCAGCTTCAACCCCATGCCGAAGAGTTCATTGAGCAAGAAGTTGAATCTCATCGGACCAAGCGCACATTGCCTTTCTCCACCAATTTCGGTTCCTCTCTCCTTATCAAAGAAACGCGATATCCCTCTGCCACTGCGATCAACTTCAAGCTTAACCCACCTATTCTCGAGCGTACTATCTTCCGCCCTCAGCAGGGTCTCCACGTTCTGGGAAGAAGCATTGAAGTTTACAAAGAAGGTCTTGTAGCCTGTTGGCGGAACGTCTTCAGCGACAAACGACACACGAAGCTTCTTCTGATCCTCTACTTCACCGATTATCATGGTTTGAGATGGAACATACCCCCCATCATGTGAGCTAATCTGGATCTTGGTGGGGTCAACTTGGTTGTCGACTTCGAATTCGATTACGTCGGTTCTTGACCAAGGAAGCTGATTGAAGACTACTAGAGGAATCTCCTCACTGTTAGGGGATGTTGCATCGATCTTGGAGGCTATGTTCTCAAGGGCTCTATCCAATTGCTTCTTACAGAGGGTCTTCGCTCTTTTGAGGTACCTCAGTTTCTCTTCATCACTGAATTCTCCATGTCTTGTCGGATCTTTTCCACCCCAATTATGATCAGCGGTAAGCAGAATAAGTCTCCATGCTTCTTCCATGTCTGCGGAATTGTACTCGCCTCCGAGGAGACTACTGATGGACATGAACTCTTCAGTTGAAAAGGTCATGTTCTGAATCGATCTGAGTCTCCTAATCGTCTCAGCTTCTACTGTGGATACGCCAACCCACTGGTTGGGCATGTCTCCGCTTAACACCGGAACCTTTTCATGTTTTTCGACCGAGGATAGGAACTCTTGAGCAGTTCCAAGCTTGAGTCCAGGCTTCCCGACTTTCTCGTTCCAGACTCTGACTATCTCGAGCAATTCTGGATTTGGAGAGGTCAAGTCGTCTCCGTCTGGGATCATCAATTCACTGATTCTATAATTCTTACTTGCTCTCTCCAACTCAGTAGGTAATCTTGTCAACGTCTCTTCGGGTGAGTATCCGAGGAGAGAGTGATGAGACCATGAGTACTCCGCAACATAAGTCAAAACTGATGATCCGTCGGGAGCAACCCAATAGAATATTGATGGAGGACCACGTGAGATCTTGAAGTACCTTACACCTGTCTTCTTTAGTATCTGCGGCATCTGCAGAGTGTGACCAGGCACGTCTTCTTCATAGACAAGCTTGGTATCATAGTCGAAAGAATGCTTCAGCCAGCCTTTCCCATAATAGAGATTCCTAGCAATGCATTCGTCATAGCAATAGTCCACAGTTGGATGAATGTATTCTCCTCCAACCTCCAGCCTTCCTGCCTTGATGAGATCAGCAACATCAACTACCCGCTCGGAGTGCCTTCCAATGAACTCATGAAGCGGGTAAACATTTTCCAAGGAAAAGCGGAACTCGGGGTTTTGCTTGCAGACATCAAGGACTTCGCCAATTATGTCCAGATTCCTTTCAAGACATTCCTGAGGAGTTCCGGCCCAGGTGTTATCCATATGCGAATGATTGACGAAGTAGACAAGGTTAAACCTGTTTTCCGATTCACCACCCTTCTTTCGCTGGCTAAGGTCAAGATCATCATCCATAGCTAGTAGCTCCCCATTACCTCTACATTGGTACCTAAAATATAACACTATCCTCGGGGGCATGTTCTGTGTTCCAGTCAAATTCTGTCAGTTCTCTTGAGCGATGCACTATAGTTTGAGAAGTTGCCTTTTCTATTCCAAATAAGCTCCTGTTGATGCTGAAGAGACTTGTTTGGCATATCGTACCATATAACCTTTCGAGATGTTCTCTTTTCGTGGTTTCCACTTCCGAAGTCTTGTCTTCAGTTCTGCACCAGAGATCCCCAGATCGAGTTTTCTGTTCGGTATGTCTATTGTTATTGGATCTCCGTCCTGTGCTGCAGCGATTGGTCCACCAATTGCAGCCTCTGGGCAGACATGTCCTATGGCAAGTCCTCCTGACGCACCTGAGAATCTTCCATCTGTCACAAGTGCCACTGACTTGTCACGCCCATACATTTGGAGTGACGTTGTTATTGATAGCATCTCCCTCATCCCTGGTCCTCCCCTTGGCCCCTCATAGTTTATGACTATTACATCGCCTGAAGCAACGACCTTTTCGAGAATTGCTTCGATCGCATCCTCCTCGCTGTGGAAGCATCTTGCCTTTCCTGTAAAGACGTACATGTTTTCTGGGACGGCTGATTGCTTCACTACGGCTCCTTCTGGCGCAAGGTTTCCTCTGAGTATCGCTATACCACCTTCTTGGTGGAATGGTATATCAAGTGGTCTTATGACTTTGTCATCTGTGACACGTCCGTTCCTAATGACTTCTCCAAGTAGCTTTCCAGATACCGTCAGGCAATCCTTGTGGAGCATGGTTTCGATCCGTTTGAGAACTCCCATCATGCCGCCGGCCTTGTAAAGGTCGAGGATCGTGTTAGACCCGCTTGGGTAAACTGCGCATAGGCATGGCACTTTTCTTGAGATCTCATCGAAGAGCCCCATGTCTAGTTTTATCCCAAGTTCATGCGCGATTGCAGGTAAGTGAATAACATAGTTAGTAGATCCACCTATGGCCATGAGCGCCATGATGGCATTCTCAAAAGCATTGTAAGTCATTATCTTTGAGGGAATCAGGTTTCCTTCAATCATCGCCACTATCGTCTTGCCCGATTCTTTCGATAGACTGAGTCTCGAAGTGTGCACAGCTGGTATGGTTCCTGAACCTGGCAGAGCCATACCCAGCGCTTCCATCAAGCACTGACCAGTTGTAGCTGTTCCAGCTATTTCACAGGCTCCGCAAGTGGCGCAGGTTACGGTCTCAATGATCTGTTTTGGACTCATCTTCATTGGGTCAGTGACTCTTTCGGGGGAAAACTCGATTGCCATAAAGGCTGGTCCGCCAGTAACGACGATAGTGGGCAAGTCGAGTCTAGCTGCAGCCATCAATGTACCTGGATTGATTTTGTCGCAACTCGTTATCATGACTAATCCGTCAAAGTAGTGTGCTCTGCTCATCAATTCAATACTGTCCGCTATGATATCTCTGAGGGGCAGTATGTATCGCATTCCGTCAAGTCCATTGGGTATCCCGTCACAGGGTCCAGGGACACCAAATTCGAATGGTACACCCCCTGCTTCCCATATTCCCATCTTGACCCATTCAGCAATTTGCCTAAGGTGAGTGTGTCCTGGATTAAACTCGAAGAATGAGTTTGCCACTCCTATGAATGGCTTGCTGCGAATGTCTTCATCAGATAATCCTAAGCCTCTCATTAGTCCCATCCGTATCATTGAAGTTGGGACTTTCTCCATCTTGCCCAGCAATGCTTCGCTTACTGGTTTCTTCAAACTTGTCACCAGCCATAGGTTCGTAACATGTTTCTAAAAAGCCTTTTAGTGAGGCATCATGTCCTCCTTCGAGGATTAGATACATTTATGAATGGCTCCACCAAAAGCTAGTGACGAGGCTTCCTTATAGATTAGCACGGTAGGGTGGCAGATTCTCCATTCTTAGTTGTATCACTGTGAGCGTGTCGGGCTACTTGTCTGTAGGTTTAGGAGTGGGACTTCATGGGTGTTGAAGTATACTACAAGATCAAATACGACCCGAAGTTCTGCCCCAGAAAAAAGGATTCCGTTACAGTAGTACGCAGTGATAGGGATCGGTTCATTCTAACGAATGGAGTTGCTGAGGAAAGCTATGTCGTAGACTCAAGTGCTGCGCTCATTTGGAAACTGATGGACGGACGCCACTCGATAGACTACATTAAGAGGCGACTCGCAGACAGACACACCCCTGAAGATGTTGAAGGCTTCATAGCATTTACAGCACAAGAAAACCTCATTGATGATGCCGAGGTGGAGGGAAACAAGAGTGAGGGGAGAAATACTGATAAGAAAGGTCTACTTAGGCCCGAAGTTGTCTCGCCACTAGTAATAAACATGCCCATTCTAAATGCATCGAAATCTTCTGCTGCGTTTCGGAAGCTCCATAGGGTGACAAGGATATTCTTCAACAGATGGTTTCTTCTTTTTGTGATAATCCTGATAGGATTCACGACTTTCCTCATGAGAGACGTGTTCATCAGTACTCTTGCTTCAAGACAAAGCTTCGCTATGGAAGGCTCAACTATCCTTGGCTTTCTCATTTTCTCCATAGTCCTGATATTCCCTATTCTGGTGGTTCATGAGTTGGCTCACGGAGCGGCTTTGACTCACTTCGGTGGCAACCCAGGGGCGTTGGGAACTGGTCTCTATTATTTCTCTCCCATGTTCTACGTCGATACGAGTGAGTCATGGCGTTTAACGCGCGGGAAGAGAGTGATCGTCTCAATGGCTGGACCCATGTCAACCCTGTTTATTGGATCTGTGGCTGGACTCCTTGCACATTTCAATGTTGTGCCAGGTGCTACTTACCTGTTTCAGATGACCTTCTTCTTCTCCTACTACATAGTCCTTCTGAACTTGGCTCCTATGTTTGAGACAGACGGTTATTTCGCCCTAATGGATTCTCTGAACATTCCGAACCTCCGGTCAGAAGCTTTTGGATACATTAAAACGCTTGTGTCCAGGGGACCGCGACAAGCCAATCTGAAGTATGACGAATACTCCAGTAAACAAAGATTAGCAATGGTTATGTACGGCGCAGTCTCAATAATCTGGTCTGTCTTCATTATCTACCTGTCATACCTATTCTTCGCATACATTGTTGAGGACGCTCTAACTCAACTGACTAACTTGATCGGCAGCATGGTGTCCATGACTGGCTTGTCGAGCCATAATATTGAGAGCGTCCTTATCAGCGTTGGCATTGCAGTCGTCAGCTTGGGGCTTCTCACATTCATTTCGCTGAGAATCTACGCCATGACGTACTTGCCACTGAAGACTGTTGCTTCAAGAATGCAGAGAATCGGCAGTAAGGCTCTACCAATAGACGGAACATACCTCTCCACTTTCTTTCTTGCTCCAGTCATATTTCCGCCACTAAGAGAGAAACTGCTCAAGAAGCTAAGATGGATTGCTGGGAAGATGTCTCCAGACTCAAACATAACAGAGGAAGGAGAACTCGTCCATATGAGATTGACCCTGTGGAAGAACACTGAGAGAACCTTCCCCCAGCTCAGGAGCGATGTGATGCGCTACGAAAACGTCTTGAGAAAACACTACAGCTTGTACATCAAGAAGTTGTTGAAAGGCATGCGAAAAGATAGAGTCACCAATGAACTGTACATCATGGATGAGAAGAATTCTGCCAAGGCTGCTTGTGTCCTCAAACGTAGCGACTTCACAAAGGCTTTCAAGGAGAGGATCGACAAAGTGTACTCGGATATAGGTCAACTTCTGGAGTCCTTCGCATGTTTTGTGTGGGCAGTAGATCTTCGTCCGGAAGTGTTTGCAAAGCTCAATCCTAAGGATTTCGAGTATTCCTTCCTTGAAGATATTTCAACATCAACGAGCATCTATGATGTGGGAAACTATAGGCGAGAGCGAGTGGTAGGAAGCAAGAACATAGAGTACATGCTCAAACGGATGGGCGAATACTTCAGTCTTCTCAAGGAAGATCCCAGAATAATGCAGACGACCCATGCTTCAGTGCTTTTTGAACCTGTAAAGAACCGGTTGATGATTTTCGGTAGAGCTAGGCGGGTCGGTTCGCTGAAAAAGATGGTTGAGCATGTCATTCTGACTCCAATCAGGTCCACTCTTGAGACCACGTACTTACAGGGTCTGTCAACGAGTCTTCTAGGACTCTCACAGTTTGTTGAGCGGTCTCCCACATTCTCGATAGAGAACATAAAGAATACTGAGTGCAAGGACCTGAAATTCCTGAATCGTATTCTCGATGACTTCATTGACAGTCTTGGAATCGTCGAGGAGAATGTACTGACTATGCAGCGTCTCACAGAGACAGTCTCCTTGAAGATGAGAGAGGCAGGGAGAGCGGTCAAGACTCTTGACTATGACGTTGCTTTACTCGGCGTCGTGGTCGGGGTAACAGCTCGCGAACTAGAGCAAGTTGACAGCAATAGAACATTCTATGCGATGCTAGCGCGGCAAAATAGAAGGCTGCTAGGGGAATTGGAGGGTCTCAAGAAAACTGTTGCTGAAACCATCCGCAAGAAAGAAAAGGGCTTCTACGGAGACATCAGAAGGCTATGGCTGACCACGGTAATCGCACTATTCGCCTCGGCAATCATCGCGTTCTACTTGAGTTCGCTTCTCAAGGAACTCGGTGCATGGAACCTAGTTCTCTTGATCCCCATTTTCACTATATTGTCTGGCGGAGTCCTTTCTTTGGTCAGAGCACTCAGAATAAATAGCAAAGCTCATTCACCAATAATCGACTCGGTGCTTCTGCTGTCCAATCACTACTATTCACTGGCAACCAGCATTCCTTCGGCGAGCAAGTTTCTCAATCAGATAACATAAGAGAGAACAATACTTCTACTAGTCCGTTGCCGATTCAAAAAAGGAGAAGGGACTGAGCCATCTGTCAAGAGTCTCTTCGCTTACTTGTTTAGGATATTGTGGATGGGCGTTAGTCCCTTATAGACCTTCTTTAATGCATCATACATCCTGTTGTATGTGTTTACGTTCTCCTCGATCGGGTTGTATGTTTCTCTGACCTTGAATATCTTTTCCAGTGAATCGAAATCTTTGTAGACGCCAAGTGCAACCGATGCCACCATCGCTGCCCCAACCGATCCTACATCTTGGAGAACGTGAATCTGCTTGATTGGTTTGTTAAGTACGTCCGAGAATATCTGCATCCAGAGACTACTCTTTGCTCCTCCTCCAACACCGTTCAAAGCAACAATCTTCTGATTTAGGTTAACCTCAAACATGTCCTGAACCCATCTCGTGTTGTAGGCTACGCCTTCCATCACTGACCTGATCATGTCCCTCTTACTGTGATTCAGGGCCAGATTCACGAATCCACCTCTTGCTTTCGAATCGATGAATGGGCATCTCTCACCTAGCATCCATGGGGTGAATAACAGACATTTCGATCCAGGCGGAGATTTTGTAGCCTCCTCGTCAAGAATCTGGTAGACGCCTTTGCCTGATTGCTCGGCTGTTCTTTTTTCTGATTCACAGAGTTCGTCCTTGAACCACTTCAAGCAACTACCTGCGTTCTCCATTTGACCGAGAAGCAATAGTTTGTTAGGATCTCCAGAACATATCGTTCCAACACCGCTGAGATCGAACAGTGGTTTATCCGTGTGGAGAGCTATCCAACCCGATGATCCCATGTAAAGGTGTGGATTACCATTCTTTATTGCTCCGGAGCCTATGCCGACGGCTGGAACATCTCCACAGCCACAGACAACCTGCACATTCTCCGTTAGTCCCAACTCATGGGCAGCTTCTTTAGTCAGGTTCCCAACCATATCAATCGTCTTCACGACTTTGGATAGCTTTTCCTCTGTGAGCCCGATCTTCTCTACGATTTCCTTCTCAAACGTGTTTGTTTTCATATTGAACATTCCGTCAACAGAGGCACAACTCCAATCCACGAAGAAATCTCCAACACACTTATAGATCATATAGTCCTTAACATCAACGAACTTTGCGGTCTTAGCGAATATCTCGGGTTCTTTTTCTTTGATCCACATTATCTTTGGTATTTGATCTTTGGCGGACATTGGTGGGATTACTGGTCTCCTGAGCAATTCCATTGGATCGAACAGCGTCATGAACTTGTCAGATTGCTTGGATGCTCTTGTATCAAGCCAAAGGAGGATCGGTCTCAGAGCCTTGCCGTTCTTGTCTACTGGAACTATCGAAGCCATCATGGCATCAAAGACCAATGCACCGATCTCAGAAGGCTTGATCTTAGTTTTCGCCAAGACTTCCCTAGTAGTCTTGACTATGGCCTCCCAGTAGACTTCAGGATCCTGCTCCGCCCAGCCAGGGTTCGGATAGCTGACATTATACTCAGCGGATGCAGTTCCAGCTATCTTGGCATCCGTGCCAACTATGGCTGCCTTGTTCATTTCTGTTCCGATGTCATGTGCCAAAATATACTTGAGTTCCGTCATCCTTCAATTTCACACCTCCAACAACTCATGAAGAGCCTTAACGCATCTTAGGTTATCTTCCATTGTGGACACAGTAATACGAACATACTCTCCTTCAAGTCCCTTTGCACCAGTATAGTTCCTCACGAGAATCCCGCGCTGCATGAGCCCCATCTCTATCTTTCCTATAGGTAATTGACTATTCTCTAGCTTCACAAGTATAAAGTTTGTCTCAGAAGGATAGGGTCTTAGACCCTCAATTTTCGAGAACTCGTCGAACAGGAATGTCCTTCCCTCAACTATCTTCCGAACGTTGCCTTGGGCATATTTGATGTCCTTCAAAGCTGCTACTGCTACCTTCTCGGCCAACAAGCTAACAGTGAATGCGGGTCGCGCTCGTTCCAGATACTTTATGACTTTCAAGCTGCTTAATGCGTAACCAACTCTTAGACCAGCTAGACTGAACGCTTTTGAGAGCGTTCTGAGGCAAATCAAGTTCTCGTATTTGTCGATCAGTTTTGTGAGGCTTTTGCCGCAGAATTCATAGTAGGCTTCATCAAGTAGCAGTAGGACACCGGTGTCAAGTATCCTTTCTACATCCTCTTCAGGGACTACGCTTCCTACAGGGTTGTCTGGTCTGATAACAACAACGATCCTTGTCCTAGGGCTTATCTTCCTTAGTATTCCGTCAATGTCGTATCTGAGGTCAGGTCTGGGTTTTGGGACATCCACGATATTTGCTCCAGCCACGCGAAGTCTCGCCCTGTATGGCGAGTACGTAGGTATTGAGAGTATGGCCTCGTCTCCAGTTTCGATGAACGCTCTCGAAACAAGGTCTATTATCTCAGTTGAGCCATTTGCGACCATGATGCTTCCAGTCGTGAGCCCAGTGTAAGATGAGAGCGCTTCACGAAGTTCAAAATAGGATGAATCAGGGTACCACCCTAGTTGGTCGAACGCACCGTTCATGGCTTCCCTGACTTTGGGAGAAGGCGGATAAGGACTCTCATTCCCCATCATTCTGGCAAAGTCACTTCGATCCTTGTATAGGACACGAAGGATTGCCGTGGGATTATAGGGCTCAACTTCCTTAACATACGGCTTGAAGAATCTGCTTACGTCTGGCATTTCTCGCTTTACTTCCTGAACAACGCTTGCAGCAAGGGGACAGCCATATAACCCTCCATATGGCAAACCGTATTAGATAACGTTTATTGCTAGAACTGATGCCGCGTGTTTGCGAATCGTAGTGATAGAACTACTCCTCTAATGGCAACTCTGGCGTCATATGTCTTCGACAGGTCTTACGCTGAGAAATCGGTTCTCAGAAAACAAGATTGCTGAAGCGCTTCCCAAGATATGAGGGCAACCAGACAGAAAAACCAGACTTGCTAGGACCCGAGCCTTGGATCCATCATAACAGTCTTTGAATTCCTCTTCTGCAGCTTCTTGTAGATTATCCGTCTATCCCTCTTCAGAACCTGCTCTTTCAACACGATCCCCCTTAATTAGGTTGTCACATACTTCGCCTTTTCTCAAATCATGTCGGGAGGAGACTAGTGTAACTCTAATCTCCCTTTTATGTTTTTCGACCATGGAGAACTATTCTTGATTTCTATGTTATGCGAATGTAATAGTTTAAAATAATAGTGTCGCAAGAGGCTTATCATAGCAAGATAGATTGCTGAGATTACTTTGCAAATCTAAGTTGGTCTAGACCTTGGCTGCCAAGATAATGCTGGTGGATCCTCCGATCCATCACTTGGTGTCTCAATTTGTGGGTGGCGTCTACTGGTATCCTTCACTTGCAGTCAGTTACCTAAGATCTGTACTCTCTTCTGTCAATGTGGAAAGTGATTGTAGGCATTGGAATGGCGAGTTCCATAACTTTCTGGCTGATGAGCTAGATGTGATCGAGCCAGAGGATGCCATACTGGCGCTCTACACCTTCTCCTCGATGCTTTTTCCAGACTATTACGAGAAGAAAGGCACTGAAATACTGAGAACCGTCAGAGACGTGGTGAAGGAGAACCGGGACTACGATCTTGGCGACCGATATGCTTTCTTTGAATCTGAAGGCAAGAATTGGATCGATGAGTGGATTACGGACATCGATTGGACCAATTACACACTCGTCGGAATCTCGGCTGTCACTCTAACGCAACTTATTCCTGGATTGTACTTGGCAAGACTGGTAAAACAAGCCAGTCCCAGAACACTTACTGTTTTCGGTGGATTTGCTACACATGGCAACTTCGGTGCGAAACTTATCGAAGTTTTTGATGAAATCGACATAATTGCTGACGGCGAAGGCGAACCAATCATCAAAGACTTGGCCGCAAGCCTCGACACAAAAATGGAAATCGGCTCAGTAAAAGGGACCATTCAACGGCATGGCTGGAACATTGTGCGCAATCCTCCCCAACCATTAATCTCAGATTTGTCTTCACTTCCCTTCCCAGATTACAGCACATATCCGAATTCAGACAAGATCGAAGAACTGCTCATAGAAATGGGAAGAGGCTGTCCATGGGGAAAATGTGCCTTTTGCACTTCTTTTGCGAGTCAAATCTATCGATCCCGTCCAGCCGAACGAGTATTCGAAGAACTGCTCTATGAGAGCGATCGGCACAAGACTAGGCGTTTCGTGTTTGTCGACCTAGACTTACTCGGTAACGTCAAGAACCTAGAGAGATTGTGCGGTCTTCTGATCGCTGAGGGTCGCGACTTCGACCTGTTCGCGGAAGCTTGCCCACAAGGTGTCACGAAGGACCTACTCGAAAAGATGTACCGAGCAGGGTTTAGAAGACTGCAAGTTGGTTTTGAATCATTTAGCGATCCTCTCCTAAGGAAAATGGTGAAAGACTCCAAGGTGATAGACAACCTGAAGGTTCTCAAGTGGGGAAAGGAGCTTGGAGTGAAGGTTGCAGGGAACATGATCATCGGCTTCCCAGGTGAGACTATTGAAGACCTGAAAAAATGCCTTCAGGTCATCAGAAGCTGTAACCATCTAGTTCAGTACGTGACGACAGCCGACTTCAATCTCAACTACGGATCGAATGTTTATACATCGCCTAAACAGTATGGAGTAACAATAAAATTCGGAACCGACCTAGAAAACTTCAGCAAAGACGAAGTGGCACGCTTGATGTTCGGGCAGGACATCTTTCCTTGGCTCAGGGACAACATCAAAGACGAAATACTCCAGTACTTCTACCCATTCAAGAAAGAGAACGAAGAAGCCGCTACCACCAAACAGCTGTCAAGACTCAGAAGAGTCATTGACGAATCACTCAGCAAATGGCAAATGGAGAACCCCAAGCTCGAATTCTACGATATGAAAACGTATCTGCAAATCAGAGATGAACGAACACACAGAGTCACAAAGTTCTTCACAATGGAAGCCAATGAAAGGGACATATTCATACTTTGCGAGAATGTCCAGACGCTAGAATCTCTGCATCAAGCTCTTCCACACTTAACCAAGGAGCACATCAAGGAGAAACTTGATCTCTTCATGGAACATGAACTCGTCTACGGCGGGGAGGGTGAGGAGTACATCAACTTGCCCATCAAAGGGCGATAGGTGAAAAGAAGGTCGAGAGAAATGCATCTTCCGGTTATCTATTTTGCATTACGTGCGACTACCTCTCCTCGACGGAGTTCTGTGATTTCTTCTTCGCTTCTTCCATGACTATTCGCTCAACTTCTCTGAAAGGTTTCCCGATTTCAATCGATATGCTTCTAACGTCTTCATACTCAGGCTTCAGGTTGAGGATCCTCCCATCGTTGCTTCTTGCGACCTTCACTCTAACATTCCTGACAATATTCCCTATCTGGACTTCAACTGGTTCTACCTCACGAGATAGAACAAACCTCTTGACTGGATAGCTACGAACACCAAGTGTCCCAGTCTCATCGATTATCATACGTGATATCCTTTCGACCTCTCCCTCATCAACGATGACCTTCAGTATTTGACCAGGACGACTCTTTTTCATCATGACAGGAACAACGCAGACATCCCTAACTCCTTCACTTATCAATCGCTCCATCAAGAAACCGATGATCTCACCGCTAACGTCATCCAGATTCGTCTCTAAAACATAAACTCCATCGGTCAGGAGCCCATGGTCGATTTGGTCTCCAATGACAATCCTGAGGATGTTCGGCACCTCAACGAAGTCTCTTCTCCCAGCACCATAGCCAGTCGCGCGAGGTCTAAAATTGGGATAGAGTCTGCTAACTTCCTTGTTCACAATGTTCACCAAAATGGAAGCTCCTGTGGGTGTCGCCAATTCTGCTTCTACAGGGCCTCCTATCATTGGGAAACCCGACCCGCGAAGAATCTCAAGTGTGACAGGTCCAGGTGACTGAAATACTCCGTGAGAGAACTTGAAAAGCCCCCCACCCACTGCTACAGGCGTACAATAAACAGCCATACTGGGAAATACGTGTAAGTCATCAAGCGCTGTAGCGGCTCCGACTATGTCGGCGACTGTATCGGTTGATCCGAGTTCGCCCAATTCAACTTCGCTCACATCCACTTTGCCATGAACTTTCATTTCAGCTTCGAACAACGTGTCAACGGTTCTCAATGCAAAGTTTCTTGCATCGTCAGACAACTCCAACCCGCGGATGGATTCACTAACAGCACGCTTCACTGAAGAAGCGCTCCTACCTTCGCCTATCTCTAAGGGATCCTCCTCTATCTCTATATCAACTTGTTTGGCTTTGATCTCTTTCTTGGCAACGTCCTTGATGTTGACATCAATGCGCCTGCACCAATCGACATGAGCCTTGACAGACTCAATGGCGTTTACGACCCTTGATTCACTTGCACCTACTCCAAGTAACGCGGCGATTATCATGTCTCCAGAGATCCCAGACAGCTGGCAATCCACAACCATGACCTGATTGCTCGGTTTCTCCACAGCACATCCCGTCCTTTCTTCTTGAGGATAGCATCACCTTATAATACGTTGCAAAACATAGAGTAAGGTGCCTCTATAAAAATATGGGCTTACAGATGAAAACACAACTGGGCGTAGGTTCATTTGAGAGACATCTTGGAGAAACTGGCCGCGGGGGAAATATCAGTAGATGAAGCTGAGAAACTGCTCAAGCTCTTCCTCATCGAAGAAGTAGGCAATATGGCCAGAATAGATATAGGCAGGGAACAGAGGAGAGGCGTCCCTGAGATAATTCTTGCCGAAGGAAAAACCCCCGAGGACGTTGTGGAAATAGCTACTAAACTTCTAGAAAACTCCGGCAGAGCAATTCTGAGCAGAGTTCAGAAAGAGCATATCGAAGCTTTGGAGAGAAGATCCAAGCGAGGCTCCTCTGGCACAATGATCATATACGAAAAGGCCAGAATCGTGGTGCTACACACAAAGGACTATCAAACACAAAAGACTGGTGGAAAAATAGGCATCTTGGCCGCAGGAACTACGGACATTCCAGTTGCAGAGGAAGTCAGAGTGATCGCTGAAGAAATGGGTTGCGAGACAATCGCCGCATATGACGTAGGAGTAGCTGGAATTCACAGATTGTTCCCAGCTCTCAGGGAGTTCATTGAAAAGGATGCCGACGTAGCCGTAGCCGTGGCGGGAAGAGAAGGTGCCTTACCATCTGTTGTCGCGGGCCTGCTCGATATCCCGATTATTGCGGTACCCACTTCAACAGGTTATGGGATGGGTGAAAAGGGTATGAGCGCGCTAACAGCAATGCTCCAAGCATGCGCCCTCGGAATAGCAGTAGTGAACATTGACGCAGGAGTTGCTGCAGGAACCGTGGCGGCACTAATAGCCAACCGCATAGCCAAGAAAGCTAAGTAAACCTCATCTATTCTCTTTTTATGTTAGTAGGCAAAGCAACCCTCAGAAGATTGTTCACGCCAGTAAGTAATCGGATTTCTAATGAAGCCAAATGCCTACCCTTCAATTTCCTTTTGGGAAGACTGCCTTACAACCAGCAGACAACACACGTCGTGGCAAGGACAAGCAAAACGATATATCCAACGTCAACACGATCACATATCACAACTTCTGACGGTAACACTTCAAGTCAGTAAGATAAGGAGGAAGAAAAGGGACTTGACTAGTATCTACAATGCCATAGAAGATATTGTAGGATCGAAATACGTATCTGAGGAAGACTTTGTCCGCCAGACTTATGGCAAGAGCATAGATGCTGCTCTACCTGAGCGCTGGCCTGACGTTGTCGTCCGCCCTGGATCCACCGACGAGGTGTCACAGATCCTTCACATCGCCAACAGATTCAAGGCTCCAGTTATTCCGCGAGGAGGAGCATGTGACCTCTCGGGGGGTTCAAAGCCAGTAGAGGCTGGCGGAATAGTAATAGACTTGACACGAATGGACAAGATAATCAATATTGATGAACAAACGTTGACAGTCACAGCTCAGTCAGGAATAACATGGGCTCAACTCAATGGGGTTCTATTCGAGAAGGGATACTACACTGGAAACCTTGGTCCGGGCAGCGGTCTCTCGGCGACGATTGGCGGCGGGCTCTCGCACCATAGTGTCGGAGGCGGAGGAGGCGCAAAGTACGGAACATGCACTCAGCATGTTGTGGCGCTTCAAGTCGTCTTGCCCCAAGGCGACATAGTACAGACAGGCTCAAACTCAAGCATATACGTTAAGGAACCATTCTGCAGATATGGACTTGGACCAGATCTCTGCGCCATGTTCCTCGGGGATCAAGGACTTCTCGGAGTGAAAACAGAGGCAACCTTGGAGATATTTCCAAAACCGCCATACCATGCTGCCAAAACATTTACATTGAAAGAACCATCTGATGTCAAAGCCGCCAAGATATGGCTGGCTTGGAGAAAGAAAGGCGACCTGGGCATATACGACTCTCAATATTGGACCCCTCTCTCCGTTCAAGGTTTGACAGGAGGCCTAGTGCCAGCAGTTAACTTCCCGATTGCCAAAGCTTGGAAGGGATTGAACAAGGCGGTTTTCTTCTACACGATGGAGGGTGAGACCCCAGAAGAGCTCGATTCCAAGCAGAAAATTGTAGACAAGATCGTAGCTGAGAATGGGGGAGAAGCACTTGGAGACACAATGGAGAAAGGCAACTGGGCGAAATGGCACTATGAGGAAAATGGTCACTGGCAAAACTTCCATGCACTTTGGGGTTCGATAGGACCAGGGAGCATGCCGTGTTCCACCGAACATCACCTCCCGATACACAGATTCCCAGAAGTCAACAAGAAACTGGGTGAGTGGGAAATAAAGAACATGGATAAGCTGACAAAAGCTGGACCAGCTGTGCAGGGATTGGCAATGGCACTACTTTGCGGACATACAACCGTCGAAATGGATTGTGGGCTAGTATGCTGGCCAGACGAAGACAAGAGGGAGCTGAATTACGAACTCTGGATAGACCAGATCAAAATGCTCGCTAAGGAGGGCATGGTCCCATACATGATGGGCGAGGCCGTAAGCAGAGCAGTCGTGGCAGCAGGTGCATATCCTGGACCATACTACGACTTCCTGCGTTCAATAAAGAAGACATTGGATCCAAACAGAATCCTCAGCCCAGGAAAATTCTACCTGTGAGAATTACAGAGGAGGATAAAGATGATGTCAAAACAAACGACCAAATTACCGTTCACAAACCTAAGGAAGCTACAGCAAATGGTTGTATCCTGCTCCCGAATCGGAGACTGCAGACAAATGGTCAAACCAGCGGTAGGGAGATACGATGTATGCCCCGTCAAGGACTATTTGGGTGGATTCGAGCCAATCATAGCGAGAGGAAGACTCAGGATGGCAGATGGTCTATTGAGAGGTACTCTCCAACCAAGTGACGCGCTAGCAGAGTCAGTTTATCAATGTACGCTATGTGGCAGCTGCAAGGAGGCATGCCAGAAATCGGGCAATGCTTGCGTAGAGCTCCCAATCAGCCGCTGGATCGACCACGTCAAAGTCTTTGAAGCTTTCAGAGCAGACCTTGTCGAGTCAGGGTTTGGGCCAATGCCCAGACACAAAGAGATCATGGGGTCGATCGAAAAGGACCACAACCCCTATTTCGAGAAACATGATGAAAGAGGCAAATGGGTACCAGCGGGCACGCAGCTGTCTGCAAAGGGCAAACTAGTTCTATTCACAGGCTGCACGGAACCGTACAGACAACCAGAAATACTGACCTCACTTCTTGGCGTACTTGATGCAGCTGGGGTCAAAGTTGCGGTAATGAACCCGCAAGAGTACTGCTGTGGATCAGTAGCAATTAGAACTGGGAACAAAGCACTAGCTGAGAAACTCGCGAAGCACAACGTTGAGGCGTTGAAGGAAAGCGGAGCAAAGGATGTGTTGGTTCATTGCTCGGGTTGCTACAGAACCATGAAAGTTGATTACCCAGAAATTGTCGGGAAACTCCCCTTCAATGTCGTCCATGCAACTGAATTTATCCGCGACCTGATCAAGGATGACAAACTCGAACTACAAGAAGGCGCGAATGAGGGCAAGGTCACATACCACGACCCGTGCCACTTAGGCAGACAAGCGGGAGTCTACGATGCTCCAAGAGAAGTCCTGAAAGCCATACCTGGCTTGGAGTTCGTCGAAATGAAAAGGAATAGAGAGAACGCATGGTGTTGCGGAGCTGGAGGAGGAGTCAAGTCAGCTTTCGCAGAAATGGCTGTGAGGGTTGGAATTGACAGACTAGCTGAGGCCGAAGCAACCAAAGCCAACTTCCTTTCCTCGTCATGCCCGTTCTGCAGGGGAAACTTCATCGACGCCGCTAAAGCTAAGAAGACAAAACTGCAAGTAAAGGATGTTGTGGAGCTAGTTGCAGGCGCAATAGCATAATGAAAGAGCCTATCCTTTGACTTGGCCTCAGTATCGAGCAGTGTTCTTCCTTTGGATTGCAGCTGGGAGAGGTTCAACAAACCTTTCCCTCCATGCACCTTAAGGCTCAAGATGATAGAACAACTAGAGATGCTGGCGTTTGCACAAAAGAAGCATATTGCTGCCAATTCCAAAACGAGATGACTCAGGTACTCATAGCGAATTTCTGATCCTTGTCAATTAGTTCTCCATTCACGCGCTCGATTATTCTGTTGAACTCCATATACGCTGCTACGACGTTTTTTACCGCATCTCGGCATTCCTTCATTATTCCATGCAGCTCCTCAGGGGAAGATGCCTTACGAATGTCAGCAACGATCTCGTCAAGCAAAACTCTTTCGCCAAAAGGATTCACGTCTGACTCAACCGACATTAGAAGTTCAATCGAGTCCTTGGCATGTTCTTTGAAGATCTCAAAATCTGCGAGTCTTGCCTCTTCAGAGGTCAAACGAGAAGGTAAGCTTGACTTCACGATGTTCCCCTGCTGCACGTTTGCGAATAATGCAGAGTCTCTCTAATTCTTCCTGTTAGCTTGAGAGTTCCTATAAAGTTTGTCAAGCAAATAGCAATAATCATCATGGAGATTACGAAAGTCGCAGATCCCTACCGTCAAAGTTTATTGCCGTACGGAACAGTCACGTTCCTGATTGGATATTTGAGTGAACACTCTTATCGGATCGAAAGCATTCGCCACCGTATCCCCATGTGATCGTATCAGACGCAGATGAATATCCTGTAGTCGGAACTAGCATATTGAAATACTAGGACCATAATCCGTACTGCTGTGGACCGCAATATCTACAACTTCATCGAGGGCTTGGTGTCGATTGCCTTTGACGACCCCAAAGATAAAGATGTTTTCAGTTAGGGACGGAATTCTTAAGGTTGCTCTCGCCGATGTCTGGGCACTAAAACTTCACGAGAAAGTCCTGCCTGACTTCATAAAGAAGTTGGAAGCATTCATAAAGGAAGACGGTATTGTCAAGGACCCCGTTATTGTTGATGAGAAGACCCTAGTAGTTCTGGACGGAATGCATAGAGTCGTTGCTTTGAGAGAGCTCGGTTCCTCCTATGTTCCATGTTGCTTCATCGACTATACGGTTCCCGTTGTTCAGCTAGGCGCATGGTATCGCGTAATAATAGGGGGAGCGTCAACGAAAGAGATCGTGGAGATGACACGCACATCCTTCAAGAACTTGAGAATAAATGAGGCGGAAACAACCAATCTTGATAGGAAGATAAACAGTTTTCAGGGAATCGGCGCGTTCCGATCATCGAGCTCCGCATGGATCATCAGAACAGGGAAGAAAACTAATCCCAAGGAAGCATATGACTCAATATACCTAATAGAAGAGAAACTCCGTTCAAGTGGCCTGAGGATCACCTTCCAGACTGAGTCCGATGCCAAGACAATCATCCTAAACGACAAATCTTCGACATGTCTTATGGTTCCCGTACTCTCCAAGAAAGACGTTCTTCACTTTGCCCTCAGAGGCGAAGTGTTTGCTCCCAAGGCTACTCGACACGTATTTCCAGTGCGCATACTCGGCGTGAACATCCCAGTCGAGTGGCTCGACGGTGAGAAACTCGAAATCACCGAAGCGAATGAAAAGTTACAGAGTCTCCTCTCAAGCAGAAAACTTGTCAAGCTACCTGGCGGTCAGATTGTAGATGGACGTAGGTATGAGGAGCCAATCTACTTGTTTGAGAACTGAGGTAAGCAGACCAAGCTCGACAATTGGCTGATGATGCCTTTGCTATGACTGTCCACCTGCTCCGACACCCTTCTTACCAATCTTGTCGAGTTTCCTAATTTCGGCAACTATTTCACTGTCAGCAGCATGAATGCCCTTCAGAACATCTTCCATTCTGTTAGCCAGTCTTACGTCTTTGGGCCCCTCAGCTAGACAGCGTGCAAGTATTTCCATGAAAGCCTTGTCAACATTATCAGTCGTCTTCGCCGACGTTTCCAAGTAGTTATCCAATCTCATTGCATTGGCAGCTGCTTTTCCTTCTTCGAAACTGGTTTCACGCTTGTCCTTTAGATCAGCCTTGTTTCCTATTAGGGT
The DNA here is from genome assembly GCA_037310415.1 of Candidatus Atabeyarchaeum deiterrae. GTDB lineage: Archaea > Asgardarchaeota > Atabeyarchaeia > Atabeyarchaeales > Atabeyarchaeaceae > Atabeyarchaeum > Atabeyarchaeum deiterrae. The sequence goes on from CP147780.1 coordinate 1,300,868, forward strand.
CATTGGGATGCGGTATGGTATCCTCTTCCGAACCTCGCTACACCAGTCTTCTACATGTTTGAATGTTTCTTTCCTTGTAAGGTCGAATACCATCAGAGTTGCTGCAGCTCCAGAAAAGAAGTAATCATTTACCGAGTCATGTATGCTCTGTCCTCTGACATCGAAAATTAGAAGATACAGAGTTCTGTCATTGAACTCGTAGATCCTAGTGATCACATCCGCGCCTATCGTTGCGACGTACTCAGGTCTAAACAGCATCCCCGCTTGAGCTCGGATCAGAGAGGTTTTACCGACGCGAGAGTCCCCTATTACTATTAGCTTGTAGGTACGGTTCTCGCGACTTGGTTCACCTGTCATTACCAGACCAGCTCCTTCTGCCTCGAATATCAGAGTCGTCTCAGTGAGTTGCGCTCAAGGGAAACTCGTGTCTGTTCTGTCGATTGACTTGGCGCCCGAATCTGCTAGAGAAATTATGATCACATTTCTTATTACTGTTTTCTCTCCTATGGCGCGTTCTGATATTTAGAATGCGATCTTCTTAACGTCGAAACGCTAATGAGTGATAGATCGAATACTTCTAAGCGGGGCCCATACGTTGCCCATGGAAGGTTGAATCAGAAATGAGGGTGTACGTAACCAGAAAGACGCTTCCCGATCAGGCATTAAGCATACTCCAGAAAAAGAACATCGCATCAACTTTCAATTCCAAAGATGAGCCACCAAGCGAGGGAACCATTAAACGGGGAATCGCGACTGCTGATGGGTTAGTGTGCCTACTTACGGACAAGATCACTTCAGAGATCATCGATCGGGCAGAGAATCTGAGAGTAATCAGCAATATCGCCGTTGGATACGACAATATTGATGTGAAAAAAGCCAGTGAGAGGGGGATCTACGTAACAAATACCCCTGGGGTTCTAACCGAAACAACCGCTGATTTGGCCTGGGGCCTAATGATGGCAGTGGCAAGAAGAATAGCTGAGGCTGACCGATACCTCAGAGCAGGCAAATGGAAGATTCAATGGAACCTAATGTTCATGACAGGACAAGACATTCATGGCAAGACCCTCGGTCTGGTGGGTCTAGGCAGAATAGGACAAGCAATGGCAAGGAGGGCGAAGGGCTTCGATATGACTATCCTTTATTACGATGAGCTCAGAAACACGGAACTCGAAACCAAAATGGGACTCACCTACGCATCCATGGAAACAGTCTTCAAGGAATCTGACATCGTCTCTGTCCACGTTCCGCTAACCGAGAAGACTCGCAACCTGGTCAATGAGAAGTATTTGAACGTCATGAAGAGGACCGCGATTTTAGTAAACACATCCAGAGGTCCGGTTGTGGACGAAGCGGCTCTATACAACGCTCTGAGAGAAGGAAAGATCGCAGGCGCTGGACTGGATGTCTTCCAGAAGGAGCCAATATTGATGTCGAACCCTTTGCTCAAACTTGACAACATCGTGCTTGTTCCACACATAGGCTCTGCTAGCGTCGAGACAAGAACCAAGATGGCAGTCATGGCTGTTGAGAACGCTGTAGCAGTGCTCGAAGATGGAATTCCACCAAACTTGGTAAATCCTGAGGTTCTGCGCCATGACCGGTTCTAGTTCCATTTTTCCGTGCATGATGAATGAAGAAGCATTTAACCAAACATAAAACGCCCTTGGTCTCCTTGATACACAAGACAAATAGGTTTTGGACGTGCCGCGACTTGGGTGTGGTTGGCGAGGGGACGAAACATTGTAAGTGAGATCATTGGTTCCAAAGGATCATCGATCTCTGTCCTGTTCGCAGCCAAGGCGAAATCCTTAGAAACCTGTTTACCATATGGGTCTATAGAAAAAGACAAGGAGGGTAGGGGCGTGAACTGGAGAAGAATCGTAGGAAGGGTGGGATCCAGAGTCTTCACATTTGTCTTAGTAGTATTATTCTTGTCTATAGTATTTTGGTGGCTTGTCTCCTTACCGGTATTACCAGATTGGCATCTGTATTAGGCTCCTGTGAAATATCCTCTGTGCTTTAAGGTCAAGCTTTGCATAACTCTAATTCCGAGCTTCTATGTATTCAACGGGACAGGCTTAACGTAGTCTGTTTTTCCATAGGTTGGCATTACCCACATGTACAAACAGTATGCGACGTTCCTGTATGTGGGTCTGACGAAATTCATGTGACCCAAGTTTCCAGGGAAGAATGCTCCTTCCCCATCTGTGAGGTCTCTGCAAATGGAAGACCCTTCAGGGCTTATGAGATACTGGGTGACAGCTGTTTTCTTGTCAGAGATGCAGTATATGTGGACTTCAGGGATGTTCGGGTGGATGTGCGAACTTATCTCGAGTTCTCCCTCTTTATCCTTCTCCAGATTAACACTCGTCACAACTCCCTGCTTTAGTGAGTAATCTGGTATTTGTGTGAAACCGGACATGAAGAAGCCGTTCTTGATAGCTGTCCAATTGGTTCTATAAGTCGACATCTTCCTATCCGACCCTATTTCTCCTTGATGAGTAAATTTGTCAAAGCCAAATCTCTGGATCTCAAAATCAGCGTCGACCTTTCTCACAGATGGACTGGACACGAAACAGATTTTGCTCCGCGTCTCAGATTCCTGGGGCTTAATTCGGAGTGTTTTCTCTGGCGGAATAAAAAACATATCAAACCGACCCAGATCTGAACTAGAGCCGCCATATTCAAGGATGGCTTTACCCGACAGCAGACAACCGTTTAGTACTTCCTTACTTTGAGTCTTGCATCTCAACTCTGAGTCGAGATAAGAGTACCGGAGTCTAGTCCTATCCAATTCTCTTTCAATAGCCTTGCTAACAGGATCTGCAAGGTAGAATGCATACATTGAATCCTTTGTTGGCAGTCTGCGAGGTAATGTCTTTTTCGGCTTGGGATTCATTGATCAGACCTCCAGCTTCTCTGATCTATGATCAGCGGCTAGGTATTTATTACACTGCCTCTTCATCTGTCCCGTTCTAGTGCCGTAGAATGCAGCAGGTGAACGCGCTTTCCCATATCGGCCCTGCTAGGGGGGAGAAATATATACAACAGTCATGCTAATCCTCTTTGAGTGCTATCAAAGGGAGTGCGTGGTTGGAGATCAGTATTGGTGCCACAAAAGTGGAAACTGGTGGTGCAGCTGCCAAGAAGGCGCATGATATTCTACGTGGCGCGTTGAAATCAAAGCCGAAAGCATGCTTTGTTGCCGCAACTGGAGCGTCACAATTCGAATTCCTCGATTCGCTCTGCAAAATGGGAGGAATTGATTGGATGCGGACGGAGATGTTCCATCTTGACGAGTATGTTGGGCTTCCTGCAAATCATCCCGCCAGTTTCCGGAAATACCTTATGGATCGTCTCATTAGCAGAGTGCGCCCAGGCAAGATACATCTAATCAAGGGTGATGCTGCAGATCCAGAAGCTGAACGCAAGAGAATCAGTGACCTGATTTCGAAAGAAAGTATCAACGTTGCTTTCGTGGGAATCGGTGAGAATGGTCATCTTGCCTTCAACGATCCGCCAGCTGATTTCGAAACCGACCAACCCTATCTCATTCTGGCTCTGGATGAGAAGTGCCGAAAGCAACAGGTTGGTGAAGGGTGGTTCCACTCTATCGAAGAAGTCCCAAAAAGAGCAATATCAATGTCAATAAAGCAGATTATGAGATCTGATAGTATCATCTGCACATGCCTCGACAAGCGCAAGGCAGAAGCAGTTAGAGACTGTCTGTCCATAGACGCGCCCGTATCTCCAATTCACCCAGCATCTATACTGAAACAACATCCTAGATGCCATATTTTCTTGGACGAAGACTCCTCTTCTCTACTCCGAAGATAGGGAGCGAAGATTATAGTCTGCCAAAGAACGCATATGAAGTCGGTTTGAATCTCTGACAGAATACTTCTGACGACGAGACATCAATCCAAAGTAGAGTGATTGTATCGAAGGAGGTCTAATTGGAAGGCTGCAACCACTCTTAAGTAACAGCCCGGACTCACTCTTATCCTGACAAGGATCATCCACAATAACAAAATGAAGAGACCCACAAAGGCAAGGAAGAGGGAAGTCAATTAATGGGCAAGACTCAAGTCGTTATAAAAGAAGTTCCCGTCGATCCGGACGACCACCTCACTTTCATGAGTTATCTGAGTCAAGCGGTTGAAGATATTTTTGTGACCTTCGGCGGAGGGGGTCAAATGCTGAAGGCGAGTCGGGACGTGTATCTTAAACCGAATGCAATTGACGCAAAGCGATATTGCTACACACGTCCTGAGGTTCTGGAGACAGTCATAGAGTACTTCTTCAAGGTGGGTGCTAGTGGCGTTTACGTGATTGAGAATTCAACTCAAGGGAATTACACTCGCTTGGTTTTTGAATCAAATGGGTATTCGGATATCTGTAAGCGGACAGGCGCAATTCCCGTCTTTCTGGATGAAGAACCGACGGAGCGCTTCGAATTTAAGGGGAAACCACATGCGAAGAAGAGTCCATCTGAAGGTTACGATCTCACAACCTTCGAGATGTCCCGCACAGTAGTCGAGGAGCTGATCAAAAGGAAAAACGAGAATCTCTACGTGAATATCCCGAAGTTGAAGACCCACTCAATGGCTGGCGTAACTCTTGGAATAAAAAACCAGTGGGCATTTCCTCGTCACCAAGATCGTAAATCTGATCACAACTACAACTTACACTCTAAACTGGTTGATGTCTTGGGTTTTATCCAGCCTGATTTCACGTTGATAGATGGAATTGAGGGAACTATATATGGTCATTATCCACCTACCGCAATTGCAGACAAATGCGTCAAGCCTTTCCGAATACTTATCGGGGGAAGGGACGTTCTAGCGACTGACTTGGTTGGTGCTCGCGTTTTTGGTTTGACACCCGATGACGTGCCTCACCTGAAGATCGCTATCGAGCGCCGAATTGGAGTTGGAGTTGAAGGAGTCGAGGACATCGACATCATCGGAGATCTGTCGAAATTCAAAGAGAAGTATTCCACTGATCTGTATCCTGAGTTTCCTCCCGATGTCGAGATAATTCAAGGGACGAAATTGGCCTGTCGTGAAGGTTGCAAGAATAACCCTCTCGCTGTACTTCAAGTTCTGTACTTAGACTATGAAGGCAGAGGTGGGTTCGAACTAGTCATCGGAAAGGGGCACAACCCAGAGTTGATCGATCAACTTAAAGGACCAGTTCTGGTTGCAGGTCATTGTGCGATCGAGGAAGTCGGAGAGAGACTGCAGCAAAGGCTTGGTAAAAGCAATGTGTATTTCAGTGATGGCTGCAACAACTTGGCCCAAACAGTGGGTGCACTATTCGCCCTCACGAGGGTGAGCCCTCAAAAATTGGTGCCTCTAACGACGGAGAGGGCAACGGCAATAATACTCGAAGCAATTAAACATGGCTCTCATGGTAGCGCACCAAACGTATGCACGTCGATTCCAAGAAAATGAGAAGAGTCAAGATCTGCTCTGTGTCACTTCTTTTGGATCATTGCGGTAATCTGAAACGGCAATTTAGGATATCATTATAAGCCACCTGATTTGTAGGGTAAGAGCAATTGTAGGACGGAGGGATAGTCGAGAATGCCATCAATATTGAAACAAGTTTTCTCACGAAAAATGACTGCAATCTTCGGAATCTTAGGCCCCATGACAACTTATGCCTTTATAACGATGGCAATATTCCTCCCAGAAAAATCTTGTAAACCAGAAGAACAAGAGACATTAAAACAAGCGATTGAGTGACTATCGTAATCCACTTTGGATTGCTAGCTGCCAAATCCGTGATCTCGTTTGCAAGTGAGCTTTTCTCGTTGGAAGCAAACTTCTTCGAAAGAGAATAAAGCTTCTTGTATTGTCTCAGAACGTAGGCGTCAGCAAGTACTATGGCGAGCAGGAAGACGTTCAAGATCGGATAGGACCCGTTGAACAGTACCCAGAAGAAAGCGGCTCCACAGAGTACGCCTCCTATACAAAGTAGCACCATGCTAAGAGCAGATGCTTTCACAAGACCCAACCGAACAGTCATTGTTCTGACTTTCATTGCGCTATCCCCGAAGTAGTCTCGAATCTCAGTCGGTATGATCACGCTGTACACCGTCAAGGCCTGTCCCGACAGGAAAATGATGAATAAGAGGTTCACCTGAGGTGCGAATGTGTAGAATACGAACAGCATCGGGATGATAGAAAGGACTAAGATGATGGCGATCATCTGTAGCCAAGATCTTTTCTTTAACCTTATGGGCGGCATGGAGTAAGCATAGGCGAGAAAAACGCCTACTGCCCACAGAATTGCCAAAGTCAGCGTCCCCTCGAATTGGTACAACAGGTATAGCGGAATTAGACTCAGTAGGAATTCGGCAACTATGAATGCTTTGATTTTTCTGCGTCCTACCCTATCCACGGCTCGGACGAGGTGTTCTTTCCGCTTATCCTTCAGATCTAGCTTGTAGTCTGACAGGGTATTCAGTTGGGCTCCATAAGCTGAAATAAGGTAGATTGTGAGAAAACATAGAACTACCAGGATTCCTAACCGCAAATAGTCTATAGGCAGACTGACAGCCCAGGAAAGCCCCAAGAAAAGCGAACCCAAGTTTGCTGGAATAAACTCTGGTCTGGACACTGTGAATATTGATCCCTTCTTCTCGGGCATTTTTGGGTCAACTCTCAACTTCAGATATCAGGAAGTGAATTAAAAAGGCTTTTGTGTTCCAGTTTTATGAGGTTAGGTGAGCATTCGCACAATTTGCTCTTTCCGGTTGCTCAGATTAATGAGTGAAGTTCTTCCATGAAGATGACTTACTTTCTAACGCGGGATGCTATTTTGGATCTCTACAAACATATCACCTGTGTTTAGCTTAGAAAGGTTAAATAGCGCAAAGCGTAGTAAAATCTGGCACAGGTGCGAGATAAATGGCAGGTTACTCCATCGGCGACTACATTTTCAGAGTTGATGACTTCTTCCCCAAGAGTCTCTTTGCCGGCATAACAGATGCTAGGGTGCACCGAACCAACATAATATCTGAGGAAAGCAAGAGAAGAGTAAGAAGAGCCAACCTTACAAAGGACGGGAGATTGACAATACTTGCTGCTGACCATCCTGCGAGAATGGTTACACAGGTTGGCGAAAACCCAGTGGCAATGGGGGACAGGTACGAACTTCTCGGACGGATACTAAGAGTGATAACAGATGAGGAATTTGACGGCGTGATGAGTACCCCTGACATCATTGAGGAGTTACTAATCATTAATCACCTTATAAAGGAGGCCGGAGGCAGGAGCTTCCTTGACAATAAGGTCATCCTGGGATGCATGAATCGTGGAGGCTTGAGCGGCACAGCATTTGAGATGGATGATCGTATGACTGCCTATACTGCAGAGAGTATTCGAAGAACGAGGATCGATGCAGCCAAGATAATGGTCAGATTAGAAACCAGCGAAAAGGAAAGTGGAAACACAATAGGATACTGTGTTGAAGCCATAAACCGGCTAAACGATCTTGGAATCCCGGTGTTTATAGAACCATTGCCGGTGAAAAAGGAAGATAAGAAGTACAAGATGCTGAAAAACACAGAATCTTTGATTCAAGTTATTGGAGTCGCCACAGGTTTAGGCTACTCTTCTGCCAACTGTTGGCTTAAGATACCGTACTGCGAGAGCTTTGATAGGGTCGCTAGGGCAACGACTTGCCCGATTCTTCTGCTGGGTGGCGAAGCAACTGGAGACCCCACTGATATATTAAAACAGTTTGTGGAAGGAATGAAGGCAGCCAAGAATGTTAGAGGTGCGCTTGTTGGAAGGAACGTTATATACCCGGGCAAAGACGATCCGCTAGCTGTTGCTTCGGCAGTGAGTGGCATTGTTCACAAAGATTTCACCGTCGACGACGCCATTGAACATATCACCAAGACACGAGGAAAGAACATGGATCTGCTGAGTGGGCTCTTCTAGCTTGTGTATTTAATTTGGCTTGATCAATAGAAAGGTGGTTGAGGATCGAATATGGTTGAGAAACTCAAGGGGAAACTTGTTGTAGGACAATCAGGTGGTCCGACTGCGGTGATTAACAGCAGTCTAGCAGGAGTTATCGAGGAAGCCAAGCGACATTCTGAGATCAATGGGGTCTACGGGATGCTGAATGGCATAGAAGGAATTCTGAATGAGCGCCTCATCGACTTGAGACAGGAGTCTCCATCAACGATTAAGAAGTTGACTTCTACCCCGTCAGCCGCGCTTGGCTCATGCAGGCACAAGTTGGTAGTTGACAATTATGCCAAGATCGTGAGTGTGTTGAGAGCTCACGACATCCATTACTTCTTCTATATTGGCGGAAATGACTCAATGGATACAAGTCTAAGGATATCTCAACTGGCCCAGAAAGAAGGTTATGACCTTAGGGTGATTGGCGTTCCAAAGACAATAGACAACGATCTTGAGGCAACTGATCACTGCCCCGGTTACGGAAGCGTTGCTAGGTGGGTTGCCATATCGACCATGGAAGCGGGACTAGATAGCGTGGCAATGATAACGTTCGACAAGATCAAAGTAATCGAGACCATGGGACGTTACGCAGGTTGGATCACAGCAGCATCAGCTTTAGGCAGGAGGTCTGAGGATGATCCACCGCACCTGATCTATGTTCCAGAAATCCCATTTAGCCGCGAAAAGTTTATTGCTGACGTCAAGGAGGTCTATGATCGACTTGGCTTCTGTTTCGTAGTAGCATGTGAAGGATTGAAGGATGAGAACGGCAAGCCCCTCGTAGCATCCAGGAAGGGACTCGATTTGGACGCTTTTGGCCACGAACAATTCGGCGGTATTGCCGACTACCTCTCCCAACTCGCCTCTAGCAAACTGAATTTGAAAGGACGTTTTGATAAGCCAGGTACTCTACAGCGGGTGTCAATGACAACTGCATCAAAAGTGGATTTGGAGGAAGCATACTCAGTCGGAGAGGCAGCTGTGAGACAAGCGGTGAGTAACCAAGAAAATGACAAAATGATCACCTTGATCAGAAAACCCGGCAGAGTTTACCAGTCAACAACTGGTTTAGTCGAACTGGAGAAAGTTGCCAATGCCACCAAGTTTTTGCCGAGAAACTTCATCAACAACGATGGAAATGGTGTTACAGAAGAGTTTCAGAAATATGCCATGCCTTTGGTAGGTGACCCCCTGCCAGAATACGTTATCCTTAAGAAGGTGCTCATCCAAAAGAAGTTGACAACCTCATAAAGATGACAGACAGCTTCAATAAGCAAAGAGTACTCGAAAAAGGAGGCGCGAACTAGCAATGGCTTCTTTTTTAAAACGTTTGTCTCAGCCAAACGTGGCTGCACTATGTGGTTTCACAGGTCCCTTCTTCGCTTTTCTATGCATAATGATAGCAATCTTGGTTTCACCGTGGTTTACCTGGCAAGGTAATGCTTTGAGTGACTTGGGACACCCTTCAAGATATGCTGAGTCTCCCTTGTCATCATTTGTCTTTAATTATGGTCTCATCATAGCTGGCATAATAACGCTATTCTTCGTATTTGGACTTTGGACGAAGGTCAAATCGATTCTTGCACGCATATCCACAGTGATATTGCTTGTTGCTGACATAGCCCTAATTTGCATCGGGGTTTTTCCTGAAACCATGCCGCCTTGGCACTTTATATTCTCGGTGATGCTGTTCGCATCAGCAGCACTGTCCATACTCTTCTTCGCTGCAGCCTTGATGGTTCATCGACCAACAAGGAGGATTGGTCTGCTTTCCCTCATAATAGGTTTCATTGCAGCAATCCCATGGATACTAGTCCTCGTATTCGGTGCCATCGATGGAATCCCTGTGTTTCTTAACTATTGGCAGCATGCTGCAGTACCTGAGACCATCTCGGCAGTAGCAGCGTATGTTTGGATATTGTTCATGAGCACTAAGTTAACTGGCGACACTGATATCATACCCCGAAAGTGAACCACCTGAATACGGAATCATGAAACGGATGGAAGGTAGAGGAGCAGGCAAGAAAGGAGGGATAAAATAGCAATGGCATCAGTTTTGGGACGCATCTTTGGATCGAAACCGACTGCAATATGTGGTATTCTTGGCCAGTTGTTGGTTTTCATTGCCATTGGTATAGCGATCTCAGTCTCCCCATGGTTCACATGGACAGGCAACGCGTTAAGCAATTTGGGTGACCTAAACAATCCTATCTCCGCACCAATCTTCAACGTTGGACTCATAATCGGCGGAATAATAACCGTTTTATTCACTCTTGGGCTTGCATGGAATGCAAGAACTCATGCTCTGGCTCTCATAGGGGCAATCGCACTCTTGTTCGCAGGCGTAGGTTCAGTCGGAGTCGGGATATTTCCGGAGAATTTCATAATGCCACACGTCATATCTGCGGTACTGATCTTTGTAGGAGTCATTGTGGGGTTGCTGTTATTCGGGTTTGCCTTAATCCTTCGAAGATCCACGAGGATACTTGGTGTTCTCTCTATCATACTAGGTTTGATCGCAATGTTGATCTGGTTCCTTCCATGGCAAGGCATGGGTGTAGCAATACCTGAAACAGTCGCAGCGGTCGCGGGATATATATTGAGTCTAATAATGAGTGCCAGGTTGTTGGCTGGTAAGGAAGTAATACCTAAGAAGTAATACGATGACCTGGGAATTTCAGTCTCATGGGAGCGAGACTAGCAATAGTCTCGTCCAGTCTTTTTCGAGTTTTGCAGACAAAACTTCTTATAATAGTTTTAAGATGAGTTCTTACACGTTACTGACGTCAGCACAGAAATCTATTCAAGGATTCTGTCAGACTGACGTCGAGCGAATCATCATGATTATCGAGAGGAGTCTCCTATGAGCGACATATGCGTAGTCGGAGATAGTGGCCTCGTGTTCACAATTGCCAACGAGTTAGCTGCCGAATCCATCAAAATTGACAACAGAGTATTTCCTGACGGTGAGCTCCAGCCTAGGATACTCCTGAGACGAATCGAGGACATCAAGGGCAATAATGTGGTAGCTGTTTTTCAGAAATTGGAAAGCGAAAATGTCAACAACTACGTTTTGAGAAGCTTCATTACGCTATCGACCTTGACTAGATATGGCGCGAAGAGACTGATTGCGGTGTTTCCATATTTCGCTTATGCAAGACAGGACAATGAATTCAGGTTGGGTGAGCCTGTTTCCTGTGGAATCGTCGCGAAGATCTTTGAGGACATTGGAGTTACAGACTTCATAACGGTCACCTCACACGTTCACCGCATCACTGGAATAGAGAAGTGGTTTCCTAAAATCAAGGCTTATGATGTCTCTGGGGTAACCGCACTCGCTGAGTTTGTGAAAACCAAGGTTGAAAACCCAGAAGAATGCATGGTCTTCTCTCCCGACGGAGAAGGACTGGGATGGGCAAAAGAGATGGCAGCGATCATAGGTTCTAGCCAAGCGTCTGCCTTGGAGAAAGTACGCGATGTTAACACGGGTGAAATCACCCAGAAGTTGGTTCAGGATGTCGATGTGAAAGGGAAGTCGATTGTGATAGTAGATGACATCGTTAGCACAGGTAAAACGATCGCTCGGGCAGCGCACATTCTCAGAAAAGAGAGGGGTGCCAAGAGAGTTGCTTTCACCTATGTCCACGCTGTTCATAGTCCCGGAGCGGTTGAGTTAATGAGAAAGGAGTCACCACCCTTCATAGCTACCACAGATACTGTGGCAACCTCAGCAAAAGGCATCGAAGTTGTGAGTGTGTCAAATCTGATCAGTGAAAAAATAAAGTCGATTATATGATGTTCTTGAAGAAAAATGGTATTGGCTTCTTGAGTGATCCTAGATGCCTCGACCCGGTGTGTCATTCTCAGCACTGGTAGGCTTATTCGCTCTTCCCCTGATCTTGGTATTGGTGATTGGCTACGCCCCTGCCGCCATCACACCAAACTCCAATTTCTTCACTCTTTCCATTAATGGGACCCCCAATATCAACGTGTCTAGCTGGACTCTGGTCGTGGATGGGCGGGTGAACTACCCACTGACCTTTGATTACGCGAATTTTACTGTCCAGCCAAACGCGACGGAGATTGCTAAGCTGCATTGTGTGTCGGGACCGTCTGGCACAGCATCATGGACTGGGATCCCTCTCAACAATATCCTAGCGATGGCTGGCGTTCAGTCAGGTGCAATGGACGTGGTTTTCTACGGGGCGGACGGATACACTTCCTCACTCACGTGGCCAACCGAAAATGCATCCGATGTTCTACTCGCTTTCATGATGAACGGGGAGACACTGCCACCAGATCAAGGGTTCCCTATGCGGGTTGTGGCGCCGAATGACCAGGGGTACAAGTGGGTTAAGTGGGTGTATCGGATCGAAGTGGTCGACTACGACTACAAGGGATACTGGGAAACTCGTGGGTGGAGTGACAATGCCCGCATGGCAATTCTAAGTGACTGGCCGTTGCATGCTGCCCTATTGTCAGTTTCATTCTTGTTTGGCGGTCTCGCGGCGATCTCAGGGGTGAGGTTCTCCCCGACTATGAATGCATTCAAGGACTTGCCAAGGTTTGTGTCACGCAAGTTCCATCTCATTGCATCCGTGTTCTTCGTCGTCTCTGCAACAATTACCTTTGGTTACTGGGTTGTCGCAACTTTGCTCGCGCGAGGGTCAATCTTCTTCACGCTTCATGGGATAATAGGGCTATCCAGTATCGGCCTACTCATCGCCGGGGCGTTAATACAATTAGTAACAATGAGGCGGTCCTCGGCTAAGCGATCGTGGCATGGGAGGATGAGTCTGTACGGATTCGTACTCTTCGCAATAACTATCTTCTTAGGATTCCTAATGGCCGCCTAGCTTGTGCCGATATAATGATCTAGGCCACCGAAACACCGCCCAAAGAAGTGGATAATCTCATTCTTAGGTATCGAAAGGGAGACGTATGACAGCCTTCCGTACATTCGTCAATTGCCGAAGATTGACACGAATTTTTTGGAGGTGATTATCTAATTTGGCTAAAGTTTAAAATAGCAGATAGGACATTAAAAGAGAAATGACGTTCGAAACTGGGGGTGAAAAAGGCAAGTGAATAAAGGCGATTTGATTGACCAAGTAGCCAAAGCAATCGAGGGCACCAAAGTGACTGCAACGAAAGCGGTAGACGCCATCTTCGAGCATATGACTGCCGCTCTGGTGAAAGGGGATAAGGTATCCATAGTTGGATTTGGAACTTTCCTGGTAAAGAAGAGAAAAGCCAGGACGGGAATTAATCCGAAGACAAAAGAAAAGATAGAGATTCCTGCCAAGCATGTTCCGGCATTTAAGCCTGGCGCTGAGTTGAAGTCCAAAGTACTTCACTTGAAAGCTCAGTAGTGCAAACGCAATCAGGGAGATTTGCCCGAGGCGAGAAGCTGGAGCTATCGAATATTTGGCTGGTCTTCTTTCAGAGAAACTCCAGTAGTTCTGACAGATGGTGGATGTCTTTTCCCATTTGCAGAACTATACCTTTTCCTTTCAATGCCTTTTTAACATCAAGGCAGAATTTCTCAACATCATCTATGAACATGACTTCATCAGGCGATATATCTAAGTTATCCTTTTTCTTGAATTCCTTGAGGATCTCAAGAATGTTGTTCCCCTTGTCACCGAAATTGATCTTGCGATGTTCGAAGAAATCGCCGAGTTCCAACACTTGGAGGATTGTTTCAGCTTCACGGAGTTTATTGACACTGTCCAACGAGATGTGAATCCCTCTCTTCTTAAGCTCGCTCAGGACAGCTCTAGCTTCCTCATCGAGGATGATCTTGCAGCGTTTGGAGTCCTCCACCAGGTCGCGATCGAGTCTCTTTACTGGTAGAGTCACCTGACCTAGGTAACAATCTGAATTGCTGCTGAATATTACGTCGTCAGCATCGAAAACTACTAACTTGATTCTGGCCATGACAACCACAATAAGCTAATGATTTCAGCTTTTGTTCCGAGATTCCTCTATCGTGAATAATGTAAGTAACTATATTACTTTTCACATGCCTAAGAACATATCAGATTTGTTGTCTACCCAAGCTAGGTTGAATAACTAATCGAGGGTCGGGTGTCAAATGGTGGCTTCCACATTTGATCTTGGTGAGGGCATCATTCTAATCGACAGCGGTGCCCTAGGAGTAAAACACTACTGCTCGAGCTACGTGATCTCTTCCGATGATGAGCACATCCTAATAGAAACTGGTCCGGGCACCTCTGTGCATACTCTGCTTGATGGGATCAAAGAACTGAAGCTGAGTTTGAACTCATTTACGAACATAATTGTGACACACGTTCACCTTGATCATGCCGGGGGAGTCGGAGACATAGCCAACAAAATGACAAACGCGAAAGTTGTAGTTCATGAGACTGGGGCGAAGCACCTCGTCGATCCATCACGACTCGTTGAGAGTGCAAGGAGAGTCTTTGGTGAATCTTTTTACCTCTATGGAGACCTCAAACCCGTTGACGAAAAGAGAATTCAACCCGTCAAAGACGAGGACGAAGTCAGGTTCCGAAGCGGCAAGAAACTCAGAATAATCTATGCACCTGGACATGCATCGCATGAAATCTGCATCCTTGATGAACAGACGAAGGCACTATTCACTGGTGATGCAGCGGGACTATATTTCGATGATACCGATGAGGTTGTCCCAACAACTCCGCCGCCTGACTTCGACTTGGACCTCTCGCTCCAAACGATAGACAGACTGCTTAAGCTGGCACCGAGTCGCCTGTTCTTCTCCCACTTTGGAGTAGTCAATCAATCCAAGAAGATACTTGCAGAAGCTAAAGAACAACTAATAGTTTGGGGTGAGAGAATTATAACAGCTTACACAAAGGATTCTAGCGACCCCAAGATAAAACTCGAGAAGCTGTCGGCGCAACTCGAAATTAAGACAAAGACTCTGCCCATTGAAGTTAAACAAAGACATCTCAACATGTGTGTGGACGGCTATCTGAGGTTCTACAGAAAAAAGAAGAATCTCCAAGTGTAGACAGAGCCGAGTTTAGGCCTTCGCGACCAGCTGTTCCAGCAATCCGTTTTGGGTGCAAACAGGAAGTTAGAATATCACTTTATTAGAGGGAACTCTAGAAAGAATATCATTAACTAGGGTAGCAATGCTTCTGCGAAATCGAGTCTTTCCACGGAGGAGTCTCTCGATGAAGGTTGGGATAGAGAAGAACTGTTTCGTGATCAACGGGAAGGAAACAATGCTACGTGCCGGCGAGTTTCACTACTCCAGAGTCCGTAAGGATCAATGGAGCGACAGGCTGTCAAGAATGCGTGAGGCTGGACTGAATACAGTAAGCACATACATCATGTGGAATTGGCATGAGATCGCAGAAGGAGTATTCGATTTTACTGGACGCACTCATCCCCAAAGGGACGTGGAGTATTTCCTGGATCTTGTCGGAAAATCGGGTTTGATGCTCATATCAAGACAGGGTCCTTGGGTATGCGCTGAGTGGTTGAACGGCGGATACCCACAGTGGCTGTTTGATAAGCATCCTGAGATAATGAGCTTGGACTCGACTGGCAAGGTTACCTACAGGATGGAGCCTCATGCTCCAGTTGTGTCATACCTGCACTCCACATACCTAGACTATTCGAAAAAGTGGTTTGACGCGTTCACACCTCTCCTGAAGGAATTCGAGACAAAGTATCCGGATCAGTTGCTTCTTGTACAGGCCGATAACGAGACCTGTTACGGTTTCCATGCACCACCTTTTGAGGCAGACTACAACCCTGTAAATATCGGCTCGAAGGAGAAGGGAATTGAAGGACTATACCAGAAGTGGCTGAGACAGAAATATCGAATTATCTCAACTCTTAACAAGCTCTACGGCACAAAACATGACGCTTTCGTCGATATAGAGCCTCCACGTTCAGCGCCCAAAAATAACGGTTCATTGTTAGCCGTATTTGACTGGACCGCTTTCAAAGAAGATACAGTCATTGAGTTCCTGGAAATAGTTGCCAAGATGTATAGAAGGCATGGCATAAAGGCGACTGTCTCTACCAACGATATACTGAGCGACACATTGACGATTGGGAGTCCTTGCAACATCTATAAGAAATCTCGCCATTTCTTTGAAGGGATCGACATGTATCCCAGTGTCTTCAAAGACATGCTCGACGTCACAACCAAGGTGGTGGAGCCAGTTGAGATATTCAAGGCGCAGTCACCAGAGAAATATCCCACGAGCCTTGAGTTCCAAGGTGGATGGTATAATGCTAAGGTGCCGCTCAATACAACCCACCTTCATCAGAGACTCAGCTTCGCACATGGGCTGAAGGGTCTTTCGTACTATATGTGGGTTGGTGGAACCAATCCGAACGGATGGGGTACTACGGGTGAAAGCTATGATTACGACTGCGCAATACAAGAGGATGGGCTAGATGGTCGCCGTCTGCCTGTTATGAAGCGCTTCCTTGAGTTCACGCGAACAAATGAGAAGGTCATACTTGAATCTGAGAAGGTCGCCGAAATAGGCATCTTGTATTATCAGCCATACACATTTTGGTGTGCCTCAATAAACCCAAAGTCAGCAGGGCTGGCATACAACATTGCATCTGAACACAGCCGTCTGTCCACCTTCGAGACGGCTTTGCAGATGCTCGGCTTCAATTTGGAATACTTTGACATAGAGCATACAAGTGTTGCGGATATTAGAAAGTACAAATTGCTTATTGCTCCACTCTATGAATTCCTGGATAAAGATTCTCAGGAAATGTTGCTGGACTCAGCAAGAACCGGGGCTACCATAATTATCGGTCCAATGATCCCATACTTGGGCGGAAATCTTGAGGCTTGCCCAAGTCTACAAGACGCACTGAAGGTGAGAGTTGCGGAGAGCGTTGAAACTGATGAAGTTGAACTGGTAGGCTCTGGCAGTTTGAGTATTTCGAAAGTATGTGTTCTTAAGAGTGAGGCTGATGATGCCATTGCCGTCGCCAAGGTAAAGACTACTGAGAAAATATGCGGCTATCTAAGGAAAGTCGGCAAAGGAAGGATAATAGTTCTAGGTTTTCTGCCATCCAGACTAAAAGACGAGGCAGAAATGAAGACATTTCTCAACTTTCTGGAGAAATTTGACACCAAGCCCCTTGCCTCATCCAATCAGAAGAATGTCAATGTCGTTGAGCGGTTGACTCCAAACGGTTCAGCTCTCCTCTATGTCTCAAACCTCTCGGAAGAAGAAAAAGAGGCAGAATTCAAGTTCATCGATCCGAAAGATCGAGCCAAGTGGATGGAAATCCAAGGTGTCTCGATCCCCAAAAGGAGTGCATTGGTTTGGCCGATCAACTTGAAAACTGGAGTTGGCGAGATAAAATACTTGACAAGCGAAATCATTGGGATCGAGGAAAAGGCTGATGAAACTATAATACGCGCCTGGGGATACTCAGGGACAAAAGGCGCAGTGATGGTGAAGCTCGCAGAGTCTGATAGGGCTGATCAGATGTATTACAAGCATTTACCGCAAGGAATGAAAATGGAATTTAGGAGCGGCAGAGGCGCAATCATAATACTTGTGGAAGGAATAGGTCCCTTCTCCGACCTACCCTAAAAAGCGCCTGGCGCATTTCTCAGTAATTCGAAACAATGAGGATATCACATGCATCCGCTCCAGTCCACCCAGTATAGAGCAGAGCATTAGCTTCTTTCAAGAATTTCAAGGCTTCTGCTTGATCATAATAGTACGCCATTTCGGGACCTTTTTGTAGAGTTTCTGTGAATGTATTACCATCAATGATTGCTCCAGCAGTTTCAGTCATACCGTCCAGTCCTCTTGTGTCCATTGAGAGTATCTCGATTCCCTTGACTCCTGATATGTTTCGAAGAGCGTTGAATGCCGTGTATATGTTCGACTCATAATCCTGCACTTCGCTGGTAATCCCGATGTTTCCCGAGAGCACCAGGGCGCTTGGCTTCTTGAACTGCTTCCTCATGTCCCTGCCTATCATAGAAATCAAGTTGCCCACAGGGCCAGACCTTTCCCTTATTGTTGCAGACATCAAATAGGTGTTAATCCCTCTTTTCTGCAGAGCTTCTAGAAGCTTGTCAACAAAGATTCTGTTGTTCATAAGTACATAGTTCTTCACGCGCGAGAACGCTCTGTCCTCCGACCTCAGAGGTTCTGGCGCTCCCCCGCCCACTCCTCTGTTGATGTAGTTCTTTATGCTGTTTGGTGCCTCATTCCAGACATTATACTTCTGAAGGATCTTCAGGACGTCCGCAAAAGTTGTATCATCATGGTAGGTTGGTCCTGCGCCCATTACGCTCAGATCATTGCCCAGCGCGTCAGACATCACCAAAGTGTAGATCTTTGAGACTTTTGTATGGGTGGCCAGCCATCCACCTGATATAGCAGAGAGATGTGTCAAAACGCTGGCTATCTCCGTTTCTTCCGCGCCTTGCCTTATGAGCATGTTTCTGAGCAGACCCACCTCGATCGTGGTCACTCCTTCCACTGGCATGCACATCATGGATGAAGCTCCGCTGCTGAGAAGGAGAAACACAACATCCCTTCCACCAGCTTGTTGAACGTAGTTGATAGCTTGTTGGGCTATCTTGATTCCGTTGTCGTCAGGTGTAAGAGGGTTCGCCTTCTGAATGTAGAGCTTCTTGAGTCCTTGCACATCTTTTGGATCAAAGGGAACGGAAACAATTCCGCCAGCGAGCTTGTACTCGACGACCTCTTGAAACGCAAGAGCCATCTGAGCAGCTAATACTCCTGCTCCGACTATGAATATCCTATCGATCTCTTTGAGGCCTATTATGTCCTTTCCAATCATTATGCTGTCTCCAGCAACGACGCGAGAAATGTTCCGTCTGATTGCTTCACGTGCACTTGCATAAGTGATAGCTTCTTCAAGGGATTCTAGCGTGTAGCGTCTGATCCTTCTTCCGAACTCAGACTCTGCTCTTGACACCAATTCCTCCTTGTTGAGAATCGTAGACGTGAACCGTACACCTCCTCATTCTTCCCGTCTCCACAAGTGCCCAACCAGAACTCTGCTCAACTGAACCAGATTCTGCTTTCTTGCATCACTTACAGTTGAAGAGTAGCGTATTATTGCGACAGCTGGTTGAATTACCCTAATTCCTTTTTCCAGGTTCTCACTTTCTCGAGAATTTGCTTTTTCTCTGATAGTGACAGTGCAAGCCCTTCATGGTACTGGAACATTTTTCTTGAGACAGAACCCATATCGAGATAAGCCTTGTTCCAGAGTCCCATCTTTCTAAACTCGTCTCTAACTTTTTCGATATTGTCTGATATGAATCTAGCTGGCAAATCAGCTTGTATCAACCTCTCAAGGAACTCAAGCATAGTCCGAGGATCTTCTTTGGGCATCTGAGGAAGCTGTTCGATTATGGCCGCTTTTCGCGGGAGGTACTCTTTTTCAACCACAGGCTCCTCAGCCTTAACAAAAGGTACAATGGGGCGACCAGTAGCGCTCGATTCAGCAAATTTCTGAACAAACTTGGATCCTTTCTCCTGATCCTCCTTGAGAAAACGAATTATGCTAGCAGGACTCTCAGCTGATGCGCCTCCTGTTCCAGCCGCAACAGATGTCTGCACTGTACCCGTATGAGCCATAACAGGCGCTTGTCTTATGGTAGGCGTTAAGGGCTCGACGAGTTCCTCTATCTCTCTCCAGGACTCCTTGAATTCCCTTCTTACTTTCTGATCGAATTTCTCATTCTCTTTTCTCGCCCAATCATGTATCTTGAGCCTGCCTTCAATTGGCTTGGTTGACAAGAATTCCAAAACACTTCGTATGAGATGCTTCTTCTGCGTCTGTGCTGTTACCATTCCGCCTTGATACTTGTCAACGGCAACGAAAAACGACACGTCGAAGGTTTCCTCGGGTTCATTCAACATATACTTCCTGTCTTCAACAAATCCTTTCAACAGCTGCTTAAGCAGTAACTCGTCTACGTCTCCTTGTTTTGGTATTCTGACCGAGAGCGTGGCTGAGCTTCCTGCTCTTCTCATCACTCCGTCTCTAAACTCGATCTCCTTAGTCTCGACTTGCTCGCATTCCTTGTTCTCATCACAAGAGACACAAGGTATCCCTCGCCTCGGATATTTCTCGCAGGATACTGGTGTGACTCTGAAGAATTCGTCTAATACTTCTTCGGGAATTGTTATCTTCATCAAAAGCATTGTTCCCCCAATCTTTTGACCATGAGGACTCACATTGATACCCACACGTGTGGCGCGTATGTCATTTCAACAAGATCGTACAACTATATTTTTAAGTATAGCCTGTAATTTAACTATTTGCCTTACCCAGACTCAAGATGGGGAAGCAGACGGAGATTCGCAATGACGGTGAAGTGACGGCACATCAGGCTTCTTCCTTCAATGAGCAGTACAGCTTCTCGGAGTCACTAGGAATCTTAGTGAGGGCATCCAATTTGCCTAAAGTGAAGTTACGCCTATTGGGTCCGTTCTGGTTTTCGACGGGAGTAAAGGAAATGGATACTGAAGGTAATACTGTCGACGAGGTAATATCCAAGTTCGTTCAGAAATTCAAAGACAAGATTCCAAAACCTTACCTCGTGGACAGCAGTCTGCATCTTCATTCTCTAACATTGATTCTCCTCAACGGTTCAGACATCGAATTTGTCGAAGGAAAAAGAAGTGCGAAGTTGAAAGATGGAGATGTCATAGCAATAGCGCCGCCAGTGTCAGGCGGATAGCAGATCCAAATTCTTCTATTACCCACGCGTGTGACAAAGAAAAAGGGAAAGAGTAGACTTCGATTGGGTCCGACTTTTGTTAAGTCTTCGCAGAAAGCAATTTGGCTAGTTTGCTCGCCGATGCGGCAGCGACATTCATCCCAGGCGCAGGGTCTCCTGTACCATCACCCACGAAGTACAATCCTTCTATCTCCTTGCACTTCACATCCAGCCTGTACTTCTGGTTCCCGACAAACTCTCCAGCGCTATAGGCTGGATTGTCCTTGGTATTGGTGGTGACTTTGCTCCAGTGAACCTTGATGTCTGGGAACTTCTTATGGAAGTCACCTAGAATTGCCTCCTCAGTCTTCTTGAATTCAGACTCGCTCTCTACCGTGTGTGCTATCTTGACAATGTGCTTTCCAGCAGGGGCTAAGCCAGGGTTTATGTTTGTTGGTTCAAGCATCTCATAGAGTTCCGTTCCAGGAACGAAATATAGGGTCTGCGAACCACTCCGGACAGGTTTGTCTGTGCACAATGATACTAAGACATCTAGGACTGGTTTGAGGTTCTTCGCTTTCTCGACAAGATCCTTTGGAGCGCTGGTTCCCAATACTTTCACGATGTTCTTGGGAGGCAAATTCAGCACGACTATCTCAGAGTCCACTTTGGTGCCATCTGCAAGCTGGACTCCCTTGGCCTTGCCTTTTTCAACTATGACCGCCTTGACTTCACTTTTGAGCTTGATTTCACCTTTGTTTTCCTTGATGACCTTCTCAAGTCCGCTTGAAATGCTGGAGACACCTTGCTTTGGATATGCCTGAAACTTGGATGTTTCAAGATTTGACCTATAGAGAGCGATTAGCGCCCATGTCGAACATATCTTGCTGCTGTAAACATGGAGGTTGCACCTTGCGAGTGCCTCCATGACCGTTTGGTACTTCTCGTCTGGCAGTCTCTCGTTGATAAAATCATGTAACGATGTTTCATCCAGCTTTTTCAGTTCATCAATAGGTTTACTCACAGCCTGCAAGGCGATGTCAGCCATATCCATCCTTGCGTCCACCGGTATCGCCTGCCACTTGTTGAGTTCAATGGGGTTTCGCGGGAATGTGTAATCCTTATCGGTGATCATTATTTGTGGTTCGTCATCTTTCCCCATTGGGACGTATTTGTCGGCTCCTGTAGCTTTTAGAAGCTTGCCTAGGTCTCCTGCCGAGCCGAAAGCAGCGACATCTATACCGCTGTCTAAAGTGCATCCTTCATGCTGATATGAAAAAGCTCTGCCCCCAATTCTATTCTCCTTTTCAAGTAACTTAACCTTGTACCCTTGTTTTGTCAGCAAAGCTCCAGCACCCAGACCGCCGATTCCGGCTCCGACGATGACAATATTCTTGCTAATAGACATCTTGAGCAACTCCTATTTTGGAGTGAATTCCCGAAGGGGTTCCTCCGATCCTCTCCTTCCAGATGTTATAGAGGAGAATATCTTACTTCTGGCTATATATTAATAGCTATGTCTAAGGGCTTTTGCTCAAGCCTAACTCAGATCCCTATCTTTCATTCTAGAGAAATAATACATCATACTCGTTTGGGAAGAAAGATAGGGTGGAATTGCAGGCTCTGAAATGCACGATGCACTAAGTCCAGAGATCTTTTGCTATGCTATCCAGCCCCAGCTCGATAAGCTTCTGTTTGGTCGGTTTTCCTTCGGGCGTCCATCCTCGGATGCGGTAGTAATCGTCGAGTTGTATTTTCAGATTTGGTACCTTGCCTTGGGTTCCCCCTTCAGCTAGCGGTTGGGTAAGCAGCTTAGGGTAATCACTGTCGTCGCGTTTCACTCCACACCTGACACTAAATGCTCTCTTTACGTTAACAGCTCTTTCACCTATTTTCACCAGTTCAGGCATCTTTAGATCAACTCCCGTTGCAGCGACTGTAGCAGCCGCTATCAGCGAAGGCAGAAATCCGACTCCGGCATAGGCGCACATCACTGTCGCGCTTGCTGCATGCATCAAGTTCTGCATCTTGACATTCAGGTCGCCTTTTCCTTCATCCTTATGTCGATCCAGTCTTTTCATTACGCCAACATCTGGGAAGATTATGCCTATCTCCGGTGCGAGCGGAAATGCGTCAAAATGGTATGCACCACGCGTGGACGTAGCGTAGGCCGCAGCCAAGCTGAAGAATGCTCTAGGATCGTGCATAGGCACAGACATCCCCTTAGTGTGCACGGCATATTGTTCTGAGCCTTTGCCGATCTTCTTTGCCGCTTCTCTAACGTCGTCTGCAAGGACGTTTCCAAACCCTTTTCTGAAAGCCATATCCTCAATCAACTGCAGAATTACCTTGGGGTCGCCCCACTTAATCTCCAATCCTCCGGTGTCTTTGTTGTTAATAATGCCCTTCTCGTATAGAGTCATGGCAAAGCCAATGGATGCTCCAGCTGATATTATGTCTATTCCGTATCTGTTGCAGAGTTCGTGGGCTTTGAAGACAGATTCGATGTTATCATTCATTAGCAGGGTTCCGAAGCTGGCCATGCCCTCGTACTCAGGGTTACCGCCCTTGATAGGAGCGTACGGTCCTTCATTCACTTCGATGTATCGTGCACAACCGATTGGGCATCCATAACATGGCTGTGGATGTTTCAGGTACTTATTGGTGATGACACTAGCTGCGAGTTTTTCAGCACCCTCTGGCCAATAGCCCTTCTGCCAGTATTTGATCGGCACATCGCCGACTTCATGGTATGTGTCCAGCCATCCACAGTTGCCATGCGGCTTGAAGAGTGATACCGTCAGGAGGTGGTTGTCGATCAGTTCTCGGGCTTTGTCGGTAACTTCTTTGAATTTCTCTGGGTTGGCAATTGGTACTTTCCTGGTTCCCCTCACTGCTATTGCTTTGAGTTTCTTTGATCCCATGACTGCGCCCATTCCGCATCTTCCGGCGGCCCTGTGTTTGTCGTTGATTATGCACGCAATCTTCACGAGTTTCTCTCCGGCTGGTCCTATTGAGGCTACCTTAATCTTGGGGTCATTAAGTTCCTTCTTGATCGCGTCCTCAGTCTCAAACGTGTCCTTTCCCCAGAGTTTGCTTGCGTCCTTGAGTTCGGCTTTCTCGTCGTGAACGAAAAGGTATGTGGGTTTCTCGGAGACTCCTTGAATGGCTATTCCGTCAAATCCTGTCCATTTTAGTTCTGCTCCCCAGAACCCTCCCGAAGATGACTCACCAAAGATTCCAGTTAGTGGAGACTTCGATACTACGGTGTGTCTACCGCAGCATGGAGCTGCGGTCCCAGTCAGCGCTCCCGTCATGATATAGATCCTGTTCTTGGGACCGAGTGGATCTACGGCAGCAGGCACCTCATCGTACAGCATCTTGGCTGAAAATGCGCTTCCGCCACCAAACTTTGTGAGCAGGTCCTGAGATAGATCTTCGACTTTGATCGTTTTGCTGGTCAAGTCTACGCGGAGCAGCTTTTGCCAAAAACCACCTTTTTCCATTCGACATTTCACCTCATTCTTACTCTTCTAGAACTCTAAATATGATTCTCTTCTCTTGAAGCCTCCCTTAGGAACGGCTTCGTATTTTGCGTATACTTCTCTTAGTCTTTTTCCTGTTGGAGTAGGAGCTATTCCAAACCTCCAAGAGTCCTTGCAAGGCTGGACTTCAACAACCTGGTACTCTTGAGTCCCCATCTTTAGCTTTGCAGCTGCGTTAATCTGGTTTCTCTCATCCTCGCCCAAAGGCGCGCTGCAAATCGTAAACTTTGGTGTTCCTGGATCCATTGCACCTTTCTCTTCGGCTTGTGAGCCTGGCATCCCATGGCTATTCATACTCATGTCTATGCAAGCGGTATCGATTGCAACGATATCCTTCGAAGCGAATACTCCCAGACTTGGCACTATTGCTCGGTCGGAGAAACTAACGCAATCACACCATGGGGCTATGTCAATAGCATAATTGATGAATCCCACTCTCCCCTTCATTATTTTCATGCAGGCGGCAGCGGAGTCGGCGATTCCCACCTGCGTTCCTTTGAAGTACTCATAGGGTGGGTACCAGACAAGGCAGTTTTGCGCCACATATATGCAAGAAAAGCAACTAACACATTTCTCCTTATCCCACTTTACCTCGGTGTCAGTGAATTCTATTGCTCCGACTGGACAGCAACCACTACATATTTCGAATTTGTCGCACTTCTTCAGTTTACACTTGCCTGGGTTGAAGGTTGAAGCGTTTACGCCATACTTTGGATGATGAGCCATGTGAAGATTCAACTTACCCCTTTTGCTGGCGCATCCTACTCCAACATTCTTTATTGAGCCCCCCACAGTTCCCTGCGGATGCCCTTTGAAATGGGTGACGACAATCAGAGCATCAGCTTCGGCTATCTTCTTACCGATGTATTGCTCCTGCAACAAAAGGCCCTCAGGCAGATCGACATGGACGTCATCAAGTCCATACTCTCCATCAGCAATGACAAGAGGGCAATCCATGGTCTCGGCTGTGAATCCATTCCTTGCAGCTGTCTTGCGGTATTCGGCTGCAGTTGTCCGAGAAGCGAAGGGACTATAATTCAGGCACGTGCAGTCGGTAACAAAGGGTTTGCCTCCATGCTCTTTGACCTTCTCAACGATGCCTCTGACGAGAACCGGACGCAGATAACCTGTATTGTTGTACTCTCCCATGTGACACTTTACAGCTACATTGTCTCCTTTCTTGAAGCATTCAGCCAATCCTGCTTCATCGAACAACGTCTGAGCTTTTGCAACAAGGCTCGTGGGGATAGTCGTACTCCTGTCATTCATATAGAATACTTTCGATGGCATATCATCTCAACTCCTTCACTACAATTAACAAGTAAAACCTAGATGTACAGAACTCTTCCGTCGGCAAGTTCTCCTTCCCATAGGGAACTAATCTGTTCGGTCACCCTTAAAATACCTTTTCTATTGGGAGAGGCACTTATCAAAACGGGCAATCTGGTGATACGTGAGAATAGAATCAGTTTCCCCAATGTGATTCGTCCAAGGAGGTTCCGTTGAATTACTGTCTTGTTTTGGTGAAAGAGACTCTTATTAAACATGCGAAACTCATCGCTCTGTAAAAAAGAATTAAAAGCGTTTTCAACATAGCTAACCTGTAACCAAGGAAGTGTCGGTCAGTTTGAGCAAGAAGAAAGAAGCAGAAGACAGCCTAATTACCAAAGCGGCGAAGATAGTCGTCGACTCGAAGAAGCTTGTCGTATTCACCGGCGCGGGCGCATCTACTGAGAGCGGCATACAAGATTTCAGAAGCCCAGGAGGTCTCTGGACAAAATATGATCCGATGAAGGTAGCTAGCATAGACGCCTTTAGAAGTGACCCCAAATCTTGGTGGAATTGGATCATAGAACTGGGCCCAAAAGTCTTGGACGCACAGCCAAACAGAGCGCACATAGCGATAGCTGAGCTTGAGAAGATGGGTAAAGTTGATTCAGTTATCACTCAGAACATCGATGGCCTGCATCAGAAGGCAGGGAACAGCTACGTCCTTGAACTGCACGGATCAACAGCAACAGCATCATGCACAAGATGCAGATCAAGTTATCCGCGTGATCAAGTCATCGAACTCATAAAGAACGGTGAGAACCCACCTCTGTGTGATGTTGATGGTGGCATTCTAAAACTAGATGTAGTACTGTTTGGAGAACCTCTTCCACCGATCATCTTTCAAGAAGCAACACAGAAAGCGATGGCGTGCGATGCGATGCTTGTCGCGGGATCCTCTTTAGTAGTCTACCCTGCTGCCTTGATCCCGAAACTGGCCAAAGAACAAGGAGCGAAACTCATAATTGTGAATGATGAGGAGACAGAGATGGACAATGAATGCGACGTCGTGATCAGAGGCAAGGTAGGAGATATTCTCCCGAAGATAGTCGATGTATGCAAAAAACAGCTATTCACGAGAACAAGGAAATGAACGAAGAAAGAAGATGGAATGCTCTTAATTAGTAGAGCCAGTCTCCTTTTCTGCCGAATCATTTCTGAAGGATCACTGAAGAAAATATTTATAAAAACTGGAAGTAGTTTTTCACTCTGAGATCACAAAAAAAGGGACATGCTTTGACTGCGTGTCAGGGGAGATGGCGAGCAATGAGCGAGAAAAGAGATTACTATGAGGTGCTCGGTGTTTCAAAGGATGCTTCGAAGGATGACATCAAACATGTGTATAGAGAGCTTGCGCTAAAGTACCACCCTGACCGCAACAAATCCCCTGGCGCCGAAGAGAAATTCAAGGAACTCTCAGAGGCGTATGCTGTTCTCTCTGATGATGAAAAGCGAGCTCAGTATGATAGATTCGGGCACGCTGGCATATCGGGCAGATACTCAACTGAAGACATTTTCCGAGGGAGCGACTTTGAGAGCATCTTCAGAGACTTAGGGTTCGGATTTGGTGGATTTGACAGCATCTTCGACAGACTCTTCGGAAGAAGTGGAAGATATGGATCGGCAAGGCGTCCTGAGCCGACACAAGGCAGAGATCTCGAACAGGAACTCACGATAACACTTCAAGATGCTGCACAAGGAAAGAATGAAGAGCTCGAAATCCCAAGGACAGTTGTCTGCGACAATTGCCGCGGAACCGGTGCAAAGCCTGGAACTCAGCCTCAAACTTGTCCCAAGTGCGGGGGCAGTGGGGAATTACGGTACGTTCAAACACAAGGTTTCACTCAAATAGTTCAGATTGCCGCCTGCGACAAGTGCCGTGGCACAGGAAAAGTCATAGCTAAACCATGCGATGTGTGTCGCGGAACAGGGGTAACTAGGAAACACGGAAAGATTGAAGTGAAGATTCCGCCTGGAGTCGACACGGGCTCAGTGCTCAGGCTAACTGGCGAAGGAGAAGCTGGAGAGAGAGGCGGGTCTTCAGGCGATCTCTACATAGTGATAAGAGTTAGACCGGATGATGTCTTTGAGAGACGTGGTCCTGACATACTATACAAGTTGCCTGTGACCTACGCTCAGCTGGCACTCGGAGACGAAGCTATGGTTCCTACGTTGGATGGGGTTGTGAAGCTTCGAATTCAAGCAGGGACTCAGAGTGGAACAGTTCTGCGCCTGAAGGGCAAAGGTTTGCCGAAGCTCAAAGCCCATGGAAGAGGAGACCAGCTTGTAAAGGTGGTTCTACGGACTCCAACCAAACTTACAGGTGAACAGAAGAAGCTAATAGCTGAGCTATCTAGACTCGAGCCGAAAGTTAACCCTCCTGGCTTAGAAGGAGACGAAGACAGAAGAAAGTGAGCGACTGTCCGCCGATGTTCTCATTTCTGTTAACTTTTGATTTTGCCGACAAAGTATCTGTCTGGGTCAAATAGCCGGAGCAATTGAACGTCTTCTTTAGTAACTGGACTCATCTTCCTTAGTGTTTCAGCTCTCTCCAGCTTCCAGCCAGTTTTCTTCGAAATCTCACTAACAATTGCTTCTTCCGAAAGATCACCAAGCGGATAGTACTTGGTCAAAACCATGCGCTCTTGAATCTTCTCAAACACAGCCTTGTCCGTAACAATCTTCGAGACTCTCTTGCCTGGAACAGTAATGTAGGTAACTTCCTTGACAAGTCTCAGTGGCCCATGAGGAACAACTACTACTATCTCTTTTGCATTTGATCCAACATCATTCGCCCCTCCTGAGCCGACCAAGAAGAAATCACCAACTCTAGTATCATTAATATTCCCTTCCAAGTCTATCTGGGCGGCTGCTAACACACCAATGCTGTCTGTGCTATGAAGTGTCATCCCGAGTGCCTCAAAGGAATCCGTCAGCATCGTGCAAGTTGGTATGTTGCTCTTATTGAAAATGAATGGGCTTGAGGGTCGCGGAAGATAACCAAAGAATCCTATCTCAGCAAGTAGATTCACAGACAACCCTTTGTCCTGCAAAGCGTAAGTAGAAATCCAAGCGGCTAAGTTTGAAACGCCCTGACCTGCAAGTATAACCCTGTGTCCCCCACGGATGGTCGACTCGACAATCTCGTGAGAAGCATTGATTATCATCTTCTCGACATCATTGCATTCAGTCTCAAATGAAATAGTGGTCAACTTGCCCCCTATCTCAGACTTCCAGGACTCGGGGTTTCTCAGTTCGACGAGAGACTTAAGCCTATTTGCTCCAAGTTTCTCAAGATACCTATTGTGGTCGACTCCTAGTATCCAGTCTTCGATCCATTTTCTCAGGGTTCCTTCTTCTTTGCCAGCTTGTCTAAGTTTCACTATGAAATCTAGATCCTCACTATAGCCTTCACCATTAAGCCCGAAGTGTGAACTTGGATGCGCACCGAAAGGCAACTCCACGACAGCGTTCACAATGAAAGCGGGGATCTTGACCATTGAGGCATGACGCCTAATGAACTCCGTTGAAACAATCTTCTCTGCACTGAGAATGACACCATCTTTGCTCGCATAAAACCCAAAGTTGCTGTCACCCAGAGGAGGCACTATAATCGCGTTGCCAGAACGGTCGGCACACCAAACATGCACAATAGAGAGGTCAGGCTTCAAAGCCTTAACCAGTCCAACCTTTCCATCTCCACCAAAGGGATCGTCGATAACCCTGAACGACTCATTGTTCTCATCTGCCATCGAAGAGCCAGAGACGGATCTCGTTGGAAGGAACTGAAGCCCCATGGCACCAGCAGCTAACCTTGAAATGAAGGACAATATCGACCAGTTCTGAATCTTCACACCTCTTTTGAATGCTCTTTGAAAGACAGATGAAACATTGGGTCTAGGATAAACGTCACCTGCATAGCTAGTGATGAAAAGTTCAACAAGATCAGCGGCACAAAGCAGCTGGCCCAGATTCGTGGCTCCCAAAGTCGCAACCTTGAACTCTGGCTTCTTGTCAAAGAATTGCCTAATGACTTCGTAGCCAATCCCATAAGGTATAGTGCCAGCGCAAGAAAAGTGAAGCATCATGCCGGACTTCACATATGTCTTTACTGCCTCTTCAACAGTAACTTGTTTGTCCTCTCGCTCCTCAGATTCAATGAGGAATCTCTTGTTGATGTAGTCAGACGGGGTCACCATGAGGCTATCATCCTCCTTTGCATTGGAAACAAAAACAGTCTTTGTTAGGAGCTCGAATTGATGTTGGGACTCGGTTGATCCTGAGGCTCAACGGTTGTTCATCTATTGAAGGGGATATTTATAGCTAGTTTTTCTCCAGTTGTAGTTATTCATAATTGTTGAATTCGCAACCCGGATCGTTGATATACGCAGTTGTTAGGAAGAAATATTAGGCGTCCTCGAGTAATTGTTTTTGGGATAGGTAGTCGCGTATCCAAGAGAAGAAGGGACCAGTGATGATAAGGAACCACGCCTCCTTGTCGACGTGTTTAGTTATGTCAGTTCTAATCCTGCTCCTTCTCCTTCCAGTGGGACAGGTCTCCTCACCACAGAGCCTAACGGACACTGCCAAGCCACAGCACTTCCTGACTGGGCCGCCGCCGAACGAAAACGGGTTTGGAGCGGCCTTGAATTTAGCTGACTCCGTGAATGGATATCAGGCGCATAGCCTAACGACGAGTGACAATTTGTCAACATGTCAAAGTCCATATCGCAACGTTACTCTTACCCAAAACCCGCCCAGTGGTTTCTCGGTCGCATGGCAGAACCTGTCGGTGTCCACGTTGACAGCTGTTCCAGATTTTAGAGAAGTTCAATACGCATCTGGCTCGACAAGTTACCTGAGCCTAGTAAGAACTGGAGGCTTTTCTCGAGCTGCTATGAGATTTAGTCCGCCTGATGCAGTCAATCTGACGAGCGTGTGGCTATACTACGAATCAGACGAGGCTATACCAAGTGCGCAGCTGCAAGTTTGGTCAAAGGGCACCAACAATGGTACCACTCCTCAGGGAGGATCGGTTATCGCGACTGTCTCGCCTCTTC
Source organism: Candidatus Atabeyarchaeum deiterrae (assembly GCA_037310415.1). Taxonomy (GTDB): domain Archaea; phylum Asgardarchaeota; class Atabeyarchaeia; order Atabeyarchaeales; family Atabeyarchaeaceae; genus Atabeyarchaeum; species Atabeyarchaeum deiterrae. The sequence goes on from CP147780.1 coordinate 1,331,505, forward strand.
CATCAGGACCGGCTGCCTGGCGTAACCTGACATTAAGCAATCCCGTGTTCCTGGCAAATGGCAGCTATTACTGGATTGTGGTAGATGCAAGTAGTATCAATCCTAGTAAGTATGTGCGGTGGTACTACATCAATGATTCAGGTGGGCTTTTTGATCAGAAGCTAGCGGCGGCATACACGAGCTCATGGATAGATGAGATCAACTTCCCTCTCTATTCCCAGCCTTATCTGAACCTCATGCTGGTGCTCAAAGTCTTGCCAGTCGTCAGCGGCAATCCTTCCAAAGTGATGACTTACTCTTCGCCGGGTAAGGTCAAGATGAGGGAATTGACCAGCGGTACGCTGATGTCAAATAACTCCACAGGAATACTCGCAACTACTCACAGGTTTATTCTGAGCACAAACACGTCAGTTAGCTTTGCCGAAAACTGGACTGCAAGATTTGAGAAATATCAGATCGGCGCCGTGCAAACAACCTACAATGCGTTACCCGGATCGACGTCGTGGGAAGCTCTGTTTTCAAGTTTAGCAAAACCATCGAGCCCGTACGCATGGTACAATAGGACTCTGAAAGTTGTTTCAATCCCGAGCGGCTGGCAGATCGATCCATTGAACAATGTGACAAATGACAATAACATTAACTTTACAGCATCATTCTTCAATGCCAGCGGGTACCTTTTAATAACGCAGACAGATAATTTGATCGTGACTGGAATATGGGATGCATGGTGGACAATCGATGCGAAATCATCTTACCACGTTACTCTGTCAGCGCCCTCACAGGTCATAACGGGACAATTATTCAATATTAGCATAACTCCGCCTATTGCCTCCTCCAACTGCAATATTACATTGTATGATGGAGCAGGCTCTAACATATTTAGCAGAAGCTTAGTCGTACCCCCATTCTCAACGTATTACTTCCCCATCAGACTAAACCAAACTGGGAACTTCAACGTAACCATTTTCGATAGACTCGCTTCTATTCCTGAGGCTAGTTACACAATACTGCCAACAATCAGCTCCTTACCTGCATTGACTTCTTTAGATCTTCAGTCTTCAACACTCAAGGCAAGCTGGGGAGACATTGTTGCAGTAACGTTCAGATACATGAACACAACTCTTGGCTCCAACAGAGAGTTCCCTAACCTCCCAGACGTAACCGTTTATTCAGTCAGCGATAACTTCACCATAAGAAATCTTGAAAGTTTAGGCAGTGGATGGTACTCATTCAATTTTGAAACAAGGTTGCTGCCCACATCCGGTAGCTACATTCTCACGATTGCCCTTTCATATGAGGGAACCTACCTAAACCAGGAGACCCTGACACTCCAACTGGATCCGCCAGGAATCTCCCCGATATTGTTAGTACTTGTTGGAGGCGGCTCTGGAGGAGCAGTCATAGCAGTTGTAGCAGCTCGGAGATACTTCGGTGGCAGGAAACTGAAAGAAGAAAAGAAGAGCAAGGTTCTCCTGCAGACCGCAAGTCTAGCCCAGCTAGTTGTGGTGGACCTTGCAAGCGGTCGATCAGTCTACAGCAGAAGCATTGGAACCGAGGAAAGTGTCGACCCTAACCTCATAAGCGGATTCCTCTCAGCCAACCAGTCAATCTTGGGCGAAGTTTTCAGGAAGAAAGCCCGCACAGGCTTAAGGTTTGCCGACTACGGTGAATACAAAGTCATTTCCAATGTTGGCGATCACGTTCTGTCAGCGTTGTTCGCCACGGAAGCCGCAGGTGAGGAGCTAACAGGTGTGCTTGAGAAATTTACACAGAAATTCGAGAGAAAATACAGTAAGACACTCGAAACCTGGGACGGAGATCCCAATGCATTCAAAGATGCCGATGCGATTGCTGACGAGGTGTTTTCACTACCATTGACATCCCCATACGTTCTAATGGAACAGGATTTCAGCAAGAGAAGACTTAGCGGCATCGAGAAAAAGGTCGTAGAGGAAGCTAGAAGAATATCGTCTGATCGCGGATTCTTCTTCATGCCTCGTATTATCGACTTCCTTCTGACAAAGGAAGGAGTGAAGAGAAGCGAGACTATAGATGTCATCAGATCTCTTGTAGACAAAGGCATACTCAAACAGCTCACCGTGAGTCAAGCTGCGGAACTCAGCGACAAAGGAGGATAAGTGGACGACTGATAACTACAATGGAGGACCGATTTTACCTGCGACTGGCAAGAACGACAATTCGACCGACGACATCACGGTCATGTAGTTGAAGTTTGCATCAGAAAGAAACAGTTCTGGCAAGAATCGGGCACAACCTACTGAAGAACTGATTTGCTGTTATGACTTTGCCGTTATGGGCTTTTCGCAATAGAATTTCGTGAGGCTGCGAAATTGTTAGGAAGACATATTAAGCGCCCCCATTGAGTACTAGTTCTTAGAGAGCGGAAATCACTGATGTAGGGGACCCTTTCATGAGGCGAAAGTCTTCACGCCTTTTCACTCTACTCATCTTGTCAACTCTGATTGTTTCAATGGCAAGCATCCCAAGCCTTGTTCCTACGACATTTTCGTCGATTAACTCTGCTAAGCCTGAGAATTCCTTCTTCGCGCCACCTGCGAACCAGAATGCTTCTGGATCACCAGCGAATCTGATGGAGTCCGTGAACGGATGGCGGGCGACCACTACGATGAAGGCGAACAACACGCGCGCGGACACGAATGACCGCAACGCGACGTTCTCGGAATCTCCAGTAAGTGGGTTCTCGCTTGCATGGCAGAACGTCACAATATCGAACCTGACGGCGACCAACGACGCTAGGGAAGTGCAGGGTGGGAGTACCGCTACCTTTGTAGGTATTAATGGGGATCCAAGCAACAATCAAGGGCTTGCTATGAGGATCACCACTACGGACAAGGTGAACCTGACGGGTATCTGGATTTATTACACACTCACAGGATCATTGACAGTTCCCTTGACGGTTCTCTCATCAACGACGGCTTCTGCAACCCCAACCGGGTCGGTAATCGCGCAAGGAACCGTTGAAGGAACAGGAGGAGGAGCTGTCTGGGGCTACGTGAAATTCAATGCGCCAGCCACCATTACGGAGGTTGACTACGTGTGGATAGTCGTGAACGCCTCCTCCTTGAGTAGCGCACAGTTCTTCAACTGGGGGTACAAACAGGATTCGGGAGGAGCGGATTCTCACTTGGCGTCGGCAGGCGTTGATGGTGTTGGATGGGTAAGTGAGTTTTTCATTCTTACTCCTCACCAATATATCAATTTCTTGCTTGTCTTGAACGTCTTGCCAGTGGATGTCAGTGGACAGCACGTTAGGACTTACAACGCTCCTGACCAAGTCAACATGTACCTGAACGCTACGACGCAGATCGTAAACAATGTTACCCGCGTCTCAAACTCCTACCACACCTTTGTTCTGAGCGCGAACACATCCATTACCTTCACGGTGAACTGGACTGCTAGGTTTGAGTTCTCTCAGCCGAATGCAGTCTCAACCCACTACATCGCGGAGAACGCCCTCACGCTCTGGAATGCGACGTTTGTTAGTGGGAGCAAGCCGTCCAACCCATACACCTGGTATAACCGGACGCTCAAGGTCAGCCCGATTCCATCACTCTGGACCGTACCAGATCCCTCATCAAATGTAACCAGCATCCCTTACATAGGCTTCAGTTTCACCGCTGGGTCAGGCTCCTTCCTGATAACACAGACGGGCAACGTTAATGGTTCTGGTCCTTGGGGCGCAGGATGGCTGATAAGAGCCCAATCATCCTACTCTGTCAAAGGGACAGCGGCCTCACAAGTCATAAGGGGGTTACCGTTAACAGTAGACATATCAACAGCGCCGCTCTCTCCGAGTCACTGTAGCTTCACTCTCTACAATGGTCTAGGTTCCGCCATCTACAGCAGGATTCTAGTGGTTCCTTCTACCTCATATTCTCTTCAAGTAAGGCTTAATGAGACTGGCGTTCACACGGCATATCTCTTTGACACGTGGGACAGTGGAAATGAGGTGAGCCTCAATAGCACTCTGACCGTGGCTGCCCTTCAACCCCTGTCTAATGTTACAATTACTGGCATCAACCAGCCCATACTCTGGAACGACGCAATAGTCAACTTCAAGTTTCTCAACAACTCGGCAGGTGGAATAGCTGTTTCACCACTGCAGGTTACTATCAACGGAACACCTCCGTCGGGTGGATTCACCTATAACGGTGGCACTGGCGTTGTGACGGCGACGTGGAGTACTGCCACAGGCGGATGGCACTCAGGTATTAACTATGTCAACATAACCGCTGTGAGTGGCGTGTTCAGCAATAAGACGGTTACTTTGATCAACATAACCGCCCCGAACGCTCTATTGCAGCTGAACGCAGCGCCTTACTCTGGCACCTACGGAGAGTCCATCTTGATTCGTTTCAGGTTTCTCAATAATACTGGTGGGATTCCTTCTGACATGCCTTCGTTAACGAGCTTTCTACTTAACAGTACCCTTTTTAGCCACACCTCTGCTGTAGGCGGATGGTATAATTGCACTGTTGATACGGCAGGCAGGTTCCCCATGACGGGGAATGTATCATTCCCCTCTGTGACATATTTCCTCAACTTCACTGCGACGTATGGCGCCTATACTGCAAAGAACATAACGAGATTGACACTCTCAAGGATCCCTATGACGTTGGTGCTCACCGTGGACCAGACATCTGTTACAGCAGGATCGTCCATCTCCGCTTCAGCGACATTGAGATACAACCTTGGGGCGAATCAGAGCTTTGCCCCTAATGGGCTCACGATCAGTTTCCAGTTTATAGTCAAATACACCAACGGCTCCACAGGCAACATAACCAAAGATGCAAGCATTCTCAGCGGGGTGGCCTCATCCTCACTTGCTACTGCAGGCGACATGACGTCAATTACAGTCAATGCGACTTTTGTGCAGGACTATTTCAGGCTAAATGCAACCGCTTTGAGTAGCGAAGTCCTCGTAACACCGCCTCCTCCATTCCCCACAATGTTAGTCGTGCTGGCGGGCGGCGGAACTGGTGCCATTATCATAGGTGCCATAGTTGCAGCGAGAGTTCGGAGTAGGCGTAGGCTTCGCGAAGAGGCGAAGGCATTAGTTCTCAGGCAGACCGCGAGCCTAGCTCGTCTAATTGTTGTGCACCTTGCGAGTGGCCGAAGCGTCTTCAGCAGGAGTCTTGGAACGGAAGAGGCTGTTGACCCCAACCTCATAAGCGGATTCCTCTCAGCCAACCAGTCAATCCTGCAAGAAGTCTTCCAGAAGAAGACTGGTGCGGGACTAAGATTTGCAGACTACGGTGAATACAAGGTTGTCTCGCATCTGGGCAATTACGTCATGGCAACGCTGTTCTGCACGGAGGCTGCAGGAGAGGAATTACGGAGTGTGCTTGAGCAGTTCTCAGAGAAGTTCGAGAAAAAATATTCCAAGACCCTTGAGGCCTGGGATGGAGACATGGAAGCATTCAAAGACGCTGATGCAGTCGCCGACGAATACTTTAGTCTTCCGCTATGTTCGCCGTATGTCGTTGTTGGAGAGGATTTCACCCACAGAAGGCTAAGCGGCGACGAGAGAAAGGTCATAGAGGAAGCACAAAGACTCTCCGCTGGAAGAGGATTCTTCTTCATAACCCTCATAATTGACTTCTTACTGACCAAGCAAGGCATGAAGAGAAGCAAGACGGTAGAAGTAATCAGATCGCTCACGAACAGAGGGATATTCAGACAAGTGACTGTGGACGAAGCCGCGGAACTAGGCAGAGTGCAACAAGAAGCCAGTACACAACCCTGATGACATACAAGAAGTGAAAGAGAAGAGTTGTGAGAGATCTTTCCCGTTAGGCTGCGAAGACCTCTCTATTTCTTTTGCCTCTTCAGTCTCTCTTCGAACAGCTCGCTGGCCTTCTCCTTGTCCATGATTTTACCTGGCTTACTTTTCTCAAGTTCCTCTTTTCTCCTGTTCTGCAACTTGGCTATCATTTCTTTGTCCTTTTTCAGCTGCTCAGGACTCGGAGGAGCTTCATCGTCATCCTTTGGCGTCACAACCACCCTCTAGGGATCCTGCGATAGGGTAAGGAGAGCACATGATATAAACCATATTGCCGTGGTACGCCACCTTTTCTCCAATCATAGGACCAGTTCCTCTAGTTCTGTCAGCGAACTGAGTTGAAAGGTGGTATTTGCGCTTTTCTGTTTCATTTTGTCTTTCATTCTTGCCCTTTTTCCTCGCGTGATGAGTGCTGTGAGTGCCCCACTCTTTTCGCCTGCGATAATATCGGTTTCGTTGTCCCCTACTACGATGGATTTTGAAGGATCTTCGTGCAACTCATTTAGGCAGCGGAGTATTCCGTCTGGCTCAGGCTTGGGCCTCAGATTGTTCCTGAAATCACCCAAAGCTACAACGCTGTCAAAGTACTTGCTGAGCTCAAAGTACTGAAGTTCCAATGAGACAGCTTTTAACGAAGAATTCGAAACCAAACCCAGCTTCAGTTTGCCCCATAATTTGCCCAGAATGTCTGCATCATCGTACAGCCGCACCTTACCTGTTCCCATGAGTTCCTTTTTCAGGTCATACTCATTGGAGCTGAGAATGTCGAGAAAGGACCTCCTGTCTGCAGCGTCTTTGATGCCCCATTTTCGAAGTAGAAGTAAAAATCCACCGCCAGAGAACCAAAACCCAATTCTATCTTTTGAGCTGGTTCTCTTCACACCGAACTGACGGAGAGTCCTCTTGAGCAATTCATCGCCAACCCACCTGAGGTTGTCGACTTCGATAAGTGTCCCATCGAGGTCAAAAATGACCGCCGAGAACCCATTGTCCGTCATTCTGACTCTCCCATACTGTTTTTCCAACAGAGTTTTATGTCTCGTAGCCTCTTCAAATATGCGACTGATGATCACATTTAGTCATATACGCTGCCCTATCAACAAATAAATGTGCATATTGGCGGATGATTGAAGATGTTGAAAGCTGAAAAGAAAGATACAGACTTCCTTGCTGAGTTGTCGAAGCGGAAGCTGATCGACCTCCTTTTACTTCATGTACGGAACCTATGGAGAGTAGACGGGCTTTACTTCATGGGAATAGAGAAAAAGTTTGGCACTGAAGCCGCTACTGAGATAGATGCAAGTTGCTGGAAAACCATGGGGAAATTGGAGGCAAGGGAACTCCAGGAAAAGCTCCACGTTAAGAAAGAGCACTTGGATATCCCGTCAGTTTTGTGGATTCTGAGGAATACCAGTTGGGCGCTCTACCAACTTCATAAGGAGGTGGAACTGATGGAAGATGGAACGGGAATCTTCAGAGTGAGGAAGTGCAGGACACAAGAAACGCGAATCCAGAAAGGGTTACACGAATTCCCCTGCAAAAATGTAAGGTATGATTACCTTAAGAGTTTCGTTGAAGAACTCAATCCAGAACTTGAAGTTGTCAGTAAAACCTGTCCACCAGATGCCCATCCGCAAGACGTTTGGTGTGAATGGGAGCTCAGAAAGAAGAAGTGATCATGACAGCGGAAATGCTTTGACAGAAGTGTAATATGCGACGAGGCGCACAGATCATACAGGTCGCCTCGTTTTGTTGGCGCGCTGCTCACGTTCCTCGCTTCCCATATCTGCGTCTCATCAAGGAGGAAGATTATGTCGATTAGTAGGTTCAAGACATTCTCGCCAGCTCTTGACAAGATTTTGGGTGGTGGACTGCCCCGGTCAAGTCTCATCCTATTCGAGGTTTCTCCCGGCACCTACGCTTGGCACTATGCTGTGAAAGTTCTAGTTGATGGCCTCAATGAGGGGGACCTCGGAATCTACTTGACCTTCGATCACTCACCGAATCTGATTAGGAACCGCTTGAAGAGTTTCGACTGGGATATTGCGGAGTCTGAGACTTCGCGCAGGTTCTTCATAGTCAACGCCTTCAGGTGGGGCGAGAAGGAGGAAAAGTATGTCATCAAAGATCCTTCAAATGATGGTGAAGTCGTGAATGTCTTCGCTACAATAAGAGACAATGCGTCTGGTGCACTGCTCGACAAATGCCGGTGCGTCGTAGATTCAACTATCGCATTGTTCTTCAATTATGGGGCGGCGAAGATGGTTTCATTCGCACTTCTTCTCAGAGAAGTGTCCGTCAAGTTGGGCATTACTTCAATTCTCATCTCGCCGATGGCTATTGGGAGACGTATCAATGATATCCTCGCGTACAACTCTGATGTTGTTATTGAATTCAAGGAATTTGAAGAAGGCGAAAGGCTAGTCAGTAAAATGCGTGTCAAGAAAATGTTAAGCCGAGGATCGTCTTCTTGGATACCTTATACGCTCAGTGGTAACAAGATCTCAATCGAAGGTGACTAGACACCACTACTCACTGGCTCAACTATCTTGGGCTTTGGATCTCCGCAAGTCTGCGGGAAGATGAAGTAAATACAGTATATTCATCGAGTCCGATCTTCAAAGTCACGGAAGGCATGAGAATACTGATCTTCAATGTGCCCTTGATGTCAGCCTGACTTCTTACCTGTCACGTCGTGGTATGCCTTCAACGCCTTCATTGCGCCATGAATATCGTCAACGTAAACTGGTATGTTGAACTCCTCTACCTTCCTGACTACTTCTTGCATAAGAGTGTTCTCAAGTTGGATACATGCCAGAATTATCGGCTTCTTGTGTAGATTCTCAATTTTCTTCAGCATCAACTTGAAGTCAAAATGGATCTCCCTGAATGCTTCATATAATATGAGTATGCCGTCCACATTCTCATCTTTGATGAAGCAGTCGATGGCGGTAGAATACTTCTCGTACATTTCGATTCCGCTGAGCATTCTTGGAGGCCATAGGTCTACTGGGTTCTCGGCTTTCAAGATGCCTACATTTCTCAACCTTTCAATAGACTCCTTGGAGAGTTTCGCTAGCTTCAGTCCATTCTCGCCTATTGCGTTTACCGCGATTGATATTGGTCCCGAGCTTGGGCTGACAATGCCTATGTTAATCCCTTTCAGTGGGGCCTTTGTAAGGGCGAATAGCTTCGCATAACTGAACAGCTCACGGTATGTTGTTGCCACTATTGTTCCAGATTCCTGCAGGCGTGGAACCCAATAGTTGTCAACGCAGTAGGTGATGACGGGTTTCTTCTTAGTTACATTCTGTAGGGCATCGAGTAGCGCGGATTCACGTACAGTCTTCAGAAAAACCATGATTACGTTCGACTCAGGGTCGTCACCGAAGTAGTTCAGGATATCGCTTTCCTTCAAGTCGCAAGCATTGCCTGGAGCTATGATCTTGCTGAACCTGCAAGAAGTCGTCTCCCACCAACCAAGCCCTCCACTCAACCCTCCGCTTTGGGCAAGAAATGCTATCGGGCCTGGTTTAAGCAAGCGAAAAGGAAGTATCTGTGTCGTGAATCTTGAATGGAGGTTTGCAAGGCCCGTGGTATTCGGGCCGATGATTCTGCTGTCGGTTTCCTTGATCACCTTGAGCAGTTCTTCCTCGTATTTTGCACCAGTTACACCGATTTCAGAGAAGCCCGAGCACTGAACCAAGATTGCCTTGATGCCTAAGCTGGCACAGCCTCTGACCACCCTAACTGTGTCTATAGGCTGGCAGAGCACGACAGCAAGGTCGGGAACCTTGGGAAGAGAACGAATGTCCTTGTAACCCTTCAACCCCAGCACCGATTTCCCTGATAGGTGAACCGGAAATATCATGCCGGGATACTTCAGAGTCTTCAGATTCTTAATAACTTGGTTTCCAAATTTGCCTCGCCTGTCAGAAGCCCCGACGATTACGACGCTCTTAGGCTCAAAAAAGAGGTCAAGAATGTCGCCGTCCTTTGAAGACATGTTGCCGATCTCACCCTCTTCAACTGAAACGAAGACACGTGAATTTATGCAAGCCTCTTCGAGTTAGAGGTCATGAGTAATCATCATCTTTCTCCATATCTACTTTGCTTTTTTCCAGGGCGTCCCCTTCTCGCTGCCATTGTCTTGTTCATACCTCTCCTCGAACCCAGAAGACTCTGCATGTCTTCTAAGCGATCCCTCTAGTTCACTTTCATTGCTTCCTCAAGAGCGGAGCATCCACCGCACCGCGGGCAGCCTGCTTTGCTGATTCCAGGGTGAAGTCCAAACTCGTTTAACACGTCTGCCACTTCTGTGTAGAGCCTTATCATTCTTTCAGTCGATGGAGGTTTCATGTTCTCCATTGTGGTTCCAGTTATTGGTCTGAAAGGAACAAGATAGGGTATGACTCCCAAGTTGGCAAGTAGTCTTGCGGCAGGGACTATGTTGTCGTCACTTTCTCCGAGACCGGCAATGACATAGGTGCTTACCTGTCCTTCTCCGAAAAGTTCGACCGCAAATCTCCAAGCCTCAAAATACTCTTCCATTGCGGTTCTCGATTTTCCGGGGCAGATTCTCTTAAAGACAGCTTGGTCGAATGATTCAACGTGGATGCCGACAGATTCGACACCTGCCCTGGACAACTCATCCATAGTGATCATTGTCTTAGGCGGTTCGAATTGAACTTGCATCGGAAGCGAAGGGTGAATTGCCTTTAACGCTTCAACGATCCCAACATAATTCTTGATTCCCTTGTCTTCCGCAGGGGGAGTTCCCGTAGTCAACGTGACATGACTGCATACTCTCTCAGCTATTGCTTCATCGATTACTTCGATTAGCTGCCGGGGAGTCTTCCTTCCAACGGTATCATTATCTCTAAGTGAAAGCTCGATTCCACAGAACCTGCACTGTTCTCCGCTTCTCCAGTATACACATGCCTGCAAAATCGTAGTGGCAATACAGTCAACGCTGTGGCTTAGAGCAATCTTGCTCATGGGAATACCGTCACGGGTAAGCAAGTCATAATACTTTGGCCTCTGCAGAGGTCTAACCTTATACTCAAGATCTCCGTCTCTTACTATCCATGAGTCGCCACCAAGATTAAGTAGAGAAAGGCTGGACTGCTGCGCAAACTTTGGCCAAGTTGCAGCATTTACTCCTATGTGATCGCCAAGCTGCAGGTAGAGCCCACCTGCTGGTCCAGCACCGGCTTTTCTTCCCTTCGCAATTCCTTCTGGAACCCTTATTCCTTCACAAAGTAGTTTTACTTTTAGCTCAAATAGGGATCCTGGTCCACTTGCTCTGTTGCCTTCGTCCATCGTCATCAGAACTACCTCAAACCAATGCGAACTGTCATGGCGGTGATCGCATACACGGCTTTCCCGACAAAGAGAGTATTGTGGCTCATTCTTTTAATCCTCTTGCCTCAAACAAACCATTAACTCATTTTCATGCCGGAGAAACAATTCACGCCTGATCTGCTTGGCGCAAGGAGAAATGAAGAATAAAGAGTTCAAAAAAGGATAGAAGATAGAGAGGACTTTTCACTTGTTCTTATCCTCGTCTCCTACTTCCTTGAATTCAGCATCAACCACATCTTCTCTACTCTTTGCTTGGGACTCCGTCTGTTCCTTCTTTCCCTCGGTTGAATATGGCTGCTGTTCTTGTTGTTGCTTCGCTTGTTGTTGCTGTTGCGCCGCTTGTTGGTAAATCGCTGCCCCTGCTTCCTGTAAGACTTTGGACAGCTCTTCGGACTTCGACTTGATCTCTGAAATATCCTTTCCAGCGAGTGCTTCTCTTGCTTCTTTTGTAGCTTTTTCTATCATGTCTTTGCTATCCTTCGGTATCTTATCACCCATGTCTTTGATCAGTTTCTCTCCCTGGTAGATAATTGAATCAGCATTGTTGCGTACTTCGGCTTCTTCTTTCTTTTGCTTATCCTGTTCAGCATAGGTTTCAGCATCTCTGACCATGCGATCCTTCTGGTCACCTCTCAACTTCGTGGAAGCAGTTATTGTTATCTCCTGCTTGTTCCCTGTACCCAAGTCCTTTGCACTCACATGAAGGATGCCACTTGCGTCGATATCAAACGTCACCTCGACCTGCGGAACCCCCCTCGGTGCTGGTGGTATGCCTGTGAGATTGAACATTCCAAGCGATATGTTATCTGATGACATCGCCCGCTCACCCTGGAGAACATGAATGGTCACAGCAGTTTGGAAGTCTGCCGCCGTGCTGAACACTTGACTTCTCCTTGCAGGTATCGTTGTGTTCCGATCCATCACTCTCGTCATAACTCCACCGAGAGTTTCAACGCCGAGCGAAAGGGGCGTCACATCCAGCAACAGTATGTCGCCGATCTCTCCTGCCAATGCGGCACCCTGTATAGATGCGCCGATGCATACGCATTCCATTGGGTCAATGCCTCTCTCAGGCTTCTTTCCCAGCCTCTGTTCAACGAACTTATGAACGATGGGCATCCTTGTTGGTCCACCGACAAGGATTACCTTGTCTATCTCTTGAGTAGTAGTCTTAGCGTCGTCCAATGCCATCCTCAGAGGCTCCTTCATTTTCTCGAATATAGGAGCCACGAGTTCCTCAAGCTTCGCCCTCGTCAGCTTGTAGCCCAAGTTCTTGGGGCCACTTGCATCAGCTGCTATGAAAGGTAGGTTGACCTCCGTCTCAACCACGTTAGACAGCTCTATCTTGGCTTTTTCGCAGCCTTCCTTTAAACGATACATAGCCGTCTTGTCGTTTCTCAAGTCAATTCCCGTATCCCTCCTGAAAAGATTGGCTATGTAGTCAATTATCAATTTATCCATGTCAGTTCCCCCAAGATGCGTGTCACCATTAGTCGCCTTCACTTCGAACACGTTGTTCCCGAACTCCATGATTGTCACATCATATGTTCCGCCGCCAAGCTCAAACACGAGGATCTTCAACTCCTTTCCAGCCTTGTCAACACCAAAAGCTAGTGCTGATGCAGTAGGTTCATTGATCAGCCTGATTGTCTTGAGCCCAGCTATTTCCGCTGCATCTTTGGTTGCCTGTCGCTGGTTGTCATTGGAATGCGCGGGGACAGTTATGACTGCCTTTTCAAACTTCTCACCAGTCTGAGTTTCAGCGTCTCTCTTCATCTTCTGTAGAATAAATGCTGAGATCTGCTGAGGAGTGTACTCCTTCCCAAATACTCTGATCTTCTCGTTAGTTCCCATCTTTCGTTTGACTTCAAATATCGTTCCTTCAGGGTTAGTTATCGCCTGTCGTCTTGCTGGCTCGCCCACCAGCAACTGACCATCTTTCGTGAATGCAACAACTGAAGGAAATGCTTTCCCAGTAAGAGACACTCCCTCAGCGCTTTGAATAACGACGGGTCTACCACCCATCACCACGGCCACAGCCGAATTACTCGTTCCAAGATCTATTCCAAGAACCTTCTCCTTTTTTCCCGTCTCCTTTTTCTGCCATTCAGCAGACTCATTTGTAGAGGAAGACATTGAAACCACCTCTCTTCTATTTCATAAAATACTGAACGTGATCGTAACAGCAAACCTGCTAGAATCTCACTATCTCAGTTCTGCAAATCGGTTATGTATACATACCCTGTTAATTTCAGGTGCTATTCTCCTTTATTAGTCTCCTTGCTCGTGTCGCCATCATCTACCTGCTCTTCTTCATTCGAACCCTGATTATCAGTGGCAGGTTTATTCTTCTCAGGCAAGCATGACACAACTACCATGCTCGGTCTAAGCACCCTATCATCAAACTTGTAGCCCGCTCTGACTTCTTCGATCACCGTGTCAACCGGACATTTATCCGTCTTAGTGACGGTCACTGCTTCATGCAACTCCGGCGTAAATTTCCTACCAACGGCCTCGATCTTCACTATTCCCTCGCTCTTTAGGATCTTTAGGAGTTCCTTCAGAATCATCTCGATTCCGCTGATCAACTTGCTCGATTCGCCAATAGCTTTGCTTGCATTAATCGTTCTTTCCAAGTCATCCACAATACCAAGCAACTTCCCAGCAAGTCTCTCGCTTCCCCTTTTGACAAGTTCATCCATGTCTCTGGCTGTTCTCTTCTGGTAGTTCTCCAACTCAGCCCTAAGGTATTTGAGGGAGGTAAGATACTGCTCTGACTTCTTCTTCTCCTCATCAAGAGATTTTCTCAGAGCTTCGATTTGCTTCTCCTTTGGATCCTCAGTCGCTGTTTTTTGAATTTCCTTACTCTCTTCGCGGGACGCACGGCTCTTCATTTCTAGAGACTCCTCTATGGTTTTTTCCGCTTGACTCTTCTCGTCTTTGGGAGAAACACTTTTCTGCTTCTCGTGAGTTGTCATCATTCTCAGACTCCGGAAAGAACTACACATGCCGTAACCTTTGAAATTTGTATTCAGAGGGGCGCGTTGTGCGCATTGACCGTGCGAGAACGAGTGCACTTACATTCAAATTGATCTAAGTATCATACGGAGACACGTCACGCGCATATCAGTGCAGTGACATCCCAGTCTTCTAAAAAATGCGAATAGAACTCATATATAAACTCTTCGCAGAAACACAACCTCAATCTTCTCCATCGATTGTTGCTGCAACCGAAGGTTTTTCACTTTCTCCCTTTTATCACGAGCCAGAAAGGCCCCTTCCCAACTCTGCAGAACCTGCCAAGCTTTGACTTCCTGAGCAATGCAGAAGCCTCCTGTTGGGTGTAAGAGGACTGGATTGACCCAAGAGGCTCGCCAGCTCTCCTGAGAGAAGGAGGAACTATGAAGTGCTGTGCAAACCACATAAGACCGATGAAAACAGGTATAGCATCTCTTCGCATATCAGCAAGCACGCACTTCCCTCCACGCTTTAGAATCCGCGCAACCTCGTCAAAGACCTTTCTTGGCTCAGACCAGTGATGGAGTGACAGCGTGCTCACAACTAGGTCAAAAGACCCGTCCGGATAAGGGATGCGCTGAGCGTCTCCCTTCTTGAATGTCACACGTTCACCTAGACCGGCTTTCATTGCCCTGTTTCTGGCCAGCCTCACCATTTCGTCAGACAGGTCAACTCCTACTACCTTCAGGGAGGCATGCATTCCTGCAAGAGCGATAACCAAGCTTCCATTTCCACAGCCGATATCTATCGCCCTTACTCCCCTTACGTTGGTTGCCGCCTTCTGCGCTGCTAACCGCAACCCTAACTTGTACTGGGGCAGGTTCGTTATTAGACCGAATCCCTGCGCAACACTCGGATCCTCGATAGCTTCAATCCGTACTCTGCGCCTCGGAAAAACTCTCAAGTCACATCAACGCCCAACTCTACAGTTTCAGCAAATTGGTGGTCAATTGGCACATAAGAGAATTTCGGTAAACATCATTCCTCACCGTGCCTAATTCCAAGTTTATTTGCTTCTTACGGTATCTTCTGATCACAAGCCTATTCCTTGCTTCCAACCTCGTCTTTAACTGCCTGGACAAGCCTCTTCGTCTTGTGACTTCTCAAGCCAAAGAGCCTGCCCGAGAAAGCTACAACCACCGAAACCAGATCCCTTGCACGCTCCTCTTGAGAAGAGACATGCTCTTCTTCACTTACCGCAACTATCTCCGTACCATATTTCTCACATAGCCACGATATCAACTCAAACCCGATCCTGGCCAACCTATCCTCAAAGGTCACGTAGACCTTGGCAATTTTCTTCGCGGCAATATCGCCTAAAAGGTGAAACAGTCCGTCCCTTCCAAAGTTCAGCCCTGATTTGACGTCCGTGTAGACAAGCCCCTTCGGTGCAAACTCTCTGAGAAATTCAACCTGTCTATCAAGTTCCTGTTTCTGATCCCGTGACAAGACCCTAGCGTATATTGCATCTTTCCTATCCTCCTTGATGTTCAAGAGGCGCTTAACCTCACTCTCTGGAACACGTCTCCTGCCGGAAGGAAGCCTTACACAGTGCAGTTTTCCCTCTCTATCCCACACTTGAATGGTATGAACTGCGACACCCAGTATAACTGCAGCTTCCCGTGGGCTATAATTTCTCTCCATAGTAAAGAATAACATCGATACACATTTATATACATTTCCAAAATCAGAAATTGCGAGTCAAGTTCATGAAAATACATGTTGATACACATTATTGGTATCAGGGAAGCATCCCAAGATTTTTAAGGGGCGGTACCCTAACGGTACGACAACGCAAAGCAAAGATGAAATGTGGGGAGAATACAGTAACATGAATAGGAACATACTCTTCGCAGTGGTTATCATCGCATTGCTGGCAACCTCAGCTGCAGTATCCATCGCACCTGCTGCACCATCAAGCTTGGAGCGCTCTACAACACCTCAGCAGAGCAAAGCACCCGTAATTACGATTCCTGCGACAATGAAGTACGAGATTAATGGCACACTTCTAGCATGGATCGATCTATCGGGGTATGCGCTTCTGAACACCAACTTACCTGCGTTTAAGTCGGCCAACATTACCATCCGCGAGTTCTACATAGGTATCAAAGTCACGGTATCATGCACTAACATAACAGTGGATTCGATAACAGGTGTCGGTAGCGCGACCGTTAATGTGACGGCAAGACTGGTGGGTCGAATGAACATATACGTCAACTTCAATGGAACTCAGGTAACTACACTCATAGACAACGTTGACGAGTACGATAGCTTGGCATGGAACGCGAAGTGGTTCGTGCCATGGGGAGACACCAAGAACTTCACCGCTCCAATTCCAGTAATTGGACCTGAGCAGGCTAACAGTAGCACGGCAAACCCTGACCCGCTGAAAATAGTGTTCACTTCGGCGAACGTTACCTCAGACTCTATACAATATGCTACAATTCGCCATGTACAATGGGACTTCAGCGATTGGATGAGAAACAAGTTACAGTCTGCGCTTGACCAACTATGGAATAGCGTGGGAAGCATTATTCCTCCTGAAATATTGTCAAACCTTCTGGGCGGCTTTAACGTGGTCCGAAGTATTGGCAAAATCGACCTCTGGCTAGCTAACGCCACGGTCGGAGCAACACCGGTGCGCAATGTTCTACTGATGGCAGGCGGACTCATCAACCTACTGGTAAGATGGAGTCTTCTTGGAAGCGGATCTTTCGCTGCATCCATTCCTTATATTGGGTCATTCAATGTGGACTACGACGTGAATCTGGCCGCTGAAGGCGGGCTAGTTTTCGCGCTATCTGTCACGAGCGACTACTATCGCACACACAATTTGATCGGTGACAACAAGATAAACACGTTCACAGTCAAAGTCCCTGAGAACGGCACCCTAACTTGGAAAAAGATTGGCGTGATTGTCTACTACGGTAGCCCGGCTCACAATATCGAGGTGACTGGAGGCACATCATGGGGTTACTACCAGTACCCAACAGGTGATGACAAACTCTTCTTCGTCGACTATGGATGGGACGGAGTGCCAGACTTTGCAACTAATGGAACAGGTGACCCAACGCAGATCAATCTGGGCAACGTGACT
This sequence comes from Candidatus Atabeyarchaeum deiterrae, assembly GCA_037310415.1. Lineage (GTDB taxonomy): Archaea > Asgardarchaeota > Atabeyarchaeia > Atabeyarchaeales > Atabeyarchaeaceae > Atabeyarchaeum > Atabeyarchaeum deiterrae. Next base: position 1,348,808 of record CP147780.1, read on the forward strand.
GGAACAACTCATTCGGGGACAAGATGGACAGTGAACTTGGACAAGGCTACAGGCTGGATATACTTTGACTTGAATGTTCCTCACGGGTACACCGTTAGGAGCATCACAAAGGACGGATCTGCACTCGGCACAACTCAATATTGGGTCGAAAACGGAGTGTTGTACGTATGTGATGACCCGACATCCAGCTACGTAATTGACTTCGTCTCTGGAGCTCCAGGTGGTACTGAATTAACGTTGTTCATCTATGTCGGAATAGCTGCAGTAGCCCTCATAGCGGTTGCGGCTTTCGTCTTCATGCGCAGAAGAAGCGTGTCGTCCACGGTTACCGTGAAGTGATCTTAGAGTGCTGCGAAGAAAATCTGAGAATCATACCTAAACCCTTCCCTCTTTTTTTAGTGATGTTCTCATCTTTCAGAGCTGTCAGCAAGCAGCGATAGAATTCTGCGGGAATCGCAGACAAGACTCCCAAAAAGAGAAACACAGAAATAACCGAATAGGGTACACTAATTGTCGTTCTGCAAATATTCACTCTGAATAGATTATCTGCACTGCTAGCAGATGGGGGTTGTATCTTCGTGGAGCGCGTGTCAACAGGGATCGAAGGACTGGACAGATTTGTTGATGGAGGCTATCCGAAAGGACGTTCTGTTTTGGTATCCGGAGATCCAGGGTCTGGCAAGACAACTTTCGGTCTCCACTTCCTCTTGGATGGTATTGTCAACCACAAAGAGAATGGAGTCCTGGTCACTCTGATGGAGGAAGCCAAAACAGTGTTATTTGAAAACGCTGCTGAATTCGGCTTTGACTTGGCCAAGTATGAGAGCGAGGGTTCACTGTGCATTCTTGATGTTAGCCCTGTTAGAGTCGTAGTGGACAAAGAAATGGCTTATGCTATCCCATGTGAGGAAACTGAACTCGGAACAAGAGGATTCAATGTCAGTGAACTGATCTCGCTGATAAACAAGAACATCATGCAGTCCAATGCGAGACGCGTTGTAATAGATTCTGTAACTCCTTTGATGCTGAGCAGAAAGGATCCATTCGAAGTACGATACGATATCAGCACGATAATCAGAGCCCTAGATGCGGCTCTTGTGACGTCTCTGCTGATGTCTGAGAATCTGTCGTGTTTTGAGGAGAATGGCAAGGTTGGATTCGAATCCTTTCTCACGGATGGCGTAGTAGTTCTGAGAACCATTTGGGACAGTCGAAACATAAGGAAGCGCAACTTGGAAATTCTAAAAATGAGGGGAAGCGCTCACAGCCTCAAGCCGATTGAATATGAAATCACGCAGAAAGGAATTCAATTGTCAATAGAATGACGCAACTCAAATCAGAGCGAGTTCAAACTCTTTACTTGCCATGGTGATGTTAAGAAAACAGTTCCTTTCGGTCTAGAGTTCGCATGGTATTGATGGCTGCACTTTGAGGGCGACTTTGTACAGATATGAGACAAGTTGTTCGGCTCCGCTTTTTACCTTTGCTGATGTACCTACGATGGGGGTTCCTGGAAGATTGATGGCTTTCTGCATCTCAGTTGGTCGCATAGCTTCTGGGCAGTCCTGCTTGTTTGCGGCTACGATGCATGGAGTAGTTCTTGCATCTAATGCTGTGAGGATTCTTTTGGCTTGTGAGATTGAATCTGGTTTTGTTGAATCTACTACCATGACCAAGATCCTCATTCCTCTTGAAAGTATCTCACGGACAACGGCGAACCTTTCCTGCCCAGGTGTGCCGAAGAGATGGAGTCTTACACCATCAACATCGACATTTCCATAATCCATGCAGACAGTTGTACCCTTCTTGTCGATGTTAATTGCGTTGCCATTCGTCATCAGGTTGATCAATGAGGACTTGCCTGCTCGATAGGGTCCAGTAACAAGAACCTTCACTTCTTTTACCATATGCAGATCATCCCTCTACTTACAGATGCCTCCAGGGGGAGATCCCCTTTACACCATTTCCCATTTCATAAGCGCGGATCGTGACATGGGTTGCTTGAAGAAAGGGTTGTAAGACACTTTTATCTCTTTCCAGTGTCGGTAATCTCTGGATGTTCCGAAAAGAAGATCAGCATCATACCATACTCTGAAATCGTTTTCAGCCATCTGGTGGAAAAAGGTGATGGCTTCGGCTCGCCAATCGGGAATCGTGCTGAGGAACGATCATGCGAATCTCTTGGCGATCCAAAAAAAGGAGAGAGGTTACTTGAGAAACTCAAACAAGGTATTCATTACTTTGTCTGGTTCTTGAGAGAAGAGTGCATGAGCACTGTTCTCAAAGTACGCTATCTTTGCTCCCGGTATTCTGTCTGCTATGATCTTGGCGTTTTGTGGTGGCAACAGGATGTCTTTCTTACCATGCATCACTAATGTTTGCGCTTTCACCTTGGGAAGCCTTTCGTATGTGTCAAACTTCATGATGGCCCTAGTCTGCTGTGCAAAGGAATCTGGATCAATCGGGGCAATCAGCAATCGTCTGGTCACTTCTTTGATCAATTCGGGGTTCTTCTTGATGAAGTCGCTGGTGAATAATAGCGGGATAGTCGCTTTAACGACTTGCTCGGGCGGGATACCTTGTCTATTACCAGTAATGAGGCCGAGGACTTGTGGCGAAGGGGAGACTGATTTGGTACCCCCACAACTCGTTGAGCATAGAACCAGTTTCTCAACTCTGTCAGGATAATTGAGAGCGACCTCTTGAGCTATCATTCCACCCATTGAGATTCCGAGTATGTGTGCCCGCTTGATTTTCAGAGCATCCATCACCCCGATGGTATGATCAGCGAGTGTTTTGATTGTGTACTCGACTTTTGTTTTGTCTGAGCGTCCTGCTCCACAATTGTCAAAGATTACCGTCTTGAGTCTCTTTGATGTCTCCTGCAATAGCTGTGGATCCCACCAATCCGTGTTGGCTGAGAGTCCCATGATCATGACAAGCGGAAAGCCGTTGCCTTGAACCTCATAGCAGATATTTATGTCTTTGACTTTGACTTTCGGCAATTTGATGTCCCCTCAGTAAGCAGATTGTTTGGCATGCTCTGCTTATTGATCGTGGTTCATTGCTTAAATACATTAGACGTCTCATGCTGGAACGCCGCAGATCTTCCCTTTTCTTGAACCTTAGATTCTAGTGACAATGAAAAATGGGGAAAGGGGGAGAGATTTAAACAAAGTTGTTTGTCCTTGCGTAATCAGCTTCCCGAGAGCTCACTTCTCCTCCAAGGGTGCGAGATTCTCTTCACTTATTGGTCTCTCGCGGAAGATGAATGCGTCTTCTCCATCAGATACTACTCTCAGCTCATGGTCTACCTTCTGTTTGTTGAGAAATCTCTTTAAGTACACCTTAAGCTTGGTTTTTGAAATGGTCGGAGCCTCAGTTGCAGCAGGTATTTTGCCTTTTCCTTTCTTCTTTTTTCCTCCGACCTTCTTTCCGGTTTTTTGAGTGAATGGTTTTGGTGTTAGTGCAACATCGTCTCCATCTACTTTCGCATCTACCTTCAGAGCGGCGATGCCGTTAATGAATTCTGCTAGTTTCTTCATTAGGTCGTTTCCGTGTTTCTTGAGTTCGCCGCTTTCGACGAATATCTGAGACATTCGACATCAATCCTCCATATCCAACGACGTCAGCATGGTGTTCGAGCGATGCTGAGCCACTCTGTCTTGAGCAGAGTCCTAAATAAGATTTGTGTATGATGTCTTCTCCTCTTTGATCGTCTCTACATTAACATCAACATTAACAGTTTTGGGTCGGAGAACTGCACCATCTTCTGCTAGTCGTGGGTCTCAGAGAACAGTCCCCCAAACAGACCTAAGACGAATCCCACGTAGAATCCTCCTCCTAGGAGAATCAGGCTGAGGATGGAAAACACGCTAACCAAACTTGCGGCAGCGGTCTTGCCTGTTCTTCCGCTCAATGAAGCTAACGCGAGAGAGCTTACGAGCATTATGATTCCAAAAGAGAGATTTATGTATCCCCCCCAGTCTGATAGAATCTGAATGCTTGCTTGGAGAGGTGACCGAAGAACTTGTGAGACTCCCTCAACGATTACTAGAATTGATCCTACGAGACAGAATAGTAGGCCAACCTTGTACAGCCTGTTACGCTTAGATGTTCCCTTTATGCCCCCAACCTTCGCTTCTGTCTCTTTGTCGCTGGCGCGCTTCGACATTGTTCCGATCCAACCTTTTCAGAGCATTTTTCGCTATCGTATTTGACATATTCATACTTAAATGTTATACTCATTTGCCTAGCAGGAAACCTAGCCCTGCTTCGACTACTTTCCGCTTTATCTCTTTCAAGTCAGGTTTTCCAACTATCTTCAGGTCTTTCTCGCGGACGGCCACGCTGAACACAGCTTCAACTTTCTGCTCAATCTGGCGACCGCAGGTGGGGCATTTTCCTCGGAAGAAGCCGTCAAAAGTCACTCTCACATTTCCATTTTCGTTAGTGATGTTGCTGACTCGATAGTTCGGGCCTATATTCCCCTTCACATACTCAAACGCCGCTCTTTCAGGTGTCGCGTAAGCATACGTAGACATAACATCGCCTCAACCGACCATTCTCTGGTGGGCCCAATCTCAATCAACCTCCAACTTTCAAGAGAGGTTCTTCGGCCAATCGAGTTCTTTGACTTCAACGTTGAGACTGTTTCTTATTTTCTCTCCGACTTTCTTTAGGGAACTCCCATTCTCACTTATTAATAGACACTTCCTTTCCTTCACATTTGCAATCAGAGCCGATTTGTGGAATGGTTCAGAGTAGAAATCATAGTAACTCTCAGCGTCAACTCCGAATGCTTCCATGAACAGATCATTAAGCTTTCTTCTCTGATCGCTCTGGCTGATATAATGAGGAAATCCAAAATCCTGTGCCGCTATGTTCACCAGTTTCTCTATCATTTCTCACGCCGGCTTTCCTGACTTTTTCTTTATGCTAGGTTTCTTCAAGCTTTGCTGCCCCTCTGTGTCGATACCTACGACATTCTTCAGATACCGCTGATATTCATATAGTTTTGATAGCACTTTGGCTGCTCTCTCTGGTGTCGAGTACACGAGCAAGTTCTTATGTTCCTTGAATCTATCTGCCCCCCCTCCTTCTGCTGATGTCAAGGTCACAGCAACTATCGGCTTTTCGTACCTGCTAACAAGTTCCGATATCTCTCTTACTAAGTCTTGGTCACCCTTCTCGAATAGTTGGCCTAATGCCTCAGTACCGCGTAAGTCGGGCAAGTTCGTAGACTTCTTAATGAGTTCTACGAAACGTGATGCACCCGATATTACGCCCAGCGCAATAGTTGCTTCGGTTTCACTACTCCTCACCATCAGATCAAGGCATTTAATGTGTGCCTTTCTATCAAGTGTGCCTACAAGGTCAACTGGGTTTCCTTTACTCCAATATGGCGGGAGTATCTTGTCAAGCTCGGATATGAGCTTCGGTGAGAGCTTGGGAACTTCTAATCCAGCTTCTGAGCATGCGTCAGCGCTGACGACTCCGTAGCCACCACCCCAAGTGAGTATGCCGACACGTCTTCCTTTGGGAAGTGGGGACTCCTCGAATGCTTTCGCTAGATCTAGCAGTTCTTCTATGGTTGATGCCTGGATGACTCCACACTGCTTGAAAGCTGCATCGTAAATCTGCCTGGAACCTGCAAGTGCTCCGCAGTGCGACTTCGCCGCTCTGGCGCCTGCTTCAGATCGGCCAGCCTTGTAGACTACAATTGGTTTCTTCTTCGCGATCTTTTTGACCACTTCCATGAAATCCTTTCCACCATCGATCCCCTTGAGCCCTTCTATATATGCTAAGATGACTTTGGTTTCCGGGTCTTCGCCGAAGTACCTGATGTAGTCGACTGATCTCGTTGCAGCCTCGTTGCCCGAACTTACGAATCGACTAAAACCAATTCCATAAGGTTCTCCCATGTCAAGAAGCTGCGTTCCAAGGTTTCCGCTTTGGGAGACAAGAGCCACTTTGCCTTGCTTTGGACGGACTGGTGGCATCAAGGCATAGAGGCTCATGGGTGCGCTGTAGACTCCCATGGTGTTCGGTCCTACGACAACTATTCGACCCTTTGCCGCAATTTCTGCTACTTCCCGCTCTAACTCTGCGCCACTTTCACCTGTTTCACTGAAGCCCGCCGTTATGACTATGGCTGCTTTGACTCCTTTCTCTACACAGTCTTCCATTATTGATGGCACTGTGTTCGATGGGGTTGTTATTATTCCCAAGTCGATGTCTTCAGGGATTACGTTAATGCTTGAGAAGACTTCCTTGTTAAGTATGGTCTTCTCCTTCGGGTTCACTAGAAAGAGCTTTCCTCGGTATTGACCTGTCAATATGTTTGTCGGGACGATGAAACCCCACTTGAAAGGATTACTACTAGCACCTATGAGTGCTATACTCCTCGGATTGAACAGCATGTCCAAGTTTCCAAACGGCGATCCCGTCATGAAACTCGCTCCATCAAGATGTTTTTTCTAAATAACTCTGCCTTCCAGTCATAACGACATTAGATCTCGTTAATGAAGGTAGTGACCTGTGCCAAGAGCGCAGTCAGTCTTCTTGAAAACTGATATTTCTTTATTAAAGTCTAATAAAGGTTGGCAAACTCCAAGAAAGTGGGGGAGCGTAAGGAAATGACCTCATGGGTCAAGTTGTTCCAGTTTCTCCAATTGCTGTATTACCAAAACCATTAAATAAATCAAGCAATATGCAATTGAGTGATACTGTTCGATCAGATTCTCAATAGAGGGCAGGGTTTCAAGGGGATTTGAACTTAGAGAGGTAACCCAAGGTTGCAGGAATTTGTGCTCTCTGATGTTGCCGATGAGATCGGGAGATGCGCTTCTCTTTCGATTCTACTTGAGGTTAGTGGATACCCTAAGCCTGGCAACATTCACCGAAACAGGGATTTCCCCAAGACAAGATATGAACACTTCCTCTGCGGAGCAATAGCTATAGCGCCTGCGATGATCACTTTGACGTTAAACGGCGTTCTTCTCGGTTTAAATAGGTTGAAATTGGAAGAGATAGACCTAGGCAAACATATTTTCACTGCTATCTCCGACACACAGAGATGGCAACACGGCGGTAATACTAACTTGGGTACGGTCTTCTTGCTTGGTCCGTTGTGCGTCGCTGCTGGTGCAGCATCCTCCTCTGGCATGATGACTACTGGAGGAATCAGAAAAGAAGTTGAGCGCGTGATGCGTGGAACCACAGCTCGTGACGCTGTTAACGTTTATGAGGCCATAAAGGTCGCAAGGCCGGGTGGATTGCGCCCGATACCAGAGTTTGACGTTAACAACGAGGCATCTGAAGAAGATATTCTGAAGAGAAACATTACTCTTTATAGGATCTTTGAATTGAGTTCGTCATGGGACAACATAAGCAAGGAACTTGTGACTGGGATGAGAGTAACATTCGAAATCGGCCATCCGACTTTCATGAAGACGTTTGAAGAAACACAGGATGTGAATGCTGCAACCGTCAACACTTACTTAACCATACTTGCAAAGGAGCTGGACACGCTTGTGATCAGGAAGAACGGGGAGACAGCCGCTCATGACATCTCGAAACGCGCCTCTGAAATAATAGAAGCTGGAGGTCTCAAGAGTGCAAGAGGCAGGAGAATGGTCCAGAGCTTCGATGATGACCTCTCAAAGAAGAGTGGCAAATTGAATCCGGGGACAACAGCGGATCTTACATGCTCTTCAATAATGGTGGCACTACTTGAAGGGTGGAGACCCTAGCTCGATGAAATCGGCGACGCTCTCATTTTTCAACCTAGTCTGTGACGGGAGACTGCTCAGTTCTAAGCATAGTGTGACGAGAGTCGCTACCAGCGCCGAAATGCGATACTGGGCAGACTTTCGTGCATAGTCCACAGTGAGAACACTTCGCTTCATTAATTACAGGGCCACTATTGAGCGTCACTGCTCCTGTTGGGCAGATTGAGATACATGAGCCACATTGGATACATCTCTCAGTTCGGATGACTGCCATTCCAAGTTTCAGGGCGTTCTGATAGGCGTTTCTCTCGTCAGGAGAGTTTACCACAATTCTTCCATCGCTGAAAAGGTAGATGTTGGTTTCTTTGCTCCAAATTCTGACTGCTCCCTTAGTTTTCTTAATAATCCCAACACTATTGAGTATGTTAGCTGCTTTCTCAAGAGGTAGGGCGCGGTTAAACGCTCCTTCGACGCTCACTCCTCCTCTGCCACACGGTCTCACTCCGCCTACCAACGAGAGGGTAAGTGTCTCCTGTTGATGATCGATTTGTTTGGGCGTGACACTGATACCTTGAGCTGCAATAAAGGTCCGAATATCTCCAGGATATCTCCTCCACCTCCACAAACCGTATGTCACCCATCTCTCGTCGTATCCCACCTTTTTAGCCCATTGTTTAAGAAATGATTCCCATCGATTCCACAGGTCCGGATGTTTCTTCTCAACAATTTTGAATTCAGCCATCTCACACGCAGGACATAACCAGCAGCCTATTCTATCCATGCCTTCGAAGTAGAGAGGATTCGGGTCAACTTTCTTCTTCATCAAGTAGAGCCAGACGTGCAGTGACGTCCAGTCGTTTATCGGGGATGCTTCAATATTCAATGGAATCCATGGGTTGACCCAAATGTCGGATCTCCTCGCTCTGGTTAGGCTCTCGTACCGTCGTTGCCCCACGAACATCAAGCAACCTCCTGGAAACTTGTTCCTTGTTAACTTCACCACAGGAGATAGCTTAGAAGTCTTGCAGCACCATCTGTAGTCCTTTGAAGGCGGACCAAACACTCCGAGGCTATTCCAGAAGATATCGCCTGCGTTCTCCTCCACCAAGTCGAATCCTAGTTTTGGAACTACTTGATGAGTATGCTCAACGGTCTCAGGCATCTCAAGACCAGTGTTTATGAAAACAGCTGGCCCTTTGATCACGTCGCTAGACAATAGAAGCATGGCCAAAGAATCCTTTCCGCCAGAGAAAGATATGGCTGATGGAAGATCACTCTTCTTGCTTGCAAGTCTTTCCATGAAGCGCTTTGCTTTCTGCTCTCTTCTTATCAACGTAGCTTCGTTGGATGATATCACATCCTGCCAGTTTTGACCCCCTTTCTTTGGAGAGGAAACTGCTTGACCCCCAGAAGACGATGATGAAGAACCTCCGATGTACGATGTAACTCTGACAGCTACAGCTTTCGATCCTACGCCAATCTCGTTCATGACCTTGCCTACGCCGAGTGCTTCATCATCCTTATCTGGAAGAATCAAAACATATTCTCCTTTTGAGACATCCGGACCGACCTCGGCGATGTTCGATGAGTAGACGTCTCGACCTCTCAATACATACCTGCGAGCACTATTCTTGATCCTTACATACCTTTTGCCTATGGCAGAAGCCATCACTCTGGCGCCCTGAGCTCGGGGTCTGAAAACCCACTTCATCGCAAACAAGTCAAATCCAATAGACCCGACAGAACGACCGTTGACAATAATATCGTCAAGATGATCAATGGCTGGAGCCTTATTCAGCAGGACAACCCTATTGAAAGGAACAACTTCACCCGTCCCTTTTCCAAACTGCGCCTCAACAACCCCACGAATAAGTCTTATGTCATTCTCGAATGCGGGCCTGACATCTGCGGGAGGATAGATCCTGACCTCTATCCCTCTCTTATCGCATACGGTACAGATACCAGCATCCATTATTGGAACATTACACTCAGGGCACCAATGAAGTGGGGCCGTGATTGGAAACTTGGGCAAGCTTTGATGGGTCCTCCTCGCTATGTCTTCAAATATAGCTCCTCATTCATTCTCGGAATGAAAGCCATGAGAACGGCTTGCTCGGTTAATTTGCACCTGTCAAGCTCACCGTGAGAAAGAAAGCCAATTGCACCCATCTTCTCACCGATATCTTCTATGCCTGTGAGTGACTCCATGACCTCACCGACTTCCTTTCTTTTGGTTAGAACTTCTTCGACCACTCTTGGAGGATACTCAAATCCAGAACCACAACCGACCGTTACCCGATCTTTCTGGTCAATTATCGCGGCAAATTGGATGTCAAAGTACCCTGTCAGCGTTTGAGGGACTTTCACCAGTCCAGCCTCAATTCCAATCCCCAGTTCTGCACTGGGGACCACCTTCATTGCTTCTTTAGCCCTCTTGATTGCTCCGTTGACATTCTCTGCCAAACCAATAGGCTGTTTAGGAACGCCTGACTTGACCTCAACAGCGACAACTTCGAATTTCGTGTGGAATAGTTTTTCAACAACGTTGGTCACCGCAGAGACTTTCACTGGATTCCGTGTTCCAACGGATAAAGTTTTCATAAGTTCTACACACCATTAGAACACACTCGAACTGCATTATATAATGCTTCTTAATAACTTGAATGAAGAACAATGGCTCATGCAGCGGTCTTTTTGAGGAAATAGTTTATAATCTACTTGCCTCAGATTTCTATACGCAAAAGCATAACGTTTACCGGAGGGTTCTGCAGCTATTGGGTTTCAGCCAATCTCTTGATCGATATCTTGGAGACAACTTGAACGATGTCTTGGAGAAGGCTCTGGATTACTCTCAAAGGTTGGGTTCCTCTTACACAGACATGAGAGCTGAGACTACTTTCTCAACCTCGGTCATGGTTGGCGACAAGACAATTGATCAAGCAACATCAAGCTTCAGTGAAGGTGTCGGAATCAGAGTTCTGGCCAATGGTGCTTGGGGTTTCTCAGCCACATCAGACACGTCACGAAATGAGATCATGAAGAGTGTCGAGGCAGCTTTTAAGATGGCGAAGGGGATAGGCGAGCACCTCAGGGAAAAAGTCAATATAGCCAGCATTCCCCCAGTTAAAGATTCAAGCAAAAGTAAGGCAGAGACACCATTCTCAGAGGTTCCCATTGAAAGGAAAATCCAGTTGGCTTTAAGACTAAGTGAAACAATCCGAGAGAACTCAGCAGTTACTAGCGCTTCTGTCAACTACAGTGACTCATACGGAAGATCGATGTTCCTAAGCAGTGATGGATCAAGAATATCAGGTGAGCCTTCGAGGGGAACGATAGTATTCATCGCCGTGGCGAAAGAGGGCGACAAGATCCGCCAGTACAGAAAGAGAATCGGTGACATTGGCGGATATGAGAAACTTGAGAAAAAAGACCCTGAATCCGCTGCCAGATTTGCCGCTGAAAGAGCTTCTGCTCTGCTGAAAGCTGAGCAAGCTCCTGGTGGTCGCTTCACGGTGGTCGCAGATCCTGAGCATATTGGAGTCTTTGCTCATGAAGCGCTCGGGCATGCTACTGAAGCTGACTTCGTCATATCTGGAGAGAGCATTCTGACCGGGAAACTCGGGGAAAAAGTTGGGATGGAAAACGTGACGATTTTGGACGATCCAACCATTGACGGTTATGGTTCATTCAAGTATGACTCCGAAGGAACACCTGCCAAGAAAAGAACACTCGTTGACAAAGGTGTCCTGAAGGAATACATACTGAACAGAGAAGCCGCGGCGAAGTTGAAACTAGCACCAAATGGAGGAGCGCGCGCTCTCGGGTACCAGTTCCGCCCGATCCCGCGGATGTCAAACACGTTTATTGCTCCTGGGGACTACTCATTTGAAGAACTAGTTGAGGATATTGACAGCGGGATATATGTTAAAGGGACTAGAGGTGGCCAGGTGAATATAGCCATTGGTTCATTTCAGTTCTCGGCACAAGAGGCCTTCTTGATAGAGAAAGGAGAGATCACGAAGCCTCTCCTCGACGTCTCCCTGAGCGGGCTAACTCTTGAGACTCTCCAGAACATAGATGCGGTTGGAAAAGACTTCTCGCTGACAGGCATAGGATTCTGCGGGAAAGGCGAACAGAACAACTTACCTACTGGAACCGGAGGGCCATCTGTTAGAATAAGAAACACCGTGGTTGGAGGAGGATAACTGGAAGTGAAGACCGGCAAGTCCAAGAAAGAGATAACTGGAGAAAGCAGTAGCAGCATGGATGCCAGCTTAGTTCCAGTAGCCTCCAAAGCTGTGACTACTGCAGAGAAAATGGGTGCTGCCCAAGTAGAGGCTTATGCACTACGCAGAGTTATCTCAACATGCTCGATAGAGAAGCTTGAAGTTACGTTTGCCCAGCGCAAGGTCCAAGCTGGAGTAGGGATCCGCGTTGCGCTAGAAAAAAGGATCGGGTTTTCATGTACTTCAAGCTTGTCAGACGGACCAATAAAGGAAACCATTGAGAAAGCGCTGAAGGTGGCTCGAGCAAAGGAAGACGATCCAAGGTTTGACTCCTTCCCATCAAAGAGCCATTACCAAGAAGTACCTGGGATCTTCGACAGGCAAGTGAAGGAATCTCCAATTGAAGATTTGATCAGCAGAGGAAGATCCCTCGCTGAGACGATGCGGGAAAGCGACAAGAGAATAAAATCTGGTAGCGGCACATTGGCGTATATTGCATACAACAGAGGCATAGCAAACAGTTCTGGCGTAGACCTTGAAGAGACTGATACTGTTGTTGATTGCCGAGTGTCGTCGATGGCAAAGGACGATGGCGATGTTTCAGGTGTGGACTACTTGGAATTGGGCAGAAATGCAGGAGATGTAGATGTTGAACGAGTTGGCGCCACAGTCTCCAAGTTGACCGTCGACCAGCTTGCGAGAAAACCCATTGAAACGAAGAACATGGATCTGGTGCTACATTCTTATGCAATAGGTGAACTCTTCTCTCACACTCTCCATCCAGCCTTCATGGGTGACAACCTCTCGCGCAAAAGGACTCCGTTTGCGGGAAAACTTGGTGAAAAACTTGTCTCAGAACTTATCTCGATTGACGATAACGGTATTATCACAAACGGGTTGGCTTCGCAGTCGTTCGACGATGAAGGAAATCCGAGAAGAAACACGAATCTCATCGAGAAGGGAGTTGTCAAATCATTCGTCTATGATTCCCTGTGGGCTAACCAGGCCAAGGAACAGAGCACTGGGAACTCATGCAGAAAGGAAGGAACGGGATTGAGAACGTACGGCTCTGAACCGGTAATTGAAACGACTAACATAGTTGTCAATCGAGGCGACAGAAGTTTCGACGAGCTGGTATCCGAGGTGGACGACGGAGTACTTGCTTACATGGTACTAGGTGCTCATACATCGAATCCGGCGTCAGGCGCATTCTCAATAGCAGGTCAGACAGTCTTCAGAATTGAACATGGAGAAATAACGTACCCAGTCAAGGAAGCAATGATGGGTGGCAATCTGATTCAGCTTCTCAGCCACGTTACTGGCGTGGCCAATGATGTGAGAACGTATGAAGATGAGCTGAGACATAGAGTTACGATTGCACCGTCGCTAAGGTTCTCAGACCTGAAGATATCAGCATAATGGATCTGGAAGAAACCCATCTATCTCCTTTTCTTCTTGGCTCATCACGAGTCATCTGGTTATCATCACAGTGACTCTCTTATAGATCTCTCCCACGGATTCCATGGCTCTTTTGCTGGCTTCATTCTTGGATCTGCCAGTTCTATGAACTGTGCAGATAGGATCACCTCGCTCCAGAATTGCCCCTTCAGGAGATATGTCCCCTACTCCAACGACTCCGCCTAGGTCACCTAGAACACATCTCTCCTTGGCGAAAGGTATCATCTTGGTAGCATATCTGATGGCACTAGGAATGGTACTACTCATTCCATCTCTGAAGACTTTTACATGTTCACTAACGAGATTCATTCCCGTTGCTAACTCCACGCATTCTAGCGTCCCTTGGAAACGAGGGTTGCATTCAATCAAAACAGGTTTGTTGTCCACTGCCCGCAGGACAAAATCGAAGCCATTAGATCCAACCAACTTGAGCTCCTCTCCAAGACTTTGAGCTGCGCAGGCAATCGCCTTCGCCTTCATGCCTTTGTTCGACAGATCAAGGGGAACAACATTGCCGCACCAAACAAAAGGTGCTCTTGCCCCGAGTTCCTTCAGCCCTATCAACTGCTCATTCACGCTGACCGCAGTACACTTGCTTCCGTCCCCCAATACTGATGCGCTCACATTCTCTCCCCTGATATATTCTTGGACAATGATTGTCCCGCCGAATTTGGGCTTCATTTCATTCGTGTACTGGTCTTCAAGCTCGGACTTGTCTTTCGCGAGTTGGATGCCGAGACCTCCGCCACCTTCCATGGGTTTCAGGACAACTGGATACCCAATCGTTTCAGCCGAGCGCAACAATTCCTGTAGGCTCGAAACCTGAAGAGTCACAGGAGCAGGTATTCCAAGTCTTGAGGCCGTCTTATAAAGGCGGAAGCGGTCTCTGACCTTTCTCACAGTCTCGACGGGGTTCCCGAACACTGGTCCAATCCTTGCAAGTTCTTTCCACAGATCTGGACGGTCGTCAAGCCCGCTACCAATAAGAACAAAGTCAACCTCACTGACATGCCTCTGAGAAATCCTCTTCGCCCCTTCAACTAGCAACTCACAAGTAGGTCTACTTAGTTGCTCTCTTGGTCTCTCACCAGCAGTTTGCTTCAGAACTGCTTCAATGTCATCTACTGATCTAACGAGATCAATGTCACCCCAGTAGTCAACGGCCAACACCTTGAGGCCCATCCTCTTAGCTGAAAAGACTATAGGCCTCGCGTTGAAGCCGACAACAAGAGCGGTATCTCCCTTGCTATCTGTCCTATTGACGGTCATCTTTTTGGGTCCCTTCTCCCGACAAAGAAACAATCATCACAAACGGCTAATGCTACAACTTAATAAATAAAACTGAGGTAAGTGATTTATAAAACTTAACGAGCGCAGTCTTTTTGGAGGATGGTTCTTGATGAAAGTGGTCTTGATCGGCTCTGGGGGAAGTGCAATTTCTCCCGATCGCTCGCTCCCTTCGATTCTGGTAGACCGAGACGTACTTTTTGACTGCGGCGAAGGAGCAACACAATCACTTCTTAGAAGAATGGGGTCACTGAACTCGTTGAAGCAAGTCTTCATCACGCACCTTCACTGCGACCACATTTCTGGTTTCATGACTCTGGTATGGGCAATGTGGCTGAGAGATCAGAGAAAGGAACCACTCACGGTAATCGGGCCCGAAAAAACGAACAGCACAATCATGGATCTACTCAAGACGGTCAACACTCCGCTCGAATCCGTGACTTTCCCCCTCAAGTTCGTTGAGTTGAATCCAGGAGAGAAGTACGGGACCATGATCTCGACAACGAAATCAATCCATAATCCAACTTGCATATGTTATCGTTGTGAGAGAGATGACTCCTCACTTTGCTACACTGGTGACACTGCGCCTTCTAAAGATGTTTCGAAACTAGCCTCCGGCTGCAAGTTACTCATACATGATTCCGCCTTCCCCGAAGATATGGCTGACAAAGCGAAGAAAGCCAACCATTCAACTACCGTCGAAGCTGCAGCAATAGCAAGAGAAGCTGGGGTAAAGACTTTGGTCCTCTTTCACTGGAGTCATGTCTCCGAAGGAAAAGAGCAATCCCTCGTAACTCAGGCGAAGAGAGTGTTCAAAGGTGAAGTGCTCCTCGGAAGAGATGGATTGGAGATAGCACTTTGACCCTCACTTCTGAGACAGCCAGATTGGATTCCTAAGGGACAGGAAGACCATGATTGATTGGCAAAAGTTGATAAGCCAACGAGCACATTTTATTTGTGGGGATCCTGCCTTCCAAGAAAACTTCTGCTTACATCATATCCAAGCATTAGTGATGGTGACCTAAAGATTGCCAGACAAAGATGAAAGCAAGCCGAAGAAGATTGAAGATGAGTTAAGAGAGGAGCAGGAAAAAGTTGTCAAGAACCTGCTCAGTGAGATGGGTCTTACATCCAAAGAAGTTGAAACCATTCTGGAGCCTGCTGGCGGAGCAGATGGCGGTCCCGGCGGACCAGAACCAGCTGGAGGAAACACTGCTGAGGAAGTCAGCGAAGTGCCTGTGGGTTCGCCTGAGCCGCAATCAGAGGAAGTGTCGACTATTCCTACTAAGACGGGTGCGCCAGAAGGTGGTCCAGAAGGCGAGGGCATGGGTGCCATGCCCGGTATTGAGTCCATATTCTCCAAGTTTGATGATATGACCAGAACAGTTTCAGCGCTTGAGCGGGGAATAGCGGCTAGTCTGTCTACGAAATTACTCGAATTCCGTCGGGACCTCATTGACCTTAGAGTAGAAATCGCAAACAAACTGACAGAAAGACTTAGAATGAAGGCATTTGCCCCAATGGTTGAACGCGCTATTTCCGAGGTTGTCGTAGACGAAGTTAAGAGACTCGAAGAAAGTCTATTGGAATCATTTTCAAAGGAAATCATTAGCAAGTTCAAGAACTTCAGGGAGGATATATCGGGTTCCAAACAGAGAATACTCGACGCGATACAGGAGCAAGCCGACATCTATGGTGCACACGGAAGAAGCCTGGAAGACGAAGTAACGCTGAAAGAGAGACAGATAAAGGATCTGAAGGGAGAGTTGGCAAAACGGGAAACAATCATTTCGGAACAGGTGTCCATGATAACGGAATATGAGAAACGCACAGGCAAACTAGAGGCGGAATTGAATGAGGCCGCGGGTTCCCCACAGGCCGGCATAATTCTAGTCAACGACTTGAAAGCGAAGGTAGAAGCTCAACAGTCAACAATAGATCGACTGAAGTCTCAGGTAATCGAGTCAAGTGAACTCAAGGCAAGAGTGAAGGCATACGAGGACAGCAATGAAGAGAAGAGAAAGAAGATCGAGGAACTTAATGACAAAGTAATGGAACTTGAAGGAAAATACGCTGAAGCTGCAGAGAAGGCGAGAGACCTTGTCCCACAAAATGTCTCTCTGAGAGCCGAAAACGACAAGCTGAGAGCCGAAAACCTTGCAACAGTGAAAGACAGAAGCAGGGCGATAGAACTCGACGCATCACTACAGAGAGCGAAGCAGGAAATCCAAGATTTGAAGGGCATCATAGAAGAGACGGAGGACAGAGTGGAACAGAGAAAAGCAGAAGTTGCCAGAATAGTGAAAGTCATGTCGAAGGAGCCAAAGTATAAGGTACTTACAATACTAAAGGATCTGGGTACTCTGAACTACACCGAAATTGCTCGGGCAATAGGTCAGCCAGTTGCCATAGCAAAGAGATATTCACAGGAACTTCAGCAAGATGGGTATGTCAAGATAGAGGACGTCAATGTAACTGGAGTCGGCGAATGGGCTAAGAGAGTGGGAAGCGAATCAAAAGAGACCAAGCGAAGCGCCTAATAATAGATCTTTCAAGCATCCGCGCTGGTTGTCCTCATTATTTACTTTGTGACGCAATGCATGGACTTCACCATGATAGAACGTTTCTATTTCTGTGACATTTTTTCGCGAGTACGTTGAGTGAAAGAAAGAAATTCCCTCCTGGTTCCCACTGTTCTTAACCGACTTCTGCCAGTCTTGTTGGGCCTATGCTATTCATTTGCGAAGATCGTTGCGAACTTCTCATAATAACAGACGGAAAAAGGTAAACATGAGCTATGTTTATGAATCCTAGTTGCCTTTTCTCAAATAACGAGGAGTCACAGATGACAGAAGTAGCAGCGAGGAATTTGGCTTCGATGTCCGATGAGAAACTGGAGAGGCTCTATGCTTACCTGAAGACGCTATACACTGTCAACGCTATTGTCCTCACAAAACTTGGTATGAGCCGCTTTGTGTCCGATACTTACGACGAGCGCATGCAAGATGCCGAGCAGATCTATGGTGCAAACGGAAGAAGTTTTGCCCAACAGACGGCTGACTACTTGAAGTACCATTTCTTGGGAGGTATTCTGAGAAACGATGACAGCGGGAACAGGATCTGCTTCTCTGAAGGTTACTCCCCGAAGTATTTTGAAAAGAAACACGGATTGAGGCCGATCATATCAGCCTTTTCAACAATTTGGGCAGATCCGCTTGTTGGAATAGGAGGGGTAATTGCCCATTGCATATCGAAAAGATATGATCGAAGCGCGATAGGGCAAGCCGAAGAAAGATACTTGAATATTTGGAAGCAGAGAATTGCGAGTGATAACAGTGCCAAGATATTGAAACTGGAGATAGATGATACCGGTCAAAGGATGGAAGAGATGATAGTAATCGGCTGGGAATTCGATGAGAACAAGAAATTCGATTCACAAAAAGTAACGGATCGGATTTTCAGCTACCTTGACGGAGAAACGTGTCTCGATGAGAGCAATGTGAGAAAAATGCTTGTCGAGAACCCGATATTGAATGCCATCGATGAAAAGCAACCCAGCGCGCTGAGAGTGAACAACCTCAAGAGTGCAATGGGGATGGTTGGCTCTTAGCCAGCTGACACAGACCAAGGTTCTGATCGTTGACTTCTGCTATGCCTATATGAGAACTTCCTCTTTCTCAACTTTGCGGTTAGCGACGCTGAGTGTGTCGGTATCAATCTTTGCGCCACTGTATAGTGTCGTGACTTTCTCCCCTCTGTACAAGGCATCCGCCATTCTCCCAACTGCATCTGCTTTCATAATCCCTGAGCCACTGTCACCTGTGACAAGAATCATTCCAGCTTCTTTGTACACGTATGGCACGGCGTCAAAACTATATGCATACGCCCCCGCCCAACCGCTTGCTGGTCGAACATCTCTGAACGATGGCAAGTACGTTGAAAGCACTGGGTACATGCTCTGTTCGAAGTAGCTTTGCTCACTCTTCCAGTCATCTTCGCTCTGTACATATTTGAAGGTTCTTCCCAACTTGTCTGCGCATCCAACCCAGAATGATTCCTCTTGCCTGACTGGACGAAGGTAGACCCCTCTGGGAAGGATCGTGAATGGAAGTAAATTGAATCTGCTGAAACCTTTAGCGTTGAGGATTGATCTCAAGGAATGACTGTCTGCGGTTGAAACTCTGAAAAGCTGCCTCTTCTTGGCCTTCACACGACCATCGATGCCAATTGGATCAGTGAGCTGGTTGACCCACGTTCCTGCAGCCACAATAACAGTGTCCGCCCTGAGCTCACTAGACGCGGTTCTCACGCCAACTACACTTGCATCTTGCCAAACAAATGGTTCACCTGGAACGCCGAGCTTGTTTGCAGGTTCAAGAAGCAATCCTTTGACATCTGTGTTAAACATCGGCTTGACTCTTGACATCTTTACAAACTCATTCTTGTAGAAGGTTACAAGCTTGCTTGGGTCTAAGGTTCCGCACTTAGGGCCGAAGAGTCCAGCGTGAATATCCTGCAAGTTCATTATTTTCGCTTCCTCGTCTTCGGAGACTCTCATTTTGAGTTCTGGGAGTCTCTTCTTCAGTTCCTGCCCCTCGTAAAGCTGGTACTTGATGCTGTTTGAATCCATCTTGTCCATCCATTTCTTGGTCAATGGGTCGCTCACCTGTTTTTCTGTGAGGAGCCACAAATAACCCACGAGTTGCAGGTCAAGATCGAATTTCATGTTATCTTGGACGTTAATGAAGAAACTGATGGTGGTGTCCGTTAGAATCTGATTCGTTCTGGAAGAGAACATGTTTCTGAATGCCGCAGCACTCATAGCGGTATTGGCTTGACCGGCGTCAGCAAGCTTGTCAACTAGAAGAATCTTCTTGGTGGGATTATTCTTCTGCAAGTGATATGCTGATGCCAATCCGAATACCCCAGCGCCAATGACTATTATGTCGAACTTCTCACTCATGTCAGAGTCCCGCCTATTCATTGTGGATTCTATAAAATGAGTACATGGATGATTGCGTCTCTTCGTCGTAATTGATTTTGCATGGCATATAAGCATTCTCTTAAGATTACAGGAGAGTTGCAACGAAGCGATGACGAAAATCGTTATAACAATGATTGCCATAAAGTTCACTCAATAGTTGTTGCAATGAGGTGTGTATGGAATTGGAGTTTCCTCCTCGTGCAGAGTGGGTCTTGTATTTGGGCTGCTGGGCATCGTATCGGGCAGTCGAGTCAGCCTACTGTACTGCAAAGATCCTTGAGAATCTTCAAGTAGATTTCACAGTGCTCGGAAAGGATGAGAAATGCTGTGGCATGCCCTTCGTCGAAATGGGAGAAGGCGAAAAGGCACAGAAACTGGCGCTATCTAATCTCACCACAGCTCGAGCGAAAGGCGCAACGAAGATTCTGGCGGTCTGCCCAGGTTGCTACCACTCAATGAAACAGGCACTGCCAAAGTTTGCTTCCGAAGAGATGGAAGTCCACCATATATCTACATTCATTAACAACAAGATAGAGAAGGGGGAGATAGACCTCACCAAGCCGCTGAATGCTAAGGTCACTTATCATGACCCCTGTAAACTTGCAAGATACTATAACATAATGGAAGAGCCGAGATCAACAATTAAGAAAATCAAGGGAGTTCAATTCGTCGAGCTCCAGCACTCAGGACTCGAAGCCAGGTGCTGTGGGCGAGTGTACGAGAAGGAACTGGCTGAATTGACTGTTGCAATGAGTAAAGAAAGAATTGAAGAAGCCGCCTCAGCAAAAGCTCAAGTCATCGCAACGTCTTGCCCGATCTGCGCTCGGAACCTTCTAATAGGAGCCCAGTCCGCGAAAAAGAATATCACCGTATATGATCTTCCAGTGCTGGTTGCGAAACAGGCTGGCTATGTCTAAAGGTCTCAGAAAAGCAAATAGCACATTCGCAAGTAGAGCAGAAAAAACTATTCAAAAACTCACTGAAGAGGTAATGGTCAGATGGTAGAAACACCACCATTTACGGATTTACAGAAACGATTCAATGAAGCATTATCCAACAAGAACGATGTCATGAGCAGGAAGTACATTTGTGACAACGCTGCTGTGCTCAGGCGACAAACTGCTAGAATGGATCTGAAGAGTGCACAGGAGAAGTTTCGCCGGATCAAGGAGTACTCAATACAGAATTTAGAAACACTTGTCAAGCAGGCCAAGGCAAGCTTCGAAAAGAATGGGTGCATAGTGCATGTATGTAGAAATGCGGACGAGGCGTTGAAGACAGTCACCGAACTGGTCAAAGGTGAGGAATTCGTTCTAAAATCCAAATCAAATGAAGTCAAGGAAATCGGTTTACCTGAAACCCTTGAATCTCAAGGAATCAAAGTGATTGAGACAGACCTCGGAGACAGGGCCCTGCAATTGACTGGAGACAAGCCCTTCCACGCTCAAGGACCAGCAGTCCTAGTTCCCGCGGCGAAAATAGCGGAGGCTTTCTCAAAGAACCTAGGGCAGCCCGTCAAGCCCATGCCACATGACATAGTTGCGGCAGCCCGAAAAGGATTCAGAGATCTGTTCTTCAAGGCAAAGGTTGGAATCACAGGGGCAAATGCAATTGCAGCAGAAGGAGCAATAGTTCTGGTCGAGAACGAAGGGAACATATCGAATATCACGAGGCTATGCGATCGTCACATAGTCGTGGCGGGAATAAACAAGGTCGTCCCCACATTCGAGGACGCTTTCCATGTAGCAAGGACTAATGAGCACTTCCTTGGAATACTTGGAACGTATATTTCGGTCATAGCCGGTCCAAGTAGAACCAGAGACATACAGGGGTTAGAGGTGCTAGGCGTCCACGGTGCAAAAGAGGTTCATGTAGTTCTTGTTGACGACTGGAGAACCAGAGCTAAGCAGGAAGGATTCGAGGAGAGTCTGTACTGTGTTCACTGTTCATCATGTTTCTACGATTGCCCTGTATTTAGGCAGGTAGGTTCAGACTATGGCTACAAGTACAAGAACTTCGGCGGAATTGGCGTAATTCACACAGCTTTTCAGAAAGGATTGAAGGAAGCCGCGCGGGCAGGTCTATTCGCTTGCACCGTATGCAAAGGTTGCGTCGACAAGTGTCCAGGGAAAATAGATACGCCAGGCATGATACTCAAGTTGCGGCGAAAAGCGATAGAAGAGGGAATCAAACCACCAATCTATGATGCAACATTGGAGAACATTGACAAATCAGGAAACGTCTTCAACCTATCATCTGACGATAGGCTCGAGTGGATCGAGACTGGAGAACCATCATTCTAGTATCAGAGAAAAGACTGTTTGGCAATCTCATCCAGCCTTTTCATTGTTACAGGTCTAAGGACTGCTTAGACTTCGACACTTTGTTTCTGAACAGGAAAATCTTATTATGCAGATGTAAATACTACGAAACTTAGAGGTTAGAGGTGATGTTGAATGCCACCAGAGATCGATAGAGATACATGTATTGGGTGCCAAGCGTGTGTTCAAGCCTGCCCGAACAATGCACTTGAGATGGACTCGGAGGAGAAGTCTGTCTTAGCTCATCCTGAAAAATGCACAGACGTATGGGCTTGTGTTGACGTGTGCCCAACGAACGCTTGTCAGAAACCTGCGAAGAAAGAGGCACCCGCGAAGAAGGAAGCGGCGGCGAAACCTCCCAAGAAATAGATGTGAACAATTGAGCTAATCGATTTTCCTCCTGAGACACTTTTTTCGGCGTATGAGTGAAGTGAGTGTTACTGACACAGTATTAAGCAATTAAAATACAGAGGTATCCAATCAATTAGTATCCCAATGGAACTAGCAAAGAGATATATTTGGAAGACGATCCTAAGCAATACAAATGGGTCAGTCTATCCAGGATGGCGAACCAGTTGAGTAAGTTTGTTAAGATGCCCGTGATTGATCTTGACACATGCGTCGGAACCGGAAACTGTGTTCAAAACTGCTCGAAGAAAGCGCTGAAGTTGGTAAACGGTAGAGCCGTTCTTACAAACGAGCGTCTCTGCGCTGACTGCAGAGAAACAGAATGCGAATTCTGCTGCCCAACTGGTGCAATCACTGTTAAGTACAGAGAGGTTTAGGAAAAGCCTGCCGCTGATTATTGCTGACGCTAATCCCATTGTTACACAATCAAATATCGTCTGCTTGCATTCAACTCTCTCTCACATGAGTGAATGAATGCTATATCTTATTTTCCAGACCGACCATGTCTTGAAGAAGGTTCGTGCTCAACTCTTTCCGGGTGACTTACCTTTACTTGTTCGCTTTTTCGATAGGTCGTCCAGAAGCAGTTTCAGTGAAGAGACTATTGCCTCATGCACTTTCGGACTTAGCTCAGGCGTCAGATCAATTCCCCTCAGGTTGACCAAGTCTTGGGAGTAGTTATCTAGGAAGACTTTAGTCACTTCCTGCAAGACAACCTCTGCAATCCTCAGTGGAAAACTCTCAAGAGCTACAAGAGAAACAATGACTTGAGGCTGCTCCATTACCTGTTGTGCCACAATCTTCAACGGGGGAATGCTGACTGTCTTCAAGACAGCGTCTTTGGAAACCTCCCTTGCAAATGATGCAATTGCACTAAGAAAGCCTGTGACTAGATTCGGCTCAACTGAGCCTCCCCAATACTCAAGGTGAAACACGGAAACCCCATCAACCATTATGTAAACGTTGCTGATTGCCCCATGTTCCCCCATTTCCTCATTTTCCATTGAAGCAGATCCTCCGCAAATATTCAACAGCTTGCAGCCCAATTATCGCGATTGGACAGAGCTGCAAATTGGAACTCAGAAGACAATCACGTTTTTGAATGATACAATGCGAACATCCTCTGCATACCGATATTATTAAGCTTGTCACAACAACATTAAAATATTTTCGGCAGAAAGGATTAGTTAACCCACAAGCACTGTACTAGCGATAGCACGATAAGTTGAGATGCCCGCTGGGTGGAGATAGTATTATACTATACACATGAGATTTAAGACACTTTACTCTAAATCAATACATCCTGCAATAATACTAGCATAACTTACTGGAAATAACTTCTTGATCACCCGTTACATTACGTTTTACTCCTAGCTCCTAGGTGTGTGAGAGTCGATTGCCCAGTAAACCTCAGCAAACTCAAAACGAGGTTAAGGATGCCACCAAGAAGATGGTGAAATGGCACCTGATGGAGCCTAATGACGTACTAAGGAGCCTAGATACTTCCCCTAAAGGACTAACCAAAAAAGAAGCCCTGGTACGAATCGAGAAGTTCGGTCCCAACGAGATCGTTTCTAAGAAGAAGTTCTCCAAATTGAAACTACTTCTTAAACAATTTACCAGTTTTCTAGTCATCATTTTGATCGCTGGGGTAGTAATCTCAGCCGTAGTCGACCTGGCGAAGAATGAGTTTCCGGTGGACTCCGCTGTAATACTGGTCATAGTAGTAATGAGCGCCGTTCTTGGATTCACTCAGGAATATCGTGCCGAGCAGGCGATGGAAGCACTTAAGAAAATGGCTGCCCCGAAAGCAAAAGCTCTCCGAGATGGAGTCGAAACTGAGGTGGAGTCGCGCGAACTCGTACCAGGTGACTTACTCCTCTTAGACATGGGAAGCAAAGTCCCCGCTGACGCAAGACTGATTGAAGGAATGAACCTCAAGATTGACGAAGCCGTCTTGACTGGTGAGTCCACATCGGTCGAGAAATCAGCCGAGCGGCTCAGGGACGACGCTCCCGTTAATGAGAGAGCGAACATGCTATTCGCTTCAACAATAGTGACCTACGGAAGAGGTAAGGCCGTTGTAGTGGGCACGGGGATGAGCACTGAGTTCGGGCAAATAGCCAGGATGATGGAGGAAGCAGAGAAGGGAAGTACGCCTCTTGAAAAGAGACTTCAAACAGTTGGAAAGTGGCTAGGAATCACATTTCTGTTTGTTACAATGGTTGTAGCCGTCTTTGGACTCATCAGGGGAGAATTGGACCCTCTTAGTATGCTTGTATGGGCGATAAGTTTGGCGGTTGCAGCTATCCCTGAGGCTTTGCCAGTTGTCATCACAGGGTCACTCGCCATTGGTATGCGGCGCATGGCTAGGCATAACGCCATAATCCGAAAGTTGCCCGCAGTTGAAACACTCGGATGTGCAACAGTAATCTGCTCAGACAAGACAGGTACTCTGACCAAGAACGAGATGACTGTTCGTAAGATCTTCACTTCGGAGAGGTTCATCGACATATCAGGTGTGGGTGTGACGCCCAGTGGTGAATTCTCAATCAATGGTGAGAGAGCTGATCCGAGTGATGATGAGGATTTGATGAAGCTCCTCACTGTTGGAACGCTCTGCAACGACTCAGAACTCATCTACGATAACAACTCTTGGCGAACCACGGGTGACACTACCGAAGCGGCCTTACTAGTGGCAGCCACGAAAGCAGGTGTTAACAAAGAAGAGTTGGACACAACGCATCGGAGAGTAGCCGAAGTTCCATTCGAATCAGAGAGAAAGCGAATGTCAACTATTCATCCCTTAGAAGACAAAGGATTCATTGTATGTGTCAAAGGGGCGCCAGAAATACTTCTTGATCTTTCAATAAGGTACAGGAGTGAAGGGAAAGAAGAGAAGCTGACGAACAAGGTCAGGCAGTCATTCTTGAAAGCGAATGAAGAGATGGCCTCAAAAGCGCTGCGTGTATTGGGTATAGCTTACTCAAATCTGGAGAAACTGCCCAAAGGTCAACCAACTCCGGAAACTGTCGAGAAGGATTTAGTATTCGCAGGACTTGTGGGAATGATTGATCCACCAAGGCCAGAGGCTAAACAAGCTATCGAGAAATGCAAGACTGCAGGAATAAAAGTGATCATGATCACGGGGGACCATAGACTCACAGCGGAAGCAGTTGCGAGAGAACTCGGATTACTTACGGATGGCGACGATGACCGCGAAAAAGGCTCGCAGAACGATGCATCCGACAACAAGGCTGCACTAAGGATCATGACCGGTGTCGAACTGGATAAGATAAGCGATAAGCAACTCGTGAAGATAGCAAATGAAGTGGCAGTATATGCCAGAGTATCACCAGAACATAAACTAAGGATCGTTAAAGCGTTGAAAGCAAATGGCCACGTCGTGGCCATGACTGGAGATGGAGTAAATGATGCTCCAGCATTGAAAAACTCAGACATTGGTGTCGCCATGGGAATAACCGGAACCGACGTGACCAAGGAAGCTTCTGACATGGTCTTATCGGACGATAATTTTGCGACAATAGTCTCAGCTGTTGAAGAGGGCAGAGGGATATACGACAACATCAAGAAGTATCTTTTGTATCTGCTTTCAAGCAATGTTGGGGAAGTTCTGACCCTTTTCCTAGCAAGTGCCCTTGGTTTCCCACTCCCGCTCATCGCGCTGCAAATTCTTTGGGTAAATCTTGTAACAGACGGGTTCCCAGCCCTAGCACTCTCCATAGATCCGCCTGACGTAGATATCATGAGTAGACCTCCGCGAGATCCCAAGGAAAGCATCTTCACGAAAAGAGTTAAGGCAATGATCTTAGGAATAGGTTTCCTAATGCCCCTTTCAGTTCTATCAGTCTTCTATATCTACAATCCTGCTCTCAGTGATAGCGTAGGATCTCCCAGCGCAAGTTATGTGTATGCAATGACGATGGCTTTTACAACAATGGTCATTTTTGAAATGTTCAACGTCTACACATGCAGATCTGAGAGATACCCCGTCTTCAAAGTAGGATTTCTCAAGAACAAGTACCTGAATATTTCGGTGATAGTTTCAATACTCCTTCAATTGCTCGTCGTATACACGCCAATGTTTGAAGTGCTCTTCGAAACACACTCTCTGTCAATATGGGACTGGACTATAGTAATAGCAGCAGGTTGCATTCCGCTGATAGCAGGAGAACTGGGAAAAGCGGCATTCCCATCCAAAACGAAGCGAGCGAAGCAAGTGGGAAACAAGCGAAGTTGATAGCAGACTGGGGTTCTTCTCGGCAAAACGAAAAAAGGTCACTTCCAAATCTTGGGGAGCTGCAAGATGTCTTTATGCATGGACTTTGACCTCCACCTGCGGGTATCCTTTGAGCAGTCTCTTGAGAGACTGTGCCATTTCTCTCATCTCCACGTCATCTGAAGAGAACTCCCTCAGGAAGTTGTAGAACTCGACATGGATTACTTTGCCTGCGCGATAGACGGTTAGAATCCTTAGATAGCCCGATGAGTTTTCGTCACTCATGGTAGAACGTTTAGTGAAGATGCCATCTATCCTTTCAGTGAAGTCCTCACTTTTCTCGATACTTGTGGAGCTGTAGCCCATCTCATTCAAGCGATTCAGGATCACGCTGAATACCCTTTCAGTCGTGATAGGCTCCATGGGCGTCACCCCTACTTCCTTCCTATCTTCGGTGTCCGCCGTATCGACTCCTGTTGGTTCAAGCCCCTTGTTTCTCAATTCTTTCTCAGCCGCGCCTATACCATTCGTATTCCTTTTCATCTCTTTTCTATACATCGCATCTTACTCGGGTTCATGCAATCAGAGTCTATGGATCTCACGTCATCCAGTGGCTCTCGTTTACTTCGAAAACAAGATTGTTGATTGCGTAATTCCCCGCACGATGGGTATATTCCTGTTCCGCGTCTTCTAACTATTTTGAGGAATCCATGGTATATAAGGGTTAGACTGTTCCTTCAGTAAAAAACGCTTTCTCCCTCCCCCCTTTTTGCAAGAATCGCAATCTATTCATGCGAGGTCCTTAATGCTCCTCGGGTTTACCTTCACGCCTTCAGGCTCAACCCTCTTCTTTCTGAGTTTGTGAATCTCTTCCTTCGCTGACTTGAGTCCGAGCTTGAAGGCCTCCTCGAAACCGTAGAGCGCCTTCCTGTCTTGATTGATGTTTAGGTACGCCATCGCGATATTGTACCATCCGAGGGCATTCTTGCGATCCAATGAGAGGACTGCTTCATAACAGACTATTTCTCTACCATGATCGTTTCTTCTCCCATATTCGACTCCGAGATTCATCCATGCCAAGGTGTAGCTAGGTTCTATTTCCAGCGCTTTTCTGTAGCGCTCAATCTCCTTGTCGTGGTTTCCCTCCATTCCGTTAGTTACGCCCAGATTGTACCAAGCTTCGAAGAAGTTCTCATCTAAGGAGAGCGCTTTCTCGTAGGACTTTCTTGCGTTTTCGTATTGACCGTTCTCGCCATAGGCGCCTCCCAAGGCGAACCACGCAACATGGTTCTCGGGATCTGCTTGAGTTGCTGTTTCGAAACATTTGATCTGTTCCTCGCTGTTTCCCTTCAATCCGTGTGTTTCACCAAGTTCAAGCCACGCGGTTGAGTTTTTGGAATTTATGTTTAGAACTCTCTTGAAACACTCTATTGCTCGATCGAGTTTCTTGTCCTCCTTGTAGGCTTCACCTAAATAGAACCACGCATCAGAATTCGCAGGCTCTAGCTCAGCAGCTTTCTTGAATAACTTCACAGCTTTCCCAAAATCCTCTCTATCCAGGCAAAGAAATCCCCCTCTCATGGAACTAGAAAAAGACTCAGACACAGCATTACGCCTCCAAGAAAGCAAATATTCAGACATATACATTGCAGATATTTATCTCACACCCTTCCGTGGAGCATTCAATCAGAAGGGGGTTTAGCAAGAAACCCAATGCGCTTCAGCGGTTGGATGAATTGCGCGCCAGCCTTCAGGCTGGACAGTTCCAAGCTTCATGCGGCGATTCTTCATCTAAGAGCTTTTATGCCAAGAGGTTATCAAAGGGCAGCCACAACTATTCACCTTATGAACTACCACTTCGTGCGGAGCCCCAGATACATGAGAAAACTATTGATGGGGAGAATCGCCCAAAGGCTGGGCAGTTAATATACGAGAAGGCTAAACAACTGGAGTGTAAAGTCATCCAGCTGAGAATCGTGCCCGACCACGTGCACCTCTTCACAGAGAGCAACCCGAAGTTATCTCCAAACAGAGTCATAGGGGAAATAAAGGGCTACACATCACGGGTTCCAGGGCGGGAGTTCCGGGAGTTGCTAAAGATGCCGACTCTGTGGACGAGAAGCTACTTGGTCAGTACAACAGGAAACGTAAGCTCGAGAATAATAGAACCGTATACTGAAGTCTAGAAAAGGACTTGAAACCATGCAAGTCGTCAAGACCGTTAAGATACCTCTGCACTACTCAACGACAAAACGTAAGCTGAGTATTCTAGACAAGCTGACGGCTAGGTTGACTTACGGAGTAACACTGTGGTCACGGCTGATTGAGGAACATGGCGTGGAAGATAGGAGCAGGCTAAGAAGTCGCGCCTTGGAGGCTCGAGTGAAGGAGAGGACTGGACTGAGCGCGGGCTTCGTTCAGTGCTGTGGGGACACAGCTCTTTGGATGTGGCGAAGCTATGGGGAGCTGCACAGAACCTGGGCGAAAACAGTTAAGATGGCTGAGAGCAACAAGGAGCAAGAATGGCTCAAGAAGCTCCAAAGAAGAGAACCCAAGAAACCTCTGAGCAACGGTCTTAGACACAAGATCCCAATCTGGTTCGACTATCGTGTAGGCAAGCTGGAAAAGGCTAGGAGAATCAAGATGGCGACCCATGTCATCCGCGTAGCTACATTGAAGAGGGGTGAATGGGTGACAATTCCACTCAACCCGGCTCCGTGTCACATCCAGCTGCTTGGGCAAGGGACAGCCAAAAGCTTCCAAATCGTGAAGAAAGGCTCCAAGTACAGTGTTCACATTAAGATCGAGCATAGGGTGCTGGATGTGCCTGTTGCAGGCGTTCTGGGAGTGGATCTGGGTGTGAGGCGCCACGCGGCAACCGTGTTGCTCAGTGGCGAGAAGCCTCCTAAGCTCACCCCGCGATCGTTCCTGACTATCCGTGACGGGGAGAAGAAGAACCGTCTGGACAGGTTGAATAGGCTTGTGTCAGAGCTGCAACAAGCGGAGAAGTATGAGACCTTGAGACGGTTAAGGCATAAGAGGAAACAAGTCGCAGTGTACTTTGACCGCTTGTCCGCTAAGACGCTGGCTGACATGTGTGGGGGATGTCTCCTCGTTGTTGGCCACCCGAAGGGTGTCAAGTACAGTAACTTCAAAGGTAACGGCAAGAAGAAGCTAAGGAAAGTGCTGACGCGTTGGAGCTATGCCCGCTTGATACGGTTCATCGTTGAGGAGAGAGCGGAGAGAGGACTGTCGACGGCTGTTGTTGATGAACGGTGGACATCCAAGACATGCTGGAAATGTCGCTCAAGACATACTCTTCGCATGAATCAGTCAACCCTCTTCTGCCGTCATTGTGGCATGACTTTCAACGCTGACTACAACGGTGCGTTGAACATCGGCCTGCCTTATTTGGCTAAAGCCGCGGGCCGAAGGGCTGCAGATGAGCCAGCCCAAGGAACCGAGGATGACCAGGCAAAAGAAATAGTAGCCTGCAAGCTCGGAAGCCAACACCCTTCAAGGGGTTTGTAGCTCACATTCAGTTAACTAATCTCGCTGCGAATCCATAGTATGCTTAAATACCTTTAAGAACAGAATACTGCAAACAGAAGGGTCCCAGCGCTATTGTCTAGTTCTACCGAATGAGATAGGAGTTGTCTGAAGTTGGTGCATGAAACTGGCGTTTCATATTACGGTTGCACGCAAGCTGACCACGCAAGAGAAGACTTCAAAGAGATGGTTGACCACAACTGTAACGCCGTCCAGTTCGCCATAAGTGAGTTTGACTGCCAGCACTGGTGGCCAGCCATGAAGGAGATAACCAAGATCGCGAAAAACGAGTTTGGGTTGAGAGTTCACGTCAGCCTGTGGGGATTTGGAAGAGTCTTCGGCGGTGAACCCATCTCAGCGTTTCTTGAAGAACACGCAGATTATCGCCAAGTCACTTCGGCAAGCGGAAAGCTGCGCCCAGCAGCATGCATCAACACGGAATTCAGAAAATACTACCTAACCTGGGTCAAATCATTCCTGAGAGATCTCACTTGGGATTACCTTTTCCAAGATGAACCTCACTACGCTGTGCCCACCTCAAGTGAGTGGACATGCCGATGCGAGACATGCCAACAACTCTTCAAGCAGAAATATGGCTATGAAATGCCCAAAGAGTTGACTGACGACGTTCGCAAATTTAGAGAACAAAACTTGGTTGCACTGCTCGTCGAGGCAGCGCGACTAATCAAATCCACTGATTCGAGCAAGAAGGTGATTACCTGCCTATTGCCTGGGGGAGGAGAACAGTCCGGAATCGGTGATTGGTCAAGAATCGCTTCAGCACAGGAGATCGATGTTCTTAGTACTGATCCATATCCGTACGTATTCGGAAAACCGGCAATGCGCCCATACGTGACTGAAATAACAAAGAAAGCCTTGAAGTACTGCAAAGATTACAGCAAGATGTCACAAATCTGGGTTCAACTGTTTAGTGTCCCCGCTGTCAGGACAGAAGAGGTCAAGGAAACCATTAAGCTAATAGACGAACTGGATCTTGATGGAAAGAAGGTCGACAGCATATTTTGCTGGTCCTATAGGGCAACAAAAGGGACAACGATAAGCTGCACTAGGCCAGACTTGGCATGGAAACTCGTCGGAGAGGCATTCAGAGAAGTTCTTGAGAAATAATGCCACTCCTCTTGGGGATTCTGCGTCTCGACCTTTGAGAAGTTCTCAATCGATTTTCCGTCCGAGCCTTGCGGTCGCCTAATATTTAAACGGTGACCGAGTCTGATCCATTGTTGAGGAACAGTTCTATCTGTCTCGCCCAAAGGGGGCATACATCTTGATTCGTAACGTGTGGGTAATAGAGAAACTCAGTGGTCGTTGTCTCTTCCATCTCGCCTACGAAAAAGAGCTGAAGGAACCTGACCTGATTTCTGGCTTCCTATCAGCACTTACCAGTTTCTCAGAGGCTGAGCTCAAAGGAGAAAGGCTTTCAGTAGTCGAAACAGAAGGTAGAAAGTGGGTTTATCGTTATGTTGAACCCCTGATATTTGTAGTAACAGGCGCAAAAAAGGATCCTGAATCACATCTAAAAGCTCAAGTGAGCTACTTAGCCAACGTGTTTCTTGACGCGTTTCCGGAGCTAAAAGCAGAGACTGCGAGAGGTTTCTTTGAAAAGTGGTCGGGGGACAGAAATTACTTTGGTAGACTTGAGCCGCTAGTTGACCAACTCGTAGGGCAATGGAGCGAAGTTGATCAAGTGAATAAGGCTGCCAAAGCCCTAGACGTGGTGGAAATCTACCAAAGAATCTTTGACGCCATAATCTCCGATGTGAAGGCATGCAATGGTAAGATCTCAACCGAATTTCAATCTGCCGTGAAGGAGTTTGACGACGCGTGCAAAGCGAAGATCACGTACGCGGTTTCGGAGTTCAGCCCGACGCTTGACCTCTTAAACATAAATGTCTTCTCAACAGGATACGAAAAGCTGAAAGAAGAACTCGGTTTACTATTGACGAGACTAATGAGAATACTGAAGGATCATCTTCCAGCCGGTGAAACTGAGAGAATCATGAAGTCCAAAATAGTCCCGATCATGAAAACCGATTGGAAAAGGATAGACGTGTACAATATTGACCCCGTTCTGATTTCACTTCTGTAAGTGACTCGCTTCTGATCGCTTCGAGCTTATTTCTCTTCCACATCCTATTCTAATTCTACCGTTGCAGGGGGCTTAGGGGTTACGTCATAATAGACGGATCCAACTTTGCCACATTTATCCATGATTCTTTCCGAGATAGTATATAGCTTACTCCAATCAAGCTTAGCCACATTCGCTCTTGAGAAGTCATCAGTAAGGATAGCCCTAATCACTGCGAGGTATTTTCCATTCTTCGGTTTCTTAGTTACGTTGTACAGACATCTTGTGAACTCCTTCTGTTTCTCAACAAACTCAACTGGAAAGTCAACCAAGTCATCATGGTCTGGCTCAAAAATCTCTTTTGATCCTAGAAGTGTCACTCTTGAGGCTGACACTTTCATGTAGACTCTCTTCTCTTTCCTTAATCCAGCAACTTCACTTCGAGGAATCTTTAGATCAACTTGGTTAGAACCTACGTCCAAGAAGTCTGAGATTCGTTCTCTTATCCTGTCAATATTGACATCATCGTCATCCTTATTCTCGATTATTGCAGCAAGGCATTGGGTAGGCTTGATGTACTGAAACTCATCCTCAACTATTGCGTTTGCTTCCCTAGCTTCCTTCAATCTCTCATCGTTGACTCTTCCTACCACTCGAATCAAGAGTCCTGGCGCAGGGAAAGGATTCAAATCTGAGAGTCTGGGCGGGAGTTCCAGATTCTCAGCAACATTCAAAACTTGCTGCCTGCTCAGAGCACCCAACGGCTCAATCACCTGGAGAGAATGTCTGGTGAACAGTTCTTTCAATGAAGTTATTGAAGGTTGATCAATTGCAGTGCTATTCTTTGCACTTGTTCCAAAGACCACAAGTTTTGCTTCTTCACCTTCACCAAGTTCCCTGAGAATTGTATAGAAGGTTTCGTAGAAGGCCTTCCTCTTTTCTATGGCAGTTTCGGCCTGCTCCACACTCTTCATGACTCGTTTCCTGGCGTCGATCACCTTGAGAGGCAACTTTAGCGGCGCTCTCTTGATAGTCTCTGAAACCGTATCAGCTTCATTCTTCCTCAGGAATCCCGTGTCAACGAAGACGGGGATAACGTTTGCTCCATTTGTTGCTCGTTGAATGATGGCTGCTGCTACGTTGCTACTAACCCCACCACTACATGCGAGGAGAACCATTTGCCTACCTACAGTGCTTCTGACTTCCTGTATCTTGTTTCGCACGAAAGCTCCAGCGTCGAACCTTTCGCTCAAATTGCTCGACCTTCCTAAATCAGTCTGAATAAACTGGCAACAATCAAGTAGTTTCAAAGCGGAACACATATAGTTAAAGATGTGGGTTTGTTGGTAACGTGACTATCGGATTACTTAATTAGTCAAAAAACCAAGCCAAACTTTAAAAATTTGGGATACCTACTCAATTAGCGGGTTCTCCATAAACTATCTGCCACTTGAGGACGCAGTTGTTTTGCGCGATTTGATAGATATTAGTCATCTAGAGTATAGAATAAAGGTCGGAGAAAAACGATGGGCTCTAGAAAAGTCACAGATATGTTACTCAGGGTTGCTGGAGAGTCAGGAGAAGGCATATTGACAACTGGCGAACTCCTGACATTTGCTGCAGCAAGACTTGGCCTAAACATATGCAATTTCAGAACGTATCCTGCGGAGGTCACCGGCGGTCAAAGTCTCTACCAAGTAAGACTCACAACAGAAAAGTTTCTGTCGCCATGGAACTCGACAGACATCCTGATAGTATTCGACGAGGATGCATTCAACTACAACATCAAAAGTTTACACGGGAAAGGTTCTTTGGTCTACGATCCTGATCTGCACACTCCTCTTCTTGAGAAGAATTCCTCTGCCAGTCTCTACGGACTACCTATGACCAAGATCTCCAAAGAACAAGTAGGTTTGACAAGAACCAAGAACATGGTTGCTCTCGGAGCGGCGGCAAGCATGATTTCAATCCCGTATGGCAACATCGCAGACCTCATTCAGAGACGCTTCAAAAGTATGGATAGACAAACGCTTGATAAGAACGTGGAAGCTCTGAAGCTAGGTTACGATCATGCCGAGCAAAACTCTCCTGCAAGATACGAATTCCCGAGAGTTAGAGTCTCCCCCACGAAAATATACCTCACTGGTAACACCGCGATCGCACTGGGAGCGCTAAAAGCTGGCTGCAAATTCTATGCAGGTTACCCTATAACACCATCATCAAGCATCCTGGAGTACCTCTCTCGCGAGTTTCCGAAGTTTGGCGGAATCATGTTTCAGACTGAAGACGAACTCGCTGCACTCTCTGCCGCCATTGGAGCATCATTCGGCGGAGTGAAATCAATGACGGCAACATCTGGGCCAGGTTTCTCACTCATGGCTGAAACGCTCGACCTAGCATCCATGGCCGAGATACCTGTCGTGATAGTTGACGTTCAAAGGGCTGGTCCAAGCACAGGCATGCCGACGAAAACCGAGCAAGGCGATCTAAATGCGGCTTTGTATCAAGGTCATGGTGACGCGCCCAGAATTGTCCTTGCGCCAGCGGATGTTGAAGATTGCTTCCACTTGACTATCAAAGCATTCAATTTATCCGAGAGATGCCAGATGCCCGCAATCATACTTTCGGAGCAGTCGCTATCGGACCGAGCCGAGATGATTGAGAAACCAGATCTGTCGAAGATCAAGGTAGAAGACAGGATGAAACCCAACTACCAAGAGATAGCAAAGACTGGCGAATATAAGAGATACAAAATAACAGAAAATGGAGTCTCACCTATGTCTACGCCCGGCGACAAATATGGCATATACGTATCAGAAAGCCTTGAACGCGAAGAAAACGCGAAGTTCAGCTATGAACCCGAAGCGCATCAAATAATGATGGAGAAGAGGTTCCGGAAACTAAGGATTGCCGAAGATGAACCAAATATGACTAGATCATTCTCGATAGGCAAGGAAAAAGCCGATCTCGGGGTGATTAGCTTCGGACCCTCTGAGGACGCAGTCATAGAAGCCGTAACCAAAGCCAACAAAGAAGGGAAGAAGGTTTCGTCTCTGCACATTCTTATGCTTTCACCCTTACCAATCAAACAGATCAAACCCTATCTCGAACGAGTCAACAAAGTCATTGTTGCTGAACTAAATCACACCGGCCAACTCTCATCCCTACTCGCTAAAACACTCTTGCTCGATTCTACTCCTTTGCGGAAGACAACTGGGCTACCCTTCACGACTGAAGAGATCTTCAACAAAATAAAGGAGGTAGCCCCATGAAGGGGTTTACTGCTGAATAGAACAGTACAGTTGGAGGGAAAAGAAAAGTGGTTGCGACGGAACAGAAATACTCTCCTGGAGATTACCGGAGTGATATTAAACCTGTCTGGTGCCCAGGCTGCGGAGACTACGGTGTATTCACGGCTCTTCTGAATGTCTTGAGTCAGAAGAACTACAACCCATGGGACGTCGCTTTAATCTCAGGCATAGGATGTTCAAGCAGGACACCCAGTTTCCTCAAAGTCTATGGTTTTCATACAGTCCACGGAAGAGCACTCCCAATAGCATCAGGTTTGAAGCTCGCCAGACCAGATCTCCACGTCATGGTAGTCACAGGAGATGGGGACGGAATCTCCATAGGCGGAGGACACTTCATCCACGCAGCGAGACGAAACATTGAACTAGTATACATCATGATGAACAACTCAATATACGGTCAAACAAAGGGCCAAGCATCTCCCACAACCCGTCAAGACGCCATCACAAGAAGCACACCTTACGGCGTTTTCGACCAACCTCTCAACCCATCAAGCTTGGCAATTGTGTCTGGCGCAACTTTCGTCGCCAGAGGATTCACAGGCAACCCGAAGCAATTGACGGATCTCATGATGAGGGCGATCAACCACAAAGGTTTCGCATTCGTTGAAGCTGTGAGCCCATGTGTTACTTTCAACAACACTCTGAGATTCATAAAGGAAAGGGCAAAGGACATAGACTCTACTCACGATGTAACCGACAAACTAAAAGCATTGGGTCTAGCTTTTTCGGAGGAGCCAATGTACTTTGGATTGTTATATAACGTCCAGATGCCCACGATGAATGAAAAAATCAGCGATCTTACAGCCAAGCTCAAAGGCAAGGCAACCATAGATGAACTCCTGACCAGCGTAATGTAAGTCTGAATCAGGTGACTTACCAACTTCTTAGTTGTTGTCTTCCTACATGTATCAAGCGGACCGTGTAGATCACCCTCTGCTCTGCCTTATATAGGAAAGATCATCCATTCCGAAATTGAGTGAGATGATCATGGGAGAGAACATGATCGTTCGCCACATTAGACCGGAAGAATTAGACGCGTTGCTCATGCTATATACTCACCTTCACCGCGAGGACGCCCCACTACCAGAAAAACCTGAACTAGACGCAATATGGACAGACATTATTTCGAATCCCCTCTTACACTATATTGTCGGAGAGTGGAAGAATGAGATCGTTTGTTCATGCACCCTCACTATAATCCCTAATCTCACGAGGGGAGCTCGCCCGTATGGGTTGATTGAGAATGTTGTCACAAATGTCAACAATCGCGAGCGATAGTTTGGGACGGCAGTCCTGAGCTATGCTCTTCAGGTCGCATGGGAGGCGAATTGTTACAAAGTAATGCTCCTTACTGGCTCAAAAGAAGATAGTATGTTCCGATTCCATGAGGGCGCGGGATTCAGAAGAGGAACAAAAACAGGCTTCATCGCCTATCCTCCGGAAAAGGATGGTTGAAATACACAAGAAGAATGGAGACTGACATTGGCGATCAGTACGAATCGGAGAAGAAGCTCATCAAGTTGGTGCTGCGAATCTAGGCAGATTAAAGCTAGGTTTTCAACAATCCTTTGCCGTACTCGTACCCCTTTTCGAAGGCCATCATGTTCAGTTCTTCAGTTCCCTTAGGGATGTTTTCTTTTATTGATTCTTTGATGGCCTTTTTATCCACAATTCTGGTGATGGCAGTGAAAGCACCTAACATTACGATGTTTGCGACTATTTTGTTTCGAAGTTCCTCGGCGATTTTCGTGGCTGGAACCTGGAAAACCCTGACGTTTTTCAACTCCTTCCTTGTAGGAATCATGTCAGGGTCTAAAATCATTGTCCCGCCAGCTTTCAGGTCTTCAGCGTAGTCATTGTAAGCATGTTGAGACATTACGACCAGCACATCAGGTTCAGTCACTTTCGGGAAATCAATATCCCCTTCTGAAATGACGACTTCAGACTTGCAGGCTCCACCTCTTGACTCAGGGCCATAGGATTGTGTTTGAACTGCATTCTCTCCTCCGTGAATGCAAGCGCCTGCAGCAGTAATAATCCCAGATTTAATAATACCCTGGCCACCGAACCCCGCAAACCTAATTTCAACTCGCATGTTACATCATCTACCGTAATACTTTCTCATTGATCCTGGACATCTTCTCATGGAGCAACTTCTCATAACTCGGCTTCTCTATGTCTACGAATTCGCCTACAGGTATTTTTTCCGATGTTATCTCGGCTTTTGCTGGATCTGAAAAGCTCTCCACAA
The DNA here is from genome assembly GCA_037310415.1 of Candidatus Atabeyarchaeum deiterrae. Classification (GTDB taxonomy): domain Archaea; phylum Asgardarchaeota; class Atabeyarchaeia; order Atabeyarchaeales; family Atabeyarchaeaceae; genus Atabeyarchaeum; species Atabeyarchaeum deiterrae. Next base: position 1,386,662 of record CP147780.1, read on the forward strand.
CAGAGACTTTTTTGAACCATTCCATATTCTCTAGACCAGATTTCATCTTGTTGTATCGCCCGAAAATCTCAGGGCAAGGCGATATGACTTCGATGAAGCTGAAACCTTCCTTCTGCATCATCTTTTTTATAGATTGTGTTAATCTTCGCGCATGCAGAGTTGTCCATCTGGCCACATAAACAGCACCTGACGCCGCTGCAAGGTGCATGAGATTGAAGGGCCGTTCTATGTTTCCATAATAAGTCGTTGTTGTTTTCGATTCAAGCGGTGTTGTTGGACCAGCCTGTCCACCTGTCATTCCATAGTTGAAGTTGTTCACACAGATCACCTTAATTCCTAAGTTTCTGCGCGCAGCATGGATGAAGTGATTACCGCCAATTGCAAACAAGTCACCGTCTCCACTTATGACAACAACCTGCAACTCTGAATTAGCCAGTTTGACTCCTGTCGCAAAAGCTAATGCACGTCCATGCGTAGTGTGGAAAGAATCCATATTTGTGTATCCTGCAGTGCGACCAATGCAACCTATTCCTGATACAACGACGATCTTGTCGATGTCCACCTTCAGCTCATCCAAAGCATGAACAAAAGAGTTCAAGACAGTACCATTACCGCATCCCGGGCACCATATGTGAGGCATCATTGCTTTTCTCAGATATTTCAGAAAAGGATGTTCAACTGTTTGTTCAATCGTTTGTTCCACCATCAGGAACTCCCCCTTATCGCTTGGAGAATCTCTGCAGGCGTATGAGGATCTTCACCTAGCTTACCTAGGAATGTCAAGGGAGTCTCTTTTGCGATTCTTTCAACTTCCCTTACAAGCTGTCCACAGTTCATCTCAGGAACGACTATCGCCTTCACCTGTTGTGCCATTTTGGCAACCTGTTTCTCCGGGAATGGCCACAATGTGATTGGACGGAGAAGACCCGCCTTTATGCCCTTTTCTCTGGCTTTCCTCACTGCACTCAAAGCGGCTCGAGAGACTATTCCATATGCTACCACGCCGACTTCAGCATCCTCAAGTAGTACTTCGTCAACTTTTACTATCTTGTCTGCATTTCGTTCTATTTTGTCGCATAGTCTCTTGACTAACTTCGTCTGGACATCAGAACTTGAGGTTCGTGGAAAACCATGTTCGTCATGAGTGAGACCAGTCGCGTGAAAACGATATCCTTCGCCGAAGCAAGCCATCGGCGGAACTAGGTCATCGCCAGGCATGAAAGGTTCATACTCGTCTGGCGAAACACTCGGCTTCTTACGATTCACTATCTTTATTCTATCAGGCGAAGGTATCGCAACCTTCTCCCACATATGTGCAACAATCTCGTCTCCCATAAGGAGTGTAGGCACTCTATAAGTTTCGGAGAGGTTGAAAGCCTCAATCGTCAAGTCGAACATTTCCTGAACAGACGAAGGAGACAGAGCGATAATTCCATAGTCTCCGTGGGAACCCCACTTTGCTTGCATGACATCCTGCTGTCCTGGCAAGGTGGGTTGTCCAGTGCTCGGTCCCCCACGCATGATGTCCACAACTACGCATGGCGCTTCCGTCATTACCGCCAGACCTATGTTTTCCTGCATGAGACTGAATCCTGGTCCCGAGGTGGCGGTCATGGACTTTAGGCCAGAATAAGAGGCGCCAATGACAGCCGCTAATGACGCGATTTCATCTTCCATCTGAATATAGATTCCACCAAATTCTGGCATTCTCTGTGAGAGATGTTCAGCGATCTCTGTTGCAGGCGTAATCGGATATCCAGCGAAGAATCTGCAGCCAGCTGCTATTGCGCCCTCAGCGCAAGCAATGTCACCATTCATGAAGTGGGAACCGGTGAGAAAAGCTCGTTTCTGGCTCATGCTTGACATCCTCCTTTACAGGGTTTCTCAATGACGTAAATCGCAAAATCTGGGCAGATGGATGTGCAGAAGTTGCAGATAACACATTTGCTTTCGTCAACGATTTTCGGGGGACGAACACCGCGGGCATTGATATCCTGTGACTCTTCTAGAACCTTCCTGGGGCAGAATTGAATGCAATAACTGCAGCCCTTGCATTGATCCCTGATCAAGTGTATCTCCGCCTTTGGAAGCTTCACATTCTTTGCGTCAAGAGGTTGATGTTTGATTCTTTCAGGCATCGCTAGTTCCCACCTTCAAAGCCTTTCCGAATACCTCTTTGGCTTTTTCTATGTCTTCAGGCGTGACTTTCTGGATGATTGAGTGCAATTCACGAATCTCGTTGGCGAATCTCTCGCCTTCTGCAGCAGAAGCCCATAGCAACTGTAGTCTTTCCTTGCTCAACCCATTCTGCTCCATTTTCTTCCACAACCGCTCCACGCGTTTCTGCGTTTGATAGTTGGCATTTATGTAGTGGCAGTCTCCCAGGTGACATCCAGCAACCATCACGGCTGCAGCTCCTCTTGCAAACGCTCTTTCAACAAACTTCTGGGCAACACGACCAGAACACATGGTCCGGATTATGCGAACGTCAGGTGGATATTGCATTCTGTTAACACCGGCAAAATCTGCTCCTGCATACGAACACCAGTTGCAGCAGAACGCAACAGCTTTCTTTTCTGGTGAATCTTCGGTTGCAGCGTCAATCTGAGATATGATTTGTTCATCAGTGAAGTGGCTCTGCGTCAACGCGCCGAATGTACACTCAGCTGCACACGTTCCGCATCCACCACAGGCTGCCTCGACAATGTGGATAGTTTTCTTTTCCTTGTCCAGCGTGATGGCGTTGTAGGGGCAGACTTTCACGCAGAGTCCACACGCCTTGCATTTCTCAGCATGGTAAATCGGGGTAATAGCTTCAACAGTCACTTTTCCTCGGGACATCAAGATCCCTGCGCGAGCCGCGGCTGCACTCGCTTGAGTTACACTATCCTTGATGTCCTTGGGAGCCTCAGCACAGCCTGCAAAGAATATCCCTCCGGTGGCAGCGTCCACGGGTCTGAGTTTTGGATGGGCCTCCATAAAGAACCCGTCTTGAGTTCTGGAGAGCGTCAATAAGCGCTGTATTGTCTCGCTGTCTTTTCTCGCTTCCAATCCTATCGACAAGATCGCTAAGCCTGCGTTTATCCTGTACAAATCCTTCTGCAAGGTATTCTCGCCAATGAGCCAGACGTCGTGAGTATTCTTGTCCTCTAGAATCTCAGTTGGGAGCCCTCGGATAAATCTGACTCCTTCTTTCTTGGCCCGTATGTAGAGGTCTTCAAAGCCCTTCCCATAGGCTCGAATGTCAACATAGAAGACATATATCTCAGTTTCCGGCCAATGCTCCTTTATCAATAGCGAATCCTTTATGGTGTTCATGCAGCAGACATTGCTACAGTACTGCTTTCCAATTTTGTTCGAGCGTGAGCCCACACACTGAACGAATGCAACGCGCTTGGGAATCTGGAAATCGCTGGGTCTTAACAACCGCCCGCTAGATGGCCCACCCGCATTAATTAACCTCTCAAACTCCAATGAGGTAATCACGTTCGGATACTTGCCATAGCCGTAGTTTGGCAATACGGATGGGTCGAAAACATCTGCACCAGTTGCAACTATTATAGTTCCAACATCGAGATCGGCAATTTCGGGCTTCATATCAAGGTCTACAGCCTGTCGCTCGCAGGCCTTGATGCATTTGTCACAGACTATTACGCCGTCCTTGTTGAGACAATGACTCATGTCGATTAAGTAGGTCGATGGAACTGCTTGTGCAAATGGCGTATAGATTGCGCGTCTTGTGGCTAGACCAACATCAAACTCGTTGGGGACTACTACGGGGCAAACCTTGATGCATTCACCGCATGCTGAACAATCCTTCTTAACATAACGCGGCTTTCTCAACACTCTTGCATGGAAGTTGCCGATGTAACCCTTAACTTCAACAACTTCGCTGTTGGTCAACAGCTCGATGTTTGGATGGTGCCCAGCATCAGACATCTTGGGCGCGAGAATGCAGATGGAACAGTCCATCGTTGGGAAAGTCTTGTCTATTCTTGCCATCATTCCTCCGATGCTCGGTTCCTTCTCAACAAGATACACTTTGTATCCTGTTTCAGCAAGGTCAAGTGCCGCTTGAATGCCAGCCACACCGGCTCCTATAATTAGTGCTTTGCGAGTTATCGGAACTTCAATCTCTTCTGCGGGCTGAAGCAAGGCAGCCTTGGCTACAGCCATTCTTACAAGGTCTTTGGCTTTTTCTGTTCCGCCTTCCTTGTCATAGAGGTGAACCCAGCTACATTGCTCACGAATGTTAGCCATTTCGAATAGGTATTTATTCAACCCAGCATCTTCACATGCCTTTCTGAAAGTTGGTTCGTGAAGGCGAGGTGAGCACGACGCTACCACGACGCGGTCAAGTTTTTGTTCTTTAATGTCCTTTTTTATTATATCTTGACCTTGGTCTGAACATGTGTAGCGGTTATCTTTCGCAAGAACCACGTTTGGAAGGCTTGCGGCAAACTTGGCAACTTCTGCGCAGTCGACAGAACCAGCTATATTCAATCCGCAGTGGCAGACATACACTCCAATGCGCACAGCGTCACTGCCTTGTTTAGCTTCTGATTGCTTCTCTTCTGCCATAGCTTCTAACCTTCCAGAGATGTTAAGTAATTCTCAATTGACTCGGCAGCGTTTTTCCCAGCTTGGATCGCTTCAATCACCGTAGCCGGACCTGTAACGACATCCCCGCCCGCAAAAACCCCACGAATACTAGTTTCCATTGTGATTGGATCAACTTGCAAAGTCCCGTCATCATTAACGTCTATCCTTTTAGGTAGAAATGCTAGGTCTGGGGTCTCTCCTATCGCGAGAATAATCATGTCAGATTTTCGTGTGAAATCTGAGCCTTCAAGAGGAATTGAAGCTCTTCTCCCAGTTTCGTCAAGTTCACCCAATTGCATGCGGATGCATTCAATAGCAGTGACCCTTCCCTGTTCTCCGAGTATCTTTCCGGGTGATGTGAGAAACTCGATTTTCACACCTTCTTCTTCAGCCTCTTTGACTTCCCAAGGGATCGCAGGCATTTCATCCCGTGATCTCCGATAAAGAATGGTCACTTCGTTTGCCCCATGCTTCAAGGCAGTTCTCGCCGCATCGACTGCAATGTTTCCTCCGCCGATTACAACGACGTTTTTTCCGATCTCCATTCTTTCTCCAGAGTTAACATTCCATAAGAAGTCAAGGGCGTGAATTACTCCTCCCAAGTCTCCTCCTTCGATTTTCAATCTTGTGCCTCTGTGAGCTCCAACTCCTATGAATATGGCTTTATAGCCCTTCTTGCTCAAATCCTCAAAACTCAAATCTTTCCCGACTGTTGTTGCAGTCTTGAAGCTCACACCTAGATCTTTGAGTAACTGGATTTCCTTGGCTAAGACTTGTCTTGGCAGTCGTGTGTCAGGTATGCATTTTGTCAACATACCGCCTGGTTCACGGAGTGACTCAAGAACAGTGACGTCGTATCCTTTCAGGCTCAGCTCGTATGCGACCGTTAATCCCGCAGGACCAGATCCCAAGACTGCGACTTTCTGTCTTGAGGAGTGAGTCTTAGTAGCTTTTCCCGTTTTCAGGTTTTCTTTGCGCATCCTTTCAGCTTTGTCTAAAACAGCTTGTTTGTCCAATCCTGCGCGTTCAGGGTGAAAACAAACAGATAGCGCTACAAGTGGCAGAGGAACGGTTTCAACTATCTTGTGAAGTGCATTCTCGAAAGGCTGCATTTGCCCTTGCTTGGCTGCCATTGTACGCATGAGCAGAAAAATCTCTGGAAGCTTAAGCGCTTGTGGACAACGTTCATAACATCTATAGCACCAGCCACACAACCAAAGCTCATCAGAGGCCAGAGCTTTCTCAGGACTAGTAGCAACTCTTTCCAACAATGTTCGGGGATTGTAGTCCTTTCCAAACATTTCCGATATGGAACAACTTGCAGTGCAGATTCCACATTCGTAGCAATACCTGAGCTTCTCAGTGCCGAGAATCTCTTCAAGAGTTTTTTTAATGGTTACCTGTTCCTTTGTCTCCAAGCTTGAGCCCTCACAGTAATAAGACCTGCAGAGATACGAAACTGTACAAGCATAAAAGTTTTTGCGAGTAGCTTATTACTCTTCTTCTCATCGAATTGGTTGTTCACATGAACAGCCAGTCTGACAAGCTCCATCTTCAGGGCTGAACTATCTGGTTTCATTCGCTACTCTCTTAAAGTCCTCTTCTAAAACACTTCTAAGTTTTGCATCATAGAGCACCGCCGCCGGATGATAGAGAGGAAATATGACCCTGTTTGCCATCCTAGCCGGCTGTCCGTGGGCTCTCGAGATTGAAATGTCTTTTCCTAAGAATACTTTCAAAGCGGTGTTACCCATCAAGCATATCACTTTAGGATCGATCAACCTGATCTGTCTCTCAAGGTAACTGGAGCAGGCAGATATCTCCCCCACTCTCGGAGGTCTGTTTTTGGGTGGTCGACACTTCACGATGTTCGTTATGTAAACATCCTGTCTACTGAGATTTATTGATGCGAGAAGTTGAGAAAGTAGTTTTCCTGCGGTCCCAACGAATGGTCTTCCCTGCAAATCCTCTTCTCGCCCTGGAGCTTCCCCAATAAACATCATCTTGGTACTAACATTTCCTTCACCTGGGACGGCGTTCTTCCTCCCCTCGTGAAGCTCACACTTGGTACATCCTCTGACTTCGCGACTGATCTGCTCAACGAACTTCAGAACCATGTCGCTCAATTTTGACATCCACCCTTGAGCAACTCTGTAATTGGTGCCGCTACCTCTGAAACTGCTTGTGAGCGTTAAAGCCGAATTCCCACACGACCCAAAGCCCTAGCAAAGAAGCTTTTTCTGAGCTCATATGCTCCATTAGGACAGACCTCATTACATGTGAAACACCGCAAGCACCTATTGTAGTTCAGCACAGGGTAAGGATTCAGTCTAATAGCATGAGCAGGGCAGTGGGATGCACATGTCGCACACCTAGTGCAATTCGCCTTGATCAACTTTGGCCTGGTGTAGACGAGACCCATCATCATTCTGAAGAGACGGCTTGGCACAATGTCTAGCGGCATTGTCCTGACTTTGTCCCAAGATAGATTGAGTTCTCTTGGGTCCAGCCCTCTGATCTGAATTTCTCTCAGCGCGCCTTGCCCCAGACCTCTATTCGAAGCCTCAACAGTCGTGAGGATCTCATTCTCTCTGTAGCCAACCAAGCTGGAACATACCGCGTCTAACGCAACGCTATCTCTGCTCGCGGCAATAATCCCAGCTTTCCTAATCGTTCCGTAACTTGGTCCATTGCCATCCATTCCGACTACTCCATCCATGACAGCGAGTGAAGGTCTGATCGCTGAGTATATGTCGACTATGCCTTGGCTGAACGACCTGATCTTGCCAAGTGCATGAAGCTTCATCCTCGTCGCTGTAGGAATAGTTCCAAAAAGATTTTTCAAAGCTCCCGTGAATTTGGTCATGTTGTGATTCTTCAACTTTGGTACTGACACGATGAATTGAGAATCAAGAACTGGCTTGGCCACGTAAACCTCGCTGAGGCGCATCGAACCTTTTGGCGCGAGGATCTTGGCGAAGCCTTCAGCCTCAAAGTTGACCGCCTTGGCTTTTGTCTCCTCTGCAATCTTCTCAATCCCTGCAACCTTCAGAGCTTTTCTGGTTTCAACTGGACCGGCTGCTGAAGAGTCTCCAAGAATAACATCTGCACCGGCGTCTTGGAAGTATTCAACTAGCGCTTTTGCTACTGTCGGGTGGGTTGTAACGGCATCTTCCGGTTTCCTGGCGGCGAGAAGGTTCACCTTAAGGAGGACTCTATCTCCGCCACTGATGTGCAGACCCTTCTTGCCGCCTATCATGGTGAGCGAGGAGTAGACCGCCTGCTTTACTTCATCATATACGTAACTCGAGCATCCGGTTACGACCACTTCGGTCTTCAATGGGCGAATGCCCTCCGTGCTTTTAATTCAGAGGATAGCTGAGAAGCGAGAAGAGACTACTTTGCATCTTAAAGACTTTCATTATTCCTTGAGGTCACTCATTTAAAACCTTTTGTCCGGTAGATTTGATGTCTCATACGGATCATGAGTTCTAGTCTGGCGAGGATCAAGATTAACTGTGGCAATTGTTGTGTCTCTAAAGGATTCCTATGTAAGTCGTCTTGTACACTAAATAACCCATGCCATTCATGGTTACTAAGGATCCCAAGAACACTCCGGCATACCACACTACTATGGATGACAAGAGGTCACTTCCTAACGGAATCAAGACAGCCATATATGATCCAACAATGAAAGTTACGACGACGTTCTCAACCAGTATCGCGATTTGAACCCATAAGAGCCCTCTTTTCCCTCTGTTGACAAACATCATGCAGACTTTGTAGCCAAGAAACGCGGCCAGAAAGTTAGCGACAGGCCCCCCAATGACATCAAACGCGACGGTCGCGCTGGTTGCAAAGCCATAGTAGTTTCCAACGATGCACCCAATGGAAACTCCAAGCACACCAGCATAGCCGAATACAAACGCAAGAGGCATAAGGCAATCGGCGATGCGGATCTGTGCGGGACCAAAACCAAAAACCCAGAAGACTATGACCATGGTCGCATACAAAGCTGCCACAATAGATGAAATGGCAACTCTCACTGCGGGCTTCTCGTATGGCTTTCCAGAAAGGCCAGAGGCACCCGTTTTCTTTGTTTTGAGCAGAATGCTCGAATATCCTCTTCTAAAGTTCAAAACCTTTTCTCACCTCCACTTCCCGGGGTTTGTTTTGACGCGGAACGGTTGGGAGGACCCACTCACCCGCGCACATTCGCTTTCTAGTGTTGACTCAGGCTTAGTATTAAATCCTTGTGTCGCGATCTTGGGTTCATGTCCTGTTGTTCCATCTTCTTGGAGGCTTTCCTCTAATAACGCACCCATGGCCGTCAGAAGAGTTCGATCCAGATCCCATTCGGGTCTTCAACATAGGCCCAGCGGCCACTGTTGGACTTCATTTCCAGCAAAATGCAATGTCCTGCAGCACCAGCTTCTTCCAAAGCCTTGTCCAAGTCCTCGACCTGAAAGGCAAGATGATCCAATCCTTCACCTACACTATACTCTTTGTTGTAGGGGCTGTTTTTCCCATAATAGTTCAGTTCAAGTATGAGGCCACCCTTCTCGCTTTCCAGTGCGACGGTTTCTCCTTTGGTTTGATCAATTTTGCCGCGATTCACCATCTTCATGCCGAGAAGTTTCGTATAAAAGTCGATGGATTTCTCGAGATTCGTCACTCTTATTCCTACATACGTGAATTTAGCTTTCATAACTCTCACCTAGCTGCATGTCGAGTCTCTTACGAAGAGACAAACAAGTTATGACAAATACTTATGTATTGGGCTCACGATGAATTGTTAGCCGAGAGGTGAACTCGATAATTGTCGTCGTCAGTCTATCCTATGATCTTGAGACACTCAGTTGAAGGATGTGGCAAAGCATGATAGCAGTGGTAATCTCAAGTGGCGGTTTAGATGTCAAGGAAGTGGATCAACCTGAGGTTAGAAAAAGGGATGTCTTAATTAAAGTCATGGCTGCAGGTATTTGTGGCACAGATCTGGCAATCGCGTCGAGAAAACTAAAGACTCCACTGCCTTTAATTCCTGGACACGAGTTTACAGGTGAAGTTGTTCAAACAGGTGAAGACGTGAATGGATTGAAGACAGGGAACAGAGTCACCAGCGAAATAAACTTGACTTGCGGACGATGCTTCTTCTGCAACTCCGGTGTAAAGACACATTGTCTAAACCGCAAAGCCATAGGAATAGACGTCAACGGAGCGCTCGCCGATTACATAGCCGTTCCTGTCGAGAATATTCATATGCTGCCAGAATCCATAACCTATGAAGAGGGTGTCTTCATAGAACCCCTCGCGGCTGCAATACAGACAATAAAAATGACTCCAATAAGCACTGGTAGCAGTGTTGCGATTATCGGAGACGGCCGACTAGGTCAGCTCATAGCACAGGCGATCAAGGCTAACGTTGCCGATTCCAGAATGCTAATGTTAGGCAAACATGATTCAAAACTGGGACTCGGGGTAGAACTTGGAGGCGCCGACATAGCAATCAATATCACCCATGAGGATCCAGTCAAGGCGGTCCTAAGCGAAACAGATGGTCTGGGGGCTAACATCGTTGTTGAGGCAACCGGAAATCCCAACGCCCTGAGCCTGGCACTGAGCATCGTTCGCCACAGAGGAACAGTTGCCTTGAAAAGTACGCACGGTGAACAATCAAGAATAGATGCTTCACAAGTTGCAGTGCGAGAGATCACCCTGCAAGGTTCACGTTGCGGACCATTCGAGGAGGCCATCAAGTTACTCAACGAAAAGAAAGTCAAGGTTAAACCATTGATCTCGGCGAAGTTTCCATTGAGGAAAGCCAAAGAAGCATTCAAGTTTGCCAAGAAACCTGAAGCCCTAAAGGTGATTCTCTTACCTAGACTCGAATAAACAGTTATCGTCTAACCAACTTTCAAATCCAGGTTGCATTAGAAGGTTACTCTTGGTTGTGATTTCGCTTTGAAGATAGTTCACAGAAACCTGAAGAAAGGCTTGCTAGTGTTGAAACCTGAGAACTTAGATGACCTCTGGATCCTCTACAACACCATTCTTCCTGGCGATAGGGTATACGCCAAGACCCAGAGGAGAGTTAAAGCTCAAGAGGAGACTTTACGGCAAGACGAAGGCCAAAGAGTCACCCTCTATTTGGGCATCAAAGCTGAAGAAGTCTACTATGACCCAAACTTCAATCGGCTTCGGGTCAAAGGCGTAATTGTTGAGGGTCCTGAGGAAGTCGTTAGGATTGGCTCCTATCACACGCTCAGCTTAGAGCTCGGTTTCGACGTGAGGATCATTAAAGACCATTGGCAGAGCTATCTTCTTGATCGAGTTAAGCAATCACTAGAAAGCCAAGAGAGGCCTAAAGTTATGGTTGTGGCCGTAGAGGAGGGGGATGCCTGTGTCGCAAAAGTGGGGGACTTTGGCATAGATGTCTGTGCAAACATAACAATGGCGATACCAGGCAAAGCTGATGAATCAAAGCAAAGGGAACAAGTCCTCTCGAAATTTTTCAACGAAGTGTACTCGACCATTAAGCAGAACCTAAGCGACAAGAGAATCAAGAGCATCGTGATCGCTGGACCAGGATTCACGAAGGAAAGGCTACTCTCATATCTTGACAAGGACAAGGAAATACGAAAACTCTGTTCTTTGGAGACGGCCAGTAACGGAGGTATGCCAGGCGTCCAAGAAGTGATAAGAAGGGGTGCACTCACAAAAGTTCTCGAAGATATTCGACTGGTTGAAGAGTCAAAGCTAATGGAGGAGTTGCTGAGGCGACTCGGCAAAGACGAGAGAACAGCAGTCTATGGCAGGAGCGAAGTTGAAAGGGCAACATCCTTTGGTTCTGTCGAAACATTACTAATTACTGATACGTTGCTGAGGAACGCTTCGGCTGAAGAGAGAACGAGACTCGATGCGCTTCTGAGAAACGCCGAGAAGATGAGAGGAAGAGTGGTTATCTTCAATGCTGAGAGCGAGACTGGAGAAGAGTTGACTTCGCTTGGAGGAATAGCTGCGCTCACACGTTTCAAGATTTGATGAGCAGTCTTGGTTGTTGCTTAATTCTCTTCTCTGCAGATTCTGTGTAGATTAATTAGATATCTGCAGGGATTTGTGCGTGACAAATCCCCTGATCAGAGAACGATGAGATCGAAGAAGTAGAAAAATGAAAAATTGAGGAGAGAAGGCTATGGCGTTACAGTTATCGGTATAACTCTTAATCCGCACCCCTCTTAGCTCAGTTGACCTGTCTCCCCTCGATGGTTCTTCTCCGGTAGCGTCTTATGGCTCTATTTCTTCAGATTCTTCTGCTTCTTCCACACCGACTGAAGCGCAGTCCTTGCACAACACTTTGTTTGTCAAAACCTGTTCCACGCACTCACTGCATACCAATGTTCCACACGAATAGCAAGCACGGACGCCACTTCTGGATCCGCAGAATTCACAGGCTAATCGACCCATCGGTCAACCAACCCCTGACATAATGTATAGGGTACCTCAAAATAAACCTTTTCCGTTCACCGTTGCGATTCTCACAGTTCACCAAACTTTCTCGCGAATCTCTGCGACTGGTACATCAAAACCTAGCTCTGCACGTCTCCCAACAAACAACGAGAGAATGATTTGGAACGTATTAGCTTAAGAGGGAACTGAAATAGGTTTAAATCGAGAAATCAAATCTAGGTTCTCAGCCTGAGTTGAACAATAGGACATGAGGAATAAACTTGATTCTTGGCATATGTGGCAGTCCGAGGAGGAAGGCAACTGAACATGTTCTCAGAGAAGCACTGCGAATGGCGGAGGAAGCAGGATCCAAAACTGAGTTCTTTAGCGTCAGTGGGAAGAAGATAAGTCCTTGTCAACATTGCGATTACTGCCTCAGAAACAAGGAGTGCCGGATTAAAGACGACATGTACGAACTCTATCCTCTTCTCAAGGATGCTCAAGGAATGATAATCGCTACACCCGTCTACATGGGCGGACTAAGCGCACAGACAAAGATCGTCATAGATCGATGCAGAGCTCTACTTGCAGCTAACCGGGATGTTTTCAAATATAAACTTGGTATGGCAGTTGCGGTTGGAGGAGACCGTTCGGGAGGACAAGAGCTCGCAATACAACAGATAACAGCATTCTTCATATTAAATGGAATCATACCGGTGAGTGGAGGCTCATTCGGAGCAAACCTTGGAGCAACATTCTGGTCGAAGGATACGCTAGAAGGGGTGAAAGAGGACGAAGAAGGACTCAGAACACTTAAGAAAACTGTGAAGAAGTTCGTGAGCGCGTTGGACAAACTAAAGATAAAGGAATAGACGAAAAATCTTCGACCGCATTCTTGGAGGAGTGAAAATGCCTGAGCAAAAAGAGGGCAAGAAGATAAAGAAGGTGGCTTGGGGAATCACAGGCAGTGGAGACAGGCTACGTGAGACCGTTGAAGCAATGAGGAAGATAAGAGATCAGTTTGCAGATAGAGTTGACGTAAGGGTTTACGTATCGAAGGCAGGGGATCAAGTTCTAAAGTATTACAAGTTGAGCCACGATCTGGAGGAAACCTTCGACAAAATCTGGATAGAAATTAACGCTAACTCCCCCTTTCTGGCAGGTCAGCTTCAATCTGGAAAATTCGAGTTCCTGCTGATCGCTCCGGCAACGTCGAATACAGTGGCTAAGATCTCGATGGGTCTGGGGGACAGTCTTCTCTCCAATTCGGCGATCATGAGCTTGAAGGCATTTGTACCGGTATACCTGATGCCCTCAGACTATGAAGAAGGGATCGTAACCACGAAGCTTCCTAACGGTCGCGATCTAAGACTGAAAGTCAGAAAAGAAGATGTGGAGAATGTCAAGAGAATAGCCAGCATGGAGAATGCATTCATACTGGAAAAACCAGAAGATATTAGCAACGTCTTCAGAAAGCATTTCGGTGAATAGTTCTAAGCAAAATGCTCTTGTATCTCACTTAATAGTGGCTTCACGTCTAACCCCTTGTATCCAATTCTCTGCGCTAACTCGACGACATCATATTTCTGCCCTTTGGACCAAAGTCCCCCGAGGATCCTGCCCGTCTTTAGACTCTTGAACCAAGCCTCTCCAACTTTCTCTACCAAGTATGCCCTCAATTGTGACTCGAATATCCAAGCTCTTAGGTACTGGGACGTGTAGAAACCATCATCGGTGTCCGTCAGGTAGTGCGCCTCAGGATGTTGAAACTTGAGTGACTCTTCCATTTTCTCTCGATAGACTTCGCTCATGTTGTCGACTTCATTGCCTTGGTGAAGAATCAGCTCGTACTTCAGTTTGGCAGCGTACCTCCTCAGGAAGTACAACTTGTAGAGGTATGCAAAGTCAAGGTATTTGTCGAACTCCGTGATTCCAACATTCTCCTTGAGCCACGTCTTGTTCAGCGTCAAATACTCAAGCAAGAAAGCATAAGTTTCAGTCACCGATGCATCTCCGAGTCGCTTGTACTCAACAGGTGACTTCGGATCAACCAGTGCATAGTGCATAGTGTGGCCAGCCTCGTGCAGCATTGATGTGTAATCATCCTGACCACCTTTTGGCATGACCACCAGCCTCACATCCCCCGGAACCTTTATGACTGAGGTGAACGCTCGGGGGAGTTTTCTAGGTCTCTCTTCCACATCAATGAGGATGTTTCTGTACTTCTTTATGCTGTACCCGATTCCTCTCAATGTGTTCTCAAGAACCGGTGAAGCGTTTTCCTTCCTAAAGTAAGAATCATATTCCTTGGCACGAAAAACATGAGCTGCGTCATGTTTCTCTGCCTCACGCAGGTGTACTCCGATCACTTTTTGCATTGCCTCATCCATTTTGTCAACATATAGGGACTCCGTTCTTTCAACGAAATAGGTCATTGAATCGCTCAATTCCTGGAAATTGATGTTCTTCGTGTCTCGGAAAAGCCAAACATAGTCACGGTATCCAAATTCGTGTGCAATGCTGTGAAGCTTTTCAACTCGTCGCTTGAGGATAGGCGTCAACTTGTCATCAATGATCGTGTTCCTAGCACGAAACAGCATTGATCTCTTCTTTCTATCATCTTCGTTCAAAACCTTCACTTCGGCTAGTCGGAACGGTATCTGTTCGCCATCGATTTTGATGATTTCCTTTGAAGCTACTGTCTCAAATTCGTCGGTGTACTCTTTGACACTATGCCCGAGGGATTCTTCAGTTGCAAAAGCCTGCAGATAGCGAAGTCTACGCTCGATTTCCCCTCCTTTTCTTTCTTTGGTTCTCATTTTCTTTATAATTGTCACGTTCTGCCTATCGAAGAGATTCGCATACTTGTTGAATATGTTAGAGAGATTCAGGTCTTCTTTCAGACCCGCCCAATTTAGATAATATTCAAGACTCGTCTCACTGCTGAATTCATCAACACCCTTTCTGAAGGATTTCAGGTCAAACAACTGTGGTCCCCCCGAAGAAGAATACCGGATGCCGTTGTTCCTCAACTTGGTTAACGCATGTAGTGATGTGCGGAGAAATATATCTCTATCGCATGAGGTTTCGTACTATTATTCGCCTATATAACTGCTATATCGCAATAATGCATGCGTGGAGTGCTTCTCAAAGGCAACTAATTAAATACTTGTCAACTTATAGTTGACCACGAGGTCATCTGCATTCGTTGAGCTGTCAGGAGCGATAGGGGAACCATGAACGGAGTTCATGTAGATGAAACCTATGTGAAGATCCTCGTAGCTGGGGAATCCCAAGTGGGGAAAACAGCTCTGGTGAACAGGTATTCAATGGGGAAGTTCGTAGCCCAAGAAACAATTGGAATCGATTTCTCTTCGAAATCAGAGGAGACATCGGAATTGGGTCGCTTCAAGTTTTCGATCTGGGATCTAGGCGGCGAAGAACGGTTTCGCTTCATACTTCCGGAGGTTTGCAAGGGAGCCAAGGGAATTATGCTGCTCTTTGACCTATCAAGACCGAAAACCTTCAGCAACTTGGACGAGTGGGTCAAAGTAATCCGGGACTGCATGGGAAATGTTCCTGTTCTCCTCGTTGGAGCAAAGTCTGATTTAGAAGGCAAAGTTCCTGAAGAGCAAATTAGGAGATTTGTGAAAGAGAAGAACTTGAGTGGTTACGTAAAAGTGTCAGCAAAACTCAACAGGAATGTTGATGAGGCCTTCAAGAAAATAACCACGTTGATATCATAGACCTTCCTTATTCTTCTTTCTGTCCTTTTCCTTTTCGTCACTTAATTCTGCCTTCCGCAACTGACTCTTACATCACGTGGCATCTGTTTGACTATGCGTGGCTATATATTAGAGACGATTGTTTCGTTATACTCTATTTAAGTCAATGCAGCGTCTCAGGGCAGGAGCGCCCGGGACGAGAGGATTGAAAAGGATTGAACTCACGCGATAGATTAATAGCAGTTCTTGAGAGACATGAGCCGGATTACGTCCCAATAGTTCTTCAGTCCGTCATCTCCTCGAGAGTCTCTGATGAATTAATGAAAGCAACTGGACAGAACGGTAGACGGGGATCGACTTCCCCATCGGTAGGCATAACGTACAGGATGTACAGGGAATTCGTAGACAAACTTATCAAGTCAAATCCCTCAAACTGGAAAGAAGAGTTCACAAAAGTAGCCAACATGGTTGCAGTCACTCCAATTGACATTAACCTTTACACGAAACTAGGTGTCGATGGTTTCTTCCATGCAGCGTCTAATGGGAGAGTCAGAGTACTGGACGAAAACCATGTTATCAATGAGTTCGGTCAGATTTCGAAATTCGGTGATGCAAACGGCGAACTCATGCAATGGTATAATGACGGGTACCTCAAGACGCCTGAACAGCGTGACCAATGGGAACAGTCGCTACCTGGACCAGATCGAGTTAAGCCCTACGAGGCGGCATTGAAGACCTGCGGAGAAAGGGTCTATCCGATCGGGTTCGTGGTTGGAATATTCGAGTTGACGTGGCAGTCTATGGGCTTCACTGAGTTTTCCCGCAACTTGAAGGTCAATCCCGGATTTGTGCGAAGAGTTTACAGTGAGCATGCCAAGTTCGCTGAGGAGTTAGCCAAGCAGTTCATAGACGCAGGCGCCGAGGTCTTAGGAATAGGAGATGATGTGGCTTACAGAGATAACTTGATGGTTTCTCCCAAAATGTGGGCTGAATTTGTTCAGCCTCATGTGAGAAGAATTGTCAACACTATTCACAAACGTGGAGCACTCGTCTTCATGCACTCTGATGGTTACATCACGCCTCTGATGGACCTCATAATCGGATCTGGATATGATGGAATACAGAGCCTTGAACCACTTGCTGGTGTGAAACTGTCTGAAGTTAAGAAGAAATATGGTGAACGAATAGGCATGATAGGTGGCATTGACACATCTCAGCTACTGCCATACGGGACTGAGAATGAAGTGGAGACCGCTGTTAGGCAAGCTATACGAGCAGCTGGGAAAGGAGGAGGCTACGCGATCGGGCCTTGCACCGAGATCCACTGGGGGTGCAAAGCTGAAAACGTTTTAGCAATGATCAAGTACGCTAGAAAATACGGCAAATACCCTCTCCAGAAATAGAATGAATCAAAGCAGAAGTCCTGGTCAGGAATGTAGTCACGCTAGGTCTCTCGCGATTTGCTTAACTGTCTCCTTGAATGTCTGCACTTCTTCAAAGGTATTGTAGAGATATAGTGAAGCTCTAACTGATCCCTGCAACCCTTGCGCGTTGAACCAGCTATGCACGCAAAACATCCCTGATCTCACCATGATGTTAGCCACTTCATCGAGAATCATAGCAACATCATGAGAATTGAGCCCTTCAACGTTGAAACTGAAAATACCTGATCTGAGCTTCGGATCTCTTGGACCGATCAACTTGATTTTGCCCTCATCGACAAGGAGTTCTGTTATAGCTTCATTTAGCTCAGTTTCATGCCGCTCAATTTCATCCATACCGATTTTCATCAAATACTCGGCAGCAGCCCCAGCTCCGATTATCCCAGCGTAGTCTTGGAGCCCTGCTTCAAATCGCTCAGGTGGTTTGAGCATTGTGTATGAATCATAGTGCGTGTCTGAGACGGTGTCTCCTCCGGTCATAAAGGGCTTCAACTTGTCCAACTGATCATATCTACCGTAGAGAACACCGATACCGCTCGGTCCACACATCTTGTGAATCGAAAAAGCGAAGAAATCAACATCAAGGTTAGCAACATCGATTTTCCTATGTGGTGCACTCTGAGCCGCATCAAGCAAAACCAACGCTCCATAATCATGGGCCACCTTGATTATTTCTCGGGCTGGTATGGATACCCCGTCAAGATTCGACGTGTGAACCATTGAGACCAGCCTGACCTTTCCACTCATCACATTCTCGAACTCAGTCATGTTGAAGGTAGTATCACTATTAGACTTGACAACAATATGCTTGATTCCAGTACGTTGAGACAGAACCAGCCACGGAACCAGATTCGAGTTATGTTCATGATCAGTTGTTAAAACAATATCCCCCTTCTTCAACTCAAGGGAATTGGATATGAGGTTGATAGCTTCCGTGGTGTTCTTGGTGAAGACTATCTCTTCCTCTTTTTCAGCTCCTATCAGGTGACTGATTTTAAGACGAGCGTCATCACATAGCTGGGTCACTCTCAGTCCCAATTTATGTATGCTTCGGCCTCCGCAGGCAGGGTAATTCTCATAGTAACCGCATATCGCCTCGACCACCTGCTTGGGTCTCAGAGTCATGCAAGCACTATCGAAGTAAATTGGTAGCTTCCCGTTGAGAAGCTTGCTAAGTACCGGGAAATCTTCCCTGATCTTGCTAACATCCAAGCTTTGCCCATCTCCTTCAATGAAGCTGAGGTTTATTTCGGAATTCTCTTCAGCTTCGCTTGGCTTACTGTTGTCAACAGGTCTTCCTGATTACAGCCTCAGAAAGCATTTTGCTTATCATTTGAAGGGTCTTGACTGCATCCTCACGATCCTTAGCACGTCTTATGATTATCTTTCCTTGTTTCCATATGTGAATGTTCTTGTCTTCATATTCGACTATTGCGTAGCCCAGTTCTGTCGAACAACGGACTTTCCGGAAGTCTCGGGCCTTGTTTAGAATATCACACATCTTGACGGAATCAAAGTACGATCCTTTTCTTTCAGTTCCATCCTTTGTTCTTAACTTTGATTCCAGAGTCATCCGTTGGTCCTCGGCGCACGGATTCACCTCGATCACTTGACTCTCTTCGCCGTTCTCGTCACGATTGTTGACGGGCATCCCAGTTTTCCCCGATGAGTCATGTGATCAGTGAGTACAGTCTGTTCGTGCTAATTAGGATTCTGACGGCGCAATTGGAGACATCGCTCTAAGCTTTTTGACAATGTCGGGTAGGTTCTCCAGAATCAAGTCAACATCGCTCTCAGTATTTGCCTTGCCCAGACTGAACTGAAGAGAACCGTGTGCCTCCTCATGCTGACAACCGATTCCTATTAGCACATGTGATGGCTCAAGCTTCTTGGACGTGCATGCTGATCCCGATGAGACATAGACTCCAAGCATGTCGAGGTTAAGTATCATAGATTCCCCTTCAACATAACTGAACCTGATGTTTGCACTATTGGGAACTCTCTTGGTCGGGTGTCCATTCAAATATGCATGGTCCACCTTTTCCAGTAGGCCCTTTATCAGTTTGTCCCGAATCTTGGTGAGCCTCTTGCCTTCTTCCTTCATTTCGAGCTTAGCAAGTTCAGCTGCTTTTCCCATGCCAACGATGCCGGGAACATTCTCGGTCCCCGACCTTAGCCCCATCTCCTGTCCTCCGCCCTGGATTATGGGTTGAATTCTTACATCTTCGCCCACGTAGAGAACTCCAATACCTTTCGGACCATACATGTCGTTGGATGAAATCGTCAGTAAGTCAATTTTCTCTTCCTTTACATTGACTGAGATCTTTCCGCATGCGGCCACTGCATCAACGTGGAGTGGCACATTTCTGTCTGAAGCGATCTCGCCTATTTGCGGGATGGGTTGTATCGTTCCAATCTCGCCATTGGCATAGGTCAAAGTTATGAGAATAGTCTTCTCAGTAATTAGTGAGTCTAGCTTCTCCGGGTCGACTAAGCCGTACTTGTCTACGGGTACATAGCTGATTTCAAAGCCTTCTTTTTCAAGGGACTTTAATGTGTTAAGAATGGACATGTGTTCAATTGGGGTTGATATTATGTGGTTACCTTTTCCCTTGTTCCTGTAAGCTACTCCCTTTATCGCTAGGTTATTTGACTCAGTTGCTCCTGAAGTGAAACCTATCTGCCTAACGTTGTCAGTGCCTATCAGCTTCGCAACGCCTGCCCTGCCATTCTCAACAGCGCTCTTAGCCTCCAATCCCATGCTATGAACTGAAGACGGGTTTCCGAACCTCTCGGTGAAATATGGCAACATTTCCTTCAATACTCTAGGATCAACGGGATAACCCGCGGAGTAATCCATATAGATCCTTTTTTGAGTCTGCCCACTCATTTGTTCACACCTCTCCTAAACAATGGTAGGAGGACTGAACTCAGTAGAGATCAGCGCACCTACACCTTTTAGTTGTGATTCATCTGAACTTAACTGTTGTTCTTGTCTTCTCTTCTGTCGAGAATCCCTAGAAGAACATTACTCCGTCTGACTCGAGCACGAGATCGTTGAGTGTCGCTGCGCCGACTACCTTGGCTTCTGGTATGAATGCACCTTTCGGATCCATTCCAAACAACATGCAGCTTTGCTGGCAAATCATGAGTTTTACTCCTGCTTTGACTGCGTCGTCCATGACTTGCTTCAATGTAGGGAAGCTTCCAAGCTTGATTTTCTCAGCTTCGCCCTTCTTCACTACCATGACGCCCTTTTGCAAGAAGTAGACCGTTGCATCCAAATCCATGGCTCTCGCTGTTTGCCCTAGGATAAACGGGGAGTAGAGTCTCTCAGGAGTATCTGGACCGCTTGTCTGGACGTAGAGCAAGGATTGTTTCTTGCCGCCTGCCGTCTTTTTTGCAGCTTTAGCTTTTGGCACTTCTATCACCTCATTTCTTTTTCCTTATTATGAATCGTAGCTTGCCATCTTCGCTTTTTGTGAAGGAGACTATTTCCTGTCCGAATCTCTTCGCCCACCTGTCTATATCTTCCTCGGCAGCTGGATCGTCTGCTAGAACTTCGAGGACTTGGCCGACTTTCATTCTGTCAACTTCTTCTCTAGTGCGGTACACTGGGATCGGGCAGTAGAATCCGATCAGATCTAGGATCTTATCTGGCTTGACCTCTGTCTCTTTCTTCGTAGGGCACAACCTCTTTTCATCTCCTCACTCATGAATATCATGACTTTTCTATGACAAGCTTCACGTATTAATGATTCAATAGAACTCTATTTACATGTATGTTTGTTCTCATCGGACTCACTTCACTCGATGTCAGATATGGGAACTCGAGATTGCTATGCAGTTAATAGTCTACTACTCTCTCTCGATTATTGCTGCTGTTCCCTGTCCGCCACCAACGCACAACGTCGCTAGCCCATATTTCGCATTATTCGATTTGAGTATTCGAGCGAGTGTCCCTACAAGTCTTGCCCCTGACGCACCGAGCGGATGTCCTATTGCTATGGCTCCACCCTTGACATTCACTTTTTGCGGATCCATTCCGAGCTTGTCCAAAGCGTATAGCACAACGACTGCAAATGCCTCGTTAATCTCCCAGAAATCAATGTCTTCCGCTTTGAGACCTGCCATCTTTAGAGCTTTCTGACTTGCGGGAACATTTCCCTTACCCATAATAAACGGTTCTACACCTGCCCACCCCATGGACTTTATGCTTGCCAAGGGTTTTATCCCGTAATCGTCAGCCTTCTCCCTTGACATTAAGATGACAGCGGAAGCTCCTGCGTTCAGTGGCGATGAATTCCCGGCTGTTATTACGCCGGTCTTTTTGAAAACCGGTTGTAGTTGTCGCAGTGCTTCAATTGTTGTGTCTGATCGGATGCTGAGGTCACGATCCACCGTCTCCGTAGATCCGTCTGAGGACTTCACCTGGACGGGCATAAGCTCGTCTTTGAAGTATCCTTCGCCAAGCGCTTTGGCGGCTTTCTGATGGGATGCCAAGGCAAACTCATCCATTTCTTCTCGTGTGAATTTTCGTTCCACAGTCGCGAGTTTCTCTGCTGTCTGTCCCATGACGAAACCCGTCTGCATATCATACTTGGCTTGCTTCAAGACGTTCAAGTTAGGCAGAAAATGTGGATTGTCAGCCATGGGCACATGTGTCATGTGTTCCATTCCTGCAGCAATCACAATGTCTGAGTTGCCTGTCTGGATTTCCATTGTGCCATTGTGTATTGCAGTCATTGATGAACCGCATTGTCGGTCAACTTGTGTGGCAGGCACATGAACGGAAAGTCCTGCCAATATCGGTATTATTCTTCCACCATAAAGCCACTGTTCAGCGACTCCCAGAGCGCAACCCGTGATGCAGTCTCCTATCTCTTCTTGGTTTAATCTGTTCCTTTCAACTAGCGTCTTTACCAGTCTAGCGCATAACTCATCCATCCGATACTGATTGAACTTATCTTTCTCAGGCTCCTTCGGTCGGGACCTTGAGAAAGGTGTCCTCAAATAGTCAGCTATCACGACTTCCTTCATTCTCATCCTACCCTTGCATGTGATTGGATTGTTCAGTTCACTATGAATAACGAACTTACCCAAATATATCTGATGTTTGTTTGCATTTCGTTCATCGCTCCGCTTAATGGCTTATCTACTCGATTTCAATCACTCAGATCGCAAAGGATTTTAAGAACCTCTTCTATAGATTGAAAGGTAGACCTGTAGAAATAGTCTAAATTGCGAGGCAGATGATCAACAGTGGCTGATGTGGAGAATAGAATCCGCAAGTTCACGAAGCAAACTTGGCTCAAAATACAGCCCTATATCTTCATCATCTTGATGGTCATCGTCATTGCAATCCCGCTATTGATTGGCGGCGACGCAACTCTAGCGATCATCGTCTCAATAACCCTTGTTACATACGCGCTGATTGCGACTGAAAAAATGCACAAGACATTAGCCGCCTTAGGTGGAGCAATATCAACTTTGCTCGCTTTGAGAATGACTGGCATAATGCCTGACTTGTCAGAGGCTTTGGTGAAATTCGTCGATTGGGAAGTCATCCTCATCATAATAACAGTTGCTATAATCTCTGAGATAGCAAAAGACTCTGGCTTGTTTGACTACATAACAATAAAGATAATCAAGAAAAGTAGGGGCGAGCCGACAAAGCTACTTCTTTACCTCTCTCTTCTCATGCTTCTTCTCTCAGCGCTTCTGGGCGATGTTCCAGCGTTTATGATACTTTGCACCATTACCATAATGGTTACAAAAGGACTAGATCTAAACCCCGTTCCATTCATAATGACTGAGATCATTGTTGCTAATGCCACAGCAATGATTTCCGTTGTCGCAAGCTTCGTCAACCTGCTGGTTGCTGGTTACTTCAATATGAATCCTGCACAATACCTTTCATACGTTGGTTTCATTGCGATTGGTGCTCCTTTTGCACTCATGACAATGGCAATCACATTCCTCTATGTGAGGCGGTACTACCGCAAAGACATGAGCAGAAAAGAAGCCGACAAAGCTTACGTTGAAAAACTCAGAAAGTCGATTATGACGCTCAACGAGAAAGAGTTCGTTAAAGACCCAAAGTTCTTCAGAAACTCGGCAGCGATATTGATCTTCACACTCGCTCTCTTTGCCCTGTCATCTTTCATGGGGATTCCGTTCTACCTTGTTGGGTTGATTGGCGCTTTCGCATTCATCTTCATGTCAGGCATCGATCCCATTGACGCTTTTCACAGAGTCGACTGGAGCCTAATATTCTTCTTAATGGGACTGTTTATCGTTGTAGGAGGTCTAAACGAGACAGGTCTGCTGGCGGCAGCCGGCGGGGCAATAGCCGCGCTTTCAGGTGGAAGTCTTGTTGTTCTGATAGTGGTGATATCATTGTTCGCTGGAACTATCTCAGGGTTCTTGGATGACGTTTCAGTCACAACGGCTCTGATATACGTCGTGCCCGGAATAATGCTTGCCCTTGGAGTATCACCTTCAGCAATGTCTCAGTCGCCAGTGCTTACGCCAGTGCTTTGGTCGATCATGATTAGTGCAAACCTCGGTGGAAACCTTAGTCCTATAGGAGGAGTGGCTAACATAATAGGTATCACAGCTCTCCAAAAGGCAGGAATGAAGCAAGGCTGGAAGCAGTTCTTCAAAGTGAGCATACCGCTCACATACTTGTTCTTAGGGATGACAATCTTGTACATAGTGGGGCTTTCGGCAATCTTGGGCTGGTATAGAATCATTTAGGAAAACGAAAAGGGGATATCATCAGATTATGTGAAAGAACTAACAATCTCGGTTCTATGCTGAGCCGTTTAGTTGAAAAGGGATAATCAGCGAATAGTTTTTTACTCCATGTCGTGCCTTTGTTACTGGTGAATCAATACAGACATTGGTGAGAACTGATTTATGGTGGTTCCAGTAGACTCAAGCAGAATCCGCAAAGAGATAGCAAAGAAGTACGAATCAGATCCGAAGAACTGGCGTCTACTGTGGAGCATCGATAAGAAAGGACACTATGATTTCTTAGTGGCAAAGGATTCAGACTCGTGGTGGTTGAAGGAGGCTCCGATAAACCCTCTCTTGAGCGTGGGTTGTGGGGTAAAGCATAGCTTGGGAGAAGACTCAATCAACAGGATCTTCAGTGAAGAGAGAACTACGATTCCTTTCGGACTTCGCCCTGTTCAAGAGAGCCAGTTGAGTAAGATAATAACTGCGTTAGCGAACAACGAGGGTCCCCCCGTTTCCATCTTTGAGATTTTGCGCTCTGAACCCAAAACACTGAGAGACATCGAAACTCCATTCTTGATGCAAGGCCCAATCCAACACGTTCCAAAGCTCACAGACCTATTGTCAGACAAGCAGAGAGAATTGGATGCCAAGCTGAGTTCAGCATTGAAAAAGATGGTTCTCAGACGTTATCCACAACTATTAATGTCCTATACATAACATGCTTCTTTTCCTTCCACTTTCCTAGAATATGCTCATCTTGTCGTTGCCTGCCAAAGCATTTCTCAAGCAAGTCACGAAACGAAATGCTTATGAATCGGGTCACCAACTCTTAATCGATTCAACAACCGTTAGTTTTCTGAGGTGTTAGCAAAATGCCACTGTCGCTCAAAGGAAAAGTAGCCATAGTAACCGGAGCTGGAAGAGGTCTGGGTAGAGAAGAAGCATTGCTTCTAGCAAAGCACG
Organism: Candidatus Atabeyarchaeum deiterrae; assembly: GCA_037310415.1. GTDB lineage: Archaea > Asgardarchaeota > Atabeyarchaeia > Atabeyarchaeales > Atabeyarchaeaceae > Atabeyarchaeum > Atabeyarchaeum deiterrae. The sequence goes on from CP147780.1 coordinate 1,411,584, forward strand.
GAGCGAAGGTCCTTGTTAATGACATGGGCGGAGCTACCGATGGAAAAGGTCAATTCAAAGGCCCTGCTGACGATGTAGTTAAAGAGATCAGGGCCATGGGCGGCGAAGCAGCATCCAATTACGAGAGCGTTACCAACTTCGAAGCGGCAAAAAGGATAATAGACCAAGCCATTAGCCAATTCGGGAAACTAGACATTCTGGTCAATAATGCTGGAATTCTCAGAGACAAAATGATATTCAACATGGAGGAAGAGGAATTCGATTCGGTAATAGCTGTGCATCTCAAAGGAACCTTTAACTGCAGTAGACATGCATGCGGCTATTGGAGAAACGAATCAAAGGCAGGGAAACCAGTAGCTGGGAGAATAATAAACACGGCCTCCGATGCTGGGCTACTTTACAATCCTGGTCAAAGCAACTATGGAGCAGCAAAAGCGGGAATAGCAGCCTTCACACTCGTCGTGGCAAAAGAAATGGAGAAATACGGCGTAACGGCAAACGTGGCTGTGCCAGTGGCCAGAACGCGTCTAACAACCGAAGCTACCCCTTCATTGGCACCCATGATGGGAACTAAGGAGGAGTTCGAGAAGAAGTATGGATACGATGTGCTGGGACCAGAAATGATGGCCCCACTCGTTGTTTACCTAGCTTCAGACGATGCAAAGGGTATAACAGGTCAAGTAATAAGAGTAGTCGGCGGCAACCTGTGGCTTATGCAAAGCTGGCAGTCGGGTCAACCAATGAAACGCAGTCCGCCGGGTAAATGGAACCCTGAAGAGATAGGACCTATACTGAAACAACTCGTGTCAAAGGCTTCGAAAAGAGAAGAACTTGCGGGAGTCATAATGAGTGTGCTGAAGAAGTAAGGCTACCAATTTCTCTCTTTTTTCTTAGTTCAAATCTAGCTTTTCTGTCAAGGAACACTCGTCTCGCTATAGTGTTAAATACTTTTGATCCTCCTCACTCTTCAATGCTGAGAACGCCATATTGCGCAGCGACCGGCACTGGAGAGATCATGCCATCATGCCTCTGAGCGTTTGGTTTGCAAGACGATACTTCTCAAGAAGAAAGCTCCGAAACGCTCTCATCATCGTGGCGGTGACGCTCTCGGTCACCATGCTTGTAAGCTCAAACATCGCTACTCAGAGCATCTCAAACCAGGTTGTGACAACGACAAACACCATCGGGGACGACATTGACTTGGCAATACAGAAGGTGACAGGCGAGCCTTTCAACCAGTCACTAGTCAATGTTGTTATGAGCGAACCCTTCATAATGACTCATGGCGGGATAGTGGCGCCGCGACTCACGGGGAAGTGTATCATGTCTGGCAATATGCCTCCAACAGTCGCAAGTGTTGTTGGCGTAGACCCTGTCGCAGAAGATCGCTTCGGTTCTTCGAACACGTCTTTTTACCAACTCAGCGTCAGCAATACCAGCATGATATCCACAGATGAACTTGCCAGAGCCTATGGTATCACGTTAGGGTCGAGTATCAAGCTTGGACTTACTCTTGCGAATGGAACGCAGAGATATTCCGTCTTCAATGTGACGTCTATAGCGCACGTCGAAAAAAAGGGTTACACATCAGCGCTGATAATTAACATCAGCGCAGCGCAATGGCTTTTCGCAACCCCAAATGAGATAAGCATAATCGTCGTAAAACTGTCCAGCGCCCAAAGCGCGGTCGGTGGTAGGGATGCTCTCCGCGAGTCTCTCAGCCCATATCCGGAAATGGATGTGGTTGCTCCCAAAGAGCAAATGATTTCCGACACGTTCAGACTCGTTTATGGGTTCAGCATAGGTCTCAATGCTGTAGCGGCAATCAGCTTAATGGCCTCGGTCATTTTGACTGCCAACTGTCTTCTGATGGCTGCTGATGAGAGAAGGAAAGAGATGGGAGTGCTTCGCGCAGTTGGCGCGTCGAGAAGCTCACTTTTCAAGATCTTTGTCTTAGAAGCGGCGATCCAAGGGTCAATAGGTGGTGGGCTCGGGGTTGTATTGGGCGTTTTTTCCTCAACAGCAATGGCTTTTATTGTCAGCACAATCGTGGGATATCAACCCGCTTACCTTGTCATCACAACCCAAGTCATGCTGTACGGTTTCATTACCGGTGTTGCTGTGGCGATAATTGGCTCTCTATATCCTGCATTCGTGGCCTCAGTAACTCCAGCTGCAAGAGCAATGAGACTCCGAATGAGCGCTGTAAGTGAGAGTAGAAGGTCGATGATTCTTGCGCTAGTTGGTCTATCATTTGTACTGGTAGGCGTCTATGGTGCTTTGAATGCCGCAAGCTGGGTTGTGGAGATAGGCTCGGTTTTACTCATGATCTTGGGTAGTGTGTCTATCGTCTCAGGTCTAGTACGACAAGTAGTTCGCACAATTGGACTAGCAGCGAAACCTTTACTTCGGGCAAACCATACTGTAACGGTTCGCAACGCTGGAAGAAACAGAAGAAGAACATCCCTTACAATAGGAATGGTCTCCATAGGACTCACATTCGTTATCTTCATCGGAAGCATCCAAGGTAGTCTCACCTATGGACTCAATGACTTCCTCTATCGTCAACTCGGAGCAGACGTGATGATTAGTCCAAAGAACACTCCTATTAACATCACGAACATTGAAGGACTGGGTTCAGTTGAAGGAGTCTCACATTTCTCCTATTGCGAGTTCTACGTGCGAATAATCGGACCATCTGGCAGCTCAGTGACGGGCAACAATGTGACCGCCATTGCCGGAATAGACACTGACACATTCCCGTTGGTATCATCAATTGACCTAAGACCGCCAGGACCAACCGACGTAGACCGTGTGATGAACATGCTATCAGCGAATAACAATACGATCGTTCTGACAACCAAGATAGCCGCTGCCCTTGGAGTGACAGTCGGTGATAATGTGACCGTACCTCGACCTGACGCCCTGGGGTTCGTTAACTTCACAGTGATAGCACTATCGTTTGGTTCTGGATTTGTTAAGTACGGAACCATAACACTTGACACGACTTCACTCGTGAGTTTCAAATCGCTGCGAAACTATTTCAACATCCCTGATGCTGTCGGTCCAATACCCGCTATGTCAAACACTGAGGGGCTAATTCTTGTCAAAATCGCTAGAGGGGAAAAACCGAACGATGTTGCGGAGCGAATAATGAGTTCCGGTCAGCTGGGATCGCCGAGCAACCTTAACATATTGACATCGGAATCCATTGTAGCAGCCTTCAGAACCTCGCTGGCCGAGATAGTGGCTCTGTTTCAAATGCTGCTAGCCGTGTCCCTAATCATAGCTCTCTTGGGTCTTTCAACAACAATGCTTATGTCAGTAATGGAAAGACGGCGCGAAATGGGAATTCTCAGAGCAATCGGAATGAGCAAAAGCGAGACTCTACGTGCAGTACTTGGAGAATCGCTAATCCTTGGTCTTGCAGGGCTCCTGATGGGATTCATTAATGCTCTCCTATTGACTTGGATCTTTCTCACAGCCGTCCAGTATTATGGATTCTACCTGCCTTTCATCTTCCCCGCATGGGAAGTATTAAGCGCGGCAATTTTGACAATAATGATAAGCATGATAAGTGGAGCGTACCCTGCGCGACTCACATCAAAACTTAAAATAGTTGATGCGATAAAATACGAATAGGAAAACAAACTTCCAGTGGCTGAGATGCGTCGTTTCCCTTTAGAGGTGAAGCATATGTCACTTAATGCTCTCATAACAGCGCCCTTTAGCAAAGAAGGTATTACTGCGCTGAAAAGACACATGAAAGTGACCTATGAAAACTGGCGGGTCACCAACAAGATCTATACCGATTCGAGAGAGTTAGCAGATCGAATTCAACGTGGTGCGTTCAATGTGCTGATTGTTGAAGGTGACCAAGTCGACGAGGAACTAATCAACAAGTGCAACTTGAAGATAATTGCAAGCTGCCGAGGAAACCCCATCAATATAGATGTTGACGCGGCTACGAAGAAGAACATCCCTGTGATATACACTCCAGGAAGAAATGCTGACGCCGTCGCCGACATGGCAATCGCATTGATGTTGGCCCAAGCAAGACATATCACAGAAGCCGACAGAGCTCTAAAATCGGGTAAGATCAAAGTGGAGAGCGAGGAAGAGCTTACGAGTTTACTGGATCGATTCTCAGGAGCGGAGTTAGGGCTTAGAATCGTTGGAATCATCGGATTTGGTGCAATAGGCTACAGGGTTGCCAAAAGGCTGACTGGTTTTGGTTCTAAAATACTCATCTACGATCCATACGTGAAGAGCACCGATCCACGAGTCAAAGAAGTAAGAGGCAAGCTTGTCAGAAAACTTGAACAATTGATGAGGGAATCAGACTTTGTCACTCTCCACGTCGCAGCCGTTCCTGAGGCAGATAAACTCATATCCAAAGAGCTAATCGGCTTAATGAAGCCAACAGCATACTTCATCAATACCGCTCGAGCTTTCATAACGGATGAAGATGCACTCTACGATGCCCTGAAAGAGAAACGAATAGCCGGCGCCGGGCTCGATGTATTCATATCAGAACCTGTAGAGTCAAACAATAGATTCCTACCATTGGACAACGTCACGGTCACACCTCACACGGGTGGTGACACGGTCGACGTAGTTATGCACCATTCAGATATGATAGTAGCCGACATCGAACGCCTAATCAAGGGCAAGAAACCAGACTACTTGAAGAACCCCCAGGTGCTTGCCAGACAGAAGGTCAAGAGGGGGAGCAAAAAGAATTGAGGCAGAAGGAAACAAAGGTGGACTGTCAATTTGCCAAATGAGTATCTTATGGGCATAGATTTCGGGACCAGTGGCGGAAAATGCCTCATCACAAACCTCAAAGGTATTCAAGTTTCGAGAACCTTCAAAGAGTGGTGGTACCACACTCCTGAAGAAATCAAGCCCTACGGAAAAGAATTCAATGCAGATCAGTTCTGGCAATACATCTGTGAAACAACCAATGAGGCAATCCACAAGGCTAAGATAAGTGGCTCCAAGGTTGTAGGAGTGAGTACCTCAAGCCTTCGCCAGGGGATAGTTCTACTCGATGGGGATGGTAAGGAACTCTATGCTGGACCGAACATCGATGCAAGGGGAGCTTTGGCTCAGGACAAGATAACGAGCACACTAGGGGAACCAGGTCTGTTTGAAATCACAGGGCAGTGCCCTGCAGTGATTTGTGCTCCCTCAAGACTTCTTTGGTTCAAAGAGAATAAGCCGGAAATCTACGAGAAGATTAGACACATGTTGATGATAAGCGACTGGGTTGTCTACAGGCTGAGTGGGGTCTACGCGTCTGATCTCTCCTGTGCCTCATCCTCAATGTTGCTCGATCTTGAGAAGGCTGACTGGTCGACTAAAATATCTGAAGAACTCGAGTTGCCCCACGAGATACTTCCAAGACTATACCTGTCTGGACAGAAAGTTGGCGAGGTAACTAAGCAAGCATCAAAAGAGACGGGTATAGCTGAAGGAACGCCTGTCGTGATGGGTGGTGCTGATTCGCAGTTGGGATTGCTTGGCACAGAGTCAGTTGAACAGTATGACACAACGGTCATAGGTGGAACAACCTCAATGCTCCAGACGGTGCTCTCGAAGCCAGTGATTGACACCGAGAGACGAATACTCACAAGTTGCCATGTCATCAAAGGCAAGTGGGTTTTGGAAGCGAATGCAGGTATGACGGGAAAAGTCTACAGGTGGCTCAGAGATTCGCTCAACAAGGTGCGCGGTACTGAGGAGCAAAGCCCGAAAGGTCATGAGCTGGACTATCGAGAAATGGATCGATTGGCCTCACAGGTGCCTGCTGGTTCAGATGACACGTTTGCTTTTCTTGGCTCAGAAGTAATGGATCTGAAGAAGTATGATGTAATCAGACCAGGGGTATTCTTGTTTCCACCTCCGGCGAATCCTATAACTGCAGCGCCAATCGACGCTCGGCATATGATAAGATCTGTCTTGGAAATGATGGCTTACGCCATACATGGTAACCAGATGACAATTGAAGATGTCTTGAAGAGGGAATTGGAGCTGATCAGAGCAACGGGAGGTCTTTCCATGGGCAGAATATGGGTGCAGACCATCTCTGACGTTTCAGGAAAACCCGTCGAGACGTTCAAAGTCAAGGAAGGGAGCCTCATGGGATGTGCCATATGCGCGGCCACTGGAATAAACGAGTTCAAGAGCCTTGAGGAAGCGGCCAAGAGCATGGTTCAGCTTGAGGAGAGGTTGTTGCCCGATAGTGAGGCGCATGAGGCGTATGAGGGCTACTACTCTCGATGGAGAGAATACTACGATAAGATCGCAAACCTGTAGAAATAAGCCATGTCAGGCGAAGTTGTCTGTCTATGCCGAGTGAACCGGAATTGCTTTCTAGGGGGCATAAATCCGCGCATATTCCGCAACCGTTGCACTGTTCCAAGAACCGAGGCTTTGTATTCCACGATCGCGGAGGATCGTTGGATTCTCCGGGCGCTTTTCTCGGTAATTCGCGGAGTGAGTACCACTTGATTTTTTTCCCATGCTCGACTCGACTTGCACAAATCTGAATTCTCCGACTGAGAGTGCTCTGAGGGTAAGTGAAGTGTATCTTGCTATCGTTCTATCAAATCCTTCTTCATTTTGGCTGAAAGGGATCAGGAGCGATAGGAGTCGAAGTAATGTGCAGCAAAGCTTTTCTATCAATACATGACATAAATGGAAACCAAAATCAGAGTTTTGGGGATGTGATTATCTACGAGTAAGGCAACTCAAGTCTATGGCTACCGTTGGGCAATTCTGTTCTCTTTCATTGTAATAAATGCGCTCGGAGGAATAGTCTACATAGTGTTCTCACCCCTCCTGAATCAGGTGATCAGTTTCTTCGCATCGCGCGGTGAGACGGTCTCTACATTTGAAGCAGGTCTATTGACTTTGGTGAACCCACTCATGTACGTGTTTCTGGCGCTTCCTTTTGGGATACTGGCTGACAGAAAAGGTTGGAAGCTGACAGTCGGGATTGGGGCAATCTTGATGGCCGTTTTCTGTGTTCTCAGGATCTTTGCGCTCAACATGAGTTTTCTGTGGCTTCTGATCTTCCAGATTGGCTTCTCATTTGGTGGCCCACCAATTCTTGCTTCAGTTCAGAAGATGGTTGTTAAGTGGTTTCCAATAAAAGAGAGGACAATCGCTAGCGGACTGGGTATACTTGCCACATTTCTTGGCCTCATGATCGGCCAGTTCATGTCACCGATCCTCTATGCGGACCTTGGTCTCGGTTTGTCCGGTACATTGGTTGTCGATGGATTTGTCATTGTGCTCGCTGCTATCATATTCTTCGCTCTGGCGAGAGAGAGTCCTCCAAAGCCCCCAGCGCCCGAAGAAGCAGTAACAGCACGTCTGGGAAGAATGCTTAGAACAAGGGACTTGTATTTCCTTTCAGTTGGGTTCTTCGTGGGTTTCGGCGTCTATTTCTCGCTGACGGCGTGGGCGGTTCCCATCCTCGGGTCGATCGGGATAATAGGTGCTTTCAATGCTGGACTCGTGACAGGATGCATGACGCTAGGGGGGATACTTGGGTGCGTCGCCATACCTAGAATATCAGACAAGATAGGGCGAAGGAAGCCATTCTTAATATTGGCGGGGCTGTTCGCAGCGATCTTCTCATTCATCATTGGAACCGTTGGCGATCTCTCCATATCGATCATATCGGCACTGCTCTTGGGATTCTTCGTAATTGCGGTGATGCCGATAGCACTCACAATGCTTGGAGAAATGGAGACGGTCGGCGCAACCCTAGTTGGCGCAGCTTCGGGGCTAGCAATGACGATTGGGTATATTGGCGCTGTAGGCATTTCACTTGTTGCCCAAATGCTAAGCACTCCAGTAAGCTGGTATACAAGTATTCTCTTGCTTGCGATCCTTGGGGTAGTCGGGACACTGGTAATGGCACTTGTCAGAGAGACTGGCGAGGCGGTTAAGAAAGGAAAGTAGGAACAACGGCAGCACCTGAAAACGTGATCATGGATAGACTAAGGAAGAGTTGAACGGAATCCTTCCTTTTTCTCTCTTTTTTGAAATCAGGATTCTTTGAAGAGCTTGCGCAGAAGCTTATGCAGATAATTCTCTATTTTCCTTACCGTGGCGCGATATTCTTCGTCTTTGTATCCATAAGGGTCTTTTATCTCGTCCGCCTCGTCACCGTCAACGAATTCAGGCAGCGTGTACGTCTTGTCAGGTGACGCCCATCCATAGTAGATTGCCCGCTGCTTCTGATCCTTGCTCATCGTCAAGATCAGGTCAGCTGTCTTGCCTTCTTCCTTGTTCAACTCTTTTGGAACATGTCTTGAAACGTCAATTCCGTATTCTTCTGTCATCACTTTGACAGTATAATAGGCTGCAGCAAAGTGTCTAACATCTAATCCTCTGGAGAATACTTGGACATTTTTGATTCCTCGCTCTTCCAACATATTTCTGAAGATGTGTTCAGCGATGACGCTTCGACAACTATTTCCTTCGCAGACGAAAAAGATATTCAAGGATTTCGATGCCTCTTCAGAATGGTGAGAATTGACTGGATCCCGTTAACTCTAGTTCTCTCGAGCTGGACGAAACACGGAGTTCATGGAATGCTTCTCCGCATGCGCGCACGTGTCATCAAAGTATTCCTTTAGTCTTCTAGTCGACATTCCTCACAAACTTGTATGCACTCAACTGCAGGTCAACGGCATCTTCAGGCAACAATGCCGGTTTTCCTATGCTCAAAGCGGACACATATATCTTGGCTATATGCTCAATCATCTCAGCTGCCTCAAGTGCCCTATCTAAGTTTTTACCCGTAACCAAGGGTCCATGGTTTGCGAGAATGACGGCGCTTTTCTCGCCAAGTGCTTTAACCGCGTTTTCTGCAAGTTCATCCGAGCCAGGCATCGCGTACTCTGCCACTTCTATTGAACCACCGAGGAAAGGCACCATTTCATCGATGATAGGAGGTATACCTATTCTATTTACACCCAAGGCGCTGGCATAGATGGAGTGCGTATGCATAACTGCACCTACGTCTGGTCTAGCCTTGTAAACGGCCAGATGCATCCTGTTCTCACTCGAGGGATTTCTGATACCGCTGGCAACACTGCCGTCGAAGTTCACTATGAGCACATCTCCAACCTGCGTTCTGTGATGGCCATAGTGACTTGGTGTGATAACCATCTGATCGCGACCTGGTATCCTTGCACTAATGTTGCCTGCTTTTCTGCCGGTCAAACCACTATTGAGGATTGCCCTGCAAGTCTCAACTATCTTCTTCTTCAACTCCAAAACTACTTTGTCATCTGTCTTCTTGCTCTTGTTGCTTTTCTTGCTCATACTTGGGTTTTCAACTCCTTTCTCTCTTCTGTTTTGTTGATGGTTAGTAGCTTTTCCATCATCAGAGTTACTTTACACCGATAAAAGATTTAATGTGCTTGCGGAAGTCTTTCCAATGACCTTACCATAGTTGTTTCGGCTACTGATTGTCAATTTGTTAGGTTTAAGAAGTTTTCTGGTTTTTTGTCTGAGAATGCCGCATTGGCAAGCAAATATAATGGAATGCACGTGCTTTACTCGCCGTAGTCTGAGACATAAAGTGTGGAAAAAGCATGTGAGATGGCTATATTCGTTGCACGATAATGTTGTAACAAAGGAATATATTCGGTTCAATAAGCTTTTAAAGACCGATTGAGTCGAACTAAGGTCTGAATTAATACTAATTCAAGGGAGTGAGAACTCAAAATGTCCTTTGTAATGGAAAAGAACGCTTTGAACTCTCTAATCAGTTCGTTTCGCAAAAAAGGGTACGAGGTGTATGGTCCCGTTCACAAGGGGCCAGAGTTCGTCTTCGGCAGTGTCAATCAAGACAGTGATTTGGCTCTCGACTACGTTACTACGATACTGTCTCCGAGGAAGTTTCTCTATCCTCCTTCCGAGAAACTCTTCTCATTTAGCTCCAAATCTTTTGTCACAGATGAATCTTCGAATGGTGTGGGTAAGCAGGCGATTCTCGCCGTCCACCCATGCGACTTGAGTGCGATTTCTTTCCTGGACAAGGTTCGTGTGAGTGGCACATTTGAGGATCCAAAGTACAAGCAGCGAAGAGACAACACTCTGGTAGTCGGTATGAACTGTTCCAAAGCTGGCGGCGAGTGCTTCTGCACGTCCTTTGGAACTGGTCCCGACGCTAAGCAGGGATTTGATCTACTCTTAACGGATCTAGGTGACCGCTATCTCGTCGAAACAGGAAGCGAAGCCGGCAAGGCGATTGCCGCGGATCTCAAGCTGAAGAAAGCATCGCCTGCAGATTCGCAGGAGAAGGACAAGAGAACAAAGACTGTGAGGCAATCGATCAAGCGTGCCATTAATACTGATGGATTGCCCAAAGTGCTAGACAAGAACTTCAACAATGACTTGTGGGCGAAACTGAAGGATGACTGTCTCTCATGTGGCTCATGCACAACAGTCTGCCCAACATGTTTCTGCTTCAATGTTATAGACAATGTCGGTTTCTCACTTACTGATGGTGAGCGCATTCGAAACTGGGACTCTTGCCAGCTCTTTGAATTTGGTCAGGTTGCCCTTGGGGGGAACTTCAGAAAGGAACGTGATGCAAGAGTTAAACAGTGGATATATCATAAGCTGAACTACTCGCAGCTACAGTATGGAAGCTTTGGTTGTGTTGGTTGTGGAAGATGCATCAAGAGCTGTACAAAAGGAATAGACGTGACAGATGTGGTCAAAAAGATCCAGACAGCCTAAGAGGTGAGAAAAATGAAAGCAGATTTCAAACCCGAAAAAGTCACAGTAAAAGACATCAAAGACCAGACTCGCGATGTCAGAACATTCACGATGAGTTTCACTAATGGTAAGACACCGAGTTCATACTCGTTCCTGCCAGGTCAGTTCAACATGCTTTCCCTTCTCGGCTTCGGCGAGGCAGCCATCTCGATAAGCTCCGATCCCAAGAACAGAGAGACAATTGACCATACTGTTAGAAATGTTGGCAATCTGACTAGTGGTCTGTTTCGCCTGAAGAAAGGTGACTATATTGGCCTGCGTGGTCCATTTGGAAAACCTTGGCCGATAGAAGAAGCCAAGGGAAAGAATGTGCTGATCGTCGCTGGGGGAGTCGGCCTGGCACCTCTACGTTCCGTGGTCATGCACGTCGCAAACAACAGAGCCAATTATGGAAACTTTGAGATACTCTATGGCGCAAGAAACCCCGGTGAAATGTTGTTCACTGATGAGTTTGACCAGTGGCGAAAGATCAAGAACACGAACTTCCAATTGACTGTCGACGCAGTTCCACCCAGCGAGAAATGGAACCACACCGTGGGAGTAGTCACGGTACTCTTCGACAAGATGCAAAGCCAACCCAAAGACACAATCGTCATGACCTGTGGTCCTGAAATAATGATGCACTTCGCCGTACAGGGACTCATCAAGAAAGGGTTCCCAGAAGACCAGATCTATGTGTCTCTGGAGCGCAGGATGAAATGCGGAATGGCCCAGTGCGGAGCATGCCAGATTGGACCAAACTTTGTCTGCAAAGACGGACCAGTATTCAAATCACCCATAATGAAAGCATTGTATGCCTGATAAATCAGGAGGTTAAGTTAACAATGTCGTCAAATGTTGAGAAACCCAAAGTTGGTGTATTCAAGCTCTCAAGTTGTGCTGGTTGCCAAATGGTGTTGATATACCACCACGACTTCCTACCAGAAATACTCGGCGCAGTTGACATTAAGAACTTCAAGATGGCCAGACGTGATAATGATCCTGAAGCGAAATTCGACCTGGTGTTGTTCGAGGGAGCGGTGACGGAGCCCGAACACGTGAAATTGCTCAAGGAAATCAGACCTAGAACAAAGCTTCTCGTCGCGATGGGCGCGTGCGCCTGCGACGGCGGAGTAGTTACACTGAAGAACACCGTGCCAGAGTGCCAAGTTGAGTCAGCCGTATACACCGATACTTCCAAGTTCACTTCGATGAAAGCACAGCCAATTGACGAATTCGTCAGAGTTGATGCATATGCGAGAGGCTGCCCGGTAGATGGCGGCGAACTCTTAGAGCTCCTCAAGTCTGCCTTAATTGGTAGGAAACCCAACTTGACGAACTACAGTGTTTGCATGGAGTGCAAGATGAACGAGAACCCTTGCCGATTTATCAACAACAAAGAGCCATGTATGGGAACGATCACTAGAGGCGGTTGCGGATCGCTATGTCCAAGTAATGATCGCCCTTGCAGAGGATGCAGAGGACCGACAACTGACGCCAATATTATCTCTTATGCTCGTCTGGCGCTCGACCGCGATTTACCTGGGCATGATGAACTAATCAAGAAGCGGGAACTAGCAGAGTTCACGCCAAGCAGCGTGTTCCCACAGGGACGCAATGTCATCAAGGCAGCAGAGGTCGCTATACAGTCTGCCCAGCCTAGCAGCAAGAAAGGAGGTAGCTCTCAATGAAAAGTGAAGAGAAGACAGTCTTCGTTGATTATATCGCAAGAGTTGAAGGAGAAAGCCTGATTGATGTCAAGGTGGAGAATGGTGAAATCAAGGAGCTCAAACTTAACATCTGGGAACCCCCACGATTCTTTGAAGGTTTTCTCGTAGGGTGCAAGCATACCGACGTTGCTGAAATCGTCTCAAAGATTTGCGGGATCTGCCCTGTTGCCCACATGCTAACGGCCCAGAGAGCTATTGAGAGCGCAATGAACTTCACTCCGACACAGCAGGCAAAACGTTTACGCGATCTGCTAGCGTGGAGTCAAAACCTCTCAAGCCATGTTCTACATGTGTACTTCCTAGCGGCGCCAGATTTCCTGGGCTACGACAGTGCGATCACAATGCTGCCGAAGTATGGCGATGTAGTAAAGAGAGCACTCAAAATGAAGAAGGTAGCCAACGAGCTTACCACCGTAGTCGGCGGAAGGGCAATCGCTCCACCAGCAGCAATTCTGGGAGGTTTCTCAAAACTTCCGTCAGCAGATGCCCTAAAGAGAAGCAAAGAACAGCTTCAAGGAATAAAGAAAGACGCAATCGACACAGTCAAGCTGGTGGCTCAGCTTGAGATCCCGGATTTTGAGAGAGAAACTGAATACGTTGCAATCAGAGGAGAGAAAGAATACGCTATCAACGAAGGATACCTATATTCAAGCAAAGGAATCAAGGTGCCTGAACGCGAATATCGCAAATACATAAGCGAAGTTCAATCACCCCACTCAAATGCAAAGTGGAGCAAAGTCATCGGGCGCGAGTCATTCCAAGTCGGGGCACTTGCAAGAGTGAATTTGAACCAAGACCAGCTTTCAGATGACTCCAAAACAGCCATCGAGGAAAATGGATTCAAGTTCCCGACAGACAATACATTCGCAATAAACATCGCTCAAGCTGTCGAGATAATCCAGAGTATAGATGCATGCATCAACATAATTGACGAGATACTTCCTTTGAAGGATGATAAACCAAATGTCCCAGTAGCAGCCGGAGAAGCATATGCGCTCACAGAAGCACCTCGTGGACTCCTCGCTCATGGCTACAGAATCAACAAGAAGGGCTACGTCGAGAAGGCTGACATAGTCACTCCAACGGCGCACAACCAACTGAACATAGAGAACGACCTCAAGGCACTTGTGATGAAGTACATCGACATGCCAACTGATAAACTAACCTTCCTTTGCGAGCAGCTGATCAGGGCGTATGATCCGTGCTTCTCCTGCTCGGTTCACGCACTAAAAGTGAAAATCAGGAAACACTAGGCGCTGAACATTACCGGACATCAGAAAAAGCAGTAGCTTCATGCGGGTTCAGCATCTTGCCCATTTCTCTTTCCCTTTCTTCTTGTTTTGGTATCTTCCTTCATGTTGGCTATTCTCTGTTTTAGATCGGTCACGACATCGTTTCTGATCTGCTTTACTTCAGTCGCTACTCCCTGACCGAATTCCTTGACTTCCGACACGACTTCTTGATTGAAAGACTTTCTAAAGTTCCTGATTTCTGCATCAAGCTGTTTCTTACGCTGCAGTTCCTTGTCTTCCTTTGGTTCCTCATGGAATGCCGCCTTGAGTTTCTCTGCAAGTTCGATCGATTCATTACTTGCATGCCCAGAAACATGCTCTTCATTGTGTTCAATTTGCTTCTTCCTTAGTTGAGCACTTTGTTTCCTAATAGTCTCCCGATTTGAAGGTGTGTCAGTCTTCAGCCTGTGTTTGTCCTTCAAGCCCAATTCCTCTCTTTGCTTATTGACATTTCCCTTTTCATTTTTCAGACCTGTTCACCAACATGAATGTGATTACCTTTCAGCGTGTAAAACTATGCATTAGTGGAATTACGTCTTCAATCAACAATCCGTCTGGTCACTTCTTTAACCCACGGAATATAATAGTTTATTGCATCTTGTAATCTGTGCTTCACACCCTTGCACAAGCTTCGCAATTACTTGCCATTGTAAGAGAATCGCTTGGTCTTTGACGCCCTGATTGGACTGGGCAATGTAGTGACTACCGTTGCAGAGAAAGAATCGATTTCGTCGTCACTCAGGACCCAGTTCTTCGAAGTGGGCTGCTGACTTGGAAATCAATTTTCTCGCTTTTTTGGATAGTCTCGCCTGTTTCGTCGTCCTCGATTTTCAGTACCTTTGCGAGAAATTGTCCAGTATATGATTTTGGCACTTTGCTGACTTCTTCAGGAGTTCCTTCAGCAACGATCCTTCCCCCTTCGTCTCCTCCTTCCGGACCAAGGTCAATTAGCCAATCGGCTGTCTTGATTACGTCTGGGTTATGCTCGATCACGATTACAGTGTTCCCAGCATCAGTCAGTCTGCTCAGAACATCTAGGAGTTTCTGTATGTCAGCGAAGTGCAGTCCTGTGGTCGGTTCGTCAAGAATGTAGAGTGTTCTTCCTGTGGCCTTCCTACTAAGCTCTGTGGAGAGCTTTACTCGTTGTGCTTCCCCACCTGACAGCGTGGTTGCTGGTTGACCGAGCTGAATATACCCCAGTCCAACGTCGGCGATTGTTTGAATTATCCTTTTGATAATAGGTATGTTCTCGAAGAATTCGAGCGCCTCGTCTATCGTCATCGATAGGACATCTGTTATACTCTTCCCGTTATACGTGATCTCAAGTGTCTCTTGGTTGTACCTCTTTCCCTTACACACCTCACAGGGCACGTACACATCCGGTAGAAACTGCATCTCCAACTTGATTATGCCATCACCGCTACAAGCCTCGCATCTTCCACCGCTTACATTGAAGCTGAATCTACCGGGCTTATACCCCCTCGCCCTCGCCTCGGGGAGTTTTGAGAAGAGGCTCCGTATGTGAGTGAAGACGCCCGTGTAGGTAGCGGGATTTGAACGGGGAGTTCTCCCAATTGGTGACTGGTCTATCATCACAACCTTGTCAATGTTTTCGACTCCGTCGATCCCATCATGGGCGCCCGGTTTTTCTCTTGCTCCATGTAAGGTTCTAGCCAATGCTTTGTAGAGGATGTCGTCAAGCAGTGTGCTCTTACCGGAGCCGGATACTCCTGTGATACATGTGAACAGTCCTAAAGGTATTCTTACTTCTATGTCTTTCAGGTTGTTTTCTTTAGCTCCCCTAACGATTATGCTGTGACCGTTTCCTTGCCTCCTTTGCACGGGAACAGGGATCTTCTTTCTGCCGCTGAGGTATTGGCCTGTTATCGATTCCCCACACTTCATTATGTCTTCCATTTTACCAGACGCTACTAAGAAGCCACCGTGAACCCCTGCGCCTGGTCCAAGGTCCACGATCCAGTCTGCTGACCTGATTGTCTGCTCATCATGTTCGACGACTATCACCGTGTTTCCGAGGTCTCTGAGCCTCTTCAAGGTCCCTATCATCCTCTTGAGATCTCTTTGGTGCAAACCAATGGATGGTTCATCAAGGATGTATAGAACGCCTACTAATGATGTTCCAATTTGTGTTGCAAGCTGTGTTCGTTGTGCTTCCCCACCTGACAATGTGCTTGTTGCTCTGTCAAGTGTTATGTAGTCAAGTCCGACGTCAAGGAGGAATTTGAGGCGGCTCGTTATCTCTTTGAGGACTTGGCGTGCTATTAGCTGTTCTCTCTCGGTGAGCTGGAGACTGTCGAAGAACTTCACTGCTTGAGATACTGACATCTTCGTCATGTCCGCTATAGATCTGTCTGCTATTTTGACAGCTAGGGACTCTGGTCGTAGTCTGTTCCCGTTGCAGGCAGGACACTTCTTGACTGACATGAACTTCTGATACCATGCACGCATTTCTTCAGACTTGGTTTCGATGAACCTGCGTTCGAGGTTGCGTATAACACCATGAGTTGGGCGTTCATGTTCGTAGAGCACTTTCCTGCTCTCATCTTGATAGCGGAACTTGATCTTCTCATCCCCAGATCCGTATAGGATCACGTTGAGTTGGCTTTCTTTTAGTTCCCTTATTGGTGCATCTAGTGAGAAGCCATAGTGGTGCGCAATGCTCTTCATAGACTGCATCCACCATGAGTCCGTTTCCTTGCTCATTGGTTCTATGGCTCCTTCGGCTATGGACTTGGATCTGTCTGGTATCACAAGGTCAGGGTCGATGTTCATTTTGACTCCGAGCCCGCTGCATTCTCTGCAGGCGCCAAAGGGCGAGTTGAATGAGAAGTTTCTTGGATTCAACTCACCGTAACTCACCCCACAATCGGGGCACGCCAGTTGCTCGCTAAAGAGCTGGTCTTCTCCTTCTTCTCCATCTCCCTTCATGACTTTCAGAATGACGAGTCCTTCACTCAGTTTGAGCGAAGTCTGAACTGAATCTGCTATTCTCGTTCTGGTTCCCTCTTTTACTGATAGCCTGTCTACAACCACTTCTATTGAGTGTTTTTTCTTCTTGTCGAGAGGATCCACATCTGAGATTTCCTTCGTCTGACCATCTACGCGAACCCTTACAAACCCTTGGCTTCTGAGTTTCTCCAAGGTGTCCTTATGTTCCCCCTTTCTTCCTCTGACAATTGGTGCTAGTATCTGTATCCTAGTTCCAATCTTGAGTTTCATGACTTGGTCGACGATCTGGTCAACTGTTTGCCTTTTGATTTCCTTGCCACACTTGTAACAATGCGGGACACCTATCCTTGCAAATAGCAGTCTCAGGTAGTCATGTATCTCAGTGACAGTGGCAACGGTCGAACGAGGGTTTCTGCTGGCTGTTCTCTGCTCGATACATATCGCGGGTGACAGACCCTCGATGTAATCCACATCAGGCTTATTCATCTGCTCAAGAAACTGCCTCGCGTATGCTGACAGCGACTCTATGTATCTTCTTTGTCCTTCTGCGTAGAGAGTGTCGAACGCCAAGGAGGACTTGCCACTACCACTTACCCCAGTTACGACAACCAGTTTGTCACGAGGGATCTCTATGTTAACGTCTTTCAAGTTGTTCTGCCTAGCTCCTTTGATAATGATGTGACGCACGTCTGCCATGTTACTCCCCACGCCAGCTTGAAAGGAGTCATTTGAACTTGATTCGCTTGAGAAGAAACGATCAGCTTGACATATATTTAAGTCATCCATTCACGAAGCACGGAATCGATTTCATGTGCAGTGATTATGAAAAACGGGCATACTTATTCAACTGTAATCCGAATGTAAAACAACTGTGCGAAGAAAAATAGGAAAACAAGGATTTAAAAAGAGATGACTTGGTGGCAAATGAGGCAGAGAGTGCCTTGTGGAGATGTCCTCTACTCGAGAGGGTTCAAGCATCTGTAACATTGCTTCGAACCTGCCTTGTTCTCAACGCCACACATCGGGCATATTATCTTGGCTTCTACAACAGAGCTAGAGCCACCTTCAACTGCGTCGGATGGAACAGCAGGTAGCGAAGAAACCCCCGACGTTTTCGTGGACGGTGGTGCGGTCTTTGCTGCAATAGAAGATGATTGGATGGGTCTGCTGAAAAGAGTCGGAGCTGACACAGATGGAGTACCTACTGATGGTGTCAACTCAGGTCGTCCCTTGTTTATATCGGCTTGATTCCAGGGTTCAGTTTGCTTACCTTGCCAATTCAATATCCCTGTGACTATTCTATTTGCAATGTTGAATATGTCTTCGATAACCTTCTTTGGTGTCGCCTTCATTTGCTGGAGGGCTTCGCGCCAGTCTTTCTCAAGTTTCTTCACGGAGATCTCTACCCTGCTTCCGCCTTCCTTTGGAACTACCTCTATCTTCTTGTTTGTTCTCATGATACCTCCATTGTAGAGGTCACTGATCCACGCTTTCAACTCCTCATCGAGGTCGACGAGTTCTCCCATGTTACCCCATTTTCCTTCTGCTTTGGTCACTATGCGACCGTTGTTGAACTCCACCTTGAGTTCATAGTTGGGATCCGCTGGAGGTCTGAAGTAGAAGAAGACGTGGATGTTTTGATCGCCTTCGATGAAGGAAGCGCTGTCGATCAAGCAATTCTTCAACTTGAACCTGACTTTGTCTTTGCCAACGATAAACTGAGGAAGATAGGAAGCAAGCAATTCATCTACCATGACCGATCTACGCAACTTGCCAGCAAGAAAACTGTCAATAGATGACTCCGTACATTGTCCCTCCATTATATTTAACGAACAACGCTTAGCAATAGTCACTTCTCATTCTTCTTAAATTAATCGCATCACGAATTGCCAGATCTGCCTAAGGTAGCGATGGCCATATGGCTTTTGCCGGCGAAGCTCTAATGGTTCGCCTCAAATAAGAAAAGATGTTGTTTTGCTTCTAAAGCTTTACCTTTATCTCCTTTGCCCTTTCTAGTTTGAGTCGAGAAGGTCGCAACGTTCAGAGTCTTTGGGCATACAGATAAAGTTAAAGGGATCAATGCCTCTAAGCGACACAACGAAGAATCAGGACCATCGCTGCTAACCAGCACGGATTGCATTTTCCACCTTTGCTAAAAGGAGTGGTAAGCATTGAAGGAATCTGTCAACCAGATCAGTCTTTCTACGGAAGAACTCCCCAGGAAATGGTATAACATAATCCCAGATTTGCCTGAGCCTTTGCCTCCACCGCAAGAACCCAACGACGGTGTCTCCCGCTTAGACTTACTGAAAAGAATCATGGTTGGAGCATGTCTCGGGCAGGAATTCTCTACTGATCGTTGGATAGATATCCCTGATGAGATCGTAGAGCTGTATTTGCAGGCCGGTCGGCCGAGGCCGCTCCACAGAGCTAGGAGACTTGAACGCTACCTCAAACTACCAGAGAACAAAGTCAGACTCTACTACAAACGAGAAGACTTGAGTCCGACAGGTTCACACAAAGTCAACACGGCGCTGGCGCAGGCATTCTACGCTGCGAAGGAAGGTTATGAAAGAGTCGCCACGGAAACGGGCGCAGGACAATGGGGAAGCGCCCTATCATATGCATCAAGCCTAGTCGGTCTTAAATGCGAGGTCTTTTGGGTAAGGTTTGCACATGACTGGAAGCCAGACAGACGAGTACTGATGAATCTGTACGGCGCAGAAGTCTTTGCATCTCCGAGCAAAGAAACAGAGTTCGGAAGAAAAATGCTAGGCAAAAATCCTAAGCACCCTGGCAACCTCGGCATCGCGATAAGCGAAGGTATGGAGTACGCTATGAACCACAAGAAAACAGTATACTGTTTGGGTTCAGTACTGAACCACGTACTAATGCATCAATCAATAATAGGCTTGGAAGTAATGAAGCAATTCGAGAAGGTGGACGATTGGCCTGACCTGATGATCTCATGCTTGGGTGGCGGAAGCAATTTTGGAGGGTTCACGCTTCCGATAATCGGCGAAGTTATCAAAAAGAAGCGGGAAACAAAGTTCCTCGCTGCGCAGACCGAAGCCTCGCCGAGCTTGATAAAGGGCGAATATAAGTACGATTTCGCTGACCCTGCCCACCACACACCACTGCTTAAGATGTATTCGCTTGGGCCTGATACTGAGTTGCCATCTGTGTACGCGGAAGGACTCCGCTATTCGGCAGCATCCCCAATTCTAAGCCTCCTCAAAAACAGAAAGTATATTGATGCAATGGCATACCCAACAGACGAAAAACGCGTTTTCGAGAATGCTAGGATCTTTGTTTCCACAGAGGGATACCTTCCGGCACCAGAGTCCGCTTATGGGGTGGCTTGCGCTATCGATGAAGCTCTCAAGGCGAAAAGAAATAACGAGGAGAAGTGCATAGCATTCAACGTGTCAGGGCATGGGTTCCTTGATCTACCTGCCTATCAGAAAGTGCTCGGAATAAAGTGAACTGGCATCAACCTCGACTCCCACTTTCTTTCTCTTTCCTAAGATAAGTTATAATCTCTTGTTCCCCACTAGTCAGTATGATTGATGCATATCCCCGCAATATGAGGAACGGCTATGCCTGAACTTCCTGATTTGGAATATATCAGAGAGTTTCTCTCCTCAAGGGTAATTGGCGTGGCAATTGCTGAACTCAGAGTCTTGGGGCCTATCGTGGTAAGATCCAGTGACCCAGGCAGGTTTTCGAACATTATGAGAGGCAAGAGATTCAAGGAAGTGAGGCGGCGCGGAAAATTCCTTATTTTCTCCTTTGACTCGGGTGCGCTGGTGGTCATCAACTCAATGCTTTCGGGTCGATTACATTACAATAAGATAGGAGAGAGCGGCAAAGGCAAGTTTTTCCTCTCGATTACCTTGGAGAATGGAAAGGAGATTAAATACTCCGATGAGACGTCAATGGGGCAAATCTACTTTCTTGAGAATGAGAAGGAATTGGACAAGGTCCCCAAGTTTACCAAACTCGGGGTTGAAGCAATTGACCCAAATCTCTCGGTTGAGAAGTTCAGCAAACTGATAAGGCATTTTCCATGGGAAGCGAAAAACGTACTAACATACCAGACATTCGTAGCAGGTATAGGAAACGCCTACGCAGACGAGATTCTATTAGACGCACACATCAGTCCATTCAAGAAATGCAACACACTATCCGAAGAGGAAAGGACAAGACTCTACCACTCAATGAGAAAAGTGCTGACCGTAGCCATCGAGACTCTGAGAGAAAGAGTCGGTGAAAACATTCACATTGAGATCAGAAACTTCTTGAAGATACACAACAAAGGAGGGCAACCGTGTCCAATATGTGGCACAAAAATATCAGAGGTCAGTACAGAGGGACGAAAAACCAGCTTCTGTCGGAAATGTCAACCAGGAACCCTATTTGGGAACTAGTGTTGTCTCTCCATTATCCAGAACATGAATCTAAGATCCCAATTCCTCCTTAGATCTTCTTTTCTCCCTAATCTTCTCTTTTAGTTCTTCTCTGGCGCCATTCAATTCCCTTATTTTGTCTCTTATCTTTGCCGCTTTCTCGAATTCTAGTTTCTGCGCAGCAAGTAGCATTTCCTCTTCAAGGTTAGCAATGATGATTTCCAACTTGTCCTTCGAGTATCTTCCATATCCTTTTTTCTCTGTGAAAGTTGTAGAGGCTTCGGCTATCGGTGCAGGGGATTCAAGTAGAGCTCTTACTTCCTTTCTGACTGACTGCGGCGTCACCCCGTGTTCTAGGTTGTATTCCAGTTGTATCCTCCTCCGCCTTTCAGTTTCCTCTATAGCTTTCCTCATTGATTCCGTGACCTCATCTGCGTACATTATCACTTGACCGAAAACGTTTCTTGCAGCCCGACCCATCGTCTGTATTAGCGCCACATCCGATCTTAGGAATGACTCTTTGTCGGCATCAAGTATAGCCACCAAGGAGACCTCTGGCAAATCGAGACCTTCACGAAGCAGGTTGATCCCAACAATCACATCATACTCCCCTACCCTTAGATCCCTGAGTATCTCGGTCCTCTTCAGTGTTTCAACCTCAGAGTGGAGATACTGGACCTTAGTTTCCAAAGATTGGAGGTACTCCGCCAGATCCTCTGCCATCCTTTTGGTAAGAGTTGTGACCAGAACCCTCTGGCCCCTCTCAACTCTTTTCCTAATCTCCTTAACCAGGTCGTCAACTTGTCCTTTGGTCGGGCGGATGACTATCTCAGGGTCGACCAACCCTGTGGGTCTCACGAGTTGCTCGACAACTTGTTCACTTTTACGTAATTCGTAGGCAGCTGGTGTTGCTGAAGTGTATATCACCTGGTTCAAATGTCTCTCGAATTCCTCGAAGTAAAGTGGTCTATGATCATATGCGGAGGGTAATCTGAAACCATAGTCAACAAGGTTCTTCTTCCTAGATCTATCGCCAAAGTACATTCCCTGAATCTGAGGCATGGTAACATGCGACTCATCTATAACCGTTAGAAAGTCCTTTGGAAAGAAGTCCAGCAACGTAAAAGGAGGCTCGCCAGTCTTGCGGCCATCAAAGTACCTATCATAGTTTTCGATTCCGGCGACATAACCTGTTTGCTTTATCATCTCCAAGTCGTACTTCGTTCTCTGCTCGAGTCGTTGGGCCTCGAGAAGTTTGCCAGCGCTCCGTAATTCTTGGGCTCTCTGAACCATTTCCATTTCAATTTCATGCAGCATCCTGTCTCTGTCCTGTTTTGGGGCAACATAGTGTCGCGCAGGAAAGATGAGAGTTTCACCCATTTCTTTAATGGTTCTTCCTGTAACATGGTCTATCTGAGCTATCCTGTCAACCACATCATCGAGCAATTCGATTCTGGCAATATTCTCTTCGTCAGCTGAGCATATCTCAACGGTATCACCTCTAACCCTGAACCTCCCCCTTGCCAGTGCTACATCATTTCTTTCATACTGCATTTCCACGAGTCTACGCAACAAGTTGTCTCTGTCTACCTTCTCTCCCTTCTTCAGTGTTAGCGCTAGCGCTCTATATTCATCAGGAGAGCCAAGTCCGAAGATGCACGAAACACTGGCAACGATTATCACATCGCGGCGAGTGAGGAGCGCCTGAGTTGTTCTATGCCTAAGTCGGTCAATCTCGTCATTGATAGACGAGTCCTTCTCAATGTAGAGATCGGGCGCAGGAAGGTAAGCTTCAGGCTGATAGTAATCGTAATATGACACAAAGTACTCGACGGCGTTTTCAGGGAAGAATGCCCTGAATTCGCTGCAGAGTTGAGCAGCAAGAGTCTTGTTGTGCGAAATGACCAGAGTAGGTCTTTGCACATTCTGGATCACTGCACCGACGACAAACGTCTTTCCCGATCCCGTGACGCCCAAGAGAGTTTGATGTCTCATCCCCGATCGAATTCCTTCAGTAAGCTTCGCTATCGCATTCGGCTGATCACCCTTAGGGACGAAGTCCGTTACCAGTTTGAAATGTCCATTGCCTCTCATGCCTGATCCATGTCTCCACCAAGATGTCATGATTAATGAGAACAGTCAGACTGATGCATTATCGCAGCACTGCTTATGAAGCAATGTGACAGTTGATATCCCAAGGCTTAAAATACTTCCATCTGCAACACAAAGAGAAGATCCACCCTTAAGTCCGGCTGGGTCAGAATTGCCGTCAGACTGAACTCATGTTGAATCATATTCTCGTCAGGAGGCCTTATTCGCGGTTGACGAACGAAAGAGAAATCCTCATCCAGTTTGCGGAAAAGCTGATTTCAAACATCGCTGATCAATGGAGGGGGCACTGGTGTTTCTTCGCTGGATTCGCATTTCTGCTGAACGGAGTTGAAAAGAAGACTTACGACATCGATGTATTGGCGAAGGATAAGGAAACATATCAACACATAGGCAACATAGTGAGAGACATGGGAATGCACAGCAAAAATGCATCTGAGATCTTCTCCTCATTCTTGGCTAGGTCAAGTGGCAAAGGGTCTTCCAAGGAACTCTCTTTGGACCTCCTGCTGATAAGCGACGAGTGGGCTAGGCACTTCAGCGACATGTGGACTGACCTCGAGTTCAAGCAACTAGGTGACTTCAAGTTTCCAGTCCCGAAGCCTATCGACCTTATTCTTCTTAAGATAATAGTCAATGCGAATCGTAAACTTGGCGATGAGAAGAAGGAACGAGACTTGGTTGACGTTCAACAACTCATGTTGAAACGACGAATAGTCAGGCAACAGATAGTTGAGGAAGCGACCAACCGCGGACTTGAAGACATAACGCTGAGATTTCTTGGCAAGTTGAAGTAGGCAGTCCAGAAAAAGGAGGAACTTATTCTGTCTGTTTCGAGGAAGAGCCTTCTGGGTCTATATTTCACATCTCATGATAGGTCGAGAATCTGATCGTCTTACAACCTCCACGAAGCCAGCCTTACGAAACGCGGATGCAAGTCCATAGTAAGCAAAGGCATCAGGAATTCTACCCTTCCCAGGATCCACTGGATACCCTTCAATGATCTTTCCGCCTTGGTTACACACATGCTCGACTGCCGCTCTCAACAGCTTCACGGTTATGCCTTTTTATCTGAATCGCTTGTCAACATAGAAACAAACCACAGACCACACTGGTTTGTCGTCAACTGGTTTGAGGATTCGAGACCTCCCTAAGACAGGATAGTCTTCTCTCGGCGCTACTGAACACCACGCGATTGGTTGGTCACCAGCATAAGCTAAGAGTCTTGGGGCTCTTCCGGAGTCGACTATGCTCTTCAAAGCCCTTTTGTTTCCGTCGCCTTTCTGTTTGTTGAACTTGGAGCGCTCCAATCTCCACCACATGCACCAGCATCCTCCACATGCTCCCCGTTCGCCAAACAACTTTTCCAAATCCGTCCATCTTTCGGGGGTAAGAGGACAAGACGTCAAATCTGAGACTTCTTGTGCTGCTGGCACTTCAATGCTCCCACCTTGAGACAGGAATCTCGTTTAGTAGCGTTCTCTCAACGCAGACAGATGCCATAAAGAGAACATTGAGTTTTATTTAACTCTCCTTGCGCAGGTCACATATCATAGATTGCGGCAAATACGCAGATAAGCGATTTTCACCAAAGAAGTCAGAAGCAGTAACCTTTATTCTTTAACAACAGAATAGTATGGTGCGTTTTACATAAAAAGGGTGAAGATCTCCATGAGTGGCCCCGAAATGATTCTCTATGAAAAGAAAGGCAAAGTCGCTGTGATTAAACTCAACCGTCCTGAACTGAATCTGATCAATGGAAAAGTGATAAGCGGCCTAATGAACTCATTGAATGACGCGGAAGAGGATCCGAACATCCGCAGCGTAGTCTTCATGGGTGTAGGTGGCAAAGCTTTCTCTGCGGGAATCGACTTGAAATATGTTAGCTCACTTCAAAAGGAAGAGCAGGTGAAGTTTGCAGAGTCGACAAATGAACTTGTCTACAAGATTGCCAAATTCAGCAAGCCCACTATAGCTGCTGTCCATGGACACGCAATCGGATTGGGCTACATGATCGCCCTGGCATCAGATATGCGGGTCGCAGCGCAAGACACCATTTTCCGGATTCCTGAAGTAGAACTCGGAATGTTTCCAGGCTCGGGGATCACGGTTGTCTCCCTCAAATGCGGATTCTTACCCTCTCATCTTCTAGAACTCATCCTCACGTGTAAGGAGTTCGATATAAACAGGGCGGATAGACTTGGACTAATCAACAAGATCGTTTCTAGAGAAGAATTGGAAGAAGCCGCATTATCATTCGCGAAGAAGATCTCACTTGCAGATCCAGCTGTGGCAATACCAATTAAGAAGCTCATAAGAGACTACACCGCACTGGGATTCGATGAAGCACAGAAAAAGGAAAGCGAACTCCACTTTGAATACATGAAGAAAAAATTCAAGTAAGAATGTACTGAAAGACGAAAACTGGTATGGGATCACTTCAGCTTGGTCAGTCTCTCTACTCTTTCAGAAATTGATGGATGGCTCATAATTGCACCAGTGAACCTCGAGAATTTCATCGGGATGAGGTTGTATTCAGCCAGTTTCAGTAGCGCTGCTGAGAGGTGCTGAGGACTTGTGCTTCTTGCCGCGAGCAGATCTGCTTCCAACTCAAACATGCGTCTGATCTTCAGCAGAATCAGATAGACAACTGTGAAAGGAACCATATACTCGACGACTATGAGAGCTAGAAGGATCACTTCATCTGGGATCACAAAACCGCTAATCAGGAGAAACTCTAGGAAAGCTATTCCGAGAACGGAGAGAAGCAAGTAAACGCCGGCCATTAATGCAACTATGATCAACATGAGCTTCAATATGTGATGGTACTTCATGTGTGCAAGCTCGTGGGCAATTACAGCCTCAACTTCGTCCTTGTTCAGCACCTTGTCGATCTCGCCAATGAGGTATATTCTTCGTTGTCTCTGAGCAAACCCCAACTGGGCCGCATTGATAGCTTTGAATCCTCTGACCGGAACATGGTAGGCGCCTCCTGCTTTGCCTTTAATGCCCATTCTGTCTTCAAGGTTGTTGATTGTAACAGTCAGTTCCACATCCTCAATTCTTTCCTTCTTCAGGATGGATCCATAAATTCTTGGCATTATGATTCCAACGATGAGAATTGCCAGTGCCATTATCAAAAACGTTAAGGGCGTCGAGAAAATGTCCCCACCTGGCTCAAGTAGCCAGAAAGAAGTGGAAAGAAGGAGCAGTACTGCGAACGGAACTAGGAAAACGATCCTAGAACGCAACTTGTAACTGAAGTAGCCCCTAAAACCTAAGGTAGTCCTGTCGTATTTCTTGTCGAGTCTGTACTCAAGCGGAGACACAATGACTGCTGATAACAAGAATGCAGCTGCTATGACCCATGTTACAGAAGTAATCTGAAAGAAATCACTATCATAGAACATCGGCACGTATAGCATCATGTACGCAAGTCCGATGGCAATGAAAAACCCAAGCAAGAGTATAGTGAACATTCTCAAGCGAAAACCGCCTGAGAAATACTTTTTTGCCAATTGGTCGTCCATCAAAACAGTCCAGCTGTTCGAGCATTATCGTTTCAACATACTGAAAACTAACCCCACTTATAAAGTGTGGTTCCCATTGTCCCGAGCTGGAACCACAATTCTCTTCAAAAAGGATGAAGTTGGAGAGATGCATGTCTCCTACTCTGGTGCAGGAATTGCGCCGGACTGATCTAATGGATTCGTACCCTTGCTGATGACATCACGCACTATATCAACTATGATGTTCATTATGGCCTCTCTATATGCAGTATCCACGGCCACACAACCATAAGTTCTGACTCCAAGTTGCCTATGAATTTCCTCTGGCTTCAACCTTCCTGGTAGATCCTGCTTATTTGCTATACAGATGATCTCCGCGCTAGGTTCAACCCTGCGGCACAAATCAAGAAGCGGCTTACTACCGACCACGTTCTCAACAGATGAGTCCGTTACAAAGAGAATTAACGCAGCTCCCCTGAGGAAGATCACCCAAGTCTTATGATATTCCTGCTGTCCAGCTAGGTCCCAAACGATCACCCTAGTTCCATCAATCTGGAAGAGCTTCCGATCTACATCAGCGCCTATCGTAGCGTGGTAAGCTCCTGGGGATTTTAGGCCCTTAAGTAAGTTGAAAATAGTTGTCTTACCGACGGCAGCACGGCCAGCCAAGGCGATCTTCAGTCGGGAGCCCTGTTTAGCTTTCAACCCATCCTCAATGGCTCCAACTTGAGATTCTAATACTTTCTCAGCCGCATCGGATAGCGATGTATCGCTTCCAGATAGACTCTTGATCGAGTATATGTCAGGTCCTTGTTGTGTTTCTTCGCCTCCTTCAATCTGTTCCGGAGTAAGTGACAAGATTGAAGGCGGGGGTGTAGCTTGTGGTGGTGAAGTGGATTCGAGTTGAGGAACGGTTGCATCTGGCGGAGTTGTGGTGTATGGTGAGACTGTTGGTGTAGTTCCTATTGACTTTTCTATTCTCTCAATTACGTTGGCGTAAGTATTTAGTGCATTTGCCAGTTGCCTAATGAAGATCTTTGTTGCTCTTGTCAGTTCTCTGAGTTTCTCATCTTTGCGCTCGGAACTCATGGATATATCCCTCAGAATAGCACATGCAGGTAAGCGCTTTTTGAGCGTTTCTCCCCGCCTGGATGTGCCTCTCTCTGCTCTAACAATGAGTTTGCTAGTATATATTTCAGATCAGCGTTTGGAGACTCTATCAGATATATCCTTGCGATTTCTGCAAGGAAAGTGTCAATACTCACTCGTGTAAATCAACTGGCGCCAGGACTGCTTGGCAATCATACTGTTGCGAAAATCTCCTATTTCGGAGGCAACTTGCTGACACACAGCTAAAGCGTTAAATATGCTCGTATCGCAGATTATTGTGTAATAGCGATGTTTCACTATCAATCATCTTAATCTGGTGAGGATTCTTTTGCCTCAAGGAATAATCGTAGTGAAATGGGATGAAGCTGAGGGTACCGTACTTGAATCACAGTACCCCAAGTCAGTTGAAATCTCGTCCGACGAGATGATGAGAATTTTTACAAGCCATGCGATGGGTGAAGGTAAACCTGGTTTTCTCGCTATGAAGCTTGGCAGCCTGAACATTGCTAGTTACTACACCGGACTCGCACTTAGAGGACAGCCACAGCACTATGTGGCTTTACTTTTGACGGAAGACGAAGATGCAACGATCTTCGAGGAACCACTCACCGAAACTTCAGCTGAACTAATGCAGAAAGTTGGTTCCGATAACTTTCCCGTGTTTCTGGAGGAATCATATAAAGGACTCATCGATTACCTCACGTTGACTGATGAACAGAGAATAGCTCTGCTCATGAAGGATGTCCGTCGTCGCATGTTGCTTGAGAAACTAGTTGGAGGTCCGCTTAGTAAGATTGAAGCAAAGGAACTCTTGGAGCAGGAGCTCAAAAGTGAAATAGTTAACTTGGATCTGTTGGTTGAGACCTTCGTTAAGTTGGGAATAATCAGGAAAGCGATAGTTGAAGGTATACCGAGCGAAGGTTTATTCCTTCTGAGAGACGTGTTTCCCGTAAGGTTACCTCCAGACAGCGCCGTATTGAAATCCTTGAGAGAGCGATTGTCTGAAGACCTTGCAAAGAAATACGAAGATCAAGTGGCAAAGTTCTTTTTAGGTTACAAGGTACTCGAAGAGAGTCCAGACGCAGTCATTAATGCTCTGACAAATCCTTCACATTACAAGATAATCCAAGCGCTGAGATCAAGCGTATACACGACAAGCGAGTTGGCTCAGCGGATAGGACTTAGTGAGCCCACGGTGAAGGAGAACGTGAAAACGCTTCAGAAACAGGACATATTGTCCGAGATCTCTGATAGATCAGGAAACAGATACATAGTCATGAAAGCAAGCCCGACATACCTATCCTTCTACCCAGAGTATATGATAAACACAATGAGATCAAAATGGGCATCAGGAATGCTTGAGGACTCCATTGCGAAAAAGCACCTAGAGCTTCTTAAGGAAGCTTACTACGCCCTATGATATTTATGGAAGAAGAATAACGGTAGGTTTAGCACTGTCCAACATTACTCTCATTTACTTAGTTAATAGGGGTTGAGCTTTCCCGATGGGGGAAGTAGCGATGTCTAAAGCGAAGAAGATGCTGGCCTCGTTCCTACTAGTTTCTCTGGTCGCCGTTTCATTTTACCAAATATTCTATCCGTTCGGCTTAGCCTCTACACTTCAAGGCGCAGCTTCTGGTAACTCTGGTCTTGGTAGTCAACAGTATGTTGGCTACGACCCATACGCTTCGCCGCGGCCAGTGAATGAAACCGCAATCGGTTACGACATGGGCGGTGGCTCCGGAAGGACGGTGTCCCTGCCAAGTCCGGGAACAAGTGACCTCCAAGTTACTATGAAGAACGGGTGGTCTGGGAACAGAGTCACCACGTCGATTGCCAACCTCTGGGATCAAAAGAATTGGCTCCCGGGCGGAACATTCGACACAGGAAGTAACACACCTCATGGAACTAATCGCTCCACGTCGTGGTTTACTGTCAGATGGTACGACACTCACAAAGCAAGCGGCTCCAACGCTACGGTCGACCAAGCTAGTTGGGATAGCTCTGGCAAGTATGTGAAGGCCTCTATGCCATGGAGGTATCTCTATCTCCAAAGCGGAATGCAATCCCGATACTACTATACTGGAGAATATTCAGCGTGGAATGAGACTTTCATTGTTCCAAGGGGAACAGTCCTCGCAGCAAATCTGTCTCTGGCCTATCATCCTAATTTTGATACGGTGTTGTTCTCGCTTGATAGTTTTGCCGTCTTTGTCGAAATAAATGGGCATCGCGTTCTTCAATATGGTCAAGGGTATTTGTATTCCACCGGGCAAGCTAACAAGTGGAATGTTCGCAACAACCTTAATGTGTTGACAGACTTGGCTCTCAATCCAGTCTTCGATAACCCCACACGACAGAACATTTCAATCTCAGTGGGTGTTATTTACGTCTCAAGTACTGACTATTTTGCAGGTGGACCTTTTAACACTGAAAATGGTTGTTGGTTTGACAATGTGACTTTGGTTTTGAAGGCTTTAGCTAAGCCTGAGCAACTCAAGTTGAAACTCGCGGCACCTGGTCTTCCGAACACGAACTGCAGTATCACTTCTCCTTCTCCATCAACATATGGTCAAGGTAGTGGTACCCTGACTGGCTTCACAATCGGCCCTGCACCAGACTATCAGGACACATACAACTTTGACATCACGTCGAACGTAACATCCCCAGCCACTGGACAATTCACTGCAAACATGACTCTATATGCTAGTCGCGCAAAGACCGCTCAAACCGCGTTTGAAAATATAGGAAGCAACGTTGAGTGGAGCGTATCGCTTGCAACGGGTTTCGCGATGTACAGCGAACCTGTAAGCAACACAATCTACAGTGGGTACTATTTCAACATCTCAGTTCCACTAGACTGGAACTTCACAACCTGCCTAGACCCCAACTTGCACAGCCACAATATTAAGACGGAAGCGAACAACTTCACCATTTCCACGTTCAGCTCTAATTTAATCCTCCGAGTTAATGTCACGAGGATTGGTTCATACTCAATTGATGTAAACCATCCGTATGTGATTCATGCTTTGACGAAGAACTATGTTGAAAGTATAGCGGTGTTGAGGAAAAGTGGCGGATCATGGGTTAGTGTGACAGACTTCTACCCAACTCAGACTGCTAGGTTCTCAGCTTACATCAGCAATGGGCTGGTTCCAGTCACAACTGGTCTTGCAAATCTGACTTTGCGTGGACCAGCAACATACGGGGCTTCACCTACGGTGGTATACACGAATACAAGCAAGGCACCAGACATCCATGGTTACGTCAACTTCACCTTCACGTTAACTGGCAGCTTTGCTGCTGGCAACTACAGTGCCCAAGTTGACTGGGTTGATAACACTCTCGGAGAAGCAGGCTTACTCATGAGCTACTTTAACATAACCCACACGTTCAGGCTATCATTGGCAGTTCCGGCGACGGGAGACGTTCTTTTTAGACCGAGTGTTATGACGAATCCACCTACTACTGTCAGCTTGGTTGACAACTATACTGGAGAGTTCGTGACTGCCAACGTGTATGGTAGGGCGAAGTGGGAGACCGCAGGAAGATGGGATCAATTCACTACATACTCGGTGCAAAATGCTACTTACACAAATCAAACTAACCTACCAGCTTCTTTGGGTCTTGGCTCAGGGAATTGGCTTGCGGTGAATGCAAGCAAGGAATTCTATGACGATGCGTTTGTGAACAACACTTTCTACATTGGCACGCATACCTCCGTGTTCCCAGGTTCAAGTCCGGTCACAATCTACTACACGGAGTCTCAGGCGTTTAGAGTGAACTTACCTAGCATATTCTACCAAGACGAAAACTCAAGTGCCATCTTAGGTGCGACATTTGAAGTTGTTGCTGCGGGTTCATCAAACAACAGTCTCGTCAACTGGGGTGTGAGGTTTTCTGCTGACTACACTAACAATGGGACAGGGTTCTACTCGGGGTCGATAGGTGTTGGAACATTCTCTCTATATGCTAAGGCGATACCTCCTAGTGAGACATATTACGTGTTGTTCAAGTTAAGCAAAGGCTCAAATTATGAGACATCATTCTATACGCTTAGGCTCACGATTTGGACACCTTCATCCTATCTTGATCTATGGAGTGGTAACAATCAATACGTTTTCTGGGGAGCGACGGCGCAGATCAAATTGAACTACACGACTCGTTGGTCAAATCCGCCTTACTCTTTGGGGCCAACAGCTATTCGCAATTCGACTTCTGCTCCTTCATTTGCGCCACCTTTTGTTTCGGTTGCCTGTGATTGGGGTGGCAGTTGGACGGTCACCCATGACGCGTTCGACGACCCGCAGGTCTACACTCTTAGCGTCAACACGACTTGGTGGTCTAATCCTACACCGAGTGGCGATAGTGCGGGCACGGCGACGATCCACATCTACTTCGTTAGGACCTATTACCAGAACTCCAGCACAGTGCCGATTACAGTGCACATCAAGAGTCTTTCAACGCTGATTGCTGGTGTAGGCTTAGGTTCTGGGAACAGTACGAGTACGTATTCGCGCGATGCTAAGACGGTATATGTGTGGTATAATGATACTCACACGGGAGCATCTGTAGGTGTTGGTGGCGCTACTCTTGCGTATACTTTCAAATCGTCATTAGGTACGTTTCTCGCATCAGGGTCTCTTATTGCTCATCCGAGCATACAGGGGCAATACAACTTGACTTTGTCCTCTGGTCTTACGGATCAGCTTCCTGGGACCTACTATCTCTATGTGGGCGGGTGGAAAGACCCATACTATGTGCACCACAACGTGACCATAACGCTTGTAATAAATGCTATACCGACTGCGCTGTATGGTTTCACGGTTGTTCGTGGTGTCACTCAAACTGGGTCTCAAGTAACGTTGACGCAAGGGGACACATTCACAGTCTACGTATGGTATAACGATACTCACAATGGTGGTGTTGTGCTTGGTTCGAGCACAATCATGTATTATTCTTCGCAATTCGGATTCGGGTACGCGACGCAAGTTGTTCCTGGTGAATACAGTGTGTCATTTACGGCTAGTGCTGCAGGGGATTGGCTAATTACATTCAATGCAACTGCCAGCAAATATGCTCTCTCAACATTGCCAATCAGAATCATCGTTAATGCTCCACCGTCCTTCAGCTTGGCAGCGGTGTTGCTGGTGGGCTTTGGTGGAGGCGGTATTGTTGTTCTTGGTGTGGTTGGTTGGCTTCTTGTGAGGCGTAGGCGAATACCTTTTGTGATAAAGAAGATTGATGAGACTTTGAGGATCATCACTAAGGGTGAACATGGGAAGGCGTCTGCTGTTCCGCTGAGGTCTAGGGAAGAGGCAGTTGTTGGCATCACTCAGGATAGGATTGATGCCTTTGCAAAGAGAAAGCCTCTGCCAGGCGCTCCAGAAGGAAAAGCTAAGGAGGAGGCTCCTAAGGGTCCGGAGGTGGAGGCTGCTTTGAAGACTGAGCTGGCGCAGGTCGAGGGGAAAGAGGAGCCTGAGGAAGGTATTGAAGAGGTTGAGATGGATACCTTGGATCAGGAGCTTGGGCGCATCGAGGGTGTTGAGGATAAGGAGAACCTTCCTGATGGAGCGAAAGAAGTGCGCGATGTCATTGAGAAGTATAAGGAAGGTAAGAAGAAGAAAAAGTAAGACATGTTAGCTAGCCAAGACCTTCCCTCTTCATTTTTCTGATTCTGGTTCGTTTTTCACATTCTGGTCTTGCGTGGGTTCAGGTACTCCATTTGAGTTCCATCCCCTCAGCTGATAGTATTCTTTGACCATCTGTTCAAACCGATGTTCGTCGACAGTTTTTCCTTTGCTTGCACCCTCAGGGAGCGGTTGGTTGAAGAATCTCTTTGGGAGAGTGTCGTCTGCGGTCGTGATTCCTTCTCTAACGTTGAACAGCCTCGTTAGAGTTATGATATTGTTCCCTATTTCCTTGAGCCTCTCCTCAGCTAAGCTCTCTCCAGTCAATGCTTTCAACAGGCTCGGCATCCTATCCCAAGGTACTATGTCTCGTATGAATCTGCAGATGATCAGGCTGTCGAATATCGCATAGCGGTTTTCAAGATCGACTACGTACTGCGCTTTTCCATCATATGCGAATCGATCGATTACACCTCGTAACTCTGGAACCTGTACGGTTGAACGTAAGTGACATGCACCCCGCGATGAAACAGCATAACCCAATCCCATCCCGATAACTCCGCGTGGATCATATCCAGGCAATTCAAGTCCTTTAACAGTAATGTCCACTTCAGGTAACCGAAGCTTCCTAGATGCTCGCTTGACCCCTTCGGCTAGAATGTCTCCTGCTCCTTCCCGTTTCGTGATCATCTTAAGCAGCTTGATTACTTTCTCCGCATCTCCGTACTCCATGTTCAGCCCAGTCTTCAGCTTTCCAGTTCTCTCAGCTTCGATAGCCATAGCCGCAACATTCCCACTTGTAATCGTGTCTATTCCAGCCCTATCACAATAGTCGTTGATCGCCATTATCGACTCAATCTCGCCGATATCGCACAGTCCTCCGAATGCATAAACCGTTTCGTATTCAGGCCCTTCGACTTTAATCCCCTTGTACTTTCCTTCCTTTGCTTCGCAGAGTTTTCCACATGCTATCGGGCAGTTCCAGCAAGCTCTGGAACCAATTAGGACTTTGTCCTTCATAGCTGTGCTGTTTATATTCTCTATGTGAGTTGTTGTTCCCTCACTCCAATATCTGACTGGTAAGACTCCTGCTTCATTTACCAAGTCAAGGACTGCGAGTGTACCATACTCCTTGTAAGTCACGCCGGTCGACCTGTTTTCCCTTATGAGTTTGAGACTCTCATTCACAACTTCTTTGAAGAGCCCTTCGTCATGAACCTCGGGTTCCTTGTCTCCTTGGAAAGCTACTGCCTTCAAGTTCTTTGATCCCATTACGGCTCCTGCGCCAGTTCTACCGGCGCTTCTCCAGTAATCATTCTCTATTACTGCGAAGCGAACATGGTTCTCCCCTGCAGGGCCTATGCATAAAATGCCAAGATTCTTCTGCCCCTCATCCTTCCTGATGATGTCATGTGTAGCGAACGTGTCCTGTCTCCACAAGTGATCCGCATTTCTAAATTCCACGTGACCCTCGGTAATGACGAGGTAAGTTGGGTTACTCGCTTTTCCTTGAATTATGAAGATTTCGTGACCTGTGCCTCTCATTCTGTGCGCTACATGCCCACCCGAGTAGCTTTCGCCGAAGATATTGGTGAGCGGAGACTTGAAGAAGACCCCGTAACGATTTGCGGTAGGGAACCTTGTGCCTGTTGCGGGGCCGACTGCAAATACCAGTTTATTCATTGGTGAGAGTGGCTCGACTTCTGAATTGACCTCGTTGAGGAGAAACCGCGCTCCCAGGCCTTTGCCACCGATCAGAGTCTTTTCCCAATCTTCTTTTATGACTTCACTTGCGAACTCTTTCGTACCAAGATCAAGCCTCAATGCTTTCAACTATGCTCACTCTCTTACCGACGTTCACAGTCCTCAATTGATATCAGTTAATTCTATTGCTCCTCTTAAGTTACTGGTGCTTCAAGACTACTGTAAAATGAATGGCAGATAGGCGCAAGATTACACCGTTTTCTTGGGTGGGAGTGAAAGCCATATCACGAATTGGGTGTGTTGGAGACTATTGACTTCAAGGAGTTATATCAGTGGTTTACCACTCCAAAGCGAGGAATTCCCTAGACTCAATGAAGAGAGAGTTCCACAAACTCATTCGAACTACTTCTATCATGAAAAAAAGAGGTTCTTAGGGAAGAGGTCGTGTCCCTAGAACTCTGTTTTACTTTTCTCTTTCGATTATGGTTGCAATTCCTTGGCCCATTCCTACACAGAGGGTTGCTAGACCATATTTGCCGTTTATTCTTTCCAAGTGGTTGAGCTGGGTCGTGATGAGTCTTGCACCTGAGCATCCTAGTGGGTGTCCGAGTGCTATGGCCCCGCCACAGGGGTTGTATCTCTTGTCGTTCAGTAGATTCTCAAACTTTATGCCCCATTCCATCCCTGTTGCTATGCAGACCGATGCGAATGCCTCGTTAACTTCAAGCGCATCCATGTCCTTTATTGTCAGACCCGCGCGTTTCAGGGCTTTGGCCGAAGATGGTGCTGGCCCAGTCAAAGCTATTACGGGATCCACTCCAACTACCGCCATGGCCTTTATTGTTGCCCTGGACTTCAATCCAAGTTCGTCAGCCTTCTCGCGAGAAGCTAGTAACAGGGCACAAGCCTGGTCATTAATGCTGGACGAATTGCCTGCAGTCACCTTTCCGCTTGGTGGCTTAAACGCTGGAGGAAGCTTGGCGAGTTTCTCGAGTGAGGTTTCTGTTGGAACTCTCCTGGGTCCCTCGTCCTTGGCTGCAGTCTTTACTGTTCCGTCTGCTTGCTTGACATCCGGAACTGGTACGATCTCGTTGTTGAAATAGCCTGCATCCTGTGCAGCTACCGCCTTCTGGTGACTCCATAGTGCGAATTTGTCCATTTGCTCTCTTGGGATCTTGTATTTCTCTCCAACTGCTTCGCCTGCTAGTCCCATGTTGGTTATGGGATATTTCTTGTATACTTTCGCTCCTGCTAGCGAATTGACGACTCCGTCGGCCACGCCCATTGCATACTTTGACATGTTCTCGACTCCGCCGCCGACAGCGAGATCTGCGTTTCCCGTCATTATCTCTGACGCTGCGAATTGTACTCCTGTCATTCCTGAAGCGCAGAACCTGTTTAGTGTGACTCCAGCCACACTAATGGGGTATCCTGCTTCGAGAAGGGCTATCCTAGCCAGGTTTCCGGCTTGATCTCCGAACTGCGTGTTGCAGCCGATCACAACATCTTCTATTTGGCTTGCATCTACTTTTGTTCTGTCAACGAGAGCTTTGAGGCACACTGCTAGCATGTCATCAGAACGTGCCATGCTCAGTTGCCCATTTCTCTTGCCTGTTGGGGTGCGGACGGCATCGACAATCACAACTTCGCGAAGTTCAGTCATTTTCGATTCATCCTCCTACAAACTATTAACGAATTTAACGGCACAACTTGCTCTCTTCAACTATCATTGTTGAATTCATGTTCAACTTGTTTCCCTATCGTCGTTTGAACAGAAACAGAATTAGGCTCTTATTTAAGCATTTACCACCGCTGGTAGTATCTCCTCTGTTGCGACTAGTCTTCAACTTGCTTAATCCAAGAAAGCCCAGCTTGGGTCGCAGATTTGCCATGCTAACAGTATTCTGCCGACATACTACACATCATCAACAAAGAGAAAGTAATGTTCTCCGAAAAGGAAAACCTCTCAACACGGAATCGAGATGTCTCAGACTCAAAACACACAGGAATGCATAACTCTGTGGCGCCGAGTGTCGTTTAAATAACTAAGACCCGAACAAGTGCATCGTGATTGCATTCTCAGTAGGAACTCTTTCTGGGCCTCCAGCACTCGATGATCAACAAACAATTTCATTTTCTATCTGCAGCATGTCGTGAGGGCACGATAAACATGGGAAGGAAAGTCTTACTCGTTCAGCCTCCCGTTCTGTACTCAACGTGGGGCGAATACACAAAGCCATCCTACTTGGTTCCTCTAGCTTCATTCATAAAGCAAAACGGATTTGACGTCAGGATATTAGATTTGCAACCGAATGGGAGCGAAGCTGGAAAACTATTCAAGACTATGAAAGAGTTCATAGACGACTGTGAAAACACGTTGAACCGTTATGACTACGACATTCTTGGCGTATCATGCTGGACAAGTCAACACTACGTTCCATCGGTTCTTCTTGGTCTGATATCAAGGGTTATGAATCCCGACGCCATCAACCTTGTTGGTGGCTATCATCCTTCAATACTGCCATCAGATTTCCTGAAGTCAACTCGAAACCTTAGGTTCAAAATACATTCTTCTGAGAGCGACTTGATAGATATTCCTGCAAGGTTGACTGAGTTCATTACGGAAGCAGGGAGACACTCCCCTGTTCTCGATTATATTATCTGCGGGGAAGGAGAGGTTCCGCTTCTTCAGATATGCAGGGATGAAGATGTAGAGAAAGGGAAGAATCGAAAAAGGACTAGAGTTATAACTGGAGAATCAATGGAGGATTTGAATGAGATAGACTATGACTACTCGCTCCTTCTCGACGACAGTGACGGTGGCATAGAGAGCCCAAAGACTGGACTCGGTTGCCTTTGCGAAGGGATCCCAGTCTATCTAAGCAGAGGTTGCCCATTTAACTGTTGGTTCTGCACTGAAAAGAGCAAGGGCTCCAAGTCTTGGAGAAGTCTGACACCAAGCAAAAGCGTTCAGATAATAAAGAACATAATCGACAAATTTAACCCACCATTCATACTTTTTGCAGATGCCTGTTTTGGGGCAAACAGAGAATGGAAGACGAAATTCCTCGATCAATTAGTTCAAGAAAGGAACAATAACACGAGGTATTGGTGCGAAACAAGTGTGAATTGCACCAGCAGAGAAGATCTGAAGGGATTCTCCAAACTACCGTTCGAGATCGCCTTTGGAGTTGAATCTGGATCTCCTAAGATGCTTGATCTCATGAACAAAACGACTGACCCTGACAGCTACCTGAATCAGCATAGGAAGCTCATTGACGCATGCATTGAATTGTCAATTCCAGCTGGCAGCTACTTCATTTGGGGTTTTCCAGGAGAGACAGAGCAGACTCTAGGAGAGACGCTAAGATATCAGAATAGTTTGCTGAGGATTGGCGAAGATCATCCCTACATTGATGTTGCAGGTCAATTCTTCTGTCTATTCCCTGGTTCCCACGTCTACGAGAATATGGAATACTATTCGAAGGAATTCGGAGCAGTTTTCAGAGTTCAAGATTGGTGGAAATATATAACTAGGGACTTTAGAAAAATGGCAAGTCAAGTGGACCCGAGCAGAGCGCTTAGTTTGGCGGAAGAAACAGAAATGGTGTCATATGAATTCATGATTGATTGGAATAGGTTGAACTGGAATAGGGCTCGTCGATACCGGTGGGCGTCCGCGAAGTCATCGACACAGAAGGTTGAAACCCCAGACGTATTTGACTTCAATTCGAACACAGCTAGATAAGAAAATGCGAGTAGCAGATATCTTCCCAGTGAATTGCCTGCTAGCTAATTCTTTCTGGATCTGCTTTGACAGGTGGCTCACCTTTGACTTTAGTTGCTATCTCCCATGCTTTTGCGACATTTTCTTGTTTTCCTTCAAGCATTAGTGTAATAGCCCCTTCAGCTCCACCTATTCCCCCGCTGGCGATCGGGGTGGCTTCCACATTCGCTAAGATTCTAAAGGAATCAACTTCAGTGACGACCTCACCGGGAAGTATCATTATCCTGAACACTGGCAACCCCATCTGCTTCGATGCATTGACTCTGCCAGCCTCGAGTTTCTTACTAAGATCAGTGAGTGAATATGGGATCGTTTTCTCAAGACCGACAGGGACCACCAGGTTCAATCCTCTCTCATTCAGAGCTTTCCACGCGCTAGCTCCTAAGGTTCCGCCACTGGGATCGGCAGTCACGACTGCTGCCTTGTGCTGATGATCTACGGCGTTTGCACCCTTAATGAAGACATCCCTAGATCCTAGCTGATCAAAAACCTTTGGCAGTTCGTTCCGTTTAACACTAGAAACCTCGCCACTCCTGACTAGGAGCGCATTTAGCCTCCGTGACATGGATGTCGCTCCAAGCCCTTGAGGGATTATTATGCCCGAACTGAAATGCTCCTTGTCGATTTTCTTTCTTGTGATCTCCTCGGCCACGAATGAATTCGTGGTTCCCACTCCAATGACTATCGACCCTTCCTTCAGGGCTCTATTCACAAGCTCCATCTTGGCAACAGCTTTCCCAATGATTCTCTTCGATTCAGAGGGTGTGAGCGTTATGACAGCCCTGAAAGACTTGCTTTCGGCCATGATCTATTGCGCCTCTGCTCTCGCGTCGGATGACTGATATTCAGTGCGACGTCACAGACTTAAAGCTATATCTTTATGAGGCTTCCAGCGATTTTTGGCTCAAGTGAAACAAGCGCGGCTTTCCGGGCAAATGCTGGTCCAGGATTCACTGCTAAGGTTGAGTTGACTTCCTCGATTCCCGCAGATTCGTGGATGTGTCCACAGGCAGCTAGGACCGGTTTTTCTCTTAGAATAAACTGTTTGATGCTTTTGCTACCGACATTCATTCCACGTGTAGTCCTGTCTAACGAAGTTGAGTATGGCGGATCGTGAGATACCAAAACCAGCTTCTCCTTCTGCTCAACAGATCTGAGTGTAACCTTCAGAATGGCGTCAATTTCATCCTCGCTTATGTTGAAAGGTGAGTAGAAAGGCGCCGGTATAGCGCCAGAAACGCCTAGAAAAGTGTAGCCGCGAAGAGAGTACGACCTGCGATGAAGGCAGATACCTCCAGCCCCTTTCACTCCTTCTGAGATCTCAGGAGGATCGAAGTTACCTGAAACATACAAGACGTTGGATGTGGCCTCTAATAGAGTACTGAGGATGTCACTTGCATCTTCTTCAGTTCCTGCATGTGTTAGGTCGCCGCAGACTATCATAGCATCGATACTTCTCTGTTTTGCATATTTGGCAACGCTGCGAGCAGCCTCGACCTCCCCATGATAATCCGAAGTCACCATTAGATCCAATTCTGATCCACCAACTTTCTGTTTCGGGGTCACCACTTTTCAAAATCAGTGCGCCTTTCATCTGAGAACCATCTGTGCCTCAACGAGAAGAATGGAGATATGCTAACCATTGAAACGAGCGCTTCACTTGACTTCATGCCCGCATTGGTTACTTAACTGCTGGTTCTACCTTCCGATGTCAGTAGTTTGCTTTCGACTTCTGTTGCAGATTCGATGTCGCCGCTCTTCTTGTACAATTCTGCTGCCAGCGTCAGGGCCTCTTTTGCTTCTTCCTCAAGGTTGAGCTCATGAAAACTCAATCCCAACCAGTGCCAAGCCTTTGCCAGTCTGGGATGAACTTCGATGACTTTCTTGAAGGAATCTATTGCCCCCCGATAATCCCTTGAATTGAATTTCAAGCGCCCCATATCCATCCAGAGATTCAAGTCATTAGGATCTAGCCTGACGGCCACTTTTAGTGCCCTGAGTCCCCTATTCAGGTCGCCCTTAACCATAAAGGCTGAGCCGAGGTTCTTCCATGCCTTCGCGAATTTCGGATCAATTTCCAGGGCTTTCAGGTAACACTTGATCTCCTCATCAATATTCCCCTTAATGCCGTGCTCAACCCCCCTCGTATACCAATCCTTTGCTGCCAAAGCCCAATCCCTCGACACAATTTCTTCTAGTGTTGAAGCTGCAACGAACTGCCAGGCACTACCTCTTTTTCAAGCCCTCTAAAACCATTCTAAGACATTGGGAAAACATCTTTATATAATATACCCTACGCAGAGAAAACGCATTTCAAGTCAACCTCAATGGCTCTTGATCTGCTTTTAGCAAGAAGGTTCGAGTCAAGTTCTCAGTTGAGAACTGACCATCTGTGTAATTCTTGTAAGTGCCTCTTATTCCCATTCTATTGAATTCTGCCTCTTTCCCGAAAACCTCATTAACTATTTGAGTAACGCTCGATCCTTGTTCGCTCAGTTTCAGTATTCTTCTGCCCAGTTCTTCTCGTATTGATATCGAACGATCAAGAACGCTCGAAGCATCAAAGATGGGATCATTCACTCCTGGGAACATCACACGCGGAGAGAATTCCCTAATCTTTTTGAGCGAGGATATTGCTTGCCACTGGTTCTCCTCCAGACTCGCTCCGACAGGCTTGATGGTAACATAGAGGTCACCAACGAAAACCCAGCCCTCGCTACCTCTACCAAGGCGATGTGATCTCTGGTATGACCTGGCACGTAAACAACAAGGAACTCATGATTCTCAGTTTCAATAACGTCGGGAACGGGGGAAGGCTCAGACGGCTCGGGAATCCCCCAAGCAAAGACCTCAAACGAGGGAAGATCAGGTGACACCCTCAACAGGGGAATCGCAAGCGGATGGGCGAAGATTGGAACGTTGCGAGTTGACTGAAGCAGGTGATCTCCTCCAACGTGGTCCTCATGGTGATGAGTGTTCACAACTTTAGTCAGCTTCTTCTCTTTTAGTACGTTTGCGATTTCCTTCTTCGTGTAATCGCACCCAG
Source organism: Candidatus Atabeyarchaeum deiterrae (assembly GCA_037310415.1). Taxonomy (GTDB): domain Archaea; phylum Asgardarchaeota; class Atabeyarchaeia; order Atabeyarchaeales; family Atabeyarchaeaceae; genus Atabeyarchaeum; species Atabeyarchaeum deiterrae. The sequence continues at coordinate 1,453,671 of CP147780.1, forward strand.
CATCAACTAGGAGGTCGTCGACGTGAAACGCTGAAACCCAATAGATGGGAGAGTCACCGATGGTGTTACTCATTTTTATTTGCGTGATAGAATCCTCGAAGCGATTTGTTTGGATCAAATGATTATACGCTCCCAGCTGGTTCTGTTTTCTCTTGATGAATTAGTTCTTGATAGGAGCCAAGTATTCAACTATACCTTTAATATATGCGTTCCAAAATAGTGTCTTGCAACCAATAGAAAACTTCTACCTAAAGAGCCTATCAGCGGCATATTTGCCGAATCAATCGCTCTAAACACATACAATTGAAGTTCCTTTGGAGGTTGAAGAGAACTTGGAAGGCGTGAATCCACTTTTACCTTTGATGTCTAAAATCGAAAGAGAAATATTCGACTTATGGAAAGAGTTCGACCCCGCGGCAGCGTTCACGTTGGGCATCAAGGAATCAGCTGGCAAGATGTTCATCCCAGTCGACAAAAACATTGAAGCCATGAAATCAAAGATAAAGGCGACACTTAATAAGACAAAAGCAGTGAACCAAAGAAAACTGTTAGAATGTATGAACATGGCGTTAGACTTTCGAGAACCCCATCATGTTATCTCGAATGCAAGAGGCGCCTTTTTTGCCCACATGGTGAAGGAAGGCATCAATCCAGATCACATGTTGACCCTAATCGAGAATACGAGGCGAGCGATAGATGCTAGCAAGGAGAAGCTCAGAGGAATGAAGTGGGCGACAGAAACCAAGATAATCGCATGCCAGTCCTGTGATGAACTGAAAGGTCTGCTAAAAACTATTGTCACGGAAACAAAAGATGAGCGTCTGAAAGCCGAATTAGGAGAACTAATCAAGGTCGTCGACGATTACAGAAATACTTTTCTTGTTGAGGGTCTAGCCGAGGGAGACTTCACAGAAGTGTTCCCCATAATTGAAAAGAGCGTGGGCGATCTTGGACACCGGAGCGTCTACCCCAAGATCCTGAAGTACATGTTTGACTACTATGAAACCCCCAAACAAATCGAGGACAAAGCTCTCAGACAGTTGAAGAGGGAATTACCTCTCTTCAGAGACATAATAAAGCGATTGGCAAAAGCCTACGGATGCGAACCGACATTCGAAGAAGTTACAAAAATGATAATCAGAAGAAGTGAAATTCCAAAACCCAAGATAATGGAATATGTCCTGAACATAAGAAAAAACATCCTTAAGGTGCTAAGCAAGGATTTGGTCGGGATTACACCGAAATACGACACAAGAGTCATTGAGACCCCATCATATCTCGTCAACTTCATACCCACAGCTGCAACAAGTGCATTCAACATGTTAACTGACAAACCCTTCTCGATTTTCTTCTTGACAACAGATGAAAAGAGGTCACCTCCAGCGGGCGCAGCGGACATGATTCAAACAATAGTCCACGAAGAAACAGGGCACTGTGTCCACTTCCAGAATTCAGCCACAGCCTTCGGAGGGAAACCCTCAATAGTGGACCTATTAGATTCATACTTGGGATACGCCATCAGCGACGCAATTTCATTCCACAGGGAGTACGAATTCCTCAGGCTTTTGAAGAATCTTGCAGGCAAAGACCAAGACTCGCTCTCACCTGAGGAGAAAAACTTCCTTGATGCAATGCGAGGAGGACGAGATCTAAGCGTGGTCTTGCTTGAGAACGAGTTTATTCTGATGCAGTGGAGACAGATCAGATTCCTCAGAGCGATATTTGACTCTCGAGTGAACATGGGCAAGCAAACTGTAGCAGAATTTGTGAAATGGGGACACCAAATCACGGGTCTTCAAGAGAAAATGATTTTCAATCAGACTTTCATGTTCTTGGAGAATGTGGGCTATGCTCCAGTATACTTTATCGCTGGGGACGCTCTGAGAGAAATTCAGGAGAAAGCAATCAAAAGCGGTGTGAATCTAGTAGACTTCAACACTTACGCCACCTCAATAGGCTATGGCGCTCGAACGGTATTCGAAAAAATGCTGAAGGACTATTCAAAGCGAAAACCGAACCCAAAGACTACGGGTTAATCTTCGACAGTAGATCCGGCAAGGAATGAATCACCTTGACTTTGGTCAGCATACTCTTTCTCTTCTTCTTTGGGTCGAACAAGAAAGGGATCAAACCTGCTCTCCTTGCTCCGACATAGTCGACTTGATATTCGTCACCGACAAAAACAGTCTCAGCTGGGGTGACTCCAAGCTTTCTTACAGCATGAAGAAACGGCTCAGGATCAGGCTTCCTTTTTCCTAATGAATCTGCAGCAACAAGAACGTCAAACGCTCGTTGCATACTCAGTTTAGGAAGGATCTTCTCAAGATCTGATTGATAACCATTTGTCACTATGCCAAGCTTGATGCCGCAATCTGTGAGGCTCTTTACGAGTTCGTAAGCGCCAGGTTGAACTCGCACTTCCATGTAGTCAAACCAGTGCTTGTCAATGTCCTCGGCCAGCTCAAGATCTCGTCCACGTATCCCAAGGCGATGCAGTATCCCAAGATTCCACCGCGTATAGTAGTCAGTGTCCTTGGGGACGCCACCTCCAATTTCCTTCTTCAGTTCCAACTCAGCTTCAAGCATAGCACGCTTCACATCACGAACAGATCTCTCAATACCTTTCAGTCTTAGGATTCTTTGGAAAGTATCGCAGAATTCAGTAGAGTCGATCAACGTGCCGCCCAAGTCAAAAAGAACTGCCTTGATCTTCACTACTAACACACCAACTAGTATCGCTGAATCCAAACCAACATATGACGGGAGCAGATCTAACTAAGTGAGACACTTGCTAGCCTATTTAATCCCTATCTCCGACTTCATATGGCTCTTCAAAGTTGCCACCCTCATCCAATCGAAAACATTAATTAACAGTAAGACAGCAATTAGCATTCATTATCCCTACTAGGCGATTATGCCAATTACTCGAATACGTGCTTTCAATCAGAAGAAAACAACTGGGAAAAGAACCTAGTAAGTGTGAGGGGTGAAATGCCATGACCATATCACTTCTAAGACTAATTCTATTATACACTGGTCTAACGCTTTTGGCGATAGCTTTGACGATTGGGTTGTCTCAGGCAGTCCAGGATTTCTTGATCTATGCTCACAACATCCCAGCTTATCCTGGATTTGCTGGCTTCCCAGCATGATTGCTGCAGGGCCGATGAGGCTTGCGCGATGAGGCGGTCGAGAACAATGCAAGAAAAGAAAGAGAGAAAAGACAGACCTAATCCTATGTCTGAGACTTCCAAGCGGGGGATACATATTCCGATCCTCAGAATACTGAGGTTCTTCCTTCAAGTACTCTTCTTCGTGATCCTCAACGCGGGATTGTTCCAGCTTGTTTCAGTTGCATTTCCGATACCGATAATACCCGTGCTCTCAAGTTCAGGAGCGCCAGGGGTAACGGCAATAAGTGCCTTCGATGCTCTACAGCACAGCATCTCTGCCGTGATTCCTCTATTGCTCTTAGCGGCTGTTGCTGTCTTTCTCGTATCTGCTCTACTTGTGGGCAAAGCCTTCTGCGGCTACGTTTGTCCTTTTGGATTTGCTCAGGACCTAGTAGCATACATTCGAGTACCTCTGAAGACGAAAGAACTCGCAATGTCGCCGAAGACAACGAAAACCGTATTGAGAATCAAATATTACATTTTAGGTGTAATCGTGATCTTGGTCACAGTGGTTGGAGCTGCCACGCTCGCAGGAAACAGGGGCTATGCCTTGAGCGCAATTGGAGCATTCGGTGACATGCCTTTCTCAGTTTTCTCTCCATCTGACACTCTCTTCGCAGTAATCCCCGAATTGATTATTCTGCAGAAACCACTGATAATAGGTTGGAGCCTCTTACTTTGGTCAAGAATGGTAATCCTCGTAATCAGTTTAGGCGCAGTGATTCTCATTCCAAGAGCCTTCTGCAGATATATCTGTCCAATTGCAGCGCTGATGGGACCCCTAAACAAATACAGCATAGTGGGATTAGAGAGAAACGTTGTCAAGTGCAAGGGCGAGCGATGCAAGAAGTGCGAGAAAGTCTGCCCAATGGGTGTCCCTGTGTTCACAGGGCCAGAGAAAAGGTTCAGCAAACACCCTCAGTGCATCCTATGCCTGAGATGCAAAGATGAGTGCAGGGAAAAGGCTATCCGATTCGCCGTGCCGTAGGTAACATCCACGAGACGGAAAAAGAACAATGGATCGATAGCTTCGACAGAATGCATAGTCATCAGCGGTTTTTCTTGTCCTTGTCTTTTGCTGAGGTGTCTTCCTGCATTTTCTTCACTAACGAGGGTTTGACAACAAACCCTGCATCTTCACTTGAATGAGGCGGCGCTGCTTCTTTTCTGGGGGGTTCTCGCTGAGAAGACTTTGGCTGCTCCTGATTAGCGGAGGCTTCTTGAGGGATCTTGACTCTTTGCTCAAGGAAAACCATGAAATTCTTGAGTAACTCGGTCGATGACTGGACGTTCTTCAGGTAGAGTGTTTCCTTCTCCACAGACTTCTGTGAGAGAGTGTTGAGAATCCACTTCAACACGTCACTTGTCGCCTGCATCTTAATGTTCAGTTCGCCAACTGACTTTGTTAGCCGTTGGATGCTTTCCTTTATTTCATAGAACGAGGATAAGAGAGAAGCGTCTGCCCCTTCAGGTTCAACCTCAGATAACTCTTCACTATTTGCATCGTCGACTTTCTGTTTCTTGTCTGGAGAAGCCAATTGGAAACATCCTCCGAACACTACATACTGATCAAACCGAATAATAACAATGACAACATATTATAGATAGTTGAAAAGGTCTTTAAGCAATCTGCCCAGCCTCAGGTCTCCCCCATTTCATGCGTTGGGAAGGTCGCAATACAAACCTCAGCAACTTCTGAGAGTTCCATCTCATTAAATCGCAATTACGCTTGGTCAGTTACCCACCGCTGAAACTTGTGGGCTTGCAACTTGGGGTTGTCTGGTGCGACCTTTCAAACCCTTCACCTTGCCAAACGCGCCTACTGACGGAGGCGCTCCCCTCAGGAAACTGGCCCGAAGTGATGTCGCTCTGCGTGTATGCTGTTAGGGCCGCCCTGAGGGCGATGTTGAGGCTCGCAGCGCGATCGCGGTTCGCCTCATAGCCGCATGCCGTACACCTGAAGTAGGAGTAGCCCACCCAGTTCGCCTTGCCCGTGTATCCACAATAGGGGCACATCTGAGACGTGTACCTGGGATCAACCTCAACCAGCCGCACTCGCTGCTTCTCAGCTACATGCCTCAGCGCATACCTCAGAAAGCCGTATGGGATGCGGTTCACCTTCTTTCTGCTCCTTGCAGTCCACTCACCCTGCGTCTTCCTGAGGTGTCTGAGGTGTTCAATAGCGATGTTGGCTCGGAGCGCTTCTGCTTGTTGCACGATCTGGTTGGCGACGGCCCAGATGCTCGTCCGCACATAGTTCCTCTGCCTCCCGGCGAGGCGTTTCAGCTTCAGCCCAGCCTTGCCCCTCGACGAGGTGTCCCTGAACCGCTGGAGCGCTGCCCTCCTCCTCTCGAACAGAAACTGCTTCGTGGAGACCTCCTTCCCGAAGTAGCTCTGCTTCAAGACGCCGCCATCTGGGCTTACCGCGGAGGTGGCGATCCTCGAGCTGTTCACATCCACTCCGACCCAGTTGCTCCTCACAGGAGGCTCGGACATGATTCTTGAGAGGACGACGAGGAACTTCATGCCTCTCTTCATTATGATGCTCGTCAGCTTCCAGCCCTGCGAGAGATGTGCCTGGAGACGCTGGTAGGCGCCGTCGATGCTCAACGGGAGACCGATTCTCTGGGTGATAGCTCTCAGAGTCAAGACAGGGTTCCCTCTCCTGGTCGTCTTGAAGCTGAAGAGACGTGCGTCGAAGCGGACGACGCACCGCTCCACACCTTTGCCCGCGGTTTTCCTTATGCTCCACGCGTGGCTCGTTGCCTCAACAATGAGCTGGGATGCTATGTGGTTCTCGGCTCTGAGCCTCGCGTAGGTCTTGTTGTGGAGTTGTGCTCTGCTCTTGACGCCGTCAAGGCTGCAGAGCGCCTCCCTGATTATCCCAAGGTACGTGGTGTATGTCTTCCTAAGCATTCTTCCCTTTTTCCTTGTTGGTTCGAGGAGGTTCAGAGGCAGGCACTTTCTCATAGTATCCCCAAAGAATGTAGCGGGGCACGATATTTAAGGCTCCCAACTGGATTCCTGTCGCGATTCCTCTCCCTCCTAAAGGGATGCGGCTTCCTCGCAACGAACATCGTGAAAACGCTGTAATTTCAGAAACGTTTATTTGATGTAGCTCGAATTTGAGATTAGTGCGGTACGAATGGAAATGGGGTACGCACAATTATGCATAGCAAAGCAACCAAGATCACACCACTACTTCTTATTCTACTTGTGTCGTTCAGTGCACTTGTTAACTCTTCGATCTCTTTGACAAATGGCTCTGGGTCAAATATGACAGGAATTACTGCAAGCCATGGTCCCAGCTCGACAGCATGGATATCAAACGGCAGCAGCTACGCAATCTACAATGGGCACTGGTTCAATGAACGCTATAGATCATATCCGTACAGTAGCAACAGAACCGACATCATAATGACTGCACACATGAATGTCGACAACCATACCGTAGGATATTCAAATCTCACCATACAAGCATATGAATTCTTCACAAATACTATAGTTCCTGATGTCTCAGGATTCTGGCATCAAATTGACGTCGTATCCGGAGAAGTCAGCGACACCAACGGTCATCAGCCAGGTCTCAACGGTAACCAATCTTTCTTGTTCGTCCCCTTGGCAGGCACGTACAGCGTTAGTGACAAAGTCCTTATTTCTAGCCCATTCGGCAGCGCTTCCGTTAACTTCACGGTGATGAGCACAACAGAGACAGTCCTCGGCATATCAACAATAAAACTTGCATACTACTCAAGCCCAACGCCAGATCAGGAAACAAATGTCACCCTGTGGATTTCCCACGATTCCGGCCTTCTTATGCGAATAATAGGTCGCCAATGGCAGCAATTTGCCTACTGGAATGCTGGCATCTGGGTGACAGAGCGATATTCAATGGACATGAGCATGGAGATCGGTGAAACAAACATCGAATCGCTTGTATTCCCGACGCCACCAGCAAATGCAGTTCCATGGATAAGTGCAGGGAAATACATCCAATACAACCTTGAAGGATCAGGATCGATCAGCGCTGGTTTGACAGACAGAATTCATGGAATTTCTCTGATTCCAGGATTCACAACGTTCAGGTCTTTAGTTTCCGCTAACATAACAATGAAGATTGAAAGGGGAACAACCGCATACGTTGACCCGTGGTACAGTACAAGATACATCTGGGTTGTCCACCTAATGTTGAACAATACTCAAATCCTACTACCTGACTTCCGCGACACGATCGACCTCCTCAACGCAACCTTTGGAATGCCCAAGGAGATTGGAGACCAAGCTCTAGCAATGCTGTCACCCTTCAACCACACTGGGCTCGTAGCTCAGGCATGGCTACTAGTCGACCAAGAAACTGGTATAATGCTAATGCCAGGTATGCACATCGGTGCACTTGAGATGTACAGCCCCGGTTCAGAGGCAATGCTGGGCGACTGGCTCGCACAAGGTTATGGGCTGCAAGTCCTTTCATGGTTTGCCCAAGGCATGCTACATGAAGGCTGGAGTATTGCCCCACCAGGCAATCCTATGACAGTGGATCTCACAGAAGGAGCCTACTCTTTCTATTTGAGCCAAAGCAGACACATATCCCTTGACGCATCAATAGCATGCACCGGAACCGAATACTTGACGTTCCCTGGAGGCGGTGGCGGTGACTGCTGGCGACTCGACTCGAACCTAGACTTCAACATGATTGCGCACGCAACATTCAACAGGACCATGGTTACGGGTTTCAATCCAATGTACATAGCATTCAATAGTACTACTACAATGGTAAGCCGCGGCTACATTGACATTGAGAGAACCTCCGGGTTCCCACTTGCATTCGGCCAACAGTTCACATTGACTTTCGACAGTGAAACAAATCTGTCACCAGACTGGTGGATTGGTACGCACGTTGGTATAGGTCTTCAGTTGAAGGCATATATTCCTCAGACGAACATATGGTTCAGCAACCCGCCAGTTCTTCTGAGCCTCGGGACAGACAACACATCCAGAACACCATCTGACTACTTCCACAAATACGGCTTCGATGTATGGGCCGACGGCGCCGGTAATGTCAGTGTCACTAGCTCAGCGTCCCAGCCACCCGGCACGGATGCGCCACCAGCCAGCAAATTACCACTAGTATACCTTGGTGTCGAGGGAACCAAAATACCCGGTTACAGCCAGGTCATGCTTCACGTATTCTACAACAGAACAAGGTGCACACAACTTGGCATAGACGAGGACAGCCTGAAACTCTATGTCTGGAACGGCACACTGAATAACTGGCAACCGCTCGCTAGCACACACATCGCGTTGAACAGTACACACGGAGTCATACTTGCAGTTCTACCTCACTTCAGTTACTTCGCAGTCTTTGGGGCGCAAGCCCAAGGTGCAGGACTACCAGGAATCTCTTCATTATACATAATCATAGCAGCTGTAGCAGTGATAGGGATCTTAGCAGCAGTGGTGTATGTAAGAAGGAAGAAAGGCGTCTCAAAAGCCGCCTTGAAAATCCAATAAAGGTGGAACAAAGAGTTCCATCTCCTCATTTTTCCTCCTGTAGTCCCAAATGAAAAGACATGAACTCATAACGTCTCTTCCTAGGCTTGGCAATCTGTGAACAATTACTGATGGTGCCCGATAATGTTGATCCTCAAGGACTCACCCACTGGTTCAATTGTTCCCTGATGCTACTTTTCCAGTCTTGTAAGACTTATTAGCAGAAGCCATCATTAACAAATAGGCACAATGGAACATGCCGATTGGCGCAAGAGTGGCACTGTTCAGAAGATCTCTGATGGACAGGGAGCGCCAAGAAGATGTTCTCAAAAAAGAAGAAGTAGCTGGGATGTGACTTCTTTGGCAATCACTATGGAAGGGCTACTCAAGGTGAGCATTGAGCCGACCGACTACATGAAGATGTTGGAAAACTCACTCAAATATGCAACTTGGAAATCAAACATGGAGCACTTCTCACCCAACAACAAGACTGTGGTCCGGTTCAAGATGATCAATAAGCAGTTCACCATAATTTGTTTCTCAGCACACTGGTGTAAAGACTGCGTTCACCACATCCCAGCATTAATGGCAACACTAGGCAAGGCTGCGAATGGTCGTCTGAGACTTGCCTTCATTGGTTATGACGAGAACAAGGAAACAGCTGAGAAAGCTGGAGTCAAAGCAATCCCCACAATTATTGTGTTCGATGATAAGGGAATGGAAATAGGGAGAATCACAGAACACCCCTCGAAAGGATTCAAGACAATCGAAGACGAGGTCTTGGCTGTAATAGCACCGCACGAATGAGTAGCATCCGCGCGTCATGACAGATGCTACATTCAGAGGGCAAAACCGTGTCAGATGCGTTGCAAGCTTCAATTGAAGAATGCAGAGGCTTTCTGGATGCGCTGCTGAAGGAAGGCGCCTACTACGCAGATGTGAAGCTATACGCAGAGCATGGTTCCCAGGTAGCTATGCGAGCGACTTCCTCCGACGTGCAAATCTTCAGCAAATCAGTTGGCGTGGCTAGAGTGATATATGGAAAAGCTTGGGGAATTCACGTAGTGGAAGACCCGTCGAAGACTTCAATAAAGGACGCATGTAAATATGCTCTAAAACTCGCAAGAGTCGCTGACTCTGCTTCAATCCTAGATACCCCAATAAAACTTGCAGATGTTAAACAAGTCGAACGCAACGTTGCGCATGAGTTCAAAGTGAATCCATTGATAGTAGAGGTTGACGAGAAGATCGACTTAACAAAAGACCTGACGCAGAGAGCTAAAGATGTACTGAAAGATTCGTACGGGTGGTCTGAAGTGGTATATGGAGATGTTGAGAGCGACTTCTCACTAGTCAACAGTGATGGATCACAGATCCGCGAAGTGACGCCGTCAGTTGACTTACTGGTGTACGTTGCAGCCAGATCTGGGGCGGTCTTTGAAAGCGCGAGCAAATACGTCGGCTACACAAAAGGATACGAAGCTATAGAAGAGATCGATAGGAGCAGACTGGTGAAAGAGATTGCTGATCGTGCGTTAAGACTTGCTTCTGGAAAAATCCTACCAAACACAATCCGCGGTCAGAAACCCGAAGTTGTGATGGACTCCGACTGTACAGGAGCATTCATTCACGAAGTTGTGGGCCACCCAGCCGAAGCTGACTTCCTCCTAGAAGCTGGTTCAGTATTTGAGAACAAGTTGGCGAAACAAGTTGCTGTTAAGGAACTAACTGTCTGCGACGATGCCACGCTGCCAGGTGCCTATGGCGCGTACGCGTTTGATGACGAAGCTGTCGAAGCCAGGAAAATCTGTTTAGTCGAAAACGGAGTGCTGAAGTCCCTGCTGCACACTCGAGAGACTGCCCTAGAGCTGAATGCAGAACCTACTGGAAGCGCCCATGGACTCACTCACGTACCCCGCTGCCTCATGAGCAACATCTACTTGGAGCCACGCGACTGGAAGTCCGAGGAGCTGATCAAAGAAACAAAGAATGGCATATTCATACAAGGAGTTGTCAGGGCACAGAGCACACCAGCCGAAGGATTATTCATGATTCAACCTGAATCAGCGACGATTATCCACAACGGGGAACTACGAGAAACATTCAGAGGCGTAACAATAACAGGCAAAATCGAGGAGACTCTCACAGCCATAGACGGGATCGGAAACAAACCCGCTATGCGGGCGACAGTTGAAAAGGAGTTCAACATATCCGACGGGGGTCCACCAATAAGAGTATCATCCCTAAGAGTACATTAACCCTAATCATGAGTCTATTCTCAACAACGACGATTACGTAAGAGAATCCTGCTCTAGCCTGAGACATGGCACTTCGACTTTTGGATACTCTCTACTCGACCAAGAACTTGCCTTCTTGGATAGCGTAATTGAATTCCCTGGTGGAGAATTTTCTTCCAACCATCTTTTTGATCTGGAGCACTGAACGCCAGTCCCTGTAGTACCGCTCTTTTCTCAACTCGATTACACCGTCGACTATGTGTTCGAGGCCGGCAACAAATTGGCGAGAATGTGCCTTCTTATGGAGTGTAAGAAGAACAATCCCCCCGAACTTCTTCTGCGCAATAACTTGGCTGCGAACAAATGCAAACGCACCCTTCTCATCGGCAGAACTGAGAATGATCGTCGAGAAGCTATCAACTACTCCCCGAAACTTGTTAGGCGATTCTATCCGCTCTGCGTAGTCCTTGACGCTGCTCCCTATCTCCTTCAAATCGGAAATATCAAGGATCGCGGACAACGATTTTTCCGATCCAGGCTCATCCACCCCAAACGCATTCATGAAGGTTAGCTTCCCACCATTCTCAAATCCGGTAACATCAATTCCCTGGGAAGACAGCAAGGTTCTGATGGTTGACGAAGGAAAATCAGTGTTAAGGAAGAACACATTTTCACTACCCAACAACCCACCTGCAACGAATTGAGAAACCATCACGTCTGAACTCAACCCGGTATCCTCTTCCAGTATTAGGACATAACCCCGAGGGACACCACCCTCCATCGCTTCATCAAGAACAGCCAAACCAAACTCTGCGCTCAATTTGGGAAGCCTCCTTGCCACCCTATACTTCACATAATCACTCATGAGATTCTACTGAATCAAATATAGACTGCGAACACTACTTCCCCGACTTGGCGACTTTCCCCTAGGAACCGAAAGGGATTCACCAGCGTACTACGTAATATGGGTTGTCCAGTTATTTATTCCCTATGTTCTCAAGCCTATTCAATTTATCGACCAAAACACACTTAATCCAAGTCCAACTTAGAGAAAGAAGCAAGCACATGGAACATCCACGCAGGCTAGACTGACTGTCTCGGAAGAGTGAATCACTTTGAACTGCGATCGTTGTGGCAAATGCTGCGTGAAAACCTCAATGCAGCTGTCAGTTCAAGACATCAAGCGGCTTGAGAGACTCGGCTACAATAGAAAAGAGTTCACTATTATGAAAAAGGGATTCCGTTCCCTCAGAAATCTGAACGACGTTTGCTTTTTCTTCGACCCGGAATCCAAACACTGCAAGGTATACGCCAATAGACCTGAAGGGTGCAGATTTTACCCAATAGTTTACTCCCTCAGTGACAAGAAACCTATCATTGACAACGAGGTCTGCCGCAATACTTCTACGATCACGATAAGTGAGTTGGAAAGAGCAAGTCCAGATCTAACCAGACTGATAAAAAGGATCATTGAGGAATCTCGAAGAAGGGACGAGAAGTAGGAGATTGTCTGTCGTCGGGGTGAGTATCTTGTCACTTGAAACTAAAGCTGCCAAACATCTATTGGAAGGATACAATTGCGCTGAATCAGTCTTGCTCACGTTTCTCGAAGATTGGAGCCAATACTTCAGAATCGGCGTGACGCCTGCTGCCGCCACAGCATTCGGAGGCGGAATGGGCAGAATGGGACACACGTGTGGTGCTCTATCTGGCGCCCTTATGGTAATCGGACTTGCCGTATCAAGAACAGAAGCAAAAGACGATGAAGGAAAAAAAGAAGCATATAAACTTGCTCAGGAACTCTTCAAGCGCTTTGAGCATAGATGGGGCGCGCTGGACTGCAGAGAGCTAACTCAATGCGACCTATCCACCGAGGAAGGATTCAGTAGATACAAAGAGCTGAAGATCCACGAAACGAAATGCAGTGAGATAGTGAGAGGAACCACGAAAATCTTGACTAGCATTATCAAGCAGACCAAGAAGGATCCCTGACATGACTTCTTTTGAGCCCTCAGTTGACACGGTCACGGTTCTTAATGTATTGTCATTTTCCAACCCTCGGGAATGCGACGACCAAACGTGATTTCCTCTGCACCAAGGAAAGTTCCCAAGTCTCGAATCGCACCAGCTACAGCTTCGCCTGTCTCCGCTGTCATTGGTGCATCTCGTTCCGCATAAATGGCATTGACTGACAACCGCTTTCGTTCCCGATCCATTCTAGGATCGATACGACCGATCAACTGATCACCATGCACAATCGGCATGACATAGCAACCATATCTTCGTTTGGCCTTTGGCAGATAGATTTCCAAGCTGAACTCGAAGTTGAAAACACGTTCCGTTCTCCTTCGCTCATAAATTAAATTGTCGAAAGGAGAGAGTAACGTAGTTCTTGGTCCCCAATTGCCAGAGGACAACTTGTCAACTAGGGGCAAATCATTCTTGTGCACATACCATTCGCCGAGCCAGATCCTGCCAGAGTCAGAGTCACGGATCTGAACTCGCTCAATAAGACCCTCCAACTCGAGTTCAAGCAGTATCTTGGGCAAGCCAGGGTAACAATGCCGAATGTAGTATCCTTCGATATCCTTAGCTGTAGCCACACCGAGCGCACGCAAGGATCTCTGCGCCGCGCGATACACCATATCATGCCAGGATAGGCGATCGCGTGGTGTCGACTCTGGCAGCCATCGTTCCGCCAGATCCCACATTTTCCTTCTGCCTGAACGTCCTGCAACTACGACCTTACCTTGAGCAGAAAGAAAAGTAAGCATCATGTCGACATTTCTACCAGATGTCCACCCAGAAGAGCGCCAAGGCTTGACAGACACGTCATCAAAATCCTCCAAAGCCAAAGGACCTCTGCGGCGCAACTCTCCGAGAACATGCCTATGCAACGCATTGTTTGCCTTTATCCACCCACGTACACGACGAGCCCAAGCCGAATCACCTTTCCCATAGTTCCGCTTCATTGTGCTGAAAACCGGGTAGTCTTCAGTGAGAACGATCGAGGTAGCGTGTGCCCAGTCTTCGAAAAGTGCATGCTCCTTCCAGAGAAGGCTGTCCAGGAGAGAAATGTCATAGTTGCCTACACGACTCCATAATACAAGAAGGTGGCTAGGTGCAACGACGCTCATTGGATCAATCTGCAAACATCCGATGTTCTTAATAACGTCAATAATGCCGTTCGCATCAGCTGATGGACGAGGATCAGCCAATCTCTGGCAGGTGATTGCTAGACGCCGAGCCAATGATGGTGTGAGTTCATATGCCGAAGCCATGCGAAACATTGAACTCTCAATGCATATAAAGTTCGTATCCATTTAGGCGCGTGCAATCACAAAGTGCTGCCTCTTCACAGGCATTTTCTCACGTCTGACTTCTTTGATTGCAGCCACGAGGACCGGCAGAACGACTCCTGCAATCAAGAGCATAATAAGAGAGAGAACTAGGTACGCAAGAGCAAGATCAGTTGATCCCTGAGGACCTGGACTAGGAGGACTGGGTGTTGTCCATCTAACTTCTATCGTGACTGACTGGTTGCTGTGCACAACGCGTGCTGTCAACATCTTGGTACCGTTGTCATAGCCCCAACTGGACATCCCGCTAGTGGTATTTGGAGCTCCTCTGTTGGCGCAGTAGACCTGAATCGTGCTAGTAGTTCCGTTAGGAGCCTTGACTACGATCGACAGATAGGTGTCGTTGAGAAATGGAGCATGAGTAATGCTTGCATTCCATGTTTGTAGATGCATGCCGTTCGGAAAACTCCAGTTCCTGAGCCCGTGATCTAGCCATATGTCATCGAAAGTCTGACCATTCAGATCCTTAGCTTCGAGGTACAATGTGTCGTTGGCGAAAAGCGTTGCCAACACGAAGTGATAGGTCTTGCTACCGTAAGCGCTGTACGGTTGGCTATAGTAGTCATGCAGGGGGGCTCCCCATCCTCCAGATGTAAGGTAGAGCGTCCCGTTCTTGTAGGAGGACACGACAGAGTTGTTGCTCATCGGTTTGGTTCGATGATAGTAGTGTGAATGCCCCTGAACAACAACATCCACATGGTACTTGCTGAAAATCGGCACCCAATACTGTTGTAGGTCTGTTGCATTCGAGTGTCCACCTGCGTAATAGACGTTGCGATGAAACATTACGATTTTCCACATCGAGCTTGGAGTCGAAGAAAGCACACTTTCAACCCAATTAGCCTGATCGACTGCAATTTGAGATGGAGAGGCTTCGCTATTCATTACTATGATTCGCAGTTTCGAACCATAATCATAGTAATACCATTGTTCGTTCCCGGGCAAGGGAAACTGCTCATAGTAATTCGTTGAGTTCACTTCGTGGTTACCAAGGCATGGGATAACTGGAATCGTGAGTCCGTTTTGGTCTACCCAATTCGTCTGAACATCGGAAAACCAGACGTCCCATTGTGTCTGATTTGTGCCGTCATCGACCATGTCCCCGCAATGCAGCGCGAAAGAGGGGTTGAAGTGATTCATCGCCTGCGAAACCTGAGTGCGGACAGCTACGTTGGCTCTAGAATCCCCTCCAATTACGAATCTCAGAGTAGTGGCATAAGAGGATGATGTCCCAAAAGAACGTTCAGTGCTGTAGTTACCTGGTCCTCCACAGATGAAGAAGTACACCGTGCTGGAAGTAAGACCCATGAGTTCAACGTCATGTATGTAGCCGGAAGCGCCTGCATAAGTATGGTGGATCCCTGTAGAATTGAACTCGTACAAAGATGGGATTCCTCCCCGTGCGACAATGTCGTAAAGGACAAGGTCGCCCGAGGAGGGAAATGTTGTCTGCCAAGTCACGGTTATCGTAGAAGTAGGATCTCCTGGATAGGTTAAGTGAATGCTTAATGGATCATCAGTGCCGGGGCCAAGAAGATGAGTCGTGACCTGTGTAATCGGGATATTGGAAGGGTGAAACGAGATGGAGACGAAAGAAATAACGGCAAGCAATGCAAGTGCAGCTATTCGACATTTCATCACCTGTAGCCTCACCTAGAGATATGTTCTGAAAAAAGTCCCAACTACACCCTTTCACATAGGAAATCTCTAACCCCGCTGATTAATCTTGTTGTAAGTATACGATCTTCCCGTCGAATACTGTCAGCGAAACTTGGATATCTTTTATTAGGTCAGGACTCCTATATGGATCCTTGGACAACGCCACCATATCAGCCAGTTTTCCAGGTTCGATTGATCCTTTCAAGTCTTCCTCGAATGAAGCGTATGCAGCATTCTTCGTGTAGCACTTGATCGCTTCATGAACCTTAATTCTCTGGGATTTCATGGGGGCATTCACGGCCCAGTGGATTCCGTAGAGCGGAGAGAAAGGCATGCAATCTGAACCGAATGCGATCATACCACCCTCGTCTATGATCTTTCTATAAGGGTTGTTCTGCTCAACCCAATACCTGCCAAGCCTCTTCTCATACATGCCGCCGGGCAGTCCCCATTCGCCTATGAAGTTTGGTTGCATGGACGCAACCACATCAAGTTTCACGGCTTTGGAGATCTGCTCATCTGTAACTAATTCCATATGCTCCAATCTGTGTCGGTGGTTCTCTCTCGGATTCCTCTTACTCGTGTTCTCGATTGCGCGCATAACCAATTCAATGCCTCTGTCGCCGATCGCGTGAATCGCAACCTGAATCACTTTTTTGTGGGCTCTTACAACAATATCTTGAAGTCTGTCCTTTTCGAACATGAGGATTCCCTTGTTGCCAGGTTCATCCACAAACTCTCCGCTCAGCGCTGCGGTCCTTGACCCAATTGAGCCGTCAGCAAAAAGTTTTAGTGCACCAAGCTTGAGCTTATCGTTTCCGAATCCAGTCGAAAGACCGAGCTTAAGAACGCTCTCAAGAAGTTCTTCCTTGAAATTGAGGTAGACTCTGACCTTCAACTTATTTGCTTTTAACGCGGAAAGATACGTTGAGATTTCATTGGATGAGACGGTGTCATGCACTGAAGTCACACCAAGCATGTGAGCATGATCGGTAGCCTTCTGCAAGGCGTTCATCATAGTCTCCGGGTCAGCAGGCGAGAGAGATCTTACATAATCTGCTGCCTCTTCTTTCAGTACTCCCGTTGGCTCGCCACGTTTGTCAACTTCGACTCCTCGTTTGCCCCTAGGTATCTTAACAAGTTCGAGTAAAGTCGAGTTGACTGATATCATGTGCCCGTCCATTCTGACGAGAACAACTGGGTGGTTTGTTGTGACAGTATCCAAGTCACTTCTGGTAATATATCGCATCTCAGACCACTTGCTCTCATCCCAGTTAACTCCAACAACGAATTGGCCTTTGGGAGTTCTTGATGCACGTTCCCTGACCGTTTCAAGTGCATCGGAGAGAGACTTAGCCTCTCTCAGGTCAATCATGTCGAATGTTAACCCCATCTGAATAAAATGTGTGTGAGCATCAATGAAACCAGGCAGAAGCACCTTGCCGTCTAAATCAACCACCTGCGTCGAGCCACCAACA
This sequence comes from Candidatus Atabeyarchaeum deiterrae, assembly GCA_037310415.1. Lineage (GTDB taxonomy): Archaea > Asgardarchaeota > Atabeyarchaeia > Atabeyarchaeales > Atabeyarchaeaceae > Atabeyarchaeum > Atabeyarchaeum deiterrae. The sequence continues at coordinate 1,471,067 of CP147780.1, forward strand.
AGCTTCCCAGCTTCCTCGCTCGTCCCAACGAACGCAATCCTATTCCCAGAGACAGCGACCGCTTCTGCGTGAGTATCTCCCTCATCAAACGTGATTACTTTGCCATTTAGGAGAACTAGGCTCAATTCCTGTGACTTCAATTTGCCAACCGTCTCCCAAACCTTCGATTCCTTCCAAAGGCGAATCGTTAACCAAATGTTTCATTACAATTCCGAGTCAAGGGAGCGATAATCGCATCAGAGTCAAGGAAGTTATTTATAAGACTCCTTATTACACTTGCTTTTATGACCCAAAGACCAGAAAAGGAACACGTAATCTCAGCGGCACTGATATTGGGTATTCTCTATTTTTCATTTATGATACTGGACAGGGTCCTATCCGTAATCTATGGGTTCAATTTTCAACCCTTCGGGTCTTACATGCCTACCGGATTCACGATCTGGGGACACCTTTTCGACGCCTCACTGCAAGCGGTCGGTCTGTACCTAGTATTCAGACTATATGACTTCGGAGAAGTGAGAAACAGAAAGTCTCTGCAAGTCCTAGCTCTGGTCATCTACTTAGCGATCGGTGCGGTAATTCCGTATCTGAATGATTCAGCGTACATAGTTAGCAGAGGAATGGGAAGCACAGTTCCAGTATACATTGTTCTTGTTGACTTGTACTTCTTCTCATGGGGTCTATTGACGTTCAGATTGGCTAGACCTATCAAGAACAGAGCGGTAATATTAGGAGCAGCATTCACCATATTCCTCGTAATACATTTTGTCATATATGCTCCGATGTTTCCAGAGTTTTACTGGAGCTGAACCCGATCGATGAATCAATCATCGAGAGCATTAGACACCTTCAGTCCCATTCTTTCGGCAGAGTGGAGAAATTCTCTGATTTTGGCTAACGTGAAGCCTTCTGCTCCCCACTCCAACTGGGGCAATCCCTCCCTGCCACCGGCGACAACCATGGTTACAAAGCAGACTATCTCTCTGGAAATCAAACACAACGACTGCTGCTTGGTTCGAATTGGCCCTAAAGTAGTATTCTTCTAAGAGAAAGAACTCGACTCTCCCATATCATGAGGCATATTTGAATGCCGGGGAAAACGCATTCTCAAATGAATCAACCAAAGGATAAGTATCCGTCCCCTAAACGAAGAAAGAATCTTGCTTCAAGACACCAATCGACGTCAATCAACCATGGAAGCTCATATGATTTGATCAAAACAACCCTTACTCTATCTGCTCAGCAGTGCTAGCGGCGTCACGAATCTTCCTAGCCTCTTGATCGCCTCTAGTTGTTCTTTCTGCCCGAGCTTAGCCTTGTTGACGGTGTGTTCGAGGATCTTTGTGGCTTCGTCCATAGCCTTCCTTTCAACTGGGAACGGAACACCATCTTTCCCTCCGAAAGCGAAGCTGAACCTCACCGGATCTCTCCAGCTTGGCTTACTCCCGAAAAGTAGTTCTGAAACCAAAGCTAATCCTCGAACCGTTGCGGCTCCAACCCCTTTTACAGCTATGAGTTCCTCATAGTTCTCAGGACGAATATCGTAAACCTGCTTCAGGATATCCCAATTCATCCTCGTGGGAAGAAGCCTATAGTGAGTTGCATTCTCCGCGTTCACTTGGATTCCTCCAGTGATCCAATGCTCCAAAGTCGACCCATTGTCATTATAGGATTTAATTTCAGAGTATGCTCTCCTGATCCTATCGGCTCCGTCATTCACCAAGTCTGTGCAGGTATCTCTGCAGGGTTCGCTCAGTCTTGAAGTCATGTCTAGAACAGTGTTTCCATGATCCTTTGCGCATGCTATCCCCGTATGTGGCTCCTCCACGAAACTCTTCACTTGAGTTGAAAGCCAATGGTACCTTCTCGTCATTTTGATGTCAGGATTCATTCCTTGCTGTATGACTCCCCACTTCCCGTCCTCTGCGACTATGAGCGAGTGGTGGTACAGGTGATAACCATCTTGAACCGCCGCGTTATCAACTTTTGCAGTCATTCTACTAGCATACTTCAGTCGCGAAATCTCTTCTTGTGGAAAGTCGAAGATCCTAGCTGTTGCATTGTTCAGCTCGCGCTGAGTCTCAGTGGATTTCCTACCTTTTCCTCCAAAGACGGCTAATCCATGTTTCTTTGGGTTTAGGATCGTCTTGAGAACTCCACATGTTACGGTAGTTGTTCCGCTTGAGTCCCAATCATAGCCGAGGACACATGAGAGAGCTTGAAACCAGAGTGGATCAGAGAGTCTTACGAGTAGCTTCTCCGACCCGAATTCGTCCACAAAAGCATCTACGATGACATCAGCTAACCTAATCATTCGTTTTACTAACCAGCTAGGAGCAGTTCCAGGATGGAGCCTTAGATCCGCTACTCCTGTCCTCATGAGTCCTTCCATAGGAAAAACAACCTTCCGAACAGAAAATATAACCCCGAATGACTTTAAAAACAGTCCATCTGGGGGAACCTATGAATCTGCTTCGTTATGCGGTCCCGACCTTTCTTGACTTGTTCTTTGCCACATAGGCGATCAGGATAAGCTCAACAATGATGTTTCCTAGTGCGAAGAGCATGTACGAACTCATGTTGACCGACACGACGTAAAGAACCAGAAGGCTTAGCAAGATCCAGACAAATATGAAGTTGCTTCTCAGCCTACTTTTCTCACCTGCTGCTCTGTTAATCTCCCTGCGTCTGGTCTTGCTGTTGACATATAGATAAATAGAAACTATCGTCAGGAATACGATGCTGAAGCTGATGCTAGTGACCCACCACTCGAACAGGTCGGGATAATATTGCATTGTCGATTTCTCCTTCAGAACTTGCAGACCTTGTAGAAGAACACCTTGCCGGCATCTACAAGCAATAGGTATGTAGCAACCATGAGCACCAATAGCACCCAGTACTGCAATGGGAGCTGTGTGAATCCGAGAAAGTCGCCGAGGATGGTGAATGGCAGTATTGTTCCAAACGCGACACAGGAGAGCGTAAGCAACGTTACCCATTTTCCGGGACGACTCGTGACAAACGGTACCCGTCTAGTTCTGATCACAAACATTACTAGAACCTCAGTCCAGAATGACTCTACGAACCACCCGCTCTGGAAAAGCGCAGGAGAGGCACCGAATATGAAGAGCATGATTCCATACGTAAGGAAATCATACAGAGAGCTAAACGGTCCAAAGAAGAGCGTGAATTTTCTTATGAAACTAATGTCCCACTGCTTTGGTCGTTTCGTCTCCTCAGGGTCGACATGGTCAGTGGGCAACGTCATGTTGGCTACATCGTACAGTAAGTTCATGAAAAGTATCTGCATAGGTAACATAGGAAGGAATGGCAGGAATACCGCAGCGACCGCAGCGCTAAGCATATTTCCGAAGTTCGAACTCGTTCCCATCATAATATACTTATTTGTGTTCCAATAGATTTTGCGGCCTTCTTGTATTCCATTCGCGAGGACAAGTAAATCCTTTTCCAGAAGCACTACGTCTGCTGCATCTTTTGAAACATCAGCTGCGGTGTCAACTGATATGCCCACATCCGCCTCGTAGAGGGCGGGTGCGTCGTTTACTCCGTCCCCCATGAAACCAACTACGTGCCCATTTGCTTTCAAAGCTTTGATAATATCCAGCTTCTGTTCAGGGGTGATCCTTGCAAATATCGTAGCCTCTTCCACCGCTTTTTTGATTTGAGTTGAGCTCAACTCAATTAGATCGGTTCCGAGTATTATTCTTCTGACGGGTACTTGGAGCTCCTCACAGATCTTTTTCGCAACTAGTTCGTTGTCCCCAGTCAGTATTTTAACGTCCACTCCCATGTCCTTCAACCTGGCTATCGCTTCACGGGCATCTCTCTTGGGAGGATCAATGAATACTGCGAATCCAAGAAAGGTTAGATTCGCCTCGTCCTCAACCGAGTAGGAAGCCTTGTTCTCCACATCTCGGTATGCAACGGCGATAACGCGATACCCAACCCCGGAAAGTTCAGATAGCTTGTCTTTGATCCCCTTTAGGACGGAATCGATCGGCTCCTTCTCTCCATTCATTTCTGCGTCTCTGCATCTGGGAAAGATTGATTCTGGGGCCCCTTTAGTGATGAGAAGTGACGCGCCGTCTTTTCTCACTACCGTGGACATCATTCGTCGCTGATAGTCAAATGGGATCTCATCCACGCTCTTGAAGACCTTGAGACCCTTTTGCTTTCTGTTCTTAATGGCGTACTCCCAAATTGCCACGTCCATCGCGTTGCCTGTGACTTTCTCGCCTACAACTGCGCTATTGCAGAGAAGTGCATAGGTTAGAATTCTCGGATCTTCCGCCTCGCTGAGTGACCAGTAGTCCCTGAGAGTGATCTTGCCTTCCGTAAGTGTCCCCGTCTTATCAGAGCATAGGACATCCATGTTGCCGAAATCCTCAATCGAGAGCAAACGTTTCGCGATGACACGAACCATAGACATTCTTCTCGCCCCTTGGGAGAGGCCAATGGTGACTATAGCAGGCATAAGTTCGGGAACGAGTCCAATGGCTATTGCGAGAGAAAAAAGCAATGACTCGATGATCGGGCGCCCAAGGAGATAGCGAAACCCGAAAATTCCGATCGCGAGTGCCAAGGTCAGGATGATAAGCATCCTTCCATAACTTCTAATTGCTCTTTGAAATTCAGTTTCAGGGTGGGGTCGAACAAGACTCCGAGATATGGCTCCAAACTCAGTATTCTTCCCAGTCGCGACTGCGACGCCGCGACCACCTCCATTTGTTATCACTGTCCCCATAAACACGTAGTTGACTAGTTGCTGGGGGGTTGGACGCTGAAGGCTGAGACCGTCACAGGACTTCTCAACTGTGAAAGATTCCCCAGTAAGAGTTGATTCATCAACTTGGAGGTTCTTGGATTCAATTAGCCTCATGTCAGCTGGAACAATGTCTCCAATATAGACTGAGATCAAGTCTCCGGGAACGATCAATCTAGAACTAATCTCTCGTGGCTTGTTGTCTCTGGTTACAACAGCCCTGAGCGCTCCCCTATGTCGAAGGTCTTCGACAATCTTCTCAGCCCTATACTCGTTATAGAATCCAAGGACGACGCTGAGAGCAATCATCAAGAGTATTACAATCGCCTGCTCGGGTTCAGCGAAAAAAACGGCTACAATTGCGCACGCGATTAGGATAATGAATATCGGATTCTTGAACTGCCTGCCAAGCAGCTTAGCTAGGCTAAAGGATTGTGTTGGCAACTCATTGTATCCGTGAATTTTGAGGCGTTCGCCCGCTTCCCGCTCAGATAAACCGTGTTCTCTCGTATGGAGAGCACGAAAAACGCCGTCAGGGCCAGTCGACCAGTAGTCGTCGCGTGTGATTGCCGCCTTCTGTTTTGCCGTATTGTTCCATCCGCCTCACGGAATCAGATCGAAGTGTCAAGATGGTGAGATATAAGGGTTACGTCGCAATCGATCAATAATGGCATCAGGCGTAATACCTCAGGCAGGTTCTTCATGGATGTCTATTCTCTCAACCTGAGGATATTCCCTCTTGATTGCAATCTCGAGTTTGCTTGAGATCTCGTCAGCTCTTTCTATTCTGATGTCTGGGTCGAAATGGCATCGCAGATCTACGCGGAGACTCTCGCCGATCCTGCGAATCTTGATCGCATGAACACGTTTGATCTCAGCGAACGACCTTGCAGCGTGCTCAATGTACGCATGTAACCCGGCGTCAACTCCTGTCAGCTCCCTAGACAAGCGGTCTGTGGCTGATTCAATGTGAATGTCGATCTCGGAGAAACTCGGGTTAGTCATTCTCAGTTTGTTCTCAACTTGGCTAGCTACTTTATGTGCCTGCTTGACAGTCATGCCTTCACTTACTTGCAGGTGAAAATCGATACACAGCTTTCTATTAATGTACTGGACATGTATGTTGTGAGCATCCCTTGAGCCGGGAACCTCCTCAGCTATGTCCTTCACAATCTTCCAAATGCTTTTTCGACCACTCAGTGGCTCAGTGTTGATAGTGACCCTCGCGTTGGGAACGATCTCCTTGACTGCGCTCTCGATGTTGGAGGCGATCTTGTGCACATCCTCGAATTTCAGGTTGTCATCAAGGGAGACAAGCATATCAACCTCAAACCTCTTCCCAGTCATACGTGCGCTCAATTGGTCGTAATTCTTGACGCCCTTTATGGCTTCAACTCGATTTCTTATCATCCTCGTAATCTCTTCTTCTGAGCGCCCTACCATGGGAATTGGCAAATTCAACACCTCGGTTGCCTTGAAGGTATCAGATAAACGCGAAGCATGTTCTGCGTGACTCAATCTACGACTCTGGTATTAAACTTGACTTGACATCTATTATGACTTGTATATACATTATTCTCTGAATCTGCTTGGTTTAACCCATTTCCAAGCAGAAGCGATATAGTCGCATCTCCATAAAGAACTCCGCAGAATTCTTAAGCTTCAGTCCACATTACGAAGTTGAGACAGTTGTGAATGAACTTCGAGCGTCAATTCTAGCCACATTCAGATAGAGAGGTACTCCTTAATGGACGTCGAGAAGACTATCGAAGGCATCCCTGAGTCTCCAGGAGTGTATCTAATGAAGGATGCTCAGGAACATATCGCCTACATTGGCAAAGCGAACAATATTCGGAAGAGAGTTCTATCTCATTTTCGAAACACTGACAACGAGAAGGATTCGTTGCTCTCATCAATCACCACCAATGTTGAATTCATCGTGGCTCCATCAGAAGTTGAAGCACTTCTTCTTGAGAACAACCTGATCAAAAAACACAAGCCTCGCTACAACATTAGGCTCAGAGATGACAAGAGCTACCCCTTCATCAAGCTCTCCATTTCAGAGGAGTTTCCACAGATTACATTAACCAGACGAATCGTCGACGATGGCTCATTGTACTTCGGGCCCATGGGCGATGTTAGCGGTGCCAGAACGACCATGAAAATAGTAAGAAGGATCTTCCCCATCAGAAACTGCGCTCGAGAGATACACGATGGCAGAAAGAAGGAGCGACCATGCCTAGAATATCAGCTCAGACAGTGCTCTGCGCCTTGTGCAAATCTGATCACCAAACAGGAATACAAAACCCTAGTTGACGGAATTCGGAAGCTCTTGACCGGGGAATTGGATGAGCTGATCGAAGACTTCAAGACAAGGATGGCTCAAGCATCAGAGAAACTTGATTTTGAAAGAGCAGCTTTCTACAGAGACCGAATCAAAGATCTCGAAAGAACAACACTGAAACAAGTCATCGTACTTTCAGCTAGAATCTCCAAAGACATAATGGCCGTAGCAAAGAAAGGCGACGATGCTTGCATTCAACTTCTAATGATTCGATCAGGGAAGCTAATTGACCAGGCACACTATTTTCTAGAAGGTGCTGGAGGTAGCTCGGACGAAGAAATATTGTCGGCGTTTATGACCCAGCACTATCAGTATGGCGCATCTTCATCAATCCCGCAGGAGATCATGGTCTCTCGCAATCTCGAAGACAAGGAGCTCCTGCAGAGATCTCTGAGCGAAAGGAGGAAAGGTCTCTCTGAGAGCATGGCTGCCAACCTAGTTCACATAGCCACCCCCGTGAATGATGAAGATCTGAAATTAATCGAAATGGCTGAGCAAAACGCCGATGCTTACTTGGAGCAGAACCTTGCTCAGGAGGATAGGCGTAAACTCAGAGCTGAGCAAGCTCTAGTTGAGCTTAAGACTATGCTGAGACTACCTAACCTTCCCATCAGAATAGAAGCGTTTGATGTTTCAACTGCAGGCGGAGATGCTGCTGTAGGCTCGATGGTCGTGATGCTCAACGGCGAACCCGCTAAGTCGATGTACCGAAGATTCAAGATCAAGGGTGTTCAAGGGCAGGACGATTTTGCTATGATTAGAGAGATCGTCAAGAGACGATACAAGCGGCTGACTGAAAAGAAAGAAAAGAACGTCACTACACTGCCTGAACTAGTGCTGGTTGATGGCGGAAAGGGTCAACTTAATGCTGCATTAGAAGCCGAGAGGGAATTAGACATCTCGATGCCAACGATAGGTTTGGCGAAAGAGTTCGAAGATGTATATGTCCAGCACCAGCCGAATCCCGTCGACATGCCAAAGGATTCGAAGGCGATGCTCCTGCTGAAGAGAGCGAGAGACGAGGCTCACAGGTTCGCAGTAGCCTATCACAGAAAGAGAATGGCAAGAAAAACTCTGGAGTCGATACTTGACACCGTGCCAGGAATCGGTTCCAAGCGAAAAGCGGCGCTATTTCGATACTTCAAGTCACTTGAAGACATCAGTACAGCGGATGAAGCGAGAATTTCGAAGGCTCTAAGGATAAGCAAGGTAGCCGCGCGAAAACTCATAGAACAGGTGTCGGACATGAGAAGAGGACAATAGACATCATGGAACCGCAATACTTGAATGAGATCTCGAGAGACGATGCTCTCATACTACCTTGTAGATCTCAGGGAACAGCTTGTTAAACTCTGGAATACTGTCGCTATTGATTATCACTATGTTCCTTTTGCAGTTCAGACAGACTGTTGTTTTCTCATTCTCGAATGACAAGAAAGTCAGCTTGTTCTGTCCACAGAACGGGCACTCCCCTCCAGACATGAGCAATTTGCCGACGAGTTCACTGTGGTTGAATTTCACTTTCACTTTGTCCTGATCCATTATCTTTGCATCTTTGACAGTCTCTTTCACAAGTATCATACTTCTCTCCTGCAAATGATACTCCTTCTGCATTGTCACATCCGTCACCAGTTGCTTGGCCATATCCTTCATCCTGTCCCATGTTGAATTCGGGCAAACAAGCAAGCACTTGTCGACAGGAACAAGATGATATGCTTTCTTCAATAGATCAACTACTCTGGCAGGAAGCTGAGAAGAGACCTCAACGATCCTCATACAATTCTCCCCTTAGGCACTCGTTCCGTTACACTCCAAATCATCCAGTAGGATTACTAGCAACGGAGCTGCAAATTGAATGATTGAAATCGCACAATACCAAGTAGATTTAGATAATAATAAACTAAAAGCAATTAAAGTATTTCTGTTCCCGTTATGAAGCTCTCAATTACTCAAAGAGTTCGCATTCGGAAAAAAGGATATGTAACGGGTTGCCGTGAACCCGCTAGCTTCAACCGGACTATGCTGAGGAACAAACGTCCCACCCTATGGCACCATTCAGTTGCCTCAGCTAAATCTGTGGTGCATCCTTTCCTTCATATTTCAAGCGGAAACCTGTGTCTTTTCCAGCGCACTCCTTAATGACAGCGCTACCGGAAACAATCCTCTGGACCTCATTTGTGCCTTCATAGATTTGCAGAAGCTTGGCTCCACGAAGTATCTGCTCCGCTGGGTACTCCCTCATGTATCCATAGCCACCCATTATCTGCATACAGTCAACTGCGTTCTGCATCGCTGAATCCCCTGCGAACGTTTTGGCGAAAGCCGACTCCTTGGAGTTCGGCAATTTGTGGTCCGCAAGCCAAGCCGCATATCGCGTCAACCACCTGGCCGCCTCAGCCCTAGTAGCCATGTCGGCCACCTTGAAACTTATGCCCTGGAAATTGGCAATCGGCTGCCCAAACTGCTTTCTCGCACTACAGAACTTTGCTGCTTCATCAACAGCGCGCTGAGCAACACCAGTCGCTATTGCCGCAATGGCTGCCCTTGTCTTGTCTAAGGTCATCATGGCCAACTTGAAACCCATACCCTGTTCGCCAACGAGGCAGTCCTCAGGAACTCTGACGTCCTTGAATATTACTTCACTTTGGACAGAAGCTTTCTGCCCCAGCTTGCGCTCAATGTGACCAATCTCGACGCCCGGGAGATCTGCTGGAACAATGAATACTGAGATTCCCTTGTGCTTCAACTCAGGATTCGTAGTGGCGAACACAGAGAAGAGCGACGCAACAGGAGCGCTCGTGATAAAGCACTTCATGCCATTGATAACCCACTCATCTCGGTCTTTGACTGCCTTAGTTTGAACGCTTGCGGCGTCAGATCCCGACATGCGCTCAGTCAGACCGAAACCGGCTAGTTTTACTTCCTTCCCTGTGACCAATGGCTTGATGTATTTCTTCAGCTGATCCATTGTGGCCCCAAGAAGAATCGGTGCAAAGGCAAGATTATTGCAGGCAACTGAAGTCGCTACGCCTGCGTCACCGTAGCCCACCGCTTCAGTAACAAGGGCTTCTTCAACGAGTGTCCGTTCGGGACCGCCGGCAGCTTTCGGTACGTGAAGGTTCATGAGCCCCATTTCATATGCTTTCTGAATGACTTCCATGGGGAAGTCGTCCTTGTCATCTAGTTCTTGCGCTCTTGGTGTAACGTACTTGTAGGTGTATTCCTCGGCTTTCTTCTTGATATCTGACTCCTTGTCATCTAGAGCGAAATCCACCAACTGATAATCAACCTCCATTCCTACGTCCAATCGGAAGCATTCTCGATTTGGTCATAGAAATACTGTTACACTATCCGTGTTCATTAAACCATCCTTTTAAGCGTTTAGCAAGCAAGACACGATCTAGTGAGCTATTGCCTTCATTATTGATTCCCTCACTTCATCTATTAATTGAGAACCATCTACGTCCCTCAGGAGTTTTCGCTTGGCATAGAACTTGAGGAGCGGCTTAGTCTGATCCGCATAGATTTTGAGTCTGTTTCTGACGACCTCCTTCTTGTCGTCGTCCCGCTGATACAGTTGCCCTCCACAAACATCGCATTTTTCATCGACTTTGGGAGGATTAGCTATGAGGCTATAGACTGCGTTGCATGATCTGCACACTCGTCTAGCTGCCGATCGCTTGACTAGCTCATCGTCACTCACCTTGAGATTTATCACATACGATAAGGGAGTTTTCCTCTCTGCAAGCAACTTGTCCAATGTCTCCGCTTGAGCAATCGTTCTTGGAAACCCGTCGAGTATGAATCCATTCGCACAGTCTTTCCGTTTGATTCTCTCCTCAATCATCCCTATTACAACCTCATCCGGTACAAGCGCCCCCTTACCCATGTAGTTCCGCGCTCTCTTACCGAGTTCTGTCTCATTCTTCACTGCCGCTCTCAGGATATCTCCTGTCGATATCTGTGGAATGCCATACTTCTCAGAGAGAAAAGTGGCTTGGGTTCCCTTACCAGCCCCTGGGGGACCAAACATCACAAGAATCATCTGCACCTCTCTAACACACCACCTAATACGTCACTTCATAACCAGACAATTTCCGCAGAACTCAATACGAAAGTCTAATATGATTTGTCTTCTTTCGCGTACCCTTGTTGAAAGAATGAGTAGAAAGTACGAACAATATAAAGTTTCACGCTGTTCTTTCTCCTCCTTACAAGTGTGATCGGTGAAGGGTCTCGCTTTGCATCTTCAGTTACTGCATAATTCGGTGAAATGATGCTGGGAGCACGAACCCAGCGGACTTTCTCAGTTATTTTATATCTTGACTCGCCAATATACATAACGAGGACTGATGACACGTGACAGAACACGTTGAGTTAATAGACAAGCATGTGGAATCGCTAAGTAAGCGCATCTCAAGCATTGCGTCACCCGTCAGGGTTGCGATAATGCCTGACTTCTTCTTAGACCATATCGTAACATATGATGGTTCATTCAAGTCTCTTCAAGAGCGGATGGAAGAGGTTGCAAACCAAGGTGGAGGCAATATTCCGCTCACTACACAGTGTGTTATGAGAGGCGGAAACTCCGTGAACTGTGTATCCGCTTTGGCGGCATTAGATGCTAATGTGTTTTTTGTAGGTCGTACGAGTGACCTCGGATTGCAGCTTCTGAAGTATTTTCTAAATCGTGAGAACGTTGACCTCTCTGGCGTGAAGACAGACGGGGAGCTTGCCTTGACTGTAGCTTTGGAAGCTAAGGTGCATGGGCGCAAGTCGAACGTCATGTTGAACTATCCAGGCTCCGTTAAGGATTTTGGACCTGATTCAATCACAAGCGAAGACTGGGAGAAGATATTGAAGGCAGACATGGTTTGTTGCTTCAACTGGCTACAAAACAAGATGGGCACCAAACTCGCGGAGTCCGTGTTTAGAAAGGTCAAAGCCGAAGGCGCAGGTAAGACATATTTCGATACATGCGACCCGTCATCCAGAAAAGATGAGATCGGCAAGGTCATGAGCGGAGTCCTAAAGAAACCTTTTGTCGACATCTTCGGAATGAATGAAAGCGAAGCATGCTGGTATGCAGGATTCTTCGACAAATCATTAGATAAACGCAGAAAGACCGAAGATTTGAAGAAGCTCGCACTTGAGGCCGCACTACTTCTGTACAACAAACTCAAAATCCGGATAGATCTGCACACAATGGACTACTCAGCCAGCTTCTCTCAAGGAAACAGGTATGTAGCTCCAAGCTTCGAAGTCGAAGCAAAACGTGTGACCGGAGCCGGAGATGCCTGGAATGCAGGAAATATATTCGGCGAACTTGTAGGAATGCCTCACATCGAGCGCCTGCTCTTCGCAAATGCCTCAGCAGCGTACTACATTCAAAGCGAGGACGGCAAGCACGCAACAAGAAAGGACTTGGTTACCTTCATGCAAGAGGCGAAACCTGAGACAATGGGTATTACCAACATCGTGGAAGGCGAAGAGATAAAGGAGGAATAGGTCGGCAGTTCAGTCAAGACAGTTCGTGACATTAATCTTGATACCGGAATGATCGTCACTCACAAACTCGAACGATGGCACTAGTTCGAGACATTAAGAGGTTCTGAGTCACGGCAAATTGGGGCCAATCACATCATGTACTTGGGGAGAGAACAAGTAAGAGTGAGAGACCAGCGATCGACTGTGAATGAATCGTTTCTATTCAATGTCAAGTATCTCCTTTACCAGTTTCTCCTTTTCTTCGAGATTCGCTTGTTTCGCAATCATGATCCTCTGTGCCTGAGGTGACCCCGCTCCGTGCAGAGATTCAGTTTTATAACTGAGAGAGGCGGTGCCCATGGAGATGTTCTCAAGGAATCTTAGGAGTTTGTAACGATTTTCTGGAGGCACATCATCGCAAGTTGAAAGGTACTTCTTCACTAGTGGTCCAATCTTTGGGTTATCGAAGTCTGCTTGTGAAGGCATTGTGCAGATGATGCCTCCGGCTAGGTCTTCTGCCAATCGCCCAATCTCGTAAGGGAATCTTGTGACGTTCTGTTTGTTAACATTTGCGAGTAACATGTCCATTTCATAGTTTCCTGCTTCCCGCTTAAAGCCTTTGACACTGCAGGCCAAACTACAGCTGAAGAGTGTCTCGTTGAGATGAACCATTTCGACAAGCTTGTCTTTAATGTGCGAGGCTTCTTCTACCCCATTGTATCTTGCACTTAGGGCTGCTGCACCTATTAGAACATCCCCGACGCCAGTCTTGCAGGCATATGACTGTCTGTGGAAACCCGCAAATCGATTTACTAGTTCACCCGTGAATTCAAATTCGCCTTGCATGAAGATCTGTTCTCTGGGAATAAACACATCGTCAAAGACAACGAATATCTCTTGCCCACCATATTTCCAGTTGCCTGCGTCTAACTTGTCTTCCTCCATTTTCCGAGTATCGGATGTCTGCCTGCCGTAGATCATGGTTATCCCTTTTTCATTTGTGTCCACTCCGAAACTCACCGCATATCTTTCTTCTCCGGGTTTCATGGCTATCGTGGGCATCACGATTGCTCGGTGAGAATTCAAGAAACCAGTTTGGTGTATTTTGGCGCCGCGCACCACGATTCCATCATCGCTTGAGTCGACGACGTGTAGATATGCATCTGGATCTGTCTGCTTGCTGGGCCTTTTGCTTCTATCCCCCTTCGTATCAGTCATCGATCCAGCGACGAATAAATCCTGCGTCTGCACCTCAGTCCAGTATCTTCTGAATCTTTCATGGTAGCGGGAATCATATTTCTTGTCGATTTCCCAAGTTATGCTGTAAAGGGCGTTTGCTGCATCGAAACCGACACATCGTTGAAAGCAACAGGCGGTCTTCTGTCCCACTAGTCGTTGCATTTCAACTTTCTTGACTAGGTCGTCCACTGATTGATGAATATGATTGAACCTGTTTATTGTCTCACCTGTCATGTGAGATTCAGTTGTCATCAGATTCCTATAGCGATCCATCTGAGCGAGTTCATAGGTTTTCTTCGCGGCATTAATGGATGGCTCTATGATCCTGTAGTATGGGTGTTTCCAAAACTGAGTGATCTTTTCCCCAAACATGTACAGATTAACTTCTCTCCGAATGCTCTCCAAGTATTGTTGAGGCGTTTTGAGCGGCATATTCAACCACCAAGCTGAATTTATCTGCATTGTAGGGGACCAATAATGTTTTATTGGTCATCTAGCAAGAAGACCACCCCACTTGTAGGGTGGATGAATTGCGTTGGGAATAAGATGGTTTAGTTAAATGTGGGTGATGCTTAGTTGTTAAGCATGTTCAGAACTATTAAGGTTGCTCTCCCCGGTGACCCTGCTCTGGTTGAGACAGCGCTCGTATTCAACAAGGCTTGCCAAATAGTTCTGAACTACGGCTCTCAACACAGAACCTACAACAAGAACGCCTTGAATAAGGCAACGTACCGCCAAGTGCGGGAAGCCTTGCCGAGACTGTCCTCTGCACTCGTTCAGACTGCAAGAGATGAAGCCTCAGAAGTGCTGAAGAGAACAGACTGCGCCGCCTCAGTCAAGAAGCGCCTATCCGTTCGCTACGACAACCGCACCTTCAAGTTCTACCCCGACTCAGACAAGGTGTCGCTGACTACTGTCAGCGGTCGCCTGAGCTTTCCCTTCAAACACTATGACTACTTGGACACTTGGAGAGGAGAGTACACAAGCGCGCAGCTACTCGTCCGATGCGGCAGAGTATTCCTCAACGTTCAGGTGAAGATGCCGGACGTGAAAGAGAATGCGGCTGGCAAGGTTTTAGGCATCGACAGAGGCATACTCAGGATTGCAGTCTGCTCGGACAACACCTTCTATGCTTCCGGGAATTTGAGGGCTGTGAAGGGGCGCTACCAGCACCTTGGGCGGAGGCTTCAGCGCGTAGGCACTCGCTCCGCCCGCCGTAAGCTGCGGAGGCTCTCGGGGCGAGAGAGACGGTTTGCGCTGAACACTAACCACTGTATATCCAAAGCCATAGTGAATAAGAAGGGGTTTGACGTATTCGCCCTGGAAAACCTCCGTATCAAGAGAAGGAAGATGAATGGGAGACGGTTTAACAGGTTGTTGGGCTCCTGGTCGCCTAATGAGTTGCGTCGCCTCCTAGTCTACAAGGCGGAGGCAAAAGGAAAGATTGTTGTTGAGGTTAACCCTCGACATACTTCTCAGCGTTGTTCGCGTTGCGGCTATGTCAGCAAGTTGAATAGGCGTGGGTTGGATTTTCACTGCGTCGTCTGCGGCTTCGCGTTGAATGCGGATTTGAACGCGGCGCGGAACATCGGGGCACTTGGCAAGTCTGAGTACCTCAGGCTCTTCGTCAACGAGCCAATAGTAGCGCTAGGTGAAGCCTCGCCTGTGGGCGTGGTGGACGGCAGCTGCAAGCCACCTAACTTGTTAGGTGGCAGTTGACTAAGTCTCGCTTGCGCTCCACTGTAAACTAATCTTAGAGAAACAAGGCAGAAAAAAGACATCTGGTCAACTTTTGTTCCTAGGCTTTGGTCACTAATGCGCTAGCGAACGCTATCGCTGAAACGTACTCGTCTATCGGTCCAACCCGCGAGGTGTCTACAACGGGTTTTGGCAGTCCAAGGAAGGGAGCTCCGCATGATCCTCCTGCTCCAAGGTGGATCAAGGTGCGATAGATCAGGTTTCCAGAAATCCCATCGGGAGCGATTATCAGGTTGGCTTTATCGGCGATTGCATTCTCGATTAGTATTTCGTAGTGTTTGATGTCTGTATCACCGATTTCACGTTTAGCTTCCTTCACTACGTTCTCAGCTTCCTTGATAGTGTTGTCAACCCTCTTGTCACGACCGACGTCACTTGTTCTTCCACCAGACAGCACAGCCACCTTCGGCACATTTCCCAACGACTGGATTAGCTTTACTCCCTCACTTATGAAATAGACTTTCTCTTTCACAGTTCTCCCTTCATCTATTCCAATAGGGGCGAAAAAGAACCTATGACTACCAGAGGTTTCCAGTAGTGCTAGACGTGCTAAGAATGAGAGCCTGAATTTGGATTTCAGCGCAGCCAGCATTTTGTTCGCATCGAGAGACCCCCGCACTATTCCGTTTACCTCTCCATCAAGGAGTTTGATCAGATCGGTTTCGGGATCTTCGCTGACAATGGATACGAGGGATGTATCAACAGCCCCTATCTCTTCGAACGTTTCACTTGTTGCAACTATCAATATGCGTTTCGCGTAGCCATTCCATTGAGCTCGCATGGCCGAATCCACAGTCTTCTTGGCATGGTCAACGAGGCCTGAGACACCAATCCCTATGATTCCTGGCACTTTCTGGGCCATCTTGAAAATGTTCTCTAGCATATTTACCACTTCCGAAGATTCGAAATCTGGGCGATCATTGTAGGAAGTTCATGAGTGACGACCGCATTTTCTGTTCTCAGATATCTCCTTATGAGATTACCTGACTTTTCTCACCAATTCCGTTAATGTTTTCTACAAACACGCTTAAAAACTATAAGCCAACTCTTAAATGTCAGGACACTTAGTTAGGAATACGCGTAGTCCCTCCACCTTAGTAATGGATCAACGTGGAATAGGTGACTTAAGGCATGACTACTAATAATAGAGACCCAGTGTCTTTTCTCCGACAAGAGTACCAGGCTCTTGTTGACCAAGAACTGGATTGGAGACTTCGAATTCTTGAAGGTCCAAGTTCAACAAGGTGTATCGTCGACGGCAAGAAGGTGCTAATGTTATGTTCAAACAATTATCTCTCTCTTAGCACACATCCAAAGTTGAAGGAAGCCGCCATAAGGGCCATTCGAACTTATGGAGTAGGATCTGGCTCAGTTAGGCCCATAGCAGGCAACATGGATCTACACGTTGAACTTGAGAAAAGGCTCGCTGCATTCAAACAGGCTGAGGCGTCGCTCGTTTACACGAGTGGCTTCACAGCCAACTCCGGTCTGATACCCCAACTTGTCGGTAAGGAAGACCTCATTATAAGTGATGAGCTGAACCACGGTAGCATCATCGACGGGGTAAGACTCTCAACTGCTGAAAGAGCAATCTATAGACACAGAGACGTCTCAGACCTTGAGAGAGTACTCGGAGAGGCAGAGAAACATACGCCCACCTATAGGAGAATCCTCATCATAACTGACGGCGTTTTCTCGATGGACGGGGACATAGCGCCCCTCGACGGGATCGCAAAGGCAGCTGAAGAACACGGCGCAATGGTGTACGTCGACGATGCACATGGAGAAGCGGTCCTAGGTGAGGGCGGACGAGGCATAGTCTCACACTTTCATCTTGATCATAGAAGAGTTCACGTTGAGATGGGAACATTCTCAAAGGCCTTTGGGGTCCTTGGAGGACACGTGAACGGAAGTAGGGATCTCATCAACTTTGCATACAACAAATCAAGAACTTGGCTCCTTACAGGATCGCATCCCCCTCCTGTTGCGGCAGCATGCATAGCAGCAATAGATGTGTTAGAGAAAGAGCCTGGACACGTTAAGACGCTTTGGGATAACACGAACTACTTCAAGAGTGCGTTGAACAGCTTTGGCTTCAACACGGGTGGAAGCCAAACGCCAATAACGCCTGCGATCATAGGTGAGAACACGAAAGCGAAACAGTTTAGTAAGATGCTTTTCGAAGAAGGCGTATTTGCCTTGCCAATAATATACCCGATGGTACCGAAGGGAACTGCTAGAATCAGAACAATAATGAACTCGGCCCTATCGAAGAAAGACTTGGACGAAGCGCTGGCGGCATTCGAAAAAGTGGGAAAAGCACTCCATGTGATATTGTAGTTGAAACCAGAAAGCTCTCCAATTGATAAGTTACTTGCCATAACTCTCCTCCACTTTTCTTGAAAGAAGCATTGGACGGCGGTTGAACGCCTCTGCCTCCACTCGCGAGAACCAAGCAGCCTCCTCAACTTCCGTAGATTCTGGAGACTCCCTCGGGGTTTCCCAGAGGGGGAGAATCACTTGAGTTTTTTGCCCAGCTTCTTGATCATGTCTTTCGTCATGGTTGCGAGATTATAACTTGGACTCCAATCCCACTCTTCTCGTGCCAGGGAATCATTAATAGACCTTGGCCAAGAATCCGCGATTTCTTGCCGGAAGTCTGGCTTATACTCAATCCTGAACTCCGGGATTTGTTTTCTGATTTCTGCAGCAAGATCTCCAGCCGCGAAGCTCATTCCTGCGACATTGAAGACACGATGCTTCAATTTCGAACCATCGGCCTCTGTAAGATCAATGAAGGCCTTTATGCAGTCAGGCATATACATCATTGGAAGCATTGTCCTTTCTTCAACGAAGCAAGTATACCTCTTCTGCTTGATTGCTTCATAGAATATCTCCACAGCGTAATCCGTCGTTCCGCCTCCTGGCGGTGTCTCACTGCTGATTATTCCTGGCAGTCGCATTGAACGAGTGTCAAGACCGTATTTCTTGAAGTAGTATTCCACTAGCAATTCGCCAGCAACCTTGGTAATCCCATACATTGTAGTAGGTCGCAAAATAGTGTCATCAGGTGTGTCTTCTCGCGGAGTTGATGGACCAAAAACAGCAATCGAGCTTGGCCAGATAATTCGTTCAATTCCATATTTCCTTCCAACTTCTAGCACGTTCAACAAGCTGTTCATGTTGGTATTCCAAGCTGTCTGTGGCATTTTCTCCCCAGTCGCTGATAGAATTGAAGCCATGTGATAGATTGTACCTATTTCCTTTTCACAGACAACTTTTGTAAGTGCTTCTGAGTCCAGAGCATCCAAGTAAAGGAACAAATCCGTTTCGCGTAAAACTGGAGGAGGCTTTATGTCAGTTGCAATGACATTCTCATTTCCATATTTCTCTCTCAGTGCTGGAACGAGTTCACTACCGATCTGGCCATACGAGCCTGTTACAAGAATCCTTCTCATCATTATCCCGAACCTGTTAGTTTTGGTATTTGCCTCTCATCAGATTTCCTAAATCGCGATCAACCTGAAGCAACGTGTTGGACTTGGCGGAGCGCTCATATGGATCATTGTGGTGATTGGTCTGCTTGCAACGTTTTCGGAAATGTCGCGGAGTAGTTTGTTGACCGTTTCGGACTCAACTCTTCGCTCATTCGACTCTCTTTTGCTGACAGTGCTTTTTTGAAGCGTTCAAGGATGATGTCAATCCAGTGAATTGACTTTGTATTTTAGTTTTTCTCTACAAGCGGTCATATGCTCGATCGAATGGCTCTTCTTGTGGTCATCGATCCTAGATCCGATTGTGACTCTTCACTGCAAACAATCCTTATAACGGATCATAAATCATGGTCACGATCATGACAAACAAGAAGCTACCTCCAGATCAGCAGGAAGTAGATGGCATACTCCGGTGGAATATAGACCACCCTGGAATCATACCAGAGAACCCAAAGATAGACCTAGAAAAGTGGGTCTTGACTGTCGACGGAGAAATAGAGGGACCAGCAAAGCTAACCTGGCAGGAATTCGTAATGGTTCCCTCAAGCGAATCCAAGAGCGACTTCCACTGCGTAGAGGGGTGGAGTGTCATGGACTGCAAATGGCACGGAGTCAAATTCACAACGTTGGTGCAAATTGTGAAGCCTAAAAAAGGAGCAGAATCTGTCTTCTTCAAGTGCTCTGATGGGTACACCACGTCTTTAGATCTCAAGGATCTTCTCCGAGATAATGTCATTCTAGCATACAAGCTCAATGGCGAGAATCTTGACGAGTCACTTGGCGGTCCGCTTCGACTAATAGTTCCAGATAAATACGCGTATAAGAGTGCGATGTGGATCGAGCGCATAACGTTCATGAAGAAGAAAGAGCTAGGATACTGGGAGAAACGAGGCTACAGCGACACTTCTGATGTTTGGAAAAATGACCGTCGCGCAAGATGGTAAATTCGCGAGCCGTTTCGAAATATCCTCCTTTTCTCGATACAATCTTTCCCACTAGGCACCTGCGAGAAGAGAGCTTTATATTAATGGTAGCGTCAAAAATCCATAACTGAGGAGGCTGGATAGATCGAGCAAAATCTCAGAGAGTGAAGCTGCCGAGGCGATTGTCGGCACGGTTGAATGGTTCAGAGCAATCCCTGGGGTCTCCCTTTTTATCATCTTTCTCGCTTGGGTCTATTTCTTTGACTATTGGTTTGTGGCGAACGCGGCAGGCACGTTTGTGGTCGCAAATGGTTACGAACTGTTGGCCGGGATCTGCAGAGTCAATACGACAGGCCGGGTCTACACGACCTACTTGGGTCACAATATCTTCTGGATGATCTCCGTTTTTATCGGATTACTATTAATGACAGTTACTGTGGTAAATGCATTGCGATCGTCTAATACAACATTAAATGCAAGAAGAATTGCGCGACAGTACATCATTCTAGGGATATTAGTGACAATCGGAACCATAGTTGCGACCGTCGAAATCAACTCTCTACCTGCTACCTTTGTGATAATGGTGAATTCCACTCCTTTTTCAGTATCTGGCGGAGTGGGATTTGCTCCATCTGCCGTGATGGCAGTTGGAATAGTAGGGATGGTTCTTGGATTCATGCTGCTTCAATCGGCGAGGGAAAACATCAAAACAGACTGATGTCAAGTAAGTCCGCATTTGTGATGGTCGCAAATCTGGGAAATGCCAAGTCAGGCATTTGTCGTAACAATTATAAGAGTCCTCAAACTATTTTCGCTGTCTGAGGCATCGGTGAAGTAGCCCAGCACTTGACGCTCCTCGTTATGGATCATCGGGACTAGTTAGGCACTTCTCGTTCTGGTCTATGTTTTGCTGATGCTTAAATACAACTAGCGCAATACCAGAGAAATGGTTCTGAAAGCGACACATCGAGCGAAGAATAACGGTGGTAAGTCGCGTGAACGAGATCAGCTCCCCCGCAAACAGAGAAGATAAGCACTTCGATGGCGAGTACGCTGAGATGTGTGCGCTTTCCTTAGAGGATCTGTCAAAACAATTGAAAACCGATCCCAACAAAGGACTTTCCGGCAAAGATGCGGAGGACAGACTTGGGGAATTCGGACCAAATGTGATTCCACGAGTTAAACCCAGCTTCTACAAGGTGTGGATCGCGCCTTTCATGAATCTGCTCATAACCATATTCCTAGTAGTCAGCATCATCCTCTTGTTTTTTGCCATATTCATATTGCCTGAAGCCGGAGCGCGACTCTTCATATGGATCCCACTGATTGGCATTAACGCTGCTCTTGCAGTCGTACAGCAAGCAAGGGCACAAAGGAAACTTGAAGCTCTGCAAAAACTATCTGCTCCCAAATGCGAAGTCCTCCGAGACCATAAGATCGTGGAGATTCCGTCCGAGCAGGTGGTCCCGGGAGACATATTGAAACTGGAAAGGGGAGACAGGATTCCCGCCGATGCTCGGATAATCACTGCTTCCAGCCTTAGAGTGAACGAAGCAGCTCTCACTGGAGAATCTAACGAAGTAGAGAAGACTGAGGTCGACCTTCCCGTCGATGAAGGGGCGCCAATTCATGCTATCAAGAATATGGTGTTTCTGGGGACATATGTCACAGCGGGTCTTGCAAGAGCTTTGGTCATGAGAACTGGAAAAGAAACTCAGCTCGGAAGAATATCAACGACCTTAGGAGAGCTCGACACAGGCGAAATACCCCTGCGTCAAAAAGTTAACAGGCTCGCGAAATATCTTGGAGTTGCGGTGATTTTCTATCTGGTTTTCTCACTTGCATATAACTTGATTGTTCTTCAATTGGCAAATGGCATCTTTGCTGGAGGCGTTTTCAACACCAAGCTGGTCTCGGAGACGATAGTGAGAAGCTTGCAGACAGCGATGACTATAATGCCAATCAATATTCCACTATTGACAACAATTATCCTGCTTACGGGAATTCTTGCCATGGTTCAGCACCATGTTCTCATACGCGACCTGAGCGCTGTTGAAAGCCTTGGTCGAATCTCAGTTGTTTGCTCAGACAAAACTGGGACAATAACAAAAAACGAAATGACGGCAAGATGGATATGCCTTCCATCTGCCGATCTGAAGAATACCACATATGGTGTAACAGGCGTAGGCAACCAACCCTCTGGCGAGGTTATGACGGTCGATCCTTCATCAGATTTGCGAGAGGTCATAAGAAGGAGACCTGAGGAACTCGGCTCTAGTAAAGTCCAGATTGAGCCGGAGACGTCTCTGGAATGCGTTCTCGCGTCAGGCATGCTTGACAACGAAAGTAGCATCATCAAGGAGAAGGTCAAAATCTCTGACAGAGAGCAGGAAGTCTACAAGGCATCAGGCAACGCCACTGATGTCTCACTGCTGGTTCTTTTTCAGAAATCGGGACTTGACGAGAAAGTGTACAAGTCCCGATTCAAGGAACAAGTCAACTACCCGTTCGAATCAAAGCTCAAGCGCACAACAAGAGTCTTCAAAGATAGTAAGAACGGTAAGTATGTGATATTCTCAAAAGGAGCCACGGAAGTCCTCTTACCTCGTTGCAGCCGCATAGCAGAAAAGAAAATCACTGAAGCTGGACTTTTGAGAGACAAGGATAAGACCCTTGTCGACAAGAAAGTCGATCTCTTCGCTTCATCTGGCTACAGGGTGATCTCATTTGCTTTCAAATATCTAAACGAATTACCAACAACGTACAAGACAGATAGAGAGCAAATTGAGAAGGATTTGACTTATCTCGGCTTCGTCGCTATCATGGACCCGCCAAGGGAAGGCGTTCTTGAATCTGTCACCGAAGCTAAGAATGCAGGAATCAAACCGATCATGATAACGGGTGACAGCGTAGAAACGGCGAGAAGCATCGCACAAGAAGTGGGCATAGCTGACAAAACGGATCTTGCAGTAGAAGGACGTGAAATCGAATCTTTGTCGGACAAGCAATTCCTGAAGACATCCGTGTTTGCTAGAGTTTCACCAGAAAACAAGATGACAATAGTCGAACGCTACAAAGATCAGAAACGCGTCGTCGCAATGACAGGTGACGGCGTGAATGACGCACTAGCAATCTCTAGGGCGGATGTTGGCATCGCCACTGGAATCACAGGAACAGACGTTGCAAAACAGGCTGCAGGTATGATAATCACTGATGACTCGTTCACATCAATCATTTCAGGAATCAGGGAAGGTAGAGGCCTCTTTGAGAAAATCCGGGCAATCATCTTCTTCTTCATTGCCGTCAACTTTGCCGAGGCTCTCATCTACTTCGGTTCAGCCTTAATCCCCGGATTCTACTTGCTAAATCAATGGCAGCAAATATACATCTTCGCCACTGTCCACTCCATACCTCCCTTCGCAATCATAATCAGCTTGCTTGACAGAGATGTCATGAAAGAAAAGCCGCGGGACGGAGAAGGGATCTTCAACAAACGGTTGGCATTTGGTTTGGTTCTCTTCTCAATAGCGCTTGCATGCGTGTTCTACCTTGTCTATTTTAGTACACTGAATGGCGTAATACCTTTGTTTGCAGAAAACCAGATGGGCTACATTCCAAGATTTGGTGGTCCTGCTAGCTTGGCGAGCCCACTGAACTGGGATCAAGCGAAAGCCCGCACAATGCTGCATTCGGTCGCAATTGTTGCAGAGGCAATGTTGGTAATCTCTTTGATTCGGATTAACAAACCATTTCACAAAGCTTTGAGGGGAAAAGATCGCGTGGCTTTGCTGGTCCTGATACTATCAGTTCCGATAGCGCATGTGATCCTAATGTACATCCCCGCAATCCAGCTATTTCTGTTGAACGCGGTCGGGATTAATCTCGAGATTATTCAGCTTACTTGGATAGACTGGCTCATTGTCATGGGTTTCGCATTTTTCCCGATCTTGCTTTTTGAGCTGTACAAGGGACTGGTTCGAAAGTTGGGCAGGTTCTTCTAGCTATGAGGTTTCTGCAGCTCTGCGATGAACCATCCCTGAAGAAGGGATTTGCTACCTAGCATTAATTTCAGAGGGGATTCCCGACTCGCAGGGCACGCCTGTTTGGCATAGTCCACAGCCATAGCCCTTGAAGCCGTAATGAGTTCGAACGTACCCCCACATAGAATCAACGTACCGGGAGCATTTCATTTTGTCGTGACCCGCTTTGGAGATTGCCCCGACGGGGCACCGGTCGATGCATTTGCCACATATGCCCTTGGAGTAGAAGAGGCAGTATGCGTGGTGACTTGTATATGGTCTCTTGGATGGTGGAACAGCAATCTTGGCAATTACCGAGCCGCAGCGCATTGCCTTGCCTACTGGCGTGATTAGACCGTCGCAGAGACCAAAGGTTCCAAGACCGGCAGTATATGCAGCGTGACGTTCTGACCAATTTGACGTGATGAAGTACTTCCCGAAGGCTCTGGTTCCCCAGAGAGACGAGAGCGATGGCGCCACCGCCTCGTGCCCTTCCTTCGTGAAAGCGGCAACAACATGTCGCCGAAGTGCATCATTGAATTCCTCGCCGAACATCCGAGCTCTGGCCCACCTCTCAGTCGGGAATCTCGTCTCTTTTCTATGTTCGTTCTTAGTGGCTTCGGTGTGAGGCAGGATCCAGCTCACTACTGCAAGTTGATCCGCCGTGGTCTCAACTTTCGGAAAGGTTCTTGAGAACATCTCTAAGGGCGAGAAGTAGAATTCTCCGATATCCTTCTTGTAGAACTGGTAGAGAGGGTCGACCCCACTTGATAGAGCCACTAGGGGCTCAGCCCATGCTCTTTCGTTGTCCTTGTTCTTTAAGGAATTATCAGGGGATTCTCTGACAAACTCTTTCACAACTGACTCAATCCATTTGGCCGAGCTCATGCCTTTGTTGGTCAATTCTGGCACCGCTTAAGAAGACTTGACTTGCCCTCGCATCGTATTGGTGACCTTAAATGATATATGTATCCGCTTACCTATCCTAGTATGAACTCGGAAATGTGGGAGATAGAGTTCAAGTTTGAGTGTTGAGTCTGGCCTCTATCATTTTCCCGATGGATTCCTTTGGGGTTCTGCTATTACAGACTATGAGGCCTTTGGAGGGGCCGAAAGTGATCTACCAATCCGTTGGACATCTAGGCATGTCGATCATTACGCCGAAGACTTCGACTTGATTAGAAACAAGTTGCATCACAGTGCCTTCAGAACAGCTATCGAATGGGCTAGGATCGAACCCAAAGAGGGTAGGATCAACAAGGACGCCATTAGCTTCTACCACAAGTATTTTGATTCTCTCAAGAAAACTGGTATGAAGGCATTCGTAGCGCTCCAGGATTCTACCAACCCTATGTGGGTTCAGGAGCAGGGAGGATGGCTTTCTAAGAAAACCGTTGAGAGGTTTTCTCGGTACGTCGAACTTGTCTGCAGAGAGTTTGGTAGCTATATCGACTACTGCCTCGTCGTAAATGATCCCGCTGGGTCTGCGCTCAAATCATATTTCGTCGGGGCAAGTCCTGACAGAGGGTTACCTCCATACCACCATGATTTCGCGGAAGCAATGATCTGCCTCGGAAACTTTACTGATGCTATTCTTGAGGGCAGTGAGGAACTTCACAGTGTCACTAAGGCAAAGGTGGGATCTGGCAACTACTATGGAGTTTTCGTGCCCCTTGATCCAAAGAACAAAAGACACCAAGACTCTGTCTACCTAGCGAGTCAAGCCTTGATCTATCAAGTTCCAGATGCTATTAGGAGAAAGGTTGACTTCATGGGCATCGAATACTACTCGAGGCTTGTTATGGCCGAAGACAACAAAGTTGTCAGAACAGAGGTCTATCCTCAAGGAATTAGAGAATCGGCAAGAGACTTCTATAAGCGCTACAGATTGCCATTGGCAGTAGTTGATAGTGGATTTCCAACACGGGACGATGATGAGAAGATCAAGTTCCTCCTGGAACACTTGAGAGAGCTTCACAATGCGATCAATGAGGACAAGGTCGATGTCTTTGGCTACAACTGGTGGTGCACCCTCCACAGTTATTCATGGGGATACGGGTTCAAACCCTTCTTTGCCCTCATAGATGTTGAAGGCGAGGAAGAAGACGTTGGCGGATACGAAGACCTAGTCGGTTCGTTCAAAAGGAGGATAACGAAGGCTGGGGAATACTATGGTTCAATCTGCAGAAACAACGGTTTTTCTCAAAAAGACTATGAGAAGTACCACGCGATGAAAAAACCTTTAAAGCAATGGCTAGAATTCTGAGTAAATCGCAACTAAACGAAAGACGAAAAACTGGTACGAAGGGCGTGTCATCAAATCAGTAATGTCCAGATTCAAAACTCAATGAAACCTCTGCTTCCACAACAACAGTTGTGAAGTCGACCTTGAAACTAGATCTTGTCAGCAGATTTGCAGCACATACTTCAACGGGATTCTTGGATTTCAAAGGTACACTAAGATGGAAGTAACAACAAGGTGATATTCTCATGAATAATGCCTTCCTTGGGAAGGAAACAAAGGTCAGATTGCGCAAGATCACTTCTAGAACGGTGAGAACTATCTGCAATCTAAGCGTCTCCGAAGACCAGAAGAATTTCGTCGCGCCGAACGCTGTGTCAATCGCACAAGCGTACTTCAGCAAGGCAGCGTGGTTTCGCGCTATATATGCCGATGAAACACCAGTCGGGTTCGTCATGTTGGTTGAAATTCCAAAGCGCGAGTACTACTATCTCTGGAGGTTCATGGTCGATGCCAGATACCAAGGCAAAGGTTACGGACGCAAAGCACTTGAACTCATAATCAAGCGCGTGAGGAGAAGACCAAAAGCGAGCGCCTTATGTTTGAGCGTTGTCAGGGCAAAGGGCAGTGCCGAAGAATTCTACAAGAGCTTTGGCTTTGAGTTCACGGGGAAGATGGACGGAATCGAGCATGTAATGAAGCTCTCACTAAGAAGATAACACTGTACTTGGCATAAGGATACAACAAACGCTAACCTCATTGCATGAGAAGGAGGAGATTCTGAAGTATGTGTGCCCCAAAGAATCTGGTTGTCATCAAAGATGCCAGTGATCTTGAGAACTATGTAGGGAAGAAAGTGGCTGTCGAGGGAACCATATCAAACATCTATTGGCAACATCTCATAGACAGTCCCCCTACGCATCCAAAGTCCTCGTACTTTGACATCGGGAACAGCCAAATCGTAATCTACTCCAAAGAAGACATCAATTGCAGTGAGAAGCTAAGAATAGTAGGCACCGTTATCAAGCTTGGAGGCCAAAGAAAACCAGATCGGAAAGAAACTGCAACCGAATATCACATTGTTGTGGATAACTGCGAAAGCATGGAATGATTGCGTCTGGGAAAGCAATGCCTCATGTCTTCTACCTGATTGTGGTCGCTGGCATGACGCTCAGCGACACTCTTGCTTCTTGCTTTGAAGCTCTAGGTCCGAGGCAGTTCTCATGAATGAGATGCCGCCATAATCATATTGTGCGTTGCGAACACCCTCTTTACCTTGTGATGATCTAAGTGAGCCTGTCTTGGCAGACTTGATTGTTTCCCACCATCATCCAAAGGTAATTATCGTGGAATTTCTTCTATACGCGGACACTGGAAAAATGGCTGCTAGAAGTTGGCAAAACAAAAGATAGCTAGAGGCGCAGTGAAAATGCAGTATCGAAGATTCGGAAGGCTGGAATGGAAAGTTTCAGCCTTGGGATTCGGGTGCATGCGCTTGCCGACAAATGACAAGATTGGCACTAGTGGAAACGTGGACGAGAAAGAAGCGATACGAATGATACGGTACGCAATTGATCAGGGAGTCAACTACGTCGACACCGCCTACCCGTATCACGACGGGAATGGTGAGATTATCGTGGGAAAGGCATTGAAAGACGGATACAGGGAAAAAGTCAAACTCGCTACAAAGTCTCCCATCTGGACAATTCGTAAGGCGGAGGATTTCGATAACTACCTAAGCGAACAATTGAAGAAACTGCAAACGGATCACATTGACTTCTATCTTTTCCATGGTTTAGAAAAGCAGAGGTGGAACACCGTTCTGAATCTCAACTTACTGCAGAAGGCGGAAACTGCCATCAAGGATGGCAGAATCAGAAACGTAGGATTCTCGTTTCACGACAAATATGAAACTTTCAAAGAAATAATAGACGGGTATAGCGGATGGACTCTATGCCAAATACAGTACAACTACATGGACGCAGAAAACCAGGCAGGAACGAAGGGGCTGAGATACGCAGCTTCAAGAGGATTAGCCGTTGTGGTAATGGAGCCCATACGGGGTGGACGATTATCGAATCCGCCAACGTCAGTTCAAGGGATATTTGACAGTTACGAGAGAAGACGCTCTCCTTCCGATTGGGCTCTGCAGTGGGTGTGGAATCAACCAGAAGTATCAGTTGCGCTGAGCGGAATGAGTAAAATGGGACAGGTTGAAGAAAACATTCACTCAGCAAACATATCAAGCGTGAATTCTCTCGGAGCAAGAGATCTACAGATTGTCGAACGTGTTCAGAGAAAATACAGAGAAAGAACCGCAGTTCCATGCACAAAATGCGGTTATTGCATGCCCTGTCCAAACGGAGTAAACATACCAGGAAACTTCGAATTATACAACGACGGCATCATATATGACGATCTGAACATCGCTCGAATGAGATATACAAGATTCTTCAGTCAAAAAGATCGCGCGAGTGCTTGCATTCAATGCAAAACATGTGAGGAGAAATGCCCTCAGAAAATACCAGTTAGCGAACTGATGCCCAAAGTGCATGCACTCCTCGGAGAGGTCAAATCAGACTGAAGAATTGGAGATTGGGAGAACCTTTTTGCACAAGCAGATGAACAAACAAGAGGGGAAGTTGGGCCTGCTCGTTCCCCTGATACTCTTGTGTGCCACTATTCCGTTGTTCGACCGTCGAATTCTTCTGGACTCGAAATCGCTTCTGCCTTAGTATGGCGCACTATTTTGTCTTGGTGCTCAGGCGGCGAGTAAATCGTGTACAGTTTGAGTTCCGATTGCTTAGAAGCATTGACCACATTATGCTTGGCGCCAGCTGGGACGATAACCCCGTCTCCGTCTTTGACTCGATGTTCAACGCCATCAATAATTACCTTTCCTTCTCCTCCCTCAAACCGAAAGAACTGATCGACAGATTTGTGCGTTTCCATTCCGATTTCTTCCCCCGGCTTCAGGCTCATGAGCACGAGTTGGCTGTACTTCCCCGTGTACAGCACACGGCGGAAATCGGCATTCTTCCTCGTCTCTTTTTCAAGAGTGGTAACATATCCTTTCAAATCTATCACCTATTTTGCTCTGAGGTTCGAAGCTTAGCTTCCACAAGCAGCATTGTGCCGTCCACCCTTATTAAAACCTTTGAACTCCTTGCAAGTACAAGAGAGTAACGGTACAAAAGGAGTGCAATACGCGGCAGCATTTGAGTCTAGATCCCCGTCAGGTCTCATTTTCGGTCGATCTTGGACGGGTTTAAGTAGTGGACTCCCTCCAGTTGTTCTAAACAAGGAAGAATGGGTCATGCCTTTCTTCAACTTGAAAGGAGACGCGAAAATGTTCTACAGCATGCGCTAATGGAGTTGATTCGATGAATAGAGTTGCCGTAGAGAAGATTCTGCGAATGATAGGCATTGTAGGAATTCTGGTTTGTGGAATTGTGTTTCTTATTGTCATTATTCCTCTGGCTAGCATAGTCTCCTATGACATTATGCTACCCGCGATAATCATGGACGTATTGCTTGGGTTATTCGTAATAGTCACATTAATCCTAACTTTTTCGATGATTGCGTCCATCAAATCTCCAGCGCGCATTAAATCCCTAATTAGAACCAGAAGGAGGCATTCTCACCTAATACTGAACGCGTCTACAATTCTCTTCTTAATTATCGTTCCGTTTTGCGTAGTGACAGTTTCAAATGCCTACCAAGAACCTCACACCTATGTACCCCTTAGTGTCTTTGACCGAACCAACTGGGTTCATTTCAATGCAACCACTTGGCAACAGAGTCAAGGAAATGTTTTGAATGAGTTAGACTATCTCTGGGGGGATAAACCCCAAGTCGTGCCTTTAAACCCGCAAATCCTCGAAGAAACACATTTGCAGGGGTATACACGTTTCAAAATGCAAATTGCTGTTGAAAACTCTGGGATAATCCAATGGGACTTGGTGCCCTTTTACCTCTTGATTCCCGATATACCGCAAGCTAATCCCTGCCCAGTTGTGATTGTGCATCATCAGCATAATGGAAGGTATGAATTTGGAAAGATGGAGCCCTACGGCATAGCGGGAGACCCGCGACAGGCAATCGCTGTGGGCCTTGTTCAACGCGGATACATTGTCGCCTGTCCTGACGCTTTGTGTTTTGGTGAGCGCCAGGTGCCTTACGGTGAAGCATATACTGGGATGCTAATGTTCATGCTCAATCGCACGTTGAATTTCAAGTATGTCTGGGACATCAGTCGCCTCACAGATTACTTAGTGACACGTTCTGATGTTAATGCATCGCGCATCGGTATCATAGGTCATTCATTGGGAGGTCAAATGGCAGTATGGTGTGCCGTCTATGACTCTCGGATAAAGGTAGTTCTTTCGAATTGCGGAATCGGAAAAATCAATGGAAGTAATTCAATTGTCGAAGAGGGGACTTTCCAGAATTATGCATTCTACTTACCAGGCATAGTGAAGTCAAATCTGAAAATGGAAGAGATAATTGGGCTCATTGGGAACCGATCGCTCTTTTTGTCAGCGGGAACGGAGGATTATGGCTTGCCGATTAACGGCGTGGCAGAAATTCATAATTGGCTTGAAGAGAAATATGCACACTATGATCATTCAGGGAACATCATCACCTTGCGGTTTGTCGGCGGGCACATGCTTCCAACTGACGTAAAATTGAGAATGTATGATTTCTTGGATCAGCATTTGTGAATTGTTCGGCTAGTCTCAGGTAAAGGGCTGGATCTTGAAAAATGAAAATAAGTGATTTCTTAACTATATTGAAAATAACATTGAGTATGCTCATAATCGTCTTGGCGATTCTCTTAGGCGATGCATTTCAGCGCTTAATGAGCATCAGCTGTCAAGCAGGATATACGTTTGAGGTTCCAATTTGCAGTCAGATGAGCAACTTGGGCACCTTTTTGTTGGTTTCGATGCTTCTTCTGATTGCAAGTTGGGGTATATTCAGCAGTATTCTTCCGAGATTTGGGAAAAGCGAATTAGCGAGAAAGAGAGAACTGCGAATTATCATTTTTCTTAGCCTCCTAATTCTATTGATTGGAATTGCAATTGTTGGCAATTATTTTGTTCAAAGAATCGATCGGATGTTCTTTTAGTACGAAAAGAACTTTTCTCTTGATTAAGCATTCAACCTGAAGTTCCTTGAGCGTGTAGGATTGGTTTCATTGTCACAATCTGATATCTGGGTCTTGGGTCAAAAGAAGGAAAGTGCAGGCAAAGAAGGATGTTCCTCCGTTGCCCTAGAGTTTTAGTCCTGCTGCAACGCGCTTGCCAAACTCGGCGTCGGCTTTTGTAAGGTTTGCAACCATGCGTTGTTGAATCTGCTTGGTCGCTTTTCCAAGAGGATCAACTATGTTGTCAACAAGATGGTCTTGTTCTACTTTGCTCAGTGAATGGTAGCGTTCGCCTGCTTGCTGGAAGTCGTTGGCGAGGCTGATCTTCTTGCGCACCATGTCGCCTTCTAGATGGGGGTGACTCACGATGATGCTCGGTGTTTCATGTGGCATTCCATCCGCCAATGTATTTGGTTCGTAGTTAACCGTTCCTCCGCCGTATGGTGCATATTGCATGAAGCCGTCACGCTGGTTGTTGTCAACTGGTACTTTCGGTTGGTTTATTGGAATCTGTAAGTAGTTTGGGCCGAGCCTGTGTCGTTGTGTGTCCGCATAGCTGAAGATTCTACCTTGCAGGAGTTTATCAGCAGAGAGCTCTATTCCTGGCACGATTGAGGCGGGGCAGAAGGCAGCTTGCTCTGTTTCGGCGAAGAAGTTTTCTGGGTTGCGGTCCAGCACCATCTTGCCTACTGGCATCAGCGGGAACTTGGTCTCAGGCCACGTCTTCGTAGGGTCAAGCGGGTCGAACTCCTGCTTCAATTCGTCAGCAATCTCCATGATTTGAACGTTCAATTCGTATTCTACAGTCTTGCCCGATGCGATTGTGTCATGCAGGTCTCGGGTTGCGACGTCCGGGTCTTCACCGGCGAGGCGGGTTGATTCGTGGCGGTCGATTGTTTCTATTCCTGCCATTGGCTTCCAATGATACTTGATATAGACGGTTTTGCCTTCCGCGTTCACCCACTTGTAGGTGTTCACACCGAATCCTTCCATTTTTCTGTAGCTCTTGACTGTTCCTCGATCGGAGAATAGCCAAGTTATCATGTGGGTCGACTCAGGTGTCAACGAGATGAAATCCCAGAAACGACTGTTCGCTGACGAGCTAGTGGGTATGCCTGTGTCAGGCGCAGGTTTAAAGGCATGCACCATGTCAGGGAACTTGATAGCGTCTCGAATGAAGAACACTGGCAGATTATTGCCTACCAGATCGTAGTTCCCGTCTTCGGTGTAGAACTTCGTCGCAAAACCCCTAGGATCGCGTGCCGAATCAGCCGATCCTCGGGAGCCTACTACAGTGGAGAAACGGACGAAAACCGGTGTTTTCTTCTTCGGGTCCTGAAGGAATTTCGCGCAGGTGTACTTCGCCATACTCTTATAGACTTGGAAGTAGCCGTGGGCACCGGCGCCCTTGGCGTGCACTACACGCTCTGGAATGCGCTCACGGTCGAAGTGAGCGAGTTTCTCAATGAGGTGCACATCTTGTAGTAGAACGGGACCACGTTCGCCGACTGTGAGTGAATTCTGGTTGTCGCTGACAGGAACTCCTTGATTCGTGGTAAGTTGCTTTTCTTTCATTTTTCTCGATATCCTCCTCTCTTTCTGTATCCTTGCTTAAGGACTAATACGAAAGCTTATTTAAGACCTATTATTACCTAATAGTGACTATGAACGAATACAGGGAATCTGACCTATCAATAATCGAGGCTTTCCGCAAGAAAGGATACAGAGCCACTCCACAGCGGATCGCGATTTGCCGACTCGCCCTCCACACTCGACAACATCCAAGCGCACAAACAATATACCAAGAAGTAAAAACACTTTTCCCAACAGTCAGTCTTGCAACAGTTTACAAAACTCTCCAGACCCTGAGTGAACTCGGTTTAATCCAAGAACTGGATTTCCCGCAGAGTAGGGCTAGATTCGATTCCTACATGAAACCTCACATAAACCTTGTGTGCACGCAATGTGGCAGCATCAAGGATCTAGAAGATGGCACTGCACGGGAATTAGTCGACAAGGTCACTTCAGCCGCAAAATTCACCACGACAGGACAGCGCCTCGACATATATGGCATTTGTGATTCCTGTCGCAAAAAGGGAAGATCGATCCCAGTCGCAACTGCTTTAGGTGAATAGAATTCTTGCACTTAGCTATGTTTGGGTCCTGTTCTCCCACAGGCTTCTTTTTGTTTGATTTCAGTAGTTGACTCTACAGTTGTCTGAGGTTAGGAGGTGCACTCAACCAGTCTGAGCTAGAGCGGAAGCAGAATCATACTCTCTGGAGGCAGTAGCTTGTTGATCTGCGCGAATACCAACATTGGTATACCCATTTTCATCAAATTAGGAAGAGAGAAACTTCTCTCAAGGGCCTCGTTTGTGGCGAATCTTCTGTTCTGCTTCTTTGCATTCTTTTCAATCGTGTGAACAATGCCTTTCGTGTACCGTTGATAAGGTTGGATAGCTGGGCGGCCGGTCTCTTCAGCTTTAGCGATTGACCTTGCAGCCAGTCGTCCGCTCAGAGCCGCGTTGTCCATGCCGAGTCCACGATAAAGGTCAATGAAGCCAGCCGCGTCTCCTGTCATTAGCAGGTTTCCGTGGCCCAGATAAATGCCAGTTCCCAACGGTGAGGTGAAACCTTCCTTCTTAACAGTTTTCCCGCGGAGACGGTACTTATCCTTAACGTGTTTGAAGAATCGGTTGGCATACCCCATAGGATCTTGGTCTTTGTCTGAACCTGTGCCTATGACCCACATGTCGTCTTTGAGGTACACCCATGCAAACATGACAGGACAGAAATCTCGATTGTTGAACATGTAGAGGGTGTTGGGATCCAAGTCACCTTCCCCAGCGAAGTAGAAGTTTACCGCAGCCCCAGAGACTCTTTTCCCAAAATCCATCGGTCGAAGCCTTCTTCTTATTCTGGAGTTGGGTCCGTCGGCACCAATGAGATACCGAGTCTTGATCTCTTTCTCTCCGTCTTTTGCAAGGATCTTAACCTTGAAACACCCAGGGTGCTCGTGGAAGTCCATGAATATGGTTTCATCTCGGAAATCTGCTCCAGCATCAGATGCCAACTCGTTTAGCCAATTGTCAAACGTCGATCTCCAGAAGTTAAGCATTTTCATTCCCGTTCTAAAAGAACGCCCGCTGGGCGTTATCATCTCCACTTTGGTAAGCTCATTGGAGCATAGTTTTTCCTTCGGTATGGGTTTGCCTACAAGCTTCTCAAAGAAGCCAAATTGAATCCCTGAGCAAGGTTTGTTTCTTGGGGTCTTGAACCTCTCGATGAGTAGCGTCTTAAATCCATATCCAGCTGAGAACCTCGCGGCGACAGAGCCAGCTATGCCGCCACCAACCACGACAACATCATAGTCTTTCATGGTCTCTCTTCTCTGTGGGGAATGCTTCTACTTCTGAGGGTGCACGGTCTCTCCCGTTATATAAAGTTTGATAAGAGATATCAAAGCGTACGGAGTCACAGGTTGCAATTGTTATTCCGACGCCACGGAAAGACTTCAATACTCGGCAGAATTTGAGCCTGGTTCTCCTAACACTATAGACAACGCTTTATGGAATTGATGACAGGGGTACATAGTGGAGGCTTGGGATTTTGAGTTTCAGATTTATCTACACCGGAATAAGAGTCAAGAATATGGATGAGTCAATCAGGTTCTACACTGAGGTTTTGGGAATGAGAGTTGCGGAAAAACGTGAAAGAATGGAACCGACTAAAGGCGAAGTAGTCACTCTGAAGAGCTCGAACTCCAATCAACTTTTGGAACTGAATTACTGCGAAGAAGAGAGCCCATTCTACGCTGCGTATCTGAATGGCGAAGATCTTGATCATCTAGCCTTTGATGTTGAGAATTTGGAGAGTTCTGTTTCAACCTTGAAGAGAAAAGGTGTTGAGGTAGCTGTTGAACCGTACCAGATTGGCGGGTGGAGAGAGGCTTTCGTGAAGGATCCAAACGGTATCTGGATAGAACTTCTTCAGAGAAGACAAGTCCATGCTCCACCATGAGCACCTGAGAAAGACAAGTCGATAGGACGGACCGCGACCTTTGTAGCAGAAAAGGCGCTCCGGAGCAAGATGGGGAACTAAGACCCCAATACCTGTAGGTATTTGGCACCGAAAGACTCAAAGACTCGACGGCATTGATTCTGATTCCCCTGAGGCTCTTCCATGTGTTTTGGTGTCGGAGGCAAAGCGCGACCCGAGTCATCTAGTGCAAGGTCAATTAACTATCTATGGTTCTCGACCAAGGTTCTACTTCTCGCCTCTGGCATCAAGGATGCTGGCGTAAGTATCCTATCATGCCAACACTTATATTCTATAACTATAACTACTCTAGGTGATGATTCCCATGCCGACAACAGTTCAAGTATCAGAGAAAACGCTCCAGATGCTCAATGAGCTCAAGGAAGAAATGAGGGCGCGAAGCCATGATGAAGTCATAAAGAAGCTCATTACCAAGAGAAAGAAGATCCCAAGCTCGATGTTTGGCTCTAATAAGAAACTGAAACCTTTCTCAAGTGAGGATGAGGCTGAAAGTCATGAGCTATAAATATGTCATAGACTCATACGCATGGATGGAGTACTTTAGAGCCTCTCAAGCCGGAGAAGTTGCAAGACAGTACATAGAGAGCGAGGAGTCAGCCACACCAACAATAGTGGTCTCCGAAATCAGCAGGAAGCTTTTGGGAGAGATCGACCTTGGAAATGAAAGCCAAGAGGGGAGGCTCAAGCGCTTGGCGTTCATAAGAGCAACCACCTACGTGATAGACTTGATTTCAAGATTGCGGTCGAAGCAGGTGAAATCGATCCCTTCATGAAAAAGAGTAGGCGCGGCTGGGGACTGGCAGACTCGATAGTTCTCTGCACTGCAAAGGTCACCAAAGCAAGAGTAGTTACCGGCGACGAGCATTTCAAGGGACTCAATGAAACTATCTTCATCAGACACTAGCAAGCACGTCTAAACTGAAGCCAATCCAGCACGTGCTTCAATGGTTGAAGAATTCGCTCTGCAATATGGGCAAGAGTAAAAGGGAGACGGCACCGAAAGGCTCAAATACCAATGTTTTTACTAATCTGAAAAGGCAGCTTTCGTTTCAGACTTGCTTGGGGTGAGTTACTGTTGGCTTGGAGGGATATACAAACCATCGGCTAATGCTTACAAGCTTCTTTTGCCCGGTGGCTACTCCGCCAAACGTGGTCTACAAGGTCCTCAAGTAGGTTTTTATGCGTTCTCTGTTGAGATCTCTTGTTCTCATTCAAGTCACGTCAGAATGCAGATTGAGAAAAGCTCAGCAGAGGCTATCGCAGCGATCAAACTGGGAGAGAAGAGTAGAAGAGATCTAGAGATTTGGGAGATGGCATGACAAAATGTCGAAAAGAAGCAAGGAATCCAGTTCGGTGGAACTCACGTTTCCAGACGGATCAAGGAAACAACATCGTAGTGGGATAACGCCACTCGAAGTTGCCAACGAGATAGGCCACCGGCTTGCAGCAGACGCCATAGCAGCGAAACTCGACGGTGTTCCAGTTGACCTTAACACACCAATCGAAAAGAACAGTAAATTCGAGATTCTTACCTTTGATTCAAAGGATGGAAAAGAGGTTCTTAGGCACTCAGCAGCGCATGTGCTAGCCCACGCAGTGACCGAACTCTACCATGATGCTCTCCCAACAATAGGACCCGCTGTTGAAGACGGATTCTACTATGACTTCGACATGAAGCCTCTAAGCTCGGATGACCTGGCTAAGGTTGAGGCAAAGGTTAAGGAAATCATCAAAGCTGACCTACAGTTCAAGAGGATCATGGTACCAAAAAAGAAGGCACTTGAACTCTTCAAAGGCAACAGATACAAGGTTGAACTCATCAATGAACATGCCGGAGAAGAAGTCTCAATTTACCAACAAGGCGAATTCAAAGACTTCTGCAGAGGCCCGCATGTTCTAGGCACAGGAAAAATCGGAGCAATCAAACTCACGAAGGTTGCAGGGGCATATTGGCGCGGCGACGCAAAGAACCAACAACTTCAGAGACTCTATGGAATCGCCTTTCCCACCGAGAAAATGCTAAAAGAATATATCCACATGCTCGAAGAAGCAGAGAAAAGGGATCATAGGAAGCTCGGACGCGAACTTGAACTATTCAGCTTCCACGAAGAAGGACCGGGAATGCCTTTCTTCCTGCCCAGAGGACTATTCTTGAAGAACAAACTCATCGAACTTGAAAGAGAAGAACATAGGAAAAGAGGCTACGTGGAAATACTAACTCCCCAGATACTCAGCGATAGCCTGTGGAAGCAATCAGGGCACCTTGACTGGTATAAGCAGAATATGTACTTCACCGAAATCGAGGGAGCACAATTTGTAGTAAAGCCAATGAATTGCCCAGGAGCAATGCTGGTCTACAATGAAAGAAAACATAGTTACCGTGAATTACCAGTACGAATAGCTGAATTTGGTATAGTACATAGGCACGAGCTTTCAGGAACGTTATCAGGTCTCTTCAGAGTAAGAACCTTCACACAGGATGATGCCCATCTTATCTTTGCCCCGGAGCAGGCTAGAGCTGAGATAACCAGCTTAATTGACTTCATTGCGCATATGTACAGGATTTTTGGCTTCGACTTCCATGTAGAACTTAGCACGAGGCCCGCTGGATCGATAGGATCAGACGATGCTTGGGAGACGGCTACGAATGGGCTCAAGGACGCACTTGAATCCAAGAAGATGAGGTACAAGATCAACCCAGGAGAGGGAGCTTTCTACGGGCCGAAGGTTGACTTCCACATCAAGGATGCCATAGGAAGGACTTGGCAATGCGCAACAATTCAGCTGGACATGAACTTTCCTGAAAGATTTGACTTGAAATACGTCGGTGAAGATGGGAGGGAGCATCGCTGCGTCATGATCCATAGAGTGATCTATGGAAGCCTGGAGCGATTCATTGGAATACTCATTGAGCACTACGCAGGTAAGCTACCGCTCTGGCTGAGTCCGCTCCAAGTTGTATTGATCAATGTGGCTGAGAGACACTCTGAGGCATGCATGAAACTGAAGGAGAAACTTGAAGGGAACGGGTTGCAGGTGCACGCTGACTTACGAAACGAAACGGTGGAAGCGAAGGTAAGAGATGCTCATCTCCAAAAAGCAAACTACATTCTCGTCGTAGGCGACAGAGAAGTTCAAGAAGGTACGGTCACGCCCAGAACAAGAGACAATGTCGTACAAGGTGCGCTGAAGATCGACGAATTCGTTGAGAGGATCAGCAAAGAGATCAAGGAAAGAAAGTAGAAACTGATCGGGCCTTATTGCGGTGAGCTTCAGGTTAGCTCTCCACTTTTTTGTTATGTTCTATTCAACAAAACTCTTAAGTTGCGGGTTAGCTCTCCGTAGCTTCGAGGAACGGGAAGGTAGACACCATGGAACTCAATGCCCTAGTAGAGAAACTGAAAGGTTTTGGCTTAATGGAAAATGAGGCGAAAGTCTAC
This sequence comes from Candidatus Atabeyarchaeum deiterrae, assembly GCA_037310415.1. Classification (GTDB taxonomy): domain Archaea; phylum Asgardarchaeota; class Atabeyarchaeia; order Atabeyarchaeales; family Atabeyarchaeaceae; genus Atabeyarchaeum; species Atabeyarchaeum deiterrae. The sequence goes on from CP147780.1 coordinate 1,510,004, forward strand.
CTTATGCTTGTTCTGAAAGGACCGCTCAGGCCGAGTGAGATTTCTGAGAATAGCGGAGTTGCCAGAGCCGAGGTTCACAGACACCTCCGATCGCTTCAGAAGACAGGCTTTTGTGTGGTCGTTGCCAGCGAAGGCAAAAGATACTCAGCAATCCCTCCCGACGTAGCGCTCGGTTCCGTCATTGAAGAAGAGGAAAACAGACGCGACCTTATGACCAAGAAGAAAGAGGATATACTGTCCAAGTGGAATGCTACACAGCATCCTATTGTGCTGACCGAAAGTTGGCAACAGAAACTCCAGATCATAACTGATGGTCAGGTGGCGCTTGAACGAGGGATTAGGCTAATAGCTGCCACTAAATCACTTGCAAGAATGATCCTGCATGAAATGACTCTTAGGAGCTATTTCTCTTCCAGAAGTCTCCAACGTGTCGACTTTCTTAAAATGCTTGGCGAGGGAGATCCTAAATCGCTGGCAGAGATGCGAGTTCTTCTTGTCTCGACAGCGGAGAAGAAAGACGATCTTAGAAGCATGTTGGCGAATGTTGAGATACCATCAAACATAATATTCAAATTCGTCTCTTCGCTGGTTCTGGAGTCCCTGCCAGACGCCTTGATTATCGATGAGAACGATTTGCTGATCCATATTGTCCCAACAAAGAAATCAGAATATGTTACTTCCAAAGGCAGGCAAGCCGAGGCCATCGTAACTAATGTCTCATCAATGATAAAACCGTTCATTATTATCTTCGATGAAAACTGGGACAGGGCGACTGGCCTGTAAACTGATAGGAATTCGAGTGGTCCTTCTTTGAGAGGCAATCGACATGTTGCTGGAGATCACGGCGTTGAAAGTATCTTCGATGACAGTAATACGGAGTGATTCCCGAGCAGAAGACCTGCTCCATGTGTCAGTGGAGAATTCTTTTTTGCCGTCCGAAAGCTGAAATAGGAAGATAGTTGCATGTTGAATCAGACAATCGCTACTGAGGGTCACTAAACCTTGGATCTTGGAGACTTCGAGGATCAGCTAGTGTTTTATGGCTTATCGAAGAAAGAGGCAAAGATATACCTCTACTTGCTGAAGAGCGGGGCCGCGGAAGTCTTAGAGATATCACGTGGATTAGACATCACTAGGGCAGACATCTACAAGCACCTCAACGAACTTGAAGGAAAAGGGATTTGCAGGGAGATACTCAGCCACCCCACCAAATTCGAGGCATCTCCGCTGAATGTGACGCTAGAGACACTCATACTCAAACAAAAGGAAAAGACCGAGACACTTTCAAACGTGAAGGACGAGGTCGTTTCCGCCTTGGGAAAAGTATCACTGCCGACGCCAGAACCGAAGTTTCAGATCCTGCAAGGTAGAGAGCCGACAACTAACAAGATTAGAAGAATAAGAAGAAGCTCCAACGATGTTGTTATCTACGTCCGAGAAAGAACACTAACATTCCTTCACACCCTTGGGCTGCTCGACGTAAGCCGAATAGCACCAGGACTTTCAATAAGGATCTTGTCAAGGCTGACACCCAAGACTATGAAGATAGTCGAAGAATGTGGACACTGCCGGTTCAGAAACATCCGTGAGGATTTGGACATGGGTCTGCCAGAATTCGCGGTCTTCGACAAAAAAGAAGCCTTGGTAGCGCTGTCAGCAAGTGACAAGAGTGCTATAATTGATAAGGACGAGTTGGCACTTTGGAGTGATAGTCACGCTCCAGTAATGCTACTAGTTGCGCTCTTCGAGAAGATGTGGGAGAATGGAGAAGAACTGAACCCCAAATGAAAATGCCATCAATGCATTCTTCTTTTAGAGTCCCTATTTTTCAGGCGAGGTATCAGCATATTTCCAGCTTGTTCCTTTGGCTGTGTCCTCAATCACTATACCCATCTTCCCTAATTGGGCCCTGATGTCATCGGATTTTTTCCAGTTCTTCTTCTTTCTTGCCTCCTCCCTTTCCTCGATCAGTTTCCTAGCTTCGTCAGGCAGTTCTGTCTCAGTCTTTTCAACTTCAGCGCCAATACTTGACAATCCGAACACAAGTGAAAGTCTTCTCAAGGTCTCAAGTATGAGAGTGAGTGAGCTCTTGTCTGCTCCAGAAGTCAATGCCTTGTTGCCGAGTTTGACGAGATCTTGGAAGGCGACAACGGCTTCGGGAGTGTTGAAGTCGTTATCCATGGCCTCAATGTATCTTCGCTCGATCTCAGCTGCACCATGTTCATATGAACTGACATCCTCACCTTGTTTCTCGTTGCTTAGCTCTTCTACTTGCTTCTCTAGTCCTTGAACGACGCTTGTTACCCTTGTGAGGTTCCTTTTTGCTTGCTCTAGGATCTTCTTCTCGAAATCAATCGGGCTCCTATAATGAGCAGAAAGGATGAACAACCTGAAGGCATCGGCGTCGCACTCCTGCAGAAGGTCGCGGATCGTGACGAAGTTACCAAGTGACTTCGACATCTTCTCCCCTCCAGCATTGAGAAAACCAGTATGTAGCCAGTACTTTACGAAGGGCTTCTTTCCAGTGGCAGCCTCAGACTGTGCAATCTCATTCTCATGATGGGGGAATATTAGATCTTTAGCTCCGCCGTGAATGTCGAACCTGTCACCAAGGTACTTCGTCGACATCGTTGAGCACTCAATGTGCCACCCTGGGCGTCCCCGACCCCAAGGACTCTCAAAGGACAATTCACCCTTCTTGGAGTTCTTCCAAAGTGAAAAGTCAACAGGATCCTTCTTCTTCTCATCGATCTCAACTCTGGCTCCAGATAGAACTTCATGAATAGACTGATGAGATAGATCACCGTACCCTAGGAACTTCTTGACAGAGAAGTAAACATCACCATTGGCTTGGTAAGCATAGCCCTTCTTGATCAGAGTCTGAATGAATTTGATGATCTCAGGAACATGGTCGGTAACACGCGGGTAGATGTCAGCCTTCTCGATCCCAAGTGCATTGAGATCTTTCTCCGCTTCTAGTGCAAATCGAGATGCTAGCTCAATAGGGCTGATTCCGAGTTCATTGGCCCTAGCAATAATCTTGTCGTCAACATCAGTTATATTCTGGACATGATAAACATCGTATCCTCTATACTTTAGATAGCGCTTTATCACGTCAAATGCGACGTATGTTCTCGCATGGCCAATATGAGCATAGTCATACACGGTGACCCCACACACATACATTTTCACTTTCTTTCCTTCGAGTGGCTTGAACTCTTCCAGCTTCTCAGTTAAACTGTTGTAAACTGCAAGCACCATCTCAAATACACACTCCTTCATGTTGCATTTGTACTAGGTAGGCTTCCTCTTCCACCTTGTTCCTTCTGAACTGTCTTCAAGTACATATCCTATCTTTTCCAGTTTCTCTCTTATCTCATCAGCTTCTTCCCAACGCCTGCGTCTTCTTGCCTCTTCTCGTCTCTTGATTAAAGTCGCGACATCCTCAGGTAGATCTTCTTGACTTGTGGTTTGCGCCTTACTTATGCTGGATAATCCAAAGACTGCAGCTAATTCCTTGATTGTTCTTAGAATAAGTTCTAAACCACTTGGACTTGCGTTGCTGCCGAGTGTCTTGTTGGCGAATTTCAGGAGATCCCTGAATACGACCAACGCCTGGGGACTATTAAAGTCGTTATCCATGGTGTCAACAAATCTATCCTCGATTCTGGTAAGTTCGGCTCTGACTGTTTCAATCTCCCGGGTTTCCTGATTATGTTGGGCACTAGTAGATACATCTCGGTTCTTTCTCGAAGTTTCGCTGACACTTGTTTCCAATTGCTCTACCGTATTCTTTATCCCAGCCAACATGCTTGAAGCATTGTCTAGTGCACGCTCGCTGAACTCGATTGGGGTGCTGTAGCGAGTTGAGATAATGTAAAGCCTGAATGCATCAGGGTGCCACTTCTTTATGAGATCTCTCACTCTAATGAAGTTGCCCAGTGACTTGGACATCTTTTCTCCATTGATGTTGAGCAACCCAGTATGTAGCCAGTACTTTACGAAGGGCTTCTTTCCAGTGGCAGCCTCAGACTGTGCAATCTCATTCTCGTGGTGCGGAAAGATCAGATCCGTGCCACCCCCATGTATCTCTATCTGCTCACCGATGTACTTCATTGCTAGGGTGGAGCATTCGATGTGCCAACCTGGGCGGCCTCTTCCCCAAGGACTATCAAAGGACAACTCTCCAGGTTTTGCTGTTTTCCACAGGGCGAAATCCACTGGGTTTCTCTTTCTGTGATCTACTTCAACGCGGGCCCCTGACATGACCTCGGCAGGAGACTGGCGGGATAGAACTCCATAGTCTTTGAATTTCTCAACGGAGAAGTAAATGTCTCCGTCAGCCTGATAAGCGTATCCTCTTTTCATCAACCTGCCTATCAATTCGATGATATCTGGTATGTGCTCAGTAACACGAGGGTATGCATCTGCTCTTTCGATTCCAAGTGCATCTAGATCTTTCAGGGATTCTGCTGTGAACTCTGATGCAAGTTCCAGCGGATCGACACCAAGCGTCCGCGCTTTTGAGATAATCTTATCTTCGACATCGGTGGTATTCTGAATGTAAGTGACATCGTAGCCTCTGAAAATCAAATAGCGCCTAATCAAGTCGAAAGCAACGTAAGTTCTTGCATGACCTAGATGTACGTAGTCTTGAACCGTCATACCACATACATACATTCCCACCTTTCCTTCATTGAAGGGCTTGAACGTCTCCAACTTTCGGGTCAGTCTATTTAGAACCTTCAGAGCCAAATTAGTTCCACTTCTCCTTCATCTCCAGTCTAACACCTCAGCCACGTATGGGTCGAAAAGAGATAATGAGTCTAGCGAAATCCCTCTCAACCAAGTTGGCTAGAGCCAGTTGCGTGGTGCACTCTGCCAAACGCATCAGGCACAACAGTTATACCGACACGAGGCTTTTTGAGTTGACAATTACGACCAACTCAGAGAGAGATTGCACATTTACATATGGAGGGGAGTAGGGGAATCGAACCCCTGTCGCGGACTATCCACGGTGTGGGTACTGCAGGCCTTAGAGTGAGCTTGGCTAGGTCGGCCAGAAGCTCATCGCCCCTAAGCCACTCGGACAACTCCCCAACATTGCTGATGTACCTCTCCCACGATAGTGAGGTTTATGATTAGTATTTTAAACTTGTGGATTTCGGTTCTGTCAAGTCTTCGATTGATGCCTAGTTTTCCTCTCCCTGTAAAGTTTCGGTTGATATCCTTGTTAATTTGGCCTAGGATGAGAAATAGCATTAACCGTCGTAGGATGCTATCAAAAATCGGTCTCACGGGACTAGATTCTCAGAGTGTGTTGTCACATTTTGCGCAGAGGTGTCTTTTTGAAGAGATAATAGTTGCCGCCTCTTTACCACATCTCTCACAAATATAGGGGACTATTCCAAACTCGTCTTTGCCGTTTGGTTCTCTTAACCCCTTTTTGACTTCGTAAAGATACTTATTGAACCTTACAAAATCTCTTTCAGGCCTGAAACTTCCCCATTCTCTTAGTTTTCTGCTTTCTTCATCCTCCCTTATGAAGACCATATCAAACAGAGCATCTTTTCCCTCGTTCTCATTGCTAACCCCGTACGCTATCACTGTATATTCTTCTCCGTTAACTCTGAATGAAACCTCATCCCAAAGTGGGTATCCACCGTTGATATCAAGAGATCCTCTCTGTTCATGCTCTATCAGTTTTTCTGCGCTCACTCTATCCATTGTATTCTCAAAACTGTTGTTTTCAAGAAGATACTGTGCTTCAAACCAGAAAGCAATATTATCATATGGGCCTTCCCACAATCTGTCTTCCTTAGGAATCTCAGTTACTATTCTTCTAAACCTTTGCAATTTCTCTGCATATTCTTTGTCCATCTTGCAGTGTCGCTCTCCTAACTAACCCTTACAACATTAATAGGCCTCCATTCTTTTTCAGCATGAACATTCTGCCTTCTTCCATCGATCCATTATGCCTAATACTGAATGGCCTAGGAATACCGATGTCCGTCCAGTATCTCGGTTTGGTCATGATTTCTTCAGCGGCGAGTATTCCACTAGCACCTATCTCTGACCAACCTTTTTTCTCAGTAATAATCCATTCCGTAGAAAGTGTTGATCTGATCTTCAAAAGCTCACGCTCTGACATAGTAAAGCCATGGCTAAGAAGTTGTCCTTTAATGATCCTATAAGGGTTGACTATATCGGGTATCCCAGACATCTGCCGCTTTCTATGTACCATATTACTGTAAGCATTCTGCCTATAGAAAATCTGAGCACTACCGTCCAACTCTTTCAGTGATGCTAGACTGCCCTTGATTGGTTCCGTAACTCCACGGGTCTTAATCACCACATCTGGCACTTCACCAGAAACCCCAAGAATGTCCTCAAGAATTTCCTTTTGTGTCACTGGTGCTACATCATCAGGCTCTGGGTTCCCCATCTGATAGCAATACTTATCGACATCGTATGGATGCTTCACTATTTCGCCAAATGTCGTCCTCTTCTCGCTAATTCTCCTAGTATTGACTTGAGATACTTCTGCCCCACACCAGAAAAGCTCTGTCTTCTTTTCACCGACGTCACACTGCTTCCTTAACAAGGGTAGAAAATCCATTCGCCTTATCCATGAATCTGGATATGGTTTAATTTCTACACTCATTTCTTCCCCCTCCGTACTGAACTCTTCCTTCTATTCCTTCAGATGGTTTGTTTATTTCTTCATCTTCTCAGAGAGTCCTTTCTCAGCGGTTCTTAACTTAGCTAGTTGTTCCACACGCATCTTTTCGTATGCCTTCTCTGCCTGTGTTATCCTGACATTGTGGCATAGCCAGCCTAGATGGTTCGGCTCACCGCAGACTGGACAAAATAACGCTTTATCGTCTACATGATCCAGAGCCTTCTGTGCCTCAATAGTTCTGGACCAAGCTTGGTACTCTGGAAGCATCTTCTTTGCGAGGAGTTCTATTTGACTCTCCCTAGATGCATCCACTATAGCTTTGACTCTCTCTGGTGAGTAAATCTCTCTTGCTTCCTCAACACTGGTCTTAATCTCGTCTACACGCTTCAGTTGTTCATCCTTAGATTGCTTGGTTGCATCCAACTCATTCAGGACTCTCTCATGGAACTCCCTTGGAAGTTCTGAAACAACCTTCCCAACAACCTCTGGCTCCATACCACTCTTCGGGTTGATGGTGGCTTCAATGACTCTGCGTGGCGCACCAGACTTCTCAGCTTCCTTTATGATCTTTGGAATCGCCTGAATGCTATCTGCTTCTAGCCCTGACGCACGTTTGACAAGCCTTTCCTTATCCTTCGTTGGCAAACTCTGAATCTCTGGAGTCTTCGAGATCTTCACAAGTGTTTCTATTTGTTCTCCCTTTTTTATCTCACCAGAACCAAGAGCTTTGAATGCCTCTTTCCTCATAGTCTCATCCACAATCCGATCTGCGTCTCTTATGGAGGTAACTCCTACTATGCCATCCTCCACAAGTTTCCATTGTTCAGGATGCCCCAAAAGTTTGATGTAGATGTTGATTGTCGTTCGCGGCACTCCAATATCGTTTGAAAGCTCGGATTGACCCTGTGGCTTAGTTCCACCCTCTCCACCTTTTTTCGCATCTGCTAAGCTTAGCAGATGCTCCCGATCCTTCTCATACATCTTCTTGACTTCTGCGATGGTGTGGAACTTACCACTGTTGATATTCACGACACCCGTTGCATACGCCCACATGCGGTCTAACTCGTTCAGACTTTTCCTTAACGCATCATCTGCGAGCTGACGCTCAAACCATTGTTGATCAGACAACCCAACTTTCTTTCGTACTGGGACTTTGACACCAACTTTTATCGCCGCTAAAACTCGATTGTGGCCTCTACGAATCATATTATGCTCATCAACCTCTATCGGCTCTATTACTCCTTGATGCTTGTAGTTCTCTGAGAGACTAGCTATGAAGTCTTGGTCAAAGACTGTTCTTGGGTTGTTTGGATCAGACTTCAGAGATTTCGGATCGGTATAGTTTATTTCAATTCTCGATTCGGGTTCAGCCATTTCCTAATTCACCTTTTGAGCATTTTTTTACCATTTCAATGAGCTTCTTGATTATAATATCGTAGGTGTCACCTTTTTTACCCATGTCTGCGAGGATTTCGCGTGTCTCCTTTGAAATTTGAATGGTGGTTATGTCTTCTCTATTCATTTATATCGCCTGTAGATTCTATAGGCGTTATTTCCATTTAAGTTTTTCCGTAGTCCCCATAACACTTATATGCCATAGTGGCTATAGTTACTATGGTGATGAAGATGTTGACTCTGCAAGAGCTTGAGAAAGTCCGTGAAGAAAGAGGCTTAGAAATCGCGAAGGCAAAGGAAACCCAAGTAACTCGAATTGATGATGCCAGTTACAAGGTTCTCTCCCAGAGTGGCAACGGAGCTTACCTCGTCTCTCTTACTGAGGATGGATGGGTGTGCGAGTGCCCAGACTACGGGTTCAGAGGGGTTAAATGTAAGCACATCTGGGCTGTGGAGATCAGCATCACCCTCAAGGAACAAGTTAGGAAGAATGTTGTCCTTGAGGAGGTTACGGTTTCAAAGTGCCTCTTCTGCCACTCCGAGAACATAAAGAAGTTTGGAGTCAGACGAAACAAGAGCGGCGGTATTCAGCGTTTCCTCTGTGGTGCATGTGGAAGGACTTTCAGCGTGAACATAGGCTTCGAGAAGATGAAGCATAATCCTCAAGCCGTCACGTCAGCTATGCAACTATACTTTAGCGGTGAATCTCTGCGTAACACTATGAGGTCTCTGAGGTTGCTGGGTGTCGGCGTTTCACATCAGACGGTTTACAACTGGATTAGCAAGTACGTGAAGCTGATGAAGGAATACGTTGAGAAACTAACTCCTAATGTGGGCGATACATGGAGAGCCGATGAGCTATACGTGAAAATCAAAGGTGACATGAAGTACCTGTTTGCCTTAATGGATGATGAGACACGGTTTTGGATTGCTCAAGAGATAGCCGACACCAAGTATAGACACGATGCGGGAAACCTCTTCCGAAAGGGAAAGGAACTCACGGGGAAGAAGCCTCTAACCCTGATAACGGATGGTCTCTCAGCTTATCACCTTGCGTACAAGAAGGAGTTTTACACGAACTCCAAACCGAGAACGGAGCACATCCAACACATCACTATTAGAGGAGACCATAACAATAACAAGATGGAGAGGTTCAACGGAGAAATCAGAGGCAGAGAAAAAGTCATAAGAGGACTAAAGAAAAGCAACACGCCAATCCTTAAAGGCTACCAAGTATTTCACAACTTCATAAAACCACACGAAGGATTAGACGGCAAGACCCCTGCGGAAGCCTGCGGGATTGAGGTCAAGGGGGACAATAAGTGGATAACTCTGATCAAAAACGCAACCCAGATGACGAAAGTTGACAGGAAGACGGAGAACACCTAGATGGCGAATACTTGACAGAACCAATTCTAGCCCCTTTGAAGTAAGCTCAGCTTTTTGGACAATAAGAACAACGCAACCAACCCCAGAAGGCGCATGGTAAGCATGTAAAGACTTAAATACCCTGAGCTGCCTAAAAATCAAACATATAGGAAGATACATGCGCGTTTACTTCATTTTAGGCGGGAAGGGAGTAGTTGAACTTGGCTGGAGCGCGTGTGCTAAATTGTAAAGCAACGCATATCCACCTCGGATGGGGATTATTCTGAAACTAACCAGAATCAAGATACTAAGTTGATGAATTATGACTAGAACGCTTAAAGAAAAGGCTATAGACTATTTTCTTACCCTTTATTTGGTTGATGATGCGTTCTCTCGCTTGAAAATAGGTTTTCTACCTGACACGAAATTGCAGAAATTAGTTTTCCTATCAGAAAAGTCGATGATTCATGAACGCGAGAAAGGATTCAATTTCAATTTTATCAAGCTCACGCATGGCCCATTCAGTCAAGAGCTTAAGACTAGTTATGACAATCTATCTCAAATAGGAATCCTAGGCGAGTTTGGATTAACACCAACAACTAATTCCAAAATAATTTTAGAGGATTTTCAAGAGATAATCAAAAGAAATACGACATTCTTTCAGAAAATCACAACCGTGAACAACGATTTTGCTAGAATGCCACTAGAAGAACTTCTCAAGATAATATACGCAATGCCATGGGGTGGAAAAGACCAGACCATTGCAGATCTACAACCACGGACACCCATGCTTTACCCATTGAAACCGAACAATGTCAAAATCGAATTTGAATTGACAAATGACGATGTTGAAAACTTGCTCATGAATTTTGACGTCAAAACAGTCAAAATGTCACTCCAAGCGATGAAAGAAATGAGAGCTGGGGGTTTGCTTACTCATGAGCAGGTCTTCTCCAATCTATAAGGATGTGTATACACCTCTTTTTGTTAGCCAGCTTGAGAAACTTGAGAAGAAAGCTAGGGTACGCGCGGAACATATAAGAGACGAGACACAAGCCATTCTCGTTGACCCCTATAGGAACATAAAGTTTGGCAAAGCCATATACCGCGGAAAAAGAGAATGGAAAGTTGACGGCGATAGAATACTCTTTGTTGTATGTAAGCAATGCAGGAAATTGGGCCATCAGAAGTACAATTTATGTGGCGACTGTGAAAGTACTGCTGATGAGACTGTTGTGTTCGCATCTATTGTAGAAAGCCACAATTACTAAGCTTGAACCTGTTTTAGGGTCTTCACGTAGGCGCGCTTAACCATATCGTCAATCGTTTTTCACCGCATTTTGCATCAACCGAAGGGTAACACCCTCACACATCACTCAGATCAACCGCAGAGGTAAATCACCTTGGGTAATGTGGCAAAAAAGAAACTATCAACCAAAGAAATCGAAAATAAGGCAATAGAATGCGTAGAGGGTTATCTGAAGAGCAGGGGAGAAAAGCCAGAAATCACTAAGAAAGGCATCGATGTTATTTCTGGCGAAAAATGGATTGAAGTTAAGGGAAGTATGAAAAAGGAAACCAATCTAAGAACAACATGGCAAACATTAAAATATGTTGAGAAAAACGATAAACTCCGTGATTTCTTCATTTACTATGTCTTTGACATGGAATCAGGGAATCCGAAACTGCTGATTTTCGATCATGATACCTTCGAGAAATATAAACTCAAAGAAATAAGATGGATAATACAACCCAGGAAGATAATAAGGGAAACAGGTAAACCTGAGATAATTCGATTGTGAAAACTACCTGATAGTACCATCAACCGACTTTTGACAGCCCACCGAGAAACAGCGATCAACCTAAGACTTTACAGAACCTGGATTTCAAGCACATTGAATTTGTGTTGGGCTTTCAACCCAGTCAACGAATCTCCTTTCTGAACACTCTCAGCCATCTATGAAACTCTAGTTTATGCCTTATTGCTAACCTAGTCAGCCGACTTCCAGATGATTTGCCAAAGATTCTCTAAAATGGCCGACTGTGTTCAATACCATTCTATCAACTACAATAGGCCTGCTTCTCTTGCCTGCCGAGAAACGGCACGGAGTCTCTTAATGGCGAGCTATGATCTATTGCGCGAGTGCAACTCGCTTTGACTCCCTCCGATGATAAGATGTACGCGCAATCTGACTGTTTGTGGAAGTCGACAAGTGGTGTTGCCGAGGGTTGACCGCGAAGAGGCTGTCTAGAGGCGATAATCTTAAATGCTCCAGTCTTCTCAAGTCTTCTCAGATAACTTCATAAGTTGACAACGTTAACGGAGGGGACAACATTACAGAGAAGATCCGTCTGTGCTCTTATGCTGCTTCTTGGAGTTCTGCTAACGATATCATGCGTACCTTCGCAAGGTGTTAACTATCCGAAAATAGGGGTAAAGATAGGAGACTATGCAGACTACTCATACACATTTTGGTTCAACGGATCATATCATACGCCCTTCGATTGGTATAGAATTCTTGTCGCTAACATTAGCCTATCGTCGATCCCTGGTTACACTGAATTGAGCATTGAGTTCGATGGACATTTTGCCAATGGAACGTGGTATTCTCCATGGACGGGTCACTTGGACTTGAGCAATAATAGCGTCTTGACTGGCGGGGTTGTCGACGATATCATGTGGATTGTCCCGGCAGATTTGGTTAATGGGCAATTGGTTTCAATCCCATATGTGATAAACGAGACTACCTCAATGTTAGTTGCAGGTGCAGTCAGGACTGTCAACCATCTGAGAATTGCTGCAGATAACTTTGGCGCAGGAGACTATCACCCAGACATCTACTGGGACAAAGCTACTGGAGTGCTGGTCAAAGCCAACATACTTAGACATAATACTTGGACGAACCTCACAATGTTGTCAACAAACATGTGGTCAAATGGTGACTGGACAACCTTGCTCCTGATAAGCGGTGGAGTTGCCCTAGTCATAGGAGTTGCGTGCTTAGTTGCTTTTGTGATTCGAAAGAGGCGAAGCTAATCGTCAATTAAGAGCGATAACGACGCGGTAGCTGCGTGGCGTGTCCTCGAAGCAAACCGTGTCGATTCAAGTACTCTTTTTCGTAATTCTTGGTGTGTCAAATCAATCTTAGCATCAATTGCTTAGGAGCTACGAGCAGGCTCTGAGCGCCTGATTGGCATCACGTTCATATAGTGTATTTTTTCCTCTTGGATATTTGTTTCAGTCTGCAACTTGATATCATTGCGGAGCATAGTTGCCTTTGAATTCTTTCGCTAAGAAGACTTATGCTTGCGAACACGCATATGGAGCCTTTGAGACTGCCAACTACCAAAGGAAATGCGTGACGGAGCAACATTCGAGAACTCAGAACAATCTGAATCTGGGGAAGAAACTCCCATGACGAACAGACTAACAAAGGCGGAGTTCACTAATCTAGGCAAGATCATGTATCCAGAGGCGAAAATCACGAAGGCTCAGACAATCGAGTACTATATCCGAATGGCCCCTGCGATGCTGGATCTGCTTCATGATAGACCATTGGTTTTGACCAGATTCCCAAATGGGATCAATCGGGAAAGCTTCTACGAAAAAGACGCGCCTCTTGGTGCACCATCTTGGATCAAGACTTTCAGGAAGTATTCCGAAGCGGCTGAAAGAGACATAAACTATGTCCTCTGTAATGATCTTGACACACTTATTTGGCTTGCTAATCTTGCTGCACTCGAGATCCATGTTACTCTCTCAAAGGCAACTTCTCTTGAAAACCCGGATCTATTGCTTTTTGATTTGGATCCTCAGCCTCCAGCAAGTTTTGATGATGTTGTCTCTGTTGCTCTACTACTTAAGGAAACCTTAGAAGAACTAGGTTTGAAATCTTTCACAAAAACCTCTGGAAAGAGAGGGCTTCACATCGTGGTTCCTATCGTTAGTGAATACAGTTACCGGCAAACTAGAGAGTTCGTTCATCTCATCGGAAAACACTTAGTTAGGAGATCAGAAATCGTAGTCTCCGAGTTTTCAAGAGAAAAGAAGCCAGGCACCATATATATAGACTACTTGCAGAATTCTCATGGAAGGACTATGGTAAGCCCTTACAGCCTCAGAGCTACACCTGAAGCTACCGTGTCGACACCGATTGATTGGAAAGATGTCAAGAAAGGATTAAAACCTGAGACGCTGAATCTGTTCACTGTGCCCAATATTAATGAGCGGCCATGGGAGGGCATGCTACGGGACAGCCAAAGGCTGGATGTGGATTAGCATGGCAAAGAAACAAGGGGAAAAACGAATCTCAAGAAGACCGATCTGGACTGGTAGCATAACAATTGGCTTAGTGAATGTTCCAGTGAAGCTACTTACCATGATATTCGATAAAGGCATCTCCTTCAGATTCCTGCATAAACACGATGGGCAGCCACTTAGATACGATAAGGTTTGTATCGAGGAAAACAAGGTTGTTCCTTGGGAAGAAATAATCCGAGGATACGAAGTCAGGAAAGGCCAATTCATAACCTTCGAAAACGATGAACTTGAAGCCGCTAGACCAGAATCTGATCAGAGGATTCGCATTGACAAATTCGTCGACTACTCTACAATAGACCCAATCTACTTTGATAAATCCTATATGCTTACGCCCGACAACAGTGAAGATGCCTACAGCTTGCTTCTAGCGGCTTTGGAGATGATGGGCAAAGCTGGAACCGGAAGAATCACACTCAGAACAAAAGAATATCCCCTCATCGTGCACGCCTACAAGGGGGCATTGGTTCTGACAACACTGCGCTATGCCTATGAAGTCGCAGATCCAGGTGACCTAGAAGAGCCCATGAAGCTAAAGCAGCCAAGAAAGGACGAATTAGATCTAGCGATGAAAATCGTCACTGATCTCTCCGGACAATTTGATTCAGCTCAGTACAAGGACGCATATAGAGAAAGAATAGAGAAACTCATCCAGATGAAACTCAAAGGAGAGCGCATCGTTTTCGAGAAGCCTGTCAAAGAGGAAGCAAAGGAATTAATGATAGCCCTCAAAGAAACTCTCAAGCAGCTGAAAAAGAAATGAGACAATACTACAAGCCAATGCTCGCAAATTCTGCAGCAGCACCCTTCACATCAAGAGACTGGATTTTCGAGATCAAATGGGATGGGATCAGAGCCATCAGTTATGTTGACAACGAACTGAGCGTACGAAGCAGAAACGGGAAGGAAATGAAAGACAAGTTTCCAGAGCTGGAAGAACTGAAGAGCGTAGCGATGAATACTGTCCTTGATGGCGAGATCGTCGTCATGCAAGAGAAGAGACCGGATTTTCAGACTCTTTTGGAGAGGAGCAGAGCTACCTCTATTCGTGATGCACAGTATATCGCCAGTAGCGTCCCGGTTACATATGTGGTCTTCGACATTCTTGAGAAAGATGGTGAGCGTCTGGCCAGCCTTCCGTTGGTAGAAAGAAAGAGAATACTAAGAGAACGAGTCAAGGATGGGAAATATGTCGTGTTGTCTGTCTTCGTAGAAGAGGATGGAGACACATACTATAAGGAAGCTATCAAAAGAGGCGTCGAGGGCATCGTCGCCAAGAAAAAAGACAGTCCATATGAATCAGGTGTGCGAAGCAAGAATTGGCTAAAGGTAAAGAAAGTTCAGACGTGCGACTGCGTGATCTTTGGATATACTAAGGGCGAAGGATTCAGGGAAGGAACTTTTGGAGCCCTAATCCTGGGACTATATGACAACAAGACTCCAGTGTTCGTAGGCAAAGTTGGAACTGGATTTTCCGATAGCACCATGCGGACGCTTCTTGAAGCATTTGAGGAGCTTAAGGCAGGCAAAGAGACTCTCGCTGGCGTTGATGTCCAAGAGGAGATCACATGGCTCAAACCAGAGCTAGTCTGCGAGGTTGCATATCAGAATCTCACAAAAGAAGGTAAGCTGCGCATGCCAAGGTTCCACGGACTTCGACCAGACAAGATTCCGACTGAGTGCACCCTGGATCAAGTGAAACAAAGTGGCCTCTCAGAGTACGGCTCAAAGAGAGACTTCACCGTCACACCGGAGCCAAAAGGTGTCTCAAAGGTTACCGGCGGTAGAACCTTCGTCGTACAGGAACACCATGCAAGAAGACTCCACTATGACCTGCGATTAGAAAATGAAGGCGTCCTAAAGAGTTGGGCTGTTCCAAAAGGAGTCCCCGAGAAACCTAGTGAAAAGAGACTCGCAGTCGAAGTCGAGGATCACCCACTAGAGTACGGACGATTTGAAGGAGAAATACCCAAAGGACAATATGGAGCAGGAACAGTTAGAATCTGGGACAAAGGCACTTACGAGCAAAAGACATGGACAGCAGATAAAATCGAAGTTTTCCTAAAGGGAGAAAGACTGTCTGGAAGGTACGTGCTCGTGAAGTTCAAGAAAGCGGGCGAAAAGGGATGGATCCTCATGAAAGCGAGAGATTGATATGAAGAACCTCCACATAGGCACAATGGGCTGGAGCTACAATTTCTGGACCGGCAACTTCTACCCAGCAGGACTCAAATCAGACGAGTTCCTAGCTGCATATTCGAAACACTTTGATACGGTCGAAGTAGACAACACGTTCTACAGAGTCCCCTACAAGAGCTCAGTTGAAAAATGGAAAGAGCAAACGCCAGCAGATTTCATTTTCTCTGCAAAATTCCCTCGAAAAGTGACACATCTCAAAGTGCTAAGGGACTGTGAGGAAGAGGTGCGATACTTCCTCGAGACGATGACAACTCTTCAAAACAAGCTTGGGCCACTACTACTTCAATTTCCCCCGAAGTTTGGGCCAAAAGATATTCCTGCTCTCAAAGATTTCATTCCGATTTTGCCCAAAGGCTACAGATTCGCAGTGGAAGTAAGAAACAAGAACCTGCTTGTTGATAAGTTGTACTCGCTTCTGAGAGAAAACGGGATTGCATTGGTCTTGCTAGATAGTCCAATTATGCCACGAATGGAAGAAGTGACTGCTAGTTTTCTCTACACAAGATGGGAAGGAGACAGAAACAAACTGAATGGGACACTGGGAAGAGTCGAGATTGACAAAAGAGAAGATCTTCGCGATTGGAGCAAGAGAATAAGGAAAATGCTCGATGACTCAATCGAGGTTTTTGGGTACTTCAGCAAGTTCTACTCAGGTTACCCTCCATCAGATGCCATGGAACTCTTGAAGCTGATTTGACCTGAATTTGACCCATAAAACTCGGACAAATCAAAAAGACTAATATCCCGTGGAGAACATAGGCAATTCTAACAATCACATCCTCGGAGGAGAGCGAATGGCCAAACTCTGTGCAAAATGCCCAAACTGTGGATCCACCTTGCATATAAATGCGTTCGGAGTGGGGGCTATGAAGTTCCCGTCGGGAATATGCGAGAAATGTGGAAAAAGGATTTACACTACAATTTTCTGGCAGGAAGACTGATAGAGTTCAGTTCTTAGAAATTGAAGTTGAGCTTTGTTCTCTTTCGATCCGGTATCCTGCTTTTTTCCATGCTGCCATCCCGCCCAAGACACTTGTAACGTTTTCATATCCATTTATCTTCAAGACGCTTGCAGCAACCCCGGTTTTGAATCCAGGGTCGCAGACAACACATACTTTCTTGTTCCTTGGGACTTCCTTCAGATGCTCAACTAAGTGTCCAACGTAGATATGGTTGGCGCCTTCAACGTGACCGCCCTCTTGCCAGTTGCCCTCATCTCTTACATCGAGAATGAAAAGAGTTTGGTCACTCTTATGCTCTTCAAGGTTTCTTACAGTCCATTCGTCGATCATTCCTATTCTTTCAGCATTCTTATACCAGGTTGGAAAGCCCTTTGCTAGGTAGCCGATGATGTTATCATATCCGAGCCGAACGAGATACCTCGTGATCTCGTCTATACTCTGATCGTTTTCTTTCACAATAAGGATTGGTTTGTCGTAACTCAGCATCCAGCCGGCAAAGATTGGTAACCCGTCTTTCCAAATGTTGATGCTTCCTGAAATGTGCCCAGCTGCGAAGGCTGTCGGCATTCTTGTGTCAACGATCAGCGCGCCATCTTTCATCTGCTCCTTAATCTCCTTGACTGTCAGCGCCTTTGGTGATGGCAATTTGCTTAAAACGGGTGGTCCATTCTTGTTGTAGATCTCCATTTTGGCGAAGTAGGGCGGCCTTTCGAGTCTTTCCTTCATCTTGTAAGCAACGAAGCTTTCTTCATCCTTGTTTTGGAGGACGCGGTTGTTTCCCTTTTCAAATCCTATTGTTGTGAACTCGAACCCAGCGATGTCTCCTCCACAGACAGATCCTGCGCCATGCGCAGGGCAAACTATGATCTCATCGCCCAATCTTAGAATTCTGTTGAATAGGCTGTTATACATGCTTCGAGCAAGTCTCTGCCTCTGGGCTTCGCCGTAGAGATCGGTTCTGCCTACGTCCCCGGAGAACAGGGTATCACCGGTGAAAACTGTATGCATGCTATCTGAAGATTCCTTGTCTTTTAGCGTGATTGAGATGCTTTCATCTGTGTGTCCTGGCGTTTCAATGATTCCTAGCTCGAGCATACCAATGTCGAACTTTTCTCCTTCGGTGGCTGTGTTGCCATATGAGAAATCTAGCTTCGCCCCATGGTAGATCTCCGCATCAACAATGTTAGAGAGTTCCAATGACCCTATTACATAGTCCTCATTCCTGTGTGTTTCAAAGATGTGCGTGATCTTTATTTCGTACTTCTTGGCTAGCTCCAAGTAAACATCGCAGTCTCTTCTTGGGTCAATAACAGCAGCTTCGGAGATCGACCCCACAAAATACGAGTTGTGAGCAATGCCCTCAGACTTTACTTTTTCAAAAATCACTTTGCACCCTCTCCTTTCTCAATCGATTGAATGCTCTAGGCGCGCGGTCTTGGAGAGGTAACGGATTGCTCTTTTGAGTTTCTGATGATCGATTTGTAATGAGCTATGTTATATATTCATCCACTATTGTATACCCACAGAAATGGTTTCTTTTGAAGGTGTCATAGAAACTTGGCAAGTATGTTCAAAGCAATGATGGAGTCGATGGAAGGCGAAACACACAAATTCCTACTGATTGGAGAGAAAGCTCCTAGTTTCGAGGCTCAGACGACGAGGGGAAAGGTGAATTTCCCTGACGACTACAAGGGCAAATGGATTGTGTTGTTTTCTCATCCAGCAGACTTCACGCCAGTTTGTACTACTGAATTCGTGGCGTTTCAGAAACGGTTCGAGCAGTTCGAGGAACTCAACGCACAGCTGATCGGACTCAGCATAGACCAAGTGTTCGCCCACATAAAGTGGGTTCAGTGGATCAAAGAGAATCTCGGAGTCGAGATCCAGTTTCCAGTAATCGCAGATGATAGAGGGAAGATCGCCGAAATGTTCGGAATGATTCATCCTGCGAAGGCAACAAACACAGTTCGAGCGGTATTCATAATTGACCCAGAGGGAATAGTAAGGCTGATAATATACTATCCACAAGAAGTTGGACGCAACTTCGACGAAATAATAAGAGTACTCAAAGCCCTGCAAGTAGTTGACAAGAACAAAGTTGCCACACCAGCGAACTGGCCAAACAATGAACTCATCGGCGACGAAGTTATCATCCCGCCACCAAAAGATGTCGAAGCCGCCGAGAAGAGAAAAGACGAGTACGAGTGCTATGACTGGTGGTTCTGCCACAAGAAACTCTTGGACAGAAACTAGGAAGATCAGTTGTCGTCTCTCAGGAGGCGCATTACTCCTGATTGGACACAATCATCTTCTTTTTCCGAATGTGCGCTCAGGTGCTGCAACTTCCACGCGAGCTTGTCGAGTGGCGAATCATTTATCCATCTGCGTGGGATTTCGAGAACAAAACCGATATCTGAGAAATCTATTAGGTAGTCACAGGCAAGATACTGAAATATGCAGATCCGTATTCTCGGCATGGATCGGGTTGTTTCATGCTTTCATTCAACAGTGAATTGGCAATAAAGATCCCTAATTTGAAGATTGCGATTCT
Organism: Candidatus Atabeyarchaeum deiterrae; assembly: GCA_037310415.1. Classification (GTDB taxonomy): domain Archaea; phylum Asgardarchaeota; class Atabeyarchaeia; order Atabeyarchaeales; family Atabeyarchaeaceae; genus Atabeyarchaeum; species Atabeyarchaeum deiterrae. Next base: position 1,529,479 of record CP147780.1, read on the forward strand.
GAAAGTGGCAGTCCGCAAAGTCGAAGACAGAAACGAGAAACTCGAAGAGCTAAGAAAATCGCTAGCAGAGGAGGTCAGATCCGAGTATTCATTGGATACAGTCAAGGATGCAAGAAGTTTCAGGGCTTACAGAGATTTCTTCTGGAGGCTTGACATAGATCCCACGAAAATCAGACCCGCATCAGAAGCACTGATTAGAAGAATCCTACAAACAGGAACAATCCCCACCATAAATACTGCTGTCGACGTAGTGAATATTGTATCTATTGAAACAGAGACAGTAATTGACGCATTTGACGCGAATAAGATGGCCAAGCACGCGGAGATCAGATTCGCATCAGAAGGAGAGAGATTCCTCGGAATAGGTATGGCGCATGATTTGGCGTTAGCTGGAGGAGAGATCGTAATCGCTGACAATAGGGGTCCAACCGCATTGTACCCGCATCGGGATGCAGAAAGAACAAAGATCACACCCAAAACAAGTGAGATTCTGACGGTTGCCTGTGGCGTTCCCGGAATAAACACAGAAGAACTGGTGAACGCAGAAAGAGAAGTCTCAAGAATGATGATTCAGTTCTGCGCTGGGGAGCAAATAGGTGAGATAGTAGTTCTACCAACGTGACTATATCTCATGGAATCCTTGTTAATACATCATAAGACCTATTTGGATGGGCTCAATTTAACAATTCGACTTGAAGGTGGTTCTCTGGCTTGCTATACTTTGTCATCTTAACTCAAAAATGTAACTTGCGATGCACTTACTGTGGCTACGGAGAAGATGACGACGAATCAACACCTTCCGAAGTCAACTACACAGTCGAGGACCTCAGGAAGTTCATTATGCAAGACCCAGAAGCATCAATCATATTCTATGGCGGCGAACCCCTACTTCGCCTCCCGCTCATGCAGACAATAATGAACTCGATTCACGCCAAGAGATACATGCTCCAGACAAATGCGTTCGGACTAGAAAACTTGAAAACCGAGTACCTGCGTAGATTTGACGCCATACTTGTTTCGATCGACGGTCGAAAAGAAACAACGGATTACTACCGAGGAAACGGAGCCTATGACAAGATCACTGGAAACCTGAAACTGGCGAGGAAAAGAGGATACTCAGGTGACCTCATAGCCAGGATGACTGTATCTGAGCGGACTGACATATTCCTTGACGTAATGCATCTTCTTGAACTCAAGGATCCGAAGTTCGATCATGTTCACTGGCAACTTGACGCTCTCTGGGATTATCCACCAGAGGTACGTTGGAGAGATTTCAAAAAGTGGATGACTGATTCGTACTGTCCAGGGATTGTGAAGCTTGCAAGAACTTGGGGTGACACGATTTACGTGGAGAAAAAGGTTCTCCCCATAGTACCATTCATGGGTGTGCTCTGGACCATTCTTAATGATGGAAAAGTAGGTTTAAGATGTGGCTCTGGAATTGGCTCATTTGCAGTCACCACCTCTGGCGTTATAACGGTCTGCCCGATAGCGCCGGAATGGGAGTTCGCCAAGGTGGGAGATATTTTTCAAAGTAGACCACAGGATCTTCCTGGCAAGGTTGTGGTAGGTACTCCATGCACTGAATGCGACACGTCTGACATATGCGGCGGTAGGTGCCTCTTCACAAATAAGACCAAACTATGGGGTGAGACAGGATTCGGCGAGGTTTGCAAGCCCACGAAGATCATGATTAATGAACTCGCAAAACTGAAAACCAAAATCATAGAAATGATCATAGAGAAGAAGGCATCAAGAGAAGACTTCAACTATCCCACATTCAATAACGGTCTCGAAATCATACCATAGCACTGAATAAGCTCGTTGTCTCCGTTGAAAATGCGGCGCTATCATAATACGACTCCTTAACCCACGCTTCATCTAGGGCTCCTCCCCATTACAGTTGGATTCTCAGGGTGACACGTCCACTCAGTAAACGAGCCTTCATATAGTCTGACACTAGGATAGCATAAATACCACTTCAAAACGGCGAAACTAAGTGACGCAGAGCGACCGGATCCGCAGGAACAGATGACCATTTTCTCTGGCTTGATACCCTTTTTATCTATTGCGGATCTTATCTCGGTCATTGGCTTCAGCAGTCTCCTGTTATTTTCATCCATAAGGTCGGTCCAAGGTAAGTTTATCGCGCCAGGAATATGGCCCAATTTGATCCAGGGACCTTCGCCTTCATAATGACGCGAAACTCGCGTGTCAAGATGAATAACGTCTTTCCGATCCTTAACAGCCTTGAAATCCTCATATTCCAAGAAATGGTCGGAGTTCACTTTAGCCTTGAATTTGGATACGATAGGTTCGGGAAAGACTTTTGTTAGCGTTTTTCCTTCACCTTTCCACTTGTCCAAACCACCATCAAGTATGTACACCTTGTTGTGTCCGAAACGCAACAACGTGTAGGCAACCACGTACTGCTCATACCCATCGCCCTGGACCTTGAAATTGCCTGCGCTTGTGTACACAATTGCAGGTTGATCGGTCTTTAGACCTATGTTGCGTACAACACTTTCGAAGACCTCTGGGCACACATACTGATTCGGCACGCCTTTCAGAGGCGCTCTAAACAGCTTCTCGCTCAAATATGCCGCGCCTGGAACATGTTCATCAATGTAATCATGCATGTCGGGCTGCGCATCAATAATCGTGAGACCAGCGTTCAAGTGCTCCTCCAACCAGTCGGTGGAAACCCATTTAACCCCGCCCGCTCCCGGAGGGTATGGAAAGTTCTCCAATATCCGTTCACTCCTTTCACATATGCTTGAGGACCTCAACTATTTGACCAATAGGGGTTCGGTGCCTATCTTAACTTTGCTGAGGCTTCTCTTCTCGGTCAAGTTATATCGCCGATTATGGTTAACCTTAAATACCCGCGAAACCGCTCAAAGTCTGAACATCTAAGGCTTTCAAAACGGTTATTGATCCTGCCGCTCGGCAGGTATTGCTGTAAGGTGAAGAAACAACATGGCCGAATACAAACGAGGAATAGAAGCAGGAATTCTCGCTGGACTAATCGAGGGGATAATTGCTGGCATACTATTTTACGCATTGTATCAGTTTTTGTTCACAGACATGATTGCTGCAGCGCAAGCGGATGCTGTTTCGCATGGGTATAGTGGACCTGCGCTTCAAGCATACATGAGTACGTGGGTCGGGAATGCCTCGCTAATCATGTTAGTAATCCAGTTCATTGGCGCGGTAGTATGGGGCGTAATTATCGGCTCGATCTACGCTAATGCCTACAAGCCAGTCGCAGGCGGCTCAATTGTCAAGGGCATCATCCTTGGGTTCATCTTCTGGATACTTGTTCTGATACCATCTTTCTCTTACGTCACCGCCATACTATACGATATCATAAGTATGTTGCTCGGAGTGTTCTTGTTCGGCGTACTCATTGGATTCTTCTGGGACAAATTGGGCGGGAAGAAGTAGACGGTCAATCGTCGTCGGGACAGGAATGTCCAATCCTCTTTTTTCATGTTTGTTGAATCCAGAAGTGGAAAGACTATCTCAGCGTTGGAATCCGATTGGGATTCGTGGGCGAATATGCTGAAGAGAGAACCAGTTCCTCTTTGTTGGAGATGGGTCGCACCGAAGAGAGCAACCCATGGTGTTTCCTCAACAGAAAGCTTTTTATTAATGCATCTGACTATCTAATGCGATATTCAGAAGACGTAATGACGATTTTCCATTTGTATAATCTGGATGAGTAACATCCTTCCGAATCACTCACTAATTGAATAATGTTACGCAAGTAATATCCCTGAGCATTGATGGACATACGGAAGACCGCACCAAAAGATGGAAATCTTGGTTTCAGCCTGACGGTTGTGGAGGTAGACACACGATGTCAGATCAATTCGTGGTAGAAGCGCACAACTTAAAGAAGATCTACAAGTTGGGCAAGACTGAAGTTCAGGCTTTAAGAGGCATAGACTTCACAGTCTCGGCAGGCGAGTTCATAGCTGTAATGGGCGTCTCAGGCAGTGGGAAATCAACACTTCTGCAGCTACTAGGAGGACTCGACCGCCCTTCAGGAGGAACCATAAAGATCGATGGCGTGGACATATCAACTCTGAAAGACAACCAGTTGGCTGAGATCAGATCAAAGAAGATCGGCTTCGTTTTCCAATTCTTCAACCTGCTGAATAGAGTAACAGCGCTGAGAAACGTACGACTACCATTGGAGATCGCTGGAGTATCAGGCAAGGAAGCGGAGAGTCGAGCACTAAAGATGTTGGGTGTAGTTGGTCTCAAGGGGAGAGCCAATCACCGCCCCACGGAGCTGAGCGGCGGCGAACAGCAACGAGTGGCAATAGCTCGCGCGCTGATAAATAACCCGAGAATAATCCTAGCAGATGAGCCCACAGGCAACTTGGACAGCAAGACGGGCTCAGATATATTGCAGTTACTTAAACGAATAAACAAGCAAAACAATCAGACGATCGTCATCGTGTCACACGACTCGCGTGTAGCTGGACTCGCAGACAGGACACTTAGTCTAAAGGACGGACAAATACTAAATGAGAAAACAAACAGGTAGGCTCACTAGTCGATGCAGCAATGAGAACGGAGGTTGCGTTTGCAAATGAGGAAGAGAAGTATAGTCTCGATGTCTTTCAGCGCCCTGAAACAAAGAAAGCTGAGAACCAGCCTGACAACCCTGGGAATAGTTGTCGGAATAATGACAATAGTAGCAATATCTTCCCTCAGCGGAGGCTTTCAAACACAAATCACTGGTATGCTTACAAGCGGTTTTGAAACTGACGTGATCACTGTCAACTCGGGCTCGATCTTAGGTGGAGGCGGAGTCACTATCGTGCAGCAGGATGTGCAAAACATAAGCCACATTTCAGGGGTCAAGGTTGCAACGGGAATGATTCAGACGTCGGTCAAGATATTCGAGGGCAACAGAAACGTCTCAACAGCCATATATGGGGTAAACTTCACTGAATTCTTCGAGATATATCAGAGTAAACTATCCTTCGCTAGCGGTTCCTTGCCAAACCCAGTCACTAACGATACAGTGATTCTTGGGTACAGTGATAATCCAATAGCAACCGTAGGCCAGAATGTGTCAGTGCAGTTCTTCATAAGTGGGATCATTGGAAACAAGAACCTTACAAATGTGAAAGTCGCTGGAGCCTTCAACAAAGTTGGCTTCGCTGGACTAACAATAATAGATGGAGCAGCGTTTGTTCCTTTAGATACAATAACGAGTTTCTATAGTAAATACAACAAAACTAGAAATCTCGACACGGTCTTAGTGAAGGTCTTAGATGCAAACAAGGCAGAACAGATCGGAGATCAGATTAAGAGCTATTTTGGCAACCAAGCGACTGTCATAGTTCCATCTAGCTTCATACAAACGATGCAGAGGATCCTCAATATTGTAACCATCTTCTTGCTGGGAATCGGATCGATCGCTCTGCTCGTTGCTGGGATAGGCATAATGAACATAATGACGGTTGCCGTTATGGAGAGAACCCGAGAGATCGGTATACTAAAGGCATTGGGAGCAAAGAATAGGACGGTGCTAGCGCAATTTCTCACAGAAGCAGCCTTAATAGGCCTGATCGGGGGTCTAATAGCAATTCCCGCTGGAATAGGCGTCGCCTATATTATGGGAAGAGTGCTGCCAGGACTATTCTCATCGCAGACGATGGGAGGCACATTCGGCGGCGGTGGCGGCGGAGGATCAATCTTTGGCAATGGAGGAGATTTCGTCCTTACCCCTGTTATTGACCCGATGAACATGTTGATTGCAATATCGTTTGGTCTCATCATCACGGTAGTCTTCGCACTCTACCCAGCTCGCAAGGCTTCGAAACTTCACCCTGTGCAGGCACTTAGATATGAATAAGGCGCACCACCGAGAATTCAGCTGGAAAGCTGCTAGTGCAAACAACACCCTTGCCTTGGGGAACTGAGGAGGCTCCTCTAAGCCTCCACCAAATTTCTTCTGGTCGTTGTTCTGCTTTTATGACAATACTTGGAAAGGAGGTGCGCTGGTCTCTATTCTGCAACTTCTCGCACTCTGAGCTGATTAGAAATGTACCAAATTACGTCGCTAGGTGTAATCTTGACTCCGAGTTTTCCCCCAATCTGATAAGCCTTAACGAATTTAGCGGCCCAGATTGTCTTGAATCTACCAACCTCTGTCGGGAACTCCCTCAGCTTTCTGACCTCCTCTTCGGTCAGATTACATCCTTCTCTTAGTGCAACTCTCCGGGATATTTCTGTTTCCAACCCTTCTTTGTGGGTAGTCGAGATCTTTTCTGTGAACTCAGTTAGCTTTCCCTTCGTTGCTGCGTTCTCCCATTGGCTTATTAGCTCCGAGATGACTATCCTCAAGGCTTCATAGATTGGGGTTGACGCTATTCCCCTGTCAATTAAACTATGTATAATCGGGTTTAAAGTGTAACGTGTCTTGACATTGAGAAGACCCAACTGACTTGGGACCCGTGCCATTGTTCTGGGGTTCTGGTCGCTCAGCCTCGCGGTGACTCTACCGAGTGCTTCCTTGTACTCCTGCTCTGTTACGGCAATCGAAATGTTGTGCAAAACCTGAACTGTGGACTGAATGTCACTAACAGGCTCTTCAACAAAGTTCCTAATCTCTTCAATACTAACAAACTGCTCAACCATAGCCGCATCAAAAAGTAGATGAGACACCGTTAGAACAAGTCCTTTGCCTTTCATCTCCCTGATTCCACCCTTGGAACCCCTCATCGCATCACAAGTTTCTGAACATAAGACAGTACCGCGCCAGATGATTCAACAATGTGCCGTCAGATCCTTAGAGCATTGAAAGTAAATAAACTTGAAGGCATGTAGATCTTACCACTTGAAAAAGCAGAGGCCTCGCTTGAACTGACTACGTTCATTTAATTCAAAGCGAAGCGCGAGACAGGAAAGGCGGATTACCTCTGCGTTCCTACTTGTTTCTCTTCTTGGCAGAGATTGGTTCATGAAAGTTCGGAATCAGAGACAATAAATACTGTTTCTTGAGGAACTCTCTTCAGCAACTCCACCACTTCTTTTATTAAGGTCAATGCCTCCAAACGTAGTACGTGCGCATCCAGGCGCGACTCATCAACCGGTGCAGAGACTGCCTCATCGGAGAAGAGACATCATGCAGGCAACAATACTAAGAACGAAGAAGGGAAGACTCTACCTGCTATTCCTCACTATCGCTGGCGCTCTCTTAGTTCTCGCTCCGTTCTTAGCTTGGCTCTATTATGATGTCGAATGCGAAAACGGAGGATTTCTGTCAAACGTTTCTGTCATCGTGACAGGATTCGGTTCATTGACAACTTCGAACCCAATTATTGGAGTCACATATGTTTTCCCTCCCCTTCAAGGCTGGTGGTACGGCGATCTCACCATGATTGTCGGGGCACTAGTCGTCGTCGACTCACTGCTGGTTTTGTACAGGCCAGAGACAGCGGGGTTGATAGCGTTTCTACTTAGCTTCATCAACATACCCACATCTTTGTTTTTCTTGGGCCGATTAGGAGAGATTGAGGTCATGGTCTTAAACTTCGTTTCAGCGATACAAGGCGCCGGATACGCCATAGTGGGCACCGCCTCTGGCTATGCCATTGGCTTCTATCTTGAAGTCATCGGGACTTTCCTGCTACCCATTGCGAGCGTCTTCATTACAACAAACGCCGCTAAGCTAAAACAAGCGGCGGAGAAAGAAGAAGACAAAAGGAAGAAACTTGCAGAACAGAAGACTCTTCTGGAATAGTTGGATACTCTGATTGTTCTTATCTCTTGTATTTATCTCCAGATAGCTGTGTCAAAGCAGTACTCTGCCGAGAACAAAACTAGGTCCAATTGGAGTGAGAGCACGCTTGCGCGCAATAGACCTGTTAAAGAACCAAAAAAAGGAAGAAGGTTGAAGTGGCTTATTCTTTCGGCTTCTATTTGCCCATGTATCCTAGCAGACCACCGAGAATCGACAATATGCTGCCGACCCAATAGAAGTCAGCGCCGATGAAGCCGATGAAGGTGCCGACGAGGTTGAGCAATCCGAATACTAGAATGATGATGCCAAACATCTTGTTCTTCTTAGTATACATGAAGATGCTCAAGAGTAGTATCAAGATTCCCCAGACCAGCGCGATGTATCCACCGATTAGATATGGACCAAGTAACGCGAGAAGCGCAGGTGCGTACGCCAAGAGTATTGCCAAAGCAGGGTATGTGATTAATGCATATAGTGCGCCGGCTGCTAGTATGATGATGCCACCGATCAAACTAAGTATGAATCCTATTACTGGCTTTGCGCCTTTAGACATGTCTTCCTCACCTATTGTTTTGTTTTCATTATAGTCCAAGGACTCAGCGACCCATTGTCACCTAGACCTTGGCTTAAGCAAGCTAATGGTCGTGCTGATATTTAAGGTTGATTCTTCTCCCTTACGAACTGCGTGGACAATTATCGCCCTCCATCTAGCAAAAGGACTGAAGGTTGCGAAATCTAAGTACAATCAGAGGCAAATGTGAAAGAATTGGCAATTCTTGGAAGCTTTGACTGTAAAAATGGCTTGTAGATTTAAATACTCTCTAGAAGAAACCCACTATTAAAGAAGAATGCTCGTTGGTCAGTGCCTTGGCTCTCAGTCTACTCTAACTGCAGTTTGCCGTTTCCTATGATCGGTTTCCCATCGATTTCAAGCGTCGCCTTGCTTAGCTCCCCGATTATCCCGTAGGATGACTTGTTTTTTCCTCCAATGGCTTCATTATCTCCGACGCCTATTGCTACTGCTCCCTCGACGATGTTGTTCATCATGTAGCCATACTCTGCTTTGGGGTTCAACCCTATTCCTAATAATGCTATCCTGTCTTTGTCTCCTGAAGCTTTTCCTAGCGTGTCTGAGAGTGGCTCAAGGTTCTTCTTAGCTGTCATTGAAGTTATCTTTCCTTTCTCAAAGTCCCACTCCAAACCCTCGACGTTTACTCCAAGTGTTTGGATCGGAAGGTCGAAGATCACTTTTCCATCTCCACCTGTCTCAACCACAGTAGTCTCGATGAAACCAGCTGGCAATTGAGCGTCAAGGGACTTTCTGGCTATGTCATTTTCATCAATCATGCCATCGTCGATGTGCACAGGTCTCCCGACCAGTTCTAGAGTCAGACCTGTTCCATTTGCAGCGGTTATCTGCACTTTGTGCCCTTGCTCAAGGATCGATGAGAGTTCACGTCCCACCTTAGATATCTTCTTCAAGTCGGCCGTGATTGCGTCTTCCATGACATTCTTCCAAGTTCCAAATTTGAATCCATAAGTCTTGGCTCTCTGAGGTGTCACCAACCCTAACAGGAGATTGGCGCTTCTGATCTTCCTCTCCAAGCTTCTCGGGAAGTGTGCTTTTCTCTCTCCCTCAAACCAAGCCGTGAACTTCGATGAAGAGATCTTCTTCAAGAACTCGGGGTTCTCAGGACCGGACAGGTTGACCTGAGCTGTGACCGTCTCTGTGAAAGCTTGACATACCTTCGAGGGTTCCCTTAGACTCTTCTCCGAGAGTTCCTCCAACAACGAATAGTAGTAGTCATCAGTCCACAAATTAAGCAGGACATCTGCGCCTTGCTTGAAGCATTCCTTGGAAATGGCGTTGGCGGCATCAATCGTGTGAGGCCAGGTCGTAATAGATACTATGTCACTTGAGTCAATCCTCAACGTGTCATTGACTACTAGCTTGGCAAGTCTTTCGAACAACGGTTCCTCATCCTCCGTGAGATAGGAAATCAACCACCTTACTTATAAACCTAACATTGATGGTAATAGATTACGTTCTAGGACTATTTCAATGCTTTCAGATTCCTTGTGGCAACTTTCTACCAAGACGATCAGCCTTCAACTACCATTCGTGCCAAGACGGGAAGCGATACCACTTTTGTTCTTGCTTGCACAATGGGATTGAGGGAATCTGATGCTCTTGGATTGGTTATACAAAAGTTTGTTTCTGAGCGTTGAAGACGATTGGAAAAGACCAGCAATTCAGATCATGCGACTCGAACATGCGAATGTTAGAGAATGGATGTCGTTTTGCGAATTTCGTTGCAGACTTTAGCGAACGACTACGCAAAATTGAGTTTTCTCAGAAACTATAAATAGACGAAAAAGGCAAGGGGGGAGGGGGGACATTCGCCTTGTCCCCTTCGAACATCGCCATTCAGAAAGATTGAAGTCAGATCGCGCGTTCCGTGGTGTTGACTACCAGATGTTGAGCAGAAGTGAAACCGAGAGGCCTCCCGAATTGGAGGAACTCAAGCTCGCAGTGAAGAAACTGAATGAAATCTATCAGAGAATCAACGCTATCATCCACAGAAGGCAGAAATCTTACATCCTGAGTCCCCTCTCCAAGGAAGAAAATGGGCTGGAAAACATTGAAAGGAAAGTCCAAAACTTCGGCGAAGCCCTTATGAGCTTCCTCAGGCTAAGAAAGCAAGTTAGAAAAAAAACTAGAGTTTTTACTGAAGGTCTCAGGAACCTTCAAGAAGCACGAGATGCCAATGAGATCTCCACTCTAATGGGACTAACACTCCTTTCAGACCACTTGGAGTACCGTTACGCCTCAGATAAGCTCATGATGTACTACCAGAAAGAACTCAGCCCTTTGATGCCCGAAATAGTCAATACGATGGCGTTGGCTGGGCAAATAAACGAATTTGGCAAGTGGATGGCCGAGTTATCTGACAAGGATCCCAAGACAGGAGAAGACGACTTGACGAGAATGATACTAGCCATCAGGGATCGCGATGTCGGCAGATTCAATTCACTCTATGATAAACTGGAGCGGAAAGTTGAGGTTGAAGAAAGAAAAGCTGAGGAAACGCCTTGATATCCCTCTTACGGTGAGTCGATCGATGTGCGTCCCCACCGTCAAAGAGGGGCGAATCTTCGGCCCAGGTTGTTTTTGAGTTACTCCCTGAAGCTGACTGGTGAGTTGCTGTAACATGTATCCTCTATGACTAATTATATATTGGAATACACTCTTATACAAGAAAACACATTCGTCTCTGAAAGTGTTCTTGTTGGAGAGTGTGGAGCTCCTTGACTCTTGTGCACCTTTTTGAACCAATAAAAATGGGTAACCTAATCGTTAAGAATAGGATTGTCATGCCCACCATTACGACAGGCTTCTCGATCGGTCCAGTCACTGATCAACTCAGGAACTATTTTGTCGAGAGAGCCAAGGGTGGAGTGGGAATGATATTCGTGGGCATCTCAGGGATTGAGAAAGAACTGAAGTACAGCGTAGATATCTCGACAGATGATACCATCCCAGGTATGCGTGACTTATCAAGGGCAATTAAGGCTGCAGGGGCACGTGCAGCAGTACAACTCTGGCATCCTGGGCGTTATGAGTTCACTTGGATAACTGGGAGGAAGCCCGTCTCAGCATCAGACGTACCTTCCAGTTTGGCGGGAACTGAGAAACCCAGACCTTTGACTATTCCGGAGATTGAGAAGATTGAAGATGAGTATGCTCAGGCAGCGTTGCGCGCCAAGAAAGCTGAGTTTGATGCGGCTGAATTCATAGGTTCGGCAGGTTATCTGATAAGTCAGTTTCTCTCGCCTGTCACCAATAAGAGGACGGATGGTTATGGAGGGCGATTGGAGAACCGAGTTAGGTTTCCGCTCGAAATAGTTGATCGGGCAAGGCAACTTGTCGGAGAATCATACCCAATTACCTTCAGACTCAGCGGAGACGAACTTATACCTGGTGGCAACGGACTCGAGGAGACAAAGATCATAGCGAAGAAGCTTGAAGACGCTGGGGTGGTAGCTTTCAACATTACTGCTGGTTGGCATGAATCACGAATTCCAATGATAACAATGGATGTACCGAGGGGAGGCTATGTTTACTTGGCTGAGGGCGTCAAGAAAGTCCTCAGTAATGCCAAGGTGATGGCTAGCAATAGGATCAATGATCCAATGCTGGCTGACAGGATAATAGGCGAGGGGAAAGCCGATATGGTCTCAATGGGGAGACCACTACTAGCCGACCCAGAGCTTCCAAACAAGGCTCGGGAAGGACGGTTCGAGGACATAAGAATGTGCACGGCTTGTAACCAAGGTTGCTTCGATCACATATTCCAAGCTTCACCGATAACTTGTATGGTTAATCCCTTGGTAGGCAAAGAAGGGAAGATCAAAATTGAATCTGCAAAGGAAAAGAAGAAAGTTGTCGTTGTGGGAGGAGGACCAGGTGGCCTAGAAGCTGCATTGATTGCCGCCAAGAGAGGACACAGCGTAGTCCTATTCGAGAGGAGTGATAAGCTTGGTGGGCAGCTTAACCTCGCGTCGGTCTCACCGTGCAAAGAGGAACTAGGCACCATAGCTCCCTATCTCTCAACACAAATCAGGAAACTGGGCGTCAGAGTTGAGCTTGGCAAAGAGGCGACCCTTGAAACCTTGTCCAAGGAGAAGCCAGATGCAGTAATAATAGCGACTGGGGCGCAACCATTGGCGCTCAGCATCCCTGCAGAGAAAGGACAATTGATCATTCAGGCATGGGATGTTCTTGCAGGAACTGAATGCAAAGGAGGCAACATAGTGGTAGCCGGGGGCGGAGGAGTTGGTTGTTATACAGCCCATTACCTCGCAGAGAAGAAAGGTAAGAAAGTCTCGATAATCGAGATGACGGACAAAGTTGCCAGCGACGTGGGCGTATCATCGAAATGGATATTGAGAAAGCAACTCAAGGACTGCGGAGTGAACTTGTTAACCTCAACGAAACTCGAGCGAATCACGAAGAACGGGGTAGTGGTGAGACGAGGCGACAAAGAGGAGTCAATAAGCGCCGACTCGGTAGTATTTGCACTTGGAGCAACCCCCAATAACAAACTATACAACGACATCAAAGGCAAGTTCAGCAGAGTCATCGCAATAGGAGACTGCGTCAAGCCAAGGAAAGCACTGGAAGCGATTCACGAAGGGTTTGAAGCATCCCTCAAAATATGAAAGCCCCATACTTGTTTTCCTGCGGCTTGTTTAGTCTCGTTACCCTGACGCTCAGCGGGGCCCAGCATTGCGGTTAATCCCAGAGCAGATTGAAGAGTTTGTATGCTCACTGGACTGCTTCTGATGCAGTCGAGACTCTAAGGCGCGACGTCGCTTCGAAAGAATGGCGTGCGAACCAAACAGTGAAGTCTTCTCTGGATGTCCTCTGTTCGTATGAATGTCGCTTTTTGACGTCGCTACTTGGTTTTGATGATCATCCCTGTGCTTGGGCAGATGCCTTCCAATCTCCTAATCCTATTGCCAAGAATTAAGTCAAATCTTCGGAATCTGCTGGGCAAGCCCTCAGACCTTCGCAGGTCTCTCCCGTTTTGAAGCTGATAATGTATGTGTGGGGAGCCACTGTCACCCGAATTCCCTATCGCACCGATCGTTTCTCCTTCTACAACTCTGTCACCTGCTTTGGCGCGGACAGAGTCTTTCTGCATGTGAGCCACCACGCTAAACTCATCGTTGCCATGATCGATAATGACATGGTTGCCAACATGTCTCTCCATTGCAGCATCAGGATTCCTTATGTGGGTTTCTTCATCAAACGGTGGGGGTTCATACAATGGGTTGTCGGGCACTTCACTAGCAACGCTAGATATTCTTCCTTCTCCGGGGCATAGGACTGGCTTTCCCCAACAGAAGAAATCCTCATTTCTGCGAGGAGTATTCTTGAACATTTTGAACTCATTATCCAGAAGTACAAAATCATAGGCGAACCTTGAATTGTTCCCAGTTATGCCAATCTGCTGGATTAGCGGGTGAGTAAGAGGAAAGTTTAGGCGATGATGAGACAGGAAGTTGTGACCATCTGTCACCAAACACGTTCCGCTGAAAGGAAGAATCAAAGCAGCCTTCTGCTCGTAAATCATCGGCTCTACAGAGATCTCGGATCTTACATGATCCCCCTTTTCGGTTCTGAAGCAAAAAGAATAGCGAAGTCTGTGAATAGGATAGTCGAGGGGATAGTCAGCCAATGGATTGAAGATCTCCAATATTCTGCTGGGTAGCAGCTTTCTCTCGAACACAACACTGATTGAGGGAACAATGCCCCAATTATTCAGCGGTAACCTGAATAACAACTGGTCTTGTTTGTCAAATCCATCTGCTGTTAGTTCTTCAAGCTCCATAACGTCAGTTGAGTCAGTCTGCAGTCTGAACTCAAAGTTCGCTGACTGCCCAAAGACTCCTCGTTCCAAGAATATCCGTTCGGGAAAGTGCGTTATCTTGACCAAGCTTATCGCCTAAACATATCTGCTATTTCTTTGCCTAAAAGTGTTTATGGAGGAAGGCTCTTCGGCAAAGGCGAAAAAGGTCTTTGATAACTCAATCAGGCAAAACCTGCTCCAGGGCGGCGAATATGCACACTCGCGCTTCTAGTGTTTCTGAATTCCGGGGTTGCTGCTATTATTCAACTGTAGCCAGATCGCTTTATTTCAAATGATGTGAATTCCCCTTTGTATGGTAGCCACTCAACTTCGATGTTGGTGACATATGCCCCCGGTGGGCCTCTGTTGCACCACTCGACCATTCTCTCGACTTTGTCTTTCTCCCCTTCGACTACCGTCTCAACTCGACCGTCAACAACATTTCTAACCCATCCGGTTACCTCCAATCTCCGGGCAACGTTCCAGGCGCTTGCTCTGAAGCCAACTCCTTGAACCTCTCCTTCAATCCAAGCGTGGGCTCTGGCCTTCAATCGAGTCGTCCTCCGAAAGATGACGTCGAAGAGTATGATGATGACCGCCCTATATGGAATTAGGATTCAACGCGTCTTCCTATTTAGTTTTTATGCTTTGATCCAAATCCCCGACCCAAAAGAAATAGGAAGAAAGCTGGATTCTATTTCCTTCGCCCGTACAGCTCCATCAGAATCACAATTATCCTGATGAAGATGTTTATGAAATCAATGAAGAAGTTCAGAACTGCCATCATCCAACTATCATCGTCAAGTCTTTCTCTTGCCAAGTGTGTATCATATGCTACGATGAACGCAAACAACAGAACTACGCCCAGATCCACGGTCACTCTGAACAGTGTTACTTGAACAAAGGCTTGCGCAATAGTCAAGACTATTGCGGCTAGGAGAAATAGAAAGATCCAGAAGCCCCAATTTGTCAAGTCTTTCTTGGTCGTCCATTCCCATACCATCGCGATGAAGAAAACACCTGCACTTAGCAGAAGCGCTTCGGGTAAAATCTTTGCGTTGATGAAGTCGGCAAGATAGAAAACTGTACTAAACAAACCAGCTCCGCAAACTAACGCAAACAAGCTTGCTACAACGAAAGAAGTTCTGTTATGCTTGGACATTGCTATGAAATACGCCGCGAGGGCAAAGACGAAGTAAAGAACTATTACACCAATAGTTGTCCATATGCTTTCGAATACTCCTATCGTCAATTGAGCTATGTATACGCCAAAAGCACCTTGCATGGCTATTTCGACGAGTTTCGCACCAGCGAACATGAGGAAGATCAACCAGAAGAGAGCTGGCAACACTTTTGCTCTAATTATCCTCGGTTCCAACTCGACTCATCACTCCAGAGCGTTCCAATGCTGGCTCGTCTAGCCTTTTAGATTGAGTTAAATGGGAATGCAACTATTGAAAAGTGTTGTGGTGGATTGTTGGTTGTCTGACCAAACGTCCTTCTCAGATCTCTGCAATGTGATGGAGAAACTAGAGTCTACAAAGAAGAGAACTGAGATGATCTTGGAGGTGGCCGCTCTCCTCACTCGTCTCCATCCAGAAGAGTTGATGTCGACAACACTTTTCCTCACAGGAAAGATATTTCCTGGGTGGGATGCGAGGACTCTAGAGGTTAGTGGAGCAACACTATGGAGAGTTATTCAGAGAGCAACATCAGCGAAGCCAGAGGAACTCGGTAAAGCTTTTGATGAAACCGGAGACCTTGGAGATGCTGTTAAGACAACTCTATTGAAGCGGCTGAACACACAGAAGCAAGACACTCTTGTCTCTGGTGCTCCGCTGACTATCTTGGAGGTTAAGCAGCAGCTTGATGAACTAGCCAAAGTCACTGGTGAGGGCTCCAGAAGAAGAAAGGAAAGAATCGTTGAAGGTCTGCTTGCAAAGGCTTCTCCTGTGGAAGCGAAGTTTATTGTCCGAATGGTTCTTGGTGAAATGAGAACAGGTTTCCAGGAGGGTCTTCTCGCCGAAGCAGTTTCAAAGGCTTTCGGTGTTTCCAGTGACTTGGTGAGAAGGGCAACGATGGTTACTGGCGACATGGGAGTCGTGACTGAAGCTGCCATGACAGGCGGCGAGCGCGCAGTAACAGGACTGAAGTTGGAACCCTTCAGAGTAGTCAAACCGATGTTAGCAGCGGTTTCTTCAGGCGTTGAGGAAGCGCTGGAAGAGCATGATGGAACTTCTGCATTCGAATACAAACTTGACGGAGCTAGACTACAAATACACTTCTTGAATGGCGAAGTGAAAATATGGAGCAGAAGATTGACCGAGGTCACAGAGAGCCTACCTGAGATCGTCAAGTTGGTTCAAACGAAGGTGAAAGCGAAGTCGGTAATACTCGAGGGAGAGGTCGTCGCAGTTGGTCAGGATGGAAAGCCTTTACCTTTTCAGCATTTGATGAGAAGGTTCCGAAGGAGACACGAGGTCAACAGACTCATTCAAGAGGTACCTACCAGACTCTACCTTTTCGACGTCCTGTATGTCGACGGTGAGAGCCTTGTAGACAAATCCTATAGTGAAAGGCGAGAGAAACTCTCAGATGTTGCCGATGGGATACAGTTGGTGAATCGCATTATCACGAGCGATATGGAAGTTGCCAAGCAGTTCCTTGGCGAGGCGCTAAGACTTGGTCATGAAGGCCTGGTTGCGAAAAGCTTAGGTGGGAGATACACACCTGGCACAAGAGGCAAAAAGTGGCTGAAAATAAAGCAGGTCATGGAGCCCTTAGATCTCGTCATCACAGAAGCTGAGTATGGTTATGGAAGAAGACATGAGTGGTTGTCTGACTATACTCTCTCAGCCCGCGACGAGGAGACGGAGACTTTTTTCCCAATAGGCAAGACCTTCAAGGGACTCACAGACGAAGAGATAAAGGATATGACCCGACGACTAAAATCACTGATGATAACTAAGCACGGAAGAAGAGTCATCGTCAAACCCGAAATCGTAGTTGAAACAATCTTTAACGAGATACAGGACAGTCCAAAGTACGAGAGCGGCATGGCTCTTCGCTTCGCCAGAATAACTCGGATCAGACTCGACAAATCTGCCAGAGAATCAGACACATTGGAAAGAGTAAGGGATCTCTATAAGAAACAATTTGCCTACAAAGCTTCTCCGCAATTCTGAGAAGAAAACGCAACCTTAAAGTGCGGGAATCAACAGAAAGACACCAACAAATCGTAACGGCTTCAGAATATAACAATAGCAGGAGTCTAGACAATGTCAAGAAGTTTTGGCTTCTTTCTAGTTCTTGGAATTGTCATCTTTGTCTCAGGTTTCCTTCCCCTAGTTGCAGTGAACTATCAGTATCCGACGCAGACATTCACAACAAGTACGACGGATGGCGTACAGATCACATATGATGTGACAATGAATCCGAGTGGCCAAAAAACTGCTCCTTTGGCAATACTAATACATGGTTTCTCCGGAAATCGAGTAATGATGAGGATGTTGGCATTCGCTCTCGCCGACAGAGGCTTCGTGTGCGCATCGTTGGACCTCAGAGGGCATGGGTCCAGCGAAGGAATGATGGGTAATTCCTCCTACTTCAACAATGATGTTAAGGCGGTCATTCAATCTCTTCAAAGCAAAGGGATAGGCGACACTTCAAGGATAGTGTTGGTTGGACACAGCATGGGCGGTGGGGTAGCGCTAAGACTTGGATCGCAATTGCCATCGGTAGTTGCAACGGTTGGCGTAGCACCTGTTTCCTCACCAGACTGGGTTAACACAACATACCCGAAGAATCTGCTCTTAGTAATATCAACCGGGGACACGTTGATAGATGCCAATACGGTTGAGCAGACGTTCTACAAGTCGATGGGCGCGACTGGTCTTCCGAACCAACTATACACAATAGACAGCACAACAAGAGAACTGTATATTGTCCAAGGTCCCAGCCACTTTGATATACTTTACAACGCTATCGCGATAAACCAGATAGTAGGCTGGGTGACCAACGCCGTCTTCGGAGCAGGGCAGTTGTCAAGAATTAGTCCCGACGTGATCAACATTGAGGTGTACGTTTCACTATTGGGCGGCATAACGATGATCATATTTGCAGTTGCAATGATGGGCAATAGGCTGTCCCAAGAATTTTCCCCAAAAACACATAAGAAAAGTGACCTGAAGAACTTGGCGAAAACGGGAGTCAAAGCGATCTTGGTCGCTGGATCTTTAGGATCACTTGTCACGATGGCAGTGGCAATCGTGTTGATGTTGGTCGTTCCTCTGTTCTTGGCGGATTTCGTGGCGGCAGCATTCCTTGGAAACGCAATCATCATTGGGTACGTAGCGAGAAGAACGCTGAAACACGGCAAGAAAGACTTTTCATACTTCAGGTTTATCAAAGAATCAATTAGGTCGCCATCACTCAAAATCGATGCAGTTTTGGGAATAGCTGAGGCCACATTATTCTTAGTCGTGATCGATCTGACAATGGGGGTTCATGCCACATCGACATTCTCAACAGCATCAATAAGACTGCTTCTGCTACCTCTGTTCACATTGATCTATGCCTTCGTTTTTGTATTCTATGAATCCTTCTTCAAAGGCGTAGCAAGACCAATGATGGGAGACGGAGCAAAACGTATGCTTTACTCAGTCATATATGAACTCGTGGTGGTCTTTTCTGCCCTGTTACTAGAGATTCTGATCACGGCAACGCTTCTGGGCCCATTCATGGGAATGGGAAGCTTGACGTCCTTCATTGGTTTGGGAATAAACCTGATACTCATACCTTTGAGCATAGCCGTAGTGTCGGGTGAATTCTTCTACGAGAGAACAGGAGGATGGATCGCTCAGATAATCATAGGTGCAACGGTCTTCGCCACTATGTCTATAGTCTTCTCTCCGGTGCTCAATTTCTTCCAAGCCTCTATGGGATAGGATCTGCTGTCAAATCCTCACTTCTTCTTTGGTCTCGATGTCAGTTGTTCCACGTCTTCCACGAATTGTACAGATAACCTTACCATGTCACACAAGTTCTCTTTGCTCAGTCTTTCAGGGGTATCTTCTCGGTTGTGCCACACCACAGGGAAACCATCCTTAGCTAACCCGATGACTGAGGTAGCTTTGAGCCCTTTCCTTGAATAGAACGCCGAATCGGTTCCGCCCATCGAGAAAGGCTCTATCTTCACTGGATACTTGAGGTGAAGCTTCGCAGCTGAGTCTTGAAGCATCTTGCAGATCTCGGGTGAGTGTTTGGTGGTATACATCTTCTCCTCGCTCACGATCACGAATCTGCCAACGCCAGCAGTGTCGAAGTTCACCGTATAGGTGTTCTTTTTCTCGAGTTCCCTATAGTGTCTGTCAGCAAATCTCTTTGAACCTCTCATACATTCTTCACAACCGTGCGAGATCACCCACACATCCACGTTCTTTGGTCTGTTCCTCGAGAAATACTGAGCAACTCCTAGGGTTACGGCAACTCCCGAGAGGTTGTCATTTGCTCCCAGTGTTTGAGTGCCGGATTTCAAGCCGTACCTTAAGAGAATAGTCAGAATCGCTCCCAAAGCTGGCACAATGATGAGCAAATCGAAAATCTTGTATCCTAGGAACGTCCAGTTCATGTAGAACAAGCCGAAGTATACGCCCAAGATTCTGGCAACGTATATTACAAGTATGAGTGCTACTGTCGCGATGATTATTGTCACGAACTTAGGTGACTTACTTCTCCACTTTATCGGGATGGGGAACTCTACAGGGCTATCGTGGTGCGCGCCTATAATGACTGTTGCATTCGCCTTGCCTTTGGCCTTTATCTTCCCGTAGATGTTTGCGGATGTTCTCTTTCTGAAAAGAAGGTCAACGAATTCTCTAAGGTGACCCATCTCAAGCAAGTAGCAACCCACCGCAAGAATAGTGAGTATTAGTGAAATCAACGGGAAAAACAGGTAGAGTACGGTAGAGGCGACCTGCAATATTGGTATAATATTGAGGATTCCGAGGAATCCACCTGGTCTGCAAGTGAAGGACTCATCCCTTGTTTCGTCGCAGAACCTCTTGTACTCGTTTTTGACCATTTCCCCCGCTTTGCGCTCATTTTCGCTTGTCCCAGGTCTTGGACCAATCTCACTACAAACGCGGTTTATGAAACCGCACATGTAATCAACATATGTCTTCTTATCAAGTTGCATGTGATCAACCCTTCTCAGGTGTTCCATCAGCCACTTGCGTATTTCTGAAGCTTCTTCAAGGCATCAAGCCACACCCTGTCAAACCATTCTCTCGCTTCTTCCCAATCTGCCGCATCTCTCCACCCCGTATGCAGCAAATGCACTTCTGTGTGATCTCCTTCAGGGAGGAAGAAGACCGCCACACTCGTAAGCGGTCTAGCTTCGTTCATGAAGTGTTTGAACTGTTTTGGTCCCTTCCACTCGAAAGAGAGTAACTTGCCAGACTGAATAGCAAGCACCTTGCATCCAATAGTACTGTCGTTTTGCTTGTCTCTTGGGTTCCAGAAGAGTTCGTATTTGCCGCCCACCCTCGGTTCTATGTCAGCCAATTCAGTTAGCCACTGCTCAAGGTGCTCTTTGAGAGTGAACATCTCGAAAGCTCTCGGTGGTTCGCATCTCAGACTCATTGAATGATAGATGATCTTGTCCATATCCGTGTCAACTCATGGGGAATTGATTTCATTTCCTTTTTCTTCCTTCTATTTTGTCCGCGACGTTCATTATGGTTTTTCTTCCAGCTTCAACGCCAGTTTCGTCGACTCGTCGACGGATTTGCATGCCTTGAGAGCCAGAATCAGCTCGAGAAGCTTTGGTAAGTTCACCCCACTCACGACGGCGACTCCACCCTTTTTTGTCAGTAAGGCATTCATTCCAGCGTTTGTCGTCATTGGGCGAAACAAGTCAGTCAATATCAAGAAACCTTTGGCTCCGCCTTTTTTCATTTGATCCATATTCTTTCTGATGTCATTGAGCAGTGTCTCCGGGCTCTCTTCTTCGACCAATACGGCGGGAGCGATTATGCTGGTCGCCGGCGTTATATCGGTGTAGCTCACTTCGACTTCAATGAACCCCATTGACAAAACCCCTAACAACTCTCGAATTCAATGCAAAATTAAGATGGCAGAACGCATCGCCGTGAGAAGAGAGATATCCATCATAAGGGAACTCACTTACCATCCCCAACCTTCTTTTCAATTAGACCTTGGAAATCTTGCGAAAGCAATTTTAAACTCTGACGCTATTTCCCGGGAAATCTCCAAACTATTAAACGTCTTACTCGCCCAATCCCTGAGTTCTTGGATTATCTCGCGATGGGCTTCATCGGGAACACTCCATGTTCCAGAATAAACCTTGTCGGCCAAGCCCCGGATTATAGAACTGATGGTCATGCGTCCGACCCAAGTGTGTTTCTCGGGTTCTTCAGGAGCATCATATTCTTTGCTTCGCAGATAGTCGAGAACCTCTTCAATGTTCTCAGCGCCCACTCTCGTGTAACTGTAACCGTGCCTGGCTCGTATCTCCTTGTATTCATTATTGATGTCGGCTGAGATACCCTTTCTTATGGACTCACCCACAGCCAGCAAACCGCAGTCCACGAGGATGCGCTGAGCTTCGCTTATGAGCGAATGCCAGCCCTGAATCAAATGCATTACCTGAAAACAGAGAGTCACATCAAAACAACTAGATTTGAACGGCGGATTCTGAGCGTCAGCAAGCACAGGTTGAACCCTGGAACGCCAATCCGGTCGAATCTTCGAGAGCAACACATGTAGCATTTCCCTGCTAATATCAACTCCGATGACTCTGCACCCTCTGATCGCAAGAGGTATGGAAAAGCGTCCTGTCCCCGCTCCCATGTCGGCGACGAGCATGCCTTCCTTGTCACCCGCTTCGGCGCATATTTCGCGTGAGATCTCAATGCATACTTCGTCCGCCATTCTTCGAGTCGCGTCATAGACTGGAGCTATCCGTTCAAAGGATATGTACGTTTTCGGACTAGGATCAGGGTCAACCATAAGGTCTCAACCTCTCTTACCGACAAGTTGAGTATCACTATTTCTGAGATATATTGATGATCCTATTCTAGTTGACTAATGCTTCGTCAATCAGCTAGGATTGAACTCAGAATTGAATGGCGCACCCCTTCAAGGAAATATGAAGAAACGATTCTCCCCCATCTATCATAAGAGCTCTGAGGCTCTCTGCATGAGCTTGTTTATCTCTTCTTGACTCAAATTGCTCTCAATGATCCTTAGCTTTTTGTCTTCGACCGTAAATGCAGATCTCTTTTCTTGTTCTGCCTCTGAAACTGCAGGTTTAGTGACTTGGTAGACTTTGTCTTCTCCTTTGGCGATGATCTCAACGCTCGCCTTGCCTCCAAGTAGCTCCAATAGCGCAAGCACATGCGCTGCCGCTACTTTCTCATCTTCACGGCTCTTGAATCTCACACGCATAGTCTCGCGCTCAGCAAGTATCTCAGATGCCCTTCCGAACCTGTCCTCAAGCGCTTTTGACACCTCCTCGAACTGCGCAGGCGGTCTTGTAATCGATTTGCCTAGCTCTCTCTTTGCCTCTGGGATCTTGGCACCAACTCTGGCAAGTACACCTCCTTCGGCGATCTCAGCCTTCTTCCTGAAGAGTGCCTTGAGGTCGCCAAACAGTTCTTTGGCCTTGGTATCCTTCGCCATATCAGCTTGATTGACTTCAATCAATTCCAGTCTCTTTGCTCCTACTTTCCCTATGGGGTGGGGAACATTTTCAAGTCTGTAACCTTGAGATGAGACATCAGCGGCTTTCCTACGAGCGACAGCTTTGGTGATCCCGTCAACGCTTTCGCCAATCCACAAATACAGACGCTCGTCCGGCTCGTCTATAATCAACGCAGCGCTGTGCTCATCAAGGTTACTCAACGACCATTTAGCTGGAGCAACTTCTTTTTCGGAATTCACTTTCAACATCAAGAAATAGTAGTCATCCTTTGGTCTTTGAGAAAAACTCTTGCTATTATCCCCACTACTCAAATGCAGAACCTCCCACACAACAATGATATGCAAATCGGTTCATCGCATCACTGAGTACGCTAGTATCTGTGTTTACTCATCTTAATAACTCCTTTCATCCAGATCTTAGGAATCGAGTTCAGCCTCAAAAACATTCAAAGTTCTGGGGTTGCTCGATCATCCATGGGTGAGACCGCTCGGGGATGCAATGGTTCACAAAATGCCCAAATGTGGAACTGAAATCGAAGTTGGGAAACCGGTTGCGGAATCAGCACTAGGGGTTTGCCAAGACTGTGTGTTACGCTTTGTTAGTATATTCCGCTGGCGGCGGTTACAAGTTCATGTGGAACTGTAGGTCCTCCAGAATCCCCTTTTTTCATTTTTCAATGGTTTCAAATGCGATGCTGGAATTGGGTCTAGGTTCCTATATAAACCGACAGAGTGATTTATTTTCTAATCGAACGTTGTTTATCACTGATAGAACTAAGACAATACTGACATTCGTGTATGACATCCTGCAGCTGCTTGGCATTGAATGTGGAGGCAGGTTCACCTGATTAGGTCTGTGCGCACTGCGAGGCTCCCCTTATTCGGAATAAATGGAACGAACTAAGTGAGATACAAACAATTGGTGGCATAATGCAAGCCTGTGCCAATATAGAGGAGGGTTAAGAAGTCAACGAAGATATACATCGTGTACACTGGTGAGTTCGGGGAGCGCGTCATCGGGAACTTAGTGAATGACAGATCCTTCTGCAAGGTTTGTGGCGCATCGTGCACCGACTGCAGATGGAAACCTAATTGGAGCTACGTCAAAATGATTGCTGGCTTGGCAACTATCCCAGACAACCTGCCGGTTGTGGTAGATGACCCTGAGAAATACATTCCCGAGAATCCAGTCAAGAGTGACCTGATCATTTCTATTGGAATCCATCCAGATGTCGCTTCAGCATTACCACTGCTTGCGAAGCGGACTGAAGCAAAGGCCGTCATAATTCCAATCGAAGATCCGAAATGGATGAGCCGAGGACTTCAAGGCGAAATTGAAAACCAGTTATCAGCGATGGGAGTTGAGAGTGCTTTCCCAAAACCTTTTTGCTCCTTGGAGAAACTTGGGACTCCAGTGATAGATTCATTCGTCTCAGAACTCAGGATTGGGAGACCTTTAATGCGAGTCGCACTGAAGGGAGCGCGAATAATGGAAGCAGAGGTGCTAAGATCTGCTCCCTGTGGAAGCACATGGTACATTGCGGAGCAAATCAAGAACCATCCCCTGAAGGGGTTGGAGGAAAGGATAGCACTGTCTCATCATTCTTATCCATGCACGGCGAGCATGGAGAACGATCCCGTGCTAAAGGAGAAAATACTCCACAAAGCAGGATACATGGCTCGGGAAGCGGTTAAGAAAGCGATTGATGAGTTCGTCGTGTCACATCCGGAATATGAATCTGAGCTGATCCAAACAATACTCCAGGCAAAGAAAGAGACCCAGATAGCGAGCCCTGCGATTACTTCACCGCAAATCGAGAAAGAGGTGGAGGAGGGAATGCTCTGAACATGCCACCCAAAGTGATTCCTGAGAAATGTAGGGGTTGCAATGACTGCGTAATCGTGTGCCCGAACAGGATAATCAAGATCACAAATGGAAAGGCAAGAATAGTTGAGCCTGAAGCATGCATCGAATGCGCTGACTGCATAGACAACTGCGGATGCGGTGGCATCGAAGGCTCGAGGGACAGACATGAAGGCTACTTGAAAATCATTCAACTGAACTCAAGGCGCATGTCGCTGGTGGCCAAGGAATCGTAGTTCTTCTCTTTCTATCTAAACTCTGCAATGTCGTTGCTTTTCGCGAGGTCCGCTCTAAAACTTGATCTTCACTAAGCCATAAGTGAGAATTGTAATCTGGAGGATGTCGAACAATAATGTGAAGTATGCGCCGGAAATGGCAAGCAAGATCCCGCCGACACTGAGTATGAGTCCTGCTATACTTACTAATAGTCCAAATTTGAAACTCCATTTTCGCAGTTTGAGCAGCCCGTAAATAACGGCTATCCAAATCGGAAAGAATGGGATGATCGCTGCTTCTATGAGAAGGTTCGGAGGAACCATCAGAATGCTCTCGTACAGTATTAGAGCGTGGATGAAGAAGTTCACCATGATTGCAGAGATTGCACCTGGTACTGTACTCATACCTTTTGAGCTCATAACCATTTCACACCTAGTCAAGAGTGTCCTGCTTTCCTTTCATATATAGTTATTCACTACTCCTGTTATGAGTGGTCGCAATGCAAAGGGCTATTAGGAGTCGGTCGGTTGCGAATCTCCCATTGTGACCAACAAGGAAAAAAGCGTTTATTAGCAAGTACTACCAATAGAGTCCATCTGCATAAGACATCATACTCGAGATTGAGAAGTAGAATCAGTTGGAAAACACGCTTACCAGGTGAATAGATTGAGCAAAGAAGCAGCCTTGCTAGACTTTAGACAAATCCAAGACATATTGGCGTCCCTTCCCAACGATTGTCCTGGGATCTCAGGTAGTGCAGCTCTGACAAGGGATGGTTTACCAATAGCATCAGCCGTGCTTCCAGATGGCGTTGATGAGACTATTATTGCCGCAATTTCTGCCTCAATACTTACGAGTGGGAGACTGGCGGCAAACGAACTCAAGCACGAAGGCGGAGCGAAACGGGTGCTAGTAGAGACAGGAAATGGTATCATAGTTGTTGAAGGAATTCCAGATGCTCAGGCAGTGCTGACTGTGACCGCGCATAAAGACACAAAACTCGGCTTGATTTTCTTGGCAATGGATAAAGCCATTAGGAAACTCAGAGCAGAGCTAACGAAGTTTATGGGTGAAATGGCGAAAATCTAGCCGAAGATCAAGATTGGTTCTTGCTTATCGGACTGTTTGCTCTTTCGCGCTCGATAAGGTTGGTCATAAGTGGACCTTGCTGCGTGATGCGGCAGAAAGGGTTCTTGCATCTGTTTTGGTATTTAGCAATTGCTCAAAGCCACCTACGACATCCTCTTTCATGTATTCGAGGTTTCCAAGTCTGATGTTGCGTATTCCCTCTATGGCATCCTTCAGATTCATTTCTCGAATTCCCTCCGTCACCTTGTAGTATTGAATAGCTTCAAGTTTTTCAGCAACCTTTTTCTCTTTGGCGCTTATGAGCTGTTTGAACATCGCGTCAACTTCATCGTTTTCCTCAAGCAATCTGTAGAGTATCGTACTCATCATGAGGTTGTATGAGAACCTCTTGAAGTCGCTGGGGGACGGGCTCCCAACTAGGAGCAGAGGGTCAAGATTCATGAGTGCAACCCTGAAACCTATGGCCGCATCAGACAGTATCTTGATCGCCTCCTGAACCATGTTGCATCTTAATAGAGAGATCGCTTGAGCCACTCGAGTCTCTGATGAACGGTGAAGCAGGATTGACTTGGTCTCAATCGCGATTTCGCCTAAGCCGGACTTGGGGAGAAGGTCACTCAGCTGCTCGAGTGAGGCAACGTATGCCGACGCGATCTTCCCAAAGATCTCCGAAGCTTGTGTGAACTCTTTGTCCTCAAACTTTTCCTTTGCCTCTTTCTCAAGTTCTGTTATGTCCTCTCCGGTGCTCAGAACTGATCCCTCAGTCATCAGCCGCTCGGCGTCACTCCACAGTTTTAGTCGAGCCATACAGTCAGCTGCGCCGACATAGCAAATGGCTGCAACAGTCCTGAAGCGCTTCTCACCGATTCTTCCGTATACTTCGGCAGCCTTCAAATAGCAGCTTACAGCGTCGCCCCAAAGCTGAGCCTTCTTGAGAGAGTTTGCTGTGAAAAGGTAGAGTTTGCCTGCCTCAGGCAGTGCATTCTTCAATTCGAAAGTTTCCGCAGCATCCATTGTGGAGCATTCTAACCCGGTTACTTCTCCGTACTCAGAACACGATGCAGCATAATCTAAGAAAGCATCAGCGGCTTCCCCGAAATCCCCCTGATCTAGAAGCTTCAGTGCCTTGCCTCTGATGCGCTTAGATTCTTCTATTCTTCTGGTCCATGTCTTGAAATGATCATCCGGTTCAAGCGACATAGCGCAATCAGCCTACCCTGCAATGAATATCGAGCATGCACAAGTTGTCTTTAAGACTAAGATTCACTCGTTAATAAACACAAGGGGAGACTTAGAGTATCAGCTAGATAGATAGACGGTCTGTCTTCCCCTGACATCACAATCTCAGACTTACTTCTTCTGTACGCCCACACCGGACGAGACATGAGAATATCCAGTAGGGGATCTCTCGACTGGCGATCATATGAACGACAGTAATATACTGGGAAGGAATATTAACCCCCGTCATGTTTATATACTTGGAGTTGCACTATACGATGAAAACGGCTTGCTTTGGCAAGTGCAAAGGGAGATGACTCCAAAAATGGTACGGTGTGAGACTTGCGGGCGCGTATTGACAATCAAGGATGGGACTCGACACACCAGCGAGGGCGAGACAATCCTCAGTTTCTGCAGCGATAAGTGCAAAGACATGTGGAAGACAGCAATCAGAAGTGTCTCAGTAGCGCACTAGGATGTCTTTAGTCGGCCTAAGTACGTCCATCAATTACTTCTCATTACAGGCTCCGTTTTGCCAGTTGATTATCCTTGCGGGCAACTTGCCCTGTGGGAAAACCATTACGTGCTCTAGAAATAGGTCCTGCACTCAATTGAGTGTAACCCCTGGAGAAGCGGAAAAAAGTGGAGGAACTTGGAAGTAGGAAAACCCACTCAACTATCGTTCCACTTCAAATGCTATTCTAACCTCAGCCCGGTACGCGGTGACCTGATTATTGTCGACTTTCACGTCGAGCTTCGTTACTTCAGCTCTCTTTATACCCCTGACTGTCTTGGCTGTCTCTTCGACTGCATTCTTGACCGCATCGGCGAATGATTCGTCGGATATACCAACTACATCTATCAACTTCCAGATGGGCATACCTTTCTCCTCCTGTTTACGGCTATGATACTAAGATGTAGTTAAGCGTTCCTATATGTAAGGCGTAAATGAAGCTTCTTGCGCGAACGGAGTGGCGGTTTCTAATCCATGCTTATTACGCTGACCGGGCACGCGTCTTTGGCGCTCTCGACACAGGAAACCAAGTGCTCTTCAACTTCGCCTTTGCCTGGGTCTCCCTTTCTGTACTTGGGCAGTATGCTGGACTTTGTGTCTTCGTCCAACTTGAATACTTCTGGGCATTGTTCTTCGCAACTGCCGCAAGATATGCAGTTGTCCCTGTCTATAGTTATCTTCAAGAAGCAGACCTTCTCAGTATCATTCTGCACAGAAAGTCTTGGCATCACGACTGCGATATAACGGTATCGTTGAACTGACTGACCCTCGCCTCTCTTTCGAAAACTATTTTAGCTACCCTTACGCATAACGGGAAGCTATAGTCAATATGTACACTCGGTGAGGGTGACATAAGCGTCAAAACAAGTGAAAGTCTACGGCTATAGATGGGCTGTTCTTCTTGCCTTTGGTCTAGTGTTCATGATGAGCCAGTTGACATGGCTTGCGTTCTCCCTAATTCGAGACGAGATCACTCCTGTCTTCGGTGCTTCAATATCAAGTTCCTCAGACATTATTCTCTTGACAGCTTCACAACCACTAGTATTCATTATCCTATCAATTCCAATTGGAATGCTGGCTGATCGCAAAGGATTACTTCGGGTAGCGGGCATTGGGTCAATCATAGTGACGATCTTTGCGATACTTAGAGTGTTCTTGATCGATGACTTCATGTCGATTTTTCTTTGTCAAGTAGGTCTGTCAGTAGGAGCAGTCTTGGTCCAAAACTGTATCACCTACCTTAGCGCGCATTGGTTCCCGAGAACAGAAAGAACACTCGCTACAGGTGTTAGCACAGTATTCCAGCTTCTAGGGATGCTAATAGGATCAATTATGAGCTTGCTTTTGTGGAGCGTTCCCTTGTATGGACAAGCGGGCTATACTGCAGTCTTGGCACGGGGAACCATAGTGTCGGTACTTACCATTCAGGCGGTACTCTCTGTAGTCTTCACATTAGTTTTCTTCTTCGTGGCCAGAGACAGACCAAAATCCCCGCCGGACATCGAAGAAGCTGTGACAAAGAAACGCAGCATAAAGCAGATGCTGAAAGACAAGAACGTATGGATCATTTCGTACGGTTTCTTTGCTGGCTTTGCAATCATAATTGGTCTCACAGGAATTCTTGAAACGTTGCTTCCAAGCCTCGGGATACCAAAAACACCCGGACTCACAAACCCAGTCGTGCTTACACAAATACTAATATTGTCCTTTGGAATCATTGGTGCATTTATCATTTCAGCTATCTCCGACAAGGTCCAAAGGAGAAAACCATTCCTGCTTCTCGCCTTGGTGATGGGCGCCGTCACAACGTTGGTCTTGGGAACAAGCACGATCGCTATACTGACTTTTGTCATATCGGCGTTGCTAGGGTTCTTCCTAATCAGTGTCATGCCGGTGGCTCTGTCAACAATGGAAGAGTTGAAGTCGGTTGGTCCAGAGTTGTCTGGTGCAAGCGCTGGTATGGCATTTGAACTCGGAAACTTAGGGGGATTCTTGGGACTCATAATCTTGGAAGCCTTGGTGGTAGCTGGTTCTTACTTCTATTCGATTCTGTTCCTATTCGCTGTAACGCTGATAGCTGGTGTGCTAGTTCTGGTAATCCCGGAAACAGGAAGACGAGAGAAACGAAAGAAATAAGCAGCCATCTTCCCTCCTTTTTTTGTACAGGTCTGACATGCATCATTCTGATCGAGGATGACTCTCTACAAAGTCGCAGTCTGGTTTGGTGCTACTTATTACGGTTGAATGGAGCATTGAACTAGGGCCAAGCTACTGGAAGAATCGTCTTTGCTGCGCTGTATGTAAAGTCCAAGAACAATGATGGGAAGATGCTGAGCGTCCGGCCTTGTGGGCGAGGATGACTAGTAAGATCCGTAACGAAATGCCTTCTTGCCTGACTGAGACTATTCAACTGAGCTACAGACTCATATCCGAAGTTGTCATACACGGAAGTCTGGTTAGAATACTTCCTCATCTTGATAATAGCTTCTGTTGATCCATGAAGCGATTTTCGCTTTCTCAATCTCGACACCGAGATAGAAAGCGTGCTCGAGCGTAGATATTACTCCCAGTCTGGTCAACGTGTCTCGTATCTCCAGTGGTCCGCTTCCTCTCACAACAAAGTCCAATTCCTCTGCTTCTGGATTGAAATGGGAAACGACTATCTCTTTACTATCTTGATCGACATTTATCTTGAAGAAACCCCCGGGGTCAGTATTAGGTTCTTGACCGCGTCTGGCTTCGATTACCTGTATACCTTCTTTCTCTTCAGAGGATCCATCATGGGGAACATCCCGTCTTCTCTTTTCTTTCAGTCTCAGCAAGTCTATCCCTAAATCTTTTGGCGAAGAAATCCTTCTATTTGCTAGATACATCATCTTGCAGGCGGTGGCAAGCTCAGATACAGCTCCTTTGGTCTTCGGGCTTCCTTCAGTCGTCAATAGCAAGTTGGCGTTTAGCTCCTGTGCGATTCCAGCTAGTGTGGCGTTGACGCCGATGCTGTCCGCATCAATCAGTTCGGTGATATTTCCCAAACCAAACATTAAGGGTACGTCTGGGTGCCTCTTGGAGAACTCATGTGTAACTATGATTGAAGGGACTGTTCCTGGGAAGATGAGTGGATCCAATATCGGATCAGCAATGATCTTGCTGAAACCAATCTGCGAGACACTCTCAACGTTTTCCTCAAGGCTCTCTACCCTTTTTCTCACGGATTCTTCCAGAGAGATAGTCTTTCCGCTTTCAGGTGGGTCGGGAATTACGACGACAGCGACATCAGACAGATGTCCGGGATACCTGATTCTGTCTATGTTTTGGGAATTGAGGCTGAGAATCATATCTGCACCGAATTTTAGACCAGCCTCAAGATCCTCGGGGCATAGTGCATCAACACTTATGGGAACTCCTGGTCTTCGCTTGAGCAAGGTAACCATTCGTTTGACATCATCTGGTCGGGGCTTTCCCGCCAGCATTCCAATGTCGATTATCTTGGCGCCGCACTTAACATAATATCTTGCTTTTTTCACTAGCTCATCGTCAGAGAGTAGTGGACCGTCAAGAATCTCGGCCACGACGCGCATTGGGAAGTCTCTGCCCACAAGTAGCCGATTGCCATCTCCCCCACCTATTATCATGTTCCATTGTTTCTCAAACACAGATTCATCAGGGTGCTCGGCTTGTTCAAGCAACCCCATGCTTCTTCGCTGTATATGTTCAGAGAGAATAGCGTCAGCGGCATCGACTTTCGATAATTCCACTTGTCCCAGCGCCTCAAATAGCACGGGAATGTCTGAAGCGTACTTAGTACCTTTGAAGACGGGTAGTTTAATAACGTCTTCTATGATTGAGGTGCTTTCGCGAACCATTCCAGGTACAATCACGCAGTCATAACGACCCAGATCCTCGCCTCTAAGTTTCTCGGCGATGAACTGTGGAGTTAACAATGCTGCGACAGGTGAAGACAGCACTTTGATTGAGAATTGAACATGGCTTTGCTGTGAAGCAGAGTCGTAGACCACATGCTCAGCTAACTGTCCAGTGACCAACAACACCCTCATGATGCAATCACCCTCTTTACAGCTATGATGATGAGCGAGGCAAACAAGAAGAGCGATGCCGCCTCATATGAGGTAGAAGCAGAAAGACGAGCTTATGAAATTGTTTGCAACTCTATTTCTTTGATTCGACACCTATTTCGAGCAAGAACTCAGATATGATCTTGGTTGGGTCCTTCAGGACCTTGATGCCCTCTATTGTCTTCAGCTTGCTAACGTTGTCAAGATCCAATCTCCTTGACCTAACCGTGACCATTTCACCCACGCTAACTGCTTCATAAGGGCAAACTTTTGCACATATCCCAAACCCTGAACATCTAGAAAGATCTACTCTCGCCTTGCTGTCAACTCTTACAACCGCACGACTGGGGCATTTCTCGATTGGGGGACACACTTCGCAACTCCGACACTTAGTTCGATCAACAAAGGGGGGAAAGATTGTTTCGGTTTCGCCTTCTTGATCCGTCGGAACAATCAGCGTGGGAACTCTACCTTTACCTGCCAGAGAGACCGCAGTGGTCACAAGGTTGTCTGCGATCCCATTAACAATCTTGGCCACCGTATTCGCTGTCGCCGGAGAAACAATGAGAACATCAAACGCTCCTTTTGAGAGTCTTGCAGCGGTTGGCGAAGCTGGGCCCTCCTCCTTTTCCCTCACCACCTCACTGTAGTAACTCCCATCTGAGATCTTCGTCAGCTTTTCACCGAAACCATAAATCCTGATTGTCTCAACAGCGGCGCCCGAAAGAAAGGTCGTGACCTTTACGTCATACTCCTCAACCAATTTCTCCATTAACGAGAAGGACCCTGCGAGAAAATGTCCGGCCCCTGTGATCGCCCAAGCAATGAGCTTTGTCAACTAACATTCACCTCGGATTTTCAGAATTACCACATTGTCTTGTTGCAGATAATGTAACGCATCAGACTCAAAACCTAAGGATGAATCGCCCTGCGTTCTCTGCCCGCAACGCTCCCAAATAGTATCGTGTCAAACCGGATTAATAAATCTCGCTTCTACTGGCTACATCCTGAATATTCGCTAGCTTTATTAGCAAAGCCATCACTACCTCAAGCAGGTAAACTACAGGTGCAGTTGTGCATTTGTTACCATGACAACTGGAGAAAAATCGAAAAAGAATGGAAGGTGAGAAGCAGAAAATGCCAGAAAAATCAAAATCTGAAGAGAATACTGTATTCGTCGGAGTCAAGCCTCCAATGAATTATGTCCTCGCAGTCATAACATTGTTCCACGACAACGCAAAGGCGGTCAGCATAAAAGCGCGAGGACAGGCAATAAGTCGCGCGGTGGATGTCGCTGAGATTGTACGCAATAGATTCATGTCGGACGTCAAAGTCAAGGAAATCATCACCGGAACAGAACAATTAACTGGGGAACAAGGAAACAAGTTCAGCGTTAGCACAATCGAGATATCCCTTTCAAAGGTCTAAGCCGAGAAGGGTTGCTATCTGCAAAACCCTTTACCTTCTCTTCTTCTTTTTGTTATCTAGGTACTTGTTTTTTCCATTTCGGCCAACATCCGTCCACCACATCGGACCCACGGGTACATTGGCTTTCCAAGGAATCTTAGGACATTTCATCTCTGTTCTGTCACTTTCTCAATATACATTAAGTCATAATCAAGGTCAGGGATGTGTCTCATTGCTAGCACCGCTTTGGCTTTGCCATACAATGTGGTAACCTTTACCTCCATCGTGGAGCCGCTCAGCGAATCATAGTCATATGGTCCTTTGTTACTTTCTTTGATTTGCTCTTTTCTTATCTTCACATCGACTTTTTCCTTGAAAGGTTGAAGCTCTGTCGTTAGCTTGATGGCTTTCTCAACTGCTTCTATGACTTCAGGGTCTCTCGAGATAGGGATCCCTGTGAACTGGTGATAAATCGCACCCAAAGCGATTGCCCCTTCGAAGATCGCGCGCTCCCTATCCGAGACGCTCTTATCGAAGAACTTCTTCGCTTGGTCGATTCTTGTTTCTCCTTCCATAATTATTTCCACCACGATATCTCTGGATCAGTTGACGATGACCCTGGGTTATGAATCTTTCTTGGCCTTATCCATGAACTTCTCGGATGTTGAGAGGCAGGATTTACCTTCTCGCTTTCGTGGAAGCGCACTTGAGGTCTTTGAAGTCTATCTTCGTGAAGCCTCTTATCGTTTCTCCTCTTGATCCAGTTACGTTGAACAATCCGCTCTTAACTCTCGACCATGTTGCAAGCCACTCAAGCAGTTCCTTGGCGAATCGGAGTTTCAACTTTTTGATTGACAGCCACGCATCCTCGCTATTGCGCGATTGAATGTCAGCGGGCAAGTTCTTTGAGTATTTGCCTATGGTTGTGCCCAGATCCATTGCCGCGAGGATGATGCTTGTGGCTTTCATCTCTTCCGCCAAGAAAACTCCTCTATCTCCGTCTGTGAACCCTCCGAAATTGTGAACCGCTGGAGGTATGGGCTCAACTTGAGTAGATCCGAAAACGTTCGCTCTGCTTCTTTCGAGTATCTTGGGAACCCATTTCCTAAGAGTATCGATGTTGTCCCCGTGTCCATGGATAACAATTGCTGAGCCCTGGGCACCTGCCTCGACAATGTCTTCGAGACATCCATCCAAATCTGTGATTACTATGTGAGGTGAGATAGATTGCTCGAGGAAAGCGGTCGTCGCTCCATCTGCAACTACAAGAACGACCTGCTTGTCTAGGTTAGTTGAAACTAACTTCGCCATGTTGTCTTCAAGTGACGGACCTGCTCCAAAAACCATTACAGATTTACCTTTGATCAAACTTCCAAGCTTTGCGAGAGTTGGCGGAGCTTCAGATAACAGTTCGCGAAGAACTAGAGTGGCTTCCCGATCCCTCTCAATGGTGTATCCGAAAGCCGAAGCTATCTTCTCATACCATGGCCACCAAGAACTTAGCTCCATGCTTTGTCAAATCACCCATCGAACATGATTTCTCTTCCCAGATTCAAATTCTGGTGTTTCCACCGTTAACCTCATTCATCAGTTCTCCGAGCGTTGCACGTCTAACGGCGACCATGTCATGTTTGTGAATACTTTCAGCGCTTCTCATTTTCATCAAAACATGGGTTGTTGTCGGAAGGTCGTGGAAAGTTTCGAGAATTCCTTTCGCCATATATCTTATTGAATCTTCAACAAACCTTGGGGTGCCTAGGGCCTTGATGACCATCTCAAGCTCATCTGGTCGTTTGAGTAACTCATATGTCGGTGCGCTGACAGACTCCTCAATTATCCTTATGATATCTGTTAGATCAACATTGTAACCTTCCG
Source organism: Candidatus Atabeyarchaeum deiterrae (assembly GCA_037310415.1). Classification (GTDB taxonomy): domain Archaea; phylum Asgardarchaeota; class Atabeyarchaeia; order Atabeyarchaeales; family Atabeyarchaeaceae; genus Atabeyarchaeum; species Atabeyarchaeum deiterrae. Next base: position 1,564,643 of record CP147780.1, read on the forward strand.
GTGAATCCATGAGGATTGTTCCCACACAGCGTTGCATATGTGTTCCTGTCGGAGGGCCATCCAACAGGCTCTCGGCTTGTTCCTTACTCAGTGACTGCGACCCATTCTTATGGATCCTATCTGCGAACAAACTGTCCATTGATTCCTTAACGCATGGGCATGCAGAAATGCCAACAGCTTTCGCCCCAATCATTCTCTTCGTTGTAACCTTGGACTCTTTGAGTCTCGAAACAACTTTGGCGAAAATGGTGTAAGGCTCAAAAGTCTCGATTGCAGTTACAGGTGTCTTACGTTCAATAATAGCTTCCGCTCTTGCCCTAACCTCTGTTCTTGTGGCTTCCTCATGCCTTTCTAGAAGCCTTTCCGAGATACCTGCACAGAGATCTTCAATTTTGTACCTTCTCTTTACAAACTCGTTAAATACCTCTGCAATAACCTCGTAGCTTCTTGAAGCATGAATTCCCCTACGCATAGTCGGAAGATCGACAAAAACTTGGAACACTGGAAATATGATTACATTCTTGCCCTTAAGCGAAATGAAGCTCACAGGCATCCTAATTCCAACTACGCCGACTTTCTCCAGCGGAATCGCCACTTGTGGCTTCTCACGATGAACATCACGCGGACTCAAAGCTTGGACACACCTATCAACCGATTGAGAAATCGGCTCAGATATGTAGCGTTCAACACTCCCCTAAGGATTGGGGTTTTCATATAAATACTTCAGCTACCTGGTAACAGTGCAATCCACCAGGGACGAGAAGTAGATGAGATGCTTGCAAGGCACGTTAAGGTTCTTACGACCAGAGAGGATGAAGGGCGGTACGGGTGTCTGTGTCTCGCAGATCTACATCATCAATTAACTCTCATCAACTCTAGCATTTCTACTTATCCCAAAACCCGTTGGCGTCTTGATTACTGCTCAGCGTCTTTTGCCTTTGCTGACTCTGCTCTTAGATCCTTCCTGAGAACCTTTCCGACCAAGCTTTCTGGAAGCTGCTTTCTAAACTCGACTATCTTCGGGACCTTGTAGGGTGCCAAAGATTTCTTGGAAAACGCTTTGATGTCGTTGGCGAGTTCATCTGCTTCCTTGTATCCGTCCTTCAGTACAACGTACGCCTTGACTATCTCGCTGCCTGGTGTCTCACGGTCTGGGATGCCGATCACGGAGGCCATCAGAACAGCCGGATGCCCGTACAGCACGTCCTCAACTTCCCTCGGATAGACTTTGAATCCGCTTACGTCGATCATGTCTTTCTTTCTGTCTACAATGTAGAAGTAGCCATCCTTGTCCATCTTACCTATGTCGCCTGTCTTGACCCACCCATCCTTCATCTGGTTCGCAGTCTCTTCGGGCTTGTTCCAGTACCCCTTCATGACCTGTGGACCTTTGATCATTATTTCTCCTTCCCCTCCGATCGGTAGGATCTTTGTGTCATCATTTAAATCTACGATCTTGACCTCAGTATCTGGAAACGGAACACCCACTGAGCCTACTCTTCTCTTTCCTTCTCCCAAGGGGTTGCTGTGTGTCACAGGCGAGCACTCGGTCAGTCCGTACCCTTCGAGTATCTTTCCACCAGTTCTTTTCTCGAAATCCCTTATCACTTCAGGGGGCATAGGCGCAGCTCCCGTGTTGCAGATTCTGATAGACTTAAGATCCTTTGCATAGTCATCGATGTCATCGCGCTCAAGTAGGCGCATGTAAATTGTGGGTACTCCGGGCAGCATGCTAGGTCTGGTTTCTCGTATCAATTCTAGGAGTGACTTTAGGTCTCGGGGGTCGGGATTAAGAATGATTGTTGAAGCGTTGTATACCGCTGTGTTCATGCAAACGGTCATCCCGTAGATGTGAAACATTGGCAGGTTTGTAAGCATCGTTTCTTTCCCTTTTTGGACGCCAGGCAACCAAGTGGCTGTAGCAACTGCATTTGACACAAGGTTGTAGTGTGTCAGCATTGCCCCTTTGGGTAAGCCAGTAGTTCCGCCCGTGTACTGGAGCGCAGCCACGTCTTCCTTAGCACTTATCTTCAGTTTGGGTGGGTTTGGCTTTGTCCTGTTGACTAAGTTGAGGAATTGCATTGCGCCAACTATTTCGGGTGGCTGTCTCTGTGCAGCCGGAGAGTAGTCGAACACATCTGATATTATGATATTCCTGAGGCGAGTCCTGTCCTTTATGTTTTTGATCTTCTCTAGTTGCCTATCCCACGCTATGATTGTTTCTGCGCCAGAATCGTTCAACTGAAATGCCAGCTCTGGCTCAGTAAGCATGGTACTGCATGCTGTAATTACTCCACCCGATTTGGAGATGCCATAGTAACTGAAAATGTACTGTGGGAAATTGGGGAACAAGACTGCTACTACATCGCCCTTCTTCACGCCCAGATTCACCAAAGCAGTCGCCAGCCTATCAGTTATGTCTTTGACTTCTTTGTAGGACATCCCCCTCTTCAGGAAGTGGATTGCCGTTCGACCGCCAAAATCCTTAGCTGCCCTATCGAGCAACTCATGTACTGGTATCTCCGGGTAGTCAATATGGGCGGGAACACCATCGTCATAAATCTTCAACCACGGTTTGCTTGCATACGGATTCTCTTTCTTGTCGCTCATAATTTGAGGATCACCTTTGCATTTGAGTTCTTACTAGATTGGATGCGGCTCCAATAATCATTGGAGGCTAAGGAGATTAATATGGACTTGGTGTCTCTTTTGTCTGACTTGCAGAGTCTTTGCGGTTGTTATGGGGCTTCCTGACCTATTTTGTCGAGAGCTTCGGCGGCTTCCTCGCATACATAGTTACATTCGTCATGTATCATACCCTTCAATGCAGATATGACTTGGTTGTCAGCCTGTCCTATTCTTCCGAGAGCTTCTACGGTTCGCCACCGAACATCATCTTTCTTGTCGTCTAGGGTCTCTATCAGCGTTGGGATCGCCTTTGAGGCTGCACGTCCAATCTTTCCCAGTGCTGAGGCAGTTTCGCGGCGGACCCCATGATCGGGATCAGTTAAGGTTTCCTGCAATGCACTGACAGCATCTGCCGCAGCTAACCCCATTTTGCCCAGCGCCCTAGCAGCCTCAATTCGCACCGAGGCTTTCCCAGTCTTCAATACACCAGCCAAACTAGGAATTGCCGCTTTTGCCTCGCCGCCGATTCCGCCGATAGCGCTCGCAGCCAGACATCTTACTTCTTCACCTGCATCCTTCAGCGCTTTGATTAAAGCATCAACGGCTGGCTTGCCAATAACGCGAAGTGAGTCAGCTGCTTTCCCGCGTACACCCTCATCACTGTCCTTCAGTGCGCTGGATAGACCGTCGATTATCTTGGCATCCTTCTCATCCATTTCGCCTAGCGCTTCTACCGCTCCTCTGCGTACGATCGAATTCTTATCCTTCAGAACACTCAATAGACCTGGAATCGCCTCCGCTCCGATGTTAGCAAGGGCTCCAGTAGCCCTGTAACGAACCCTCCAATCTCCGTCTCCGAGAGCCACTAGGAGGCTAGGAACGGCCTTTGCCGTTCCTTTGCCCACACCAGTCAATGATTTGGCAGCTGCGGTTCGAACGGTCCAACTCTTGTCTTTTAGAGCAATCATTAGATCTGGGATTGACTTATACGCGTCAGGTCCCATCTTCCCGAGTGCCGTAGCGGCTTCGGCTCGAACTTCTTCACTGTCATCCTTTAGGGCAGAAGTTAAGCCGGAGACTGCTTCAGGTGAAGCTACTCTTATCTCTCCGATTGCCGTCGTAGCCTGCTTACGAACAGAGACTTCGCTGTCTTTAAGAGACTTCATCAAGCTTGGAAGAGCCCTTGCTGATTCACTACCTATCTTCCCTAGGGACTTTGCCGTCTCTCGACGTGTACTCCAGTCCTCGTCAGCAAGAAGCTTCGTCAAGCGGGGAACAGTAGACGCTGCGTCTGGACCCAATTCGCCTATCGCTATGACGGCGTTGAAACGAATTGATCTGATGGAATTGCTCAACTGTTTACCCAGTTCATCCAGTGCGGATGCATCTTTTCTTGCTCTTAAGACAACGACATCAATCCTACTGTCTCTCAACAAGTCTTCCAGAGATGCGGACATTGAGTTTGAGAACCTCCTTCAAATGAGGTGATAGTGAGTAAGGTGAGTGATATACCCCGTTTTCCAGCGACTAGCTTTCCATTTTTCTGCAATTTCCTGCTCACGGCTTGAGACAAGATCAAATGAGTTGATGACCCCCGTGTTCTCTCAGTGTCTACGTTATGCCTAGATATACTTCTTTTATTCTCGGTTCTTTCTTCAATTCTTTGCTGGTTCCTCTCATTTCGATTTTTCCTTCCTCAAGGACAGAGACGTTGTCTGACACATTTAGTGCCAGTACCGCGTCCTGCTCGACTAGGAGTGTCGTTGTACCAGTCTCCTTGATTTTGTTGATTGCTTCAAAGATCTTGGTTTTTATTCTGGGAGCTAGTCCCAATGAAGGTTCGTCGAGCAAAAGGAGCTTAGGGCTAGCCATTATTGCGCGAGCAATTGCGAGCATTTGCTGCTCTCCACCGCTAAGCGTGCCCGCTCGTTGCTTTTGCCTCTCCTTGAGAACAGGGAATATCTTGAATACGAGATTCAGAAGTTGTCTCCGTTTCGCTCCATCTTTTACTGTGTATGCACCCAGATCGAGGTTTTCGATTACAGTCATGTCGGGAAATAGCCTGCGCCTTTCCGGGCAAAGGGCGATCCCTCTTCTAGCTATCTCATATGGTTCCAGCTCATCAATCCTCTCACCCATGAAAGATATCGTTCCCCTGTCGATCTCTTCCAGACCCGCTATTGCCCTGAGTAGAGTCGTCTTTCCGGCTCCATTTGGTCCAATAACCGAATCTAAGGCTTTCTTTTCAACTCTTAGACTAACATCTTCAAGGGCTTTCGCTTTGCCATAATAATGGTAAATCTTCCTTACTTCAAGCAAATCCTGCACCTCCACCCAAATAGGCTTCAACTACGGTCTTGTTGTTTGCAACCTCCTTTGGTGGGCCATCAGCAATCAACTTACCTTGATGCATCGCCAGAACTCTGGGAACCAGTGTCATGATTTCACGCATAACATGCCCTGTTACAAAGATCGTAACACCCTCGTCATTCAAGCCTCTAACCAGATTAACGATGCTCATTGATTCTTCATGGGCAAGTCCGCTAAACGGTTCATCAAGCAAAATCATTTGCGGGTTGGTCGAAAGCGTTCTTGCAATCTCGAGCTTCCTAAGATCCCCGTGAGGCAGAACTACTGGAGGAATTCGAGCTTTATCTATGAGACCAACTGATGAAAGAATCATGCTCGAGTACTCGTCAATGCCCACATCTTTCGAGGCAGCTCTTCCCCTTGGCGACAAGCATCCGACCCCGACGTTGTCGAGCAGAGTGAGGAAGCGGAAAGGTCTGACCAACTGAAACGTTCTGGCCAGACCTTTGGCCACAACCTGAAAGGGCTTGAACCCTGTAATGTCGACTCCATCAAACCTGATTGACCCAGAACTAGGTTTCTCAAACCCGGATAGTAAATTGAATAGAGTAGTCTTTCCCGCTCCATTGGGACCTATGAGACCTACGACAGTTCCGCGTTCTATCTCGAAGCTTACATCATTCACCGCGGTCAGCCCCATGAACCTCTTCGTCACGTTCTTAGCTTCTAAGATGGTCCCCATCATTCACGCACCACTGATTAAACTCTCCCTGTTCACCTATTTCCCTCTGAGCATATCCAACCACTCTTTCATATACTTCACCAACGGCTTGGTGAACCCGCTTGATGCGAATCTGATGACAAAGATCAAGACTGCAGCGAAAATCAGCATGCTTAATGCTGCTGCGTCTCTCAGGAATTCTCCGAGAAACACGAAGAAGTAGGCGCCGCCGATCGATCCGAATATTGTCCCTAGTCCGCCCAGCGCCACAATGACAATCGGATAGAATGACATTATCGTAGAGAATCTTTCTGGATCTGCCCCTCTGAAATGCAGGGCGAAAAGCGAACCAGCAATTCCTGCAAAGAATGCGCTTATCATTAGCGCAACTAACTTGTACTTAGTTACGTTTATGCCCGCTGCTTCAGCAGAGGTTTCATCATCACGAATTGCTCTGAAGATCGTCCCCACTCTTGAATTGACAATGACGATCATGACTACAACGCACCCAACCATGAAGGCTAGATTCACAAAATACTCTATTATCGGATCCGGAGACAATGGGCGAACGCCTGACACTCCCCCTGATCCTCCGAGCCAAGGCCCCAATGAACCCATTCTGAACAGAGTGTTTAAAATCAATGCTAAGGCCAGCGTTCCGAGGGCAAAGTAGGGACCGTGCAACCTCAGACTAGGAACTCCCACGAGCAACGCGAGCACGACTGTGACCAGCGCCCCAGCGATGAGAGCGACCTGCCATGATTGATCGAAGTACTGAACAACCGCTGAGGTGACATAGCCAGACATACCCAGAAATGCGGCGTGTCCAAAACTAACCTGTCCAGCGAATCCAGCCAATAGATCCCAGCTTGCTGCGAAAATTGCGAATATATTAGCGTATATGAAGAGCCCCAGATAGTACTCGCTACTTGTCGCTAATGGAAAGAAAATCACACCCAGCAAACACAGCAATGTCAGAACACCTGGGAATGTCTTGACCCATAACCTGAACCGCCGTGATGTTGGAGGTATCTCCTTGAAAAAGTGCCTTGTGGCACTCGGTACCCATTTGCCAAAGTTCTTAGTTGCCGACGCGGCGTTGCTGACTGACCGACGAATCTTCTTCGGCATTCTTTGTGCTTCCCTCACTGAAGTGTTCTCGTATTCTGCTCAATCCGGCTTATTCGGTTGCGCCTTATTGGACCTCCTTCTTTCCAAGCAAGCCTTGCGGTCTGAACACAAGTACCAAGAAGATAACAATTAGGGGAACCAGCTCTGCTAAGGCTGGGTCTATGAAGAAGGTGCAGAAGTTTCTGGCATATGCAATGACGAATGCCCCTATTATGCTCCCTGGGATGCTTCCCATACCTCCAAGGACGACGACCGAAAATGCCACGAGCAATATGCTCCAGCCCATAGGAGGGTATAGAGCTGATGCTGGCACGTAGAGGACGGCAGCTGCACCTGCAAGAAGAGATGATAACATGACCGTTAACAAGAGAATTCTATCAGCGTTTATCCCCATTAGTGTTGCGGTCTCCCGATCCTCTGCAACAGCCCGAATAGACTTTCCAACCTTTGCCTTCCACATGAATACTGTCACTAAGGACACGAGGAGCATGGACCCTACAAAAGCTACAACATCTTGCGCAAGAAATTTGACTCCTAGGAACTCCACGCTACCGTTAACCAGCATTCCTACGGTCGTAGGAGTCACAACTCCCCCCGTCCTAGCAGACTCTATTACCTTTACGAACTGCTCCATGAAAACAGCCAATGCAAAGGTCGCAATCACAACACCAATATGGGTTTTCTGTAGAGGCTTGATGAGCAGCAAATACGAAATAGCTCCCACGAGGAGTGCGACAACCAGCGCCAAGATCATGGCTGATTGAAGGCCTACAGCAGGTACAAACCATAGTAATGCATAAGCGGCAATCAAGTAGAATGCTCCATGAGCTAGGTTCAGAACGCCTCCAACGCCGTAAACCAAGGAGAAACCGAGAGCCAATAGTGCGAAGACTGCTCCTTGAATTGCTCCGAAGATAAGTACTTCCTCTATCAAGCTGAATCAGCCTCCTACAATCCCACGATAATGCAATAGTTCTGGTTTCTTTCTTCCTGATGGCTCGGATGACGAACATTCAGTTATCGTTACTTTCGTTATCGCGTTACAGTCTTATTTCAAAAAAATGGGGGAGTTGGGTTTAGCCGTTTTTACTCAGCTTCCTTATGCAGGGTTCAAAGCCCACGGTGGTGGTTGTATGTTGCCCGTCTTAAGGTTGTTCGGGTAGATCAGGGCATTCGACGAGATGGTAATCTTAGTCCCATTACTGAGCCATTCACAGAACAGTGTGTATCCATATGGGTATCCCGCTACTACGTCGTGAGATCTTGTGAAGGCAAGCTGTCCACTGATTCCTGTCATTGGACTGCCTTTGTTCACTGTTTCAAGTTGTGTAACAAGTTTGTCGTTCGTGAAAGACTGGGTCTTGTTGATTGCGTCTGTCAGTAACTTGACTGCATCGTAGGTGCCGACCGCTGTGTACAGCGGGGAATGTCCGAATCTAGCCTTGAAAGCGTCCCAGAATGGTATCGTCAGCGAGGTCTTGTTGGTTCTATCTACCGCCTGCATTATGATCTCGTACCCACACTTTCCGCTAGAGCTTGCCCAATACGTGTCAAGTTGTGATTGCACATCGATCCCAACGATGACGCATCCCGGTGTAGAGGCGTTATACTGTGTCATCATGTATATTCCACCCTGCGCCGAGATTACTGGGATCACCATCTGTGCTCCTGCAGATTGTATTGTGCTCCAATACCCCGCGAAGTCCGTGGAGGTTGCTGTAATTGGGTAGGCTATGTCTGCCACAGGTGCAGTGTCGAACCCATAGTATCTCAGATAAGCTTTCAGGGCATTTGCCAAAGGTATCGCCCAGTCGAGGTCTTCCCTAAGAATAGCCCACTTGTGTATACTGACGTTCTTAACTGCAGATAGATACGCTCTGAGATAGGCCAGTTCCGAGATTATCTGTCCACCGAGGCTGGTTGAGTTGATTGGCATGGTTCTGAAACAGTACTTGTATCTGCTGTATTGATCTATCACGACTTGGCAGAAGTAGTCCGTAGCTGCGCCTGTATGGATGAATAGAAGCTTCTTGTCCATCACCACTTCCAAGTATGCCTTCACCGATTCAGTTCTGAATCCGCCAATTATGTACTGAGCTTTGTCTTCCACTATTATCTTCTGGGCTGCAGTTACTCCTTTTGTTATGTCGAGTGCTGGTTCCGCTTCGTATGTGTCTTCCCTTATGATCCCGAGGTAGTATGTCGTTCCGTTGACATCTATGCCGCCTGCACTGTTAATTTCGTACGCCGCTAGCCAAGCCCCTTTCCAGGCTCCGTCTCCCTGTATCTCAGTCATCGGATCAAGAATCCCTATCTTGATAATACGGTCAAACGGGACACCTGCGGGTGCTCCTGGGGTTTCGTATGCTGGGTATCTTGGTATAGACATCCACCAGAGTCCAGCTCCGACACCCACAATGACTATTGCGAGTACGCCAACGGCTAGTGCTCTCTTTTGTCCTAAGGACATTGGCATTTTGTAGTCCTCTCTCCCTTTCTTCGGTTTCAATTATTACGTTGTCCCTCATTTTATTAGTAGGTTATATAAAACCCTTTCGACTTCCACTTGATGCATATTAATGCGTATTTGATTTTCATCGTTCTTCACCCCCATTTTCAACGCGAGTTGAAATGGAATTGGCGCGCAACTTCGAAATCGGCAGAATACGGCATTCACCGCACCATGGTTGGAGCCACAGGGACCTGACCCAGGAATTTGAATGGGGGACCTCTCAACATCGATACTGGAATCAAGTACGCTGATCCCATGCTCAGGAGCAATTTGTAACTGCCAACAAACTGTTAAGAATTACGAATGGTACAAGTTCAATGAAAAGAATAAGGGAATCTTACCAGCGTGTCTGGGGATGATGGGAAGATGGCAGGGACACCAATGCCCTGGAAGAAAGATGCGACCTAGATTTGTACTGTGAAAGCGTTTCAAGATAAATAGTTGTGTTGCGATAGGGAACGTATTGGGGATCGCTGTTGAATGCGTTTCCCGCTAACTTATTGAAGCATAATAGGCTTCTTCAAGAGGGAAGTTGAGTTCGTATGAATCCTGGAAAATACCCTGCTGAAGCACTTCTTCGTGACCTTGGGGTTGGTCAAGGCAAGGCTATCTATGAGACTGTTCTGTCAACTTGCACAATTGACGGCAAACCAGACGCTGCACCCATGGGAATACAGTTCGTCGCCGACGAGAAGAAAGCGGGAAAAAGGAGGGTTCTAATCAGACCGTTCAGGTCGACTAACACGTACAAGAATCTCTCGTCACAAGGCGAAGCTGTGGTCAATGTGACTTCCAATCCAGAAGTTTTCTATAAGACAGCCTTCAAAAGAAAGTTAACTGGAGAATCCGAATTCAAGTTATCTTTCCGTGCTTCAAGAAAAGTCAAGCCCCCACGCTTGAAAGGATGCGATGCCTATCTTGAGATCGCGGTTATGGAAATAGTGGATGACAAGGAAGATGAGAAGAACAGAAGCGAGGTTCTGTGCGAGCTGAGGTTGGTCGAGGTGAAGAAGGCTTCAGCGAAGCTTTATTGGAGAGCACCATATGTGTTGATGGAAGCGATGATTCACGCGACAAGAGTTGAGGAGTTTTTTTCACTCGGCTTGACCGACAAAGCCAATGAGCTCGTGGGATTGATAGCCAACTACAAAGAGCTAATTCGAAGAATAGCCCCAGACTCGCATTACGAAACGCTAGTGAACCAATTGTTGACGTTTGTTGAAGGGAAAAGAGAGTAGAATCAGTCCAATTTGGCATAATGAAAGACTGCAGAGGCAGGGGAAAAGCATGGAGAAGGTAAGCGTCAGCGCTCCTGCAAGAATACATATGGGCATACTAAACCCTTCACGAGAAATCGGAGATAGATTGTATGCTTCCGTTGGCGTTGGTATTCTGCAGCCGAGAACCATTGTCGAAGTTCAACGCTCCGATGGACTCAAAGTGAGGGGTCCTAGGTTGGACGAGAGTAAGAAATTCGCGACAAAAGTACTCAACTACTTCAAACTCAAGGGTGCAGAGATTGACGTTCTTACTACTCCTCCACAGCATGCTGGTCTCGGATCCACAACACAACTATCACTTTCGATTGCAGCGGGGATAGTTAAAGCATACGGACTGGACGCCGAACCAGTCGAGTTAGCAGTGATTCTCAAACGCGGAGAACAGTCAGCGACAGGCACTTATGTCTTCCAGCATGGAGGATTTGTTGTAGAGGGGGGATGGGGATGTAAGACCACTTTCCCTCCACTGTTATTCCACTACTCCGTTCCAGAGGACTGGAGATTTCTCATAGTCATCCCCAAGAACAGAAGCTTCGATGAAAAGCAAGAACTAGATGTTTTTAGAAAGTTGCCAAAACCCAAGAAGGACTTAGTTTACGAGGCATGTTATAGAATTCTTCTGGGTATGGCTCCTGCGGTTCTTGAGAAGAACATTGAATCATTCGGTGCAAACCTAACTAAACTGCAAGAACTCGTTGGAGCAGTGTTCTCGGAGGCTCAAGATGGTGTGTTTGAGCCTCATTCAGCGCCACTGATCAGGAAACTCAAGGAGATGGGCGCCTCAGGCGTTGGCCAGAGTTCGTGGGGTCCAGCCGTGTACGCGTTATTTCCTGGAAAACTTGGCATTAACCTTGAGGGTCTCCTCAAGAAAAAGCTCATGTGTGAGGAGATCACCAAAGACTCTGATGGTAACCTCCATGGGTCTTCTGACTTTTTGGATGTCTACTTCACTCGGACCGATAACAAAGGAGCTCTAGTATCTATCCTCAAATAACAAGCTCTGGAATTCCAACTTTCTCGGACCCGCTACACTATTGTCTGTCTTTGAGTTTCTTGACTATCTCCATAGCTCTGAATTCAGGAAGGTAAATGTTGTCGAGAACAGTTCCCTTGCTTTCCTTTATTCTCAACCTGTCAGTCAGGGGCTTATAGCGTCCTCCTTCAATACCATTAGCAATTATCGCTGCTCCTTGAGCAGCGTCCTTGGCTTTCTTTGTGAATCTGGTTGGAGACCGAACTTCCACATTTAGTTTCTTGCTCAGTTCAGCTTTGACCCCATCAAAAATGGTTTTGACTCGTGAGAGTCTTCCAGTCAAGATAACCTCTTTTGGTCTCTCTTTCAGATCCGTGATCCCCATTGATACAGCCTTGACTACCCCTTCTAGCATGGATAGCCAAGCAGTTTCGTAACCTTCTTTGCGTGATTGCACGCCTTTTACGAATTCATCCAACTCAATTACCTTGGCTCCGCCTCGGAATGTCGCTATGTGACTTGCTCCCCCTTCAAATAACTTGAGTTTGGTGAATGCACCAAGGAAATATGCTAATTCTCCGTCCATTAGACTTAGAGTCAAGTAGCCTGGGCCGGGGAATATTGTGCCCCCGATTCCATCGATTATCTCGCCTTTCTCAACTATCATTGCAGCGTTGTACCCAAATCCCATCTCGAGAGAGATCAAGTTGGTTTCATTATAGTCTATTCCATACTTCATAGCTTGATCCCATATGGCGTACGCCGCAACGCATGTTTTGTCAGCAGTTCCCATGTCTATCTTATTCACTTTCCTGTGGAGCGGAACTGTGGGAAGCTGTACCACACCCGGGAGGGAGTAAGCATTCATTTTCCCATCTTTCATCATCCAAAGAAGTTTTCTGAGACCAGAAAGCACGGGTATCTCAACGTCACCAATTTTGTCCAGTGTGGTCAACGCAATATCAGCATTCGTAAACTTGGAAATATGCTTAAACTCCAACCCATAGCCAGACGGACCAACGATTACATCAGGCTGAACTTCCTTGATTACTTTGAACACGGCGGCAGGATCAGATGCCACCAGTTCACTGGCGAGAGACTCGTCTAGCACTACGTGATCCATGTCATCTTCAATACAACACAAGTCGAAGGATCTCGTCCCAGGATCGACGCCTAACGCTCTCATGATGGACGAAAACGCCTCTTTTCAATCTGGATTCCGGTAAGGTTGTCACATCATTCTGATTCAGTCGGCATGAAGGGGATTTTGTACATCTCTATATATCCTATTTCATGACCTTGGTCACTGACTCTTACCTTTCCAACTTCTATTTTTGCGGCATCACTCGTCTTTACTGCCATTGCTATGGTTGCCTTTCTTCTACTCAGATCTAGCTCTTTGAGTATGCCGACTGAAACAAGCTGCTCATCGTCTCCCAATATCGCTACCACTGCGTTCCTCATTTCTTCAACCGAAGCCAGTCTCAATTCCTTTCGTGCCGATTCATCGATTTCCGCCAATTCGACTTCGACGTTCTGCTCTTCCTGTCTGTCTCCTGGTATCCGTTCGGCAGCGATGTTTTCGTATCTTGCAATGATTGCATTCACATAGTGGCTGTTTTCATCACAGTATAGAACTCGGCTCTTTGTGATGCGCTCAACTTCTCTGATGGTCTGGAGGGATGCTTGTCCAGCACGGGCGGAGAACATTGGTGAGAAGTCGATCTCATCAAAGTGAACTACAAGATCTTTTGAGCCTTCGAAGTACTTTCTGTAAGACGTCTCTCTCAGAAACTTCCTTTCTTCCTTACTTCGAGTTCTTGCGTAAGGAGAAACTGGCAGTCTGACCAGTTTCACTTCATTGGGGATTTCCCTCAAAATGTCTTCGAGTTCACTTTCTTTTTGCAAGGCGACTACGCGGTTCACCTTGAGGGTGGAAATCACCTGTAATATGAACTTTAATGCCGCCTGTCCAGTTGTCCATCCCGGCATGTTGATTAACAGCGTCGCTTCGGGCGCGTTTTTCTGAATGTAATCATTGAGCTTATCCACTCCTCTCAAGACTCTTCCAACTACATAAGCCGGCGATGTCGAACCGACAAAGAAAATTGAGTCGGGATTCAGCTCGAGAAACTCTGTCACTTGACTATCAAGAAACGAGACCGACATTGTTGTTGGGGGACCGATCTCACCTTGCCCCATGTCGGCATCCATGACCACTACCTGGAAATTCTCTTTGACCAAAATGTTGCCCAGGTAAGTGATCAGAGTATTCTTGCCTGTATCGAGCCCACCCAGTACCATTGTTCTCAGGTTCTCAGGTCGCTCTCTATGGGTGTCCTTTGCGAAGTCTTTCCACTCAACTGGTATTGTTGATGTCTGCAATTCATCGAGCTTAGCGTTGTGCCCAAGGACTATGTCAAACATTGATTCATCTGTGGCCTCGATAGCTTTAAGTCGTCCAGCTCGAACTACAAGTGGCTCCTCTGTCGTGAGGCTCTCACCGAGAGTAGATGCACTACCGCGCAAGATCCTTACGGAGGCTGGACCTTGGATCAGAAATGTGTGTCCTGCTTTCAGCGTTGTCTTCATTGCATTGTGGCTCCTTCAGGCGACTTCATGAATTGCATAGTTAAAGTTGTCCTCATATCTAAGGTTTTGGCATGGTGGCTTTGACGACCGTGATTGAGACCGTGTAAACGTCATCTGCCGAAGAAGATCCGCAGATATTTCCCTTCCTGTTTCTGGAACTGGGCTATGTGACTTGTCTTGAGGGGTTTCCGTAGAGGATTGGTTTAACCCAATTCTGATCTTCAATTCCCTTCTCTCTGATGAATCGCATCCTTGCTTCCCTAAGGGCTTCGCCCACAGGCTTCTTGTTTTTGAGAAGCTCGACGTAGAAAACCTCTGTCAATGCTAGCATGGAGTCTGTGAGTGCGTCAGCCGCGACTCCAATGAAACAATCTGGACCAGCGAGTTTAGTGCTGGAAGCCAAGGTGTATATGATGCGGTCTTGTTGCCTCCCGTCCCATTTGCGTTCCCATGGTGGAGAATGGACATACGAAACAACGAGTTGCGGATATCTGCTCTTGAAGAGCTTCCTGAGTTCATGCCCCCTGACTTCTCCATCGTAACATATCCAGGAACTTGCTGTCGGATCCCCCGAGCTCACGGCAGCCGAGCTAATCATGTGAATTATATCGTACTTCCCTGACGAAAGTAGAGCTATGATCTCCTGTTTCTTAAGCAAGCCCCTCAAGCTATCAGCCTTCACTCTCACGTTTCCAAAGGACTTCTCATCGGTAAAGAACTTCTCAAGCAGTCCACCGAAGTCACTAGAGGTCGACGACGGTTCTTTCTCAACCCTGCTATCGATAAACAGTATTGACAAAGGTTCATTGTCGCTTCGAGTTCGTGGTGTTGGTTCTTCCTTGTCTTCGTCAATGGCAGAACCAGGTTCTTCCGTAACCCACCTTGACATGGGTTTCTTCAGGCATAGAAAATCTTGACCATCATACAACATCTCCATTGGCACATTAAGGAGATCTTTGTCAACTTCAAGGGCAATGAACTTAGGGTCATCCTCAGTTACTCTTGAAATGATGCTCTTGTTGAACATGGTATTCAGGATTGACCCGCCCAACTTCTTCATTTCATCCAAATAACCTAGAGCCATCTTCCGCCTCATGTCTTGTGCACTAACGGATGCAGTCCTCGTGTCCAAGTTGGCTCGGAGTCGATCGGCTTCCTTGCTCATTGTTTTGAGAGCATATTCATCAATTGGGATTACTGTCATGTAAACTGCGCTGACTTTCTCGGGGGCAAAGACAAGCTCAAACTGGTTCTTATGTCTTGTCAAACCCAAGTATCCGACATTCTTACCGATAGTGTCAGCACTACCTCCGAGAATCAACTTTGCTTCAAATCGGTCCCGCGGATTCGGCATAAATGATTCGACGCGGGCTTTCGCCGAAGAGCTAATGTGATCCGTAGCGTCGATATAGAATTGTTCCAATGTCTCCTTTACAGCCTCGAGTGAAGTAACATCTTTCTGTCCCAGTATTATGGGGGCAGAGTCTCTGAAACGCCTGAACAATGGAACGATTTTCTTCTCAGGAGTGTCTGCGGGGATCGCCAGAGACACGAGATACGAGACTCCAAATTGATCGCGTATCGCTGTGTGGCAACTCAGTAAGTAGAAATCGTCAGTCCTCGCCGAGACGAAGCTGGGTGCGCTCTCTCCTGGGGGATGCATGCTTGCGATAATCTTCATTTCCTTGGGTTCCATTGAGAATACTCGGGGAAACGTTCCTTCCAGGGTTGGTTCAAATCCTTCTGAAGTACCAAGTAGCGCGATCCACATACGTGTCAATTCGGATGGTGCCTGCGGTATTTCCTGCAGTGCTATTGTTCTTTGTACCAAGTCGACCATTAAACCTTGAAAAGCTTCGGGGACGCCCACACCCGTTGTCGAAACAACTTCAAAAACTCTGTGACCTTTCACACTAGATAGCTCGCTAAATTCTGACGGCGTAATCAACTCTTCGCCGAGGTCACGTTTATTCAGCACGAAGACCGTGAGCAGGTCTCGAAAGGAATCACCCAAGGTGGATGAAAGCTCTTCCATACTGGTTACATTGCTAGTCATTTTGCCTCTCTGCGAATCAGCCACGAATACGATTGCATCAGAGCCTTGAAGAAGGATCTTTCTCTCCCTTGAGCAACCATCTGATCCACCGACAGCGAAAAAATCATAAAAGACACCCCCACCGGTTGACAGAGAGGCATAGTCGAAGTATACGGTCTGACCATAATCGTTCTCGACTGACGTGAAGCCTCCCTTATTCAGTTGGCCAGCATTATCGTAGTACCATTTTACCATGGTTGTCTTGCCTGAGGCGAAAGGCCCCCATAGCACGATCTTGAAGTGTATGTGCCCTGATTCATCACGGTTCATTCGCTGGTTCTCCCCTGTAGGGTTGTTCAGGCGGTCAATGAATAGATATCGCCAAGGGAAAGATAGGTCTGCTACCTTCCCTCTTTTCTTATGGTCAAGGTTTCAGTAATTCCTAGTCGATTGCCTTGATAATTAAATTTTGCCTAGGATCAGAGTGACTTGGAACAAGTATCTGCGAGATTCGATTACTTACACACCCAAGAGTTTAACAAGTCTTAATAGCAAGTTGTGAAGATAAATCAGAATAGAAAATGGAGCGCACTAAATGACGGCTGAAGCAGAGATAGATCTACCGCCTGATTCTAGAGGAATTGAAAGGAGAGAACACAGAGTTGAAAGCAGCTTTTCTAAAAGGTTCCAAGAGGATGATTGTCAAAGACACAGATGACCCAAAACCCAAGACAGGTCAAGTTATCGTTAAAGTGAAATACTGTGGAATTTGTGGCTCGGATCTTCATTCGTATGAAACAGGAGCCACATCAGGTATCATGGGTCATGAGTTTTCAGGAGAAATCGAATCTCTAGGTGAGTCCGTCCATGGTTGGAGGGTTGGAGACCGAGTAACGGCTAACCCCAACATTGGATGTGGAACCTGCTTTTACTGCAAGAGAGGAGAGACTAACCAATGTATGAGGTTTGCCTCTATCGGGATCATCGGTGCTCCTGGGGCCTTCGCTGAACGTGTTGCGGTTCGAGCCGATTTGCTTCGCAAGCTATCTCAAGGGTTAACCTTTGAGGCCGGTGCTCTCGTTGAACCTCTAGCACCTCTAGTCAGAGCCTCTAAATACGCCGTAAGGAAGGACGATACGATAGCGATCATTGGAGCTGGAACAATAGGACTCTTTGCTCTACAATGCTCGAAGCTGGCTGGAGCGAAATCCACATACGTGACTGAGATATCAAGGACGCGTGCTGAAGTTGCAGGAAAGCTTGGTGCAGATCAAGTTTTCAACCCCAAAGAAGTCAAGGCCGAACAGAAGATAATTGAATTGACGAATGGACTTGGGGCCGATGTCGTCTTCGAATGCGTAGGCAAACCTGAGACTATTCAAAGCGCCCAGAGAATTGTCAGAAAAGGTGGAAAAGTCATGATAATTGGCGAGTGCCTTGTCGACGTTCCAACAAATTATGCTGGCGTGTTTATTCGAGAAATCGAAATAAAGGGGATCTACGATGGTTCTATTCAGGACTTCGAAGAAGCTGCTCAATTAATCGAAAAGGAAAAAGTTAATGTGCGTCCACTAATCACGGGCAAAATAGGACTAAGCGAGATAGTGGAGAAAGGTTTTGAAGAGCTTCTTAAACCAGAGAAGAACCACATCAAGATTTTGGTCGATCCTCAGAAGTAACTGGTCTGCAAAAGCATGCGTGTTGTGAACTTTCAAGGCAAACTCGTATTAAGAAGATCAGGCAGGAACGATCTGATGTGAGGCAAGTATTGTAATACATTCACCAAGAATTAGAGGGCGAGAATTTGAGAGTGGCTTTTCTCAAAGGTCCGAAAAAGATGATTCTCAAAGATGCCGCTGATCCCACGCCGAAGGCTGACGAGGTAGTAATCAAGGTCAGATATTGTGGTATATGCGGCTCTGATCTCCACGCCTATGAGACGGGCATTTACTCAGGTGTTATGGGTCATGAGATTTCAGGGGATATCGAATCCGTGGGTGAATCCGTGAGAGGTTGGAAGACCGGAGATCGCGTGATTCCATACATAGTGTTCTCATGCGGGACTTGCTATCATTGCCAAAGGGGTTTGCCCAATCTTTGTATGTCGGTTCGTCTTCTTGGATTCACTGCTCCCGGCGGATATGCCGAACACGTCACAGTTCGGGCTAGCATGCTTCACAGACTCTCCAACGGAACGCCGTATGAGGCGGGCTGCCTCGCAGATGGCGCAGCGGGAGCGCTCAGAGCAGTCAAGTGGTCTGTGAGATCAGGCGACACCGTCCTGATCATGGGTGCTGGACCGATAGGTCTCTATGCGATGCAAATCGCTCGAAAGGCTGGAGCATCGAAGGTATATGTAACTCAGGGATCTCAGATGAGAGCCGAAGCTGCGAGGAAACTTGGAGCGGACGAGGTTTTCAATCCTGCTAACGTTAGGATCAACCAGAAGATGTTCGAATTAACAAAGGGAATTGGACCCGATGTTGTGATCGAATGCGCGGGCAAGCCTGAAACGATTCGAAACGCGCCTATGATCGTAAGAAAAGGTGGAAAGGTCGTTAATATTGGTGAGTGCACCGTCGATGTACCAATAAACATCGTTGACTTCACCTTCCGCGAAGCTGAAATGAAAGGAGTCTTCGCATATACAATGGAAGACTTCGAACGGGCAGCCCAGCTTATCGAGAGAAAGGAGATCAATGTTGCCCCCATTGTGACTGACAAGATAGGTCTGAGCGAAATTGTAGAGAAGGGTTTCGAAGCACTCTTGAGACCCGACAAGAATCACATTAAGATCCTTGTGGACCCGACGAGGTAGAATTGATGGCGGCAATCGCAGTAGGGATCATCCCAGCTGGAGGTCCTAATCTGTCCATGGCCAGACGGTGAAGCAATCTTTATCATTAGCAGACGGTACATCTAGTGTAGTTGCTATTCTCTGGAAGATGCTATTTTCTGCCTGTTTCCTGATTAGTCAGCTGGTGGCTGGGGAATGGAGATCAAAGAGATCGAAAAGAATCTTCAAAGCAAAGACACTCTAGTCAAACGGGGATCCGCAAGGATGATGAGTGATCTTCTTGAATCAGATCCAAGTAAACTCAGACAAAGCGATATTGAAACAATAGTCAGCGTAACCAGGGAAGAAGACGACACCCTAACTCTGGAATATCTTCTCAAGACTTTGGGCTACACGGCCGGAGTCAATCCCAGCTACCTTGTAAATGCAGGTCTGCTTAGAGTTCTCGCTGATATTCTCATAAAGAACATGAGTGGCGTCGGGATTAACGTAGGTCGCGAAGCGATGCGGCTTATTTCGACTCTCGCTCCATTTGATCCCAAAGGAGCTGAAAATCTAGGGGTAGTGAGACTGATTGTCAGAGCTCTCACAACCTCAACAGATCCCTATGTCCGTTGGTATGCTCTGATGGGACTAAGAAAGAGCGAGAAATCCCTGATAATGAGAGATGCTGAGGGGATTATCGATTACTCAGTTGGCGCGCTTTCCAAGGACAAAGATGAGAGCACTAGGGTCAATGCTGCCGCAATTTTGCTTGTACTTGCGTCAGTTTCACCAGAGGCGCTGAAGGAAAGAAGTGTGATCAATGCTCTAATTGAGACGCTATCAGCAGATGCGAGCAACAAGGTTAAGGGTTGCGTCGCGTTGGCACTTCACTTCATTGCAAAAGACGCCCCATCGCAGCTCAAGGACACCACCATAGGCGACGCTCTCTTGGAAGCGGTTGCCAAGGCGTCTGAAGCACTGAAGGAAAAGGACGACAAAGAGATCCGTGAGACGCTAGTTGTAGTAGCATCGACTCTGTCGCTATTAGCTCTGAAGGATCCTGCGGTTTTGAGCAGTGGCAAATCGATTGAAGAGGTTGGCTTGGCTGATGTAGTGTCCGATCTTCTGCAGCAGAGTGGTGCCGATGCTGGGCTTAAATCGACGCTCGTGTCCACGCTTCTTTACCTTACAGAGAGCGGTCCTGCGCACCGTTTGAACAACAGAAAGATGGTTGAGGCCCTAGTCAAACTGCTTGAGAGTAGCAAGGAGGAGTACACCGTAAGCAGTTCAGCGGTATCGATCCTCAAGAGAACGGCATCATCATATCCAGTTCTATTCGCTAACTCGAGTCTGTTGGAGAAATTGGCAGAAGTCTCTCTTGGCAGAGATAGGAAAGAAGAGAATGGGTTCGAGCGTCGAGGGTTGCGCCCAACGGTTGTTCTAGATGCGCTTTTGAGTTCGGAAAAGGGCTTTCAAACTGTTGTCAAAGGCTTTGCAGAAGTCTACCAAACCAAGCCTAATTTGATCGATGATTTGTGCACAGCTAACAAGTGGCAGAATGTTCTTGAGGCAGTTAGAAAAGAGGAATTGACTCAGCATAAGCCAAAAAGCGTGGAGACCCCAGTTGCCCCACCTGCAGAGAGAAAAGTCGAAGCGGTTATTCCAAAGGAAGAACAAGTAACCACTGCAAGAACCACAACTGTCGTACAAAAAGAGGAAGCCAAGTCGTACAAGTTGAACGAAGACCAAACGAAGACTCTTCAAGACATCTTCAAGAAACATGACAAGATAAAAATGAAAGACCTCGCAAAGAAACTCAAGATTAGTGAGGACATTATCAGGGCCGCGTTGGAGCGTTCAATTCAGTCAGGCAAAGTAGCTTTCAGAATACAAGATAATGTGCTCTACATTAAAGCAAAACAACCAGCTGGTCCCGCAAAGGTCGAAAAGCCAGCTCCTCTGATGCTTGAGAAAGGTAGGAAACCTGGAGTCTCTAATTGCTTCTGGTGTGGTTCAGCAATGAGTGAGAGCGAAGAAGCGTGTCCCAATTGCGGAAAGTCGCGCCCAAGGTGCTTAATCTGTAATGAGGCCATTGGCGATGTGAATAACTTGGAGAGATGCTATTTCTGCGGAGCTACTTTCCACGTCGAACACTACAAGGAATGGGCAGACTCAAAGAAGTCGTGTCCAAGATGCAGCGTCAGTTGGTCGAAGACTTGACGAGACCCATTTTAGTATTCAACAATAAGAAACTAGGTAGGAAGATGCTTCAACTGTTTGCAAGAGAAGGGCTTGCAGCGAAAGGCTCTTTTTTGGTCATGCTATATACTGCAATGACTTCCAACGATGCTATCGTGAAGAGTTGCGATCAATCTGAACATCGATAGTCTAAGGGTCTTCTTCACAGCATTCTCGCGGTGATTTCCTCAATTGGTTATGACCTGGACACAACATATAACCCGATGCATCAACCAAAAATGAGTTTTTCACCGGTTTTTCTGAGAAGGTTACTAGGAATAGCTATCCTTTTATCTATCAACTGTAATAAACACGGCTCATGAGCGAGATCAGTGAAAAAGACTTAGAGATTCTGAGAATTCTGCAAGAGAACTGCAGACTGAGAGCAAAGGAGATCTCTGAAAGAGTCGGAACTCCAATATCGACAGTCTTCGCCAAGACGAAAAAGATGGAGAAAGAAGGAATAATCAAGGCATATAAGGCCGTGCTTGATGCTGCGAGACTCGGAGTGGGCGCGACGGCATTCATCTTGGTATCGTATGAGCAACAAGGCACTGGAGGCGACTCTGGTCCCTCACAGAGAGATGTCGCAAAGCAGATCGCTAGGCTCAGGGAAGTGCAAGAAGTCCACATAATAGCTGGAGATTGGGACATACTCGTCAAGGCAAAGGCGAAGAGTGTTGACGCTATCGGGAAACTTGTTCTTGACAAAATGAGAATCATAAAAGGCGTCAAGAGAACGCTTACTTGCACAGTTTTTGAAACTGAAAAAGAGACGACAGATCTCTTGTGAAATCGAAGGGCGGACAACGTCATTAGTGAAAGTTGCGGTAACCTTCTCAACCTCGGATTACAAATCAGCTCTCTATTGTGGATCTGAACAGAACCATTCTCTGGCAGGCCAATTTGGAGTTTAGTCGCTGAAAGGAGAACGTGGAGTGATGACTGACACGGCCGATGGAAAGAGACCTTGGACCAAGCGCTATGACCCCCATGTTCCACCATCCGTCAATATCCCTGAAGTTTTCATTCATGAAAGTCTAGAGCATGATGCAAGAAGCTTCCCGAATAGGCTGGGCTTGGGATTCTTTGGAAACAACATAACCTTCGCTGAGTTTGATTCTCTCGCAGGCAAGTTTGCCTCGTCCCTTTTGAGACTGGGGGTTAGGGAGGGAGATCGAGTTGTAGTGCACCTTCCCAATATTCCTCAATACCCAATCTCATTGTACGGCGTTCTGAAGATTGGTGCAGCGTCAATAGGATGCAGTATCTTGTACAAGACCCCTGAGCTTGTCCATCTACTGAATGATTCTGGTGCAGAGACTATTGTAACATTGGACTCAAGTCTGCCGACGATCATGGAAGTGAAGGGCAGGACGAAACTACGCAACGTGATCGCAACGGGTCTAGGAGATTTCATAGCTCTCGGAAAGAAAATGCGCGAGTCTAGATCAAAACCGACCAAATCCGATTATCATAGTTACCTTAGGTTGATCGAGCAAGAGGAGAACCTAAGTACTCGACTCAAGGGAGACCCTAAGAACACACCTGCGCTCATACAATATACCGGAGGCACAACAGGCGTACCCAAGGGAGTTGTTCTAACCCATTATAATCTCTTGGCTAATATGACTCAAGTCAAGATATGGGCTGCTCTTGAATATGGTGAAGATTCCACGCTCAGCGTATTCCCGTTTTTTCATCAAGCGGGGCAGATATTCCTTCTCATGTCAGTCCACTTGGCCGCGACGCAAGTACTCTACCCGAACCCCAGGGATCTCTTCATGGCTGTACAGTTGATCGGTGAAAGGAAACCTACGATCATTGCGGCAGTTCCAACATGGTATATCTTATTGCTCCGCAGCCCGTACGCACGAAAATGTGATTTTTCGGGCGTGAAGCTGTTCATAAGTGGAGCCGCCCCATTCCCCGCTGAGCAGATAAATGAATTCAAACGTGCCACGGGAAAGGAGCTAATAGAAGTGTACGGGTTAACTGAAGCCAGTCCCCTGATAACAGTGAATCCATTCTATGGAAGGAAAAAAGTCGGATCCGTGGGTTTGCCTCTTCCGAACACGGACGTGAAGCTTCTCGACATTGAAAATGGGAAGGAGGTTGAAGTAGGAAAACCTGGAGAGCTTGTCACAAAAGGTCCACAAGTAATGGTAGGCTACTTAAATCAGCCTGATGAGACCGCCAAGACACTGAGAGATGGCTGGTTGTACACTGGAGACGTAGCGACAATGGATGGAGACGGATACTTCTACATAGTTGACAGAACGAAAGACATGATCAATGTCAGCGGGTACAAAGTCTTTCCTCGTGAAGTTGATGAAGTCATAACCACTCATGAAGCAGTATCAGTGGCTGCCACTGTCGGAATCCCAAACCCAGATCGTCCAGGCAGCGAGATTGTGAAAAGCTTCATTGTTCTAAGAGACGGCTATGCTCCGTCTGATGAACTCAAGGAAGAAATAGAAAAGTTCCTCAAGGACAGGCTGGCAACGTTTAAGGTTCCTAGGATAGTAGAGTTTAGAAAAGAGCTTCCACTGACACTGATTGGAAAAGTCCTCAAGAGGGCTTTGCGCGATGGCCAGTAAGAACAAGACGTGATCGGCTTTCGTCCGTTTATCCTTCTCTCTCAGACATTGCCATAAATATCCTATCATTCGTCCTGTTAAGCTCCAAGAATGTCATTCCAAGACTAGCTTCTTTTCTGATGAAGACTGAAAGAATCATGTCCCTGCCGCTTCTAGTAAGCACAATGTCCCCGGTACCCCCACTAACAACAACTCTCTTCAAGTCTCCCAATCCTAGGTTTCTCAGAACGTTGTCACCTATGTTGAGGAGAGCAGCAGACATCGCGGCGGCCAATGAAGCATCCGATAGTCTAGGTGACCAAGAAGATATGATTAGCCCATCACTCTTTACGAGTGTTGCGCCATCTATTCCCTTCGTCGCCGTGCATAGATCCATCAGCGTTCTTTTTAGTCTGTCCCTCAGACTTGAATCACTTGCGGCCAAAGTGGAATTCACCTTCTTGCACTACGTTGACTTGACAGGCTGCTCATTCAAAATCAGTTCGAGGTCATTGCCTTTTCTTTCATGAGCTTAAGAAGAGATAGTAGAGCTTCTTTGATCCCTTCTCCGGTCAGTCCTGATCCCTCAATGAACTTTACTGAATCAACTTTCATGAGGTTCTTCAAAGCGTCTGCTCTCATTGCATTGTCGAGATCCTGCTTGTTTGCCACCACAACCATAGGGACGTCCACTCCAAGGAATCCTTTTACTTCCTCATAGATCGCTATTGCGTGTCCGACCTGACCGGGTGCCGTACTATCAACAATAAAAAGGACGCCCTTGGCTCCCCTGCTTGTGGCTTCTCTCACGGGAGACATATGGATCTGTCCAGGGCTTCCCATCAGCATCACACGGGTAAAACTGCAACTATTCGACTTGACCTCATTGTCATGTCGAAGCTCGTCAGCTCCATCCCACCAAATGTGCCCAAGATCAAATGCAAGCGTTGTCGTACTTCCATCTGGCAAAACCTTCTCTACGCTTGTGGCCTTAGTGTCCAAGAAGTGAACTAGGGTTGTCTTGCCTGCATGGTATGGTCCAGCGACGAAGATCTTGAAACACTTGTCCCTCTTGTCATCAGTCAATGAATCTCATCTCCATCAAGAAGTTCAGCTATTCTACCTGATGCTTTCTGCAAGGCCAAGTGGATCAGCCCCAGACCAACCTTCGAACGAGCTGTTCCAATTATGAGCTGGCGTCTGCCAGCGCTTCTGACCACAGTGACGCCGTCATCCGCCTGTATCGTGACTTGGGAGAGTTTCCCCTGCCTCAGCTCAACAACGGTTCGCTCGCCCATTGCAAGTATTGCTGCCGCCATCGCAGAGAGCAAACTTTCTTTTTCTGGGTCACTTATCGCTGAACATATCGGCAATCCGTCGTCACTGACAATGCATGTGGCATCCAGACTACCTGACTGAACTGTATCTTGAAGCACTTGATTTAACTTCATCTGTTTGTTAAGGCCCTCAGACATAAACGACCCACCAATTCCTACAGAATTACGGGAGGGGTGACTACCTCTTTTTCACATTCCCACTGATCATATTAGAACCATTTCATGCGGTTAAAAAGATAGTTAGATTCAAGCATTGTGTTTCGCACTTGCGTGCGAATATCGCAAATTACGACGCTTATGCCTCCATTCTTATTGCCGACAAGGCAGCTGCCAATGAGAGCTTATCAGTGGACAGTTGCAGGCTCAGCTTGTTTGCTTCAGACGCATGGCTCTCTCACTTACTTACCTGGCGTGAGAATCAGCTTACGCGATTCCTTGCACAGGCACAACTATTATTCCTTGGTCGGCGATTACCATTTCGAATTCCTTCATACTATGCTTGACGCCTCTCATTTTTCGTATAACCAGCTTTCTCTTGAATTCTCTGCCTCTGGACTCAAGAGCCAAGAAGATAATACCAGTAGCCAGGAATTCCTCAACACCAAACCTACTAAGTGCAGCCGATCCTTCAACGGTCTCTGTTGTCATCAGCGTAGTGCAGTCAAGGTTTCTCAGAAAAGTGTTAAGTCGCATTAACGTTGCTCGCATGGTCTCTGGATGTGTGAACAAACCAATCCCGGGGATTGAATCCACAACCAACCGTTTTGCCGAGATAGCCTGTACTGCAGCAGCCAAATCGTCTATTATTCCGATGACCTTCTCTACAGAGCTATCAAGGGTCCATTTCTCGGGATCCTGCAGATCAAGACGACCTGTAATTGCGTCAAGAAGGACAAGTTTTCCGTCCTTTTCAAGTCTTAACAGGTCCCAACCGAAACGAGCGGCGTTTCTCCTAATTTCGTACAATGGTTCCTCGAAACTGGCATAGACTCCATGTTCTCCGTATTTGAGAGCGCCATTCACCAAGTACTGCAAACAGAAGATCGTTTTTCCACTTCCTGTTCCTCCCGTGACGAGGCTTCGGGAATTCTTCGGAAGGCCCCCCTCAAGAAGCTCGTCGAATCCTTGAATGCCGGTAGGAACTCTTTCATTTCGCTTCTCTACGTTCATTTCTTCAACCCCAAGATTCTCTTCACTTCCACTTAAGTGTGCAATCAACTATGCGGCGAATAAGGTTCGAAGTGACATTACACAGGTCAAAACAGACCATGCTGTCTCCCCCACTTATTGAGATGAGCTGGTGAATTGATAAATCTGTTCTGCAATCATCATTAGCAGGCTGAATGCGTTAGGAAATTCGCAATCATTTAGCAACGCTTTTATCCAAACATCCCGTCGAGTATTGTGTGATGTGCACTACGGTAGCTTGTGGATGAGAAGGGGACCCGTAACAGTTTTCATTTCGATCGTGGCAGTGCTCCGAGTGAAAGTGAACCTCGAATCAATCTGGTTGTCGGAGGGAGCGCCTTTCAACAACTGCATTGTGTCGTGATTTAGAATGATATACGACCTATACGTGATCTCGAACCAGAATGGATGCTGCATCTATCACCAAGGTTTTGGAACAACCCTCGTAAACAGCGATCTAGTGGCTGGCTTGCTGACAGCCATGTTGTCATTCATGAAAGAGGTTCGAGGCGATGAAATGAAGGTCATGATTTCAGGAAACTCAAAATTCGTCTTCAATCAGTCCCCAGGTCTGATATTCGTAGCTCTGGTTGACCTCAACCCTGACGAGCACGATGTCTCAATGTTCCTTGAGGAAGTAAAGAAGCTATTCACTGAGAAGTATCCGGAAAAGGACCAAGTTCAGCCTCTCAGTGGAGACGATCCTATCTCACAAGAGATCGCTCAGCTGCTCTTCACCTCAGATAAACCAACTGGTAAAGCTAAGCCGCCGCTCGTACTCGGACGAAGATTGTCCAAGCTCATTGCGCCTGAATTGGCAGTTCAGAAGGATGCACTGACCAATCTCTATGGGAGAGTTGCTAAGTCAAAGGATTGCAGGGGAAAGGATCATGACTTAGAGGAGAAGTACAGAAAGGAGATTGAGAATCTGAACAGATTGATCGAAGAAACTCAAAATTAGACAAGATGTTGAAATTCGAAAAGGAGAATATGCGGCCATGCTGAAATCTGTCGAGATTCTGAACCTACTGGCAGCCAGACAGTTCGACGGTTGGATGAGACCTGGAATCAAAACCAAGCTTCGCCCCAAGTTGGGAAATACTATTGACCTTTATGCATCGCAGGAACGTGTCCCTGGAATGCTAGCATTAAGTCAATCCATGGGACCAGTCCTTTTTGAGGTTGGAAAGAAAGTAGCGTCCCACATTGCTGAGAGGACCATACCTCTACTTAAGGGAATATCGGGATACCATCGATTCGCCGAATCTAACACAATCGAAGAGGCAAGACAATCGAGTGAATTCACTATATTCCAAATGATATACCAAGGAACCCTCACTGGGCTTCTGAAACTAGTCGCATACGCGAAAAACAAGTTAATAGTCATTCAGGTTGAGGAGTGTGCTGATTGTACAGGAATGGTCAACTTGGGAAGGAGCATTTGCTACTTCGTAGGAGGCGAAATTACTGGCGCGGTTGAGGTTGCGCTGGGGAAGAGCCTGGGATACGTTGAGACAAAGTGCACGGTCAAAGGTGACCAGTGTTGCGAATTCAGATTGACAGTTCCGCAAGAGCAGGGAGGAGTATTCAGATGAAAAGTTTAAGCACTCGTCATTCAGAAAGGGGTCCCACCTTGATCACTGAAAAACTTCTGGAAGCCATTGGTAGAATGCAGTATGAGAAATTCTTAGGTTCTGTTGACAAGTTCGAACCTCGCAAAAAACTTGGTGACAATGTTGACTTGTTATCTTTTCAGGAACGTGTGCTTGGTGTCTTGTCACTAAGTCAATCTATGGGACCCATCCTTTTCGAGGCAGGCAAGAAACCTGCACTATACATGGCCGAAGAGATGTGGCCTGAGGCTAGGAAGCAACCAAACTTTCACAGCATGGGCGACGCTAACGATCTGGACGAAGCAAGGCTTTCGGATGAGTTCACAGTTCTTCAGAGTTTTCTCGAAACGACCCGCCTCGGACTTCTTAGCCTAAGCGCGTTCGAGAAGAACAAGTCAATTCAATTTGAAGTTGATGAATGCGCGATATGCTATGGAGTTGGTAACTTGGGAAGAACCAAGTGTTATTTTCTTGGCGGAATCATCGCTGGTACTCTTGAAGGCACGCTCGGCAGAAGGGTGGGTTTTTCTGAATCAAAGTGTTGCGCAAATGGCGATCCCATCTGTGAATTCAGATATAGCCTATTAGGAACCAAGAACGATGAACGAAATGGTGAACAAGAAAGTGAATAACTATTAAAGGTGTTATGTTTTTGAGAGAGAAGGAGCTTTTCAAAGAACTGGCGAAAACGCAAGTCGGGCGAATATTGCACACCCCAGGATACAAGAGCAAGATACGCGGAAGACTTGGAGACTCGGTTGACTTGTTGACTTACCAGAGACCACTGCTTGGAGTTCTGATTCTGGCTGAGTCCATGAGTTCAGTGCTTTTCGAGGCTGGAAAGAGGACCGGAATTCAGCTTACTGAAGGCGGCATGCCGTTACTTCAGCAACTTCCAGATTACCGTGACTTTGCAGAAGCGAAGAATCTAGAGGAAGCAAAACTCTCAACCGGATATGCTGTTCTTAAAATGGCATTCGAATTATCTGGAACGGGTCTGATAGACCTGACCCAATTCAAGAAGGACAAACTTGCTGTTTATCAAGTCAATGAGTGCGCAGACTGTTATGGCATCAGGGACCTAGAAAAAAGCATTTGCCACTTTATTGGGGGCGTGATTGCTGGTGCACTTGAGTATGCACTAAAGAAAACGGTAGGGTTTGTTGAAACGATGTGCCAGGCTAAGGGTGACTCCTGTTGCGAATTCACATACACGATCAAACGAGTGGAGAGCAAGAATGATCAGGTTAGCTGAAGTACGATGAGAGATAGAAAACGTGAACAGAATAATTGAAGGAACAGAAGAAAGCATGAAACAAATAAGTGTCGAAAGGTTGGTGTAGCCTATTGAAGGCAGACGAAATCCTTGATGCGCTGGCCAGTAGGCAATTCAAGAGGCTGGTGAGCAACCCCAGCCCTCAAGCTAAGCTTAGGAAGAGGCTCGGTAACAACATTGACATGTGGGCATATCAGGAACGCGTAATCGGGATGCTCGCCCTAAGCAAATCCATGGGACCAGTCCTGTTTGAAGCGGGTAAAAAAGTCGGAAAGTCCCTCAGCAAGAAAGCAGTGTTAATGTTTAGGAAGTTGCCGAATTACAGGAGTTTCATCGAATGCAAGACACTGGAGGAAGCTCAGCGTTCAACTGAGTGGTCGATAGTTCAGGCGATGTATCAAATGACTGCCACTGGAATCATAAACATGGTCAAATACGAGAAAGGGAAACTCTTGGTCTTTCAAGTTGAGGAGTGTGTTTCCTGCTCAGGGCTTCCCAACCTCGGGGAAAGCGTGTGCTACTATCTCGGCGGACAGCTTTGTGGCGCAATTGAGATCATAATCGGAAAGAGTTTGGCCTTTGTTGAAACGAAGTGCCAAGCTAAGGGCGATACTTGTTGCGAGTTCAAGTACACAGTCCTATAAGACGAATTGCATATGGATTATAGGAGTGGAGTGAAACAGAATTGGACAGACTATCCACTGGCATAGATGGGCTTGACGAACTGATACAAGGCGGATTAATAAGTGGATCATCAACGCTACTCTACGGACCGCCTGGGAACGGGAAACACCCATTTTGCCTCCAGTTTATCGCAGAAGGATTGAAAGTTGGTGACGGTGGAATAATGTTGGTCTCAAATGAGTCCGTCCAAGATGCAATAGAAAGCTTCGGAGAAGTAGGGTGTAGCTTGGATACTACAGTATTGGATCAGAAATACGATCTGAAGTTCGTTGACTGCTACAGTTGGCGGATTGAAGAGGTTCCTTACCCAAAGTTGTATGGAAATGTGGTCAAGTCATCAATGGATATCAATCATGTTTCTTTGGCTATAGGCACGGCTGTCGATCAGATGAAGGCTGGCAAAAGAATTCGAGTCACAGTAGACCTGTTTTCCCCGCTCCTAATGGTTGCTCCCCCACAGGCTGTCTATAGACTTGGTGAACTTCTGACAGCCGAACTGAAGAAGAAAGGCGCAACCTCGATATTTATGTTGACGGAGGGAATGCATGACCAGCAGACGATAACGTCTCTTCAACAGTTGATCGACAATGTGGTGCTCTTTAGAAACTCTGAGAAGGAAGGGGTTCTCATAAAGGAAGTCTGCGTGAGCAAAATGAAGCGAACAGTCTTCGAATCGAGATGGCTGCCGATATTCAGGGATACAAAGACAGGGGGGCTAAGGATCGCGCAGGAAAGTCAGAAGACGGACTTGTTCAGTAGCGGTGAGAGATACTTGAAAACAGGCAGACTTTCTACCTGATGAAAGTAGTCGCAAAGATGACGATCGCGCTCAAAGGAGCATTCTACGTTGATGAAGGCGACCCGAGTTTGAGACGCGAGGAAGCGGAATAAGTCATATCGTGAGGCTGGATTTCTCCGTTTTGAGATTCTTGACAGTTTTGCTCAGAACCAAATCAAACAGGGCTGACAATCGAATGATGCTGAAGATACTCAAGGATCTTTCTTGACCTGCAGTCATCCGTGCATAATGGAGGCTTCTTGAGTGAAGGTCGTATATCACGAAGGATACCGGGAAGTCTATGCTGACGATCCTGCTTCTGCTCCTGGCCGAATGGAATCCATACTTGAGGCACTAGGTGACTCGTTCCCAATCGTTGAGCCGGTGGAGGCTGGCGAGGACGCATTATTACTTGTTCATACTGCAGGTCACTTGCGTTTCGTGAAGGGGCTAGGGATTGTAGACAGGATAGCTAAACTTGCTGTTGGTGGGGCATTAACTGCGGCTGAGCTCGCAATGAAAGGCGAGGCGGCATTCGCTCTCATTAGACCGCCAGGGCATCACGCCAGCGCCGATTCCTGTTGGGGATTCTGCTATTTCAACAACGTGGCGATTGCCATCGAGAAACTTCTGAGAGAGGGACAAATAGAGAAAGCAGTGATACTGGACTTCGACTTACACTTTGGCGATGGAACTAGCAATATCTTCACAGGGAAATCAGAGGTAGCGTATTACCATGCTCCGCGTACCAACACTGCAGAATCCATCCGAGGCTATCTCACAGAAGTCGGAGAGCGCGACATAATCGCTGTATCTGCCGGATTCGATAGGCACGTGGAGGATGGGGCGGAACGCTGAGAACAGAGGACTACAAGAGAATAGGAGAAATAGTAAGCGAATACGCCAAGGAGAACACGGAAGGAAGACAGTTCGCAGCACTTGAAGGAGGGTATAATCACAAGGTTCTTGGCGTTAACGTCAAAACGTTTATTGAAGGGATGGAAAAAGGACAATAGGGCACTATCACGGAAGGCGTTCTGTTCTCAGTTGATAGAGCTCTACTTTGGCGCTTTTGCAGGATTGTCGGAGCATCCCCTTTGTCTTAAGGCATATGATTGCCTTTCGAGCTTTTTTTCTTGTTAGCTCCATATATCCTTCAGCGAGCTTGCAAACCTGTCCAACGGCTTGCTCAGTGGCAGTAACCTCAACTTCAACAACGATAGGAGTGCCATTCTTGTCGACAAGTAATAGGTCGATTCTCCCAGTCGGAGTTGGATACTCACACCCGAGTACCCTAGCGCCTTCCTCCACCATTGAAGGCTCCATTGAGATGAGTTGGGTTAACAATTCTTCCGTTGGCATCCTCTTCTGGTGAAGTGCCGTCTCGACACCCAAACTTAGCGCATTACTCAAATGATCTTCAACACTCTCAACCTTCTCTTCCAAGGCATGCGGAAAAACGGCTACGGGCCTGTCGAGATTATCTCTGACTAGGAGGATGGGCGTATTGTTGAAGTTTAGGTTCTTAGTTCCAGAGAGTGCCAAGATCATTCCTCCTCCGCTGACCACCCGCCCCCTTACCTGTGGAGGAATGCTTCGTATGTCAGTGGCTATCTTCTCCTGATCTACATCTGTAAGTCGCAAAGCATCCACAACTATAGTCGTCACGGTTTCCTCTTTGACCTTGAGCTTCTCCAAGAGATCCTTGGCGGAGCCAGCAGAGGAGCCTCCAGCGCCAGAATTCTTCAAATAGAGAGAGTATTTGTAGACGTTCTTTTCAGTCATGGCTCATTCTCACCTCCAGATAAATGGAGTGGCGACTTAATTTGCGGAAACGAATTTGAGAGATAACGCTGCTCATGAATGAATGTTTCAACCAAGTTCTCGGTTGAGTACTCCCCTTGAGTGAATTCCTTATAGGTGGTTCTCATGCCCACTCTTTCAAACTGTGATTCCTTGCCGAAGACCTCATTCACTATCTTGGCAGAAGTCAACCCTTCTTCGTTCAATTTGACTATTCTTCTCCCGAGTTCCTCGCGTAGTAGTATTGAGGTGTCGAGAACACTCGATGCATCCATTACAGGACCAGGTACAGCGCCAAACATGATTCGAGGAGCGAATCCCCTTATTCTCTTAAGAGATGATATCGTATGCCACTGGTTCTCATCCAAACGAGAAGCAACAGGTTTGACAGAAATAAATAGGTCCCCAACGAAAATCCACCCTTCTTTGGGCTCAATAAGGGCTATGTGATCGAATGAGTGCCCCGGCACGTGGGCCACCTTAAATTCGTGGTTCTCCGTTTCGATTGCCTCTGGAATAGGTTTGGCGTCACTCGCGTCCGGATATCCCCATGTGAGTTCTTGATATGGATAGAGTTTAGGTCTCATCTTCATTAAAGGAATCGCGAAAGGATGCGCCAGAATTGAAACTTTCCGAGTCGACTGCAAAAGATGGTTCCCTGATATGTGATCTTCGTGGTGGTGTGTGTTAACGACGGTGCTGACGATTCTCGATTTCAGTAGGTCTACTAGTTCCTGCTTGGTGTAATTACAGCCAGTGTCGACGAGAAGGTCGTCGACCAAATATCCTGAAACCCAGTACAATGGTACGCCACCGACAGCATTGCTCATCTTGATCTGAGTGACTGCATCATCGATGACCATCGTCTTGATCACGTTGCCGCTAACCTCCGAAGACATGCAAATACTCGACATGGACTATCTTGCTTAGTTATTTCCGCGATTCAGGTGCCTTGGGCTTATAGTTGTCTTGAACTCACAATGACACACCATGAGGAAACTGGAGACCCATTCTTTGCAGTGCATCTAGATCTCCGTCACCTGAGATACCCCAAGTGGTCTTTTTGGAGTTGGAGAATCTCGTCTAACATTTTCTGTGCATTGTTGACACTGTCTACTACTGGATCTGCGAGTAGGGCTTCTAGGGCTTTTTGCTTTGAGCCTGTTATTGCCGCCTCAGCGGTGAGGTCCTGAACTGTCGCTTGGTTCCTCATTAAACCTGCGAGTCCTGATGGGAGTGAACCGAGTTTGTCACCGTGCACTCCATTCCTGTCCGCTGTGGCAGGGCATTCCACAACGATGTCTTGAGGGAGGTTGTCGATGATTCCTTCATTGGGGACATTGACTGACAGTTCACGTTGTTTAGAGTCGGTTATTATCCCTTCGATAATCGGGATTGCGCGTTCGCCGGAGGGTCTAAGCCAGAACTTTGCTGGTTTCTTGCCCTCGACTATTCTCTTTAGTTCTTTAGGCGACTCGAGGGTGAATAGTTTGTAGTTATTGTAGAAATCGCGGCAGGCTTTGAGGTCAGCGACTTCCCATGCCCAGTGAATGTACTCGCCGAAATGGGTGTCATGTGTGTAAGGTAAGTAATTGTACACTCTGAGTATCTCCATCGTCAAATTCAAAGACTTATCGATTCCATACCTCAGGTCATTGGATGCGCGAACTTTCTCAAAGTAAGCTTCAGCCTTTCTCCTTATGTCGGGATAGGCATCCTTCCCCGTATCCTTGTACTTCACTTCGAGGAGTACGCCAAAATGGTTAAGTCCAGCTCCCTTGAACTCCAAGTTCGAGAAAGGCGTGTTGAGCATTTCTGGCAAGTAAGTCTCTACAAAACCAATCTCGTGACAGAGTCCAATGAATTTCACCTTTTTCCCAAACTTCTTCTTCACAGCGAGACATATTCTGCTCATGGGGTTGCTGAAATTAATTACATAGGCATTGGGGCAGATCTTCTCGACGTCCCCACAAATTTCAATTATCGGAGGGATAATTCGAAGCGAGTGGAAGAGTCCGCCTGGCCCACCGTTCTCACCAAATATCTGTCGGTTCCCGTATTTCCTGGGAACCTCGTAGTCCTGCTCCCAGAGTTTGAACCGGTCACCGATCTCAATAGAACTAATGATGAAATCGGCGTCTTTGAACGCCTCTGGACGCGAAGTCGTTGCTTCAAGTGTGAAGTTGAGCTTCATTTCATCAATAGCCATTTGGCAAGCTTGTCGAACCATCTCCAGTGACTTTGGATTGATGTCATGAAGGACAATAGTTCCGCCTTTGAGGATCCTGCTAATGAGAATATCTGCAACTGTTTCAACACCAAACTGAGCGCTACCTGCACCTACCAAAACAATCCGTTTTCCTGGCATGCACATCTTTCACCTCTCGTAATATTCGATCTCTTAATTCCCATAGCTCTTGGGAGCATTGTCCCCAAGAGTATGGTTGTTGAGGATACTCAGAGCTTGACGATGAAGGAGGTTCAGCATGCTATATATAGATTGTTTTCTCAGCTGAGTCTTAATCTTCTTTTTTGTCAACCGATATCGACCGAGTCACATGTTCTGTTAGATACATGATGTGAATGCTTCGAATATCCTTACAATTCGTGTGCGCGATCTCAAAATCAAATGGACGAATCGCTAACAATAACCCATTTATCAGCGAAAGTCAGAGCAGAACGGGAAAAGAAGAAAAAGACAGGTTCAACATGTCTTTTCTGGTTATTCCCGGCTAAATAGCTGGTCTCTCTACAAGACATTGGGTCATCAAAAAACGAGTTTTGCCCCATCAGAACCGAACGCCCTGATGGGGTGAAAACAACAGTATAATCAGTTGCAACTGATTACGCAGTCTACTTGGCTAAGCCGATTCCAAAGTTCCTCTTTATCCACTCAGACAACCAAGTTTCCTTAGCTGCCTTATAATCAAGTGGGTGAGCTTGATCCCATTCGAAGACGCCAAATACCAATACGAGACCGATGAACAGCGAAGCAGCGAGTAAGATAAAGTCAAGGGTGATTTCATCCACCATTTACCATTTCACCTCCGCCTAACTTGCTGCCTTTTTTCCTGCACTCTCCCAAATGCAAAATCTTGACATCTGGAACAGCAGATACGCTAATGCAGTGGCCAAAGGCTCTTTTTTTTTGAATCAAATATGCCACTGTCCCAAATTCTATTCAACCATCACCACTAGTATTAAAGCATATCGGATTCAAACGGTGACTGTATTAGCAGTAGTAACATCAAAGCTTTTGCAATTTCAGCGCCCAAACCGAGAAATCCACACAAATGCTACTCTCAAGATTGGAAACCAATCTATTGAAACAACAATCTTGGCAATAGCGATTCTCAATCTCCACTGTGTCTGATTGCGGATATTTTGACATCCCGGACATGAGTCTTTTACTCGATTGGTTTTTTCAATGTGGTACCAAGCAATGTGAAATCTGTCATATCGAAATGCGAGGACCTGTCATCTACCCCAGACCTTGAACATTCCCGGCCTATCTCGTGGTCTTTCCTCGAAACCGAACTTCTCGTAGAATTTAGAAGCATCTTTTACCGCCATTAAACCAATGAACGAATCAGTGCGGGCATGAACCTTGAGGTAATCCATAATTGCATTCATTATGCGCCTGCCAATTCCTTTCTTCTGGAACTCGGGCTGAACCATGATATCTTGAATATAGAAGAATATGGCGCCGTCTCCAACTACTCTCCCGTAACCGATTACTCTCCCATCGAATATAACACACACCGAATAAAGAGAGTTATGCAAGCCCATTTCAGTCGGTTCGCGATCCATTTTCTCCCAACCGACTGCTTCGCGCAGTCTGTGGTATTCCTCAACAGTCGGGAGACGATCGATTAGCACGTATTCGTCACTCACTTTCGCCAGCCCCGCATGTCTGTGGGAATGGAAGGGGCCTTAATGCCTTTCCAAGGTTGTCTGCTCAATTCAAGCACTTAATGGTTACGATACTATCGCTGGAAGAAATGGGTTAGTTAGTGATACAAAACAGAGTTCTCCTCCGACAGCATCTCTTTCGGTGCAACCTTGGATATAAATGAAGGTGCGAATTCGAAAAAGAAGAAGGTGATCGAACATGCGCAATCATGTTTACAGGAGATGCATGACATCGGAAACTGATAACACAAAAACGTTCAGAAATCACGGCATCAGTTGCCGTACTACAGATTGTCCCCAGAAAGAGGTCTGAACCTCAAGAATAACTGATCTATGAACCCAGAGGTGAGACATACTTTGCTATTTGCCGCTTGTCATCCGAGCGCTACTATCTCCATTGCGCTCAAATTTTGGAATCTCTTGGAAGCTTCTTCACCTGCTATCTTCGGCACGATTATATCTACAGCTTCGTTGAATGCTTGAACCATGTTGAACCCTTCTTTGTCATCGATCCATTTTGTTGCTATTTGCTCCGCGTCTTCAGCTATCTCGAATTCACTTCCTCTGTACCTCACGTAGACCCTTCTATCGTCCCATTCCATTCGCGGTCCATACAGTTCTCGATGGAGGTTTATCGAGTCAGCTATTGACAACATGGGGTTGTCTCTTCGCAATTCGTCCGTGCTCTTCATCCTTGTCCCCTCTACTCTAATTAGAATCTTCTGAACAAAGATTCCGATTAACCAGCAAGTCTGATTCCATTCAGTTGTGCACAGCCCTCTCTTTCTATCGCTGCAGTTCTCAGTCATTTGGGTTCACTCGCGTGCGCCAACATGATCGATAATTGCTGCTTTGTTTTAAAAAAGGATGTATCCTCCCAGGAAAACGAAAAACAAGGGATCGGAATGTCGGCTGGTTAGAGTTGACAGATTCTGTGTTGAACCAATGTGATGGACTGGAATTCTGCCTTGCTACATAATTCCGGCCCAACAGGTAGCATTATCATTTCCCTCGTCTGGATTGCAGCACCATCAGCTTATCCCTTTTCCTCGTTGTTGAAAGCAATGCTGTGGCAGTTATATACGTGCTTATCAGAACCAGAGCTGAGTAGGTATAACCGTATCCATGAGGAACTGAATTCGCGAGAGGTTCAGATAGGTACGGGCTTATACCGTTCGGCACATTGAACGCGAGTTGCGTAAGCGAGTTAACTCTTCCTCGCTTGGTCTCAGGAGTGTGATCCATTGTCATTGCTCCCATCAGCGGGTTGACCATATTCATGAGGGCCTGCCTTGCAATAAACGCTATTACTGCAGGCAGAAGAACCCGAAAATAGGGAACAACGGCAAGATACGCCGCGCAAGCTATCGAAGCAAACTGACAGGTCACGGTAGTTCCAACTCTTCCAAGCCTCTTGGCCCGTTTTGCTATCCAAGGTGCTGCAAGGCCTCCCATGGCCGTCCCGAGTTCTCCTAGCAGCGCTATAGTGTAGATCACGTATTGTTGCACGGGAAATATGGCAGACCAGTAGTAGTTGAAAACTGGGACTAGGAAACCCGCACCGAATCCTATTATGCCTTGAAAAGCGATCATCTTGATGACTACACCATTTCTCCAGATGCTCGATGGCGGCTTGTAGAGTTGTTTGTGGTTCTTGGTACCTAGTTCCTTTGGACCTGGCAATTCGAGATCCTTTCTTGATTTTGAGTCTTGGAGGCTGCTTTCCCGAGGTCGACGGGAGATACTTATTAGAAACATGGGTATTGCCGCTATCAGGGCGAGGACTGCTGAAGCAAGTAGCGGCAACTGATAGTAAGTGTTTGCAGGCAATAAGGTCTGGTAGATGGCCGAGTAGATGATCAATGCCACTGTTCCGATTACACTGAACACCATGCTGAAGGACATTGTTATGCTATATCCTTTCTCTCTCCTGTATCCTTCAGTAACATCGGCAATGACACAGTTCTGCGCGGTCCCAAGCAGCGCAAAGCCTGTTGCCTGTAATGCAGAGGAGTAGAGCAAATGCCACCACTGGGTGCTTACTGGGAGGATGAACATACCAAGAGCAGAGACAGACGCGCCCATTATTAACATCGGTTTCCGACCGATCTTATCGGTCAGGACTCCTACTATTGGAAGCGCAACTGACATTGTTATCTGGAACACTAGGTAATACAGTGCGAAGTCTTGGTACCAATTGACAGGATCTAGGTAAATGATGAAGAACATGACAAGATTGTTGTAGACGCCGTAGCTGAGCCCGTTGAATGCCATGTTCGCTATGAGTTTGCTCATCGCAGGTTCTCTAATTATCGAAGACCACGAGGAGCTCTGTGTCTTGGGAGTATTGGAAGTCATGAATATCACCGCAGTCTTGTGTTCGTCTTATAGAAACTAGAACAAGCGTAATCCTAGATAGCAGTAGCCATGGGACTCAGTGTCAAATGCCTTGATCAGCTTATTAAGTTACCTTCTTCGCCTTCGATAGGACTGTTCGTCATATTCCAGCTAAGTAAGTCGAAGAAACAACAGTCATCCACATTTGAAGGTGCTATCTGCACTTTGATTCATCTAGCTTGCGAGAGGATCACAGCCTTGTCCTTTTTTCTCGTAGTGTAGTAGACCCATGTCGAAATGATGTATAACGTGATGAGAACGAAGAACGAGTACGCCCACCCGAAATCAGAAGGAGACGAATTGATTATTATTCCTGACAGTATTACGCTTACCCCGTTTGGCACGGTGAAAGCAATAGTCTGGGCAGCATTCACTGCTCCGCGCCTAGTCACTGGAGAATGATCCATGAGCATCGCCGAGGTCAGAGGGCTGATCATGTTCATCAAGTCCTGTCTAAGAACATAGGCTACAACGGCGAGAGGGAGATACTGGAACCAGGGAACTGCCGAGAGGAAAACGGCGCATAGTATGGACGCACTCTGACAGGCCACTATCATACCAACTCTTCCTCCTGTCCTCCCAGCCCGCTTAGCCATCCAAGGAGCGAGCAATGCTCCTGCGACGAGTCCGCCATCTCCAAAAACAGTTATGAGTAAGACCATCCAATCGGCAAGTTTGAAAACGTCTTTCCAGTAATACGTGAACAATGGTATAATGAAGCCCGCGCCAAGCCCTATCAAGAAGTTTATCAATATGATTTTCAAGACAACACCGTTCGTTCTGAGGGACGGAGGAGCCAAGTAGTCTCTGCCCAGATTCTTGCTAGTTCTGATCTTCGAAGCAAGATCGTCCGAAGGTTTCCTCGAGTCACTATCACTCTGTGGAGGATAGGAAAGCTTCTGAGAACGCTCGAGCGATTCTCCTACGAAGAATATGGGTATCGCTCCTACAAACGCAAGCATTGCTGACACGAAGAGGAAAAGAACGAAATAGGCGTTGTCAGGCAGAACCCCTTTGTAGAAGTACGAATACAAGGTGAGAGAAACAGTTCCGGCGGTGCTGAATAGTAGCTGGCTTGCCATCATCAGACTATAGGATTTCTCCCTCCGATATCCGTGGGAGACGTCGGCCACCATCGATGACTGAGCTGGCGCAACGAGGGCATTGCCCAATGATGATATTGCACCTGGGATTAGCAAATGCCACCAGACTGTCGAGAGAGGAGTCATGAACGAACTGAGAGCTATGAGCGCCACACCTATTCTTAAGACCCATTTCCTTCCGACCCTGTCTATGAGCATCCCCGCAGGAATAATAATGAACCCGAAACTCAGATTCGAAACCAAATACCATATTCCATAGTGTGCAATGTAGAGTACTGAATCATAGCCGTCTAAATACGAAAGGAAGAGCATCGAAAAAACGTTATAGATTCCATATGAAAGACCAAAGAAGGCTTGCGATAGAACCAGCTTGCCCATTGTTGGGTCGTGAAGTATTGACGACCATGAGGTGGGCTGTTTGTATTGCTTTGTGGACATTATTGCTGGCTCCCTACGGCTGACTCTCTCGAATAAGATGCAAATTGAAGTATTGCAGAACCAGATTTCGCAGTTCTAATAATTGGGATATCTATTAAAGCTTCCTTCTGCCTAGCCTCGACTACCTCTCCGCTTCCTTTCTCAACAGAAAGGGTTGTCTTGCCCACCCACCAGAATGTTCATTGTCTCTTTGGGAAATGGATCTCTTCCCGACTTCCTTTTGGCGGAATAGTCATTAATTCCTTCTTCGAGTGGGACCCTCTGGCAACATCTTGCAGAAGCCTCTTTCCACTCTCACGTCTTTCTGGGTGCTGTATATACATTGGAGGAGGTATAGCGCCAGTGAACAAACTTATATACTTGGAAATACGGTATATATGGCGGTGGTGAAAGGAGTGGATCAGAGGAGAATAATATCACTGGGAAGAGGTTCCTTAGTTATTTCGTTGCCAAAATACTGGCTCAAACTGAATGGACTCAAGAAAGGCGATGAAGTATCGCTTACACTTCAACAGAACCGTTCTCTTGTTGTTATTCCCGGGACAGGAATGAGAGAGAGTAGCAGAGAGGTCGTAATCGAGATCAAACCCGAGGAGAACTCGGCTTCGATCATTAGAAGAATAATCGCCTGCTATCTTAATGGATACTCTGGGATAAGGATCATCTCCAATGACATATTGAACGTAGCTCAACAGAGAGCTATCCGTGAGGCAGCCAGAAATCTTTTCATGAACATAATGGAAGCAACAACGAAAGGCGTACATATTGAGATTCTAATAGATGATTCCAAGGCTCACGTCAGCGCAGGCATACAGAGAATGCATGCTATCGCAGATGCAATGTGCAAGGACACGATGATCGCACTGAAAAACTTCGACGCATCCCTCGCCAGGGTTGTTTTCTCACTTGACACTGATGTCGATCACCTGTCCTTCTTGGAAATAAGATTGCTAAGAAGCGCTGCTATCAATCCAGCATTAGCAAATGAGCTGAGCTTGACTCTTATCGATTGTCTTGACTATCAGACTCTCGTACACAGAATCGAACAAACAGCTGATCAAGCGGCAAACATTGTGAGAAACATAATAGTCTTGGAAGGAGAGAGGCAGAAAATACCGAGCGAGCTACTTGAACTGATGGCTGAAGCGGGCAGCAAGGCACATATGATGTATAGCAATGCGGTCAAGGCCTACTTCTCGAGAGATATGAGCGAGGCCGAGAGGATAATAGAGCAAGAAGAAGAGGTTGAGAGGCTCGGAAGAGAGATTGCATCGAAGACCTTCGCCA
The DNA here is from genome assembly GCA_037310415.1 of Candidatus Atabeyarchaeum deiterrae. Taxonomy (GTDB): domain Archaea; phylum Asgardarchaeota; class Atabeyarchaeia; order Atabeyarchaeales; family Atabeyarchaeaceae; genus Atabeyarchaeum; species Atabeyarchaeum deiterrae. The sequence goes on from CP147780.1 coordinate 1,606,240, forward strand.
ATACACAAAGTACCAGTATGGTCGTATGCTCAACCTGCTCAATCCGGGACAGCATAAGACGAATGGCCGAATTTGCAGGAGATATCGCTGAAATCTCCATCAACCGCATGTATGAGCTGAGACCTCGAGTCGAAGGTCGAGACAAGATCCTTCTGCAGAAAGAGACAAAGAGTGTCCAGAAAACGCCAGAAGCAACATGAACGGACATTCTTAAAAAAATGAAAAAGAAAGAGGGGACTTGGCGTTTAGTGGTCAGTCAATCAGGCAATCTTGGATTCTGGGTATGTTAGAGTTACTGTGAAGTCTGGAATCGTACTCTTCTTCTGTAATAGCCTTCTTGCAGTGTCGAGGGCAAAGTTGTAGTCGAAGACTCCTTTTCCACTTTCCTTTGCGCCCTTCAATATTTCGACCTCAATCTTGTGCTTCAGTTTGCCAATTGTGATTGGGCCAACCCCATACATTCCGCCCACGATCTCTCTCATCTCATCCTCAGGTTTCAACCCTTCGATACCAAGAGGCGGGATGGCGTTTATGTCTGCGAAGACCTTCACCGGCTCCAATTCGTTCATCATTTGCATGTCTATAAGTTGAGTTCCAGCCTGGGCACCTGTGAATATCAGGTCCTTGTTTCCCGCAATCTCCATTCTTTTCTCCCTAGTTGGCGCAAAGAACCCTTCCACATTCACACCGTACTTCTCGTATAGTCTGGTAGCGATCCCCTTTATGTACACATCTCCGTCAGCACGACCTGGGTTTGGGCTTACGATCGTTACTTCGGATCCAAGTCTACTCAGAAGAACAGCTGCGACCTTTCCGACGGGACCAGTTCCAAAGATAACACAGCTCTTCTTTCTAATGTCACCAAGACTGTTAGCGACGAGAGCACTTTCAACCTTCGCAACCATTGCTGCAGCCGTGGTGTATGCTCCGCTTGGGTCAATTATGACAGGGGCTTCGAACGGAGGGAACATTGCCTGCAGAGCAACTTCCAGAACTTTCTCTGCTTTATCTGAATCTTTTCCACCGATCAGGAAACATGTGCGTTTCGCACCCGCTGGTCCTCTCGAAAGCAAGGCATCCTGAATGATAACCTTGGCTTCCTCCGGTTGAATATCGTTGTAAGGTATCACACTATCGTAGCCGGCATCGTAGCCCATGCATATGTCGAATGGGTTCACCTTTTTGTTGTCGCAATCTAGAAAAAAAAGCAAGTAGGGCAAATACTCCGAAGCTTTCTTAATGACTGGTTTCACCTGAATCTTGTATGATTGCAGCACACTCTCAACCTTGCTGCTCCCTGAAAGAGCAACTTCTGCCTGTACTGGTACTGCTTTCTTGGAAACTGAGAGAACCTCGACTTTCACCTTCAGAGCCTCAAGTAGCTTCTTGACACCCTCAACGTGCTCAGGGCTGGCAATGTGATAGCATGTCATCGACGTGCTCTTCTTGCCGTTGACCTTCTTCGCACTGTCAAGAATCCCCATCGCTATCCAGTTCTGACGGGTGGCAAAATTTATTTGCTTCAACTCATCCTCAATCTCAGACTGGAGACACTGCCCGTAGGTCACTAGGTAGTCTTCCTTCTCCAAAGCGGACCTGTCTCTCGATCCTTTTTGCCTGGAAATTGTCGATAGTTCATCAAGTACCTTTGTTCGAAGTTCGATCTTCTGACTGATGTTGGCGAGGAGATATGACTTTGCATTCTCATCTATGTCAGCGGGGAAGAACGGAACATTGTTCTTCTTGAACACTGGGGCCAAAGGATTGCTCTCATAGAAGTCTTTCTGAGAGCGGTCACCGAGTTCCTCAGTGGCAAAGGTTGGTTTACTTCTTCTTATCAGCTCCTCCATAAACTTGGAGAAAGCCATAGATGGTCTGGCGAGCAACTTGGTTGCTGCACCTGGACTGAGAGCCGCTGCCAAAAAAGGCTCATTGAACTCCTTCTCAATCATCATTACACGCAAATCAACATCTTTCAAGGGCTCGATTTCGAGAACTTTCATTTCTTTTCGCCTCCATAATTGATATATATAAATTCGCCCACGAGCTATACTGTCATTCGAAGATGATATATACTTTTTCGCAATAGTATATTGTCTGCTATATACAGTATATATTGATGCTTCCGTCACCGTATTTAAAAGGTCACGTTATGAAAACGCTAAAAAAAGTATATAAAAACGGCTGACCTTCCCTTTTGAATGACCTTAGGTGGTCAGGTGGTTTCTATGTACGAAGTCATATCAAATGAGGAATTGGCTCCCAGCATTAAAAGGATCGTTATCAAAGCTCCTGTCGTTGCAAAGAAGATCCAAGCGGGCCAATTTGTGGTTCTAAGACTGCAGGAAAATGGAGAGCGAATTCCTTTGACTCAAGCTGATGTCGACCCCGAAAATGGGAAAGTCACGATCGTTTATCAAGAAGTTGGCAAGAGTACAAGACTTCTTGGAACACTTGGAGCCGGCGACATGATACCTGATCTTCTTGGACCACTAGGTGTCCCAATTGAATTGAAGAAGTACGGCACCGTTGTCTTGCTTGGCGGAGGGGTAGGAATACCGCCACTCTATCCCAAGGGCAAAGCCCTGAAGAAGTATGGAAACTACATTATTTCGATAATTGGTGCTCGAAACAAGGATCTCTTAATGATGGAAGACGAAATGAAGAGCATCTCAGACCATTTCATCATAACAACTGATGATGGCTCAAAGGGCAAGAAAGGCTTCACGACCGAGGCCCTCCGTGAAGTATTGAAGAGCAAGAAAGTTGACTTGATTATTACAGTCGGTCCCCTTATCATGATGAAGAACGCGTCGCTTGTCGCAAAAGAGTTTGGCGTCAAGATCGAAGTGAGCTTGAACCCACTCATGCTCGACGCAACTGGTATGTGCGGTGTTTGCCGCTGCACAGTTGGAGACGAAACCAAGTTTGCATGCGTTCATGGACCCGTGTTCGATGGATCCAAAGTCAATTTCGACGAGTTGATGAAAAGATCAAGAATCTATTTGGACGAAGAAAAGGCTTCCCTAGACTTATTCAACAAGGAGTTGAACACGAAAGGCTCAGACTAGTGAAAGGGATGTGCGTATAATGTCGAAAATCGACGCCGCGAAGGCGAAGAAACCAAAGACAAGAGTCGAGATGCGTGAACAAGACCCTAAGGAGCGTATCAAAAACTTCAAGGAAGTCGCTCTAGGCTACACCGAGGAGGAAGCTGTAGCGGAGGCAAGTAGGTGCTTGAATTGCAAGGAGAGGCCTTGCTGCAGTGGCTGCCCGGTGTGCATAGACATCCCTCGCTTCGTTGGCTTGGTTAAAGAGAGGAAGTTCGCTGAGGCAATAGCTCTAGTCAAGGAGCAGAACAGTCTCCCCGCGATAAGTGGACGTGTCTGCCCACAGGAGGAGCAATGCGAGAAGATCTGCACGTTGAACAAGATCAAGCAGCCAGTCGCAGTAGGGCGCCTAGAACGCTTCGTAGCCGATCATGAGAGAGAAAAACTAGGCGTCAGAATCCCAGAATTACCTCCTTCAACTGGCAAGAGAATCGCCATAGCGGGCTCTGGCCCAGCTGGGCTCACATGCGCCGGCGAATTGGCAAGGATGGGACACTCAGTAAAGATTTTCGAGTCACTTCATGTTGCTGGCGGAGTTCTAATGTATGGCATTCCAGAGTTCAGGCTACCTAAGGCCATTGTCCAAGCTGAAATTAACTATGTAAAGAAACTCGGTGTAGAACTCGAGACAAACGCGCTTGTCGGAAGAACGTACACAATTGACGAGTTGTTTGAAGAAGGATATGATGCCATTTTCGTCGGAAGTGGAGCTGGTTTACCGGATTTCCTCGGAATACCAGGAGAAAACGCAGTTGGCGTGTATTCTTCAAACGAGTATCTGACAAGAACCAATCTGATGAAGGCATACCTCTTCCCCCAGTACGACACGCCCATAAAAGTAGGTAAGCGCGTCGTAGTGGTAGGTGGGGGTAACACTACCATGGACTCTGCTCGCTGCGCACTAAGGCTTAAGGCTGAAAAGGTAACCATAGTCTACAGGCGCAGCGAGGAGGAAATGCCAGCACGGAAAGAAGAGGTCGTTAGGGCAAAGGAAGAAGGAATAGAATTCATGCTTTTGACAAACCCGACGAAGATAATAACGGATGACAAGGGTTTCGTGAAACAAGTCGAATGCATCAAGATGCAATTGGGTGAACCAGATGCTTCAGGAAGACGCAGGCCAGTACCGATTCCTGGTTCAGAGTTCAGGATCGATTGTGACACTGCTGTCATAGCAATTGGTCAGAGCCCAAACCCTCTGATACGGCAGACTACCAAGGGATTAGAGTCCAACAAAATAGGGGCACTCATCGTCGATCCGGAGACCTTGATGACCACCAGAAAAGGCATCTTCGCAGGCGGGGACATAATTAGTGGAGGAGCAACGGTAATCAGAGCCATGGGCGAAGGAAAGAGGGCAGCTAAAGCGATGGATACCTATGTGAAGAATCTGTAGACGCGCGACATCCAAACATGACTTACGTCATGAAGCATTTCCAAGTTCCATCTCCGCAGTGCTTTGGTTCTTCTTTTCTTGTTGAGACTCGTGACGAAATTCTTATATAGATCATTCTGAGACATAGCGATATGCTCATATTAGCATATCGCATGATGCGATTTGGTGAGTGAACTTGGAGAATAGGAAAGCATACGCATTGATAATGGTGATGATGGTAGCAAGCGTTGCCTTAATCGGGGCTGCAATGCTGACGGTTCCCAGAGTAACACTGACTCTACAGACTACGACAAGCATGCAAGACTCTGGTCTTTTGGATCTGATCAAACCAACTTTTGATGAGAAGTACGGAGTGAACTTGAGATGGGTAGCGGTTGGAACTGGTCAAGCCTTGACAAACGCCGGCCGAGGCGATGGAGACGTTGTCATTGTGCACTCGAAAGCTAGTGAACTTGAATTCATAAACCACACTAGCACAAAGTATTCCTACAGTGGTCAAGGAATCTTCAGAGTCAGCTTCGCTTACAACTACTATGTGATAGTCGGACCAACGAATGATCCGGCAGGAATCTCAACAAACTCAACCATTGCGAATAATGGGACTAGGGTCTTCAAGGCGATCTATGATTACTGTGAAGCAAACCCCAGCCAATACTTTGCGTCACGAGGAGACAAGTCAGGAACTAACACCAAAGAGGAAGGTATATGGAAGCTACTTGGAGTAAATGGAACCGTGCAGACCAAATCGTGGTACAAAAGCCTAGGACAAGGCATGGGACCAACTTTAACCTACTCAAACCAGGTTGGTGCGTACACTCTGACTGACTATGGAACATGGCTAAAAATGAAAAGCACGTTGACATACTTGAAGGTTGCAAGTGGAAAGACGAACTCCGACCTGAAAAACACCTATTCAATAATCGCTGTAGACCCTGCAAAACACCCGAATGTAAACTTCGATTTGGCAAAGAAACTCATCTACTTCATGGTACATGAAGGGCAAAACATAATCGGGAATTACACTATTGATGGTGAGGCTGTCTTTACTAAGTATCTCAATCCCAACCCCACGGTAGACTGCTTCTGCCACAGTTCTCAGTGCGACGTATGTAGTGGAAGCTATCATCTGTGCCCGACCAACGATCAGAGTAGCGTCTCTCTTGCTCCTGTAATAGACAACTCTTGGAATTCGATGATTCAGCTGAAGAAGTCATATGCTACACTACCTCAAGGAGCATGAGTGGAACTTGAATAGAGTGTCTGTGTGAGGAACCTCGCTCCACTGAATCAACATCGCCCAGCAAGCCTTGTATCGCCAAACTCATCGTCTCCCTCGCGGGCTCGCTAATCATCTCCCCCATTCTTTCTTAAATATCCGCGCAGACTAGATAGACAGAAAAAACGCAAAGGTGATGATCAGCACATGAGTATCGCATGGGGTATTCTTCAACCCTGCCAGATGTCGCTTGCATTCACTACTGAATTATTCCAGATAATGTTTCTTTCATTGATCGTTTCCGGAACCGCCACTCTCGTTGCATCAGTGATAGCTATACCTCTGGGATCTTTGATCGCCATGAAGCGTTTCCCAGGAAAACAGTTTGTCAAGACGCTCACTTACACCCTCATGGGTCTTCCTCCAGTCGTGGCTGGTCTCGTGATTTATCTCATCTTGTCTAGAAGCGGACCTCTCGGAGTGCTTGGTTTATTGTACTCCCCGGCCGCCATGATCATGGCGCAGGTCCTTATGGCAACGCCCATCGTAATGGGAGTCACTATTTCGGCCGTTTCAAGCGTTCCGCCCGAAGTCAAGGACACGGCATTGTCGCTCGGAGCGACCGAGTGGCAATGTACATCAACAATTCTGAATGAAGGGAGAATTGGCTTGATTACAGCCATTATAACCGGCTTCGGTGCCTGCATATCCGAAGTGGGCGCCGTGATGATCGTGGGAGGGAACATCCGATTTGAGACAAGAGTACTGACGACTGCCATAGTATTGGACACAAATGTCGGAGAGTATGGAACCGCATTAACTCTTGGACTAGTCCTGCTGATATTGGCCTTCTTGGTAAACGTGCCTCTGGTCATGTTGCAGAGGCGAGGGGGAGCCAAGTATAGGGGGAGGTGATAGTATTGGCCCGCCCGATTGGCACAGTAGGCGCAGATGTTGAGGCGAAGAATCTCTCTAAGACCTACGACGAAAGAACAAAGGTGCTAAACAGGATCTCCTTCCGCGTGGAAAAGCAAGAGGTCTTCGTGATAATCGGTCCAAGTGGTGTGGGTAAGACAACACTGCTTCGGCTAATAGACCTCCTGGAATACCCCACGAGTGGAAAGCTCCTTCTAAAGGGCGTTGACACAACAGGTCTAAACAAAATCGGGCGGCTTCAACTTCGCAGAAGAATCGGCATGGTTTTCCAGTCAACGTTACTCTTCGATGCAAACGTGTACTCCAACATCTCATATGGGCTAAGAATTCGCGGTGTCCCGAAAAAGAAGGCTGAGAGAAAAGTCACCAAAGCGCTGTCAACCGTTGGGCTAGAGAATTTCGAGCGTCGACATGCTAAGACTCTCTCAGGGGGAGAAGCTCAGAGGGTCGCGATTGCTAGAGTACTCGCATATGAACCGGAGCTCATACTTCTGGACGAACCAACAGCAAACTTGGATCCAGCCAACACCTCTACCATCGAAAAAGCAATACTGAGAGCAAAGCAGAACTATGGCGCAACAATAATTGTTGCAACCCACAACATGTTTCAGGCAAGGAGACTCGGAGGGAGAGTGGCCCTTTTTTTAAATGGTAGGTTTGTCGAAGTAAACGACCCCGAAACAATGTTCACAAACCCAAGAGAACCAGAGACAAAAGCTTTCATAACTGGAAAATTAGTGTATTGAAGTTCTGTGACTCTCGAAGTTCTTAACAAACTATTTATAATTCATGTCGAGAATCAATATCAGTCTAGATAACGACTGAATGAGATGATTTGGGAGTAGAACTTCATGCCTTGGTGGGCAGTAATCTACCATCCGTTGTTCTGGATCGGCGTAATAGTAGCTGTGTTGTTGCTATGGTTCCTCGGGGCACTGTTCCTTCTGATTGGACTCGGTGCAGTTGAATCAAAGAATAGAACTTTCGGCTCGGCTATGGTCACCGTTCTTATAGGCGCACTTCTTGCATTCTTCCTACCGTGGTTCATTGGCTGGATTCTCTACTGGTACATTATTAAGGTTCGGCATGACACAAGCTGGGGTGGCGCTATAGCTGCGTGGTTGCTCGCATGGATCATACCGCTGGCGATAGTATCATTGGTATTCGTTTTCCTCATCGTGATTCCAGGGTTCATACCGTTCTTGCCATTCTAAGACATTTCCTAGAGAGACATAAAGCATCACTTTCTCTCCTTTTTTATTATTTCAGCCATCATTTGCTGATTTCTCTCTTCTGGAAATGTCCACAATCATTTGAAAAGCTATAAATAGACGGAAAAGAAGAGATGGAAGCCAACCAAATTGGAACGAGGAAATAGTAACGGAGGCTACAACTGTTGGCAGACTGGCTTAGTCTATTTTATGGCTTGTTCTTGAATCCAGTATGGCTAGTAACATTCGTAGTGCTTGCTATCGTGATAGGACTCCTCCTTGGCTCCGTGTTTCTAATGGTGGCCCTCGGCGCAGTAAATGGAAAGAACAGAAAGTTTGGCTCAGTTTTCGTAACCGTACTCATCGGAGTAGTTCTCGGATGGATACCATGTATTGGCTGCATAATATATTGGTACATTATCAAGATACGACATGAGACAAGCTGGGGCGGAGCAATAGCTGCTTGGCTGATCGCAGGTCTAATACCACTAGTGATAGTACTTATCGTGTTCATGCTTGTTGTGTTGCCACTTTTCTTTGGAATAATATAACATGGACTATCTTAGTTCGATCGGGGAGCCTGCTCCCCGAACCAAACTTTTTTTGTTTGACCGTCTGCAGCCTCACATATCCCAGGCTTCTTCCGAGGCCAGATAATTACGGTAGACATGGAGTTGGGAGAACTCGTTAAATAGACGGACATCGAATTTAATTTACCAAGCCTCCAAAAGTGATGCGAGAGTGACCTTGGGAAAAGGTGCAAAGTGAAATATGAAACTGAACCTAAGACGTGTGATGCGGCATCCGATCATGTTCTTAAGATCTTTGTCACCTTTTAACTGGTCTCACCATCCTGACTGCGAATCTTTCAGGCATCACTGTGTCCAACTCCGAGGACGGCGGCTTTGCATAGGTTGTTTCATAGGTTTTCCTGTGACTATCGCTACATTCATCGCATTGGTCATAGCGTCATCACTTGGGATACAACTCGATCTACAAGAAGTGTTGCTTCTGGGGCTGGGCATTGAAGTGTCGGCGCTTCTCATCAAAACACTTCATTTCTCAAAGAGAGTGCTGGCAAGGGTAGCGATGAAGATAGTTCAGGCAGTTGGACTTGCTTTCATATTCTTTTCGCCGCTAACCCTTCAGGCACCCATTTTGTTCAAACTGTTCATCGTATTCATGTTGTGGAGCTTGTTTAACACTCTCATGGGTGCAGTGAGAATCTACGAGACGGGGAAAACATGCACCGCATGCGAGCATAATGGTAGCTGGAGCAAATGCCCAGGTTTCAAGAATCTTGTCAAGCAACTTGGCGACTCAGGCTTCCTGGTCTAGTGGCCCTAGAATACCTTAAGTATGGGTTCAACGAATGGCATATTAGAGGGGGGGGTCTAAAACCAAAAGCCGTTTTCATGAAGCTAGATAGCTGAATCTTAGGGGTTAATCGCACCATTGACGTCTTGTTCCTCCTGTTTCTAGGTTCCCAATCTAGAACGACTGGCACAACCCTCGAGGCCGATTGCCTTGGAGCATACGATCCTGACGCCTGGTAGAGCGAATGCGGCTTATATCTCCTGAGTGTAGTTCAACTCCCGATCTGATCTGAATTGATACTGGGCCAGTTACTAGCACTCGATCTGTTCTCAATGAGCTCACTAGGTTTTTTATTGTTGTTATACTCTCTTGAATAAAGGAAGATAGTTAGGAAGGCCGCGGTCTTAAAATGGTAACCACTAGGGCGCGAACTTTTTCGGGTATAATCGGCCAACTCAAGAAGTCTAGAGTACGGAAAGTTGTTGATGTTCACGTTGAAAAAGAACAATTGCCTTCTTATGGCTGCAATGTCGATGGACTAGGCTTAAGTGAACTCACAGTGAATGCCTTGAAGAAAAGTGGGGTTTCTAGATTCTTTGCTTTCCAAGAGTCGGCAGTGCGAAGAATACAGCAGTGTGAGAATGTTCTCATTGTTGCTGGAACAAGCATGGGGAAAACTGAAAGCTTCCTGGCGCCGGTCATCGACTTCGCCTCGAATCATATCACTAGATGCGCAGCGTTGCTCGTGTATCCTACTAAAGCTCTTGCAGCGGATCAGATGGAAAGGATATCGGGTCTGACTCAAAACATGTTCGGTGTCTCATTCGCGAAGTACGACGGAGACACAAGTGACTCCGAACGCGGCAAGATAATGGCAAATCCTCCTTCTATTCTCATTACGAACCCTGACATGCTCCACTTCCACCTCAAAGACACATGGATACAAGAACTTCTCTCGTCCCTCAAATACGTCATTATTGACGAAGTGCACAACTATTCAGGCGTTTTTGGCAGTTACGTTCACTATATTATTCGCCGCCTGAAGAGGTTCCTGGGCAAGGATTGCCAATTCATAGCCTCATCTGCGACAATTGGAAATCCCAAGGAGTTCGTTGAACTTCTGTTTGGGGAGGAATTCACCCTTGTGACTTCGGACAAGGACTGGAAGGGAAAACGCTCACACGCCATGGTTGCCCCCCTACATAGCAAATACTCAGAAGCAGTGTATCTAAGTGAAATACTAACGCAAAGTGGATACAAGACGATGGTTTTCGCGGACAGCCATCTGAGCTCGGAACTAGTAAAAATCATAGCGGATGAAAGAAGACTCCAAATGGGAATTCATCGAGCTGGACTACTCAAAGAGCACAGGAGAGCCGTTGAAAAAGCCTTCAAAGAAGGTTCCCTGAGATCAGTAGTTGCCACCCCGACACTTGAACAGGGCATTGACATTGGCGACTTGGATGCTGTTGTTCTAATGAAGTTTCCACCAACATTCAGTCGATATATTCAGAAAGTCGGACGCGCTGGAAGGAAAGGAAGAGAATCTGGCGTGTTTTTGATAGTGGGAGACGACCCAATTTCGCATTTCTATGCAACACACCCGAATGATTTCTACAAGTCATCCCCTGAACCCGCATTCATTGACCCTGAGAACCCCGAGGTCATGAGACGACAAGTTATCAGCATGACCTATGACCAACCATTGGCAACAAGCGAAGAAGAGAAAATCTGCAAACAGATCAAGTCCATGGGAAGAACACTTTCAACCCTCCAGAAAGAGGGCTACCTGCAAAGAACAAGAAGCGCTCTCACACCAACCAGAAAAGGAGTTGCCCTGCACCAGGCCACTAAGCTGAGAGGAACAGGCGCGAATATCAGAATCTACACGATGGAGAACAAATACATCGGCGAACGCGGATTGCCGATGGCTGCGAGAGAACTCCACCCGGAAGCGATATACCTCCACGGAGGAGCCGAATACCGTGTTATGAATTTCAACCCAAGAAGAGCTGTGGTTGATCGCATTCCTTATCGAAGCAGACATTTTACCATAGCACGATACTCTTCAGATTTGGAGGAATTCAGACCTGAGTTGAAGAGAAACTCTTTCAAAGTCAAAGTGGTCTATGGTCCAGGAACAATCAAACATGTCGTCGACGGTTACTACGAGAAGGATAGAATGACAGAAAAAACTCTAGCAGAATACGACTTAGATGAACCTATCACATACGATTTTCCAACGAAAATCATAAACTTCAAATTGCCCCTGCATTTGACTTGGACGCGTAACCAAAGAGGAAGCGCATCACACGCGGCTGAACACATCCTGATATCCGCCGGAGTAACCCTAACTGGAGCTGACCAGGCTGAAATGGGTGGTATCTCATATCCAGACGGCTCCATAATAATCTACGACGGCGCATATGGAGGCTCAGGGCTCACAAGGCTACTCTATGAGAGAATGGAAAAGGACTTTGAAAGAGGCGCAGAGATGCTCGCGACATGCAGATGTGACAGGAATGACGGATGCCCAAAGTGCACGTACTCACCATACTGCGGCAACAACAACAAGTACTTGTGGAAGGAAGGAGCACTCAAGACATTGAAACGCGTACTGGAAGGAAAAGTAGCTGAAGTAGAATCAAGACCAGTGGGCAAATCAACAGTATGACTTTCCGAATAGCAGTATGAGATATTCCTCTTCAAGGAGAATGCATTCTCGTCTCTTTCACGGATATCAATCTCAAACCTACGTTCTAAGTCTCCGAATAGTCGAATCGACAAATCTCACTCTTGAAGATATTTTTCGGCGATCTAGCAGAAAGCATTTTCACAAAACTTATAACCATTGAAAAGATATCTTGATGCGCAAAAGAAGAGGGAAGAAGGGAAAGACACTGAGGTGTACAGATTGAGGAAGAGAGTAGCTTCAATACTAGTAGTGGTTATCATATTCGGTCTCATGGCTTTCGTTCCAACTTCGATTGCTCAGCCCTCATCAAATACTGCAAGCGCTACTTCTGAGAATTCTTCATCATCAATCAATGTCGTGAAATCAGGTCTCGACAAGTTAGCGCCTAACCTCTTGGCACAGATCCAAGCAAACCCGAGTGGCGAATACCGCGTGGAAGTCGTCCTGAAAGACGGCGTCAACAAGGTTAATGCACTTGGTTGCATCTCGAGCTTAGGTGGGAAGATCAATGCGCAACACAACATCGTGAACTCTATTTCTGCGACACTTCGAGGAGACAAGATACCCGCGGTAGCTTCGCTAGTCGACGTGGACAAGATCCTCGTAGACGGGAAGAGATATCTTATCCCTGTGCCTCAATCGGATGACAGTAGAGCCGCGATTGACAACTTTCTGAGTACGTATCCATATTGGTATTCACAGTTCCCATTCTGGGTAGGTGCAGACAAAGCATGGCAAATGGGAATTGACGGCGCAGGCGTCATAGTTGCCGACCTCGATACCGGAATATTCTATGAACATCCAGACTTGGCTGGAGTCGTAATCGACTACAAAGTATTCACAAGCGAGACAGATGTTTTCCCGCACGATGGCAACGGACACGGAACATCAACCACAAGCTGTGTGGCAGCACAGGGCATTGTGGATTGGGACTTGGGCGTACCAGACATATTCTTCAAGGTACAGGGAGTCTCTCCGGGTGTCAAAGTTATCGGAGCAAAAGTGATGACTGATGAAGGTTGGGGATGGGATTCATGGATAATCGCGGGAATTGAATGGGCCGTTCAAAGAGGGGCGAACGTAATAACGATGAGCCTCGGAGGACTGGAAGTTCCTAACAACGGATACGACCCTACGGCTTTGGCATTAGACGCAGCTACGAAGCAGGGCGTCACATGTTTTGTTGCTGCCGGCAATGAGCAGGGTTATGGCACAGTCGGCTCACCAGGTGTGGCAAAAGATGTCATAACCGTCGGCGCCTCAACAGAGAACTCATTCATCTACTATTGGGTTGGATATTGGCCAACGTGGTATGCAAATGGATACGAGAATGACCAGGTAATATTCTGGAGTAGCGGAGGAGCAACAGCCAACGGAAGACTAGATCCAGACATTTGCGCAATTGGCGCTTGGGGTCTAACACTAGACACTGATCCTTACTATCTAAACTTCCAGTTCGGCGGAACCAGCATGGCAACTCCAGTCGCTGCTGGAGTGGGCGCACTAGTCATTCAAGCGTACAAACAGGCTCACGGCGTTTTTCCATCACCAGCAACGGTAAGAGACATCCTAATGAACACGGCAAAGGACCTTGGTTACCCAGCGAATCGCCAAGGAGCTGGCCGTGTTGATGCAGAGAAAGCTGTTCTCGCTGCCCTAAGCCAATACCCGTGCTCCAACACAGACGAAATAAACACAGGAATACTACCCGCGGGTCAGAGCTACAAAGTAACATCAACTTTCACCGGAAAAATCAACAGTGCATATGCAACTAGACTTGAAATGTTTGGCTCATCAAGCTTCAGTGGACTAACGATACCAGGCGGAGACACCTACCTAACCTTCCAGATTCCATCAGGAACCGAGTACGCTGACATAAGGTTGAAGTTCGCACCAGAATACGTGTACGGAACCTCGGTTCACACTTACGATGGAAGCACTTGGACAGATGTCCACCTAAACACAGCACTCTATCGTGTCGACGATGTTGGCAACTGGATCCTGCTGAACTACGCATATGCCCACACAAACGTGCAATGGTTTGACGCGAGGGTCACTCCAGGAACCTACATCCTCTGGATATGGAACCAATATGGAAATGTAACACAAGTGGACGCGAAAGTAACCTTCTACAAGTTTGTCAATTGGGATTGGATATCGACTTACGCCAAGGGCAACAAATTGTATACAACGGTTTCAGTTCCAAAAGGATCGAACCCAGGCAGTTACAGCGGTTTTGTGAAGGTAACTTGCGAGGGGTCACAGGTTGACATACCAGTTGTTGTCACCGTTCCAGCGAAGCTAGGTCAGACATTTTCAGTGGAGGCCAATGTGGTCAACGAGCCAAGAACTGGCTCATCAGGAGATTGGTTCTATATACCGGTACAGGCCTACACCATCGGAGCCATGATGCTAACAGCGAGCTGGACCTACTCAGATGCAGACTTCGACGTCTACCTCATCAATCCAATAGGTGAAGCCAGAGCTCTGTCGGTTGCGCCACCTGTTCCAGTTGTCCGCTCTCAGGGCGGTGGGTTCTTCTGGTACACGACAACAGGCTCAACAATGGAGATGCTATCAACATTCAGCTTGTGTCCAGGCTACTGGTACGTTGGAATCCATGCAGTATACTTCGGTAACACTTTCAGCCAGAAGGTGACAGTGAACCTACGTCAAGGCAGCCCGATAAGCACCCCCTGCTATCTCAACTTGAAGCAAGGAACGAGCAAGACATTCACGGTGTCGAACAACATACCTGGAGCAGTGAACGTGCGGACAATGGCTCTGTCATTCCAAATAGAACACTATGCGCAACAAGTCACTAGCACAGTATACTCATTTGACGGTACAAACGTCGGCTACGAAGGTTGGTTGATCCCGGTAACACCGGACATGATCACGTTGACAGTTGGTCTCAACTGGGCAGGAGACAACGCGCTTCAGCTGATCCTCTGGGATCCAGCTGGTCGCAACGTTGGAGAGACAACAACAAATGGACAAAAACTTTCCGTCAACAATCCAACCATCGGCTGGTGGACAGCAATCATAACCATCAGTGAGCCTGGAAGCCAAGATTATGCCATGAGCATTGGAGGAACAAGATACAAACCTTTGGAAGGAGTCACTATAACACCAGCAACTTTCACGCTAGCACCAAAAGGAATACAAACGCTGGCGATAACTGCCACACCAAAGACACCAGCAATTGGCCAAATAGTCTACTACGACTTCACGACAGGAAGCATATACTCGATAACACTACTGACAATTACTCCAACTCACTGGTGGGAAACCCACTAGTTTTGGAGTAAAACTCACCTTTTTTTCTTGAACTGTTCTTTCAAGGATTCGCCTGTTCTTTCTAAGGGGGGGGTGATTTGCGAGAGAGTGCTCTCGTTGGATGATTTTGGAACCTGCTATGGAATTCCTGAGTTATCTAATGACCGCTCTCCCTCAACACACGATGCATGCGGCGATATTGATAGCCTCGCGCCGCCGTGCTGAGTGATTTCGATTGGTTCGCTTTTCTTTTTTTGTGATTCCAAAACGCAACAAGCAGAGTGGCTAAAATGGAAACCGATCACATTCCCTGAGATCCTACAAATCCTTAAATCCACTCTCACTAGAGTCAAACTATAAGAAAAAAGGAAGAATTCTCGTTTGCTCTTTCCAAGTCCTAGCAAGCAAGACATCGTCGATTCCAACCTTCGGGAAGTCAGCGAGTATACTATTCCTCTTTCGAACTCGATCTCACTTCGGACCAGTTCAGATACCAGACCACACAAATGGAAGATAGCCGATCTGCAGAAAGGGTTGAGGTTTGTCCATGATGGAAGGGAAACTGTGGGTGAAGGAACGGGATTCGGAGTTCCAGTCCTCTTGTATTCTGGTGAGACTTGCTTCTCTGGCTCATCGTATGTCTACGCTTTCAACAAAGGTTCTTCCACTATTATTCGCAAGGAGTTCATAGTCGACAGAGTCCACAGAAAAACGATTAGAAGTGTCAGGCTAGAAAGTCGGAAAATGCGCGCTTTGTGGAGATTGATATCGAAACTCTATATGAGATTCGGTTTCCTAAGAACTCTCATGTCAACTGATATATCCAAGAAATTGGGTTTGCGCACGGACTTCATTGGAACACACCCTCTGGGTAAGGTCATCGTAACTTACCAAGTCAGCAAGTCCAAGGTCAATGTCAAGGTAGATCTTGCTCTCCTTGAGAGGAGAGAACTTCGGAAGATCTTCGTTTTGAATGAGCAGGGTTCAACGTTCTTCAGAAAGTACTCTGATTCACAAGGCTTGACATTGGTCGATGAAGAGATTGGATCGTGGAGAATTCCCAAAGCTCGTTGCGCAAGCATAACGGATCTCCGGGGTGGGGTCGGCTTCAGATTATGGAGAAACAAAAACAGCGCCCTGTACTTAGGTCGGGAGTATTCTGAGGGTCATATGGACTGGGTTGGCTTGGACTATGAAATAAGCCCGAGAAGTGACAATTTCGAATACCAAATCGAGATCCTGGGAGTTGATTGACAACCCATGACTGATGTAACACTGGTCTATCCATACTTTCGTCCTCCTCATGATAATTCAATATTCAGATTTCCGCCACTCGGATTGGGATACATAGCTGCATTTCTGAAGCAGCAAGGTATCTCTGTGGATTTGGTGGATTGCACATTTCTTGGTCAAGAAGAAGCGCTCAAGAGGGTTCGGCGTACGCGCCCGAGGCTAGTAGGGATCTATTCAATGTACTCAATGAAAGACAAATCGCTGCAAATGGCTGAACACCTTAGAGGAGACTGTGAACTACTCGTTGCAGGTGGTCCGTTGCCAACTGTGAACCCGAAGGATTTTCTCCAACGCTTCGATGTAGTCGCGATCGGCGAAGGCGAGGAAACAATGCTTGAACTCGTACGAGCAGTCAAGAATGCTCTTGCTCTGTCAGAGGTGAAAGGCATAGCCTATAAAGACACTGACAAAGATCGCGTGACATTCACTACTCGTCGAGAGTTCATTCAAGACTTGGACACTATCCCTTTTCCTGACAGACGATTCTTTGATCATCAAGCATACAAAGAGCATTATCTTAGAAACTTTGGGTATACAACAACATCACTGATAACGTCTAGAGGTTGCCCCTTCAACTGTGACTTCTGCAGTAGACCAATCTTCGGCAACAAGTTTAGAACCCGTTCAGCTGCGAATATTGTCGACGAGATGAAAGCAGTACTCGATCTTGGATACGAGAGAATATGGTTTGCTGACGATTGTTTCACATTGAACAGGAAAAGACTCTCTAACGTGTGTGACGAAATCATCAGAAGAGGAACCAAGATAGACTGGGAGTGCCTGTCAAGGGTTGATACTATTGACAGGAACATAGCGAGCAAAATGAAAGATGCAGGATGCGTACGCGTGTTTTTTGGCATCGAATCTGGAAACGACAGAATCCTACGTTTAATGAAGAAACAGATTACAACAAGCCAAGCCGAGCAGGCCGTGAAGGTTGCCAAACAATCTGGAATTCAAGTTGGCGCGTTCTTCATAGTCGGATACCCCGGCGAAACCAACAACACCATCTTGGACACGGTTGGATTCGCATCCAGACTTCCCCTCGATTATCTATCGTTTACCATGCCCTATCCAATTCCAGGCACCCCTCTCTATGGCCGAGTGAGAGATAGGATCACTTTGAACGACTGCGAGGAACCAGAGAATCCGCGATTCGTAAAGCATATGCTCTCATTTAGTTCGCGCTTCTCCGAGGGTAAGCTCAAATTCGCGATTCTGAAAGGCACAATACAGTTCAGTCTCAGAAAAAAGTTGGGCACGAAACTATCCAAGTTCATGGTCGATCCTTTTTTCGAACGTCTGACTAACCAGATATTCAAGCTATTGCGTTGATCGTTGAGGTCTCTGGAACTATTGTGCCTACATGAGAAGATGGACGAAAAGAATTTACGCTATGACTGGGTGCTCCCCTGTTGTTCCGCGCCTGTAGATGCCCCTTGCTGTTCAACGCCTGCAGGGGGTTCAGGAGGCGCGGCTTTGCTGACAATCGATTTCGCTGCCGTTTCCTCTTTTCTGTGGCGTATGCTGATATGCTTTCCTGAGAGCGACATGTATAGCGCCAAGTTTCCAAGCAGCATGGTGAGCAGTGCGAAGACGCCCACTACTATCACGTCTGGCAACACGTTGAACAAACTGGTTCCCTTTATCATAACGGCTCTGAGTCCGTCCACGGCATATGTCATGGGGTTGGCGAGCACAACTGCTCTAAGCCAATCTGGCAGTGATTCAACTGGATAGAATGCACCTGACAGGAAGAATACTGGGAAGTTAATCAATCCGTTGACAAACTGGAACGCAGTTATCTCAACCTTCACGCTAAGAGCTATTGAGATGCCGACAAACCCAAGTGCAAGAAGTGCGACCAACACGTAGATGTATAGTATTGATAGCGGGTTCAAAGCCATATGGATTCCGACGAGAATAGCTATCACCAAGACAAATGTCGTTTGGGCCACGACCTTGGTTACTCCGGCTAACGTGAATCCAAGAACGAGTTCACTTCGCCTTGTAGGCGTAGATAGTAACATGTCAAAGTAGCCAATTTCACGGTCGAGTATCACAGGCATGCCTGCTGCAAAAAGCGACGTAAAGAGAACAGTCATAGCCAGGATTCCAGGCGCGAGAAAGTCTATGAATGAATAGGCTGGTGAGGAATATCTGTCAAAACTGCTGATTGGCGTAATGCTAGACGGGGGTGGTCCCAACAGATGAGTTACGACCCAGTTTATTGTATTTGTATCATGAAGTGTTGTGTTAAGCGTCTGAGCCGCTATAGCCTTAAGCGCTTGCGCAACCATCAGATTCGTGTTATCAACTGTCAAATTGATCTGAGTACTTATCCCATGAGCCCTGTCAGCTAACCCCCAGCTGAAGTTAACTGGTATGACTATGTATCCAGCGATCTTGCCGTTATCTATCAAGGTCTGAGCGTCTGCTATCGACATATTAGTTGAGACTACAGTCACGCTAGTTGAATTCTGAAGGATCTGTCCATAAACTTGCCCAGGCGTCTGGGAGTCAAAGTTCAATATGACGATAGGCACATGGCTAAAGGTTCCTGAGTAAGCGTTACCGACAACTATCAGGAAGAGTACCGGGAGAAGCAAGGAACTTACCAACTGAACTCTATTTCTTCTCCACTTGCGCATCTCGCGTCTCCATATTGCTCTCGTTCCTCTCAGCATTCACTTCAAACCCTCTGCCTCATCTTCCCGATAATCTTGGCCAACGCCTTCTTCGTATCGGCGGAGTCCTCTCCTCCTTCTTCTCTAATCCCACGACCGGTGTATTTGATGAACACATCATCCAGGGAAGGGCTTCTAAGTGAGATCGACTCAACTTCAACGCCCGCTGACTCTATCTTATGAAGTATCAATGGAAGCGCTCTCTTGCCATCCGCGACAGCAATCTTCAAGGTCCGTTCATAGATGGACGACTCACTGCCAAGCTCTAAACTCTGGAGTCTGGACTTGACCTCGTCTCGTAGTGCCGCGCCTCCTCCTTCTACCTTGAGAGTGACTTCCACAAGGTCCTTGCCAAAGTCGCTCTTCAGGTCGTCAGGTCTGCCCATGGTCATTATTCGACCTTTATCAATTATGGCGACTTTATTCATCTGTGCTTCTGCTTCCTCAAGATAGTGGGTCGTGGCAAGGATCGTCAGATCCCATTCTTTCTGTAATCTATGAATGAAATCCCATACGACAAGTCTGGTTTGTGGGTCGAGCCCCAAGGTTGGTTCATCCAAGAAAAGTACCTCAGGCGTAGGGAGCAAACCTCGTGAAATTTCGAGACGCCTCTTCATGCCTCCACTAAAATGAGCGACAAGATCATCTTTTCTCTTGTCAAGCTCAACGAGCTCCAGAACCTCGAGTATCCTTGATTTCATCTCGCTTTTAGCTAAGCCGTACAAATTAGCGAAAAGCTCCAGATTCTCTGTTGCAGTCAACCGAATGTCAAGGGCTGATTCCTGCGGAACATATCCGATTTTCTTCCTGACCTCATCCGGATGTTCTGCAACATCAAAGCCAGCAACGACAGCTTTTCCGCTCGTCGGTTTCAGGAGAGTGATCAGCATTTTTATCGTAGTGGTTTTTCCGGCTCCATTAGGTCCAAGCAACCCGAATATCTCGCCTTTCTCAACAGACAGGTTCACCTTGTCGACAGCAGTTAGCCCGTTGAACTTCTTTACGAGATCAAATGTCTCCACCGTCTTCGACATTCTCTGACCAGCCTCCGCGCGAAGAAATACATCGAGGATCAAGACATTGAAAGAGAACTCTCGGGTGCGTCTTGAGAGTGATTCATGCAGATATGTTTGCCCTTTCCATAGCGTTCTTCTGATATTTACGCCTTTTCAATGTGGAAGTTCATGCAAACATCAAACACATCTAGCGACTAGCTGAAAGCCCGTGCGCTGAAAGCTGAGGGTCCATCTATCTCTGAAAGCTCCTATTCGCCAGACGGTTGCAGCAAAACTAGTGACTGGAATTTCCGTGGCAAGGGCATAAATAAGACAAAAAAGAAGAGGGAACCCAGAAAAGCTCTGGGTTCGCCGAATTAGGTTGTCTCTCTTCTATTCCACTGAAACCTTCTTCTCGTTCTCAGGGTTTTTCTTCTTGACAGTGACTCTGAGTACCCCGTTCTCAAGTTTTGCCCTAGCAGTGTCTGGGTCAACATCGACTGGCAGCGGGATTCTCTTCACCGAGCCGAAGAGAGGTCCAGTAAACGGCATCCACGGCATAGGTCCTTGGAACTCTTCTTCCTCACCTTCCGCAGACTCCTTGCTTTCAGAGGTTTCCTTTTCCTTGAAAGTCAGAATCAATGCGTCTGGTCCCACCGACAGATCAAAGTCGTCCTTAGAGTATCCGGGCAATGGTAGTGCGACCTTCAGGTTCTCAGCATCTTCTTCTATCCTAGCGCCGAACAACAAGTGTCCGAAGTTCCTGAACTGCGGAATATGCATGGGGCGAAATGGTCTTCTAAACCCGAACGGACCACCAAAGAAATCTCTATTCATCTATGCCTTTCACCTCCATTCACGACTATTCTGACCTGATAACGTGGTGTGCAGTCTGCTCCACTACTGTAAGATTGAATCGAGCGAGTCCTATTCATTACTCGACATCTACCTTTCTGTACTTCTTCTCTCTCTCCTTCAACTCAGTCATCTTGCTCTCAACCGTTTCGAGCTCAGCTTTCAACTGATCTCTATAGAACTCCAATTCGTGAAGGCTATCTTCAGGCGAGAGAACTCTTATCGCCCCTCTTACCGCCTCAGATGCACCGCTCAGAGCCCTCTCGATAGCCCCTTCGATTCGCTTAACTGCCATATTGTCAAACGTAAGCCACACTGAGTGGTCAACCATACCCATGAAGCGATCGATCATCTTCTCCTCAAAATCCATCTTGCCAATAACGTTCTTCAGCGTCTCCATTCCTTTCTCTGTTAGCACGTAAACTTTCTTTGGAGGATACTCCACCTCACTCTTCTCTGATGGTCGTCCAATTTCAGTCTCTTTTAGTCTGATTAGACCTTTCTCATCCAGTCTGGTGAGCGCTGGGTAGACTGTTCCTGGTTTTGGTGACCAAAGACCAGAGAACTTTTCAGAAAGCCTCTGGATAATATCATATCCGTGAGTGGACTCCTCATTCAGCAGCAGCAGAATCAAGAACTCAACAGGACTTGTCCTCTCAGTCCAAGCGCCTCTTCCAAAACCTCGACCAGCCCAAAACATCTCACCATCATCTCCTGATTTGTTAGCCTTCAATCTCTTAATACTTGGCGAAATACTGCGAGGAAAATGACCATCCAGTTGAAAGTCGTCAGTTCTCCAGGTTCTTGTACTTCTATGAAGTTCTTGATGACAGTCTAGACAAAGTGTTATGAGTCTGCTATCATTCCTGCTTCCGTCTCGCCTCAAGTGATGCACATGGAGAGCCTTATTCTTACTTCCACATGATTGACAAGTGTGATTATCCCGTTCAAGTATTCGGTGTCTCGCTTTATCCCAGACAGTCATGATCGAGCAATCTCCGTCGTTGATCCTTGATGACTGCATGCATCTCTACATATATAGAGACCTATATATAAAGCTGACGATATCTACGAATATCTCTAATGAGCTTGCTTCTGGAGCCAGAGAAAGCGGTGACTTGCTTCATTTGAACTAATCGATAGGGGTAACTTCGAGTTTCATCTGACGTTTCTATGCTCCTAAGAATACTGAGAGACTATGTTCAAGGTTCGACGTTCTATTTCAGTTCAGCTTGGTCACGTCAGATTCTTCACTTGGTGTGCGAGGATTCCTCTATATCTCGAAGCACATTTACGTTCTTCAGAGGAGGCTCTTTTTGCAGCCCACCCTAGAAGCGGAATGATTGATTTCCTGAGTTCCGTCCCGTCGCCAGTAAGTGAGTATTCTACACGGGGAGGTATCTCCGAAAAGGACTCTCTTCTGATTAGGCCTTCAGCTTGAAGTTCTTTCAACGTGTCAGATAGGGTTTTGGGACTGATGCCGCCCAACTCTTCCATGAGCCCATTAAACCTGAGTTTTCCATTATTGCCAATGGCGTTGACGATCAGGAGCGCCCATTTCTTGCCGATTACATCTATGACGCCTTCAAGAGGGCAGAGGCATATATGATTACCATTTTCACACACAATGATCACTTTCTCTATACATAGTGGCTACATTGCTATAAACTTAGTAGTATAAATACTTCACTCTTGATATTATTTGTTATGACGAATGGAGGCGAACCAAAAATGTGTTGCCGTTGCGGTTGTGGACAACATCATAATGAGGAAGGACAAGAGAAAGAATGTGAACCAAGCCACACTAGGCGTTTCTTAACCAAAGCAGAGAAGGTCGAGAAACTGAAGGACTATGCAGAAGGGCTAAGGAAGGAGATTGCCGCAGTTGAAGAACACATTAGAGAACTAGAAACATAAAGTGACTGGAAGAGTGAATCTCTAGGAACCGCGTTTCCCCTTTTTTTGGATCGCGGAATCAGTCAAAAGCTGCACATTGGATGAAAGAGCCTGACTGAAGAAGGTACTCCCACAGGGATGACAACGAGTCCCAATAAGGAATCAGCACGCGCAGAAAGAGGGGAAGAAGCTGTAGATCACAGATTCTCTCTGAGAGCGAAATGAGGCTGGAACTATGAATGCAGAAAGTGCCATTGAAGTCTCGAATCTCACAAAACGGTATGATGACCTTCTAGCAGTGAACCACATCAGCTTCAAGGTAACGAAGGGAGAGATCTTCGGCTTCCTAGGTCCAAATGGCGCCGGCAAGACAACTACGATTCGAATGCTCACTGGCGTTATCAAGCCGGATAACGGCATGGCTTCGATCTTAGGTTATGACGTTCTGAAAGAGGGGCTCAAGAGTAGGCAGGTAACGGGAGTCGTTCCAGAAATGGCGAATGCCTACATTGACATTTCAGCTTGGAAAAACCTGGTACTGATGGGAGAGTTGTATGGAGTACCCAGGAAGCAGAGGGAGAAGACCGCCTCCAAGCTTCTAAGAAAAGTTAGGCTATACGATCGAAGGAATAGCCTTGTTAGAGGATTCTCAAGAGGAATGAAGCAGAGGCTGCTATTGTGCATGGCACTGGTCAGTGAGCCTCAAATTCTCTTCTTGGACGAACCCACGTCAGGTTTAGATGTTGAGAGCCAGCTACTGATAAAAGATATGATTCGTGAATTCAACGAAAGAGGAATAACAGTTTTCTTGACAACACATAACATGGAAGAAGCCAACCAGCTCTGCGATAGAATAGCGATCATTAATCACGGCAAGATCGTGGCGATTGATACCCCGGAGAAACTCCGCATGGAAAGTAGCGGATTAAACTCAGTCGAGGTTAGCTTCGAGAAGCAAGTGCGAACTGAAGAGTTGACTAAGATCGAAGGGATAAGAGAGGTCAAGAAGACCGGAGATAAGATGAGACTGTACACAGATCAGCCAAGCACAGTACTTGAGAGAATTGTTGATTTTGCACGCTCAAGGGGACTCAAAATAGTCACCCTCAACACTCTAGGTCCCACTTTGGAAGATGTATTCCTCAAGCTCGTGAAGGAAAGCTAAGGGAGGACCGTGTTACGTTGGACAGGCATATTTATTGGGAGCAGTTCAAACGGTCTCTTGCCATCGTCAAGAAGAACATACGGATCTACTACTCTAAGGGACCCGTAATCACTTTTGGTCTTCTCATACCCTTCTTTCTCTTCCTTTCATTCTATATCGGGCGAAACACAACTCTTGAAGCTCTCATTCCCGGATTGCTTGGAATAACTGTCTTCTTCACAGCTAGCTCAGTTGGACCCGCGATAGTCCCTTGGGAAGCGAGATCAAAGACTCTTGAGAGACTTGTATCCTGTCCCGTCTCAATCTGGACGATCTTTGTCGGGGACATGCTTTCATCGTTCCTTTTCGGGGCGATTATCTCGGTATTTCCCGTGATCATCGGCTTGTCGCTAGGCGTGGAGATTGCAAGCCCGCTACTGCTTGGGCTTGGAATCACCGCGGGAGCATTCTGTTTTGCATCTCTAGGAGTACTCATGTCTGCGTATCCGCCAACAGATGTCCCAGCAACCATAATGATGTTGTCTTCTCTGATCAAATTCCCGCTAGTTTTCATAAGTGGAATCTTCATTCCCATTCAAGAGCTGCCAGATTGGGGCAGGATACTCTCTTCATTTTCTCCCTTAACATATTTCACTGATCTGGCGAGGAGCTCAATGCAGGGCTACAGCTACTATCCCTATTGGCTGGACATCGTTGCCGTGGCCGTATTCGCAATCGTCTTCCTGGTCTCAGCCGTGAAGCTTCATGAACGCACAATACAGAAACGGCTTTGAGACACACTTGCCCTGGCACATGTGCAGACACAGAAAAGCAAGATCATTCAATTTATACTATTCTTTCTTCTCGACGCGTTTAAAAATAAGTGGTACAATAAAAGCCGCGGCATAGGTGATGATAGCGTATTTTGCAAACTCTGTGAAGACATTCGCGCTTGACAACAACAACGAAAGACCCACATATACGACTCCGATTACGAGCAGTCCAATCAGGAGTCTCACAATTCTAGTTCCGTTATCTATCTTATCTGTTGAGAAGTCTACATATCTCGACTCAAACGCTAATCCAGTGGAAAAACCGAACAACCCACCACAGACGGTGGCGGGATCATCCCTAGTCGTGTCCGGAAAGACCAGGAGGGATACCGCAAACAAAACCAATGCTATCACAGGGACAACAAGCTGCCTCAACCTCTCCGAGTGCCTACCGAGAAACTTCTCGATATGTGGATAAGAGGCGTAGGCTGTCAAAGTGAAAACCAGCCCGATTATGACGCCAGCTATTATGTCTCCAAGGTAGTGAACCCCAAGGTACAATCTCGAGAAGCTAATCAGGAAAATCAGCAAAGGAGAAATTATGTACAGAGCTTTATGGCGGGTCTTGAGAGCTGCCCAAGCCCAGAATGTCGCTGCACTCTGTGCGTGTCCGCTGGGGAAACCATGTGATATATCGTTCTTGTCAATGATCCTGTATGCAGGATCAGGTCGGCTCATGTTGAACAGCATCTTGAAGAAATAGTTGACGTAAAAGCCAAAGAGCATTAGGTAAGCAACTATGACGCCTGCTTTCTTATGCAAGCACCAATAGATGACGGCGATCAAACCAATGTAAAAGATGTCTTCGCCAAGCAATGTGAAAAAGATGAAGAGCCAGTCGAACGCTGGGGAGAGTGCTTGCTGTATTAGCGAAATCAGTCCAGGGTCAAACAACCAATTCAACGGAAGCCACCTATAGCCACCCTTATGTCAATAACCACGTTAATAATACTTGCGTCTCAAATCATAAAAAAGTCAAAGGATTGGGGTTTACCTGTGGTCTGTCAATGGACTCGCATGTTTTGAACTTTCATCCATGCATCTCTGCCACTTTTCTCTGGAACGTCGTCTTTGACTTTGACGAGTTTGATCGCATCATTCGGGCATGCTCTCGCACAGACACCGCATCCAATGCACTGCTCTTTGTTGAAAACGACCTTTTCATCAGATAAGTCGCTCTTGTGCCCGAAGTGGAAGGTCAATGCCTTGAATGGACATATCCTCACGCATGTCTTGCATTTCTTGCACGAGTCATAGTCTAGCTCAGGTTGATAGTTTGATCTGGCGAAGGCCCTCGGATTCTTCAACTCTGATAGCCCTCTCAGGATTCCACAGCAACACGTGCAACAGTTACAGATGAAGGTAACGTCCTCTTGGCTATTGTTAGTGGTGTGCACAAGACCCTTTTTCTCCGTCAAATCAAGGATCTTCTCCGCTTCAGCCTTATCTATTGGTCTTCCTACTCCAGAGTCAACGGTCCAATCCGCGAATTTGTCAAATGTCAAGCAGACTTCAACTGGTCTGTCACATCTCTTTCTCTCGGTCCTGCAAGCGCAATTCATAACAGCAATCGAATCAGCCTTCTTGATGTATTCGCTAACTCGCTCGTATGGCAAAACCTCAAGTTGCGGCGAAAAAGTCTTCTCAATGGGAATGACCCTGGCCCAAGGATAATTCGAGGATCCGATCTCAGTACCATATCCATCAGAGTAGAAGCGGTCAACCCACTTTCCCACCTCTGCCTTCTCGCTCTCGGGATTCCTACGGTCAGCGAAGTAAGCTTCAAAAACCCCGGGAATCAGAGGAAGCAAAGCAAAGTACTCAGTACCTGTTCTCCTACTCTTACTTCTGTAGATCATGCCCCGCCTTAGTAAGCCATCAAAGACCTTCTTGACCTTTGCTTTATCTATCCCAGTTGCCTTGGAGAAGTCTTCGACGGTTCTGGAGTCCATGTATGGGATATTGAAGTTTGAGAGCATCTTCGCCTCTTCCTCAGTGAACATCTTCCTTAAGAACTTCAGTATGTCCTCACCTCGAGGCAAACCGATCGGAAAGTTGTCCATCTTGCGCCGCAGCAATTCGTAAACATCATCACTGCCCTTAACTGCTCCCAAGAAATAACCACCACACAAACATCTTTGCGGCTAAATGTGACAACATCCACCTAATAAAGATGAATATCGCCCGAAAAACTATCTCAGCCAATCAGCCTATGACTGGCTCAAGGAAGACCTCAACATTAGTGTTACAGATGCTAACCAAGAACCCCAACGGCACCCACACCGCCAAAATCAAGAATCGTGGGTGGGAGCATGCTAATACGGTCCAACACAACACCTTCATACGGGCGCATTCTTCCTGTGCTGGGATTCAAGAATGCTCTGAAGTCGAGTTCCAAGCTTGCTTCTGCCCGGCATATCGTAATCCGAAAGAAGTTGACCGAACCCCAAAGGTTCCTCATTTATCGCATCACTTATGCTTCTTCGAAGCTGAGGTTCGATAGCTTCGAAGTCCCGATCAGACTCGGCATCAAGCACCGCCAAAAACCCTTTGTGCATGTAAATAGTCAGTGTAAGATCTTGGAACTGCACCCTGCGCGGCAGGTTCTCCTCCATCTCGGCCTCTCTTCCAAATCTCTTCATGGAGGCAGAAAGTAGTCCGGAAAGAAACTCCTTCTCGACCCTTTCCAACGAGTCCTTACCTTTCTTGATCTCGTCTATCCAATGGAAAATGCACTTGTTGAAGGGACCAAACAGCCACATTGCTCTAATCGTCCCTACCACCGCCTCTCCCATTTTCCCATCGTCTAGTTGATAATACTTTCATATAAAGTAATCGCTACCATGATACGGGAACATAATGCTAACCCCTTTTCGATCTCGAGACTACGATGCGCTTATCACTTTCCGTCCAACGTGAGCATAAGTAATAACCTTTGAAGCAGTCCTCGCGAGCTCGACAGGCGACCCCAGGCCAATAGCATCATCACCAACTCTGCCACCAACAACAAGCATTACTGGAATAGAGAATTCCTTGCATATGCTTCGAAGCAGTTCAGAGGCTGATTGAATGGTCTCCCAGTCAGACAATTCCAACATGACAATCGCGGCCGTGGCACCCTGAAGGAAGGACACCTCAAACCCAAGGTTCTTCCCTGGACTCTTACTGAGGATCCAAAATGCAACACGACCATCATTCAAATCCACGACTCGAGTGCCGACGACGTGGCCTTCGCCTCTATCGAAACTGTCCGTACCTGGTCTCTCATATTCCCGATTTTCCTGCAAGCTAGCACGTTCGTACCCGCCTCTGCTCTTAACCTGTATTACGACAACCTTTCGGACTGTTCTTGATGAGGCGTTGTCGCCTCCAATGGGAGGATTATTCTCTACTACTTTGTCGCTAACTGTCAACATTACTCACACCTTCCAATGCCTTTCAGAGCAACTTCTCCAACCTACACTATGGTCGAAGGCTTTAAATACCGACAAAATCATGTATGAATAAAGGAGTACTGTGTCTCGGAAAGACAGAATGGGGAAAAGATAGAGACAATTTGCCGAGAAAAGCACTAGTTTGACTCGAATGCGTCGGGAGAAGCCCTGCTGTGTCTTATTCTCTCCCAGGGCGTGAACCATTTTAAACCGATTTTGTCGGAGCATTTTAATTTGGTTCACGCAGGAATAACCTTTCTATGAAAAAGTTTAATAGACACATTTCTTTAAGACGTACCAGGAAGAACCGGAGGGCAGAAGAGGAATGAAAATAGGCGAATTCTTCATAGAGTACAATAGACTACTAGTCATCGGAGCGATTCTAACAATACTACTGATGGCTACGCTTCTAGGCGCGCCTGCGGCTGCATTGCCGACGGCTGGAAGCGGGTCACCGGCATAGTTAGTCTAACCAAGAAGCGATCTCTGTGCAAAGAGCCGTGCGCAGCCTTCGTACGGGACCGTATAGATCTTGTGCTGTCCCCCATATTCTTCTTTTTCGTTTAGGGTCAATTCCTTAGTTTGCAGACTTCGGCCTCAGGGTAATGACTCGTAGCGTCTTAGGAAGTTCAGCTCGCCATCTAGACGGGTCCATTGTTGTCTACTATCATTCCACTTTTCATACAAGTGAATAAGGCTTCGTCCTCCAATGTTCTCAAACCTGTTAGAAGAAGCAACAACTGTGATCTCGTTTATTCCTTTTATCATGTAGTTGATTTTCGCCGCTTCGCTGGCTGCGGATTTGATAAACAGCAGGACGCCCCTGTCCGTTCTATATAGGAAGTAGTAAGGCAGGTACCCCACAGCGTAACGCAGTTCCTCGACTTGCTCTTCATCACACTCAATTAGGTATGCATTCAAGTTGTCAAGGCCAAGGCCCCAATATGTCATGTAAGGATAGATGGCTGGTTGTTTTTCTCCTCCGCCATTCAATGATTGGTTCTCAGCTGACATAAGCCTGTTAATCTTGCGAGTGACTGTTGGCCTGGATATGCCATAGCCAAACTGTGTAAGCCGTTTTTTGATCTCGCTGTGGGAGATCAGCGGGTCGGTTGCACATATTGCGGCGATCAGGAAGTCCTTTCTGTCAAACACAAGTGGCTCAGCTGAATAGTGAAACTCCGCGGCTTTTCTTGATATCTCCTTGTTCTCTCGTATAAATTCGAAGAAGCCATATGCCCATAGTTGCGGATCGAAAAACCAACTTCTGCCATCAAAGAATTCCAAGTTTGAACCTGTTGAGAAAGATTTCAGCTCGACTAGGTTGATATCCCGAAATACTTCACCCTTCAGCTCGTTTAGACTTTCCTTGAACTCATTAAGCTCCTTGCTATGGTTAGGTATGACGAAACTTGCCCAACTGCTTCCCTCGTAAACGTCTGAATTCAAATTCAGTGCGAAAGGCAAGTTGTCGAAGAGTAGTCTCCTTAGATATTCATCCTTTCCTCTGTATTCCTCCAAGATGTTGAAAAAGACTATGAAATGTCTCAACTTGAACATTGGATAATTGATGTATCCATAGAACCTCAAAAGGCTTGATTTCTGAAGAGAGTTACTCGCATGGGAGACTGCTTGAGGTGAGAACCCAAGCTGCTTCGCAATTTCAGTGTACGAACTACCCGGATTCTTCATGAAGGTATCTAAGTACAACTTCTGCTTTGTGCGTATTCTCCTCCCTTCGGGCGCAAGGCAAGTGATGAGCGTTCTTCGGACTACTTCTGGTTTCGTTATTCTATACTTTCTAATACTGGTTAATCTCGAGATCAAAGCATCTCTAATGTTACGGGTTGCTGGCGCAGTGAATGGATCAAAATAAGTGAGGGCCAACCTTTTCGTTAAACTCGGGTCAATCATTATTTGCTCTTGCTTTAGCTTGGGGTTATCACATCTCGCCAGGTAAATTCTTGTGAGAGCAAAAAGCACCTTAAGTTCTCCGTTTTCAACCTGTGGAAACAGGTTATCATACAAGTTTAGCTGTTGAGATATCGACTCTATTAGGTTTGAGTCTGTTTGCTCGTACTGTTTGCTCATCTACCTCACCCCATGCCCACAGGTACAGACTGGACGCTGTGACCTGTACGTGGAGTAACCTTTCTCTCTCCTAGTGTTTAAAATGGTTCACCGACTATTAGTAATTTGTCTCAATGAAATTTGATTTATGTATCGAAAATTATTGTTAGCCATGTTTTGTCTCCAATGTAAGGGTAGAAAACCTGAACTCTTGCAGTGACTGAGATGGATTAACGCACCAATCGTCAACAAAGCATTGTACGATGAGAATCAGCATCAAGTCCCGCAAGCCTATTTAAGTTACATCACCGAATAAGCAAGCTATTGTCTTAGAAGGATGGTGTTAGAACTCATGACATTATCTGAAAAGGTCGCCCTTCTCGTCGGATCTGGGAAGGGTCTTGGGCAGGCTATCGCTTCCGCTCTTGCCAAGAATGGTGCCGATGTCGCGATTGCAGATTTAGAGGAGAATGTTGCCAAGGAAACAGCAAAACTTGTCAACGAACAAGGGAGAAAATCCTTGGCAATGAAGGTCGATCCTCGCTCCGGCAATGAGGTCGAGAACCTCGTTAGAAAAGTAGTTGACGAGTTCGGAAAGATCGACATACTTGTCAACGCCCTAAGCGCTGCGACCTCAGCCCAGTATATTGATACAACTGAAGATGACTACGATCTCAACATGGATTTCAACGCCAAAGGTGTCTATTTTACCTGCAAATCTGTATCAAAACGCATGATTGAACAAGGAAGAGGAAAGATCATTAACATTTCATCCATGTACGGGAAATCTGGCGGGCTACTGCTCGCTGCATATGCAGCTTCAAAGGCAGCCGTGATCGGATTCACTCAATGCTTGGCCGTCGAACTAGCTGAGTACGGAATATGTGTTAACGCCATCTGCTCCGGACTAATTGAGAGGCGGGAACTTGAACTTGCCGCTACACTTAAAGGTATGTCGCCGACCCAGATTGAAGGAGAGGGATTTTCAGCGTCACCTGAGAGGAGTATCGGCGAACCCCAAGACATCGCAAAGCTAGTAGTCTTTTTAGCATCTGACGAGTCTAATTACATCACTGGTCAGGCGCTTAACTTGGCTGATGACGAAGTCACCTACATGCGGTCGTTGACTATCGCAAGGTAATTCCTGCGCTGGTGAGAAATCTATTCACACCTTCTTTGGTCATTCCTGATGCTTCTTGCCGATCTTGTTTATTCTCAATCGTTTCACCTTGCTAGAAGCAAAAGAAGCAAAGCTAAAGTACTAGCGATCGGCATAACTGAAAACAGGGGTAAGGGAAGCTCGATAGGAAGGAGCTTGGAAAGACTTCACCTGGATTATTGCACAGTATGGAACCTGAATATGAGACTTTTAAGAGGTCGATGATAGATGACGGATGCCATCAAGGTTATGCGAAAGAGAGAGATCAAAACTTTCATGGATGTTGATGAGCTATGCAGACTCTATGTTAAGACAAACCAAATTACCTTCGGAACATCCACACTTGAGCCAGGAAAAAAGGGCGGTACTGACCCTGGACATAAGAATGGCGAAGAGATCTTCTATGTCGCAAAAGGAAAGGTCATCTGCAGCTTCCCAAAAAGCGGGGTCAAAAA
Source organism: Candidatus Atabeyarchaeum deiterrae (assembly GCA_037310415.1). GTDB lineage: Archaea > Asgardarchaeota > Atabeyarchaeia > Atabeyarchaeales > Atabeyarchaeaceae > Atabeyarchaeum > Atabeyarchaeum deiterrae. Next base: position 1,638,221 of record CP147780.1, read on the forward strand.
AGAGTTGAATGAAGGCGACATTGTCATAATTCCCAAGATGGAGCCTCATGAACTTCATAATCCCGGTAAAACTGATGTAGTAGTAGTCTGGAGTCTTGCGCCTTCAGATTGAGATCCAAGCCATACTCAATCCCAGAAGATAGGAAGAGGTTGAGCTAACAATGAGCGGTGGTTATCTGCTAAGTGTCGACTCTGGAACGACGGCAACGAAAGTTGCCCTCTTCAACGATAAAGGTGAACTTCAAGCCATTTCAACGCACGAATACAAGCTTATCACACCCAGCGCTCTTGCAGTGGAGATCGATGCAGATACTCTGTGGAATGCCTTCAAAGCTGGAGTAGCTGAAGTCGTCAAAAAGACGAAGACAAACACAAAGGACATCGCCGCAATAGGGATTTCGGCTCAAGGAGAAACACTAATCCTACTAGACAGGAACGGGAAGCCTCTCAGGCGAGCCATCTCATGGATGGACAACAGAGCCCAAGGAGAAGCCGAGAAGCTTGACAAGGAATTTGACGATGGAACAAGTTACCGAATAACTGGCCAAGTGAAACTTGTGCCAACGTGGCCAGCATCAAAAATACTCTGGATAAAAAGAAATGAACCTGACCTGTACAAGAAAGTCTACAAGTATCTTCTTGTTGAGGATTACTTGATCTATAAGATGACTAGCAACTTTGCCTGTGAAGGTTCATTGATCTGCTCCACCTGTTATTGGAATATCATTACTGAGAAATGGTGGGACGAAATGCTTGAATGCCTAGGCATTTCTCTGGAGCAGCTGCCCGAAATCAAGCTATCCGGCGAAGCTGTTGGCGAGCTTACACGCGAAGCAGCTTCCGAGCTTGGACTGACAACCAAGACCGTTGTATCGATGGGAGCACTTGACCAAGCATGTGGTGCGATCGGAGTTGGAAACACTCGGCAAGGAATGTTCTCAGAGAATACTGGGGCAGCTCTGGCAATATGTGCCCCCGTAGAAGAACCCATTTTTGACGAGGAGCGCAGGATGCCAGTTCACTACTTTGCCATTCCTCACAGGTATATGGAGCACACGTTCACGACTGGCGGAATGGTCCTACGTTGGTATCGGGACACGTTCTGTCAACCTGAGATTGCTGCTGCATCCCTGTCAAAGGTGGATCCGTATGATACAATTGGAGATGAGGCTGAACAGGTTCCACCAGGATGCGAGGGGCTAGTTATGTTGCCTCACCTTCAAGGAGCGATGGCACCTGAAGCAAATCAGAAAGCCAAGGGTGTCTTCTACGGCTTCACACTGAAACACACGAAAGCTCACTTCGCCAGGGCTATCATGGAAGCAATTGCGTGCATCGTTCGAAGAAACATAGACGTAATCGAAGACCTTGGAACAAAGGTAAATGAGATCAGAGCGCTGGGAGGGGGCGCGAGGTCTCGAGTCTGGAAGCAGATAGAAGCCGACATTACAAAAAGACCCGTCGTCACCACAAAGAATGAGGAAGCAGCGTGTCTGGGGGCGGCGATTCTGGCTGGGAAGGCGATTGGTCTCTACCATAACATAGAACAGGCCTCTGAAAACATGGTGGCGATAAAAGAAAGATTCGAGCCCAATTACAGGAATTTCAGCATTTATGACCATAGTTATGAGAAGTATGTCAAGTTGTACTCGGATCTATGTGACTTGTTCTCAAAGGAAGAATAACTGAGTGAGAACAGTTTTTTTCATCCTTTTTTGGTGTATTGACGATAGTTCACTCACTTGTTTGTCTCTTCTAGCACCGCTTTCAATTGGTCACTCAACGATCCCCGTGGGATGAATCTCCTTTCAAGTATTGCTCCACCAATTGTGAAAGCCCACACATTGAGTTTAACCATTTCGCGGACTCGTTCATAGCTGTCTATGCTTCCTGCTATTATTAATGGGATATTCACGGCTTTCTTGACAGCCATGATCAGCTTTCTGACATCCCCATCATAACGGTATGCGAGCAAGTTGATCCCATGTGCTCCCATTTTCTCCACTTTCTTTGCGTCCTCGACTATCTCACTAATGGTTCCTCTGAGAAGACAAGGGTGACCAATGATCTTTCCAATGTAGGGAAAATACTTGACTCCACTTCCTTTTACCAATGGCAGAGTCTGTTTAGGAAAAGTTCCTCCAATAAGGTAGTCCACACGGAGGTCTAGGGCAGCTTTGGCTGATCTTAGGTTTTCCTCTTCAGATCCGCTCACTACCTCGAGGAACGTTTTCATCTTCTGGTTTTTCATCATTTTGACGAGTTCCATGAGCTTCTCATTCGGCAGACCGATATCCTTGAATCCAACGCACTTGAAACCGGCTCCTTTAGTTTCCCTATACACTTCTATCGCGTTGGAAATAGTGAAGTCGTTTTGTGTTAGCATGAAGATGAACTCAACCATCCAATCATACCTCCTGACTACTGTAAGGCGTCATGGGGCGGACAAAAATCTTGGCTGCGGAGGAAAGCTACGAACGACCTTGAAGCATGTGTTTCCTCCCAGCCTCACAGTACGCTTCTATTTTTCTTCGAACTCTATCGCGAAAACCCTTCCAGGCGTTGCACTAAGGCCGACGATCCTGAGAGGAGCTGCAACTAAGAAGACTCGCTTGTCAACAACCTCTGGGCAGTTTGTCATGCCTGTGACTATCGGAATTCCGTTCTCGAGTAGCGCCGAATGTCCTCCTAACGACATTATTATGTGTTGCTCAGCCACTCCAACGCACTTGACACCTTTGTCTACAAGCCAGTGCGCAGCTGTGGCGCCAATCAATGGAACATCGGGGATCTCAAAGTCAGTGTAGAAGAAGACTATGTCACCCTTCCTTATCTTTTTGTCCAGTGGTTTCATGTCTTCCTCTGTAAGGAGTTTTCCAGTGACGCCCATCCTCTCGGCTCTTTCTCTAATCTTGTCCATGTCATCTTCCATGCCAACATAACTCATGTTGATGACGATGCCCTCGCCGGCAAACAAGTCGATGGGCAGCTCGCCTATTGTCTTTCCTCCTTTGAACATATATTGGTGGTAAGGCGCCTCAATATGGGTTCCAAGATGGCTCCAGATCGTTATGTCCTCTACCAAGCAACGATCAGGGACGTATATGTAAGGGTCAACTTTTATGAGCTTGTCACGATCATTTGCTCCCCATTGATCTTCTTTCTGCCAATTAGGATCCTTCGCGTCTATGATTTCAGTCATATCGATTATTCGTTTGATTTTCACTTTGTCTACCCTCCAATCAACAAATCTAATCAATTAGGATCTGGGATTGTATAATTAGGCTTCCATGCTTCATCAATAATAAGGTTTCTAAAAGAAGATCCTTTTCCCATACGGCAACTGAAAGCAATGCACATACCCGGAAAGCTGCGTTGTCTACTTCACGGTGATTATTCCACCTGAGACATTTATCGCCTGACCAGTAATGAATTCAGAATCATCTGTAGCTAAGAACACGACTGCTTTTGCAACATCTTCAGGCTGTTCGAGTCTGCCGCACGGCGTGTACTCAATGAATTCCCTGTCAAGGTCTTCAGGTGTGCGTCCGTCAGCCTCAAGGTCACACATCCATTTCTTCTCCCTCTTTTGCATGTCTGTCTCCACCATTCCCGGGCAGATGGCATTAACTGTGATGTGGTGTGATGCTAGTTCTAAGGCTAAGCTGGCTGTCAATGCAATGACAGCTGCCTTTGATGCGTTATAATGAGCATAGTACTTGGAGCCGGTCTTCCCAGCAACAGAGGCAATGTTGATGATTCGTCCACCTTCCCCACGGTCAATCAAATACTTCGCGACGCTCTTGGAGCAGAGGAACTGACCCTTGGAGTTCACATCCATGTTGAAATCCCAATCCTTCTCTGACAAGTCGACAACCCTCGCCATGCTTGAGACGCCCGCGTTGTTTACGAGAATATCGATCTTGCCAAACTCGGCAACTGTTCTTTTAACCATCGCTTCGACATCAGTTCTATTGGTTACATCCACTTTCAGAGCCAAAGCCTTTCTACCCAGCGCCTCCACTTCAGAGGCAGTCTCCTTCGCGGTCTCTTTATTTATATCGGCTATGGCTACGGCTGCCCCTTCCTTTGACAGTGCGATCGCGATGGCCTTTCCTATCCCTTTGCCTGCTCCCGTTACTATTGCAACTCTGCTTTCAAGTCTCATCATTGGCAAACAACCTCATTGAATACAGCCATCATATTACTGCCTCCAACTATGCAAAGTCAATGGATAAATCTCTTGCCGTCAATCGATCTCGCTTGAAAGCATCAGTTCACGGCACTCCAATCATGTGTTGTTTCCAGCAATACCATGGATCTTCAAATGGGGGAAGCGAGAATTCATGCCTCAAAGGAAGACACATGAACGTAGCCGATATGAAGCTGAAGTATCCGCACGGGCGAAGTGACTTCACAATCGCTGTGTCAAATTGACTTGCAAGCGCCATGTGCCACGAGCAGTCCCGCATTTCCCCATCCTGTGTCAAGTCTTCGATCACGGACCGTACATATGTTTCCTTCTGGGGACTCTGCAGATCATTTGAGGCAAACAAGTCATTGATGACCCACGTATTGAAAGTTCTTCCAAAGAACCTCATTCTGAAGACTGATGCCTCAGCTCCACAGATAATTCTGCCAGATTTCTCAATGTACCTGGCCGCAGGCGAGATGGAATTCGGTGCATCCCTGATGAGCCAGTTCCAAGACTCTCTTGAATAAGGGTGGAAAAGCGGTATTCTTTGAAGAGAATCGTTCATGGCATCGAGGTAATGCTCGCATTCTGTCTTATCACTGCAATCGAGTTTTCGTGTTCTTGCTTGACTTTTGGCGAGTCTGCATCGCCTTGAGGATATTCCTGATACCACAACCATGATTGGAGCAGCGATATTCATTGGTAGAGGAAGATTCCTGATCGCTGATCGGAGTCTTCCACTTTTGCCATGGATGTAGGAGTAGTGAACATCTTTGAATCCGAGTCTTCTATAGATGCGAGCTCCTCTACCCGAAGGATTGGCGTAAAGAAACATGGCCGAGTATCCTCTCTTATTGGACTCGCTTATTGCCATGCTCATCAAATGACCCGCTATTCCTCTTCCTCGCCAATTAGGGGAAGTCGATACGTCATCAATCCATCCGACAACTTGTCTCCGACCATTAACGGATATTTCGCCTTCGCTGAGCACAAGAGATCCGACAATCTGACCAGTACCTTGATCCTCAGCAAGAAGTATCCCAGAAGGGTCAAACCCAGGCATCCTGAGATACATCCAGATCCACTCTTCAAGGGTCCTGTAGGCTTCAAAACATGTATTGAATAGGTCAACCACAGCCTTTGCATCCTTGTTTTCGAACGTTCGGAAGAGCAGTTTCATGGAATGCACCTTCGGATTATACGCTAGATTTCACTTCAATGGGGCGGGAAAGGAATGACATGATGTGACCCCATAGCTGGTTTCACCTTACGAGTTCACTCTCTGACCATGCACTAGTCTTTTATATGTGAAGGTTTTAACCATATGCTTTAGAAGGTGATTTAAGTCTATGCCAACAATCGCAGAACAAATGAAGGGTCTAGTGTCAAAATTCAAAGCAGCTGAAGCTAAAGGCTGGAACAGAATTCTCCAGATCACAGTGACTGGAACAGGCGGAGGAGTTTGGCACTTCATAATACAAGACCAAAAAGTTGAGTTCAAGGAAGGAGAGAATCCAAAGGCCAACATGAAGGTTACAACTGACGTCGCCACTTGGAAATCAATGGGCGAAGGAAAACTTAGCGGAACAAGCGCATTCATGTCTGGAAAGCTGAAAGCGCAAGGTCCGATGGCCGACCTCATAAAGACGGGCAAAGTATTCCCAGGCATGTTCTAGGTAGGCGGTGAACGACGACTTCTGGGGTCGACAGGTGAATTAGCCATCCGTTTCCCCTTCTCCTACACTTCTTTTTTGTTCAATCTCGAAATCGCAGAGGTTACTATATGTGCCTTGTACAGTTTCATGATTTCCTTGGCGGCAATTTCACCATAAGCAACTTCTTAACATCGCCAATATCTTCCTTTGACTCAATTGGCATGAAGAGCCCGCCCCCTTCGCGAAACTCGTGCGCATCTTCAAGAACTTTCCTCACTTTCCTGCTAAGGGTCAAGTTGAAAGCATTCTCTTTCTCGGCAGATCCAACTATGATTTGTACAGTGAACATGCCTCTCCCGGGATACATTGATAATAGTGCTTTGCCTCCTTTTCGATAACGGAGTGCCCATCCATAGTTCTTTCCGTAGAAACCAAAATCGCTTTGAATTCCATGATCGTCTGCAATGAATTGAATCAGGTCTTCCCACAACTCTCGTTCGGAACCTACAACCCTCGACATATCCCCGAGCGTCGGTTGATGCTTCTTGTCTACAAACACGCTAACACCCATGACAATATTCCCTCAATACTTCTTGTGATGCCTCGCTACAATATGCCTAAAGAATCGACACCAAGAAACGGTTAAGACCGTATGCGTCTATCCTTCGGGATTCGGTTTTCATGAGCGGTATTACTCCGGAACGAATAATCTCCCGAGCTTCACCTGCGGGGAGATGCTTCTTTAGAATCTCTACAAACTGGGTCAACAATAGACCAAGCCTCTTTTTTACCGTCTCATAGTTTGCAGAAAAGACGTCAACCCCGATCAAGTCCAAAACTGGTCTTGCGCCAGAGAAGTCATACGAGGCCGAAGCCTTGCATCTCTTGCCGAAATCGTCAACATAAGGCTTGAATTCGAACCATAACTGGTTGTTGCGACTGGGTATCTTCGCGAAAATGGCATCAAAGATCTTCTGGTAGATTTCAAGCACGTCTAGTGCTTTGGCACCCTTGATTACACCGCCTATTTTGCTCCACTGCTGTACTAGTTGGTCAGCGACCGCCTCAAATGCCTTGAAGTCTGATGACGCTCCCGACCAACTCTTAAGAAACGTCTCCGCCTTTGCCCCTCTCAAATGCGGGAACATTTCGAGAAAAGAGCTACTCAAATAGCTTACTTGAGCCTTCAAATGGGATTCTGAATCGCTCTTGGCTCCCGTAACCACGAATATAAGGGGATCCGCGTAACGGTAAATCCACTTCGTACCCTTGGTTTCAAGAGCAGAGATCCTGTCGCCCTTCAACCCCGAATCAGAGAAACTCGTGAGGGCCGAAAGAAACATGGGAATCAGTTCTGTCCCACCTGTCTTCTTGGTGTAACATCTTTCAAGAAGGCAACGTCCGCTGATTTTCTCGATCACCCAGAAATCTCGAATCATGCGGATGACCCCTCTCCTGCTTCAGATAACGATAGAATCAGAATAATAAATCTGGTGTCGGAGGGGACGTTCTACGTATGAGTTCATTGGATCTCGTAGTAATATCGAAAAAGAAAAAGACAGAACTGATCGTTCGTCCTAGTCTGCGCATGAATGCTCTCTATTGCTCATCCTCACTTTCTTCAGTCTTTTCAGCTTCGTGAGGCGCTTCGTCGCTCACTCGTTCACTTTTGCTCTTCAAGGATTCACTCGCTGTCTTACTCATCTTCTTTCCTGCTTGACTCGTTGCATCTCCCAGCTTCGTAACCGCAGAACCTGTCGCAATGGTTAGTTTCTTGCCAGTCTCGCTTGTCGCCTCACCCATCTTCTTCGCTGCCGAGCCAAATGCCGCGCTCGCCTTCTTTCCAGCTTGACCTAATGCTTCGCCCGCCTTCCTCCCAGCGTCGCCTGCCGCCTTACCTGCTTTGTCTGCCGTTTCCTTGAGCTTTTTCTTGACCTTTTCATCCATTCCCAATTCCATTCACCTATTCATAGTACTGCCTCTGCATGACAGATAAACATATAGGACGTTACAGCCGTAGAGGCGAAGAGGCTTTCGTTGACAAAGGGTGGTCGAGGAAGCTCCCACTGAGGCACTAGTGTCGCCAGGAATGCGTTTTCACTTCTTCAATGCTCTGAGAATGAGCTTGCGTAATTCCTCAGCGGCGACCACGACTAACGTTACCAAAAGGAGGTAACCCCAATCGACAGCATTGAGAGCGATCGTTCCAAAGATAGGTTGTAGCCATGGCAGATAGATTATGGTGGCAAGGATTCCAACCTGAGCGGCGATTCCTGCCAGGATCCACTTGTTGCGCGAGAATCCCATGCGAAACATAGAAACTCGGTTCGTCCTGCACGAGAGAACATTGGCTACCTGTCCAAGCACGATGCCCGCAAGTGTCATCGTGGTTCCTTTAATGTAGACAAGATCCGAAGTGTCCAACATCGTTCCCCATTTCCACCCGCCGGCACTCCAAGTCGTTAGACACCCGTACATCGCTCCAGCACCAATAATAAGCCCCACATAGAGAGACCGGAATAGAACCCCTCTATCAAATAGATGCTGTAGAGTGCTCCTCGGTGGCTTATTCATAATTCCTGGTTCAGCCGGTTCACGACTGATGGCGAGAGATGGGAGGATGTCTATGAACAAGTCGATCGCCAAGACCTGCATTACGAGCAAGGGGAGCGGAATTCCGAGGAATGTGTACAAGAAGAAAGGAACAAGTTCAGCCCAGTTGTGAGAGAATACGTAGACTATGAAACGCCGAATATTATCGTAGATCGCTCGTCCAGACTCAACCGCCTTAACAATGGAAGCGAAACTGTCATCCAAAAGCACTAGATCCGCACTCTCATGGGCAATATCTGTCGCAGATGCGCCCATCGCGACTCCGATATTTGCTTCCTTGAGTGAAGGAGCGTCATTAGCACCATCGCCAGTAACAGCAACGATTTCTCCAGCATCTTTGAGGGATTTGACAATTCGGAATTTCTCCTGAGGAGAAACGCGAGCAAAAATGCAAATTCCATTGCGCACCAGCTTCGCAATTTCGGGATCACTGAGCTTGTCCAAGTCTACACCACGGAGCAAACGATTATCTCCTGGTTCTATGATGCCCACTTCAATTGCGATGGCTTCCGTCGTGAACGCCGAGTCTCCCGTGATGATGACGACTTCGATGCCAGCTTGCTTTGCGATCTGAACAGCTTCCTTCACCTCACGGCGAGGCGGATCATACATCGCGATCAGTCCAGCAAATACCAAGTCTTCCTCCACGTTACGATCTTTGGAGAACGACTCATTCTGTATTTCCTTATACGCGCATCCAATGATCCGTAGCCCGTTCCCTGCAAGATCTTTGTAGATGTTCTCTACGTAGGAGAGGTATTCGGGAGTCATGTTGTCGATGGTCCCATCTACCCGAAGTGCTTTAGTGCATGCGGGAAGTACGCTGAAGGGTGCACCTTTAACACACACGAGGAACTTGTCCTTGAATCGATGCACGGTCGTTTCGCGCTTCCGTTCAGAATCAAATGGAATAAGGTGGACAATGGGTCTTTCTTCCCGTATGGCCTGAATGTCAAGTCCGTATTTCACAGCTGCAATCAAAAGTGCCCCATCTAGGGTGTCCCCGATGATAGTCCAGCTTCTCTCAGGTTTTAGTTCTGGAGGAGGTTCAACTTTAGCCAAGTTGCACAGAGCAGCAATTTCAACGAGCTTATCCAGCGTCTGATATTCGCCAAGTTCAATATCATTGCCCTCCCGAGAGAATACGCCATCGGGACGGTAACCTAAGCCCGACACATCGAAAATGGAATCGCTAGAAAAAAGCTTGCGAACGGTCATTTCTCCTTTCGTTATCGTTCCTGTCTTATCCGTGCAAATAGCTGTGACGCTGCCCAGCGTCTGCACCGCTGACAACCTCTTTACTAGTACATTCTGCCGAGCCATTTGTGCCATGCTGATTGCCAAAGCAGAAGACACAGTCAACTGCAGTCCCTCGGGCATGAGAGAAATAATTACTCCGATCATGAAAAGGATTCCAGTATAAAGCGAGAGTTGTAGCCAGACCAGTGCAATAACGAAAAAGACTATCCCAACAAACATGCCAAGGACAAAATCCCATTTCGCGGCAGCAGCGATCTCCTTTTCTAACGGACTCGGAGGATCCCTGATTTCCAAGGTCAGACCTGCAATCTCACCAAACTTCGTGCTCGCACCTGTTGCGAGGACGACCGCTTTTCCGTGGCCACGTACTACGCTCGTGCTCATAAAGACGAGGTTAGGCGCATCGAGGTATGAACCGTTTTCGTATCTAGCCGCGCCAGCAGTACGGGGTTGAGGCTCAGCTTCTCCTGTGAGAGGTATGTTATTTACCCATATGTCGTAAGCTTCCGCGAGGCGGGCGTCAGCAGGGACTCGGTCCCCCTGATCCAATGATATCATGTCCCCTGGCACCAAATTCTCCACGTGTGTTTTTTGGAGGCGCCCGTCGCGAAATACTTTCGCCGATTCTGGCACCCAACCCTTCAGAGCATCCATGGCCTTCTCCGCTCGCACTTCCTGCAAAACGCTAGCAAAGGCATTCACTAAGACGATTCCAAGTATTACAACACCGACCACTGGCGTCCCGCTAAGAAATGATAAGGCACTCGCAATCAAAAGCAGGAGACTAAACCCATCCTTCAGATAAGCAAAGAACCGCGTAAAAGATAGGTGAGTCGACCTGTGCGGAATTTCATTCCGTCCGAATTCTGCCAGGCGCCTGGAAGCTTCGCTCGATGTCAGACCCTCTGGAGAGGTTCGAACCTTGAGCAATACCTCTTCTAAAGACGACTCGATGAATGCTTTCATATACTTCACACTTGTCGTTCAAAGTACAGTCGTCCATGGGAGGATACCTACCCAACTAACTGTTTTCCTAGAATTCTCAGCAGATGGTTCTTTGCTTACAACAATAATAGGTTCAACCCTAAATGATACAACGCTGTCCGCGTTCACATAGGTCTCAGCATTTAGTAGCTTTCCATATATATCTCTTTTGCTGGGCAGTACTTTCACGCCAATTCAGAACTCGAATGTACCCACGAATATTGTCACTAAGAAAAAAAGTCATGCGCGCTGGTCGCTAGTTAAGATTCAATGTTTGCATCATGATTGATCTCGATCAGGTATTGCTAGAAGATGATTGAAAGGCATGTTATGCTTCCCTCGCATTTCTTGAATTCCGAAACGTTTAGTTCTTCCGTTTCAAAGCCTTCCTTCTCAATCAGTTTCTTCGTCTTCGGGTAGCCTTTTGAAACGAAGACCACCCCGTTGATTGCGAGGCAGTTGGCAGCGTAAGCTTCTTTCTTTGGTAGTTCTATCAGTTTGAAAGATGTGAACACTCGTAGATCGAAGTATCCTGGGTTCACCACGATGCAGTCGTCGCCTATGTAGGAGCATGCTGACTTGAAGTGCAGTGCTTTTTCAACTCTCACGGGCATGATATTGCAGCCCTCGTTTATTAGCGCTTCTTTGAGCTTGTTTGCGCCAGCAATATTCGTCCGGCTTGTGAGTCCAACGAACAGGTTATCCTTGACTTTCAACACGTCTCCCCCTTCGATGGTGCCAGGCGGACGAATGTCTACTAAGGTTTTGAAATGTCGTTTGAGTGTTTTCCTTAATTCCGCTGTCTCTCCTGATCTTGACTTTGCCCCCATATTGCATATGATCGCAGTTTTCTTATACACTACAGCAGGATCCTCAACGAAGACGCAATCCGGAAAGGAGTTGTCCGTTAACACTGTTATGAGTTTCAGTTTCCTGTCTTCTAGCGCTCTGCAATAGGCTTGGTGTTGCTTCTTAGCCTGCTCAACCATGACTTCCTCTCTTAGTGAAAAAGTCCTTACGCATCTATCGAGGGTGTCTGGGACGTTTCGAACGATGGCGAAAGTGCCTTCTGGTGTGACTTGGCCAGCCAGTTTCTCATCCCACCTATTTGCTTTTGCTTTGCCAGGACGAGCATCTCATTCAAGAGAAAAGAAGCTTTCCCTACTCATATACAATATTCAGCTGACTTCCAGAGACGCTGCCTTAACTAGGACCCCGTCTTCGTCGATGGCAGAAGCACGACGACGGAAGAAAGGACAGTTGAACATATAATTAGGTTGCTTCGCTTGAGCAATCAGTGCATAGCCTGTTTTGTCTTTGAACGGTGCTTCAAGAACGCGACGGTGAGAGCGGTGTGTCATTTGATGAATTCTGAGAGATCCCACAGGTTGAGACCTCCCATATCTCCGCCAGACACAAGGTGCTTCCCATCTGGGAGAAATGCCATTGTCTCTACCGGTTCCCTCGGACTATTGTACTTAGATTCCATTCCGAAGTCATCATGGGAAGGTTTCATCTCGAACTCAGCAATATACTCTCCAGTTTTGAGATCCCACAAGATCAGCAAGGTGTAACTAGGTGTAACGAGATAGCGGCCGTTTGGGGAGAGGGCTATGCCACTGCAGCTGCTCAGCCCGCCCTTGTATTCTATTGAATCCAATTGGCTCATCGTGTGCAGTTCCCAGAATGTTATCTTCGACTCAGAGTCTGCAACAAGATAGTCGCCATTGGGCATCACCGCGATTCCCCCAAGCGGGTCTTGAAGCGTCTTCTCATATTGCTTTTTGCCACTATGCGTATCCCATAAGACAAGTTTCCTAGACTGGCGTGAGCCAGACGCAAAGAATTTGCCATTCGGTGTGAATGACAACCATTGGACGGGTTCCTTGGCCTTTATATCATGCACTTCATCGACAGGTTTGATTCTCTTCAGTTCTGTGGGAGTAATCTGGGAGTCTTCAAGGAAACTCAAATCCAGTTTGTACGTGAATACATGCTCGTCGTTGTCTGTAGCCAGCAGATAGCGTTCATCAGGAGAAATAGTGAGACGAAAGATGCTTTTTGCTTTGGTGCGAAGTACGTAGAAGGCAGCATGTTCAAAAGGCGGCCTCATGGACATGAAGGCAATTGTCCCGTCACTCAGACCCTGAATCAGGCATGGCTTGTGTGGTGTGATGGCTGAGCAGTATACTTTCGCATCGATGCCCTTGGGGCTGGGTGCACCTATTCCCCGGTTCTCGAAAACTCTCCAGACAAATGTACAACAATTCCAGTGGGTTCCGAGAATAGCGTCATTGCTAATAGGAACGATATCTCTGATCGGTGTCTGTGCCCCGCGCGGAGGGATGAAGTACTTACGTTCCGTATTGTGTTCGCCCCAAAAACGCGTTTGATAGTCGGTTAAGTAAAGCTTTTCCCAGTCAGGATTCAGTTTGACTGGATGCCACACGTTGACGATCGACATGCCCCTGACCTCCGCTTATCATCAGTAATCGAAGTCATGTTCTTTTCTAAAAAGGCTTTTGATGAGAAGGAGAAAACTAGTCATCATTGGTTATGTCGCTTTGGCAAAGGAAGAATGAACCTAGTTCGATTCTTGTACTTGAGTTATGAGGATCCAAACCTGGAGACAAGTTCCTTTTCTTCAACCAATTTAATGTAATCATAGACCGTAAGTATAAATGATGTCAATATGCTGGCTAGGAACGGAAAGCATTTATCAGAGAAATAAATCAAAGTAAATGACAGAAGGCAAGTGCTGTTGGAAATCATTCTGTTTAGATTAGGGTTATGACGGTCCATGCCACGAGATAAAAGGTACTCGGAGCCTACGCCACGGATCGAGAGTCTATCCGATATGATATTCGGATTAGCGTTGTCAATCGGAGCGTTCGTTCTGGTCAACAAGCTGCCGGGCAACCTAACCGACATGGTCAGTGATGTGGTACTGTTTGGCTTCAGTTTCTTGATTCTGATATCTGTGTGGATTAGGTACACAGCCATGATGTCCGTCCTCCCGATGGAAAACAGGACAACGAGACTACTGAACATTATCATGCTTTTTCTCGTGTCAATGGAGCCATACGCATTCAATCTGGTAAGCTTAATTGGGCAACCCGAGAGCATCGGACTCGAAGACTATTCCTCTGTCCTTTATTCTATTGACATGGGTGGGCTAATGCTGATCTTGGCTTTCTTCTCGCACGAACTCTCGATTGAAGAAAAGGAAATCGTGTCTCCGCAGCATGCCTCAAGGTACAGAAATGTCAGAAACGTGCTATTTGCTTCTGCCGCAATCTACTTCATCGCAATACTGCCACAGTTTTGGACAATGACTCTTGTGGGTTTACCATTGAGGTTCTATTTCTGGATCATTGCCCTCATCGTTTCTTTGCTCAGGAGGGCTTACCAAGTTCCCGGAGAAGTGGCATTGAAGAGAAAGAAAAGAAAGTAGTTGATCGGGATTCATTTTATTACTCTCTTCTCGCCCTCAAGCTTCTTTATGTCAGTTATGTCTTGAACAACTTCGATCGTTCCCAAGTATTTTCCATGGGCGTCTTTCACGGCGAAGTACCCGATGTGCACTTTCCTGCCTTTGACGTCGATCCAGGATTCTGCGAAACTCTTCCTTCCTCTTCTTAGATCGTCCAGCAGCTGGTTCACGGTGGCTATGCTCTTTTGTGGGTGGCATTTCTGCACTTTTCTACCTATAGCTGCTCTCGGCCTCGCGAAATACTTCTTTTCATTCTCCTTGTTAAAGTACGTCAGAGTGTCCTCGGCATCGATGAAGGTCACTTCAAAGGGAAGTGTGTCCAGAATTGCGTCTAATACTTGAGTTGATAGATTCTTAACTAGAGGCTCTGCGCCTTCTTGTTTTCTAAGTTTATCAGCTAGTTCCTGATACTTTTCGTGAACTCCCTTGCCAAGTTGCTTCTCGATCCCATCAAAACCTGTAACGAGTTTGCTAGCGTCGTTTTCACTCAGAATCCTCTTACCCATGGGATAAAGCGTATCATCTTCCTTCCAGACGTGATCCTTGACAAGTTCAGCGAAATCCTTGGTTTCTTTCACAGTCGACTCTGGCTTATTCTCATCTAAACTTTTCTTGATGCTTTTCAGGAATTCTCTTTCTTTCTGGTGTTCGAGTAGCATCATTCCGATGGGTCCACCTTCATTGGGTATACCACGCTCCTCAAGCTTCGGAAAAAGGATTTTCTCCTCCTTCATGTTGTGACACTTGTCCATATAGATATCGAAGAAGTCGAGATCCTCAGCAATCCTCGACTTTGAGTCCTTGTTTCCCTCAGCCAATTTCTTGGTCTCTCCGACGAGAGCTGTGAGCACTTCCTCCATAACTCTGTGTTCTCCCGACAGAACATCATCCCAATGATGCGTCATTCTCTCTATTCACCTCAAGAAACCGTCCATGTTTATTGAAGCTGCAGCAGCAAGATTTGTGATTCTAATCTTCTTAGGGGTTTGAATGTCTCTTCCTTAGATTTGACTTACTTAAAAACTTCGTCGTAAGGAGTATCGCTTTGCAACTGAGAATCGTGTTTTCAATCCGCACAGGATTCATCTTGGTGAGGGTTAGATTTCATCATGCTGCTTAGCTAGCCTGTCGTAAAGTTCGCGACGAATATCCTTCGCGAGCATCGGCAAGAACGGCCTTGTTCTTCTAACTTCGGAGAGATCAAGCTCAGCGACGACCACGTCCTCTTCGTCATACTTGGCTTTGGCAATTACAGCTCCTGACGGGGAGACTATATGTGAACCACCCCAGAACAGAAGATTTTCCTCGATCCCTGCCAAGTTACATAGAATCACGAAGACACCATTCTCCAACGCCCTCGCCTTCGTCAGCACCTCAAAGAAGTCCTTTCTAGCACTCGGTGAAGCAGTGGGATATATCAAAATCTCCGCACCTTTCATTGCGTACAATCGCGGCAGTTCTGGAAAATAGATGTCATAACATATTGAGAGACCGATTTTCCCAAGACAGGTCGCGAAAACCTCAGCATTGGATCCGGGTGTGAAGTAGCGCTTCTCGTCGAAGACGCTATGTCCAGGCAAAAACCATTTTCTGTACTTCCCGATTAGCCCTTTTTTCCCACCAATCATGACGACAGTGTTGTACAATGTTCCTTCAACTTCAGTACTGGCTTCAGGCATGCCAAAAACGACATGAACTTTCGTGTTCCTCAGAAACTCGGCAATCTTGGAGGTGAAAGGCCCTGGAATAGGCTCAGCTAGCCTGTAGTGAGAGTCGTAGCACAGATACCCTGTAGCGCTCAGCTCAGGGAAAACGAGAAGGTTAACATTTTGGTTTCTTGCCTTATTGATGAACTTCTTGAAGATTTCAAAGTTGGCATCTTTGTCTCCTACAATTGGAGAGATCTGAGCGAGCATGACTTTCACAGTTTCCGTTCCATCCTGATTCAGCTCGCTCGCGTCGGTACAAATACTCGGCGTCAAGACGAACCACCACTCGTTCGAAGACTAAATATTCGTTCGACTTATATAGCTATGATGGTCTCCATACTTGAGGAAGGCGGAACATAAGACGGATCCGAAAAACGCGAAAGAATGGACAAAGATTCCTTCGTCGACAACCTTAGACAAAACTATTGAAGCGTTGAGAAAGCGTAACTACACTGTAGTTCTACTCGAAAACAAAGTCCAGGCGTTGCAGAAACTGAAAGAATCAATTCCTGCTGGCGCGGAAGTAATGACTGGCTCTTCCACGACCCTACAGCAGATCGGGTTCATGGATTACTACTTGTCAGGCAAGAATCCATGGAAGTGCCTAGCTGTGCAAGTTCGCGAGGAAAATGATGCCGAGAGGCGCAACACCTTGCGCCGTAAGTCTGTTACAGCAGAATATTTCCTTGGCAGCGTTGGGGCTGTCGCAGAAACTGGCGAACTGGTGGCAGTTGATCAATCTGGGTCAAGAGTTGGCGCCTATCCATTTGCTGCGAAAAAAGTGATGCTTGTTGTTGGCTATCAGAAGATAACACCAAATTTGGAACAGGCGATGCGCCGCATTAGAGAATATGTCTACTACCTAGAGGACGAACGGGCGAGAAAGGCTTATGGTGTAGGGACAACATTCGGGAAATGGGTAATTATCGAACGCGAAATCATGAAGGACCGCATTACGATACTCTTGGTGAGAGAGCCACTTGGATTCTGAGGAATCTATTTCTGGTACTGAGGGTTGTCTGAACAAGCCTAACGTTAGCAACACATCGCCACTAATTTTCTCTGCTTCAGCGCAAGATGCCTACAGCTTGAATATTCTCGCGACGCAATTAGGAGGCTTGAGTTCAGTAATCTCATAGTCATGTGGAACCTTCGTCACGAGTTCAGCGGTCACGGCACTTCCTAAGCTTATGGTACATAGCGGTTTTCGTGTTCCAATGCGCATGACCCCCTCTTCTAACATGCTCCTGCAACCATCACCATTAGGACAATTCACAATTCGTGCCTCGGAAGCGTCTGCGTCTCCTGTGCACTGATAGGAATTCTCATCCAGCATTTCCATTGAGACAGCAACCTTCTTGAAATCCGAAAGTGCATTAATCGTCTTGTCGGTTTTGCCAATTATCTCGCTGAGCCCGTCGAGCTCAGTCATTCGTCTCAAAATTGTTCCCAACATGACCCTAATTGCGGGTCCAGCTGAGCCTTGAATCTGGGTTTCTGCCTTTCCTATTCCATACCAGAAGGCGCAATGTCCCATAGGATACTTTTGCAGGTTGTTTCTGACGTAGCCAGCCGTGTCTTCCATGGTTTCAAGTCTGGGAGCTTGCTCTCCAACCTTCTTGCTTATAAAATCAGCCACAGCCTGTCGGACCAACTTCGAGAACACTTCGCCATAGAGCTCCGTTAGTTTTTCAACGCTCATGAGTCCAAAATTAATCAGAACTTCAGAATCCAAATACAGTCACCTTGATCGAAAACTCGTAGGGGAGGGGGATGATGGAACATATTTCGTGAAGAAGCTTAAAAGGCAATTGATCTCTGTGCGACCCTCGCAAACCATTTTCTTGGGTTGTCGACAATCAAGATTCGGAGCATGGATACGCGGCAATGCCAAGCGACAACTCACGCTAGCACGGAGCATCGCAATTTCAACTGTTCCTGAGTACACTATTAAGCCATCTCAAGTAGCCCGCGCTACCTGCAGTTATGGGCGTCACAGTGATCTCAGGAAGCTCATAAGGGTGAATCTTTTTGATAGCTTCTTCAAGTTTCTTGTAAAGAGCCTTTTTGCTCTTGACTATGCATAGCCATTCTTTATCCTTCACGATCTTTCCTTCCCACCAATAGGTGCTCAACACGGGTCCGACAACCTGTATGCAACCTGCTAGCTTTCTTTCCACCAATAATTCTGCTATATTCTCAGCATCTTGCTTCTTACCAACGGTGGTGAAAACCTGAATATACTCTCGGGTCAAAACAGATTCTCCTCCATCGCAAAAGGACTCAATGGTAGTTTTGATGAAAACACTGAGTAGTCACAGCAAGAGATAAGAATATAGTCATGATTCCATGTCATACTTATATGACACATCAGAAACGAGGCGGTGGTCCAATCAGATGAGGCTGAATGCCGAATCTTTGGTAATTGACCCAGAGTCGGTTGCTGAAAGGATCGTGAAGTTTCTCCGTGCAAGGTTGTCAGAAAGCAAGCAGAAGGGTTTCGTTTTCGGCATGTCGGGAGGCCTTGACAGTTCAACGGTTGCAGGTCTTTGCGCTAAAACTTTGAGGGCGTCGGACAATTTAGCGTTGATAATGCCTCACACGGAGAGCGCCAAAGAAGACAAAGAACATGCTCTACTCGTCGCGGAGAAGTTCAAGATCCCTTACAGAATCATCGACATAACTGGCGCGGTGCACGCAGTTCAGGAAAACATGTTTCAACTTGACTCGGAAAGTACCGTACACAGCAAGGAGCCCATGCTTAGGAATGCAGTTGGTAATATCAAGGCAAGAATCAGAATGATCAACCTCTATTTAGCTGCTAACACAACAGACCGCCTCGTGGTTGGATCAAGTGACAAAAGTGAGTTACTGGTGGGATACTACACGAAATATGGTGACGGAGGAACCGATATCCTACCTATTGCTGATCTCTATAAAACTCAGGTGAGGTCGCTTGCGAGCCATCTTGGCGTTCCGGAGGTCGTCATAATGAAACCCTCCTCGCCTGGACTATGGAAAGATCAGACAGCTGAGAAAGAAATCGGAATGGAATACGAACAACTCGACCTTATCCTCTATGGACTAGAGCGATTCATGAGACCGAAGGAAATTGCAGACGAGCTAGGACTGTCGGTCGGAATTGTGAACGACGTTATCAATAGAATCACGAACGCTGAACACAAACGGAGAGGTGGAATAGTCTTCAAGATAGGATACAGAACGCCGACCCTCGACTGGAGAATTCCGCTATGATAAAGTCCCTCAATGCGACATGTATCCCGTCTGCTCTGTCGCGTCTGGTCTAGGGGGTTGTACGACATTGACGTTGCATATCAATTATGATCACCAATGCCCAAAATGTGAAGCATACTATATCCCGTACGACGACGTACCTTGCCCCAGATGTGGTTTGGTCGAGAAGGAAAGGTTCGACCACATCACAAGGGCAACCAGATCACTGCTTTTCAACCTCGACAACTATGGTTCATATGTACCTCCAGCGTGGTAGGTAAGTTCCTTGGGCGATCACATACTTCAGATACTCTTCGGCATCTTTGAGAAGTTCGAAAAGTCAGAGGAAAAAGATATCAGGAAGTTCTCCGAAGACTGCCTCTCAGAAGCGGATTGGACCGGCCAGAAATACTTTGAAAGCCACATTTCGCGAATAGCATCAAGAGTCCACGAAGAGATAGACAAAATGAGCAGACTTAGTGCGAATCAAAACCAATCAGACAACTGAATATCCATCAATATTATCAAGTCGAGACTTCCTTTAATCTGCCCGCCACAAACATTGTTACCCGGTGACCTAATTGCCAATGAAGATTATTGTCCACAAAGACTATGCTCTTGCGAACACAGGATCACGATTCCTCATCTATCCATTAAGCACTTCCTTCATCAACAACCTGGACCCTGTATTCATGGATAGATGGATGCGTGGAGGCTGGGGTGTAAACAATACTGTTCTACTTGAACTTAGATACATGACCATTCCAGCTTATGACTGTCCAAAGGGTCCCGCTTCAAGCCTCTTCTCAGGAGTGATCTACGCTTGGAACGCAAACAAATACATCAAATTCATTGCATTCACGAAAGGATACTTCAGCAACATCGACGAGGTCAATCTGAAGGTGGATTGTTGGCATGAACAGAGACACTTGAAGAGTGCAGAAGAATACATCTACGATGGTTCGATGCCTCCGCCCGAGGATACTGTTGCTGAAGAAGAGTTGATGCATGTCTACCTGTCAATGGGTGAAGACGCGGTCGAGGCGAGAGACAATCACATTATGAGATCTATTGAAAAGAATAGATACGTTGACGCCATACCCGGCGAGGTAGCTGTGCTTTGGCTAAGAGAATTCTTCGAGGACAAGGTCGCCAATTACAGATCTTGTTCAACAACAATCCCACGGAATGACTACACTACCAGAATGGAGAAGATACATTCTAGATTGAGAGATTCAGTTGCTCACTTCTACCAGAATGTTCTACGTATCGATCCGAGAGCAATCCTTAATCACTCTCTGAAACCATAGTTGGTCGAGTCACTAGGTGTCTTCAGATTTGTCAGAGAGAAAAAGTGAGAACACTATATGTTTGCAGTCCTTCGCTTCATCTCTTTCATGATGTTTGTGATCTCGTTTTCCACTCGAACTACTGTCTTCTTGTAAACATCTTGAGGTATCCTTCCGTCAGCGAAAGCCTCTGACAGCCTAGTCTTCTCTTCTCTGAGCTCATGTATTTTTTCCTCAAGCTCCTCATTTTTGAAAGCTCGCATGCTTGCCTTGCCCTCGCTTTAGTTGAATCATTGCACAAATGATCTTAGTTCCGAAGCGTTGAATGTGGCTCGATGGCTCACAGAGGAGTCATAGTAACATTGCTCCGGTCTTTTCTGTCCTCATGAATAGCGTCGTCGATAGCGATGGCAAGCGGAACGATGAGCCGTCGGTCAATGTTCGTGTTGATGACGACCCCATATTTCTGGCTAAAGTCAAAAACGCTTCCCCCGACAAAGATGTCCTTCCACATGTCCGTTTTATCTATCTCAGCGACGAGATTCTTCTCCATGTCATATACTTTGAAAGTGAAACCCATAAAGTCGCCTTGAGCTTCGAGAATCTTCTTTCCACGTGGATCTTCCATCCATACAAGAGGTCTTAACACTGCGAGTATTTTCTGCTTCACCCGACCAAGAGCATTTTCATGGGCATCTTCTATGTCGAAGGTATCCCTGATGGCGACGAGTTTCTTATGAATGATCGCTGAGACCGTTTGGTCATCAGCTTCTCGGAATTCTATGGCTTTGCGCGCCGAAATGGCACGGCGATGCATGTGTCCAACGGCAATTCCTTTCTCATCGTAAATTGCACCGGATCCCCATCCCCACCAGCGACGATCAATCACATAGTAACGTCGACTCACATCAAAAAGCGGCGCCACTGGTTCAGTCGCCTTGACAGGCGATGGTTGGGGTTCATATTCTGGAACTGGTGTTTCAGGCGTTTGAAAAGGCTCTTCAGTAGTCTCATAAGGCTCGACCGGTCTGGATTCAGACCTGTCTCTGAAGACAGGAGCGCCACACTCGAAGCAGAAGCGCGCGTCGGGCTTGAGCCTCGCGCCACACCGCGTGCAAAATCTAGCGCCACTTTCCATGGTTAGGACCAATCTCCACGATTAGTTTGGCTGGTTTCAGATACTCTGGTTGTCGTGAGACAGTAACAGTCTGGGCTGTTGTTGAAGGGACAATATTGGTTTCGAAGATATTAAGTCTCTCCTTCGGACGATCTGCGACGGCTGACATGATGAGTGTTCATCTCGTGAGAATCTTGGCCACTGCTGTCTGATGATTCATCACTCCAAGGATCATCCTTCAGAGGTTGCGCCAGTCGCTGCCGAACCACTAAGCTCCTCGTGAAGGGCTACGTCTATCGCGATTGCCAGCCCCACGACCAATCGTCGGTCAATATCACGATAGATGACAATCGCATGCTTCTGACTGAAGTCGAATGCATCGCTACTCACAAAGAGGTCAAGCCACATGCTTGCTTTGTCGCATTCTGCAACAATTTGCCCTTCCATATCGTAGACTTTGAAAGTGAAGCCGAGGAAGTCTCCCTTTGTCTCCAAGATCCTGTTTCCGTCGTGGTCTTCTAGCCAGACTTCTCGTTCGAAATCCTCGCTCATTTTCTGCCTAATGTGAGCTATCGTGTTTTCTTGTTCATCTTTGATATCTAACGAGGGTCTAGGTGCTCCAATCTTCCAACGGATTACCGCAGACACGATCTTGCCGTCTGCTTCACGGAATTCAAGGGCCCTGAATTTGGAGATGATCTTACGATAGAGATGGCCAACGATCTTGCCCTTCTCGTCATAGATAGGACCAGACCCCGATTCCCACCATTTGTGATCAATAACGTAATGATGTCGACTACGATCAAAAAGTGCCAACATCATTTTAGTGGATGCAATCGGTTCGGCTGAAGGCCTTACCTCTGGCTGGGTAGATGCAGTCTCTGAAGGGACATGTGTATCTTCGCCAACCTCAGCGCCACACTCATCGCAGAATTCCGCGTCTGGATCGAGTTCCGCACCGCAACTCGTACAATGGCGTTGACGACCTTCCATAGATGGAACAACCTCCATGATCAAAGCTCATTCGACGTATTATTGGTATACACATCGGGAATCTAATACTTGTGAGAGTCATTGACATAGATATATTCGTCTCTTCCAGCATCTTAGCGGAATAGTTTCGAGAGCTAGTGACTCCCCTGCAACCAAAATCTACTGCTTATTTGGCAGTTCCCTAATTGCGCCCTTGTTTGCTGAAGATGTTGTTATTGCGTAAAGCGCCAAAAATCCTCTTCTCACCTTGGGTTCAGGAGGGGACCATGCTTCTCGCCTTTTCTTAATCTCTTGATCGCTCAATTTAACGTTAAGTTCCCTGTTCGGAAGATCTATCTCAACATTGTCTCCCTCTCTAATTAGGGCAATTGGTCCACCCTCCACTGCCTCTGGGGACACATGACCTATGCAAAGACCCGCTGTTCCACCTGAGAACCTTCCATCGGTAACAAGGGCCACAGAATCATTCATCTTCGTCTCGGAAATCCTCATGGTTATCATCAGCATCTCCCGCATGCCGGGACCACCCTTCGGACCCTCATATCTTATGACAACCACATCTCTAGGTTTTATTTGGTTATTGTCAAAAGCATTTGTGCAATCTTCTTCGGAGTCAAACACTCTCGCGGGTCCAGTGTGAACTAGCATCCTCGGGTGCACAGCTGACATCTTCACCACTGCACCGTTGGGCGCAAGATTGCCGTAGAGAACCGCTATGCCCCCTTCCTTCATGTATGGTCTTTCAATAGGCCTGATTATCTCATCATTGACAATGACTACATCCTTTATGTTCTCACCGACTGTCTTACCCGTGACAGTGTTGGCTCCAAGGTGCAATATGTGTTGGAGCCTCTTCATGACCGCCGGGACTCCACCTGCCTTCTCAAGTTCAGTGAAGTTGTTTGGACCATTTGGCTTGAATCTACATAGGTTAGGGGTGTCTCGGCTCAGCCTGTCAAAGTCGGTGAGATCAATACTGATATTCGCGTCATTTGCTATGGCGGGCAAGTGAAGCGTGGTATTGGTTGATCCGCCAATCGCCATATCGACTCGAATTGCGTTCTCAAAAGCCTCTTTGGTTAATATTTCAGAGGATTTGATGCCTTTCTCAACAAGCTTCATGATTTGGAGACCCGATTCCTTTGCAAAACGAAGCTCCTTGGATTCACCAGCAATGTGCGTTGCACAGCCAGGAAGAGACATGCCCAAAGCCTCAGTCATACATGCCATGGTGGTAGCAGTGCCAAGAAGATTACATGCACCTGGACCTGGGCAGGCAGATGTGACTTTGCCGAAAAACTCTTCAGCTTCTAGTTCTCCGCTGGAGAACTGTCTATAGATTCTAGCGAGATCGAAAACCACAATTTCCTCACCCTTGTAGCGACCAGGATTCATTTGGCCTCCCGTAACAAATATGGTGGGTCTGTTCACGCGAGCGGCTCCCATTAGCATGCCAGGCACTATTTTATCACATGTGCATATACAGACTATCCCATCGAATAGGTCCGCATGACCTTCCACCATTGCTTCAATCGAATCGGCAATCAGATCTCGACTGGGGAGCGGATAACGCATTCCCAATGATCCCTCAGAGACTCCATCGCATAGGGCGATGGTGTTGAACTCCATTGGGGTTCCTCCGCCTTCTCTTATCCCTGCTTTGACCGACTCCGATACTTTGTTCAGATGTACGTGACCAACAACAAATTCATTCCACGAATTTGCTATGCCTATTATGGGTCGCTGCATCTCTTCCTCAGTGAAACCAGCTCCCCTGAATGTTGGAAAAATAGCTTTCCTAGACAAGGTCGGACCTCCACAATCACTTCGTCCTCGTCAGACGGCAGAACTGATTGCCGTGCTATTTGTTCCTCTTGCTATTTCTGTTTTGCTAATCGCCATAGGACTTATCAAGTGCCTTCTGAGAAATCGCTTCTACATAAGAGTTAATATATTTGTATGAGATAATGAAACCTAAATAAAGCACAATGGCGCCAGAATTAACCAAACACAATTATGGAGGAATTCATCGTTATGCGTTTTTGGAAGATCTTCTTGCTACACACGGATAGAGATTGGGGTAGGTACGTCAAAGAGAAATCCATCTTCGTCGGCCAGTTTGGACCAGAGGGATTTCAGAACCTAGACAAGTACAGCTGCAAAGAAGATATGGCGGAATTTATTCCAGAAGGGGCTGCCACTCAACTCTGGCAATTCTCCAATGACATAAAAAAGGGAGATCTTGTGGTCGCTTATGGCCCCAGGCGCGTGCTTGGCGTTGGAAGAGCAATTGGCAGCTACCGTTTCGATCCTATCCTTGACCCGGTAGACCAATGCTACCACAAGTCGCATATTAGAGGAATCAAGTGGGTCGAGCTGAAGCCACACGTGGACGCCAGCACTGACAAGGTTTTGTTCTGTGATCCGCCGATAGGGCTTGAAACACTGAACGATCAAATCAAGATACTAGAAATATCCCGCGAAGAATGGGGTAATGTGCTCAAACAGTATCCCACACTCAAGAAAGCGTACCAGAAGCTAGCTAAACCTGTCAAGTCATCCAAGCCTGCCAAACCGTCTAAGAAATAGGTTCTCGACCGCAAGGCTGGGCAACCTATTGAACTTCATTTTGTTTTCCATCCCGACTGCCGTACCCTGTCCTCTGCTAGTCATTTTGGTTACTCGGAGGAGTGAGCTCAGATCGTGAATACTGCTATCCGAGAAGCATGCCACAAAGTGGTTTTTGGAGACAGCAGGACGATGAGTGAAGTCGAAGATGGATCAGTCCACCTGATTGTAACATCTCCACCATATCCAATGATCGAAATGTGGGATGGGATATTCCGCAACCTAGATGACCAGATAGACCGCTTGTGGCTGCAACTGGAAAAGGAAGAAGATAGGAACAAGCGTGAAGGGATAGTCGGCAAGATCTATGATTCCATGCATGAGAATCTGGCGAAAGTATGGAGTGAAGTGCATAGAGTCTTAATTGACGGAGGTATCGCATGCATCAACATTGGAGACGCCACGAGAAATATCAACGGCATCTTCAGACTATTCCCTAATCACGTGAGAGTCGTCGACTGGTGCGAGAGAATCGGGTTCGTTACCCTGCCCTACCTGCTATGGAGGAAACCGACAACCAAACCCAAGTACAAGGGAAAGGGCGCGTTTCTAGGATCAGGCATGTTGCCTCCAAATGCCTACGTAACCTTGGACTGCGAATACATTCTGATTCTAAGGAAAGGCGGCCTCAGACAATTCGCGTCAAAAGATCCGATAAGATATTCAAGTAAATACACGAAAGAAGAAAGAGACAAGTGGTTCACCCAGATATGGGATATCACAGGCATGAAGCAACATCTCTCTGAAGTTGAGAGAAGAGCAGCAGCTTTCCCAGAAGAGATACCAAAAAGACTCATCAGAATGTTCTCCGTAGCTGGCGATACAATACTTGACCCTTTTCTTGGAACTGGGACCAGCCTGAAAGTAGCCATAGCACTCAACAGAAGCATGATCGGGTATGAGATAGACAATAGATTCGGAGAGATGATTCAGAAGGAAATAACCTCAGCAAAAGCAAGATTTCCAGATATGAAATTCGAGGTCATCAGTAGATAAGAAAATTCCCCGGGGGTATCACTGTCAGTCTTTCCATGTCCAGATATTGCAGGTAGTTTTCCGCCTAGCCAAAAGGATCCATCGAAAGGTATATGAAAATCAAGTGTCGTATTTTAAGTTGCCCGTCTCATAATCCGATCTGTTTAACAAACTTGAGATCACGGCAGCAGCTCTGGACGCAAGAGCCAGGGGAGTGCATGAGCAAGATTGAGCTATATCGAGAGCGCGAAGAAATGGTGTGACGATAAGTTCGGCGGCAGAGCAAAAGTCACCTACGACCAAGTACTCACTGGAAGTAAGGGTGAAAAACACAATATCGATGTTCTCGTTGCTGGTGCCGCGAAGAACATTCCAGCCAAATATCGACTCCTCAGATTGACTGAGACTAGACACGCATACAGCAACGAAGTCTCATTTGTCAAGATAATTGACGGAGTCTGTCACCTAAAGGAATTTGACATCTTCCTCAAGACATGTGAGGATTTTGGAGACGGATTCATGGTTAAGATTGACACAAATTCAGATGGCGCTCATCTCTTCCCTGGCGCTGCAATCATAATGGCAAAAGATGGCTACGACTCGGACATACTTACTGATTGGTGGTTGGAAAAAGAAACCAGCCTGAAACTGGATTATGGCGCTGGTAAGATCTACCTCTTCAGCAAATACGCAGATGTCTGGGTCCGAACAGCGAAACCGGATGCATGCAAATGTTTTCTTGAGTTGTGGACGTGGAATGGCGGAAACCCACTTCAATTACTTCCCAATATGGATGAGAAAGGAAGAGAAAGACTGAATTTCAAAGAAGCAAGAGACATAGGCCTCCCCAAGGTAGCAGAGTATGCAAGGAGAGAAGAGAAGTTTCTGGCTGATGCGGAAGGACTGAGTATCCTAGATGAGTTGCTTGGTGTCTATGTGTTCATGGCTGAGGGAAGCTGTGTCTTCGATCACAAGTTCAGAGCGATTAAGGGTGACGCAAGCCTCCTTACAGGTGCACTCACAGCGATATCCTCGATCATAAAGGAAACCACACGAAGCGAAGGCGAACTGAGGTTCGTCGACCATGGAGATGTAAAATTCATATTCGCCGAAGCACCAAACATGATTTCGGTACTCGTATCAACCCAATACCGCCAACTTTTCAGGGCAAAGCTTGAGCGGTTCACTCAAGCATTCTACGACACATTCAGGGAACAGATAGAGAATTGGAAAGGCAACCTACGTGTATTTAGCGGTGCACACGACTTCATAAGAGACATATTCGAGCTCTAAACACCTCACCTTAACAGAAATCACATCTTCCTTGTCGGAAACTTGATTTCCCATTCACTTCTCACATATTGAACCCTTTCCTTCAGAAAGACACTCTTTCTCATTTTCTTTATCTGAATGAAGTTCTCCGTCATCCTTCTATCTCCGACTTCGCGACCTTGAAAGTCAATAACCCCATCTGCCAGACGCTCAAATGATTCTGCCTCTCCAGGCAGGTTCATTCCAGGATAGTACATCCCCATTGTGGTGCAACCCGTCATACGATGAAGTGGCTGAAGTCCCAACATCAGATTCCAGACCTTTTGGAAACCCGCAGTCGCGACCAGTGTCGAGACACTGTCCACAATCATTCGGATTCTGTTCCGAAAGCCTTGTCCATCAAATGCCATTAGCAAGTTGCGCACTTCATCAAAGAGCTTGACAGTATTGGTTGGACTTTCAATAGTGATGTCCGCTTCGTTCTCTGAAAGCTTGGGCATCAATCCTGCATAACCTGAGAATGCGTCAATAAGTGTCAGCAGCTTAGCGCTTCTATAGGGAACCAAGTTAGCCCCGAGGCGCGCACTCGCCTGCATGTACTCTGGGACTGAATGCTCTGTGAGAAGTATGATGCCATATTCTTTGTTTAATAGACCTTCCTTCAAGAAGTTCATACAAATGAAGAAACTCGGATAGTTGCTCCTTTCACTTCCCGTCTCTTCGACCAGAACAAGCGTCCCTCTGGGGCAACCGCCACCCAGAACATGATCGATCTCGGGAACACCCGTGCTTGCAGTCTCTAGTCCTGAAGAGTTCAAGATTCGATCCTCCTAGAACGTTAAAGTTGTCGAATCTATGGAAGTCATACCAAGAACTGAGCAACGGACTACAATCGTTTATGTGTATTTTAACTTTTTCAAAGCCTCAAAGTGACTGATTCTACCAGCTTAATACAAAGCTGAGCACAACAACAGACCCTCGATGGGGTAGGTCGATTGCAGTAATTGATATTACTGCGAATAGATATAGGTGAATCATATTGTGCTCTCAGGAGGATTGGATCTATCGGAGGTTAGGGTTCTATGATAGATTTTCAATTGACAGATGAGCAAATTGCCTTGCGAGACAGGGCGAGAAAGTTTGCTCTAGAAGAAATGTTGCCAGTGTCAAAGAAATATGATCGAAGCGGTGAGTTTCCCCGTGGGGTCATCGAAAAAGCATTCAAAGCTGGGCTAATGAACCTGGGTATTCCCAAGAAGTATAATGGACCAGGCTATGGCTCGATCGAATCAGTGATTGTAGTAGAAGAAATGGCCGCAGCCTGCGCAGGAATTACCACATCAATATATGTGAACGACCTGGGACTTGCGCCAATAGTTCTTGGCGGCAACGAGACTCAGAAGCGGAAATTCTTGACTCCGCTGACCGAGAAGCTTAGCTTAACTGCATTTGCCACCTCAGAGCCAGGAATGGGATCAGATGTTGCAGGTATTCAATCCACCTGCGATCGAGACGGTAACGACTATGTCTTGAATGGGAATAAGTTCTTTATCACCAATGGCGACTTTGCAGATCTGTACGTTATCTTCGCTAGGAAGAAAGGCACAAAGCGCCATGAAGGGATATCCGGATTCGTTGTTCCACGCGGGACCGAAGGGTTGTCCACAGCCAAGCCCCTTGAGAAACTGGGGCATCGTGCGTCCGACACAGCAGCTGTTTCTCTCAAGAATGTTCGGGTCCCAGCTGAGAACCTGATTGGCGGGGAAGGTGGCGGATTCCTACTGGCAATGATGACTTTCATGCACACCAGACCAGGAATTGGCGCAATGGCAACTGGACTCGCACGCTCGGCAATGGAATACGCCTTAAACTACGCCAAACAAAGAGACGCTTTCGAACACAAGATCTCCAGTTTCCAAGCGATCCAAGACATGGTAGCTGACATGTACGCTCGCATTGAAGCAATGAGGCTGCTAACTTGGAAAGCAGCATGGGCCTTGGATCACGGGCAGCAAGACAACATAGCATCAAGCTGCGCGAAACTCGTAGGCGCTGAAGATGCGATGAAAATCGCAACAGATGCACTCCAGATCTACGGAGGAAGAGGTTACCTTGAGAGTTACGCCATCGCGAAACTATTCCGAGACGCCAAGCTCTACCAGATCTACGAAGGAACATCACAGGTACAACGTTACGTTATCTCGCGCTACCTCTTCAAAGAATATCAACCTATCATGACTGGCTTCTAGTCGAAGAGGGAATGTTACTTTGATCCACAAAGGGAAGAGGATGACTGGTGGGGCACCTCACTCTCCCTACTCCATCCACGGTCTTGGGAAACTGTTTGCAGACAGGATAAAGGGTTCGGTTGAAGACTGGAATGAACTACGCGTTCTCGATGTCGGAACTGGTTCAGCTGCTAATGCCATCTTTCTAGCTGAATTGGTAGGTATAAGAGGTAAGGTATACTCGATCGACCCCTCAAAAGAGGTACTGCAAAACGCGGGCAAAACGATCAAAGCAAAGGGACTGTCAAAGCGCATAAAACTGTCAGAAGGAGAGGCTGAAAATATACCTCTAGAGAGTTCGTTCTTTGATGTCGTGGTCACGCTCATGGCACTTCATCACCTCAAAAGCCTAGGAAAAGCAATCAAGGAATTCGGTCGTGTGCTCGAGGAAAAAGGAGTATTTGTCGCAGTTGAGTGGACTACCAAAGCATCAGAATTCATTCCTCACCCCAAGACCGACTTCATCTCGCCGGAGCTAGCAAAGAAACTCTTGGTTGAAAATGGCTTCGATATAACTGACTTCGAAGAGTCAGGCTACTACTTCTTCATCAAAGCCCAAAAAAGAAAAAACGAAGAAGCGGAGGTTCGCTAGCTAATCAACTGAACTCCCGCAACTGGGACAGAACTTGGCGCCTGGCGGCAATGGATACCTGCAGTAAGCACAATAGACGGGGACCGACGCTTTGGCAACTCCTTTGGGCTCACCGATCATAACCTGACCCGTGTTCTTGTCAAATCCAGCATTTATTCTTCCCTCAGCCCTCAAATCAACAATAGCTGCCCTAAGCTCTTTCTCACTCATCTCTAACTCTTCAGCTAGCTTGCTGAGTTCAACCTTCTCCCCATTGTGGTCGCTAAGAGTTCCTTGAACAGTTCTAGAAGTGGCCCTCCTGTTGTAGAAGACGCTTATCGAGATAAGAATCAAGACTCCTCCAGCAAAAGCAATCCAAGGAGTTCCATCCACTATCCTGAAGTATGCGAGGCTTCCCCAAGCTACGAAAAGCAGACCTAACCCGATTAAGAAATACGGTGGCTCCTCGTACCTCATTCTGTGCCGGTGATGGTTATGTTCACTCATGACTAAGGTCACCTTTTGCAGACCGAGAAAGCGATTATTCTATCTTAAATGTTTCTCCAAAGCCTGCAACACGTGTACTATTTCTTGCTTTTCATTCATTCCACCGAACTTCCACAGCTCGGACAGAATCGTGCGCCGGGAGGTAGCTGGTAGTCACAGGAAGCACAAGCTGTTTTCGTTTCTGAGTCAACTGCGGCTCTTCTAGGCTCGCCGATCACCAGTTCGCCCGTACTACCGTCAAACGAAGTTTCGATTACACTCCTGCCTCTAAGCTTGATGATAGTCGCCCTCAGTTCTCCTTCATCAATGCCCAACTCATTAGCGAGATCACTAAGCTGGATTCTTTCCCCCGCATGTTCAAGAAGTGCTACAAGCACCTCGCTTTCAATGTCTCTTCCGCTATCGCAACAGCATGGACCCATGAATTAAATCACCATTCTGAAACAATTCCTCTGACAAACAGATTGTCGTGTCTTAATAAATATCTTTGTTCAAGACAGAAATAGCAACTTACGTTGCATGACTGCGTCTGACCAATCAGAAAAAGAGTGTAGTTTCCATTTGGAAACTCTCCTGATCAACACAATGCGCCTAACATTTTAGGGACCTTTCAGTGCCATCATGATTCCGAAAATGACCAACAGGATACCAGCAATCATGTCAATGTATAGACCGATTCCCACGGATACAAAGGCAATCGGAAAACCAAAAATAGTTGCTGTTGCTCCAAGCAATTGAACTGTGCTCAGGTAAACGATCATGCTTCCTGCGAACACAAGAAGTCCCATAACTAATACCAAGACTGACAGCATCTTTGCCCTGCCTGCCATAGACGGAACAATTGCAAGACCTGAGAACACTATTGCGAGTATGGCTCCTATTGGGATAACGTACACGAAAAGGAACGCTCCGGCAAGACTGGCCAACTGAAAACTGCTGATTGGCCAAATGAGAAAGAGTAAGAAAATCGTTAGGTAGGGTAAGAACATCCCGACGAAGCTAATGATGCCAAACAAGAGGTTAAGGATCGCCCAGACAGGTATCCCGCCTTTCTTTGAACTCATTTATTATTGATCTCTCCATCTACCTTTTCCATACTGTGTTGTCTATTGGCTTCTCCAATATTAATAGGTATTCCAAGAGTTTCCCGATTGGGCTGAACATGCAAGAAATGAAACGAAGGGCCGCTGATCGCCATCGAAAGAATGCTTGCCGCGAATTTGATATGTAAATCCTACTGCGGTTTTCTTTCTGCGATCTATCTCCTCCTCTCACTATAGTTTCATTTTCTCGTGCCATCAGAATGGTGTTAATAGGGAGTTAGACACCAATTATGTAGAATGTGAGCAACAATGGTTCAGTCCATGAAGGAAATTACTCACTCAGACTATCTCGAGTTCATTGGAGATCACAGTGAAGTAGCCATAGGGGACACGGGAGTGAAGCTGAGTCACGAATGGTGTATAGAAGCTTACACTCCACCTGATAATTATCACCCTGAGAAGGAAACTGTATGGAGTTTCCCAAGTAGAGGTAATTGGGCTACTCACCAAGGCGACTACAGGGGGAACTGGTCCCCCTACGTTCCGAGAAACCTCATACTAAAATACACAAAACAGGGAGACTGGGTTCTGGATCAAATGGTAGGCAGCGGGACAACACTCGTTGAGTGCAAGCTGCTGGGCAGGAATGCTATCGGCGTAGATGTGAATCCAAACGCGATAATGGTTACAAGAGACCGCCTAAACTTCAGATACGCGCCACCTAACGTAGACGAAGCTGAGAGCACAATAAGGACTTACGTGGGAGATGCAAGAAACTTAAATGAGCTATCTTCAGAGAGCATAGACTTGGTAGCTACACATCCACCATATGCCCGCATTATCTCATACACGAAAAAGACCACCGGGGTCGTTGAGGGAGACCTGTCGCGGCTACCTCTTAACAATTACTTGACAGAGATGCGAAAAGTTGCGGGGGAATCTCTGCGCGTCCTCAAGCCAGACAAGTATTGTGCGATACTGATGGGCGATACGAGAAAGCAACGGCACTATGTTCCGATAGCCTTCAAGATCATGCAGATCTTCCTGGAGGCTGGTTTTATTCTTAAAGAAGACATAATCAAGCGGCAGTGGAAAATGAAAGGCACAAGAGAAAAATGGAGAGGAAGATACCAAGACTTCTACCTAATTGCACATGAACATATTTTCGTTTTCAGAAAACCTTTGGACAGCAAGGAATTCTCCAAACATAAGAATAGCAGTTCGACCATAATATTCTAAAAGACTAGCCACGAATTGGTTTTGAGAAACAATAGGCATTTATCGGAGTTCTCGGAGATCCCTATTAGGTCAATTCTCGGAATTGGGGAGAAGGAGCCTAAGAAGTATGGAACAGGTCACGCAAGTAATAAAGGAAGCAGTAATGGAAGCATCGAACAGAAAAATCGAGAACATACTACGTGAGACATTTTCGCCGAAACGTGAGTCAATCTGTAGGGAGTGTTCACTGAGACCAGAATTCTGCTTCGGAAGCGTTGCAGACTGGCATAGATGTAGATATGCATTGAGAATACGAAATGATAGAGTTTTCTTCCCATCGGATCAGCCCACTTTGGCTGGTGAAGGAGAAAAGCGCGAAGGGATAGAAAAAGAGATGGAAGAACTGATCGTGAAGACCCTGCAGAGGGTCAGAACCCTAACACACTACAGAGTAGCTGTTAGCACATAGAGCAGCTAAGAACTCGTGCCACATTCATGAAAGTCGGCAGTCGGTCGCAATTCTTTATAATCTTTCGGCTTATGTGACAATTCATTGATCACTCTTTCCTCTAGCTATCTGTTTGAGAGCAAATGGTATCCGTCTCGTAAGCCGATGGCTCATTATTTATGCGCAATCTTCCGGTGAACTATTTCATAGCTCAGAGTTGTTCATTCTGTCCAGCCCTGCGCTTCTAGGATTTTCCAGTCTTCTTCTGACCCAGTGCGCGTTGAAGTGGTTACTTGTGTTCACAGTAATCATTCGCTTTTGTGTCGATCTCTAGCGGATCGGTCCGGAGTTTGCCTGAACACTAGGGAAATTGCTTGGGTGGGCTGCGTTGCAGACGCTTTCCCCAAAAAACGGAAAATTGACTTGGATAGAAGAGCCAGCGACTGAAGCCTGCTGTAGCCGATAGTGCATTTATAAGCGAACTGAGAAGTTTAACCGTTTGAGGGTGAAGCACCAATTGTACGAAGAAATGGCGAAATTGATAGTAAAGGATGCTTTGAGGATCAAATCCAGCGACGTCGTTTCGATCCTGACCTTCCCCCACACTGTCGACGCAGCAAACGCGATTGCGATAGAATGCTTCAAGCAAGGGGCAGACGCGATGCTTGTCCTCTGGACTGATGACTATTACTATGGGCAGCTTGAGCACCTTTCTGAAGACAGCTTGAAAGAGCCATCGAAGTTTTGCCAGGCACTAACGGAAGCTGTTACTGCGCAGGTCAATATGTTTGGTCTCGAGGATCCAGATGGTCTGAAGAAGATATCCTACTCGAAGTCAGCCGCATGGAATGAGGGTGAGAGAAGGGCACATTTCCCGAGAGGACAGGAGCGGAAGATAAGAACCGCCAACCTTACTCTTCCGCTAGTAACTAAGGCCAGAGCAAAAACATATGGCTTCAATTTTGGAGCATGGAAGAAGGCGGTCGACGAAGCTACAACAGCAGACTTGAAAGAGATATCCCAGAAGTGCCATCGAGTCGCGTCTTCCCTTGAGAAAGCAAACGACGTTCGTATTACAGCGCCGAATGGAACTGATCTGACTTTCGAACTTGCTGGGAGACCTGTACATATAGATGATGGTATAATCGATGAAGATGATATTGCCAACAACTCGCTCGAAACCCAGCTGCCTACAGGTTTCGTACAGACAACGGTTGTTGAGTCAAGCGCAAATGGCAAGATTTTCTTCGACCTACCGCTCCAGGCGCTTGGGGTTAATGTTGTTGATTTGGAATGGGGGTTCAAAGAAGGTAGACTAACATCGATGATGGCAAGGAAAAACATTGAATCTCTTGCTACAGAGATGCAAAGCGCTACAGGAGACAAGGACATCATAGCGTTCCTAGGAATAGGTCTCAACCGCAAAGCAAAGCAGGGCTTCATGATGAATAACATTGTTGAAGGGGCTGTTACTATAGGAGTCGGAGATAACGAAGCTCTGGGTGGTCAGAACAAATCCCCATATGGGGCGGCCGCAACAATAGGAGAGGCGACACTGGAGATCGATGGCAAGGCAATTGTCAAAGCTGGTCGTTTGGTTGAAGAGTGATTAACCGATCCCAGAAGCTGACCAGTCTGTAACTCTATGTCACGATGGGAGTGTAGACACAAGAGACAGTTGACCACAGGGCTGGAACCGAGGCTCGTGCCCCATTTTTGAATGCAGCTAGTCTACAGAGGACAAAAACGATGCCGTGGAGTCCTCAATTTGAGTACTCGCCCCAAGGGAAATGATCTAAGTAGTCTAACTTGTGAGCGGGAGGTTATCGCGTTTATTCTTGCACTGTTCTCCACTCTGGTCCTAGCACGCTGCAAGATTTTTGAAACTCACCCCGAACAAGAGGGAAGAGTTATTATCTTTGCATAACTTGATCCAAAGATATGTGCGGGGATAGAAAATGACAAAGAGAATAGTCGCTATGGGTGGTGATGGAGTAGGTCCCGAAGTAGTCAATGCCACCACGCACATCTTGAGGAACATGGACTTGGATATTGAAATAGCAGATGCTCCTTGTGGCGAGACCGCCATTAAGACCTATGGCACGCCGCTCCCTGAAGAAACGAAGGATCTTTGCGAAGAAGCCGACGCCATACTCTTCGGAGCAATTGGCGACAAGAGTACGATTATCATAACATACCTTCGCTGGATCCTTGACACTTACGCCAACATCAGACCAGCAAAATACTACGAAGGTGTCCAGTCTCCTCTGAAAGAGGCGACTGGAGTAGACTTCGTTATAATCAGGGAAAACAGTGAAGGTCTCTACCCAGCAAGGGAAGGAGACCTGTCAATGCTTGCAGGGAGTCTCCCCGACTACAAAGATCTTCTTGGCAGATCGTTCGCAGATTTCGGGAAAGGAAAATTCGCGATAAGAGTGATCACCGAGCAAGGCACAAGAAGAATCGCCAAATTCGCGTGCGAATACACCAAGAAAAGAAAGGGCGCGGGGTTCCCAGGTAAGCTAACATGCGTCACCAAATCTAATCTCTTGACTCAAAGTTGCGGCCTCTTTCAAAGCATAACTGAACAGGAGTTCAGGAAAAGAATCCCAGATCTAACCTATGAGCACTACTATGTGGATGACGCTGCAAGGAGGCTCGTCCGGTACCCAAGGGAACTGGATGTCATCGTCACCTCAAACATGTTTGGTGACATATTGTCAGACCTCGCTGCCGAGATCGTGGGCGGTTTAGGGTTGGCCCCCAGCGCCTGCATCGGTGACAGAAAAGCGTACTTTGAGCCTGTTCACGGTTCCGCTCCTAAGTATGCTGGCAAGAATATGGTGAATCCTACAGCCACAATTCTCTCAGCGAAGCTGATGCTCGAATACCTTGGAATGAATGGTGCTGCGGATTCGTTGGAGCAGGCAATCTCTGAGATCTACAAGGAAGGCAGAACTCTAACATATGATCAAGGGGGAAAAGCCACAACCGCCGAGTTTGCCGAGGCTGTATTGAAGAAGCTCTCAGAATAGGTCAAAACTTGTTGCATAGAACCTTCTCCCATAGACTTCATCAAAGGTTGCTTTTGTCAGGGGTTTGACCATTAGAAGACCGTGACTTTCCATCTGAGTAACGTACCCTCTTGACCTGTATGTTTCGAGCAAATTGTGGTTAAGCACGCATCTATCGGAGACAACATCTTTTGCTCTGCTCTCAATTATGGTGACGAGATTCTTTGTTTCATCTTCATTGCTCGGAACAACTTCGTCAACAGTTAGCGCTCCGCCTGTCATACCGAAGAAGACGTAGCCTTCTTCTCTGACTATAACTCTCTCCGCCCTTCCTTGATCAAGACTCGCAAAACGAGGGAGTGACTTGAAGAAGCCAATATCTCTCACCACAAAGCCAGTTCTCGGCGAAGTGAAGTCACTGTAAAGGTTCATAACACTCTTCCAGCGTATTCTTGCGTCGCCCTTTGCAGCCGCTTTCCTTTTCTTCATGAGGAACTTGAATGCACTTGGAAACTGCAGCGCATCCTCGTATGCAAGGTGCCGGTAGAAGGCGTACGCTATGAACGTTTTGCGGGTAACTAGAAATGAGAATCTGTAACCCTTCTCAGTGAAATACTCGTGCGCGGCACCCATGAGAGCAGTTGAGATACCTCTTCTTGCATTTCCTGGGTGGGTTGAGACGCCCCAGATGCCACCGACAACCTCTGTGTCGCCACTTATGTTCTTCGTGGGTATCTCCATTATGCCAACGAAACCAATAACACGGTCATTTTCCAAAGCACAGAACCCTACAGGCCCGTTGTGTGTTCTCGGATCTACCTTAATCATTCCTTCCATCTGACGTGGGTTCGGCGATCCGCCAAAACTCAAGCTAAGGATCGGCAGAACCTCGTCTTTGTTCTCAAGTTCTTTGTACGTTACTATTCTCATCCCATGTGACCTCTGCGTAAGGAGATAGCGACCAGTATTATTGTCTTTCTAGCAGTAGAGCGATTCGACTCAGGAGATCTTAGAATATCTCAGCGGCACGGCATTGGTTTCCATCGTCATGAATATTGACCTCTCAAAGAGAGGTTCTAGGTCGGTAACAAATTTATAAGGGTCTAACCATACCTTGCGGGTGTGATCAGAGGCTCGAAAGAAAGTGGAATCGGAAGACTTTCACCGTCTCACTCTATCTCTACTGTTGATCTTCGCATTATGAATATGAGTTTTATTTCGGAATACTGAATCGTTTGCTTGGAACGGAACAATTATAAACCTTTGAAGAGTATCAAAGCTTCTGGAGAAACCAATTGGTGGTGTTTCAATATTGAAGAAGCAAGATGGCAAGAAGAAAGGTGGCAGCTCTAACGGTGTCGCAATCAAGGTGGAGAACCTCGTTAAGTACTACGGTGACAAGCCTGCTGTGAACGGTCTATCATTTCAAGTCAAAACAGGAGAGATCTACGGTCTCCTTGGCCCCAATGGGGCAGGCAAGTCCACGACACTGAAGATCGTCACTGGGCTTCTGGATCCAACTGAAGGCAATATATCCGTTTTTGGCTTCAACCCTGTGGAGGATGCCATCAAGGTCAAGAGCATGCTAGGCTATGTGCCTGAAGCCGTTCAACTCTATGACTCTCTATCTGTCCGTGAGTTCCTACAGTTTGTCGCTTCGATTAGGCGGATGGATTCCAATACTGCTAACAACCGCGCTAAAGAAGTCATCAAAGCCTTTGATCTTGGAAAGTACTTCGATGCACCGATAATGACTCTGTCTGCTGGAACAAAGCAGAAGGTTGCAGTCATAGCAGCGATCTTGCATGATCCTCCGTTGCTCGTACTCGACGAGCCCATGACGGGCCTTGACGTCCGATCTTCGAAGATTCTGAAAGAGCACCTCACTCACCACAATGAACGAGGAGGAGCAGTACTATTCTCAACTCATATAATGGAAGTCGCGGAGCGAATCTGCACGAGAGTCGGCATAATCAATAATGGCAGACTCGTAGCTGAAGGAACCGTCAACGAGTTGAGAGACTTGATCCACGGAGCTGGTGCATCACTAGAGGAGATCTTCCTGAAAGTGACTGAACAAGAGGAAGGCGTAGCGGACACAGTGAGGATACTGGAGGAGGCGTTCAAGGAACGTGAAACTTAGAGAAGCATGGAGACTGTCCAGAACAATTGCGGTTGAATCCATGCTCAGAGGCACAGTTCTCATGAGAGGAGGACAGGCATCTATCCTCGCCCAGCAGGATCCAGCTAAACTTGTTAGACGCGCCCGGTCTTCACTCAGAATAAACAAAATCGTTTTTGCTTTCGTCTATGGTGCCCTTTCGCTTTTCATGCCATTCGGGTTGGTTTTCATTGGCAACACGCAAGTAGTGCAGTTTGCCTTGATTTCTTTGTTCTACATCTTCGGGTTGGTCTTCCTCATTACTTTCAACCTCATGGCAACGACTTCTTTTGTTACTGGAGATGTGATGAAGCCGATCGAATCGCTTCCATTTTCACGCGGAGACCTCGCCCAATTGAGTGTACTTTCATTTCTGCATCTGCTTGACCTACAATTAGCGGTCTTCATCGCAGCTTACCCGATCACTTACGGACTCGTAACTGGTTCGCTCATTGGAGCGATTTTCGTCCTTCTGTTCAACTCCGTCAATGCGATCGTAGCAGTGTTTCTTACATTCTTCCTGGCTAGAGGTTTCTACAGAAGGATTCTCTCAGTCGGTGGCTCAAGAATAAAAAGCGCGATAAGGACTTTCGTCACGCTTCTCTTTGGTATAGCCACCTTGGGCATGTCATATTTCGTCACTTTCCTAATTCAGGGGGCTTTTCAGATAGTGCAATTGTTCACCCTCATTCAAAGCCCAGGATATAACTTGATTATTCTCGTCTATCCATTTTCCTTTGGCTATCTCGCAGCCGAGCTGACAACTGCATTTTCATCGCCAAGTCCGCTTCCTATCCTGCTATCCACGGAATCGATCATGGCAATACTAGCTTCAGCATTCTACGTCATTCTCAGCTATTTTGTGTATAAAAGAGGAATGGGTGCACTAAGACAAATCTCGCTTGGCGAAGTCGAAATGGCTCCAAAACTGACTCAAAAGCTCTCAGACGTAAGAATAAACGTCGGAGGAGTATTCTCATCAATCTTCAAAAAAGACATTAGACTCGCTTCAAGGAACGTGGGGTATGCAGTATTCCTTGCAATGCCAATCATGGGTGTAATAATCTTCACCATAGCAACGTGGGAACTCGAGGTGATTCGAGTTATAGCCGTGCTCGGCGCCTTACTATACTCTTCAGAATTCATGGTGTTCTTCGCGGTATCGACAATGTGGTTTGAGGGGAGAGGCGTCTCAGTTCTGGCACAGCTTCCAATCTCAACCAGAAAGGTCGTGCAAGCCAAATCATTCGCGTCAACCGCACTATCCGTCATGATGCCAGCCACGCTTCTCGTAGTCTCGTTCTTCAAGCCGCTCACAACATTCTACTCTATCGTGATATCGATCATTGAGGTGGGCGCAGTGTACGCCAGCGCCTATATCGCCACTACGCTCGTGTGTAAGCTCTTTGGAGAAGGAAGAATGCCTTTCGCTACCTTCGAGGGTCACCTGCTGCAATACATGGTCGTGATGATAATTGGAGGCATATTCGTAGCGGCTCCTGTGGGAGTCTATGCAATTGCATATTCCTTTCTACACTATGACCACTTGTATAGCACACTAGCAATGGGAATCGCCGTAGCGCTGGAAGTCCTACTAGCGAGCGCGATTGCAAGGAAGGCGCTGAAAGACTAACCATATATCCAGTATAACCTACGTGGTACCTCATCAGGAAAAACCAGTTGGAAGAGGACCAAAAAAGGAAGAGACAGTCCATTCGCTTGTCTCTTTTCCCAATCTATGTTTTGACGGCGCGGATCTCTGCGTGTGACACTTTAAGATTCTTCTTGATCGCGTCAGCTCGATTTAGTAGTCTTCCAAGATCAGCGTCTCCCTGACCGGACTTTATTTCTTGAATCGCGTTATCGATAAGTTCTCTCGAATACTCTTCATTGTTGACTACATCAACTTGGGTGAATCCTGCTTCCCTTATCTTCTTCAAGTACTCATCTAACCCTATGGCACCCCCAATACAAGAGGCCCATGCCGTGAGATTTCGTCTTACTTCATTAGGCATGCCTTGTACCATCATATCCGACACGAGTATTCGCCCGCCTTTCTTC
This sequence comes from Candidatus Atabeyarchaeum deiterrae, assembly GCA_037310415.1. Taxonomy (GTDB): domain Archaea; phylum Asgardarchaeota; class Atabeyarchaeia; order Atabeyarchaeales; family Atabeyarchaeaceae; genus Atabeyarchaeum; species Atabeyarchaeum deiterrae. Next base: position 1,678,949 of record CP147780.1, read on the forward strand.
AGCACTCTATGCGCTTCTTGAAACACTTTCTCTTTCTCAGGAGACAAGTTGATAACACAGTTGCTGATTATCACGTCAACGCTTTCATCTGGGACTGGAAGGTGCTCAATTTCACCGAGCCTGAACTCAACATTCTTTAACCCGCTCTTGCGTGCATTTGCCCTTGCTCTGTCAATCATCTCAGGTGTCATGTCGACGCCTATTGCCTTCCCTTCGGGCCCAACTTTCCTCGCTGCAAGAAAAACATCAATTCCACCACCAGACCCTAAGTCTAAAACGACTTCCCCTGATTTCAGATCAGCTAATGCGGTAGGGTTCCCACAGCCTGCGGATACGTTCCGCGCGGATTCAGGTAACAGATTTAGTTCCTCTTGGCTGTATCCTGCTTGCGCGATCACGGAAACAGGCTCGCAGCAGGACCCTTCGGTCGGGCGTTTAGCTCGCTGAGCGTACGCCTTTCTTACCCCTTTTCTCATGTCTTCGCTAGTCAACTCTCCTTCAGTATTGCTCGCGATTGGTGGTTGAGAGCAACCACATGTTCTCGCATTCTTCGATTTCATGTTCGCACCCCTTTTTAGGCACATAGCATAAATACTGTAGTAGGTAAACTATTTAAGTTGTAAAGAGTAAAGTATTGCGGTTGGTGTAACAATGGAAAGTATTAGGTTAACAGAAGCTGAACTGGCGGATATAGGAAAAGACACATTAAGATTCATAGGCAACAGGGGAACGCTGGAGATTCTTTCATTGTTCTGTTGCTCAGATAGGAAGATCAGGTTCGGCGAACTCAGCAGCCTACTTAAACACATTAGCACTAAAACATTGGCTTCTAGACTTAAGGAACTTGAGAAAAACGGTTTGCTAAATAGAGTCGCCTATAACGAGATCCCGCCTAGAGTCGAGTACTCTATGACTGAGAAGGGTCAATCGTTGGCTGAAGCATTGAGTCCATTGATAAGATGGATGATCCAGGGGCCAAAGATTGGAAAACCATCGGTGGCGCATCCCAAGAAATCTGGGGACTTCGACGATCCCCCTGGTTGTTGTCCAAGTGCTACAAGTAACCGCTCGGCGTCCGATGAGTAGCAGGGTATCATTCATATTTCCAGCTTGTTACGGTCGTGAATTCGATCTTACACTTCGGGCAACTTCCAACATGGACAAATTGGCCAATATGATGATGAACTTCGACTTCAGTTCCACATTTCGGGCACGCTGCGAAGAACTTAGACCCTGGCAAACTTTCTCACCGCCTAAATGTGTGTCTGTAGAAGATAAAAGTATATTTTCTCGGGCAATAGCAAGCTACAAGGTTTGAGGGAAAGAGTTCACTGGACTATCATACTAAGAAAAAGATAGGAAATATCTGAAAAAGAAAAAACCAATTCTAGACAGCCTTCTTCTTGGCTGCGGGTGGTGCTGCTGCCTTCTGTTCTTTCATCGGTTCACCGCAACACACCATGTCACACGGACTGCATCCGCATGCTTCGTCAACTACGACGACTACTCCGCATTGCCCACACTTGTATTTTGCTCCCTTCTTTGCCATACTCATCTCCTCCTACTTGTTTGTCATGCAAGATGTTCAATTCTGGATTCTTATAAGGCTATTTTCCCTTTTAAACATGAGTAAGATGCTGAATCTAGTATCTATCCTTCTTATTGGTGAGTATCAGAAAAGATGTGAAGACACAAAGGGCTAATCCCGTTTGAGCTTGAACAATTCTCCGAGGTCTAACCATGTATAGTCTTGCGTTATCGTCTTCAGCATTGACCACAGGGTTGCCGTGTTGCTCGAGACAACTGGTTTCCCCAGGGTTTGTTCTAAACGCTTAATGATGTCAAACGTCGGTAGATTCGTGCAACTGATGAACACAGCATCAGCTTCATCTTCGTTCACCTCTGAAGCGAGCTTCACTGTCTTCTGCTCTTTGGTTCTGCCAATCTCTAGGTTGTCTTGTATCCCCAACCCCCTGATCTTGACCACCTCAAATCCGTTGTCACTGAGAAACTTCTGCTCAACCTTATTGACTTCATCGATGTACGGTGTTGCTACAGCTACCGCGTTTATATTTAGGTGTCTAAACGCATTTACTACGCATCCAGCAGTAGCAACCGCAGGCACGTCGGTCTTCTTCTTTATTCTGTCGACTAGTTCAAAATCATGACCAATCCCTCGAAAGAGACTGCCGCTGGTGCATCCGTATGCTATAACGTCAACATCTGCATCCGCAAGCAAGGATGCTGCTTCTACAACATCTCTCTCCATTGCCTCAAGTTCGACGAGAGTCACTTTGCTAAGCTTGATTCTGGTCGTGTGCACGGTGAATCTGTTTCTGCCCAACCAACTGAACTCCCTCTCCATGGTCGTATTCGATGAGGGCACTATTATCCCGAGTTTAGGAACAGTGCAGTTATTTCGAGAGGACATCAGAAGTCTTTCCCCTTTTCTGTAGTAGCATTCTACTTTGGCATTCTCTTTATTTCGAATTTGCATTTGGGGTTGCCTTTCGCTAAGCACTCTGTTTCTTTGACTATATACCTTGGGCCGAAAGCGCGCTCCATGAGAGCGGAGAGTATCCCCACTACAAAGTAGCATACTGCCTTGTCTCCCCTGGGATATTCCTCGGCGAAGGCACTTCGCTCGCAGGTGACTTCTCCCCCATTCTCATTGATGTTCCCGACATGAAACATCCCCCATCCCGCAGTTGCCATGAACCTCAAGTATTCCTCGACAAGTGGCTTGCCATTGCTACCATATCTCTTGACATCCTCCACGGCAAACAAGTTGCCAGTTCTAACAAAGACAGCCCTGACAGTTCCCTCTCCTAGAGCGTCAGATGCTCGGAAGGTCAGCCCGACAATGCTCTTAACGTCTTTCGTTGCCACTTGAACGTCGCCATGAATGTCTTTGAAGATAAGTTTTCCCTCGTCGAACATGTTCGTGTTTTTGAGGGCTTCTTTGAAGTCGTTTTTCAAAGTAAGAGTCTCTGGGGGAGCTGCAGTTTCAGCTTTTGCGTTCTCTTCGAATGTGACGGCAGGAATTGGTTCACTTGGCTTGTCTGTTGCCTCGGCTTTCTTCCAAGTGAATTCGCAAAAAGGATCTCCTTTGGCAATACACTTTGTCTCCTTAACTTCGAGAGCCACGTGGAATGCCTCGTCTCCTGCCGCGATTATCTCCCCTTTGAAGTTATCATGAAACGTAACATCCTTCGGTGCATTCTTCGGCAAGAGCCCCTTGTACTCTATTTGCCAAAGCCCCTCCTTTTTCTCAAAGTCGAACTTGAATTCCTTTATCTCGCCCCATCCGATAGCAGAGATTAACCAGAAGTAGAACTGAAAAGCATACTTGTCTTCCAGTTTGAAGTTTCGTCTTCCAACCTGAACGATCGTCTTCCCCGTATCTCTGTGGAAGGACGTTATTATCTTCGGTGCGAGCTTCTTCCCTAAGATCTCGTAAAGAGCGGACCATATACCCAATACAAATATTGAAGGGTAAGTTATGACGTGAAGACCAGTCATTTTTTCAACGATTTTCCCATCTGCAGGCATCGTGACAAGACTCTTCATTACGTTAAACGAGGTTTTGATATTTGGCATGCGAAGCTTGTCAGCAAGTTCCTTCATTGGATACTCTGGGGTGCCTTGCTTGGCTCCAACAGCCGACGAACTTACTGCACGTTCTGTTTGGTTCATTCCAGCCACGCCCCATGTACTCCTAGATTAGTAGAAAAAGTGAATGGCTCCTACAATATGCATCAACCTGAATATACATGATTGAGACCAGTAAAAAAGCATTTTCGACCCCGACCCCACGCATCACAGCAATATAGCGAACTTCACGATGGTCGTTGCGAGGAAGCCCACGCTCTTCGGGGGTGGGGGGGAAATCGCAGTATGATTCCAGCTGAGAGCCTTGAATACTGCACTCCCTAACATCCTGTAGGGATACTATGAGAGAGTGTCTGTCTCTGAACCTCCTCGAACCAACAAGGAAAAAGAGAAGGATCCTCAGGAAGACACACACCACTTACCTGGGTATAGTGAGGGAGGCGCTCTGTGGCCTTGACAGCGTCAAGAGCAGAGCTCTTAATCAGCCAAAACAATTCAAATCAATTCGATTATCATTCCTCACTCTGACCCGAATAATCCTGATTTATCTTCATTCGATGTAGGATAATAACCTAATTCATGTTCTTCTCCTAATTTCGAGACAATATCCTCTGCCTCTGGTCTCTCTAAATTCAATTGTCACACGGCAAAGAGACAGCTTCATCTGTGGGTAGACTCTACCCTCTATACTCCGCTCTCCACTTCGAGACTGGACATCTGGAGGAGAGCGCGCTTGAAGAGCTTATGCTACAATTGCCGTTCTCAAATCTATCCGTAACACTTAGGTTGTTACGTCGCGGAGGGCGGACTAGAAGAGATGCTTGCAGATGGAATTGTTGGAATCGAGACTCCACAGCTCGGAGACGGACGCGAAGCGACAGAAGCAAGATTCCGGGAGTTCCGTTTCGGAAACTAGTCGCATAAATGTGAAACCCTGGTTTCCCAAGTATTCTACCTTTTTGTGTCGCGATACTCATCGATGCCCTTGTTGTCGAACTTTCTTTCTATCAGCTCATTAGATGCTTCTGGAAGAAGTCTTTGATCTTTGTGTAACAGGTTACTCGGTTCTTATACTTCAAGACATCATGTCCTTCATCCTCGAATAATAGGAAGTCCACGTCTAAGCCCCTTCCCTTCAGTTTCTCAGCGATCTCAGCAGACTCTTCTTTCAGCACGCGAGGGTCATTCTTACCTTGGATAATGAGCATCGGGCACGAGATATTATCCAAGTAAGTTCGGGGGGAGCGTTCTATCAGGAAATCACGGTCCTTGTCAGGATGGCCAACTTCGAGGTAGAAGAATGTCTTCCATGATTCCGGTAGCCTGTTAATAAACGCTGGCAGGTCATAGGGACCGAACATATCACAGGCGGCCTTCCAGAGTTCGGGGTGACGAGATACAAGTGTGAGGGTCATATATCCTCCGTAGGATCTGCCGATAACTGCTCTTCTTGAGGAGTCGATTCGTGGATCTGTTTCCAGCGACTTCAGTCCCTCAATCTGATCGAGCCTGTCATTCCCACCATAGTCGTGGTCAACCATTTTCATGTATCGCAATCCATATCCGGCGCTGCCCCGGACGTTTGGCACGAAGACAGCGAACCCGTTAAGTGTCAAGTACTGTATTAGGGGCATTGAGAACCATGTGAAGTCGGGACGCTCCTGACCTTGTGGTCCTCCATGCACATACAGAACCAGTGGCCTAGGTCCCCGGAAGTCTAGATGCTCAGAAGGCATGTAGAGGCGCGCTGAGATCCGCAGTCCGTCGAAACTTGTGTAGCTCTTGTCCTCGCCCTCTGAGAGATATTTCTTGTCGATCCCAAGTATACGCTCATTTGACAGAACCTTGTACTGTCTTTCCTTTTTTGATGTATTGTGGGGGTCGAAGAGATAGAGCTGAGATGGACTGGTGGCTTTTGTGAAGGAGAGGATGTATTCCGCGTCGGGTTCCCGCTTGCTCTTGTTCAGCTCATATTCCCATTCAAGAACAACGCCATTGGAAACAGGGGGCAGGCCAGATACGACTTGCTCAGCGTCGAAGTGCAGGCTCTTCTTGGTGGAAAACAGTCCTTCGTAAAGCCATGAGCACCCGTCAATATTGTATTCTAGAATAAATCTGTTTCCATGGATGTGTCGAGTTTCAACGAGTTCTCCTTTCCCTTCATGTTGGAGCCCTGAGACGGGAACCTCTAGTACTAAGCTGGGGTCGTCCAGCCTAAGATAGCCGAGTCCTGCTTCGTCGTGGAAGAGAGTTGTTCTGAAGAGAAGTCCCTTGTTATCGTCGGTGAAGTGGCATGCGCCTATGCCCGAAAACTTCACTTGTTGACCGGGTTCACGCTTGTCGATGGGTGTGCCGTAAAGTAGTTCCCTCTCTGAGGCGCCACGCTTCCAAATAAAAATAACGTTATCTTGAGCCGTGTATTGGTCGACTAGGACAACCTTGGAATGATCTTTGTTGACTCCATTGAAAAAGTTCCCGTATATGCTCTTACCGAGCGAGTTAGTTTCGAGTGTTCGGAGATTCGTCTGCAAGCATTCTATGTCAGGGGTCTTCCTATCATCGCGAAAGAAGTACGCGATATTCTGCTCCACGTCGCAGTGTAGGCAGGCCAATTTCTCTCCCTTGTATTTATCCCCGAATATGGGTTCAGGGATGCCACCTTCTTCTGGGATAAAGGAAGGCTGGTAGTTCTCATTGCCGTTCTCATCAATCATTACTAGTATCTTCTGCAGTTGTGGCAGCGCATAGAAGACTCTTCCATCCATTAAGTGGGGGTTCTGGAGAGCAAGCCCGCCAGGAAGCAGCGGCTCAGGTATACTGCTATCTTTGCTCATCCGGTAGAGGCTAATCAGGCCACTCATATCACTCAGGAAGTAGATCCTGTCCCCGCATAATTGAGGAGACACGAGTCGACGAGCTGAAAGCAGAGATTCAATAGGGAATTTATTTTGGTTTGACATGGTTAGGATGACACCAGACTTCAGAATGATGGTGCTGTCTCCCCAATACCCAACGGTTCAATATACGTTTTTCGAAAACAGCGTTCATCTTTCCATCTGGAAGAGGCTCAAGGAAAGAAAGTGGGCGGTAGGTGAGCTCAAGGAATCACTACGCATAGTGATCCTGCCCCACATTGAACGCGAACATGTGGACGCCTTCCTAACCGACCTGCAAGCGATCCTGGGAGAGTTGAGAGGGTAAGGCTTCCATGCAAGAGCAAATTCGTATACGTCAGTAGGCGCGTTTGGCAAGATGAAGGGTTTGAAAGGTCGCACCAAACAACCCCGAGTTGCAAGCCCACCAGCTTCAGCGGTGGGTAACTGACAATCCCCGTAATATCTGTGAACTCGACCACATTGAGGCTCCTACTGGATCCGAATTCCTCAGGCACTGTACTAATACCGCCGAAGAGAATAGTATATGAGAAGTGGCAATCAGTCTGTTGTTTGACTCGAATTGACCGCCATGAAAGAACGGCAGACAAAGAATACCTACGAGGAAGTGACCTGCTGGTGAAGACAGCGGTCTTGTATTCTGGTGGAAAGGATTCAAACAGAGCGTTGCATTGGTCTCTCAACCAAGGATATGACATCAAATGCCTCGTTACTATGTATCCAAGAACAATGGACTCATTAATGTATCATACACCTGCTTTGAATCTCGTCGAACTGCAATCTCAAGCTACGGGAATACCACTTATCAGAGGAAAAACCACCGGGATTACAATTGAAGAAGAAGTCCAGGATCTCACGAGAGCGCTTAGACCTCTGAATGTGGAGTGTGTTGTGACTGGAGCTCTTGAAAGTGTCTATCAAAAATCTAGAGTCGATCTTGTCTGTGAGACCCTTGGTTTGAAGGCGTACGCACCATTCTGGCATTGTGATATAGAGAAACACCTCATGCAGACGATTGATCTGGGGTTCGACGTGAGGTTTGTTGGTGTGGCCGCGTTGGGCTTGGACGAGAACTGGCTTGGAAGGAGACTTGATTATGAAGCGCTCGGTGAGCTCAAGGAGCTCCACAGGAAATACAAGGTCAACGTAGGGGGAGAAGGAGGCGAATACGAAACTTTCGCCTGCGATGCACCTATCTTCAGTCACAGGATACAATTCGAAAAGGCAAAGCGAATATGGGACAGGAAAACGGGAAGCGGTTACCTGGAAATTGCAGAAGCGAAATTGGTCGAGAAGAGCGATCACACTTAAAATCTGGATCTGCTCGGCAAACCCTGGAGATCCATTGCTTTACAAATCTGAGACATGAAGACTGAATTCATATCTCAAGAGATTAGATCAAGGTCTTCAAAGCGCCATATGATACTATCTCCGTTATGTCTTCCACGAATTTGATGCGCTCTGGGTTTTCGGACGCAAGGGAGCCCTTCAATACCATTGGTCTAAAGTCGTAGTCTTGAGCGCCCCCGTATGTAGACAAGACACAGAACTCTGCGCAGAACCCCGTCACGATGACAGTGTCAACTCCGAGTTTCCTCAATTTCTCTGCAAGTCCCGTCTTTGTGAAAGAGTTGCCATAAGTCTTCACGATGCGCATGTCACCAGGATCAAGCTTGACGCTCTCAGTGAAATCAAAACCTGGCTTCCCTGGTACAAGGCCTTCCTCCTCGCTCTTGTGCTGTATGACAACGATGGGAAGATTCTTCCCTCTGAAAAGGTCTATTGCCGCATTTATGTACTCAACGGCCGAGTTCAACGAGTCTAAGCGAATCTGACTTCTGATGGAAGAAAGTCCTGAGAACGGTTTGAAGAACTCCTTCTGCATATCTATTACGAGCAAGGCTGGTTTCATTAAGTTCACCTTCGTTAAACGCCACACGGATCACTACTCATAGACCTTCTCGTCTTCCTTGTCCGCTTCAGGCGCATCGTGTTCCACATCTCTGACCTTGTCTTTTCTCTCGGAAAGTTCTTTGTAGTATTCATGCTGGATTATGAGGTTCATTATCTCGCTTGTACCTGTCCAAATCAATGCCAACCTTGCATCCCTAAGTAGTCTCTCGATTGGGTAGACGTTTGTATACCCAATTCCACCTAATACCTGCATGGCGTTGTTCAGTATCTGCCATCCTGCTTCAGTTGCAAACTTCTTAGCTTCGGATGCCAAGCGGCGTTGCAGGCCAGAGTCCTTCCTCTCGTCAACCGTGCGAGCTGCGGCGTAGACTATCCCCCTAGCTGCGTCAAGTTGCGTGATGGAGTTGGCAACCATGAAACTCACTGCCTCGAATTTGTTAATCGGTTTGCCGAATGCCTTTCTTTTCTCGCTGTACCTCGCCGCTATTTCGATTGCTGCCCTGGCTGTTCCAAGCGCTCCTCCAGCGCTAGTCATTCTCTCAGGTATCATCATCTGCCAGAACACGTCACTAGCGGAGTTCTCTTTCCATAGCAAGTTCTCTTCAGGTACGGCTGCGTTGTCGAATACAAGTCTCCCAGCTCCTCCACCGCGAGTTCCCATCAAGCCGTAAACATATTCAGCCTTAACGCCGGGTCCTCTGTCAACAAGGAAAGCGCTGAGTGATTCATGACCAGGTCCCCCACTTTTTGTCCTTGCATACACGAGGAAGTAGTCTGCTCCCTCCGCGCCAACCACAAACCTTTTCTGACCCTTGAGTATGAAGTTCTTCCCTTCTCTCCTCGCCATCGTCGTTGATCCGAAGAAGTCTGAGCCTCCTCTTGGCTCGGTCAGCGCTTCGGCGCACATGAGCTTACCTTCAAGAGTAGGTTTAAGGTATTTCATTTTCTGCTCATTAGTGCCGAACACGTTGAGAGCCTCACCAACTATGATTGGAAGAGAGAATAGACAACCGAGGGATGTTCCGAGTACTCCGATCTCCTCTAAAGCGATTATGTCGTCAACCCACTTTAGACCCCTGCCGCCATACTTGGACGGAAATCGAAGACCCAAAAGATTTCTTTTTGCAAGCTTCTGAACATACTCTTTCGGGTACCTGACCCTATCGGCGTCCATGTCAATGAGCAAGCTTCGAGGAACCTCAGTTCTCACGAAGTCTCTTACCTCATCTCTTAGTTTCATCTGTTCAGGAGTCAGCAGCGCATCAAAAACCATTAACTTCACCCTCCAGCTCAATGCACAATCTGAATTCAGTTGATGTTGCAGTTATCTCATTTTTCAATCGCGTCCATAATGCCTCTCAGTAGGTTTTCCCTTTCAACTAGTTGAGCCCCTTGGATATCATCCTTTCTCATGGTAAATCGGCTTCTGATGATAATTACTCTGATGCCCAACTGTTGTGGACCAGAAATGTCGGTTTCAGGGTCATCCCCGATGAAAACACTGTTCTCAGGCGGCACTTTCAATAGTCTACATGCCATGCTAAAAGGCTGCATACTAGGCTTGACATCAGAGGTGTCTTCTCCAGCAACCACGATTGCATCGAAGTTTGGGCTTAGGCCTGACATTTCAATCCGTTTCGCCTTTAATCCTTTGATTCCATCAGTGTCGCTTATCAGTCCCAGCTTTATTCCTTCAACCTTAAGCGCTTGAAGCATGGATTTGACTCCAGGGAACAACTCGGTTCCCTTCATCACTACTTCCCAGTGGAGATCTGAAGCATCGCTGAGAATTGACTCAGAGACCCGAACGTTCTTGCCAGCATACTGCCTCAGGGCCTCCCTCCACCAGAGATTCCTATCATATCCTTTCTTCTTGTGAGACTGCTTCTCGATTCCTGCTATGATTTCAGCCATCGACAGTCTTTCAGACTCGCGTCCTTGAAGTTTCAGGCGAGCCAGTAGAAGCTCTGAAACCTTCATTTGCGCGCTCTTTCGCGGTGCGTAGGAATCTACGAGTGTGCCGTCGAAATCGAATATCGCCGCTCTCTCACCAGTCTTATTCGTTGTCATGATTCGGAACTCACCGCTTTTGTTCTTGGTCACGATACTTGGGATCCAGAAAAGGGACGCTGGAGACTAATACCATGACCTCCTAGATTAATAGTGATCATAGACTAAATAATCCTTTTTCAGAGAGCCATTAATTCGAATTCGATTTCAGGTGATCATTCCGCGAGGACTGCAAGACTCAACCATCCAACCTCATCCTGACCGTAAACGACCGTCTCCGGGGCTTCACTACAAGTCTTGACTCGGTTCCTCATAGACCGAACTTTGTGAAGGTACCTTGTCCCCAGGTCTTCTATCTGGGAGTTGCGAGTACCTTCCGTCAGCTGTTCGGTACACAGCGATCCTCGCGACGGATTGCCATTCTTGGTTTTCGCTGAGACCTCTTATCTCAACTCTTATAATTTCAGCCTTTGGATCACTCTTACCTTGCCAAACTGACAGATTTAGGAATTCACCTGACGGCAGCCTTGCCGAAAAACGAGCCTTTGGTTGATTGCGTTTCTCCATTTTTCCCTTACCCCAATCACGCTCATTGAAGATATATTGCCTCGAAACATAGCTAAGAAGGTTACTGAATCATTCGCTACCGCTTGCCTTCTCCATTAACGAGATGCGAAAGGGATGTAGCTCCGCCGTCATAATCCGCTTCCTAACGGCCGGATCGTTCTTCATGAAATATTCCGCCTCTGTTTGCGATTTCGCTCGAAAAATCACAATACCGAACTGCCCATCTAGACACGGTCCAGCCAGAATCACTTTCTTCTTAGCTATTCCTTTCTGCTGATATTCAAAATGCTCATCGACAATAGCTTCGTCCTCGGGAGACATATTTCCGTATGTATCGGGCTTCACAAGCTTCAAGAGATAGACGAAAGTGGATATCCCACTCAGCTAGATCACTCTTCTATTCCCCAAAGGTCAAACTAATTTCTTGGTATACGCTTGGATTGAGTGTTCAACGCTAGTTCTATTAAAGCTTTTCAGGCAATAAACATCTGGCATTCCTACAGTCCAAAAAACCCTTAATAATGTGACCCATAGTATGGTCTATAAGCGATTCTGAGATCCCGAAGGGAAACGAGGGCTAAGGGCGAAATGACTCTACTCGTATACAACACGAAGTCCAAGCAAAAGGAGAACTTTGAGCCCCTAGAGGACAATAGAGTGAAGATGTATGTATGTGGACCGACCGTCTACGATGTTCCACACATAGGACATGGTAGATCATACGTTTTCTTTGACGTTGTCAGAAGATACTTAGAGTTCCTGGGATACGATGTTACATTGGTCACAAATTTCACGGACACAGAGGCTAGCATCAACAAGCGGGCACATGAACTTGGCAAGAATCCACTGAAACTAGCAGACGAGATGATCGAGGTTTTCCTGAGAGAAATGGATCGACTTGGCGTCAAGAGAGCCAACTACTATCCTCGCGTAACCCAGCACATAAAGGAAATCATCGACATGACTGAGAGACTTATCGAGATGGGCTATGCTTACGTAGTTAATGACGAAGTGTTCTTCGAAGTTCAAAAAACCAGAGGATATGGGACGCTAGTTGACCTACCTATTGAGGAACTCATAGCCGGTCAGAGCGCAGAGACGGGGGAAACAGAATCAAGCGGGAAACGCAGCTCTCAAGACTTCGCATTGTGGCGAAAGAGCAAGCCTGGTGAACCGTCATGGAGCAGTCCTTGGGGAGAAGGAAGACCAGGCTGGCATATTGAGTGCTCAGCCATGTCAACTAAGTACCTGGGTTCCCAGATCGATATTCAGGGTGGTGGAACTGACCTCATATTCCCGCACCATGAAAGCTCGAGCCTCATTTGCCAAACCCTCTTCGGGAAACCCTTCGCGAAATACTACATTCACAATGGATTCATAACCGTGAACCGAAAGAAGATGTCAAAGTCACTTGCAAACTTTGTAACTCTCAAAGAGGTCTTGAAGAAATATGACCACGAAGTTGTCAGGTTCTTCTTACTTGGCAAACGATACAGGGAGCAGCTTGAGTACGATGATAAAGAGATGGCTAAAGCGGAGACAAATCTTAGAAGAATACAGGGAGCGATCAATAAGACGATCAAGACCCCGACAGTCAAGACTGGGAAGGAGTGCATGGAAGCGGAAAAATGTTTGATTAATAGGTTGGTTGAGGCAAAGAGCAAGTTCATTGAGGCCATGAACGACGACTTCAACACAGAGGAAGCAATAAAGAGACTGCTTAAAGCTTCACAGCACATTGAAGAGTTCACGGAGACATGCAAACAATTTACGACTGAAGAAACAGGTGAACAGGCCAAAGCGATATGTAAGCAGTTCAATGATGTGATGGGGGTTTGCAGGAAGCTGAAATAGCATATGCTCGATGGCTAAATCATAGTGAATAGAACCTTGTACTCTTACTCGAAGAAGCTTTGACCTTGTCGGTGGGAACATCATCTTGGCTTCGTCCCCAGAAAAAAGGGAAGATGATTGAGGTTTCGGCAATCTGAACCTGACCGGAGCATCAGAGATTGTCCCCGCGTCCTGGCGATCTGATCCGAGATTAGCTCCATAAAGTCCCCATTTCGGAATTCCTGCGCAGGCTTTTTAGGCTTCTTTTGTTAGGTCCTTTGTTTGAGCGTTGGCATTCTTCTTAACGGACTCTATGCCTTTGATACAGGATTCCTTCCTTTCATAGGCTTCGCCAGTGGCGATTGTCTCGCCATTCGTTGCCTTCAACCTGAACCTGAATTTCCCAGACTTGTCCTTGAAGATCTCATAAATAGCTTCTGGCATATCTAACTCCCCATTCTTTGTGGTTGTTACTCTGTCTGTCCATGTATAAAAATGCTCCCAATCGGGCGGTGTCTAACTGTCCTGCAAGATGTCTATAAGGGGTTGTGAGAGAATTGCATCTCTACATCCAGAGATACCTCAGTTGACATTTCACGAGGTATCCATATCTTTATAAGCGACGTTTCATTTCGCGTGAGTGAAATCTCAGATACAGATGGGAGAAAGCGCACTACTTTTGGCACGACCAGAAGTTCTGGATTTTTGTTTGGTGGAAATATGGGCAGGAACGAAAAGCAGCGCGCTACTATTATCGGAGTGGTTGCAGCATCATTTCTGACTGGCATCAAGCTATTTGCGGGCATAATAAGCAACAGCCTCGCGGTACTGGCTGAAGCCGCGCATTCCGCCCTGGACCTTGCCTCGGCAGGTATTGGTTTCTTCGCTATAAGAGCTTCTGATAGACCCGCAGACTCCGAACACATGTACGGACATGGCAAAGCAGACACAGTGGGGGGATTCTTTGCTGCACTATTGCTGCTCGTAACTTGCGGCTGGATTATGCTTGAAGGAATCAACAGGCTGCTCTTCTACAGCGTGGTCTTGGATATTACTCTCTTGACGTTTGTCGTGATTGCTGTCTCAATAGCAGTGGATAGTGAGAGAACCTATGTGTTCCGCAAGATAGGGAAGAAGACAGGCAGCCCGACCATTCAGGGAGAATCCCTGCATTTCGCGAGCGATATCGCAAGCTCAGCGGCCGTACTTGGTGGACTATTCTTTGTAACCATGGGCTATACGACTATGGATACTTATCTAGCACTGGCAATTGCCGTGTATTTCGGGTATACAAGCTTGCGTCTGATGGCGGCAAGAATCAATGATCTTCTGGATAAGACACCAGCTTTGCTTCGCACCCAAGTCGAAGAAGTAGTCAGCAAAGTCAAGGGAGTGAAGAGGTCTGAACGTATTAGAGTTAGGAAAAGCGGTTCCAAGGTGTTTGTAGACGTGGTGGTGGATGTCGACCCTAGAATGTCCTTTGTTGCCTCCCATTCAATTGGTTCCGCTGTTGAAGATGCTGTGACAGAGAAGTTCAAAGACAGCGACGTCTTAGTGCATGTCAACCCGACCTCGGGTCGCGAAGATATCCTAGACACGATCAGAAGGATAGCTCTAAATGCGGGGGCGGAAGGAGCTCACGGAGTGGACATAGAATCCTACGGCAACGATCTGCGTGTTAGCTTACACTTGGAGTTCTCTCCCTCAACCAAGATCGGTGAAGCGCACAAAATCGCCTCCAATATAGAGACCGAAGTCCGTAAGGCTTTACCTAAGGTTACCGAGGTGACTACTCATATCGAACCAGACGAGCAGGAGGAAGGCGCGCTCGAGACTGAGAGCAAGGGGGCTGCTGATGAGATCCGCAGAATAGCTATGTCCCAGAGGGGTATAGAGAGTTGCCATAATGTTTTCGTGGCTAAGGTTGGAAGCGAGTTGCATGTGACTATGCATTGCACATTTGACGAAGGTCTCACAGTAAACAGAGTACACCGGTTAATCTCGGACTTGGAAAAGGAAATAAAGAGCAACATGAGAGACGTTGGAGATGTAGTAATTCACCCAGAGCCTATCCAGCCAAGGAAAAAGTGATCTACCCAACGAATAGAGAAACAACTTCTATAGACCTAGAGGATCTGGCTCTGATGGTGGCTCTATTCTACTCAGCATTCTATTCTAGCGGAAAAGCGCAAGGCATGCCGTTGGATAGACTTATATGAGCAGAGTGGCGCACTCAGTTGAACGCTGTAAACGGATCATGTTTGGTTAACAATTTTGGAAATGGCTAAGGTCGAAGGCGATAGTATGAAGGACAATCCAATTGTCAGAACCATATTGGCGCATAAGTCGATTCGGAAATACACTGAAGAATTGCCAACTGACGAGGTGATAGAGACAATCGTCAGAGCGGGGCAACAAGCGCCTTTTGCATCTCAGTATTACAGCGTGCTACTGTCAAGAAATGCAAAGCATAACCCTTGGCATGCCCCCCTACTATTCACAATCTGCATTGATTCTCATAAATTCGAATTGATCATGGCAAAGAGAAACTGGAGACTTCTAACAAATGACTTGGCGTTGCTTTTCTTTGGAATACAGGATGCCTCCTTGATGGCTGAAAACATGGTCGTCGCAGGCAGGAGCCTGGGACTTGGAAGTTGCTTTCTTGGAAGCGCGATGTTCAGGGCAGACAAGATCGCAGAGGAATATAAACTGCCGAAGAGAGTCTTTCCACTGGTGCAGCTAGCAATGGGATTTCCTGCCGAAGATCCACCGCCAAGACCACGTTATCCAATTGACTATTCACTGTTCGAAGACAAGTATCCAGAACTAGACGACGAAAAGATATCAAGAGCGATGCGGGCCATGGATGAAGGATACCTTGCACAGGATTACTACAGAAAAGCCAAGGCAAAGATAAAGCTAGAGGGAGATCGGAGAGAAACTTTTACCTACGACAATTACAGTTGGACGGAGCATATCTGTAGAAAGTGGGGTCAATGGTACCCAGATTCGAAGGGGCTTCTTGAACAACTCGAAAAAAGAGGATTTCTCATCACTCGAAAGTAACACCGATTGCGCCCGACTCTACTGACTGGGATTTGAAGATTGGCTACTAAATAAAAAGAAGAAGGGCGTGTGCATCGTGTTCTGATGGGCATTTCACTTTTTCAGAAGTCTAATGTTGTCTTTGTCGATTTTGGAAACTATACCTTTCTGCTCAAGTAGCTCGATTGTTCTAGCTGCGGTAGCAGAATTGATCTTGGTCGCCTTTTTGAGGTCATCGATTAGTATCTGTCCGTTCTCCTTGATCAGCTCCGCAACTATCGTGACTTCAGGAGGCTCAGACTCTGCCTCAATCAGGAGGAAGTCTGTGATCGGCTCCTTTTCCGACAGCTCCTTGGTTTTTTGCTGGAACTCGTTTTTCTGCTTCTCGAGGTCCTCGAATTCCTTTTCATTTGATTGTTTCATATTCTCGAAGTTTCCGCGGAGGTCAGTCGTTTCCTTGCTGAGTTTCTCAAGTTCTGCCTTGAGTGTTTCGATCTTGGTCTTGTACTGGTCAAGCGTGTTCTGTGCCTTCGCGATTTCCTTTTGGGTGGAGACTATTTCAGAAACTGCTGATGATCTCTTCTTCTCCACTTCCTTGCTTTTCTGCTCAAGTTGACTGATCTCGGATTTCAGACCCTGTCTTTTTTCTTCTAGTCGAGAGATGTCATCATCGCGCGTGCGCATCTTTCTATCCCATTCTTCGAGTTCGATGTTCACTCTTCCCGCCACTTCTGCCACTTTGCGGCTTTCACTTGAGAAGGTATCTCGCGCCCTTAGGATTGACTTCTCTAGGTCGGCTATCCTCAACTCGTGTCTGCTTATGAGTTCTCTTATTTTCTCAATTTCGGACATTTGAGTTCATCCTCCTATCTTTTGTCTCTCAAGGTTCCAAGGGGCGGAGAGCTTTGACTTCTCCAGCCTTCGAATCGTACTGCAGTACTGTCTTCTTGACAAGCTTTTTCACCAAGGACTCGATGTCATTTCTTTTCAACTGTGTCGTTGTCTGAAGATGCTCCATGGTTGTCGTAGGTTGGTCGCGTATAGCTTCTATGATCTTGAGTTCAGGGAACGAAGCGGCCTTCTCCTTCATAAGTAGTTGGAGAGCCTTGTGCTTAGCTTCTTTCGAGGCTAGATCGAATTGTGCTTCATCATGGGATCCCCTTAGTGATCGGATGTCGGAGTCATGTTTCTTCTTGATTGACTGTATTTCAGATCCCAGCTTGTCTGCTTCACGTTTATTGTCACTTATTGACCGCTCTAGTTCATTCACCTTCTTAGAAGCGCTTTCGCACTCATCTTCGGTGCTGGCCAGCGTTTTCTTGAGCTCTTCCAGCTTGCCAATTTGCTCCATGCCAGAAGTCTTCTCTCCATAGGTGGATTGCATCAAGGATTTCTTCTTCTCGAGCTCTGTGATCTCTTTTTCGATTTGAGCTTCCTTCTTTGTCTTCTCATCCTCAATCTTGCTTCTGTCTTTGACTCTTGACTCGAAGTGCTTTACAAGGTCTGAGGTTGCATTCAGCCCATCAGATATGTTATTAGATTCCTTGTTCACTGAGGCAAGCGCGTCCTTCACCGCTGCTTTCATTTTGTTGAAAACAGTCGTTAGATTTGAAATCTCGGACATATTAGGATCATACTCCCGTTTCTACCCGGATGGATATTCGTGAGAAGCTTGATGGTTAAACGCATATTTAAAACCCAAGTTTAGGGTCAGAGTATCTCCTTCGGGTGTTGCGTAATTTGCAACCGTGTCAAACTCTCTTTCTCAAACAGTAACCATTGGCTACATGAGCAAACCGCGCTATGTCAGCAAAAAGGGTCGTGCATATTCAACGTTATGACAAAACTTAAGACAAAGACGATCCATTGATAGTGGGCGGGGAATCTAGGGTGTGAATTCGCCATGCCTTTTGTGAATATCGATGGCTTGAAGACATACTACGAATCAAAAGGAAAAGGAAAACCACTGATCCTAGTACATGGAGCAGGTGGCGCGAGCACGTACTGGTTTAACCAGCTTTCTGCGCTGTCAGAGAAGCTTTGGGTTATTGCGATTGATCTCCCGGGACATGGAAAATCAGAGCCTTTGAAACGAAAACCAACCATTGAGCAGTATGCTGACCATACAACTGACTTAGTTAGAAACATGAAACTTCAGAAAGTCGTACTACTGGGACATTCAATGGGCGGATTGGTGGCTCAGCAAATGGCTTTAAAGAATCCGGAACTCCTGGAAAAACTCATCATTGTGGGCAGTGGCCCTAAGCTACCTGAAACACCTTCTGCAGTTTCGTCACGCAGTGGGCTCTCGTTCGATACTAAAACACTTGCGTCTTCGCTTTTCTCGCAGAAGACCCTTAGAAAGATGGATGCCGTTTCATTGATGAAACAGATAACCCAGGGGATGGATCCGGATTTCGCTCTGAGAGTCTTGATGCTCGATTTTGAACTTGCAGGCACAGCTGACTTTGCTAAAAGACTCAAGGATATCAAGATTCCAACCCTAATAGTACATGGTGCAGATGATATTATTCCGATATTGTCTGCTAAATATCTTCACGAAAACATTAATGGATCCAAGCTTGAGGTAATTCGAGATGCAGGGCACATGGTCATGATGGAGAAACCAGACGAATTCAACAACGCCATTCTGAGGTTCATCGAGAACTAATCCAACTTACTGCTCCATGAATATCAGCTATGAAAGGAAAAGCAAGAGTCTGGAACTACAAGGAAGGGAACTCGTATCCACTCAGGCTTAGTTCAGATTTCATTGCTAACAAATCATTTAATATGCTTTTGTTGATTGGGATCCCTGTTTTTCGTCTCTCAATCTCCATATAGTACTCTTTTTCTCCCGCGGTGTAGATACGCTCTTCGTCTGGCGATTTCTTTGAGTTTCTAAGTGCCCTGCAGATATCCCCTGCTCTCTTCTTGAAATCATCAAGGCCAATAAGGCTGTCAACGTCGATTGCGATGAAGAAGTGCCCGAGTAAGTAGGTCTTGGGGTTGTTTAAGTCTTTCATGAATGGTCCACCCCATAGTGCCGATGAGAGAATTTCAACCGCGGTGGCATAGCCATATCCTTTGTGTCCTCCCAGAGTCTCGCCGGGACCACCTAAGGGGAGAAGTGCGGCTATTCCTTTGGTCAATCCGTCGAGAATTCCAATGCTATCAGTGAGTGGTTCACCATTTTGGTCTATGACCCATCCTTCAGGTATGGGTGTGTTCGTTCTTGCCAGCGTCTCGATTTTGCCTCGTTGAGTTATCGATGTTGCGCAGTCGATGAGGAAGGGGAACTCTTCGTCTGTTGGGATTCCAATTGTTAATGGGTTGGTGCCAAGCATCGGTTCAACGCCAAAAGTCGGAGGTATTGATGGTCTAGCATTGGTGATTGTGATCCCAATCATTCCCTCTTTGATAGCCATCTGAGAATAGTAACCTGCAATACCAAAGTGAGTCGAGTTGCCAACCGAGACTGCACCCGTTCCGTTCTTCTTTGCCTTCTTAATTGCCATTTCCATGGCCCGGTATGCTGCAATATGTCCCATTCCGTGACCAGCATCTAGCCTCGCAGTGGTTCTTGTTTCTTTGACAACTTTAATCTTGGTGACTGCCGACTGGACGCCTGTCTTGATGCGATCATAATACATCCTGAGTCTCTGAACGCCGTGTGACTCAATGCCTCGCAGGTCTGATGTGATCAGCACTTCCGCGCAGATCTCGGCATCCCCTTTAGGAACGCCTATTCCAACGAAAACGTCTTTCATGAAAGACTCCAGGGTTTTGGCGTCTATGATGATACTTCTTTCATTCATGGCAATTGGCACTCCAAAACACGAAGTTTCCACAATGTGTCTGAGGTTGATACGGTAGAAACTCTAGCCTATAAATTTAGGTGGTTGGTCTTATGAACTGGTGTCCCTCTGAGTTAGTGGAAAGTGAGCTATGGTCTTGCCAGAGAGTTCTGGAATGCTTCGGACCTTCAACAGAAACCGAAAGAGACTAAAAACATGAGCGTATTGAGTACCTTGGAGGTGTCTTTGTGGCGAAAATTTTGATCGTTTATGATTCTAAGTCTGGGAATACAGAGAAAATGGCTCATGAGGTAGCCGAAGGTGCCAAGATGGATGGCGAAGTTGAGGTTCTGGTAAAGAAAGTGGAAGAGACAAGCCTCGAGGACTTGACGCACACAGATGGAATCATAATGGGCTCACCAACATATTACGGACAAATGTCATCGAAACTCAAGGCTCTCATAGATACAACGGTAAAAATACACGGAAAACTCGAGGGAAAGATCGGCGGAGCTTTCACAAGCGCTGGTGGAACGGCAACCGGGGCCGAAACTGCGATACTCTCTATATTGTATGCGATGCTTGTGCACGGAATGATAGTCCAAGGACGTTCAGATAACAAACACTATGGGGCTGCATGCGTCGGTCCTCCTCGAGACAACGATGTGAAGAATTGCAGAGAACTTGGCCACAGGATTGGGACACTGGTCAAGCGACTAGCAAGTTCGACTCCAATTGAGTCACCTGGCAAGGTGCGGAAGAAGTGAAGAAGTAAGAACGCCATGCCTTTCTGAAGACTAAAGCTGGATAACAGTATTCTTCTGGTGTGTGGATCGCCTTGAACAGTTTCGGTCTAGTAGTCAATCCAGTTGCGGGATTGGGCGGCCGTGTGGGACTCAAGGGAACAGATGGAGTTGTAGAGGAGGCTCTGAGAAGAGGGGCTACGGCTCTTTCACCTTCGAGAGCCGTGGAGTTCCTTAAAGCACTGAAACCTGCTTTCAGCAAGGAAGCCAGATTGCCTCGCATTATTACGTGGAAAGGCCCAATGGGTGAGAATGAGATCAAAGCAGCCGGACTAGAAGCTTCAGAAGTGCTGCAAATTCCATCTCTCAGAACTGCAAAAGGAACTCAAGCTGCCGGGGAGAGCAATTCGCCATACTATACGACAGCGAAAGAAACCAAATCAGCTGTTCGCCTTTTTACAGCTAGGAATGTTGATTTGATAATTTTTGTTGGCGGAGACGGAACTGCAAGGGATGTGATGGACGCCTTGAGTGAATTGGAGTCCGAGGGGAATCAACTATCTCTTCCTCCTGTCCTCGGTGTTCCTTCTGGCGTAAAGATGTACAGCGGAGTTTTCGCGTTGAGCCCAGTCAACGCAGCCGAGATGGTCGCATTATATGCTGAAGGGAAAGCTGAAGTTGCCGACTTGGAGGTCATGGACATTGATGAGGAAGCATTTAGGAACGACCAGCTCTCAATCAGGCTCTACGGCTATATGAAGTGCCTCTATGTGCCCATGATGAGTCAAGCAAGCAAAGAGGTATCGCCCGACGTACTCGATGAAAAGGAGAATCAGAGAGCGATAGCGAAAACGATCATAGAGAAGATAGATCCAGATGGGCTCTACATACTTGGACCAGGAACGACCGTCAAGACTCTTTCAGATCTTCTGGGTTTGAAAAAGACGACTCTTGGAGTAGACTTGTACTTCAGGGGGAAGATGATAGCGCTGGACGCCGATGAAGAAACCATCTTGAATGAGATCAACAAACATGGTGGCAAGAGAAACACATGGATTGTAGTGTCGCCTATCGGGAGGCAAGGAATTGTTTTTGGTAGAGGAAACCAACAGGTGAGTCCAAAAGTGATAATGAAGATTGGCAAAGACCACATCATAATCGCGGCGACGAAGACTAAGGTTAGGGATCTTGATGGTGGATGCCTTAAGGTCGACACAGGAGAGAATGCTGTTGACAATATGCTTAGAGGCTACACGAAAGTCTTGACGGACTACAGGGAGTGGAGAATGCTAGAAGTACGATGAGGCTACAAACATAAAAATAGGAGTCCAGTAGTAGTTATTTCAAAAAACAGAGAATCATGGGAGTGTTTTTCATGTCAGCGAAAGAGACAAAAAAAGAACATAAGGGCAGACTTCGCACAGCTTTCTTCTTGGCTTTGATCGGCGGCATCTTAATGCTAATAGCAGGAGCGACAGGGGGCATTGGAATCTACGCATTCGCCTACACGGAGATTTCGCTGTACTACCCGCAGATAGCCGGCTTAATCGGAATAATCCTACCAGTTCTAACTATCATAGCTTCATTTGGCGGCGCAGCGGTTATCGTTGGTGGATTTCTTCTTCTGGGTGGACGAGTGACCACAGGCAAACTACTCATCACCCTGGGAGCTGGCTTCGGGTTGCTGGGTCTGATAATAGGTACAGCTTCAGGATTAGCTCAAGGTTGGGGGTTGCAGGCTAGCATTATAGCGGTCTTTGCAACTGGCACGACGATCGGCTGGGTTGGCATTTTCCTCTCCATATTTGCAAGATTTGCAGCTAAGAAGTGATACGGCGTGCATGCAGAGGGAGAAATGCTCAACTTCCGAGACTAGGTCACATCGACGCGGTCAGGCAGCGCACAGCCAGATAGTTGCTTGACTCTGCTCGCATTCCCTTAACCCCTTTCTTTTTCTTTGACTGGAAGTCTAACCGATTTCTCTCCAGACCGCACTTTCGTGAAATGATACAGAAGTTGATTAGGGTGGTCCGGCGAACTCCAAACCTCAAGATGTGATTCTCGCAAAAATGCCCTTGATCAGAACTATGAACATGAGTAGAGTATATATCTGGGAGATTACTATCTTCTTAAATGCAATTTACGAAATAGACGAGTTAAGTTCAATCCATATGTCTGATAAATCCATCTGGAGGCTTTGTTTAGCTTGCCAAAAGATCTTAGGGAACCAGGTAAGGATTCTTCTGGGAGTCGGGTCGTTTGCCCGAAATGCGGTTCAACTCAAGTTCGGAGTGGAGACGAAAAAGGCAAGGTTATGACTTATATTGGTGGCATGCCAGTCTACAAGAAGCTCTGGGTTTGTAGGAACTGTGGACATCAGTGGGGGTAAGCTAACGCAACTTCCACTTCTTGACAAGGAAGTACCACATTTAGCCTAAACTTATATTGTTTACCGAAGAAATCCTTGGCAGAAGCTCCGCACTCAGTTGATATCTATCTGCACCTCCACCTTTTTGGAGTCTCTTTTTCCGAGAATCATTCTCCTGATTTGTCTTCTTATATTCTGTGTTAAGATCATATTCTGCGTTGGTCCTGAGTGGACACTGTATACAGTCATCCTCAAAGCAGACCCGTGCTGGCGCGCAGGAAGTTCAACATTACTGCGTAACTATATAGGGCGGATGCATTCAAAAAGCCACATGACCCGCACAGGATTAGATTAGGTAAGCAGCCCGTCGCGAAAATGGTGGAGAATACGTTGAGTTCAGAGAAGAAGAACTTGCGCGGGTACGTTGCCTTCTGGTCAGGACAACTTGTCTCTACCTTCGGCACCAATGTTGTCCAATTCGCAGTCACGGTCTGGATTGCTTTTGCGACTGGCAGTCCCCTCATGCTAGGCTACGCAGCCTTTTTTGCCTTCGGGACTCAGATCGCTTTCACACCAATAGCAGGCGTCTTTGTTGACAGATGGTCAAGGAAAAAAGTAATCGCCATTTCAGATGCCCTGCAGGCTCTTGCCGCACTCATTCTGATTTACCTCTTCTTGAATGGCCAAGCAACTGTTTGGATTGTCATCGCCGTTCTCGCTGTTCGAGGAGGCTTGGGGGCGTTTCACGATATGGCAGTTCAAGCTATTATCCCACTGATGGTTCCTGATCGTCTGCTCAGTAGGATGAACGCCCTTAACTATTTTGCAGTCAATCTAATTGGTTCGATTGGACCCCTAGTTGGGGCTCTCGTGTTCGCTTTACTTGGTGGCGATCTGTCAAGAATCCTATGGGTTGACGTGATAACCTTCTTGATCGCAGTCATTCCAACGGTTATTGTCCGCATCCCACGAGTGATAATGGAAAGAAGTTCTGGGAAGAAGAGATCCTTCAGAAGGGATTTTGGAGCAGGTGTTTCCTTTATACGCGAGACGAAAGGGCTGACAACGCTACTTAGCACGTTTGCGATCGCGAATTTCCTTCTAACTCCGCTGGGTTTACTTCTTCCTTTGTTCAGCATTGAATTTGTTGCTATGGGAGACACAGCTCGGGCACCAATTCTATATGGCATTCTGGTGACTCTTGCGAATGCAGGTAGCCTCGTCAGTGCTTTGTTCATGAGCTTTCACAAGGGCTTAAAGCGGAATGTCGTCGGGGTTATTGGAGGAATGCTGCTGGGAGCAACTGGAATGCTATTGGTAGCTCTCTCACCGAACCTTGGCCCAATGCTGTCGTCTCTGACCCCCGAGGGGCTGCTATGGATCGCGGCCATCGGTATGACGTTAAACGGCTTGACCGTGCCGATAGCGAATGTTTCAAGTCAAACAATCTGGCAACAAGTAGTTCCACCAGAAAAACTAGGACGGGTGTTCGCAGTTCGAATCACATTTGCCCAAGTCACGGTGCCAATAGCGATGCTTTTCACGGGCTATGCGGCCACATACTTCGGAATGCAGTTCGTGATACTTCTCTGTGCCATTCTGGAAATACTGGCGCTCGGCGCAGCATGGACTCTCACAACACTGCCACATGTAGAGGACACAATTCTGGCGAAGAAGCTTTCCAGTCAAACGAAGCTGGGGCAAAAGAAAGCGAAGCAACCCGACGAATAGTCAAACGCCGAGAATCACTCAATCTCACTCATTGGCAAGCGTCCCCTCTCTGGGGATATTCAAGGCTGACTTACTGATGAAGAGACAAGTGGTCTATGGAGGAAAGAGTTGTGCTTGATAGGTTCATAAAAGAGTCTGGCAAGTTGACTTTCATAGGCGTTGTTGGGAAAGACCCATCAGAGGTCAGGATCTTCAAGGAATACTGCCCAGGATTGAACGGGCTTAACCGCTTCTCGCATATCATCATTCTTTACTGGTTCCATCTACGCGATACCTCACGGGAAAGAAAGACGCTGGAAGTCACGCCAAAGAGACATCCTGGGGCTCCCCAAGTTGGTGTCTTTTCATCGAGGAGCCCGAGCCGACCAAATCCTATCGGGCACTCTGTTGTGGAGCTCAAGGAAATCAAGGACTGCACGCTCATTGTCGAGGGGCTTGATGCTGCTGAAGGCTCGCCCATAATAGACATCAAGCCCTATCTTCCGAGGGCAGACTCGATACCAAATGCGAGAACGCCGGAATGGGCACGCGAAGGACCGTCGACATGAAGAAGAGAATCTGTCACTGCGATGTTCTCTTCCGTTCCTTGAGTGGTTCGGAGAGTCGAAGGCTGAAAGCTGCGCCCAATACAACGTAAATACATACGAGGATGATGAAGCCGATTGTACCATAAACGGGTATCACTAATGCCCCACTCAATGGTCCAACAATCAATCCTGTTCCGAGAATCATTGAATATACGCCGAACGTTGTGCCGCGGGTCTCCTCCTTTGATATGTCGCTAAGGTACGCAAGAATAGCAGGGGGAAAGGCTCCAGCCACGAAACTCACGAGACCGATTAATGGCAAGACTGGCCATAGCGCCTCAATTGAATCTTTGTAAAGCGTGAGAACTGTTGCAAGGATACCGAAGCAGAATAGCCCCACTATAATGAACGGTTTGCGTCTTAGCAGGCGGTCTGATACTTTTCCCCAGATGAACAGTCCTGCGACCAGGCAGAGACCGAAAACACCGAGGGTTAGCAGCGCTTGGGTCGAGCTGAATATAGCTGTTCCAGCGATGTTTTCAGCGAAAGCTATGATTAAGCCGTATAGGCAGATAATGGGAGTATAGACAGGCAGTAAACGAAGTATCATGCTATTTGAGAAAACCCTTCGAAATAGTCCTCTAACTCCGATCGGGGTGACCTTTTCACCTTTGGTCTCCCCCACGAGTAGCAGGACCAGAACAACGGAAACCATCACCACGCTTCCGGCGAGAGCCAAGCTGGTGAATATGCTGAAGTGGAAATAGTTGATCAACACCGCCCCTGCAACGTAGCCTCCAGCCAACCCCCCCAAGGTCGTGATGTCGAAAATACCCATGTGTTCAGCTCTATTCTTGATAGTTGACATATCAGAAATCATTGCAAGAGTCGACGACACCTTGGCCGCCGCTCCGACTCCAAACAGGGCAGAGAAGCAAATCAAAAGCACAAATATGTTCTGCGACAAAACGAATAAGAAAGCTGCCAGAGCGGTAAGAAGATGACCCAAAATCAATACGGGTTTTCTGCCGACCCTGTCACACATGGCTCCAAAACCCATAACGGTGATAATCTCAGCGGCGGGGTAGCTCGCCACAATCACTCCACTCATGAAAAGAGATGTGGGACCAGCACCAATGTAGACGCTACTTGTTACTATGGCTATGGATGCGAACCCAGCTCCCCTCATAATGAGCGTAGCCAAGTATAGAATTGCAAGACTAAACCTGTTCGATCCCAAGTCGACATGACAACTCCACTTCAAATGATTAAAAGGGAAGGTGAAAATTTATGAAACAGCGTGATATAAGTGTATTGGTTATGTCCTCATACAAGGGTGTTGCCTTGCCCTATGATTAAATAGGGAGACAATAGTCACTTTACACTCGCCGAGATGGTTCCGTTTTTCAGGGTGTTGTATATTGAAACTCCATGAAAAGTTCCAGAGAGGAATTGAGAGAGCATTCTTCGGCGGCAAGTCTACCAGAGCGAGTGTATACATGACATACGCGATCGGCAACATCATTCTTATGCTCGTACTGTTCTACGTCCTTCTCAACACTGTCCTCTATGGATGGACAGGACAGTTATATCCGGTTGGCTCTGGCTTCCGACTCCTACTGGGCGGTCTAGATGACGCGATCCCGTTCATCCCTGAAATGGTGATCTTCTACCGATTCCTGTTTTATGGCATGGCCATTTTGACTATGCTCTACTTCGCTTTTGTCGAATATAAGAAAGGATACGCCTTGGGTTGGTCTTTGGTGATTATTAGCGCCATCGCCGTCCTCATATACATCATGTTCCCTGTTTCAACATATCAGTGGCGGCTAACTTACATTCCACAACTGAACTTGAACAACTTCTGGCAAGCTCAAGTATATGACATATACATGACTGACACTCCTTTCAATTGCTTCCCAAGTCTACACGCCGCGGTCTCCACCATATGCCTCTACACATGGTACGAGTATAGCAAAGCTAGGCCCAGCCCTACGACCAAGATAGTGGCAATTGTAGCATTTGTAATTGCCACAGGAGTCATTCTCTCGACCATGTTCATCAAGCAGCACTACATTGTGGATGAGATTGCTGGTATCGTCCTCGCGTGGGGTGTGGGAAGGCTACTATTCAATCATTTGTGGGAAAATGCCAAGCCGACAAGAACTCTGCCGAAAAAGAAAAGGATGAAGTAACGAAAGAAACGATTTTGTATTGGCGCATGTCATCAATGTCTCAGTTACTCGTTTTCAGCATTTCGATGTGGAGAAAAGAAAACAGAAACATGCACAGTTGATATGAGCAGCAAAATTCTCAAAACACGGTGCAATCAAAAATGTGCATTGAGATGCTATTCAAGTTCAATTGTTGCTGGCGGCTTGTCTGTCACGTCATACAGAACTCTATTAACACCTTTAACCTCGTCGACTATTCGCAGCGCGATTCTTTCTAGTAAATCCCAAGGTAGCTTGGAAAAGTTAGCTGTCATTGCGTCCTCGCTTTCGACTGCCCTGATGGCGACCGCGTATTGGTATGTTCTGTGGTCGCCCATAACTCCAACCGTCTTCACAGGGAGTATTGCAGCGAATGCCTGCCAAAGCTTCTTCTCAAACCCAGCCTTCTTAATCTCTTCTCTAACTATCGCGTCTGCCCCTCTTAGTATCTCAAGCTTCTCTATAGTTACTTCTCCAGGAGACCTCACGGCAAGTCCTGGACCTGGGAAAGGTTGGCGCCAAGTTATCTCATCAGGTATCCCTAGTTTCTCAGAGACGACTCTGACCTCATCTTTGTAGAGGTCCTTGATCGGTTCTACGAGCCTGAGGTGAATCCACTCAGGTAAAACGACGTTGTGGTGACTCTTTATTCTAGATGATGCTTTGCTTGCTTGGGCGCTCTCTATTCTGTCTGGATATATCGTCCCTTGCCCAAGGAATTCAAACTCTCCGTACTTGACCTTCAGTTCGTTGGCCTTGTTTTCGAAGACCTCGATGAAGGTTGACCCTATAATCTGCCTCTTCTTCTCGGCGTCTTCAACTCCCTTAAGCTTGGAAAGAAACAGTTCGCTTGCGTCAACGAAATAGAAGTTCTTAAAATTGAGTTGCTTGGTGAAAGTCTCCTTGACCTGTTCAGCTTCGCCCTCCCTCAATAGTCCTGTGTCGACAAATATGCAGTGTATGTTGTCGCCGATTGCTCTGTGTATCAGTTCTGCTGCGACCGTCGAGTCGACACCTCCACTCGCTCCCATGACGACTCTTCCCCCATTGATTTGATTCTTGATTTGTTGCACGGTTGCCTCGATGAAGTCCAGGGGGTTCCAATTTGGCACTATGCTGCAAATATCGAGGATGAAGTTTCTCAAGATCTTCATACCATTAACGGTATGGCGTACCTCTGGATGGAATTGAACTGAATATATCCCCTTTTTTCTAGAACGGTATGCAGCGATGGGGCAGATCTCTGTGGAAGCGAGCCTGTCGAACTCGGGTGGAAGTTCAACAACTTGATCCCCATGGCTCATCCACACAGTCTCTTCTTTGTTCAATCCTTTAAGTAGGTCTGACCTATCCGACACCTTTAGCTTCACTTTTCCATATTCCCTACTTGTACTAGGCTCCACCTTTCCACCAAGCAAGTGAGCAAGGAGCTGGTGTCCATAGCATATTCCAAGAATCGGAATGCTTTTGGCAATGAGGGACTCCAATAGGCTTTTGCTTAAGGATGGAGCTCCTAGATCATATACGCTGTTTGGACCGCCTGAAAGAATCACAGCACCAAGATTCCTTTCGCTAAGAAAGTTGTCCTCTCTTACGTCACTGTAAACCGTTAGCTCGGAATAGACTCCGATCTCGCGAATTCGTCTAGTTATCAAGTGTGCGTATTGGCCCCCGAAGTCAATTACAAGAACAGTCTTCCTGCCATCGCTCAACAACTACCCTCACACCTCGAGCAATATGACTCCAGGATCCAAATAACTTCTGAAGGACAGAATTGATGAGAACCTGTTGCTTTTAATGCTTTTCATTGCTTCCGTGAAGTTACTGATTGCGAGATTCAGGAATTCCTCGATAACTCTACTCTCAATGAGAATCAAAGATATATTTCCGTGCCAATGTACTGTATTCTGTAGGTCTCAGCGCACCGCATACATATAAGTTGATGGACCTTGATGCATAAGTTTGAAAGGTTGTCCGGTTAGGGTAGGTGTGTAGACATGACTAAGTACGTTAGCACGGGCGTGAAGGATCTTGATAGGATGATGGGAGGTGGTCTCCTCCCAGGTACTGCACACTTGTTGGAAGTAGAGCCGGGGACAGGCGAAATGGCCTTCATTGCATCATTTCTTGATGACGGAATAAGGCAAAGAGAAATGTGCGGCATAGTCGGGTATGATCGACCTCATGAAGATATTATTGCCAGACTCGAGGAGTTTGGATTTGATGCAAAAGAACCACTACGCTCTGGTTCATTGCTTATTGCTGATCTGTGCAGTGAGGGGAAATATGATCCCGACCATGCTAGTCCTATCTTAATGACTGAAAACCTGTACGACCCTAACTCTATGCTGAGACTGTACTATGATATGGCTCAGCTTACGGAGAAAAATCTCAAGAGTGGAAGATGCACTGGTGCCAGAGTTGTTGTGTGCTCATTGTCCTCACAGATCATGAATTACAAGTTTGAGCCGGCGTACAAAGCGGTCAAGAAGGCTATCCAAATTGCGGAGCAGCAGAACGCAACAAGCCTAACGTTGATAACCCCCAGAATGTTCGATGAAACTGTCGTGGCTACCTTTGAGCACATGTTCGACGGCATAGTTGTTCTTACCATGAAGGATGTCAAGGGAAGGTTCCAGAGGTTCGTCCGAGTCAAGGAGTCACCTATCGCAGGGTTCTACTCTGACGAGGTGCCTTACGAGATCGTCGGCAACAAGCCACGTCTCTTGACATCATTTGCCGAGCCAATACAGGCTTTCAGAGATCACATTAAGTTCAACGCCGATGGGACTATAACCATGACTGGTCTAAGGTTCTTGTTAAGCAACGCTGCATTGGTAAATGCTCTCCTAGAGCAGGCTGTGAAGTTGCTTGGCTTCAAAACCACATCGGAGCAGGTCTACAACCTCTACAAATCGAACGGACGAGCTGAGCTAGAAATACTACTCAAGGCGATGAATATTCCCTTAGGTACAAGTCCCAAGCAGATACTTGAGATGTTCGCCAGCTACATATCTGCAAATGGATCAGGAATTACCGAGCTGGCTGAATTCACTGATGAAACAATCACGTTCAGAGTAAGACATTCGCTGTGTTCAATGAACGAAAGATCAGATAAACCAACGGGTCAATATCTTGCTGGTGCCCTGGCTGGAGCCACCGAATTGGCATTGGGCAAAAAGGTTCAGTGCATCGAGACGAAGTGTGTGGCTAAAGGAGACGACTATTGCGAATTCACCTGCAAGGTGAGAGATTAGATCGTCGCGTCGTATCAATGTCTCCAAGGAACTCTGGCAAATGTCAATCGCCATCCATATCTATCTATTTCGTGGTTCTTTCTGCGGTGGCATCACTTCTTCTTTCCGAACTGTTCCACAACTTTCTGGTACTTCTCATGGATTAGCCTTCTGTCAAATTCCCAGAACTCTTGAAGCATTGCATCTTGCTCCTGTTTCGTAAAGTAGTCCAAGATTGGGAAGAAGAAGTGCTTGTCTTCCTTCTCAATATGCTTCGGGTAGAATTCGATGAGCGTTCTTAGGTTTGATGTGACATTGTTCAGAGCGTCACTGCTCCCCAGAAGGTACCGCTCCTTCGCATTGACTAGCGCTCCAACGGTTTTTCTTGCAAACTTATGCTCGTCCACTAATTCATCCATAGTTTTCTTGTGCTCTTGGGAGAGGTTTTTCTTTCCAAGGTCTCTGAAGAGAATATCCTCTTCTTTTCCGTGGTGGCATCTATCAGCGTATGTTCTGAGAAAGTCGACGTAGGTGTCGATGAAAACCGAATCAACCTTCTTTCCTTCTTTGATCTTGTTTAACTCCTCTTTGACAACGGCAATCATGCGCTCAATAAGCCTGTGCTCGACCATTAGTGGTCCAATT
The DNA here is from genome assembly GCA_037310415.1 of Candidatus Atabeyarchaeum deiterrae. Classification (GTDB taxonomy): domain Archaea; phylum Asgardarchaeota; class Atabeyarchaeia; order Atabeyarchaeales; family Atabeyarchaeaceae; genus Atabeyarchaeum; species Atabeyarchaeum deiterrae. Next base: position 1,710,087 of record CP147780.1, read on the forward strand.
GGCTTCATAATGATCATCTCCCAGAAATCGTAGTTAAGAAATAGCGGAACTTGACTCAAATCTCTCTTGATGCTGCTAAATCTTCAGGAGTTTTCTAGCATTTTCGCCTAAAAGATCATTTCTTTCTTTTGGAGTGAAATTCTTGATACCGATTGCTTTCATTGCATCAGGGACTTGATACTCCTTTAGCCACTTAACCCAATCTTTTTGACTTAGAGCTGATTTGACCCATCCCCAGTCAGATCCGAACAATACTCTCGCAGGAGCCACGTTGATAAGCCTGCGTAATGAATGGACGAAGTATCCCTGATCGTAATGGTGAAATGTCTGCCCCCATGCGGAAATGTCAGTATAGACGCGCGGCCTCGTAACAAGAACTGAGATCACAGCATCAAGCCATACACCCCAACCAGCGTGCGCTATGATCATGGTAAGCTCAGGGAATTTTCCGGCGACCTCGTCGATATACATTGGGTGGGTACACTTCATGTAATATGGTCCGGCAGCAGGTCCTGAATGAGTTAATATAGGAACGCCGTGGTCCAAGGCCTTCTTGTAGAGCGGCGTGCATATCTCGTCGCTCGGGTAGAAACCGGTGGGTGGGTATATTTTGATACCTTTCATTCCCCAATCCTTTAACCCCCGCTCGAGGATTTCCGAAGCGTTCTTACGGCGCGGATCGACTGCAACAAAACCGACTAATCGGTCAGGGTACTTCTTGACGGCATCCAATATGTACTTGTTACTTTCTTCGACATCGGCTTCCTGCCGTAGCCCTGGGATTAATCCCTTGCCCCAATCTCCTCCAAATACGACACTCTTGTCGATTCCAGCCCCATCCATTTCCTTTATCAACTTGTCGGGGTTTCCGTCCATCATGTCCTGCACAAGAGGGCCTTTCATTAAGTCTTCTCTCTTCAGCCCAAATGCGACTCCATATTGATCCACGATCCCTTCAATAAAATTCTCGGGATAGTGTCTCCTCTGATAGACATGAACGTGTGCATCTATCACCACCAAACTTGCCTCATCCTCCTATCGATTTCTTCAAACAAAGATGAATAGTATCTCTTCAGATCTCGCATATATACTTCAATGTTGACATTCAAACTGGTTCTGTTTGCATTTCAGATCGGCGGCAAAAGAAAATCATCCACGTTTGTCACTCAAGCAACTCAAGGAATCTTGTGAGAATCATGTACGTTAATCCCCAGATTACATTGTTTCGTATAACGTAGGCAGGGAATGTTCCGAAGCTGAATCTGGTGTTCCCCTTGTTTTCGATCAGTTGCTTCGGGGTCAGCCAGATGTAGCGCTCCAATTCGCTGAGACTTAGCTTGATTTCGGGCTCGTAGTCGAGTATAAAGATGAAGGGAAGAATCTTCATTTCGGGTCTAACTGCAGACTTGACGGGATCCAGCACGCCGAGAAAGCGTGTGCCATCGAGCAAATTGATGCCAGTCTCTTCGAAGGTTTCCCTGATGGCGGTTTCTTTCAGGTTTCCGTCTTTGGTTTCACGTCTTCCCCCGGGCAAGGCCATTTGCCCTGACCAGGGATCCTTTGGGTTCTCTACCCTCTTTACAACAAGGAGTTGCAAGTCTCTTTCAACGTCCCTTAGCAGAAGCGCGACCGCGGCGACTGCTTGGGTTTCTTCCGAGAATGGTTTCAGTGATTTTGTCAATTTACGTAGGGCTTTGGAGGAGTGACTCAATGTGGATCCCTCGGGGGTTTCTATTCTTTTCTGAAGGTTGGTCGATCTTGGATCGATGCTTCCTCGGTATGAAAGCATGGTCTCTTTGAATGATCGATCAGCTACACCTAACCATCAGAGGCCACGGGCATTCAGGGTTTGGGCTTCTTCTTGGACTCCTCGACAAAGTACAGTATCAGGTCCACGAAGTAGTCTGGCCTCTCCATAAGGGCGCCGTGTCCTGCGAAAGGGATGATCGCCATCTGTGAGTTCTGGATTTCCTTGTGCATCAGTTCAGCTTCCTCAACTGGAACCACTCCATCTTCTCTACCATGAATGATCAGCGTTGGAACCTTGATTTTCTTAATGTCCTTCTCCATTAATGGCGGGCTCTTCATATAGCCCTGCTGTACCCTTGCCGAGGTCTTTGCCTCCCTAGTTTTCATGGAATCTGCAAATCTCTTGATTGCATCCTTGTGTCTGCGCACAAACATCGGATGAAAGATATCTCTGATCTCTGCGTCGATATATGCCTGCAATCCTTTTTCAGCAAACGCTCTTGCCCATGCTCCAGCGACCTGTATTGACTTCGCAGGCATTCTGGGCGTTGTGTCTATAAGGATTAGCCCGTCGACTTTCTCTGGGTGGGCAAGCGCTAGCTTCTGCGCTACAAATCCGCCCATGCTGATTCCGCATATGTATGTCTTGCTTATCTTCAGGATGTCAAGGAGTGCTGCCACATCGTCGGCGAACATTTCTTGAGTGTAGGGCATATCTGGTTTCTCAGATTTTCCGTGTCCTCTCAGATCCACAGCTATGCATCTAATTTCCTTTGACATCTCTGGACTCACTTCTGACCACTCAGTTGAGTCCCCTCCCACTCCATGTATCAGAACTAGGGGCGTTCCCTTTCCTGTATCCTCGTAATACATCTCAAAGTCTCTTACTTTGGTTCTCATAACTCATTTCTCTCCTCCCAACTAATCGTTCTCGAAACTTTCTACTTTTTGACTAAATACTCTTCGCGCATTACGCGTTTAAGGATTTTACCTGCTATGTTGCGAGGTAACTCCTCACTGACAATTACTTTGCTGACGCGCTGATATTTCGCTCCTACGTTTTCATTAATCCACTTCAGTAGTGACTCTGCAGTGATGCTGCCAGGTCTGTTGAGAACAACTGCGGCAACAGGTGTCTCACCCCACTTTTCGTCGGGAATGCCGAAGACAGCGGCTTCCCTCACCTCAGGGTGCCTCGCAACGACTTCTTCAATATCTCTTGGATAGACTTTCACTCCTCCTGAATCGATCATGTCCTTCTTTCGATCCACAAGATATAGAAATCCATCATCATCGATGTAGCCCATGTCACCAGTATACAGCCAGCCATCTTTGATAGCCTGTTCAGTTTGGTCAGGACGCTTATAGTATCTTGGCATAAGGACTGGACCGCGACCGATAATCTCACCTGTTTGCCCAGTGGGAACATCGTTATCATTTTCGTCTACAATTCGCATCTGATAAAGTGGTCCCGGCGTTCCAACAGAATTCGGCTTCCTTGAATAGTCATATTTGTCTAGGACGGTCACAAATCCTTCAGTCAGACCGTATAGTTCATAGTATCTGCCAGGCAAGCGCTTGTTCAATTCTTGTTTATGCTCCTTCAGCAAAGGTGCTCCAACGTTGCATATCATTTCAATTGATTGCAGCGCTTTGAGCGAAAACTTTGGTGAGCGAAGAATGGCAATAACTTGCGCAGGAACAATCATCATGTGGGTTACCTTTTCTTTGCTCACGGTTTCTATGAAATCCTCAGGATTGAATGCGGGAAGAAGAACGAAAGTGCAACCCATATACAGAGCGGGCATCAAAGTCACGAAGGTTGCATTAAACACAATCGAACCAGAATGCATCATTACTGATTCAGGTGTCATTCTGAAGACTGGGATCATGGTCAAGGCATACATTAACCGTATGTAATGAGTGTGGGTTATTCCCTTGGGCAAACCTGTTGTTCCGCTACTGTATATTATGTTGTAAGGATCATTCTCATTGATTTCTATGCCTTGGGGATCCTGATCACTGGCTCTTGCTTTCATCTCGTGATAGTACTGGTAATGAGGCATAACTGATGAGTCGACGACTATGTACCCGTCATCAATAATGCGGGTCAGCTCATGTCTTACTTCTTCAACGTTCTTCGCAAGACTGGAACTGGTTATTATCGCTCTTGACTCGGAGTCATCGAGGAGCGACTTTAATCCCTTAGGCAAGAGCATCGGGCTGAGTGGCACCACAACCGCTCCAGTTTTTGCTGCTGCCCAGTAGGTTTCGAGCAATTCAACACAATTAGGAAGTAGCGTAGCCACTTTATCGCCTTTCTTGATCCCCATGCCCAAAAGGGCGTTCGAGATTCGATTCACTTCCTGATTAAGCTGCAAGTAATTCAAACGTTTCTCTTTGAAGACAACTGCTGGGTGATTAGGGCGGTACTGAGCGTGCCGACTCAGAATCATTCCGATGTTTATCGGATGTCCACCGTTGCTTAGGTCTGACACAAATCTCCATCTCCTAACTTCAATCTTCCTAAATGCACTGGTCTTTCCTTTGGAAGTTTGGACTCGCCAATTGTGACACAAGTCAGAGATTCATTGGTTCTAGTGCGCGCGTGACCGCGCATGACGTGCTTGGCCAACTTCTCTGGCGCAACATCTGTGTGTCTCATCTATATAAGAGCGTGACTCGGACCGTACGGAAAATAGGGTTTGACGAGAACGTAGAGAAAAAAGGAATAGAAGAGAAGATGATGTGCATTCATTTGTAGATACGATAATGTCATGTGCCAATTCAACTCCTAAACTTGTTCAATTTGATCGTTGCGTCCTGCTTGGCCGAAGTGTATGCTGCTTCGACAACCTTGTGTGCGTAGACTCCGACTGCAAAATCTGGCTGGGGTCGGCTATTGGATTGTATTGATTTAATGAATGAGTAATCTTGGTACGTGTACTCTCCTAGCTCGTATTTGCTCTGGATGCCCAGTTTCTCTTTGATGTAGTCATTCGCTTTTTTGTAACCTATTTTAATTGGGGCTTCTTCACCCATTTGGTAAAACCATGGCACTGCAGACTTTGTTTCTCCATCTAGTTCGAGGTGGAAGAGCGCTTTGTTGTAGAAGATCTCGATTAGGCGACTTGATCCTCTCATTCCAAGCTCGTGCCATATGCTTGATAGCATTCCTTCAGCGCCGTTCTCGAACTTGAGCCAAAGGTTGGCTTCGTCTTCAACTTCTCTGCCAGAGAAGTACCTTACGCTTGCTCTGACGTCTTCAATGTCTCCAAAGAACCATCTCATGAAGTCAACGTCGTGGATTGAATGCTCTATGAGAGTTCCTCCTCCCGTGATATCCTTGTCTTTTCTCCACGTGCTATGATATTGTCCTCTAATTGGAAAGAACTGGTCATCTCTGAGCACGAAATTCATGGCTGGTTCAATTCTCTTCTTGTTTTCGTCGATCAACTGCTTACTGTAATTGAGCAGAGGGTCGAACCTCATCACCAATCCGACCTGTGCCTTGACGCAAGCCTTCTCGACGACGTGAAGCATTTCCTCAGCATCCTTCAGATTGGTCGCCATTGGCTTCTCACAGAAAATGTCTTTGCCTGCAATAGCGGCTTTTGCCACGTAGTCCTTGTGGAACTTGGTTGGGGTGCAAATGAACACCGCATCAACAGCATTGCTCCTAATGAGAGCGGTAGCATCGTCATAGAGTTTGATACCAGGTCTAAGTCTCGCTACCACTTTCAACCTCTCAGGATCAGCATCATGGGCAGCTACGACTTCGACATCGACCAGCTTGGATCGAGCCACCAAGTCGAGTGACTGGAGGTGAGTCATTGAGATCCAGCCGCAACCCACAAAACCAATACGTGTGGCATTTGCCAAGGATGTTCGCCTCGGATCATAAGTACGATGAAAAACTGATTTGGTTTCACAGGAAAGGGACTTCTGCGATGATCTATAAATCATTTTGGGGCGACGCGAAAACTAGCTTGCTTACCACCGAGCAATTGGTTGGTCTCCAAGCAAAAATGGAAAATTTGGAAATGAGGAAACCAGTGTTTCCTATATTTCCTCGAGTAAGGTTGAGAATGTGTCGTGGTGGTCTTCTTCTTGCTGCGTTATTTCTCTGAATAATCTGTTTGTTGTTTCGTCGTTCTCGGCTCTTGCCTTATCAATGATCTGCTTGTAAAGCTTGATTGCCGTTTCCTCATCTTTCATGTCACGTTCAATCATTTCCCTCAAGGTTTCTCCCACGAATATTGGATCTGGCTTGGTTGTTGGTGTTCCACCAAGGTAAAACAGTCTCTCTGCTATAGACTCCGCATGCTTCATTTCCTGTTTTGCTATGCCTTCAAGTTCATCCTTAACGGCGAAGCCCTTCACCCCACTCCATTGAACGTGTTGCCACATATACTGCACTGAAACCTGCATCTCCCTTGCGATAGCCTTGTTCAGCAGATCTAACAATTCTTTTGATGCTTTTACTACGCTCATGAGTTTCGCCCTCCTTACAGGTGGGTAGTAGATTGAGTGTTCTCGTATTTTATGGTTTTGGTTGACTCGCAGATTACTACAATATGGTGAGTTTCACAAGCCTGTCCAGAATTTCTTGTGAGCGGGAAAGAAATAAAAGCCGAAGAACAAGTAAGTCACTTCGTATCAAGGAGCTGAACGTCATCCTCATATTCCATTTGCTCCATTGTGAATCACAAGGCGGTTCCGGGAATTGCCTCTGCATGAAGCAGTATTGAGGAGTCCTTCATGATGGTGACAGTGTTACTCGGGGCGGTTCTATGAGTAGTGGGGTCACTCAAAGGGTCGGTTTCCTTAGTGAAGACGAACGAGTGGTCGGCGTGCTGCACCTACCTCGTCATCGAGAAGTGCGAGAGACGTCAATAGTCATCACTTGCCACGGACTGAATAGCAGCAAAGACAGCGTGAAGTATCTCGAAATAGCCGAATACTTTTCATCCAAGGGATTTGCTGTTCTGAGATTCGATTTCCGTGGAGCAGGAGAGAGCGAAGGAACTGGGAATATGCTAACGGACAGGATAAGAGATCTCAACGGAGCTATAGGATTGGCCATTGAAAGAGAATTCAAGTCAATAGGAGTTCTCGGGAGCAGCTTTGGCGGAGCAACGGCGATACTTACTGCAAGCCAGACACGCGAAATCAATGCTGTGGTAACCTGGTCTACTCCATGCCTGCTCAAGGATCTTTTTAAGTCAATGATCAGAACAGTGAGAGATAGGAGAGATAGCCATTCGAGCGAAGATGAAGGGTCAATCAAGAGTTTCGAATCCTCACCTTTCATGGAAGACCTCTCGAAGTATGACGTTGTCGATGCCGCCAGAAAGATCAGTAAGATACTAGTCATTCACTCCAAAAGAGATCAGGTTGTGCCCTGGAACCAAGCTAACATGATATATGATTACGCCAACGAACCGAAAGAGTTCAGGTTTTTTGAGATGGGGGATCACCAGTTTCTAGACCAGTCGATCAGAAAAGAGGCCATAGAACTCAGCTATAGGTGGTTCAGCAAGTACCTATGACTATTCTCGCGGGTCTGAAGATTTCTCGCTGGGCATGAAATTGGAAATAAGATGCCTCTGTTCTAGGCTCAGCAGACAGCCAAGTTTTTCATCCAATACCTGCTTCTTCAATTCTGATCTCGTAAGTGAGATCAGGTTGAGACCGATCGATCTGTAGTACTTCTCTTTCAGGGGTTTCTTAATGAAAGTGTAGTTAATCAAAAGCCTATTGTAGAGCCTTCGGAGATTCTCTTTTGTGATCTTCACGTTGGGATTATACATCCCCCAATACTCTATGAAGTACGTCTCAGGTTTTCCAGTAATTCTGTTATTTCCTTCCACTTTGAAGTCATACCGTCCAATGGCCCTGTTGCTGTCGATCTTCTTCAGTTGAAATCTGGTTGTTAACAGTTCTCTGTCTTCAGCAGAGAAATTCGACAGTACTTCTTCCAACAGTTTGTTGGCATCAACAGGGATTCTGCCACGGGGAATTGCTCCATGAGCCTCGAAGGATATCTTATTTTCATCAAGCCAAGAGATTATTCTCTCCTCGGCCTCGCTCTCACCCCGGTTTTGTCTAGTCCCGGCTTGAGCTTTCTTCTTGGCCTTGTGTCTCGAAAAAAGCTTCCTATACTTAATCCTGCCTCTCTTCGCTGGCTTTCCATCTATGGTAAGTTGCTTGGGCGTGCGCTCCTTGGTTGACGGGGTCATTCCGATCAAACCACCTAATCGTGTGATAAGAGTGGATCCAGCGATGATCCTTTTTTCAGTCGATATCAGACAGGAGTTGAAGATGATTCTATTGAGGCTAGAACCGTTAGATTCGCACTGTGAATGAATGTCTCAATAGAGAGTCGGTCACTCAGCCTAGCCGATAACTATTTCTGCTCCAATGAATTAAGTGAGCAAAGGATTTTTAAGTCAGATCCAATTTCAGGAGAAGTCGACTAACCTGAAGAAGCAACTGCTTGAATAGTCAGAGCGGACTTCACAGATTATGAGGGGATTGTAATGTCAGGTGTTATATTAGTAAGAGATGCAATGGCCAAAGCCATAAAGAGTGTCAGACCTACGTCATCAGCTCATGAAGCAATAGAGAAGATGATCAAGTTCAATATTGGTTCTATCTTGGTCATGGACGGAGAGAAGCTTCATGGCATAATCACGGAACGAGACATTCTGCAAAGAGTCGCTGAACAAAGCATTGACGCAAGATCGCTTCAAGCCAAAGACATAATGTCCAGACCCGTTGTGACCGTGGACGAGAACATCACTCTTGAAGAAGCTGCGAGGATGATGTCTAAGAAGAACATAAAGAAACTTGTAGCGACCCGGGAAGGAAAAGTCGTGGGAGTAATCACCACTACCGACATAGTTAGGAGAAGCCCGCAGCTCATTGAGTTCATCAGCAAACCGAAATAAGAGTCAAGTCGAGATCCGCTCTTTCTTCATTCGAATTTGGATTCATGGGTGACAAGTGTTTTAAGTCACCCACCAGTATACGATAGCAATCAGAGGTTGATCCGATTGTCATATAAGAAGGAACTGAAACCGTCCAATGCATTGTATCCAACCCCTGTGATCCTTGTCACATCGGTGGACGAGAGTGATAAACCGAATATCATAACGTTGGCCTGGGCTGGTAACTTGTGTTCAGTCCCACCGCAAGTAGGAATCTCAGTTACACCTCAACGTTATTCCAATGGCTTGATACGCAAGACCAAGGAATTCGTGGTCAATATTCCAACGGAAGATATCTTGAAGGAGACTGACTACTGCGGACTGGTTTCAGGGAAAACCGTCGATAAGTTCAAGGAGACCAAGCTGACGCCGATAAAAGCTTCAAAAGTGAAGCCTCCGCTAATAAAAGAGTGCCCGGTCAGCCTTGAATGCAAGGTGAAAAACGTCATAAACATAGGATCCCATGATCTGTTCATTGGAGAGACCATCAATATCGATGCGGACGAGAACGTGGTAGGTCAACGTGGGAACATCGATTTTGTGAAATTGAAAGCTGTAACCTGGAATCCCATTTCTCTGGAATATTACAGTCTTGGGAGAAGACTGGGATCCATAGGTTTCTCAAAGAAGAAGTGACATATCCGCCACAATCATTTCATGGCTCTAACCATCTACTACCTTTACTAAATTGCACTGTGGAGGTCGGGATCAACGCCTTCAAGAAAAGACATGAAGCCTTCCGCATTATTGTATCCAACCCCCGTTGTTTTGGCCACATCAGTTGATGAGAATGGGAAACCCAATGTGTGCACACTGGCAGCAGCAGGAATACTCAGCGGGGTTCCTCCTCAAGTAAGTATCTCAATAATGCCTACGCGATATTCCCATGCGCTGATAAGCAAAACAAAGGAATACGTTCTGAACATACCTACAGCTGACATTGTGAAAGAAACTGATTATTGTGGAATCGTGTCTGGGAGAACAGTAGACAAATTCAAAAAAACTGGACTCACGTCGGTTAATTCGAAGAAAGTGAGACCTCCCGCAATAAGTGAATGCCCAGTCAGCCTTGAGTGCAGAGTCAAGGATATTCTGAGACTAGGGTCCCATGATGTTTTTGTGGGAGAAGTCGTCAACATTAATGTGAATGAGGACGTGCTGAACCAAGCCAAGAGAATTGTTGATTATGGGAAGTTGAAGCCGATTACATGGAACCCGATTACAGGAGAATATCATAGCCTTGGAAAGTCGCTGGGCTCATATGGCTTCTCAAAGAAGAAGTAGCTGTCTGCAGTATTCCCAACTAGCTTAGAGGCAGATGCCAACATGGGCAAACGTTTGTTCTATGCGATCCTTTGCGTTACGGGTCTGTTCGCGCTTCTGAGTTCAACTTTGTCGAAGAGCCCCGTGTTAATATACTTTGCAGAAAGCCTCGCGACGCCAGTGTATCTGATGGGGTTTATCGCATCAGCGTCAACCATTCCAGGCGTTTTGGCCAGTCTACCTGCTGGAACGCTTTCAGACAGATGGGGCAGCGCCAAAGTGATCATCGCGTCTGGAGTGATCTTCGCTTCTGCTCCATTCCTCTACCTTTTTGTGACGGGCCCGTTGCAGCTAATTGCAGTAAGGTTCTACCATGGTTTTGCTACAGCTATCTTTGGCCCAGTGGCGAACGCTGCAATAGTAGCTAGGTTTCCTGAAAGCAAGGCGGAGAAGATCTCCTTGTTCTCATCAATAACATACATAGGACGTTTTACTGCCCCCTTGTTGGGTGGTTACATTCTTCTCACTTCAGTTTCAAACTTCAATGAACTCTACCTGATCGACGGGATCATGGGAGCACTTGCATTACTCATCGCGGTCTGGTTACGTGAAAACGGTGGGCGAGGAAAAGAGGGCTACACTGGGATTGCTAATGATGCGGGCAACGCTGAGAAGGCAATTGGACGAAGAAGTCTCCGTCGGGACTGGAAAGAAGTAGCTGCAAATGGAAAGGTTCTCGCCGCGAGCTTCGTAGAGGCAACACAATACTACACCATAGGAGCGTTCGAATTCTACGTGGTCGCGTACGCCAAGGATGTGCTAGGACTGGATCCATTCTCGGTTGGGATTATCGCTTTGGTCGAACCGCTAGCTGTTTTCCTTGGCAAGCCTGCAATGGGCAGACTTTCAGATAGAGTTGGGAGAAGAACACCGATACGTCTAGGGCTTATACTTGGAGCGATCGCCTTGATCGTATTTCCATTCGCAGCGGGATTCATTCAGCTCACTGTTGTTTCAGTTGCATATGGACTTGGGATTTCACTAGTCACGTCTTCTACTCCCCCACTGGTCACCGAGCTTTGCAGAAAGGAGGTCTGTGGATCTGCTCTAGGTTTTCTAAGCACTTTAATGGATGTAGGGCAGGTACTCGGGCCTATAGTGACAGGCCTCCTGCTCGCCGCGACCTTTGGATATTTCATCTCATTCGCCCACTTGGGAGTAGTCTTATTGTTATCCTTTTTTGTTTTCAGCATCTCAACCAGGGGAAGGAAGGCTTCTGCCTGAATGCGAGCATTTACTGCGATGTTCGCAGTCGATCTTTTGTTGACAAAAGACATGCTTTCATACTCCGCTTCGGCAGAACTCCACCCCCTTCGCATGCGCAAACAGCAAAAAGTAAATGTTAAGTCAAGATCACTCAATATAGTCACAATATAGCGGCGTTCGCTCAAAAATCAGTAGATTCAGAATGGAGCGGGACGTGATATGGCAGTCAGAGACCTCGAAACTTCAATGCAAGATGCTTGCTCGAACATTGTTAAAATAATCAGCCACGGAGACAAATCACATATTATGAGAAAGGAGGATCAGGTACTGCTGATCGGTGATCAGAGAGATCTGAGCCCCCTTTACACGGAGACCTTGGCGAAAGTCATACGTGAGTGGCAAAAGAGCAAAGGAGAGGTTCACGTCAAGTATCTACCTAAAGAGAGACCAGTCACGGACGTGGCTCATATTGACCCGACTATAACAAAGCTCGCTGGAAAAGCTGACATCATCATAGGGACATACTCGAACCCAGGCGAGACAATCACAAATGCAGAGTCGCCTGTGCTCAACAAAGCATTCTTCAAAACGATTTTTGACAGAATGAGAGACAACAAGATAAGGCTCTACGCAGTTGCAGGCAGGCCGAATATCCACGTTCTGGAAACATTGGCTGACATTGGGTCAATTGAGGAAACCAATTCGATCTCAAAGCGATTGAGGCGTTACCTGCAGGGAAAATCAGGGCAGAAAATGCAGGTCTATACCCTAAAGGAAGGGAGATATGGTGATCCCTTAGAGTTCTTGATAGCAGCGTCGGATAAGATCGTGGCGGACTACTTCGAAGCTAATGAGAACATAATCAATATTCCATCTGGAGAAGTCTTTTTCGAACCCACGCCAGGATCGGCAAAGGGAAAGTTGTACTTTAAGGAAGGTAGTTTCTATCATCTCTACGTTCCGATCAGAGGCATGGTTATACTAGAGTTTCAAGACGGCGAGATCACTGATTGCAGAAACCTCGGCGGAAAAGACGACGAGGTGCGCAACTTCATCACGAAACACTTGGAAGTGAAAGAGAACAGATACTTCGCTGAGATGGGAATCGGCACATACATTGCAGGCTCGTATATCAAAATGGAGGACATGACCTACAACAGAACCATACTTGAGAAGCTGCAGGGTTTCCATGTCGCCTATGGAAGTTCGATCCATATGAAGGGAAGTCATGAGGCGCCGGAGCATATAGACAACTGGTTTAGATATGGGGACGTCTACATCGGGGACGACCATCTCATTTCGAAAGGAAAGTTGAACACGAAACTCTTCAAAGAATAGAACGAACCGAAGAGAAACCTGTCTTCTCTCGGTTCTTGACCGACAAGCTACTTATTGAGGTTATACGTTTCGGGCACTCCCCAGGCGCCACTTTAGAGAGTGAGGGTGTAACAGCTCATTGCCAAGAGAAGAGAAATCAGACAGGTACTATGACTCTGTTCAGAGGCATCGGGCAGTCGAGAAGCTTGTTACTCGGATTAACTCAGAGGGACAGCAGGAAAGAAAATACTATCGGATAAGAACTGCAAGGTGGTATGGCGGCATAGTCACTGCTGACTGTGCAGGTTGTGGGTTGTTATGTAAGTTCTGCTGGGTTAAGGACAACGTGATGTCTCATCCCGCTGGGTCAGGAAAATTCTACACCCCAAGAAGAATCGCAGAAGAGATGCTGTCTCTGGCCAGAAAACGAAGATTGAACCAGCTTCGAGTGAGTGGAGGAGAACCTACCCTTGGTAAACAGCATTTGCTGCAACTTCTTCACAGTATCGAGGGCTATGGGTACACATTTATTCTAGAGACCAACGGGATACCCATCGCAGCAGACGAGACCTACGCTAAGGACTTATCATCCTACCATGACTTCATTCACGTAAGGGTCTCATTAAAGGGATGTGACGGGGAAGAATTCTCCGTGTTGACTGGGGCGAAACCTGAGGACTTCCGCCTTCAAATAAGAGCCCTCGAGGATCTGAGAAGGGCTGGTGTCGGTTGCCATGCCTCGGTCATGTCATCCTTTTCAACACAAGACAGCTTCAACGCTCTAATCGGAGAACTCAAGGAAATCGACCCAAAACTGGCTCAGAACACTGAAGTGGAAGAACTCATCCTTTATCCGCATGTAGTGCGAAGACTGAAGAAACATGGACTTGCGTACAACATTGCCCATCGTCCTGACCAAGTTCCACCGGAGCAAATCTGAAAGAAGGACGAAACCAGCTCTAGTGAAGTATGAGAACCCATTTGCTCAATCAACTGAGGCCGACAAGTTGCCGCTATGTTCTCCGAGAAAAAGAGCCACTTCAGCCGATTATCGCCTCCCAGCTACGCAATGCTTAAACTCTGAATTGGGAGGAGTTAGCGGAACCAGAAGAAGTGTTTTATAGATAGAACCATCTAGAGCAACGCGACTATGTCTGACAAAAAGCGACTTCGCGGGAGCAGCTAGTTCTTAGATTGTTGGAGGACTCTGATAATGGACGTAATTGAAGAAGGGAATGCCGTCATATGGTCGAAGCATGATCCTGAGGAGCACCGCAAATGGGTGCTTGAACACAAAAATCGGGCGCTTCAGGATAAGACCATGAGTATCAAAGATGCTGTTTCAAGATACGTTAGCAACGGCGACTACCTTGCTATGGGTGGATTCGGACACGTTCGAGTATCCATGGTAGCCGTATACGAAATGATAAGACAGAAGAAAAGCAACCTCGCGATTGCCGGCAAGACAGCCGTTCATGACATAGAAATTCTCGTTGCTGGAGGTTGCATAAAACGGGTCGATCGAGCCTATTCTGGCGGACATGAAGTGAGAGGACTATCACCTGCCTTCAGAAGAGCCGCAGAATCAGGCTCAATTGAATTACAGGAGTGGAGCAATGCTTCCTTCCAGTGGCGATTCAGAGCGGCGGCAATGGGCATCCCATTCATGCCGACACGGATACTGTTGGGAACGGATACCTTCAAGTATAGCGCTGCAAAGGCTGTGAAAGATCCTTTTACAGGTATGAAGGTCGCACTGCTCCCAGCCTGTTACCCAGACATTGTGTTCATTCATGTCCATAGATGCGACATTTATGGCAACTGTCAAATCGATGGCATCACAATTGAGGACATAGACCTCTCAAGAGCGGCCCGCAAACTCGTTGTCACGACCGAGAAAATAGTTGAGAACAGTGAAATCAGAAGAGAGCCTTGGAGAACTTCCATTCCATTCTATTATGTTGATGCTGTCTGCGAAGTACCATACGGCTCCCACCCAGGAAACATGCCATACGAATACTACTTTGACGAAGAACACATCGGCATGTATCTAAAGATGGCAGAGACATCCGAAGGAGCCAAAGAATATGTCGACAGATTTATCCATAAAGCGAATGACTTCGATGATTACCTTGGCTTGATCGGTGGCATAAAGAAACTGAACTACCTCCGCCGATTAGAACACTTGAGAGAGCGCTTGAAAGCGCCATGGGCGGAAGGAAAAAAGAAGTAAACCAAGGAGGTAGAAACACAAAATGAGTCAAGGTGGGGAAAAAAGTATCGAGTTCTCATTAATCGAAATGATGGCGTCCGCAGGTTCGAGAATCCTTGAAGACAAGAAAATAGTTGTCTGCGGCACTGGAATACCAATGCTTGCAGCACTACTAGCCCAGAAAACTCATGCACCCAACATAATCATAGTTTTTGAAGCGGGGGGAATAGGACCGCAGCCGCCTACATTACCAATCTCCGTTGGAGACTCAAGAACATTCTACAGGGCACTGCTGGCGGGTTCAATGGACGATGCAATGTCTGCTCTGCAGACGGGATACGTCGACTACGGTTTTCTCGGTGTGGGTCAGATCGATAAGTATGGAAACATAAACGCCACGTGCATCGGAACACACGACAAGATGCAAGTCAGTTTCCCAGGATCAGGTGGTGCGAATGACATCGGATCCCTTGCATGGAAAACGATAATAGTCACTGGTCAGCATGACAAGAGGCGGTTTGTCGATAGACTCGACTTCTGCACTACGCCGGGTTACCTTTCAGGTCCGGGTGCAAGGGAAGCAGCAGGATTGCCAAAAGACACAGGGCCGTATAGGGTCATTACGAGTCTAGCGGTGATGGGATTTGACAGTGCAACAAAGGAAATGACCCTGATATCCACACATCCTGGCGTGACCACGCAACAGGTTGTCGAAAACACAGGTTTCAGGCTGAGAGTGCCGAGCAGGGTGGACGTAACTGAGGCGCCTACTCGCGAGGAAGTCAAGATACTCAGAGAAGAGATCGATCCCGCAGGCATCTTTGTTAAGCGGAAATAGGAAAAGCATTGATCGACCCCCTCTCTCCTTTCTTTCCCCATATTGATGGGAACATGCCTGCGACCTCCGCAATAAAAGATGCACTGTTCCGCAATACTTTAATAGCTACCCCACACTAGTTACGAATAGGATGAAAAATAAGCAGTTCTGCCTTCTAATGACAATCTGTAAGAAGTGCAGAGCAAATCCAAGGCATCCAGCGGAAACGGAGCGAGAGGTAGTTATCAAATGCCAGAAAACAAAAGCCTCAGGAAACAACTCGAAGATGTGTTGAAGGGCATGGAGGAAGCTGATCCTGACATTGAAGGATCTGCCCTCGTTAGAACAGATGGCTTGGTCATGGCGTCAGCCATTCACAAGGATGCAGATGAATCACTTATTGCGGCAATGTCAGCAGCGCTGCTCAACATTGGCTCCAGATCAGTTACGGAACTTGAGCGAGGTGGACTTGACAAGGTTATAGTAAGCGGGACAAAAGGAGACGTAGTTCTAACTGGAGTTGGCGGAGAGGCAGTGCTTTCAGCCATAACGAGACCAGGAGCCAACCTAGGACTTGTCCTGGTGGAAATGAAAAGGTGCGTTGCGAAGTTGACCCCGACCTTGAAGGCATAGGACTGACGTGAACAGTATACCCATGTAGCTTGTCAGGGAGATCGCTGAGTGTTGGATCTTCTGCAGTCACGATCTTGTCTGCCCTAAGTTTCTAACAGTTTGCCTCGCTATGTGCTGCTGGCAATCTTGCAGGAGATTTGCTCCGTTGTCTTCGATCTTAATAATGCCCAAACTAGTTTTCCTCACATTCTTGTTACTACATAGTAACATTTATAAGACTGACTGTTACCACTAGGTAACATACCACGTGACTCATATTAGAAACATGCCGGAGGTGCAAGATGGAATGACGGAGTTTGATGACATGTTCCGAGATATATTCAATGACGAATCCTTTAATCAGTTCATAGAAGAGCAGCGAAAAATGCAACGCAAGTTCATGGAGCAGATCAAGAAACTACAGGAAACCATCAGAAGCGGAAAACTCGAGGGCAAAACAGAACTGATACCACTGGACAAGCCAGGTGTCAAGGGATTCATATTCCGCGGGATTTTCGGAACACCGGGCCTCCTGGAGGAAGAAAACAGGAAGCCACAACTTGGGCAGAAGAAGACAGAGAGGGAAGAGGATTTGACGATTCCAGAGATAGACAAGGAACAACTCAGAGAACCCTTTGTTGATACATTCACTGACAAGAATGAGTTTGTTGCGTTGGTCGAGCTTCCAGGTGTAGAAGAGCAAGACATCAAGTTTGAAACAGGGGATGACTGGATTCAAATCGGGGCGATCAACTTCCAAACAACTAGAGTCGGCGTTCCTCCAAATGCTGACATTGCCAGATTGAGGAAGACTTACAAGAACGGTGTCCTAGAGATTCGGATGCCTTTCAGAACAGATCGCGCTGATAACGAAGAGGCAAAGTTTGGGATGGTCTGAAGGACACTTAACCGACTCGTCTTTTTTCTCTGTCGTGACAAATAAGATTATCATGTTTTTTATTGTGTTTTTGATTATTCCTGCTAACCCAAGATGCTTGGGTCCCCAGCAAGGAGTGGGCTAGTCATTGCGGGTCCTCTAGACAAGAGACGCGATCGAAGCCAAGAAAAGTGGTTAGCAGAATTCATAGAAGCAAATCTTAAGTTGGCTATCAGTTCCTATACCTAGTTTGTCCTGCAGTTCCTAGAGAACTAGATCATATGCAGATGATCTTAGTGGGGATAGCATCGATGAAGGGTGAGAAAGATTGGACAAGAAAAAAACTGATGAAAGAATATGTGAACAAGATGACGCCAGTGACGATTCCGGTCAACATCTCAATAAAGGGACAGCAGACAATCATCGATCTATCCAGCATGGAGAATATTCTGAAAACTGCTCGAAGTATCGCCATTGAGGATTGTGGATGCCGCGCCAAGTTCCATAAATGCGACGCGCCGTTGGATGTCTGCATTAGTCTGGATGGAGATGCTGAAGAAGCTATCAAAGGCGGTGCGAGAAAGGTCTCGAAGTCTGATGCTCTTGTGGCCTTGAAACATTCGCATGAAGCTGGGCTCGTCCACATGGCCTACACGTTCAAAGGCAAAGAGAAACCGGGAGTAATCTGCAGTTGCTGTTCTTGCTGCTGTCATTCTCTGAGCGCACTAGTTAGGTTTGGGATACCAGACCATGTAGTGGCTTCGGAATACATAGCTTCGCAGAATCATCAAACGTGCAGTGACTGCGGCAAATGCGTTGAGCGCTGCCAATTCCACGCCAGGCAACTTGAGGAAGGAAAGTTGAAATTCGACCCAACCAAGTGCTTTGGATGTGGGGTTTGTCTCTCAACATGTCCAACACATTCGATAACGCTCATCAAGAGAAATCACCCATCTCCGTAGAGACTTTTCAGGTGGACCAGAATCTGGGGACGACTTCGCTACTCTTTCTTGCTCTTTGTCTTATGCTTCTTCTTGTTGTTTTCTGCCTTACCGGGGAGTGTCTCGCCGTAACGCTCCGAATAGATCTCAGCTATGTCGTTGCAGGGGAAACACTTCCATCCATCTCGCTCATAGCAGTGACCGCAGAAGCGAGAAGTGAATCCTCCTCTTCTCATGACATCATCGTGATGTTCTTCACAGAGCTTTTTTTGCCTTAGTATATGAGTCTCTTGTAAACCTCGACTCATACTCGCTCCACTTCACTCAGCCTCACCTCAGACTTGCCTCAATAAGAAATGGAAGACTTAAATCACCTATCATAAGCGCCACTGCCGAACCTCAGACATTCGATTTGTTATTCCGAACTAAAGCAGGGTTCACATAGTATTTTTGCGGCGAACCCCACCTGTTAGACAAATATATAACAGGCACGATAATTAGTGATTGCGCGTCCTGAAAGCAAATTGATGGGCAATATGAGAAGGGGTTGTAGAGTTTGGCGAAAACCGTGAAAGTCGGCGGATCCTTAGGGAAAAGTGGTCCAGAAGAAAAAACTGCCTCAGAAGTAATTGTCGATGAGTTGATAGAAGCCGGAGCTAAGTATGTTTTCGGGATTCCAGGACATACGAGTCTGGGTATCTCCGAGGCGATACGAACGCGTCCTGGAATTAAGTTCATCACTGTTCGTCATGAAGAGACCGCCGCGTTAATGGCGTCGGCATACGCCAAACTTACTGATCAACTTGGTGTTGTTCTCACGATTGCCGGTCCTGGTGCAACCAATCTTATGACTGGATTATATGATGCGAAAATGGATCATGCCCCAGTATTGGCGATAACTGGACAAGTGGAATTACAGTTCATCGGTCGTGACGTGATACAGGAGATTGATCAGAATGCTCTTTTTGAGTCCGTGTCTCTTTTCAACAAGGTCATCACGACCCCCGAGGAGACTGGTGAGATCACTTTGCTGGCGATCAAGAATGCAGTTGTCAGTCGAGGAGTGTCTCATCTTGGAGTCCCGACGAATATTCAACGGGCAAAAACCACGCAGCTAGCAAAGCCAATAAAGGGTCGCGTTCCGCCACTGCGCATACGTCCCGCAGAAGATCTTTGCAGGAAAGCGGCTGACTTGATCAATTCTGCTACGCACCCAGTAGTAATTGTGGGGTGGGGCGCAAGGTTCGCGGCTGCACACGTTGTTGAGTTTGCTCAGAGAATTGGTGCACCGATTGCATCGACCTTCAAAGCTAAAGGTCTCATCTCGGAATTTCACAGGCAGGTTGTAGGTGTTCATGGTAGCGTCGGATCAGATCCAGCCAAAGAACTAGCCCATAACGCAGATCTTCTTATAGTACTCGGCAGTTCTTTCTCAGCGCAGACAAACATACCGCAAGATAAGCCGATTATCCAGATAGACTACGATCCGATGGTGCTTGGCAAACGATTTCCAGTCGAATTGTCACTTTGGGGAAGCGTTGAAGACACGATACCTCTACTTAGTAGCCTCGCTGAAGAGCGCGACAATAAACCAACGCTTAACAAGATCGAACAACTGATGCAGCAATGGAACCGCAAGGTCGAATCCGTAACATCCCAAGGCGATGTTCCAATTCACCCTGCACGGGTTCTAAAGGCGCTTCAGAAAGTGTTGCCAGAAAAGTCAGTGATAGCGATTGATGTAGGTGACAACTCGTGGTGGTTTGGTAAGTATTTCCGGATCAACGGGCAGAGATTCGTTCTTTCAGGTTACTTGGCTACGATGGGATTTGGGTTCGCTGGCGCCCTTGGAGCCGCGTTTGCCTATCCAGATCTGAAGTCAGTAGCACTTACAGGCGACGGGGCCTTCTCCATGGTCATGGCTGATTTTACCACGGCGGTGAAACACAACCTTCCGGTCACGGCTATCGTGTACAATAACAGTGAACTGTCAATGATAACTCATGAAGAGAGGATGGAAGAATATCCAAAGTTCGCGACAGAGCTTGTGAACCCGAACTTTGCACAGTTCGCGAAATCCTGTGGAGGATTGGGCTACGAAGTAAAAGAACCAAGCGAACTTGAACCAGCGCTTGAACACGCCATCAACTCAAATAAAGCGTGCATCGTGGATGTCGTCACAAACCCTGCCAAGTTCTGGATGACTGAACACGGCGAGAAATGGCACTAGCCAAGTGGTAAACAGAGAAAAACCGGAGCTAGATTACCCATGACTCACTGAACTTCTCCGGAATCGATTTGAGGTTCCTATTGCCGGCAGCCCTCAGACTGATAGGGCGATCTGGAACCGAATTCTTACACCTTTGATGATCTGGTAAACGAGCATTGTCGCGTGTTGCCGTTACACGTAAGCAATTAGCTTTTGAAATCCTTGGATTAGATCGCTTAGAGGCTTACTTAGCTTCAACCCGAGAATTGCACACAATCGGAAAACCGTTAAGTCGAGGAAGTTTGAGTGACAAGAGTTATTATGAGATCTCCTCCCTTCTAGCATAACTCATGGAGGGATCAATTGAAGTTGCCCAGAGAGAGGCATGACCTCAAGTTACTTGGAAGGGCAGGGATCTCGGCCTCAATAATGGGCTACTGGCTTGTCATCTCGTCTTTGTACTTGGCGATTGCGGCGTTGCCTGCAATCTTTAGCCTCTTGCAGTTCGTAATCACCCCAGGAGCACCACAATTCCTATTGGTGCCTGACGCTGTGCAGCCAGTTTATACGAGGGTCCTGATAATGGCGGTCTTGGCAGTTCCGTTTTCAGTTACCTTCAGTTACTATTCTCATAAGCTTGCCGTTTTTTACGAAGTGCGCTGGTTTACGCTAGCGGGAGCCTTGCTGGTCTTGCAGAGCATTGTCGCAGTTGCTTTCTACCCACTGGCATACGAATTCTCATCTTACCTGCAGCAGGTGATGGCTAATAGCAGCATTCCGCCTTTCCCGCCAGTCGACACCTACTCGCGTGTCATCAGCTATATCGGTTCATTCATACCTGCGACTTTCGTGGCTACAGTGCTCAATCTATTGTTCTCACTTTCGCTTGCAAGGGGCCTTTCAATTGCCAAGGAATCACTTGGCAGAGGAGAGTTGAAGGCGGGTACATGGCTGACGATATTGGGCGCCATAGCCAGTGTAGTGGTCGGTGCAGGAGTCATGTTGGCGTACAGCGCCCAGTTACCCGGCGACATAAGCACTGGAATGTGGGTTGCGATGATAGGTTCGCTTAACGTAGTCTGCAGTGGCGTGGGCATATCCTTCTTTGGCGCCGGACTGGTCAACTTTGCGAGGCAAGGAAAGGGAAAACCAACGGACACCCGCTCGAGTTCTCTCCCTCGTCCATAGGTGCCTCCCCGAGCTCCTCGTGCAGGATTTGCATCTCTCGTGAACTCTGCGAAGGATTTAGATCCACGGCATAGACCAGATCAGGAGACGGATCTGGAGACGAGACACATCATCCTTTCTGGATTGAGCTGACAGATATCATCGGAACCAAGTCGGAAGTCAACATGCTTCATGGAAGGAACGCGTTCGATCAATAATCGCCTTTTTCTGCTCACCAAGTATCCTTAGCACATTCCCAATCGTGACTGCTTTAGTCGTTCCCGCATCAGTCACGCATGCGGCTCCACATGCTTCCCCCTCCAATAGGAGATCTAGGAACTCCCTCCTCGTCAAGTCAATAGTGTTACTTCCATGTCTGCCTCTCATGCTCTTAGTCAGATAACGTATCGCTCCAGCACAAAAAGCGTCTCCCGCTCCTGTAGGATCAACTACTGGGACTGTGAAGGCCGGCATAGCCATCGTCTCGTGGCCATATTTCGCAGCTAACCCGTCCTTACCAGCTGTAATTACGGCAAGTTTCACGCCGTGCCTATTGAGCACGCGCAATGCTTCCGCGACATCACTTTTTCCAGTGATTCCTTCAGCCTCGCGGTTGTTGCAGTGCAACACATCAACCCATTCAAGTGAATCATTGAGAAACTCCCACCCGTGCCCATACGGCTCTATGGGATCGACGAAAGTCAGGCACCCTATCTCCTTTGCATTCTTGAGAGTCGCGGGAAGTTGTTCATCGAAATCGCCAAGGAATCCTGTGGCCCCAACGTAGAAGACAAGCGGTCTTTCTTTTCTCAATATGTCTCTCACTCTATGCGGATCAAGAAGTGAATTAGCACCAATGTCTATGTGGAATCTCCGGTCCTCCCCTTGAACAACCAAGATCAGGTTCAACGAAGTTCCCGTCTTTTCAACCTTCTGGATGTGTGTCTCAACACCGGACTTCTTGATCTCCCTAATTATGAACTCGCCAAAGGAGTCCGCGCCCACAGTGCCGACTGCGCTAACCTCTCCCTTCTTCAACCCCAACTGAACTAGGTCGATTGACACGTTTGCAGCATGTCCGCCAACGCAAAGCCTTACCCCCGACGGCGTGAAAGTAACTTCCCCAGGGTTGGATACTCTGGGCAATCCACTTGCGATGATGTCAGAAACCAGTATTCCGACGCAGGTCACAAGCAACTGAAATCACACCGAAAAATCTCGTTCATTTCAAGAGCCTTGTCTTTGAGCTGGCATATAAGGAAGCGTTCTCACTGCAAAAGGTCGTCTTGGCATGTCATCTCCGTTATAACGGAAGGGTTAAATATACGAGTAGTCGTAATTAATATTACGTGTTATCGTTCTTCTCTCTCCTATTTGTGGTGTGTAGCATTGGTCGAACAGTGCACAGACGTTGTGGAAGAATATCTGGAGACAATTTATAGGCTTCAAGAGAAACAAGGTGCCGGAGCCAAGACAAATGACATTGTTAGAACACTGAAAGTTGTCCCAGGAACTGTCACTAACACGATTGAGCGATTGGAGAGAGAAGGATACGTTAGTCATGAACCATACAAGGGTGTCAGACTCACTGAAAAGGGTCGCAGAATCGCAGCTCAAGTTGTAAGAAGGCATCGTCTGTCAGAGAGGCTTTTGACTGATATTCTTCATGTCGGCTGGGGGAAGGCCCACGAGGTAGCATGTAAGATTGAGCATGACATAGCTGATGAGGAGGTAATGGGCAGTATTGAGAAAGCTCTGGGCAACCCAAAGACATGTCCTCACGGTAACCCCATTCCTGGGAAGGACGGGGAGTCAATAAACGAAGGTGAGAAACCTGGGTTTTCTCTCCTTTCGGATCTCAGTGCCACCGAAGGGGGGACAATTGTTAGAGTAGTAAATGAGGATGTCGAGGTTCTACAGTATCTATCAAGATTGGGTCTTGTTCCCGGGGCATTTGTTGAAATCCTTAGAAAAGAGCCAATCGGTGAGCTTGTCACACTTAGATTGCGGAATTCAGCAACTCATATCATTAGCCAGAGGGCAGCCTCCGTCATCGAGGTCAAAGTGGAACGTGTCGCGATGGAAGAAGAACGAACTGCTAGATCGAAAGCAGAAGGCAAGGTGAAACACGTAAGCAAGTTCGGCGAGTACGAACACTGAGCAAGTCAGGATGCATGAATCATGATCGAACGAAACGTGCAGTCACTAACGGATCTTACAAGCGGGCAGAGCGGAATCGTAGTTGATGTAGACGGATCAGGGGAAACAAGTAGTGTGAAACAAGGATCGCGTCATGGTTGGCGCAAACGAGTTCGCAATCGGGGAGGTGCTTGCGTAGGACAAGAAGACCCTTTGAGGAACTGCTCCGAAAAGAGATGCGGGTTCGTCCAAAGGTTGATGGATCTGGGCTTAACTCCTGGTGCTAAGGTTGCGGTGGTCAAGTTGGCTCCTTTCAATGGACCAGTGGAAATCTTGGTCAGAGGCTCTAGAATAGCGCTGGGAAGATGCGTCGCTTCGAGGATCAAGGTGGAGGTGACGGGATGAATGTTAGCTGGGATTCAGGTGACCACCTCCAAGTAAAAGCCTGTCCCTGCGACAGAGCGCCAAAAGCATGCTCGGATGACTCAGAAGCTGAGCAAAAAGGAAAACTAAAGATCGCACTAGCCGGAAACGCGAATGTTGGGAAATCCGTTGTATTCAATCAGCTAACAGGACTGCATCAGCACATTGGCAATTGGCCTGGCAAAACGGTTGAGCGCGCCGAAGGAACGCTCCACTTTAAAGGGTACACGATTGATGTTATTGACCTGCCTGGGATTTATTCCCTTTCAACTTATTCAATCGAGGAGTTGGTTTCAAGGGAGTACATCGTCACCGAGAGACCAGACATAGTGATTAACGTGGTTGATGCCACTCTCTTGGAAAGGAACTTGTTTTTCACACTGCAGCTGATGGAACTTGAGATTCCCCTAATTATCGCGTTGAACCAGATCGACTTAGCGAAGAGAAAGGGAATAAAGATCGACCTAAAGAAACTCGAACAGGTTCTTGGGGTTTCTCTGGTTCCCACGGTTGCAGTGAAGGGAATAGGCATCTACGAATTGTTAGACAAGGCGATAGAAATCATTGAAAACAAGAGAAAACAATGCCAGCAATGCATGACCCGGGAAGGAGTGTCAGAAGATGCTGCGCAAGAAAAGAACTGTTGTTACTATGACCAGCTCAGATACGGAAATGAGATAGAAGCAAGAATCAACAAACTAAGTGACTTGCTCAAAGCACACGAATTCAAGTACCCAGCCAGATACCTAGCAATCAAACTCCTCGAAGGCGATGAGGAGATCTCAGGTGAAGTTGAAAGAGTAGCTCCCAGCGCTGTCTCGAAGGCGAGAGAGCTGTCTGTGGAGCTTGAGAAGATCCACGGTCACTCTTGCTCTACTCTGATAACGTCTGAAAGGTACGAAGTGGCTGGATGCATAGCCAGGGATGTTCAAGAGGTCAAGTCCCCGTTGAAACCGCTAATGGAAGAGCGGCTCCACGATATTACAACTCACAGGATACTCGGGTATCCCATAATGATCACCATAGTTCTCTCCATATTTGCCCTTGTTTTCACTTTTGGAGGGTGGCTCTCGAATCTGCTGACGAACGTCTTCTACGTTTGGCAACCACTCTTCATAAGCATATTTGGAAGTGGGGTCACATCAGCTTTAGCTTGGAGCATCATAGAAGGAATTATAGCTGGCATTACTATAGCATTGCCCTACATAATTCCGTTCTACATAATTCTGCAGATCCTAGAGAACTCTGGTTATCTCAGCAGAGTCGCATACCTGATGGATAACCTCATGCACAAAATAGGGTTGCATGGGAAAGCATTTATTCCAATGATGCTCGGATACGGCTGCAATGTGCCAGCATGTCTGGGCTGCAGAATAATGGAAACAGACCGGGAGCGGCTTCTCGCAGCCTTCGTAACAACTTTGGTGCCATGCGCCGCGAGAACAGTGGTAATTCTTGGAGTAGTGGGAGCATTCTTGGGATTACAGTGGGCTCTAGCTATCTATGCTCTCGACATAATAGTGATTTTTCTTCTGGGAAGGATCGCGTTTAGGGTTCTGCCAGGTGAACCTACGGCACTTATAATGGAGATGTCCGATTACAAGCTGCCAAACATGAAAACGGTCTTTAGTGAGACTTGGGTTAGAATTCTCGATTTTATCAAGATGGCCTTCCCCATTATAATCGTGGGAAGTTTCGTTCTCAAACTACTGGATGTTATTGGGCTTATGGGACCAATAGCAGCAGCTCTCAGCCCCGTTATGGTTGGATGGCTGGGATTGCCGGCAGTCGTGGGAATCGTGTTGATCTTTGGTGTTCTCAGAAAGGAATTAACATTGATCATGCTCGCTGCGCTGCTGGGCACAACAAACTTTGCACTCGTGCTAACCCCTATTCAAATGATTGTTTTCGCTATAGTCGTTATGTTTTATATTCCATGTGTCGCAACAATCGGCGCGTTGGTCAAGGAATTTGGGTGGAAGAAAGCATTATTTATAACGGTTTTTGAGATTCTCTTTGCCTTCGCGCTTGGGGGCATAGTACTGAGAGTCTTGATGTTGCTTGTGTAGAGAAAGACTTCAAGACTCGCGGTATTTGGATCCAATTCTCCACAAATCCCCTTTCATAGAATTTCCTAATCACTGACGCGACACGTTCTTGGGCAACTTGCCGAGTCTTACCAAGTACCCTTCAGGCTCGCCAAGGAGCAAGATACTGTAGTTCTCTTTTATGAACAGTTTACTAGCTATGGGTTTTTCTAAAGACAAGTCCGACTCAGCCAATACGTCTAAGTGTGCTGCGCTAGATATCACCCTCTCGAGTTTCCACGCTTTAGTAAACTAGTTGCTGATTGCTGCCGAGGAGCTCGGAAAAAAAAGAGGTTGATGAAGAGAGTTACATACTCTCATCTTTTTTTCGTTGTTCCTTTCGCGCCCTTTGAAAAGTCGAAGTCGACCTTAACCTTTTGCAGCACCAGTACACCTAGAACTAGGAAAATCGCGAGAATGGGACCGAAGTATCTGTACCCCATGTAACCTGGAACGTCTACTAAGATGCCTGATATCATAAGACCTACTGCTTGGAAGATGTTCAATGGGATCGAGTTGAACCCCATGTAAATACCTGCACGTGCTTCTCCTGTTCTTAGCTCATCCTCGTGTGCGATGTCTGCCATTATTATGTAGGGGATAAGCATGTACCCGGCCAAAGTAAACGCGACTAGACCGACATAGATACCACCCTGCAAAAATAGCGATAATGGGATACCAATTCCAATTATCATGGAAAACGGCAGGATTATGGCGAGGAAGATCATTGCAAATGTGAGACTTCGTTTCTTGCTGAATCTTCTGTAGAGAGCCATCCAGATGAGAAAACTGAAGATGGCTACGAAGATGAATATAACGCCGAAGATAATGTAGTCCATCTGGCTCGTGAACTGCAAGATGTATTTCATGAAATCTAGAACGAGGCTCTGGATGGAGATGATTGATACTGACAGTGTTCCCTGAGTCAGGATCCATTTCATGTAGTTCCTGTTCCTAGTTATGGTGCCAAGCTCTCGCATGATGGACGGCGTCTTTATGTGTTTGTCGGCAGATTCCCGCAGTTTGATTACAGCTGGGACATAGAATAGGATTTGTATCAAGGAAGCAATGATCATTATCTCAATAATCATGCCCCAGTTCTGCGTGGCGATCAGCGTTGGGAAGAACATGAGTGAAATCGCGATGCCTATTGCTGTTCCGATCATATTTGTCGTGTTCAAGATAGTCGATAACTTCGTTCTCTCTTGTGGCTCGGTCAACTCAGGCATCCAAGCCTGATAGGGCGTGCTGATCCATCCGTACCAGAAGTTGACCATGCAGACCGCGAAAGTCATGTATAAGAATAGTGGTATCTGGTATGAATCGGCATGATAGTCTGGGACCATGGTCATCGTAGGCAAGAAGTACATGGGAGCGAATAGTAGGATCATAGAGAGCGCTAGAAATGGTGCTCCAGTGATTGCGAAGGGTTTTCTTCTTCCCCATCGCTTGCCTTTAATTCTGTCACTTAGAGCGCCAGCTGCAAACTGCGCCACCATGATAACCAATTTGCTGAGAGCCAGTGCGATTCCAGCGAACAAGCCTAGAAGTCCAAGTGGTGCTTCCGTGTAGAAATAGAGAGGTGCGAATTCGACCAATCGTAGACCGATTTGAGCGCCAAGTGGTCCAATACCGTACCAAAGCTTCTCACTTGCTTTCATGAAGAGCATTTATCTGTTGAGTTCATATTTAAATAAGTTCGCTTGGAGACAAGGTGAACCAAGCCCTACCCATGGTCGAGCAACTTCTAAGCTCAGTCGAGTATTGTTCTTCCATAGGCCTTAACATCTATTCGTCAGAATACCCGGATAAACTGCGACTATCGCATCAAACCAGCAGCAAGAATAAGGTTCTACCAACATCACTTATTCAGACGGTACGAATCAAAGATGTTCGGAGACGGTTTTGAAGTATGCGTCATACACACCTCCGTAGGAAACAAGATGTCTATGACAGGACTGAAGAAGGAAGCTGGAAAACTGGACGCATACACAGGAGCCAAAAGGTTGATAGATCTAATAACGGGAACCGTGATGTACTTCGACCGCAACGATCTCTCCCCATCAAAGGATGATGACAGTAATCTGACATTTTGTGTGAATCGTTGTCCGGGGCAGAAGTCTGCAACACACTGAGAACCGACGACATAAAAAGCGTTGTGGGCGAAGAATGCCAAACGACTTCAATGATAAGCCTAGCCGTGGAGTTTCTGCTCGGCAAAACAGTGGACTGCAAGGTTGTGAACAGGGGCTTGAGTGCATCGAGCTGCAAGATGAAAGTCAGACTAATGGTGATTTAACAGGTGGAGGCACCACGAGCACTCATGCGATAGTCTGTGAATGTGCTACACATAAATACCTTATGTGTCAAATTGTAATGACAAGTCGTTAATAGGGCGGGTTACGACTATTTCAGCAAAAATAGAACAATTCATTTGACATAATGTAAGATGCGTGGCCATTGTCGTTTCGCTTCAGATGGACAGAATCCTAGCTCAGACATGGGAGGAGAAAGGGTTGTCTGCAAATGTCGATCCCAGTACAAATGGTGAGGACACTACTATTGGCGTGTTCATTTGTCATTGTGGAGGAAACATTAGTGATACTGTTGACGTGCAAAAGGTCAAGGATGCAATAAAGGGCATGAATGGTGTCGCCCTAGTAGAAACCTACGAATACATGTGCAGCAAGCCTGGGCTTCAACTTATCAAAGATGCAATCACCAAGCATGTCATAAACCGCGTC
Source organism: Candidatus Atabeyarchaeum deiterrae (assembly GCA_037310415.1). Taxonomy (GTDB): domain Archaea; phylum Asgardarchaeota; class Atabeyarchaeia; order Atabeyarchaeales; family Atabeyarchaeaceae; genus Atabeyarchaeum; species Atabeyarchaeum deiterrae. The sequence goes on from CP147780.1 coordinate 1,738,902, forward strand.
GTTGAGGCTTCTTGTTCGCCTCTGATGCACCTCAATACGTTTAGGAGCGCTGTACAGGAAGCGGGGCTAAATCCGTACTTGCTTGAGATGGTTAACATCCGCGAGCACTGCAGTTGGGTCCACAAAGACAAGAATGCCGCCACTGCGAAAGCAATTGATATTATTCGCGGGGCTGTCGAGAGGGCACGCTATCTGCAACCTTTGGAGCCTAAGAAAGAAGCTGTCGATCAGAATATTATGGTAATCGGTGGTGGGGTCGCGGGAATCTTCGCTTCGCTCGAGTTGGCGAACAAGGGGTACAAGGTTTTCCTTGTCGATAGAGCTCCGAGTATAGGCGGACACATGATGCAGCTCAGCAAAACGTTTCCAACCCTTGACTGTTCTACATGTATCCTGGCTCCTAGAATGGTCGATGTCGGCCAGCACCCGAACATTTCCATAATAACACTCGCTGAACCTCTTTCCCTGAAAGGCTCACCAGGCAACTATGAGGTTACTTTGAGAAGGAAACCACGATACGTAGATGAAAAGAACTGCGCTTCCTGTGGAGAATGTTCGAAAGTCTGCCCAGGGAAAGCGCCTAACGAGTTTGAAGCTGGAATGTATGAGCGCAAGGCAATCTACATTCCTTTTGCTCAGGCTATTCCAAGCTCATATGTGATAGATGCCGAGCACTGTCTTCGCTTGCAGAAGGGAATATGTGGCGTTTGCGCGAAGAAATGCAAGAGGGGCGCAATTGACTTTGACGACAAGGAAAGAACGGAGGCACTAAAAGTCGGGGCAATAGTTGTCGCCACAGGCTACGACTTGATGGACCCATCAAAGTTCGGTGAGTTGGGTTACGGAACCCACCCAGACATTGTGACAAGCCTACAGTTCGAGCGATTGTTCCTAAAGGGGTTGGTGAAACCTTCGAACAACAAGGTTCCAAAGAAAGTTGCATTCGTGCTCTGCGTTGGTAGCAGAAGTCCTGAGCGAGGAGTGCCCTACTGTAGCAAGATCTGTTGCATGACTGGAATCAAACAAGCTTTCCTGTTCAAGGAGATGGTTCCAGGAGCCGAACCTTGGATATTCTACACAGACATGAGAGCGGCAGGCAAATGGTATGAAGAGTTTTATGCGCGGGCAAGAGAGGAAGGTGTAAGATTCGTTAGAGGCAGGGTAGCAGAGGTCGTCCCGCTAACGGATAACAGTAACAGGTTGATTGTCCGCGCTGAGGACACCCTGCTTGGGGCGCAGCTTGAGGACAACTTCGACATGGTGGTAATAAGTCCTGCAATACTTCCAAGTTCAGGTACCCCCGAAGTGGCCAACCTGCTGGGCATCCAGAGAGGACCTGACGGTTTTCTGCTCGAGAAACACTACAAGTTGGAGCCAGTTGATAGCACGCAAGGAGGAATCTTCATCTGCGGCTCTTCGCTGGGACCAAAAGACGTTAGGGAGAGCACCTTGGAAGCTATGGCCGCGGCATCTCGAGTCACAACGTTCATTGGCAAAGGTGAGACAACGATAAGCCCTGAGAAGGTTTTCTTGGATTCCGAGAAGTGCGATGGATGTGGCCTCTGCATAGAGGCTTGCCCCGTAAGAGCAATAGTGAAAGCAGAGGGCAATGGAACCAGTGTCGTACTAAACTCAGTTTCTTGCGTTGGATGCGGGATATGCGTCCCTGTATGCACGAAAGAAGCGCTTGATTTGAACAACTGCACTGAACAACAACTCATGGCTCGCATAGCTGGCATATCCTCGGGAAGCGTTTCGCCAAAGTTGATTGCCTTCACTGATAGAAAAACTGGCTACAAAGCTACTGACATGTACGGTATGGATAGAAGAAGCTACCCACACAATGTTCTGATCGTTGACATTCCATCTGCAGGACGCGTGGGACTGAGGCATCTTGTTCAAGCTTTCGCGTCTGGCGCCGATGGAGTGCTCTTTGTAGAAGGAGAAGATAGCATCATGGGAATGAGCAAATTCAGGGAACATGTTAACAACCTGCGCCGGCAAGCCGCCGACCTAATCGGAGTGAAAGCGGGTCGGATCTCAACCGTATCAGTCACGCTTCCTCAATACTACAAGCTAGAGGCATTTAATACTCTTGGTGAAAGGATCATCAAGATGGGACCCCTAGAACCCGAAGTCAGGTCAAAAGCCAAGGAGGTACTTAAACAGATTGCCTAACGACCGCAACGAAGGAGCAGCATCAACAACTGATAGAGATGCGAGGAGAGACGTCACCACGCGCACACTGAAGAGGATCACGCCTGACCAGATTGACTCCAACTTCATGGAAGAAGTATCAAAGATGCCCGATGGGGACAAAATACATTCATGCTTCCAGTGCGGCGTATGCAGCGGCTCATGCCCTGTAGCCTTCGCAATGGACTACACTCCGAGGCAGATCTCGGAAATGATACACATAGGACTGAAAGAGGAGGTTCTCTCAAGCGCAACAATATGGCTTTGCAGCACATGCTACATGTGCTATGAGAGATGCCCGCAGGGAGTCAAGCTAACCGACGTATTCAATGCCATCAAAAACAGGGCCGTAGAAGACAGCTACCCTGTTCCACAGGTTTACGCCAGAATGACAAGACAGCTCCTGAAGAATGGGTTCGTTTACGATATGGAGTCCATGAATGACGAAAGAGAGGCACTCGGCTTGCCAAAAGTAGAGGTAGTGAGACCTGAGATTCTGGCAGCTGAACTCAAAGGAACACTGATTCACAAACTACTGGAGGAGAAGAAAGAAGAGAATAAGGAGGAGGTCGCATGAAAACATGAAGAGCGAGACAATTGTTCCAGGGCTCAAAGATCAGGACCACCGATACTCGCTATTCATAGGTTGCACAATCCCAGTCAGAGAAAACAACTATGAGATCTCAACTCGTGCAGTTGCATCCTCTCTCGGCATTGAAATAGTTGAGATCCCAGGTCAGTCTTGTTGTGGTTTACCATACCGTTCAATTGACTACAATGCTTGGCTGACGCTGGCAGCTAGGAACCTTGCGATAGTCACTAAGTTAGATCTTCCTCCAATAATGGTCCTATGCAATGGTTGCTTCAAATCCCTTCTGACTGCATCAAAAGAACTTAAAGAGAACGCATCTCTGAGGGAGGATGTTACGAAGAGGCTCTCAATTGAAGACCTGAAGCCTAACGGAGCAGAAAAAGTCAAACATGTTGCCCAAATTCTCCACGACGAATATGGTGTCGAAAATGTCAAAAAACATGTGAAGAAACCCCTTGCGAACCTTAAGGTAGCGATCCACCCTGGTTGTCACATAGCGATGCCATCAAAGATAATTAACTTCGACAACCCTGCGTTCCTAAGAAAGCTCGACGGACTTGTCAAAGTGACTGGAGCGCAAGTAGTCGAATACGAGGAAAAGAGGCTTTGCTGCGGAGCCACAATAGTAGGCATAAAAGAAGATGTGTCAAAGGCTCTCGTTAGGAGGAAAATTGAGAACATTACAGGAAGAGTCGACGCATTGATCACGTTCTGCCCGATCTGCCACTCAACTTATGACGTTCAGCAACTTGACGTCTTCACTTCTGAAAGACAGAAGCAGGTTCCGGTGCTACACTTTACGCAATTGCTTGGACTAGCAATGGGGTTGCCCTCTGAGAAGCTTGGTTTTGACTTGAATCGTGTCGATGTCTCGGAAACACTCAGAAAGGTGAGCTAGTTGCTTTCTCTACTCTTTTGATGAGATCTGATTGGAAGCAGTTTTCTTGGTCAGCACCAACGTGAAAATCGAAGACATCAGACCACGAGAAGAAAACGGGGTCGGCCTAGTTGACGTCCCAAGAGGGACGCGGATCCACAACTACAGAACAAAAGAAGAATGCATCCTCAACAATGCAAGTCATATTAACCCCCACGACCAACAAAGTCGGATCAATAAACAAATCTCTGAAGGCGACTTCATGAGATCATTGCCGCTTAAGATCCTCTGCCTGCTTACCTATGGATATCATGCAGGGTTCTCAGGAAGAGTTGGGTTAGCCGACTTTGCCGATTAGGCGCTCACCATTCTTGTAGAATAACTTCTCCTTGGTTTCAGTGTCGTCTCCGACAGCTTTGTTAATTATGTTTATTTGTGGCTCCTGAAGCGCGAAGGGAAAGTCAGAACCGTAGAGCATGCGGTCTGATCCGATTTTTTTCAATGCTTCCTGAATTCCTTCAACTGGCTGTAGAGTGCAGTCAACATGGGCATTCTTATACTTCTCCGCTAGCGCTAGCGCTTCATCCCTCTGTGTTGCTTGTCCCATGTGTCCCAATATGAAGTCTATCTCTGGAAACTTTGAGATGATCTCCTCGAAATTCTCCACACGGGCGAGACGTCTCCGCTCTTCACTCTGATACACGTAGTAGGTACTTTCCCCAGTGTGGAACAGAACGGGGCGATGGTATTTCTTGTACTCCTCCATGAGTTCTTGGACTGATGGGTCAAATGGATGGACGCCCTGAATGATTGGGTGAAGCTTCAAACCACGGCAGCCACCCTTCATATACCGCTGAAGTTTCTCCACAGCTCTGGGGTCCTTTGGGTGCACCGAAGCGAAGGTTAGAATATTCTTGTGTTTCTTGCAGATCTCAAGGCTTGTCTCAGTCTGTACCAACGGCTCGATTGGGAGGAGAACGCTGTAGTCAATATGATTCTTCCTCATCGCACTCAAGAGATTCTCTAATGTTCCTGCATTGTTTTTTTCTTGGTTGAAAACTGCTTCAAGGATCCTCATTCCGCGCTCACCCAGAGCCATCATTCCATCAATATACTTGGTCATCTCTGGGGTAATCGTTTCCTGCATTCTTCCCAAGTCAAATTCTGACTTCTCATAGAAGTAAGCCCAGTCTGGGATTTGGTTGTAGGGTTCGTAAGACTCGTATGGAAAGACTGGTCTTCCAAAGATAACGTCCCCAACGTGGGTGTGAATGTCGATTATCTTCATTTCAGATTTCCCCTAGCTTAGATGATCGCGGCTTTGGAATGATATCAATCTCTTAGCTCTTTTAAGAGAATGGGTTTGTCGGCTTTTCTTCGCCACCCGGCCCTTTTTCCTGCTCCTTATACCGTATATGGTGACAGGACAAACCACAATCCCAACTCTTGTGATCGCTGCAGCTATAATCGTTAGGGTATACATTGAGACTGCGGCTTCTGTCGAGACTACTCCTGAAGCTGTCAAAAGAAATGACTGCATAAAGCCTTCTCTGTCAACTATGTCGCTAGCCATTATCCCCGTGTGAAAGACTGTTCCATTGACATACCTGTGCTGGTAGGCCGCGATTGGTTGCCCAGGGAACTCACTAGGATCCACAAGATGCCAATAACCTATCACTTCGGTATTTGTGAAATTCTGCAACATGTTTTCCTCATGGGAACTGTAGCTGGTAGAAATGCTCTCTCCAAACTTGTCCCTAAGATAAATGCTAATCGGGTGTGAAGTGCAGGTCACGAAAAAGTCATAATGTGTACCAGTCCAGTATTTCCAAAAGTTGCTACCAACCCAGTTAGCATTCTCTTCGGGCCACCTCGCATAGACGGATTTCCAAGCATGCGTACCATTGAACTCCCACCCATGACCCTTAACTAAGCTCAGATAACCTGGCTGACTGGGTGACGCCGGCGGATAGTATCTCACTTCCGCCAAGAAGTTGCATGCATCCATGATTACTAGTCTCCCACCTGTCGCAACGAACTCCTTGTAAGCGAAATACTCTTCGCTCGTGACGTATTCGGTGAATCCTAGTATCAAAACATCATAGATTCTTCTGCCATTTCTGAAAAGTCCACCCGCTGCAACATTGATCTCATCTATTATGGTGAACGTTTTGTCAATGATCAAACCTTGTTCGCTTGCCTTGCTACTGAATAGGAAATCTGATAGTGCACTGCTATAACCCCATCCGAACTTGACCGTGACATTAAGATAATTGAGGTCTGTTGTGATGTACTCCTGGCCAGAAGAACCATATTTAGCGTAGAAAACGTAGAAAGCATTGGAGTAAGCTGTATCTGAGAAAATCGGTTGAACAACCGCAATCTTCGGAGGCCCGTCGTTTATCTCCGGTCCGAGTCCCTCGAAACCCAAAGCAGATCCAAGCGAAAGAATGGGTTTGGCTTCCCCGGCAATTGAGTTCGCAGCAGTTGGTACCACAGGAACAGATGTGAAAATGATGTATACTATGAGCAGAGCTGTCGCGAACCCCCTCCCAGTTACCCACATGATCTTCACATCTCGTGAAGGATTCTCGCGTCTTGCCAACAACTGATTACCTTCGAATCATATTCTCTTATTACTTTCTAGGCTTGCTGACAAGGAGGCACACTGCTCCCATGATTCCAGCCGCAATTGCCACTGCATATGCAAGAACAGTCATGAGCAGAAACAGTATCCCTCCGACTATGTAGACGGTCCCAGTCGCAGGCCAGAATGAATCAAGCAGGAGCGCGCTGCGCCCGTCTACAAGAAACAGACCTATCGATACCATCGTGCAACCCAATAGGAAATCGATCGCCATTATGAGAAATTGCCCAGTTGGATTAGGCACGTAGAGGTACTCAGAGAAGTAGAAATAAGTAGTCCACAAGACACCGTTAACTGCAGAATAGGCAACGACACACAGAAACAAACCCGCTAGCGCCGTGAATGTTCCAAATATGGTTCCCAACGTGCCCATCGGGTCACGTTTCAAACTGAGAGAGGCTCTTCTCGTGTAAAACATGAATAGTACCGCAGAAACTAGAAGAATTGCATAGAGCCCTACACCTAGCGATATAAATACAGTGAAGGAAAGGCCAAGTAAATTCTGCACGATGGCCAAGAAGGCGAAGACCCCAAGAAGCAATTGGCTTACGGCGCCTGAAATGTTCCCCTTTTCAGCCATTCTATTGGACATGGTTATGCAACACGCCCTGCAAAGTTGCCTAAGAGTCCCCCGTAGTAGTAGACATATTTGGAGGAAGATGGATATTAACATGGTTCCAGGATAAGAATAAGAGAAATCGCCTATGGAGCTGGAAATAAGCCAGAGATCATGTCAGTAACTTTAGCATTCGCTGTGCGTTCATCAATATATTCGTAGCGATAGCGGAAAGCTTCCCGAAACGATAAATGGACTATATTTATCGAGAAAAAGCAATTTGGACGTATATGAACGCGGATAGAAGAAAAAGACGAGATCTCATTTGTTGGCTATTCGAGAATAGACCACAGAAAGGCTCTGCACCTAATCAGTCTAAATAGAAAAGAGGAAACAGCGATTTTCTTGGAAGGGTACAACTTAGAAACGAACACAAGATAGCGAAAGCAAGGTTGTTACGGGAGTCGTTGGGCTTGGTCCGATGGGACGATATCAAAGGCAAACTGAAAAACCCAAGATCACAACTGGCTTCCGAAATGAACAATCCATGCAAGAGGCAAAGGCAGAACTTCTCAAAAGGAGTTCAACCACGGAGGATCTCTAGCATTCTAACCGCATTCTTTCTCATATTTGAGTCGTTGTTGAAGTAGACGTAAGCCTTCTTAGGCTTCATTGCCAGAATTTTCTGCTTTATTTCTGCCAACTCTTTGTCGGTGTAGTTGTGTGAGTACCATGAGTTCCTTCCGTGTATTCTTTCATACACGATTCCACTCGTATTGAACACGTCGAGGGGGAAATCTGGACTATCAATGCTTACCCAAGTAATGCCCAGTCTCTTCGCCCACTCGATCCATTTTTCGCTGAACCAATCCGTGTTCCTCACCTCCAGGGCGAACTTGTTACCTAGTTCGGACCTCTTCGCGAATGTTTCGAGCTTTGGTGCCATGGATGCTTTCATTGCTGGTGGAAGCTGAAACAAGTAGAAATCAATACTCGCTTCCAGAGGTCTGAAGAGTTCGACGAATTTCTGCCATATCGAGAAGCTGCGCTCACTGAATTTGAATTGATGTGTGATCAAGCGGTTCACCTTTATTGTCCATCTCAACCTCGCTCCCTTCGTTGCCCAAGACTTCACCTGATTTGGAAAGGGGAACCTATAGAAACTCGCGTTCAACTCCACCGAATTGAGACCAGAGTTCTCCAGAAACCAGTCAAGACTACCTCCTTTATTCCAAGAATACATCCATCCGGAGGTGCCAACAAAAACCTGCATAGCTTAAGCTATCATTCCTCATTGCTTTTCAGATAAGCGGATGGAGGTAAAGGATGCTCCCATTGTTTCCTGGGTTTGCCCAGGAGAAGACTCAGTGCTCCCAGTATTCCTGCAGGAATCAAAGCATAATAAGATACGGTGTTCAGAAGCAGACTCAACGAGAACACTGCAGCAAACATGTAGGCTAATCCAGTGAAAGTCCAAAGCGGTCTGGGAAACAGATATTCGCCATAGTTAATGAAGAACGCTCCTATGAATGCCAATGCAAAACCCATGACAAAATAACTCATGTATGTCAAAAGCAGACCAAACATGTTAGGGAAATAGAAGTATTCATCAATATAGTGGAACGTTGTCCCCCAGTAATACCATGTGCCAGATGGCGCGATACCGTATATGTACAGACCGATCAATGCGGCGAGAATCGCGCAAACCCCTCCAATGGTACCTGCGGCATTATACTTGTATTCCCTAGATATTTTCTTTGATGCCAGCATTGTCAATACTCCGAAGCCCAGAAACAGCAAGTTGACGGCTATCCCCCACATGATGAATAGCGAGAAGGGTATTACCATTAATGGTGTCCAGAGGCTCGAGACGCAAAAGGCAACGAGGAGTACTTGGGCAATTATGCCTGCGACAATCTCTTTCTCAAGCATGGCATCGCTTCGCCTTCCACGATCAACCCGTCGCTGTAAAATTCAATTAAGCGCAGGAGAAACTACATAACATATTTGCCATGCTGCTTAAATCTTGTTGTCTGTTTCTGATCACGTTATAAATGGTTGTGCAGAAATGATGACTTAGTAGGATATTGTCCGACCCTGAACTCAAAATCCGCTCGGCTGAAGAAAAATCAAGGATCAGCGGGCTATCCAGACCTAGTGTTTCGGACGAGGGATCAAGATCTTATTGCTCTGCTTTCCGACCCAAGTTCATAGATGAAGCGTGGCTCCTACAAAGATTTAAGGTTAGTATACTGCTAACACCTGTCATTTGGCAGCTGCCAACAATGAAGAAGAGATAAGTCAGTCTGAGTGCAATTACGGGTCCCTTTCCGAACAATTGGGTGAGCTTGTATAACAATTCGTTCAATGTTTGCCAGATGCGTATGAAACATTGCTACGGGAGATGGCGTGACTAACGCGAAGACCACTTGCAATCACGGCGCTTTCAAGCCTTGCAATGAGTGCTGCATTTCTATTCATTCCCGACCTAGCAGAAGACCTTGGTGCAGACAACACCATGGTCGGGATTATCGGCGCTGTCTATGCTCTGGCACTCTTCATCTCTTCATATATCTTCGGGAGAGCATCGGACATCCATGATAGAAGACTCATCATCAAAATAGGGCTTGCACTCTCGGTGTTGACCTTTCTAATGCAAGCGCTCGCCGATCCATATTTCTTCGCTCCGCTTCTAAGCAACCCCACACTGCTCACACTTGTCCGATTCCTTGCAGGCTTCACAGCTGGAATCAGCCCGGCCGCACTTACGGCGTACGTTCATGACGCGAAGGGTAGAATGGGGAAGTTCTCTGCATATGGGTCACTCGGCTCAGGAATCGGAACACTGATAGCTGGCTTCATCGCAATATATTGGGGCATATTTATCGTAAGCTCTCTGTGTTTCCTCATGGCATTCCTAGTCTCATTATCAATGCCCTACCGTAAGTGCACACCGCTCAAGATCTCTTTCTTCCCAAAAACTCTAATGAAAAGGAATTGGTACGTTTACATATCGTTCTTTCTCAGGAATCTTGGGGCTAACGCTATATGGGTTGTTTTTCCGCTTTTCATCATAAGCATCGGAGGCGACAAGTTCTGGATTGGAATCATCTACACAATCAACTGGTTTGGTCAATTCATCATCATGTCATTCCTTGACCGATTCAGGGGTAGAAGGCTGCTGGGCGCTGGTCTTCTTCTATCCACTGTTGCATTCATAGCATTCACCTTTGCTCAGCAATACTATGAGTTGATTCCCATGCAACTGCTGATTGCATCTGCCTGGTCATGCCTGTACGTCGGCGCGCTCGTCTATCTAATGGAGAATAACATCGAAAAAGCCACGTCAACGGGAGTCCTCAACTCAGCATCCAATCTATCAGTAGTTTTCGGAAGTCTGTTAGGAGGTATCGTCTCAGAGCTCTTTGGCTACCCCGCAATAATGTATGTCGCAGCGATACTAACACTGCTTGGCTACGTCATCTTCAAGATTGGAGTTAGGAAAGTACTCACGCCTGGATCTCTCGCGAAGTAGGTTCTCGTTAGTAATATTAAGAGGGAACTCGAATAGTCAATTGGGCGCTAATGCGTCTCGGTGAGAATCATGGGGTCAGCCACCAAACTGGGTAAAGAAATCTTACACTGCAAGGACTGTCCCAGATGGTACGGCGCTGAGGACGATGAGTCTGGTCCGTGCAGCATAAAACATGCCAGAGGAGACAAGAAGTACCTTACGCATGGACACCACGAGTGTGATGAACCTGAACAAATAGCATGGTTTGAGAAGAAAAAGAAGACAAGCAAGAGGAATACTCTTTAAGCTTCGCCGCTATATGTTAGTACGCAGTTCGACTGGGCTTCTCTTCTTGAAGTCATCCCGTCCAAGCCAAAGAGTCTTGTTGGAAGATCGATGTCTGCTTGTTTGCGATAATGATCAAAGGAGCTACCTAGATGTTGGAGTTCTCCATACGCCCGTTTACCCTCAACGACGTGGATTTCGCGGTTCGAGTGACGGGCAAAGAGCACTGGGGCTACACAAAAGAAGACTTCACGCTAGTGTTTCTAGCGGAGCTCGGAGAACAATTCATAGCCGAGGAGGACATAACAAAGCAAAAAATGGGAATGCTGTCAACCTTCAAGTATGGAGGGAAACTCGCTTGGATCGGGAATGTAATAGTCCAGGAAGACTTTAGGGGAAAAGGAATAGGGACAGCTCTCTTGAAGCACGCTATCAGACACCTCAAGAAAGAAGGAGTAAAGACGATAAGGCTGTACAGCTACCAAGAATCCGCGTCACTATACCAAAAACTCAGCTTCACTCGTGAAGGAGTCACCGGTCTATTCACAAAGAGAGGCTCGACGCAGTTCTCAAATGATGATGATGAAATAAATGAAGTCAAAGCTAGACTTTCGACCGCAGACAAAGTCGACTTGGAACGACTAATAGATTTCGACGGAAAATGCTTTGGCGCCGATCGTCGAAGACTCCTGACATCAACAATTCACAGCGAGAATGCAAAGTGTTTCGTCAAAGTGAACGACAAAAGCAAGAAAAACATAGTCGGCTACATCATAGCTACCGAAGGAAAACGCGAGTTTAGCGTGGGTCCATGGGTCTGCGACCCGGGCCGCGTGGATGTTGCTGAAGCGCTCATCAGAGCAGTTATGGACCAAGCTGAGGGAAAGAAGATCACTGCAGCGACACCGTTGGAGAACGCTGAAAGCGTAGGAATCTTGGAGAAACTCAAGTTTACGAGGACCATAGAGGTCCTCAGGTTGCGCAAAGAAAGGGACCTTTACAACGGAAAACCAGAGTGGATATTCGCTGCAGGAGGAGTGGAAAAGGGATAAACGGACAAGGTAGACCTAGGGGGCCGGACACGGTTCAGAGTGGGGCCGTTTCTTGGATCGGAAATAAAAGCAAATTCATGTGGCGTGGATAGACGAGCACGGAACCAAGCTTGAGGGATATCGAATGGACATCGTCTCACTTGGCGAAGCCATGGTTGAGTTCTTTTGTGATGGGCTGATTTCCAAAGCAAAGGTCTTTCAGAAATCGATAGGTGGTGACACATCTAACACGATTATTGCAGCCGCCAGGCTCGGAAGCAAATGCGGCTATATCACAAAGGTAGGAGAAGACCCATTCACGGAGTACCTGATGAGAAAATGGAAATCAGAAATGATTGATGTATCAAGCATCATACGTATGGCAAATGGATTCAACGGGATCTACTTCATTTCCCTCCTACCAGAGGGGCAGAGAGAATTCACATACTACCGGACAGGAAGCGCCGCATCTACCATCACACCACAGGACTTGAAACAGGATTATATAGGTTCGGCAAGAATCCTTCATACCAGCGGAATCAGCCAAGCCATATCCAAAACGTCATTGGACACTGTTCAGGAAGCCATCCACATCGCCAAGAAGAATGGCGTCAAGGTGTCATTCGACCCCAACTACAGAGCCAAACTCTGGACCAAGGAGAGAGCACTGAAGACATACGAGGAGATCCTACCTTATGTGGACATTGCTCTTCCAGATGAATCCTACGGTGACCTCATCCATCAAACCAACCCAAGGGAGATCATCAAGTACTTCTCAAGGTTTAAGATCCCAGTTATCGCACTGAAACTGGGATCGAAGGGTATGTTGTTGAAGACACTGAACGAAGAAGTCAGATCCTTTGGAATACTTGAAGTTAATGTGAACGACACGACCGGTGCTGGAGACGCCTTCAATGGAGGATTTCTGCATGGCGTATGCGAAGGCTATTCAACAGATGACTCCGCGCTCCTTGGGACGATAACTGCGGGTTTGAAAGCGAAAGGGCGGGGTGCAGTCGAGTCACTTCCACCGAGGAAGGACGTATACGAACTTCTAAAGGCAATAAAAAAAGGAGAGAAACATTTAACGCCTTAGAAGTAGAGACTCGGGAAGTTCTGAAATCATCGATATCAGTGATTAGAATCGATTACACCATCTGTAAACATTTATAAGCTAGTATTTTAATACTAATAGACAACATAACTCAATTAAGGTGAAAATGAGTTGAGTCTTGCAATTCCACAAGTGAATATGAGTCCGAAAGGCGAACTAATACCAAATCCTGGCGAAAACGTAGTGCAGAATTATCACGACGTCCACTACGAGAAAAATGAAGGAGAAATCTACGTTACCGACGTTCGCCTTGTGTGGATTGGATTGAAACACAAGGGCGGCATGCTCGGAAAACTAGCCCGAGCTGCAGTAGTAGTAGGAGCAATCGCTGCAGGCGCAGCTGTCGGCTCTAGAGCTGGTAGGGCGATCGGAGCACCCGGCGTAGGAGGATTAGCAGGAGGAATTGGAGGTCTAACGCTAGCGACAATGATGACAAAGCATCCAGATGGCACTCCAACAACAATATCTGTACCCTACGAAGTTGTTACAGACATCCAGGTTGCAAAGAACAAACAGGACCTGACAATGTCGACACAAGTAGGATCATTCCTATTCAGATTTGACAAAGGTGGAGCAGAAACAGTTGCTACCGTAGCTAAAGCACAGAAACTGGCAGCGCAGAAAAGACCAGCACCGCCGCCACCAATGCCTCAGTATCAACAACCGCAATATCAGCAGCCGCAATACGCCCCTCAGCCACCACCGCGAGCTGGCGGAGCCTTCTACTGTCCTCACTGCGGAACGCCACAAGAACCTGGCGCAAGATTCTGCCACAACTGTGGGGCAAGGGTTGACGCCTACTAGAAAAGCGCGCAGACCGCAACTCTCACGCTGCAGGATGCGCCCTTGAATCCAATCCCTATTTCTTTCTTTCTTGTCTTGTTTCTTCTCTGTTAGCTGGTTTCCGCGAAGCTGTTCGTGGATTTCCCTGAACCTCTTTCTCCTAGGATAGCATCCTCAATAGTCTGTCAGTTTGGCAGCATTGATGGCTTTCTCAATCTCTGGGAAGATCTGCCTTTTGCGCATCACATTCTTTCGCGACATGTCGGCGACTCAGTCACAACAAAAACCACCGTTGAAGCACCGCCCTCTACAAGGCGGAAAATGTATTGTGAACTCGTCTAGAGCGCATTTCGAGTAGAGCGACTCATTGTAAAAAGGGCAGTCCTCGGAGGCTGAGGAATACTCCGAAAGGAGGGCCTTAACACGTTCTTCTATTAGAAGAGGATTTCGGAAATGGTTCAGTGTTTCGTCAACCATTAGGGTGGGTGCCTCCAGCCTCCGAAGAGAGCCATAGAGATCTATTGGATAGAGTGGTAAGAAGGGCTAGGGGGACATCCGTAAAAGTGAATGATGGAAGAGGTCACGAAGGTTTCAACTGGAAGAATCAAGGATATGTTTTGCAGGGTCTTAACTTGAGGGCCAGTTGTATTTGCCCCCCAATGTTGGAAGAGGCGTGGCAATGCCGTACTCCAGCAGGAAAGAGAGCAAAAAGGAGAACTGGCAAGTGCGGTTTCAGGTTGACCCTATCCTTAGCCTGAGCCCATTGCCTCGCTGAGCTTAACCTTCCAGCCCATCACTTTCTCAATCAGGCTCTGTTTCTCGTTTCTGTCGAGAGATCTGCCTGGATATCTATTCAAGTCCCGAGCTACTTGCGCAAGGTCGTATATTGCGCCGAATTTGCGGGTCATGCCCATGATCCTGTCGCGAACATCTAAGATGGCCTTCGCTGCTGTTCCAGCATTCATATTCATCGCTTCTTCGATCGGACCGAATATCTCGTCCACTGAACTGGAGACCGCTCGCGGAGCGCCATACATCGGTGGTGGTCTACTAGGCGCCTGAGATAGTGAGGGTGTCATGGATGGTGGCGGACCGCCTGAAGTCGGAATAGCCCTTCGATCCGCAGAAAGTGACGGTGGTGTTGCTGCAGGAACAGCTGGCTGCTCTGGTGCTGTTTCTCTGGCAGCAGAAACTTTTGTTCCTTGGAGAGTTTGAAGTGCAGTTCTTGAGGCTTTTTCGAGACCCCTCACTGCTTCCAATGCTTGTAAGCCTGTTTCCTTCAGAGTGATCATCTGAGCGTTAACCTCTCCAAGGTTTAGGCTCTCCACTATTCTCCTTGAGACTTCGCTGGCCTCAGCTGGCTGCAGAGAAGGCGTCTTGGCTGCCTGTAAGCTCTCGTTAATGGTTCTGACTGCCCCGAGTGCCTTTTCACTTTCGGTTCTGATCGCAACTACCTGCTTAGTGGCTTCTCCTATGTCCGGAGCCTTGAAGGATTGCAGTCCCTCCAAGGTTTGCTTCGATGATTCCTCAAGGAGCTTCAAAGCTTCAAGGGATCTCTGTGTACTCTCTCTGAACAGAGTCAGATGTTCAGCTACCTCTTCTAGTTTGATAACAGTATTGGTCAGCGGTGCGACCATGTTGTCGACCTGTGCTAGCAACTTGTTGACACGCAAGCCGACGTCGTCGGTCAACGCCTTGAGAAAAGTGATAATCTGATCAACTTCCTTGATCAAATCATTTGTCTTCATGCCAACTTTCTTCTCAATCTCTGTTTCTTCAGTTTCTCCCAATTCTAGAAAGCACCTCTCTAGCTTGACCCCTTCCTCAAACATCCTCAGGGAACTCTGAGAATGCCAGGTGGTCTCTGTTTCGAGACATTTCACACAGATGTAATTAGCTTCTCTGTATTATAATACCTTTGCGATTGAGTGCCGACATCAGAGACTAATGCCAACAGAATCTCAACGCTGATCTAAAAGAGCGTCGAAGCAAATCCGTGTTGGCAAATACAGTTTCGGTGCGCTGCTTATAGTTCAGCTTCCATTGTTCTCTTTAACAGCCTCATGACATCGAGGGAACCAGTCTTTTCATAGAACTCCTTCATGCGTGCAATGCAGAACTCGACTCCATGTGACCTATTGCCGAAGGTTACCTTCTGAACCATGGAGTCGACCCAATCAAGTAAGTTCTTGTCGATAGACAGAGTAGTAGCAGCTTTGCTTCCTGTTGCTTTTCCGTTTGGTTTCCCGCTCAACGTGACGGTAACTTCAGGAACCTTCGGAAGCTTGGGTCTTCGTCCCATAACCAATCACACACCCCACACATCAAACACGCATTACTATACTGTTTTCTGTTGGGCAATTCATTGGACAGGTACCTACATCGAGGTCAGTTACACCTATTCCCCATGGGCCCCACGGATTCGGTCAAAATGAAATAATGAAACCCGCCATATATAAGATTTCGGCTATGCAGCAGAAGCTTCGACGAGAGGCTAGTGCCAGAAGGAGAATCCCAGCAGACCTCAGATGGGCGTGTCTTCATGGCAAGTTTTTTTCAAGAGGCAGATATCCTGTCTGCAACGCTGAAAAACACTTAAATACATAGTGCTCGATAAATCAAACTTCATACTCATTTACGGCTCAAAATCCCTCGAGAGTTTTGGGCAGGTGAGTTTGTTTGAATAGTCAAAAACATGGGAAAATGAGGGGAACTAATAAGACGCCAACAAAAGTGAATCTATTGGCAGTAGCACTAATCACCACGTGCATCATTGTGTCGACCTCCCTAATAGGTCTGACGACCACCAGAGCAACCGTAGGCGGAGTCGACAACGAGGATCTCCCTATTGGAAACATGAGACAAGTTCCGTTGGACATCAAAATCGTTTTCATCGGAATAAAACAGCAATATATCAACATCACAGACGGGTACTTCAATTGGACACTGCCGCCTTACCACATCCAGAGAGAAACATGGTATGGAACCAACTGGGGGGTAAACTACACTTTCAACTACAGCTACAGTCTTAACCAGACATTCGACGATGACTTCTTCAACTACATTCACTTCGGGGCAGGAGTCAGGAAAGATGTCCTTGGCCTAACCAACCCCTATAACGGACTAGGCGGGACGTACCGCTTCTACAACGCGAACAAGGTGGACGACTGGCTTTACAGCAACCCTCAGGGCTACGGCGGGATCCCCACAAAGGGATACGCACTTTTCCTAATCAACGTGACATACAGGGACTCATACATCCCTTCAGTCAGACAACACTACTACAATCTGACTTACAGCGACATAGACTCAACTGGGATCGTAACGGGAGACTGGTATGGTCAGTGGATGACAGGATGGGGAGGACATCATCGGCTTTACTATATTGACTTATCAGCAGGTGTAAGCGCGGCATCGGTGGCGGCATTCGGCCCCGCTCAACGGTGGTGGAACCGCTACTTCCCGCCTCTATGGAATCTCAATATCAACTTGGGAACGGAGAACGGCATCAATTTCTTCAACAAGTACTTATCCGACTTCGTCTTCGGGGCAGTCTACGATTGCTTCACACCAGACTTCCTCTATGCGCCAAGGATAGCGCCGACGCCGAACATGCACTACAACATAACGATAGTCATCTTTGACAACTGCACAGACTATGCGAATAAGACACTTGAAGGAGCACTCCCACCCTATGGTCCGGATTTTGCCATAAACCAGTCAGCGATTTTGAAGGCTTTCAGAAGTTTGGTGCCTTATGCGACATGGACACTGAACCTCACTCACGTTCACCAAGTAGGACCTGGACCTGGTCCCTATGGCACTCTGTGGCAAGTAATCAGGAGCGCTGAGAGGACAACTGATGCATTTGGGAACCCAGTGCAATATGTCGACAGAGATATACTCTACCATCACTTACAGGCACATCTCGCAGACTTCGGTCTCAGGCAATCGGCAGGGCAGCTTCTAATACCCGTCTTCGTGTTCGCCTTCAAAGGCACATTCAACTTGGGGTACCAATATGAGGGATACGAGTACGATAACTACTGGGGATTTGGATACCCAGACGTTGTTCTTGTAAGCCACTCACTCTATGACCTAACAGGTATACCTCCACCGCCGCCTCCAGTGCTATTCCCGGCGGTTCCTCAAGGCTTCACACAGACGATAATACACGAGACTGGTCACGCTGTTGGTTTGATTCACCCATTCTGGTGGGACTACGACGAGGACTATGTATCATCAGCTATGGCTTACTACCCGTACGAGTACGGGTTTAGCCAGTTCGACAAAGACGCCATACAAAGGGGGCACGCAGACTACTACATAATCCGGGCTCTATCCATGATGGAGAACGCGACAGTGCTCAAAACCACAAGACAAATGACCGCAGCACTCCTCAAGCTATACAACCAAGCAACTGGAAACCTGACCACGGCCAACACGGATTATGCAAGCATGAACTACTATCCTGCGATGACCAATGGAAGTACGGCTCTCAGCCTATTCGCGCAGTTTGTACTTGGAGCAAGTGGGCAACCTCTGCTCACCACCTCAGCAGCACCCCCTGATATTATGGTTCCGGTAATTGCTTCAGTTATAGTGGGGATCGTAGTAGGTGTAGCTATAGGGCAATTCATGGGAAGAAAACGAAAGAAATAGAAAACCCCTTGAAAAGAAAGGCATAGCACACAAGTAACCCTCATGAAGAATACTGAAAGCGAATCCGCAACCTTTCACCTCTTTTTTTATTGTTACACTTCTTCTCGTAGAGTTGGTCTCCAGCATCTGCGAAATCTTAAATAGAAAGACCATATATCCATGTCAAAGAGGTTTGGCTTAGCCTCTCTCAGAATAGGTATGATATTCTGAAGGTTGAGCAACTTGGAAAAAGCGAAATCCGGTCTCTCACAGGCTGAGGCTAAGAAGAGACTTGAGAAATTCGGCTTAAACCAAGTCGTGAAGCCGTGGAAAGTAAGTTTTCTTGGCATTGCTAAAGAAGAAATCGTTGAGCCTATGATTCTCCTCTTGCTAGTTGTCGGTGTGATCTACTCCCTTTCAGGCAGTTTGGATGATGCTCTCACAATCTTCGCGATCATTTTCATCTTGGTGTTTGTTGAAGTATGGAATGAATTCCGGGCAAAGAAGACAATTTCCTCGCTCTCGAAAATAGCTTCACCGACCACCAAGGTTATCCGCGCAGGTAAAGTCGTAGAAGTCGAGACTGAAAATATAGTGCCCGGAGACCTGCTTGTTCTAACGCCTGGCACCCGCATTGCGTCAGACAGCAGGGTTTTGCTGTCTTTCAGTCTTCAGGTTGACGAGTCCTCCCTAACTGGCGAGTCCTTTTCTCAGGAAAAGAAGATTGGTGACGAGATTTATGCAGGAACACTTGTCGTCAGTGGGGAGGGAAAAGCTGAGTCCTATGCAACAGGCAGGGACACGAAAATAGGCAAGATATCGACACTTGCACAAGCGGTCAAACCACCGAAGACTCCTTTGCAACTGGCCATGAAGTCACTGGCAAAGACTCTTGTCTGGTTTGCGATCATCTTCAGTGTCATACCTCCTCTGGTTGGATATCTGCGCGGTCTAATACTCGACCCTCGACAGGCCCTCTTGACCGCGCTTGCTCTCGCCTTTGCCGTGATCCCGGAGGAAATCCCAATAATCATAACGATGATCCTCGGTTTAGGAGCATACAGACTTTCCCAGAAGAAATTCCTGGTGAAGAAACTTAGGGCAGCTGAAGTCATGGGAGACGTCACAGTTATATTGACCGACAAGACGGGCACAATAACTGAGAACAAGATGAGGGTTGTCTCTGTCTTCCCAAAGGATCAGGAAAGGAAAATCATCCAATCGGCTCTCGCCTCCCTAACAGAGATATCGATTTCACCCACCGACAAAGCGATTATTGAGAGAGCCGGAGAACTCAGAATCCGAGCAGCTTCGAGCCAAGTTTTGCGTGAACGCAGTTTTGGTGACAGCAGGAAGACAAAGACGATTATTCGCGATATCGAAGGCAACATCGAACTATTCCTAATCGGGGCGCCAGAGGAAACGCTGAGCCTCGCAAAAGGAGACAAAGGTCGAATCGAACAAGAACTAAGAACTGAGGCAGAGAAAGGAAGAAGAGTCGTGGCAGTCGCCCAGAAAACCATCTCACCAAATGAGAGAAACCTGCCTTTCTCCGACTTGGAGTACGGGCTGAATCTCACTGGGCTCATATCTCTCGAGGATCCACCACGAAAAGGAGTAAAAGAAACTGTAGACATTGCAAAGCAAGCTGGGATAAGAACAATGGTCGTTACTGGCGATCACCCTCTGACAGCAGCATCCATCGCCAAGACAGTCGGAATCCCGTCTGAAAAGGTTCTGACTGGCGATGACCTCAACAAAATGTCTGATTCGCAACTTAGGAAAGCTGTCAGAGAAGTCTCGGTTTTTGCAAGAACAACACCTGAACACAAGTACCGACTAGTAAGGGCATTACACAAGAACAAGGAAGTCGTAGCCGTCACAGGTGACGGTGTCAACGATGCAATAGCGCTCAAAGGCGCCGATATTGGCATCGCCATGGGAGTCAAGGGAACTGATGCTGCGAGAGAAGCAGCTGATGCAGTTCTGGCAGACGATAATTTCAACACAATTGGTGAAGGAATCTTCGAGGGGCGGAAGTTCCATGATAATCTAAGAAAGGGTGTGAAGTACTACCTCTCCGTGAAGGTTGCTTTGATTCTGGTATTCCTATTTCCAGTGATCCTCAACATTGAATTCCCATTTGCCCCCATTCAGATCATTCTCCTCGAATTGTTCATGGATCTAGCAGCTTCTGCAGGCTTTATATCGGAGCCCGCTGAAAAGACGATTTACAAGCGACCCCCAAGAGATCCAAAAGAGAAATTCATAGACTCCAAAATGCTAAAAGGGATAGCTGTTTCTGGAGCAAGCCTGTTCATTGCTGTTACGATAGCCTACCTATACGCGCGCTGGCTGGGATTATCCCTCATCCAAGCACAAACGTTCGCGTTCTCAGCATGGATCATAGGGCACATAATTCTTGCGATTGTGTCCAGATCAGAAAAGGAACCGCTCTACAAGCTAGGATTCTTCTCGAACAGAGCAATGGTTGTTTGGGCAGTTGCTGCCCTTAGCTTCCTAATCATCCTAGTTGGAGTACCTGGTGTGGGCGGCTACTTCAAACTAGAAACACTTACGGTCTACCAGTTTGGATTGATCTTTGCGATATCCTTCTTGATCATTTTCTTACAGGAAATAAAGAAGCTCATTTCATTCAAAGCGCAGTGATACAATGCTTACCCCCCTTGAGGCGAGGATCGAAGAGCTTTAACCTCAGCCCTTTTCCTACCTTTCCCCTAAAAGAGCACAAAGAGCAGGTACCACAACACAAATGCAGATAGTAAAGGAATCACTACGTTATCAGTCCATGACAAGCAGAGGACCTCAACGACCGCCACCACCAATGATACTGTTGCGGCGGCTAGCAGCAAAGATTGCACTGAAGCAGGAATTGGGAACAGAAAGAATGCCACCATTACCGCGACAAACGTCATTGCCATTACCGCCAGCGAGCCTTCAACACTTTTGGTCTTGCCACCCCATACACTGAACCTGTTCCTCCCTAGGGGTCGACCCACAACCTCTCCAGCACCATCTCCCCATGATACCGCCAGAATTGACGAAACGAAGATGAATGGAATATCTACGAATATCAGGAAGACGGTGGCGAAAACAACAAGAGAGAAAAATGCTACAAGAAAAGTCCCCAGCTTGCTCTCCCCTTTTCTGGTGCCTGCTGACAGAACCAGCCCTTTGAGATCGAGACCGAGAAAAGAACATCCAAAAAGAACAACAAGAAACACTCCGAGAGCTATCGCAGGGGCCGTTAGACTGCTGAAGAAAGGAAGCGACAACGCAATTAGGGAACTCACCGCTATGTGAGTGAATTTTCGCGGAATCCACTTCTTGTAACCGCGTCTCGCAAGCGTTAAAGAAATCGCTATCGACAAAAAACCAATGGCGTCTATGATGATGATTAGGACTACGTCCAAGGATGTCAACGGTAGGAACCATAGCTGCACCATACTCAAATTCGCCTCGATTTTATTGTCCCCGGCAGTTGGCTTCTCGAAGAGCGTTCATTCTCCGAAGGATCACTTTCATCTATTATCCCGCAACAGATATTTCCGCTTTTCTAATCGTAAATTCAGCATTGAATCCGTTTTGCGAGAATGTTCGGTGGAAATGCGGATTTCGATCCATATATCAGGCAAACCACTGATCAATGAATTTCAATATGGCGTCATTAAACTCATCTGGTTTCTCCATCATAGCCATGTGTCCTGCATCGGGAATCGTCACAAGCTTTGACCCTTTGATCTGTTCGTGGAGATATTTTGCCATGTCTTGAGGGGTCATCCTATCATCGAGTCCAACAATAATCAGTGTCGGAACTGCAATCTGCTTGATTTTCTTGCTAAGATCTAACTTGCCAATGGCCGAAAAGTCATCGGCTATAACCCTAAAATCGAAATTCGCGCCCTGCAGTGAAACAAGCTCCTGAAGAAGCGCTGGATTGTTCAAGATCGTCTTCTCTGAAAACGCCATATACAATAAATCCCTCGGATCAAACCCCTCACTAAGGACAAACTTCGGATATTCACTTGGAACACTGAATCTAGCGCCACTCTCAGCTATGATTATCTTGTCGCATAACTCAGGGTGCTTCAAAGCCAGTTGCTGAACTACAAGGCCTCCCATCGAGTGACCCACTATTACGGCCTTATCGAGTTTCATTTGTTTCATGAATGCCGCAACGTGGTCGACGTATCCTTCAATTGAAACTTTTTCTTTTAGGCGCTCCGACTTCCCGTGTCCAGGCAGATCGATCGCTATGACTCTGCGGTTCTTTGACAGTCCAGAGAACTGTCTGACCCAGTAACCTCCGAAGCCTCCGGCCCCGTGTATCAGAATCAAGGCTTTTCCTTTCCCTTTTTCCTCATAGAATGTCTTCAAACCATTAACAAGAATGAAAGGCATAACGGACACACATCCCACTACTTGGCTTTTAGCACAGTTCATCAACTTTTCGTTTATGTTTTATCTCACAATCGCAGTGCCCATAGAATATCGTGATAAGAGTTCTCATCGTAGTAATCATGCTCCTTCTCTGGGTGATTCGGGTACCATACTTGTACGAAGAACGAACTGCGCCCAGCGACTTCATCGCGGTTCCAAGGCGGCGCAGTGAATGGAGCTTGGGAACACCAGGAAGTTGCCCCGTAAAGGAGACACGGGGACGCAACGAAATGACAATGAGAACTCATCGCGCTCTTCCTCAGTCTCATTGAGAATTGGGTCTCCTCTAGCTCTTTCAAGGGTTGATTATTGGATACTTTCCGAACTTCTGTCCCTCCCTGAACAACGCCATTATGTTGTCTGGTGGAACGTCGGGTTGGAGGTTATGGGCTGCTGCAAGAATGTAACCGCCCCCAGGCGCCAAGTCAACTATCCTCCTTCTTACCTCTTCCTCTACATCCTTTGTCGAACCCTTGGGTAGAACGTATTGAATGTCAACTCCTCCGTGATAACAGACCCTCTTATCATACTTCTCGACCAGATGACGAGAGTCCATGTCTTTCGCTTTGGGCTGAATAGGGTTAAGAATGTCCACTCCCACTTCAGCCAAGTCTCCTATTATTGGTTCGACTGAGCCGCAGCTGTGAAGTTGAACCTTGGCGTTCTTTGCCTCCTTCTTTACGAGCGCTATAAGTTCCCGCAACTTTGGTTTCACAAACCTTTTCCATAGGGTTGGAGATATGAGCAATCCATTTTGGTAGCCATAATCATCTGCGCAAAGAACCACTGTTGCGTGATCTCCCACCTCATTTAGATAAGGTTGCCAGAATCGCTTATTGATCTCTAAGGTCTTGTCCAACACCGCTTCAGCTAACTCTGGATTGGCGGCGAGATCGTAGTAGAACTTCGTGAATCCTCTTAGCCAAACGGCGAATTCCATTATCCCTCCAAGGAAGACGTCTGCAGTCACCGCATAGCCTTTCTCAAGCAAGCTTTTCGCTTGTTTGCGCAAACCATTAAAGCGTGCCTCATGCGGCTGAGGTCCCTCGTAAGCCTCCACGTCCTTATTGGTCTTAGCTCTGTAGAGTGGCGATTTGTCTTCTACAAATTCATAGTAGTAACCATGATACTGTTTCTTCAGCATGAGTCCGAACTCATTGACTATCCAGCCTTCTCCGCGTTTCACTTCGTCCTCTCTTGGTGGGTTGGGTCTTATGTGCCTGAAATCGACCCCCAACTGCTCGAGAACTCGCTCATCTATTCCAACCAATCCCTGCATTACGTCCCAGATCTTCGACTCCACTCCGCTGAGCTTCAGGTACTTCAGCAAGTTGTCATAGGCGGTCTTGGTTATTCCGCTTATCGGTCCTCCAAGGTCTATTGGAACCCTGTCAGGCTCCTTCTTGTTTATCGTTTTCAGCACTCTTTCCAAGTGCTCCAAGGTCTCAACTCTCCAAGAATTTATTGCAGAGCCTTATAGCTTCCATGGGATCTTTCCCATAGGCGTCGGCTCCGATCTCCTTTGCGAAAGATTCGTTAACAGCCCCGCCACCGATTACTACTTTGACTTTGCTTCTCAATCCATGCTTCTTCAGCTCTTCGATGACTACCGTCATTTCACCCCTGGTTGTGGACAGTAGCGCTGACATTCCAAGCACCTTGGCATTTTCCTTGCGAATAGTTTCGACAAATGTCTCAGGTGGTACATCATTACCTAGGTCAATCACGTTGAAGCCGGCTGGTCGGAGCATTAATGCTAGGATGTTCTTGCCGAGATCGTGTAGATCTCCTCTTACTGTTCCCAGGACTATCTTACCACCAGTCTTCGACGATGCACGGGGCTTCAGGACAGGACTAAGTAGATCTAGGACCTTCTGAGCCATCGTTCCTGCAAAGACCAATTCAGGGAGGTAGTAGAGTCCTTTCTCATATTTCTCTCCGATTACTCTGAAAGATTCTGAAATGCTCTTGACAAGATTTTCGGAATCTACTTTAGCTTTGACGCATTTCTTGGCAACATCTAGCGCTTCTGACTCGTTCGCCTTATCGACTCCTCTTATTAGCGCTTCTTTGAGTCTGGTGGCTAGATCGTCACTCATCGTTCTTACACTCCGAGTTGCTTGAGTAAGAAGGGTTAACGCGGCCCCTCTTAGGTCACTTGAAACTCCTCGTTCTCTCCGAGCACCAGCACCTTGATTTTCGACTTGGACTCGACTGCCTTCTTGAACTCATTGGGGTCTGTTTTCCAACGGTGCATCGGCACCGCAATCTTAGGCTTCAGAGCAAGCGCGGCTTCTGCGGCTTCCGCGTTGTCCATTGTGTACGTGTCTCCGCTTGGGAGCAGTGCGACATCGACTTTGCCAAGCTGGTTCATCTCAGGAATGAAGTCAGTGTCTCCTGCCTGGTAGATCACTTTTCCTTCGGCTACAATGAGGTAGCCAACTCCCAACCCCTTTTTGTGGAAAGGATTTCCAGGCGATCTGAATCGCTTATAGTTGTAGGCCTCAACGGCTTTGATCTTCACGTCCCCGACGATTAACTCCTCGTCTGGCTTCATACTCGTGACTTTTCCTCCGATCTTCAATGCGCAATCGGCAGGAGCGATCACCACGGTGTCTGCCTTGCGAACTTGTTTGATTTTCGCAGGGTCGCAGTGATCTGTGTGCGAGTGACTTATCAGTATGATGTCCGCTTTCTCAGACGGGTTGCCATATTCCTCCAGATCAGTGTAGATTACTTTTCCCGCAGCTTTGATCTGGAAGCTGGCATGAGCCAACCATTTGATTGAGATTGTCACGATAGGACTCCTCCTCTCAGCTAATGGAGATCTACACCTCTATCCCTAAAAGGCTGACCATCGCGACTGGTTGAAAATAGGTTTATTAAGTCGGAATGAAAGACACTGGTATTCATTCGGGATCAGGTGACTCGAGAGTGTTATGAAATGCCAATTCTGGGTATTGACTATGATAATTGTGTCAACTGTGGCGCTTGTCTATCAATTTGTCCAGCGAGGCTTTTCAGCAGGGACGAGAAGAAGGATCGAGTAGTATTCCAAGACCCGCAAAGACGGTGCATCTTGTGCGGTCATTGCATTGCGGGATGCGCAGAAAACGCGATACTTCACAAAGGCATAGGTGAATCGTTCACCTTCGACGGAGTTGAGAGACCCGAGACCATACTTTCTTATGACTCCCTCTGCAACCTATTAGAGGCGCACCGCTCTGTCCGCAAATACAAGAAAGACAAGGTCCCCCCCAATATCCTAGGAAAGGTTTTTCATGCTATGCAATATGCTCCCACAGCCATGAATCTCAGATCAGAGAACATCTCAGTTCTTTCAAATGAAGAGAAAATAAGAGCATTGTCAGATGCAGTTCAAAAAGAATTGCTTAGTAATCCCCAAGTCAAGGCGATCTACGGTGAAGTATTCACACGTCTTGCAAAAGAATTCAGGAGTCCCATCTATTACGATGCTCCTCACGTGATCTTTGTGTCTTCGAGCATGGGAGTAGCAGGTGAGAGCAACACCATTGGAATCATTATCACTTATGGAAGACTAGCCGCACAGACACTAGGTCTGGGCACATGCTGGAATGGCTGGACTCAAGCTGCGATTGACCTCAATCCCAAGATTAAGGAGATGGCAGGCGTCCAAGGAAGAAAGATTGGGGTGTTCACTCTGGGCTATCCCGATGTGACCTATTATCGCGTTCCCCCTCGTTTGCTCAAGCCAATCAAAGACCTGCAATGATAAGGATCAGAGTCCGCGTGCGCTGTAGTTCGCTTGACTGGCGTCATTTAAGGTGGTTTCTCTGTTCTAGAAGCCCTATTCTTTCTGTCGCCCTTTCCGTATACCCTCGGTTGATATCGATGCCTATGAAGTGTCTGCCTGTCTTCATGGCCGCCACACATGTGGCCCCTACACCGCAGAACGGATCCAACACTATTTCTCCCTCAAATGTGTAAAGCTGTATGCACCTGTAGGGCAGTTCTACTGGGAATGGGGCAGGATGGCCTACCTTTTCAGCTGATTCAGGTTGGAAGACCCATACACTTTTCGTGAATTCAAGGAATTCGTCCTTCGATATTGTTGCTTTCTTTTCTTTGCGGTCTCTCGAGAATCTCCCCTTCGAAAAAACCAGAATATACTCGTGTGTGTCTCTGAGAGTTGGGTTGGTGGCCGAAAGCCAGCTTCCCCATGCAGTGGAGGCGCCAGCGCTTGCGCCTTTGTTCCATATTATCTCTCCTCTCATCAAGAAGCCAATGTCGTGCATCACGTCAATGATAAACTTGTGGTGTGGAATGTAAGGCTTCCTTCCAACGTTGGCGATGTTGACGCAAGTCCTTCCTCCATTAACCAACACTCTGTGCGTCTCGGAGAAAACGTCCTTAAGCAGCGATAGGTACTCGGTCAAGTTCAGATCTTTGTCATATTCTTTGCCTACATTATAGGGCGGAGAAGTAACCATTAGATGAACACAGCTGTCGGGGATGCTATTCATTCTTCTTGAGTCTTGGCATAGAATCTTGTCAAGAACATCAGCTGGAGCGGGATTCTCGACCTCTTCTCCAGTTTCATCAATTTCGAGACCAGCGTATAGTTTGCTGCTGTAGAAAGGGGTGGAATCGTGACCTTCGCGTTTTGACACACCAAACTTGCTTGTCCTAGTTCTCCCGCCCATTGAGAAATGAGCACTCCTATTTGTACATGTATTGTTCTCCCTGTGTCGGTATTACGGCTAATGCCTATGCTTGCGCTCTGAGCTTCTGTTTTGTGAGTTCATTATCATCTATGCGCTGGCTGCACACTGGGCAGCGATCCTTCACGTGCAACCATTCAAGCAGGTGAACTTTATGTGCGATATTCCCGCAGTGAGGGCATCTCAGAATCGGATCTCCCAGTTTGAAATTCAAGTTGCAAACAATGCATTTCCTGTCAGTCACACTTATCTTCTCTTCTTTAGCAGGAACTGCCGCGCGTGCACGCTTCCCTGCCTTTCTCTCCCTGATTACTATGACGGGTTGTTCAACTCGCGCAGGCTGGCGGCCTGCGGTAGAGCGCTGTGCTCCCTTTGGAAACTGTTCTCTTGGCTGACTTAACTCGAGTTGCTCTTCCTGCAAGCTTGCTCCACAATTCATGCAGAAGAGAGCGCCAGGGAATTGCACCTCTGTGCCGCAGTAGGGACAAGCCGCGAGTCTTTCCGGACGCATACGGGAAGCGATATTTCGAGCTGTATCAGAAGCGGCTCGTGTCTCACTGACAGAGACTTCAGGAATATTCTCGTTCTCTATCATTGAGGCAAGCTGAGGGTTGAGTCTGACCGCTTCATCATAGCACTTGGCAGCGTCCTCATGCCTGCCAAGCTTGCTCAATGCAATGCCTTTCTGGAACCATGCTTTCTCATACCTCGGATCTATTCCGAGCGCTTGGTCAAACACTTTCAACGCTGCTTCAAACCTGTTAAGACTGATTAGAGAGACACCTTTGTTGTAGTAGGCAACGGTGTACTGGGGGTCCTCTTCTATCGCCCTGTTGTAGCTTTCTACTGCTTCATTATAGGCGCCGATGTTGTCAAAGTTGATGCCTTCATAGAACCACTTCACAGCATTAGATCTAGGCACCGAGTCGGTCCTCCTCACCAGCATCATTTCTGAGAAGCTGATTAGCTTGGTCTGCTCTTAATTCCCTCTATCTCTCACGTTGAGAACTCTCTGATATATCCTTCTATGTACTTTCTCACTTTATCCTTTCCTCTGTAAACCCCGAAATGCCCTTCGCATAATGCGTCTGCATTTAGGTCTCTCTCCTTCTTCAGTGACTCCACGAACTGTCTTCTATCAGAACCAAGTTCCTCGAAAATGGGACCGTGAACATCTTGAGCGAAGATGACTCTCTCTCCTAGGATATCTATGTAGAGGCATATTCCGCCGGGAGTGTGTCCAGGTACATGGAGGACGTTCATATGATGCTTGCCAATTGCCAAGGTTTCGTTAGGTTTGGAGAGTTTCACGTCAACTTCCACTGGTTCGTACGTCACATTGTATAAGTCTGCTCCCGTTTCAACGCCTCCCTTTTCAATCGACTCGGAGTCAGGCGTGTGAGCATAAACCCTGAATTGTAGTAGTTTCTTTAGTCTCGCAGAGTTGCCAATATGATCTATGTGACAATGTGTGATGATGTGGTGAGTTACATCCATTGGATCAAAACCTGCGCTCTCGATGTTCTCCAAGATTCTCTCAGGGTCCGCGAGACCAGAATCTATTAACATGAGTTCGTCATTCCCACAGTCAATTAAGTAAACCATACAGTCGCCGCTACTCGAAATACCTTCTCCGCCAACACAATAAACATCGTTGGTCACTTTGAAGGGGCGAGCCATATGCCTCCACACCTCACCACCATTACATGTGCAAGGCGGTCTCCTCTCCACCTTTTTCGCATTTACTATTCTTAACTATTCTCTGCGCACGGCTAGCCTACAAGTAACTGTGTCAAGTACATTGCAACTAGACCCATCGTTAAACCCACCAAGGGCAAGTGCCTGTGCTCCTTTGTGTACACTATCGGCGCGAGTTCGAAGACGACATATATTATGGCTCCAGCCGCGAGCGCAAAGAAGAACGCTGCCAACGCCACAGAGTAAAACGCCGCACCAATAACTGACCCCAGCACTGCAGGCGCTCCCGCTAGGGACCCCATAAGGATCGGATCCCTCAATCTCAAGACCCCCTTTGGAAGGGGCGCAACTATGCCGAATCCCTCAGTTCCATTATGGAGGGCGAACCCCACGATGAGTAGATAGCTCAAAGTGATTTGTCCTGCCGCGTATGCTGAGCCTATTGCCAGTCCTTCTCCCAGGTTATGCAGACCTATTCCTAGGGAAATCATGTACGCAAGGGAGATCCTGTTCTTCATCGTCGCCTTTTCTTCGTTTCTCTCAACTACTTCTACATGGTAGCCCTTATGAGGTCTTCGACCTCTCGCTCGGATCGCTTCATATAGCGTTAGGCCAAGCAACCCAACTATCAACCCTGACAACACGAGTATTGTCCCAAACGCCATGTCCAGTGATCCGGCCAGAGAGCCCGCCTCATGGAAGACATCGGCAAACAAGAAGATAAGAATGCCAAGAGCGAAGCTTATTAGAATTATTCTCGTAGAAGCTCCGGATTTCCTAATAGCTCCTAATGGAATTATGCCGAGGTAAACTGGAATGAGCGAAGCAATTACTCCTAGCAGAGCAGCATAGACCAAGTCAACACTCATAATCGATTAACGCCTCCAATTGACTTCCGTTGAATTCCTCTAGCGACAAGACCAATTCTCCCTTTGTTTCGTATACGCCATTGCTCTAGATAAAGTAGAGCATCAATGCTATTTATACGATAGAAGGAGACAGATCTTAGAAATCGCCCCAGCGTGCACGTGGATAAGGCTGACCACAGAGCACACTGACATTTAAATAGCTATATCACTGTTTTTGGTTCAACAATAACTCCTGGTGGGATAGATGGAATTAAGAGGGGAAACAAACCATGAGTCTCCACGACGTGTTAGAACTAGTTGACAAGGTGTATTGGGTTGGTGTCAGAGACTGGAACAGAAGAATGTTCGACGCCCTAATTCCTCTGCCATATGGAACCACCTATAACGCTTACTTGGTGAAGGGCGGTACAAGATCGGCTTTAATCGACACTGTGAATCCCGGTTTCGAAAAGGAACTGGAAGCCAAGCTGCGTCAAGTCATGGATCCAGATGACTTGGATTTCCTTATTATGAACCACGCTGAACCAGATCATGCTGGCGCAATACCCCATGTGCTTTCGCTAAGTGAGAAGACGCAGCTTGTAACAAGTGAAAAAGGAGCACAAATGGCCAAGATATACTACAAAACACCCGAGAGAAGAATACATGTCGTCAAGGACGGGGACACTTTAGATCTTGGCGGCAGGACACTGAGGTTCATCGAAGCTCCTTTTCTTCATTGGCCAGAAACGATATTCACGTACTTGGTGGAAGACAGAATTCTGTTTCCATGCGACTTTTTCGGCGCGCATTCAGCTCACGGTGTATATGATGAGGATGTAGAAGACTTGGCGCTAATCGCCAAACGCTACTTCGGTGAAATAATGATGCCGTACAGAGGCATGGGAAAAAGAGGAGTGGACAAAGTGAAGAACCTCAACATCAAGATGATTGCACCGAGCCATGGCCCGATCTACAAGAATCCGAAGCGAATAATCGACCTCTACACCAAATGGACTAACGGTGAAACAAGTGAGAAGGTTGTAGTTCTTTACGTTACAATGTGGAATGACGTCGAGAAAATGATACTACCCTTAGTAGAGAAGCTGCGCTCTGAAGGTGTTGAAGTCGTTGTTCACAACCTAGTTGTAGCAGACATTGCACGAATTGCTGAAGACTTAGTTGATTCCCGAGCCATCGTGCTTGGATCGCCGACGGTGCTTGGAGGAGCACACCCTCTTGCAGTATACGCGGCTTTCCTTGCCAAGGCTTTGAAGCCAGCGGCGAAATATGGAGCCCTCCTAACATCCTACGGCTGGGGAGGCGGAGCCCTTAAACAACTAGCAGAACTCCTGACTCCACTCAAACTCGAGGTGCTAGGAGCAATGGAAGTAAACGGTCCGCCATCAGAAGACGACCTGTCCAAAGTCATCGAACTGGGCAAAACTATTGCAAGCAAAGTCAAAGGAAACTAATAATCGTCTTAAAAGAAGAGACCAGTCAAAACAGGACTAGGTACCTCTTCTTTTTCATTGACCACGGTATTATCAGCTTCTTAGGGATCTACCTAAATTGGATATTACTGCCA
Source organism: Candidatus Atabeyarchaeum deiterrae (assembly GCA_037310415.1). GTDB lineage: Archaea > Asgardarchaeota > Atabeyarchaeia > Atabeyarchaeales > Atabeyarchaeaceae > Atabeyarchaeum > Atabeyarchaeum deiterrae. The sequence continues at coordinate 1,770,436 of CP147780.1, forward strand.
AAGCGATCGCCATATTGCTTAAGGTAAAGAGAGGGAAGACGAGAGGGTACCAAGTTGAGAGAGGACAACGTGAAGATCCATAACTACACGCCAGAACTGATCGAAAACTACTGCCGGTTTCTGAACATAGCTAGATCAGATCGCCCAGATCGTGAAGAAATACGTGTCGAAGATCTGCGCTCCTACTTCGCTCCTCCGCACTACGACTCAAAGGGACATTTCCTTGCCCTAATGGCAGAAGAGATCGTTGCAGACATCCTAGGCACTAGGAACTTAGGATACGCAGTTCTACCACCTGATAGGATAAATCTCACCCTCAATGTGCTACCTCAGTACCGGAAAAAAGGCATTGGCGGAAGACTGGTCGATATTGCCATGAACTACTTTGGACCCAGAGGGGCGAAGATAGCAGTTGTCGATGACATTCATGCGAAATGCAGCGGAAGCATAAGCTTCTACAAGAAGAAGGGATTTAGAGAATCGACTAGGAGTTACTGGATGGAATGCAAACTCGTAGATAACAACAAGCTGCCATATTCGCTGCTGATACCGAACGGGTACAAAATTAGGTCTCTTGATAGCCGGGAAGAACTGGAGCCTTTCATGAACGCCATTAACGAAGCCTTCTCAGACACTCCAGATTTTGTGCCACTGAGCAAGGAACGATTCGAAGAGCGATACGTAAATACCCCATTCTTTAACTTGGAGGGTTTCGTTGTCGCCGTGGAAGAAGGGACAAGCAACATCATAGGGACATCCGCTAATCTAATCGATATTGACAGGACAAGAGGTGACACCTTCGGCCACATAAAGGGAGTTGGAGTTAAGAAGGCACATCGAGAGAGGGGACTTGGCAAGTTGTTAATGATACAAAGCCTGAATTGGCTTTCTTCACGCAAGATAGGCTTTGCGAGACTTGGAACCCAGAGTCCAAAGGCAATCAAAATGTACCGTTCGCTTGGTTTTGAGATCGTCCACGAATATATCCGTTTCGAGAAGGCTCTGTGAGCGAGGACATAGAAGACTTTCCCGCTGAGCTGGTTTATCACCTCTCTTCTAATGTCGATTACTCACATTCCACAATCGAGAGAAAAAGGGGGGCTAGATATTCTCCTTAACCGATTGTACCATACTTAGAAAGAGTTTTTCTCCCAACTCGGGGTCGCCTTGGATCATCCTCTTTGATTTGAAATGTTCCAGGCATTCACCGTTTAGCGTTCTCAGAATGCTAAACTTCTCTCCACCGAACTCTATGAATCCCCCTAATCCAGCTACAGCTGGCCACCTTCTCAGAGCTTCCATGGGATCTTGGCTGGCCACTTCATTAAGCTCATTGAGCCTTTTCCTGTCCATTACCCCTAAGTACGCAGCGACTGAGTGCTCAGCAATGTACGCGTGCTCCCCAGAGTAGCCAAGAGGAATCCTCGTTTCTGCCGAGATGAAGACATCTACCTGTACTCCAAGTTTCGCGGTGTAACTGTCAATCATGGCTAATAGCCTTGTATTTCCGCCATGACCGTTTAGGATAACGATCTTCTTTGGTTTTCGAGGAAGCTGTTTCAGGTAGAACTGAATGAACTTCAGAGTCTTGTCAGTGAACTCCTCGAATGGTATGTAATAAGGAGACCAGTACTTTGCTATATCCCCAGTCATGTCGGTTGAGAATGGGATATGCGAGCAGTAACTAGCGCCCGTAGCGTTAGCCACTTTTATTGCGAGCTCCTTTGCCACTCTACTGTCAATATCCTTTGGCAGGGCAGGTCCATGTGCTTCATAGTCATTTCCAATGCTAAACACAAGCGTCTCGGCCTCAGCTTCCTTGAAGGGACCATAGCCATTGATGTCCCTTAGAGTGACGCGAGAAGGTTCAGACATAACTAATTATCTCCCAAATCGCTTTACTTCCAAGTTAATTCTTGCTTTCGAGGATAATAAGGCAAGTGGAAATGGTCGCGCACGGATTGCTCAACGGATGATCTTTCTAGTGCCAGACCACGTAACAACAGGATATTGAGCCAGGAAGGTTGCAGTAGTGTTATCACCAGTTCGACTCGAAGTGGTTGATATACACTTTGCTACGGGTAGGTCAAGAAGCAAAGTAGGAATAGGACCGCTCCTACAGCCATCATGACTAACATGCTGCTAAGGTCGTGCTCTCGTTGTTCTATTCTGTTTTGGGCAAGCATGCGTCCGGTTTCGGGCGATGCGGCAGGGTTCATTCTTCCTACCATTCCACTGTCTGCGAATCCTCCCCCGATCAGCGCTCCTAATCCTATCCAGAGAGCTCCGGCCAAGAAGAGTGGAAAGCGCCAAGAATCCTTGTCAGTTGAGAATCCCAAGATGAAATATATGGTCGCTAAGCTCATAAGAACGAGCGCTATTATCACTGCCAAGTACTTTCCGACTAGCTTTCCTTTGCTCCTACGTACAGCAACACTCGAACTGTATTCCTCACTTGCGGGCTCCTCTTTTGCCAGATCGACACTCCTTCGATTTGTCTCCATCTAAGATCACCGGCTCCCCGTAACTGAAACTTCTTTATTTATGAATACTGCCGGGGATATAAAGTTACGCGTTCTCGGCAACAGTCAGTCTCCTAGCGTAGAAGAAAAAGAACAGGACCCGGTGAGATCGTGTAACATCGACCACGGAACTAAGAGATTTTATTAGATAGTTTCGTGGGCAGAAAGTACGAGAAGGTTGCACCAGACGACCGAGAGAAGGGAAGGCGTTCTCTCAGAAATCCATGAGGTGAGTGTCATAACGTTTGTCATTGTGCAAGAGGCTTGTCATGGATGCGGGTTATGCGAGAGCACGTGCCCTGAGATCTTTGAAGTCAGACAAGATGGGAAGTGCCACGTAAGAGAGTCATCCAGGGTTAACGCGGCTACATGCGCAGAAGAGGCAGCGATAATATGCCCAGCTTCTGCCATAATCAGAATAGAGTAGTGGATCTCAATCTGACTTGTCACTCTTCACATCTAGTGCAAACAGATGGTTCTCCAACCTATTGTGGCTCCGCCAAAGAAAAACCGTGGTCGAAGTGCTTTGTCTGAAAAATGGTCTGTTCTTGCGGAGATGAATAGCTATTAATCCCTCCTGAGACACAGCTCTTCTCGTGGTCTCGGAGGTTCCTCTGGTATTGCACAAGGAACAGTATGATGTTATCGTAGTTGGCGCTGGTCCCGCTGGGAGTGCCGCATCATTTTCCTGCGCCAAGGCCAATCTTAGAACGCTTCTTATCGAGTCACAGCCTCTGCCACAAGAGAAGTTGTGCGCAGGTGGCGTGAATCCCTGGGTCATACAGGAACTGGGCATTCCTGAGAGATTGATCGAAAGAACCATTCAACAAGTCCAGGTCGTGGCAGGTTCGAAGAAGATCCCAACAATCCCCTGGCCAAGCGAAATGGCCTATCGCATGGCAATGAGAAAGGATCTAAGCCATTTCCTTGCGGACAGAGCCAGCAAGATGGGAGTGACAGTCATAGACAGTAGGCGAGTACTCTCCGTTCTGAAGCTTCGTGACGGAACTATTTGCGGTGTCAAAACTTCTGGCGGAGATATCAACGCAAAGATTGTAATCGGATGCGACGGTGCTTCTAGTACTGTCGCTAGAACGTCAGGTCTGTGGGAGAAGTGGTGGGGTCCCAAAGTATTGAGCGGTTGGCTTAGACATCAAGCATTCTGCTTGGAAACCCAAATGCACATGGATCCCAAGATCATAGAAAAAAGAGTGGGCAACACAATGACACTCTTCTTTGAGAAGGAATTCCCTGGTTACTGCTGGATCTTTCCGAAACGCAGGGTCCTGACGGTTGGTGTGCTGTCATTATCGAGCTCCGTGAACAAAGAAGAGCTAAGGGGACAGTTAGAGAAGCTCGTTCATATCCACACTTTGGCATCAGAGTTGCTCAAAGGGGGGCAGATGGAACCAATAAGGGGAGCATACTTGCCAATTCGCGGACCACTTACTCCTTCTTATGATGATGGATTGATGCTTGCAGGTGACAGTGCTGCCCATGTCGGCGCAATATGGGGTGAAGGAATCTACTTTGCTGTAAAGGCTGGAATCGCTGCAGGAGAGACAGCAGTGCAGGCAATACACAATGGCGATGTGTCCAGAGAATCACTCAAGATTTATGAGGAGCGCTGGAAAATGGAAATAGGAGAGAACCTTGAAACCCAATCCAAGATCCTCAATGACGCTCCAACGCCTCTTCAGGCAACAATAGCGTTCGCAGAATACATTGTTAAGAACAAAAGCAAGCTATACCTATGACAGATCACCAAATTCGTGACTCGAGGGAACTTCCTGCGAGATAGTATTATTAGAAAACCAGGAGTTGTTTGCATGAGATCACTCAATCAAATTGGGAAAGACGAAATAAAAGACTATTTGGGTAAAGGCTGGCTTACTCACGACGGAATGTGGTTCTACAGTACCTACAAAGAACTCGGCATAGATCTCGCAAATAAGTTGAACAAAGAAGCAGTCAAATCAATGTCCAGTATCGAAGCAGAAAGAACAAGGAGAATATTTGGCGTCAGCAATGGGATCGAATCATTTGAAGAAATGGCTGAGTTCCTGCAGAAGGCACTAGAAATAGTATTGCCCAGTTCGGTTTTTGGCAGAATTCATCTCAGTGTACCTTCCAAGAACACGGTTCATTGGGAATGGGAGGACAAAGAATGTTTCGCATACAAGGGCATGGATAGACTCGGGGTAGCAGACCAATACAAGTGTGCAGTCATTTGCAGAATTGAATGCTGGCTCGACGCGCTCGGAATAAGACACACCGTAGATCCGAAGATTGAGGGGTGTTTGATGGCTGAAAAAGGTCATTGTTCTGGTGATCTAGTTTTCTGCTTCAAGACATGAACTCAACTCACATCAAAGACAGATAGAAGGAAACTGATCACTGCTTGGATAGCGTCCACACTGTGTCAAATATCTCTTCAAGCATTCTAGCTATCTGAGGCGAGTTCATGTACACTTTACCAACATGAACCCTCGGAGTGATCTTGTGCGGCGCTTCGTGCGGTTCAAGGTACAACCAGCTTTGGGTATCAGTAATGGCGACATGCGAGAAATCCTTCAATATAGGCGGTAGAATCAATGGAGGCTTCTCAAGCAGAGCCCGTTCAACTAGCTCAATATGGCCGATCTCCGAGAAAAACTCGACTATGTTTTTGGACATGAATCCTCGTGCAGCCAAGACCGTTACATCTACGTCGCGCTGAGACGCCCGCACCAATACGTCTTCGAATTGTTTTCCCCAAACTGGGTCTTCTAAGCTAGAGTACCCTATCGTGGTGATTTTCAGCGTCTTCTTGGAAGCGTCTATGAATTGAATCAGTGCCTTCGCCCATGAGTTCTCGTCAGCGTAGTCATCGATCTCGATTCTCTCTCCATGAACCGTCTTCGAGGCTTCTTTGAGCCATTTGTTGAGTTCATCAATCTTCCAAAGCACAATCACGCCATGCTCCGAAATTGCTCCGTTCGAGGACAATCCCGCCTCCTCAAGTTGTCCAACGGTTCTCCTAAACTCTGGCGAATCAACCTTTCTGTTAGAGGAGAGTTTCCTCAAACAACTGATCACTCTTGGATCAAAGAGGCTTGTTAAGCGCTGAGAAGTTGATTTCGTTTTACGAACCACTACAATCGCCACCCCGAATACTTTGCGACATGACCCTCTTATATGATATGATGAGAGAGTGCAAGGCTAATCTCTAATTGGTCTTCGGAAATAAAGTTAACGCAATCTCCGCCGCGGCATTTGATAATAAGAGGCAACTGCTCATCCCAAAATGAGGCAAGAATATAAATATGTCAGGGACTTTCCCCTAATGAATAATATGCGAGGCTGAGCTGGAGGGTAAACCGGAAAATGGTTAGAGAGATGACTGAAACAAACCTTCGAAGCGCATATGGGGGCGAGAGCCAAGCGCACATGAGATACAACACCTTTGCCGAAAGAGCGAAAGACAAGTTTCCCAATGTGTCAAGGCTGTTCACGGCAGTAGCCGTTGCCGAGAAGATTCACGCTAACAACCATTACAGAAACATAAAGAGCAAAGGCGCAGCAACAGTCGTGTCTGGAGCACTCTTTGGAGCTACCAATACATCTGAGGATCTGCAAGCGGGAATAGACGGCGAGACTTTTGAGATCAACGAAATGTATCCAGCCTATAGAGCAGTGGCTCAATTCCAAGGAGAGAAAGGCGCCGACCTTACCTTCAGATATTCTGAAGAAGCTGAGAAGATGCATCTCACCTTATATCAGAAGGCAAAACAAGCTGTCGACAAAGGCAAAGACGTCGTTCTTGGAAAGATACAAGTGTGCCTGGTGTGTGGGTACACAGCTGAAGGCGAGGCCCCTGACAAGTGCCCCGTGTGTGGAGCGACGAAAGACAAGTTCAAAGCTTTCTAGAACCGAGAGCTGAGGAATCTGCAACCCATGTGCATGTAGGAGTTCAGGCGTAACCCGTGAACTCCTCATCATTCTTTTGTTTGGATCCTGATGATGGAGCATTCCTATTTGTAACGTTACTTCATCCAGAAATGTTTAACTGTGATCATGAGTCATTGAGCTTGAGTTCTTTCTCTCAGCTCAAAGAGGGGTGACTGGAATGACGTTGATCGGTAAGGAAACCACAGAGAACATTGGTATAATAACTTTCAATAATCCTAGGAAAAGAAACGCGCTTAGTGCACAACTTATGGAAGAAATGGTGCAAGCATTCCAAGAGTTCCAAAGCCAGAAAGTGCGGGTAGTCATATTGAGAGCAACAGAGGAAGACAAAGTATGGTCTTCTGGATACGACGTCACAGAGCTGCCAAGATCTCGCCGAGATCCTCTGGGTTATTTCGATCCGATTGAGAGAACGCTGCGCGCGATTCAAGAATATCCTGGTCCGGTCATCGCAATGGTTCATGGTAGCGTCTGGGGAGGCGCATGCGACCTTGTAATGACGTGCGACATCGTAGTAGGAGATGAAACTTGCTCTTTTGCGATCACTCCCGCGAGAATCGGACTACCCTACAATGTGACCGGCATTCTGCACTTTATGAACAGACTGAGATTGAATGCTGCAAAAGAGATGTTCTTCACCGCGGATCCAGTCATGGCTGAAAGAGCCGACCAGCTAGGAATAATAAACCACCTCGTTCCTTCAAACAAGTTGGCGGACTTCACGATTCAATTGGCAAAACGTATCGCGTCGCATTCTGCTCTGGCGATATCAGTTATCAAAGAGCAATTCAGAATACTGTCTGGAGCTTATCCCATTCCCCCTGAGGCGTTTGAGCGCATCCAAGGTCTAAGGAGACAAGTGTACGACAGTCATGACTATGAGGAGGGCATTCGCGCTTTTCTGGAGAAGAGAGCCCCGTACTTTACGGGAGAATAGGCTGTACCAAACAAGCATCCATTTCACAATGATCGTAGTCGGAGCACCATACTAAGAAGCAGTCCTTTGGAGAGAGGACTATGGGGGTGGAAGTCCGTAAGGCGCGTCTTCAACCTCAGGTGGGAACAGCGATCACACTCCAAACAAAGCCAACTTAGCTGCTGCCAAGGCGCTTGGAAAAAGAGTTGCAGAAATCGCCAAGAGAGTATCACGGAGATGGGATGAAATCAAACTGCCAGAACATCTGAGCATTGTGCATCGTTGATACGAATCTCGTTCGCGGAAGCTACGTCTCTTCTCTGCCATTTTTCCTGCCTCTTGACTGCTTCGTTGCTCTCGACAGTTGTTCGCTGAGCTCCTTCTCATCTAGGTGCTTGCTGCAGGCTGGACATTGGTTGTGCACATGCAGATACTCGAGTAAGTGGTCTCTGTGAGCTGGACTTCCACAATGCGAACACCACGCCACGGCATCACTCAGTCTCAAGTCCTGATTGCATACCATGCAGATGCCTGTGCTCTCGGCAACTCGAGGCAGTCGCGCCTCCTGTGAAGTTTGAACGTTTGTAGCGCGAGGGGAGACGTCTGCGGCTGCAGTCGCTAGGTTTGCCTCACAACGTGGGCAGAACTTGGCACCATCTATGATTATAGTTGAACCACAGTTGCCGCATACCGGCCTTAGCCGAATGACTTCCAGCTTGATCCGATAAATGCCAATGGAGACGAGAAGCATAGCGACAATAAATCCAAATATCATGGCTAGCGCGGGAATCAGCGGGAGTTCGCTACCTTTCATTACCCATATCTTGTCGGGAGGAACTCCAGCAAATTCAGCAACAACATAGATCACGGGAATGTCGACAAGTATACTGAGGATTCCGAGTATGATGACTATTCTATTTCGTCTATGGACCTTAAGTGTGGCACCGCAACCAGAGCACAGAAACTCCCTCCCTCGCAACCGTGAGAAGAATATCCTATTATCTGTTTGACAATTCGGGTACCTAACCCCAAGCGGTCTCGTAGTGGCTGGCATGCCTTCCTTTCTCCCAAATGTCATTCCAGCAGATTACTCAACCGATTCTATCTCCGTTAATTCTATTCGAGGCTATTGCCCGTCGGATACTTGAACAGGCGAGCCTTGCGGTTAAGCGCTTCATAGTGTGCTTACGCGCTTCCATTTCTTTTTAGTTGTTTGTCGCTTATTCGAGTGTAACGGTGGGTCCTTGATTTCGGGCTCCTCAAGGTGTTTGCCGCATGCAGGACAGCTCTTTCTCAGGTGAACCCATTCAATCAAGTGGACCTTGTGAAAGGTGTTTCCGCAGTGTGGACAGCATGCGAGAACCTCGCTCTCATTCATTTCCAAGTCGCAGACAAGGCACGTTCCAACTGGTTTGGGTTTCGGAAGATGATGTGTCGGTCTCTGGGTCTCAATCTGCTGCTCGGTAATTGTGATTCTTTCCCAGGCTGGGTGTTCCATGCTCGCTCCACAGTTTGGACAGAACTCAGCGTCCTCCAGGACCATGACTGCGCTACAGTATTTGCAGGTGGGTCGCAGCCGAACGACCTCTATCTTCTTGACACGGATAATAATAGATACTACAATGAGGAAATAGGGGAGGATTCCCAGGCCGATCAGAAACATGAGTTCCCCACTGTCAGCTTTTCCTCCATAAGTGCCCAAGTACATGATGACAAGCAACACGACAACAATTGTGATGATTGGGAATCCAGCGATTCCGAGACCCATTGATGCTCTGAAACGAGCAGTTGTCTTGAGTACAGCCGGACAGTTGGGGCAATGAACCTCCCCAGATGCTTGACGTTTCTCGTTAGTCCAGAAATTGACTTCGTTCCTGCAGTTTGGGCACTTCATTCTCTGCTTCCCCTCTACCCTGCATCTCTTCTGATGCTCAAACTAGGATTCATCTGCTCAAGTATCAGTCTCATACATTGATTCATGATGTAGCTGACTTACAGCCTTCATCTATTTTATTCTTCTTTGCATGCGCTTTTCAGATAACTGTTCCGTTAACTCCTTCTCGTCCAACTCCTTGCCACAAGATGGACACTCCTCGTGCACGTGCAAATACTCGAGTAAATGAGTTTTGTGGGCAGAACTCCCACAGTGCGGACACCATGCAGCAATTTCATTCGCCATCAGTTCCTCCTTACATACAGCGCAGATCCCGATGGTTTTGGTTCTAGGTGCCTTACTTTGTACTGCCACAGTTCCAGCTTGTCGAGAGCTAGCACGCTTTTTCCCAGATATATCGTCCAATTCTGCTCCACACTTCGGGCAGAAGTGTGCGCTCTCCATCTTGATTGTTGAACCACATCTAGCACAGATCGATGCAAGTCGAACCACCTGCAACTTCGCAGTGAACTGGGCAAATACTCCTAGAGAAATGCCGAGGATTACTCCACTCCAAAAGACTACGCCTGGGATCGGGTTTCCTTGCAACAGAAATATGGATGCAGTAGAATCAGTAAGATGTCCTCCAAGTGCGAGACCGACCAGAGCCGAAGCAACGGCTCCCAACACAATGGTGAGAATTGAGAACAGGAATAGTAGTCCCTTACTTCTTGGAAATCTGAGCACAGCAGCACACTTCGGACACCTTAGTTCTTGTCCCAGATCTTCGCGCCCTTTGAGCGTGATCCTTTCATCGCAATTTGGGCATTTCAGCGCCAATTCATATCTCATTTCACTCTCTTCCACGAGCGATTGTGATCCTCACTTTGGAGTTTCGGCACCTTGCTTCTTCTGATTTTCATGCCTTGGATTCCCGGTACCTTCTGATCCCCCATCATTTTTCCTTCCATTCCCTTTTTCCACTCATAACATGAGAAGCCATCATGACAAGGATCGTCGGGCAGAAGAACCAGAATTATGTAGAGCCTTGTGCAATATTGTCAACTTTCTGCATCTTTTCTCTTTCTACTTGCAACGGCCCCATCACCCTGACTCAAAGGTCCCACTTCCTTCGATTCGCTCTCAACTGTAAGAACAGTGGATCAGTGACCTCTCACCCATAGTCCAATATATAAGGTAATCGCTTACAGTCAGTGAAACCAACTTTCTTGAGTGGAGTTGCATTAAACGGGACTTCCATCGGTTGAGGCCTGATCGAGAATCTCAGCAAATTCTACCTGCCAATTATTCTCAAATTGCTCGGATTAGTTTGTAATGGATAGGCAGCATCGGATGCCATTTGTTGAGAATTACGCAACGCCACCCGCAGAAAGCCCAACTGTTCGCACATCTTCTTAAGTATCTTGTCAAGAATCTCCCTAGTATAAGGTGTGTGATGCTATGCTTGCCACGGAGATTTCTCTCATCAGTTCCTTTACAATAAACGAGACAATTAAGCATATTTGCAGTGGAAAATTCCTTCTTCCCACAGTGCAGGAAGGGAACATCTGGTCTCCTAATGACGTGGTTAGACTATTCGATTCCCTAGTGCGGAGACACTCTTTAGGTTCATTCGTATTCTGGAGCGTCGGTAGAGAAAAGATGAAAGATTACAAATTCTACCCGCTTTGGCGAGATCAGCATGAATCCTGCAACCAAAATGAGCTCAATGTAAGTCTTGGTGGCGCCGAAAATGTGTTAGTTGTCCTAGATGGGAAACGACGACTCGCTTCGCTCTACGTAGCGCTCAAAGGAATAAATGGGAGTGGAATGCCTGGAGAGTCATGCGATAATGACATTCATCTTCACGAAAGAAAACTGCACTTCAACCTTCTCTCCAAACCAGCTGAGGATGAGCCATATCGGGGCTTCAAATTCCTAACGTCTCTGGAGGCTTCTGGTCAGCGGGATGAGAACACACACTGGTTCGAAATTGGCAAGGTACTCGAGTTCAGGACCGTGGGCGATGCAAACAATTATCTGAGAGATAGCAATCTTATAGGAATTCAGTGTTCATCGCATTGGATGCTGAAGTTCTTCAAGGTCTTCAATGAAAAAGGGATAATAACCGGTCATCTGGAAACCTGCGAAGAAGTCGGAAGAGCTTTCATGGTTCTCTTGTGAGAACAAAAAGCTGCCGCTCATGTTAGCCGAACTTGAAGGCGCACGGGCAGAGTTTGTTGAGTAAGCATTGAGCGCATTTTGGTTTCTTGGCCATGCAGATCGCTCTACCATGTGATATCAGCAGATCGGTCACCTTTGCCCACTTTTCTCTGGGCACCAATTCCATAAGATCTCTCTCAATCTTGTTGGCATCTTTCTTCTGTGTGAATCCAAGCCTCTGGGCAAGTCTGAAAACGTGGGTGTCAACGGCTATTCCTTCGATCACGCCATATGCGTTCTGGAGGACAATGTTCGCGGTCTTTCTCGCAACACCAGGTAACTCAACCATTTCTTCCATTGTTCTTGGAATGATAGAGTTGAACTTCTCGACCAACATTTGGGAACTTTTCTTTATGTTCTTAGCCTTGTTGTGATAGAAACCCGTTGGTTTGATCTCTTTTTCCAGTTTTCTCAGATCGGATTTCGCGTAGTCTTCGGCTGTCCTGTATTTCTGAAACAACGTCTTGGTGACGATGTTTACTATTTTGTCAGTGCATTGAGCCGAAAGTATGGTCGCAACGAGTATCTCCAAGGGACTTGAGTAGTTCAATGCTGTTCTCGCGTTAGGATACTCGCTTTCCAGTAGCTCAATTACTCTAAGCATTCGTGTCTTCTCGTCGGCAGTCATTGTCAAGACTCCCATCTTGCGTTGTTTCGTTCAACTGCAGTATGCTCTTTCCGTCCGACCTACATAAAGTTTTTACGTTTTCACCGGACACTGTGTACGAAGGTGATGCTAATGGAAGTCAAGCTTCTTGTTGACGGCAAGGAAATAGAGCTAAATGAGTTTGTAATGAAGGTCCTAGGCAGAACCATAACTGGTATGGTCACTTCTCTACGTGATATAAGCAAAGGTTGGAAAGAGATCAAAATAACAGTGAGCAAGTAGCTGGCTCTTAGCTGGGCACGAAAAATAATCGGCTAGCATGGATCACAAATTCGCCATGTTGCTGGCACTAAGAACACAGGTCCATCGCCAGCGCGATTCCATCATGTGCCTACTCTAGTTGGCAACTCCGAAAACATCTCTCTCTTGGCCTTGCAAATAGGGCAAATGTACGGAGGCTCATCTCTATAGCAAACGTAGCCACATTGCTCGCAGTACCACAACTTCATCTTTCCGGCAGCTTGTTGCTTGGTTGTTGCAGGCGTTTTCTTCTCAGTCCTCTTCGTTGCTGAAGGTTCTTTGGACGTTTCAAAAGCTCTAGCTTGTTTTTCTGGGGGTCTGCGTTCCGGGATCGGATTGAAGGCGGCTCTTCCACTGAATACATCCTCGTTGACGTAGAGTCCGCAGTAGCAGGTTCCATACTCCTTGACATCTGGATCTCGGTACCAGCACGGGCAGATTATGTCTCTGTCAAAGTCAAGTTTTCCAGCTGCGAGCCTGCAAGGGCACGAAGGGTAGCCGTACCGCTCTTCATTCTTCTTGAGTCCTTCTAAAAGGTCGCTCACAAAAGCCTTGTCTGGATTCAGGTAGCAGCCATTGGTTTTTGCATCGCTTTCTGCTCTCTGTCGAACCTTCTCTAAGGTTATCATAGTCCCAAAGCCTCCTTGAATCTGTCTTCCCTGTAACCATTTATCGCTTTCTTGTCGTCGATGATTATGGTTGGGAACACGATATTTCCTCCGTGCTTAGCTATGTCTTTTCTAATCTCCTCTTGGTCTGAGGGGTTGTATAAGTCGATGTCAGCATACTCGAATTCGATACCGTTTTCTTTCATAAACTGCTTGGTTTTCTTACACCAAACACATGTGCTCAGCGCGTAAATCAAGACTTTGTGTGCCTTGTTTTTTCCGGGGACTTTGTTGGTCTTCATCGTTTTCTCCTCTGTGCCCTTTAGTATCAAAGTTCATTATAAAAGCATTTGTGGAAATAGCTGGAAGAGGCACTATTTGCCTGCCCTCGAAAAAGTTGGGTGTCTAGCTTTGGTCTCGAACAGAAAGTTAAAAGAACAACTTCCTTGCACTAATCGTTTTGAACTGATTCAGTACGCTCACTTGTGTTGAATTGGAGTCGACAGCGATGGCAAAGAAGACATACGAAATCTGTGAGATCGTTGGTGATGGCATAGGTCCTGAGATTATGTCTGCAGCCAAAGAAGTCCTCAAAACTGTGCAAGATTCCCTTGGGTTCAAGCTCAGGTATCATTTGGCGCCATGCGGGGACAAGGTGAAAGAGGAAACTGGCACAACAATTCCAGAGGAATCAGTAGAGATCTTTAAGAGATGTGATGCTGCGCTTAAGGGACCGATAGGCGACAATGTTCGAGATTTCGTTGTGGGCTTCAGGCAAAGGTACGACCTTTATGCAAATGTGAGACCAGCCATATCATATCCATCGATAAGTCCCCCAGCTTTGAGACCGGACATAAACTTGGTGGTAATAAGAGAGAACTCAGAGGGACTGTACAAGTCAATTGAGAATGAGGTGACTGATGGAGTATGGACAGCAACGGGTGTCTACACCATCAAAGCGTGTGAAAGGTTTGCAAAGTTCTCCTTCGAATATGCAAAGAAGAGATTGGAGAAAGGCGTGGGAAAAGGATACGTGGTTGTCGCAACAAAGAAGAACATATTCAGGAGGACTCACGGAATGTTCTACGAAGCATTCAGAAAAGTCTCTGAGAACTACCCGGATATCAGATTCGACCATTATTATGCTGACGCTATGTGCGCGTATTTTGTCAGACGCCCTCAGGATTTTGATGTTGTTGCCTCTGAGAACCTCCTCGCAGATCTTCTCAGTGATTTGGCAGGGGAAGTGGCTGGTGGCCTGGGTATGACTGCAGGCACAAACACCAACCCGGAAACAAAAATGGGTCTATTTGAACCCACCCATGGGAGTGCTCCAGACATAGTAGGCACAGGAAAAGCAAACCCAATTGGGCAAATACGATCCGCCGCCCTCATGCTTGAATTCCTGGGCACAGTTCATGGCGATAACAAATGTCTCGCGGGATCAATGCTGATCGAGAAGGCAATAGAGAGACTGCTGACTGGGGAGAAGAAAGAGAACCTTCCTATCGAGCTGGGTGGGAAATCTAAGACGGATGATGTAGCACACAGAACTGCGGGATACGCGGGAGGTCAAAGTGCTGGTCAGAAGTGACAATCTTGTCAAAATAGAAGACTTAATCCTCAACATATTCTGCTTTTCACCTTCGCCAAAAGGGTAATATGTCAAGAGAAACATAATCCGCCACCACAATTCATGGAACCCAGAGAAGCGTCGGTACCGATTCTGAATCCTTTTATATTCAGAGGAGAGGAATTAAAAACATGGCGGATGGAGCAGTGTATTGGATTTGGGTGCTGCTGGCTGTAACAGGAGGCATAATATCGAACATAGGAGTCATTCTCCAAAAGAAAGTGGTTAACGAAATCCCTCTGAAAGCTAAACAGCAGAGATTTTTTCGTTCGCTTGTGAGGAGACCAGTGTGGTTGCTTGGACTGGTTCTCAGCATGTTCGCTCCAGCAGCGTTTGTCATCGGGGCTAACCTGTACATTGGTCCCGCCCTCGTGCCAGGACTCATGAACGCAGGACTGATCGTACTGGCAATCGGGTCAGTCCGGATGAACAAGGAAAAGCTTCAAAAATCTGAGTATGCTGGAATTCTGCTAATGATGGCTGCTGTCTTCTTCCTCGGCTTCAGTATGCTTTCTATTGACATGTCAAAATACGATCTGAACACTCAATGGATATTCCTTAATTCGATCGAGTTTACTGCCATCATAGTTGTACTCTGGGCCATCTTTTTCATTTTTCAAAGAAAAAGCGCGAACCATCGTGCTGTTCTACTTATTTTCGCTTCTGGCTTCATGTATGTGCTAACGAATTTCTGGGTTGCCCCTCTGTCGGCAACGATATTCACCGTTCTTCAAGGCATCGCGACAGTGAATGAGTGGATATTCTTCATCTTATCCTGCGTTATTCTGCCTACAGCTAATCTGATGACAATTGCGAATCAACAAACCGCGTACAGGTATGGTCAAGCAAGCAACCTCAACACTATCCAACAATTCCCTACTCAACTTGTTCCAGTATTCGTATATCTCTTCGTCTTCCAGATGACTCCGCCATCGATCTACTCTCTTCCATTGCTTGTTATGGGAACCGCTTTGGTTCTGATCAGTTCTTTTCTCTTGGCGAGGCGCAAGGAAGAGATCAGCAAGATCAAATGAGCCTCTTTCCTGAACCATCTTCTTACGCCATAAGTGCCTAAGGATGTATTGGGAACTCTGGACAAATCACCAGGACCTAGGAGGGGGAGGGTATCGAACCACGAGGCTTGCTTTGCATACAGTATGAAATCCTTGCTACCGAGGAATTCTCCTTTCCTTATTGGAAAAGGTAATATCTGAAGAGAAACATAACCACCCGCAAATGGTCTAAGAGATTCGAGTAGCAAACTGGTGTGTAATAAAGGAGTGAGATTCACAATTTGGATGAATACTTGATAGGCGTTCTGGCAGCGATTCTTGGAGGATCAATATCAAGTCTTGGGGTGATCTGTCAGAAGAAGGTAGTCAATGACATCCCTCCCAAAGCCAAGGAGCAGCGATTCTTTCGTTCATTAGTAAAAAGACCCTTGTGGCTTCTCGGTCTGATTCTCGGCACATTCGCTCCTGCAGTATTTGTCGTTATGGCCAATTTGTATGTTGGTCCAGCTCTTACACCAGGGCTGATGAGTGCTGGTCTTATTGTGCTAGCAATCGGCTCCGTGAAGATCAACAAAGAGCATCTCGGTCGATCCGATTATGCAGGCATCTTTCTGATGATAGTGGCGATTTTCTTCTTGGGCTTCAGCCAGCTTTCGTTAGGGATGGCGAATTATGATTTCAATGTGCAGTGGATCCTCATTAATTCGATCTTGTTCCAGGTAATCCTTTTCGTCCTCTATGCGTTCTTCGCCATCATCCAGAGAGGCAGCAAGAACTACCGTGCAGTTCTGCTCATCTTTGCAGCAGGATTCATGTTTGCCACACAGAATTTCTGGATGGCGCCGCTGTCAAAGACGATTTTCGGCGTGTTCCTTGGCACTGCAACTCCGGGTGAATGGACATTCTTCGTCTTGTCCGCCGTTATTCTCTCGCTATCCGCGATCATCGCCATCGTGACTCAGCAGACCGCATATAAATATGGACAAGCAAGTACTCTTAACACTCTTCAGCAGTTCCCAACGCAAATGGTTCCACCTTTCCTCTACCTGTTCGTTTTCATGGCGACCCCCCCATTCTTCTATTCCTTGCCGCTGCTCGTTGTTGGGACCAGCTTGGTTCTTGTTAGTTCCTTCCTATTGGCAAAACGGAAGGTAGAAATCAGTAAAATCAAATGAGCACATTCTCCCCCTTCTTTTTTTGTGGCATGAGGACACTTCTATTTGTCTTCTCGCCTACGTGAGAGCATGCCTTGTTAAGAAGAACAAGAAAGGTTAAGAGTGATTGGAAATGGATATCTAGGCATCAGGCGAAAGAGGCGAACATTTTTTTTGAGAAAGGAACTTTTGATGATTCCTGGTCCCACATCAGTTTCGCCTAGAGTCTTACGGGCAATGGGAAACCAGATTGTCAGTCATACAAGCGACGAATTCATCGAGGCACTTGATGATGCTGTCAGAATGACAGCCAACCTATTTCAGACGAAAGGTCAACCGCTCATTCTCGCGGGCTCGGGCACTCTCGGCATGGAAACCGCACTCTGCAATGTTGTTGAGCGAGGCGAGAAGATCCTCTGCGTAAACAATGGCTTCTTTGGCACACGCTTTGCCGAAATAGCGAAAACGCATGGAATTAGTGCTGACCTAATTGAATTCGAATGGGGTCACCATGTCGACCCTTCAATCATCAGGGAAAAACTCGAAAGAGAACGATATAAGGCAGTGACAGTTGTCCACGTGGATACAGCGACTGGCATCGTGAACCCGATAAAAGAGATCGGGGAGATAGCGAAGAACTTCGAGACGATGTACATCGTCGATACTGTATGCTCGATGGGCGGGATTGAGGTTCAAGTCGATAACTGGAATATAGATGTATGCCTAACTGGTTCACAGAAAGCAATCGCTGCACCACCAGGTCTAGCATTGCTCAGCTTCAACGAAAATGCTCAGCGGGCGATAGAGAAGCGGAAAACGCAAGTAGAATCATACTACATGGATTTCGCCAGATGGAAACCCGTAATGCAAGATCCTAAGAGCAGAAGCTACTTCGCCACACCATCAGTCCCACTGGTTCTTGCATTAAGAGAAGCACTCCGAATCTTATTCAAAGAAGGCCTTGCAAAACGCTGGCGTCGCCACCAGATGATTGCAGAGGCGACTCGAAAGGGTATACAAGCAATGGATCTGAACCTGTTTCCAGAGGAGAACTATAGAGCCAACACGCTCTCGGTCTTCGATGTGCCCAAAGAAGTGAGCGATGCAAGTCTGCGTGAAACAATGAATAAGACTCACGGTGTTGTCGTCGCT
This sequence comes from Candidatus Atabeyarchaeum deiterrae, assembly GCA_037310415.1. Taxonomy (GTDB): domain Archaea; phylum Asgardarchaeota; class Atabeyarchaeia; order Atabeyarchaeales; family Atabeyarchaeaceae; genus Atabeyarchaeum; species Atabeyarchaeum deiterrae. Next base: position 1,788,388 of record CP147780.1, read on the forward strand.
GGAGGACTAGGCAAACTGAAGGGAAAGACTATCCGCATCGGACACATGGGGACGGTGACTTCCAATAACATAGTCACGACTCTGAACTCAATCGGAGTCTCATTAAACAAACTCGGACACAAGGTCGACACCAAGAAAGCGATTTTGTCAGCCAGAGCGAAACTCAAGCACGCCTAGTACAGGAGCTATTCTCTTCACTCAAGGCAATCAACAAAAGAATGTACGACCTCTTACATCCAAATCAGCTATGGAATTGCATACAGAAAGGGCGCATGGAGAGAAATCATGCCTAAAGAGAAGACTACACCCAAAGTTCGGATGCCAGCCCGATCTGTTCCCGTTATAGCCGAAGCTGATGTGATCGTAGTCGGAGGAGGAACAGCAGGGCTAGCGGCAGCCATCGCAGCAGCCAGAACAGGCGCCCAGACAATACTTGCCGAGCGCTACGGATACTTGGGAGGATCATTGACGGGAACTTACTGCACGGGACCTGGCTTCTTCGGCGACTCGGAGGGACACCAGATCATCAAAGGCATAGGGTGGGAACTAATGGAACGCCTGGAGAAACTAGGTTCCGCCATCCTCGACCGCGACCACTGGAACGCACAGATCTTCCCAGAAACAGTAAAAAACGCTGCCCTTGACTTGGTAGCTGAAGCTGGAGTCGGTCTATATCTTCACGCTTTTGTGAGCGATCTTGTAATCAGGAACGGAGTAATAAGAAGCATCATCATGCAAAGCAAGTCTGGTCCAATGGCAGTGAATGGAAAGGTGTTTGTGGATGCGACGGGAGATGCAGATATAGTCTTCAAGGCAGGCGGTCCGACGGAGATGCTTGAGCCAAGCAGGCTCTGGCAAACATCAGTCGATCTGACAGTGTGCAACGTCGATTCTACAAAAGTCATCAAATGGGCAAAAGATAATCCAGACCGAACCGTGATCGAAGGTGCCACCGAGAACTTGTCGAAAACCTTTGGAATTCATCCAATGTTCAATGTCATCGTACTTAAAGAGGGAACCGAAGGTAAGAGTCAAGAAAGTGGCATTAAGCATGTTGGACCCATGCCAACTATCAAGCTCCTAGTTAGAAGAAACATCAGCAGAGTACAAGGATCAGTTGAGATCGACGGAACTGATGTCCGAGGATTGACATATGCTGAGGTTGAGGCCCGTCGCCGAGCAATGGAGCACCTCGTCTATCTAAAGAAGACTGTGCCCGGGTATGAAGATGCTTTTGTGATTGGTGAATCACAACTGGGTGTACGTGAGACAAGACGCATCGTGGGAGACTACGTGCTAACAGTTGATGACTTGATTAGGAAAGCCCGCTTCCCTGATGTGGTAGCCCTGAACTGTCGCGCTTTAGATCGTCACACGAAGGGCGAGGTGTTTGAGATAACCTTTTTGAGTGGTAACCACGACATTCCGCTCAGAGCCCTGATACCCAAGAAAGTCAAGAACCTCTTGGTGGCCGGTCGCTGCATATCCAGCGATCATGATGCGAACGCGTCTTTGAGGGGAGCTGGGGCCTGTATGGCTACGGGTCACGCTGCAGGCACGGCGGCAGCACTTTCAGCTAGAGATAGCGGAAACGTTAGAGACATTAACATCCCGACTCTTCAGAAGATCTTGAAAGAGCAGAATGCCATTCTGAAAGCATGAAAAAGTGGAAGGTTCTTTACGCTCCCGCTCAACGAGTTGTTTCAAAAGAAGAAATGCTAAGTTCTAGACAGAACTGATCTCGCCTGCGCATGGATTCTCGTGTTTCCTGCTACTCCATTTCCTCGAGCAGTGCGCCAATATCGTTGCCTTTCGTGGGCGTCTTTGCAAGGTTCATACCTCTTACTTGAGGGATGTTGTCGTAGTACGAAGGTCGATCTTCTTTGTAGAATAGTCCGATCGGTATGTGGTCGCCCCATTCCTGACACTTTTCGAGTGCTTTCTGCCTGTTGGTAGTGTCGTGTCCCGTTTCATCAAGCTTGTACACTCTCTTTTTGTACCAGTCGTAAGTGTTTAGGTAGTTGAAAGATACACATACCTGCAAGACGTCGATGTAACTGAAGCCTCGATGCTTGATTGCCTGTACTATAAGGTTTTGCAGATGCCTTATTTCACCTACATATCCGCGGGCTACGAACGTTGCATTGCTAATAAGTGCATGAGCTAACGGATTTAATGGTGGGGTGATCGATCCGTACGGAGTGGATTTGCTTTTGAATCCCTGCGAAGTTGTTGCTGTTGTCTGCCCAGTTGTTAAACCGAAGACCATGTTATCATGAACAATCAAAGTCATGTTTACGTTTCTCCGAATCGCATGGACGAAGTGATCCCATCCTTCATCATAACAGTCGCCGTCACCTGAAAACCCTATTACCTTGATATCTGGGTTAGCTAGAGTTACCCCTGTAGCGACAGGCAGCACTCTGCCGTGGATGCTGTGGAACCCGTTAATGTTGACATAATCGATCATCTTTCCATGGCAGCCTATGCCAGAAACCAAGACTATCTCCTCCCTGGCTAAGCCTGAGTCAACCAAGGCGCTCTTAACTGCAGTTAGAATTCCAAAGTTGCCGCAACCAGGGCACCAGGTGCTTTTCTTGGGGGTTTCGAGATCCTTCAATGTTACCATTTCTTAGAGCACCTCCTTTACCTTTTGGGCTAGGCTGCCCGGATTCCAGGGCCTCCCATCATACTTCAAAAACTTATGATCCACATCCTTCAAAGTCAGTTGCCGGACCAAGCCAGAGATCTGGCAGTTCTTACTATTCTCAATGGCGACAGTCTTTTTCGCGTTATTCAGCACATCTTCAATTCTGCTTGTTGGGAAGGGCTGCAAGTACACGATCTGGCAGTAGTTCACTGAGATTCCTTCGTTGTGGAGGAGCTTCATCGCCTCACGTATTGGGCCCTTGGTGGAACCCCAAGCGATTATTGTTGCCTTGGCATCTTCCGGTCCGAAGAGCCTAGTCGTTTCTATCCGCTTCTGTTGAATCTCCTTCTCCAAGTATTCGAGTTTCCTCATCCTCTTGTCCATCATCTGCACTGTCATGTCAGGTTTCTCAGTCGTGTAACCAGATTCGTCGTGTTCATCAGAATTTGTGCGAACGATAGCCCCAATTGTTGACGGGATGGCCCTCGGTGACACTCCTGTCGCAGTGATCTTATGCCTCTTGTACTCGTCCTTACTTTCCCATCGACCTGTATTCACTAAGTCTCCTCTTTCAATCTTGATGCGACTAACGTCAAATCGATTAACTGATGTATGGCTCTCTGCAACGTACTTGTCAACCAGAAGGATGACTGGGAGTTGATACTTGTCTGCCCAGTTGAATGCTTGCATGGTCTCGTAGAAGCACTCTTCAACATCGCCAGGGGCAATCACAACTCTAGGGAATTCTCCCTGGCCAGCATGAAGAGCGAATCTTAAGTCTGCCTGTGACGTATATGTGGGAAGCCCAGTGCTGGGACCATTTCTTATTCCCAGGGCAATAACAACACCCGTCTCAGTCATTCCAGTCATTCCCAAAGCCTCTGTCATCAGGCAGAAGCCTCCACCTGAAGTTGCAGTCATCGATCTGACTCCAGCGAAAGATGCACCTGCAGCCATAAGTATCGCTGCAATCTCACCTTCGGGGTGCATTACGATCATCTTGTAGTTCCTCTCCTTCTCGGCCATGAAGGTAAGGAGGGCCGACATCGGTGTCATGGGATAGGCCACGTAGAGTCCACAACCAGCTGCTATTGCACCTGTTCCTATCGCTTCATTTCCAGTAAGAAAGATGTGGTACTTCCCCTCTGCCTTAGTTTTCTCCAGTCGACATTCGAAGTCATCCTCAAAGTTGTTCTTCAAGTACTCGTATCCGTTCTGTGCCGCTTTGATACTCGCCTCGGCAGCAACTGGCTTGTCACTGAAGGTGTCCCTCAAGACATCCTCCAGTATCTTAAAGTCGCAATTGACGAGTTTCACAGCAGCTCCAAGAGCAACAGTGTTTCTCGAAATGGCATCTTGCTTTAAGTCCTCCGTAACAATCTTCTTCAGAGGAACCGGGTAGAACTTCAGGTCTTTCCTTCCAAGTTGCTTCTGCGCATCAGGCAAGTCAATTGGGTCGTGAATGATCCCAGCGCCTGGCGCAAGCTCATTCTTATGCAACATGACTGTCTCTGCGTTCAATGCTATTAGCAGGTCAATATAATCTGTTTGCGAGTAAACTTCTTGGTCGCGTATCCATGCTACATAGAAGTTATGTCCTCCTCGAATAAGCGATTGATAATCGTTCATGCCGAAAGCATAAAGTCCTCCTCGCATGGCGGCTTTCACGAAGAGATAGCCAGCTCGAGTAATGCCAGCTCCAGCTTCTCCTCCTACCAGAATAGATAGATCGTTGACTTTCATGTTTTCTTCCCCAGTCCAGTTTTGCAGATGTCTCGACTACACTGGCAATAGTTACAGGTGGATTCAGGAGTCCCTCTGCCGCTCCTTCTGATTCTGAATAGGTTTTACAGAAACGATAATGAGATAAAAACATTTCTTAGGATCAGGTTGGACGATGCATTTGTGTATTCCGCAATGACTACGTTCAATAATTCGGTGAACATGATTAGGTTTATTATGAGCGTCATAGGATAGTCGTACTGAAGTCCACCCAAGATCCGAAGTCGAGAAGCTGCGGGGTAACTTGTTCTATGTCGCTACTTTCCGCTATCAAGAACCTTCTTCACAGGAAAAAACAAAAGGAGCTATTCCAGTGTGCCGTCGAATTGAAACACGTAGAGGAGCTGACACTCGGAGGAGAACTTGAAGAAGCACTCCAAGAAGTGGAGAAACTCGAGAAAAGCAGTGAGCTTGTCAAAGAAGAACAAACTGCCTGCAAACTCTTGAAGAGCGACATCCTCAACGAGATGGGCAATCACGAAGATGCGCTGACGCTCGCAAAACAGGCGTCAGAAGAAAGCAAGGCGCTTGGTAGCCAGTCACAGTTCGTGGAAGCCGCGACGAGAAAAGCGAATGCATTCCATAGACTTGGTCGCTACGCTGAAGGACTCAAAGCAATCGAAGAAGGTGAACAGGTTCTCGAGAAGATGCCGCAGCTACAGCCGCTGGAGTCAGCAGAGAAGCGGAAACTCCTTCTGAATCGCAAGGGCACCCTATACATAGAGAAGGGAGAAATGGATTTCGCGATCAAATGCTTTCAAGACAGCCTGGTTCTGTCGAGAGAGCTCGGGGACAAACGAGGAGTTGCCTCAACCCTAAACAACATTGGCTATTCCTACCACTTGAAAGGTGAACTGGATCTTGCCCTGGAAAACTATCAGAACAGCCTAGAGATTCTTCAAGAAATAGATTACAAGCTTGCTATCAGTGCTGCCCTCAACAATATCGGTCTCACATACCACTTAAAAGGCGAACTTGACCTAGCGCTGCAGCATTTTCAGAAGAGTCTTGCGGTTGCCGAGACTATCGCGTACATGCCACTTATCGCAATAAACCTGGGAGGCATAGGTGTCATCCACTACGAGCAAGGTGAAGTTGACTCTGCCTCAAATTACTATGGAAGGAGTCTGGCCATACACGAAGAACTTGGAAACAGTCTCTACACATCTGAAATACTTTTCAGGTTAGTCGTCTTGGAGATGGAAAGAGGCTCCGCCGAGACTGCTAGCGACTACCTTCGCAAGTTGAAGACAATCAGAGAAAAAGAAGAAAACAAGATCATCAGCCAGCGATACCACCTCTCTGAAGCCCTACTTCTGAAAAATAGTGACAGAATAGTGGAGAAGGCTAAGGCCCAAGAGATCTTCAAACAAGTGGCGGAAGAACCCGTTGTTTCACTTGAGCTTACCACTTTTGCATCGCTCAACCTCTGCGAGTTACTCTTGCTGGAGTTGAAGACTTTTGGAAATGAGAAGATTCTGAGAGAACTGAAGACGATCTACCAAATGCTACTCGATATTGCTAGTCTGCAAAAGTCCTATTCACTGCTCGCGGAAACCTACTTACTGCAATCTAAGCTTGCGCTGCTGGAGCTGGACGTGAAACAGGCACAGAAGCACCTTTCTGAGGCAGAGCAAATTGCAGGCGATAAAGGCCTCCGCAGACTTGCTGTAAAGGTGTCGAATGAGCATGATTCACTGCTTGACCAGTCGAGCAAGTGGAATGACCTTGCCCAGAGGAACGCGTCTATAGCTGAAAGACTTGAATTGGCCCAACTTGAAGACACGATGGCAAAAATGATATTGGGAAGATCAGAAGAGATCCCCGAAGTGCCGGAGGAGCCAGTAATGTTGTTGACGATGGATGAAGAAAGTGGGTTAACATTGTACTCCAAGAAATTTCTTCCTGAAGGACAACTTGATGAGCAAATCATTGGCGGATTCTTGACGGCGATCAACAGTTTTGGCCGTGAGTTGTTTTCAACCACAGGGTCACTCGAACGAATAAAGCATCAAGACTTCACAATAATGATGAAGCCTCAGAAACCTCTGATGTTCTGCTATGTGTTCAAGGGACAGTCTTATCATGCCCTGCAGAAACTGGATCGTTTTATACTGGCCTTGCAGAACTCGCAGACAACTTGGAACGCCATAGTCAATAGGAGCCTGAAGAGAGATTCATCTGAGGTAGCATCAATCGAACAATTTGTGCGGGAGATATTTGTGTCATAGGGTAGAGCCTATGCATATCCTGTTCCATAGTTCTATCCTGAGTTTCTCCAGATGTTTGCTTGATGCAACTCTTTCTCCATCGAGGTAGACGTTCAGGCCTTGGTTCGTCGCGTCTGCTGCGCTTGCGTTCCATGATACTGCAACGTTATGTCCTTGATAGGGCACTCCTTGGATAGAGAAATCTTCAAGGTTGAAGGGAAGAGGATCGATCAGAAGCGATCTCTCGGCAGGATCTGTGGGTCTTATTCCACAGACATATTTGATGATCAAGTCGACCACCCATGAATGCTGATAGTCGTCCACACCCCTATAGGTGCATGGATCGCCGGTCAGCGGGTTGTAGTGCTCGTAACAATTAGGCCGGTTGAAGTCCTCATCAAAGAACATCATCTTAATGTATTCTAAGATGAAGTTGGCGGCAACGCTCCGAAGAGGCTCATCGCCGTTGCTTTCCGCCGTGTAGACCAGCGCCTCTGCAATGTGGCTGTTAGTCATGGGCCAGACTCGTCCGTTCCATGGGCACATCATGCGCTTTCCCTTCCACTCTGCGTCGGCACTGAAGTATTCGCTTTCCATGCTGAGAGTTGCCACGGGGGTTGGAGTCCAGAACTCTTTATCGTTCAACAAGTGCTCCTTGATTGACGGTAAGTGCTCTTGTGTGGCGATGTCGGACATGAACGGGTAGAAGCATGTTATTGCTTTCACTTTGCTCTTTTCGTGGTCAGAGGGTCTCACGTCGTAGAACATCTTGTCCTTATGATCCCACATGATGTCGCGGATGGCACTTCGGCATTTTACCGCGCTGGCCAATAGCTTCTTTGCATCTTCCTTCTTGCCAATCTTCTCTGCAATGTAGCTTAGTGCATTCTGCAGTTCGTAGATGTAGACTGTTGCGTCGACTCCCTCCAAGGGCTCTTGAAGAGGTTGATCCTTGTCTGCTTCTGCATCAGCATGCAAGTATCTCGGGTTAAGTTCCTGACCCGACTCCATCTCATCTAATATGTCGTAGAGGTAGTCGTGGTCGCAATCCCTCTCATCATTGAAGTAGTTTAAGTATCTCATTAGTGGTTCATAGACCTGTCTGAGGAATTCTAGATCGGGATGAACCTTGTGCAGCTCGGTTGCGACTTTACCCCAATTGGCATGATAGAATGTGTTATCTCTCAGGTCAGCAGTGCCCACAATTCCCGGGAGGAAACCATTTGGCTTCTGGTAATGGAAAAGTCCGAGCATGCACCCTTGCGCTAAAGTGGGGTTCTTCGTCCAGCGCGTCTCAAGAACATGGGTTTGGGCAGAGTAGGAGATGTGTTTTCTGAAAACCCTCAATCCCTCATATACGCACGGGTACTTGTGATTGCCAAGCTTTCCAATGGTCATAAGGTGGAGACCGTACCACCTGTACCAGTAATATTTCTCAATATAAGGGTTCGAGCAGTGAAACTCTGGGACCTCTGAGAAGAAGCTTCTCCAAGACTCAGAACTTGCATCTGGCTGCTTCCTGACTATTTCTTCCTCCAATCTCTTCACGGCTTCATCCCCAGACAAAGAAAATGAAGAGCTGAAAGAAAAAGCTGCTGTGCCTTTTGTCGATAGTCTCAATGGGTATTGTAACCCGATGTATAGCAGCCCGTAAGGATCGGTCCCCACTTGGCGTTTAATCTCATTCTTGAATTGTCCCCCATGTATCTTGTCGGCGAAGGGCGTTAGGCTCCAAAGCGGTTTATTCTCTGAGCCTTGAGAAAGGTTGACAGTGAAGGAGGAGAAACCTTGTTTAGAGCCCATCACCTGTATGATGTTGGGGTTCTTGCGAAAAACCATCATGCTCTTTGTATCGACAGGTCTTGCATCTATGACCGATGCTGCGGGATACGCCACCCAAGGAACCATATGTAGAAGTTGGCCCTCCTTTGCTTTGGCTCCCTTCATTTGAGCTATCTCAAGTGTGGAGGTGAGAGCGTAGCTGGCTGATGCAGTTCTCCACTCTGTAACCTCAATTCCTTGCGATGAAACGTACTTCTGCTTGAAGTATGAAGGAGTCCATTCACGACTCGAAAGATCACATTCCAGTTGGATCGGTCGAAGATTCTCGTCAAGAATAGTCATGGTGAAGACGGGTTCGACTTTAATGTCGTAAAAGTCTGCATAGTCATAGAACCCAAGCACATCAAGATACTCAGGAAAGGACGGTGCATAAATCAAACCGGAACCATTCCCCAAAAACCACTTGTCTCCCCTGCGCGAGAGAAGAGAAAGCGGATCAAAAGACTGCGACATCACGGTTAACCTCCGTTTGAGCATGTGTATCTATTCGGGTCAGAGCGTGAACCATTGAAATAGTATTATGTTGCATGTCCGCCTATAAGACTGTTTTAACAGTTGAAATCTGAAATAGCTTTTCGCAGATGAGTACTGCTGTGGCAAGGGTATTCCGATTAGTATTTATCGTGGCTTTCCTCTAAGTACTAACGGATCTGGAGGAAAATGCCAAGTTTGGCTGGACGGGGGTAACAGTCTTTGTGTGCTGCCGCCGATTTGGAAAGCAGAGCTCAAAGGGAGCGAATAAGGGACGACATGATGGGTACTAGAAAAGGTGAGGAACTCCATCTGCCTTCTGATATTCAATGGTACACAATATCTAGTGGAGACCTCGGTCTTTTGATCCTGACGGTTCTGTTCGTGATTTTGGGAGCCTTCGTTCTAATCTATGCCGTAGCATTCGCATTTGCGAATATTGTTAGTCTTGGAGAAGTTGCGGCTGCAAGGAAATACAGAAGGAAAACCGAAAGGTTGGGACTGGAAGAACGAGAAGGGCGCAAAATTGCGGGGAAGTTGAGCCGTACAACCATCTACTTCACGAGTGTCCTTCTAGCCTTGACTGTCGAAGAAGGTTATAGATACATCTTTCACACCGGGTCAGCAGACAGTTTGATTTGGGCGTTTAGAATAGTCTGCTTCGCACTCTTCATCTTAATCACAGGAGTGCTGTTCGTGAGGCTCTACCGATGGATGTCATTCAAGTCCTCGACAACGTACCAGAAAACGATCAATAAGATCAAAGAGGTTGAGAAGGGTTCATACAAGAGGATCTACGAAAAGTAGAGTAGAAGTCGGTCAAGCATGCATACCCGCGGCGACCCATGTAACCTCACCTCTCTATTCTTTTTGTGGGGACCGCGATAGAATCCAATGCAACAACGATTGAAGACAAGTCCGCGATGAGAATCACAAGAACGAATAAAGTCATATAATGCTCATTCCATTTCCGATGGCAGATCGCAAATTCGCTTGAGAACGTAAATGGAATCATTGGAGAACTTCAAGTAATGTGACCAGTTCCCTTATATCAGCGAGGCTGTTTCTCAGTTCAATGGACTCCAACCTCTGCATTTATCGTATGTTACAAATAACTCTCATGAATCGTTTTGAGTCATGGAAGCTCACTCGACTACAGTCGTTTAGGAGTCAACTAAAGCAATGTTGAACACTTTGTATTTACCAAGAAGAAGGCGATGTTAGGTGACTGAACCAAAAGGAGCAGCTGCAAAGGAAAAGAAAGGCGGAGACGTCGCCATTAAGTGGCACGGATTCTACCAAGGGAAAATAGGAACCAACATAAAAGTCCCGATAACCTCACTTAACGACTTCTCATACTGGTACACACCCTACGTGGCTGATGTTTGCAGAGCGATCCAAGCAGACGAACACCGACAGTATGAGTTGACGAACAAGTCGAACCTCGTTGCAGTCGTTACAGATGGCACTAGGATCCTCGGTCTTGGAGACATAGGTCCAAAGGCAGGAATGCCAGTCATGGAGGGAAAGGCGATGATCTTCAAATACCTTGGAGACGTTGATGCCTTCCCCATATGCCTTGGCACTAAGGACGAGGATCATATAATCCAAGCGGTGAAATGGATAGCGCCAACTTTCGGCGGAATTAACTTGGAAGATATTGACTCACCGAAGTGCTTCAAGATCCTACAAGAACTCACGAAGCAACTAGATATATTTGTCTGGCACGACGACCAACAAGGAACGGCGACAGTAATACTCGCGGGACTAATCAATGCATTGAAAGTCGCAGGAAAGAAAATAGGCGAAATCCAGACTGCCATAATTGGCGCGGGCGCAGCAGGCATCCCAACAGCAAGACTTCTCATCGAAGCTGGGACAAAGCAGGAGAACATCATCATGGTTGATAGCAAGGGAATACTCTCCAACGATAGACGAGACATGGACAAATGGAAAGCCGGAATCGCGAGAATAACCAACGGCGAACAAAGAACTGGGGGAATAGAAGAAGCATTGAAAGACTGCGACGTGGTGATAGGAATCTCGAAACCGGGACCAGGCGTGATAACTAAAGAAATGGTGAAGTCAATGGCAACAAACTCAATAGTCTTCGCACTCGCAAACCCGACACCCGAAATACTGCCCAGTGAGGCAAAAGAAGCAGGAGCAAAAGTAGTAGCAACAGGCAGATCAGACTTCCCTAACCAGGTCAACAACAGCATAGGGTTCCCCGCAATCCTAAGAGGTGCACTGGACGTCCACGCGAAGACAATAAACGCGGAAATGATGATTGAAGCCGCCACAGAAGTCGCCAAGTTCGCCGAAGAGAAAGGTCTGAGCGACGACTATATTGTTCCAAGAATGACAGAGCTCGAAATGTATCCAAGAGAAGCAGCAGCAATCGCGCGCGCAGCAATCAGAACAGGTGTGGCCAAGGTCAAAGTTGATCCGAAGAAAATACAAGAAGACACATTGAAACGAATAATGGCTAACAAAAAGATCAACGAGCTATTAGTGAAAGAGAACTTCATAAAACCGTTCCCACAATAGCAATAAAGCGATTGCAGGCGATACAAACGCACCAAGATTCTTTCTTCTAATTTCTGTTTCTCTGATATTGACGCGGGACGACTCCCATTGGGTTCTACTCCGATTATGTCAATTGGCCTTCTTGACCACAGCGTACGCATCCTTTGCTTCGCGCTTACATCTTCCTGCACATATCCCCTTTTACGCTATGCTCCCCGATGCCGGATTCTGACTAATTGCCGACCAAGTTCACAACGTCGCAGTTAGTCTGGTAACTCTCGATTCCGGGCACTTGTCTCAAAACTGCCGCTCTCTTCGGAAGAATATCGAAAGACTTTTTTATGAGATACTATGACTTAACACTATAATCCATGGCATCAAATCTTCCGAGAACGAGAGGGAACGTCAAGTCATTTTTGGAGAATGATGCGTTTTGAGAATACTCAAGATGAAGAAGGACAATTTGGACTGCTTCCTTGAGGAAACCAGTTCATTTGGGGAACTCTGGGGTCCCACCAAGGAAAATGGCAAATTCACTTACGACAAGATCAAGGATCGAAGTCGACTATACTTGGGAAGCGAGATTCCAATGATTCCTCCGAAGAAACTATTCCACCCTCCAACCTTTGACATGTTTCGTTTCTCCGAAAAAGGGCTTGAGCCAAACTATGATTGGGTTACAGACAGAGTCTTATTTGGAATCCACCCATGCGACATACACGGGCTCCTAATTCTGGACAAGTTCTTCACTGGGTCACCGGCAGATCCTTACTGGAGCAAGGCGAGAGAAAAAACGATCGTCGTGGGCTACTCATGCATCCCATGCGAAAGTTGCCTGTGCAAGTCCACTAACACTGATATTGTTCACGAAGGGTTCGACCTGTTCTTTACGGATCTCGAAGACTACTACCTGGTTTGGGTCGGTTCAAGCGTCGGAGACGACATGACACGAGTGCGACAAGACATATTCGATGAGAGAGTTGAGAAGGAAGATATCAAGAAATACTTTGAATGGAGGAAGGAAAGGGACAGCTGCTTCGTTAAAGACTTTGAATTCAAGAATCTACCTGATATGATGGAACTAAGTTATGGAACGAAAGTATGGGACAACTGGGGGGAAAAATGCCTCTCATGCGGGCAGTGCACAATGGTCTGCCCGACCTGCAACTGCTATGACGCTTACGATCAGATCGAGTTGAGCACGGAGTTCAAGGGGACACGTCAGCGTCATTGGGACTCTTGCATGTTTTCTGATTACTCTCTTGTCGCGGGTGGACAGAACTTCAGAGGCAAGCGATCTGACCGCGTCAAGCTATGGTATACTCACAAACTCAGAGCATATGAGACAGAATCAGGCAAACCAGGCAATCCTTCATGTGTTGGTTGCGGGCGGTGTGTCAAGACCTGCCCCGTTGACATAAACGTGTTAACAGTTTCAGACTCGCTCTTGACAGGGGAGGTGCCAAAGAAGCAATGAACAGATCAAGTAGCGCTAATACACCAAACGAGAATCCTTACCTATCTGAGCCATGCCGCATACTGCGCAAGATAGACTTGGCTGAGGGCGTCAGACTGTTCCAGATCCGACCAACAAATGAGAGCTCGACGCTTGCAGCGAACTATGCTCCTGGCCAATTCGTCATGGTCTCAGTTCCTGGAATAGGTGAAGCGCCTTTCTCTATCTCATCTACTCCTACACGTCCTGGTACCATGGAGTTAGGGATCAGAAAGGTCGGGAGAATAACTGAAGCGATATTCCAGCTGAAAGAAAAGGACATCATGTTTGTTAGAGGACCATACGGGAATAACTTTAACATCTCCGCGATGGAAGGCAAAGACCTAATTATCGTCGCTGGGGGAATAGGGCTAATCCCTCTGCGCTCGGTGCTACTTTTCGCGCTCGATAATAGGGAGCTCTTCAAACGGATAATGTTTCTGTATGGCGCGCGAACGCCAGACGAAAGACTGTACAAGAATGAGTTGACCGAGCTGAAAGAGCGCGGAGATGTGGAGTGCCACTACTCGGTCGACCGTGATCCCACAGGGAAATTCCTTGGAAAAGTTGGAGTAGTCACAACACTCTTTGCTGATCTCAAAGACATAGAGCCTGAGAAGACATCCGTCGTAATCTGTGGTCCCCCGGTCATGTACACCTATGTGATAAGAGAACTGCTCAAGCTGAAAATACCTAAGAACCAGATCCAAATGACGCTCGAACGCCGAATGAAGTGCGGAATAGGCAAGTGCGGTCACTGCGCCTTGGACGAACTGTACACGTGCAGAGATGGGCCAGTCTTCACATACTGGGATGTAATCCACTTCAGGGAGTTGATCTGAAGGAGGAGCATTTTGGAGGACTATCATCATGTCAAAGGCAAAAGAAGTAACAAAGCCTAAGCTCGGCATTTACGAATTGACAGGTTGTTCCGGCGAACAGTTAATTTTCCTCCACAGCGAGGAACTCTTACTCGACCTAGTGAAAGTCTTCGATTTACGGGTCTGGGTCATGGCAACAAGCGGTCCAGAAATAGACGACGTAGACGTCGCCTTAATTGAGGGTTCCGTGGGCACAGAGCAGGATGCTGAACGGCTAAAGGAAATCAGAAAACGGGCTAAGACTCTAGTAGCCATCGGTGACTGCGCCTGTTACGGATGCATCCAAGCCCAGTCAGCCAACGACGGAAAGTATCAGGAAAGACTGAAACTCGTCTACGGAGACCCCTCAAAGATAACCGTTCGCAAACCCATGGAGGCCCAACCAGTCGACGCAATAGTCAAAGTAGACTACTCTCTACCCGGCTGCCCGATAAACGCAAGGCAGACCTTTGCACTCGTCACTAGACTTGCAAGAGGGTTCCAACCAGAGTCACCCAAGTTCCCAGTGTGTCTGGAATGCAGAATGAAAGACAATAATTGTCTCCTATACAACGGCAAGTTCTGCCTCGGACCAATAACCCTGGCTGGATGTGGCGCTGTCTGCCCGTCCTACAACCTCCCCTGTGTGGGTTGCTTTGGATTGAATGAAGATGGCAACCTAACCTCTGAAATAAAGAAACTTGAGGAGAACGGATTTAAAAAAGAAGATGTGATTCGACGAATCCGAACCTTTGGAGGAACCAAGGCAGCCAAAACCATAGAGAAACTACTACAGGAGGGAACACTGAAGTAAACTACCACCGTCTTAAGACGGTGGCTTTCCGTTTAGGTGATAGATATGTGGCACAGCCAAACTCACATCACCTGCATCTGGACGGCCGAGGCGGTTTACGTCGCCTCGCTCGGCGGAAACCTGGGCTCACCCGCTCCGCCGAGTGACTGGCTCTTTGCATGGGTTTTACGCCCAGTCAGCAACCCTATACCCAAACTAGTAGCACTATGCGGAGGTTTAAGAACTCAACGCAATTCCTCCACTCTTTGAAAGGGTGGTCTCTTTGTGGTGATTAATATGAAGCGAGACGAAAAATCAATTGACATCGAATACCTTCCCCGAGTTGAGGGGCATGGAGCTATAACAATAGAGATTACGGATAGTGGTAAGGTTGGCGATGTGAAAGTCGACATACCAGAAGCTCCAAGACTCATAGAAGCCTTAGTGGTGGGCAAGACTCCTGAAGAAGACTTGAACATGGTTCCTAGAGTATGTGGCATATGTTCCTTCAGCCACAAGTATGCAGGCATCCGCGCCTTTGAAAAAGCATTGAATGTGGTTCCCTCTAAGAAAGCAGTCGCACTAAGAACCCTCCTACATATTTCCGAAACCCTCCAAAGCGACGTTCTACACGTCTTCTTCCTTTCACTACCTGACCTCCTAGGTTACCCCAACGCCATAGCCATGGCTAGCGACTACAAAGACGCGGTCTTGAGTGCCATGAAGATGAAAGGGTTCGCCAACAAGATGATGGAAATAGGATCCGGTCGATTCGTACACGGAGAAAACCCAGTCATAGGAGGCTTCGGGAGATACCCATCTGAAGAAGAGCTAACACCACTCAAAGAACAATCACAAGAACTCATTCCACTAGCTGAAAAAGCAATGAAGCTGCTCGGAGACATGGAAATCCCAACATTCCCAGAACGAGAAACGATCTTCATGTGCCTCAAACCGCCAACAGGAGAATACGGCTTGGTCGGAGACACGGTATTCGTCTCGGACGGAAAAGAGACACCAGTAGAGAACTACGAACAACTCACAAACGAGAGAGTAGTCTCCCATTCGTTTGCAAAGCGATCAACCTACGGCGGAAAACCCTTCACCGTCGGTGCCCTTGCAAGAATAAGCCTCCTCGGAGACCGCCTCAAAGGAATAGCGAAAAAGTATTACGATCAATACTACGGTGAGCAGTGGAAGAAGAACATACTATACAACATCCACGCTCAAGCACTTGAAATCCTCTGGTGCCTGCAGGCAGTATTCCCGGTTGTAGACGAGATCGTAGAAGCAGAAACGCCGAACGAAGGGATCGCAAAACGAGGCAGGGCAACAGGCAAGGGAACTGGCGCAGTCGAAGCGCCGAGAGGAATACTGTATCACCACTATGAGGTCGAGAACAATCTAATCAAGCGCTCCAACATTATCACACCTACCGCGCAGAACCTTGACGACATCGAGGAGTACCTTAAAGTCGCGGCGACCAACCTTCTGAAGCAGAATGAAAAAGAGGATCTTCCGGCTAAGTTGGAGATGGTTGCGAGAGCATTCGACCCGTGCATCAGCTGCTCAGTACATGTGCTGCGACTCAAGTCTGGCCAATAGAGTGCTCCAGAGAAACAGGGTTTTCAAACTCACGCCACACTGCATTTTGCATTCATCAAACTGGGAGAAAAGACGGAGCACGCACCTACTTGAACTCCGGCCAGCGTTGCAGGTGGTGGCATAAGCCGACTTATGTGTATCATGGGCGTTTCAATATGAACAATGTTGGAAACGGATGCGATGATTAGGCGTTAATCTTTCTGGCATATCCCACTAAGCTGATTTTTCTCCACCCTTCAATCGAGTTAAATAGTCTTCACTCTATAATGCTATCCGTCGAAGAGAAGATTACATCTAATGAGCTATAGCTTCAGCCAAGTCATCTGCCAATCATTATCCCTAGTCGTTCGAGTATGATCTCGTATGGTGACCGCATGAGGTCCGAGGAAAGAATGCCTCCACCCTGAGGGCGAGTACATGGTGGGGAAAACCCTCAGGATCTATGTCCCAGGGCTCTGTGGAGATCACCAGGATTCGCTGCCCGGCGGCATAGTTAGTGTTAGCGTGACCGATTTGATTTCGTGATTATTCAAGCCAGCGCTTTGACGGCATGAGTGTATTCTCGAATCAAGAGGTCGATAGTAATAATGCAGCAAACCGGTGGACATAGAAACCATAGGACCATACTAGGAGAGCAAGCTTGTCGAGTTGTTAGAGCATCCTTGGAGGAACAGTGTTGGAGGATGCACACGTTTGATTGGGTTCCTATCTTTTCATGTTGTCAGACCTGCTCCAATGAGAAGAAACTATCGGAGGAAGCACGCAAGTCCTATGGATGGACTAGGCCTGATTTTCTAGCGAAGTCCCTGTCCGGGAATCTCTGCCTTTTGGAAGTCAAGGGCAAGAGCAGACGCAAGTTTGTCGTTGATGACTTTAGGTATGAATCTTATGTATACTGGGAGCGATTTCTTGGCATTCCAGCATTCGTAGTTTTCTATGTAAGCTCGGATAACAGACAGGACGATAGCAGATTATATCTGCATAAGGTCCTTGATGAGGACGTTAGAATTGGTGATATCGGCGATAACTTGGAGCTACTTGTGGACACAGAGGGCAATGTGAGCCAGACAAATGATAAAGTCATATCGTTGAAACGAATAGATTCAGGATGGTTCCTAAGTGAAGAGCTTGAACAACAAATTGATGCCTGGGATGTATCTGAAAGTCTCTCAAAATGGATCGAAAGAAAGGACTCCGATTTAAACACCGAGAAATTGTCAGAATCGGCCGTACGCCACCTGCTGCAATGAGCGTTGAAGCCAGTAAGTCGGATGCTGGATTTCCGCTACGTTACTCATCGTCATGGTGTTCATGCCCCATTGGCCCAGTGAGATAATGGAAATGTCGTGAAACTAATGAGGACAAATGCGGATGCGGACGGAGCAGTTAGTCGGAACTTGGTTTTGCAGGAGCCAACCAGGAAATGCATTAGTCTGTCTTGCGTTCTCTTCAGTCTCGCTGCTGTGTGCGCCGAAAGTGACGGAGCAAAACATAGACCAGGTATGTACGCTGTGATTGCGCTGCTAATATACACTCTGATTTGAACTCTCAATTGTCGAGCCTGCATTTCTCTCCTCCGATCTGGGCTCTCGATTACAT
The DNA here is from genome assembly GCA_037310415.1 of Candidatus Atabeyarchaeum deiterrae. GTDB lineage: Archaea > Asgardarchaeota > Atabeyarchaeia > Atabeyarchaeales > Atabeyarchaeaceae > Atabeyarchaeum > Atabeyarchaeum deiterrae. The sequence goes on from CP147780.1 coordinate 1,806,224, forward strand.
GGCTCATGCGTCGTTTGGACTCTTAATTCTCAAACACATGTCCGGGTGACCAAGGAGTGGAGCGCCACTCGAATATCTCTGAATTGCCAGAGGCAACTTACCAAAGATTTTTAATACCCCAATCCTACCTTCAGTCAGGGTGAGGGAATGCAGGACAAACCCAAGCTATTGGTTAAATTCTCAGGATTGCCAGATGCGACAAGTGGCTTCTTCTTGCCTGGCAATAACTGGCTTATTACTGGTCATCAGAATGGCTTAGTCCTCAGATGGGATGTCGAGAAAGGCACGAGTGATCTCTTGTACAAGTGCGCTTCGGAAATTGAGACGATTTCGGGATCAGGCGGGAAGAGTATCGTAATTGGCACTCATGCAGGCGAACTTGTCGTTCTGGATCTGGAAAACCCGAAAAACGCCGAGGTGATCCAAAAGGCTACATATGACAAGCATTCGCGAATTTGGAGAACGGTTTGGCCCACGAAAGGTGGCATAGTATTCACCTCAACATATGGTGTAATGAATGCCGTTTCGAGAACAATGGAGGGACGTTGGGAAAACGTCCCCCTCTCTGGTCATTCTGACAGTATATTTGGTTTGGGCAACTTCGACGGCACTCTTTTGGCTTCTGGAGACTACAGGGGCAATATCCTAATCTGGAAATCCGAAGCGGGCAGGTACGCTGTGATTCAAACTCTCAAGGTCAACCAGGTCATACAAGGTATATCATGGCACAAGGATCGATCATTTGCGGTGATCGGACAAGCCGGACGCATCTATTTGTACGAAGAAACTGAGAGTAACACGCAACAATGGCAACTTATCGTCGAAGTGAGCAATGCGAGTAGTTACGGAAGATGCGTACACATAACAGACGACGGAAAGACTGTTTTTGCAGGAACGGACAATGAACTAATTCAGTTTGACATAGATTCTCAACAAGTTGGATCGATCGATATTGCGGGCGCAAGAACGCTATTCTCAAAAGGCGATACAATCTACGTTCTGACAGGAAACGCATTCGAGTCGTTTCAGAAAAAGAAAATAGAAGTTAAGGTAGGCTTCATAAGATACAGGTATGCGAAAATCAGCTTGATCGGACAAACGGGTGTAGGAAAAAGCACCCTCTGCAATTTTATTATAACTGGATCGCCCGGAGACTTGAAGTCGACTTTCGGCAGGAGGGTATGGAACTGGAGCATCCTGGGCGATGAGTCTCTTGAGAGGCGAATCATTTTCTACGATCACGGTGGTCAGGAGACAGTCCTCGGCACATTCTTGCCTTTCATAACGGATTCTGATCTCATCCTCATTGTCTTTCAACAGAACGACAAAGGGACGTTTAGAACTGCTCTTAGAACTCTAGACCAGATCAAGACCAGTCTAGCTCCAAAGACAAAGATATTCTTTGTGCAAACTCACATCGATCATCGAATGAATGAGATTGATGAGTCCTACGTTAAGAGCCTCGTTGACTCGGGGCAGATCAACGGTCACTTCAAAGTGTGTCCTTCGGACGGTTCAGGAGTGGAGGAACTGAAGTCCCGCTTGGCCAAAGAGATATCTTGGGTCGACGCACGGATTATGATCCAATCCCAAAGCGTGGATGGCGTCATAAAGACAATCTCATCTCTGCAAGACAGGAACGTCAACACGATCAGATTTGAATTCTTCAGGAAGGCGTATGGGCAACTAGGTTTGAACATATCAGCCAAACATCTCGAATTCCTGCTCCGAGACTTAAGCGACCAAGGCATGATCGACTATTACCCTAAAGTCAGCGATTTGATCATCATTAGCGACGAGAAGTACAATGAACTGCGAACACAGATTCCCATCTTCGTAGATCAGCACAACGGAATTGTCTCATTCGACGACCTACTTGCCGCCTTTGGACATCACGAGTACTTGCCGATATTGGACTTGGTATATCAGAGCTACGGTGTATCCATCAAGGATCAGAACCTAAGAGTTTTCCCAGAGAAACTGAAGAGCGAAATCATAACTATTCCTGAGAAGTACAGCCACCTTTTGAAAGGGAGCCAGCCTAGGGTCGTGTCTACACCGCCACGCAAGATCGAGGTAGCTCGCTTGATTGCAGCTCTTTCTGAACTCAACCTGCGATGCATTGACGCATCACAGAGTGATGGTCTGTTTTCATGGGAAGAGAATGCATGTGTCTACTATAGGTTCCAGAGATTTGGCGATGCAATGCAGGGAGAAGTTGTCAGATGGACGTACTTTATTGCCGGCGCCAAGAAGCAGACATGCGAGCGTCTTGAAGGCGAGTTCCAAAGCATTGTCGAGAAGCTTTATGGTCCCTTTGTCGCAACCTCTCAGAACAATCTTAAAAAAAAACCGTTGAAGAAGGAAATTAGGTTCGACGTTGCACTTTCTTTCGCCGGAGAGCAGAGAGATTACGTGAGGCAAGTAGACGAGATCCTTGAGGGCAAGGGCGTCAAAACATTTTTCGCTGAGTTTTACACTCACCAGCTCTGGGGAACGAACCTTGCAGAGTACCTCAATGATGTTTTCTACTCACAGTCGAATTATTGTATGATGTTCGTCTCCAAAGAGTATATAGAGAAAGCTTGGCCAACGCATGAACGCAGAAGTGCGATTGCCAGACAGATCAAACAGTTTGGCAACTACATATTGCCCGTCATATTTGACGATTCTGAGGTTCCAGGTTTTCAGCTTTCATCAATAGGATATTTAGACGCGAGAAAAATGTCTCCATCAGATGTGGCTAATCAATTTGTCAAAAAACTGGAAGCAAGTCAGGGCAGTTAGCGGGTGAACCCATGGCCATCATTCATATGTATTAGAAATCGAGGATCCAGTTCGATCTCCGCAAAGCGGGAGGAGAGAGTTATGTCGGTCGTTTCCGGTAGCTTCCTTGATGATTTCTGTCTTGCTTGTCAGAGGATCGGTTCAGATTACTTCGACGTACCGATGAAAGGTGGGAAGCCGAAGTATCTTGAGAGAGTCTACTGCTATGAACTTTACCATCGGCTCCGCAGCTGCTCTCGACTTGCCTTGTCCCCGGTTACTCTGTTTGGAGAACCTGATAAATCCGCATACCGCAGACTGAGCGAAAAGGTACGAGCGAAGAAACCAGATCTTATATTTCATGTCCCGGGCGAAGCCAGGAACTTGATTGTCATTGAGGTGAAACCAGCAAAAATGAGGCGAAATGGTCTTTGGAAAGACATCAATACCCTAAGTACTTTCTTGAGTGATGTTGACACGCAATACCTTTATGGTATCATGCTTGTTTACGGGGCACTCGAAACAGGGGGCTTACCTTGGTTCGTTAAGATTGATCTCCGCAATCTCGCAGGCGATTACGCGAATCGCATCCTTCTCCTGTGGCATGCACATCCGGGAGAGAAGCCTTCGCTGGAGACATGGTAGGCAATTCGCATAGGCACACTTATGTGCGTCATTTTCCATGTTCGCGCGTGCGACCCAGCGGTCCGGTTAAGAGGATAGCCTTTTGGCAATCCATCGTAGAAGACCATGATTAGTAGATGGGACAATTCGGGGACGAACCTTGATTGCCCGAGCAATCATGACTGCCAGCAATTCTTAGTAAACATATATAGGCTAATCGTCGTACCGATCCAATCATATCCAGTCTAAAGCACCTTCGACGTCTCAAAAAGTAATCGCATGGATCCTGAACAGTTCCGCTAGCGTCTCTCCTGGAATCAGAGAGCAATAGGTTTTCTTTCTTTCGTTTATCCTGACAAAATGGTGATGAGCGGCTTGTATGGAAGTCTGCACCGCTCTTGACAAGGCACGTCCATAGATCCAGACGAACCCGTCAATGTTGTATTCCAGCGCCTTTGATGTCTGAGACCTAATCTTGTCCTCGGAAATATCGTCATTCAGAGTCTTGATCTGAAACCCAATTATCGCGCCGCTTATCTTCTTCGATACGTCAATCCCAGAATATTCCTTTATTCCGTGCAGCGATAATTGGAATGATTTGGCAATCCTTTGGAGCAGGACATCAAAAGCGCTAAGCAGTTTATCATGGGGACTATAGATTCTTTCAAATCTTGAAACTATCTGCTCTCTTTCCTTGGCGAATTTGGACTTATCGTATCCTATTTCGATATATCCGGAGACAAAGTTGTTGGCAATTTCAAAACCGGATGGTTCATGATAGTTTACATCGATCTTTGAAAGGCGTGGGTACAGAAGGTCATTAACGGTCTGTCTATCAACGGCGTTCACTCTGAAGAACGGTGTTTTCAGCGCTCTGACTGCGGCAAGGAATGACGTCTTAGCGACTTTTCCTTTGCCCACCTCTACTAATTGGCAATATGAATGGGCAATCATCTCCGCGAAGCAGTCTACATCTTGGAATCCAGCCTCATGAATGATGTCCATCACGATCGACAGCACACGCCTTTCGAATTCCACTCTCAATCTGTTCGCACCCTAATTATCGTTCCTTCAATCGCTTCACAACTGTAGCCGTCACTAAATCTTACTCGATCCCGAAGTCCTTTGAGAGTCTATGACTGATTCTAAGGAGTGCGTCGACCTTTGTCTTCCCGTAGATCGTCCCTTTCGCGTTAACTTCCTTGACTTCAATCAAACTCATTTCTTTGAGTTTCGGGATTTCCCGAGAGACATCGGGTCCAAGCAATTTCAAATCATTCGCGATATCTCCAACAACTCTTGTGCCATCAATTGCAAGGTAGATTCTCGCCCTATTGACTGCCTTCTTCTTTCCTGGAACATTACCAAAGAAATCCATTATCTCAGCCAAGATCTCCTTGCCATGGGCGCGCGTTATTAGCTCAATGTTCCCATCGATGGATTCTTGGTGCCACCGTATTCTTTTGATCTCTTCGAATAGATCCTCGGTCTCTGGCATGTTCTGGTCACTCCTTAAATCGGGAATAGCTTCCTGTAGAACTTTCCTCCTGGTCTCTCGATCTCATATATGATGCCAACCTCCTCCCATTCGGCAAGTATGGGGCTTAGGGTCGGTTCTTTCACGCCCACGATCTCAGCGATCTGTGAGAGAGAATGATTGCCATCACATGCATTGTAGCCGTTGATATACCTCTCTGGATCTTGCTTTTTTCTCGCGGTTACTATGTTGCGCACGGATTCAGGTTTGAAAACTAGTCGCCCTAGCAGAGAGATTATGATCTCACTTTGCTTTACTAACTTCATTACGGGTACTTCACTCAATTTCCTGCCTCCAATGCCTCGCTATTTCATGTCGATTCGTCATTTCTTGAAGTTGCCGGTAAAGGATACGAATTTTTGGAGAGGCACCGTGGATTCTCCGTTGCCTCCCGGTTTGTCAGCCAGAACTGTTGACAACTCGCCAAGCACTCAGTCACCCTCAATCATAAGCAAAGAGGAGAACTGTGTGACGACAAAAGCCCGATTCATGCTGACTCGTCCTGAGAAGACCTCTAGACGTCTAGGTTATCCAAGTTGACGTACTTCTTGCTTCGCGCCTTCCCCGAACTCAAGATAAGACCTCTCCTTTCCCAGAGAGGCAATACCGATTCAAGTTGTCGATTATCTGTGTAACCAGCAAATTGTGCTATCTCATCTATTAAACGTTTACCATCTAGAGCTTCGTAAGCTTTTCGTTGCTGGTCAGTTTTCAGCAACTCGGCCTTGAGACCATCAACCATCGCTCTTGTTTGCATGAGGATGAGCTTGACTATGATCGATGCCTGCCTTGCAGGCTCATCGTGTTCGCTCACGGTAAACCCACCACCTCCTTTTCATGAGAAATGTCTTGGACACTGCCAGATTTCTCAACAGCGCCAGTCCGGGTCCAGTCGTCTCGCCGCTCTCGGTCCCGTATGGTGAGGATATATACACGCGATCCTCTGCTTCCTTCTTAGCCCGTTTCCGGGCTCCCTTTTCCACTCCTTTGCTTTCTAATCATGGACAGCGTAACGTTAACGGTATTCGTTGTAGTCCCGATTGTTGTCGCTATCTGGCTAGGTCCGAGACCTGCATCAAATAGCACCTCGATCTGTTTTTTCTGGCTTTTCATATCCTTGATTATGTTGAGAGCGGATAGCCGTATCAGAGTATCTAACCTCAATGCTATTTCAGAAAGTTGAGGATCACCCTTTATGGAACTCACGTTTCTTTTTCACCTCCAACCGGGGCTTCTCTTGTCTTAGTTTGTTCTTCGAGTAGTTACGCCTCTTTTGATGTCCTATTTCAAGGGAGAAATCTCGATTCCGAAATCCTCGAGTGAGAAGACTCGCTTAGCTCGTTCTCCTCCTTTCACGCTTGAGAGTTCTGCAAGGCCTGCTCTTGACCACTTCTTCCACCACTTAGTCACGGTCACATAGCTCGCCCCGCAGTTATTGGCGACCTCTTGGCTGCTACGTCCATCGCTGAAATGGTAGGCAAGTTTTTCTTCATCACTTTCAAGCATGTCCTCGAGGAGTTTCTTAACTGTCGGGATGCTTGTGACCTTCAACCACTTCAGTATCTCTTCAAGGATGCGTATTTTCTTCTCATTGAGGTCCTTTTCGTCGTTGGACATTCTTGTCGTAATCCCCCATGCATGAACCCCTGATCAGATTATTCTGCCAGATCGAATATAACAATTTCTTTTGTTCTGTATCTGATGGCAGAGAGGATTGCGAATTCCCTCACGGGGAACCACAGGTTCCATAAAGTCCTCGGTGAAGCGTTCTAGCGGTCTGTCTGCCACGGTGTCGCCCTCATCTGCAATCCTGTAAACTGTGGCTTGAAACCCTCTAAACCCCCCGTGGAAGTTTCGTGATGGAAGTGACTCCGCCTGGGATATTGACCGAGAAAAGTGAATTATCTCTCTCAAATTGGGTTTTGGTTGCTCTCTTGGCCTTGCTAATCTTAGTATCATGAAAGGAGGACACAACTGCCAACCCTCCATGTGCCCCATCAACGAACACAATCAGTAGAAAAGAATTGGATGATTCTTTCCTTCCCGTAACCTGGAACCAACCTGGTGAATGTTTTAGGGGATGCGAAAACTGGCGCTAGTCAGTGTAACCTTGGAGCCAGCAATTCATAATCTAAATGATCCGGACCGTTGGGGCGCGTTGACAGTCGATTCCTGTCTAGACCACCAGCAGATACACACAGGTCGAGTCATGTACGGTCCTGCAGCTAGAAAAGCAACCTAGAAAAGTGGACTTGTGAATACGCAGCGATGCTCTTTCGGACTCCCAGCTGGTGAGAAGGTATGACTTTCAAACCAATATCAAGTCGATACCTCTTAGCGGCCTTGAACTCTGAGATATAATGAATCAACGTGATTGACTGCTACTTGTTCATTGCACTCCATCGACAAACCTAGAACGAGCCTCCACCCACCCCGACGGTTCTTTCCAGCGGACTACCCATCTCTATTTTTGGATGGACTATCGTATCGACGTGCGTATCTTTCCATTATTCGAATCGGTAGCAACAGGTAGTACTATAGCGTCTGGCCTGGTTCACATAAGCCGGGTTGTGTGCAAACGCTTGTCTGAAAAGGCGGTCAAGACATTAGTGTGCATTTAGTCAGTCTTTGTGATTCCCTGGCTCAGCGAAGATTTGTCAAATGCGCGTCGTCGAAAGGTATCCTCGTGGCCAGTAGACCTCAGTACGTGAAAGAACTTGTTTGTTTCTATTCTTCTCAGCTTGACCCCTTTTCTGATTGGTCGTCACCTCACTGTCTTCGGATTGGATGAGCCCAATCGGTTCCGGGATATCAGGCTCCGAGAAAAGGCGGGGAGCGAGTCAACAAGAATGTATCAGGAGCTTAAAGACGTCCCAACGAACTAGAGTTGAAAGTGAGCTTTCAGGAGGAGTGCGGGATGAAATTGGCTGTCGAGGAGGATTTCTCTTGAAAGCGAATGCTTCAGAATGCCGGGGCTTAACTGAAGCTAGTGGAATATCTTGAGCAACGCGTAGCCTTGGAATGCTGACCATAAGACCAAACCATACACGGCCAGTTTCTGCATCCATGCTGTGCCTATAAGAAAGATATGCAGCAGACATATGGCGGCCACTATTATGCCAACGAGCGCGAACCATTGGTTATAATTCTTGTTAAGAAGAATGGCAACCGAATATATCACGATGGCTGAGGCGTAGAGCAGGAAGAACAGTATCGTTGACATGCCGTGTTCTAAGGGGAATATGTCACCAGCTAAGATGGCAAGCGCAGATAGGAACGGTGCCGCCGCGAGACCAAGAACAGTGCCCACGTAACCCAGATATTTCACCGAATTCGGTTTCGTGAAGACGGTGTGAATAGACAGCCAGAATGGAACGGAACAGACCGCAGCAGACGTGCAGGCTGCAGAGAACAAAACATAGTTCACCGTATTAGGCTGACCGGCCACCTGTGTTAATCCTAGTTCACTGAAGTAGTTCGCAAGAAATGAGTAACCGCCAGGGTAAATCAGCATGCTCGTAAATGTGAGGATGACGAAAAGGACGCCGCCAAGTATCCCGCTAACTGCACCATACCATTTCCATGACCCAGTCACTCGCAATCACCTTCTGCGTCTTATTGCCTTGTCTTTTATTGTCTGATTCTTCACCCTAATATACTCAGCTCACTCCTAGTTGATGAGAAACTTGGTTCAACGTCGGGTTGAGATCGGAACCAGCAGGATCTGGAATCCAGTGGGGGGCTCCAGATACGATTCCGTCAGCTACCCGTTGTGATCGGCTTGTATGATTCGACGAAGCTTTTGGCAAATTCCATTGCGTTCCCCTCAGTGCCTCTGTGAACCTTGTCTACCCTTGTCCTTAGATGATGGTAGAACTCATGCAGGACTACAAACGGGTTCATCAACACGTCGCTGTTCAGAACAGATATCGTTCTGTCTCTGGCCGTATAGCACCCCAGCACATTCTTCCGGTGCCCCTTGGGCAGACCAACTTTTATTCTGGGCACGCTGACATGGTAGTAGTCTGCGAGCAGCTCTAAGGCGTTCTCAGGTCTGCCGTCCAATATAAGCTGGACGACAGAGGTCTTGAACTTGATTGGGTCCACAGGCATTCCTTTTGCCTTCGACGAATTGGATCAGCTTCTTGGGTTGCTACCACATTCTAAATGACTCTGGTCTCTAGCTCACTCAGCTGCACATATATATTTATTAACTTCCCAATCTAACGTCTCTAAGAATGCATTTGAAGGTTGAGACTAGGGGCAACACGCAGCTTTGGCAAAACGGAAGAGGATACTAGTGGTGAGATGAGCAAATGACAAAAATACAATTGGCTGATAACCTCTACTGGGTTGGCGTGGTAGACTGGAACCTGAGGGACTTCCACGGATACACGACCAATCGTGGAGGAACCTATAATTCTTACCTCATAGTTGATGAAAAGACGGCGCTGGTTGATACAGTCAAGTACGTTTTCCGTGAAGAACTCGTGGAGAAAATCAGTGAAATTGCAGATCCAGAGAAACTTGACTATGTTGTCATAAACCATGTTGAACAGGACCATTCAAGTTCATATTTGGAGATCTTGAAGCTGGCTAAGAACGCTACGATTATTGCCACTCAGCGAGGAAAGGAGGCACTCATCAAGCATTATGGTGAGGTCCCCAACGAGATCAAGACAGTCAAGACTGGGGATGAGGTGAAGCTTGGCAAACGAACTTTGAGATTCATTGAGGCTCCAATGATTCATTGGCCCGACAGCATGATGACTTACGTAGTTGAGGATGGAATTCTACTATCGAATGATGCGTTCGGTCAGCATTACGCGACTTCCGGTCGTTTCGATGATGAGGTTGACGAACATGTCCTGATGGAGGAGCTGGCGAAGTACTTTGCAAACATCTTGATGCCGATTACGACTTTGATTGTTCGGAAGATTGATGAGGTTACGCAGATGGGCGTCCCGCTGAACATGATTGCCCCCAGCCATGGAGTGATTTGGCGTTCGAACCCACAGAAAGTTGTCAGAGCATATCTGGATTGGTGTAAGGGATTCCTCAATAAACCAAAAGTCGTAGTGGTCTATGATACAATGTGGGGAAGCACGGACAAGATGGCGAGAGCCATAGTCGAGGGAGTCAGAAGCACAGGCGCAGAAGCCAAGCTCATGAAGCTTAGGATAGCAGAGATGAGTGATATTGTCACAGAGATCTTGGATTCGAAGGCCGTGATTGTCGGTTCCCCAACTCTGCACAATGAGATTTTTCCAACCGTGAGCGGGTTCATGACATACATTTCGGGATTGAAACCCAAGAGCAAGATATGGGGTTTCTTTGGTTCCTTCGGTTGGGGTGGAGGAGCAGTCAAAAAGATGATAGCGATGGCGAACGAAGCGAAATTCGAAGTGCATGAAGCCAGCTTGGAAATCAAGTACATCCCGACGAAGGAAGAACTGGAAAGATGCATAGCTTTCGGAAAAGAAATTGCCGAGAAGATAATCTAAACTCGATGATTCAAGCCCAATTATCTTCTTTTCTTGGCGCGTAGTGTGGGCGAGCGTCTGTGAATGAGTTAGTTTCACTCCTTCAGGAGATAACTCATGTAGGATTTGTATGGTGGTTCGAAGTCAATCTGCCACATGAGGCAGATAAGTTCGCCTCTGTGGTGTATCTCTTCTTCCACAACGTGTACTAGCAAATCCTCAATGCGGAATTTGTTCTTACCGCGTGGAAACTCTTTGTCCAGTTGTGCTGGAATTAGTTTCGCAAGGGCGGCTCGGCTTTCTGTCTCAACGTCATTCATGTATTTTTCCATTGTTTTTATGTTTTCGAAGCTTCTTTCATAGCCTTTGCTTGACTCTTTGTCTCTCTTTCCAGATGCCAACGCCTTCAACCAGCTTTCCTCTGCGTCTAAGCTATGAAGAAAGACATTCCGTATGGAACCGAAACTTGCACCCCGATCCTCAATGACTTTTTCCCAGGGAAGCTTCGCCATGCTCTCAAGAAACTTGCGCCTACAATACCAGTTGTACTCAAACAATGCTCTAATATCTATCATAATATCAACCAGATACATGCATGTAGCAGTTGATTAGAAGCTTTAGTGTTTCGCTCCTAAATTAGTTTGCGGAGTCCAGCTCACTTCCGCCTCTGATTCATCTGCGAGAGTAATGAGGAGCTTGAGCATGGAGAAGCATGGCTATGAGGCAGAGACGGGCACGAAATTTGATTCTTCTCAATAAGTTCGCGATGACATTGCACTCAATTTAAAAGTCCTCTCTGAAATAACTAATGTCAGAGAATTGCCCGTAAAGTCACGTTTAGGGGTGTTATTGTTGTTCTGTCTGATGAGAAAAGTGGAAAGAGAAATTCCTAATGATGCACTCGGAGGACTGCAAAAATGAAAGCAAATCCGAAAACACTTCTTGTTACCGGTATGGGGTTTCTGCCTGACTGGATTAGCCAACACATTAAGAGTGCTGAAATCGTATGCACGTTTGACGTAACTGAGGAAAGTCTTGGCAAAAAAGTGAAGGGCTTCGATGGAGTACTGTTCATGCAAACCGTTAGCCACTACAAGATCACCAGAAAGATAATCGAATCTGGAGACAAGCTTAGATTCATCCAATCCGGAGGCGTGGGGTATGAGCAGATCGATGTGGACGCGGCGACCGATCATGGAGTCGTCGTTATGAACGTGCCAACCGCAACAACGGTGTCAGTCGCGGAACACGCCATTGCTCTGATTCTGGCATGTGCAAAGAATATAGTCAAGATGCACAAGACTATTCTCGCAGGTGGATGGCGCACAATGGATTTTGGAGTGGAACTTTCGAAGAAAACGTTGGGCATAATAGGGCTTGGCAGGATCGGAAAGGCAGTGGCGGAGAGAATGAGGTCATTTGAAATGGCGATTCTCGTTTTCGACCCGTATGCGGAGGAAGCTGATGTCAGAAAGATGGGATGTAAGAAGGTTGATCTAGCGACCCTGCTTAAGGAGTCCGATGTCATTACGATCCATTCCCCTCTCACGAAAGAGACAACGGGATTGATCGGAGAACCCGAATTCAACGTAATGAAAAGCTCAGCCATTCTTGTGAATACTGCGAGAGGAGGAGTCATAGACGAGAAGGCGCTAATCAAAGCACTGACTGATGGACGCGTAGGTTACGCTGGGCTTGATGTCTTTGGGATGGAGCCCGTAGAGAAAGATAATCCTTTGCTCTTGCTGGAGAATGTCATTCTGACACCACATAGTGCTGTACAGAATCAAGACGCTATGGCGAGATTAATGAACCAAAACGGCATCCAAGTGGAAAAGGCGCTTAATGGGAACTACGAGAATGTCGTTAACCCCGATGTTTTAAAGAAGTTAGCTAAACGTTAAGCGAGAAGTTGGAGAACTGTCTGATCACGGGTCATTGGGATTCAGTAACTTCAGCATTTTGCTTGCGTCTGTCGTTGGTAAGCTGCACTTGTAATCTCTGCAAACGTAAGCTGTGGCTTTGCCTTCTTTGCTCACCAAGTCGATTGTGAATTCAGCGAGTGCAGTTAACTCCACGTTTTCCTCTTCGGTAGGTTTGAAGATCACTACCTTGTTTGGTAGAAAGTTACCCCTAACAGCTTTGAGCAAACCTTCTGTATCCTTGGCGTCGCTGCGTCCTACTATGACGACCTCACTTGTAGGCCCTATGGCAAAATCTACAGCTGTCAGCATCTGTGTGTAAGCAGAGGGCATCCCGAAAACAGCGCCGTATGCTGATTGCATAATCCCAGTGGCTTTCTGTTCGAAGTCAGTTCTCTCTGCCATGTGTGCGAGTCGAAGCAAGTTGAGTGTTGCGACAGAGTTGCCTGAAGGGTAAGGTCCATCATAGAACTCCTTCCTTCTAATGAAAGCCGTCTCGACATCATTCGCCGTCATGTAGAATGCTCCATTCCCCTCATCCCAAAAATGGCTCACCATTTGTTCAGTCAATTCAATTGCAGATTTCAAGTACTTTGCCTGGAAGGTTGTCTCATAGAGTTCTATGAGTCCCCAAACAAGAAACGCATAGTCATCCAATAGGGCCGGTATAGCTGCCTCTCCGTCTTTGTAGCGATGGTAGAGTCTTCCCGTAGAATCAAGCATCTTGCTGAGAATGAAGTCAGCTGCGCCTTTGGCAGATTCACGGTATTCGGTCACTTCGAGAGATTGGGCTGCTTTGGCCAACGCCGCAATCATCAATCCATTCCAGTCTGTAAGGATCTTGTCGTCTTTGTTAGGATGCACGCGTTTTTCCCGAACAGCAAAAAGCTTACTTCTTGCCACCTCGATGAGGTTCGCTAGTTTATCCGTTGAGGTTCCTAGATCAGAGGCGATTTCTTGAGGTGGCTTCTTCATGTACATAATGTTGTCTGCCAACTTCTTAGTTGTGTTTTTGCTGAGATTTCCTTCTTCTTCTACGTTGAAGACCTTAGCGACTAGTTTTGCTTCTTCATGGGAAAGTGTTTGGTCGATCTGGTGTTTGGTCCACAGGTAGAATGCCCCCTCTCTTCCTTCGTTGTCAGCATCGATCGATGAGTAGAATCCACCTTCTGGCGAAGTCATGTCTCTTGAGACAAAAGTGAGAATATCATCGACAATCTCGAGGTATTCTCTTTTTCCAATAACCTGGTAAGCTTCCGCGTATGCCATCGTAAGCATAGCTTGATCGTAAAGCATTTTCTCGAAGTGGGGAACGAACCAACTTCGATCGACGGAGTAACGGTGGAAGCCGAAGCCAATGTGGTCGTGGATGCCACCCAGATACATCGAGTCAAGTGTCTTCTCCACCATTTGTCGCGCTTTCTCAGACTTCTTGCGCTTACAGTAGCGGAGTAAGAAGGTCAGATTGTGTGGCGTTGGGAACTTTGTCCCGCTGCCAAATCCTCCCCACATTTCGTCAAAATTCTCAAGCAGCAAATCATATGCCGCGTCAATCTCAGCCATTCCCACTTTTTCTTCTCCAAACGTGTCCGACTTCATTTCGGATCTTAGTAGATCCATCGTGAGTTCTCCAGCGGACTCTATAAGCTTGTTTCTGCTAGATGCCCAAAGTTCGCTGATTCGTGGGATCAGCTGTATCAACCCAACTCGTCCATACATATTGTCTCTCGGAATGTAAGTGGCAGCGTAGAAAGGTTTTCTCTCAGGCGTCATTATGATCGTGAGCGGCCACCCACTGCTGCCCGTCATCATTTCACAAGCCTTCATGTATGCGTTGTCAATGTCAGGCCTCTCCTCTCTATCAACCTTGATGCAGACAAATGATTCATTCAACAACCTGGCTACTTCAAGATCTTCGAATGACTCCTTCTCCATGACGTGGCACCAATGACAGGCAGAGTAGCCAATTGAAAGGAAAATCGGTTTGTTTTCCTTTTTCGACTTGTCGAATGCTTCCTGTCCCCAAGGATACCAGTCTACAGGATTGTGGGCATGTTGCAGCAAATATGGGCTCTTCTCATGGATTAGCCGGTTTGTTCCTTTGCTACTCGAGCCATCATGTGTGGCCATGGGTATTCCACCTGCTGCCAGATGCTTTGGCCAACTTCCAGAAGGTTCGGTCTCTATCGTCTGATCGATCGTGTGGTCCTACGACTTCGAATGCTATTCATGAAGATGCAGATATTGAATGGCAGGATCGTGCTGTCGATCCCAATTCTCTCTTCTGTATACTCGACTGGTGCGTCTCTCACTAGTACGAATGGAACTCTCTCATCGGCTTCACCCATAAGTAGTTTTGCTGCGGAGGCGATGTCATCGATAACTGATTGAAAGGTTACACGCAGTGATCTGCCATAGAGATCCTTCCTGCCAACATAATTCTTCAAGGGTTTCAATCCCGCAAAGCCGAGTGCAACGCCTATGGTTCCTCTTCTACCTGGCAGTAACCCAGAATCGGCGACGACAACGGCAACCCTTTTCCCAGTACTATCGATAATTCTCTCCCGCATCAGCCGGGCGGATTCATCAGCATCGTCTGGCGGCAATGTGAACGAGTCGATTGGGGAATTGGCAGAGTCGATACATGCGTTGACGCATGGAAAGCCCTTCCTGACCGCAAGAATAAAGCCAGGTGATCCGCCGACGATGGAGTCAGACTCGCCCAAGATTAGCTGCATCAGCGCTGGGGTGACTTTGTTTTTGGTTGCAAGCTTGGTCGCCTCTTTTGTCACTTTGACGTCTGAGACCCTGCGTACTTTGCCTTCAACGAGTCCGACGACCTTCGATGCCACAACTACCACGTCGCCGTCGTTCAAAGTCAATCCATTCCTCTTAAGCGCGCTGATGAACACTTGAGCCAAGTCATCATGCTCGGCAATAAGAGAGGTTTCCACCGGGAATAACTCCATCGGGCTTCTTGTCAAGGTGATACACCTGCCGGTTAAACCATCATTCATTCTTCTTTTATTGATTTTCCATACAACCTACCTGCAGACGGAGGGGAAGTCATGTGTTGAACATCTCGGGTGTATTGCGAAGATCGCACTTTCCACCAAATCCTTTTAGAGAGAGTCAGCTTATTCTGTTCGCTTGTCACCCGAGGCAGGAAAACATCTCTATGTTATACTGCCTAAACCAAAACGTCTGCTTGAGGTGAATTAGGTCAAATGACTCGAACGCTAAACCCCATGTTTACGGCAATTGGCGTCTGTTCGCTATTGAGTTCGTTGGATAAAATGGGGATAACCCCAACGTTGATAGCGCGTCAAGCCTCCAAAGTGATTGGACCAGTGCTAGCTGATTTTGGAAAGATGACTTTGGGACCAGGCAAAGAGATGCGCGCAACAAACTTGGACGAATTCGTTGCAGGTCTCAGAATAGCTGCACAGGTAGGTGGATTAGCAGACCCCCAAGCAGTGGAAGCTAGCCAATCCAACCAGGAGATCACCATAAAGTGGTCCGATTGCGGATTGAAAGACATGGTCTACGCTGGGAAACTATTCGGTTATAGCAGTTGTCCGCTGTGTCTCCCAGGCGTCATAATAGTAGGTTTGCTAGACGTATTTCACATGGCCGAGATTCGTGAAATGAAAGTTGAGAAGAGCGGAAACACTTGCTTAATACACGTATCATCGTAGTCACCAGAAGCAGCATCGCGGCATACGCGCTCGCGTTGTCAGTCGGGATCGGCGAGGAGAACCTGCCATGAGAAGCTTGCTGAATTCACCTCCCTGGGAAAGATAAGAAAGAGGGGCGTACGGTCTGGCATTGAGCGACTAATTCTTGTCCCGTGTTCTATACTTCACATTTCTTACTTGGATCGAGCCTTCCTGGACTTCTCAGCTCGGGCAGGTACAACCTTCCCATGCTCTAGCTCGTCCCAATCTGGTAATTCCAAGGCATTCGAAGAGAAAAGTTCGACTTTTCCCCACTTCGGGCACGCATAGACTATAAACGGTACAGTGTCTTCTCCCAGTTCCGCCAATTGACCAAATATGGCTCCGAGCGCACCACTTCTTCCACCCGTCCTGAACTTGACCGTTCCAAAAGAACGCATTTTGACTTTGCAGTCACGACAGATCACTCCAGAATCGATCACAGCCAAAACGTCACCACCCTCCGAACCAGAACTCAAGGAGCTGGAAAAATCGCTCTCAACAGGAAGTCGTTCCTCAACATCATTAGCAGATCATGCAGAATGCGAGCAGCACAGATAAGGTTTTTGCGTTGCTTCGGTCTGTGTGCGTTCCCCTAAAAGGGAAAGCCAAAATAACATCACACCTGAAGACTCAATTTCAAATCTGGGTCAGATCAGGCAACGTCGGGCAAAGAGTATAAATAACACTCTCGATTGAGTACCGTTCATGGAAATCAAAGAGATTAATTTGAGAGAGTTGAATCCAAGGAGATTCATTGAGGAGAAACTACAGGAGATCCAAGCATCTGTCGTTGATGGAGTAGCTGTCAATGCATTGTCTGGAGGAGTAGATTCTTCGACAGTGACCATGCTAGGCCACAGAGCACTTGGGGATCGGCTGAAAACAGTCTTCATTGAAAACGGGTTGATGCGCGAAGGCGAGCCCAATCAAGTGATCTGCACATTTGAGGAAATGGGCGTGAAGGTCGAACTGATCAATGCAAAGGATCAGTTCTTCGCCGCGCTCAAGGGAGTAACGGACCCAGAAGAGAAGAGAGAGGCAATTACACAGACATTCTACAAAGAAGTGTTTGGCAAGATCGTTAGGGAAAGCGGAGCCAAGTTTCTACTTCAAGGAACCAACTACACGGATGTTGAAGAAACCGTTGCAAAGATCAAGAGACAACACAATGTCCTAGAACAACTTGGAATTGACACGCAAGAACAGTTCGGGTACAAAGTGATTGAACCCATAATTCAACTTAGAAAAGATGCTGTGAGAGTTGTAGCAAAGAAGCTTGGACTACCAATGGAAATATGGAGCAGAATGCCCTTCCCAGGACCAGCTCTAGCTGCAAGAGTGATTGGCGAAGTCACGCCAGAAAGAATCGAGATCGTGAGAAAAGCCACAGCAATCGTCGAACAGGAACTTGCAAAAGTAGATGCGTTCCAGTACTTTGCCATCTTGCACGAGGATAAAGTTACTGGAATGAGAGATGGCAAGAGAGATTTCGGGTACCAGATCGAAGTGAGATGTTGGGATAGTGTCGACGCGACCTCTGCAACTCCGACCAATCTTCCATACAAGGTTCTGGAGAAACTTGCTGACAGAATGACAGGTGAGGTTCCTGGAGTTGTGAGCATGACTTACAATATGGCTAGAAAGCCCCCCTCAACGATGGAAGCAGTCTGAACGGCGAAATGATAAGAGCTTGGCAATTGACTGTAGTGGACGCGATGTCACGCGTCGCTGAGCTTCTTTTTTTGGGACCTCGGCCAGAATCTATTCTTATTCACCCTTGTAACCATTGATGTAGGCGAACTTCTCGAAGGGTAGCCTCTCGGGTCTTTGCTTCTCACTTAACTTCTGTTTCTCTGAGAGAACTGGGCTTATTGCCTGCGAGCGCTTACCTATGTTGATGAGGGTAATCAGTATCATGTCGTTAGGAATGCCGAGTATTGCTTTCACCTTGTCTTCAGCGTATCCAGCAACAGGATGCGCAACGAGCCCCAGTTCAGTTGCTCTGAGAATGAGGAACGCTGCAGCCATGCCTGTGTCAAACAGGTAGTATATCCTCTCTCCGAAGACGCAGTCAAGTTCTTTCTTGCTGAATACTGCAATAATCATCGATGATGCTCTCATCCATTCATTTCCCTTGGAAAAGGTTGAATGCAACTTCTTCAAGATTTCAGGGTCGTAGACAAAGATGTACCTCCAAGGCTGGAAATTGTTACACGAAGGCGTCAGCTGAGCGCACTCTGCTAAGTCTTTGATCAGGTCTTCAGTTATCTCTACCTGGCCGAGGGAGCGATAAGCTCTTCTTTCAAGCATTGCCTGCTTTACATTCATAAGACCATCCACCTCTGAGTCTTGAAACCACATCCCAATATCATAGTTTTAGCGTTTTGTCAGACCTGAACCACAGATGAAAAGTCGCATGTCTCCTGTGAACTCGCATCATGGTCGACAGTAAGCAGTCGACGTTTCCTAGAGTTTGAAGACCCTTTTACCGTACTGATTGACTTTTACATTGTTACAGACAAACGACTTTGAAGAAAGATCAATCAGCATTATCCCGATTTCTTTCTTCAAACGGTTTCTCACAAAGTCTATCGTCACAGTGTCGAATCCCTTCTCAGACACGTAAGCCAGCCACGACCACTTGATGCTATTCTTAGACATGTACTGCTCAGTCGAGGCGACCATTTTCTCTAGCTGTTGAACTGATGGGTTCTCTCCACCCCTGGGGGAGAAAACCACGGCAAGGGTCTCCCATGCCGGAACTGCTACACGTCCGATTCTGGACAGGAGGAAGCCCTTCACAGCCATATTCCCTCGGACGAGAAGATCAGCTTTTGCCTCGCCAAGTCTAGCTTGTCTCAAAGAGGAGTACCAAGTGCTTAGCAATTTGCCCTTGCTGTAAATCCTCTTCTCGACTTTGTCCACGTATTCATCTATCTTCACGGACTCCACCAAGAATCGGGGTGACTGCCCTCCAACATTCAAGGAATATGAAGGTTTGTGGATATTATCTTTTGCCTTCGCCAGGTTGCCAAATGTGAAACTATGACTCATAGCTGAGACAAACAAGGAATAACACAGAAAAAAAAGGTGGGGTTTGTGAGGCAAACCTTCTACTCTGGCGGGATCGCACCGTAGATCTTACTTACATCAATGCCGCGTTTCTTATTTCTGCTCTTGTAGTAGAGGTAGATCGCCGCGCCCACGACGAACGTGATCAATGTCAGGGCAACTTCCAAGAACGGGTTGTACAGATAGCCAGCCATACTCACAAGTTCTTGGTTAAAGACGACGTAGAACACAAAGCCAATCGCGAACAGCCAGAATATTATGCCAACGATCCCAAAGAAGTACAATGTGGCGGGTCCGCCCAGCTTCGCACCTTTCTCATATGCAGACTTGAACTTCTTTATGAAGAACAATGCAGCGATGCAGATGAAAAGATACGTGAAGGTGTCGATGATGGTTATGAAGAACAAAGAGAACAGCGGGCCAATCCCAGTTAGAATCACTCCAGGGATAGCCAAAGCGCAGCAAAGCACTATCGACCAAACTGGACTATGGAATCTCTCACTGACGTCAGCGAATTTTTCAGGGAACTCGCGGTCAAATGCCCAAGCGAAAGTTGATCTTGTTGCTATCGCCAAGAACGGCGGCAAGTCATTCAAGAGCCACAACGCCCCAGTAATTGCCACGAAAATCGCGACTATTGGTATTTGGAAGAAATAGACCGCTGCAAACAATGGCAGAGTTGCGGGGGCGACACTTTTACCGTAGCCACCATTGCCGTATGCGTAGAGGAAGTTCGGTCCCACAGACAATGCCAGACCGCCAACATAGGCCACGAAGAACACTATTATCAAAAGCATTCCAATAACGTTAGATGTGATCATATTTCTCTTCGGGTTCTTGACTTCTCCTCCAACGTATGATGCTGCGTAGAAAGCCGTGAAGGCAAAGATTACCCCCGGAAGCGCTGCAAGACTACCAATGAAAGATGGGGTGTATGTTGCCCCCGATGTCATTATAGTGCCGTACGTTGCCGTCGATCCGAATACCGCATTCCAGAAACCTTGGAAGTCTCCTGCCGTATGCACCAGCAATCCGAAAATTGTAATGAGGCTTCCTATGACTGGAATTATGAAGAGCAACTGTACTACCCGACCCCAAATGTTGAAGCCCAGCACTGCGATCAAGGATATCAATATCACAAGTACGATAGCCAGAATCATCTGAACCAAGACATCGCCCAACAAGGTTCCTGCTGCCGTCAAGCCTGCGACGCCAGTTACTGCTCCCGCTATAGTGAAGCTGCTTCCCCAGAAGGATATATCCCACCACGCAAGAAGTCCTGTCGATAGAGCAATGGATACCCATGAGCCCCATGTAGTGAGGAACCCTGCTGCTGGGCTGACTGTCCTGCTTATAATAACGTAGGGTCCGCCGGATCTAGGCATGGCGGATGACATTATGCCCAAGCATACTGCTGAACACAGGAATGGTATAGCAGCAAAGAGCACCATAATCAAGGGATCCACTGTGTTGACGCTACCGGAATATCCGTATGATTGTACTGCGAAGCCGTTGATCCCTGCTCCTATGACTGCGCTCATAACCATTGCTATTGCCGTGAACCAGCCGATTTCTCGTACTAAGCCTGTTGCCTCTCTGGCGAATACTGTCTTACCCTTTCCCTTTGACAAACCCTCTTCTCCTCTTGTCTCTCCATTTCGGAGTGTTTACTAGGTCTGGTAGAAGATGAATATATAGTTTTACATCGAAGGGGTCGGAAAGGGTGATTCTACCTTCTGACTTCCTCCACGTCTTCGTACCATTTGACTTTTTCACCTACTCTGTCGCGCATTCGCCATCTCATTGACTTTGGCTCATCTTCCAGCCTCTTTGCAAAAGTCTTGATTCTAGTCTTGATTGTCCGCATATGCTCATCTTTAAGCGCGTAGTCATCGACGAATTTGGAAATCTTCTCAGCATTCGTCGTGAGCGTCTTGTAAAGTCCCCAGTCTTCGGAGCATAGCTTGGCAATGTAGCCAATGTCTATCATGTCGTTGTCCTTTTTCCCAAACTCATGGTCGTTAAGTATGGCTATGGTGTCTCGAATGTCCTTTTCATTGATTTTGACTATCTGAAGCTTAGTGATGAGAAGGTCTTCGAGCGGGACAGTATACTCATCAATTTCTATTCTATTCTTAAGGTCCAACTTGTGGCACATCTCAAAGACATCAAGGAAGATGTCTATGTCGATCTTCTTCTTCGTGTCCCAGAACTGCAGCCTTTTCCTTCCGTGCAGGGCATTAAACCTCTTGTTAGGCTCAAAACCCATGTCGGTAAGTATGTTCTTTATGTCCCTGTCTTGTTTTGCGTGGCCGACGAGGTCTATGTCAGCGTAGGTTCGTGTCAAACTTCTATGTTTTGCGCTGGGGCAGCGCATTCCTATTGCCACTCCACCTAAGGCTCTAAGAACAACATTGCGCTTCTGTGCCTCATCGATGATTTTCGTAGCCTGCTCGACAATGTCCAATTCAATTCACGTCCAGAAGCTTGTATTCATTTTCTGGGTACCTCATCGACTTGCAGTATTGAAACAACGCACCGCTCTGTTCTAGCCTTCGACTCTCCAGTATTTGGAGATCTTGTCTTTCTCTAAGTCGACAAGGAACCCTCTTAAGATTCCCTCTCCGTACTCTGACCCAGGATTGACGCATAGGGTTTTGCCGAGTTTCGCTACTCCAGCTGACTCGTGAACATGCCCATGAAGTCCGAGTTTGGGTTCGTATTTTCTGAGCAAGTCGTATACTGAGGTGCTGCCCACTGGAATCATGACCTGCTGTCCACCAGTTACGACTGGTTTGAGCGTCTTGTCTAGCTTTGGCGCGGTATCGAGGCTGGTTTTGAACGGCGGAGCATGAAGGTTTGCGATCAGGTGGCTATAATCATCTGTGAGTTTGAAGAGACGTTCAAAACGCTTCAGAAGCTTGGGTTCTGGTTCCTCCCTTGCAGTGTTCCATGGAGTGGGGTTCACCCACCCAGAGGTGATCATGGAATGATACTTGTCTACGTCAACAAGTTTCTCCTCAGGGTTGATCACTTTTTTGCCTGAATCGAGTATGGCATCGATCGCGAATCTGTCGTCATTACCAGGGGAAACGAATACCTTCACCTCTCCTTCGAGTTTCCTGTCAGCTATTTCCATCCATCTTTTCATTCCTTCGAGAATCAGTTTGTCGAAAAGCTTGTCGAGCTTGCTCTTGCTTTTTTCCAACTCTTCATACTCACTCTTGCCGCAGACATATGGGTAGTAGCCGGTGGTCATGATCTTCGCCTTCAGCTTTTCGACCTCTTCCTTTGATCTTAGGACCTCGTCCCTTCCAAATGCTCGGGCTTCATATGTACCGTTAGCCTCTTCAACTATTGGGATGATGAGTTTGCCGGTAATGTCTCCCCCCATTATGGATACATCTGCTTTGTAGAATTTCGCAGCATTGAGAAACTTCTTCCAGCAGATCTCACTCCCGTGAATATCTGACGTGAAATATAGTCGTGTCAACCCAGCCTCTCCTCATGAAGCTTGACTTTATGAGGTATTTCAATCTTTGCTTTTCTTACTCGGCAGAGTTGGCCATGGGCTTGATGCCTCCACCTATGCGTACATTCAACAGCTGTACTTCATTCAAAAAGAAACGTATAACAATGGCGCCTGGCGGAGAGTCTCAACAGCCGAGCGCCATTTGAGTTGATCGATTATGGTTCAGAAGGATTCTTCGGTGATGTGTTTCTCGCAAATGGGACAACGGTCCTTGGTCTTGAGCCACTCTAAAATATGTTCTTTGTGTGCTGGATTTCCGCAGTGAGGACAGAATACGACGTCATCCGCTTTGCTGATTTCTAAGTTGCATACCATACATCTTTTCGCAAGGGCAGATCTTTCAGAGGCGATAGTCCTAGTGGCCATCGGTCCAACTTCGGTATATTCGGCTAGTCTTTGTGGTGAGAGTCTGCGGCCCCCTGCGGCCATGTTGCGAGCTACTATTGCCACTATCATCACTATGAATATGGCGACGGACGATAGCGGAAGAAAAACGACTAACATGAGACCTCCAGATCCCATGAATCCACCCGAGAACATGGGACCAAGAAATACGAAGAGGAAGCCGAAGACGAAGATCATCGGGACTAACAGAAATGGCAGAACGATGAGTGGAGTCTTGTTGAATCCTCTTGTTGGAAGGATCTCGTTAGTTTCATCGCATTCCAATCTATCCACATCTACTGACTCAGGCACATTGTCACCTGTTTTCCACTTTCTGGCTCTACCCCAGATGGTGACTGTATTGCCTGGCATAACGCCAATGTTCTGCGCTCTCATGTCGATCAGACAGGTAACTGGCTTCCCACCAACTCTAACGGTCATAGCCCCCACCTGCTTAACCCAACTGCTCGCGCTGCCCTGCGCGCCGCTAACGCGGGTCTCAGGTGATATCCGGACTTCTACAACTATTCCGGTGAATCTGACTAATAACGGGCGTGAAGCATTGTAGTTAGGATTGTAAGACATCGAGTTCCCTCAATTTTCTTGCGATTATTCACCTATTTCCTCTTTTGGGATATTGATGAATATAAAATTTCTGATAGGCGTTGACGGAGGCACCTTTGAGTCCTAACGGCGGCATCAGATTGGTTTTTACTCAAGAACCACACGGAGCGAGAGGAATCAACTCGCTATTCGCTGATGAGAGTCAATGTGTTCGAATAGTCATTCTGGAGAAATAAAGCTACTCTTTTGTTACATCCTCAAGAGGGAGGCAATCGATGCCTCTGCATCCCAAGATCCATATCAGAGCATCTTCTCATCAATCTTGACGTTCCTCCTTCTGAGCTCCTCAAGTACTCGCTGGGATACTCCCTCATCTTGGCCGAGAATCTCCAAAGGCACCACACCTTTCTGCCCTACTTCCCCACCCGCGACGAGGAGTGAAAGAATTGCTATAGGGTAGCCTGTCGTGCGTGCCATCGAGGAGATATTACTCCTCTCGTCGAAACGGTCAAGGACCCGATACCTCACGGCTCCACTTTCTCCACTAACGTCGACCTGAAGAATCGTCAAGTCCTTTTCTCCCTTCCTCAGCTTCAGTGTGGAGGAAATGAAGGACTCCATGAAATCCCTAGGCTTCACTCCAAGGACGACCGGCTCACGCGCAAAGAGACCAAGATCAACCAGCGTTTTGATTTTTTCAACATGTCCAGGATACCTGATAGTTTTCTCATCCATGTCCTTGAGCTTCACAGTATTCACCAGTGTCCTCAACCCATCAGTGTAGAAACACTCAAGCTTTCCAACGCCCGGAAACTCAAAGAGTTCCAAGCCTGATAGGGCCTCAACATCCACGATCTTTCCGTTCTTAACTATTCGGGCCTTCCTTGTGTATTCGTCAACGACTGCTTCGGCCGAGAAAACGAGTCTATAGTTCAAAGGCGGTTCTGGTTTCTGGGGCAGACCACCGACTTTTATGCGTGCCTCCCTTGGATTCTTGACTTTGGTCAAACCAAGCCCTACAAGAAAGTTGCTGAGACCAGGGGCAACGCCGCAGTCCGGTACGATGATGATTCCTGCATGTTTTGCTTTTTCCGTGAGTGCTAAGGGGTTCTCCTCTCCGAATGACACGTCAACGAGGTCTACCCTCGCCTCTATTGCTGTCTCCATGACTCGGAAGCCTAGACTCCCAGGAACAGCGGAGGCGACAACATCGTATCCGCCTTTCATAACACTTGCAAGTGAATTCCTATCTGTGACATCCATCTTCTGATATTTGCACCCAGGAACGGTTCTGATTTCTCGATCTCCAATTACTACGTCTGCTCCGCTCCTGGCAAGCTCTTGAGCGAGAACAGAGCCAATCATTCCGGCACCAAGAACTAGGATTTTTGCCCCTTTGATCAACTCGAATCGCCCCGCTTGAATGTTTGTCATCGAGCGCCATGGGTTGGCGTTGTTATATACTTTCTTCTGATGACTGCAAATCGTGTACGCTAGAAGATCCTTTGGTTGGTTCAAGAACGAAGACAATGCTTTCGTTTATTGTTAAGCTCGGCATGGTAAACGCTGGGTTCGGTCTACTTGTGCTTGATGAAAGTCCCGTTCTCATACTCTTCGAAAGCTATCCTCAGTTCTTCTTCTGTGTTCATGACTATTGGGCCATACCACGCAACTGGTTCGCGAATCGGCTTCCCAGACATCAGAAGAAACCTTACCCCCTTGTCCCCCGCCGTGATTGCCAGTTGATCGCCATCTTCGTACATGACCAAGTTCTCTGCGCTGATGTCGGCACTGCGCTCAAAGTCAGAGTAACTGAGGCTCTCTATCCTCAAAGCATGGGGGTCTCTCCGCTGATCAAAGTACCCGTTCCCTTCTATCACATATGCGATCACCGTATGACCGCGCTTGACATTGCGTGAGAAACTGGCTTTTGCTGGGACCATGACATCCAAGTATTCAGGATCTGTAACAATATCCCTGACTGGTCCCTTGACCCCGCCTGCCTCGCCACAAATGATCTTAACCTTGATACCATTGTCAAGAACAACCTGCGGGATCTGATCGCCCTTGACTTCCCTGTAGCGGGGATCCATCATCTTATGAGATGCCGGAAGATTCGCCCACAGCTGAAAACCCCACATCAACCCATCCTTTTGACCCTTAGGCATTTCCTGATGAATAATACCGCTACCAGCGGTCATCCACTGCACATCGCCTGAACCAATGATTCCCTTATTACCCATACTATCCCCATGCTCGACTCGCCCATACAGAACATATGTGATGGTTTCGATGCCTCTGTGAGGATGCCATGGAAATCCCTTTACATAGTCTCGCGAGTTTTTTGAATGGAAGTCGTCCAGCAGCAAGAATGGATCAGGTTGTGGGACGTGGAATGATCCGAATGCTCGCTTCAGGTGAACCCCAGCGCCCTCAATAGTAGCAGCGCTTCTCAGTATCCTCCTGATTTTTCTGACAATACTCATTGCCATCGCCCACCTTCTGATTATATGGGATGCCGTATAAGAACTCCGTCGTAACCTTTGATTTTACAGAAGCAATACAAAGGATCTGCAAACGGGGTCGGCTTACCTTCTGGAGCAACTGCTGCAGGGCTCCAATGAGATCATGGCAAAGCCCCGCTAAAAACAAGAAGGTGTCTCATCTATACAGCAGGTGCCATGAGGGAGAGTCTATCTTCTGTCATCTGAAGGACGGGTCTGAATTCCATGCACATAATAGCTTTCAGGGTTCCGGAGAACCTGCTGTGCGCTGCAAGCATCGGGCAGCTCTCTGAGTTTCCGCAATCGAGGCAGATTCCTTCGATTCTACACACTTCGATCACCCAGTCTTCCTCATTTTTGGTGTCCATATTATTCACAAGACTGGCTCAAGTATTAGGGGAGACCGACGTAAAAGTGAATGTGAGATAGAGAAATTGCCAAAAGGTCAGAACTAAGAAAGGCAAACGCTCTATATTATCAGCCAGTCAGGGTACGCGTTCTACCAAGGATCCTTCAGCCTGATACTGTCAAATCGCCGAGTACCATGCTTGGTATCTTGCCAACATCCAAAAGGCGAGCATCTGAACCGATATGCGGAACCTTCTTGAGCGCTTCGAAGAAGCTGCCGGCCACACTTATGGATTCAAGCGGACGCGTTATTTCTCCTTTCTCGATTAGATAAGCATTTGGCGCTACTACACTAAACTCACCCGTTGTTAAGTTGGACATTCCGATGCCTATCACCTGGTCGGTGACGAGAATACCATCTCCGACTTCCTCAACCAGTTCGCTGGCGCTCTTGAGTCCATGGTTGACTACCAGGTTTGTCGTCGAAGTTTTGGGTAACTGGAGGAATGGCTCAGGCCACTCTCTTTTTGCATTACCAGTACTCTCCACATTTTCTCTGTGGGATGAGTAGCTGTTGTAGATGTATGACTTCAATACACCCTTTTCGATTATTGTGGTAGTGCGCATAGGAATTCCCTCCCCATCTATCATTGAGGTTTCGATCCCTTCTGGTAGTTGACCATCGTCAACGGCAGTAACGTTCTTGCTCGCCACTCCTTTGCCAAGCATGTTCTTGTAGCAGCTTCTGCCTTCGATCACATTTTCGGCGTCTGCCGCGGCGCCCAACATGTACGTGTATAATTCTCCGATGGACACGCTTTCCCATATCACATCGTTCTTTCCCGTCCTCCCAAGCGGTTTGGCTTTCAGCATCTTAAGTGCCTTGGTGGTTGCGTTTTCGCCAAGTTGGCTAAAGTCTACGAGTTCTCGTGTAACGATTAGATCCGATCCAGTCTTCTGTTTGCCTTCATCCGCTACCGTGCTCCTGGCGCTTGCCTTCATATATGCGGTTCTTGCAGATCCTTCTATTCCCCTTGAGTTTGCAACGGCATAACATGCTCTGACCACCGATAGACTGCCGTACAGCGATTTCACACGCTCATCATTTTGGAGCGCCCCTTTTGCAAGCTCACTGACGGACGCGAGCGCATCATCCTCAGATAACCCAATGATCCGTCTGTCGATGATGCCATCCTTTGAAGACATTGCAACGGGGTCTGGCAAGTGCTTGAAGCTAGGGTCCAAAGGGCGTATTCTTGCAACTGACATGGCCTCAATGACTGCATTTTCAACGCTCTTGCTGCTGGTTCCGGTTTCAGCAGCGAACCCCACCTTTCCTTCTACTACCACTCGGATTCCAAGACCAGCCGGGAAACCGCGCCGGCATTCGACAGTCTTTTTTCTAATGTTGACTGAAATGATGTCTGCGGCTGAGAGGAAAGCTTCTGCCTCATTTGCGCCTTTCTGTATTGCTTTCCTGACTGCCGAGTCAGACAGAGCCAGTAGATCGCTCCGAAGTGAGTTCAAGTCTATGGTTGCCATTATTCCGCGCCTCCGAACTGCACTTCACTCAGCAAGAGGTGCGGTCCTCCTATTCCAACAGGAAGTGGGAACTGCTCGAATTTGCCACAGCCACCAAAGTAGCTGCTCCATATGAGAAGCTCCTTTGTTGCACCTTCAATATGGCTTAGAAAAGACAATATTGAACCTGAGAGTGTAACTCCGCGCAGTGGGTATTTCATCTCGCCATTTTCAACGCAGTATCCCCTAGACGCTGTGAATGTAAAGGTCCCCTCGACGCTCGCTTGCCCGCCGGATGCCCTGATGGCATAGATCCCATCTTTCAATGACTCCAAGGCTTCCTCTAGAGACAGGTCGCCTGGCGCGAAGTACGTGTTTCTCATTCTGACGATCGGAGGGAAGTTATAGTCTACCGCCCTTGCGTTCCCAGTTGAATCAGTGTTCATTGCGGACGCTGTCTCTCGGCTATGCAAATAACCGAGCAGCTTTCCCCTATCCATTATCACAACTTTCCTCGTTTTGACTCCCTGGTCATCAACAGGTACCCAAAACCCGTTCTTTCCGTCTTGCTGCGGGGTCCCTTCATCTATTATTGTTGCATTCTCAGACCCCAGTTGCTCTCCAAGTTTTCCCTTGAGGGCTGACATCCCAGACGTTATGAAATCTGCCTCGGTCCAGTGACCGAAGCTCTCGTGCGCAAGTACTCCCACTAACATGTTCTCACACAGAGCTCTGTGCTTGCCTGCCGGAGCTGGCTTTGCCTCGAGCTTCTCCGCCGCCCATTTACCAGCATTCTCCCCTAGCGTCTCAGGAGTATGACCTTCTGTTTCGAACCCTTCAAGCCCGAAGCTGCCGCCGAACCAATCCATTCCATCACCAAGTATGCTTCCCCTGCCAGAAACTACGTAGACTAGGATATCAACGACTATGGGAGACCACGAACTCTCGCTTCCACTGCTGTCGACGAAGCATCTCTCACCGTACAGTTCGTGGTATGCTGCACTGATCGATGCTATTTCTTTTCCGTGTTCTTGGGAGCTTTCGATTGTACGCATGACAAGGTCTTTCTTGAGTTCCAAAGAGGTATCTTTAGGATGTTTCTTTACTTCTAACTTCATGTCTTTCTGATTGAAATCAGGAGTATCGGCAAGTCTCAGCTTCTCTCTGGATGCCAGACTAGTCGCCTTGGCGATTCTAAAGGCTCTGCTGGCGGCCTCACTTACAGCTGTCTTTGACAGATCCACAGTGTAAGAGTAGCCAATGGCGCCCCGATAGAAAGCGTCTATTCCGATGCCTGTCCTTCGTACAGACGTCACGTCTCTGACTGCCTTGTTCTCCGCAGTAATAGTGCGAACGAATTGATCCTCGAATCTGGCCTGCACGAATTCGCTGCCCAAAGCTTCAGCCTTTTTGACACCATGCTCTAGTAGGTCAGACAAACCAACCACCACGTTGGAGTTGAATGAGGGAATGGATTCTTATAGGTTTCTTATCTGAGGGCCTGGGAAAAATGGCTATTTCTCAGAAGAAGTGAACTCCGTTGGGCCTTTGAGCTTGCTCGGTGACCCCAGCTCATTCCGCTCTTGTTCTTGAGCTGATGTCGCAAAAAGAAGTCGACAAGATAACCCAAAAATAGAATAAAGAATGCAGATACACAAACTGCATCCCGCAGGTTAACCTCTTCACTGATCTTCAAGTTCTTTCCTAGTCAAGTTTCTCGAATTCTGTCTTTGCCGCTCCGCACACGGGACAAACCCAGTCGTCCGGCAGATTCTCGAATGGCGTTCCGGGCTTTACTCCTGAGTCGGGGTCGCCTTGTGCCGGGTCATAAATGTACCCGCAAACGGAGCACTTGTACTTGGACATCTTCGGCTGAGCAGCCGCCTTAGCCGGTTTAGCAGCAGGTGCTTTCTTCGACATACCTTTAGCCTCCTCTTTTATGTATGTTGCAGCAGTCTTGGGTGTAAGTCCTTTTTTCACTTGATGGTAATAATCATAAGTCATTGGTTCTGCGTCGGATTTAAGAATATCGGCATCGACCACTTTTCCAAGGAAGACAGTATGAGTGCCACAGTCAAGGCTCCCGATGACTTGAGCCTCAAAGTAACCCATGCCATAGTCCAAGACTATTGGAGCACCAGTTACGCCAACCCTGTATTTTGCGTTCTTGAACTTGTCTACGTCTCTGCCAGACTTGAAACCGAATGTTCCTATGAAAGTCATCGGCGTTTCAGTTGATAGAATCGTCGCGGTGTAGACTTTGCTCGTCTGTATGTAACTGTGAGTCAGGTTTTGTTTGTTGATACTCGCAACTATCTCTGGTGGCTCGCTTGTCACTTGGAAAAGGCTATTACAGATTTGCCCGTTGAATCTTCCTTCCTTCTTTGAAGAAACAACGAACATTCCGCAACAAATTCTGCGAAAAGTATCAGTATTCATTCTACCTCTCCTCAGCGATGGTGATAGCACTTTAGCTTGAAGTTGATTTGAGCTGCTAAATAATCTTTTCCGTCATGTTAGCGAGAGTCCATCGGACTACTCTTACTGGGTCCGCACTATGCTTATATACAATGTAATATAGCTTTTGACGAGGAGATGGATGCAATGAAGCTGACGGTGCGATACTTTACGATACTTCGCAGCATCACAGGGAAGCGTGAAGAGAGAATCGACGCCGACGAGGGCTCTACAATAGAAGACATACTTAGAACGCTTGTAAAGAAATATGGAAAGGATTTCGAAAAACTTGTTCATTCGGGAAGGGAACAGAGAGGGCTGAAGATTCTTTTCTTTGTTGACGGGCGCAATATCGAGGAGATGGAGAGTCTGAAAACTAGGCTTAATGGCGGCAGTGTGGTTGCACTGATGCCTCCGGTTGCTGGCGGTTGATCGGATCAGCGAAGCGTGCCAGGGTCGCTGTAGTGAGGCTTCTCTTTGTGAATTCTGTCAATGATTTCTGTCTGGAAAACATCGCTTTTGCTCAAGGGCTTTGAAATGTAGCCCATTTCTTTCAGCACAGGCACAAATGATAGCGTAGATTTCACATACTCTTCAGGGAGGCTTGCGCAGTATTTCGGTGAAACCTTGAACACTTCTAACAGAAAGTCTTTGCTCACGATGCCTATTGCCTTTGAAGCCATCCTCGCAGCCTCCTCGGGCTTCTCTCTTATGAGATTGGATGCTTCCTCGTGCAGTAAGAGAAAGTCTTCCAACATCTTGCTCGAGTTCCTTATCGTTTCAGAAGTTGCCACAATCCCGTAGCTTGGGTTGTAAGGCCACATGACTTCTGGTGGCAAGATCATCCTTGCTTTGAGGAAGATAGCACATAAAATGGCGAGTTGAGGTGTGCCGCAGCCACCGTGAACAGTTTTTTCTTCCATTGCTTCCAGTACGAAATCAGTCCATGGGAAGTTCTTGATCTCTACATCTCCTTGTAGTCCTGCTTGGCTTACTAGTCTGCGAATAATTACATCATGGATTGATCCTTTAGTTGGTGTGCCAATAGCTTTTCCCTTGAACTGTCTGAGAACCCCGCTGACTGTTCCGACTTCATTCAATGGGATGAAATCGCTCGTGGCAGTCAGGATCGTGCCTTCGACGTGTCCGCCAGCAACACACTTGACCGCAAGACCTTTGCTGATTCCGATCATGGTTGGGGGCAACCCAATGTAGGCAATGTCTAATTCTCCTCTAATGAATGCCTTGATCATCTCTGGACCAGTCCCGAAGATCCTCCAGCTTACGTCAACGTTCATTCGATTCTCAACCCATTCCCCTCCCATGAGGACGAAGGCTGTGTGATATGCGGTTGAGAGATGACCGATCCTAAGCTGCTTCATTGATGTGAGGCCTCCATTGTGGCCAATGCCATGTTTGTTATGAGTTACCCTATTCCCTTAAAGCTTCCATTACGTTGCTCTTTATGTGGGTGGGGGTAAGAGGGACATCTGGAAGATCCGCATTTCCAGGCCTGGCTATCACATGAACGAAATTCGGACCACCTTTGAGGCAATCCTCCAATACGGATAGAATCTCCACTCGGCTAGCAACTTTGGAAACCCTTCTTATGCCAAGACCTATTGCAGTGGTCGCGAGATCAACGCCGTGGCTTGTTGCCGTCGCTTGGTTTCCGGTTGATCCATGCACACCGTTGTCTATTTCAAGAATGGTGAGATTACTCGGCTCAGCGATCGCTATCGTGGAGAGGGTGCCCAAGTTTGTTAATGTGCTACCATCTCCTTCGATCACGGTTACATGTTTCGAAGTGAACAGTGATATCCCTAGTCCTATTGATGAGGCTAAACCCATGCTTCCAAGCATGTAAAAGTTGGATTTCTGGTTAATTACGGAGTGCAATTCTTTGCATGGGACTCCCAGATTGCATACGACTACTTTTCCTTCAAGATAGGGAATAGCAGTCTTGAGTATCTCAAGCCTTGTTAGGATCGGTTCAGGGTGTCTCGACCGTTCGATCGTTTGGACATGAGCAGCTTTTCTGTTTCTGGATTCACCTGTGTTATCACTCGTGGGTACTTCATGTTCCCATATCGAAGGACTAAGTAGAACCGCGCGGACTTCATTATCTTCATATGCCTTGAGAGCTGCTTCAGCTATGCGGGGGGCATCTTTGCCGTCCTCAATAACGCTGTACTTGATGCCTACAGCCCTGAGTATCTTGGGTAGGTTTTCCCCGAGGGGAACTTGAGCCGGAATCTTCTCCTTGTAGACTCCTCTCCAGCTAACTAAGATCAAAAGAGGCAATTGATAAGTTAGGGTCAGAGAGCATAATGCATTCATCATGTTACCTATTCCAGAGCTTTGAACTAGCATTGCGGGTTTGGCGCCTGCGAAATA
Source organism: Candidatus Atabeyarchaeum deiterrae (assembly GCA_037310415.1). Classification (GTDB taxonomy): domain Archaea; phylum Asgardarchaeota; class Atabeyarchaeia; order Atabeyarchaeales; family Atabeyarchaeaceae; genus Atabeyarchaeum; species Atabeyarchaeum deiterrae. The sequence goes on from CP147780.1 coordinate 1,839,054, forward strand.
CGCCCCAGCACAGATTCCAACTCCTTCTTCTTCGCGAGATAATATGACATGTCTAAACCTGCGTGCCGTTATTTGGTAAAGACGCTTCACCTTTTCGCATGGAAGCATTGCGAAGAAGTCTATACCTGCTTCTGCTAGTATTTCAACTATTGTCTGAGAGATCTCGGAACCCATCAGCGAATCCTCCTCTTTCAAGTTCAGCAATAGCGAGTTACTGATCCGCTTTCTGCACCATTCTCCTTTGAGACTGTGACCAAGCTAGGTTAGAGTTTCTTGCATATTAATAGAATAGTGCTGGAGTCTCTTTTGATGATTGAGCATGGAATGCGCTCGTCGCCTAGATTGACAATAATGCTTAAATTACATCACGCTTAATGGGAGAAGGAGGCGTGAAGTATGGCTCCAAAGAAAGTTCAGGATGTCATTTCGAAGGATTTTGCAAGTTGCCGTGAGAATGATCCTCTGTCCCGTTGCCTTGAACTCTTTGAAAAAGGCAAACCGCCAGCATTAGTTGTGCTTGATGTCAAGGGCAAGTATAAAGGTGTTTTGGCTCAGCGGTGGATAACGAGATCTGGACTCGACCCATCCAAAGCCAAGGTCGAGAACCTGATGCGTTCCGCTCCTAAGCTTGCGCCTGAAGACTCACTAAGTAGGGCGGCTCAGCTCATGATAGAGAGTGAAATAAAGCAGCTTCCAGTTTTCGACAAAGACAAACTTGTGGGTTTCGTTACTGACGAGGATATTGCTCATGCGGCGGTCATTGACGAATGGGGAAACATGCACGTCAATCAAACTATGACAAAGAAACCCTACGTCGTTGAAGAAGACGAATCTGTCGGAGCTGTTCTAAGCCTCTTCAGAGAACATGACATATCTCACGCTCCCGTGATGAGCAAAGGAAAGCTAGTCGGGATGGTAAGTGTGATCGATTTCGTGAAACACTTGCTTAAGCCTCTAGAACGGCCAAGACGAAGCGGCTTCACAGTTGAGAAGTCGAAGATGCTGGGGGGTCTTGTAAAAGACATAATGTCATCACCTGTCGTCACCGTAACACCTTTCACTACCCTGAGGGATGCAGAAGAAAAAATGCATAAAAGCGGTGTGCACTCACTGGTAGTAATCGAAGAAGGCAAGATCGTAGGCATCGTAACAAAGAGAGACTTCCTTGAACCATTGGCGCAGACGGAAATGAAGGAGAGAGGTGTGAATGTTCAGTTTGCAAACAAGGAAGTAAGGATAGATGATATCGAACGGCAACACATACTAGATGATTTCAAGTCTTTTGCGGAAAGATACCAGAAGTTGGTTGAGCCTGGTACGCTCTTCGTTTATATGAAAACCCATGGAGCAAACCACAGAGGGGAACAGCTAATTCATACTCGTCTCCAACTGAGAACAAAGACAGGCAATTTCTTCAGCTCCGCTGACGGATATAACGCCGAACAGACGTTCCGGGTAGGTTTGGAGCACCTCGAAAGACAGTTGGTCAAAAGCAAGGAGTTCGAAGAGACCAAAGATTTTACTGAGAACTATCTGAGGCGAATAGGATGGCCCAATTCAGAACTCTGAATCTCACCACATTCATTTGAACTGCCTTGTTAGATCTTAGACTAGAAGCACAAGTTACTGCTCTTACAGACCTACATTCTCCTTTTTGACGACCAGCCTCGCGCCAGAGTCTCCCTTCCATGAAGAAGGTGATTTGATGGAAGAAAGGTGCATCTCCTGTTTCTGCCAGATCTGCGTCAGTTATCTATCTCACGCTTGGTCCCTATCAGCGTAGTCTTTCGGATTACGCGATATGATGAACCTATTTACAGGATAGGAAACGCTTTTCGATAGTCGGCCCCAGAATGCCACACTTTGCCCTTTGTTGGATATCTATGATGACCAATCCAGACATGAGCCTCAACGTCCTCAAGCATGTAGTACTTGAGAACCTGCTCAGGATGTCCTCCTTCGTGACACGTGGTGTATTCTCCCAGACCACCAGCACTAGACTTTCAAGGAGAGTCGCCAACTCCTCGTCGCCGTTTTCTTCAAGTTTCAGCCGAGCTCGAATCCCTACTATGGCCTAAGTCAGCTCCCCGAAGTTGGGATATGGGCTTTATATGTTTCGAGAGCGTTCTTGCCTTATGATGAAAGATGATGGTGGGGTAGAAAATAGTGGTCAAAGACCTGGAGAAGGTCAAGCGGGAACTAGTTCATCAGTTCCCGCTGCACGTGTGCAAATTGCTAAAACAGAAAGAAGTAATGACACTGCTTCTGTCACTTATCGTGTTGGTGTCGTTGCTCCCAGCAAATTGTAGCTCCTCGGCATTGACAACTGCGGTGGCTCAACAGCCGCCTATAAAGTTCATACGCACTGTTCAAGTAACGCCAGATGACCAATTCCTGACTGGCAGCTTCGCCCGCATCAATTATGTTCCTGCAACTGATCGTTTTGTTGTCACATTTGGAACGAAAGCCAGTACACAGACGAATGTAACTCTGGGAGCAGGATACGCCTACAAGGAGTATACCCTAGAAATGCAGGAGACCGGCCGTACCGGTCTCCTCGAATGGTACGCCAATTCGAGTGAGGCAGGTGATTCAGGCTCATGCATGGTCAACAACACCTACTATTGTGCATTCGTGTCCCAGAACCAGGGAAACCCCTATGGCTGGCGCCTAATCAAATACGACGCTGCCAACTGGACGAGACTACAAGAGGCGTACGTTCCGCTTCCAGAACCAAACGAGGGAAACACCGATCCAATGGTTGCATACATTAACGGGCAGCTTGACGTAAGTGGCCAGTATAACTCTTCAGGAATATGGCAGGAAGGGAATTCAACTGTTCATCACTTCTTCACGGCCAATCTCGAACCGATACGACTGATTAACCTCGCAGATACTCCGCACATTTGTGGGTCCTCCATTGTTTTTGTGGATGACGTCTACTATTTTGTCTCGGCCAACTCTTACTTTGGCGGTTTGGTGCTAATGAAATACAATAGTGACTGGAACTATCTTGGGATGAAGAACTTGACTCAGCAGGCCCATTGGTCACAAGGCATGGTGTTTGACGGAGAACGCTTCTATGTCGCTTACTTGGACACCAGCGGGAGAAGTCATCCAACCTTCTTTCCAGTCTACCCGAACGTGCACCTCGCAGTATTTGACCGCAATTGGAACCTCTTGCACGACGCGATTCTCACAAATTTCCCCTACGGGGGTGACAAGAAGGGAGGAAGACCGTGGGTGACGCTCCATGGGAACCTGCTGTACGTATCCTACGATGTGGACACGGTGAATACAACGACGGAAAATGAGGACCTAAAGTGGCAGGCCTATGTGGCTGTTTTTGAGATATCACAGGTAACGCAAGGAGTACCTTGGCCGTCGTTAATCTTTGCAGCAGGAATCGTGGTTGTTGCCGGTGTAGCAGTTACATATATCTTCCTGAAGAGACGTGAACGAAGGTCAACCTCCGGATATTCGAAGCATAGAAGATTCTACGACCACTGACAAAATCACCCTGCGGCTTTGAATGTCACTTAGTATACAAATATGTGTGGTTATAGACCTACAGCCTTCTTTTTGGCGACCAATGTACGATAAGAATTTCTGTTGGAGTGTGTTGAAGAAAGAGAGATCTGTAAGGACACGATTTCGTGGGCACAGGAAAGACTTATTCCTATTGCAGTCTGATTTCACTCGAGTCTTTCAATCCTTTTTCAATATTCTTGCCTTGGCTTTCTTCGCATCGTCATGAACTGGATCAACGTTGAGCGCCTCATCGTAGCATTTTGTCGCTTCTTGGGTTATTCCAAGCTGCTCGAATGTTGTGCCCATACTGTACCATGCGTCTGCATCTCTCGGGTTTATTCTGATTACCGTTTTGAAACATACGATTGCATCTTCAAACCTGCCCAGATCCTGCAGAGTGGCACCTCTATTGTACCATGCTTCAAGATAATCCGGAGCTATCTTGATAGCTTCATCGTAGCATGTTATTGCTTCCTCAAGCCTGTCAAGCTGACCGAGAGTCGCGCCTTTGTTGACCCATGCGCCAGCGAGTTTGGGGTCTAGTCTGATGGCTTCGTCATAGCATTTTATTGCTTCCTCGAACCTGCCCAGATGCTTCAACGCTAGGCCTTCGTTATTCCAAGCCATAGTAAACTTCGGATCTAGCTTGGTCGCTTGCTGATAACAAGTTAGTGCTTCCTCAGCTCTACCACTCTCATAGAGAGCAACACCCTTGTTGCACCACGCTTCAGCGTGGTTGGAGTTCAGTTCAATTGCTTTTTCGTAGCATTTCAGCGCCTCTTCAATTCTGCTAAGCCCATGGAGAGCCACGCCCTTATTCACCCAGGCTTCCACGAGTCTTGGATCGATTTCGGTCGCCTTGTTAAAACACTCAAGTGCATCGTTGGTTTTGCCTAGCCTAATCAGTTTAAGACCCTTGTTGTACCATTGAGCGGCCTCTTCGTTCTGTTTTGGTTGCGTTGGCAAGGTGCATTGCCTCTTGCATACGTGTCGTGTTCGTTGGCACTTCTTTTCCTGAAGAATTTCTCCTTTATATAGGTAGCTGCCCACGTTAAACAGCTGCTTGTTGCGACCAAAAACTTATCATGAATCTGAGCTCATGTTGTGAAGCAAAAGGGCATAACTATAATGCTTTGAGATTCAGTTTGGTTAAGAAGGTGTTTGTTGAGATGAAGGTTACGACAATACGAGACAAAGTTGTGATTGCCGCGACGCCTGACGAAGTCTACGATGCTTACATGGACGCAAAGAAGCACGCGGCGTTTACAGGTAGCAAGGCAACCTGCGATCCGAAGATTGGAGGAAAGTTCACGGCTTGGGATGGATACATTTCAGGAAAGAACCTTGAACTTGAGAAAGGCAAGAAGATTGTTCAAGAGTGGGTCACCACCGATTGGCTTGATGGCTATCTTCCCTCGAAACTCGAGTTGACTCTCAGTAAAATCAAAGGCGGCACGGAGCTAAGCATGGTACATTCAAACGTGCCAGAAGAGCAAGCTGAGGACATCAAACAAGGTTGGGTTGACTTCTACTGGGCGCCAATGAAGAAGTATTTCGATAAGCAGTCTGGGCATCAGCGAGGCAAATAGCACAACTGGGCATTCTGCTTACGCAATTTGAAAGCGGAGGAAATGGTATGAAATTACATAGCTACGTAGGTGGCATTCTTGTCAAGCTTCTGAGTATCATCATGATAATGATAGGAGTCCTTCTATTCCTCTATTCAGACTACATATCTCAAGAGACCGGAGTGCCAATTGGGGCATATTGGATTGTATCGTGGATCCTCTTCATCATGGGCTTAATCGTTTTTGCAGGCGGTGTTGTTGTGCAGAGGCGCGCATTGAAGCGTCTTAGAACCCCAACTCCCCATCCTTCTGCTTAAGGTTAGGCTGTTCGATACGTCTCAAGAGAGAACTTGTGACTTCAAAGCAGGGGACCATCCTGAGCTGGACAACGACTCTAAGGTTTATTAGGTTCGGATTCCTTCAGTCAATAGAACAGGTGCTCGAAAGTCATGTCTATCAAGATTCAGGATCTCCCCGACGTCGTCGAGATAGCATTGTTGTTGAATCTGGAAAAAGATGAAGCGGTTCCAGCGGCCGAATTGAAGCAAAGGATCGACAAGATCTGTGGAGAGAATTCTTGCATTGATAGCAGAGACTTCAACAAGGCGTCGGACAGGATGATGTCCGACAGGCTAATCACCGGGCGAAATGGATTGGTTAAATTAACCAAGCGCGGTGCAAGTTTGGGAAGAGACTGGCGTAACCTGCTTTTGAAGAGAGAACCTACTCTTGAGGTAGTTGCAGGTTTAACTGATGGTTCAGTTACCGGACTCGTCGTTATACTCTCCGCATTTACGGCAAGCTTGGCGCCCAGCATAGCTATATTTGCGGCTTTGCTCACACTTTCTTCGGTGGCGATAACGAATTTCTCAAGTTTTCTGCTCGGCGGAATAACTGAGGATATATCAGATATGATAACTCTCGAGAGCCTGTTGAACCATAGCCTGAGTGACATTCCTAGCATCAAGGAGCGAGACAAGTCGCTTAGATTACTTAAAGAGCTTTTTGTGCTCTTGCACAGGCAGATAAGCAGGGCAAACATTTACGCAGCAACACTCTGCTGTACGACGACGCTTCTCGCTGGTTTCATTCCAATAGTTGTGTATTTGACACTACCGAAACCGTTCAATATCGTGTTGTCGCTTTGCATAGTGGCGGTCACTGTAGGGTTTTTCTTGGTTCATTACCGTTCTAAGCGAACGAAGGTGCACTGGAAGGTTACGTTGCTGGAGACAATTGTGATCATATTGATCGCAGTATTCGCCTCATTATTACTCGGCGCCGGAGGGATATAGAACGAAAGATGGATGTCGCGTCCTGCCCTTTCCAGACACGCGCGTGGGAATGCCGCTTCAGAAGTGCTACTTTCTAAATCGATCCCGTTGAGAGCGGATCAAGGTGGCTCCGCCCTCTTCGTCCTTTGTTCTGCGATCTCACAATACTCTGGGGTAATCTCAAACCCGACATAGTGTCTCCCAAGCTTCTTTGCTGCGACCGCTGTTGACCCACTTCCAATGAAGGGATCTAAGACGATCCCTTTCGGCGGGCAGAAACACGTTATGAAATCAATTGGGATCTGGTCTGGAAATGGTGCGGGATGTTTTCTTTTCAAAGGATCTTTATCTCCAGCCATCAAGTAATCCCAAATGGTTCCCCGGCACTTGGTCGGGTTTATTGGTCTTGTGACTGTTTTCGTGGTTTCGCCGGTGGTTCTTCTGTTGCCGCTGCCAGTCAAGATTTCTCCGGCATGCTTCGATGGAACCATTAGAAGCTTCTTGTTGAAGTATTGGGGTTTCTTGCCCTTCAAGAAGATCGGCATGTACTCATGGTCGACCCTGAATCTGGCTTTCCACCATGCGCCTTCTGTTCCATACTTTCTGTAGATTATCGTCTCAAATAACCTGAAGCCGATATTGTCGCACCAGTCAATTATTAATCGGAACGATGTGAGGGTTTTTGCGAAGGCTTTGGTCTGGTCTTGGATTACCATTACTGCTATTCCGCCATCTTTCAGAACTCTGTACGCTTCTTTGCCAGTTGAATGCAGGTCGACTGAGAATCCTTTGTACGTTCTAAGGTTATCGTATGGTGGAGACGTAACGACAAGGTCTATTGAGTCATCTGGAAGTTTTCTCATCCCTTCCAGGCAATCCATGCAGTAGATCTTGTTGAGCTCCAGTTCGCCTACCTTGATGGACATGATGCTCCACCTTACTGTGCCCTTGACCGTTCTCCGTGAACCTAGGTATTAAGAAATGCGGCTTCAGAAAGCTCCTAATGCCAATGAATGTTACGGCCATTCTGTCTACACTGAAAAGTCAATTGTGACCTCATGTTCGGCCATAGCTTTGCCGTCAGGCTGCGTTTTTGCTCGTGAGCCCTGAATTTCCAGTTCGCCAAACTTCAAACCGGAGGACTTAACGTCGGAGTTGTACGATTGGATTACTGCACGAGGGCCTTTTGGATTTGACTTTGCAGGATCCACACACTCTTCTTGGTTCTTGGCGCCAGTTCGCGAAAACATTGAGATCAAGATGTTCTTTCCATGTCTTTTGTAAACGTATGTTAATCGGGCTTCTCGTGGGTTAGGTAGATCCTCTGGACGAACACCTAACTTCAATTCCTTCTCTCCGTCAATTCGGAACGACAGACGATCCTTGAAGGGTGCCAAGTGAGACGAAGGAATTGGATCGAAGTAATGAATCGGCTGCGCGTTTTTGGTGACTGGAATATTCACAGCCCCTGACCCGTCGTCCCCCAGTGGCACCTGCAAAATAGTCCATAGGGCAAAAGGTGACTCGAAGTTTTGGGCTGTCAGATGGTCGTGAATTCTCACCCTTCCCCACTGTGTGTCCTCTCTTTGTCGCACTTCAGCAAGTTCAATGCGCTTCGTAATTTTGCCAGTAAAGGTTTGTCCTGAAGCCATGTTTTTGGCGGATACGGTGCTTTCAAGTTCAACAGCATGAGCTTCCTTTAAAACTATTTTGAAGTTGGCAGGGTCTATTCCTTTCGGACACCGCCAACCTTTAAACTCCTCAGGGTCATCGTAGAAGTAAGTTCGTTCAGGCGAAATCCAAGTACGGATTCCTCCAGTGTTCCATTCTCTCTTTTTTAACACATCATCAATGTTCGGATTAACCCACAACAAGTTCCCTTTTCCGATGTCTACGCCCAGAACTCGTCCTCCGTACGAAAGGACTAGAATAGAAGCCCGCTCAGAGTGAATCTCCACTGTCTCAGCATATTCTCCAATTCGGTTCGACAGTTCTTCTAGCTCTGGCAAATAGATGGTTCACCCTCCCTGATGTTATAGCCTACCTCTCTATTCTGTCTTCCTATCCGAGACGATCGTCTCGCGTCTGATTTCGGGATCGGTAAATACGTCTGTTTCATCTCGACTGCGGGTGGAAAACTCTGAGACTATGGCACCCTTGTCTCCACCTTGGAACCAGTGAAGTACATTCGGCAGTAACGTGAACTGGTCTCCAGGTTTCAGAACCACTTCGTTCCAGACTGTGAAGTAGCGCTTCCTTTTGGCAGGCACAATTGCCTTTGGCCTTGGCGTAGGCTTCCCAGGGACATGGAGGTACACTTCGCCCCAGCGGCAGCGGAAAGTCTCCTCCTTGCCGGGATCGGCGCCGATTGGTGCGTGCCTGTGTTCGGGGCAGATTTGGCGTGGAAAGAGCACGAGTTCCTTTGCACATACACGTTCTGTGTTCACGTAGACGATTAATTCGAGACCAATGTTCTTGAGATCCCCAAGACATAGATCAGCTACCTCAATATGAGACCGCTCCTTAGGCGTCACAACAATGCCAGCTTTTCTCAACATCTCGTTGGCACGCGTACGAGCAGTTTCATATTCTTCTCGAGAGATCATGGCATGTCTTCCTCCTGCAACGATACGTCTTGTATAGGGCTATGAGATGTGTAGCGGCTGAAATAAGAATTGCTGAGGTCACCTGCTGCAACCCAAAGGCTAATAATCTCAGCCAAGGATAACAGGTGCCATGACATATCACTTGAGACGAAAAGATAAGGAAATAACTGACGAAGCGGAACTCATCAAAATACTCAAATCAACCAAGTACATCACCATGGCGCTGTGCAAGAATAATCAGCCTTACCTGGTCACGCTGAGCCACGGATATGATGACCAACGGAAGTGCATCTACTTTCATTGCGCCTCAGAAGGAAAGAAGATAGACTACATGAAATCGAACAACGAAGTCTGGGGCCAAGCATTCGTGGACCATGGTTATGACGAGGGCCAATGCAACCATCTTTTCTCATCAGTCCACTTCTCAGGCAAAGTGACCTTCATCGAAAAACCTGAGGAAAAAGTGAAAGCAATGCAATGCATGATGAGGCAACTCGAAAAGAATCCTGAACCCATGATAGCCAAACTCAATGCTGAGAAACTAAAGGATGCGCTCTTAGGTAGAATAGACATAGAGCACATGAGTGGCAAGCAGCCAGAAAAGAAGGGCAAGTAGACCGAGCCCGAGAAAACAAGGAACGATATGAAGGAAGAGACATGGTACGCAAGACTCATCCATATAGACGCGGATACACCTTTGAGAGACGGGTTCGTGCTCACCTTGAAAAGGACGGATGGTTTGTAGTTAGGCAAGGCAAATCAGCTTTTCCAGATCTCATTTGCCTGAAGAAAGGTAAAGTCATGCTTGTGGAGTGCAAGGTCGATGGCTACCTCCGCCCTGAAGAGAGGAGAACGCTATTGGAGACCTCAACAAAGATTGGCGCAGAATCAGTTATTGCTTTCCGCGAGGGCAAGAAGATAATCTTGAGAAATCTAGGGAAAGAGGGCGTTACTGCACCCCATGAACAGGTCATACAGAATTGAGAATATTATTCGGGATTTTTCTTGTAGTTGCTCATGACAATCTACCAAGAAAGTCATCCCGCAAGAGAAATCATTCTAGCGCCAATACTCTTACCTTTCCAGATATAGTAGTCCTGCTTTTCCATGAAGACTTCTCCAGCGCTCATCTAAGTGAACTCTTTTCTTTCGAACAGTACCAGGCCCAAAACTGCCGTGACGATAAAGTACACTGACATAATCAATAATCCTTCAGGTATTGTGACGTTGAAGGTGGTAAAGGTGCGCGGGCCAAAATGCTGTACGGAAGTCTGCGACGGATACGGGTCTACGAGTACGTTTCCTATTACTCCCGCTCCGTAAGTTAGGATGAACCAGGGCTCAATCTGGGCAAAGGTAGCAACGAAGAGTTGAACAATGTTGAACGCGAAAAGAAAGAGAATGGCAGTGACTAGGATGGACATGGAGCTGCTCTTAAATAGCGAGCTGAAGAAAAATGTCAAGCCCAGAACTGCAACAAGATAGAAACATGCAAGAAGCAGGGAATCGACAAACTGGTAAGGTATACTTGAGAAGTAGTACAATCCGTTGGCCACGGTGATTGCAGCGAACACGCCCAGTATTGCCAATGATGCGATGAGAGCTGACAACCATTTTCCTATATATATTGACGATCTTCTAATGGGGTTTGGAACTCCGAAATAGCCAGTCTTGTTTTGGAATTCGCCAGAAATAGCATCACCACCGAAGAAGATTCCAGAAAGCACTATCACATAAGTGGCGATATTTCCCCACCAATCATCATAAAACGACAAATCACTTGCAAGAAAACTTTCTGGACGATAATATCCAACAACCAGAGTGAGAACGGCGCTTATCAAAATCGCTATGGTCAGAAGTATGAAGAACCTTCGGGATCTTACGTAATCCAGAAGCGTGTACTTCATGGTAATGCCAACTTGCTTTATGCTGCTCGGCACCTTGTTTCCGACTGCAATTTTGGTTTTGCTCATGTTTATCACAACGTGCTCTTTATCAGTTTGAGATATGCGTCTTCGAGGTCTGAGGTCGCCTGCCTGTAGCTAACTACGCCGACGTTCAGCGCTACAATGCCCGCAAGAATTCTTTCCTGTGCGTCCAACCCGCCTTTGAAACTTATCTGGAAGGTTGTATCGCCGCTCTTTTCAATTTTGTCGATGCTTGGGACGCTTGCAGCTATCTTGTTTAGCAGTTCCGCATCCAACTGGCGGCGCAGTCCAACCTCAATAACGTTTTCTCCACCCGAAACTCTAGCCGTTACATTAGAAATCGTATCATAAACGATCAATTTCCCATGGTCTATCATGGCCACTTCGTCGCAGACATCTGCTACTTCGCTGAGAATATGAGAGCTCATGAAAATCAGCCTCTCCTTACCCTTCAGAGATTTTATAATACCCCTGACCTCACTCATGCCTCTGGGATCTAGCCCAGTGGTAGGCTCATCCAGCAGAACCACGGACGGCTCACTGAGAAGCGCAGATGCGACACATATTCGCTGTTTCATTCCCTTCGAGAACTTGCCAACTCTCTTGTCGATCCATTTTTCCATTCGGACTTCAGATACAACCTCTTCTATTCTCTTTTTTCGTTCGGCGCGTGACACTCCTCGGATCTCAGCAATCATCGTCAATGCCTCTCGTGGTGTTAGCGCAGGGTAAATCTCGGGTATTTCGATAAGTGCGCCTACAGAAGCAAGCGCCCTTTTCTTATCCGTATGTACGTTAACACCATTTATCAGAGCTTTTCCTGAGGAAGGTCTAATCAGATCAGTAAACAACTTGAGGGCAGTTGATTTCCCAGCACCGTTGGGGCCCAGCAAACCGACGCACTTCGCGCCCTCAATCTCCAGATTCAAATTGGAGAGAGCTGGAAAGGACCCGTATTTTTTCGAGAGTTTAATCGCTTCAATCGATGGCATCCTAATCGCTTCCCAATATAACGTAACTGTATAACTTAAAAGGCGAACTAACTCGGAGGGAGTTGCTTTTGTTAAGAAGCAAGATTCAGGTTCTAAAGCGTAGTCTTGGAAACTTGAGCTGTCCCACATACTTCATTATCCAGCTTACCAGCTCATCATAAGCTTCGACCCCCGCTTTGGCAAGGATCACGGAGCCGTCGATGTCTATCTCGATGAAGCCTTTGTTGGACATCCAAGCCAAGTACTTCATCAGTTTGTCGTAGGCTAATCCAGTGTTGGTCGCGAGGGCTGTCTTGTTCATCCTGTTCTTCTCTTTTAACGCCTTGATTACCCTCGCGATGACGTAGAGATCAGGCTTGGAACTCGTCTCTTTTGAATTCAAGGCTCAACCACCGCAATTCTAAAAGTAACATGTCCAGTGCGTGGATCTCCTTATAGCGTCTAAGAAGATCTTTGCCTAGGACAAAAAGAACAATCAAAAGTGAAAACGGCGCCAAAATAAAGCCACTGAAAGGTATTATTCTATGGAAAATGAAGAAGTTGATTGCGTTCCATAAAAGATTTAATCCGAAAAATGTAACGAACCAATATGCTGCAGTTTTCAAGAACCCATATAATGCATAACCGAGTTTTCCCATTACTATTTCGTCAAGCGTCTTGTCCCAATTTAGCTCCGACAGCATCTTCAGAGCTGATGGAAAACCATGGGACAGCTCTTCTTTCCACTCTCCCGTCTTAGTCGAGTTTACACGTCTCCGCACATGAAGAATTCCTGCGGCGATGCCTAAAACTGGAATGAGAAGCATGATAGAGGTTGCCAGAAGGAAAAGGGGTCTGTCGAGTGTAAGCCTTAGTTCGAAAAAGTCAAACAGCATGGCGAGGACAAGATTTACTGTCATGGAGCCTCCGACGATCAGTGCAAATCTCTTCAAAGATCTGGCAAGCGCGTCATATCTCTTTACATGGTCGAGCGTCTCCATGAGCTCCTCGACCTTGGAGACAACACTTTCTTCTCTCATCATAGGCCTTTCACATTGGATACTACGTTTGGATATCCGTCGCAGTAAGGAAGGTTGCTTACTGCTGAACGTAAGCTAAGCATCTTTATTACAGATATAAGTTAAACTCCCTCCCGATGAGCAAATAGTAAGTGGCGCGGTTGCAGAACGTAGTAACAAATCTATTAGGCTTGAAGTCTGGAGGAATTAGACTCAAATACCCGAGAGTCCTAGAGTCTTTCGGTGGAGCCCTATAAGCACAACTCTTCTATTTTTGTGCTTATCTGAGGCACATGGACTTCAGTGCAGCTTGTGTATCGAGCGCTAGTTGAGTCTTACCGTTGATGTCAAGAAGACCATTGCGAAAAGGACTACGGCCTCGAAGCTCGCCAGACATGGGAAGCCCGGGGTAATTCGACATGTGGCTAAATAATCCTTAGAATCGGAGACTCATGTTATTTGTTCGTCGAGTACTCCAACAAGGCAGGGGCAGCTACTGAGGACGCTGCAGAAGCCGTAGAGGTCAGACCTGCCGTCGAGCCTGCGGAGACAACAAGAGCGCAAAGTAGGAACATCTTGTGAATTTGCAAAGGAAACACACATCAGGTTAGCTTTGCCAAATCTCTTTTCGTACTGTTCGAATACAGCATCAACATAAGCATCCAGACTTTCTCGAAGCAATTCCTGCCAAACTGGGTGTTCCTTTACCTGCCGTTTTGTCAGCCAGTCGGTGTTTATTTCATTTCTGTCAAATGTTTTTCCTTTGAGTTGTTTGAATTGCTCTTCCGTGAGAATAAGAACACTGTTCCCAAGTTTTGTGTCAACCATGGGGCCAGTAAGGAGGTTTGAGATTATTTTGATTTCGTTGTTGAAACAACCAACTGCGTCTGGTGTGTCAAAGTAGTTGAACCACCAGCCATTAATAAGTGTCTCATTTCCTGAGGTCAAGACTTCCAGCCTCTTCTCTGCCACTTCTTTTGTTGTCATCAGCCTTCTTCTATCTGCCGTCGACGCCAAGACTCTAAGGGGCACAATTGAGTTGTCAAGGTTTGAATCAGCAGTCATTTCGATCTCGCCCCCAGCTACTTACATACCTTGTTCGACGATTGGGTTTTTCGGTTTCAATGCTTCGTTGATCATTTTCTCTGCAACTATTGTTTTGCCACTCATCTCTGGTCTCCTCCCCTTGGCGAACATCTTGGTCTTCAGCCACAGTGAAACGTAGACCAAGCCGATAAGCACAGGAACTTCGATTAGAGGTCCTATAACTGCCGCGAAAGCTTCTCCCGAGTTTATCCCAAACACTCCAATAGCCACGGCTATTGCAAGCTCAAAGTTGTTGCTCGCCGCCGTAAAGGAGAGCGTCGCTGTTTCAGGATAGCTGAATCTCAAACGCCAAGACAGGAGAAAAGAAGAGACAAACATTATCAGGAAATACAATGCCAGAGGCACAGCCACTCTGAGAACATCAAAAGGCAAATTCAGTATATACTCACCTTTCACGGAGAACATTATGACTATTGTGAAGAGCAGACCGATGATGGCGGTGGGGCTCAGCCTCGGAATGAATTTCTCTTCATACCAAGCCTTCCCCTTTCGATGGATCAACGTGAACCTTGTGATTATTCCAGCGGCGAAAGGAACGCCAAGAAAGATCAATACGCTTTGCGCGATATCCCAAACCGAGATATTCACAACCATGCCCGCCGACCCACTTATCCAAGAAGAGAGCAAGGTAACAAAGAAGTAGGCGTAAATCGAGTAGAACACCATCTGGAAGATCGAATTGAGAGCAACCAATACAGCCGCATACTCACTGTCACCGCCTGCAAGCAGGTTCCATATCAAGACCATAGCAATGCATCTAGCCAACCCAACTATTATGATCCCAACCCTGTAATCAGGCAAGTCGGGTAGAAAGAGCCAAGCCAGTGAAAACATGAGAAAGGGTCCAATCACCCAGTTGAGGAAGAGCGACACTCCAAACATCTTCTTAGCGCCCTTAATCTTCCCGAGCTCCTCATACTTCACCTTAGCAAGGGGAGGATACATCATCCATAGCAGTCCGATGGCAATGGGAAGCGAAACAGTTCCTATCTGGAGCATGTTAAAAATCGTCGCAATCTGTGGGAATGCCCACCCTGCTCCGACGCCGATAGCCATCGCCAGGAAAATCCAGATCGGAAGTAACCTATCAAGCAGCGAGAGTCTCTTCAAGGATTTCTCGGGCATGTTCCACGCCGCTATCTAAGTTTATATTTACGTATTTAGATTCATTAATATGAATCCACAAGAAGTGACATATATATCTTATTATGATCGGTTCAGAAGCGACAAGAGGTTAACATAGATATTAGTTTGGAGTAATGTTCAGATGAGGTGCAGACCGTCACCGAAAGAAATAGGGGCAACGCGGCGCTAGCCGTTTCATAGATCTTTCTAGCTTCAAGGTGTCTCCATAGCTCAAGCGGCTGAGGTTACTTTCCGGCAAAATACATATTTGGTCTCGTTGATATGAACTAGCGGTGGATGAGAATATGTCGAAAAATCGTTCGGACCGAAGACTAGTTAGGCTGGTTGCTTCGCCCTATTGCCAGGGCAAGGATGCTTCTAAGTACGCGGGTGAGTTGAAGGAGTTGGCTGACAAGGTAGCGAACAGAGATTTGGCCATCAGAGAAAGCCGGCTCTTCAAGGCTCTGAGTGACGACAGCAGAATTAGAATATTGAAGTTATTAATGGTTCGCAGGATGTGTGTTTGCGAGATAATGGCTGCACTGGACATGACACAACCAACTGCGTCTCACCACCTGGTGCTGTTGGAGAAGGAGGGTTTGCTGGAAAGAAGGAAAGAAGGGAAGTGGGCTTACTATTCTCTTGCAAACCCGAAGATTGTTGAGGCCATAAAGAGGTTCATTATTGGGAGGTAACTCCTGACAAAGAGCTGGTGCTGGGTAGATGAAGTACGCGATTTTCTCTGATGTTCACGGCAACCTTCCTGCCCTTGAGGCGGTTCTCCTTGACATTGAAGGGCAAGGCGTGAAAAAGATTCTCCACTGTGGGGATCTAGTTGGATACGGCCCCTTTCCAAATGAGGTGATAAGCCTCATAACGAGCAAGGGAATCGCAGGTGTGATGGGCAACTATGATGAAGGTGTCGGCTTCGAGAGAGATGACTGCGGGTGCGTCTATATAGACGAAACGCAGAGATTGCTCGGTCAGCGCTCCTTAGATTGGACGAAGGCCCACGTCCCAAGGAAGAATAAGGAATTCCTGAAGGCCTTGCCGCGCGAGTTGCGCTTCAGCCAAGCGGCATTCGAGATCCTTCTCACTCATGGTAGCCCCAGAAGGATCAATGAGTACCTATATGAAGACAGACCAGCGAAAACCTTCAATCGCCTCCTGCAGGCGGGAAGATGCAATCTCCTCGTGTGTGGACATACGCATCTGCCCTACCACAAGGTGATAGACGACAAACATATCGTAAACGTTGGAAGTCTTGGAAAGCCCAAGGATGGTGACCCAAGAGCAACTTACGCTCTCTTGACTCCAGCTGCAGAGTTAAGCGTACGTTTTAGAAGAGTTCAATATGATGTGGAAAGAATGACGAGCGCCATCGAGGCTTCAGAGTTACCACACGAGTATGCAGAGATGATAAGAAGAGGAACAGGGTAACATGCCATATTGGTTGTTTTCAGAACTTCTTAGGTTCGTACTTGACGCATCCGCTGGCCACCGCAATAAGGAAAACTAAGTATGACGTACAAATGGCGGGCGTAACCAAGGCAAAGACACCAAGGAGTGCTGCTTCTGCTTGACTCGAATAGATGACCTTCATATGTATAGCAGGTCCGACTCTATGGTTAATACGGCGAGAGGTGTGTTAACCCTTAATTGCTATCTCGGGCTCAATGACTACCTCAGGTCTTATTGATTCTGCCACCAGACTGAATTTCCTCGCTAGCTGCATCGCCTGTTTGACCTTCTCTTCTGTCGACATTCTAACTACTATTCTTGGCTTCAAAATAATCTTCGTAAAGACGGATGTTCTATCAAGTCTGTCCTGAACTGTTCCCTCCGCTTCACACTCATAAGACAGAAGTTCTATCTTCATCCTCTCTGCGACCCAAATAAACATCATGTGCACACACATGTTCAGCGAAGCCACGAAACCGTCCTCGGGAGTCATCACCCCATGTTTGCCATGAAGGCTTGGAGGAGCGCTAAAACCCATTCGGGTGCCATTCCCACACTCAAGGCTACCAGTATTCCCGCCCAACCAAGTCACCTTAGTTCTGTAAACTGGCAAGAGCCACCACACCACCCCTACATATTTGGCTTTAGAGTAAACACGATGATCCCAGCGACGATGTCATATTGACATGTCTACTTACCCTGCTTGGATTGAACCTCACTGACCTTTTTCTTCATTAACTCAAAATAGGAGCTGTCAGAAAGCAAGTGCTTGAACTCTTTCTCTGTGTTACTCGCTTCAACTGTGACTATCCAGCCTTCGCCATACGGGTCGCTGTTCAAGAGCCCAGGCTCATCAAGAATCCTATCATTTCTTTCGACAACTTTGCCGGTGACGGGCATAGGAACTGAGATGATAATCTTAACAGTTTCAAACTGCGCCACCTCACCGCCTCTCTGAAAAGTTCTGCCCAAATCTGGCAATTGTGCAATTACCACGTCGCCACTCGTTTTCTGAAGGAAATCAGTTATCCCAATCCTCCACCTTCTCTCGCCCGCACCGGCAAGCCAGACATCATCTTGAGAGTACTTGATGCCTTCAGCAACTTTGAAGATGAACTTGTCGATAGTAAATTCAAGAAACTCCATGTTCCCACCCCTCCCTTCTCTCATTCACTTTGCGTTGAGCCTTCACGTAATCCTCGATGATGGCAGCGACCTTGGAAGCAATGGTGTTTGCTAACTCTGCACCCTTTGGCTCAAGTTCCCTTCGCGAATCTGTCTTGAGCTTGACGTGTTCTCTCTTCATGGAGTCAGTAACCACAACCGACGCTATGGGTCGACCCCCAACCTTCTCAACACTCCTTTTGGCGCAGAGCTTATCACAACCATCAATTGTGATCGTGGGCGACTTGGTTACAAAGCTTATCTCCTCCTCTCCTCCCGCCAAATAGAGTGGAATACATATCGTCATAGTATCGTTGGGTTTGAGCTCTTCCAGGACTTTTCTCGCAGCCACTCTGGAGACCATTCCCTCGGGGATCTCTTCTCCGCTGCACGTGACTACGCCAACCTTTCTGCGCATCCAATCTCCATGCTCACTCAATCATGCGACCTCCTCAGAACTAAATATCCTTGTTTGATAGCTTGTCGACCTCTATACTCAACTGTTCAGCAATCTTTCGTGCAAGCGCCCTTCCGCCCGACCCAGGCTCCAACACCGAGACAGTTGAAGGCTTCAGGTCTTTGAACATCCGCATGAACTCCGCCACAGTGAAGGCCTTGACTGTGGACGCACCAGCATTCTCAACAGAAACCTTCGCACACTTATTAGGGCAGCCGTCAATGGTTATGCATGGATGCTTCCTAACGAGCGCGACAGCTTCTTTGTCCTTGAGCGCAACCATTGGCAAACAAGTCGTCGCTGTGCCTTCTCTCCTCATTTCATCTATTACGTGGTAGAGGGCCAGGCGGGTGATCGACCCTAGAACCTTACCGATGCCGCTACATGCTAAGACAACAACTTTGCCTTCCTCGCTCAAACTAGCTCAATCCCTCTTTTCACTTGCTCCGATGCATGCAAAGCACTCGGTTTACATTGGTTTTTCGTGTGTAAAAACATATTTATACATTTGAATATGTATCTTATGCGCGAAACATATTTATAAACTTGAATATGTATCTTCTGACTCATGGAACCGTAGACAACAACGGATGGATTTGGAGGGTTGCAGACCATGAATAAGAAAGTCAAGGTCGAAGTGTTTGTTCCTACTGGTGCCTGCGCGTGTTCGTGGCAGAGCTTCATGGATAAAGTCTGGAGTGTTGTCCTGAAATTCAAGGACCAGGTTGACTTCCAAGTTAAACAAGCTTTCTCCGACGAAGCCTTGAAATATGGTCTGACATCAACCAAGGCCGTAGTCGTCAACGCGGACATCAAGATGACCGAGTACACGTTCGACACACAAAAGCTCGAAGATGCCATCCGCAATGAAGTAGGAAAATAGAGCCCATGAGCTCACCGAAAAAAGAGGATGCCAGAGAACTAGACTCAAATGCCGTCGAGTCTTTGGGTCTTTCGGTATCAAATACTCTAATGCATTTGGGTTGAGTGCTAAGACTCCTCTAGAATATAGACCGCGAGCAAGTTCAAGGAATTCCTTAGCAAACCTTATCCTTCCATTTGCAAAGATTACTGTGGGTGGTATGCGAAGTGAAGGTGAATCGAGAGTTATTCGCTCCTTGTGGCTTGTATTGCGGTGCATGCGGTATCCGCTACGCAAATAAGCACAGCGATGAGAAGCTGAGAGGCAAGCTTGCCGAATTCTACGGCATGAAAGTTGACTCGCTCAAATGCGACGGCTGCCTTTCGAACAACAGAATGGCGTTCTGTCAGTCCTGCAAAATAAGGGACTGCGTCAATGCAAGAAAGATATCAGGTTGCCATGTATGCTCCGAGTTTCCATGTGACAACATTAAGAACTTTCCCTTCAAGGTGGCCATACCGTACATGATGAGGGCCACTTCCTACAGAAAGGGGAAGACTGATGAACAATGGGTCAAATGGGAACAAGAGAACTGGAAATGCAAAGCATGCGGGACACCCATATTCAGAGGCGCAAGAAGATGTCCCAAATGCAAGAGTGAAATAACACCTGTGACCGAATGAAGCGAGAACCTCTTTTGCATCACCACTTGGTTTTTGCAGAACCTGGTGCTGAATTTGCAGAAAATCTGTACTCAGACTCATTTTGCTCTCCACCCATATCAAATCTCGTGCAATAGGGAGAGCCTCTGTTCAAGCCGAATCGGCAAGCCCGGCAGGAAGCGTGCTACCAAGACACAAGATTTAGCATCCTCCCAATCTCTTGGAAATGTCTATCGTTAGATACCAGAAGCTCATCGTTGTACGCACAAATCCCTGCTATCAAGATGTCAAGCTCCCCGATGATCCTTCCCTTACTCGCGAGCTCACCATATATTGTTGCAGATGCCTCTGATGACTTTAGGCTTACTGGAAGTATCGGTATGCTCGAAAGTAGATCTTCAACTAGTTTGAGATTCTCATTGCGCCTTGATGAAATAATCGCTCCCTTCAATAATTCATAGGCGGAAATGGCTGAAGTCGCAAGGTGCTCGCCCTCACCCTCAAGCTTCTCTATCGATGAAACAGCTCTGGGCTCCCCTCTAAGCAGAGCAACCAGCAGATCGGTGTCAAGGCATACCAATCACAGCCTCACTTCCCTTGAAACGCTTTTCTCTCTCGTCTCCCCAATGAGCCTGAAAACCTTGTCCAAGTCATCTCCAGTCCACTTGCCAGCAAATGCTAGCAGGGGTTTCCTTTCCCCCTCTCTAGTTAGCCTTGCTATGACATCTGAGAAGGATTCTCCGTTCCGTTTCAGCTTCTTAAGGGCTTCATAAGCCTTCTGTGACAGCGAGATTATCTTAGTCATGATATGTGCATATATATGTGCATATATTTAAGTATTTGCTGTAAGGGGTTTAAAGTGACGGGCGGCGGACTCATGACAACAAATAGACATTACGATGAGAAGCTGAAAGGGAAACTGTCTAAATCCCACCTGATGAAAATTGGCTCGTTGAAATGCGACGTTGCTTATCAAACAATAGGATCGCATTTTGCCAGTCATGCAGACCAAAGGACCGAGTCGCTGCAACAAATCTCGATTCGTTTCCTTGTTACTTTTCAATATTCGAAACCTCATTGTGCCGAAAACAATCGACTATGTGGTCGTTCACCATGCCCACCGCCTGCATAAAGGAATAGCAAATCGTGGAGCCCACGAATCTAAAACCTCGCTTTTGCAGGTCCTTGCTCATGGCATCAGATTCCTTGGTTTTCGTCGGTATTTCTGAACCTGATTTGAACTTGTTCTTGACTGGTTTCCCGCCAACGAATTGCCAGATATATTTGTCGAAAGAGCCGAATTCCTTCTTGATTTCCAAGAGCTTCTGGGCGTTCGCGACTGCGGAATTCACCTTCAACCGATTCCGAACTATTCCTGGATCAGCGAGCAGGCGTTTCACATCTTCTTCGTTAAATTGAGCTACTTTCGCTGGGTCGAAGTTGATGAAGGCTTTGCGGTAGTTCTCCCTTTTCATCAGGATTGTATTCCAGTTCAATCCGGCTTGCGCGCCCTCCAGAACAAGTAGCTCGAAGAGCTTTCTGTCATCATGCACCAGCACGCCCCACTCTCTGTCATGATATTCTCTCTCCAATAGATTGCTGGTTGCCCAGCCACAACGCTTCCGAGCCTTTTCTCTCATGAAATCGCGACTCTCCGTTGCTGCAATTGGTATCACCACTTTGCCAAGAAGATGAATCCGTTCTGAAGAAGCCCTGCTTGGCTAGATTATCGATCGCGGCTGACCAGATCTTCGGCGCATCTTGGTATTCCTTTTCAGGCTCCTAGCTGCCGTCGAGCACCTCTCCTTCAAAGTATTGAAGGAGTTTCCCACGATCTCGATATTCGCGATGTTGCCTTCGCCGAGTCCCCTTTTAACGAATTCTTAGATTAGTCTCATCTTCTCGGGCCTCAATCCAACAAGTGTGGCACCTACGGTTTCTACAGCAACTGCATCCCTTCCAGCGATAAGTGTGTTCATTCGTTGTCGCGCAGTGCCAGCCTGCTGCCAAAGGTACGTGCCATCAAGTATCGCCAAATCTATGCCGCCAATCCCCTCAAAAACGTCTGCGAGCAGCGGGTACAGTATCTCGTCCTTGTGATACTTCACTCTCTTTGTGTCCGGAATGCAGCCGAATAGGTTTTTCAGAATGCTCCCTTTTTCGAAACTGCGAAGTATGTGTGTGCTCACAAACACGTTCGGCTTAAATAGGAGATGAGATAAGTTGAAATCCTGGCCAATGGCTCGTGTTTTTCTCGTTTCTTTGTCCTCAGACAAGTTGAAAGGGACCACGTGGGCGCTGAAGAGTTGCTTCCATATTGTCAGCCTTTCCGACCCAGTTCCCTTGTAGTTATCAGACTCCACCAAGTGAATCGTAGGCGCATTGGTGAAGTTTCTAATTATTCCATCAACGACATCGACTGATGCGTGGTTTTCCGCTTTGTGAGAGAACACGCCAACTTTAATCGTGATATTTCTCTCCGTGGTATTGAGAACATCAATCCCGCCGATGAGTTGAAGCGCTTCCTTGATTGATTCGTAGCCACCTTTGATTAGATCGACTATGGCGACTTTGGAAGTCATACAAGCATCGCTCCAGATGGTACGTCGATTGATGTGATTCCGTCCATATGTAGATAGCATTTCCTTTAAAAGTACCTTCGCTGTGGGGACAATTGAAGACTTACGGCTTCGAGTTGCGATCAAGTGCCCAAAAAACACAGCACAAGAGAAGGAACTCGCTGAGCAAGATTTATATGTCGATCCCGCCTAAGACACGATTCGGCAGGAACTTATTAGCTACTGCTGCGTTTAAACGCACTAGGAGGAACAAAAGGAAAATGGCAGAGAAAAAACCACTTTTCGGAATGTTGCTGAGCTTCATCGGTGGACTAATAATCATCATCGCGAGTATTCTAGCAGCCATAAACATTACGATCGTCTTTGGTAGCTTGAATCTAATTCCCATGACAGGCATATACGCTTTCGTTTGGGGAATCTTGATCATAATCTTCTCGTTCTTGTTGTTCATGAAACCAAAGAGTAAGATGTACTGGGGACTATTGATCATCATCTTCGCAATCGTGAACATATTGCTCGGTTATGACATCATCTTCATCGGTTCGATACTTGCATTAATAGGCGGATTGGTCGGCTGGTTGATGGGCAAATAGACCCACTTACTGACCCCGATTCAACCCGAAACTTTTCTTTTTTCGAAGAAGGAAAATCGTTTTCTATTGTGCTTCTGCGCTCTTTAGCTGAAGAATGGTTTTCTTAATATCGCTAGTTCCTTTAGGACGCAATGACAACACAACCTAAAGTAACTCTTGAAGGGCGCGCAGCAGATTTAGTTGCGACAAGTGGTTTCACAAACCCTTTTTCGTGACCAGATAATGCAGAAGAGCGTGTTCCGAGCAGATAAACTGACGTCCTTGGAATACTCATCTGGAAACGATAGGATATATGCATTTATGCGGGTTTTGGCTCATACATTGTCCACTTCTTAGGGTCAATACGGCAAGGGGTCCAAGGGTCGCCTTAAAAGAAAGCGTGTTTGACTGCTTTGAGGCTAGAGGAGCTACCTTGTTCAGAGTGGTTTACCCCGCAGACCTAGAAATCGTGAGAGATATCATTGAGCCACGACTCAGGAGCAGACAAGAAAGAGACGAGATTTTGAGACAAATTCAGCGATTCAAGACGGGAGAGCATAGAGTCTTTTCGTTTGTTTGACGCTTTGCTAGAACGGGAGCTAGGTGTCCTCCTCACTCCAGTAATCCCTTTTTCTCATCAAAAAATCCTACATTTGTGGCAGCGTTCGCATCGATTGTGCCGTCCCTAGGTTTGGTTATTGGCCTGTCTTGGTGGGCGTCGGCTTGGGCACCAGGCGTGGATGTAGGCGCCGCAATCTTTTCCCTTCTCCTCAGAGGCACGTTGTTAGTAGCACTAGTCTTGTTCTTGGGGATTCTCTTATTTGCTTTACTTACCGCCAACATGGGTGTGCTGGCGAGAGAGTCAGCTTACCTGTAGACAGAAACTGGAATAAATGCTTTCAACGGAGTCGGTAAGTATGCCCAGGTGGCAAGGTTCACGCTTGGATTCACGTCTTGCATTCCTCTGTTTCTCTACGCGCAGGACCTCGGCAAACTGGGAAGAAATAGGTAGGCAGACCCTGCGGCAACCGCCGAATCGGACACAATTCATCCAATCTAGCACGCCCGAGAAGGAAACGAGGTCAAGTAACGCGGCCAATGTGAGGGTTTGTTCGCTTTCTACTTATTAACTGTGGATGCTTCGGGGAAGAATGCTATCATGAGTTTTTTGAGCCTATCGAAGGCGGTTCGGTCTCTAATGTTGAGGTTAATTTCACTTCCTGACTGTGGTATGATCTTGATGTATCCATGGTGTAGTGCTATGATCCCTGGTTTCTTCATGTCTATCCTTTCTATGTCTTCTCTAAGTAGCTCAAATTCCTTCGGACTGCCGTCTAGTGCCTGGATTATTTGAGTGTTTTTCTCCTTTGATTTCTCCGGTTTGAAACTACGTACGTAGGTTTGAGACACATGACTAGTGATGCTGAGAGCATCAGCGACTCCGCCAAGGGCATTGGCAATCCCCCACCCGGCCCGTCTCAGACCTCCAGATGCAGAGACTGCGAGCAGCCTCCTGTCAGTGGCGTGGACAGCGAATTTCCAATCCCATATCTTGTCCTTGCCTATGCTTGGGCTATATACTCCGCCCAGATAATTCTCTTCTCCAACTTTTGTGACTCCCTTCAGATTAGCGCCACACTTTTTGCAGTAGAAATCGGAAACATTATTATCTGATCCACACGCAGGGCATCTCATCTTCTCTCATTCCCTCCAGTTAAACAGATCTCATTCCAGGAATATGCTGTGAGGAGCAAAGTCATGGCGTTGCATTTCAATGTTTCGTTACTACACGGAACCAGAAGTATGGATCAAATAGCTTTGTCACATGCTGCTTTCTTACTCCTACATCTTGGCATGCCGCGGAGGGTGACACACATGGCAACAGACATGAAAGCATTGTCCGTCATGCTTCAAGATCTGGGCGGCACGGATCTATTATCGTACGCAACAATACCTAAACGCTGAGGCTCCTAACCATACGTATATGTTGTCGTAAATAGGACATTTTGTTAGGATGAACTAATGTTTATCGAAACGCTAATTGGAATATTCGTTCTAGTTTCGGAGTGTGCTCTATTCCATCTAGAGGAGGAGGCGCTTGGAAATGAAGGTTCCGCTTAAACGTCTTCTGACTAATGACCGGAGCATGATACTTGCTTATGACCACGGTCTGGATTCTCTCTCCTTGATGTTCGAGAAGAGCTACAATAACCTCACTTTCGACATCCCTTCCACTGGCACAACAGGACGGAGTCGTGGTGCAAACCTCCATTCCCAGAAATGTACTCCCACAAATAAGCAGCCTGATCTCAATAAATGCGATTGCCCAAAGTGAGAAGAGCAAACTACTCAAACTTGACCATCCCTGACCAACTAAGAAAAAAGGAGGAGTTCCGAAGGGGAGACTTTGATAGGCGCGGGTTCTTGGACACTTCAAGGACCTTTCAAGAGCATCACGATTCCAAAAGTGAACAGCAAGGCGCCAGCGACCAAATCGAGGTAGAGCCCGATTCCTATGGCGGCCAGAGATGATAATTCTACCGCAATCGCTTGAGCCATAGGCAAGTATATGAGCAAACTTCCTGCAAACACCGCTAGGCCCATAGTTGATACCAAGACTGACAAGATCTTGGTCCTGCCAGCCATTGATCGAACCTGTGCAAGCGCTGAGAATATCACAGCAAATATGGCACCGGCTAAAACAAGATATACAAGAGGAAAAGGTACGTTGACAAGCGAACCGTCATAAAAGTCTGCAAACTGAAACACTGCCAAACCGCCCCACACAAAGAATCGGGACACATCGTTCACCACAGCGTATGGTAGGAACATCACCCCGATGAGGCTCAAGATCCCCATGATGAGATTCAGACTTGCCCAGTAATGTGCGCCGCTCGACTTTTTACTCATTTGTTATTACCCTCTCCAATTGCTGGTTAATCATCGCGTTGCCTAAAGGATGTTGCACCACTAATAAGCATTTCTACCTGTTGAGCTGCTATACTAGCCATACAGAATGCAAAAAATGAAAACATGCACAGAAATCGAGGTGTGGTGCTCAAGAGTTTGGGCAAGTAATTACTTGTCCATGATGCCAAACGAAGTATGAACCAGTAGCCACGTTCGAAGACATTATCTCGTTATGTGGTGCTCAGTTTGAGACACAATTTGCGTACCGAACTATGAAAGGCAAAGCATTACCGCCTGACTGTTGAGAGTACCGCGCACTACGGAGCGTACGTTGCGGAATAGTTAGAACGCGCGTCATAGCTACGCCAGCGCACGATCTGGGAAACCTTCCGTCGAAATTTCCTGAGACCCTAGTAACAAGTTAATTATGTTGCTGAATTGTCCTTACGGTTCGATTCTGGATTACAGTTTCGCGGGGGACATTACTTCGGTTGACAACTCATGCGAACTTTTGAGAAGTCGGTTCTCGACCAAACGAAAACGCTACGCAACCACTTTGTCGTTCAAAGCGGATCTAAGAATTTGAATTAAGTCTCGAAACCAATATAAATCTGTTATTCTAATCCCATTCCTCATTCATGATAACCCAACTTTCGAATGGAACTCCGTGCTTATCACAATCTTCCGGATATTCACGTGTAACAATCATAAGTGAGGGAAGAAAAAGGTGACCTCGAAATACGATGTCGTTGTGGTTGGTGCAGGACCCGGAGGTTCTCTTGCAGCTAAGACGGCAGGCGAAATGGGTCTGAAAACAGTCTTCATTGAACGGGGAAGAAAGCCAGGCGACAAAGCTTCCTCTGGGTGTGGGTTGCCGCCAAGAATGTGGCGGGAATTTGATTTCATGAAAGAAGTGGACATGCCAAGTGTGAAGATAATGTACCAGACGTTGCATATGCTCGACGAATCGTTGAACGAGAGATTCACCATGCGTTGGTCACCGAGCGATCTAGGGGAATACGCCGAGGCACGAGAATTCTTCCAAGTTAACGTGTATCGTCGATACTTCGATCAATTCCTAGCAAGACTCGCGACAGAAGCCGGCGCCGAACTTAGAACTTCCACGCTTGTAACAAACGTCATTAAGGACTCCGAAGGTCGAGTTGCTGGAGTCATTACTGACAGAGGCGAGAAGATAGAGGCAGACGTCACAGTTGCAGCTGACGGGGCTATTTCACAGATCGCCTATCAGGCTGGTTTGCGGGAGAAATGGAAACAAGACGAGATCACCCTAGTTGTGGACTGCGATTTCAAGGCGTCCAGACGAAAGATGGATGAAGTATTAGGTTCAGACGAGTACGGCAACCATGTTTATGTCTCACCGCTCTATCCAGCAGCGTATGTTGCGACAATGCCCGAAGGATTCCATGTAGGATTCGGTCAATGGCTGGGGCGATTCACCAGAAGATCAAGCAGGAAACCCTACGAATATCTTCAAAATGCCGTCAACTCAAGACCATTAAAGAGATTTATGGAGAAAGTGCAGGCCAAACCGAGAGAATTTCACGCACATCTGCTCCCATGGATGCCGAGGCTACCAACAAAGACGTTCGGCAACGGAATAATGCTTGTTGGTGACGCAGCTGGTTTCCCGTGTCCGCTTGAGGCTGAGGGGGTTGACTATGCCATGGTTTCTGGCAGAATTGCGGCTCAGGTTGCTGCAGAAGCAATCACTAATGAAGATGTGTCAGTGACCGGTCTGCAACTCTACGAGAGAAGGTGGAAGAACTCAACAATAGGTGAAGAATTCTCAGCCGCAAGAGAGTGGGCTCAGCTTTGGGCTGGAATCTTCTTCGATCCTCCCCAATGGAAAAAGATCACGCCATTAGCCAACAACCTGATGTTCTGGGCAAGCTGGTCAAGCCCACATATAAGGAACCTCAAAAGAGAACTGTCAGATTATTCGAAGAACATTCCGTTCCTTTTTGAATTCATAAAAAGCTACGTGTTACCGTTAGCGCAGAGGTCTCGGATCCCTATGTTCAGGACTTTCATGAAACTAGGAATTCAGTGGCTTAGAACAAGAAGAAAAGAAGGTGTATTGAGCCAGTAGTGAGTGGTGGAAATGAAAGAAAAAGAGCTCGAGCTAAGGACACTAGTGAGGCGGACCGGTGAAACGGGTGAATTCATACGTCAAGACAAGTCAAAGTGCACAGGTTGCGGGAAATGCGCCAAGATCTGTCCAATGGAGCTTTGGAGCATGAAGAAAGGCAAAGCTCTCATCGTAAAAGACTATGCTAAAAAGTGCGTTGAATGCGGAAGCTGCTGGCTTGTCTGCAACTTCAACGCCATAGACTTCAGCTACCCCAAAGGAGGGACTGGAGTGACTTGGGAGTATGGCTGATACAAGACGACAATGACCGAAGTGACACGAACTCGAGATAAACATCATACTGCCTAGATCTGGCTCCCTTGTCTCAGATCTTTACCACGCATGAGTGTCGCAACAATAATCTTCGAAGCTAACTTACTGTCGAGCACTATTTTGAAGTCTCTTACTGATACTTCTAGAGATCCGTTGGAATGAGAAGAATTCGTCAGGGTGACCTCGGTTCCGATAGGCACCCCCAGTTGTGTGATCCTTTGTACTGCTCCCCACCTGGAAGCGCAGTCGGTGGTGCAACTCACGCCCCTGCGTGCTCTTCTTTTGCCCCTTTCAGGGCAGTTCTCTGTCTCGACATCCACTACGATCCCAGTCTCTCCTTCGGCCAACTCAGTTAGGTATCTCTCCGTTCTTTGCATAGTAGATCAACTATCCGAGGCTTTTTGTTGTTTCTTGCTGACAAGCTTCATCGTTTTTATCTCATGCTTGGATACCGGCAGTTTGACAGTTCCCTCTTCTGTAGCGAGGTTCGGGCCCTGTTTCTCCAAAAGGTCGGTTTCGGTAGCTTCACTCAGAGCATCGGCGGTTTGTAAAGTGGCTTCTGTGTCTTTTCCAGATGTCTCATAGAATCTGAGAATGGTGCTATCCGAGTCTTCTGCTCTCTTTATCACTGTGACGATTATGTTGTCTGGGTGAACCGAAACGAAGGAGTACGACTTTGGGAGAACCCCCTTGTGATTGGGTTCAACGTGCGAAATCAGTGGGTAGTTGAATTCATATGCTTTTTTGGTTGTGAGAGCTCCTTTGAAGTCAGATCGGTGGGGGTATAACGCATAAGCGACGTAGTGTGGACCTTGGTCGCTTATCTCAGACGCATCCTTACTGTCCACGGGCAGACCGAAGATCCTGCCCAGTTCAGCTGGGCTTTTGGCGCTTCTTAGAAGAGTCATCCTCAACGTATCGTTGGCAACGTCGAAGCCATATTTGCAGTCGTTCAAGAGACTCACGCCGAAGCTTCCATCCTCACTACTGTGATCGATCCACTTCTGTGCAGGAACCTCGTATTTCGCTTTCTCCTCTGGCGTAGCTTCAGGAGAACTGGGATCCCGCCGAGTGATATGACCATAGGGTGCTTCGTACGTCGTGAAGTGACTGTGAATGGCGACAGGAAAAGCAACTTTTGCAAGCCTGTGTGCGGCATGCCAATCCACATTTAGCTTAAACTGAACCGATGGTATCCCTTTGTGGAGCATTATGTCTTGAGTGAATACTGAGTCCGGACGTCCCTCTTGAGCGTATTTGTATTTCACGGTGACTCTTGCTCTAACTGGTCCCTCCTCGACGAGTTTCACCTCAAGTGGCTCCTTCAATTCTATGCAATGAATCCCGCCTTTCTGCTGGTAGATGTAGATTTCCCACGCGTCGAATATTTGAGCGTCAATTGGAGAATTGACTGCGGTTCTTCCGCGTACTGGTTCATCCTCGAATACATGGATTTTGTTTCCCTGTTCTCGAAGAGTCTCCTTTCCGTTTTTCTTGTTGAGAATGCTGTTTACGAGTCCGGTCCGCTTGTCCACTTTTATTATCAGAAACTCGTTCTCGAGTTTGATTTCCTTGTCGTATTCTTCTGCAGATAGGCTAGTTGACAGTTTCTGTCTTACATGTCCAGTTCTCCTGGCTTTGTATTCTTTGTATCCGACAGATGGTACATCTTCCGCGATGAATAGAACCGTATCATGTTCATCCAGAATCTGCGACGGAACGATCCGTTCCTTGTCATCATATATTTCGAACACATTTCCTAACTGAGTTGCAGGAACTTCAACAACATCAGTTCTTGGCCACGACAAGGAATTGAAGACCAGAATAGACCTGCCCTGCTCTGCTGTATCAACCTTAGCTGCGATTGCCTTCATGGATTCCTGCACTATTGAGTCTGACTTGCTGAAGATTGACTCGAAGAGCTGTTCAGAGTCTCTGTATACTTCAGGTATCGCCGACCCTGGAAGAACGTCATGGAATTGGTTCAGAAGCAGTGTCTCCCAAACCTCTTTAAGCGCTTTTTCTGGATACTCGTAGCCATATTTGCTTGCCAATGTCGCGAGCTTCTCAGCTGTCTCGAGGAGGCATTCCGCCTTCCTGTTGTTCCTCTTGACCTTGGACTGATTAGTGTATGTGCCTCTATGAAATTGCAGATATAACTCATCCTTAACTTCAGGAGGCTTCTTGATCTTCTTGGCTATCATTCTTAGGTACGTGTCGGCTGTAGAGAATATCGCTTTGAAATGCTTTTTTCCTTCCACGAATGTTAGTGCCCTTTTGATCATGTCTTCTGTGACTCCGCCGCCGTGGTCTCCGGTTCCGAAGAGAACAAGCAAATCATCGAGTTTCTGTCGGGATTTGAGGAGTTCAATTTGCTTCAGGATTTCCGATTGCCCTACGTCCTCACTATATGTTCCGACTGTCTGATGAGCTAATACTGAGGATCCGTCTGGAGCGATCCATCTGAAGAAATAGTAAGGAAAGACAGTCGTATCGTTCCAACTAAGTTTCTGCGTGAGGAAGAGTTCAATACCTGCCCCCTTCATTATTTGTGGCAGGGTGCACGCGTATCCGAAGGAGTCAGCCATAAAGCCGATTTTCACTTCAACGCCAAACTTTTCATTGAAGTATTTCTTACCGTAAAGGAGTTGTCTCACGAATGATTCTCCAGAGGGAAGATTTCCGTCTGGCTCAATCCACATGCCCCCGACAATCTCCCAGCGCCCTTCCTTCACTCTTCTCCTAACCTTTTCGAAGGTTTCGGGATGCTGCTCCTCCAGCCACTTGTAATACTGGGCGCTACTTTGACAGAAGTAGAAATCAGGGTACTTCTGCATAAGCCTGAGGATTGATTCGCAAGTATCATAAAATACCCGCATTGATTCGCTGAAGGGCCACAACCATGCGGCATCCAAGTGACTGTGCCCCAGAAAATAACAGGTTCCACTAACTTTTCGCGAAGTCATTTTCTATCACTACCTGATCCATATTGATGGGCAGATCCACAATCACGCTCTTTTGAGTAAGGTTGAGGAGGGTTAATTCTTATGAAGAGTTTGACAGGGTTTAATTAAACAATAGTCGAGAATGGTGCCAGAAGTGTGGGTCTTACGGAGATGATAGACGCTTATCTGTTCTCCATTTGGCTCGCATCGAAAAAGAAAAGGAGGATTATTCAACAAAGGGTCAGTGCTTTCTAACCGATTCTTATTCAGTTTCTTTGAGTGTTGGCATTTCTGCGATCTGTTTCATGAGATCTCACAGTCACTTCTGTGGCTCCTTTGCCTGCCTCTTGGCAACGAGGAGCATGCCATAAACACAAACAATCGTTACCATGACGGCACCGAACGCGAATAACAACCACTGGAGTCCCTGCCCTGGGGCTAAGCTGTTCGATGTCAATATTCCCATCGCGTTAAACGCCTGCACGACGACCTGAGTCCACACAAAACCGATGGTAATACCGAATGCCGTTCCTATGGAAGTGATCATTTGCTTCCGGACCTCTGACCAAGGTACCTTCTGTAGGACATCTGTCGGCACATATTTCTTCAGTCTGTCTCTCGTTGATTTTTCTTCTGAGTCGGACACGGCTCTATCACCTCAAAGTTATTCTGAGTTGTTACCTAATAGCTCACCTTAAATAAACCTTTTCTCAACTCGTGGCGGGCTTTTCGTCTTGCCAGAAGATCTCGAGTGTTGGAAGTAGACGGCAGCGATACGAACAGCTGTCCTTGTGACTAGCCGAGCGCGCACTGATGATCAAGGATACTGCTATTCTGCCCCAACTGGACGTGAAATCTTCTTGTGTCTTCTGTGTGTTCATGGCGCCAATGTGATGTTAATGTATTGAATGAACCCAAGGATCAGTGCAATGAACCAAAATGTAGCAGTTATCCGCATCCAGCGCCGGACGTTCTTTGGTTTCTTGTTGAAGACGAAAGCTATACCGAAAATCAATCCCAGCGCTCCAAAGATTCCATGAGCCATAGCCAGTAGCAGAGTAGTGAGCGCTAGCGTCCCTGGCGAGCTCAGAAACACTATTTCACTCGGGATCATGACCAGAAACAGTCCAACTAGGTTCAATACGATTGCTACGGCAATCCAGTTTCTGTGTTTGTTAGTGCCTTCCTTGGTTCCCTGCTTGGCGTATCTTATGGCAACGATGAGGATTATGAAGACGGCTATCTGCAGTATCAGATTGAGTGTTGATGTGATTAATATTGGCATGATTCTGACCTATTTATGACCATTCATATAAGAGTTTACTTGACAGAGGGTGCGAGGACTAGTTAAAAGTCGGCGGGCTCAGTTCTTCATTTTCGGGGAAGCTTCCAAACTAGATCGTTTTCCTCGTACCTTCCCTCTTGCGAGCGAGGCAAATATGCCAATGAAGCATAGCACAGCAAATGTGGCGAATAGTAGCTTCATGCTTTCAGTAAGCAGTGCTGGGTACCCAGAGTCAAAGGGCAACACCCCTCCTATGACTAAGCTGAAGAACATTGTTGCAATGCCAAGGCTAAGGGATTGCCCCACGAGCCGCATCGTTCCAAGTGTCGCCGAGGCAACTCCGTAATAATTCCTATCTATTGAGCTCATGACAGCGTTCGTATTGGGCGACGAGAAAAAGGCAAATCCCAGACCCAAGAACATCAAGCTCGCAATAATGTAAGACAAAGCCGTGTCTGCACCTGTGAGGCTCAGGAAATAAAGTCCGCCGGCAGTCACTGCCATCCCTAGTGAAGAGACTATTCGCGGTTCAACTCTGTCTGAAACCCAACCTGCAAGAGGCGAGAAAACTGCCATCATAATAGGTTGCGACACGAGAATCAGGCCGGCGTATTGGGAATCGAACCCTCTCACGTTCTGCAGGTATAGGCTCATAAGGAAGCTAACTGCGAAGGTTGCGCTATAGTTTATTAATGCGGCAAGATTAGAGAAAGCGAATGTGGCGTTATGTCTGAAGAATTTCATATCTAGCACAGGATATCTTGTCCTCGATTCCCGGATAATGAAAGCTAGGAGACCAGCAACACCCGCCCCGATTGACCACAAAGCCAGTACGGACGGTAGTAAAGTGAAACCGAGGATTACGGTCAGAATTGTTAACCCGTAAAGGGTGGACCCGATAGAGTCGAACTTTTCTCCTTCTGCCCCAACCCACTCTCCCTTCAGCAATGAGAAGAGGGCGACGATTATTACTAGATCGAGGATCAATATGAATATGAATGCACTTCTCCAGCCTAAGTTCTGTGTTAGAATGCCGCCAAGGAATGGTCCTATTGAGAGTCCGATGTAGGTCGAGGCCGTGCTTATCCCAAGAGCTTTGCCTCTTTGTTTGGGAGGATATACTGCAATGAGAATCGCTATGCTTGTGCCGAATATCATTGCATCTCCAAATCCTTGCAGGAACCGGAACGAGATAAGCCAAGGTGCAGAGATCGACATGGCGCAGAAGACAGTTGCAGCTGTGTCAATCAGTATTCCATATCTGTAGATTCGTTTTCTTCCGTGAATATCAGCGACCTTTCCAAAAGGAACCAGAAACATTGCAGCAGCAAGTAGGTAGGCTGTTGCGACCCAGCTTACAGTGGCTGTGTCAATGTTGAACTCGCCTTGAATGGAGGGCGCAGCAACATTAATCGAAGACCCCATGAAGGGTGTAAGGAAAGAACTCATTGAAGCGATTATGAGGGCAGCCCTTCTGATCTTGGCAGGATACTCCATTTGCATCCTTCCGTCTTTGGTTTTTCTATTCAGGAAGATTGAATCCAGCGACAGGATTGCCGAAACAACTGTTTGATAGTCGACCATTTAAGAACGAGAAGAGACTGATTTTGCCCTCTGGAAAGAGAGAGCGCGCATATAAGAATATGGGTGTTCGCCCCAGTCTCGTTGAATCCAAGAAATGGTGAGAACATGTACGGCAAACTGGCAAGCTCTCTGTGCTCGCGGGTTGAACTGGGTACTGATTGAGAACATAGTTCAAAGAGAAAAAAAGGAGGGATTTGTGGCAGTTCGCGCGTTTCTGACTTTGTCGTTTTCCTACTTCTTTGACATACTCTTGCGTCTGCGCATCATCATCAGCGCCGCCGCTATCACGGCGACGACAATTATAGCGGCAGCAATGATAATGACAAGTGTCAAGTCAGCAGCACCTGATGGTGGCGTAACTAGGCTGGGCATCATGTATGCGATCTCGTTCTCCCATAGTTCCAGCCTGTCTTGGTAAGTCGAGTTGTCGAGGTCACCAGCAAACTGATCGATAAGGTAACCATTGTATAAGGTATGACCATCATTGCGGAGGACTATGACAGCTTTGTCTGCCGTGGCTGAGGATGTGGTGCCTGCGAGAGCAGTGGCGTTGGCGAAGACTGTGAGCTGATCACCTTCGTCACCGTAGTCGATTATCGGTGTGAAGTTACCCGCAGCATAAGCATTCGGAGTCGTGAATATAGCATGACTTGGATTCCAAATGTATAGAGGAGCTGAACCAGGCATGTCTGACGCATAGGCGAAGCCAAGCTTAGCCCACAGTGGATGACTAGGAGAAAGGCTCACATAATAATAAGAGAAGATTAGGCGACCACCGGTATCTACGTAGTCAGAGATGTCGCTAAGGTACGCCCCAAAATCATACCACGGACAGTCGATGATTACCAAAGTCCAACTGTAGAGGTGCATCGATAGATTCAAGTATGAACGAGTGAAAGTCAAGGCAAATGGTATACCCAAGTCATTCAGCGCTTGGCACACAGGAGTTCTGTAGTAGTTGGAACTATAGGGTTCATCTACGTAGAGCAGAACATTTGCCTTTGAAGCGGTGAGCCAGTTGACAACGTTGATCGCATACTGATGGTGGCTAACGAGATTGATCCGGTTGTTGCGGAACATGCTAGTGTCTGGGATTAGGATGACGCGACCCCTTCCGTACTGTTGAGCCGCGATGATGATGTTCTGCGCATTAGTACCCCAGATTGGAAATGCAGGGCTGGTATAGTTGACGAATCCTGTTGCTAAGCAGCTAAGCTGAGTACAGCTCTCTACAGTTGGGTGCTCGACCTTATAGCTGAATGCGCCAGTATAGGCGGAGCTTGTGAGGTTGACGCGGAGATTGAAGTTCGTCAGGAGGTAGTTAACGTTTTCGTCGTAGTAGGTAATTGGGAGTCCAGGGCGTTCGCCAAAGATGATAGCGGAGCCACCGTTGCTGATCCAAGTTGTGACAGCCGATACCTCAGAGGATGTGAAGTTCAAATGCGGCAAAACGATGATAATCAGATCGTAGGGCGCTAAGTTGCTGGCAGTCAAGTTTTCAGAGGCGGACGGATAGAGTTTATCGAAGGTATATGATCGATTCACGAGAGCGTTTCGCCATTCAGAGTGCTCTTGCGGCGTGACGGCAAGGCTATCCCAGGCATCCACTCCATAGTCAGGCTGGTGAGAAAGGTCGTAGGCGATGCGAGCCTTTGGGTGTGGGCATAGCCAGTTTGCTGCGTCGACGATCATCTGATGAAGGCTGGGTAGGGCTTCATAGGCGTAGTCGTAGGCGAAGGTAACGACTTTGCCTCCACGATTCGTAGGGTCAAAAGCCAGAACGCTAGCGGTGTTGACATTGTCCTGAGAACGAGCAACCCGTATAAGGGCACTGTGAATCGATGAACCTTGTAGCGCTGTCCAGTTCCACCGCGCATAACCACTGCCAGTGCTGATGATGTTATTCACGTTGTAATGCTGCGAGACTGGATGCCTCGTGGTGACATTGATGTCGTTCGCAGAATACTTCCAATAAACGTTCAGACCGTTTACGCCCAGAGATTCAGGCGGTAATATCCCAGAGTAGCAGAGGTATTCCACTCCGCTGTCGAAGATGAGCAGCCCACCTCCTCCAAGCCAGAACTCAGCTACCATGTTCGTGATGTTTTCTCGCGGGTCGTTGTCGACGATCGCCAAGACATCGTAGTCCGCTGTCTTCAGCTTATGACTTGATATGTCCTTGATGCTGAGAAGTGTTGTGCTTACTCCATGTGATTGGAGCATTGCTGCCAGCTGAGAAGCATTATTGTGAAACAAAGCAGGTCCAGAGACGTAACTTGGTTTCGTCGTGTTCGCCATATCGTAATCGTAGATGGCGACCCGCACGGTGTGAGTCACCGATGGTACTAGGTCTGCTGTTCTTGAGTTTGTCACTGATGCAGACGTCAGATTTAGAGGTGAAGTGCAAGCAAGCATCGTTGCGGTTAACAGAAACGCGAGCGTAACAAAAGCTAGAGTTTTATGTCTGCGTTTTTCACTCTCAAACAAGTTTTCCTTTCCTCCCCAATAAAGGAGATGTACCTTCTAGAGAACGGATCTCCATATATCAGTTGCTGAGGGCGGTTAGTAGAGACCCAGCAGGTACGCTTCTCATATGCTTCCAGTCCTATTCAATCCGCTTTCTTGGTCTCTTGCTTTCCCATCTTCTTGTTGCCCTTTGTGCTAGCAGCTGTGAGTGTTTTTCCCACTGCCCCTCGTCGCCTTTCTTTCTCCTCCAGATTCTAAACCGACATGTCTCTGCTCCGGCTGGAATTGTCCATTTGAACTCAAAGTCAAAGTTG
Organism: Candidatus Atabeyarchaeum deiterrae; assembly: GCA_037310415.1. Classification (GTDB taxonomy): domain Archaea; phylum Asgardarchaeota; class Atabeyarchaeia; order Atabeyarchaeales; family Atabeyarchaeaceae; genus Atabeyarchaeum; species Atabeyarchaeum deiterrae. Next base: position 1,875,869 of record CP147780.1, read on the forward strand.
GGGTCTATCTTCTCTCGAAGATATTTCAGAATCCCTTCAACAAGATAACGCTGAACTCGGCAGTCGAAGGGCTTGTATGTGTCTTGATGAGGGCACCAGAGTATGTCGAATATTGCCTCTTCGGAGTTGAGGATCTGGGGTCTTTCAATTGAACTCCAGGTAACAGTGTTCACCCATGTTGTCGCAAAACTCACCTTCTCTATGTCTGTCGTGCCTGCTGGAAACTTGGTGCCTTGAAACATCTGTTCTGCCACGTCGTGGCCCACCTTCGTCATCGCTTCGCTTGCAACTTTCTGCCCTTCAGACCCAAAGTTCTCTTCCACATCTTCCATGATTTGTAGAACGGTCTTAGCCATGTAAGTTCCCCAGACAAGGAGTGTGGCAGGGTCAAAGTCTGGTCTTCCAGCTACCTCTCTTCTGAACGTCTCAATTGCTTTCGCGTAAGGCATATTGAACTTCGTTCCTTTCCAATTCCTCTCCTTTCGTTGACCCTTTGATAGAATTCCATCGGTTATCAAACTTGGCACCCGACCCATGATGTAACCTGAGAACCTATATATAGATCAGCCGACAAAGAATCAAAGGGCTAGCGATGAGGGCGAGGACGTTTAAGGTCATCGTTGTCGGGGAAGGTGGTGTGGGGAAGACTAGCCTCGTCAGAAGATACGTGGACAGGGTTTTTACTGAAGGCACGATGTCTACTATCGGAGTGGACTTGTCTTCCAAGACTATATTGAACGATGGGGTGGAAGAGATCCTTCAGATTTGGGATCTGGGGGGTCAACCTAGATTCAGGAATATTGCAGACCTTTTCTTCAAGGGGGCTAGTGGCGCCATAGCAGTGTTCGATGTCACAAGGAAAGAAACCCTATGCGAGTTGAGCGATTGGATTAAACATCTGCGCTTTGTGACTGGGAGCATACCCCTAGTTTTCGTTGGAAACAAGGTGGATCTGAGAACCTCAAGAGACCATGTCTCGTCAGGCGTCTCTAGGGAAGAAGCAATCAGATTTGCACAAGATTATAGTTCACCCTATGTTGAAGCCTCAGCTAGAAAAGGCTCTGGCGTGGAAGAGGCGTTCAAGGCTCTCGTAGTAAGACTGGGAGCTTAGGTTCTGCAGTTGACTTTCTTCACTTGCCCTGTCGTACGAAATATGAGTTTGAGAGCTGGGAAGGGTGGTGGATGACTTGAACGAAACTATCAGGCAGTACAGGATCTCTGACCGTGCGAGTATGATCAAATGCATGGAAGGGTTGCAGGATTATCTTATCTCGATCGATGAAATGAGGAGAGAGAGGCGGATGCCAGGTTATGGGGAGAGCTATACGGAGAGACTGCTTATGCGAATTCGAAGAGAGGATGGCATTGCATATGTCGCTGAGGATCAGGGCAGGATCATCGGTCTCATTGCAGGTGTGATACTTCGGCAATCAAAAGAGGACTTGCTTGAGTGTGTTCCATCAAAGGATGGTAGAATACTCGAGTTATTCGTTGATCCGCAGCATCGGGGACGAGAGGTCGGCAGGATGTTGATGGAAAAGATCGAGAGATATTTCGTTGAGAAAAAATGCGACGCTGTACACGTCGAAGTCTTCGCACCAAACCTCGACGCCCGCGCTTTCTACCGAAGAGTCGGGTACGGGGATCGGGTTGTCGACATGATGAAGAAACCGTGATAGGTCTCGGTGCGTGCGACAAAATTCGAATCTTCCATTTTCGAGACCAGCTGGAAAGCTCCACTCCTTCGGTGATGCGACATCCGCAACAATACTGAGAACCAGATGTGAAAGTAGACAAACTCTTTATTATGCCATACTATATAGGAGAGTTGTAGAACATACTAAGGAGGTCACATGCCTAGGTCCACAGTAGTCCTAGATAAAGTGTGAATAGGCAACTCGGGGGTCAGAGGCGTTCTTGCCTGAAAGAAAACTTCACGACTTCCCTTGTCCAGTGTGCAAGAGTATTATCAGCGGGGTAGTGGTCAAGGAAGAAGACATACTGGGCGCGAAGCGCTCTCCGGCGCTTGTGCCAGCAAAGTGTCCCGGCAAACACGATGTGGCGTTGTATGTAGATAAGCAATTCAGAATAAGAGACGCGGAACCCCTGATTGATCCTAAGACTGCTGGAGGATTGGACAAGGCTAGGAAGTGGATCTCTGAATTATGAGAAGCCTGGGGCCTGACCGATAGACATATCGATGAGCTGTGGGTGGGAAACAGTTCATGATACATAATCTCTATGTATTTGATGAGAATGGACTGCCTCTTCTAACGATAAAACTTGGCAGTATAGAGGCCGATGGTGCTCTATTGACAGGCTTCCTATCAGCAATGCAGTCTTTTTCGAAGAAGATCTCACAGGGAGATGTTGAAGAGATCAACTTCAAGGACTTTAACTTTCATATCAGATCGCTTGGATCATTGTATGTTGCTCTGGTGGCTGATAAGACCGATCACGACATTGCCTTCAGGCTGGCTGAGGTCTCGAGCATTGTTGAGAAGCACAAAGACAGCCTTTCCGATAATGCAGTGCAGACAGATATTAAGAATGCCATAACAAAGAAGGTTGGCATCAGAGACAGGGCGAAAGATTGGGCGAACATAGGTCTCTAGTAGTCAAAGAGGAGATGACCCGTAGAAATGGAAGCATTACAAGCAGCTTCATTTGTGGTGGCAATAGCCTTTCTGCTTGCTTTTATCTCTACCCTAAGGTTCTATAGAGGCAGAGTGACAAAGACACGAGCCGAACAGAGATCTGCACTGAGGCCTACCCTCATCATTTCAGTTTCCTTTTTGATGGGAGCGATTGCCCTCTTCGTCAATTTCTACTCACTACTGATCTACCCCGCCTTCCCAACGACATTTCCTCCACCGCTCGTCGTGGGCGTCTATCCTTGGGAGTTTGCCACTGAGTTGCTGACCCCACTGTTTGGATTCCTTGTCATGGTCGCCGTCGTCACAGCTTTGAGACGACCTCGGCTGTATGCGCTACCTGTAGCCCTACTTGCGGTGTGTTACATTCTGTCGCTGCTCTCTCCTAAGCATCCGATGGATGATCCTTTCCTTACGTTCTGGCTTACTTCAAGCTCTCTCATGATTTTTCTGCCCATGCTTCTCTTCCTTTATCTCTGGGCAAGCACTAAGAGGCCGACTGCTTTTGGGATGTTCACTGGTCTTCTGCTCTACCAGGTCTTCTACACACTTTTCTCCACAACTGAATCTGAGTACGTTGGAGTACTGGGCTTCTATGCTCCAGCGGAGTATGAGACTCACATTCTGAGATATGGCGTCTTCTATCCTTTCATATTTGTTGGCATATTGCTTGCAGTTGCTGGTCTGTCCTTTGTCATTTGGAGTTTCTTCTACTCTGAGAAGAAGCTTGGCGGGGAACTCATTGGATACTCTCTGTCGACTGCGGTCATCGGAACAGAACTCTCAATAATTCTTCTATCACTGGGGACCTTCGCGATTGGGTACTCTATTACGCTCCTCATAACAGCGTTTGGAGCAGGTATCTTCATTCTTACAGGTTCATACTTATACGGTCGGTATAGAGAGAGTCGTCATACCCAGACATTGATGCTTTCGATTTTCTCGTATTTCGCAGGTTTGAGTTTCTTAATGTTCAACATTGGTCAGCACATCTACCTACTATATGGGCGTCTTGCCTGGTTTGACATAGTGACGCTAACGCTTGGATTGCTCACTGGTGGTTTCCTGTTCCTTGCAGCGATAACTGCCATGGAGCGAAGATCCCTAGTTTTACTCCCGCCTGCGGTGATAATCCCTCTATTCATTATGTCACTGCTATTCATGCCTTTACCTCCATGGCTTCTTGCTGTTATGGCTGGAGCAGCGCTGCTGATGACTGTTCTTCCGGGCGTGATGTTCTTTGTTCTTTGGAGAAGAATGAGTAAGGGAAAGGAGAAAGGGAGAGGTCGAGTCTTAGGAATATTTCTTGGATTCCTCTTTTTGATATTGTCTTCCCCGATCTTGATCCTGAGCTCCACGGTTCCTGATCCAATAGCGTTCGTAGCCTCAATTGTGGGAATAGCCGGTTCGATTCTAGCATTCGTTGGATCATTCCTCTTCTATCTAGGTGTCTCAGGTAGATTGGACAGGTGGTTCCACGAACGGAGGCACTAGGACGTAATGATCAAGAAGAACGTGTTTAAGATCATCATAGTTGGGGAAGGCGGCGTAGGCAAGACCAGCCTTGTCAAAAGACACGTAGATGAATCTTTCAAAGAAGACATGAAGATGACCATAGGAGTAGACTTGAGCGTCAAGAGGATGAGAGTGAATGATGAGGAAAGAATGCTTCAGATCTGGGATCTGGGAGGGCAACCCCACTTCAAGAGCGTTGCTGACCTATACTTCAAAGGAGCACACGGCATGATGTCTGTCTTCGATGTCACCAGAAGGGCATCCATGGATAGACTAGTCGACTGGATTGACCGCGTCTATGCTACTGTCGGACAAATACCTATGGTAGTAGTCGGAAACAAGGTGGATTTGAGGAACCCTGGTGAAGGTATAGCAGGAGTGAGCAAAGAAGAAGGAAGAGAGTTTGCAACCAGATACCAGTCACCATATCTTGAGACCTCTGCCAAAGATGGCTCAGGAGTAGATGCGGCATTCCAAGATCTCGTCAGCACGTTGTGCCGTGAGAGTCAGTCAATCAAGCCTCCTTAATCTTGGTTCCCTTTCCGAAAACCCTCTGTGGTCGACAACCGTGCCCCTAGATATCTTTTGCTGGAATCCTACACAGTTAGTGCAGATCAGGCATATGATCCAACAAGACCGAAATCGATCTTCTGGTTACATCCACCACCTTTAAGAGCAGGTCACCGAGTAAATAAGAACACCTTAAGCACGGGTCGACGAGAATCGCTGTGACCGGGATGTCAGATGAATCCAACCAAGATAGATGCGGGTCAACGACTCAAGAGCGTCTATCTTCTAGCATTTGCTAACGCGTTTTGGGCGGCTGGTTACGGGATGTATGGTTATATATTCCCGAATTTCCTCAAATCAGTAGGTGCGACTTCTGCCGATGTTGGTTTCGTGGCTACCATTCTGATCTTGCTTCAAGCTGTCACCTATATTCCTGGAGGCATCCTCAGTGATGCAGGACACAGAAGAGCACTTATCATAGCATCATGGCTGCTGCCTGCTTTCGCACCCCTTTTCTTCATCGAAGCCGAGGCGACTCATTCATGGTTGAATACGATTCCAGGGATCTTACTATTCGCCAGCGGTTGGATAGGTGCCCCAGCAGTTCAATCATATGTCAGCGAAGCGTCATCATTTGGAAAGAGAGGGCTTGCTTTTGGAATAATGGTGTCTTCTGGTCCTTTGGGACTTGTCCCATCTCCGCTAATCGGTGGTCTAATTTATGATCAATATGGGATTACGACTCTTTTCCAGGTAGCATTTGCTCTATACGTTATTTCCACTGCAATGGTCCTGGCGGTCCCGAGATTGAAGGGAGACTATGTCCACAGAGAGGCTCATCTAGTTGAGAAACCCGCGAAACCGCTAGAACAAAAAAGCCGAAGCAATGCCTACGAAACAGGAGTTAAGAGTATCAAGGCCAAAAAAAGCCGTACAGGAAGCAACACGGGCATTCTACTAAGGCGACTCGTCCCCATGGTCATTCTGAGTTGTCTCTTTCTTGGTTTGGTATACATCGGATCTTCCTTCGTCTCCCTATATCTGATGGAAGAATATGGTTATCCTTACAGTCTGATACAGATCATGTTCGCTATTCAGAATCTGTCATCAGCCGTCGTAGTCACCCTACTCGGCAAACTAAGCGACAGATATCCACCAGCCAACAAATTAGCGCTGGTCGCGATACCTGCAATTGCACTGATCATGGGATACTCTATCCTGCTCCTAACATCAAACCCAGTAGTTCTATCCTTGGCTTTCGTGTTCATTGGTTCGGTTTCTGCCCTCTTCCCGATAGTCTTCAGCGTAGTGGGTGAGCTTAGCAAGGGGGGGCATGCTGCCCGAAGCTTTAGCATAATCATGACTATCCTCTATGTAGCTGAGGCGTCGACGCCTTTCCTTGGGGGCGTCCTATACGGCATCTCGGCGCAGTTGCCTTTCGTCTTAATGCTAAGTTTAAGTCCTCTCGTGTTTGCATTAACGGTATACGCGCGCAGGAAAACACACTGATGTTCAAAGTCAAGGTTGATTCTCATTTGCATATGAGCGCAATCGATCAGCCTGTCCTGCATTGCAGCTCAGGCTTTCCCTCAACTGTCGTGCGTAGGAGGAAGTCAATCGTGGGAAAAAGCGATGAATTGTCCATTAAGGGTTCCGTGATTCGCTTAGTAACTGGGGATATTACCGAACTCGATGTTGATGCAATAGTAAACGCGGCCAACTCGTACCTTAAGATGGGTGGGGGAGTTGCCGGTGCGATTCTTCGAAAGGGCGGAAGAAGGATCCAAGACGAATGCGACCGGATTGGTTACTGTCCTGTAGGGAGTGCGGTTATTACTACTGGGGGCGATCTCAGAGCCAAATACGTCATACATGCTGTTGGACCAAGAAATGGAGAAGGAGAGGAGGAAGACAAGCTAAGAAACGCTACATTGAGTAGTCTGAAATTAGCAGACAAATATGATCTGAAGAGTACAGCATTCCCAGCGATCTCGACGGGAATATTCGGCTTCCCCGGAGACAGATGTGCAAGAGTAATGGTCCCGACGGTAAAGTCATACCTGCTGAACGAGAGAACAAGTCTGAAGCTAGTGGTCTTCTGTTTGTACGACAAGGACACTTCCCGAATCTTCAAAACTGAGCTGGAGAGATCAGTCTGACTGATATTCTTGAAGACGGTCCACTTCGATTAAAGAGTTAAGGCAAATCTGAACACCTTGCTCTTGCGACAACCAAGCTACTTGTTCTTGTATTTCTTCATATGTGATTTTGTGGAAAAATGTGGGTATGTGCTGTGATGTCCTTGTGAGAATATCAGGGTAATACCACTTCTCGATAGTTTTTTATACAAATTCATCCTTCTTCTTAGAAAATAGGAAGGAAAACTGCGAATTTACCAAAACTCGTATCGGGGAGTAGTATCATGGTAAGCAATCTCAGGAACTGTCAATGCGAGTTCTATAACCGGCGGTCGCGCGTGTGTACTCTTGATGGGTCCTCGTGGTGTGCCTTTCCCAAGAGCAATTACTGTGACCTTGCAGCAAGCGAACACGCGAAGAAGAAGAACATTCCTTCGGTCATACTAGAAATCCAAGAAGACGTAACTGGGTGACTCAGTCGCGAACGAACTCGCACGGAACGAATCTGGAAAATCAGAATCACCTATTGCGTTCCCACTCAAGAAGTCGAAGAACTGAGCAACTTCTGATAGCCTGCTCATTCACCTACTTTGGACCTGGTTCCATCGGTGAGACTCTTCCTTCTCTATTCTGTGGCCATTAGTCCTTTCTCTAGGATCTCAACATCCTTCTTGATCTGGTCGTCGCTGATCTTCTCGACGAGAGGTTTGGGCTCAACGATCTTGGTGCCAGGATTTACTCTGAATTTTCCCAGCGCTTCCCATGTAGGTCTCACCCCAAAACCTGGCTGACCTTCAACAGAAACCATCTGGCCCAATATCTGCTCCGACAAACTTGGTGTAATCGGTTGCAGATATATCGCTCCATCATGAATGAAGTTGATGCTAAGGTAGAGCGTTGTCTTGGCCGAAGACTCACCTTGCTCTCCGTTCTTCAACTTCTTCCACGGTTCTTTCGCATTGAAATATCTATTGGCTTCTCCGAAGGAGTCCACTATCTTCAGAAGAAGTTGCGTTAGGTTCACTGATTCATAAAGATCTTCGATCTCCTTCGGAAGCTTCGAAATGAACTCCTTGAACTTGATGTCTATGTCATTGCCAAGGTAGGTCTCCGGCTCAGGTACTTTGCCGCTGAAATTGCTGTTTATGAATTTCAGTGTTCTGTTCACGAAGTTGCCAATCATATCGGCAAGCCCGGTGTTCACCCTCGTCTGGAACTCCTGCCAACTGAAATCGCTATCCCCGATGTTATTAGCTGCCTTTGATGCTAAGTAGAATCTTATATAATCGGTGGGATATCTGTCAACTATGTAGCGAAGTGGAATGAACCACTTCCTGCTTTTAGACATCTTCTTGCCGTCAAGATTCAGATACCCGTTGACAACATATTTTCGGGGCAACGGATAACCAGCAACAATGAGCATAGCTGGCCAGAAGAGCAGATGATGATATATGATGTCCTTTCCCACAAAGTGAACTACCTTGGCAGCAGGGTTCTTCCAGTAGTGCTCCCAATTCCGTCCAATTCTATTGCACAAGTTGACTGTTGAAGCGATATATCCGATGGGGGCATCCCACCAGACGTACGCATACTGGTCTGGCGCTGCATCTTTGAAGGGCAGTTTAAAACCCCAATAATCTTCCCTAGTGATGTCCCAGTCTTCGAGACCCCCTGTGATCCAGTTCAGTACGTAGTTTATTACCCCTCTCGGAAAGTCTCTTTCAGAAGACCTCAGGAGCCAACTTGATAGTTGGTCTGAGAGAGCCCTGAGCCTAAAAAAGAAGTGTCTTGCCTTCCTCTTAGTTGGCGTGGTTCTGCAGAGGATGCATTGCGGATTGATTATCTTTCCGGCTTCAATAACGCGTCCACAGGACTCACATACATCGCTGTACTGATCCGCGGCTCCACAATAGGGGCAGTTTCCTTTGACAAATCTGTCGGGGAGGAACCTCTTGTCTTTCTCACAGTACCATTGTTCAACTTCTTTCGCTTCGATGTAGCCTTTATCATAAGCTGCTTTCAGGAAATCTTGGGTCAAGATCCTGTTCTCTTCACTGGCAGTATGGTAGAAGTTGTCAAAGGAAATGTTCAATTTCTTGAAATCATCTATGTGTCTCAACCTGTAGTACTCTGCATAATCGGCAGGTTTCTTTCCTGTTGCTAAGGCAGCCACTTCAATCGGTGTCCCATGAACGTCGCTGCCGCAAACGAAGAGAATATCGTCTCCTTTAAGTCGTCTGAACCTGGAATACACATCAGCGGGTATGTAGGTGCTGGTAACATGACCGATGTGCAAAACATTGTTGGAATAAGGAAGAGCTGCCGTAACCAGGACAATGTCCTTCTCCTCGCCCTTTTTGCTGCTATCCCTGCCATGACTAGCAGTATTCGTGTTTTGCTGCTTGCTTGGGAGCGCCAAACGCCTCCTAAAAACAAGGTGTTATGATAAGCTTTAACTTATTAGGATGCTTGGAGTTTTTAAGGTTTATTAATATCACCATATTAAGTCTGTTATGAGGTCTCAACTTTCCAGTCGCGATGCCAGCGTTGAATCTAGATTAATGAAGTGCTACTCCATTCTGGAGATAGATGAAAAAGATTGAAGTCGCACGATCCGCATCTTGGAGGTTATGAATAATGAAGAAGAAAGAGACTTTGGATTTCTGTAACAGATGGTTGCCAACTTGGGGAGGCGACAGACCGAATGAATTGATTGACTTCTACTCTGATGATGCGCTTTATTTTGATCCAGCTAACAAAGCAGGTTTAAGGGGGCGCGAGGAGATCCTGCCTTACTTCAAGAAGTTGCTTTCCGCCAACCCGAAATGGAAGTGGGAACCCGTGGAAGTTTATTCAACGGACCTTGGCTTTGTTGCAAAGTGGAGAGCGACAATTCCTGTCGGAACAGAAACAGTCGTTGAAGATGGAATGGACATCGTCGAAGTCAAGCATGGCAAAATAACGAGAAATGAGGTCTACTTCGATCGCTCGGCTCTGTTGGATGCTTTGAGAAAGTTGAAGTCTGGCAAATGAGGATCATCCTTATAGCTCATGTCGAGAGACGATACTGGTTCATATGATCGGTTTGGGGTCTTCAACAAAAACTCTAGCTTTGTTCGAAGCAAGTTTCTCTATTTCATTGATCCTGCTGTTTATGATGTCCTTATCTTTCCCGTCTATGCATCTGCCAGCGGCTTCTTTATAAAGCCTCAGTGCCCCGGCGGTGCCATCCGCCATATTCGCATATAGTGTAAGGCAGTCTAGAAACTCCTTGAAACCATTCTGTGACACGCCCATATACTCAAGCCATTGTTTTACGAGTTTCGCGTCGTCTTCAAAGTATTTCTTAACCGTATCCACGAGTTGAGAGAGCTCCTCTGATACGTTCAACTGCCAATACTGAGCCTCGCCTCTGAATCCATATACGAGACCCTCTAAGTGCCTTTGATCCATGTATTTGTGTATCTTCATCTGTCTGCGTCCCTGAGTGGTCTTGACTCTAATGAATGCTGCCTTGAGGCAAGACACTGCGCTGAGGTACTCATTGCGGATCGATATTCCATTTCTATATAGTGGCATCAGGCTCTCGTGCGCCCCTCGAAACTCGAGGAAGTCAGATCCAAACCTAGGACCAGCCACACTCTTGTCTTCCGCGAACTCAGCCTTCTTGGACCTACTGGCCACCATCTCCATTGAAGGCGCAGCCATAGGTAACTGCAATTGAGGCTTACCTACCGTGACAGATATGCTTGCATCATACCCAAGTGCCCAACCCCTTGCTGATGGTGTGGCCGTCATTGCCAGTTGCGTGCGAACTGCTGCAGCAAATTTGAGCAGGAGTGCCACGGTGTACTCCTCGCTCGTAACATCTATTTTCTCTCCTGTTTCGGTGTCTTCAACAGAGATTTCCTTTATTCCAGCTTCACTGAAGGATATGCCTTCCACGATGTCCTCTAGTATCCTGGCTATATCCAAGAAGACACTGGCAGCGTCTGGCGTGTAGGTTTTGGAATTGATGATTTTCTCCGCTTTCTCCAACAGGTTTCTGAGGCCTGCGAGGGACCGAATCTTGCCGATGATATCCTTTGGAAGTGAACTCTCGTACTTCGTTATGAAACTCTCAACGTCGTTTGCCTCTACAGCATTGACAAGCTCGTTGACCAGAGCGCTTTCTTCAACTTTTCCCTTCAGTTTCTTGTAAAGGATCTGGGCAACCATCTTGGCGCGGCCCATAATTAGAGGTTTGACCAGGCTAAAGAGTATACTTCCGACTGAAGCAAGCGTTATTGCCATAAAACCACTACCTCTGTAGTGAAGCAGATTGTGGATTACTTAAGCATTTCTTAATGGGCCACTTAGGGCACTGATTTCGGGTCCTGTTCCAAGTTGCATGCAAAAAAGGAATTGTACGTTGCCTGGAGACTTGGATTGCTTGAATTGGGCTCCATTTCGCATTTTTCTCCCAGAGAACTGACTATTTACCCACTTCTTATTGGGTTTTTATGGGTTAATATGATAAAATATGATAAACCTTTATATCTCTGTGCAGACATGGGTTTACTCTATAACATACAACATTATACTCGAAAATACTTGATAGGAGGAGGCGGTTCCTCCTTGCAACTTGGGTTATACGTACCCAGCCGGCAAAGAGAGTTTAGTTCGCTAATTCCATCTGGGGTGCTCGCCAAGTGGCGGAACAAGGAGAACATCCTTTCTTTTACCCGCCCGAGACCGAGGAAGGGGTTTCGGGAGCCATTTGTGGAAATGCGCTTCCCCTCAGCGACTACAGCAATGTTCTACCTTGAGAAGTACGGAGCTAAGAAAAAGCAGGACCTCGAGGAACTCGTACATGAATTTGAGAACGGCAAACCCGCCTTTGAAGAGGGCTTTGCGGGCTACGCTTTCCGGATCATGGCTCTTCCACTGAGAGGAATTCTTGCCATCTCATCATTGGGAGGACCGTTGAACATGAGTGTCGGAGAAGAGGCGGTATCATCGGTGCTCGACATGACCTTACCATCACCCAATGGATTTGAGAGATACGTTCCTGCGAGTGGAGACCTGAAGTCGCTATGCGAGCATTACTTGCAGGTCGTTCATGGAAGCGAAGTATACAGAGTGCGCGCGACTGTTGAAAATGTGGAGGTTGAACTGAAAGGATACGACGTCATGAAGTCAGATATCTATGAAAGGATCGACAACGTAACGCAGATAGGTTCCTCGCCGATTGAAGGAGCTGGGTACAGGTGGGAGAGTGACAGAGTTGGCAGACCCGTTACAATGCGAGTGTCTGCACCTGAAGGACGCGGAGTCATTGGGGTATCAGCAGGTCGGCTGACTGCAGAGGAATCGGTTTTGCTTACAGACGAAGTCGTCGGAAGAATCGAGGAAGCATTAGGGCGCCGTATAGCTGAGACAACTCAGGGAAAAGTATCTAGCTCCCTGATGAACATGACGATAGATGAATACTCAGGTGAGCTACCTAAGGTTGTCCAAGTGAGCGAGATTGAAGAGAAATATGCTAAGAACTCAAGTATGGTCGCAGCCGAGATTCAGCGCCTGATAAAACTGGGCTACCAAGTGACGTTTGATCAGCTAAGGGGGAGACTGTTAGTCGCCCGAGGAAGAGCATAGCTGGCTGAAATACGCGAGAACTCGGTCTTTTTTGGTGTGGAGGATTCGATCGCTGATGTCATTGCCGTTTCGAGCCATTAGGGAGAAACTCGAGAGGATACCGAGCTTGCTGCCTGCATCTTCGCTGGCTGAGCTAAGCGACTTGCGTTTCAATCAACAATATGCACCTGGGGAGCTTGAGCCCATCGAATCCCTCGATCCTCTTAGAGGCATTCCAGTCACTTTGGATCACAAAGTGATGCGCGGAAGAAGCGCAGTGAGCATCGATGGTGGGAGCAATTTCTGGACGCTCCCTCTCGGGACACTTCTTCTCGGTCGCTCCGGTGCAGCAAAGCGTTCCTTCCTCGGAGCCAGTAGTCCGCCCGTGCAATACCTCGAGGGTTGTGAGCGATATCCGCCTTTCTTCCTTTATTACTCTAAGCTCCTGTTCAATAATGTTGAAGGGTTTGTTAGTGGGGACGTTGAAGAACTAAAATCCTTGGTAAGGGACAGCGTTGACCCGTTCGACATTGGGAGTTTCATCAATCTTCTAAGAACATATGCTGAGAATGAGACTACGTTGGAAGCTTTAAATCATCTCGGGAGGGAAGGAGTACTCGTTAGAGATGGCAACCTATACGGGCCCAGGACAAGGTGGGATGCGGATCCGACACACTGCATGTCTTCATCATACCAGCAGATCTCAGAGATCGAGGACAAGTACTATGACGTTTTCTTGAACGAAGACGCCGTTTTGCTGGGCATCGTCAAGAGGCCGTCAGTCAATCTCGTTGTCGAGCTTCTTCGAAGGAACCTCGACGAGAAGTTTGAGTTGGGATACCCCACCGACTGTTCCCTCTATGCATACAAGTTGAAGGCTGGAGAGCGAAGTATAGCTTTTTATCATCGCCCCTCCAGAGTATTTGGCGCGACTTCATATTCAAGTCCAATTTCATACGTCTTCTTCTACTACAAGCCAACCAAATGGGCTGCTCCTTTCAGAGTCGAGACTCCCGCGTACTGTTGGGAACGCTGGGGAATGCGCGAAGACTTCATTCCCAGAGCGGTCCATATGATGAGTCTCGCCTCGGCTGCGGAAGGAGTTCCCCAGCCATTGATGTGTATTCATAGGATGGTTCGCGTTGAGCGATCCACATTGCTTATACACTTGAGGCGTCTAGTATCGGAGTGGATCAAGAACAGAGGAGTCGAGGATGCTCGGCTCAGCCTGGGCTACTTGACGTCTCAGTACTTTGTTGGGAGTGAAATAAGCTGATGAAGAAGACTGACGCCAATGAGCGTAGAAGAGACCACTCTGACAATTCTTTGAACCCTCGTGTAGCGCCAACTCCTCACTCTGCTTCTTCAATGCAACTGAAGAGTGAGAAAGTGAAAACCGAAAATGATACGGCTGCGCTGTCGGAGCGGGCTAACGTTAATGAAGGAAGGGAATTTGTTGGAGTTGTTGCCGGCGGGTTTGAGGATCCAATAGAAACTGAAATGTTCAAGGTTATCGTTCCTTCCATGTCAAAGAGAAGAATAGTCGGAGACCTCAAGATTGACACAATAGTAAGGGTAGATGCAATGGACGACACGAGGACACCTGTGCTCGGAAAAATCAAACGAATTGTAATCCAGCCCGGTTTGTCTTACAAGAGCGCAAAGGACATGGCCATGGTTCCATACTATGGCGAAGGAAGCGAACATGATGTCACTTGGAGGGAAGATTCCGAGATATTGGAAGTTGAGTCTCTGGGGCAGCTCGTAGGTAGACGCGTCGTGGGACCGCTTAGGCCGCCGGAACGAGAAAGTCCAGTCTACCTTGCGAATGCTGATGACATTAAGACTGCGCTTATCGTCGAGCAGCCGCATGAAAGAGTCTCAATTCCTCTCGGTCTTTATGCCAACCCTGAGTCCGTGTATAGACCTTATGTTGTCATAGATTTGCCGCTCGACGCGATATGGTACCACGGCATCATAGTCGGAGCAACAGGAGGCGGAAAATCAAACACTATCGCCGCCCTCGACAAGGTTCTAAGCGACAATGGCTTGGCAGTAGTTCAGTTCAATGTCAAAGGAAGCGAATTTCTATACCTAGATCAACCCTGCCCATCAGATGTCACGGATGCCAACTTCCAGAGAACACCGTCTGGCGGAGCCGTATGGAACGCACTGGGCATCAGTCCGGAAGGGGTACTAGATTTCAAACTCTATGTGCTGAAAGGGAGAGAGTGCAATCGTAAGGATGGCATGACGAATAGCTTCGACTTGGAACTTGAGGTTCTCGGCGACAGTTACCTTGAACAAATACTCAAAGACAGAGTGTCAGGCATGGGAATAGACTCTTTCATCCACGCCAAGGACATAATAAAGTACAACCTCGAAAGAGAGGGAAGAAGCTATAACCTTAGAGAAATAACTCGGTTCCTCTCAATTCTCATAAGAACAGCGGAGCAATCCAAGGATCAGGAGATAAAAATACCTGGACCGACAAGTTCGGCCGGAATTCACATTCAGACAGCAAAGAGCATTCTAAGAGGTCTGGAGCAACTTCTTCTCATGGACCTCTTCGATGATCCGAGTGTCCCGACCATACCGATTGATGAGCTCGTCAAACCCGGACGAGTGTCCGTGATAGATGTCGCTCCGCTCTCAAGGGATGCACAGGAGGTAACTGTTTCCTATGTCTTGTGGGCTCTGTACGATCACATACATAAACTTCATTCTTTTGGAAGGAACTATCCGCCAACCGTTGTGATAATAGATGAAGCGTGGAAGATACTCAAGGATGAGGCAACAATTCAAGGAGTCGAGCGGATCGCTCGCCAGGGCAGATCCCTCAGATTCGGCTTGTTCTTCGCTTCTCAAAATCTGCCTGGTCTTGAAGCAAAGCATGTGTTAGGGCAATGCCACTCAATGATAATCCACAGAATGGGAGAAGACTTTGACAAACTCAGAGAACTCGTTCCTCACTTCGACCAAAGAGATGTAGCGCGCTTGTCGAACCTGCCAACGGGTCTGGCGTACGTTTGGAACAAGCAATACTACAGGTTTCCTATATCAGCGCAAATACCACTGGCGCCTTGCAGACATGCTACTGACTGAGTTCATCTCGATGCGCATTCTTGGGGAAAAGCTATAAAGAGAAAAGGTTACCGCCTAGCGTTGGAGAACGGTTCTTTCCTCACATTATGTCAAGATTCTATCGAAGAGGTCGCCTCAAGAAATGAAAAGTGATTTCACGGTTAAGTGGTTGCGTCGCACAGCGATAGCAAGCTACTCCGTGGGTGTTTACACATTCATCAGTGCTGCAGCAGTGTACGTCATGGCATCGTCAATCGCGAGTGCAATTGTCTATGGTGGTATGACCTTTCAGCAGGCAGTTGAACCAATGATTCCCCAGCTGACTATTGTCGACGCAGTTGGGACGGCGACCTGGCTGATCTTTGCTTTGGGACTAATGAAGATCGGTCAGTCCCATGGGTCTTCCCTTGTCCAGCTGACAGGTTTTCTCTTGATGATCTCACCTATTCTCACGGTGGCATTGGCACCACTGTCGCTTTCGTCGACGACCCTGTCAATTGTTGGAGGAACAATTGTTCAAACCGTAGATCCGTTTGCCGCCGCGGTCAATTCACTAAAGGATCTTGTCACTCTTGTCGCCTACATCATGTTGGTTGTTAGTGCCTTCATCATGAATGGGAAGAGCGGCATTGGTGCGTATAATGTTGCAGGTTTCGTAGTGATTATCGGGCTATTCGTCGGATTTGTCGTGCCGATTGGGATTATCATCCTAGGCATAGCTCTTAGTTTAGATGCGTCGAAGAGAAAAGCCGAACTCACACCTCACTTGAATGAAGCGGACGAAGACAGGAAGAACCAGCTCCTAAGTCGTGGTATGATGAAGCCATGACTATTGCCCGCACTATGAAGGCAGATTCTGCCCAGGGAAAGAACTTATTCGTGATATGAAGCAAGCCCCGGCAAACAATAAGAACGGTCACCAATCCTTCTCGATCAGGCACTCAGGAAAGGTTATTCATTCAACCGCCCTCCATCTCTTGTAAAGGAGAAAAAAGGGCGAAAATCGAGATTCGATGTCAGAAAGAGATATATCAATAGCAACTTTACGGGATATGACTGTAACAACCCTAATAGTACATTCCACACCTACCTCATCGGGTGCTAGAAGCGTAAGGAACCAGCGAACGGAGCTGAGTATACTGCCTCAGAAAACAAAACAGACAAGTGCCGACAACTTCCTGAAGATCGCAGCTGCATTTATAATTCTCTTTAGTGCGTACATGATAATTGAATTTGTCACTTCTTCTGTCTTAACCCTCTCACTGTCATCATCACTTGTCTACTCGGGAATGACAATGGCTCAAGCATTGCAGTCTGGTCTGCTTGTTGTTGTCCTGCTCGCTAGCATCGAGGCTGTGTTCTTCATATTGTTCGGTTATGTTTGTTTCAAGCTCGGTGACCGATACGACATTGGGTCGTTCAAGTTCATGGCGATAATCTGGATCGGCCTATCTGTAGGAACACTCATTCTGTTGCCTTTTTTCGCTCCGATTTCAATAGTTAATAGTTCGTTACTTACGGCTGGTACCTCTTTCTCATTTCAATATCGCGTGTATTTCTTGCCTATATTGTATGCCTTGCTGGGCGCATTTGCTTGGTTCATGTGTGTGATGGGAGTTTCAGCTATGAAGAAAACTCGGACTGCTAAAGCCCTCCGGTATGCTGTGATCATATTGACGCTCGTGGGGATCATATTCTCATTGGTGGTTCCTGTTGCCCTGATGATATTCGCTGTTGCCCTATTGAAGTTAGCACAAGCTGAGGAAGAGAGAACTTCAGGCAGAGTAGGGAGACAGACATCTGGAATCTTGACAAGTCGCTTTCCTAACCCGGTCGACGCCGAACAGGCTTCGGACAGGAAACATAAGCAACGAGACGAGCATACAGAAGAATGAGGAAATTCGGCGAAAAAATCCATCTGCATTATTCCCCTTGATGAAAGTCCTTTTCGTTGGAGCTACCTACTGTGAGATCGGAGCGGCGAACGCTGATCGTCCAAAAAGGGAATTCAGAAGCGGATGCGAACGTCGGTAATGGATATACCGTCTGTGAAACGAAGAAATGGATGTACATTTATGAAATTGAAAACGCTTAAATGGAAGTAGCCAACACTAACTATAATCTGACAATTCTTGTCACTCGGCAGTGACTCTCTGGAAAACCAGACTGAAAACGTTTTGTCGCGATCATTCAGTATCTCGTGTGGTTGCTACCCACACCCTTTGAATTGCGGGAACCGTGGGCACGGGAGGCGTCTTAGCTGTGTCGGATGACTTTAGTCGGAAACAACGGCTTGTTAAGGATATTGAGGTAAGCGGGGACCTCAGCGTGTCAGATTTGGTGGAGCGGCTAGGCGAAACATCATATAATGCGAGAAAACTTTTCGAGGCTGCGGATATCTGGCTTGACGCTGTGAAAGCCAAGACTCGCATCTACTTTACCTTGGCTGGAGCCATGACACCAGCAGGGATGCGTAGGGTTATAGCTCAAGCTATTGAGAACAAGTTCATTCATGTCCTCGCAACAACCGGTGCAAACATGGTTCACGATGCAATTAAGGGCAGATTTCAGGCCCACATGATTGGAACAGAGAACGCTGATGACGCGAAACTCTTTAAGGAGAGACTCTTCAGGATATATGACATCTTCCTCTCGAATGATAGGTGGGCCGAATTTGGAGATTGGCTTGACAGCACATTCTTCCCTAGCTTCTTGAAAGAGAAAGGTGGAGCCAGGGGAAAACCTGCCAAAGGCGCTAAGCCCAATCCGGGAAATAAGGAATATGAGGAAGTTAGAATCACTCCGACGCAGTTCTTTGAGAAGCTTGGAAAAGAACTGTTGGATGGAAATGACAACGGAGTCTTGGCAGCCGCATGCAAACACAAGGTTCCAGTCTACTGCCCGGCGTTCGTGGACTGCGACTATGGTATCCGTCTTCATTTCGCGAATCTGGAGGTTCTCCAGCCAAAGTACAATTCCAGATTGATGGTAGATATGGTAGCTGAGTACGACAAGCTCTTTGAAGATATGCAGACTCACAAAAACAGGGCGATCATTATAGTCGGAGGAGGAACGCCTAAGAATTTTGTGCTGCAGACCTCAATGGCGTTACCTGACATAGATTATTGTGGATTCAAGTTTGCTGCACAGGTAACGACTGATGCCCCACAATGGGGAGGACTATCTGGAGCAACGCTTAGAGAAGCTATGAGCTGGGGTAAAATAAAAGAAGAGGCTAGGACAGCAATCTGTTATAGTGACGCCACAGTTGCGTTGCCTTTGATGGTAGCCTACATGATGGCAAAAATGAAATGAGGATTCAGAGCAGTTTATTCACGTCTTTGCAGAAGCCAATTTCTTTTTTTTGGCTTCTTCTATCTCTTCCTCTTCTATCCTGAATGTCTCTGGTTCTTCGATCTTTAGGATGTTTTTCAGTGCATTCTGATCCAAGTCGACTATGAGCCTCCGTATCTCCTTCTTCGCAGAGATTCTGTGCTTTCTCAGGACATCGTTCTCGTTGCGCGTCTTGTACATTTTGCTTGCGAGTGAGCAAATGGTTTCGAGCTTAAGATAGTATTCGAGCCTTTTTGTTTTCGGATTGATGTCGAAAGTGATGGGACCAGCAACACAGGTCTCAGGTTTAACTTGATGTATTCTGCAAAGCTTTGTGTTCTTGTCGTAGAAGGTGCAGAAACCGTCGAAGGTTTCCCTAGGATGAGTATAGCCGTGTTCGTCGTTAAAGTACGGCGGATCGACTTCCTTTAATCGATGGCTTTTCAGGTAGTCCTCTATGGTTTTTCTTCGGGTGGATGAGACGGGTGGCCTTGCATCTTTGCAGCAACTGGCCTTGCATTGACCGCAGACGTCGAAGAAATTGTCTTGCCGTTGACTTTCCTTCGAATCGCTCATATGATCTTCCACCTTTGGTTGCCCCTCAAAAATAGGGTGTGTTCTTTTGCAGGGCCTTGCTCAGATCGAGATACGTGCTTATTATAGCCTCATGTGTCTCAGCTTTTTGGGATTTCTGTTGTACTTTTCTGACTATCACTTCAGAGAGATTGCCTTCTTCTATCCTCCTCTTGACGAGCGGAAGGTACTCGTTGTCTTCGTCTGAGGCGTGCTTAGAGGCCAATCCGTATAGATAATTACAAACATCTCTGGCAGTTGGACCCTTAGGGTGTGCGACAATCGCTTTTCGTCCTTCTCTTATCACTGAGTTGAAGTCCTTCACAAGTGATTCGTGAGGCAGGAGTTTGGCATCTTGCTCATAGTTGTCGATTAAGCCTTTTGCTGCGCCTCTGATGAAGCAACTGAGAGCTACGTCAGATCTTATGCATTCCTGTTCATCGATGATTCTTATCTCGACTGCTCTACGATCGAATCTCAGCGTGATGCCCCTAGCATTGATCCAGTCTTTGTAAAGTACTGATTTGCTCGCTTTTGCTTTCGCAAGATCCGCAGAGTACTTACCGACAATCTTCTTGCGATATTCTTCGATAGACTGAATGTACTCTGGAATAACATCTCCCGCTATTGACGGAACCTCTTTCTGAATGAGTTTATAGAAATACATCCTATTGTCAACAAAGTCTCCAAATCTGCCCTCGCAAATGGGTGAGGATGCGCTGATTGCAGGTAAATATGGAATCATGTTTGCCAGAACATTGTGCACGGTCGCGGCTCTTTTTCGTCCTCCATAAGGGAGGTTGAGCTGGAAGGCTTGAATATTCAGCCAACCATGTTGCCTCATGTTGAAGATGGACTGGAAAACTCTGTAGATGCTTGTATGCCGATGGGGCCAGATCGCAGTCTCTGACAAGTCAAGGAGCGGATGCATGCCTGAGCCGAGAAGAGAGGCACCATACTTGGATTTCAAGTATTCTGATGTGAATGCAACGGCTTCACTCAAGTTCTCCTCGAACAATCTGGGTGAGCGGAATGGTTTTTTTGATTTAAGTTCGAGAACATGCATTTGCAGCTCTTTGCCTATCGCGAATCTGGGGTATTCAATCGTATTGACTACCCGACCGTGCAAACCCTTCATTATCTTGTCTGTAATCGGGAGAGCGTGTAGATGTTCGTCGATGATTGAGAACTCATGTTCGGGTCCGAGAACTTCGAAGGGTTTGTACGTGATAGATCACCCTCACTGCTTTCATGGCAAGTAGAACATCAAAATTAAGTTGACGGGTTGGCGCAGCTAGCTAGCTAAGTAGTCAATTATCTTGGCGTAGACGTCTCTGTCGTAATAGTCTTCGTATCCGGCGTTGATGCTTGGGTTGTCATTAACCTCGACCACAATATAGTCTCCGTTGATCTCTTTTATGTCTACCCCGAACAATCCTTTCCCGATAGATGCACATGCATTAAGCGCGACTTCCTTGAGTTTCTCAGGCGCATTCTCCTTTTTAACTGCGAAAGCGTCTCCCCAAATGTAACTCTTCTTTCCTTTACGCTTAGATCCGTGCTTCCATTTACCTTTGATCATGTTGTACTTGCAGACGTATAAGACCTGATTATCCAGCACTCCTACTCTCCAGTCGAAAGTTGTTGGCATGAATTTCTGAACTACTATTGCATCCGATCTTCTGAAGAACCTCTTTGCTACCATCCTGAATCCCGTCTGGCTTGCAACTTTTTCGACATACTTTGAGAAGCTTGTGTACGGCGCTTTCAAAACCAGTGGAGAGCCGAACAACTCGAACAGGTACTTGATGTTTCTGCTGTGCAGATCCTGCTTGGTAAAGATCACAGTCGGTATGTAAGGAACACCACCTCTTTCGAGGTGACCGTACATGTCTATCTTGTTGGCACATACCTCGATTGACTTCGGTGCATCCACGACTTTTAGTCCGTTTTCAGAAGCTAGCCTTGACACCATGTAAGCAGTGTACGTTGGATCAGTTGTTGCTCTGATGAATAGCGCATCGTACCCAGTTATCTTGGAGATATCCTTCTTGAATATGAAATTGAATTTGTGGCCCCGTCTCTCTGCAGTCATTTTGAATTTATTGAGAGCATCGGCTTCATCTTTGCGAAGGAAGTTGTAGGTCTCAACGAAACAGGCGATCTTCTTGGACCCGTTATTGGACATGTCTATTAACCTCCTCCAGTACACCCTCTCTAATCAAACTAGAAACAACTGGGCTGAGCTTTCTGCTGTTCTCAAGAGGATCTAATCCACAGAGACATGTGCGATCGCCTTCTCTCTGCACATAGAATTTGAATAATGGGACTCCAAACTCATCGTATATCTTCGATGAGATCTCAGCCACAGTCCGATCACAGATATTGTTGGTTTCGGGGTCAACGGGTACTCCGAAAATAGATTTATACGCGAGTGGCTGCCCGAATAATGGCTGCACACAAACGGTGTAACGTCTATTCATAGTCAGCCTTCTCATGATGCCTCTGAGAGCAAGCTCAGAATTCACTATCCTGTAACCATAGCTTGGAAACGGTGTAACCGGGAAGATCAAGATAGGAAGATCAAACTGTGAGATCACGTCTTCAACAGAGTCGGTGACCAGGTACGGCGAGACAGGTATTCCAGCCTTCAATGATCTCAGCAACAAGATAGGGGCCCTGTAGACGTCAAGGGCATCTGAACACTTCGGAATGACAGGGTTACCTAAGAGGTCAGCATGTAGGGACACATAGTAGCCCATCTTCATGTAGCGATAGTCCCGACTGACATTGACAACGAAAGAACCTCTTGGCGATGATCCCAGGAACTGCCTTGCGCCTATCGTTCTGACTCCTTCAAGTGACGGAATCGGAATGTCAGAGACGACTAACAAACTTGCAGTCTTGACGACGGCTTCATCTCTGATGGAGTTTCTCAACTCATCATGGCATGAATCAGCACACTGATCAACAAAAGCCGACGAGCCAATCCTTATGCCATTGCCGCCAGGGTCGAGGTCGGAATCCGGGTCAGAACCCGTATCCGAATCTGAATCCGAATCGGAGTCCTCATCATCACCTGATGAGGAATCACCTTCACCCACTACCTTTTACACTCCTTGCTTCAGATAGGACATCCAAACGTTCCAGTTGTCTATAGTATATCGACTATATTTAAGCTTTATCTCAAAAATATATGAGTAGGTCGATTAATCCTCATGTTCTGCCGCAAATCGACACAAGTTGAGGATCTTGAGTTTAATCTCTTGATTGCAGGCCCCTCAATATTCCGATCAATACAGTATCGTGAAGTCCTTAGATGATAAACATGTTCCTGTGAAAAGCAAAGAATTCTGGTCCAGCGATGAAGATAGCTCTATAGGAGAGTCGTACGGATAGCGAATCTTATTCATGGGATGTCTGGAAATGAGGAACACTAACATCAGCAAGACAAGAGATAGACAAGGTCACGAAATTGGATTATCCACGACAAGTCTCCTGAGACTGTTCAACAATGCAATGATCCGAGAAAGAGAAAGCTTTTCTATTCGGAGATTACTAAGGATTTGAAAACGACTTACCTTTCTTGCACCGCAATCATCGACCCGTACCTTGCGAGCAGGCGAGTAAAGACATGACTAGTCACATTATTGAGACACGCGACCTGACAAAGAAGTTTGGAACTCTCATTGCGGTTGACCGCCTCAACATCAAAGTTGAGCATGGTGAAGTATTCGGGCTCCTGGGCCCAAACGGTGCCGGGAAGACAACAACTATCTCGATGCTCTGCACGATTCTCAAACCCACCTCTGGAACTGCTATCGTGAACGGGTTTGACATCATCAAGCAGCCCGCTCAAGTTAGAAAGTCACTTGGGATCGTATTCCAAGAACCAAGCGTGGACGACAGGCTGACAGGGCGCGAGAACATGGTGATGCACGCCAACCTCTATGGCGTTCCGAGCAAAGTTGCGAAGAAGCGGATCAAGACGCTGCTTAAACTGGTTGAGCTAGACCAGAGAGCAGACAATCTGCTTCGAACTTATTCTGGCGGGATGCGACGTAGACTAGAAATAGCGCGAGGACTCATACACTACCCAAGAGTACTGTTTCTCGACGAGCCCACGATCGGTCTCGACCCGCAGACGCGCGAGCATATATGGAATTACATAAAGAAACTCGCGAAAGAAGAGGACATAACGATAATTCTAACGACGCACTACATGGATGAAGCAGACCAGCTATGTGATCGAATAGCCATAGTAGATTATGGAAAGATAGTTGCACTAGACACACCAGATAACCTGAAGGCGAGCCTAGGAGAAGAGACCATTACGATAAAGACATCAGAGCCTCAGAAGTTGTCTCAACTGTTGAAAGAGGCCGGGCTTGTTAGAAAGACGACCCTTTCTAGGAACGAACTGACAGTATACGTCAAGAACGGGCACGAGATCATGCCAAGGATCGTTGAAGCTGGGGCAAACGCAGGAACACGCATCGACTCAATATCGCTTCACGAGCCAAACCTCGGAGATGTTTTCCTCCACTATACTGGAAGGGCGATAAGAGAAGAGGAAGGGAAAGAGTACCATGGCATTACTGCTGCCAGAAGGAGAGGAGTGAGATGACCGAAGCGCGCGCAATCTACACTCTCTGGCTTAGAGAAGTCAAGAGATACTTTCGAGAACGAGTAAGAGTAGTTAGTTCCTTCGTTCAGCCAGCACTCTGGTTGCTTATCTTCGGATCAGCTTTGCGCGGCACTCCGATTCCACAGTCTGGGTTCACATATCAAGAGTTCATTTTTCCGGGGATCGTAGCGCAGACTATGCTTTTCACTTCCATGTTCATGGGTATCTCGGTCATCTGGGATAGGGAGTTCGGTTTTCTAAAGGAGGTACTTGTGGCTCCGATATCGAGAAGCTCGATATTCATTGGAAAAATGCTTGGAAACAGCACCGATGCTCTGATTCAAGGGGTTATTACCTTCATGCTTGGCTTCATTATCCAAGTTCCCTTGAACCTTCTGGTCTTTCTTGCCGCTCTTCCACTGATGATAATGTTGACCTTTGGGCTTGTCTGCATAGGGCTAACTGTTGCGAGCTCGATGAGTAGCCTTGAGAGCTTCGGCGTTGTTCAGAGCTTCGTAACTTTGCCGATATTCTTCCTTAGCGGCGCTTTGTTTCCAACGACAACCGCTCCGGCTTGGCTTCAAACAGTCGCCTACTTTAACCCCATGACTTATGGAGTTGACGCCCTAAGAACAGTTGTGCTCGGAGGTGGAATCCCACCACTGTTCCCACTATATATAGATATTCTAGTTGTGGTTGCATTCGATGTGGCCATGATTCTCGTCGGGACATGGGCTTTCAGCAGAAGAAAGTAGACCCAGCTGAATTTAGCCTCTATGTGTGTATTTTGAAGTACCCTACACCACGACGTCTCCGTTAGCGTTCCGGATATCAGTTGCTCGCCTGAACGACTGATGATGAAGTCAGTTGCCCCAGCTTCTGAATATCCTTCTTTATCCTCTTAGGACCAATCAGATGAAAGCTGAACCTGTTCTCCTCTTTGAGGTCCCTCTCAAGACACTTCCTGCAACATTTTGAGGATCGTGGGCCTGTCAAGTCTATAAAAAGGCGCAAATGCCAGTTTGGTGCGTATCGTCCGACTGCAAACAGGGATGCAAGTGGTCATAGCGGATAATAATGGTATTAAGCTGGCCGCCGCCAGTTCCTCCCCACCTCCAAAGGGCGTGGGCTTCCCGCAACAGAATCGTGATTATCGTCCGAAAGAATAGGTGCGGTTTTATAGGGAGGTTAATCATGAATAGAGTTTGCGACAGAAGAAGAGGTGACGTTTGTTGCTGAAAGGATGGAATGGAAAGATTCTCCGTGTCAATCTCACAACTGGAAAATCAACAATCCAAGTATATGACTCAACTTTTGCATCAAAGTTCCTTGGTGGACGTGGCTTCGCTGCCAAGATACTATGGGATGATCTGAAGGCGGGAGTCGATCCTTTTTCTCCTGACAACGAGCTTGTAGTCGCAATTGGTCCCCTTACTGGTCTATCGATGCCAAGCCCCGGGAAAGTTATCGTTGCGGCGAAGAGCCCACTCACGGGAGGGTATGGCGATGGAAACATAGGATCCTGGACCTCAGTCTACCTAAGAAAAGCAGGGTACGATGGCATTGTAGTCAATGGTGCGAGCAACAAGCCATGTTACATCTACATAGAGAACGACAAAACCGAGATTAACAGTGCAGACGATCTATGGGGGAGAGGAACCTTCGAAACTGAGAAGAGGCTCCACGAAAAACACGGCAAACAGACAGGTGTCCTTGTCATAGGTCCCGGAGGAGAGAGACTCATCAAATATGCCAACATCATATCCCAGGAAGGTAGGGCAGGTGGGCGACCGGGCATAGGAGCTGTCATGGGATCTAAGAAACTCAAAGCGATCGTTGTCAGCGGCAACAAGGAAATCCAATTCGCAAACCCAGCCGAAACAAAGAAACTCGGAGCAGACGGTTACAAAGACGTCCTCGGTAAACCTAACTACAAGTTCTGGAAGCGACAGGGAACAATGTCGACGATAGAGTGGAGCCAAGAACACGGAGTACTGCCAACGTTGAACTATAAGGAAGGCTGGTTCGTCAGCGGCGGCGCGATCGGCGGAGATGCAATGGAGAAGATAAAAATAGACAACCGTGGATGCCCGAACTGCAACATGACCTGCGGAAACGTTGTAAAAGATTCTGAAGGGCAGCCCTCAGAGATAGATTATGAGAATGTTGCGATGCTTGGTTCAAACATAGGAATAGGAGATCTGAAACAAGTATCAACTCTTAACCGACTCTCAGACATCTATGGTGTTGACACGATCTCACTTGGAAGCGCTATAGGGTTCGCCATGGAAGCCTCCGAGAAGAGAATCATACAGGAATCAATAAAATGGGGAGACTTCAAAGCGGCAAAAAACCTTTTGGAAGACATAGTAGGTCTTCGTACGCCTCTTGGTAAGACTCTGGCAAATGGCGTAAAGGCGGCGGCTCACGAATTCAAGAACGGGTCAGAAAAGTGGGCCATGCACGTCAAAGGACTAGAAATATCTGCGTATGATTGCCACGGAATGCCGGCAATGGCATTGTCATACGGCACTTGCTCGATAGGCGCGCATCACAAGGATGCATGGGTGATTGCTTGGGAAGCCACAACTGGGGGACCGGGCTATGGAGAAAACAAGGTGGACAAGGTAATAGACCTCCAGAGGCTAAGGGGCGGAGTTTTCGAATGTCTCACAGTGTGCAGACTTCCATGGGTTGAATTAGGATTTGACCTCGGGTTCTACCCCAAGATTCTCAAGAGCGTGACAGGAATAGACTTCACAATGGAGGACCTCTACGGGGTCGCCGACCGGGTGTGCACACTCATAAGATCATTCTGGGTCAGAGAATATGGCAAGACTTGGAGCAGAGCAATGGATATGCCACCAGCGAGATGGTTCGAAGAACCGGCTACCAAAGGACCGCAGAAGGGACAGAAACTCGACAAAAAGCAATACGACTCAATGCTCAGTCTCTACTACAAGAAAAGAGGATGGGACAACAACGGGATACCAACGGAGCCAACTCTAAAGAAGCTGGGGCTTGAAGGTGCCGTACTGCAGCTTAAGAAAGCCATGGCTTAGTACATGCTTGGCTGCAATTTGAGTATCGCTGATCGTTGAAATTAACCCAGCGAAATACTTCCCTATTTCACTCTATGTACGGCCTAAACTGCCAGTCATCTATTTCCGAACGGATTCTTTTTAGTATTTTGAGAGCTTTGTTTTCATCTATTTTCAGCATCAGCTTTCCGAGATGTTTGCAGAATTCCTTTTTCGGGATAACTCTATCCCAGTCGGCGCAGTCGTGAAGGATGATTCTGTTCGGGATGTCGATCAGAATGTGGTATTCCCGGACGGATGCTTTCAAAACTGAATCAGAAAGCTCTTCGACTGCAACCTCGTCGTCGTTGATTTCCTTCGCCCTCCTCAACCTATCTTTCCCAGTGAATCCTTCAAGAACCCGTTCGATATCCTCCGTTGTCCACTCGTCGAGGGTTCCTGGTTCTATTCTCGACTTCTGACCGACTGAAGAGAAGTAATTCTGAATGTGAGTCTTTGCTTCAGCCTGTTCAGGCGTAAGAACCCCCAACATGTCGAGCACTTGAAGACAATTCTCAACAGCGTAACCGTGATAGTGGTTGTTGAAGTAACCGTACACCTTGTCGACTTTGTTTTCAACTTCCTTGACTTTCGGCACCCATGGTTTCAACTCCTCTTCTTTGTATCTGTAGTCGAACCATGGTCTTCTTCCTCTTCCATGCCACCTGAAGTACGCTATGTTTGAAGTGACGTGGAGTTCTGGCGGTAGCAAAGGTTCATCAACAATCGTGTAAGCGACCCGATACTTCGAAAGGATCTTCCACGTATCACTCGTGACCCAAGACAAGTCGCGAAACTCGACCGCGAACGGGAACTCTTGTGGAAGAATTTCAAAGAAATTCTCGAGTCTCCCAACCTGATCGAAGTTGAACTTAGGAGGAAGTTGGATGAGTAGGCAGCCAAGCTTCCCACCCTCGAGAAGACGCCGCATCAATTCACAGAACTTGTTGAGATCGTCTTCTACCCCTTGGCTGGGATCAAGTAACTTCTCATGGGTAATCAGCTGCGGAAGTTTGGCGGTGAAGACGAAACTAGGATCGGTATATCTTAACCAACCATATACAGTTCCTTCGGTTGGATAACGATAAAACGTGGAGTCTATTTCCGCTGTCTGGAAGACTCTATTATATGCACGAAGCTTGCTAACTTTCTTGAACTTATAGAAGGGTTCTACCCATTCCTCATAACTCCAACCGGACGTCCCAAGCGCAATGTATCCCAATAGAAGCGCCACCGAAACAAAGTAGAAAGCAGTTCTCACGATATTTAAGTAGTAGCCTAGACGGCAAACCAGGGTTCTCTGATTCTCTGAGAAGATTGAAATAAGATGGACATGTGGAAGATTAATCAGAGAAATAAGATGCTCGTGGAACTAAGCGACGGGGAATCCTTGTGGGTAGCGAATATTGGTTTGAGACTTCGAGCAGAGCCAATAGTCTACAAAAAATGCTTAAATACCTACTCGCTGACAGTGGGTAACGTCAGCAGTCTGCTTGAGGGGGCATGGGTGAAACGAGTCAGAAAGAGAGAATTCTCTCCAGACTCAGCGAAGGGCGTTTGCTTCAACTGGCAAGACTCGTCTCACAGACGCCAATTCACGCTGCCACAAGCAAAGAAGAGCTAATCAATATGATTAAGGGGTCTCTCAGCATCGAAGAAATCAAAGATCAGATAAACTGGATTGAAAATGCTCCCCAATCTCTCGTTGCCCCAAAGGGATTTGGAAATGAGCTTATAATCGGTGGCATAGGACAAGTATTCCTCATAGTTTCCACCTTAGTTTTCAATCTGGGATATTACGCCTCATCTTACCAATCGGGGTCCTTGACCCCAACTCAGGGGATTGAATTACTGGGTTTCTGGGGTATTGTGGGCTCAGTCTTTCTCATCACTTTCGCCATATTGTTCTTGGCATCGATGTTAGTCGGGCGCTGGATATTTTCTGGCAACCGTGTAGGATTAGCCAGCGGTGTAGTGGCCTTCGTTGCCTCCATGATCAACATGTCATTCTATGTTCTCACATTCTTTGGGATGACTTACCTTCCTTCGTACTACATCCCAGGTTCATACAGCTTGCTCGGTCTAGTCATGGTGTTCCTTGTCAGCATCTTTCGAGGACTTGCATTCGTCGCTGTCGGCGCGTTCTTCCTAGTAAACTATAAACGTTTTCCAAATGGCGGACTTTGGATGGGTACAGGTATCCTGTACATGATTGCAGCAAGCAATGAACTCAGTTTCCAAGCAATAATATACTCGTATTATCCGATCGGTTTCATCTCGTTCATGCCCATGGCCATTGGAGCATTGGGTGCAAGTTGTCTCTTTACGTCTAAGTCTGGAAGATAGAATGCAAAGCGCGGTACGGACAGCGGCAATAGCCGTCTGAACATGGGAGGATACGGTGCACACCTTTTCTAGCCTACTTTCTGTGACAACATCTGTTCAAGGATAGATGGTCATGTTTTAAGGGATACGTCGCATCTACGTATTCTGATGAGGCTGATGGCGGAATACAGGATCGGGGCGGGTGGCTGGTCATATTTTCTGGTACCAGGCATGGATCCGCTCTCCACCTATTCAAAAGCGTTCAATTTCGTCGAAGTGAACTCCACCTTCTACGAGACGCCCCCACTCGACCAAGTCTCTCAGTGGCGCAGGAAGGTCTCTAAGGACTTTGAGTTCTCCGTCAGAAGTCACAAAGATCTGACCCACAAGTACAAGCTCGAGCCAGTGAAGCAGGCCCATGAAACGCTCTCGAAATCGATCCAGATATGCAACGTCCTTCAGGCGCAGATTCTTCATGTGGAAACGCCACCAAGCCTCGTGATAACCAAACGAAAAGCGGCAGCCGCAAAAGATCTCTTAAGCTCATCTAACCTGAAAAGAACAAGGGTCGCTTGGGAAATAAGGGGAATGAAAGAGGAAAAGCAGCTTCCAGATTACCTGGTCAAAACAATGCAGGACCTGAATACTATTCACTGCGTTGACATTTCAAGGAGGGACCCTGCGTTTGACACAGACATCATCTACACGAGACTCTTCGGCAAAGGCACACATAACATCTACCAATTTGACGACAAAGAACTCAAACAGATCCATGAGAAAACCAAGAAGACAAATGAGAAGAAGGTTGTGTTAGCCTTCCACGGCTTGAAAATGTACCTTGATGCCGCGAGATTCAAAACATACAACGAAACTCTCAGCTTCCCGCCCGTAACGAAATCTGTAGGACTCTCTTCCCTCGAGCAAGTCCTGAAAGAGGACGCGCGTTTTCCTGCGACAAGGGAAGAACTCATTAAACATCAAGGATGGAAAGTATTTGACTTCACTCCATCAGAGAGAATCCACGCTTCAGAGGTCCTTCAAAAACTGCCCAGCCGAGTATATGAAAACATAGATGAAGTCGTGAAGACACTCGACCAGATGTAATTCACGATTTCTCCTTTCTCTCCACTACTATCCTGTAATGCGCCGCCATTGCAGCGATAACTCCGAGAGCAGCCATCCAAGGAAGCAGAAAAGCTCCGATCACACCGATAGTCACAGGTATCTCTAACACATTCTGCCCTTTGTCATTCTTGACGATAATCCTCCGTACGTTTCCCTCGTTTATCAGCTTCTTGACGGTAGAGGCCAAGTTGTCCGAGGAGACCGAGATCTCCTCCTGCGAGCGACTCTGTAAGTGCGCTCCACAATTCGGGCAGTAAATCATGTAAGTTTCCACATTCTTCCCACAATCTGGACATTTCGACATGACAATTGACATCTCACTGGTTGCTTTTTCCTAATGCACGAGATAGTGCAAACTCATGAGACGATAGTTGGATGTTATTTCGAGTAGTCTACCTATCATCCTCTTGACCCAGTACCGCCGAGTCTTTCTCTGAGGGATCGAAGCGCCCTTCGCAATGAGAAACCTTCTTCCTTTTCCTCCTCTCTTTTGATTCTCCTTTTCTTCGTGGCTTTGACTTCTGCCTCCTCGAGTCCCCGCATGAGAGCCTTTCTTCTAGCCTCTGGGTCACGGGTGTCAACCTTGCCGTAGCTTGGGTCCCAACCCTTCACTTTATCCAACCGATTCACGTTCAGCTCCTCAATGGTCTTGGTTAAGTCAAAGATAATCTGCCTGTCAGTTTCATCTCTGGAAGCGGCGTTCCTCAAGACATACCTTAGGTCATCTATGACCCTCTCAATATCGTCGTCCGTCAATGGCAACTCGGTTTTGACCGCCTTCTTCCTTGCCGTCAATGGTGAAAAGCACCCCTATTTCGATATCATGTCCATCTTGGCTAGTCGTGACTTGGATGCTGGTCCTCTTCCTCACATTGGCCTGGCAAGCAGACATAAACCCGCACAGGCGCTGGGCAGATGGGCGTTCATTCGGATTGGGCAGATAGATTTTGACTTACCCCACGTGATCATGAATCTGGGTAGTCGGAGCCGTGCTTCATGAACTGCATGGCAATATGGCTCCAAGATTAGGTTATCAGTTATTCTGATAAATCTATCTGTGAAGTCAACAGCTCAGATGAGATGATGACGTGACAAAGAACTTGTCTTGGCCGTCTCAACCTGCAAAAGAAAACAAACATCCTCTTCAAATAACGGTCCCCTTTATGAGCGCTCCAGTTTCTGCACACTCACCTAGTTGTGCCGTGGGAAATGCTTAAGTAGACGCTCCATTCCACCCAGTGAGCCAGCTAAACATTTATACGATATTTTGAGCGTTATTATCGAAGAGCGGAATAAAGGAGGTTGCGGCATGTTCGGGTATAAGAAACCCTGCCGTTACTGTGATGCACTTATACCACCTGAATCGAACGTATGCCCTGCATGTGGCAAGGTAAATCCAATCGGGCCACTAAGATGCCCCAAATGTCGAAACCCAATCGAGAAGGGGTGGAAGGCATGCAGCAAGTGTGGCTTGTCGCTAGAAGCGAAATGCCCAAAATGCCACAAGACAACGTTCTTCGGGGACTACTGCGAGCATTGCGGAGCTCCCCTAGCAGGTGTTCTTGAGAAGTCAAAGAAGTAGCAGTTACCGAGTGAGAGATGCCAAACTCTATCCGAACAATCAAATAGGGAGGAGGGGAGAAGACAAGAATGACGCTAAAACCATTCACGAAAAACTTCGCGGATAATAGCACCGAAGCGGGATTTCAGTTCACCTTCTTCTGCGACCTTTGTGGCGATGGATTCAAAACATCCTTCCAGGCATCAAAGACCTACAAGAAAGGAGGACTACTAAGAGGACTAGGAAAAGCAGTCTCAGTGGGCGCATCCCTCGCTGGCAAGAGCCAAGCTGGATGGGCAGCGCAAAGTGGAACCGACATAATAGGCGAGAGATTCTCAGGAATGTCTCCCCAGTGGCACAAGGAACATGAAGCGGCATTTACATCAGCTCAAAGCGAAGCCCAAGGACATTTCCACAGATGCGCAAAATGCAAGAAATATGTATGCGACAACGACTGGAATGAAGAAGAAGGACTTTGCGTCAACGATGCCCCCCGCGAGGCCGTTGAGGTCTCAGCTGCCAGAGCAGCCAAGAGAGTTGAAGACATACAAGAGAAGGCAAAGACCACAACTGTCTTCAAGGGAGAAATCACTGGCAGGCAGACGACTTGCCCCAAATGCGGCAAACCAGCAGGAACTGGCAAATTCTGCAACAATTGCGGCGCACCATTAGGTCTAGTAGTATGTCCAAAATGCGGAGCGCAGAACCAAGCAGGAACGAGATTCTGCGGCGAATGCGGCACGAAACTTGCCTAGAAAACCTCGTCGACTCAATAGTTATGTCGACGTCTCCTTTTTCCTCTTTTTTCACCTCAAAATGATTCCGGCAATTAGAAGAACAATGAACAAGGTGAATTCGACGATAACTCTCGGATGAGTGACTGATATATTCAACTTCCGCAGGTTCGACAAAGTGTAAACGAGAAACGCAAGTGGCAAGAGAGCGATTAGAAGGAGAATGTTGCCGAGCGCAAACATACCATCCAAGTTATCCTCTCTCCTTGCCTTCTTCGCTGTCGCGCACACGTTTAATCAACTTCTCAGTTCCGCTGATATTTGAGCTTTGGCATCGCGCGATGTGATTAGACAGGTCTTGTTTTCTCCCCCTTACCAGCGACCCTGCAACATTCGCCACTTCATCCATCAGCCTGATTCTCATGGAGTTCTGCTACCAAGCGTACCTACCTGTCAACAATACTTGGTAAGCCGATGCCATCGATCATGGTTCAACCATTTTGACTGTCAGTCCCCCGCCCTATTCGTTTCAATCTGCTAGTGACCAAAGTTACCGACTTCACAAGGAAAATCTTAAATACACCCTGTTCTAACCTTATAACGGTGATATTATGGTAGCTGTAAAGAGTAGCGTAAATTGGGGCTCCATGGAAGGGGCTCCTAAGTGGTATGGAAAAGGAACCCCCTACACAAAGCTTAATTTTCCATTTTCAGAGGAAGAGGAACTAGAGCTAGACAGATACTGCGAAAAGATCAAGGAGAACATCTCAAAAGACAAAATGACTCCTTGGGAAAGATGGAACGCCACAATAAAAGGCGAAGAAGTTGACACGATTAACGTACACTTACATCCCGAGACAACATATTCAATCAAAGTGCTTGACGGCTACGCTAACGCCATTAAGCCAATAGACTCTTTCCGAAACCCGAAACTGTTTCTGAAGGCGCATCTAGCAACCGCTGCAAGATTTGCTCCCCACAACCTACAGGTCTATTCATATAGTTATGGCGAAGCGGAATGGGGTGGCAAGGCTAAGCTACTGGACCTCGCTCATCCAGTAATGGTCGAACCCAGCGTAAAAACCATGGACGACGTCGACAGGCTAGTAGTCCCAGATCCGAAGAAAGATGGGACATATCCAGGTATGCTATGGGCTATAAAAAAGATGAAGGAACTATTCAAGAAGAATGGACTCGCTGGCATCGTACCGATTTTGCCATCTTGTTGCACACCGGCCGAATGGATCATTCCAGAATGCGTAAGAGGACTCAAGTTGGGCTTCCTTGACGCGATAAAGAACCCTGATATGTGGCACGCAATGATGAAGAAGACAACTGAGTTTGAAATCAGATTTGCTCAGGCACTATGGGAAGCCGGTGGGGACTACGTCTGGTGTTGCCAACACCATTCAGCATGGCCTCCAGATATTTTCAAGGAACGCATTGCGCCCTACTGCGCTGAGCTAGCTAAACGTGGTCCACTCGACTCTTGGTATTACGCTGCCAATCAGGAAACCCATGTGCAAATCATGGCTGACGCGGGCGGTTATGACCCCTGCAAATATCTCTTCTTCACAACGGACACGCCAGTAGAATTTGCAAGACAATTCACAAAGAGTATTGACAAGGCATATGTATGCTGCGAACCTGACAAAGCGCTTCTAACGGACTTACCGACGCTGGAAGCAACCGTCAAGGAGCACATCAAAATTGGAACTTCAATTCCAGGGGTGGGATTCGCAATGGCAGCCGGTGCAATAGACTACTGGACGCCCCCCCAGAACGTCGATGCATTCGTCAAATACGTAAAGGAGTACGGGAAGTCTCCCACAAAGCCGTGAAACCACGCGCATGTATTGTATTGAGGTGTGTATAAAATGGCACAAGCACTTCTCGAACAGATCAAACAAGGAATCCTCGATGAAAACGAAGAACTAGTGAAAGAGTCGGTAAAGAAAGCCTTGGCTGCGAAGGTTTCGGCCTACGACATACTCATGAAAGGATTACAACCCGCCTTGATCGCATCAGGTGCAAAGTACGAGAAAAACCAATTCTTCCTCACTGACCTAATGATGGTAGGCGACATAACAACAGCTGTGATGGAAGTTCTAACGCCTCTCCTAAAAGCGCAGAAAGCCAAGAGCGCTGGGAAGGTGGTAATCGGCACAGTCGAGGGAGACGTTCATAACATCGGCAAAAGCATCGTGAGTTCGGTGCTTACTGGCGCTGGATATGAGGTTTATGACATCGGTGAGGATCAACCGGCCAAGAACTTCGTCAGCAAGACTCAAGAGCTGAAAGCGGACATTGTGGGCGCTTCAGCGATCCTCGGCGGCGCGAAATTCCACGTTGGAGAAATCAATGAGGAGCTCAAAAAGGCTGGAATCAGAGACAAAGTAGGGCTAATCTGCGGAGGCTGGGGATTCACAGAGAATGTAGCGAAAGGTTTCGGGGCTGATCACTGTGGCGACGACGCTTGGGACGCTCTAAGAAAAACCGATGAGCTTATGAAAAAGCTGGGAAAGAAGGCCAAATAACCCTAGCTTCCAACTTTTGTTTTTGCCATAATAATCGACTACTAGGCCACTTTAGGAAGTCATTCGCTGCGCACAGTTACCCAGGTGCGTAATGGTATCACAGATAAACATCACTCTGGAAGAACTCATCTACTAAGACAAACAGCCTCTAACCGGAGGATCATGCCTCAACTGAGAAGTCAAAGCATCTGCAAAATGAGGGAAATCAAATGGATGTCTATAGGTGTGTGAAGTGTGGAAACACTTATCCTACTAGGGAACAGGCACATCTTTGCGAAAACAGTCCCATCTCTCCATTCAAGTATGAAATCGGTGACACAGTCATAAGTGGATTTCAATCCCACATAACGAATAAGAAAATCACGTTGAATGGCAAAGTAGAGGAGAGATGGATACAAGGTCTCTCGAAGAAGGGAGAGTCCCCACACAGAAACATGTACAAACTACGAGTTGTCAGCAGTGAAAAAGGGCTTATTGCCATACGCTACGAGGAGCAAATAATCGGAAAGGCCTGAAATAGTCCAATGGATGAGGTCTTAGGTCTTCAGCTCTTCGATGCAATCAAGATGAGAATGGCTCTTAGAAAACATGGTCAGAAGAAATCAACCTTAACTGAGGCGAAAGATTTGGTCAGAGTAAACGACTATGAAGTTCGCGAAGGATTATATTACTCCGAAGATTACCTGTGGCTGCGCATCGAGGACGCATCAGTAAGAATAGGAATAATCGACTACGCGCAGAAACAACTGCATGAAATCGTTTACGTTGAGCTTCTCAGCGCAGGTGACACAATCAAACAAAATACGCCGTTAGGAACCGTGGAATCAGCAAAATCTGTCACTGATTTGGTTGCCCCCGTAAGCGGCACTATCGAGCAGATCAACGAAGAGGTGGTTGACAGGCCAGAGCTTATCAATGATGATCCATATGGCAAGGGATGGCTTGTGATTGTTTCTCCAACCAACCTTGATGAGGAATTGAAGCGACTCATGCCTGACAAAAGGGCCGTGGAGTGGCATAAGAAGCTCACCTAACGGGGGCCAATCACTTACCCAATCAACCGTTCTGGACAGAATTACTGGAGGTTGACACTAATTGTTCAGATTTGAGAAAGAACAGCAAGTACTCGACATTGCGGGGGTCAAGGTAGGCGGTCAGCCAGGTGAATATCCAACGGTTCTCGTCGGAAGCATATTCTATGACAGACACAAAATAGTCAGCAATGAAGCGAAAGGTGAGTTTGACAAGAAACAGGCTGAACTGCTAATCAACAAAGTCAAAGAGATGTCTGAAAAAACCAAGAACCCGTTCTTCCTTGACGTCGTCGCTAACACACCTGAAGCGCTAATTAAATATGTTGATTATATTTCTAGCGCAACAGACTGTCCATTCTTCATCGATGGCCCATCACCGAAAGTCAGGATACCAGCGACAAAACATGCCATGGAAATTGGGCTACGAGAAAGAGCGATTTACAACTCGATCGACTACCTCGTTACAGATGAGGAAGCAAAGGCTCTACGGAATCTCAACGTAAAAAACGCCGTCGTAATGGCGTTTACCCCCAAGAAACCTCTAACCGAGGGGAGAGTAGATATTCTAAGGGGATACCCTGGGCAGAAAGGATTGCTGAGGTTCGCTGAGGAAGCAGGAGTCAAAAACACGCTTGTCGATACAGCTGTCACCGATGTTCCAGGCATAGGCATAGCCGCCAAAGCAATTCATCTCGTCAAGAAAGAGTTTGGGTTGCCAACTGGATGTGGACCAGCGAATGCCGTGACCCAATGGAAAAGATTGAAAAAAGGTGAGTTCGGACAACAAGGATACAACGTCTGTTCTGGTGGCTCAGGAATAGTCACCCAAATGATGGGCGCCAACTTCGTTCTATTCGGTCCAATTGAGCTTTCTGAATCAGCGTTCATAGCATGTGCCATGACAGATGCCATTACAGCTTACACGGCGAAAAGGATGGGAACGACCATAAAGGCAACGGATCACCCACTCTACAATATCTTCTAGGCGCCCCCGCAGATTATCTTCGTTGATAAGGTATCGTATCGTTCCGATTACAGATGAACTCTTTTGGTCATCAAAGCTTCCCAGCTGCATATGCGTGCCAGTCTGCTGGTGACCAAGGTTAGCGACGACACAAGGAAAATCTTAAATATACCCTGTTCTAACCTTATAACGGCTACATATTGATGAATTCAATAAAAGTGGATTAGAGGGATGTGTATGTCTCAAAAGAAAGAAAAAGTGGCAGATGAAGTCATGAAGACCGTTCAGCAAAGGCTCAACGAAAGCAAGGACGCGACGAAAGGCTGGGGTAAGATGGTTCAACAGATTTTCAGTGATATCGGCATCGGATATCGCCTGAAATTCGCCAAGGATGGAACAGTGACAATGGAAAAAGTGAAGGCGTCAGAAATAAGGACAAAAGACGCAGCAGCAACGGTCACCGTCGATGTGGACACGATGAAGGACTTGATTGACGGGAAGCTACCACCAATGGAAGCAATGGGAACCGGAAAAATCAAGGTCGACGGGGATATGACTGCGCTATTGAAACTGTTACCAGCGTTTGGATGAAGAGTATCTTGAAAGATACGTTGACACTCAAATGACTTCGAGCTCGCGGTCGACCGAAATTCTCCCTTTCTTCAATTCGCCTCCTCTCCTTTTTCATTGACAGGCTTAGAAACAAGGGGTAATTGGCAACGATTCTCCTATCTATCGATGCCAACCCTGTAACTGATATAGCATCAATGAGTTAGGTGTAGATTCTGAACACTGCCATGACTGCTCCTGCGAGTGGGTTTGGTGTTGACTTTCGTAGCACCGCTCTGTGTTCTATTGCGACCGCGCCCATTAATATTTAACTTTGTGTCTGATAATAGACATAGAGTTGAGGGCGATGGGCAACACACTTCAATGTCCCCTAATAGGACCCTAACCCATAATCAAACTCCAGAATAGGTGTCGGAAATGCCACGCACGAAGCCTACAATGCCGTTGACAGGTAAGATCCCAGAACACCTGCCCGCAAGCGACATAGTTGTTCTAGCACAAGTTGCCGCTGGAAAGGAGGGTATCTCTGGAAAAGACATTGACAAAGCTCTAGATTCTCGAGGCGCAAGAAACTGGGCAGACGTCGGTTCATCATCAGTATACAACTGCTTAAGCAGACTTGAGATGTACACGTATGTCAAAGGTGAGCAGAGCAAGAGAGAGGGTCACGAAGTCAAACTCTATTACATGACTCAGATGGGCGCGGAAGTCCTCAAGAAGGAGCTGATATATCGACTTAGTACCCCCAAGATAATTCATGACGAGCTAGACATATCCATAGCGCATCTGCCTCTGCTGAAGAAACAAGATGTGCTGAATGCTTTGGAGTCTTACATGGAACTGGTAGACGAGGGATTGCAGTATGCGGAATCCTTCATTTCCCCTATGAAACAGTTTGGTCTCCTGCTGCAGAACAGTCCCAGTCAGCGAATCGCAGACAGGACGATTGCAGACATCGATCCTCGGGACGTGGAGTTGATTCTCGCTCTCCTAGAGCGCCCTTACCGAGAGCTGCGATCTAAGAAGCAGTGGCTCAGGGAGTTCATCGAGAAGGTCAAAGATGGCTACGTGTGGTGCGCAGATCAACAGCCAAAGGTGCAGGCAATCGCTCAGGACAAGACGCAGCGAGATCTCGAGCAGAAGAGGAAGGAGAGGGGCAAGAAAGGTATCCTGATATAAAGGAGACGGAGACCAAATGTCGACCTCGAAATCGGATAAGAGAACTATCCAGAGCGAGAGAAAAGAGAAAGGCAAACTCCCAGAGGCTGATTACGGCAATATAGGAGTCACCGGTGAAGTATTCAGGTTAGAGAACTTCAAACACATTGCAGGGCACAACTGTCAGTTCTCCAGTCTACGGAAAACCTTTGCTTACCTCGGCTGGGATTATTCTGAGGATATGTTGTTGGGCTTGGCGTCGGCGCTGGGGATGCTTTACTGGGAAATGAAACTGATGCCAGTACCATTCATAGGCGCACTAAACGCAAAGGAACTGGAGATATTTGAGCGGACCGTCACACGACTAGGCGGAAAGGTGATACCTCACATAACCAGCTCACCGTTGAAAGCCCATCAAGAACTCAAAGACATGCTGAGGAGAGGAATGCCTGCTATCACGTTTGTTGATATGGCATTCTTGCCATATTTCTTCAGAGATGACGCGAAAATCCCATTTGAAGAAGCTCATTTTGGCGGCCATACTGTCGTCGTGTATGGAATAGATGAAAAAGGAGGAACTGTGTGTATTTCGGACCGTCTCGCACACCCAGTCCAGGTGCCTCTGACGTATTTCCAGATGGCACGTGCAAGTGGATACCAGCCCTTCCCACCAAAGCACAAGCTTGTAGAGCTGAGACTTCCAGAAAAACCAAGATCACTCGAAGAGGTGCTTCCGGGAGCCATAAAAGCAAACCTCGAATGGATGACAAACCCACCGATATCCAACTTTGGTCTCAAAGGCTTACTGAGATTCAAGGAAGCATTTCCCAAATGGCATAAGACGTATGACGCTGACAAGCTGCTGCTGGCACTGTCAAGCACGTTTATCTACATGGAAACTGGAGGCAGCGGAGGAGCATGGTGCAGAGTGATGTACTCACGATTCTTGAAGGAAGCTTCCGAAGCGCTACACCAGCCTAAGCTCGCCGAAGTAGCCAGAATTTTCGAAGATGAGGTTCAGGCAATCAGAGAACTAGAGTCAACAATCCTCCCAGACGAATTAGCGAACATGGCTCGGATAAGAGAAATATTCATTGAGAGCAACAGAATTCAAGAGCAAATGCCAAACGACTATAGGCACAGGCTCAGAGAACTCGACGACAAAATGAGAGCCGCAGTCAACGCAGCGAAAGAAGACGACTACCAAAAGTACGCGCCTCAAATTTCAAAAGTGCAAGCAGCAATTCAGAAAGTTCACGACCTAGAATCAAAGGCATGGAACGAAATGAAAGTCATACCACTCTAAGAGCTACTGCTGTGCTCTCTTGCTTCGGGATAAGCGAACTATTCAGTGGAGAATAAGAATGTAGCAGGGAATAGAAATGGACCGTGATCAGGTTCTAGAGAAGATAAAATCACTCGGCAATCCTGAAGCGGTAGCCGGTATGGCACGCTATGGAATCAATCCCAAAAACACTTACGGGGTCTCAATGCCAAACCTAAGGTCAATGGGAAAAGCAATAGGAACCAACCACAAGTTGGCGGAGGAACTCTGGTCATCAGGAATTCATGAGGCTCGAATTCTTGCGGGCATTGTCGATGATCCGAAAGCCACCACGGAGGAACAGATGGAACGTTGGGCGAGAGACTTCGACTCTTGGGATGTCTGCGACCAATGCTGCAAGAACCTCTTTGCCAGAACCCGATTTGTCGAGAAGAAAGTGGAAGAGTGGACGCG
Organism: Candidatus Atabeyarchaeum deiterrae; assembly: GCA_037310415.1. Lineage (GTDB taxonomy): Archaea > Asgardarchaeota > Atabeyarchaeia > Atabeyarchaeales > Atabeyarchaeaceae > Atabeyarchaeum > Atabeyarchaeum deiterrae. The sequence continues at coordinate 1,916,745 of CP147780.1, forward strand.
AAGAACGGAGGAATTCGTTAAAAGAGCAGGGTTCGTTCTGATGGCTGAAATGGCGGTTCACCACAAGGATACACAGGATCCAGTGTTCATGAATTTCCTGCGTATCATACGACGTGAGGCAACCGATGAAAGAAACTACGTTAAGAAAGCCATCGATTGGGCGCTAAGACAGATCGGCAAAAGAAACCTTCACTTGAATGAGAAGGCCATCATCATGGCCAGAACAATTGGGAAAATCGATTCGAAATCTGCTCGATGGACGGCTTCAAACGCACTTAAAGAGTTACAAAGTGAGAAAATCATGAGGAAACTCCAACACAAGGTCAGCAACTATCATAAGCATAGTTGCTAGCCTCAATGCTTAGTGAACTTCAATTGGAAACGTCTTTCTGAAGACGTATATTGCCCAACCTAAGGTATCCCTCTCCCAGCGAAGGTATATCTCCTTTTCCCTCTCCATGCGTTCAAGTATCTCGGGAATATCGGGATCCTCAGGGTGAGCGAGCAGATAGTCATTGACAGACCACCACTTTAGGCTCTCATAATGATCCCAGTCATCGTGGTCGCTTACAGCAGTGTATACACAATTGAGTCCTTCCTCTTCCCCCGCTGTGACATTCTCGTTGTGAGTCCCAAATTCATCTCTTTTTGTTTCGACCATCTCCAAATACTCTGGATCGGGTTCTCTTTTCCAGAATGCCTCTCCTACAAGCACTAGCCCCCCTGGCTTTGTCATCTTCTTCAAAGTACGGGTGGTCTCACTGAAGGCGCCATACACGGAAGTAGCTCCAACACACATAGTAAGGTCGTAGCTCTCCAAGGATTCAGGTTCAAACTTCGCGGCGTCCATCTCAAGGAACTCGATTTTCGCTGTTGGCACTCGGGCGTAGTACCTTTCCCTGCAATCTTTGACACAGTAAGGCGACATGTCCACTCCAATTCCTTGAATCCTATAAAGTTCTGCCAAGCGAACAAGGAATTCGCCTTTGCCGCAAGCAATGTCGAGGGCGCGAGCTCCCTTTCTCAAGGAAAGTTGCTTGCACAATTCCTCAAACTTAACGTCGCCCACGGGATTGCAGAACCGGTGCCGCTTGTGCCGTATATCATGGTACTTCCATATATCCAACCGAACGCCACCTTGTTAATGCATGTACTCTTCATAATATTTAACAACAATTGATCTCACCGATTGGAATCATCTGGTCTTCAGGATGACTCGGTCTCCATTGGTCCGCGATGGGCTGGCTCACTTTGCTGCTCGCAAAGCCAGAAAGCCGATCCCCCTTGAAATCTGGATATTAGAGAGATGCTGCAACCTATAAGAAAGCTACTGCCCTAAGATCCGATCAAGGAAGGAGCTACCTAACCGCCGAAGAAAAGGATAGTGTGGTGATGTCTGTGAATAAGGTGTTTTGGATTTGGGCAATAGCTTATTTACCGCTTATGTTACTGATTGCGTATTTGTCGAGCCCATCTGGGACCGGTGGGCAACTCATCGCAGTTGTGGTAGCAGGGGTTTTTCTATGGCATCTTTGGGGATGTTTTGAATGGGTTGTTTGAAGATAGAAAACAAGGTGCGCAAGCGTAAGAGACTTGCATATCACTTCTGAGTATTGTCCATACTGCGGGGCCAGGATGCAAAGACGGCATTGAGCTGGCGGCTTCGAGTTTCGCGATTCTTTCCCGCGGCAGTGACGTTAGAACCCAATTGACGTGAAGCCTTTCCTCCTTGAGCACTCTAATTACCTATGCCTCCCCGTCATTCTAAGAGGCTTAATCTACAACCACATCACCCCATTGGTTTCACCAGTTGCAAACGATAACCTTAAATAGAAGACCTACGGGATGTTTATTGTTCATAAAAGGGGGAACATCCAGGAAGTTGAGGAGCAAAGTAATCTGTGCTTCTTTGCTAGTCATGATAGCGATCATTCCAGCCATCACAATTTCCGCTTCGGCTACAACTACAATAGCCAATACGAGTGTTACACTTTCTCAAAGCGCCTACTATCCATGGTCTTATTATTGCTCAAGAAATGATATCATTAGGGTAAGCTTCGACGTGACGAGTGGTGGCTATACTACCTTCCTCATAATGAGTCAATACGACTACGTTCTATTTGTCAGCAGCGTTCCGACTTATGGCTATGAGGTGTTGTACAGATACTCGTATGGAGAAATCTTTGTCTGGGTAGCTCCCACGGCCGACACCTACTATTTTGTACTCTATAATTCGGATTCGAATACAACTAGCACGATATCGATCACAATTACTGACGATCCAGGCTCAACCTCCCCCGGGAGTGACCAGGTCGTGCTTGCCGCTATCTGTGCTGTGATCGCCTTCACAGCCGTTGCAACGATCATCGGAGGGATCGTCAAGTTGGCCATCGGATCCAGACAGGTTTCTCGCAGGGTAGAGCCCTCTGCAATAGAGGAGCAAGCTGTGCCTGCGTCACCTGAAAGGAGAACTAGCATCTTCTGTTCCAACTGTGGAGCAGCAATACCTGCTGCGGCTCAATACTGCCCGTACTGTGGAAGCAGAACACGGTAACCAGCAGACCCCAAATCCGCTTCCGCCTTTCGGGTTAGAGACGCCTCTAACTGCTCGATACTGTACATTTTGAGGGTTGAGGCTGACTGCTAGCCAAACAGCGGACTTAAACTAAGGGCTCTATTGGATCTTGAAGGACCTCATAGAAACCGAGCCATGCTGAAATCCATCGTGAGTGAATTCTACAGACTCGTTCCGTTCCTGTAGCCCGATGGTATATATCATCGGCAAGTAGTGGTCAAGTGTCGGTGCTGCCAACAATACATTCTTGCTTAGGAGCCGGTAATTGATCAGGTCCTCGTGATGTCGGCTCAGCAGACCTGACTTGATCTTTTCATCAAACTCGACGGCCCAGTCATATGGCTTAGCATTGATGTCGTCAAAGTCTATCACTTCCAAGTTGTGCACAATGTTGCCGCTACCAATGATCAATACTCCTTTTTCCCTCATCGGCTGAAGTTCTTTCGCCAGGTCATAATGGTACTGCACTGTCTTGCGATGCCACTCGCCGGGTGAATAGTCAAGGCTCATCTCAAATACTGGGATGTCTGCTTTTGGATACATATAGTGTAGAACAGACCAAGCTGCATGATCCAAACCCCATCCGGGGTCGCAGGATACTTGGACTTTTCTAACCCATCTCTCAACCATTCTTGCATACTCAGGCGCACCAGGGCTGGGATACTTCATCTTGTAGAGCTCATTTGGGAATCCATAGAAATCATGGATCGTCTCAGGCTTGTCGTTACACGTCAGACGAGTTCCGCTTGTAAGCCAATGCGCCGAGATGACCAGTATCGCTTTCGGCTTCGGCAGCTCCTTCCCCAAGGCAGTTAGGTGCCTAGTAAAATCATTTTGCAGTACGACGTTCATTGGAGATCCATGACCGATAAACAGTACAGGCATCTTCTCAGTCTTTGCCGCCATAGTCGCCTTCTTTGCCATATCTTCACCATCTTGTCTTGTCTGTTCAGCGCTTCTTCTTGGCAATCTGGCGCCAAACCGAAAGCCAGTACATAACGATCAGAATCAGAATGACTACTGCCGCATATAGCAGCAGGAGCCTGATATTAGGATCCCGCGCAAACGTGCCGAGAAAGATGATAAACAGGTCTAAACCAGCAGCAAGCATCAGCCAGCTAACGCTTTTCTTTGAAATAGGAGTCACTCTCCATTATACGAACAAGATCATGAAGACATTTATCGCACTCAGGGTAAATGAACGTTTCCTCATATTGATGTGGTTTTCAGCTTTCTGGGGACGAAATTCTTATGGTTTCAGGCCGCATAATGCGATTCGGAACGCACTAAGAATCAAGACTCAGGGATGGCTCATCACTTCAACAGTTGTTCGAGCTTGGGCAACTGTTTGCCCTTCTTCACTGCCTCAATCATGTCCGAGATCTTCTTGATGTCTTTCCGGAAGCCTCGACGAACGCGATACAATTCGTACATCGTACAGATGGTAAGAGTCGTAACCCCGACAATGAAACCATATAGAGGTGTCACATTCTGAAATAGTAGCGTATAAAGAACGACAAGAAACCCGATGAAGATTGCGAAACTTGTTGTGACTACCGTCGTGTATTTTGCATGGGCTCGCTCCGAGCAAACTTGTATTTTCAGCAATTCGATGCCTTGATCCATATTCTGACCCTTGAGGCCTACCTTCTCCTCCTGTCCTTCCATGTACACACTTCCTATGCCTCTTGAATCAATCACGACTTTCTCATATATGAATCGCGAACTTACATTCCTTGCCACCGGAGACCGCAGACTGCATGATTTCGACTCTCACCGGTCTTTCCAGAACGCTTTCCCAATACTTTTTGACAAATCCTCTCGAGCATTGGCAGTAGGAGCGTGATACCGTCTCATTTGCGGGCAACCCTCTGAGCAAGCCACAGAAGCACCTCATGGGCGTCTTAAACGACTGAGGCATGAAATACCAATACAGAACGTCTCCATCTTTGGTGAGCTTTGTTCCTGTCATCGGCTTCTTCTGCTCCGCTTCAAGGAACTCATCCAAGCTACTGGACTTCTTGCGGCGCGTTTTGGCCCTTTGTATTACTGCCTTGTTTTGCATTGCACAATTGGCACCACATGCCTCCATAACCTTTATCCTCGTCTTCTCATCGACCAGCGAATCCATTCTCTCCATCGCACTCTTGACCCAACCGGCAATCTTGTCTTTGCTGGTACTCGCCGTTATCTTTTCACTGCCCTCCAAAACCTTCTTCTTCACTTCGGTTCCAGCAAAATGCTCCAAGTTTCCAGCTATTTCCTTTATCATGTCAACATGTGTTCTTGGCATGCAAGCCACCACTTTCATCATGGACATAACCATGGTATATAAGATTCCTTTTCAATTCACTCATGTAGTCTTCAACATTTCTCTGCGAACCGAACGGTAAGGAGATAACGACGGGATCAAAGCTAGGATCCAAGCTTCTCCGTACTATTCTGAAGCTACTCTTTCCAATGACGATGATCCTATTGAAGATCAGTGAGTCTACCTCATTTCTAAGATATTGGGTGCAGGAAACTATTGCTTCTTCTTTCTCATCCTTGGGTAGTTTGTCAATAGGGCACTTCACCACATCAATAAGGTAAAATCCTTGGTTCATGAACTTGCTCAGGAAGTGCTCCTTGTTAAAGTCCCTATAGTGCTTCATCTCTTTCTGAAACAGAACTGTCCTTGCAGCGACCTCTCGCCCGAAATCTATGAGACTACATCAATGAGCGTCGTTGGAATGACTAGAACAGTGAATATCTGGTTGACGTGGAGCGCTGGGGGGACTGTGAGAGTGATTTATGACAAAGACACTGGCTTAGTTGTCGATATGTTCATCACCAATCTGATATCGCCGGCGGTTGGAACTGTGACTTTGATTTCAACGAACGCCTTCCTCAACTCTGATCTACTAATCATAGGGTTGGCGGTTGCTGGAGCGATTATTGTCGGAATCATGGTCGTCTTAATCGTTGTCAGACGGAGGAAATGAAGATAAGCGAGAGTACATGCGGAACTCCGCTCCCAAGTTTTTTCAATCACGACTTCTTGTCTGCGCTCGTTCATCAAAGTTTGCGACAGTATCCTATGCTATGTTGGAAAGTGAATCGATTATATCATTTATTCTCTTCCTTTGTTGATCTCTCCCCACAACGTCGCCAGGCAGTTGATCCAGCAGGGCGATGCTTTCCTTGTAGTAGTTGAGCGCCTCTTTCAGCAAGCGTCTATCCTTCAGTTTCTCTCCGATGTTTGAGAGATTCATGAAGTGAGTAATTTTGCCTTTCCTGTCGAGCTTGTCGACTTCAACTCTCTGCCACTCAAACCTATTCACATAATCCAAGCAATCCTTGATTAGCCTTTCATCGTGCATCACGTCACTGTGACTGCATAGCACAATTTTCGCTTCTCTGGCCAAGTACTCTTGCAGTGTTGCTTTGTATGTCCGGAAGTTCAGCTCGTTAATATAGGGAACGGGTGACTCGATGTTGTCACCCACGAAAAGCGTTTTGTCCACATGATCGAAGCACGATGCTGAGTCTACCGTGTGCCCTGGCGTGTAGTAGAACTCCACGCCCTCATCGACAAAAACCATCCTGTCGCTGAAGACGAGACTCGGAAACACTATCTCGACCTTTCCCTGTCTGTCGCCTTCGAAATTCCTCAGTGCGTCTTCGCTTTCTTTCTCCATTCTTCTGAGGCACGCCTCGTGCGCAACGATCACTGAGGATTTGAAACTACCATTTCCCCAGTAATGATCGTAGTCGGCATGAGAGTTGAAGACAACAAGAGGCTTGGAGCTCAGCTCGTTCTCTTCGACATACTGTTTCACATCTTGCATAGGTTGGTTCCCCAGAAACGTGTCGAGTAGGAACACACGGTTCTGACCATTTATCAGAAAGCAATTGGTTTTGTAGGGTTCCTCGAATGTGAACAGCACACCTCTGCTTGCGATTCTCTGGACGTTCATTCTTCTCACACCATCCACTGAATGCTCGCGTCTCAGTATATTTGTTTTCATTAATCTGAAGATGGCAGTATTCGCCCTCAAGCACTGGCTACGACAAAAAGGGTATTTGCGAGAGAAAGAACTCGCAGCTTTGGGGCTTCAGTCTGCTATTTGCGGATTGCATGGATTGAGCTGTATCACGTTTGAGTGTTCTCCTCCGCGTTTGCGCGGAAAGGTTTATTACTATCATGATGTTAAAACGAATACAACGGTTGAAAGATATACATGAGGGAATCTCAGAGGTAGACTACATTTGGAAAAAGAACTTTTCACTAGCTTAATGCGAAAAGCGTCCCTTTCCTGCTTCGCCGTGGGCATATTCGCGATCTCTAGCTCGGTTGCGCAATCAGTACTTGAGTTTCTGGCATTGGATCCGATAACCTCAGCCTTGTCCGCAGCCATGATATCAGGGTCCATAGATCCTTTGTTACTAACGCAACTGAGTCAGGTAATGAGCGCATATCTCCTGCCTACTCTCGTTCTTCTTATGGTGACACTATCGCTCACAATTGTCTTCGCTTTCTACTCATACAAAGTCGGACAGGCATATGAAATTGGCTCGGGCAAAATAGCGGGACCATCATACGTGATCATGCAACTAGCAGCAATACCCGTATTACTTGCGAGCTACCAGATACTTGGGATGTTGCCACAGATCATTGTTGACCCGACGTCGGTTATCAGTCAGCTTTTGGGCATAATCCTCATAATAGGTGTAGGGGCTTTGCTGGCGCTTGCGTTCATGTTCGTGTTCATAATTACATTCGCGATCGCCCTCCACAGGATGCGAATACAAACAGACATCAGTCTATTCGATACTGCGATGTGGTTGATCATCATAGCCGTAATCCTTACATTCTTGAATTCGGTGTTCACGTCCATGGGAATACCTATCAGCATTGGCGACTTGTTCCTGCAGATCGGGATAATCACGTATGGGTTGGCACTGAGCAGGGCAGGGCGAATGGGCGCTGTGCCGAAACTTCTCAAGGATCGATCCGCGACTGGGGAAAGCTAGGAGTTTTCCCGCTCGCTCTCTTTTTCGCTGACGCCGACGCGTACTCAAACAATGTAAACTTTCAGTCGTCGTATTGACTGGGAGGAATTGCCTCTTTCATCGCGCGAGTTCTTCAACTGACGAGGCGCGTCGAACAGCGGGTCCAGAGAATAATATTATAAGAGCAATAATCAAACACTAGGTTCATCCGGATTTCTCCCGTTTGCTTGGAGAACCTGTTACTAGGAGGGTGGAATAGGAAGGATGGCCCGATGTCCAGAATGCGGAAAGTGGATATGGACTTTCTTATCAAATGAAACAGAGTGCCCAAAGTGCGGAGCCATATTGAAAGTTCACAGAGTTTTTCTTGGCAGATTCACCTCGACATGGTTTGAGACCGTAGGATTCACTCCATCATCCGCGGGAGCTCGCCACCACTTCGCCCGAGATCCTTCTTTTTCGAAGCAAGAGATTGTGCCTGGAGGACTTGAAGGAGAGTTAGGAGAGGCTACTCTGCCTGACTACGTTGAAGACGAAGAAGAAAACCCTTCTTATCGACCTCTCTACTCAGACAGAAAAGGTAAAGACGCGTCGAAAGCAAGTCCGCAGCAGAGGAGCACAGGGGCTAGCAGAGATATGCTCTCCTCGCAGGACAAGAATGTTGAAGGGAGGCGATGCATCTTCTGTGGTGCGGGGATCAGGCAACCAGACACCAAGTTCTGCCCAAGCTGCGGCGCAAGATTGCACCTGCAGCCACGAGTCGTCGCATCCACGCAAACCGAGGCTAACCCTGAAGCTGAGAAACAAGTGACAGGTGAAAGCAGGGAAACGCACGATTGCATCGTCTGCAACGAAGAACTGACCGAAAAAAATGACGTGGTGTGGTGCCCTCACTGCGGTCAACCAGCCCACAGGGATCATATGGTTAAATGGATCCGTGAGAAGGGGCGCTGCCCGAATTGCGGGGCATCGCTAGATGAGCGATTATCTTAGGACTAAGCAAATCGATGCTACCCCGACCCCCTCATTAAGGGGTCGTGTTATCATCGATTGATCGCACGTATTTGGCAATGTTGCCGAACTGTGAGTCATGCTTTGGAGACAATGTCAACCAATACTATCCTGAATTGGAGCGTCTTGCCAACCATCGGATGCTTGCCAGTCTTCCCGTAAGCCAACTCAGGGGGAAGGGTTACAGTCTTTTCCTCGCCCGGTTTCATACCGAGTATTGCATCGTTGAAGCCTTTTATGACTTGACCTGCGCCCAACTTCACTGTAAGCGGTTTGTAGTCGCGTCCTTTCTGAAGTATACCAGCTCGGACGGCTTCCTTCTCCATGGATGTATCAAAGACTTTTCCGCCAGGGAACTTTCCCACATAATGGACTCTGACCGTGTCGCCGGTTTTTGCTTCTGACATGACAGTTCACCTTACGGCTAGATTTGGCGACGACGTTGCTTTTCTACCTTGTGTTCTCCTTAATGCTTGACTCTATGTGAAACCTCGCAATCCTCATTATAGTGCCGAGCCACTTCACTTCAGGAGATGGGACAGCGTATGAGGAAATGCCCCGGTGAATGGATGCACACGGAAACCCGAATGAAACCCAGCGTGGGAATCGGAAGCCATAAACCAAGCTTTCCCCGAAGGAGTACACGTGAAGTGTGTCTACATTGCCACTACAGCACAATGTGGTCATTATAGTCGCTGCGCAAATCGTTTGCGTGCGCCATGAGTCATTTCCCTCCGCGATCAAGGCGACCGCGAATAGCACATTACGATTCTTTGATCAACTTCACTCCACCGAGATATCCTATAAGTATGCTTACATTGTGCCTTCAATGCAGTCTAAGATCCTCTCCATTGGCAGTTGCGGGGCTTCCAGCAACAGCCGACGGCTTGTCAGAGGCCGACCGGAAACCAACGCTGCGATTTCGTCGTAGGTTAGGTTCAGTAGAAGTGCTGCCTTCATCGAGTCGTGTAACCAGTTCAAGACAACTGTTTCTTGCTTCTCCAGAAGTCAGTCGTCACAGAGCCAGCATCGAATTTCCGATACTGTAGGCAATCTGCGTGGTAGGTTAACACATCTAATCCCTTTGGTCTTAGATCGAAAAACGGTACAGCCAGAACCCTTCTATCAAAGAACCCCATGTAAGAAAATCTCTCGCTACCATAACCCTCTCTCAATTGCTTTATACCACTCTGGGGACTGACAGATTCAGATTCGACCGCAATGATCTCATCGCTGGTCACTTCTTCCTTGTAATTCGAACTCACCTTGCCGAAAGCCTTTATTGTTGCGAGCTGGGACAAAGAAGCTCCCTTCCCTATGTATCTCCTCTCCCTTAGTTCCTCGAGGAGCTTTGTCTTGAACGCAATAAGGTCTGGCCCCGATCCAGTGTCTTCCAGTACCATGAATCCCTTCGACATGAAGAACTCGGCGGCGATGAGGTTTGTTATACTTTCTCTGATGGAGTTGCACCCGTTTGAATGCAGATTATCACTCCTATAAATGAGAATACTATCTGAATCATGTTCGCTTGTGAACAGCTTCTCGATGGTCTCTTTTTGTTGTCGCAGAGCAGGCAGATTCTTGTGATCTTGGAAGCAGCAAGTCGCGTCAGAGTATGTGAATGAAATGAACCTCGCTTTGTCGGCAAGCTGATTGATTGTTTCACAGTCACCAACTAGGGTTGGGTTGTTGCTAGGTTCAACTGCTGTCATTCGATTGTTCGAGCGCTTCGAAGGAATGCATAGAAACTGGAGAGCAAGGAGAGCATCTCGTGGAGAGACAGCAGTAAGAAGGGGAAATCCGCCCAGCCACCCCACCTTGTGATTTTCTGACCCGTTGTCAGCCAACCATTTGAAGGCGTTATACATGGCCAGCAGAGCTGTTCTTCTATTGAGATGGCGGTGTTCCTGTCTCCTCATGCGATATTCTCATCCTGCAAGCAAATCCTCCACAACGATATTTAAGGTCCCTTCCATTAGCCGCGGTATTGATAACGAAAAGAAGCGGCAAGTTTCAGCCTGAAGCTCTCTTTGCACACTCTGAATCCAGTGTCTTCAAGGTATACAAGAGATTTGAGATGCTCGTGCGATCAATTGGGCCTGTGACCATTATTCCTCAGAAGGCCCGCGTTGCCTTTCAAGTGCGAACGCGATTTGTCTCGGCATATCCAAGAAAATCGCACCTACTAGTCGGCTTTGACTTCGCACGCAAGGTCAGTAGTCCCAGGTTCCACAAGATAGAGCAGTATGGAAGGCACACTTTCACTCACTATCTCCGAGTTGAGAAAGAAGAGGACTTTGATGAGGAACTCATCGGCTGGATTCGTGAATCATACCAGGTCGGGCAGCAGATGCATGTGCAGTGAATATGTGGGGCTGGCAAAGAGAATTTGCAGTGCTACGTCCAAAGACTTAATAGCGGAAGATCGTTTCCTCTCAAATATCGAGGCTAACTCGTGCCCCTAATACCAAGTGATTGATTTGACTGATAGGAAGATCGCATTCGTAGCGGGAGGAGGAAAATACGGCTCTGGCGCTCTGACGTACTTCATGAAGGAGCCGGATTGGAATGTGATTATATGCGATGAAGATCGTGAGTGTCAAGCTTCGAAACTTGTGAGAACCATAGTTGAACTGAAAGCACTCGGAAACCCTTCGAAAATCAGATACCCTTTGATGATGGTTGGCGACGCTGCTGAAGCGTTAATCAGATTCTTTGCAGACGGAATTGTTCCGGAGATAATTGTTCCATGTGTCCCAGTCCATTTTGCCGCCAAAGTGCTGACAGGTTACTTAGCTAGCCTGGGATTGAGCGTTCAGCCGGATGCCCGGTCTCTTACAATAGGGTTCGAGAGGGTTCCACTTGAGGAAGCGGAATTCGCGCTCAGCGAGAATGACGCCTTAGCCTTAGCGAGCAAGATGCCTTTTAACATGCGATGCGCCTCTGGGTGCAGTCAGCCTGAGCGCTGTCCAGTGACAGGCAGACCCCTAGCAAAGGCTATGTATGAACTCATAACTGCAACGTTGAACAATACTGGTGCAGATATTGTCAAAGTGCTTAGGAGTCACCTTTTGGCGCCGAACATAGGCGGCTTCTCAGGCAAGGAATTGAGGCAGACTGTGGATCTTTGCATTGGAAAGAAGCCTTGCACTTTGGCTTTGGCGACTTCATGCAGTTGCCACGCAGTCGCCAATGTTTTCAAGATCGGAACCTGACCCTTATTAACTTCTCCTGTGTACCATCGTCTTATACTTGTACTCGTCAACTTTGAGTAGATCCATGACTTTGTTGGGTTGTTTTTTGACAAGGTTCCTGCACGCTCTATACGCTATCCAGAAGGAATTCCTGTCTCCGCTTTCCACCAGAGTTTTGACCAGGCCGTATACGAGGTCCGGCAGTTTCCTCGCCAAGTCACTCAGGTTGTTTCCCACGGAGGTGCGGGCATAAGGAAAACTCTCCTTGAACATATTCCTCAAGATTGGCAATGGGTATTCGGGTTTGCTGTAGAACCATGCATTCTCTTGCACAGGTCGAAGGGTCTCGCCGACGAAACGTCGCACGTTGCCATCCTCTGACTTGAGAAGTTGCAGGAGGTATTTCTTCATCTCGTTAGGATACTTTTTTATCAGTTTTCGAAAAAACATCTGCGAGATCTCCCTTACGTTCCAATCTGGCGAAGAAGCCGAAGACTCGAAGTATGGAAGTACTTTCTCGTAGTCAACGACACCATAGAATGATAGGACGCCCAATGCCACCATCTTGCTCTTGTAGTTCGCACTGGCTTCATAAAGACGTGATGCGATTTCAAATGGCGGTTTCTTGATATCTACGAGTCGCGAGTATATGTTCTCGCTGAGAACCTTGATCGTATACACTATTCCGTACGAGGTGCGCTTGTTGTCTGGGATGTTGTTATACAGCTCAGTTATGATGGATGAGATGTTCTGTGACGCCAAATCGTATTCTCCTTGCACAGCTTTGGCTACGACATTCTCTCTAATCTCTTCCTCTATTCTCTCAGTCAGTATTCTCATGGATCATGATCTCCAGTCCCTTGAGTAAAAACGCGGGTGGTGTGTCTGTCGATATTCTTTGAGCCCGTTACCATCTGTCTACGTGCATTCGTTCCCTAAGTGATATGCGTTTTTGTCTGACGAAGTATTTGCTCGGGTATCCGATGGGAATCATTGCAGCGATCTCGTAATCTTCCGGGAGGCGCAATTCCTGTTTCAGACGAGTCGTTTCATGAGGTACGCATGTCACACCGTACAAACCTTCTGCCGCCATCGCAAGCAAGATATTTTCGATACACGCCCAGACGGAAGCAAGGCAGTTAAGATCAAAAAGAGTCTCGCTCTCTTTGAGAGGCTTTTTCATTCTGAAACATACGACCAGCAGTTCTGGTGAACTTGTGAGCATCCTTTTCTGAACGGGAATCGCTTTCAGGTACATCTCCCTCTGCATTTTATCCGTCATATTCCTCGTGACCGTGCCCAGTTCCTTGGCATCTGTTATGGCCCTTGTTGTTCCTTCCGTTTCTGCGATTCTTCTTCTTTGTTCGGGATCCTTCACGAGGATAAACTCCCATTCTCTTAGATGATCGTGTGTCGGTGCCTTCAATCCTGCGTCAAGAATTCTCATCAGTTTGTCCTCTTCGACGTGCATAGATTGGAATTCCCTCACACTTCGCCTCTTCTCAACAGTCTCGTAGAAATCCAAGTTTCTGTCACCTTCCTGCAGCGGGATCAGTCTCTCTCTACACCTTGGCCTCGGATTAGACTGTTTTCGTATATTAGTTTCCCTCAGTAAGGGAAATAACGAAATATCAAAAAACTCCAATGCTAAGTCTCGGCCCATTTTGGGGGGATGTGCTTATCCAATCTTCTTCTAAGCCGGCAGGGTGGAACTAGCTCCTGACAGTTTGCCAGCGACTTTCTCGAAGGCTTTCTCTACGTTTTCACCTGTCTTGGCTGATGTCTCAATGAAGTCGGCTCCGATGTCTTCAGCAAGTCTCTGACCTGAGTGAAAATGAACAACTGCAGGCAGATCAATCTTGTTGCCGATCAGAATGGTCGGTATCTTCTTTCGGACGATCTTATTGACGTCCTCGATCCAGAAGACGACATCCTCAAAAGTTCCAGGCCTTGTGACATCGTAGACTATGAATGCTGCTCTCGCTCCCTTGTAGTACTCTTGCCTTACCCTGCTGAACCCTTCTTGAGAAGCTATGTCCCATATCATAAGTGTGACAGTTCTTCGACCAATGCTATAGTCCTTGGAAGTTATGTTTGCGCCCAACGAAGGGAGGTAATTCTCTCTGAAAGAAGAGGTAACATGCTTGGCTACAATGCTTGTCTTTCCGACTGCAGCGTCCCCCAAGAACACTACTTTGAAGGTATACTTATCGGAACCAGATGGCACAGAGCCTCAACCCCCAGCAACTCTCCTAGCACATAATTGGAGGCAGACGTGTCTCTTCCCCTTCCGTTAATAGGAAGGATCGGATGAAGTGATATCGGCTCATCTCGATGCTTCATCAGATGAGTTTCAGTGTGAGAAACGTAGTTCAAACCGTTCTATATGGGTTACGTTGCACTTGAGAATCTCGCAGTTTCAAAACCTACTCAGCGTCGGCAGAAACCTAATTCCCAGAATGGGGTTTGGGTGTCTCACTGTGGTTGTTTTTGCCCGCACCGACTGCAGTAGGATGAATCTGAGTCTAACCGCGCCTTGCATCGAATACAGTACTTCGCCGTGTGTGTTACAGAATCCTTTTTCGACACTACTATAATGAAGCGTCCAATATCCGAAGAAGTTACCTCAGAAGAAAGTTTTTCGGAAGGCGTTGAGACTGTAGGCGTTGAGGTCTGCCCGCTTGCCGCCCGAATCGTCGCGATCACCCGCGCGAGAGACGACGAAAACGCTTTCGATGCAGTGGCACCTGACGTCCCCAGAGTTTCCGCATCTTGCAGAATCCCTGGCGGCTTCACGGACTTGGGCATGACAGAAAGTGGGGGAGCCATGAGCACAATTGGTGTGGAAGAAGACAATGGATTCAGATCTTCCCTCACATGAGTGATTATCTTATTCAAGGCAATCATGAGTTCGACAACAAAGTCCTGAGGACTGAAATCAGTTTCGATTTCCTTTCGCCATTTCTTGTGGTCATTGGTAAGATCGAATTCCACTTTGCCCAAAACAAAGTCATTCTTCTTTTCATATTCCAAGATGATTGCGCTGCTTAAGTGCCATAAGTCTCTTTGTCTCATAGCGAGAAGAGATTTGCACAGGTCTTCATCAGAAAGGATCCTCTGGAACCCTGGGGAAGTCATGGGTGTCATTGTGAATACTTCAACAATGTCACCAACTTTGGTTGACTTACGTATCCGAATCTCCCCCGAGCCAGCTCCACATTTATTTGGGTCAAAGATCAACGGGATGGGAAACCAGAGTCTGACCTTCGTATAGATTCCAGCATTAATGAACGCGATAACGGAACCCCATTCTCGCAACCTAAGAATCCTCGACGACAGCGGCTTAGACGACAACCCGACATTTGTGACCAGTACTGATACCGAATCAACGACGGTGGATGCCTCTGAGGAGACACCCACTTCGCTCGGGTCAATCGCTTCCGACCTCGCAAAGGAAAGTCTCATGTCATTTCTCATTACGTCAGCGAAGAACTCCTCAAGTCTTGACTTGGCGAAGCGTCTTGGAAGATACTCCTCAAAGACTAGTGGACTTGCGCTCGCCTTTGTCGCCCCCGGTTCGCCTCATATCAGGTCTCTACGGGAGAGGGAAATAAGATTTTCTGTCCTCGTTATGCGCATTAGGGAAAGTCGAAGCCTTTGCAGGCCAAAATCTTCATGGTACAGATGTGCATCTGAGGAGTCGCATCACACTCGCAACGATGAGACATCAACTCGGAACAGGTACACACCATAGGGAATGAAAAAGCTGACCATGAGGTACATGTACTTACCGTTTTCACCGAGCATGGATGGATGTGTGTAACCACCATACGAGAGCGGATACTCGGACGTCGGAATCGCGACACTAGGCTGGCTCCATGTCCCCCAGAGCGTGGAAGCGGTTCTAATGTTCACACCGAAGTGATAAGATGAACCGACAGCGACCCACTTGCCCAGGTAGGCGTTCCAAACCACGGAGCATTCACCGATCGGTCCTTTGAAGATCGACACAGCTTGGGAAGAGTCAGACGTCCAATTGGGGATGCCGCCCAATGACCCCATATAGTACTCGTACGCGAGTTGAGAGAGAATTTTAGTTTTATCAACTCTGAGGAGATACGCATCACCAGCGCGACCTGCCTGAGTCGACAAGAGGTACAGGTAGTTCGAGACCAGTCCTCCTCCAACGACTGGTTCCCCCGCGTTGACAACGGCAAACTCGACAAATGTGCTATTGCCTCCCCAAGTCATGTTCTGGGCCTTAGTGAAAGTGTTTCCCCCATCGAGTGAATATGCAATGGAGGCATTGTTTGCGATCCAGTCGCCGCCCCAAATCCACTGGCGGACGGACATATACCATATGTAGATCGTGCCGTTAATGCTTACCGCAGCCGTCGGGATGGCTGATATTTCTTTTCCGCTTTCCTTGATGCTAGGGATAAGCTCCTTAGCCTGACCTGTGCCGTTAAGTATCCAACCATCGAAACGCAGACCGTCTATAGGGTCAAGATCTGAACCATGGGCCATCGTGTTTGACTTCTTTGCCTGGCTACAGGCTATGGTGTCTCCGAAAACGTAGTGCAGTTCTCCATTGTGGAGAAAGACGATACCCAAATCACACGCGTAAACATCAACAAGTTGAGCAGGGTTAATCGAGTCCTTACCTGTTTCCTTCGCCACCAGAATATGGGGCAAAGGTGCCGTCAACGCCACCATTGAAAACACGAGAATGGCCGTCAACCCACCTACGCCGGCAATGACGCCAACTTTCGCCAATCCACTCATGCCAGCCGCCGCGGCCACTTGGCGTCTACGCCCCCACTTGCCAGTCAAGCCTAGTAATGCCTCCCGATAATCAAATTTTTGTGAACCCGCCTTGCACTATGATCTTTGTTTGTCTATTTCCTCTTGTATTGCCGATCTCACGTTTTCCTCTGAGGAGGGTCCCAGTATCTTAACCTTGCCATTGATCAGAGGATCTGTTGTCCCATATTTCCTGATGGTGCTCAAGGTTGGCTTGATTTCCACCAGTCTAACCTTATCTCCAAAGCTCTGAGCGACCTTCTTGATCAAGCTGTACATCGCCATTCCCACAGGACAAAAAGAGTGTTTAAACAATGTCACCTCAACTTTATCCCTCGAAGGCTTGTAAGTCACCTCTATGGGGTTAACGTCGACGTGCTCCTTCCAAAGTGGGAAATACATTAATCTGAACATTCCGTGCTCCCTAATCAGTTTGAATCCTTGTTTAGCGAATTGGTTATAGTGCATGTATTCTGGGATTGTCGATGCGTCGACAAGTATTCCCTTGAATCCCCGTTTCTTTAGATCGTTTTTGGCGTAGTTGAACATCATTGTTCCGTAGCCTTTGCGCATTTGGTCGCGTAATACCTCTGTGCAGTAGATGAATGCGACGTTTGGCTCTACTTCAAATGGCACGAGCGCCTTCTGTGAACGCGAATAATAGATGTGGCCGACAACCTTGCCGTCATCCAGCAGGTGATAACCGTCAACATGTCTCCCCAGATTCTGTTTAAACCACTTTCTCGATTCCGGCAAGAAGTCTGTCCAGTTTACGCCTGGTGGATTGTCTCCCATGCAACAATAGGTTCCACCAATATTCTTCAGAGTGACCTTCTCGACTTTCATGCACCTTCCTCCACTGTACAGGATGGTGACTTGTCTCGCATTGATAAGTCTTACCAATACTCATAATCCAGTCTATTGTTTTGGTCGCTTGGGTCCACTCTGAGCGAACAAGCGGACTGTCAGTCTGAGCACCTCGTTGTTCTAGGTGAATTCCAATAGATGAAAGCGATTACCTTAAATAGTCGGACATATGATTCTACTTGTTTGGAGATGATAGAAAATGGTCACGTGCCCCAACTGCGGCAGCAAATTCTCTTTCAGGTCAACCTATAACCGCGGTTGTGTATGCCTCAGTTGCCGCGCCGTGGTCAGATTCAGAACTTCGAGATGCCCCAATTGTGGCAATCGGCTCTCTGGCAGAGCAATGTACGGCCAAGGTTTTGCATGCCCAAGCTGCCATTCCATCCTCAGGTTCCGAACCTCAGGTGCCGCCAGTTTATTCATGCTGCTACTTCTTGGCGTTTGGATCAGTCTCATTGGCGTATTTGGATTCCTCATCTTGCCTCTCATTCCGTTTATCATCATAGTGTCAAGCACTTTAAGGACCGTGGAGATTGCCGAACCAAGCACCTTTCCCACCATCGAACGCTCTCCGCTGACAAGGGAGCCAAGCACTCGGATACAGACGCGTCTCAGACGTGTCCCATCGACTGATGCTTCTGGAAACGAAACCGCCCTAGACAGCTCAAACGGCTTTCGACGCAGCTTGCGCGCTGGGAACTACTGTATCTATTGTGGCGCCTCAGTATTGGAATCAACATGGAAATTCTGCTCCAACTGCGGGGCAAGCTTGCCAGAACAGACTGGCGAGTTGAGTGAATCGAACAGTGAGGAATCCTTTCCTGAATTAGGTTATGGCAGCCCCTGCATGGTTTGCGGTCTGGCTTTGCATCATTCGGACTTGATTGCATATTGCCCACACTGTGGCAACGGCGCACACATGGGACATATGCTTGAATGGCTTCATGTCAGAAGGCAATGTCCAGTCTGTGGTGAAACTCTTACTGAGCGAGAAGTTCTTGATAATAAGCGCATGAGGCAAGACTTCAGCGAATCGAACCGCATTCCACTCAGAGAAAATGCACATTGACTGTCGGAAAGGAGGGCAGAATGGTGAATTAATAAGTTCCTCAGGCAACTGCTATTACACGGCGCAACGAGACTTCCCACCAGAAACTGCCGCAGCAGTAGAGCGCTATCTCAAGAGTCGTTTGTCCTTTTGGTGAGCTAAAACGTTGACTGAGCGTCCCATCGCAGACATCCCGAAGGACGTGAAGTACGAGTTAGCTGAAGTCAAGAAGATGCTACATTATGTTAACGTTTGGTTCCTTCCGTTTCGTTGGGGAACCAACACATACAGAGGTTGCGAACATGATTGCATCTACTGCAACGCAAGATACACCCACGAGTACCTTGGTCTTTCGACTGGCGATTTTGCTCAAAGAATCGTCGTTAAGAGTAATGCTGCCATTGTTCTTGACAAAGAGTTCTCCAGAGAAAAATGGGACAGAAAGCTGACAGTCAACCTCGCAACGGTAACGGATCCATATCAGCCGGCCGAAAGCCTATACAAGATAACTCGGGCAACTCTAGACACGTTTCTGAGGCATCATAACGCATTGATGCTGACCACAAAATCCGACCTCGTGCTGAGAGACCTGGACAAACTTGCCGAGATCGCGCAGACCGGTTTCATCAACGTGGTGATCACACTGCCAACCCTCAACGAAGATCTTAGAAATAGGATAGAGCCAAAAGCGCCCACCGTAGAACGAAGACTAAGAACTATTCAGAAACTCCACCAATCAGGGATAACCGTGGGAGTGGCTGCGATACCTCTTCTCCCACACATATCCGATAATGAAAAAGACGTGGAAGCGCTCATCAAGACCCTAGCTGAAACTGGAGCAGACTACGTGATCGCAGACCTGCTTAACTTTCGAGGAGAAGCAAGAGCAAGATTCACGAAGTTTTTGGCGGGCCATGACCCAAGTCTTATGCCAGAGTATGAGAAGCTTTACAGGGAGACCTACTGTGATAAGACTTACACAAAGAGAATAAGAGGTCAAACAAATAGGCTCATTAAGGAGTACAAGGTCGACAACTACCATAGAATGTTTTCATATCGGAAGGGGCAGAAAAGTCAGTCTAAAAAGAGTCTCAACTAAGTGCGCACCAAGGTGACATGAAGTGGCAGACTGGAAAGATATATTGAAAAAAAATCCCACAGATTGGTTGCTGGAAAAAGATAACCCGTCAGTTAGGTATTTTGCATTGGCCGATCTCCTAAACAAGAGTGTGAATGACGCCGAGCTACGCGAGGCGAAAACCCAGATCATGCAAGTAGGAGTAGTGCCCAAGATCCTCAACAACCAAAAGAATGAGGGTTACTGGGGAACTCCCGGAGGGTACTACTCGGCCAAGTACAAGGGAACGGTTTGGCAACTTCTCATTCTGGCAGAACTTGGAGCTGACGGAAAGGATGAGCGAATAAAGAAAGCTTGCGAATTCATTCTTGAGAGCTCTCAAGATCGAGAGAGTGGTGGTTTCTCCCCGTGGCACAGTGTGAAGGCTGGAGGAGGGAGGCATGGGGGAGTGATACCTTGCCTGACAGGCAACATGGTTTGGAGTCTGATTAGATTGGGCTATTTGGATGACCCAAGAGTTCAGAGAGGGATTGACTTTATCGTCAAATATCAAAGATACGATGATGGAGCGAGAGAAGATGTGAAAGGATGGCCATATGATCAGATGGTAATGTGTTTCGGAAAACATAGTTGCCATATGGGCGTTGTCAAAGTGCTAAAAGCTCTGGCAGAGATCCCAGCTGAGAAAAGATCAGGCAGCATGAAAGACAAGATCGAGAAAGGCGCCGAATACATCCTTCAACACCGCGTATACAAGAGAAGCCACGATCTAAGCAGGACCTGTAAACCAGGCTGGTTGCACTTTGGTTTTCCTTTAATGTACCAGACTGATGCTCTCGAGATTCTGTGCATTCTCACCAAGCTTGGGTACAGGGACAAGCGGATGCAGGAAGCTATCGACTTGGTGGTCTCCAGGCAAGATGATCAAGGGCGTTGGAAGCTCGAAAACACCTTTAATGGGCGATTTGTTGTGAATATCGAACAGAAGGGTAAGCAAAGCAAGTGGGTCACGTTGAATGCTCTCAGAACCCTAAAAAGATTCTATAGCTAACGAGGACAAGGAATGGAGAAGCATGCCAAGAAGTTGAACGCTCACTCAGCAAAAGATTTCTCAGGACGAGGCGGCTAGCGACTGTTATGTGAATGAGATTTCACCCAGTTATATTCGTCAGCAATCTTGGCTAATGTCTTCCCCTTGTATCTCCTGCGGATCTGCTTTTCAACTTCGTTCCTAGTCATTCCTGCCGATCTCGCACGGTCACTTAGAACCTCCTTGATGTCACTCTGCACATCTGTCAGAAACTCCAAGTAACCGTCTGCAGTTTCACGAACCCGGCTGTTCCTGGCCTTGGACATCTTCCTGATTCTGATATCCCACATCACGAATATCTCTGGGTTAAGCAAGTGGAGGGTTTTGGAAATCGTGGTTGGACTACCTAAATAAGGTAGCGGATCCAGCGTCTCGTATATTGTTCTAATGGCATTGGAAGACGTTCCATCACGGAAGTCGATGGTTGGGAACCTACTGCCCCTGATCACCTCAAACTCGCCCCTTAAACTGCGAAGCGTTCGACCAAGCAGAGACCAGCTCAACGTCTTCCTGCCTACTACTCTTGCTAGACCGCCCCATTTGACGAGGAACTGCTTGATTATTCGTGCAAGGTGCTTAGTATCGTCTAGCCTGCCCATGTCCTCTTGGACACTTCTCAGCTTGCTGATAGAGTCGAAGTAAATGTCGTCGATTGATCCAAGTTCATTCGCTTCATCAACCGTCTGTACCAGATCATCGTACTTCATGTGTTCGTCCCACGGTTGACTACACTAAGTCCGTTACTTATTTGCTTCGCGAAGGGGATAGGTCGGCGCCCTTAGATCCCAGACAATAAAAATAAAAGAGTGGTAAATGTTCTGAAATATCAAGACTCGAGAATGTCATTGGCAAGGGGTGAGGAATCCGATGTGCCCTCATTATTGGTCATTAAGAGGAAGGACGACTTGCCCAAACTGCGGAGCAGGCATGGATAGACCAAGAAGAGATGAAGTGCTTCATTGCCAACGGTGCGGCGCCACTGTAGAGGAGGCTAGGGGCTTGGGCGGTGCTCTCTTAGGCGACGTAGAGCTGGTCACAGACCCAGAGAGGTCTGAGCCAGGGGAAGTTGACTTGACTGAACAAGAGGCAGAGGATAAGTGGAGACGAGACCACGAAGACCAGCGTACTGAGGTCAACTACTGCGAGTTTTGCGGCGCAAAGATCAAGGAGTCAAATACGAAGTTCTGTCCGAATTGTGGCGCAAGCCTTGAGACCGACTGAGTTAGTTTTTTCCGTCTCTCGACCGAACTAGGATGGATCTCTCGTCTTAGCCAAAAGATACGCAAAGATGATGGGAAACGGTTCGAATAGTTACTTTGAGGAGTCATTAACTTCGGATTTCGCTGGGAAACATGAAGGGCAATGAGATAACTCATACAGCGAAATTGAAATCGCTGTCTTGGTAATATGGCGAAATGTGTTGGAGGCGCGGATTAACTGTTTCTTCTTTTGGAAGAAAATCCCCTCCCCTCCTCCCCGCGCCTCCGACCTTATATTCACAAAGTATCCATCATAAATTACTAGCATCCTGCATTATTCATTTGACATGCGCCGACTTTTCAATTCTCCACTCGTGCTTCTCAGCTTATCCCCATTTTTTCATGAACTTCTCTGCCTTTTTTTTCGTGGCGGGTCGACTGTTCCTTAGTTCAACTCTAATGAAATCAAGTGCCTTCTCCCTCTCTTTGAGATCCATAAAGTAGGTGTCGAGGGTAGATATTATGTGACCTTTGAGTACATTCTTGCACTCGGAGCCATGGTGCGTTTGATTGATGCTCAACAACGCATCTGTGATTCTTGTCTGCAGTTCTGGTTTCGCCTTTGCGATGATCGCAGATACGCCAATAAGGCTGGCAGCTGTGATCATGCTTTCATCGTTAAGTAGCTTGTAGAGTTTTTCGAACAACCTAGCGATCTTGTTTTCCGAATCGACTCTTGTGAGATGCCCTATGATGAAAACCCCATCACACTTGAGGAAGGTGTTGCTACTATCCAGCATATCTGCAAAAAAGTCCCATTTAGGGTACAGAACTTGGGGGTTCCTCTCTCCAATAATCCTCAGTACTTTTGCGTTGCCATACTTGACTCTTGCCTTATCAGATGAAATGCCTTGAAATACTTCGGAAAGCAACTTCTGGTCTTTCATCACTCTCTCTGCGATCCTCTCTGCGCCAACGTTCTTTTTCTCTAGGTCAGATGATAAACTCAAACTATCACATCCTTTTGATCGTTGAATTATCTAATGACTAGAAAGGTGCCGAGGGCACCCTGAGTTCTAGCTGCTCACACGTTTTCTAGGATTGGATGTGTGGACAAGTTAAACCTTGCCATCGTTCAAGCTTAACTCCTGGGCATGAGGGATTCAGGAACTCGACAGTCCAAGACCTTGCAGGTCCACCTGCGAGGCGGCCGTGAGATTCAGGAATCAAACATTTGTATGATCTGAGGACTGAAATACACTTTGCGTTACGCGATTTCACGTATTTCTTGACATAACTAAACAAGTGTTTAGCGTTTTGACGCCTAATGTTAAATAGTTATACGGAACAATGATACTTCAAAACGTTTGAGTCAAGGAAGATTAGAGGTGCAAAGAGAATGAAAGAGTGCAAATATGCACATAGGTTGGAGAGCGGGAAACCCGAATGCAAGGATTCTTCAATGGTCTTGTATGTCGGACTGTATTGTGACCCTGCCATGTGTGAGAAGGTCAGGAAAGGCGAAATAAAGGCAATATAGAGAAATTCGGGTGCTCAGCTAATCTAAGGATCAACAGCTTTCATGCCGGAAAAGGAACTCGTATCGTCGCCTCCTATTGCTGCCTTCGTGCGAGTGCTTGCGCGCCGTGTGGGAGGAAAAGCTTATCCCTCACAACATGCAGATCGCTGAGGTGAGATCGAGGAAGGCTTGGAGATGTTTGGTGTCTTCTGATGAAAGCAAGATTCGAGAGATATCATGTTGAAGTGAAGGATGCCCCTCCAAAATTCAAGATACCGAGTCGATTCATAGTAGAGCGGTACAACAACTGTGACAATGTTCAGGAATGTGTTCAATCATGCATATACGGTGTTCATGTGGTAGGCAAGGACAATAAGATTGCTGAGCCCATCAATGAACTGTGCAGAGGATGCTATGTCTGTGTCCAAAAGTGTCCTGATCTCGCCATCTCTGTTAGGGATAATCCAGCGTTTCTAGCACTTGGCAATTCGTATTTTACGTCAGATCGGATGAAGACAATCTTTTTTGAGGCAGAGACAGGTCGGGTGCCCGTGTCTGGAACTGGTTACAGTGGTTCTTTTGCCGGAAAAGGTTTCGACGGAATCTGGTTCGATTTCTCGGAAATCGTAAGACCGACACGCGACGGGATTCACGGCAGAGAATATATATCCACATCAGTCGACTTGGGAAAAAAACCGTCATGCCTCGCTTTTGATGAGAAGGGAAAGCTGCTCTCCGAGAATCTGAACCTAGTGGAGATCCCTATTCCAACAATTCTTGATGCTCCAGCAGATTGTGCATCGTCGAAACCTCTGTTCCTCGCGGTGGTGAAGGCGGCTTCAAAGCTCGGGACATTTGCGACTGTCAGTTTGAAAGACAGTCATATCGATCTACTTCCTTACGCTTCGAACATCATGCTGAAGTTGAGTCCCGACGAAATTGAAGCAGCTGAAGACATGATCCGTCTCTCTAGGATCGTTGAAATCAACCTTCAGAATGGAGACTCTGACGTAGAAGGTTGCATTAGAAGAACAAAAAAGATCAATCCTTCCGTACTGGTCGCGTTCGGTTCTTCTTATGATGAACATTCTCACGAGAAAGCATACACGCTTACCGAAAAAGGCGCGGATGTAATTCATTTCCACACGCCTGATGAGGTTGCCGAGCACAACCCTGACTTCATCACTGCCGCGATCCATCGCGTTCACTCACATCTTGTTGAGAAGAATGTGCGTGACAAAGTCACTTTTGTCCATAGTGGGGGAATTGCCGAGGCGGCACATGTACCAAAATCCATTATCCTGGGGGCGGATGCCGTCGGCATCGGTTCGGTATATCAGATTGCTTTGGGATGCAAACTGTGCAATGACAATCAGCGCTCCGGTGAGTGTCAACTGAAGATTGAAGATCAAGGTGTTGAATGGGCAGTTCAGAGGATCGTCAACCTTGTTGGGTCATGGAGAGATCAGCTCCTTGAGGTCATGGGCGGAATGGGCCTACGAGAAGTAAGGAGGCAAAGAGGAGAGACGGGTCGAGCGATGTTCTACCAAGACTTGGAGACAAAGATTTTTGGAGGGAAAGCATAACGCAAGAGCAGGTTCTTTTCAGCAAACCTAAGGTGGCACCCGCGCCTCCAATTTCTCCATGTCGCATGGAAAAGTATGAGGTGATCATTGACAAGGCAAAATGCACGGAGTGCGCCAGCTGTCTTGAAATATGCCCGGAATATTTAGCCCAAGCACCCGTGCCCTATGAGGCGTTCAAGAAGCCTGAGGGTCGGATTATCCTCCGGAATCCGCTGAGCGTGTGCATTGGTACTGACTGCAGAAGATGCGAGGAGGCATGCGAAGCACGCGGATTGTTGGTCAGAGTCAGCCCTCAATACCTCGCGCTTGGCGACCTGCGCTGGACCGCCGACCTAATACTGTCGAGTTGGGAAGAAGCAGAACTTGGCAAAGTCTCCGGAAGACTTGAACACAGGATCGGCAACTCAGGCGGAGGTTTTGACAGACTTAGATTTGACTTCGAGTCAAACGAAACGAAGCCTTATAATTATGACGCGTTCGAAAATGCAGATGTGGACACTTCGATTTCCCTTAATGTGAGGGACGATGGTAGACCAAGAATCGAGATCCCCATACCAGTTTACGGTGCGGATATGTCCTTCGGCTCGATAAGCCTGAACGTTATGCTGGCGAGGGCACAGGCGGCAACGGATTGGAACACTTTCACGAGCACGGGAGAAGGAGGCTATCCGAATGAGCTGGTTCCATACAAGGATCATGTCATTACTCAAGTTGCGACGGGTCATTTTGGCGTGAACGCCGAGACGTTGAAGAGAGCTCGGATCATTGTCCTGAAGTACGCTCAAGGCGCGAAGCCTGGTCTTGGAGGACATCTGCTTGCTGACAAAGTGACTCCGCAGGTTGCGCAGCTTCGTGAAGTTGTGCCATTCATAAGTCTGTTTTCTCCTTTCCCCTTTCACAACGTATACTCTGTGGAAGACCATTACAGACATGTCCAACTAATGAAAGACGTGAACTCGAGAGCCCTAGTTTCAGTCAAAGTTTCTACTCCGACAGACGTAGACATGGTTGCAATTGGAAGCTATTACGCGGGCGCCAACATACTGCAGATCGACGGAGGAATGGGGGGAACGGGTGCTGCTCCCGACATTGCCAAGAAGAATATTGCCATGCCGATTGAGTATGCGATTCCGATTGTTCACAACTACTTGGTTGGCGAAGGGGTAAGGGATGAGATCGTGATAATGGCGAGCGGTGGAATAAGAACCGCATTCGATGTCGCAAAGATCATCGCATTAGGAGCGGATGGAGCTGTGATAGGAACATCTGAGCTTGTTGCACTCGGATGCACCAGATGCGAAAACTGTGAAAGAGGAAGGGGATGTCCCTCAGGCATAGCAACCACTGATCCCTTTCTGACGAGCCAAGTCAAGATAGAATGGGGTGCCCAGAGAGTGACCAACTTATACAATTCATGGAAAAAACAGTGGCACTACATTCTGACAAAATTGGGGCTCAGAAGCATAAGAGAACTCCGCCCCAAAAACGAGGTTAGGTTCAAGGATGGTATGTTCGGTCACCTTATCCACCTTGACCATTTGAGGTGATCAAATGAACACGCAAAGAGCTAGATTTGTATCACCAATGAAGTCAACAGACCGCGCCGTCGACACAAAAGGTGACTCGAGAGTTGCAGAAGGTGGATGCGGCGTCCTAGGAGTTGCGTGTTCTGTCCCAATAGAAGGAAGACACCTGCTACAGCCAATGCTACAAATGCACAACCGTGGTAATGGCAAAGGCGGCGGTATCGCCGCAGTCGGGCTTTCCAACCAACAGTTAGGAGTCTCAAGAAAGGTTCTGGAAAAAGACTACTTGCTGCAGATAGCCTACCTTGACCCTGAATCAAGAAGTCACGTTGAGGCTGAATTCATTGAACCAACTCTCAACGTCGATTACGTAGAAAAGATCCCGACACTTTCTGATTACAGAAACCTGGGGTTGGAGGTTAGGCCACCGGAGGTCTGGAGATACTTTGTTCGTGCGAAAGACAGAGCACTAAGAGAATTCAGTGAGCAACATCTGTTCGAAAAGCTGGATGACCAGCACGCAGAGGACGAGTTTGTCTACAGGAACAGCTTTGCTTTGAACAAGAAGTTCTATGCTTCTCTTGGAGAGAAGAAAGCGTTTGTCGTCTCGCATGGCAAGAACATGATTGTCTTGAAAGTTGTCGGATACGCGGAAGATGTTCTGAAGTACTATAAGCTTGAGGATCTCGAAGCCCATGTCTGGATCGGTCATCAAAGATATCCAACAAAGGGCAAGGTTTGGCATCCTGGAGGATCACATCCATTTATCGGCCTTCACGATGCGCTTGTCCACAACGGTGACTTCGCGAACTATTACTCAATAACAGATTACCTCAAGCAGAGAGACTTGTATCCGCTTTTCTTAACCGATACCGAAGTGGCCGCGCTATACTGGGACTTGTTGACGAGAACCTATCAATACCCATTAGAGTACGCTATAGAAGCAATAGCTCCAACGACCGAAAGAGACTTCGTGATGCTCCCGGAAGAGAAGAAGAAGGTCTACCGCGCAATCCAAGCAACACACATGCATGGATCCCCAGATGGCCCGTGGTTTTTCATCATTGCCAGAAATGACCCTCACAAAAAACTGCTTCAGCTCATAGGAATAACTGACACCTCAATGCTCAGGCCGCAGGTTTTCGCACTTCAAGAAGGAAACGTGAAGATAGGGCTTATCGCATCCGAAAAGCAAGCAATTGATGCAATGATATCTAGCTTAGCGCAGGATGGCAACAAATTCTATCCGATGGCTGATCAATACTGGTACGCTAGGGGCGGAAGTTATACCGATGGCGGAGCGTTCATATTCACTGTTGACCAGTCTGGCAAAGACCTGATATGCACCGACAAGTTCGGTCAACGCATCTCAACTGCAAGGCAGCGTCACTATTCCAGGGAAAGCGTCGCCGGCGGCAGCCATCAAAAGCGTTTCGTTAACGTTGACGAAATTCTGACAAGAAGGATAGGAGGAACGGGTGAACTTGTCGACCTTGTTTCAGAGAACCTTAAGCACTGGAACCTTGGTGAACTAGGTTACCTTGTAGAAAAACTGAGGACATTTGCTGAAAAGGGCGATGATGAGCGATCCTACGCGGTCGAGGTCTTCACCCATATCATTGACAGAAGGCTCGACACGGGAGACAAGAAGAGAAGCGATGTAGTGTCCCTAGTAGAGGAACAGCTTTTCGAACTCTTCAATTTCGTTCCTCAAGTCGAATCTAGTTCGAATGGACGATACAACCTAGTCAACTGGGAGGAAAAGGGCAAGTTGAGGAGCCCCTTGAATTCTAATCAAACCTTGGTGATCGACGTTTACGACTTCAAGCCAGAGGGAGACGATGGGACATGTCAATTCCTTGAGAAAGCATGCCAACTCGGATGGCGGAACATCATCGCCTACAACTTCAGGGGACAAAGAAACTTTGGAGCTGGTTTGATAACCAGAGACAAGCTTAGAATCGACGTCTATGGAAGAGTAGGAGATTGCCTAGCTGCTTTCGCAGACGGTCCAGAATTCTACGTGCACGAGAGCGCCCAGGACTCAGTCGCCTACTGTTTCAAGTCTGGAAAACTTGTCATCTATGGAGACGCAGGAAAAGCATTTGAGTACGGTGCTAAAGGCGGAATCACATACATCTTGGGCGACTTGAAT
Source organism: Candidatus Atabeyarchaeum deiterrae (assembly GCA_037310415.1). Lineage (GTDB taxonomy): Archaea > Asgardarchaeota > Atabeyarchaeia > Atabeyarchaeales > Atabeyarchaeaceae > Atabeyarchaeum > Atabeyarchaeum deiterrae. Next base: position 1,945,391 of record CP147780.1, read on the forward strand.
GACAGACCTCTAATCAATTCGGTTGGAAGTGCGACTGCCTTGATAAACGGGTCATGCAAGGACTACATGGGCGAGTCATGCATGGCTGCTAACGGGTTCATTATTCTGAATGGTGTCCGATTCAACGAACATGGAAGACCTGTAGAACAAGAGACTCCCTACCAGGGAGGAAATCTCTTCCCCTTGGCCGCCGCAGGCGCAGTATATCTGAGAGATCCACGCCAGACGGTTGGCGAGGACCAACTTAATGGCGCACAAATCGTGTCACTGTCTGCGCATGACTGGCAAAGGGTCTTGCCGCTTCTAGAGGAAAATGAGCGCCTGTTCGGGATAAGCATTGAGAATCTTCTCACTGTTGATGGAGTCATAAGGGAACCAGAGGAAGTGTACAGAAAGGTCGTCCCGGTGGAAATTGGGGCGCTGGCGAGATATGAAAGCGGAGTTTAACGGCTTCCATTGACCATGGCAGCTCCCGTTAACATAACCTGCCTCCTACGTTTTCTAGGTTTCCGCGTGGGATAAAAAAAACAGCCATCAGAAAACAGGAAGTGCGGTTAGGCTGAAATGAGGGAGCAAGTCTTTGAAGACTCAATGCCCATAGATATGGCTCTCTGGCTTTGCAATGAGATTCGAGAAGAGATTGCTCACAGGAGATTCAGTTTGATGATTTCGCATTCTGAGGTATGCTCTCAAGCTTGGCTATCTGTTTCATAGTCTCCTCGTATTTGCGAGTAGATTTGAACGACCTCCATCTCTGCAGGCGCACCAAGAATACACTGGTAATTGCTATGAAAAACGCGAGACATGCAAATCTGAAAACCCAAATCAGAAGATCTGCGGGACCCGTATGTAATATGAACCTGACGACCTCTTCGGCAGCAAATACGAAGAAGATAACCGAGAAGTAGAGACGAGTTCGATCGAGTTTCCTTCCGAGGGCTGACCCCTCGATTTCACCAAGCCCATGCCTCCAAACTTTCTTGTAGTACCTTTTTGCTCTGCGAACCTCACCTTGGCTAAGAATGTAGGTGAATGCGACAGCTATCACATATACGAGGAAGGCCACGCCAAGCAATACGAGTATTATTAGGATGATGATGGCGCCATCGTTTGAACCCGAAGAGATTCCCGAGAAGTCCCAACTACCTTTAGACCACTTCCTTCTGTTCCTTTCCTGACTGTGAGGATCATTCGACATGTCTTCACTTCTCTTCCTTCAGTAGGCAACGGACTACAGTCAGATGCTCTCAAACCAAAAGCTGGAGACCATATCGCCGGTCCATTAGTTTCAAGTGATTAACCGATTCTTGGTTTCGACTACGCTTCCGTATGACGAAAGACTTCTTCCCTATCTCGTTCTTGATCATCTGAACGATGTTATAAGTTCAATGATTGATGGTTGGGCTCACATCTACTCGATCAATAGGAAGGCATAGCGGTTCATGGTATCCGAGTAATTCCTGAGGACTTCAATCGGATAGCCCAACGACCTCACGGTAGCGAAGACATCGACAGCCATCGCGTCGGAAGTAGGTCGCGAGAGCTTGGGTTGTTTGCATGTTTGTCTGTTCCCTGTGCATTCTTCGCATAGCCCGCAACTATCCATGACGAGGAGAAATGCTTTCCGGTAACCTAATAGGAAGACCTCTTTTTCCAACTCAAGAAGTTTCAGATTCACTTCTTTTGACCATGCGTGTCGGTCTTCTGGTTTGGCCACCTTCTTTGCGAAGTGAAAGACAGCTGCCTCGTTATATTCTTGGAAGAACTTCTCGCACTCTGAGACAGAAGGTGTATTTGGAGGGCATGAAGCATTTCTGCCATACTCCCAACATCCAAACATGCATTTCATCCTCACCCATTGGGAGACCACGATTTCCTTTGGATCAATCCATTTGAAATCGTCGAATCCTTTTCTCAGGAATTTTTCCTCTAAATCGATCTTCATCTTCAAGTCATCTCCTAGAAATGATTTTCCGTATTTGCGGATGGTTAGCGGAACGTTTTGGTTTCTCTGTGGTGGCGCGTAATGAGAGTAGGTGTCCAAATCGAGTCTTCTTTGTCTCCAGATATGCTCGGTTGTACTTGTTGGGATGGGTTTCTATGGGGACTCTTTCCTCGATTTTCACACCGTAGCGCTCAAGCTCAGTGATCTTAGCGGGATTATTGGTCAGCAATCTGATGCTCCTCACGTCAAACTTCTTCAACATCGCGGCTGCCAATTCATAGGATCTTTCATCTGGTTTGAATCCTAGGTCAACATTAGCGTCATATGTATCTTCTCCAGCGTCCTCGAGCATGTAGGCTCTGATCTTATTTGTCAGCCCGATTCCTCTACCCTCTTGTTGCATGTAAAGCAGTATGCCAAGTCCTTGTCTTTCAATCATGTCTAATGACAGGTCAAGTTGGTCGCCGCAGTCACACCGCAGGGAGCCCAACGCATCACCAGTCGCACAGGAGGAGTGAAGTCGAGTAAGAATGTTCTCTCCGTGGAGAACGTTTCCTTTGACCACCATAATGTGGTCTTTCTTGTCTTTATTGTTGAGAAAACCTACAACATTGAAGTGACCCCGTCGCGTCGGGAAATCAGCTATAGCTATTATCCGAAGGCAAAGTGATCTGTCGCAATTCTCGCAATCCCACTTAAGCGCGCAACTATTGTACTCTTCAATGTCCTCTTTTAACATTTGATTGTAAGATGCTTGTATCATCAAGATTCATCCCAAGATAGGCCAATTATAGATAAACTGTTGAGTGGAGCAGAAAAGCATTTGCTTTTGCTAAATGAAGTGCCACACTACGTTTTGAATTGGTCTACTTCCTCTTGTATGAACTCCTTTTTCTTAAGCCATTTCCTAGACTCAGTTCTGAAGTGCACCCAATTCACCCCAAGTGGATTGTCTTCAATACAGCAATAGCTTCTACCAACATCGAGCCGGAATGCTTGATAATCACTGACGCTAGGTGCGTCCAGTGTGGATGGTCATGTTCTTGGTGATTCGTTTACTTCTTCAGTTCTCCAAGAAGGCAGTAGTGCCAAGTTGAGTCTACCCAAATCCGGTGAATTCTGAAGTTGCTGAATTCCTTCTTTAGTAAGCGTTCATTGAAGATGTAGTGAGTCAATCCTTTGTCTGGGCCATCCAATGGAATGAACGTTCTTGGCGCAATGGTCTTTGAGGCTCTCACGTTTCTCTTGAGCACTGTTATGAACAGAAGACCGGACGGCCTTAGTATTCTCTCCATTTCTTTGATCAGTTTTCGTATGTCTTCAATCACAGAGTGATGCATGACTTCGACACTGATTATTGCGTCGAAGAATTCATCCGGATAAGGAAGCTTGTCATAGATATTCCCTATCTTTAGATCAGCTTTGAGGTTGCGTTCCTTCAGCCATGATTCAGTGAGTCGCATCCCTTCTCTCGCAATATCAATTCCATGCACCTCAAAGTCCATCTCTGCTAAGTAAACTGTATGTCTGCCCGACCCGAACCCCAAATCAAGAATTCTCTTCACACCATGTTCTTTGAAGAGTTCTGAGACCTTGGGAATATCCTCTTGGACTTCGGTGAATATCCTTCCCTCTCTTTTGAAAGCTTCATTCCATTGTTGCATATGAAACACAATTGCTACACATGGATCCACAGGGATTTGAATCTTGAGACGCTTCATGCAAATCCTTGATTCGTTCCAGAGGAGTATGGTACGCTGCGCATTTTGTAGGCAAGCATTGCCCTGATTTTCTCCTTAAGCCTATTGCCTGAAAGGACCTCCAGTTGCTCGAAGGGTGACTTCCACTCTCCAAAGAAGAGTTCTGAAATGGTCTTGTTAAGTCCACCTCCTTCGATCACGTTTAATACAAGAACAACCAACAACTAGAGAGTAGATGTCGTAAGCCACAGTTTGTGAAAAGAATCGTTTGAGGAAGATCAAGATGGAAAACAAGCTAAGGGCAATCAAATCAGCTCCAAGTAAGGAAGAGTTAGCTGGAAGACTCGAAAAAGTCAGAAACCTAATGAAAAAGCAGAAATTGGACTACTATGTTTCCTTCGATCCAGTGAACATTTACTACCTAACCAATTTCGCGAACTATGTGCACGAGCGTCCCTTCGTCCTTGTAATTCCAAAAGAAGGGACCATGAAATTCGTTGTTCCTCTATTGGAAGCCACGCATGTAAGAACAAGGGCCAAATGTGACCTTGAACTAATCGAATACTTTGAATTCCCAGCGCCAGAGGGAGAAAACTGGTACGATCGATATCATGGCCTGATCGAAAAGGACGCTCGAGTAGGCGTTGAGCCTGCAATGACGCTAAAAGTCTATGACAAGACTCCTGGAAAGAAGATCACAACGGATATCATTGACGAAGTGCGACTCATAAAAACCGATTATGAAATCGGTCGGACCGTGCACGCGTGTAGCGTCATAAGCAAAGGTCACGAGAAGCTGCTTGAGGTGTGTCGTCCTGGAGTGCCATTGTTCAAGGTATACAGCGAAGTCTCAAATTACATGATGACAAGAATTTTGGGAGATATGCCAAACCTTAACCCCCTAGTCTCCAAACCTCAAGCTTACGCCTTACCTCCGAGTCTGTCTCACGACCCACATAACATGACAAACATCTTCTTCGCGATGGAAAAAGGAGGACCCCACGTTTCAGGCGTAGGAGGCCAAATAGACGGCTATGGAGTAGAACTAGAAAGAAGTTTCTTCCTAGGCACGGTACCTGAGAAAGCAAGAGATCCTTATGGTGCCATGATGGAGAGTCGCTCCAAAGCGTACGAACTTGCAAAGCCAGGGGGCAATTTTAGCGACATTGATGCGGCAGTTCGCAAGGTATTGAAAGAAAGAGGTTACGTGGATAGAATCCTTCACCGTACCGGACACGGTTTGGGAATCACCGGGCACGAAGGACCTTTTCTAGCTTTGGGATACGATCGGGAACTCCAAGCAGGCATGATTGTCAGCATCGAACCAGGTATCTATATTCCAGGTGTGGGAGGTTTTCGGCATTCTGATACTGTCTTAATTACGGATGAGGGGAATGTCCGCCTAACCGAAGCTCCTGATACACTTGAGGAACTGACAATCTCTCTCTAATACAAGTTAGACGTGAAAGAGTACATTGCCGCGCAATGATCGCGGCACTTCGAAGCGCCTCGTTTGAAATGCATTTGAACCGTCGAATTCATCTCACAGGTCTCAGATGCCCAGCTGAGCCGTGGGTAAGTCTGCAATGCTTACGATGATGACGTGGAAGATCACGCCCATTCTCTGCGAAGTTCCTCCTGTTTAGGTTGCGCAGTTGCACAATGAAAGAACAATCAAAAAACAGATTGCCATTATTCTAGGCATGATCTTATATCTTGATTTCACCCGAGTACGTTCCATCCAGCTGACGGCCGGGCCCCCGTCACGCTGGAACTGTGAGAAGGAACCCGAAAGGAGGGAATCGGTCAAAATAGAGGGAATACTTGGGAACTTCGCTAAAACAGTGAATTCTTTCGTGAATTCCGCTAAGGGTCTGAATGGTAAGAAAATTGCTGTAGCCCTTTTTTTGGGTATGGCAGTCGGGGGATTGGTGTTAGGAGGGACGGTGGCGATCGTTCGGATGCAGCAGAATCATGCGGTTCAACTTGATAATTCCGTTTCTCAGTTGAATACGCATGGCATTGGTCAGCAAACCTGTGCGTCAGCGCCAGGTGGAGGCTCGCCACAGGATTTGAGGACGGATGAGATCGTGCCGGTATCGGAATGTAAGAATGTTTACGGTTTGAACACCGAACAAGGCACGATCGAGGTCGTAGATTCCTGGATTAGTGATCCTCTGCCGCTTTGCATCAGCAACGACACTGTTAGCTCGTGGTACGCTTTACTCGACGTACGTGGTGGCTACACACCGTATGATGGGTTCGTTTGCGTCCAGCAGAAGGGCGACTGGGCAGGGAAGATATACCTGTCCTGGCAGTACGTGGAGCATCTTCCATGCTGCGCTGATGAATGGAAGCTCACGTACTATGTAAAACAGCCATTCTGCCTCGACAGCAACCAATACCCGCAGTTCATTGGAGACGCTGTGATAGCGCCAACCGGGCAGCAGACGATACCTGGCAAAGAGGTAAATCTGTACTACGAGTCGTTCTGGAAGGGGTGTCACCAACCGAACCAGTTCTTCACGATAATATCGGCACAAAAAGATCTCGAGTTCTTTGATATCCTCCCTTCCCCCCAATCCCCTTTGTAACTCTAGGTCCTCCGATGACTGCACCTGCCTATCGGCTTTTCTTGGTGGTGACCAAGAGCTGCTAGTTCAGAGGTACTCTGGATGCCACAGAAAACCTAGAGCCTAGTAAAACCGCAGAGGATAACAAGATCTTCCGCGTAACCGCCGCGCGCGGAAGTTCTCTTCAAGAATGTTCTTTGGGATCTTCCCTCGTGCTTCCAGGAAGAGATTCTTCCCCCGCTCCCCCGGTCTCCGCCGTGCAGTACTCCACGCGTTCCAACAGGTTCCTGAGCCTTTCTTTCCTTGGCAGACACTCTTCCTGCAATTGTCTGAGACTACCCACGCTTTTCTGCAACTGTTCTATGCTCAGTTTGTCTTCTTTAAGGTCTTCTTCGACCTTCAATTCGCATTCTTTGAGAGGCAATTCGCTATCTACCTGCTTCGTCTTTGTCTCTAGAATTTCGTCGATTCCTGATGCTCTTTTCAGTATGCCATTGAGTTCCGGTTCTGCGACCTTCAACATGTTCCTGTATTTCTCTATGAGCTGGTTCCATCCTCCTGCGCTCGCCTGTTCTCCTGATCTTGGCTCTGCCAGCTCCTTAGTTCTGAGTTCTTTCGCCTTCACAAGTCGTTTCCTGACCATTTCGAATTTACTCTCGAAGGAATCGCCGACTTGCTTCAGTTCCTCGTCTAGCTTGTCGAATTGGCCCTTCACTTCATCTTGCGGATTGCGGGTATTCTCTTCTGTGGAATTGGTGACCTGAGTTGTTTTGGTGAAGACCTGAATCTGCATTCCTTCATCTTGCTTTATTCTTTTCATCTGCCTCTGTCTTTCTCGTGCTATCCTCTCTGCTACCTTTTCCCCTGCAAATCTCAGTAGCTCGTCAGTGATCTTATCAGAAGGTTTCAGTTCTGCGATATACTTGTAGGAGACAGGCTTGCTAAATCTCATGCAGTCATTCTTCTTGCACAGAGCGACTACGCTTCCGGCTTTCAACTCGAACTTCTCTGCCAGGTCGCATGAGGCACAACTTTGTGGAAGATCGAATAGTCTAACGCCGATCGGTTCTTTCCAGTCTCTTTCAGAATCAGACATTTATTTCCCACTCCTCCTACCGACTGTAGGAGAATCCTCGTTCCCTCATATGGGGATATGTTGCGAAATCCAGAAAAATCTTCCGATTGAAAATGCCGAGCATGGCGGACGATAACGATCTGTTCCCATTTTGTCGTTCAGATTAGGAAATATACTAATAGGCGGGGGAGCGATCTTTAATTCGAAGGGGGACAGTTCGGCGTTCAGCTTCTGAGTCAGCAGAACTTATATGATTTCTTAGACATAGTTTGAACTCAGAGGACGGAGGACTGTGAGTGAGCTTGAAGAGCTGTCCGAAATGCGGGGGCCTAATGGAGAAAAAAGGTAGGGGAACAGATCATAATCTGCGCGTCGAGGATCGAAGCGTGCTGAGGGTCACCCATGAAAGAAGGCTTGTAGTCAAAGCGATTCGACCATTGATGTACGTTTGCGGGAAGTGCGGATACTTAGAGTTCTACGTCCCAACAGGGTCCGGCAATGCAGCAAAGAAGGGAAAGAAAGGTGGTCTTGGCAAGAGGCTGACCCATGACGACAGCCAGTACTTCACCTGAAGTGTCGGACTTCCGTCTGAAGCTACCTTCCGCTTAACCGGAAAAGCGCCAGTTTGCCAGTGTCCCCACACAGCATAACTCGTTCAGTTTAGGGGATCCGGTATTATCAAAGTTTTCAGTCAAGTTCCTGTTACAAGCAGATAGATACAATAAGCTTTCAATATTAACATTACAACCAATAGATCCTGAACGGGATAAGGTCGTCCAAACATGATGGGACGCCCAATGTGAGGGATAGCGTTGAGAGGTAAGCGAATTGTTTTGATCGGTGCTGGAAGCGCTCAGTTCGGTATCGGCACGGTTGCCGATATTCTCATAAGCAAAGTGCTCAACGGGAGCACCATTGTTCTTCATGATATCAACCCGAACTCATTGGAAATGGTACGTCGAGCCTGTCAGATCGCGATAGACGAGACGAAAGCGGACTTCTCACTAGAGGCAACAACCTCTCGTTCTGAGGCGCTTATGGGCGCCGACTTCGTCATCATATCTATTGAGGTTGGAGACAGGTTCAAACTCTGGGAGCAAGATTTCGAAATCCCACGCAAATATGGAAATAGACAAATATATGGGGAGAATGGTGGACCAGGAGGACTCTTCCACTCACTGAGAATTATCCCTCCGATGGTTGAGATTTGCGCGGATATCGAGAAGATCTGTCCCAGTGCATGGGTGTTCAACTTCAGCAACCCAATGAGCAGGGTCTGCCTAGCAGTCAAGAGAAAGTTTAGAAGCAGACTGAAGTTTGTCGGCCTTTGCCACGGAATATACAACTTGGTTCTATTCCTAACGCCAATGCTTAACACTCCTTTCGCGAACTTGGACATCAAAGCAGGCGGTTTAAACCACTTTGGGGTACTCCTTGAAGCGACTTACAAGGACACCGGAAAGGATGCTTACCCCGACATAAGGAAGAAAGCGCCCGACTACCTCAAAAACGCCGTGAAGGTCAACTTTGTAAAGCAAATCATGAGGATCTACGGCTACTTGCCCTACGTTACTGATAGCCACTTCGGCGAATATGTTAACTGGTCATGGGAGTGGGTCGATGCAGACGGAATCAAGAGAGATTATGAGGACTACAAGCTGCAGTGCTCCGAGTCTAAGCGTGATCTCAAGAGAATAGTTGAGGGAAAGAAATACCTCAAGACTTGGCTTAAACCATCGGGCGAACGTGTAATCCCTATCATAGAGGGGATAATTACCGACTCGAAGCAATATGAGTTAGCAGCCAATCTGCCAAACAGTGAAGGTATAATCGAAAACCTCCCGCGGGATGTCGTTGTTGAGTGTCCAGCGACAGTCGACAAGAACGGAGTTCATGGGATCAAACTCGGCGAACTACCGAATGGAATTGCTGCATTGATGAATACGCAGGCATCGGTTCAAGATTTATCTGTTGAAGCAGCTCTCAGCGGATCCAGGGAGTTGGCTCTGCAAGCGCTACTCGCCGACCCAGTAGTAGACAGCCTTAGCGGCGCTGAGAAAATGTTGGATGAAATCCTCCAACTTCAACGAGACCACTTGCCACTGTTTAACGGGCGGACAAAATGAGTCGAGCCTTGACTAACGTGGGTTAGTATCCAGAAGAATAGAAGAAGGGTTCGACCTACTTCTCAATGACTCATTGTCTCTTTGCCTTTCTGCCATACAATTTCTCCAGCGCAGCAAAATCTGGGTCAATGTTCGTGGTGCCTACAGAGGGTAACTCACCTTGGGAATAAGGTAAGACGTGAGCGAAGCGTTATTAGAGTCGACAACAACTGGTTTGATTATGGGTAATTCAAAACAAGTAGATGAGTTTGTGAAGAGTAGGGTTTTACCCCGATTTCATGGCATAGTGGCAATGATACGGGAGCTGATGCGTGATATGGCTCCAGACGCCAAGGAATTAATAAGTTATGGGATACCTGTGTGGAAACGCAACAAAATGCTTGCCGTAATCAGTCCCACCAAGAAAGATATTACATTCGCCTTCTCACGTGGCGCGGAATTTAAGGACAAATATGGTTTGCTGCAGGGTGTTGGCAAGGTATCAAAACATGTAAAGATCAAGAGTCTGGATGAAGTAAACAAAGAGGCGCTCAAATACTACATAAAACAAGCTTTGGAATTAGATGCTAAGTAGGCTCCTTTATCGTCTCAACAACGTGTTTTCTGAAACTCTGTTCACAAAAATGCGCAGGGGCAATTGCTTTATCACGGAGATTTCGTTCGCATGTCATTCTGCGCGGTGGCGATTAGGTGCAATTGTGAATTTTCGATGCTATTCAAAGTATTAGAAAAAAGAACAATATCCAGTTGGGTAGAACTTGGAAGGTAGATGTATGATCTTTGCCCCCCATCCCGATGACGAGATATTGGGATGCTTTGGAGCAATTATGTCTCATCCCAACAGGGAAGACGTGGCAGTGGTTTACATGACTTCTGGAGAGCGAGGAGACAGCTCCATATCGCCTCTCCTAGAAAAGGAGACGAGGGAGCAAGAAGCGAAAGAAGTCATGTCAGTTCTGGGAATCCGGAGGCACTATTTTCTGGGTCTCCCTGATGGAGGACTTGAGCACGATTCGCGCACAATGAATGTTGTTGCCGATGTTATTGCAAAAGATGATCCTGCCTATGTTTACGCTCCAAACGAAAGGGAGCCGCACAGAGATCATAAAAATGCGTACAAGGTCATAAGTGGGGCACTTCAATCTTTGGCATCAGATAGCAAGCATTTTGAGGCCAGATATTATGAGGTCTGGATGACTTTGGAGAAGTTCAACCTTGTTGTCGATATCTCATCTCTCGCTGAGACCAAGAGAAAAGTCATCAGGATGTATGAATCCCAACTGAAGCACATTAGGTATGATGAAGAGATTCTCTCCTTAAACAGACATAGGGGAACCACAACCAAGAAAGGAAGCTACTGTGAAGTCTACGACTGTTACAGAATCTACTCGAAAAAGGCGCAGAGAATACGATTCAGGAAACAAGAGATCCTCGGCAATGTTCTGTGACACTACCTGCCCTTGCGAGTGCAAAACCAGGTGAAATGGAGAGAGCACAAAGTTTCCTATATGGAACCAAAGTGGAAGCAGAATGTGCCATATGGTTGGCATAACGAGCCTCAATGTGCTCTAGCCCTTGATTTTTGAACTAAGATACTCACAACATTCGTTCGAAGCGCTCGGGTGCTTCTAGGGTGATACTTCCACCCAGATGGGTCCAGAGTAGGCGGTGCGACCATTTTGCCCAACTACGCGAATGAGGTAGAAGTCAGCTCCTCCAGTGTTTAGCGTGCTCGGGTCTATCGGATTGTCACTGTACTGGTTTATGTAGTAATGCCCATCCCTTAGAACACAGTTACCAATCCCGTAGGACGTACCTGTGACTGGAGCGGTGTCGAGGAACGTAAGGTTTGCCACCGGCCCGTTTATTGATATCTCCTTCAGCAGGTTACCATTCTTGAAGATCTGGACAGAAGCCTGCCAGTCGGGTACCCAGTTGGGGGTAACCGACGCTGCATAGGGCCGTATGTTGGCTGCGGGGGCTCCGTCTTGCGCGATTACGACGCTTATTTCCCTAGCAAGAGACGCATTCGTTACCGTCAGCGTTGAGCCATCGCCGACACGCGTTCCATTGATAGTGAAGCTAATGTAAGGTCTTCCATGGTCGGAAGACGCATAGATCCGCTGGTTTTCTAGGCCGTCGAAAACTGAATTTCGGGTAAGGTTGAATGCGTAAACCGCTGTGATCCCTCCCGGGCAAGGCATAGAAATCCGGTTATGCCACGTAGTCCAAGGTCGTTGGTGACCTATGTAAGCATCAGTATGGGCGAGTGAGTGCCCTGGATGCCCGTCATGCTCGTCAGCCGAAGCATACATGACCACTCGGTAACCCATCTTGAATGCATCCATGATGCAGGTTCCAGGCGTGTACACAGGCGGTGCATCGCCACAAGGACGGATGACAAATGGATCGCGTTGTTCGAACAAACTCTCTCCATGGACAGACGTGACCTCTGCGGTCTTGACGTACTTAGGGTTGATGTAGGTCCAGTCCTCTATGTATCCTAGCTTCGTTGTGTGGTGAGGTAGCGCTAGCGCCTGACAGCCGGTGGAGCCTGTGAAATCATCGAGAAGGTTCCAAAGTTCCTGTGTGGTGGGAATTGTCATGTACGAGATAATGGGGTTTCTGGGCAACTTGTCTCCGCTGAAGATGCATGTGTAGTGTCCTGTGCTTGTCTGAGTCCATTCAGTCCCTTGGAGTGCAACGAAGCTCCCAGGATCATAGACGAGATTCGTAACCCGTTCAGAGTAATCCAATGCGCCAAGCTCGAACAGCATGGTTTCACCATGATCGGTCAGCGCATCATAGTCCAAGCAAGCCACATATCTTGCATAGTAGTAATGGTGCTCAGGTGTTCCTGTTCCGTCAGAGAGCGCTGAGTGGCCGTGGACATCCCCCCAGTAGATCTTGGGAACAGAACTTGAGAAATTGGCAACTAAGATGGGATTGCTCCAGTAGGTGTTTCGAGTAACAGAGTCATTCACGAGAAGATAGTGGATTCCAGGAGTGTTTATCATAGCTGCGAATACGTGGAGTCCGTTGTCTCTCCCATCGCGGATCTCATACGCGATGTCGCTGCCGAAGGGCTGCCCAGTGAACATGTAGTCCCCAGGCAGGGTTGCATTCACCGAAGGGATTTGATTGAGCGTGGTGAGATTGAATGACCTTACGGAGAACTGGACAGTCCCCCAGTAGACCGCGCTTAGCCTCTCATAGGCATCCCATGCTTCGACAGTGACTGGAAAACTGGTACCAACGTCCACAGTAGAGGGTGAGTGGACCCAGAGCAGACGAGGGTTATTGTCAAGCAATACTCCAGGGTTTATGCTGGCTGTGCACCAGACTACTGTCGGCACCAAGACGACCATCAAGGCGAGGGAAACCTTAGCATATCTCGGCATCTTCTTACCCAGCCTGCCAAACCACCCTGGTGCTGTGCCCTTCCGCGGGCTTCGCCTCTGCCAGAGCTTGAACACAGCAAACGTGGCGAGGTAGGCTACGATTATGCTAGGCCCGATCGTCATTGCCAAAAGGTTAGACGAAATGTTCGAGCCAACCGACGGATCACTTAGAACATTCAGCACAAGCGTACTGATTCCAGCTGTCCACGCCAAAACAAATCCGCCAATTCTCCAAACGGTCCTCCGAAGGAAAATGAAGTAGAGTATCCCGATAGCCAGTCCAATGAAACTTAAGAAGAAAAAGGTTGTAGTATAGAACCCATACACGAACGCAACTAGCAGGAGGATCTGGGACGTCCACCGCAGTCCTCTGTGACTTGGTGCAGGGAGCTTGGTTGACACTTTGTGCGAACCTCTGTGCATTGTCTTGCTCTCAAATCGAACTAGTTCTCTTATAGTTTCTGTCTTTTATCTTTTTCCAAACGAATATAGCGTGATATCGGCCCGGTATAGGCGCATCCTCGAAGGGATGGATGGGCTGTCTGCAGTCAATTGGATTCTACCCGTTCGTTATTGTTTCGCATAGTCAGGTTTGTAACTCGTTCTCGTCAGGTTGGAGCTGCCGGTCGCAACGAGTTTTCCTTCCATATCGTGTATTTCCGCCATTGCATGCAGAATTCTACGACCTTCACGTACGATTTGTCCTTTGACTCGAACCCTGTCTCCCACTTTGACTCTTCCAAGATAGTCTACGTGAAAATCTACGCTTATCAGAAATCCTTCGTAACCCAAGGTCGCGCCTGCTATTCCGATTGTGTCATCCATCATAGCGCATTGCATTCCACCGTGCAGAAGTCCAGTGGGGTTAGCCATTTCGGGGCGGACTAAGAATTCCAATTCGAGCTCTCCACGTTTGACGTCTATGATATTTCCATTCAGCCAACTTGAGAAGGGAGACCCAGGGAAAAGTTTCTCCCCCTTGGCCTTCATCGTTTTTAGAAATCCTATCATCTGTTCGGATCTTCTTCTAATTCTCTCCTTCTCATCAGACACAGTAAATCTCCTCTCTCATCCTTTTGTCTCATTTTCTGATACGAATGGGGAAATGAAGAGCCTCTGAAGAAGATAGAGTAACTTGTCCACTGAATTCGTCTTCCCTAACCCATGCTGCTTGATTCCTTCGGAAAGATTGGAAACGTGATTCCTCCCACCGGGAATATCAACACGCCGGCCTTGTTTCCCACTATGTCCCTGACTTGCGCTATCGCGTCACTGATCTTGGGGTAGTTCCTTATGTACATACTACCCGCCTGTTGGTCTGTCACTCCCGGAGAAGAGAGAACCACGTTATTACTCCTTAGTACTGAGACCCACAGGTACGAGTTACACCATTCTTCTATGGGAACATTCAATGTTTCAATCAGCTTCGCAACATCTGCATCCTTTAGCCCGCGAACAAACTTGATGAAGTCCTCGGATTTCATGATCGGTTTCGGCAACGTTACTGTGCCAGCGCCTTCTGGGCAGGGTGAGATGCATAGAATCGTCCCGTTTTCCTTTGTGGCTTGCATTGTGTTTATTATTGACTTACCTGACTGCCTAATGTCTATGTCTAACGGAAAAGCGCTTGTGATTACGATGTCTGCGCGAGCAGGAACGTCAACGCCATATATTTCGGACGCTACTTTGACGCCTTCTCTGTGTGCTAAAATAGGATCGCCTGCAACGACCTTCACGATCTCCTTCTTATCGTTTAGAACCGTGTTCACTATGAAATCTAAGCCGCAGATTTTTCCAGCTTCTTCTAGGTCCTTTCTAACAGGGTTCTCCTCAGGCGAAACACCTATCTGTGACCTAGGCTTTGTGACGAGTTTGTGGTTTGACATGATCGTATTTATGCCAGTTATTCCTGGCAGAACAGCTTTGTGTCCGCCACCGAAACCAGCAAAAACATGCGGTTCAATTGTCCCAAGAGCTATCTTCAGGTCAGCCTCATAGTATTCTCTATTGACAGCGATGGGTGTTCCGAAGGATGTCTTGCCTAGTTCAATGAGATCGTTTTGCAGGTCAGAGTTTATTGCCCGTATTCTTGGTATAATGTTCCTTCCAAGTCGTGCCTCCATATCCAAGGCTTCAAGTTTTCTGTGAATCGCGCAGCCGAATATCACAAACATCTTTTCAGTGTTTGCTCCCGCACCAAGTAATTCATCAAGCAGCTTTGGCATTATTTTGCTGATCGGGGTCGGTCTACTTATGTCATCGACTATTATGGCTATCTTTTTGTTCCTCGTAACTAGTTCGGATAGTCTCTTGGATCCGATTGGCCGCTCAATAGACATCTTGATTTCCTTCTCCTCGTCTGGGACCTTTGATGCAGGCTTTGGTGCCGCAGACTTCAAGATTTCCCATCCTTTCGGTAGGTCAAAGCCTATCTTGCTGCTGCCGAAAGGGACTTCGCATCGCACCATTTACGGGTCACCAGCATGCTCCAGAAGCAAATAGAGTTTCATGGGAGTGGGACTTCTTTCTCGAGTTCCGAGAAGTCCTTTCTACCCTTCTTAACCTGTTCAAACCACCAAGAGTCTGCCTTAGCCAGCTCCTTGGCTTTCTTGATTATTCTCTCTGCATGTTCGGGTGGGATTACAACAACGCCATTTTGATCTCCGAATACCATGTCGTTGGGCCGGACCGTTTGTCCACCACACTTTACGACTGTCTGTAGCTCGGTTATTTTCATTCTTCCCCTGATGGATGTTGCGACTCGTCCTCTGGCCCACATTGGAAACCTGAGTTCGACGACTTGAGCTATGTCTCTCACGGCACCATCAACCACAGCGCCAACGACACCTTTCTGTATCAACATTGATGAGGTGACTTGGCCAAGTAGCCCCGCTGGCATCACGTCAGAGGAGTCAATGACAATGAAGTGTCCTGGTACTATCTTGTCGGCGAGCTTAAGAATGTCCATGACCATCTGCTCTCGAAATACTTCACCCCGCTCAAGCGGAGCGAACTTTAGTGTTGCAGCGATGCCGGCTGTCTTCGCTCCAGGCCAGACTTCTTGGATCCCTTGATCCATCAACATAGGTTTGATCCCTAGAGTATCACAGGCATCGCAAATCGCGGGTACATATAGCTTCTTTAGTTCCTCCAAAAGAGACTTGTTAATTGAGGGCTGGACGGTTGAATCAAACTTGACGGACAAAGGCTATTCTACCCTCCTTGGTGAGGACAATAACTCTGCGTTATCTCCTTTATTTAGATGAGGTTAGCAACTTGCTTTGCTGCTTCATCTAACCCCAGTTCCACTAGCTTCTTGGGTGTTGGTATGCCGTTGCTGTTCCAGCCGCGGCAACCATAGTACTCATCAAGCATTCTCTCGACGTCAGAAACTTTGCCTGCTGCTGGTCCCTCTTTCTTTGGCTCCATTAGCCTCTTTGGAAGCCTGTCATCTTTTCTTCGGATACCACACAGAACGTTGAAACATCGCTCGAGATTGGTTATGCGCTCGCCTACTTTCATGAGGTCGGATACCTTCGTTTCATGACCGGTCAGCAATGTATAGTGCTCTGCGAGGGTCGTTAGAACTGGCTTGGGCCATCTCTCGCTTGGAGTAGTTGCAGGGTGATGACATATCCCAATACTGTTGGCTATCTCGGCGATGTCTTGTCCTAATGCAACCAGTTTAGGCTTTCCTTCATACGAGAAGTGAGAGGTCCCCTTCTTATAGTCAGTCACTTCAGGGTAACTTACTGCCCAGTATAAGCAAATATCCTCAACCCTTGAGTGCAGGTGGCATGCTCCTCTGTTCACCACTGCGTACTGCAGCGCTAATCCAACTTCTGCTCTTGGGTCATGCATTGAGGCTTCTAGCCCTTTCACGTCAGTTGTAAGACTCTCTGCGCCTCTTCCTATGATATTTGCCGCTCTCCTTGAACCTTCTGCTAAGACCGCCCCGAAACCGCTTCTGTGAGCGATTTTTCCTATCATCTCTATTACCGATTCAGCGTTGCCCCAAGTCAACTCAATTCCATATGTGTCGGTTTCACTTATTATCCCGCGTTCATAACCTTCCATGGCAAAGGCTATGGCAGAGCCGCACGTGATCGTGTCGACCCCATACTCGTCACACAGTTGGTTGCATTTACAGATAGCTTCGATCGGAGTGAGCAGGCACATCGTTCCGAAGGCTCCTATGGTTTCATACTCCGGTCCCCTCACATTCTCTCCCACAGCGAACGGTCCCTCCTTCACAGTAACTGCTCTCCTGCAACCCAATGGGCAATTATAGCAGTACTCAACATTTGTGGTAATCTTTTTCAGAGCCTCAAGATCCACGCGCCTAAGATCCTTCCATTTCCCAAGGGAGAAGTTTTTAATCGCTAGACTACCAAAGCTGTCTGCTACAGGGATTACTGCGGCGGTTCCATAATCGTGAAAGAAGGCCGTAGAACTGACTCTCTTACTGAGGACGTCATCCCTTACTGCTTTGAATATCTCGAGTGCGCTTTCATTGAATTTCTCTGAAGCTACCGGCACATGCTTGTCTCCTCTCACGGCTATCGCTTTAAGGTTCTTGGAACCCATGACGGCGCCCATGCCTGTTCTCCCAGCAGCGCATCCTTTGTCATTAATTATGCTAGCATATCTTACCAGGTTCTCACCGGCGGGACCAATACATGCAACCCTCAATTTCTTGTCTCCAACATCACTTCGTATGGCATCCTGAGTTTCGGTTGTAGTTCTGCCCCAGACATCCTTGGCATCGGCAATCCTGTTCTCATTGTTTGTGATGTACAGGTAGACTGGCGTCTGAGCTTTTCCTTCGATTATTATCCCATCGTGCCCCGTAAATCTGAGTTCTGGCCCCCAAAAGCCTGATGCCGTCGCATGACCCCATATGCCGGTTAGTGGTGACTTCGATGCTACGGCGTACCTGTTACCGGCTGGGAAACTTGTTCCACAAAATGGTCCTGCTGCAAAGATCAACTTGTTCTCCTTAGATAGCGGATCAACATCCCATCCTATCTCGTCGTAAACGTAGTGCGCAGCAAACCCACTCCCACCTATGAACTTCAGAGCAAAATCATCTTTGATCGGCTCGTCGGTTATCTTCCGAGCTGACAAGTCTACTCGGAGCATCTTTCCAAAATAGCCGCCTTTCATCAGACTACTTTCCTCCTGTTCTCAAATGAGTCTTTGTTTAGGTTACTTCCTCCGAATATAAAAGCAACCGCCTCTAGCTTCTGACCCCGTCGCATCAACTGATTCCGATGGAACGGTAAGTTGAGCACTAGGCAATGGTAACCTATATTAGTCTCCTCAAAACATACCGAGCGGACTAGGAGGAGACAGGAAGGGTTGTCAAAAGATAAATCAAAGAAAACTAAGGAATTAAGTATACCTGGCAGAGGACGAACAAACGCAATCATGAACCTCGCCAACATCACCGACGCCGCTGATGGACAGATTTTTCCCGCAGTCTACAAGAACGTGCAAGATGAATTCGCCGCTAGAACTCCATCGCAAACATTGGGCTTCGCATCGCTCGGCTTAATCACAGCGTCGAGATCAATTCTCCAGTCAGTTTCGACACCATTGTGGGGATGGTGGAGCGACAGGCACTCAAGGAAGAAGATTCTTGCAATCGGGTGCTGGTTCTGGGCAATATTCACTATGTTGACGGCACTGTCAGTAGGATACGTTGACATGCTATTGTGGCGAACTGTAACAGGGATCGGCCTCGCCGCAATTATCCCAACTACAGGCTCGCTAGTCACGGACTACTTTTCGCCCGAAAAGAGAGGCAGAGCCTTCGGAGTGCTGGGTCTTACGGGAGGAATGGGAGCCTTAATTGGCACCCTCTTCATGACGTTGTCGATACCCGAGGATCCGCACGTATTGATCTACGGCATGGTCGGTTGGAGGTTCGGCTTCATCGTCGTGGCGATAGCAACTGTAATCATTGGAGTGCTCGTGTGGGCACTCGTGAAGGACCCGCTGCGTGGTGGACTTGAACCTGAGTTAACGAAGATCCTGACTGCACAGAAGGCAGAGAGGTACAAGGTAAAACGCTCAGACTACATTAAGATCCTAAAGAAAAGAACGTTCGTCATGATAATGCTTCAAGGAGTTGCTGGAACCATCCCCTGGTCAGGATCGATCCTATGGATGATAGCATGGTTCGAAATCATTGGATTCTCAGCTCCCGTTGCTGGAATAATGTTCCTATTCCTAGCCATAGGCGGCTCCACAGGAGTCGCTTTTGGAGGCTGGATTGGAGACAGAGCAGCAAGATGGCGTCCAAACAGTGGCAGAATCATCGTGGCGCAGATATCAGTTCTTACAGGTATAATCCTAAGTTTCGTGATCTTCATGTTGATTCCAAGAACCACCGATTCGTTCTCCCTCTACACTCTCTTTGGGTTCATTATGGGTCTACTCATAACTTGGGCTGGCCCAGCAAACAACGCAATATTCAGCGAAATCTTCGAGCCCGAGATTAGAGGCTCGGTCTTCTCAGTCGATCGCGTATTCGAAGGCTCAGTCGGGGCAGCGGGAACACTATTGGTCGGTCTCTTTGCAGACTACCTTCTAACTAGCGGAGCTCCCAATGCAGCGACCGCACTGGGCAACTCGATGTTTGCGATCGCTGTGATTCCATGGATTGCCTGCCTGATCTTATACTCACTAGTATACAAGAGTTATCCAAAGGACAAGGCAACGCTCAGACAGACTATGGAAAACAGAAGAAAGGAACTGGAGAAATAGGACACGACAGTAACTCGGTTCCACATCTTTCTTTTTTTGTGCATGCAAGCGTCCGCTCGTCTCAACCTTCAAACAAAGCCCTTATGTGTCTAACACCTTCCACTGCATTTGCCGCATAATCGTCTGCACCTAGTGCTTTTGCAAGTTCCATGTTCAGTGATGCGCCACCAGCAATAATCTTGACCTTGTCTCGGAGGCCTGCATCCCTCAGAGCCTTGTCGACTGAAGATATCTCATTTACTGTCGTGCTGAGCAGAGTGCTCAGAGCCACAACCCTAGCGCTTGACTCTCTCACGGCTTGAACTATCTTCTCCTTGTCACAATCGACCCCTAAATCAATGATGTTGAACCCTGTCGACATCAACACCGAAATCAAAATGCTTTTTCCGATATCGTGACTGTCTCCTTTCACAGTTGCCACGACGATTGTCTCATTCCTGCCTGCCTCTCCAGACTTTAGGTGTGGTGTGAGTACGGCGACGGCTTCCTTCATCGCCTCGCCTGCTGAGACAAGTTCGACGAGGAAGTATTCCATTGTTTCGTATAGGCGTCCCACTTCATTCATACCTGCCGAGAGGGCCGTAAGGATGTCCTGGGGATTAGCGCCTGCATCAAGTTCTGCTTGGACTGCACTACCGATATGGTCGACGTTCAGTTCGACAAGCATCTTAGTTATCTTCTCTAGCGTCACTTGAAGACACTTCCTGTCCCATGAAGGTCTCCCGATAACCACATACTTTATCTTTACGATATCTGCATACTACTTCCCCAGATTCATACCTAAGAGGTTTGCTTTCCGAGAAGTCACGGACACAGGAAGTGGATGCGATGACGAAATCTGAGAAACCCTTCGGTTCAGGCTACTTTGGTGAGTGGATTGAGGATGAATTCGGGCTACCAGCATATCGCTACACCTGCAATCAGATTAACGATCCGAAAGCAGCAACCCCGATGAATGAAACTTGGCGTATTAAAACTGATCACGTTCATCAGGTTGGAAATGACAGGCTCGTGGGCGTCGCGTCCAACTATGGACACGTACAGGTTCGACAAGACGAGGGCAGCCCCAAGTTCCTAAATGATTACGACCCAGATCACCTGCAATTTGCGGGTGGATTTGGCTACCTAACAGATGGAACGAACACGCTGAGTACATATTACCCAGGGAACGCGGAGTCATTCGACCGCATATTTGGAGTTGGATACTATAGAAAGACTGTAAAGGGAAACGGCCTAGTAGCCGATCAAATCATCTTTGCCCCTTATGGCGACGACCCCTTGCTCATCTCCCAAGTGACAGTAAAGAACGAACGGGAAGAACCCACTGATCTGATATGGATTGAGTACTGGGGCTGCCAAATCTACCAATTCTCATACAAGTCTACGATGATGTCAGTTGCCACAAAACGACCTCCAATGGAGTCTCGGCGAAGACTCGGCAGGCGTTTTGAACACGAGATTAGCACGATTCTAAAGAACCACGTGCTGGTCGACAAGAAGCGTTTCACAAACCGTGACCAGGCTGACGAGCAAACTTGGAAGCTTCTCAACCAATACTTGGCTACCCCAGCTGGAAAAGCGCTCACTGGTGGACCAGTAGAGTCGCCGGTCAAAGAGGCGGTTCTTGAAGACTTGTCTCCTCCAACAGTCTTCCTTGCATCCTTGGATGCACCCTTCGATGGCTTTGCTGTCGATGCCTCGTCCTTCTTCGGGAAAGGTGGTGTGAAGGCCCCTGACGGTCTGAAGAAGCCCTTAAGTCAGCATGCTGCGACTCCAAACGCCGAGAAGGGATTGTTCATCGAGCGTAAGCTTCACTTGAACTCCAGAGAAAGCAAGACAATGTGCTTCGCTTTTGGGTATCAGCCTGAGGGACCCGAGCTTCACACACTCCTACTCAAGTACGAGCACGACTCGGCAGGTCTGCTTCGCCATTCGAGCGAACGCTGGAAGAGTGACCGAATCAAGCTTGAACTGGAGGACGACCGCTGGGTCGATCGTGAGCTCACGTGGCACAATTACTACCTTAGAAGCAATCTCACATTTGACAGCTTCTTCAAAGAACATATCCTATCCCAAGGCCACGTCTACCAGTATATTATAGGGTTTCAAGGAGCCGCCCGCGACCCTCTTCAGCATGCCTTGCCGTTCGTCTACAGTGAACCAGAGATCGTCAAGAATATTATCCGATACACTCTAAAAACTGTGACTCCTGAAGGGAGAATCCCCTATGGCATCGCGGGTAGCGGAATGTACATGCCGGCGCCATTCAAGCCGAGCGATCAAGAAATGTGGATGCTCTGGTTGGCAAGCGAGTATGTTCTGGCGACGCGAGACCTGAAGTTTCTGAA
Source organism: Candidatus Atabeyarchaeum deiterrae (assembly GCA_037310415.1). Taxonomy (GTDB): domain Archaea; phylum Asgardarchaeota; class Atabeyarchaeia; order Atabeyarchaeales; family Atabeyarchaeaceae; genus Atabeyarchaeum; species Atabeyarchaeum deiterrae. Next base: position 1,967,330 of record CP147780.1, read on the forward strand.
TGAGGAGGTTCCAACTTATCCACTGTACGGTCCAAAAGCAGGGCGGGCGCGAGTAAAAGATCTTCTGCAACTCTGTTACCGACACTTGGCTGAACACATTGGGACTGGGAAACATGGGCTGCAGCGTTTGAGCAACGGTGATTGGAATGATGCCGTGGTTGTCGGTTTCGTCCCAGAGAAGCAGCGAGACGCCGTCGCAGAAGTTGGAGAGAGCGTTCTAAACGCAGCGATGGCAAGCTACGCTCTAGAAATCTATTCCCGACTGCTAAGCTATGCCGGAGAGGCGAAGTTGTCAATTGATTCTCAGAAACGTGCGCAGGCACAACGTGAAGTAGTGCGTTCTCAGTGGACTGGAAAATGGTTCAAGCGCGCGTGGCTCACCGAAGAACTTGGATGGATTGGCGTTGAAGAAATGTGGCTAGAACCACAACCCTGGGCTATTATAGGCAGAGCAGCCGACGCAAGACAAGCGAAAACGCTAGTACGATCCATCGACGATGCTGTACGAAAACCATCAAAAACAGGAGCCATCATTCTCAATAAACCAGTCAAAAACATGCAAGGAGCTCCTGGTACCGGCACAAATGCAGGTATTTGGCCATCAATAAACGGCACACTCATATGGGCTTTGGCGCTTGTGGACCGCGATCTAGCATGGGACGAATGGAAGAAGAACACGCTCGCAATGCACGCCGAAGCATACCCCGACGTATGGTACGGCATTTGGAGCGGACCCGATACATATAACTCAGAATTCTCCAAGACTCCAGGCCAGGTGGACGTGGAATTGCTGGGCGTGAAATGGACTGACTTTCCAGTGATGAACATGCATCCACATGCATGGCCTCTTTACACGATTGCGAAGCTTATGGGCGTGGAATTCTCAGTTCAAGGCGTTGATCTTGCGCCATCCCTGCCGAAAGGTAAATTCAGATTCGCTTCACAGCTCCTCGACCTTGAGAAATCAGCTACGGGGTACTCGGGCAAGTACGCTCCAAAGCTCAAGGGAACATGGACCATAACGCTCAAACTCGACCAAAAGGAACTTCAGCGAATCTCCAAGTTAGAGATAAATGGGACGGGCGGAAAGTTTGTTCGCGAAGGCGACCGCATCGTTTTTCATGGAGAAAGTGAACCCGACAAGCCGCTAAGGTGGGTTCTGGAATATTGAATTCACGGGATCTCACACTATCTGCTATCGAAGGGGTTCCTGAGAGAGTCCCATTTAACCCATTCATCATGCACCTCGCCGCGACCACTGAGGGGATCAACTACAGTCAAGTCTACTGTCGGGACGCGCAGGCGCTTGCTGAAGCGCACATCAAATGTGCAAAGACCTTCGGGATTGACCATGTTAACGTCTCCACAGACGCTTACAGGGAAGCCAGCGCTTGGGGAGTTGAGGTCAATTTCTCAGGTCATACTCCAGTTGCATCAAAACAACTAAGTCTTCAAGACTTCGACTCGCTCGACAAACCTGATCTCAATGCCGATCAACGAGTTCAGAACCGTGTTGAAGCTGTGAAGCTGCTCGACGCCAAAGTTGGTCATGAGCAGTGCATCGTCGGATGGATAGAAGCGCCTTTCGCCGAGATCTGTTGCCTCTTCGGCATGATGGAGGTGCTGAAACTAGGACGGAGGTCAGATTGGAATAGTCTGGTCAAAGCACTTATGAAACGTATTCTCCCCGTTCAACTTGAGTTCGCTAAGATGCAGATCGAAGCAGGGGCAGACATCATTGGAGCTGGCGACTCTGCCGTCTCCCAAATAGGTCCCAAGAGATACGGAGAAGCTTGCCTCGAAACTACTCAGGAGCTTTTCCGATCAATTGGAAAGCATGTGCCGGTTCTCTATCATGCGTGCGGAGACAACTCAGGCGTAGACAAGGAGGGGCACGATATGCTGAAGCTCCTTGCAAGCTCCGGGGCCTCCATCTTGGATTTAGATTTTCAAGTCAGCCTAGCGAAGGCGAAAAGTAAGATTGGTGACAGAATATGCATTAGAGGAAACGCAAATACCAGCCTCCTCGGAAATCGGATGTATGGGACCGAGGAAGTCGCCCACGAATTCACTCAGACAATAGAAGCTGGAAAACCAAACGGGCGATACATGTTCGCGGCAGGCTGCGAATGGCCGTGGGAACCTCTCGATGTCGTAGCAAGAAACCTAGGTATCGCCAAGGTCCTCAATGACAGACTGGGGAGATATTGAATGAACTCTAGAGAACGAGTCATGGCTTCATTGAATCACCAAGAACCCGACATGATCCCTATTGACCTCGGAGGAAACCAATCGGCTATTCACATTAATGCTTACAAGAATCTCCTGAATTATCTAAAGATTGAGGACGGGAATATTCGATACTGTGACTTTATTCAGCAAATCGCGTATCCATGCGAAGAGTTGTTGAAGCGCTTCGACGTTGACATACGGTGGTTGCGCCCACCGGCTTCACTTCTCCCTGAAGACTACATTCCTCAGGTTGAGGGGAAATATCGGGGAATCTTCGATCAGTTCGGCGTATTCTGGGGAGACAGCGCTGAGAAGGACGTTAAGGATATTCTCTTCTACGATCCATGCATCCACCCACTCAGCGACGCGAAGACCGTCCAAGAAATAAGGGAGTATAATTGGCCAGACGGCGCAGACAAGAAACCGCTCAGAGGACTGCGCGAACAAGCCAGATGGTTGAGAGAGAATACTACCTACGCTATTGCCGCGCCCCCGTTGGGTTGCATCTATGAATACGCAACTTTCCTATTCGGGTTCAAAACGGCGCTAAAACACCTACGGATAAACCCTGAACTCATCGTCGCCGCAATGGAAGAACTTGAGAAATACTGGACAGCCTATGCAACCACATACCTAAATGAAGTCAAATTCGGCAACCAACACTATGTCGACGTCGTCGCAATCAACGGAGATTTAGCTGTGCAAAGTGGTCCGATCATGAATGTAGAGAAGGTCTACTCGCGATTCATTAAGCCTATAGAACACCGCTTTGCACTAAGGATACACGAACTTGCCAAGGTCAAGATCAGCTATCATTGTTGTGGGTCGATAGTCCAGTTCATACCACACTTCTCGGAGATTGGATACGACGCGGTAAACCCAGTGCAGGTTACTGCTTATGACATGGAGCCCTGCAGCCTGAAAAAGCGGTTCGGAGGGATTATCACCTTCTGGGGGGGACTATGTGATACACAGCACACGCTTCCCTTTGGTTCTCCTGAGCAAATCCGTAATGAGGTGTCTCACAACATCACCTGCTTCAAAACTGGTGGAGGATACATTGCGTCAAATATCCACAACATGACCGCCGAGGTACCACCTCAAAACATAGCTGCAATGCTTCTTGCTGCAAGAGAATTGAGGCACTGTGACTAGTAATTGGCAGCCTCAAGAACAAGTGCGGTGCTCAGTGAATTCGGCGAAACCCTTGAAATTCTTGAGTTCGAGACTCGATGTCGAGAAAAGAATAATCAAAGGAAAGCACAAGAAGTCATAGACAGCTGCCCACTGGGATCCTTTCTGGAAAAGCTTTTTACAAAATGTCCCTATTTCTTACATAGCATTCTTGTAGTTGAATTTCTCTCAGCCACGTTGTTCGCAGGCAAGGTCTGCGTCGCGTTGGTGTTGACCATTAGGAGAGAACATGAGCTATATCAAATTCAAGGAGACGATGGGATCAAATGACCTCGCTAGTTAGAAAGCAAGTCTATGACTATATTGATGAAAACCTCCCCGAACACCTAAAACGCCTGCAAGAACTCGTTAGGCAGCCATCAATCTCAATGGAAAACAAAGGAATAAGAGAATGCGCAGAACTTGTGAAGGCATATTTCCAAGAGATCGGCTGCAACGAGACTTCAATTGTGGAAACCTCTCTGCACCCCGTAGTATACGGCGAATATGATGCGGGAGCCGACAAAACTGTCATTGTATACATGATGTACGATACAATGCCAGTGGAGGAACCCGGGTGGATAGTTGCGCCGCTAGATGGAAAGATCACTGACTTCGAATCATTTGGCAAATGCCTCGTTGCCAGGGGATCCTACAACACTAAGGGTCCCCTCGCTGCATTCATCAATGCATGTAGATCTATCAGGGAAGCAGACAAGGAGCTGCCAGTCAACCTGAAATTTGTTGCTGAAGGAGAAGAGGAACTCGGCAGCAAGCATCTACCTCAATTCATCGAGAAGTACAAACGCAAGCTTCAGGCGAGCGACGTAGTTTTCTTTCCAAGCACGGATCAAGACGGAAGCGGCAAGATCATAAACCAACTCGGGGTAAAAGGCATAATCTACTTCGAACTTGAACTTGACGGCAAGAGCTGGGGCTTCGGACCTACGGAGTGCGACATACATGGAAGCCACAAGGCCTGGGTGGACAGCCCAACGTGGAGGATGATAAATGCGCTAAGCTCAATGACGACACCCGACGGCAACAAGGTCCTCATAGAAGGATTCTACGATAACGTGATCCCTCCAAGTTCAGACGACTTGGAATTAGTACAGAAACTAACTAAGACATTTGATGAAAAGCCAATGAAGGAGATGCTCAGCGTCAAGAAATTCATAGACGACTCTCGGGGAAAAGAAGCGCTTCTAAAGTACCTGTATACCCCGTCGCTGAATATCAACGGAATATGGTCAGGTTACACGGGACCTGGGACAAAGACAGTCCTCCCATGGAAGATAACCGCGAAAGTCGATGTCAGGCTTATCCCCAACATGACTGTGAAAGAGGTGCTACCGAAGATCAGAAGACACCTTGACAAACATGGATTCAAGGAAATAAGAATAGTCGAACTTGAAGAAGGATACGGATGGGCGAAAACAAGCGTGAGACATCCAGCTGCGCAAGCGCTGATAAAAGCATACAAGGATTTCAACTATCCACTGGAAATCTGGCCGCATATAGCCGGAAGCGTCCCATTCAGCATGTTCAACCGCGAGCCTCTCAATTTGCCATTCATCATGGGCGGAGTCGGGCACGGAGGGAGATCACACTCTCCAAACGAATACTTGGTGGTAGAAGAAGGAGGAAAGGTCGGAGGATTGGCAACCCTGGAGAAGTCCTATGCTGCAATCCTCTACAGCCTGGCTGAGATGAAAAGACCTGCACGATAGGAGAAGTTACGACCTCGCTTATTCCAGATCGATGTCTCAGCCCGACAATTGATGGGGGGCGCGATTATGCCATTTCATTTTATTCTCATAACGGTTATGAATGAGTCGATTTTCTTGATTCATCTCGAGAAGGTCTCTTATCGTTTCTTCCTACACAGATCTGGATCTGCGACGTACCCTGTCATGACGGTTCACTCTGACTGGTTTGACGACACGCTTGCTTCTCGCATGTTTCAAGGCTAGGCAGACATCTAGGAGCACGGCTACAGCTACCATAACCACGCATAAAATGACGGTCACGCCTGTCATATCTGGGCCTGGTTGTGCATTGGGCTGTGTCTTCTCAGGGAGTGGACCTTCACTCATAACTGAAGGATAGATGAAGTTGGGCAAGATGTAGAACGATGGATCGGGTCCATCATGAAAAGAGTCGGCTGTGAATATGACTACAAGGTCATAGCGTGAAACGACAAATATATGTTGACCTCCGTACCCGCTGGCGAAGTAGCAGTGGATCGAAGGATATGTCCACCACTGATATCCATACCCAAAGCTATCGGGTACATTGGGATTTGTCAGTGCTTGACGAAGCGACGTGTTTGTTGACTCTGCCACCCAACTAGCAGAAACGATTTCCTTGCCGTCCCATGTGCCGTTGTTCAGCATCAAATATCCTACTCTGGTCATGTCGCGAGGAGTCATATATAGCCCGCCCTGTGTCTGGTAGTAGCCACCTGGAGCTGTATCCCATCTAACATATCCTACTCCAATCGGGTCAAAGAGGAACTTGCGTGCGAAGGACTCTACAGTATAGTTAGAGACCTGATGGATAATTACTCCAAGCAGAAAAGAAGCGCCAGAGCAGTAGACCCATTTCTGACCGGGTTGACATTCCATAGGAGTATCAAGAACATACTGAGCCCAATTTGCGCTTCTATACATCGCGCCGAGTGAGTTCCACGGGTCTTCGATGGGCAGCGTCCATTCATCCCAAGCTAGTCCTGTGGTCATTGTGAGCAAGTGTCGGAGTGTCATGTTCTGCTTGAGTGAATCGAGATTCGTGATCCGCCAACTAGGGAAGAAATCTACGACCTTCTGGCTAATGTTCTTTATGAATCCTTTGTCTATAGCGATTCCTATGAGAATTGAAGCGATACTCTTCGCTGCGGACTGTAGGTGATGGCATAGCTTGTAGTGATAACCGTCCAAATATGCCTCGCACACCACATATCCGTGACGGACGATGATAAACGAGTCCGTTGGATAGATGTTATCGTTAATATATGCAATCGCATTGTCAAGATAAAGTGAATTCATTCCCTGTCTTTCTGGCGTGGAACTCTGCCAGCTCTCTGTTGGCCAGTACTCCCGTGAAACAGCACCGTACTGGATCGGGCTACTACCTGTGAAGCCCCCTGCTTCGATTCCAGCGACTGCTACTATCGCCGCAGCAGACGTGAGGACTAAAGCAGCGAGGAATAAAGAGAGAATTGCCCTCCTCGATCTGCTCGAACACTGGTTCACAGTAATCTCCTCAAAGCAGGATAGCCTTTTCGGGTCGTGCTTCACCAATATCACGATTCTGCAGCAGCGGGCATTTAACCCTTGTCTCTGATATTATGTAATATTGAGGTTCTAATGCGTCGATGTCCCAGCTTTTTCTTGATACTAGGTAATATTCTTGCGTTAGGATTGCAGAAGAAGCATGTCGAATAATGTGTCTACCTCTTATGCGATGCAAAACACAGCACAATAGTCTGGTTTGACGCTCGGAAAAAGCCCACTAATAATGCAGCTCTCAGCTCATTTCTACATTGCACGACAGATTGACATAGATTCTGCATCGATTGTCTGTCAAAAAAGGACAAAGCAGGGCTTAAAACCCTTGAGTTTGTAAATAGAGTTGACAATGCAGAAGGATCGGTGACTGGGAATTGAGCCGAGTCAATCATATTTGGATCAAACGAAGCTACGAGAATTGTAGCGGTTGCAGAAGATGCGAGATTGCTTGTGCGCTTTCTCATGAAGGAAAGACATGGCCTGAAGCTTCGAGAATAAGAGTCTTCATGTATGTCCCAGGAGTCGAGATTCCCCACTTATGCTTTCAATGCGAGGATTACCCTTGTGTCCAAGCATGTCCAGAAGAGGCACTGTCCGTAAACACCGGGACTGGAGCAGTGAATGTAGACAACTCAAAGTGCACCGCATGCGCCACATGCATTGAGGCGTGCCCCGGACACGTTCCGCACATGCATCCAAAAGAAAACCACATAGTTATCTGCGACCTATGCGATGGAAAACCAAAGTGTGCTGAAGCATGCCAAGCAGGCCGATGGAACACGCTGAAGATTGTTCAAAGGGACAAAAAGGTTTCCTACAAGGCGCTAGCAAAGACGCCAGATGAGCTCACACATGAAGTGGCGAAGCAGGTGCTGGGCGAAGAAATTACCAAGGAGGTCCTGTAACAATGAGGGGCTACGCAGGGAGATATCTGGAAATAGACTTATCCAGCGGGAGTAGCAAGGAAGCAACATTTCCAGATCAAGTTCTGAAGGATTACATCGGCGGAAGAGGGTTAGCCACCAAAATCCTATGGGACAGGCTTGGCAGAAAGTGGGAAACGGTAGATCCATTCAGTCCAGAAAACATACTCCTTGTCATGACAGGTCCCCTGACTGGATATGTTCCGGGAACAAAAGTCTGCGTCGCTGGAAAATCGCCTCAGAGTAACGGAGTAATAGGCTCAACGGTGGCTGGCGAATTCGGAGTAGAGCTAAAATGCGCTGGCTGCGATGGTCTCATAATAACTGGGAAAGCCGAGAAGCCAAGCTACATTTTCATATGTGATAACCATGTCGAAATCAAAGACGCCTCCCAAATATGGGGCAAGAAGGGAAGGGAAACCTATCGTTTCCTAGTCAAAAAGTCAGTTGAAGACATCAAAGCTATTAGGCCAAATCATGGCGAAGTAAAGGAGCCTGCAATTCTCTATGCGGGACCAGCGGGAGAGAACATGACTAGGGTTGCAGCAGTAATGTCAAAGTACGCCCATGCCGCAGGCTACGGTGGGTATGGCGGAGTCATGGGATCTAAAAACCTTAAAGCAGTAGTTGCCAAGGGCTTCGGCCCACTGCCAGACATAGAATCAAAGGAAAAAGTTCAGCAAATGTATCAAGACTTTTCGAAAAGGAATTTCCAAATCGAAGGATTCAGGCGCTATGGAACTGGAAGTGGAGGGTATACAACTGGAGCCGACATGAGTTCTGAGCCAGTCAGAAACTGGCAGGAAGAATGGCACAACGAGAAGAGCTATAAGGGTGAAGAATTCGACAAGCACTGGGTCAAGAAATACTGGGGGGACTTCGGCTGTCCAGTCACGTGCTTGAAGCTTGCAGTACTGAAAGGAGGCAAATTCAAAGGAGCAGTGTGCGACAATCCAGACTATGAACTTGAAGCTTTCCTGGGGGCAAACCTCGGAATATTCGATCCAGAACAAGATATCTACTTGTCATATTTGGTCAATGAACTCGGACTATGTGGGATTCAAGGCGGGTCAGCGCTAGGATTCGCAGCGGATCTTTACCAAAGGGGAATACTAACCGAGGAAGATCTTGATGGAATAGATCTAAAATGGGGAAACGTCAAAGCCTTCGAAACCCTAGCGGAGAAAGTAGCTCTAAGACAAGGAATCGGCGACACGTTAGCTGAAGGTGTCTACAGAGCGGCTCTGAAGCTTGGCAAAAAGAAAGGTATAGACCTAATGAAATATGCGGTTCACTCGAAGGGCGTATCCATAGGAGCGCATGGAATCAGAAGTGGACATGACTTCCTCGCAAAGAATATTGGCTACGCGGTCTCGGTTCAAGGCGGAGATCACACATCATCCACCAACCTTCCACTCGACGACAGCGAACTGTCCACGATATTCGCGGACTCATCCACCTACTGCTTCTTCACAACATTCGGAATCGAAGACAAAGAACTATTCAAGTTATATGAAGCGGTAACCGGATGGAAACTACCAGACTCGGAATGGTACAAGAAGAAAGCCTTAAGGATATTACACCTGCAAAGAACCATGCTCCTACTGGGCGGTCCAGACGCGAAATGGAAACCTAAAGTTGATGATGACAACCCTCCGAGATTCTGGGAGCCACTGCCCTCAGGACCATACAAAGGAAAAACCGTGAACCGAAAGAAGTTTGAAGAAGACAGACTCAAATATTACAGGGCGGTTGGCTGGGACAAGAACGGTGTACCAAGACTCGCAGTGCTAAAAAGGCTGGGCTTGGAGAACGTGGAAGCGAAGCTCAAGAACATACGTCGCGACTAACAGTTACGGTTTGAAGAACTATGGTGAGATGCTTCTTGAGGACAGTGACCAAAAAGTAGGTCGGTGCTCGACACGGTATTAGGATGGTATCGGAAGTAATTCCGACGTGGCGGCGCAAGTCAAATCGAGCCGAGGATTCATCTAATTCCTTCAGGAGGTTCGTCGCTTGCGAAGACCATAGTCTCGGCGAAACGTATTCATGCATAGCTCTATGTTTAACTAGTCGTCTCGCAACTAACTACCGAGGGGAACAATCTAATTGACTGACCTGATCGCACATGGGGGAAAGCGATTGGACCAACCAACCTTGACGGGCCTCAAGGCTTGTGGCATAAGTCAGATTGCTCTAGCGACTTCCGCAGCCGTTTCCTCCATAGCGTACCGTGTGGTCGTGCTATCGAGTCCCCCAGCATACGACTACGCCACGATTCTTCTGCCTGTGGGAATCGCCACCTCCATAATCTTCCTAATCTTCGCAGCAGCACAGACAGTTTCCGCAAGTATGATGCGTCGAGTTCTAGAAGATTATAGAGTAGGAGTTTACGGCGGCATATCCGGCACGGTGGTCGGTGTAACAGGCTTGGTGTACAGTGTGCTCGCAATCCTTGGAGTGACTACAACCACCATTCACTCCCCCTCTGGAGACTACTCTATTCCAAACATCCTCGGCGTAGCTTTGCCTATTGTCTATAATGCATCTTTGGCTCTGACATTGGTCTTAATGGGCATGTTCTTTATCAGTAGTCGAAGACAATTTTCAAGGGGAGAACTCTGGCTAATTACGGGAGCAATCTATATCCTCGAGGGCGCGTCACAACTCGGGTTCTCTTCCAGCCCCTTCATCTCCCTTTACTACTACCTACCCACCGGTCTAATTCTAAGTGGCGTTCTCGGTGCAACATGTCTGCTAGCAGGCACTTGGCACCAGATAAAAGGTCAGAGCAGCGAGGTGAGAAAAAGGGTGAACGGTTCACCCGTAGATCTATGGGTTGAAGGGCTGGGGCGACGCGAACTCTCCTTAGGCGCGCTCAGTCAGATTCTTCTCGCAGTCTCCTTGGGAGCATCGCTTATCCCATTCGCAGCATCGGTACTCATAGGGGGTTCAACTCATTACTTCCAGAGCGCTGCGCCCGCGGGTCTTGCAGGCTCCATGATTCTTCTCATGTCATCGGTTTTACTCTGGATTTCCATGAGGAGAATAGCGCGGAGAACCAGAGGCGGAAGAAACAAACTGGGTTATGCTAGCGTTTACATAGAACTGGCAGCCGCCATCACTGGAGCTTTCTACTACGGACTGACTATATTGGAGGTCACAATAACAACTGATGTTTTTGGCACTAATTCGGATCTTAATTTACCAGGTGTTGCAATGTTCTTTGCATACTTGGGGCTATTAGGGACATTCCTACTCATCATCGGCGCTTTCTTTTTGGTGAACGCGAAGCATTCTCTGCATAGCGATTTCTGGATCGCTTCCGGCTTGTCCTACATGATCATCGGGTCCCTGCAGTTCCTGCAATATAACGCGTCAAACATGTCGTACAATGCGGCGGGAATTATCATTGCCGGACTACTTGGAGCAGCGATCTTTATATTGGAAAAAGGGTTGGGCGAGCGCGATGGCGTATCTGAGTAAGCGTTGACTAATTTGACAATGTATTGATTTCAGAATCTCTACTCGCCACGGTTTTTTCAGTCAATCCCCTTGTTTCCATATCGATTATGGTGGGTGAACCCTTCTATGTCGCGGCGCACCCTCATGTATCTAGCTGGCGCAGAGATGGTATATCCCAGTCGGCTAGTGTAGGCGATCTTCATGTATTCGGGGATGTTCAGAATCTGTCTTACCTCTTTCTCTATGGGTTTGGCGCTAAAGACACTCAATATCTGAAGGCTAATTCCCAAGGAGTGGGCCATGAGCCACATGTTCTCCATAACGCAACCCAAACTCATAATACCCAAAACATCCCCTTCCGAAGCAGGTGCCCTCTTCCTGGAATCATGAATAAGAATCAACAGCATCGGACTACCCCTGATTGATTGGTTCAATAGCGAAGGGGCGCTTTCGCGAACGACCTCATCCAGTTTAGCAGGATTTCTCCATGACGGCGGAAACATTGTGCCAAGTATTCCAACTTTCTTCCTCAGCAACTCCTCTTCGGAGAGCGTGAGCTGCTCATAGTTCTCACGAAGAAACTCGGCCGAAATACGAGACTTAATGTTTCCTATCTTTTCGAGAAGCTCTTTGTCATCAACGACGAGGATCTCGAAGTTCTGCATGTTATGAGCCGTTGGTGCCCACCTCCCTGCTTCCAAGACCTTCCTCAGATCCTCCTTATCGACAGGGCGATTCGGATCAAAGGGAACCCTGGTGGATTGTCTTTGTTGCATGAGTTTCAAGACATCACTCAAATTGATCATCTCCGTCTTCGAAAACACTAAGTATCCTGGGCATGTAACGGAAAAAGTGTTTCTCTCTATCTCTTCAGAGTCTTTCTGAAGAACGCCACAGTTCTGTTCCATGCGTCTTTTGCTGCTTCGGTTCTATAGCTCTCTCTAGTATCATTGAAGAAGGCGTGAGGCGCTCCCGGATAGACCTTTATATCGAATTTCTTTCCGTATTTGGTCAGCGCTGCCCTTAGCGCGTCAATATCAGCCTTAGTTAAGCCAGGGTCAGCTCCGCCATAGTTACCGAGAATTGGGCAAGAAAGGTTCTTCACAGAATCCAATGGTGTTGGGTTTCTCCCATAGAATATTACAGCTGCAGCTAATTCCTTGCTATGTAAGGCCAGGGATAGGGAAAGCCACCCACCCATACAGAATCCGATGGAACCGATCCGATCAGGATTGACAAAGTCTAATGTCTTCAGGTAAGCGACAGCCGCCTTCAAGTCTCCCAAGATCTTTTCTTCAGACAACTCTTGTCGGATCTTGAATCCATCTTCTATTCTTGATGCTGTTTTGCCTTCGAATAGATCAACTGCGAGGGCTGCATATCCCTCTTTGGCAAACCTCTCTGCGACGTCCTCGATATGCCTTACAAGACCCCAAACCTCATGGATGACGATCACACCGGGGAACTTGTCAGCGCCCTTTGGTCTAACTAGATATCCCTTGGTGTTCTTAGCCTTGTTTCCACCAGGAAACTCCACACGACTCATGGTAATTTCTCTAGCTTGCCCCGCTTCCATATAGACGCCTCAACCTTAGCAATTCCTCACCTTACCTAAAAACTGTTATGTAGGAGACGAGAAAATAGCCATGTATGGTGGGCTCACATGAGTAAAAACCTTGACTTTTCAAAGATCTACGAAGTAGTAGCATGTTTGAATGATTACTATGCAGAAACCCTCAGAGAAGGAACATCTTTGAAGAATAGTATCGACGAGATAGAGGAGCATCTTGCTGAAAGAGGTTCAGGTGCTGACTTTGGGAAGAATAGGGGTCTGGCAGCGAAACGGTTGGACTTGGTTGTTGACAATCTGATACTGGCAAACGGTAAATTGAATGACCTAAGAGAATCGTGTAAGAGAGTTGAAGAGCTAATGACTTCTTTCCTATGCTATTCTCTATCCAGATTTAGAGGAGAGAAGGTCAAGACTGACGGTTCTGGAGAACCTCCAGCATAGAGAGAAGGATATATATCTTAGCAGGGTCTATTTCAGAAAAAAAACGAGGTGTGAAAAATGACCATGACACAAACAAGGGCGCGTCCTGCCAGAACTTATGGCACTCTTGGTCTCATGAGCTCAATTTTCAGCTTACTTCTCTTGGCAGACGTATTTGGACCGGTGGCTATTATTCTCGGAGCCTACACGTGGCGAAAGGAACCAGAAAGCTCATTTGGGCTGACCGTCCTGATTCTTGGAATAGTATGCATGCTTGTGGGGATATACTTCACAGCCTTCCCAGATCTGATTGACCTCATATTCGGGTACTGATGCTTTCCGCTTTTCTTTTTCAGCGAAGCGTGAATACGAAGTCTTCCTTTATACCTGGGGACGGATATAGATTGGAAAACCGATCCAGCAGTCAGTTCTGCAGAGCCTGCGGATCGTAGTATCGATTTGTGTGAGGTGAGATTGATGCGCTATGAAGATATCTTAGAATACGTTCAAGGATTAGTGGGAACAGGTGACGATATCCTCGCAGGGACCAGCGAACGATCAGATGAACTCAGAGACTCCGGGGTTTTCCAAATAGACCAAAGCAGTGGACGACTCCTAGAATTGCTCGCAAGGATAAGATCGCCAAAACGAGTACTGGAGATTGGCTCAGGAGCTGGTTACAGTGCATTGTGGTTAATGAAAGGAATGCCACCAGACGGGACGTTGGATGCGATCGAGCTGGACCCGAAAGTCGCACAAGCGTTAGGGGCTACGATAGAGCGGGCTGGACTTGGAGGGCGGATCAGAATCCACCAAGGTCGAGCCCTTGACTTATTATCAAAGATGAAGGTAACCTACGACATGGTTTTCATTGACGCAAACAAAGACGAGTACCCCAGCTACTTGGAGCAGGCGCTTCGACTTACGGCACCTGGAAGCGTAATCCTGGCTCATAACATGTTCATGAGTATTGGCACGGTTAATGGAAAAAGGTCGCGCAGGCAAAAAGGGATTACTGAATACACGAGGCGCATATTCAATGATCACAGACTCTCCAGTTTGGTCGTGCCCTTGGGAGATGGAATGGCACTTAGCTACAGAGTCAGATGATTCAGGGTTTATCTTTCCAAGAGACTGAAAGCCACCACATACCCCAATAGTCATCAAAATAGGGGCACACTGCGTCGTGAAGCATATCAGTGCCTTTCTTGATGCGCTTTTCACTTCTCCACCACTTTATTCCCAACTTGTCAAGGACTGAGTGAAGCGTCTCATGCAATTCGATGTCAATCAGCTTCCGTATAAACGTCCTTTTCGACGAGCTTTTCGCGTAGATGCTCTTAATGTAGACTGTCACCTTCTCATAGCTGGCAACTCCGAGCGTTCTCCTGCAGTTCCGCAAGGAAAAATCATATGTAGTTTCGATGTCAGCCTTCTCCGGCCTGTCACGCCAGATAAGCTGTTGCTTTCGATGGCAATGGTCAGAGCTCAGGAATCCTCTGCGCATCGCTTCTTGCCTTCGTGGGCAGGCGCGAAGAGAGGAATGCGGGCAGCGCACACATACAGCAGGATCCTCAGGCTCGATCAAAACCATGTGAACCACGGCCAGAACCAAGACTCATGACAGCCCGAACAACTGATCAAGTTCGTTTCATGCGTTTCTTCTTTGTATTTGAGGTCACACGATAAAACACTTGCGGCTCCATCCACTCTGGTTAAAAACGGTCACTAGCATTATGACAATCTGGTCAAGCGGAAGCCAGGTATAGGATGGAAAGAAGGGATTGATGCGGTTCGTATAGAACCATCTTCTCGTGTACCAATAGGTAACCCTTCCTAATCATACTCTTCAGTACTTTCTTTCTTAGTTGCTCCGAGTGGACTTCCACGATTATTCTTGGTCTTAACCGTGATATTGTGTGGCTCGCTCCCTTTAAAATCCGGTTTTCGAAGCCTTCAGCGTCGATTTTCACGAGGTCGATCTTCGCCAGATTGTATTTCTTCACTAGGGCATCCAAAGTTCTCGCAGGTACTTTCACGGTCGACTCGAGTGACCCCTTCTTGGAATGCGCGAACCCAGAATCTCTCTCGATGTTCATCGTCAGCTCAGCATGTCTGTCAGACAGTGCGCAATTTACCGGGGTTACCCTCTTCTGCAACTTGTTAAGGCGTATGTTCTTCGACAGAACTCCAAAAGGTTCCTTGCTTGGTTCGACAGCTATCACTCTTGCCTTATAGTAACTTCCAACGATAATAGACCAGTCCCCTATGTTCGCTCCAACATCAATCACTACATCATCTTCCTTTGGTAAGAAGTCTCGTCGTTCGCCGTAGTCATTTTGGAAGACTCCTGGAGGGAAGAAACCAGTTCGAGAGTACTTCACCCTGAATACGCGTTCAACCAATCTTAACCTTCTGGCTGCTGCTCTCGCGCGATACTCCTGAAAGAAATGGTATCGCATCAATTTCCTGAAATACCCGCTGGAGAGAAGGAACTCGACGACTGGATCCAACAACGTCGACATGGTGAGTTTTATCTTTCTCGTGTTCAGCTCGAATTTGAAGTAGTAGATCCAAGCGCGAATTCGACGTGTTAACCCCGAGGGTGATGCCCTCCTTTCATATCAGATTGACGCGAACTCGTGTAGAGCAACCACACTATAAAACGCTTGCGGCTCACCACCGAAGCTTGGAGGTCCTGAGCATTGTCTCCTACTGGTGCGCGTAAGGTAATACCCGGAGATGATAGTTGCTACGACGTAGATCTCTCTACATAGGCAACTAGTGCGACAGTAACAAGCATAATGACTTCGGCATCATGCTGCGAGAAGCGTCCACTTAAGAGAGGATGATGAGCATCTGACGTGGATTCATTCGCTCTTTGGTATAGCCTGGTCAACCACTCCATTGCCGTAGAGGTTGTTTCCGCTATCCATTCGTATTCCTTCCCGCCTTGGATACCTGCCTGGAATTTTGGCAGGGCGTTCTTTATCGTCTCAATCACGGTTTGGCACTGCTCAACGCATTCATCATAAGCGCCATTGGCGAAGTAAGTCTCAGCAAGTCTTAGCCCCTCAATTGGTGTCGCAAGCTCCGTCCAGACGGCTTCTGTCTGAACTGAAGCCTCAGGTGATCTCATCTTTCCTTGGCGCAGAGACGGCAAGACCTTATTCTCCCAGTAGGGCTGGGGAATATCCAGTGAGAGTTTAGCAGATGAGATCTCAAAGTCCTCCAACGCATCCTTCTGTCTTTGACGAACGTCGTATTGGTAAGAAGGCACTTCTGCATATAATCCGACAAGAAAATGGAAATCTAGCGTTATCTTCAGGTCGCTTTCGCGGCTTGCCTCGATCTTCCCAAGAGCATATGGATCCACGTGAAACTCTGATGCATAGGTCATCAGTTGATTAGGGTGCCGCACCTGGAACGGATCATAGGACACTTTCGAGTCGGCAATTCTCACACCACTTTCCCGCAGAAATAGGGAACACTGTGCACGCAGTATGATAAAGGATCGTTCTCCTCGATCGAACGGACTAAGATCGAGTGTCGCGGGGACGATCAGTTTTGAATGTTCAGGGCTGTCTTCTACCCTAATCTCCGTTGACTCCACATGAATCGTGCCAACCAAGCGGGATCTTATTTTAAGTTCTATATCAGGCATCCCCAGCCACCCTAACCATTCCTCTAAGCAACGTATGCGCAAACAATGCAGAATGCACCTCCAGCGCACAGATTGCTTTTCTGACCATAATGTGCCCTCTCCAAGCTATCAAGTCGCTTAGAAACAGTGTTCCTTTTTCTAGGTGGTATTGCTATTTAATCCTATCTGTATGCAATAGCAGATACGAACTCATGCAGTGCTGCCTCTTATGAAGCAACATACACATGGCGGGTTAGGAGCGCTTCTTTTGTTGCGTCATGTGATTCCCGTAAAGTAAAACATGTTCTTCGGAAGCAAGTCAAAAAGTTTTGACTAAGATCCCATCCACTCGCTAGCTTAAATACAATCGGTAGATAGTAATCAGCTTGTGAAAAACGTTGGCTCAAGAAACAAAAACCAGACCAGCGACGGAGGGCTTGGAAGAATCTGTCTTCAAGACGCTTAGCAGCCAGAAGAGACGTGACATTATACGTCTGCTGGGAGAAAAGACTGAGGCAACTTTCACCGAGATTAAGCACTCAACTGGAGAAGATAGCCCTTCCCTCTCTTACCACTTAGGTACACTTGACAAACTCATCATGCAAAACAAGGGAATGTACAGGTTGTCAGAGTTAGGGCAGGAAGCTCACAAGCTGATGGACAAAATAGTCTCGTCGGCAACAAGCACGTCCCTGATCGGGTCTGCAAGGAAGACGGTCGCTACAATGATAATTGCTAACGCCATTCTTTGGGCTGCTGCACTATTCACCGTTTCAGCATTTGAAGGTAGGATCAGTAGTATGACGCTCTACAGTTTCTCGGCGCTTTGGTTCGTCAGCAACATTGCACTCTACTCATTATCAAAAAGGCTCGAATGGGGCGGTGCAAGCTAGCCTACAATCAATGCGCACCGAAGGATATCGTAGAACTCCAACAGGGTCTTTCCTTGGCATCTAGAGGCGTTCACCTTGAATCAAGATTACTGTGTTTTGTCAATTCTACGTGATCTTTATCACGACTTTGCCTCGCGCTTTTCCTTGTTGCTGATAGTCGAGCGCCTCTCGCGCCTGCTCCAAAGGGAATGTTCTGTAGACATGCACTTTGACAGCGCCTTTCTCAACGAGTTCAGTTAGCTTGCTCAATCTTTCGTTGTTGGCTTGGGTGAATTGTCCTATCGCCTTTACTTCATAGCGTTTCATCAGTTCTGAATTGGGCTGCTCTAACATAGAAACGATTATGCCGCCTTTCTTGAGCACCTTGTAAGACCTTGTGTATGTATCGCCACCCACAGTGTCATATACTGCGTCGTAGTCGTGTATTAGATCCTCGAAGGACTGTTTCTTGTAGTCCATGATTTCGTCTGCCCCCAGCTTTTTGACGTACTTCTTGTCTTTGTCACTCGCTGTCGTCGCCACATGTGCTCCAAGGTGTTTGGCGAGTTGGATCGCCATTGTTCCGATGCCACCCGCGCCACCGTGGATAAGAATTTGCTTGCCCTTGGTGATGCCTATGTGCTCGGTCAAGGCTTGAAGAGCACTTACGCCTGTAAGGGGCAATGCCGCTGCTTCAATATGATGGATATTCTTCGGTTTGCGCGCTGTCACTTTCGCATCTGCAGAAATGAACTCGGCAAATGAACCAGTGCCACGTCCATATACTTCGTCGTCTTTTTTGAAGGCTGTGACGCCTGCTCCTACTTCCTCCACAACTCCCGAGAAATCTCCTCCCAAAGTCGCTGGAAACTGCAGAGGTGACATCTTCGCCATGAATCCTTGACGGATCTTCCAGTCAACGGGATTAACTCCAGCTGCACACACTTCGACTAGCAATCTGCCTGCAGATGCAGTTGGCTTTGGCGCACTCCTGTTAATTTCCACAACTTCGCTGCCACCATACTTACTAATTTGCGCGGCTTTCAAGCCTGTAACCTCCTCGCTCTTCAGAAGTGAGCATCTTAGTCTTAAATAACTTGCCGCCCCGGTTTCGATCTAATCATACTTCCTCTGTAGCCTTATGGCTTACCAAGACACAGCGAGAGCCCACCACTTTGCCTGGCTAATCTCTTCTTATCCTTTTCAGACATGAACTTCATTTTCATGCGTCACTCCCTCGAATTCATCCGTCAACCTCCCTTCACTCATGTATCTGTCGCTCATCCGTATAAGTGTGTTCAAGGCTCAAGATCCTGTTACCACGTTTCAACTTAGTTCTTTCGGTAAATTGCCATATCATGAAGTGGTTCCAATAAGATTATTACCAGCATCGGGACAGATCCCGCTTCCAGAGAGCAGACTAGGTAAAGGAGGAGATGAGATCCCAAAATGCCTTATGCAGCACTAAAAGATGGAAGCAGAATGTGGTATATTGAGAAGGGCAAAGGAATGCCCATCGTTTTCACTCATGGTTGGCTTGGAAGCTCCTGGCTGTACGAGAAACAAGTCGATTATTTTGGACAGTTCTACCATGCTATGGCGTTCGACCACCTTGGACACGGGAAGAGCGATAAACCCGACAGCGCGTCCTACAAGCTCCCTGACCTCGCGGCTTACCTCGACTACGCCGTGAACCAGACACTCAAAGATGAGAGGTTTATCTTAGTGGGACACAGCATGGGTGGAATGATAGCCCAGATATACGCCACCAACCCCAAGTTCGCCAAACGACTCAAGGGACTCGTGCTAATGTCCACCGCGCCGAAGCTCAAGAACCCTGGCTTGGACGAATATGTCAAGAACCTCAAAAACGGTAAGATGAAACTCACAGACAGATCGCTTATCGAAACAGTGTTGGTAGCCCTTTGCTTCCAGACCAAATACGCGAAAACACACAAGGACATTGTAAAGGAATTCGTTGACCTAACAATGCGGAACAAGGAGCAAGTCGGGCTCGCAACCATGTACAGCATCGTGGACGACTACAACGTGGAAAACCAGCTAGGAAAGATCACTGTCCCAACCCTGATAGTAACAGGGGACAAAGACGTCTTCATTCCCCCAGACGCTTCCAAACTGTTGCACGAGAAGATCAAAGGATCTGAACTCAAGGTGCTGACGCCCGACATTGGTCACATGGTAGAATTCGAGGCAACTGAACAGTTGCACAAAACCCTGATGGATTTCCTAAAGAAGCTGAGCTAGCCGAGGCACACCCAATCCGTGGGAAACGAATAGAAGGGGAACGCACATTTGAGAGTGCTCGTCACCGGTGTGTGTGGATATATAGGGAGTAACTTGGTTGCGCGGTTGCTGAAAAAGAGATACCAGGTGCGTGGGCTCGACCTCTCTACAGACGTAAATAGAAAAGTCGCAGAAAACCTCCAACCGGAGGAGCTCCTATGGGGAGACGTGACCGATGCAAACATGGTTAAGAAGGCAGTCGATGACGATGTCGAAGCCGTTGTTCACCTCGCCTACATACTTCCTCCCTCTTCGGAAACTAAGCCCGAACTAGCTCAGAAAGTCAACATCAATGGGACCCGAAACGTGGTGAAAGCCGTCCAAGCAAGTGGCAAGAAGCCCAAGCTCATTTTCACGTCTTCAACCGCTGTCTTCGGCATGACAGCTGACGAAAAGCCTCCAATCAGGCCCGACCACCCTGTGAAGGCAACAAACAACTACTCTCGTTACAAAATTCAATGCGAACAAATGATCAAGGAATCCAATGTAAGGTACACCATTCTGAGACTTGCGGCCGTCCTACCATTAGAGCCCAGCCCGGAAAGCATATCGATCAGCAACTCGATGCCCCCAAGCGGTAGAATGGAGTTTCTACACTATCAAGACGCGTGCACAGCGATCTTAAACTGTCTCGCGGAGAAAAAGACTGACAACCGAGTCTACACGATTGGGGGCGGAAAGAAGAACCAAATGCTTATCAAAGACATGATGACGAGAATGTCTGCCGCGTTGGGCATGCCAGAACCTGATTGGAGTCAATTTGGCAAGAAACCATACTACTTGGACTGGTACGACACAACCGAATCACAGAGGATACTCAAATACCAGAAAAGAACATTCGACGGATTCATCGAAGAATTCAAGAAGAAACTAGGAGTATCCTAGGGCCCAACCATATTACTATTCCATGTCCCCGCTGTCTGTCCGACTGCAGGCTAGGAAGTCGTGAAGTATCTGATTATGCAGCGCGGTTTGTATGACTCCAGCAAGTCGTAATCATATTCGAAGCCTGTTGCCACTTTGAAGAACTGGCACAGCGATGAACCCAAGTCACACTGAGTCCGTCCATTTGGTCTTCTCAGCAGCCCTTCTTCGAAAGCTTGCTTGCATCCATCCAAGTAGAAGCAGCTAGGTATGATGAAGTCCACTCCTTCATATTCATTCTTTCTGTAGCCGAATTCGCTGGGGCTGAGCTTCATCATAACCGACGCTTTGCGAAGATCTGACACAATCCTGTCAAAGTCTATGACCTTCCTACCCGTGTCTTGAGTCTTAGCGAAGTTTCTTTGCCAACCCATGTCTCCAACTCGGCTTAGAGCCCCCTTGCCTTGCAGGTCGCTTTCCACCTTGTGCTGGGCGTACATTACGGCGCAATAAGGAGTTGGATACTTGTCCATCTTCGAAAGTAAGTATTTTGCCATCTGATCTGAGGTTTTGACCTCTTCTGTCGGCCTTTCTCCAATCCTATGAGCTATGAACTCGACTGCGCTCGACACAACTCTTGTGGTGAAAACGGTGCCAAACACTTTTTCTTGCGCTTTTATCCCGTCTGTTTGCGCCTGTACCAAAGCCTTTGCGTCGGGCAACTTGTAGGGCGCTTTCTCGAACATTCTGAAGCCAGAACTCTCATCGCTCAGCAATCTGTCTCACCTATTCCCCTACCAAGACCTGGCGTCATCGCCTGCAGCACATCGCATCGACTTTCGGCATGCCTCGCCAGCTGGCAGCTTCTTTGTCTCACGTGGGTGACATTTCTCTAGCCGAGCGCAGCTTTATGAAGCATACTGATCATCTGCGAGCATCGCAAAAAGAAGGTCCCACCGAGCAGGACGCAAGACAAGAGGGAAGGTGCTGGCGCAAACTCTTTGACGGTGATTCGAAGGATTCCGCGAAATCCAATCTGGGAAAGCCTTTCAGGCGGTCTCTTCTCCACGTACATCACTCTCAAGTGGGGCCGATTTTCTGGGAGCGAGTCGTACAGAAGTTGCGAAACCGATTGACAGATACCCGCACCGCTAAAGGTTTATTAGCAAGATTCACTACCTTCTCAACGCAATAGCTAAATGAGGTGGTATGTCTTGGCTCAAGGAGGACCTAAGGAAGCGCTAGCTGGTACTCCAGGGTTGTTTCAGTTGGTAGTGTTTGTCTTGGACGGTTCGGCAAGCATGACCTGGGAAGGAACCTCAGGTAAGAGAAAAGCCGATGAAGTTTACGATGCAATAGACGCAACGATAAAGTTTTTCAAGACTCAGAAAGACCCCAACCTGAAAGCAGCCGCACGTTCCATTCTTGTGCAGATGATTGCATTTTCCTCAGATCAACAGGTCAAAGTAATCCTTGACGACTTCACCGCGATAGGTGACGTTGATGTCGACGACATAAAACCCCCCTCAGACTACTGGTCTCCACCTGATGGCACCTGCATTCATGGCGCCCTCAGCAGGGCTCAGGAAGAGACGACCAAGTTTGTCCAAGCCAAAGGTCTCGACATAAGCAGGCTACAGAGACCGACGATTCTATTGCTGACCGACGGATGTGAGAACTTCGACCAAAACAGGCTCCTTGAGATAGCGGAGGAAATCAAGGCCAAGAAATGGTACCTCGCTGTCGTACAGTACGGAAAGGTTGGCGCAACTGGCCCAGACCCAAATGAAGCTCAAGTGTGCCCTGAGGTCTTGAAGTCGATCGCAACTTCCATCGAAGGACCTGACTACGATAGAGTGAAGAAGAAGATGGACAAATACTTCAAGAGCACAGAGGAAGATGTCTCAAAGGTATTCCTTCACAAAAAACTGTACACCGAGGCCTTGGATGAAAAAGCAGCCAGAATTTTCTTCATCGGTGGCACCACAATATCGTACCTGTCGGGCAGCAAAGTCGCATAGACGGTGTCCTCTTCTGATTCGTCGGGGGAATAGCATTGAAACGTGAGGATGTCTCGTACAACACAGTCTCCACGAAGGAAGTTGGCAACAATCTGGTCTTGCTGTACTGTTCTATCTTAAACGATGCCCACGGTGACGACTACGGTGACGTGTTTTCTTCCGATTTTGTGTCAGGCGTCGCCATTGCCGACGGCGTTACGGGAACTGAACAAGGCAGCATTGCCTCGCGCATTGCAGTTGAGGAATCATTAAGTCTCATAAAGTCTCTGGATACTATGAGAAAGCAGGACGTAAATAGAAACATACAAGCTGCGTTCTCTGTAATGGTCAAACGTCTGCCGGAGCTTATCAAGAAGAAAATGGGCTCAAAGATAACTAGTTCAGGTACTACATTGGCTGTTGCGATCACGGACTTGACGAGGCTCTACGTGTTTAACATCGGTGACTCCGACATATTCCTATACCCGTTTGTCAAGGACTACTCAAGCATAGCCTCACCCGACTACATGAAACTGTCTGCTGGCTTCTCAGGTGGACCAGTTCTACTGCATTCGGTCTCAGATAGTGGGCTTGAAGGCCGCGTTGATCATGTTGAGTTAGCAGTGCCGATGGATGGCTTTGCGCTCCTGCTTGGTACGGACGGGGCAGACCTCAAGAACAAGGTTGCGAGCCTGTTTGAGAACCTAAGTGCAGTTTTCAATCAATATCAAAGAAGTCACGGGTCAGGAAAGGAAATGATGTCTGAGGCGATTCATGGGGTACTCACTTCGTACTTGAAGAAGGAGAAGGCGAAGGACGATGACGGAACAGTCGCCGTCATGACGCTTCTGCCAAAGAGAAGTGAGGACTACTTTAGGGGGTACGTGTCCGTCGCCCGTAGCACGAAACAATCGGCCAAGCTTGAACTGCAAGGCAGTAGCGTGCCCGTTGAGGTTCGAGACCTATTTCAGGAACTGACAATCGACACAGTCCCGGACCCAGCCTTTGAGGGTCATCTGGAGATACGAATTCTTGACAAGATACCGGGACTGAAAGGAATCAGAATGTACAAGTCGTTCGACATTTCAACAAGGGGAAATGGAAGTTACAAACTAAAGAACCTGAAAATTGTCTTCAAAGTCGAACAAGAATGGCTAACCAAAATCAACGTCGACACCTCACATGTGAAAGTATTCGGAATTGATGGAGGTTCCAAACAAGTCGGAGCAACAATGGTCGGCCAGAAAGGCAAGTACTACTTATACTCGGCGGACTTGAAGAACAAGGGAAAACACGCGATAGGGGTCTCCGAAAGTGACATGAAGGAGACTAAGCCCAAGGAAGAGCCTAGCCAAACGGCTGAAACGAAAAAGCCCCAAGAATCTCCCAACAAGAACGTTGGAAAGAGTAGAGACCCAAGAGGTTCGTCACAGGAAAAAGGATCATTATAGACAGAAGAAACTGACTAGAGGATCGTGAAATAGACGCCACACCTGGTCGTAAGTGGACTAGTACATGATTGGGCTTTCGATGTTGAGCCCTTGAACGTTGTCTCTGCAAATGACATGTACGTGGCGTTGGATAAGAAACATATCATCAAGATAGTGGACACGGAATACATAACTCACTTCAGAGGGATATCCAACTACTTCAACCCAAGGCTCACAAGGATCAAGAATAACGTCATAACCATTGCTCAATCCAAAGGTTTTGATGTGGACTGCTTTCGGGGGGCAGTGAATTCGTGGGAGAAAGCGTTTCCCATAGATTATGGTCCTGCCCGACTAGATGGCGCGAGAAAAGATGCTGGAATAGTCAGCAACTTCCTCTCTGGTCATACCCTAAGCAGGTCACTCGCAGCAGGCCTGAAGCTTGGCAAAGATGAAGTAAAGAACATCATCAGGAAGCTCCTCTACGAAGTAGCGATTATTCACATGAATGATATCGTACACATGGATCTTACGCCTGGAAACATTATTCTCGCCGAAAACAAACGCGACATATACATAATAGATTGGGACATAGCGCAGATAAGTGACTCCGATATAACTCAAATGATGATCTCATTTCCCGCCGAAACAATGATTCCCCTACCACCCGGCTTCGACCCTGGGAAAACTCGGAGAGCGCCAAACACGTTCTTCGACATCTGGTATCTTCCTGTGGACATACTAGCAATAATAGCCACATTCGATCGAGATATGAACAAGCTCTTCGGCGGCGAAATTCCGTCTCCAATGTTCTTTGTTGATTTTCCAACACCAGAAAAACTGCTCGAACTCAGACAATTGCTACAGAATGACAAAAAATCAAGGAAAAGATGGCCCCCAGACTATGACAAGTTGAAGGGCTATAGATTCTTCCGAAAAGAGGTCAAACGAGACCATCTAGATCATTTCAATGAGTATGTTAGTAGGTATCTCGACCCTGAGCTATTCCACCACGTTTATCTGGATGCCGCTGATGGTAAGAAGCATCCTACTGCTGATGGTCTTAACAGATTTATCTGAAAGGAATCGTCAATTCGAAATTCGAACTCATGTGATCAATGTTGACTCAAACCATGTTTCCAACACACAAAAGGTAGGAGTGTGATTTATTGCCCGAAGAGGTCAAAAACGTCCCATCAGAAGTTAAGAATGTCTCGACAGAAGAGAGAAACGTATCTGCTGTGCCGCCACCAACTCGATCATTGGTTCAATTGGTTGTCTTTGTTCTGGACGGATCAAAAAGCATGGACTGGAGCATTAACAACAAATCAAAATCCAATATGGTCAAGGAAACACTGAGAAGCATTGTGCGCTATTTCAAGGACGAAGAACACTGGAAAAAAGAGACCGATACACGCGGCCCTGGAGAAAACATTTTCGTTCAAGTCATAGCATTCGACACGGAAGTTGTAAAGTACTTCGATGACTTCGTGAGAATGATCGAGTTACCTGAAGATGCAGTACTATCGCCAACAGAGAAGATTAGGAAGACACTGAAGCGAACCAACAAAGGAACCACTATCTCAGTCGGATTGCGCTCAGCCTGGGACTCAATTGGAGACTTCATCAGGAAACGGGAACTCGACATAAACAGAATCTACAGGCCAACAATCATTCTATTGAGTGACGGATGCACGAACAAAAGCGACCGACAACCACTGCTGGAACTATCCGAAGAATTACTGAAGTTGTACCAGATCTTCGTGATCGAGTTTGGCGAATCGGGGCAACAGCCAGAGACTGCCGACTTCCATCGCCAGTCCTGCCCAGAGATATTGGCGAAAGTAGCGAGTCCCTTGGATCCAGGATTGCTTCAGAAGATCAAGAGAGTCGGTCAGAGAGTTGACTCAGTGGTAAAAGTAGAGGAGCTCTTCCAAGGCAACAGAGGATACATAAGAACCCTGAATGAAAAGCATCTGCGCGTTATCTTCATAACCATGACGACACTCGCGATGGTGAAGAAGTAGAGGACAAGAAGGTGCCTCACGAAAGTCGACGAGAGAGATGTCTCGCAAAGCAAATACACTGAAACTATTTGATAAATGATCCTGACCCACCGTGATAGTGATAGACATGACTCGATTGCTAGTGCAGGGGATACAAGAGCAAAGATCCTTTGACGTTAAGCCACTATCCGTGGACTCGACTTACCCTATCTATGTCACAAATGATGAGAAATACGTAATAAAAATAGTTGATGCTAGTCCCATCGACCATTTTGCCAAGTTGTTCCACTATTTCCATGAGCGGTTTGAAGACGTCAAGAAACATATGACGATAGATGCTCGGAAAAAAGGCTATCCAGTGAACACGATTGACTGCCTCGGATATGCACTAACATCCATGTGGAGAGCATTCCCTTTTGACTTTGGAAAAGCATCACTCGGCAGTGACAAGAAAGTCGGTTGGGGAATAATCAGCAACTACCTTGACGGCATTCAGTTGAACAAAGGTCTAGAGCTTGATCTCAGCCTCGATGTTGAGGATGTGAAGCGCACCATCAGGAGATTACTTTGCGAAGTCGCCGTAATTCATGCCATCGGAATTGTCCACATGGACATCACGCCACCAAACATCATTCTAAACGCTAATCAAAGAGAGGCCTATATTGTCGACTGGGATTTGGCACAGATAAGCGGGTCTGAACTCTTAACGGTGACCGTCGCTTATCCATATGAACAATCCATCCCGCTCCCACCAGGATTCGACCCAAGATTTGCCGATGCTACACCTCACACCTTCTTTGACGTATGGTATCTTCCCGTCGACATACTAAACATCATAGCAATCTTCGACCAAGACATGAGACAACTGTTCGGCGGAAATAGACCATATCCCATGTTTTTCATCAAGTTTCCAACGATAGACAAACTCCGAGGGTTGAAAGCCCATCTCAAGAAAAAGAAGTCTAGAGAAACATGGCCCCCAGACTATGACGCCGTGAAGGACTACGAGTACTACGATGAGAATGTCACAAAAGAACATCTAGATCGGTTCCGAGAAACACTCAGCAAGTACGTAGACCCAGCGCTATTCTACGGAGTCTACTTAGATGCCCTCGACGATCGAAAGCGTCTCAGCGCAATCGACCTCCTAAACCTTCTAGCGGACAATCCGCGCTAGCCAACTCGGTTGAATTTCCCAGAAGTAAGACTAATACCACACTTCCACTTATTCAGCTGCTATCGCAACCTAGGCGAGCTCCACCCGCATGCAAAAGGCGAAACACCTTGCTACAACCAATCAGACCCAAACTTGCTATTATCCAGCCAGTTGTTTTCGTTCTAGACGGGTCAGTAAGCATGGACTGGCATGTGGGCGCAAAGAGCAAGTCCAACTTGGTGAGAGACACACTGAGGTTTATCGTCAACTACTTCAAGAGTGGAGAACGAAGCAAAAGGGAAGGCGACTTCTCGGGAGATTACATATACATCCAAATAATCGCATTTGACGTCCAACCAGTGAAGTATTTTGATGATTTTGTCAGAATATCTGACTTGAATGAAGATGAAATACCGTCCCCTACTGACAAGATAAGGAGTACGTTGAAACGATCCAATAAGGGGACACTCATCTCACTGGGATTGCAGTCAGCCAGAGAATCAATAGAATCCTTCATCATCAAGAATGAACTCGATTTGAGGCAGATCTACAAGACGGCGATAATCTTGCTGAGCGATGGTTGCACAAACAAGGAAGACGTCAAGCGGTTGGAAGATATTTCGAAGGAGATTAACGCACTGTACAACGTTTTTGTTATCGAATTCGGCGAACCCACTTTCATAGCAGGCTCAAGTAGATTCCATCGTCACTCATGCCCAGAAACTCTGCAAAAAGTGGCTAGTCAAGTCAACTCTGAGCTTCGTCGAAAATACCGTAATGTCGCGCGACGGTTCGAGTTGGCAGTAAATGTGGACGAGTTTTTCATAAACGACAGACTATACATCAGGACCCTAGATGAAAAGCATCTGCCAGTGATCTTCATTACCATGTCGACCATCAAGAAAGTCATAAGTTGACGGGCGAAAGAGCGCACATGGTGGGTTGGGGAAGGCGAGTGGCAAGTAATGACGGGTATCAGCAAACGTTCCATAGAGAAAGCTAAACTCGACATCAACTACCTCAAGAGGCAAGCAACCAAGGACAAGGTCAACTCAAAACTTGGGAGACTGCTGGGTTCCATCGAGGAACCACACGCGAAACGGAGACCTTTCCACGAACCGCAAACCTGAGTGAGAAAAGGCTTCAAACTGGAAGACAGATACTTGCGACCTCTTTGCTGTCAACGATTAACCTCCGACTCCTAACCCAAAAACAACAATGGTCGGAGGGCACTCACACAGGTGGCCAGCGGTTTCGACTCTCCGTCGATCATACTCTCCTAGGAGACAATCACTTGAGTCCCCCAAGAAGCGTATCAAACATCTGTTGAGTTCTTGTGGCTTTAATGCAGCAATACTCATCTCTTGAACCCGCTTGAACTGCTACCGGACAGCTTCTGCAGACGCATCCCTTCTCGTTTTTGATTTTCGTGCTTCTTACGTTAATTGCGCAAAAGTTCTCCCGATCCTCACCCGTTCCCTTGTACGTGGGACATCTAGGACAGTCGCACGTCACACCATTTTGCCCGGGCGGATTCCATGGCTTTGCCTGAATAATCTTTTTCTTATCTTTTTCAGACATGGGCTTCATGTTCCCGCGTTCCTCCGCCGAATTCATCAGTAATCACATCCAAGAAGCAGACTGATCCCTTATCGCGCCTCAAATTCTATCACTATCCCTTCTTCTTCATCAAAGCGGTCTTTCCCTTGATATCGTATTTATAGGTTTCCGTACGACGCATTCCCAAGAGAAGAGAAATGAGAGTAGCCTGTCGAATCTCATCGTGTTCCGATTTTCTTGAACGATGCTTTGCTCACCCTTTCCGTCGATGATTGCTTCTGTGAGAATTTGGGCGAACAATCGATGGGCCCTGTTCCAAACTCGTTGACTTCACAGTCCTTTTGCCTGCGAACGCTCCTAGAAACTTTATTATGCGAGCACAACACAAACCTGCACACACTGTCTTTCAATACTAAAATGTGGATTACACCTGGAAAGGAGTTGGAACGCTTGAGAATAAAACGCATAGTCGATATGACCAAGATTATAGACACGAAGGACCCCAACTGGCAGAAAGATGAACAATGGGGAGCCCAAGAACGAGACAAGCTGATCAAAGTCGACCCCTATATATACGTCCCAGACCGCTGCCTCGTAGAAGACATAACCATGTGGAGCCACCTGGGAACTCACATCGAGTCACCCTACCACCAGTACCTGCTGAAGGGTGGCAAGTCCATCGGTGAACTACCCGTCGACACGTTCGCAGGTGAGGGCATCGTCATCAACATGAGCTACATTGGCATGGAGGAAGACATGGACAAGGTAAGGGAAAGGGCAGAAAGGATGGGAGTCACCGGAAAACTCATAACGGAAGACGACATGAAGCCCCTGGACAAGAAGATAAAGAAAGGCGACATAGTTTTCTTCTACACTGACTGGGAGATACCCGACATTCCCCTCATCGGAAGCGGTGCAGCCCACTGGCTCGTGGACAAAGGCGTCAAGTGCGTCGGAGTCTCAGAACAGGGCATAATAATGTCATTCGGAGGACACTCGACACTTCTCGAGAATGGAATTCCGATGGTCGAAGACTACATCAACTGTGATCAAGTTGTGGACAAGCGACTATTCCTCGTCTGCGCCCCCCTGAGGATCATTGGGCTCGGCGCCACGCCATGCAGGGCCTTTGCAATCGAGTTCGAAGAGAAGTAAAGACATTCACAGATTCGCGACTTGCCAAATGGATCGAAGTTGCCTCTCCTGATAGCCTGAGTATAGGTCAAATGTGAAAAGAGCGCGCTCGGCGTCAACACAAGATTGGCGCGCGCCCACAAGCGGAGGCAACGATGCCGGAGTTAGGTCTCATGATCAGCGGTGGACGCCGAGGAGATGAGCCTCGGGCTAGAGGGCGTAGAGTTAACCCTCCACCACCACAAGCATTAGGTTGGTGACGACAAACTAGGAAGCGCTGACAATCATGTTAACGAAGTCAGTGATGTTGACAAAGCAAATGTTTCCTAGGAACTCTACACAAAGATAATAATGAAGACAGATCAATAGTCTTGTCGTGTGGAGGAGATACTGACCGTTGAGGCGAACTCGAGTGTCGCGCTCGAAATCGGCGCACAACAAGGAACAGGAGTTGCTGCAGGAGGCCATAATGCTCCGCGCAATAGGTCCAGCCGAGTCTCTGAGGATCGTATCTGAGTTGACCGACTTTGCAATCAAGATGAACAAGGTGACTGAAAATAGTGCAGAAGAAAAGAACCATTGAAGACTTGGTGAAGGAACTTGCAGTGACTCTAAGCCAGCTCGGAATGGATTACGCGATTGTCGGTGGAATCGCAGCGACCAGTTGGGGAAATGTGAGGACAACACTGGACATCGACGTCGTCATGAATATCAAAGTTGAAGATGCACCAGGTCTAGCTAGTGCACTAAGGGAACGGGGCTTCTCACTTACAGAGAACGACATTATAATGGCTCTCAAAGAGAAGTCACACTTCACCGCGCATGACGAAAAGTCACTTCTCCGTATCGACGCAAAGGGAGCATATGGGCAGAGAGAGCTTGAAACCTTACGCACCAAGAGGAAGATCCTCATCGAAGAGACTGAGATCTACCTGGCATCTCCTGAAGATATGATCGCCAACAAACTTCTCTCGGGAAGCGAACAGGACATACGGGACGCTGAAGGCATGTACGCTAGGCAATTCCAGCACATTGACATGAATGGTCTGAGGAGCGCTGCAAGGAAGTTAGGCGTGTCGGCGCAGCTGAACAAGATGGAGAACAGAATCAGAAAAAGGATAAACGATCTGTCCTCCAAGCGCCGAGCATGACAAGAAGCGAAACTTACATGCACGGAAGACGTAACCCCTAACAGCGAAGGAACTTGTTAACACGAGACAAGCATTATACGTTGATGAGGATCAGTGAAAAACAAAGGGCTTCTGTCAACAAGACTCAACTCATGAGAGAGACCCTCACCCGATATATGGAAAGCTCAACTGCCCGTATGAACTTCTTGCGGCGCGCACAGAAGGAAGTGCCGGTACATGACACGATGATCTAGGCAATTACTTCCTGAAGCCGCAAGACAGGCAACCCAGGAAGAGACACCTGTCACCGTAACAGGTGAAGTACTAAGGACCATTAGACTCCTCAACTTCACGTCGGCTGTCGGCACCTAGCGAGATCGATTCTCGGTATCGATCACAATCGGTAAATAAAAAGATCACAATACGGTGAAGCATCAATAGCTGAAAAGTGATGAGAAACATGAGAAAAAGCGAATCTCTTAGGATTTCCTCGCTACTACAACACAACTGCACCGATGTACAGAAATGTCGCGATATCCTCAGACGCATCAGGGATCGTCTGCGGCAATTATGCAACTCCTGATAGCACGAGCACTGTCCTGTTCTTTTCTAAAACTCTGGGATTCGTCGGGAACTGCACTGTCGGCCGAGGAATAGGCGGGTCACCGGGTGACAGTGGTCTCAGCGTGGGAATCTCTGGCAATGGCACCATCTCAGCCTATGGCGGAGCAGGGGCCAAGATCTTCGTGTTTCGATACAACATTCTCCAAGCACCTTCGACACCTGACAGTTCATGGGTCATCATCGTCATCGTGGCGATAGTCGGGATAGGCGCAGTTTTGGCGATAGTCGCTGCAGTTTTGATGATGAAGAGAGGCGGCAAGGGCACGAGTCGCAGAAAGTGAGTGAAGAACTGAGCAGACACAGGTCACACCTTACCTGAGAAACTTGACAAACACCCTTCCTTCTTTTTCTTGGACGCCGAAGAGCCTCCGAGCGATATCTGACATTAATAGAGCATCTCATACATACCACCAAAACATCTTCGGAATCGGTTTTCCCGCTTGAACGAAGACCTTAAGTGCATCAGAACCATCTTGGCTCGTAGAATTATCTGAAGGTAAGAAATATGGGAAATGCTATAGTTCATTTTGAAATACCTGTAACTGACCTGGAAAAGGCAAAGACCTTCTATTCTAAGTTGTTCGGATGGAAAGTTGATCTAATGCCAGAAGCCAACTACGCTCTTTTCGACACGGGCACACCGCCCAACGGAGGCTTCAACAAGGTCGCCAAAATAGGAACCGGCGGATGCATGATGTACATTCACGCTGACGACATCGAAAAGAAACTCAAAGAGATTGAGAAAGCCGGTGGCAAGACTGTAATGAAAAAGACGGAGATTCCACAGTTTGGCTGGAATGCATCATTCAAAGATATCTTCGGCAACGTCTTAGGCCTATTCACACCAACTATGAAATAGAGCCCTCACAAAACCAACTATGAGAAAAAGTCAGAGATCTGCCCTTCCAGTCGCGGCAGCGATCGTGCAACCTTCTGGCAGAGTGTTTGGTATACATCTACAACGCTGACGTATACATTTATTGGAAGAGTCAGCCCCTTCTTGCTGATCTCATAAGCAGGAACAGAGGAAGGAACTTCTCCAACCCTATCTCCTGATCTTTCTTATCAGCTTCATCATCTCTCTCATGTAAGCTGGGAGATCCATAGGATACCGAGAAGTGACCAAATTGCCATCCACTACGACTTCAGCGTCCACGTACTCCGCCCCCGCTTTCTTGATCTCGTCTGGTACACCATCTCCCCAGAAGCCTGTTGCCTTTCTGCCCTTGAGTAAGCCCGCAGAGATGAGTGTGTATGGTCCGTGGCAGATTGCGCAGACTGGCTTGTGCTTGGCAAAGAAAGCCTTAGCTATTGCTTGGGCTTTGGGACTCTTTCGAACTGTTGTTGGCGCTCCAACGGGTGAGCCTCCAGGGAGTAAGAGAATATCGTAGTCGTCTGGGTTGATGTCGTCAAACGTCATGTTCACATTCAGACGATAGCCGTTTTCGCCCTCGATTTCTCCCTTGGTGGGCGCTGCGATGTCCACGCCTACTCCTTCTTCAATCAAGCGGAAATATGGGAAGAAAAGCTCCATGTCCTCGAACTTGTCTGCAGTTAGGATAACTGCTCTAATCTCTTTGCTGCTTTCTTTCGGCATGGTTTATCATACTCGCTTGAATGCTAATATGAGAACGGACTGTCCGCTAAAGTAAGTCCCTGCGTTTTGACCTATTATAACTATTGTATGTCACTTCGGCTACCCTCAGGAAGCGGACCTAGTTTCTCTCCGCCAAATAGTACCTACTAACAATTGACAAACCCAGAAAAGGGGAAATTGCAGAAAATAGGTGCACCATTCTCCTCCTGCTCTGCAATAAGGGAAAGTCAAGAAGCTCAGCCTTTTTGGTCGACAATTGTTTATCAGAGAATCCTCTTGGCAATGCGAAGAGCAAGAAGAGTGATCCACCTCGAGGGTCTCTCCTTTTGCCCGAAGTCGAAATTGGACCACATCTTGATAATTGATTCCGGTGTGAACCTTCCCTGTTCGTCTTGTTTTCTCAGGAGCAGGTCTAGCATCTCCGATTCTTTAAGCCTCTTTCTTGCGTAGTCGAATTGCGATAGCACATCCATGAACTTGAGGATCTTGTAGTCAGTGAACGGGTACTTCAATTTCTCCCAGTCCTTCTCGATCCCGCTATCATGACCCGCATACTTCACCTTCCCCCTATTCGTCCAGCATTGAAAGAGAAAGTCAACGCTTTTCTTTGCCATTTCACTGTTTCTCAGGTTTGGGTTTTGAGCCAGCGCTCCAAGTGCGAATATAGTGGCGAAAGCACAGCTTGGTTCACCCTCTCTAGGTGCTCCGACTTGCCCCGTATCTTTGCACCAGTATCCTCCGTCGATTCGCTGTCTCCTTATGAGGTAGTCATAAGCGTTCTTCAGCCTGAGGTCTTCGAGCAGGCCCAGTTTTGCCAAAGCTTCGACGATAATAGCTGAATGGCAATCACCTGGCTTTGATGGCGGATCCCAACCGAAGCCCCCCGAATCGAGCTGCGTTGAAAACACGTACTCGCAGGCTTTCGCGATTCGCTCGTCTCCTACTGTGAAGCCAAAGTCCGCTAGCACCGGAAGCAGCCAAAACGTAGTGTCCTTTCTTGGCCACCATGTGTGAATGTCTTTCGGTTTCCCCCAATAGCCGTCTTTGTTCATTTTGCGGAATATCAACCTTACATGCGGGTGGTCGGACACGGCCGCCAGAGCGGCTGCAACTGTTCTGTCGTCGTCGCTTTTGCCGATTACGTCCTTCAACACACGGTATGCTACCCACGGTTCTCCAGTTAGTAGCCACTCCTCGAGGTCAACTTCCGCTGTTCTCTTTGTGCCTGATCCCGCCAATCTTTCCAAAGCTCCAACTTGCACACATTATGGATATTAGGTTCTTGAACATTGCGTTAATTCATTCGCCCATGCCTGCTGTGTACCCTATCAGCAAGGGAGTTCGCGACAACGAGCAACTGTCGCCAAGCTAGACTAAGAAGGCAAAACGCCAAGTAGATGTCAACGCTATGATAGGAACATGAGAAATGAAAAGCTCTATATAATGCAATATCCTATCCAGAGGTTGAGCGGGAAACGCGAAGGCTTTTCGAGAGTCAAACACCGCTCCCCCGGGGTGAGGAAGATGAAGAGGGAAGAAGTTTATAAGAAAATCGCGCAAGAACTCAGGAATCTCGGCGCAACAAAAATAGCAGTATTCGGCTCCTATGCGAGAGGCGAAGAAAAACCGAACAGCGACATAGACGTTCTTGTCGAATTCTCAAATAGGAAAAGTCTCCTAGAACTTGTGAGGATAGAGAGAGAACTATCTGAGACTCTCGGAATAAAAGTGGATCTATTGACGGAGAAGTCGATCAGCCCGTACCTCATCGATTCGATAAAGGAGGAGATGGAGGTAATCTACAGTTGAAGAAAGACGACACATTCTACCTGAGACACATACTCGACGCCATATCTAGAATCGAAGAATACTCTCATAGAATTGTGTATAAGGACTTCAAAGACAACCACCTCGTCCAAGACGGGATTATCAGACAGATCGAGATAATTGGCGAAGCCACAAAGAAACTCTCCAAACAAACAAGAGAGAAAAGCCCTGCAATACCTTGGAATGATATGGCAGGGATGAGGGACAAGCTGATACACGACTATTTCGGTGTAGACACCGACGCCGTCTGGGACACCGTTGAGAAAGACATCCCATCGCTCAAGAGCAAGTTGAAGAACATCATCGAAACGAAGGGAAAACAAAAGCCCCCGTGAAACTTACAGCAATAGATCACTGGCGCGAGCGAGTTGCCTGACTTCGACCCTCGCTTTCCGACTTTTCTGAGAGATTTTCGAGTTTTCTGATGAACCAGCGCTCAAATCAAACAGTAAAGCATACTCGGCGACACCAATAAAAGACCTCTCCGACAAGTTCAACGAAAACACACCCACTAGTATTATAGATAAACTCAGAAGAATGGTACGAGCGAAGGCAACATGATAGCAAACAAGAACTTACACCTCTTTCTCAGTCTCAGCATAAGAAACGATGTCGAATTCAACAAATCCGAGTATGCTTGTGAGAAGAGTAAGCACATTGTCGAAGAAGACCGCGGGAGTTGAAACCCCTTGATGGATCAAATTGCAGACAACGTGTTCCTGATCCGAGGAAGGAATAATGGCAGATTCCCATTCTCACATTCCGTCGTTGTCACCTGCAAGGATGGCGGTGCCGTGCTTATAGACACAGGGTGCGGGATAGATCTCCTGAACGAGATCAAAGCACGATTCGATGTCCAATATGTAGTCAACTCACATACTCACCCGGACCACTCAGCCGGAAACTGGGTGCTCGGCGAAAGCAAGGTCAAAGCTATCTACGTTCCAGAGGAAGGATTCGAAACAAGCGGCAACATTAAGGTACTGTCCGAAAGGTTTGCGGAGCCAGGTCCGTTGGCAGAGTTTTGGACAAAGTTTGTTGTGAACACGATGGGTATGAAAGACTGCAGACCTACTGATAGCTTCAGTGACCGTAGGCCGCTTGAGCTTGGGGGAACAACTCTTGTACCCGTTCACACTCCGGGACACACAGTGGATCATTACTGTATCTATGAACCGGAGAAAAGGATCCTGTTCTCGTTTGACTTTGATCTAACGCCCTTTGGCCCCTGGTACGGTCACCGAGAATCTAGTATACCTCAGTTCAAGAAGTCGATCGAGAAACTCAAGAAAATCGACGCAAGGATATTGGTCTCAAGCCATGCAGAACCAGTCAGAACCAACATTAGAGCGCAGCTGGACGAATTCTCCGCCAAGTTCAACGAACGAGAAGAGAAGATAATAAGTCTGGCTAGAGGCGACGGTAAAACTATCAGCCAACTTGTGGACGCATCTCCGATATACGGAAAGTACCCGTACGCCGAACCACTCTTACGTTACTGGGAGGAGAACATGATCAGAAAACATTTGGAGGATCTGGTTCATCAGGGCAGAGTGACGCAGAAAGATGACATAATCATCAGTTGACTCGACAATGCCGCCTTGAACGTATGGCGATCAGTGTCTCCACTGGGGTAGACTATTTCACCAGCGTTCTCAGCATTTCTTCCGAGATACCCAGCCCCAGCTGAAAGAGCCTTCGGGCAATCAAGATAAGCCAGATCTGCGCAAGCGGTTCCATTACTCCACTCCTCTGCGCTGAACATCATTTCTCACTCACTGTCTCATATTCTATGGCATTTCCCTCTCGGTTGTAGACTGCTATCCGCTCCTCTGAATTGTATGGATAAGCCGCAATGACCATTATTATACCATAGAAGTTGTTTAGGTCTCCGACCGACGGTTGAAGAACTCCAGAAGGGTGGGAATGCGCCGTTCCCACAATGGATAAATCAATTGGAAGCATTCGCGGAGAGAAGTTCGAGAAACTATGCCCATGAATGGCGAGGGGAGGTACAACAATCTCATTTACATAGATCTTGGTCTTATCCGTCGACCCCCTCAGGAGGAGAATCCCCTCCCTAGGATGCTGGATCTTTGCGTAGGCCAGAATGCCACCAATGACCGAGCGGCTGATCACAAGATGCTTCGCCATTTACACCACGCAACCAACAGACCCAAGACACTCAAATACAGATCTCTTGCCTCAACTTCCCTCATAAGACGTGCTTGGTTCTTCCAGAATTCTCCGCAGCATGTCGTCGTCGGTAAGCAAGTGATCGGAGCCTAAGGAGAATTATCGCAAGTACTTTCTCACAAATTCGGTTGGGCTCAATGACTGGATCTCGCTCCCTTTCCTAAGCATGTCGTCTTTTGTCACAAAGCATTCTGCGCCGACAATTTCTGCTGAGGCGAGGATAATTGCATCAGGAAGCTTCATCTTCTGATCAGCGCGCAACCTAGCAGCTCTATCGGCAACTTGAAGATCTACCAGCGAGACTTGCCAGCTTTGAGTAACATGTGTGAGGAAGTCTTCTGCTTCTTTTTCTTCCTTGTTCTTGTAGAATCCCACTAGAGTCTCGGCAATGACAATCGATGAGACTACTCCTTCTATTTCTTTGTCATCGACCGCGTCGAGTATCTTTTCGCATTGATGTGCGTCAGCTTCAGTATTCTTTACAGCGATGAATACACTTGTATCGATGCAGACCTTCATTCCCAGTCATCTCTGAGTCTTCTCTGGAACTCGACGCTTGGCTCCACTGGTTTACCAGCCTTAAGAATGTCCTTCATTTTTCGCCCTATGATTCTCTCAACGACCAATTTGCCGGCAACCATCTTGAAAACTATTGTATCCCCAGGTCTTATCTTGAGCTTATCCCTTATTTCCTTAGGTATTACAACCTGGCCTTTTTCACTGACCTTAGCCGCTATCATACATTATGGTTGGATTTTCTTACATATAAGTCTTACCAACAGAACCTTGCCTGATACTTGAAGATGAAACAGTAGAATTAGGTAGACTCCCAAGCTCCATGACTAGCATCCATGAGAATAATTTGGAGAACGCGATTGTAAGTGTACAGCTCTCAAGAGATAGGATAAGAAGAATAGCACGCTCTCAACCACTAGATGTTGTTGCCGAACTTAAGAACTCAAGGCGGGTGGCGCCGCAATTCTTCCGCCCTTTGAAAAGGGCGGTCTCCTTGCGACGGTTTCTATGAAAATGATGTGGGAGACTTGGGGACGAAAGCTGCTACGAGGATACCTCAACCCAGATCGGCCCCGCATACGCGGTTCGACCATTATCTCCAACTACGCGCAATAGGTAAAAGTCTGCGCCAGAAGTGCTCAGCGTGTTTGGATCTATTGGGTTGTCGCTGTAACTGTTTATGTAGTACTTTCCGTCCACCTGAATACAGTTCCCAACGCCATAAGATGTGCCCGTGATAGGAGTAGCATCGATTAACGTTACGTTTGCCACAGGTGTACTCACTGGGATTCGGGCTAGGAGGTTGCCGTTCTTGAAGATCTCGATGTTTGCCCGCCAGTCGGGCACCCAATTAGTCGTTACTGATGCTGCTTGGGGGCGCTTGTTCGCCGCGGGTGCTCCATCCTGCGCAATTATCACGTTTATCTGTCTTGCAGTTGAGGCGTTAGCCACCTTCAGTGTGGAGCCATCACCCACGCGCGTCCCATTAATCGTGAAACTGATAAAAGGTCGCCCATAGTCGGAGGATGCATAGATCCTCTGATTCTCCAAACCAGCAAATACTGAACCTCGCGTAAGGTTCAAGGCGTACACCGCCGTTATCCCGCTAGGATACGGCATGCCGCCGCGAATATTCCAAGTCGTCCAAGGCCTCTGGTGACCTATATAGGCATTCGTGTGGCTCAGCGAGTGCCCTGGATGGCCATCGTGGTTATCACCTGAAGCGTACACCGTCATCCTATACCCCATCTTGAAGGCATCTATGACGCAGCTCCCCGGAGTGTACGCGGGCGGCGGATCGACGCAACCCCTATAATTAAAGGGATCACGCTGCTCAAACAGACACTCACCATGAACAGATGTGACTTCCACGATCTTGACGTACTTCGCATTAACGTAAGTCCAGTCCTGTATGTAATCTTCCTCCGTCGTATGATGGGGAAGCGCCAGTGCGCGACAACCAGTTGAATTCGTGAAGGCGTCGAGAGCGTTCCAAAGTTG
This sequence comes from Candidatus Atabeyarchaeum deiterrae, assembly GCA_037310415.1. GTDB lineage: Archaea > Asgardarchaeota > Atabeyarchaeia > Atabeyarchaeales > Atabeyarchaeaceae > Atabeyarchaeum > Atabeyarchaeum deiterrae. The sequence goes on from CP147780.1 coordinate 2,006,765, forward strand.
CTGAGGCTCAGGAATCACCATGTAAGAGAGAACAGGATCCTTGATGAGCTTATCTCCACTGAAAATACACGTATAGTGCCCCGTACTAGTCTGAGTCCATTCGATTCCCTGCAACGCAACGAAGCTACCAGGATCATACGCCAAGTTCGTCGCCCGCTCCGAGTGATCCATAGCTCCAAGCAGAGCCCCAAATCCAAGATTCATAACTTCGCCATGATCCGTCAGCGCACAATAGTCCAAGCAGGCAACGTATCTTGCATAGTAGTAGTTGTGTTCCGGTGATCCACTTCCATCGGAAAGCTCCGAGTGGCTGTGGATATCGCCCCAATAGATCATGGGATCCTCAGCTGAAAAGTTGCCGATAATAATAGGGTTACTCCAATAGGTGTTCTGCGTAATAGAGTCATTAACTAGAAGATAGTGGATGCCTGGAGTATCTATCCTCGCAGTGAAAACATGGAGCCCGTTATCTCTTCCATCACGAATCTCATACGCCATGTCGCTACCAAAATCCTGCCCAGAAAAGGTGTAGGCGCTCGGCAAGCCTGCGTTGACCGAAGAGAGCAGCTCGAATGTCGTAAGATTATACGACCTCACTGAGAACTGAACCGTCCCCTTGTAGACCGCACTCAGACGTTCATATGAATCCCATGTCTCAACTGCCACACTAAAATCTGAGCCTACGTTCACTGTTGTGGGCGCATGAACCCATAGCAACCGAGGGTTATTGTCAAAGGCTACTCCGAGGTTCACACTTACACCGCCCCAGAAAATCGCCGGAACAATGACGATTGCAAGCGCAAGTGACACCTTCGCATACTTTGGCATCCGTTTGGCAAATGTATCATATCTCACCAGCCGCCTTGGCCTACGAGTTCTCTTTCTACCCCAGATTCTCCATATGGCGAATACAACAGTGTATGCAATCATGGTGCCAGGTCCAATGATGATCGCGAAATACGAGGTCGAATAACTTGGACCCCCAAATACGCTGAGGGTATTAAGATAAGACATGGTATTCAAGATGAAGGTACTAACGCCCGACGCCCAGGCCAAGACAAGCCCATGGATCCTCCACGCGGAACCCCTGAACAAAACAAAGTAAAGGATACCTATTAACAACCCAATGAAGCTGAAGAAGAAAGAAGCCGTCAAATAAACTCCAAACACGAAAACAACGAAGCGGAGTACCCTCAGCGCGGTTCTCACAAAATGATAACCGTCTTCTGGCGAGTGCGCTACCAACGATTGCAGACTCCAGTTCCACCAGATCCCATAGCTAGGCGTGAGCTCTCTTGGCGCTTCCTATTAATCCTTTCGCTGTGAACTTATGAAGAGATCAGGTATCTCGGTGAATTCTACATACCTTCTACCCAAGAGGCAAGAGCATGTCCTGCAATCGCGCAGGAAATCAAGGACTTTGCTATCAAGGAGCTGGGGGTCAAGGAGGAGGATCACCAGTGATTCCCTGCGACCATTAAACTGGGTGGATACCAACCAGAATCGAAAGCCCTACTGCGGGCTCCTACGTAAGAGAATACGACAGCCAAGTTTTCCTATCTAGAATCGATTGCCCAGACCGTTTAAGATACCCTCGATTGGCAGTTTGAGAGCGGGTATATCCTCGTTTGCCGCCTTCCACAAGATCTCCAAATCGATACCGAAATACTCATGAATCAGCTTATCTCTCATGCCTGCCATCTTCCTCCACGGAACCTCGCGATGCTTGTCTCTTATCGCCCTAGGTACCCTCTTGGAGGCCTCCCCTATTACCTCAATGCTTCTGACCACAGCGTTCACTGTTTTCCTGTCATCCCTGAAATGATCGTAGCTGAGACCTCTGATGAAAACCTCTACCTCATTGATCGCGTCAAGAATATCCTTCAGGTAATCCCGAAAGTCACGCGTCCTCATACATAAACGACTTCTTTTCTTATGTATTCGCCAATAAATGGCTTAAGAGCCTTCTTTGAAACGAGGTCAACCTTTCTCCCCAGCAGGCTCGAGAGGTACTCCTCCAAATCCATGAATTCAAAGAGACCTATCGGCTCCTCGAACTCTACCAATATGTCGATGTCGCTCCCCTTCTTGTGCTCTCCCCTCACAAAGGAGCCAAAAACTCCTATCTGCTTCACCTTGAACTTTACCCTCAGTTCTTCTCTATGCGCCCTCAGCGCCACCTTGATTTTCTCAACATTCATCATGGTGTATCGACAATATGACAACAAATTTAAGTCTTTTCTAGGGGAGACACTTGGAAGGCATCAGGGACATGCTCACCCAGCCGACCACCATTTCTGTTGAGGCCCCTGCATTGTCCAAAAAGCATCAGGTAAGACTGTGGTCTTACATTTCATGCGACTATGAAGTCAGAACATGACCCAAACAAGCACAAGCGAGATAGAAGCCACATTGTGAAGGTCGACAGAGACGCATTACTGTGGGAGCCCAAAGAGTTCAAACTACCGCCTTTCTCACTCTACCGCAATTTGGGCAACATAGGCAATTCCACTGAACAACGAGAGGCATCGTGCTGCGCTGCGACTTCTGCTCAGGTTCTTCCCCCGAATTTCCTTGCTTCTCTCAGTACGGTTCTCAAGTCCAGAGCCTTGCCCTTATTCCTAAGCTCCTTCGTAGCATCACCAATCTTTGGGGTTATAGCTTCAAGATAGAGAAGATATTCATCTCTACTGAGCTCACTTCTTAGGATATCCAGAGCCTTTCTCATGACAGCTTCCGCCGACATGGCGCTATTCACCTTCGAACCCCCTTCAAGGGGTTGGTAGCTCACCCTTGTGAATGTGACTTGAGCGTTCTGGATTTGAAACCTGTTATCGTTATACCAACCACTTCGTGATCTGAGATTCGGTATACGACTCCATCTCCGACCTCAATGCTGTCCTTGGCTTCCCTGGGCTTTCCGAAGCTCATGTACAGCACATCAGCCTCCTCATCATAGTCCAAGTCAACCTTCTCAAGACTCACTGCGGCTTTCTCCACATCACTTCACCTTTGACTTTCCCAATATTAGAAGTAAAGTAGGCAGTTATAATAATCCTTTCGTTGCCACGTTCATCATAAACAACTACAAGATACTTCCGCCCAATATGAAGATCTGAATAGAACCTCAGCGCCTTGAACTCGCCCCTAGATCCCCTTACGATCAGGTCAGGTTTCTCAACAGCTTCAAGTATCCTATTCGCGTAGGGGGCGACCTCTGGATGTCTCAAAACAATATGCTCAAGGACTCTCTTGTTAAGCTTGCTCCTCGTCACTCAGCAATCCACCGCTTCGCTTTACATCTGCCAAGAATCTTCTATCAAAGAGATTTAAACTTGCCTGGGAGTCAAATCCTCTGCAAAGTGCACGGAGCTTTGATTCTTCCTCCCCACCTCATATCTTACTCATCAATGAACAAATAACATGGTTGAGTTTATGGAGAAATAGAAGACTCGCTGAAATCAACGTATGGAGACAAGTGGAAGCAAGCACTACTCCTACACATGCTTATTGGAGTAGGACGAATCATCGCGGAAAAAATCGAATGGATAGAATGTACATTCGGACGGACAGACACTGACGATGACAATCACAAAGAGCAACAGAAAGCGGAACCCGACTCGATCAATCTACTGGAGCAGAACCCACTGGGATATGTATGAACAAAAAACAGCAGGATCGCCGACATACTGAGGTTCAACCTCTACTGGATCCCTAAGCTGAGCTTCGGACATGACACCTATCAGAACTTTTCAAATGTAGGCGACCTAGTCAAGTCGATGGGCGCTCACGCCCTCCAGACGCTTCAGGAAAAGAAGGGCAATTTCCCCCGTTTCGCCGAAGCCTTGATGAAGCAGGCATGGCGGAAGACAAAAGACACAATAAAGCGGGGAATACAGATAGTTGTCAGATGGCTCTACTTAATATCAGGATCTTACAGCCACAGATAGACTGCTAGCGGCACAGAACCGATGGATCTGCACGAAGCCGTTCTACGTGGGCCTCCCGATAGATTTAGGACTGGAATACTGACTCAACATAAGTACCAGCGAAATGGATACCAGCAGGTGCGCGTTGTTGAGAGAACTCATGTCTGCAACCCTCGGCGCCTTCAGTTAACCATGATGTGTGGCTACTCAGGCTCTTCTGAGCGGGCACAGTACGCGGCGAGAACACGAAAGACTGGCCAGAGATGTTCGCAAAGATTAAATACGAGAAGCTAGAGACACAATGCCACAAATCAGGCATACTTGGGAGAGAGGAACGAGGGAGATCAATTGCAGCAAAAGAGAGTACTATACACCCTATTTGTGGCAATTACGATACTCGTTGGAATAGCTTCCCCATTCGGGAATAGCGCATTCATAACGCCTGCGTCAGCGCAGGACGAAACAGGGAACATAGTCATTCATGTCGTTGACTCGGTTAACAACCCTATCAGCGCCGCAAGCGTCGTCTCCATCGCAGAGCCAACTGGTCAATCTCCTTTGAGTAGATTGACTGACCAAAACGGAATCGCCGAGTTTCTAGGTGTAACGCCTGGCGACTACAGGTTCGAGATCTTCAAGGATGGCTACTACTACTCATATGAACCTCTGAGAGTTGAAGCTCTACAAACGACCTATAAGACAGTTGGACTTGACATGTTCACTGGCTATGGCCCGCATGCGAGCGAAATCGTCTTCAACGAATACCCTGATTCCTATGCACAATATCAAGCAATGAAGGACGGTTTGGTAGACACAATGACCTGGCAAATACCATCCGACCTCATACCTGACGCGATACAGCGACAGACTGACGGGCAATTCAAACTATCAATGCAACCAAGCCCGACTATCGTTCAAATCGCGATAAACTGCCTCCCGGCAAGATATCCACTGAACCAAGTCGGCTTCAGAAAGGCCCTCGCTCACCTGGTCGACAAAGACTCAATCGTCGCGACAGGTTTGGGCGGATACGGCTATGTACTCAACAACCTTGTCCCCTCAGCTTACTTGGGAGTCTGGTCAAACCCTAGCGTAAGGACGTATGCTTACAGCTTGTCGGAGGCAAACAGGACACTATACGACTATGGCTTCTACTACACAGCTCAAGCTAACAGCTTCCCGCTTACGGGAGGGGTCTGGAAAGACAAAAACGGGGTTGACATTCGTTCAATAGAACTGCTCAGCCGAATAGACATTCTGGCTAGGAAGTTCGCTGCTGAACAACTGGGGCAGGCATTGGACGAGCTAGACATCTCTCACACCCTGCGATTGCTAACCCGGGACGATTTCAGGCATGTTGCATACGAGGCACCTTGGGACGACACTGATCTTGTCTTCGGCGGCTGGGGGACATCGCCTGATCCAACGTACCTTTGGAGCTTCTTCAACAGTAGATCTGACCCCTATTACAACTACGTATTTTGGAACAACTCCACCTACGATTACTGGTCAGACCTCATGATGAAATCCAGTAATTACACCGAAGTTCTAACAGCTTGCTACAAATGTCAGGAGTTGCTTGCAGACGGTGTGCCGTACATTCCACTATACAATCAGCTATCAGTTGGTGCGGGTTCAGTCGACTGGGATGGGTGGATCGACGCCATTAACCCTTGCAGTGACGTCGGCATAGCGAACTTCTACAGTTTCATCGAAGTTCACCCAATTGGGGCGACCGTCGGAGGATCACTGAGAATTGGGTTGCATGCGCCGTTAACTTCTCTCAACTATTTCGGACTGCACACTTATAGCACGGACTTCTATGTATTTGATCTCATATACGAACCCCTTACGCGTCCTGACCCTTACACTTCAGTCTGGCAACCGTGGATGGCTGAGAGCTACAAGATAGAGACCTTTGACTTGAATCCAAGCGAACAGGGCTTGAAGATAACTTTCGTACTGAGGGACAACTTGAAGTGGCACGATGGCGAAAAGGTAAACTCGACCGACGTCAAGACCACATTCGAATTGTTCAACTCGACTGGGTGGATCAACACCCTTCATAACGTCACCACCCCCGACGACAGGACCGCCATCGTATACCTGAAGACGGCATCATTCTTTGCTTTTAGTTCGATAGCTTGGCTGCCCATTCTTCCGAATCACATCTGGTCAGACTACGCGGCAGATCCTAACATCTGGAACTTGGACGTTGAGCAACTCGGCATGCTGGTCGGTTCGGGTCCATACGTGTTCGAGGAGCATTCTACTGGCAACTATGTGAGGCTGAAAGCCTTTGCCGACTACGTCAGGCCGCCAGTGTCATGGTCTGAGCCCATGTACACCCCCATTGGATCTGGCATCGAGGTCAGTGACCCAGTGACAAACATCGCGGTGACCTTTGATCAAGTTACTGAGAGTGGAACAACTCTAGTTACTACTAGCGAGATGGGCCCAGGACCGCCGCTAGAATTCCAGGTCACTAGCACTTACTACCACATCATGACAGACGCGAGTTACACTGATGCGATTACGATAGCAATCCCCTACAATGAAAGCAGAATCCAAGGCGACGAAGAGAGCCTAAGACTGATGCACTGGGACCAAAGCATGGCAACGTGGGTTGATGTGACGAGCGGAAGAGACACTACTAACAACATAATCTATGGAACCGTCACAAGTCTCTCAATATTCGCCTTGATGGCTGACGTCGTGCCACCAACTACTGAATTGACCATCGGGACGCACTACTCTGACCCCTCAGGAAGAACTTACGTCACATCAAGCACAGACTTGACACTTGTGGCTGGCGATCAAGGCTCAGGCGTGCGAAACACATACTACCGCATAAACAGTGGTGATTGGATACCGTATGCAGGTGCCTTCCATTTGGTCGGTTCAGATGGGACTTACACAATAAGCTACTACAGCACTGACGTTGCGGGCAACAACGAGACAGCGAAATCCACAACCCTGACACTGACAAGCATTAACGTTGACTCGTACATATCAAAAGGAGACTCTAACCGGATAAGCTATTTCGACGTTGTCTTCTCTAAGGACAAGTCATCGGGTTACAGGCTCGTTTCGACCAACCCAGGGGAATTCTTCTACAACTTTGAAGTCACCAACAACTGGCCCATCCCAGCTCGAACGATGGCAATCAACCTAGCTATACCGAGTGCATTCGCGATGAAAGGCGCAAACCCAATACAGGTATACCTTAACGGCAACGACATAACCGGCTACTGCACAATCACGGGCACCACGATAACAATCGCAAACGTTCCTGCTGGCGGCACGGTTCATGTAAGGGTTCACTTGGACTACGCCTTGAAAGGAACCATCTATCCGTCTCTTGACAGTTTCGCGATGAGGGGCTACGCCTTCCATACAAGCGTCACTGGATCAGGCGACCTCATAGGAACACACGCTTCTACAACTGACCTAATTGCTCACCAGAAGAAGACCACAGCGATAGCTGGCTTCGTAACTGATGCCAATGGCAATGGTGTCCAAGGCTTGACAGTGCAATTGTTTGATTCGATTGGGAACTTAATACAGACGACAGTCACAGATGAAAACGGATTCTACTACTTCATAGACATTCAGGCTGGAAGCTACACCGTCAAGGTCACAGATAGTGGTGCAACATATATTCAGAGTGTCATCGCAATAGACCGTGAATTAATGGGATTAGATTTCGGGATTCAATAGGCTAAGGTTTCTGCACAATCCCCCCTCTTTTTTTCAAGGCAGAACCGAGTCTTTTTCTCAGATGATACTTGTCACCATGGGGGTTTTGCTCGCTCATCGTCGTCGAGGCCCGCGCAAACGTGCACATAACTCGGCTTATGTGCAGTTCCAAAGAGTGACTCTTTGGTGTCGACTTATGGCTGTTTTGTAGCAACGTTATGTTGCAATTAGATGTAGACGTGGGGGCTATATAAAGTCATACGTTTTACATGATTTTTGAGAGTGAGCTCACCTTACGGGGTGGGCTACCTGACAAACAAGGGAGTGTGTCTGAATGGACAAAAGACTAGCTTTGCTTCTGGTTGCGTTGGTTTCCTTCGGGGTTGTTGTGACCGGAATGGGAGTTCTTACCCCTGCTCAGGCTCTTGACCCGACTTTTAGTTGCACGGCTACGCCTAACAAGGCCATGTATGTATACGGTGAATCTGCCACGGTCGCCATAACGTTAACGTATAACTACGTGGCGGCTGCCAAATACCTGAACATAAGGCCATACTTGAATGACGTTGTCCAGTCTACCTCTTGGGGACAGTTCAAGGTCGTGGCGGGGAGTGCTGGATATACGAACAGCTCTACTAAGACAATGCCGGTGAATGCTACTAAGTTCTTTGGCACTCGAACGTATGTGTTGAAGTTCATAGAAAACACGACGAACTTCGTAATAGCTTCGGTGAGCTTCGTGATAACGGTGTCGAGCGCGGGCTATACTTTGAGTGTTGGCATGGTGTACACGGATAGCGACGGTGACAAGGTGCTGGATGCGAATGAACCAATCCAGTATACTGCATACCTCACTTACTCGTATCTCAACGTCTCAAAATCCGTTGCGTGGGCGATAAGTATCGATGGTGGCGCATACCTCACTTTCGACAACGACACGATCGTAGGGAGTAACACAATCAACAGTCTGTATTCCAACACGTTCTCGGTAGACGGGAAGCATGCGGTAGACTTCAAGGTATATGACAGTCTCGGCGTTTCCTTAGCGACTCAGCACCTAGACGTTGTGGTCGGTGGTGTTGCTGCAGGTAGCTGGATAGACTACCTTGTGGAGAATCCGCTGTTAATCGTTGCTATTGTTGGCGTTGTTCTGGTTGTGCTTGTTGCTGCTATTGCATTGCGTAGGCCTAAGGGTAGCTCTTCACGGCGGTTCGGGCGGTGGCGACGTAAGTATAGAGGGTAGGCGTTGGGAACAGGGCTAACTTCTCCCTCATTTTTTCTAATAGGAGCTGGTGAAACTATGGGGCGCGGTGTAATCGTCGTTGTGTTCATACTTGTCTTGGCTGCTGGTGGTATGTTCGTAAGCAACTACAAGGGTGAAGCTACGGCTACGGTGTCTGCAAGTGGTAGTGTTGTGAATGGCAATGAGGAACTTGGTTTCACGTTGTCCGGAGATCAAACGTGGCTCGCTTGTTGGGCTTTCGGTGCAAAGTGGCTCGTGAACGGTCAAGAGCGTCTTACTGCTGGATACTCGTATTCGTTGGATGTCAGCGGTCAGAACTTGGTTCAGGGTAGTGTTGTTGAGACGGTGACATTCAAAGCTGCTAAGAGTGGCGTTGAAAGTACTAGGTGGGCTTCGACTGGCCGGGGTGATCCTGGGCGGTATATGGATGCAAAAGTTGACCAAGTGTCTGACATTGCGACGGCGTTATCTTTCAGCGCGACGAATGGAACGGTGAGCTTAGTAGTATTTCAGGTGCGCGTTGATGTGTCTGCGCGTGGAAAAACTTCGGGTTCCACGTTGACGGCTTCAAGTGGCTGGTTGACTTTCACCGGTAATCAAGTGTCATACATGGCGTATACTACGAAACTCGGTGCACTCTATTATCCTTCAAGTGTATCAGCGGTCTATCCTTCAGGTGGTGGTAGTGGAACTCTCGCAAATGTGCAAAGCGACGACGGGACTTACTACTCTGTAGCTCTCGGCGATGTTGACACGTATACAATTGTGCAGATGGGTTACACGGGGCTTCCAACTCCTTCAACTCAATATCCATACTTCCGCGTCGAGATTGAAGTCAAGGCAAACTTACATAGTATCAATGGTGTGCAGTTGCGAGTGATGAGTGGTGAAACGATCTTAGCGAGTTGGGATCATGGTTCCATAGGTGTCGGTGGTACGTGGATAGGAACTTTCGGGGATAATGCGTATTCTGGGAGCTATGTAAGCGGTGGTGCTATGACTCTGCGGGTGTATGCAGGGAGTCAGCAGTTTGCCGGTAACGCGGCTTACGACTACATGAGAATCAGAATCATAGAAGCGGTGTCTTGGCTTGATACTTTGATGAGCTCTGCGTCCGCGAAGGTGCTCGTAATGCTTGCTATCGTTGCGTTGGTCGTCCTGTTGTTTGTAAGGAGGCGTAAGGCGTGAAGCGAATAGACTTGTATCTGCTGGTCATGTGGCTGCTCATGAATCTCGCTGTCTACGTTCTCTGGTTTTACGTTCCCTATTCTCCTGCTGATCCTGGGGGTTCGGGTGGCTCGTCGGGAGGTTCATCAGGTGGCTCGTCGGGTGGATCTTCGGGTGGTGGCAGCGGGGGATTCTTCGGCTTCAAATATGTCTCTTGGTCTGGTCTGCTTGGGTTTGGCGTTGGATTGTCTCTTGTTGCGTTCATAGTGGGGGTGTTCGTATGGGCATTGATGCGGCGTTAATCATGGCAGTCATGGGTATAGTCGGTGGACTGAGCTTGATCTTCAAGTGGCGGCTTGTCATGCGGGTAATAAAGTGGGTCGTAATCTTGTTCGTTGCTGGCTTCGTTGTCTCGATGGTTCCACAAGTTCACGATGCACTTGTCAACTTCTATACGGGAATCTTCGGCGGGTTACTGGGAGGCGTATAACTATTGGACTACATTCAAGTTGTGTTGCTGGTCAACATAGCTTTCATTGCAGTCGTGTTCCTTGGACGAAAAGTTATTCATCGAAAAAGCAAAGGCGGGACTTCCAGGGAGCTTCCTGGGACTTCCAAGGTGAAGCGTTCGTTGAAGCGTGCAATATCTAAGAACTTAGGCGTCTTGTTTCTCTGCGTTATCTTGGGCTTCGTTGTCTTGATAGCCATTCCTCCATCGACATCTGCGGATAAACCACATGACTACGTTGGTGGGAGTCCGATCTATCCTTACGCATGCGTAGGTGGCTCTGCTTCTGGTGTTCATCCTAACACGGCGGCGGCTGTCGGAAGTCTGTCTTACGTTCAAGAGATAGATGGGCAAGGTTTCAGTATTCGCAGTATCGGCTATGGTCATGTGCGGTTCAAGTTCAACGTGACGGGAGTCTCCGTTACGGATGACACGTATATTCTTGTGCGCTTGAAGCTGACTCAGAGAGATCAGGGGTCTTACATTGTAACTTGGAGTGATTGGAGTGGTGTTGACTTGTCTATTAGTGGTGCTGTGTATTGGCATGGTAGCCCGGACGGTGTGTATACGACTGTGAAAATCTCGGCATTCAGTCAATTCGTTGCAAACAATGAAGTGATACTCGACTTCGAGGGACTCAACGTTTGGGGTGGTATACTACTTGGCTTAGTTGGGTTATACTGGACTGTTTCATTCGATCAGATCGTGTTGATGGGGTGATCTTGTGGTAGTATGGCTAATCATTGCTCTGCTGGCTGGTCTGGGTGCGATGTTCGCTATACCGTCGTTCCTGGGACAGATAGGGGGCGGAATAGGAACGGGTATTATTGTGATAGCTCAGGGCATCGTTTACGTCATGACGCTTGCGATGATTCCAATCATGGTTCTCGGGCCAATCTACATAATGAGTCGGAGTAAGAAAATAAAACAGAGTTACTATGTCATCGGTGTCATCTACGGGCTTATCTTGCTCTTTGCTGCGACGACATTCGGATTCTTGACTACTGCAATAAATGGACTCAGCCGGATAACGGGGTCTTGGTGGGACACTTCGGTAAACGCGGTGTTCGTTGTTCTTCTGATGGTATTCGAGGGTATCGCTTTGTGCTTGATGGACTTTGAGATCATAAACTACGTGAGACGACAACGCTTTAGGCGACGACAGCACTCTTGGAGGTTCTAACATCGTGGTGCGCAAGGGTGACCTGTTCTATCCTCTTTTTTCCGTGATTGCCGTATCCTGCGGGGCATACGTGATGTTGCAGGGTAGTTCATCTGCTGCTGCTGTCATGGTGTTGTTCATCGTCTGTGCAGTGACTATGCCTTTCATGCGCCGATTTGTCAAAGATAGGCGTGTAGGTTGCGCTGGTCGCTATGATAACTGGTATCTGGCTCTTACTGCGGTTCCGATTGCTTTGAGGTTTGGCATGTTTGGCTTGACGTTAAGTTGGGCCGAAGACTTTACAGGGTTCACGATGCTTATTGTCGTCGCTTGGAGTGAGGAAACTTTTAGGGCTGGCGTTGCTGGTGCACTTATGAAAGCAGGCTTAGGGCTCGGCACGAGTATAGTTGTTGCTAACGGTCCTTGGCTGGTGTTGCACTTTGCGTTACGGGCATTCGTTCTATCATACGCTTGGTGGCTGCTGGTCGCCGGGGCATGCCTTAGCGCGATCCTGTGGAAGTGTGGAGTAGGAAAAGCGGTGTTGGGACACATCGTAGTAAACTTGACTGCATAAGTGGGCCACTCGTGTATACATACGGGTGGTCCTGAAATGTATACACACACGTCAGAGAGGTAAGAGGAAACATGAAATTCTATCAGGGAGTGTCGGTTATTGGAATTGTGGCCGGACTAATCGGGCTGATTGGCTTCGTAGCTCTGCCTTCGGCGGTTGATGCTGTTGTGATAGTGATGGCCGGCTTGATTGGAATAGATGTCGGGCTGGCCGTGATGTATCACTTCCTGCCAAAACATGAGGCTTGGAAGATCAGTATCGACTTGGAGAAAAAACTCGTAAGTCCTGAATTATGTTTGGTTAAAGAGCAGGCGATAGACGATAGGACCAGGGTGTTTCGGGCGAAGGACGGGACGCCTGTGTATGTTCTCGACAAGAGTGGTGCGTTGACTAATGTGCATAGAGTCGGTGAACTGGAATACTTAGCTGACGTTGGGGTGATGGGGGACATCATCAAGTCAAACGAGAAACTTGTCGTTCGTTCGATGTCCTTGGAAAAATACGCTGGAGTCTATGCTCGGTTGTGTGCCTCGAGGGTTGCCGACTTCGTAGTTAGCAACTTGAGGCCTGCGGAGAGTTCCGACAATATTCGCGGTATGCTAAAAGGGTTTGAAGGAAAACTAACAGAGGTGTTCGAGGGTGTCCGACGAGAGCTTGGAGAGGGAGAATCAGATACAGCGAAGGGTGGTAAACAAAATACTTCCCAGAAAGTTTCTAAGTCCTGAGATGCCGTTGATCGATGACTTGATTGATGGCGCGAAGGAGGAAACTAAAGCGGTGGTATATGAGGCTGTAGGCTTCAACTTCATGATCCGTAATCCTGGTGATGCCTGGAGGGCTATATCGTGTCTTGGTTCAGAACAGAGGCGGACTTGGTCGCAACAGTTAGAGAGCTTAAGGAAACGCGCCAAACAGTAAACTGCTCTGTTACTGGTCCAAGGGGCTTCTATAAGACTCTTGCGTTGCAGACTATATACTACCATGTTAAAGACAAATTCTCTGCTTGTATGTGTTACACTTTGCTGGATCTTCCTCAAGAGCCTGTGGACGTTCTCTTGTTGGACGATTTCTCTAGTAAGTTCTATAAGAGGCGGTTCGGGACCGTTCCTAACATTGAGTTCATGACTGCACTTAATGAAGTGCGTGAGCTGACGGCCATGATTGTAACAACTTGCCCGGATCACGGAGACCTGGACTTGGATATGCGGGGTTTCTTCCAGGATAACAGCATGCTGTTTGTTGGTTGCTTCGAGCTTGATGATTCGATATACATATTAAGTCCGGCGCCAATAGAGTTCTATGAATCTGAGAAGAAGCGTGAGGTTGAAGCAAAGAGGCGGTTGTGGCGTGAGCGCGTTGAGAGAATTAAAGCGGTTGCAGTCGCAAAAGACCGAGGCTTTAGTGAAAGAACCTGATTGTTACAACTTGGGCTTGTATGATGGTGACAAGACTGTATGCTACTGCATCTGCGTCTGGCGGTTCGCCTGCTATACTAAGTCATTTGGTCAAACTCAATTCACTAAGAAGCAGGAGCAAGCCGTCGACGGAGCCATGAAGTAGATTGGTTTCACAAATTGATGGTTTCCACAAGTGGCTACTTTTGGGTGCAAAGAGTAGGGGCAAATAGGTTCAATATGGTATCTTGTAGCGTGTTTTAGGTCTGGGATCCCTGGACCCTGGACGTCTGCAGCTGTGCAGGGTGGCCATATATATCTGCTGTGTTTCGTTGGAATCCGTAGTATTCTAATATCGCTTGTAGACAAGTGTTTGAAAATCGTTTGTTTATGCGGTTCTCTACGTTTCTGACGTCGAAGGGCTGACTGTTTAGTGTGGTTTCCTGTGAGGGTGCTAAAATCACGTCCGATGTCAAATAAGTCGTTTTCGTGATAAAAAATAGGAGTTAGTGATTTTGAGTAGTGTCTGATAGGGGTTCATCTAAGTAGTCCTTGGCTTCTTCGTAACGTCTAAGTTTGGTAGGATCATAGTGTGGTCCCTGCATGCGCAGAAGATTCCGACGTTATTCCAGGTCGCTTTTTGCTTATTCCGGAATATCCGGGACTTCTCTGGGTATTCGTAGGTGACTGTCCTGGTGTATGCTGTTCGTCTTGTTGCTGGGCTTGGAGGGTATCCGTGTGCCTTGATACATTCCTTGCATGCTTGCGGTAAGTCCTTGAGTCTTGGGTCTTTCTCATCTTTGATGTAAATGTATTTGCTTTCATTTGTCAAGCTTGACAGCCTTCTTGTGAGCTGGTTATGTATACATGGCGACGTCTGCGCATATAGCCTTTTCTCCGTCTCTTGAGACTAGTCGTGGTGTATACATTATTGGATCTCGGAGTGTATACATTTCGGGTCCTGCTTTATGTATACACGCACGGCCATGGCGTTAGACTTAACTCTCCGATGGACTAGTAGTGTATACATTTACGGTCCGAAAGTATAGGAGGTGGATCTTTGTGAGTTTGGAAAAACAAGTAGAGCAGCTCAGCAGGAGGCTACGGTGGCTGACGGCTGTCCTTGTTGTTGACACGGCCGGTATCGTTATCCTGCTCTTTATGATGGCCAACACACTTGCTTGGCTCATGAAGTTGGTATAAAACGTGTGTGCTGACTTGCATAGTATCCTTTATTGCGGTCGGCGGTATCCTATGACGGATTTCGTGGAAATTGGGGGACCACCCGCTGCGCGGCGGGTGGTGGAGTCGTCCAATTTTCACTTTGTCCGCCGACCGCCGTATCAGAGGGGGTCTTATGACCCCCGCCGTGAGGCGGGATTAATAGATCGTCACTATGAATGACTGTAAAATGGTTACATCTAGCACCTTGCTTTCTTGTGGAAAAAAAGGAGGGTGTTATGTGGGTTCTTCTTCGGTTGGCTCTTGTAAAATGAGTCTTGAAATCTCTTGTAGGTAGTAAGTTGGTGCGTATTTGCCTTTGTGGACTTTCTTAAGGAGTTTGCGTCGAACGAGACTTCTTGTCAGGTTTTGGAGACTTTTCGTCGCTTTCCATGATGTAGCTTCTAATAAGCCCTTGAGAACGGCCTGATCGAGTTTCAAAAATGCTGCCCATGCTGCGAGGCGTTCGTCAAAGCGTAAACTGTGCGTTGCCATGGTGGGGAACCACGGAATATTGAATCGTTCTAGGACACGGTTAGCTATTGCTATCGTCGTCCTTATATCGTCTATGTCGTTAGAAAGGTCGCTTGCGTCTCGTCCATTGAGTGTTATCTCTTGCCTTAAGATGGATGGGTTCTTTTGGTAGAATTTGATTTGGGATTTCCCTTGTCCCCATGCGTTAAGGTAGAATGTGCCTGTCTCGTTGTGAAACTTCATGAAAGATCTTGCGGTAGCCATGAATAGGAGAGGCTGGTAGACGTCGCAAACAGTCGCGTTGATTTTCTCGCCGACTACTTCGAGCTGGTGTATGTTGACTATTGTATGTGGTGGTTTCTCCTTGAACACCTTTTCATAAGCTTTCTCATAGTGGGTCTGTGCTACTGCTATTGTCCGTTTCAGGAGTTCGTGAAATTCAAGGGGGGTAAACTGTGTGTTGACAGGGCAAACATTATCGTCGAAACTGGCGTCCGGTGGCATCAAGCTATGTTCCTCCATAAAGAGGCGCATGAGGTTGGCCCATACATACATAGTCCTGCTTTGTAGGCCGAGGACCTCCTTTAGCGTGTTGTGGTCGTTGTCATTTGTCCAGCCCCATTCTAAGCCCCACTCGTTACCAGGTTTAATCCTGACGGCTCTGTGCTTGTAGAGGTTGTACGCTTCTCGGTCGAACTCGAACTTGCCGTGTTCTTCGACACTTATAGAGAAATAGACCTTGTCATAGCCAAATCTGACGTCTGCGCTCATGATATGTTGTGTGCCTCCTTGTGGTGTTTGATGCATAGGAGTTTGTAGCTGTCGGGGTTGTTCCGGATATCGTAATAGCGTTCCTTTCTACCTCTACCTGCTCGGTGGTTGTGCTTGGGGATACCGAGGACATTCGTCTCTGCGATATGGTGAAACTCGAGCTGTCGTTTCGATGTGCAACGCTGGAAGTTGTCGAGGATCTTCTCGCACCGTCCGCCTCTTGCCATCCGTAGCTCCTTCATCTTGCCCTTAATCCACTCGTTGGTCTTGTTTGTCATCGTAATTCTGCTCCCATGGGTTGTTTGTCGGTAGTCTTGGACGAGGTCGTTTTCGCTTGGGGAAAGGTGTTCCCCAGACCTGTCTCCAGAGTGCATCTATTTCGTCTTCCTTGTTCGTCATAGTTTCCCTCCCTCTAGGGGGATACCTCTGATTCTCCTGGGTGCGAACTCGTAGCAATGTGGGATCTCTGATATGTTGACGCCTGGGGGTCCGTCTCTGGTGCAAATAAAGAGGGTTACGCCGGCAAAGCGTCTCTCGAAGGATTCGCAGTGTCGGCAAAATTCTTCTCTCATCGCGGTATCACCTTGAGCATGGCGATGAGCTTCGGTAGTTTTCTAAGGGCTTCTCTGTCTACTGGTATGTATTCGAGCTGTGCGGCTAGGTGAGAAAATAGGGATCTCCAGTTGTCGAAAGTCTTTTTGCAGACGCATTGTATTAAGAGGTACGGCTTAGTGCTTGGTTTGGCGTTTGATCTTCTCTTGCTCTCTGTTGTATTCATCTCTTGTATCACAGATGTCGGTATATGGACTTGCGCAGTAGGCTGAACCATCGAGTCTACACACCCCCGTTGCCTGTCGGTACCACTCACATAGGTCGTCTTTGGCTTTGGTTAGAAGTCGGCTGCCTTGTCTAGTTGCTTGCGTGACTGGTCCCTCCTTTCCTGCTCGAACTTGACATGTGCGCGTATGAAGTCCTTGTTTTGGATGCCTGTTTTGATGAGTAGGGCGAACTGGCTGTATGACATGGTTAGTTTGCCTTTACCTGCGCCGAGGAAGATGTTGCCGGAAGACTTTGGGTTGTAGACGTATTTGCCTGTGTGTTCGTCTTTGGTGGTTCCAGGGTTCATTCCTAAGAAGAGTCCGTCGAGGTTGGCCGTTATTCGTTGAGACAAGTCTATTTCCTTGTTCTCAACTTTCGTGCCGTTCTTAGCGTTCGGATCAGTACTATTACTGCTCATGCTTTGTATAGACCTCCGTCTATTTGCATATAAGTCGGCTTATGTGAATGATGCGAGATGACAGTTTCGCGGCTGCTATCAGCTATGAACGGAGTTAGCTCCGCGGACTGACATCACAAAACACATGTCAAAAAGATCACTAGTTCCGTTTCGAGGCATTCTTCGTCGAGGATGAAAACTTGACGTTCGATACTCCTTACGAGTTCAGGATCTCTTCGTCAGCACTGCCACGTAACCATGCTTTGGATTTCGCTTTTTTTCAACAATAAATGACCATTCTCTCTGCTTTGAATATAGCTTCGCATCTTCCAACGCCTTGGACACAAGCCTTGCAAGCACAACGTTGTTGCCCCTGGCAAGTACATAGATCGCTTCGATGCCATCCTTCGAACACTGAGAAGCCTGTTTAATGTAACGCGTCGCATCAAAACCAGTCGACATGCGTGCTACCGGCATGAGGTTCAAGCTAATCACCCTGCCCTTGAGCTTGAGTTGAACCTCCTCCTCTTTTTCTCTTTCTTCGAAGGTTTTAAGCAATAACACAAGATCACTCGTCTCTTTTTCTGAATGAATGTCGGACCGTGCAGGAGATAACTTTGCATCCAACTTCGATAGCTCCTGAAGTAGAACTCTTGTGAAGTGCCCTTGTTCGTCCATTTTATCCATCGCGGGAACATAGTCTCTGATGAGCTGAGCTTTCTGTGCCTCAGGTTCCATGAACTCCTCGCTAAGGCAATCCAAAGCGTCAATATTCTCATCGAGCATGAGCATTTTTCTTACTACCTCGAACGTTACAGACTTCATGACCGTCCTGTCTATAAACCTTCGCGATCGCTGCAGCAAATCCTCCCTAACATAGAATAATGCCGCCCTCGCAATGTTTCTTGATTCATTGTCACTGGGCTCTAGACAGACTATGATTTTCCCGTCCTTCAGAAATGAGTCTCTGTCTATTGGTTTTGCCCACTTGATCTTCAGTCCATGTGGAAGGAGAAGAACTCCTTCCTTGTTGATCTTTCTGGAGGCGGAGCCTATTGTGCTCTCCAGGCGTGTTTGCACTGCTTTTTTCTCAAACCAGAAATTGACGCCTCGAAGCAACTTATAGACAGAAGCCATAAGATTTCTATCGGGATCAGCAATGACAATGACAAGAATCGCTGAAATGAAAGCCGGAAGCAGACCAATAGTGCCAAGATACCAGACGAAAAACGCGAAACAAGCTACGATAATGACCGCTGCTATGATCGCTTTCCTAACAGCCATGTATAGACTCTCCCATAGTGAGCCTTTCCATTTCGAAGATGCACTCAGCCTCAGTACAGCACACGAGGATATCACTTGGAGAAGGAATAATGAAACCAATGTTGACCACAGAGACTTTGCAGCCACAAACTGAACACCTCAGCTTGCCTTTTCTCAGCTTGCCGAACAGTCCTAATTCTCTTAGCAAGCCCTCCAGTCTTTTTCTATGAACTGCAAGTATCTCAGCTTTGTCCATATCCCCTACCCCGTCATTTAGGCTGAGATTAGGCAATAAAAACCTTGCCATCAGGCTGCGATCCCCGCAAACCGTACGATAGGGATATGCAACTGAACCAGTACCATACACCACTCGCTTATCCGCGTCGTGGCAGTCGTCATGCACTCGTCACCAGAAGAAGACATGATTCTGGTTTTGATGAAATGATACTTCGCTCCAAGGAAGGATCTTTGCTGGTTCCAGAGGCGATGTCGCTTTTATGGGCTAGACGCAGCGACGAGAAGAAAGCTTAAAACTGAGTTGAGGGGTTGTTAAATGAAGTCGGAGCCACCTCGAAATCGCGCTCCGAGCACAGAAGGTAGATTTGAACAAAAACTGTGGAAAGTGGCATCGACAGCAGCAGGGTACTTTGAATTGCGGGAATAGTCCCACAGATCTTGCCAGACTCTCTCCAGAGGATCTGACTGAGTATCAGTTCCTCTCTAGGACATTCTTTCTGTTATCATGTCCGATAGCCTCTTAACGTCCTTGGGGATTTTCTTGATATTCCTGACGATGAGTCGCTTGACAAACCAGTTGGGCGCAGGTAGTCCTTTAGACATGAAAAGTAAGGCGATCAGCCTCTTTGGATCCGTTTCCTTCGTCGAATCGTAAAATGCGCGAACCTCTCCTTCGCTCACCACAAGTGTTCGAGCTAAGGCCTTCGGATCAGCCAGGTAACCATCGATGTTTCTTCTTGACCACACAAAGATCTCCTCGTCTCTTGCACCAGCATTCTTCAGTTCCGTTATCCTGCTCTCTCTATCAGTGTCAGGATCGGCGACGAAAACCAATGGAAAAGAAGCTTCGAGCGCTCTGAGTTGCCGTATGCACGCTTTCAATTCATTTATTCCGTTCGCTCCCCAAATGAGAAGGTTGCCCATGTCCAAGCCAGTTTTTGCTAGAAATTCCTTCAAAACCCAGAAATCTTCTTTACCTTCCACTATGATCCTGCACTTCTGAGCTACGAGTACCTCTTCCCATTCTGTCTCTTCATCGGAAGGTTCGTAAAGCTTGCCAATCTGTTTCGCCACATGCTTTAATCCGTTGATAAAGTAAGGTCTGCAATTGTCCATTTCCTCAGCCTCTATATAACACCAGCTGCATGCGTACTCATTAAGCAGGAACTTCGTGTGCATGTCTTGGTCACAGTTACTACACTTGCCATAGTACTCACATATGAAAAATGTCTCAGTTCCCATTTCTCTTTCGTCTTCTTCGACAACCTCCGCTCCATCAAGGGAGAGTATGAGGCTAGGTTGATTACAGTTAATGCACCGAACCGATGCAAGCACACCTTTGACCTCATCCTCAATTGGGCCATCATATCCGTATCCAACTCCCACACCAGACTTTGAGTTAAGTCTTAATGCCGCCCCCTTGAGTATCAAATAAACAACGTCTTTCTCTGCCTTTTTCATCATACCTCACTTCCGACATACGCCATACGTCTTGCCATGCTCGTTACTACTGACAATCTCAAGCTCCTACTTCGCTGCTGATGAAAACATCTTAGGTAGAGATTTCTGCTCGATGATAGTTCTGATCTCATCCACAAACCTTCTGCATTCGGTCAGAAGATCACCACTCGTTTTCCTAGTCAAGTCTATGACCCTGCAAGCAAGTATGACATCGTGTTTAAGAGACTTCTCGTAGCTGATTTGCATTTCGCTCATAGGATAAACAAGAACACCGATCGGAACCTTCTTCACCGGCATCATACAATAAGTAAAAATCTGTCTAGCATCTTGGGTGCTGGGATCAGCTTGTTCTTCATCATCATCTTGCAAGCGTTTATATTTCGCATCAAGAACTAGAACATCTATCCCATCTTTTGATATCTTTACGTCGGGCTCTTGGATCATATCTCCTTCAAGATCAAGAGCGTACGGCGGATTACCTTCTTTGGCCGCCCTAACGCCGTAGTCTCGCAGGTTCTCCCTCAAGCAACAAAACACAAAGTCCTGAAACAATTGATCCATGTTAATGAGAAACGAAGAATAGGGAATCTCACCGATCTCCTCAAGATTGAGGGTGACGTTGTCGATTATTAGCCGGCTTAGATTCACAATCGGCCTATAGTGTTCGTTTAGCCTATTGTATTGCACGTGAGGGAAATCCTTGCTATCGATTACTACGAAGGACGCGGACTCAAAGAAATAAAAGATTTCCTTTGCCTTGTTTCTAAGCTCACTGTTTTGAAGAGGCATCCGCGATATGTAGCTGAGTGCGTATTTGATTATCCGGTTCTCGACCGTGTCAGATGTGAAGTCTGAGAAGGAGCAGAAAATCCTGTGTCTCAAGACTGAATTTCTTCTAATGTCCTCTTGAATTAACACTCTGCCCGAGACATGATTGAGATTCTCATCATTTTCAACATACGCTTTGGAAATGCCCCTCCTTGCAAGATGTCCGACATCTTCGAGGAATCTCTCAATTATCAACTCGAAGATCTCTTGCTCTCTCATGTACTCCGATTCGTTCTTCCCGAAATCGGGTATGCCGTTAGTGTACAAAAGCATAAAAAAGAAGCTCAGATTGGGAACCTTTGGCCTAATGATAATGCGATGATGAGGGAGAGCGATATTCCCAACGTATTGTCTTGCTTTCAATAAACACTTGCCTTCTGGAGTCACGTAGGCTTCTATTTTGTTCTTAAATCGGTTGGCGAGAATCTCGAATTCATCTTTGCTTAACTCAACGATCTCGGGTGGTCCTCGCTCTTTCAATTCCACGACGAATGGTGCCTTTTCCACAGCAGTTGTTCGGAGCATATTCTACTAACCAGCGTTCGGCTCCTTGGCGATTGCATGAATGGCAGTGAGCACTTCATCAAAGATCTTCTGAAAGCTATTGACAGTATCCTCGGCGTCAAAGTAATACTCTTCGAGCAAGGGCTTTATGTTGTGCGTCCACGTGTCTTGGAGTTTCCTTTTGTCAAGCTTCTCCAGCATGAAATAGCTGTGGCCGATTTGGAAGTGCTTTCCTAGTTTGGGATCTCCCTTAATCTTCTGGTTCAGCTTCTCGAAGAGATCCACTACTATATTCTTATCAATGAGTGAGGGGTTCTTTTCAAGCCACGCTGACAATACCTGTCGGTCAGGCATGAATTCCTTGAAAGCAAACCTTCTGCGCAGGGCATAATCAACCAAAGCGATAGAGCGGTCAGCACTGTTCATTGTTCCGATGACATAAAGATTGCTAGGCAGAAAGAAATACTCATGAGAATAGGGCAATAACACTCTGTTCCTTTCTCCACGATATTCGAGGCAATATATTAGCTCCCCGAAGATCTTCGCAAGATTTCCCCTGTTTATTTCATCTATAACGATTACGAATTTTCGATTTGGATTTCTTATCGCCTCGCTGCAAACACTCTTCAATATCCCGTCACAGACCTCGTAAGAGATCTGTTTTTCGGAAGTGATACTTGGTCTGATTCCCTCCACGAAGTCCTCATAACAGTAACTCGGATGAAACTGAACCAGTTCTGTTCTTCCTCCATCTCGTGCAAAATACCGTGCAAACTCGGTTGCAACAAGGGTTTTACCAGTGCCGGGCGGACCGTAGAGAATAAGTTGCTTCTTCTCCTCGAGTAGGCGCTCAATTTGAACAAGGAAATCCTTCGACAGCATGGTTTCGTCTGAAAGCTGCTCAAGGGTAGTTGTGGCCGCCGCCCCAGCCTCAGTAGCTTGGGTTGACTCTCCAACAATCAACGAATACACTGGATAGAGTTGGCTGAATGTCTTGGTCACCAACTCTGTGATTCCTGGACCCGCAGAAATAGCGTCATCCTTGCTGAGAAACCTCCCTATGTGTATGTGAGTGTCTGTATCGGCTAAGTGATTAATGAAGTTGTCCATATCCTGGGGAAGTAGCGCTGACGGATCTGCCTTGAGGGTGTATCCTCCATGCAGCTCAATCGTGTCTTCAACAAGATGTGCCACCAACTTCTGGAAGGCATCTCTATTGTTTTGTATGTTTTCTTTTACGATTTTCATTCTTGCCTCTGAAGCCTTTCCATCTATCCATATGTCGATGCTCAGCTTATGTGAATTCACAACATTGATGCCGACCTGAAATTGAACCCCTTGTTGTGCTCTCTCGAATTTTGGATGCGCTAACCCTAGCCACATGTGATGTCTATATGGAGGATTCTTTTCGCCTCGCTTAGGCTGCTGATTGGGTCTTGCGGAGTATGCCTTGAAGTTGTCAAACTTGCTGTCCAGCTTGGACTTTATGACATTTAAGAGTATTTTGAACCTTTCACTGAGATAAACCGCATCATCTTTCTTTCCGGTGCAAGAATCAAAGTCTTTTTCTTCGAAGGCAAAATCGGCAGTCTTAGTCTTGACTGGAACTTCTGTCCTTGGCAGAAATCCTTCTCTTCCAGTGAGATTTTCAAACTCATCAATGAACCATATGAAGTGATCAACGCGATCTAGATCTGGGAAGCCATAGGCTTTCTTAATAACATTTTCAAACTCGGTGTACTTCTTGACCTGATCGCCAAAAGACTCTGAATCAAACTGGAGTTGTACTCCAAGCCGTTCACTGAGATTGTGTGTCCTCTTGTTGACAAGAGCGACACCTGCGTCAGGTATGATGGCACATACAAGCTCAGACAATCTGCTGCGACCCAATCCCTTCAAGCGATACTTCGGATCTGAACAAGTTGCATCGATTCGGGTGAACAGGTCTCCCTCGCCAAAGAACAGAAACTTGAAGGTGCCGCGAATTCTTGAGATATCGTTTTCCTTCGTGAGTTCTTCGCCAAACCTTGTACCTACCCCCCATAGTCTTGCGAACACGTTGTTCACGTCTTCTTTAGACAATGTGCTGACTGTCTTCTGATTAACGATATCTCTGAACCATTCTTTACGCTTGTTTCTTTCCTCAATATCTTGGGAAAGCTTTGGCCAATTCTTGAATTCAGAGAAATAGAGATCAAGAGCCTTTCTTTGTTGCTCATTAAGCTCCATAGACATTCAACCTCACAGTAACCAACAAGACGATCGGTGGCGGCATTAGGAAGAAGCAATGAAGGATCGGGTCACACTTTGGATAATACTCGGCTATTTTTCTCCTGCCACGATTTTCCCTATTTGCCTGCTTATCTCATGCAACTCAACACGCTTCTTGCGAAGGTCTTCTCTGAGCGTGTTTATTATTTTTAGTCTTCTCTCCTGCTCATCAACCGGCGGTATCGGAACAATGACGTTTTTCAGGTCAGACACTCTAGCATAGCGAATGGCAGAGCCCGTTGCGAGCGAGGCAAACTGATCCTGAACTACCTCTGTCGCCAGAGCACTGCAAAGATAATCAGGATTTGCGACCGTCTCATCAACTCTCAGTACAATCAAATTCGGTCCGGCAATTGCCTCTTCAAATTCTCTTGTCACTAATGCCACCTTACCCACAGTGCCAGTAATCGAGAGAAGTACATCGCCATTTCTCAGAATAGCCTCGTTCGTCCTGAGGAATCCAGGATGCACGTACTTCAGCTTGAAACCTGTAATTATGCCATCATTCAGATCTGAGACGCGTACGTAGGGCGAGGAACCCTCAACGCGCTTGTCTGAAACTTGCTTAGGTGGAACGGAAATTCCTCTAATAAACTCCTTGACTATCTCATCAAGCCTCTTACCCTCAAGAGTCTTCGCTGCTTTGGAGCCAGACACCGGAACCCCTCCATGTCTTTTTTGTGTCTGCTTAACGCGTTGACGAAAAGCAGGCTAAGAATGATCACACCATAACTAGTTTCCACGGAGAATATACCTCTTATGGAAGGATTGCGAGCTTCTCAACCCTCTTTCTTATCTCCCGTCCAGAGGAGTACAGGAAGAGGACTAGTGTCTATTCATCCTATGTCTACATCTCATATTGCCAAGCAAGCCTTTCCGTCCGCGTTGCGGATTTCCCACGCATAGAGTTGGAATGAACTCCTATCTTGATTAAGCTTAAATGAATCATCATCTCATAAGATAACAGGCGAATAAGATCGCAGCTTGAAGACAAGCTACTCTGCATATCCGAAGGAGGCTGTAGGGAGGCCCAAGTGCGCATCCTCGAGATCGGTGCCAAGCGCTTAGCTATTTGAATTTGGGAACCTTGCCAGAATGCTCTGAACTGCCTTGAGGTCGTAAGCGAATGAGCTGCTCACGATTCCCTTCGCGAGCAAGAAGCTGTGGTAGTTGGTGGCGAAGGCCTTGCGGAATCGTCCAAATGTGAGAATGCGACAGTCGGAATCTGAAATTCCGGCTGGAATGAACATTTCTGAATGGAAGACGAGGAGGGAGAAGATCGATCTTCTTCTGAAACGTTCTGGCTGGGATCCAAAGGATAATAGCAGAGTAATCGAAGAAGTAGACACCAAACAATCAGACTTCAACACAAGAAACTACAAGACTAGATCCCAGACTACCAGAACTAGGGAGGCGAAAGCCTATGCCGATTATCTTCTCCTTGATTCAATAGGATCCCCGTTGGCCATAGTGGAGGCTAAGAAGTCTTCAAAGGATCCAATACTAGGGCAGAGACAAGCAGAGGGCTATGCAGACGATATCAAATCTGGCTCAGGGAAAACCACGTTCATTTTCTTGGCGAACGGTTACGAGGTCTGGTTTTGGAACAGACCATATGAGAACCCAAGAATGGTGAGCGGCTTTCACGATAGAGCGTCTTTGGAAAGAATACGGTTCCAAGATCTTACGAAGAAAGACTTTCAGGAAGTTCCAATCAAGCCAGAGATAATCGACCGACCCTATCAGATCGAATCAGTAAAACGTGTGCTTGAAGGGATCGAAAGAGGAAAAAGGAAATTCCTTATCGTCCAAGCGACCGGCACAGGAAAGACCCGTGTTGCGATGGGACTGATTGATGTTTTATTAAGAGCAAACCGTGCTGAAAGAATTCTCTTTCTGGCTGACAGGAAAGCACTTCGTGACCAAGCCTACGGCGATCTTGGATTCAAAGCATTTTTCCCAAATGAGTTGAAGACCAAAGTCTTTTCTGCAACAGTGACCAAGGACCCTCGGCTGTACGCCTCTACGATTCAGACTTTCATGGAGTGCTACCAAGAATTCTCCCCTGGGGACTTTGATGTGATCATCTCGGACGAGGCACATAGATCAATTTACAATAAATGGAAGGATGTCTTCACATATTTCGATGCGATCGACGTAGGGCTGACTGCCACACCATCGGAGCTCATCGAGCGGGATACGTTTAGGTTCTTCGATTGTGAAGACGGAACTCCGACATATCTGTACACTTTCGAGCAAGCCGTGCAGGACGGCTTTCTCGTCGATTTTCGAGTCTACATAGCGCAAACTCACTTTCAAATAGAGGGAATCAAACCAGAGGATGTGCCAACCGAAGTGAAGCGCAGGCTAATCGAAGACCAAGGAGTGAGCGAAGAGGAACTTGACTTCGAAGGAACAGACATCGAGAAAAAGGTTGTTATTATCGGCACTAATGAAGCGATTGTCAAAGAGTTCATGGATAATTGCCTGATGGATGAGACTGGTACAATTCCAGCAAAATCGATCATATTCGCAGTGTCGAAGAGACATGCGAAAAGACTTTGGGAGGCGTTCGAGAAGCTCTACCCACAGTACCGAGGGAGACTCGCACGCATTATTGTGTCAGAGGACAGCCGAGCGCAGGAACTAATCAAAGAGTTCAGGAATGACGACTGGCCTCGCGTCGCGATCTCCGTTGACATGTTGGACACTGGGATAGATGTGCCTGAGATATGTAATCTCGCCTTTGCAAAGCCGGTCTTCTCAAAGATCAAGTTCTGGCAGATGATAGGAAGGGGAACCCGGAACGATGCCACCTGCAAAGATGAACATAGGCACTGGTTGCCGAGCCGGAGGAAAGACTATTTCCTCATCTTTGATTTTTGGAATAACTTTGATTGGTTCAACATGCATCCAGAGGGCAAGGAAGCAAATCCAAGCGAGGCCATTCCATCAAAGATCTTCCTTGCCAGATTGCTGCAATACAACCTTCTCCTTGGCAATAAGGATGAGCGGACAAAACTACTGAGAGCGAAACTGGTTAATGATGTCAAAGCCCTTCCGCAAGAATCCATTTCTATCAAGGAACATATGCAGGATGTTGAAAAAGCATTATCATCACATTTCTGGGATACTGTGGGGCTAGACGCTTTCACGTTCCTCAAAACAAAGATTGCCCCACTGATGAAATACCAAGAAGATATAAACATGAATGAAGCAGCCTTCACACTGAAAACTGAACAGGTGAGCCTGGCGATTCTAAGGAACGATGAACCAGAGATCGAACGACTACGAGACGATATCGGCGAGTACCTCAACTGTTTGCCCACAACGATTCGAGAGGTAAAAGAGAAGCAGGATCTAATTGACAAGGCTCTGCAGAAGTCATTCTGGCAAAACATCACTTTTGAAGATGTACAAATGCTTTGGAGTGAAATCCTCCCGTTGATGAAATACAAACAGCCCGAACCCAGGCCCATGATCACCCTAGACATTGATGACATGATCCAGCGTAGGAGCCTGATCGAGTACGGTCCGAAGCCATCACAAGAATATGTCAATACGTACGTACAAAAGGTGGAGAAGAGAATCAAGAGCCTTGCCGAGCAGCACCCGACTATTCAGAAGATTAAGCGAGATGAGGTAATCACAGAAGATGACCTCAGGTATTTGGAGGGAACATTGAACGGTCCAGAGCTGTATATCACCGAGGAGGTGCTCCAAAGAGCGTATCAACAGCACAGGGGAACATTGGTCCAATTCATCAAGAAAGTCTTGGGCTCATATGAGTTTCCTGACCCGAAGAAGAGAATCGAAGACGCATTCAAAACTTTCATGATAGAGAAGAATTACCTAAATGCAGATCAAGTCAATTATCTGAGGACCATCCAGACAGTATTCATGAAGAAGCATCACATTGATTATAGGGACGTGTTAGAACCACCATTTACAAACTTTGGCGTCAACTCTCCAATCCCGAGTGACGACCTGACAGAAGTGATAGGCTTATGCCACAGCCTGGAGTCAGAGGTGTTTGCAGATGCTAGCTCCTGAACTGAAGTCACAGATCAACAAACTCTGGGACCGATTCTGGGCAGGCGGAATTGCCAACCCACTCACAGCAATAGAACAAATGTCATACTTGATTTTCATGAAGAGACTTGAAGATCTGGACAACGCTGAAGAGAAAAGGGCCATTGCTCGAAGTGAAAAGCATACTTCAGTATTCAAGGGTCACGAAGACTGCAGGTGGTCGCACTGGAAGCATTTCAACGCGGAAGCTATGCTGAAGCATGTCCAGGAAATCGTCTTCCCATTCATCAAGAGCCTTACCAATGGAGATGATGTTCTCTTCTCGCAATACATGAAAGATGCGGTTTTCGTCATTCCAAAAGCATCCTTGTTGCAGGAAGCCGTCGCAATCATAGATGATCTGAAGATTACAGAACGTAACAGGGACACTCAAGGAGACATCTATGAGTATCTTCTTAGCGAGTTGAAGACCGCAGGGAAGAATGGACAATTCAGAACTCCAAGACACATTATTCGGATGATGGTTGAGCTGGTAGACCCAGACATAGGTCAAACCATTTGTGACCCAGCCTGCGGAACGGCTGGATTCCTAATAAACGCATACGAGCACATATTGAAGAAGTACACGAGTGAAGACATACTCAAGATGGACGAGGAGGGAGTGGCTCATAATCTTATTGGCGACAAGATAGTTGAGAAGAGCCACTGGAACCTCCTGAAGAGGGAGACTTTCTATGGATTTGATTTCGACGCCACAATGGTGCGCATAGGGCTCATGAACATGATACTTCACGGAATCGAGAGACCAAACATTCGATATGCCGACACGCTCTCAAAGAAATTTGTACAGAAAGCGCAGTACGATATAGTCTTTGCTAATCCACCATTCGCTGGCAGCATAGATAAAAATGATATCAACGATGCATTCAGACTTGACACGACGAAGACGGAACTCCTGTTTTTTGAATTATTCCTTAATCTGCTTCAGGTGGGAGGGCGGGCTGCAATCATCGTTCCGAATGGCGTTTTGTTTGGCTCGTCAAGCGCGCACATCAGAGCCCGAAAGATATTGTTAGAAAACTGTGAGCTTGAAGCAGTTATCTCTATGCCTTCAGGAGTTTTCCAACCTTATGCTGGCGTCGTCACGGCAGTGTTGGTTTTCGTAAAAGGAGGTAAGACCGACAAAGCTTGGTTCTACGAAATGCGTAAAGATGGGTACAGTTTGGACCAGAAGCGAGAGTTCATAGACGGCAAGGGTGACATCCCGGACATTATTCGAAAATTCAAAAAGCGAGAAGAATCAAGCCAAAGTATGTCAGTACCATTTGAGAAGATTGAGCAGAATGGTTACAACCTATCGATTTCGAGATATAAGAAGATTGAAGGAGAGAAGGTCGAGTATGATGACCCCTCTCAATTGATCGACAATGTGTTGGAAATCGAGCATGAAATAGCGAGTGAACTTTCTGCTCTGAAAGAGATGATAAAATGAGCACACAAGGCGCCTGGAGCGAGTATGCGCTTGAAGATCTGATAGTGGACATTCAGCCAGGCTTTGCTCGAAGACCTTCGTCTGAACCTGCGAATGTTCCGCAACTTAGAACAAACAACATAAGCCCAGAAGGCAGATTGGATCTGACGAAGTTCAAGTTTGTACCCGCATCAAAGGACGAAATCAAGAAGTATTCGCTTGTGAAAGGCGATATTCTGTTCAATAATACCAATAGCGATATTTGGGTTGGAAAAACAGCATTTGTCGACCGAGACCTCGAAGCATTGTTCAGCAATCATCTCACTCGTCTGAGAGTGGACACCTCCAAGGTTAACCCTCACTTCCTGGCAATGCATCTTCAGAAGCTCCAGAAAGATGGATTTTTCAGGTCAATTTCTACTCGCTGGGTAAACCAAACTGCAGTAAACACGAATGCACTGCTAGAGTTGACAGTAAAGATTCCTTCGTTGGACCATCAGAGAAGAATCGTTGCGATCTTGGACCGAGCTGACACTCTGAAACGAAAACGTGAACAAGCAAATCACATGACTGACGAGTTCCTCAAAGCTGTTTTCTTGAAGATGTTTGGACGCGGGTCACCAGAGAACAGAATTGCCGATGTTGCTGAGTTTGTCTCAAGTGGCGCGACTCCGCTAGGAGGAGAGAAAACATATCTGCCAGAAGGAATCACATTCATCCGAAGTCAAAACGTCCTTATGAATAAGCTCCAGCTTAAAGATGCTGCACATATTTCGGAAGACGTTCATAAGGAAATGAGGAGAACCTGGGTCAAGAACGGGGATGTACTTCTGAATATTACAGGTGCGTCACTAGGTAGGGTTGCTGTCTATGCAGGGGAAGATGACAAAGCCAATGTCAATCAACACGTTTGTGTAATCAGATTGAACAGATCTAAAGCTGTTCCAGAATATGTCTCTCACTACCTCTCAATGCATGATGCACAGAATGAGATTTGGACGATCCAGGCGGGGGCGTCAAGGCAGGCTTTGAATTTCGAGCAGGTGAAATCCCTGAAGATATACCTTGCGCCTATCCATGAGCAGAGGACGTTTGCCTCTATTGTCGACAAGATCAACTCCCTCAAGGAAAGACAACATCAGTCTACCCAAGAGATAGATGAATTGTTCAGTTCTCTAATGCACAAAGCATTCAGAGGCGAGTTGAATGCCTGACATATATTTCTTGATTCGCCCTCACTGGCAGAGGCTCAACAGAGAAATATGGAACTCACTTGAGAAATCAAAATCTGCGCCTCAAGATATGTACGTCGAATTGTTACGCTTGGTCTTCCAGCAATTTCATGTCAACCCGAATGTCTCAGCACCACAAATGGCGACTCTGAACGACCCAGATCTAGCTAGATCCGTATTCAGAAAGTTCCCTATTCCTCCGGATGAATCTTCATGCATTGAGTTTCTGGAGGGCTTCTACGTCGTATTGAAGGCTTTCGGTCGCAACATATCTGAGAAGTACCGGTTGAAATTGTCACAATTCCTTGAAGAACACAACTTTCGATATCGGCTTGCCGCTGAATGCAAGATCGAGCTGACGTTGCAAGGATTACTGATGAGTCAGTTTTCCCATTTGTGCAAGTCTATAGCTAGTAGAAGTGAAAGAATCGAGTGTTTGCGAGAATTGCAGACAAGCCTGACACGTTTGCTGGACACAGACGGTGAGAAAACTTGCATCAGGATCGCTAGCAACTTGCTGGAGGGACTGGCAATCGATAGGTCCGGACATAGGGCACGGACACTCGGTCCCGCATTGGATAACTGTCCCGATCTCTTTCCGCACAATTCATTGAAAGATTGTGTTAAGAATCTCTATGAGTTTTTTTCTGACTACCCAAATATCAGACATTCAGGAACGCCGGCCAACAGACTGAGAGACTTGAACAAAGATGATGCACTTCTTATGATCGCTTTGAGCTTGGGTCTCTCATCATTTATGTCGAGCAGCAACGCTACACAGCAGATTCTTGGTGGAAATCTATGATTAGCCATCCCTGCAACATCGAGGCAGGAATTGGCGACCGAACTCTAGCAAGGCAGGAAGAGCCCTCATCTTCCTATCTCTATTGGACTCGCTTGGCGCCTTCATCAATGACGAACATGACCTGCATCATGGCACGCTTTCCAGACGTATTGGACTTGCAAACCTGCCAAATAGGGCGAACCTCTTGAACCTGCAAAGAGGATGTCCCCACTACTATATCTGTACTTCCTCCTTGGGGGAAACTCCATGAGAATATGTTAACAAACATCCCCAGTAACATCAGGGGAAACCTCCTCCTCACCGAGATCATGCCGATTGGAGAGCTCCGTGAATCGTCCGAGAAGCATCCCAGCCCCTCGCCAGGTCTCTCATTCATGCATATTTACATAGCCTCCTGTCTATTTTAATGGTTTCCTGTTAGATTTAATGTGACTCTGATGCGTTCCTATTTATGAAATCACAATGCCAGGAAAAGGATCACACACATTACCTCCAACACTCATGCCTCTATGCCTCCATCGCCTTCCAACTGTTTGCTTAGAAGTTTCAGTCGGATCAATTCCTCCTCAGTTTCTCTCATGTCCACATCTTCGTATATCGCAGTTGTCTCCCTGTTCTTATGGTGTAGCAGATTCTGCAAGTCAACAGTTCTGAGTCCTCTGCGTCTCAGCTCAACGGCAAAGGTATGCCTCAACTTGTGCGGAGACAACTTCTTGTTTATCTTCGCTCTCTTTGCTGCGTTTTCCACAAGGTACTGTAATCCCCGCCTCGACAGATCGATTAGTAGATCATTTTGGTCCAAGTTCTCGTCGGCAATATGCCGCTTCACAAGTCTTGGCATATCTTCGCTGACCAATGCAGGAACTATTATGTATTGTCTTACGGCTCCTCGCTTGAGCCTGACCCGAACGCGGACTCCTTCGAGATCGATGTCTCTGACCCTCACACCGAGGAGTTCGCCCATCCTCATCCCGGTCGATACTAAGAGGTTCAAAACAAGCTTGTCCCTCGGAGTCTTTGCTGCTTTTAGTAGTCTGTCCTTTTCCGCTTCAGTAAGATATACTGGGTTCCTGGGTGGTCTTGACATTCTACCTGCCCTGGGCATGGGGTTTCCAACCATTCTGTCCGTGTCCATCATATACTGGAAGAAGGATGATAAACAAGCTCTCACGGCTATTATCGACGACCTTTTGTATGCATTCTTATGTGGCCTATCCTGGCTGGGTCTACTGAGAAACTCCAGGAATGCTGCGACGTCTTGCTTTCCGATCTGCTTGATGTCTTTGTCTGTTCCAAGAAAGCGCCGGAACATCCTCAGGGTATACTCATACTGTCTTGGCGTATGATCAGATGTATCGCTAAGCCTCAGTTGGGATAGAAATGCTTGTATTTCCTTCTCCATGGGACCATTCACCTAGTGATATGATTGCACATAAGATGTATTATGTGCAGTACCTATAAAAAGTCCCCTATTTTGAGCATTTTCCCCCCTCCCCAAACGGCAAAAAGCAGCACACAGCGAATGTAAAAGCTATAAGAATCCATAGAACCTAGCATTCCAGGTAAATAACGGGGCCTTGACGGATCCAGCCAAACCATGGATAATTCTCGCGAATGCCTCATTCTCACTCAGATCAGTGAGAGTTCAAGGGCGGGCAAGGCTTCTTTGATTTTCTTGAAGTCTTCATCCGCCGTTATCAGTCTCAGGTTGTTGACTACACAAGAGGAGGCAATCATTGTGTCAAAATCATTGACCTTCTTTCCACTTTTCATAAGATCCGCGGCAACCTTGGCCGCAAGGTGAAAATGCTCTTCCACACGCACTATGTTGAGTGATTCTAGGATCCTATCTACGAACTCTTTCTCCTTTTTTCCGTAGTAGTTGGCTCCTATCAGAAGCTCATAAATGGTGATTGTAGTGGTGTACAACTGATCGTCTTCACCCAGGGTGGTTTCCAGCAACTTCGGTTCACTCTTAAGCTTCAGAATGGCGGATGTGTCTAGACAGGATCTCAATCCATTTCAACCCTCGCTGTGCTTCTCTTTCTTACCTCTTTGCTTATCTCGATAGCCGAATCGAGAAATCCCTTGCTTACGTCACCGGCGGCTATTGCAGCCCGGAAGTCTCGGACATTGCTCTTCTTCAAGGCCCTCAGTCCCAGTTTTAGAACATCATTCAGGGTGTTCCTTCTATACTTCCCGTAGAGTTTCCGATGCTTCTTGAGGATATAATCTGTCAGCTCCTTCCAGATCTCTTCATCCACGTCTACCGTGACTCTCATGTAAGAAAATGTGCAACTGCACACTTATAAACTCTGCTCACTCAGTCCTGTAGGGAGGAATATTCAAGCTATCACTCGTTCGTGCGCAACGACTGTCTTCATATGCAGGCGACGTGTTCCTTGCCCAGGGATATTGGAGGCATTCCATTCTATCTTCTGTATTACATTGCCCCTGCTTAGTGGCATTTCCATTTACCGCATTGTGATACTATTTTTGTTAACTCTTGGTTGGTTTGCATAGAATAAGAGGCTTCTTTAAAGTATAGACAGTTGCTTATCTTAACTGGAGTCTGGTGCGGGGGAAGGCACATTGTGTTTCTGGGTCTTCGGGAAGAATTCCTAATTATCCGTTTCCTTCGAACTTTAGACTTATATATTCGGGTGGACTCCACACTTGCATGGAGAGGGGCAGACAGAACCGAGAAGTGCCCGCTCTGTTCTGGAATCGAGTTAATGGATACCGATTTGGAGGGGTTTTGAAATGTTGAAACAAGATACTGAAGATATTTATCGGAGGCTGCACAAGCACCTAGACCAGTTTCCGATCGGTTACCCTTCTACAGCTTCAGGCGTGGAAATACGCCTTCTTAAATACTTTATCAAAAGGATTAAGAAAATCCGTCCCAATCGGCGCCCAATGCTCTATGTTTCCCTTTGCCCTCTGAGGGTCATCCATCACTAGAAACAGATCTTCACCTTTGTCTAGGTATGGCTCGGGCAAGGTTCGTGCCCGCTTGAAGGTTTCTAGCGTTCGTCCAACTTGCAGAATGCTGGGAAGTACCATTTCTCTAGGTCTCCTGGTTCTATGACTCTCTTTGCTATGCCCGTGTGCTCCAGTCTCTCGAGCGCGGTGTCAACTACCTCCTTTGGCAACTTGACTTTCTTGATCAGTTCTGCGGCTGTGGTTACCCCAGTTGAAGAGACGGAGCTTAGTATCTTGCCCAAGTCTTTTGAGAGCTCTATCGGTTTAACCTCAATGATCTTAATCCCTGATGAGAGTTGCTTTGCCCCTCCGATTAGTCCTTTCTCGCAGAGGATGTTGACCGCTTCCTCGATCGAGTCGACCAGTGTTTTTGCCACCCCTTCTCTCTTCTTCACCTCAAGGCAGAGGTCGGCGAAAGATACTAGTCCACCCTTGTTGCTGGACATCTCGTCCGCTATCTTCAATACCAGCTCGCCTAGCTTCTAACTCCAGACGATTTGTCTGGTGTCGTTTGTACTATCGCTTTGTTTATACTGCGAATCTGCCAAACCAACAATCCTAACGATACCAGATAAAGATCAACGCTGAGACGAAGACAGTGGAACATTCAGTCTACGCGCTGAGTCTGTCAATCACATCAAGACAATTAAGTTCGCAACACCTGAAGAGACCGATACGCCTGCATCATTTACGTTAGTGATGAGGTGGCATA
Source organism: Candidatus Atabeyarchaeum deiterrae (assembly GCA_037310415.1). Classification (GTDB taxonomy): domain Archaea; phylum Asgardarchaeota; class Atabeyarchaeia; order Atabeyarchaeales; family Atabeyarchaeaceae; genus Atabeyarchaeum; species Atabeyarchaeum deiterrae. The sequence goes on from CP147780.1 coordinate 2,041,924, forward strand.
GCAAAGGAACAGGAGATGCAAAAGAGGAGACGAACTGGGCACATTTTCTTGTTATTCCAAAGAATTGGAAACTGCGACCCGGAATGCAAATTGTGCCCTAGCTGATTGTGGAAAAAGTCCTAAATCGCTGAGGCTATCGATCTGCCCGCGGGATGCCAATATCAAGCGTTCTTTGACCTTCTCTAACGCTTGCCCATAAAATCTATGCTCTTTTTCGCCTTCTAGATATGGCAATATGCTGGAGGGAGAAAGGATGGTTGAAGGGTTCTGAGTTACGTAGTCTTACGTGGTCATACGTAGACATTTTTCGTAGCTCTGGGGACTCATGAGCCTTGCCTCCCTCCCGAGTTCATCGGGAAGCGCATCAGCCTCGTCCCCTGTCTGGGTGAACCCACTCCACCCCGCCATCAACTCGGTGAAGAGGTTCGGGGATGGAGGAAGCCCCTCCATCTGAAGATACAGGTTAACCGCTGCATTAAGCTGCCTGTCCACACTCAGCCCACAGAAACGGCACTCGACGAGTCGCGCCCCATTCGGAGCTTTGTTCACGCCTCCACACCTGGAGCACCTCCTCGTCGTGTTATACGGGTTGAGGAAGCGGATAGGCTTCCCAGTCTTGTAGGCTAGGAACGCCTGGAACATCTTCCAATCCGATTTGGAGAGCCTGCGGTTATGGCTCCTACCCCAAGTATACATCTTCTCCTTATCCAAGTCCTCGAAGAAGTGCTGAACCGCCGGGAACCGGGCTAGCTTCGAGGTTTCCTTCTGAATAAGGTCTTTCACCCTATTTCTCTCCCTCGCAGAGTACCTGCCGAGTTTGAACCCCACGCTGGGCTTCTTCGAGGCTACCTGCTGCATGTGTTTCCTCTTGAGCTCGTAGACTCGGTGAGCATGGTAAACCTGGGATAGGTCCACCCGGACCCATCCGAGCCTCGGGTTGAAAGCGTCGAGAGACGCCTCGTTGGAGTCCCACGCAAGCCTCTGAACAGGCGGGGCTATCATCTCACCTGGCTGCTCCCCTCGCCTTCTGAACGTGACGGTGAGGGAGTCATCTTTGAGAATAAGTTCCCCCATCACCATTCCCTTTGCCCTGCGCTGGAACCATGCCTTGCTCACGTCGAACTCGACGTACTCCTGGTTTGGCTTGACGCTTACTCTAATTATGCCCTTCCTGTATGTGTACAGGGTTTCCTTGACTCGGATGAAGCGGCGCCTCACCACAGGCTTCTCAGCGCGGCGATAACCCTTCACGTAGTTTCTCCGCCACGAATTCATGACAGAGTACGCCTGCTTGATGGCTGAGTCGACGTAGTGCTTCGAGTATTCCCAGCCCTTCATGAGTATGCCTCGCAGCTCGTGGTGCTTGAAGGTGCCTTCTCCCAAGATGAAGGGGATTCTCCTCGTGGCGTCTCTTCGGTTTCCGACTCCTTTCCATGGTCCCTTGTTGGACTCCTCCCTCCAGGTGGTTCGGCTCCACACCTCGTCTATTGCCTCTTGTAGGAGGCTCCTGTAGTCCCCGATGAAGCTCCTGAGCAGCTGATTCTCGCCTTCGCCGTGCTTAGCAGTGTAAGCTCTGGTCTGCTCCAAGGTTCCTGGCGCCTCCAAACGCTCAAAGCCAAGCCCATTTAGCTCCGTAACCTTGTATACCTATGATTATTTAAAGTGAAACTGTTCATTAAGGCGTCACCGGCACCAAGTTCTATTCTTTAGTCGCGATCTCCCATTCAACAGGTGTTATTTTCCTGAGGCATTGTTGGACTAACTGGTCGACGCCCAGATGTTTCTCGAGTTCCTCCACCACTTGAATGTCCCCTCGGATTTGCGGGTGATCCGGCACACCCCAGCACGGTAATAAGGTGATGGAGGCCGCGGGCGCGGTGCCGATCTGGCGTGCGAGCGCTACGACCTCCTCCTTGTCGAATCCAAACAAGGGGCGGTGCACTGGGATGGTAACCACGCTATTCAGGACCATGAGGTTTTGGGCGGTCTGACTGGCCTGCTCCCCGAGGATCTCCCCTGTCACGATCCCCTTCGCCCTGTACATGTGCGCAACCTGTTCCGCGACGCGATACATCATGCGCTTGCATAACAGACACGTCACGCCCGCCCGCGCCCCTTGGGACTTGAGGGCGGTCAGGACCTTGCCATAGGGCATCACGAAAACGAGCGGTTTCGCAGATTGGCCGCGCATGTATTCCACTAGGACTGCTACTTCCTTCAAGGCATTTGAGCGCACGGATCCTTCGGGCTCCCCGCCGCTGGCCTCCTCCTGGGCCGGGTTCATTATGACGAAGATGAGGGGCGCGCCGCGGCGCATCGCCATCCACGCGGCGACCGGGGAGTCGAAGCCCCCGCTGACGAGGGCAACCAATGGATCTTCCAGTCCCAATGGGAATCCCCCGGGCGCTTTAATCCGTTCCGCGGAGATAAAGGCCGCGTTCTCGAACACCTCGATCTCGAGCTGTTTCTCCCGCTGGCACGCCCACGGCCCCATGGTCCAGCGCTCTTCCGCCCGAAAGCGTTTCTTTGAAAGGTCCTTTTTCCCCTTGGCAGGGTCGTTTTCTTCTTGGGAAAATTTGTCGCACAAGGCGAGAATCTCTCCCTTCCACTGCTTTTCATCAACGGGGGAGGAATCGATGGCCCGAATGGCGATTTTTTTCGTGCGGGGGTATAACCCGTGGGCAAGCATGAGCTTGGCTGGTACGGTGCGCGTGGAGGTCTTGTCGCTCAGCGGCGTGTGGAAGCACGGAGAGATGGTAGAAATTCCAAAGGTCCGCCCGACGACGGAGACGATGGCGGGCACGTCCGCTTCGACCAGTTGCCGGGGCACGAGGTAATAGCGGCCGGGGCGCATGATAATTTGGAGGCGTTTGAGCATGTCCCCGTTCCCGGTCGCCGTGAAGGCGTTCTGGATGTTCCGCCGGAGCAATGACTCGAGTAGATCCTGCGTTTGGGGGGACTTGATCCCAAATTCACCGGTGAACCGAACGAGCACGCTATTGTAGATCATAATGCCTATCCCTTAGGAGAATGAATCCTTTAAGTCCTTTGTGGCGAGCTACCAACCCCTTGAAGGGTGTTGGCTTCCGAGCTTGCAAGCTACTATTTCTCTTGCATGTTCATCCCCGGTTTCTTGGGCTGGCTCATCTGCAGCCCTTCGACCCGCGGCTTTAGCCAAACAAGGCAGGCCGATGTTCAACGCAGCGTTGTAATCAGCGTTGAAAGTCATGCCACAATCAAGGCAGAAGAGAGTTGACTGATTCATGCGAAGAGTGTGTCTTGAGCGACATTTCCAACACGTCCTGGACGTCCACCGCTCATCAACAACAGCCGTCCTCAGTCCTCTCTCCGCTCTCTCCTCAACGATGAACCGTATGATGCGCGTATAGCTCCAACGCGTCAGCACTCTCCTTAGCCTCTTCTTGCCCTTACCTTTGAAGTTCCTGTACTTGACGCCCTTCGGGTAGCCAACAACGAGCAGACTTTCCTTGGACATGTCCGCCAGCGCCAATACTGACTTGTCAGCGCGCATATGCTTAAATACTGGAGTGAGCCATACTCGGCTGCAATTTGAGATAAAATGTGGGGACAGTTTTCTGTGAGAAGAAGCCTAGTTTATTCGCTTGTAGCGCTCTCGATACTCGTGGTTCTTGTTGCATCCACTACTCCTGCTGTCGCAGTGGACTACACAAAGGTTGGCGTCAAAGTAGGGGACACCGCAACGTACAGGACAGCCATGTCTGGCTCGACTATCAACAAAACGTTCTATCTAATATACGGGATTATTGGAACCGCCTTTTACATCAACTACACATATTTCCTCCCGAATGGCACAGTATCTAGCCAGGGTCAACTTGTCGGGGACACTGTGACTGGGGGCATGTTGAATGTCTTGGTGACAAGAAACTTGACGGTCAACGACCAGATCTATTCTGGCTCACCGATAAGGATTAATGACTCGAGCGTAATGACCTTCGGTGGCGTGTCTAGAATCGTCAACCACGCGAGGATTTCCGGTGGATCGTATGAATTCTGGTGGGACAAGGACACAGGTCTCATCGTCAAAATAAACTTCTATTCCTCTGGTTGGCTTAACATGACCATGATTTCAACGACAGCTTGGTTTCCTGTGCCTCCTCCGGGTCCAATCGACAATCCATTGATGTTGCCGCTTCTGGTTATGGGCGCTCTTGTGGTTGTGCTTCTTGTAGCGATAGTTGTTGTGGCTAGACACAAGAAGCAGAGATGAAGCGGGTGCGCGATAATGCGCGCTCCAGGGGTTCCTTCATCGAGGCAAATCAAGCGTATCGGGAAAAAGGGACTTGGCTCTCCACTCATCGGCTTCCAGCCTAGCAGTAGACCCAAGTCGATCGATTATCACAAGGGAACGTGTTATCGACAAGGTGTTTCCCACTGGAAATTATGTTGTCATTGCTTAGCTAGAAGAATGCCTTTAATAGCGCAACTATGACACCTCATAGCAAGCTAACAACAATCCAAAAAAGAGCCCTGCCGAACTCGGACCCTCCAGGCAGAACGTGGATTTCACGGCCCAGCTGGCGAAAAACCAAATCGCTTTATATGGGTGCTTCTATATAATCCTCATCAAAAGACAACTAGGAAGGAGATGCGTCGATTACCATGTCTCGGATGAGTAAAACCACTTTCATGTTTGCAGTAATCGCCCTCGTATTATTCTCTTCGTCAATCATAGTCACGTCGCAGGCTGCTGACTACACCAAGATCGGTGTGAGGGCAGGAGACAGAGCAGACTATTCCGTGGATCGCTCCGGCCCCGACCGGCTGCGGATAGAAGTAACAGAAGTTACAGGAGTCTTCGTTAATATCACATACACAGATTACTGGTCCAACGGCACGGTGGTAGACGTTTCCACTGCACGCGGGGACGTTTCAAGTGGCGACCTGGCGGAGCTTCTGGTATGCAGAGGTCTGCAAGCAGGTGACCAACTATACCAAGGAGCAACTGGACTATACTTCAACAACACCTTAAGCATGGAGATCGCTGGAGCAACAAGAACCGTGAACGAGATCATTCTCTCAGGCGACCAACACATATACTACGATCAGCAGACTGGAATCTTTGCTAGATTGGTTCACCCGGGAACCGCGAACTACACCATGATCTCGACGAACATGTGGTGGCCAGTTGATCCAATGGTGCTGATTCTCATTGGCGGTGGAGTGGCAGCGGTAGCAGTCGTCGCGGTGGCGGCTATAGTCATTAGGCGGCGCGGAAAGTAGCACCTAAGAAGCAGAGTAGACAGGGAGGCCTGGAACAACGATACCGTAGTCTCACCTATCCTCCCCTTTTCTTTTACTCTTTCTTGAGAGGGAAAGCAAGTCGGGTTCTTGCCTAAAGTGAGAGGTTGGGTCGGAATCCTCAACTCTAGCGTCCTTTGGTTGTTTCAGCTACTTGTGCCAGGGGAGTGGCAAACGTGGGCAGGTAGATGGAGAGGTTAGGCGTCTGAAGGACAGTATTGCCGACTCTCACCAGCACGAAGATTCAAGAGGTTTGAGTGAAGCTATGGGAACAGGCCAAGCGGTTTCCCCATGGCTTGTTTGCTCGCGCGGTCTTAACGGGGGGTCGCTTGAAGATTCCTAGAATTGGAGATATCTATCCGCGTTTAACTGAGTCGATTGCTTGTCTCGGGGCATCGCACGGGGAAAGTCCACGTTGTCTCTCGCCAAGCTGTTGGACAATGGAATCTTTAATAGAGTGAAAAGGCTAGTAATTGTTCGAGTCTGGCGTGAAGCGGCGCCAGAGAGGGAAATAGGACCCACCAGTCCTGACGACCAAATCCACCGCTTGATTGCGCCCTCTCAAACCCCATGAGGCTGACCGAAGATGACAAGCAGAAAATCGGAGTCCAATAGGATTGTGAAGACGCTACGGGGTCTCAAACAACACATACGAGTTGAGTACAAGGCTGAGATCACCGGTATTTTCGGTTCGTACTCTAGAGGGCAGCAGAGAGCGAACAGCGACGTTGACATCCTTGTAAGATTTCTTGAAGGAGCGACACTTTTTGATTTGGTTGGCCTCGGTGACTTCCTGGAAGGCAAGTTGAGGGTGAAGGTTGATATTGTGTCAGAGGGGGCGGTGAGGAGCGAGCTGAGAGAGCAGATAATGAACGAGGTCGTGCCAGTTTGAACAGAGACTATAGACTGTTTATTAGGGACATGGTATCAGCTATGGAATCCATTGAGGCTTTTGTTGGTGCATCGAGCCTCAGTGATTTTAAGCAGGACGACAAGACGGCGAGTGCAGTGGTTAGGAAGTTTGAGATTATTGGAGAAGCAACGAAACAAATACCGGAATCCTTGAGAAGAAGGCATCCCGAAATCCCATGGAAAAGTATGGCTGGCATGAGAGACAGACTTGTTCACGCCTATTTCGGCATAGACTACAAACTTGTTTGGGAAGCCATCAAGCGGCAGATTCCCGACTTGAAACCCAAGTTGAAGGCGCTGCTAACCGAACTTGAGGAAGAGCCGCACAGGTTCACAAGGTAGTGCTTACCTGGTTTCGGTCGACTCAAAACTTATATCATAGGGCAGACTCCCATATCTACGCATAATTCGATCACGCGTCGATGTGAGGTTCTTGAAATGCTGAAAAAGGATGCTGAAGATGTTTATCGAAAGTTGCGTAAGCACTTGGACGAGTTTCCAATTGGTTTTCCTTCCACTGAGTCAGGTGTGGAAATGCGCCTTTTGAAGTACTTCTTTACTCCGGAGGAAGCGGAGTTAGCGATGCACCTTACGATTCTTCCGCAAACGCTTGAACAGATCCACAAGTCGTTGGAAAAGACGGGCGTTCCCATCGATAAGCTGGAGCACACGTTAGCTCAGATGGCTAGAAAGGGAAGCATATACTTCGTAAAGGGTAAGGGGAACAACTACTATCTGAATGCGCAGCTTGCAATTGGGATGTATGAACATCAAGTAAACAAGCTCACCAAGGAATTCCTGGAGGACATGCACCAGTACTTTGATGAGTCATTTGGAAAGGAACTAACACGGCCTGGTAGCTCGCAGATGCGTATTATCCCTGTGGACAAGAGTGTCACTCCAGAGTACAAAGTTGAAACCTTCGAGAATTTGAAGCAGATCATTGAAGATTTCAACGGGCCGATTAGTGTTGCTAACTGCATATGCCGTCAAGGGAATGACCTCCTCGGGCAGCCGTGTAAACAGACTCACCTCCGCGAATCCTGCCTTCAATTCGGCTCTGCCGCACGTATGTACGTGGAGGAGAAACGCGGCCGCTTCATAACAAAAGATGAGACACTTGAAATCTTGAGGAAAGCCCAGGAAGACGGTCTGGTGCTAGAAATGATGAATACACTCAAGCCGGCGGCTATCTGCACATGTTGCGGAGACTGCTGTGGATACCTGGCGAATGTCAAGAAGCTTGCTCGTCCTGCTGAATTCCTCCCGTCAAACTACTATGCGAAGGTTGATGCCGAGTCGTGTTCCGCATGTGAAACTTGCGTGAATGTATGCCCAATGGGTGCTCGAACTGTTAGGGATAATGTGTCGGAGGTCGATCTGGGGCGATGCATCGGTTGCGGAGTATGCGTTCCAGTGTGCACGGCTGGCGCCACTAAGCTGGTCAAGAAGGAAAAGATCACTTCTCCACCTGCGGACTCTACTGCGATGTATATGCAGATCTTGAAGAACAAAACGCAGATGAAGAGGACGGAGAAAAAGAGCATTCAACTTCACGCTCCAACGTAATGCATGCAGAGGTCGGATCATGGGGGTCCTAGTGAGTCATGATCGATGGTAAAACTGTCACTTACACGCTGGCGCAGGGTATTAGTGACCAAGCCAAGACCTACGGCCCTGTTTTCTCCAGACTCGTCGCGAAGGAGTCAGTCAAGCTGTTGGGTAAACTGCTGAGTCAATCTCCCCCCGATATTGACACGCTTGATGGAGCAGCCTCGTATATAATGAGCAACCTAAACAGGTGCCCGCGTGGTTATGCTTGTCTCGCCTACGGCGTGGGGAAAGCAATCAGCACCCTCGAGGGCAGTGTGGGAGGTGGCGCCAAGATGTTTACGAAGTCTTTCCTCATGGCGGCGATGAAAAAATCAGGACTTGCAAAGGCTTCTGGAAGCACGTCGACTATAGACGCCGTGATTGCTTATCGCAAGCTGTCGCTGGCAATCAGACTCGCCGAAGAAGGATCCGGGACGTTCTCAGGCAGCGAGCATGAAGCCAATATTAAGGTGACTGACTGTGACTATGCAAATGCTTGCATCGAAACAATCCGCGAAGGAACTTCCAGGGCAATAGGCGGGAACGTCTGCGTATGGGGTGTGTCATATGGGGTTTATGCTGAGATAGCAACAAGCATGCAGCACGACTACAAGATGATCAAGACTGAACCTCCCAACTGTGAATTAGTTGTTTTCCGTCAAGAATGATCGTAGTAGACATTTTTCAGCGCTTGTAGACGGGCGCGTTCTTTCGCGGGAGCCGTTATTTCTCTTGTTCATGTGTGAATTCTCTTGCCGCAGTGTGGGCAGTACGTGGCATATTCGTGATCACTGCCTTCACCTCCACAAAAGAAGATATCGGCGTTACTATGAGAATCTGATAGGTTATGACTGACATACTTCCACCGCTAAAGCCTGTGGGGTTCTGGGGTCCGACAGGAAGTTCGCAATGGTCGGGACCTGTCACAGGCCCAGAACCATGCACAGTTAAGTGCTCGGGAACGGTGAAGTGTAAATGCTATTCTTAGATTTTGGAAATGGGAGTGACATCGGCTTTTGAGAAAGAATTTAGCTTTCGCCCTAGCGATGATGACAACCCTCTTGGTCTTCTCTGCTATGCTGACGTCTTCTACAGCTGCAGACTACACTAAGGTAGGTGTAAAGGCAGGAGACACATTGGACTACTCAGTCTCAGCAAACATAGGAGTCCCGTTAACTGGGACAGCGCACGTTGCAGTCGTTGGCGTAGTGGGAACTAATGTTACAATGACCGTGGTCTTCACAATGACAAACGGAACGCAGGAGAGTCTCGGGACAATATGGGGAAATGTTAGCAACGGATATAGCGGTATCGGAATACCCATGTTTGTGTTCATGATCTGTCCGAACTTGGCCGCAGGCGATGCGGCTGTCATTGATAGTGAGGGATCCTCCTTTTTGGTGATCAACGGGACTACTACGATGGTCGCTGCGGGTGCATCTAGACAGGTGAACTACATATTGGAGAGTTTTGATATGCGTACTGCTCCACCTGCTGGAGGTCAACTAGCACCAATTCCTCCACAAGTTTATGTTGGGATGTATTGGGACAAACTCACTGGCGTAACTGCACAATGCATCACTAATCTGGGTGGAGATTGGATGAACTTCACCTTGACGTCTACATCGTTGTGGCTTCCTGACATTGTTCCCATTGTTTTGATTGGAGCAGCTGTGGGCGGAGTCGTCATCGCGGGTATAGCAGTCTATTTGCTGAAATTCAGGAAGAAGTAGAGATCGGATGCGACAAGATGGCAAATTCTACTATTTCTTCACCTTTTTCTTTTTTCATGGCATTGCGCTCTGGATACAGAAGGATGGATTCCGGTGTCCTCGTACATGCCGGCAGGAGATTCAGGAGGCTAGCGAGTTCCTAGTCATGTGGGTGTAATTTCCCGATTTTGGCGTTCATCATTTCTCAACACGTATAAGAGGGTATCGGGGGTTTTTCAACGATGATGCGAGTCTCGCGGGGAGAACTCACCAAGGCGCACAAACGGGCACGCGTGCGCTCAGAGTAAGATTTAACCAACCAGTCGTCAGGTTTACTACGAGAGGCATCAATCTCTTGAAACGACGATGAAATTGGTGATATGCCCTGATGAAGAAGAATCTGGCTTTTGGACTTGTAGTCCTAACATTGTTCCTTTTGTTGTCCGTTACATTTCCTTCGACAAAGGCTGCAAGCTACACTCAACTCGGTGTGCACGCAGGAGACACAGCAGACTACACAGTTAGATTAGGTGGCTTTTTCCCCAATACCGCGGTGAACGCCGCCCGCGTCACCTTCTGGAGTGTAAGTGGAAGTTATATTTCAGGCACGTTTACTATTTACGGCCCCAACCACGGCGAATCCTCGACGTACACGATATCCGGTGACGCTTCTAGTGGAACGAACCACATCTACTGGTATGCCATCGCGATAAACCTTACGAAAGACGACCCGATCTACAGCGGAGCAACCATGAAGATAGATGAGACAATTACACTCGCAATTGCCGGAGAGAGCAGGATTGTGAACCACTTCGTAGGCGCTTTCGACGGGGTATACTACGACCTCTACTGGGACAAAGAAACCGGACTAATGGTAAAATCTTACATATGCTTTCCGGACTTCGTGGAGAATCTTACGCTGACGTCCACAACAGTCTTCTCTTTTGGCTATTATCCCGTAAAACTCGTTCTGGTAGGAGGCGCAGTCGCAGTAGCGGTTCTCGCGGTTATTATCGCCTTGCGAAAACGCAAGTAGTGAGACGGAAGACATGCGGCGAGGCAGATGAGTCGTCGCAGGAAGCTGCACTTTTCAGCCAGTATGACGATAGACCAGAACTGTACAGATTCAATTTCGAGATCGAGCAAGAAACGAGCCTCAATAGCCGACCGCCACCCCCGAACTGACAGAGATGCAACTCTTCTCCTAGTTTGCGCGTGAGATGAAGACCGACAAGTCGCGGTTGCTCTCAGCCCTCTTTGAGCTTCTTATCGACGAGCTTCACGATCTTGTCGGCCCATGTGAAAGCTTCTTCAGCCTCTTCCGCATCATCGTAGTAATGAGACGGGATCTCACCGGGTAGTCCGTTCGGGTATCGTGTCGGGATGTAGTAATCGTCCAGCCTCTTCGCGCCTTTGAGGCCTCTGAACTCGGGGTCAAGAGAAGTCGCAAGTTTCAGTAGTACGGCGACAGAGTGCGTGAATAATGGCTCCTCCTCTTTCAAGTAGAAGAATGCTTTCAGAGCTTTTTCAGCGCTTTGCTGACAAAGGTACAGAGAGAGATAGAAGCGCCTCGCCTTCATTAGACTGGTAGCATCTTTGAGTTCTTCCTCGGCTTGGGTTAACCACCTTAACGCTTCGCCTTTAGGATCCTTTCTCAAATACCACCCTCCCTGTTTCAAGCGCGTGTCTGATGAAGGTACTCACAGGTATGGCTTTCTCAAGCTCTTCCTTAGTGTACGCAAGAATGTCACAATCAACATCTCTCTCTGCTTCCCGGTAGATTCTGCTCATCCAGTCTTTCCCACTCTTGCTCGATGGCATGACTGCAATAACATCAAGGTCGCTGTCGCTTCTAATGTTCTTGCGAGCGTACGAGCCAAATACAATGATCTTGCTGGCTCCCATCCCTATCAGAAGTCTCTTCACTTTCTCGAGTTGCTCCTCCAGCGCCCTTTTCCGCGTCTTCTTCCGAGCGCGAATCTCCCGCAAGGTCAATCGCATTTCAATCCCTCGTCGAACAGTCACCTCTCAAACTTATCAACTTTTGCTAAGCCTTCCGGTAATGTGTGTGGATTCAGATTGGCATGAAAGCTGGATGCAGATGGCAATGTGTACGTTTGAATTGCTGCAATCCTACGAATAGTCCAGACTGGGTTTCAAGAGGAATTGGTTAGAAATCCGAAATTGAAGATTGTACTAAGTGATAGTTGTTCTACCATGCTTTGTACGAGGTACATGAACCATGTTTGACCAGATCGAGACACGGGAGGTGGATAGATGCCGCGACCAAGTATGACTAGACAGGTAGCCAGAAGAACGGCGCGAAGAACTGGAAGAAGAATGGAAGCTTCCGAGCGTCATGCTGGCAAAGGAAAGCAGAAATAAGAGCGAGACGGATGAAGACCTGCTCCAAGGATATTGGACCTGCAGTTCAATCTGGCATCCTCCTCTTCTTTTTCTTGAGAGCTGCGAGTGGTTCGTCTTTGACACAGTCTCTAATTCCTTAATGCCATCACAATGAGCAACACAGTTATGGCTGCCGTCTTTGAATCCACAGTGATTGTCTCTCAGCTAATCGCTCACGATGTCTCCCACGTTCTGCGTAATCAAGTGAAAGCTTGCCGTCATTTCAAGGGGAATATGCTCCATCATGCGTACTTAGCCAACAGGTTCAATCTAGAGGCTCGCGCCACAGTTTGAACAGAACTCTGAGTTCGGGAATTTTATGGCAGCGCCGCAGTACGGGCAAAATTGGTTTGCACCAGGTTTCTTGGGATGGGTCTCTTCAAGTCGCTTTTCTTGGTCAACATATCGATATGGAACTTCCTTCTCCGCTCCTACGTCTCCAACGACCCTGATGTCTTCACTTGCGGCCACATCAGACCCCCAGGCAATGTCCAGACCTACTCTCAAAGAGCATTTTAGGTTTGAGAGAGACGACTCATAGGTCAGTGGCGACTGTTGCGGTATTTGAATGCTGAACTGGCTTCCGCCTTCAGACACCTTCCCCTCTATTGGGACCGCAGATTCCAATTTCATCACTTCGGCTCTCTCTGCATGACCTCGGGCTACTGCATATTCGACGTATGCCAGACACACGTCGATTTTTCTCAGGGTTTTTCCTCCGGGATTTCTGAAATTGCACTTGCCGCTGATGACTTCTCCCCTTCTGTATTCGCCTCTTTCCAAGACGAATGTGACACCTGGGCTCTCTGAACTGCCCCAAGTGGTTGATGAGATATTGGTCGGAGAGGATCGGAAATCTCGTTGGCCAGTTGAGATGACTGGGAGTTCTAGTGTCTCTCCTATGTCAATACCGAGGGGAACATCAATCTTCGCTGTGATCGCATACCAAATTCTAGCATGTTTGCCTCTGTATGTTGGTGGTAGTTGCTGTGGTAGCGCGAATCTGAAGGGAATCTTGTAGTCTCCAGGTTGGACTTTCCCTTTCTCCCCTAGCGGTAGGGGTAGTGGAAACTCCTGATGTACGAACTCACGATCCTCGACGGCAGTCTGTCTTTGTTGATGTGAATGCCCTCCCGAATACGAGGATGTCTCGTAGCTGACCTCGGTTCTTTCCTTCCCTGTCAGATATATGCCAGCACTTCTCTCGGAAACTGGTTTGTCAAGGTAGATACGAGCAACGCCCTTGACATCTTCCCCAGGAAGATAGAGGCCTTTTTCGAGTTCTATCGCCACCTTACCCATAGAAACACCACACGATGAAGACGCATCACTTCTTCTTTTATGTACTCGGAAGGCTTGAAGTATTAAATCCTTCCATCTCTGCTTTGTCCAAGGTTCCATGGATTCCTCAGACTTAACGAAATGACTGGAGCAGCTCAGAAACATTGGATTGTGTGCCATCTTTGGAAGTTGTGAAGAGAGGCAGTCTTACTCTTCTCCACCTGTCGATTGCGTCGGCTTTTTCGCAGATGAAGGTCCATTCTGGGGTTAGAAGGGAGACAGTATTAAATAGGCAACTTGTTTCATTCATATTCAACGGTAACGGAATTGGATTTGGGGGGGATTCAGTGAGAAAAACCTTAGTGTACTCTTTAGCAGCGATTTCACTTCTTCTTATCGCCATGATTGCAGTTGTTCCATCGTCTGCAGCAGACTACACGAAAGTTGGAGTTAAGGCAGGAGACACCGCACACTACACACTTGAGGTAACTAACTTTACTGCAGGCATGACTATGAGTGTCTACGTGAAAAATGTCACGGGAGTCATGGTGGGTGTCAACTTGACCATACTCAATCCAGACAGCTCGCTGAATGACACGGAAATGATGCTAGGCAACATCACAGACGGAAGCGGCTTCCTTTTTCCATTCTATCCTCTCGTCGCGTCTAACCTGAAGCAAGGCGACCTGATATACGACCATCCAGGTAATCCAGCAATCAACGAGACCATACCAGTGAACATCGCAGGATACAGCCGCACAGTCAATTTTGTCAACTTGACCTCAGACCCAGCCAATTACATGCGCATTTGGTGGGATCAACCCACTGGGCTTGTTGTTCAAATCAGGATGCTTCTTTCTGACATGGGGATGGGGTCGATCAACGCCACGTTAACTTCTACAACAGCATTCACTACTAGCGGCGGAGCCCCGCCATACGACATAACCACAATGGTCATAGTCATTGCCCTAGTAATCATAGTCGTTGCTGGCGCTGCAGCAGGAGTTCATAGACGGGGAAAGAGTACGATCTGACGAGACGCTTAAGTCACTAGCAGAGAATGTATTGGAACCAACCTCTTTCCCTCTTTTCTTGATGCTTTCCCATTGTTCCTAGTTGGTCTTCCAAGGTCAGGGTGTCAAGCGGAACAGCTTACCACGTCTCATATCATCTGTGAAATCAAGAAAAAGGGTCGCACCATGAGTTCTCGTCGGAGATAGCTAGGCTCGAGATACGACGACACTGCGTTATTTTGCAGTCATTTTTCTGAGGAAGTTGAGTGCCTCTCGATATTCCAGTTTGGCGTTTATGGCTCTATCCATTACCTGGCCAACGTTCTCTCTTATCGCGGAACCATGGGAAGGCGCTATGATTTCGATCTTCTCTCTCCTAAGTGGCGAGAGGTATTTCTTGATATTTTCCTCCCTGTACCCAAGACCCTCATGAAGAATCATAATGTCGTGGACGAGTCTGTCAGTTGGTGTCCCTGGTCTTTGTGAGGAGTTTCCATTGCCTAATTGTCCAAAGTAGTCACCTGAGAAAAGGATCCCATCCGGCTTCAATAAGAAGATGACGGTTCCAGTCGTCTCGATCGGCGCGTATATTACTTCGATCCGTCGGTCGCCGATTGGGATTGTTTCCCCACCGTTTACGGAGATTACTCCCTTGACCACGCCCATGAAACCGAGTTGAACTCTGAGAAAACTGTGCGCGACAACACTTGCATTGTATGCTTCAGATACATATTCTGGGAGTCCACCGAAATGGTCAAGATGCTCATGTGTAACGAAAATATGGGATACTGTCTCGAGAGGGACCATATCACTTACCGCATGCAGGAATCCATTTGCAAGGTAAGGCGTTCCCGTCTCGACCAGCACTGGAACTTTGCCCATTATGAGAAATGAGGACACTGAGATTCCGTTTTCCGGCATATACTCAGTAAGCGCGAATATATTATCCTTGATCTCGCGGATTTCAACCATGTGTGGTCTTGCCTCAAGCATAATCAATATGCGAGTAGTTGCTGTTCACATCTTCTATATCTCGTTCGAGATCGTCCAAGTCGCTCTTTATCTTATCTATCAACTGTGGAGAGCTGCCGACTATTGACGTCGTGCTGAGTTTCTGCTCAATCGTCTTCAAGTATTTCTTGGCGAGTTGTTTGGCCACTGCAGTGTTGACTCTAGAAACGGTTGCTAGCATCAATCTCTGACCAACCGCTAGTGAGATCTGGTTTCTGCCAGTGACGACCTGCTCTATTGATTCATTTAGAACATTCAGTGTAAAGGATCGGATCGCGCTCAAGGCTGAGACCGCCAGTTCCGATGCAGTCGTGGGCGGCACTCCGTAGAACTTGTCGTGAATCAAGATCCCGTCTTTCGTGCCGAGTATGTAGCCATAGATCATTGGCATCTCAAAATGCTCCTCTTGAGAAACGAACATGCATTTCCCGATTCTGAAGAAAGAACCGTCCCCACCTGAGATATATCTTTTTCTTCCATTCGTTCTGGTAACTGAAGAAGGCAACTACGTATATCGTATTCTCAGGGCTTCGCGGAGATCCGACTACCAGATTGCTTCCCGCATCTTCTGATCTGATTCCTTGAAGTAGGAATCATAAACCACATCCAGTGCAGGGGAAATCTGTGACAAGGCGTCCCAGTTTGAAGAATGCCTCTCAGCCGAGAAGTTGCTGAAGAACATCACTTGGAGCTCTTCAAGTTCCCTCCTTACTTCAGTCGCCTTCGCATTCAGATCTGTGCGAACGATGAAGAGCAACCCATGCGAAGAAAGAACAAAGTATTTTGATCGACCAATACCGACAGATTCCAAGCTACCCGACATCACCTTGCTCGCAAACGAGTTCATAGCAGTCATGAAACCAGGAAGGAGATCCTGGCTAACTGTGCCGTTAGTGGACCTAGCGTAGATGCATGTGCCAGCTTCAGTGGCAATATAGAAGTGTGTGACTGCCGGCATAGGTGACCGCCTTTCCGAATCGTATGACCTCAATACAGTATACTTACCTCAGGAGATTTGTAATATAGCTTTCGAACAGGGTGCGATAATCGCAACACGTTGCCGATAATTTATTAGAGTGCTCGGCATGATATATCTCACAGATTAAGAGGGGCCTCTCTCCTCAAAGAGCGCATTGATGGTACCCGGTTCACCATAAATGGTTATTCAGATCGGCTGGAAGGTGGATGTCTTTGATAGACTGGCAATCTATTGTGTCGCTTGAAATCATAGCTGTGAAGGAGCAGGCGAAAGTATATGGACCAGTGATTCCAAGACTTGTCGCCGCTTCATCGGTAAAATTCGTAGCCGAGAAACTGAATGAGGAGGCCCCCACAGTAGATACCCTGGAGCAGGCTGTAAACTACATAAAGAAGAATCAGAGTCGATACCCCAAAGCATTCACTGCCTTAGGCTACGGAGTAATAAAGGCTGTAAGCACCCTAGAGGGAAAGTCAGGAGCAGGAACCAGATTGTTCAAGTCCATCATGAAGACAGTTATGGAGAGCATGGGGCTAAAGAAGGTGCTGGGCTCCGTCGCTGGAACCGCAGACGCAGCGAGGAAGAACACAAAGTTCAACGAAGACATGAACGTTATACAGAAAGGCATCACAGAAATCTCCGGAGACTACAACAACGCTTTCGAGCAAATCAGAGGCTGCGACTATACCGATGTATGCACGAAACTCCTTCAGGAAAGAATAACTAGAGCAGCTGTCGGTGGGTCGGAATGCACCTATGCACTCTCAGATGCTGCTGCGGCGGCAATCCTTACAGGAGTCGAACACGAGTACGAACTCACCAGCTTCAAGCCCCCTATTTGCGAGTACAGAGTTTTCCAGCTCGAAGGCTAGGACCGAAACTGATCCGGAAGGTTCACAACCTCTCACGAAGGGGATGAAAGCGCGGCTGATCAGAAAGATCTCCATTTCCACGAAGGTAAAATGCAATCATTAATCAATGCGCGACTACTATAAATAGCGAATATGCAATTACTGAGAAAATGTCAAGTCGGAAAATGGGGAAATTAATTTGTCTCTGTCGAGCAAGTTGAGTCGTCTTCGCGTTACCGACGCTAAGTTCGTGATCGGAGGCAAGAAGGGCGGCGGCAAGATGGTTGAGATTCGCATTGAGGGTTCGAGGATCATGCCCGCTCAACTCATTCAAGTGGTTGAGCATGAACCTTGGGTTGGCTCTTGGTGGAAAACGCGTCACACAAAGAGAATACTGCTTGATGATGATGCCGCCATACAAGAAAGGTACACTCTTAGTCTAGCCATACATGAGACAGTTGAGAAATGGATATACGAGACATTCTTCAAAGGCATTCCAATCAGCAAGACATATTCGACTTGCCACCGGATAGCGCAAAACATAGAACGGAACTTCCATCAACGGAAATGGGGAAAAGAATCCTGGAAGGAGTATTCGGAGCTCGTCGACAAGGTGTATCGTAAAGAGAGCAGATACGCCGAAACTAACCTTGAGCAGGGCAAACTCCCAGAAAAGTGAGCGCTCTGAACCATTCGCGTCCGATTCTTGAGAAGAAATCGTCGGCTAGTGCTTTGTCGGCTTCGTGCTCAATCCAACTCCTCTTTCAGACTTGCTTCTTAAGCGGTTCCCCTGATTGCCGATCGATTCGCCAGCAGAGGCAAAATAGGAAAAATGAGAGAAGAACAGGTTCATGATCTGTCTAGTGTCGGAACTTCGGGAAGAATCCTCCAGTTCTTGCCTCGTACTCTGTATAGACCTTGCCGAATCTCTTTTCTAGCATCACCTCTTCAGCCTTTGCTTGGCTTCGTAGTGCGAACCAAGAGATAACGCCGAAGACATAGATCCAGACGCCAGTTGCCAGGAAGCCGAAGATAGTATCCATCGAAAGCCTCAAGTACGCTGGGTGGCGGATGAACTTGTATGGACCTCCAGTGGCCAGGACGTACTTCGACTTCATAGCTTTATAACAAGGGGTAAAGTTGACATTGTAGAATTGGACAGCTGAATGCAACCCTTCTAGGAACCAGATACCGAAAATGCCGATCCAATTCAACCAGACAGGCAAGTCTAGAACGAGTGGCGCCATATAGATCCACAGATCAATTGTCGGCTCGACAAAAGACACCATGTAGATAATGAGTAATGCGAATATGGAGAGTTCATATATGAGGCCACCGACTACGCCTAAGTACCAGCTCCATCGCGTGCCAGGAGTCCTCGACTCGCCCTTCATGAAATGAGTCTCTGCGACAATGGATCCCGGCGGCAACCTCTTGGCATTCTTCCTTCTCGCCCACGCGATGAATATTCCTACAGGAAGCGCAGCCCCCAGGATCGCCAGAACGAATTCCAATCGACCTATCACTTTCTTGCCCTCCTACTAGTCTTCGCAGAAGGATCAACCCTGACGATACCAACCTCGCGGCCACGCATTGGAGCTACTGGGGGCGATACTTAACCTAATTTCTCAACGAATGCAGAACCTCTCCTATAGATTAGTCTTCACATTGGCAACCGACCTTATAGGCTGTGATCCGCATTGCAGAGTGCCCTCAGTCATTGAAGGGTTTCGACTTTGGAAAAGAGTCTGCGACCGCGTCCGACTGCTCTCCCTATCGGCTCTAGCCAAAAACCCCTTGCACCAAATCATCTAATGTGCATCCTCCCTTGAACTTGAAGGAGAGCTCTTCGTCGAACCTAAGCACTTCTGTCATACCAATGACTTGGGGGATAGGTTATTTCAACATTTCCACGATAAAAGACCTAACCCGCAGACAAGGAAAATCATAGAGTCAGACCCCAAGGCTCCCCGTGGTTCAAGGTCTACTGTAATCGTTCCCTAGTATAGGAGGCGACGATCCCAGCCAACCTAACAGCAACTGGCGCAACAATGAGCAATGTAATCAAAGATACACTGAAGAACGGTAAGAAGTTGTAGAGGATCGCTGATAGAAAGTTCTCACCAACAATCAGAAGCAGACCAGCGAGATAGAATACAATCATCACCAGAAAGCCCGCCATGGTGAAAAGGATGAGCTTGCCGAGTGTCCTCCCTCTCGAGAATCCTTCTCCCTGATTGTAGTGTGGGATGCCTACTATCAAACCCAACAGGCCGTAGGAGAGGTTTATCAAACCGAGAGCTATGATTTGTTGAGTGTACAGAAGGTCAGCTATGAGCGTTCCGAATAGCCCCACCACGAAACCAGCGAACGGTCCGAAGAACGCAGCGACAAGGGGAATAACCAAGAGCGCCAAGCTGATCTGCACTGTTATCAATCCTAAGGCTTTGTACTCAGGCAACTCCACCGCGTATAGAAGCATGTAGCTGAATACCCCGACTATGATGGTTAGACAGGTTCGGTTGGCTGAGTCCTCTGTATCAAGCCGCAGGAAACTTAGGATGCGTCCTCCTCTACTCATTTCTTTGGGCATGTTTCGGATTCCTCCTAAGCAATTACGAACGAATAGGTACCTGGCGAAAGGGTCAATAGGAGTTGACTGCCATTCTGGCTCCAGTTCGTGTAAGCGCCCTGAGCGGTGTAGACACCTTGAACGCCTGGAAAGTTGTCGAATGTCAGAACTTCCGTATTGTGGGTCTCAACTGTTAGAATTAACGCACCTCTTGCCTGGTCGTAATATGCTTGGTAGATGAACAACCCGTCAGTTGTGGATTGGTTTGAGATATACGGTGCATTCGTGAAGAAGGCGTTCGGTCGCGGGTTCATGAGACTCGTGAGATTAGAGTAGGCGTGAGACCATGCCCATGCGAAGTTTATGACCGGATAGGCAATAGAGCTGAGGCTACCCAGTGAACTCGTATCGAACGAATACTTGTAGCCATTCCACCTGCCTTCGAAGGGACCGTAGAACCAGTTCTCCAGCTTCCTGAACAACGCCGCGTCACCCATCTCACTGGCACAGAAGTAGGCAAATACGTTGCCCACGAAGTCCAACACTCCAAATTCATTAGGAGCATGATATGAGTCCACAACATAGGCGGTATCCCCAGTGCTGTAATGCACAAAGTCGTTCTTGAAATTTCCATAAAGGGTGCTGGCAAGCGTTGTGTATCCCATTGCATTGTAGAGCATCGTTATCCACGCGGAGCCATAGGCGGATACCTTTGGATAGGGCGTATTGCTAGTTCTTGAAACCCCAGGGAAGGTTGGCGGCAAATTAGCAGGGCTTCTATGAATCCCTACCGGTTCTGCTACGTAGTATCCATCTATTGGGACTCCGCTTGGGTCGATCATGTTTGTTTGCCACCAAGCGATGCCAGGTAAGCTTGACTGTTGATATGTTGTGCTGTGGAGCTTGTCATATAGCCGCATCGCGTAGAACGGAATACTGTTGCATTGGACGAAGACAATATATGGTTCGCATGGAATGAGTCCAGTTTCCCATCTGCCCAGTCCATTTGAGGGTGTTCCGTTCCATGTGGTGGTTGCTGTGAGGGATGAGTTCCAGTCATTCATGTAGAATGAGATCTCGTTATTGTAGCGATTGTCGCGGAAAAGGCTGTAGTACAGGAGTTCCATGAGTGCATAGTGACCTGTCCACATTATGTTTGTCGGACCTCTGTAACCATTTCCAAGGCTCGCGTAATGTGGGTCCGTGAAATTCTCCTCGATCCATTCGATTTGCTCCATCTCTGAGCTGTTCATCATAGCGATTAGCTTGTGGAATATGTCCGTGTAATAGTTGGTTCGATAACCTGGCGTGGAATCGGCGATCTTCGCCATCCCATATGTGGTGAAAGCTAGGAAATACTGAGTTAGGATCTCTGGCAGCATGCTCAGATCATTGACACTAGCATTTGACAGATCAGTGACCTTGTAATAATCGCGAAACAGGTTCACTAGCCCAATGACGCGGCGATCGAGCACGGGATATGCGCTTAAAACAAAAACCCCTTTCGACGGGACATTTATCGAGCCCAGTTGGGGATTAGGATACTGAGTAGGGGCGAGCAGGAACGTGGAGCCGCCGACTACTATAGTCATTATTAGAAACGCTGTGAATAGCTTGTTCTTCCAAACCAGACCGCCGACACGTTTAGCCAATAGACCTCACCAAACAGTCCTAATAGTCTCATTCAACTTGCTTTTGTAGTTAGCGGTCGCATCGGAAGAACCCTGGCGGATAAATAGCATCAACTTCATTTGGCGTCGAACAGGAAAACGGAAAGTGCAGGATAGGTTATCCATGAAAAGCCGACTCTCATGTGTCCATGCCGTGAACTGGAAATTCCAGTGCGTCCTGCATCTGAGCATTATAGACCCTTCAGCTTGAAATTCATTCAAGTGCATCTGGGCGGATTCCCGAAGATGGCAAGGATTATATATGCGATCGACATCGCCTCTTTCAAAGCATGAAACACCATGAGATTCTGCATGCTAGAAAAAGGGGATCACATGTCAAAGAAAAAATGGGCATTGGTTGGCTTCACTATAGGCTTGATCGCTTTCTCAGGAGTCTTCTCATGGTTCATGTTCTTCAGACACCCTTGGGTTTCGCCTCTAGGTGTGAACCCTGCCATTGGTCTGCCGCTCTACGATTACTCCTACAACAACAAAATCGCGGGATTCGGACAAATCACGCCAACCTACTATCATAACGGCTTTGATTTCGCGGTGAACGCAAGTACCACGTTCGTTGCTGCTCACGAGGCTTACGTTGACGGAATCAGAACTTGGTACAATGACAAGGGGGGGCACTGGCAGACGAATGTTGAACTATGGATTAATCCGCAGTGGACGATCGAGATGGCTTTTGAGTCCTGGGCCCTGAACGAGACGTACGCGAATCTTCAGGCAGGCCAGATCTTGGTGAGTGTGGGGGAGCACGTTATGACCAATCAGAGTATTGGGATCTTGCAGCACTTTGGAGACGGTTCCCATGTTCATTTCGGCGTAGGAACGTGGGGTAACTACATCTGCCCTTATGACGCGTTCACAGCCTCTGCTAGGGCGACCTTTGTGACTCAGTTTTACAAGGTCAACACGACAACCGACTGGCGCATGTAGAATAGAAGTCGTGCCCCGAGTGACAAGAGTTATGTCTTTCACAATCGATTGGCGTGTCACCACACTATATGCCTTTCATTAGACTGGTTTCAAGGTTGATTAAGTTGAAAAGGAAATTGGAGTTAAAGAGAGCGCTTGGAGCCGGGCTGTCGACTGTTTTCGCGGTTGGACTCGTTCTAGGAGCCGGCATTTACAGCGTTATAGCTCAGGCAGTGGGAGGAGCAGGAGGACTCACATGGCTTCCCTTCGCAGTTCTACCTGCGATTGTGTATTTGTTTATTGGGTTGACTTACGCTGAGTTTGCCTCAATGTACCCTTCGGCAGGATCAGCATACGTGTACGCTAGAGAGGGGCTCTCAGCAGTTAACAAACGCGCCGGTAGCTTAGTTTCATTCATACTGCTGTTCTCTGGACTCTTTGTGGCTATCCCTCTCGCAGCAGCCGTCGTTGCACTTGTGTTCGGGCAGTACCTGAACGAGTTTCTGACTACGCTGGGATTGGGTTTCTCGCCGATATTTTTGGGTGGGGTTCTGACGATCAATCCGCCTGTGCTTTTTGCCATCATATTGGTGGTCATTCTTACACTGATTAATTGGCTCGGCATAAAGGAGACTGCAGTAGCGATGGTTGTTGGCACGGTAATAGAAATTGCAGGGCTGATTCTCATCGCGTTTCTCGGTTTCGCGTCAGGCGCTGTGAGCCCAAATTACCTTTCGGCGAGCGGAGCACCAAAGTCTGGATTGATGGGGCTGATTACGGCATTCGCCATTGGGTACTTCATGTACAGTGGGCTTGAGCTAACGCCAAGCCTAGCTGAGGAGGCAAAGGAACCTCAGAAGACGGTTCCAAGGGCGATACTCATTGCCCTTGCCCTAGTGGCAGCGATCTATATGCTGGTCGCTCTGGGCATTGTGCGGCTTCTTCCACTCCCAGTTTTGTCAGGTTCATCTGCGGCTTTTGTTGATGCGTCTGCAGTCGCACTGGGTCTCTTTACTGCAACCTTGCTCTTCGCTTTTTTTGCGCTCTTTGCGTCGCTGAACACCGTTCTGGCAGAGCTTGTAACCTCATCAAGACTAATGTACGGAATAGCAAAACAGGGTGCTTTACCTTCAACGCTCGGTAAGATCAGTGAAAGCCGAAGGACACCAACAAGAGCCATCATCCTGACTGGGACACTTGCCGCGCTCTTCTGCCTGTTCGAGGAAATACAGTTGGTGGTTGAGGGCGCAGTTGTAACGATATGTTGGATAGACTTCATAGTGGCCGTCTCTCTCATCGCCTCTAGGAGGCGAGAGCCAAAGCTGAAGAGACCCTTCAAGGTGCCACTCTCGGTGAGACGAGTCCCAATCCCGACGCTCATTGCAGCAGTCGTCGTTTTCTTCTTGCCGATACTGCTGCTTCTGGATAACTGGATCACTTGGATACCACTTCTCGTTTCACTTCCTGTCTCTATCATTTTCTATGTGGCACTGAATCGGCGAAGGAAAAGAGGTTACCGCTGAGGACGGCCTTTCCAGTTTTCTTTTGTCTCGACTTGACTCTGAGATTCGTCCCTGAATCCAAAACCGTATGTTACCTTGGCAAGAAGCACTGACCGCTGATCATAAGCAATAGACTTGGGAGGCCAGGGAAACCGGAGAAACTGACAATTCCAGTCGACAAACCAAGAACCTGCACAACTTTGTCTGACGCGGACAGGTTCTGGTCGATTTATGGGCGTTTTCTGCGAGAATGATTGCGATAATCACAAGACCTTATTCTCAAAGAGCAATAACCTAAAAACATACTCGACACTATGTTCTAGTCAACGGGGTGTACTCTTCAATCAACAGGATCGGAATTGGACCTCGGGGGGTAGCAGGATGCAGAAAGAGACACTAGATAAGATACTCTTTGAAGGAGTAGTTGTGGGCCGATTCGACCTAATACTTGGTCCCACTGCTTCGGCAATGCATCCAGCTGGGTTCTTGACACAAGAAGCCGCGAGAAACGTTGCCGAGGACACAATGTTACTCCTGTCAACTGGCAAACGGGATACCATTTACTCAGTTATGTCCTTTGTTGGGATTCAGAAACTTGGTGTTGTGGGAGTCCACCTAAGCCCCGTTGAAAGCGCAATTGGAGTAATAACGGTGTTTAGCGAGAACGCCAGAGGCGTTATCTGGGAAGCCTATCCCTTACTTCGAAGTCTGATAGCGAAGGATATACAGAATGCTAGGCGTCAGCCAACTGATGTGGCTCTCAGAGTATTTCGAGAGACAAAAAGAATATGTGAGTGCTCACCTGAGGAAAGAGATCTCTCGAGGCTGATTGAAGCGGTGGAGAATGACATTGAGAAAACCTACTTCGCATTCTATTCTCTGAGACACGCTAGTCGTTTAGATAAACCGGACATGATAACACCCGATCGAAGGGTGAGAATTGACAAGCTTGTTGCCATACTTCGGGAATCTAGAGGCGTTCTGAAAGAGAAAATGCAACTGCTAAAAGAAGAGTCAGATAGCCAGACTGGACCAGTCAATTCTGATGAATAATTGGAAGGTAGCAGCAATTGTCGGGATGCGCGCCAAACTCAGTTGAATCGGATCACGTTAAAGGGGTATTTGTCTCCAGATTCGACGTAGCATACGGCCCGAAACCAGTTGCAAGATATCCACCTGACTTCATCGCAGAAGACCAGTCAAATAGACTAGCCATACATTCCATGGTGCAACTCAATGCATCCAAGGGAAAGCAGGTAATTGTGATGCTCACGATTGACGATTTAGAGGCCATAGGGATTGGAACCCTTGGAAAGTTGCCTTCGCTTGCCTTCTACTCTCTAATCATCTTGCTTGGGCTGAACGCACCAGAGGATGCTTCAGACAAATTGAAGGATGTCTTATCCGTCCTCGTCAGGTCTAACGAGAAGATTCTAAGAGATGGCAGAACCGATGACCTACTCGCTAAAGAAGTCTATGAGGATTGCTGCAGGCTCTTCGGGCAGGACAATGAACAGAAATCAGCTCATCAAACAGCCTATCCGCCTGAAGTGAGCAATATGGTTGAGAAGATGGTTGAAGCCGTGTCATCAGTAGTCAACGAGGATCTATTGGTTTTAGCTTCGACAGACATGCATCTAGTCTGGAACCTGAAGGAATTGGTTGGCAGCCTGGATCGACTCAGTGTTAACCTCAACTTAACTAATCCTACCATCAGACTGCGTAGTCTGCCACCTGCGTTCAAGAACCTGAAAAGTCCAGAAGAAAAGTGAGGATGATTTATATAAGAATGGTGAATTAAACATGTTAGGTCCAAGTGGAGGGTCGGAGCCGAACAGATCATGCCGTATCGGTCCCCATCAGCAGGGCTATATGAGACGCTCAAAAGATGTCAGAAAGCGGATCCTTGATGTCTTATGGGAAGGTGTCTAATATGAGCACGTCACGAATCGATCTAGTCCATACTGGGATAGGACAGCTCGACGAACTCTTGGGGGGTGGTTTCCCCAAAGGAAGATGCGTTCTAGTAACAGGAGGATGCGGTACCGGAAAGAGTACTGTCGGCATCCAATTCTTGGTGGAAGGAGCCATCAAGTATGGCGAGAGCGGTATCCTTGTCACCACGGAACAATCGCCGTCCGCAGTCAGATCCGACATGAAGAGTTTCGGCTGGGATCTGGAAAGCCTTGAGAGGGAACATAAACTTGCGATAGTCGATGTTGCTACCCCGAAATCTAAAGTCTTATACGCTGGTAAAGATGAAGTCACTCGCCTTATCAACCTGAATACTCTGCTTCTTGCGCTGTCTGAAGTCTCAAAGTCCATCAATGCCCAAAGAGTAGTTGTCGATTCCCTCCCTGGTCTGGAACTCATTATCCAAGAGCCTGCTGCAATAAGACATGCTATCCACAGACTAATCGCAACACTGAAGGAGCTTGGCGTTACTTCAATGCTGATCTCAGAAGGTTCAGGGCATGGGCAGATAAGTCGATACGATGTAGAGGAGTTCATATGCGACGGTGTGATCTTCGTCGAACAGATAAGAGAAAAAGGAAAGTTTGAGCGAGGACTTACAATCGTCAAGATGAGAGGAGTCAGCCACGAATCCAAAACATGTCCAATGATGATAACGGGACAAGGGATAAGCGTCGTCCCGACAAAAGTAGCATCGATGTCGTCAGCATTGGACCACCAATTCAAGTAGTCGCCAATGATCTCAGTACGCCTATTGAATCACAGTTCAGCGACTTCAAATTCGCAGTGTTCGTCACCTTTTGCGATGCAGGCAACTTCCTTGAGCACGATATCCGACCCCAGCAGCATTCTTAGAGCCGCCGACGCAGCGCCAGCAACGAACGCGTCAACTGGCTTCCCGTATGCTCTCAATTCGACTGCAACAGGGGAGTCATAATAATTGAGATGGATGTCTCTCTTTTTGATGTTGAATCTCGGCAATTCGAAGCGTCCTATGCCCCATAAGTTGATGTAATCGAGTGCTCTCGATAATGCGGCATCCGAAGGTTCAGTATCCACGCTAATTTGTTGTAGCAGCGTTTGCATCACGGCGTTCCGTGGCAATCATGATGATACCGATTGAAAGCGCAGTTGGGACCATTCGACACTGCCGCGTGTTTGACTGTGACGGGACTTCTCTTCTTGTTCTCCACCTTGTGTGTCTTCTTCGCTTGTGCCTTTTTGGTCTAGTGGAGTCCTTTCACATCAAATGGTGGTATGAACCGTTCAGATTATTCACATTCCCTTGCCACCCAGCGAGCAGGAATCTCACAATGGAGTGTCGATGCTTCGCACTATCTTTCATTTTTCTGAACCAGTATGCAATTAACACAATGAATACTGAAAGGGCGACGTAGATCAGGAGAAACGTCTGCAGATCCACCTGCCCCCAGACGAGGTTAATAATGTATTCAATCAGGGCAAGGTGAAGAATATAGATGAGAAGAGAGAACTCACCTAGTACTCGGAGTGGTCGATACCCCGAGAATGAAGGTCTACGATCAACTATTGAGAAAAAGATGATGATTACGCCAATTGCTGTTATAGCGTACCCAGTCGTTGGAGGGTAAAAGAGCTCGCTGTAGCCTGCGCGAGTTAAGAGGCTACCTGGGTAGAGCCACCAAAGAATTGCGCCGATCGACAGAACTGCTACTCCAACGAGAAATATCAAATTGCTCCCAAGGGAATGCATTGCATGAGAGTCTCTTTGCTGGCTCCACCTCAACTCGCCGAGATTTACACCTAAGAGAGAGAATGCCAGCCAAGGAAATACAGGGAACCAGCCGTCGACCAGCCAATGGTTGAATATGCCTGTTTCGTCAACAACGACGACGGTCTGCTGACCTAGTAGGTTGATCTCAGTTGGATACGCCGTGTAGCCGAGAACCGTCTGAAGAATCGGCGTCAAGGCGAAAATCAGTATGATGGCGATCCACCTGATTGAACTGTTTAACCGAAGGAAAAGATATGAAATGGGAAGGGATATTCCGATTAGGTACAATACGTCGAAGGTTGTGAAGGGATAGATATTCCAAATCAGGATGTCAATCAGTGCTCCAACCGCGACGAGCATTCCCCCTCTAACCATGAAGTATCGCAATCCGTGAGCCCTTGCTCGCGAAGTGAGCACCACCATCATGCCAGATATGAGAGTAAATAATGGTGCAGCGAAGGAACCATAAACGCGGAGCAAGAACGGATGAGGTTCAACTAAGACAGAGGCAGCTAGGTTCGGAGCGATCATAGTAAGGACGGCAATTCCTCGCAGAATGTCAACGGAAATATCTCGATTACTGACTATAGAGTTCTCATCTCCTTATGAGGCAGCGTTGCACTCGAACTAACGCTAGAGGAGGAATAGTACAAAGATTCACGGGACCAGTTGTTCACGCTCAACGGTCAACTTCATTCCTTAAGCGGGTCGGTTGGCTCTTGACTGGGAAACCACAGTTAGGAAATTTGTCCATTTGCTCACTCACCGTACGGTTCTTCTTGCCTTCCGATCCCGTCAAATGTCGTGAACAGCACCAACTGCTGACGTGACTCTTCCGTTTATTTAAGTGCTACTAGCCATCCATGATTTTGTGAGGCATTTTCGCGATCCGAAACGGCTCGATTGGGCGCACTAGTGATGGTCTTCTTATGCCCCCATTCTACCCTTATAATGCGTGCTGCATCTGCGTGACTCTCCGCAAAGTTAAATATCAAACTCAATAAGTACAGCTAAAGGTCATTTTCACGCTCAATCCACGAGGCCATGAACATAGATGAAACCCAGGCTTGTACGCGCACTAGCAGTTCTGACAATATTGCTAGTTCTTTCCGCTACAGTTGCCTCCGCGCTGGCTGCCGATTATAGTCAAGTTGGCGTAAGGGAGGGTGACAGCGCAGACTACTCGACAAGCTCGACGGTCTACCCGTACAACCTAACCACGAAGTACCACATATACTTCTACAGTGTAGCCGGAACCTATGTGACAATCAACGGCTTTTACCTCTTCCCTAATGGCACAGTTCAGGGAACCGAGTTAGTTGCTGGCGATGTGTCCGTCGGACAGAATCTGATTTACCTGAACGCAATCTGTTCCAACCTGGTAGCTGGCGACCCCATCTATAGTAACGCAACATGGCAGATCAATGAAACAATCACCATGAACATACTTGGAAAACCCAGACTGGTCAACCATGCCAACTTTCTCTTCGTCGGCGCTCCCTACAACGTCTACTGGGACAAAGCCACGGGACTGATGGTTGCGCAGCAGGCGCATCTCACTCCCACGAGTTGGATCAACTACACTCTGACTTCCACAACGGTCTTTACTGACGTCACAATTCTTGTCTACATTACCATTGGGAGCTTCGTTGCCATATTTGTCGTCGCAGTTGTCGCGCTCAGCAGACGGAGGAAAAGGTAAACTCAAAAGGGTTGGCTCAACTGCTTTCGCTTCCACTCTCCTTCCTGAACCTAATGTCGCAAAGATTACTTGGCATTCGTCCGTCTGGGCTCCTGAATGAAGATTTATTAGGCATATCGCACGATATGTTAGCAACACATAATGTCTGCTGAAACTGAGTAAATGAAGCGAGGAAGACATGTATGGTTAGGGTTCGTGATTGGCTTAGAGTGTTCAGAACCAGCACTTCGCCTTTGACAGTAGTGTGCGTTGAAGTGTTCTACTTGATTGCTGGAGGACCGTTCCTGTCACTTTTCAATCTGCTGTTAATTCTCTGGGCGATCTTGCTTCACTTCATGGCCTATGGACATAATGCACTCATGGATACCGCCCGTGGACTTGACCAAGAGAATCCTCATATGAAGAAACAACCTCTCACTTCAGGCTCGATCGGGTTGAACAACGCCCACAACGTTATCAACTGGCTAATGCTCATAGCTATCCTAGTGGGACTACTCATTGTTCTCGCCTCACCAGGACAACAAGTGCTTGCATTGACTTTCCTCATCGTCTACGTGGTCAGTGGACACGCCTACAATGATGGACTCGACAAGGCTACAGTTCTCAGCTTCATTCCTGCCACATTAAGCTTCACTTCCCTTTGTGCAGCAAGCTACTTCCTGTACGCAACAAGCGCCTCGCAACTGTTCATTCTCGCATTGGTCTATATCATCCTAACGCAGTTGTTCATGATAGGCTGGGAAGGTTACCTCAAAGATGTGACTTTCGGAAAGGAACCTAACCTCCTCAGATCGCTTGGTGTCAAAGTGGAGAAGAGCAGATTCAACATAAACATGAAGGGAAGAATCTTCGGTTACGGGCTTAGGATCGCCGCAATCGTCGTGATGTTCATAATTGGGTCTACCGTGTTAGTCCTGACCGTCAACGCTGTAAGCCAGCTTATCGCTTTCACGTCAATTGCAGTCTTTGCCATAGTCGCCGTGTTTTCTATGCTGCTGATTGAGGGCAGAGATTACAGTTATGATCGTGACCTGATCTACATCGTGGTTGAGGATTTTGCAAGCATAGCTTTATTGCCATTGGTGCTGGTGCAACAGATTGGAGCGATTCCAGTGATAAGCATAATCAGCTTCGCCATTATATGGTTCATCATATTCAACGAGATCTCGTGGTCCTCACTTATCAAGACCGCATTTTAGAACCAACAGTTCCCCTTTTTTCTATTTTCCTCATGAAACATGCAAGTTAGTTGTAGCGAGTGCTGTAATCTCGCATTTGGAAATGTAGTAGGTAACGTCCTGCTGGGATCATCAAAAAAAGGAGTAAAGGGCAGTGATGTTCCCTGAGTGAGGATCTTCACGCCTTACTTCAGAATTGCGTCAAGTCTTTTTCCGACTTCAGCCCAGTTAACGATGTTCCAGAATGCTTCAAGATACTTTGCTCGATCATTCTTGTAGTCTATGTAGTATGCGTGTTCAAACACATCGACAACCATTATGATCCTGAATGTGGGGACAACGTTGACATTGTGTTTCTCAATCTGCATGATAAATGGTCTCTTGCTTTCCCTGCAATATGCTACTGCTGCCCACCCAGAACCTTCAACGCTCGCTGCGGCTTGAGTGAACTCCTTCTTGAACCTGTCGAAGCTCCCAAATTCCTTCGTTAGGGTTTCCGCAAGAACTCCTGCTGGCTTGCCACTCTTTGCTGCAGGTGCCAGATTCTCCCAGAAGAGAGAGTGCATTCTATGCCCTGCGGCGTTCCAGGATAAATCCTTGAGAGTGGCCTTCATGTCTAGATCGACATTCTCTTTTCGCGCCTTGTCCAATTTCTCAAATCCCGCATTTGCTCCATTAACGTATGCTTGGTGGTGTTTCTGATGGTGTATCGTCAACTGCGTTTCTGACATGTGAGGCTCTAAGTCTTTGTATCCGTACGGTAGTTTCGGCAAAACATACAACTTCGCTTTTTCTGCCAAAATTCCTTCAACCTCCTATTCGCACGCTAGTGCCTCTTGGCACAGCTTTTTTCACTTAGCCTTCTTCTAAGATTTTCCCTCTCTTCCTCATCAGATAACAAGAGAGTAGCAGTTCCGCTTTATTTGACTTTCTAGCTCAGGATTCTTAATTCTTTCCTAATATCGTCTGTTACTCTCATTCCATGTGACAAAAAGATTGTCCCACAATTGCATGTGGGACTTTGCTAGACATGTTGACCTTAAACGTTCAGACATGGTCCCCATGACATTCTCTGCTTCTGAGTACTATATTTCCTCGAGCAAAGTCGTGAAGGTATCATGGTGGTCTTCTTCTTGCTGCATTATTTCTCTGAATAGCCTGTTGGTTGTCTCGTCGCCCTCTTTTCGTGCCTTCTCAATGATTGTCCTGTAGAGTTTGATGGCACTTTCCTCGTCCTTGACATCTCTCTCAATCATTTCCTTAAGATTCTCTCCGACGAAAATAGGGTCTGGTTTCGTCGTCGGTTTTCCTCCGAGGTAAAAGAGTCTCTCGGCTATCATTTCCGCGTGCTTCATCTCTTGCTTTGCTATGTCTGACAGCTCATCTTTCACGGCGAATCCTTTTACCCCGCTCCATTGAACATGTTGCCACATGTACTGGATTGAGACTTGGACTTCAGCGGCTATTCCCTTGTTCAGTAGATCCAATAGTTCTTTCGAAGCTTTTACTACACTTGCACTGTCTGGTGTACTCAAGTCTTTTGCCCTCCTATGATTTGTATACGGGCTTGACTCCGCTATACTAATTGCACTGCCATATTTATATCTTAGGTGTTTCAGCATTCATCAGTTCTTCTTAAACCACTACCTGTCAACTAATTATCGGCGGATCTTCTGCTGTAACCCTTTTAGGTTTGAAAAGATAGTTAGATGGTTTGTGACGGGAACTCCAGTCAGACGATCGGTCAAGTTCTTCATAGCAGAACGTATACTAACACATTGTCTATTCTGGGCAGTCTATCATAGTCATGTCAAGGGTGAATTGTGGCCATGGACTTCATCCCGGTTGCTTCAATCGCTATTTTCTTGGCAACCTTGTTCCTCATGATAAAACGTCCAAAAGGCATCAATATAGGCGTGGCCGCCGGGATTGGGGCCATAGCTTCACTTCTACTTGGCACAGTGACATTGGGCGACACGATTGTGGCTTTCGGTAGCATATGGGACGCTGCATTAGCTTTTGTTGGCATAGTAACATTGTCTGTCACGCTGGATACCATGGGGTTTTTCAATTGGGCAGCTTTAAGAATTGCGAAGTTGGCTCGTGGGAATGGAGTTAAGCTTTACCTTTACATTGCTTTGCTCACCGCGGCCGTTAGCATACTTTTCGCCAATGACAGTGCAGTCCTGATATTGACACCCATCGTCATGGAGGTAGTCCGCCAGCTGAAAATGACTAGGAGCAGCAGGCTTGCCTACCTTTTTGGTGCTGGTCTTATTGCTGACACCGCGGCAATGCCACTTATCACAAGTAACCCAGTTAACATAGTAAGCGCCGACTTCTTCGGTTATACCTTCATAGACCATCTTGTCTTCATGGGACTGATAACGATTGTCGTCGTCGCTCTAAGCATCTTTGTGATATACCTCTTCTTCAGAAAGAAGATACCAAAGACTTACTCAACGGAATTGGTAGATGTTCTAGTTAGACACGGTCACAAACCAATGTGGCTCAAGACTAGCATAGTTACACTTGTTGCTATAGATGTGGGCTATGTCGTAGCTTCGTTCAATAGGATACCGGTCTCCTTTGTAATCTGCGCTGGTGCCCTTTTCCTTTTTGTGCTGTACGCTGCAACCTATAGGAGGGAAGCAGTGTACAAGGAGGAGAGGATGGGTTCGCTATACGTTCTAAGAAAGGTCAACTGGGACATCCTGTTCTTCATGATCGCGATTTTTCTTGTTGTTCAGGGGTTGAGACATGCTGGTGCAATTGACTTCTTTGCAGCTCTATTTGTCAGTAGCCTGTCTTTGCCTTCTGTGTTCTCAATACTTGCTCCTAGTCTCATTGTGACCGTTAGCGCAAGTGTAATGAACAATTGGCCGATGACAATGCTTGGCCTCCTTTCAATAAGGCAGGCAATGACCTCTTACGGTTTGAGCCCACAATCGAGCACGAGTTTGGTATTCGCAAACATAATAGGGAATAATCTTGGACCCCACTTCTTCCCCCTTGGATCCTTGGCGATTCTGATGTGGTTTGGCACCATGAAAAGAAAGGGTATGACGATAGGGCTAAAGGACTACCTTAGGGTCGGCTCCATACTCTCCATCCTGCAGGTTGTGGCTGCTTCTCTCATCTTGTGGCTTGAGCAAGCTTATCTCGGCCTGACTCTTTCCATTTGAGCGTAGTTCCGCAGTCCAGTCAGAACTCTATTTCAGGATAGAAAATAAGATGGGAACAAACATCGACAAAGATGAAAGCTCGTCACATTTTTCGTTCGGGCAAGAAGTTGGACAAGCTTTCTTGCGCTTCTTTTCTCTTGCCCAGCGCGGACAGTCTCACCCCGACTCTTCTGATCTGCTTTTCCCCCTCTTTCAGAAACCTCATAAGAAGATCCTTTACTGTATCCTTGACGACTTGCAGTTGGTTCGTGGGGCTCTCAAAGGTTCTTGAGCGGCTGTGAGCGATTAGATCCACCATGATCAAAACAATGCCAACCGACTTGAATGTCAGTCCGCGCTCCGACAACCTTGCATGTACTTCTTCACATAGTTGGTTCGCTTTTTCGAGAATAGTGTTCAGATCATGGGTGTCTTCACTTAGAGTAGAGATCCGGCTTATCGATTCCAATTCTCCCCTTTCCTGAACAGGAGACTCGTCTATTCCAAGTGCTGCGTTGCGGTAATATGATCCGAGGTTCTTGCCGAATACTTGGACGAGCGTTTGGACATCATACTTCGCTAGGTCGCTGATCGTTTTGATGCCCATGCTTTCCAGTTTCCTATTTGTTTTGCTTCCGATCCCGATGATGCGGTCAACTGGCATGGGAGACAAGAAAATCTCCACGTTACGAGGTTCGACTGACGTTAAGCCATCAGGTTTATCAACATCAGAGGCAATCTTCGCTATCAGCTTGTTCGGGCCAATTCCAACAGAACAGGTTATTCCTTCCTGCGCTTTCACATCCTCTTTGATCATTCGCGCAAGCTGCCTCGCATCCTCGAAGCTTCCCTTGCTTCGCCGGCTCACCTCCAAGTACGCCTCGTCTATTCCAACTTGCTCGAAGCTGTCAGCGTAACTTCTGAGAATGTTCATTGTTCTCCCAGAAACTTCCTCGTAGTAGTTGCGATCTACGGGCAGAAACACTGCGTTAGGAACATTCGTCAATCTTCTCTTTGCAAATGCTATGGGGATCCCCGACTTGACACCGTATTCTCTCGCCACGTAGTTCGCTGTTGCCACAGCACCACTATCTTCACTTCGCCCTGAATATACGCAAACGACAACCGGCTTGTCTTTGATGGAAGGGTTCCTTATCTCCTCAGCTTGGGCGTAAAAGTAGTCCAAGTCCACCAGCATCACGATTCTGTCCGTCAAGAGGAGTTACCTGACCCATAGGACGGCGTTCCGGAACATAGCGATAGTACCACTCTCAGATTTCAACTGCGGAGAATGTGAGGAGTTCAATGAGTCTTTCGAGGTCTCGGCGATGACACATCTCGACAGGGGAGTGCATATACCTAATCGGGATCGTGATCGGAACCATCGGAACACCTTTCTCGTGGAATGCTAGTCCGTCAGTCATTCCGCCAGTTGGCCCAGCTCCCAAAGGGATCTCATGCTTCTTAGCTATTTTCCTAACCCGTTCAACTAGCTTCGGGTTGGCAGTAGTGCCATTATCGACGATTCGAAGCACAGGTCCTTCCCCAAGTCTCGCTGGGGCCAAGTAGAACTGCGTCATTGGAGCGTCTCCGCAAGGATATGAATCGACTACAATTACCTTGTCAGCCCGTATCGTGCTGGCAATAGCCCTTGCTCCTGTCAGTCCTGTCTCTTCTTGAACACTCCATACGAATGTCAATTTTCTTTCTAATCCGGTGCGGTACAGTTTTCGCAGAACCTCAAGCAACGCCAAGCATCCGAACCGATCGTCGATGCTTCTGCAGCAGAAGTAGTCACCGTTTATTATCTTGAACTCTTTCTTGAGCGTAACTTGGTCGAGCATTCCTACCCCTAGTTTAAGAGTTTCTTCCCTCGATCTGGTTCCGAGATCCAGGGAGAGTTCGTGCCATTGGGGAACCCTCCTTGTTGATTCAGGATCGATTGTCAGGTGTGGAGGTGGTAGTCCTATCACTCCCTCGATAACCTTATCTTTGGTGTGCACCTGGAGTGTTTTCCCTGGCAGGTATCTGTCATCGAAGGATCCGACTTTCCTGAGTTTGACGTATCCGTTTTCCTCGATGTTGGAAACTAAGTAGCCTAGTTCATCCATATGTGCAATCAGTATGATACTTTCGTTGCCCAGGCCGATTGACGCTATCAGGTTTCCTACTGCGTCGACTCTCGAATCGACTTCTTCTGGAATGAGTTCTTGGATCTTTCCTCTGACTCCTGCTTCAAAACCTGATACACCGATAGCCTCAACCAGTGATTTCAGTGTTTTCTCCAGATGATTGTCTGGAGATGCGTTTTCACGTTCGTCGCCACTACCATCTTCATAGGAGCGATTTACCATGTTCAACCCTCGACCAAGTAAGCTGAATGCTGACGATGTATTTGAAACACAACACATATAACGTTGATGTTTGGATTCAACATATATTTGGCTCCAACCAGCATACTGAAAGGATCGTGTAGGCGCTCTGGGGGTCCAATATTAGGTTGCCTAAATGTCCCATATGCAATAAGCAGTTTGAATGGCAAGGTAGACACCCATACATGGAGCACATCAAAATCGAGCACCATGAGCTCTGGTTGAAGTCAAGACGACTCAGAAGATTGGCAACTTCGAGCTTGATCATCTCCCTAATCTTGACAATTCTTCTATCCACAGTATTCTATTACCCCGATGCGGTTGGCTATAGTGTGATGGGTCTTGCAACGCTTTTCCTCGCGTTCTCAGCGGCGCTTACGCTGAGAGACAGAAGCCTGCCCAAGAAATTCAGGAAAGATCTGAAGCGGAAGAGCAAAGACATAAGAACAACTCAATCAAAGAAATGATTATCGCCTATAGGTCCACTCTTCAGACTCGTATTTGGCTTTCAGTTCTTTGGCTTTGCCTTGCTCAAAACAGGTTAGCTCACTCTGTTTGAGTTTGATTTTCAGCGACTTCCTGAAACCTTCAAGCAGAGCTCTCTGAATAAGTTCCATATTCCTCACTGTTTCAACCTTCCTTAGGTCATCTTCACCAAGTTCACGTCTCAATGTTGTCACCTTGGCATGAACGAGGTGTTTGGGCAGTTTGAGGACCTCAGCCATGAGATTCAGGTCGCAATCCAAAAGTAGCGTACCATGCTGAAGTATTACACCTTTCTTCCTAGCTTGGGCGTTTCCGCTGATCTTCTTTCCAGCTATTACCATGTTTGGACATAGTCCTGGATGCCCAGCCTCAAAACATGCCTGTAATCCAAAACCACTTGGGACGCTGATGAGCGCATTGCACAGCTTCTTGTATACCTCAATTGGATCATTTGGTAGCGCCGGATCGCGTTGAGTGACGACGACGCTGTAGGTGACTTCGTTCTGTGAGTGATAGACGGCTCCACCTCCGCTTATTCTTCGAACAATATCTATTCCATAACGTTTGCAGGCTTCGATATTGACGACTTCTTCGATCCTCTGGAAATACCCGACGGACACAGCTGACGGTTTCCATTGATACAAACGTACAGTGTTCGGTATCAGACCCTTAGCACGGGCTATGAGAATTGCCTCATCTGTGGCCATGTTGCTTGCTCCGGTGCAGGTTGCCATCTCCAAGAATCTCCAGTCGTCATCGGTGGGCAACAAGTCAACCCCCATCGTAAACACGGACCTTTTCGAATCTTCGAGAATGCATCTGCCTCGGAGGACAATGAAGATCAGGGACAGGAAGATCATCAACCGAGAAATGCAGTTAAAAGTTCTGCTTCCCGTGCTGAGATTAGGGCCACAACGAAAGCTCCCAACATGAAAGAAGTTTATTAGGACGAAGTCGCCTCAATGTTAATCGCCCTACAGTCATATTTGTCTCGCGAGTAGGTGAAAAAGGAACCTTGAGCGAGCTCAGTTTGCTGGAAAGGTTGGATGAAGAGGATCTAAACCTCATCATCATGTCAAAGAGAGGTCTCCTCTACTCAAGTAGAGATCGTGGCATCAATCCTCTGATCGACGCAATCGATTCACTTGGAATCAGAAAACTCCAAGACAGCACCGTCGTTGATAGGATAATAGGCAAGGCATCAGCACTACTCATCTGCCATTTCAATGCCAAGAACGCGCTTGCCAAGTTGATGAGTGCCAAAGGGGCCGATGTATTGAAAGAGAAAGGAATCGGCTACTATGCTGAGGCATCAACACGTGACATAAAGGACAAGACTAAGACGGACATCTGTCCTTTCGAGAAAATCGTTTTGCAGGTTAACAGTCCGTCGGAAGCATACAAACTGCTCAAAGAAGCGGGCTCGAACAGATTGAAATAGCATAGAAAACTTGGTTTTCCACAGGACATAGAGTAAGAATAAGTGGGGTGTGGCATAGCAGTTTAGATGCTGCGCACAGGATCTGTCGCAGCTACCTGCTGGGTCGATTTCTCGTTGCCCAGTTCGTCGAGTTTCTTATTTACCAGACCCACGACGTCTTCAAATGTCTTGAATGTACCGCAAGCTATCTTGTTTGATCTGCAGAAATCGAGCAGGTAGCTCTTTGCTATTATATAGTCGGCCTGCTTTGCAGCGCACATGTCGCTGTAACCATCGCCAACATAGATAACGTAGTAGCCTTTCTTCTTGAGCTTCTTCAGGTGTTGTGTCTTGCAGTTGCCACATTTTTCGCACTCAGAATTACCGTAGGGGAAGTTGATTCTTACCCTTCTGTCTTCAAAAATAGCTTTGTTACAGAACACCTTCATACCATCTAACCCAACCTTGCTCAAGATCAGGTTAACATAAAAGTCCAATCCGTCACTGACCACGTATACAGGCACATTTCGTTTGCTGCATGTTTCGATGAAACGATCAAATGAGGGGCTGATGCACACATAATTGGATACGAAGTCCTCGATCTCCTTCCTTTCTCCTCGCACCGTACTGAATTCGCCGACCAACGCGTTCTTGCAGCTGATTTCGCCTCTTCTGAACCGGTTCTCGAGGTCCCACCACATCGTGCTACCGAATCTGTCGAATATGAGTTGAGCCACGTCGTCGTCGGTTACCGTGCCATCGAAATCGCACATGATAGCTGCGTTCATGGTTAGGGAAGTATACGGGATTCACGTATAAGTGTTAGGTAAAGAAAACCGCGCCCCCTGTCCATGCTAGTTAAAAGGGGGATGCGGACCGTAATATGTGTCCCATGCATGAACCAAGATGCGACAAGCTTACAGTTCAATTAAGAGGGGATCCGCACTCAGGACAGTAAACTGCACCAGGTGGGTAGACGGCACCGCAACTGGGACATCGACGTTGTGCCAGTGATTTGGATTTCTTGGAGGGGATTCCCATCACAGAGATAACGAGTTTCTTTCCACTCACGCGATCGACTCGCACCTTTTCCCCTTTCTCGATGAGAGAGCCGTTAGATGACCTTGCCCACCAGATTGTGTCGCCCACTTTCACTCGCCCTGCATTGTCCTCATCAATACGTTCCACCACTACCCCCTCTGACCCAATGTCCTCCTCTGGCCCCGAGGCAGGGGTTCTGAATATGACGTTCTTCAGCGCGAATTGGTAGAGTATCACGAGTAAGAACAATGTTGCAGCCAAGGCAACCATTATGCCCGCCACACCAAAAGCTGCAAACAAGGCGACTGCAAGGACAGCGTAGCCAGGTATGAATTTCTTAGCAGCTTTAATCATCGCTCCGTGTGTGAGCAGCGTAAGCAAACCAATGGAAAGGACAAATGCTATGATGAAGAGCATGGCGCTTGTGAAGGCTTGTGTGCTTCCGTATTGTTCAAGGGTTGAGGCTGGCAGAACCTCCATTAAACTATGGAAGCCCACGGTGGAAGAGTATAGAAGCATACCGAAGAGCATCATGATTACAAGCACAACTACAGCTCCTAATATGAAGCCCTTGAGAAGTGACCTGTTTTCTTTGTCAGCCATTGCAATCTAACTCCAAACGGGGTGCTTTCAGCAAGTGTAACCGCTTTCCCCTCAAGTAACCTACTAGTAGCTGCAAATAGATATAAGTTTTTCTCGAACGAAACTAACAGTGAAACCAATGTTTCCCTGTCCTTTGAATACAGGCGTGAGAGACGACCTATCTAGGAATCGATGAATTCACCAAACGGGGCGTTGACGTTAAATATGTGAACCATCGTAATACATATCTACCTGAGGTGCAGTAATTAAGGAAAGCTAAAAGAGAACTGGTGGGTGAAATAACTAGTATGAGACCTTGGTTCAGGCACATAATCCTTCTCACCGCGACGTTACTAGTCTACTACGCAGTGACTTTCGTTGTCATCTATCTCACAGTCACTACCCCTAGCGTGGCAGCGTCACTCATCGCCAATGGCCAGAGCCTTGAAGCTACAATGGGTCAATTGATTATGGCTCTGTTTCCGATCCCATTCTTTCTCTGGTTGATTGGAGTAGTACTGAGCAAGTGGATTGCCTTCTGACAGAGGGAGGCACGCTAGTCTATTTCTCTTTTTCAACTGCCATAGGTTGGGTCATCTCTGTACGGTGCCCGTTTCGGGACCGGCTGAGTCCTGAGTTCCTTCAGGTCACCCTTTTCCTGGCACTACCTTGTATTTGACATGCTTTGTCCACAACAATAGAGCGAAGATCAACAATGTTGGCAACGCAAGTCCCAAAAGAGTAAACATCTCAATAAAGACAAGTGGTATCAGCGGGTGAGGCAATTTCATACCCCTCTTCTTGGCATCGTAGTATACCACCGCCACGACAAGAGCACCGAATGCGATCCATGTAATTACCACGGCAAGATAACCATAGAGGATTGCGGCAGTCTCGAACACTGATGCCACTGCCAAAAGCATGTTGCAGCCAACGAAAGTTAAGACCAATATCTCAAGCTCCCGCCTGAACAGCAATCGGAAACCCACAGCGATGAGCATAAGGAATACCATGGTTCCTTCAACCGCCGCCAGACTGTACGCGAAGAACTCCAACCACGTATGAGGAAACTGATTGAGAAGCGACCAAATCGCATCAGGCGGACTTATGCCCTCAACCAGACATATCGCGGAAAGACCCAATCCTGATGAAAAGCCTGATAGCATCAAGAAGAAGGTTCCAAGAAACGGGATTACTTCCAACAAAATTATCTGCATGTTGTGAAAGAAGATCGCCACAGGTGTAATGGGGATACTTGCAAGTTCATTGTATAACTCCTGAGCAACCGGTAGGGGTATCGGAGTCAGACCACCAATAGCAACAAGAACAGTGAACAGTATGAGATTCCCGAGAAGCAACGTAACACGAATTGCATGTCGGTAAACAACAATAGTTCTTATCATGACAGCCCTTCCTCTTCTTCCTGACTGCGCCATTATCAAATAGTTACGGATCTACTAATTATCCATTCCTATGATCCGAAGTCGACGTGTGTTCCAACCGTCTACCATAATGTTTCTTGCCAACAACAAGCCAATTGAGGGTATCGCAATTCTTGAAAGACTAGCGTATTGACTTATCTCCGAGTTTTAAATATGCGTTCTTGCTATCAAGGATCACACCAGAATTCCGGGCCCAAAACGGGGGAATCATCTAGATTTGTCAGATATATCGAACTTGACATCGTCTCTGAACAAAATGAAACTCGTGATGAAGGATCTGCTCG
This sequence comes from Candidatus Atabeyarchaeum deiterrae, assembly GCA_037310415.1. Taxonomy (GTDB): domain Archaea; phylum Asgardarchaeota; class Atabeyarchaeia; order Atabeyarchaeales; family Atabeyarchaeaceae; genus Atabeyarchaeum; species Atabeyarchaeum deiterrae. Next base: position 2,083,028 of record CP147780.1, read on the forward strand.
CAATAGTCGACAAGGAATCAAATGGCGTATCACTTGGCGTTGACGCGATCTCAAACCTTGCCAAGCACTTTGAAGGAAGTGTCAAGGACAAGAGCAGAGCCGAGGAAGAGAAGCAGAAGAAGATAGCTCAAGTGGAAGGTGAAGTGGGAGAACTAGACAGGAAGAGAAACCAGCTGGAAGCCAACCTCGCACAATCTAACTCCAGCATCGACCAACAGAACTCAAAACTCTCAGACGTCAAACGAACACAAAACTCAACCAAGGAGGAACTTGCAGATGCCTCTGAAGAGCTGAGCAACCTTGAGAAGTCGACAACCGAGAAGAAACGCACAGCGGACAAGTTGACAAGTGATCTCCAGTCAATGAAGAAGAGACATGAATCTGACATCCAGTCACTAAGGAAATCCTCTGAAGATGCTTCATCCAAATTGGCGCAAAAAGAAGCCCATCACAAAGCCCTACGCCTGCTAATTGGCGAGAAGGCAGTGTCCTTCCCCGAACTAAAAACCATACGAGCACTTCATGATCAACCCAACACAAACCTTGACCACCTCCAAAGAATAACTGAGTCAAGACGAAACGAAGTCGAGGACACTATCAGAGCATTAGCAAAAAGAGGAGTCGTGCAGTACGATTCGAAGTCAGGAGACGTAAGAGTTCTCAGAGATATGGAAGTATGATCAAAACTTGATTCGGAGGCCACACTCAAATGTCTGAAGTTGATAGATTGAAGGACTTAATCAATAAGAATGAAACCAGAATAATGGACTTGGGCAAATCAATTGAAGAGACTCTCAACTCATATTCAGAGGAATCCAAGAAAACATTAATCGTCGCCGAAAGAGTCAACGAGAAGCTGGAGGAAGCTGACAAAAGAATAAGCGGGTATGACGCTCAGATAACAAGCCTCGAAGGGAAGAGACAGGGACTAAAATCAGAGACAGGCTTCTTGGAACAGAAGATCAAGGAAGCCGAGAAGAGAATCTCATCAATAAACTCTGATATAAACTCCACGAACAAAGACATACTTAGGATACAAGACAGCATTAAGCAGTACCAAATCAAGATTGACGCTGCCAGAACCGAACTTGAGAAATACGAAAAAGAAATAGATGAGCTTGAAAAAGGCATTGAGGATACCAGACAATCAAACGAGAAGGAATTCAATGAGAGGAACGCAGCGTACACAAATGCTCTGAAGAAAACCAAGGAACTCTCGGAGAAGGAGCCTATTATGGATTTCCTATTAACAGAAGCGTCCTCAGAGCCGCCAGAGATCCCAATAGTTGCAAAGTTGATCACAGAAGCAGGATCCGCAAACATCGACGATCTCAAGAAAACTACGAAAGTTCCTCCGGCAATAGCGCTGAGAACAATAAGCGCTCTTGAACAGAAGGGAATTGTTGAGAAGCCCGACGAAAAGCAAGTTAAACTGAAGAAGGCGTTGCCCGACCAGTGATTGGAAGCAGACGCAGAACTGTTTTCATCCATCCCTCCTTTTTATATTTTTGCCAATTCAGCGACTGGTGCCCCAACTTTTTCGAGATCCAAGTACGCCGCCAGTTTGAAATGAATCGACCCAGGATTCACGACAAGTGTCTCACCGAGCCTAGCTATTCCTCTAGCTTCATGTATGTGACCACAACAGATTGCCGCCGGTTTCCACTTCAATACTGTTCGTCTGATTCCTTGGCTGCCAGCATTTGATCTGCTAAGGACAGAGAAATCGCATGCCCCGAAAGGCGGATCGTGAGTCACGAGAACGATCCTTTTCGGTTCCGCATGCAACCCATCTATTGCCTTCGTAATCAAGCTGTCCAAGAACTGTTCAGCTTCATTGTCACGATCAATGGGTTGTCCCTCTATGTTCCAACTTCCGTAGAAGGCAGGGTGAAAACCAGACATGCCAATGAAGGTGAAGTCCCCGAACTTGAGAAATCTGCCGTGAAGACAGGTGACCCTGCTAGTTGAGGATTTCCCATTACCAATGGCGTCACCATATTTCATCAGGAGAGGAGGGTCATGATTTCCAGTCACATAAAACACGTCTTGAAAGCCTTTTCTAACCTCTTCAATGATAGCAACACCTTTATCAAAGGAGCCAAACTCCGAAAGGTCTCCACAGAGCACAGCAGCATCGACATCTGACCCGCCGAACTCAACGTTACAACTTCCCAAGGCTTTCGCCGAGCCTAGGTTTCCATGGAAATCAGATGCTACAAGAATCCTCAAGTCTGAAACACCACGTAAACTACCACCTATTGAGATAGGTGGCTTTCCTTAGGGGTCGATTCAAGGTGCACTGCACCGAAACCGAGTCCCTCATCGGAACGCAACAGTCCGTTTACAGAGACTGGTCTGTTGGTAAGCTGGAAGAAGGCACTCTGGTTGAGAGTGTGCTCGTTCTCGTTCCCATTCCGCACCAACAGAGATTTTACAGCGATGGCTGAGCTCGCTTTTCTATCGCTGAATCTGGTCAGAGTTTCCACTTTACGCTTTGTAGCACCTGTTTGTACTAGTATTGCGCGTTGCATGCTCTCAGCCTACATTTATGTTATTTGCCGACCTTAAGAACTCAACGGAAGTGGTTCCGCAATTCCTCCACTCTTTGAAAAAGGGCGGTCTCCTTGCAGTGGTTTCTGTGAGATTACAAGATTCATTCCTGTAGATGTCTGGTGAGTCTCTCTAATGTCCTTGTAAACCTTGATGGGTCGTCCACGTTGAAGAAGACTCTCCTAAGTCTCTTGGTATCACGCTCAATCATCACGAAAGGCGAGCTTGTTTTGAAGCAGTACACCAACTTTCCTCTCCCAGGAGAGACACCAGAGTTTGATGTGTGCCAGCCTGACGGATTCTGGACAGAGAAACTCCGAACAATAGAAAGAGGTATCGAACTTCTCACTGGACCGAAACGAACAAACACTCTCCAATTGCTGAGCATCACCTTTCTCGAGTAGAGAAATGAGAGGATGAGTCCCAAAACCGCACCTTCCACGACAAAGACGGAAGTCAAAACGATCCAAGGAAGTCCGAGATAAACCAAGACCAAACCTATAACGAGATTGTCCATAATCATCAAAACCAACAACGCTTCAAACAAAGCACTATCTATCTCAGGTTTCTCTTCGTATAGGACATGCTCGGTCGCCTTGCGGTCGCGTTGGTCTCCGATCATGATTCGACCCTCCTTCGACTATTTACACGACAGATATATAACCAAACAGTTCCTAATAACCTACACAGTGTTTTCTTTTTTTGCTTTTTTGTGCTGAGAGAGTGAAGAGAGGGTGAAGGGTGACGAGTAACAAGTCTCTTCAAGCTATAGCTGACATGATCAGTAAGTGCACAACCATGTATTTTGCTGAAACACTTGAAGAAATGGAAGCGCCAATTAGAAAGCGACTCGAAGACTACATGCTTCTCAGATTTCGCCAGATTTTTGCTCTAGCAGGAGGAGTCGGATACCCATGCGAAGATCTTGAAAAGTTGCTTAGGGTACAGAAGAAAAGCGACCCCGAAAGACTAGAGAAGCTCGTTGAGGGAGTCATACGTGAACTAAAGGCGTACATTGATGCAGAGGAGAGAGAAAAGGAACGAAAGAGGAAAGGAATGAAGCCCCTAATAGAAGAATATGTCACATAGAGAATGTTCTGTGCCAATCTCTGCAGTTTGTCAGCAACCTCCTGTCATAAGTCAATGACCCTTGGGCTGATTCACCCTGTTCTGGCCGAGCCCAGCTATTTCGCAATAGATTCCCACCGCTTCACGCTATCAAAATTGCGAAGAGAACCTGCTGAAATCGTGAGGAACTTAAACGCAGATCAAATTGTTATTCACAAGCGGAGTTGCATAACGGAGTAGTGGTGTCTATCACTGAATCAACCAAGAGGCTTCTGTTGTTTGGATCTCGTGAGCAGCCGCGTCAATGAAGGCGGGGACAGATTCGCTTTTTCCAGCATGTCTCGATTGGAAAGTATCTCTTCCACTGGTCCTTCTGAAGTAATTCTGCCCTCGCTCATTATGACGCACCTATCTGCAATCAGCGGGAGGATATTCACATCGTGAGTAGCGACAATGATAGTCTTTCCGCTAATGTTGAGACGACCAAGCAGTTCTATCGTGGAAGCAACGCCTTTGGGGTCGAGGTTGGCAGTAGGTTCGTCTAGGACAAGTATCTCGGGATCCATTGATAGTACGGTAGCGATTGCGGCTCTCCTTTTCTGACCTAGGCTGAGATGGTGAGGAGCCTTCTTCTCAAGCCCGCTCAGACCAACGGTCTTGATGGCTGCGTTGACTCTTCGAACTATGCTGTTCCTGGACATACCAAGGTTCAGCGGTCCAAATGCGATTTCGTCCCACAGTGTTGACAGGAAAAGCTGGTCATCAGGATTCTGGAAGACCATGCCCACTTTGGACCGAATGAATTTCAAGTTGCTCCTCTCGGAGGTGACTCTGCCCATGATGCTCACGCTTCCGCTCGGCGGAACTAGGAGCCCATTTAGATGTAGGAAGAGCGTCGACTTTCCAGCCCCGTTGGCGCCGAGGAGCGCAACACTCTCACCTCTCAAGACCTTTAAGCTGACTCCGCGAAGCGCCTGGGTTCCATCAGGATACGAGTAGTAGAGGTCCTTGACCTCGACGATTGGTTGATCAACTGTTGTCTCCAAGACCGCGAATCACCATCCAGTTAACGCTCGAATATGACCGCGCAGCATAGGCACAACTCCCGGAAAAATCATGCCCATGTCGGTCAGAAGTATGATTACTAGGACGGAGATTAAGGCAAAACCTCCAACCACGCCAGGCAACCTCAGCTTGAGGTCGTTGAAAGTTCTGAAGCTTCCATCGAAACCTCTTGCTAACATGGCATCATAAACGCGCTCGCCCCGCTCATAAGATCTACCAATGGATGTGGAAATCACGCCACCGACGAGCTTCGCGCTCCGCAAAGTACCAAGTTTCCCGAACGTCCGCGCCTCCCTGGCCCTCAACATTCTAAGAAGCTCGTCAATAGTGAGAAAAATGTACCTGTAAGTCATAGACAACATCATCGTGAAAGCTCTTGGAATCTTGAACTTCTCCAGACCGCGAATTAACCTCGTGAAATCTGTGGTCAAGAGCAAAAGAATGGTCGCAGCAACGCAGAGCCAAACGCGAAACACAAAATGAAAAGCCACTGCAACCCCCTCTCTCGTAATGAGGAAACGGTATGTCTCCAATTGAAGGGAGAATACCGGGGTACCTGGCGTTATGAATAGCAGGGGCAACGCTATGATGCCTGCGAAAAAAGGAACAAAGAATGTAGCCCTCCCCAAATAGCTACGTGCTGGTAACCTAGAGAAAAGTCCAAGAACTATAATGATAAAGAAAAGAAAAAGCATAGAAACAATGCTCTTGACCATGACCGCCGTAAAGATCAAAAGCACCGTGCTAACTAGCTTGATGCGAGGATCCCATTTGTGCACGGGAGAAGATAAGCTAGAGTACTTCTCGACATCCATTACGTCCCTGAGGGACTTGAGCAAACCTCTACCGCCAAGCAAGATGTTTGAACCATCCGCCACAGTCTTGTTTCAGTTTTCTACTATCCCGCAAAAAGGGGGAAACGGTTAGGGCTTCGTCATGTTAAATCATTTCTTCTGCCCTTTGACACTAACGCGGAATCTCTGAAGAGAAGCAATCTTTGACACGAGGTACATGAATGCAAATACCAGTACTATCCCCATGACTCCAGCAACGAATGTGCTGATCCATGGATTCGCGATAAGAGCCACGCTGTATTCTGGGAAAAGACCTTCCCAAAGGGGGATACTTTCAACACCCAGTGATTCTGCTGTCTTATCCAACCCATCGGGGTTTGTTGAGCCAAGCGGTATAAAGAGGAATAGGAGCAGAGCGATTATTCCAATCGAGAGAGCGATCTGTCTATAGAGCTTTCTCCTCTCAGCAGAGATATTCGCGGACTTGCTCAATTATCTATCACCCCTTCTTTTCCGCAGCGACGTTCGTCATAGCAGGCAAAACGCTGGGCTGGGCCCTCATGAGAGCAGCCAAGATCAGCACAGTGATTATTCCTTCACCCAGCCCAATAATCACGTGCCAGACTACCATGACTGGAACCGTGACACCAATCCCGTACGGAAATATGCTTGAGAATCCTATCTCGAGTCCGCAAACGAAGGCGCCCAAGACAATGCTGACCCACGATGCTACAAAAGCCGACGCTAAGGTGACTCCTGTCCCACGATGCAACCTTGTTATTGCCTTGTAGATTAGGTATCCCGAGAATGCAGCTACAATACCCATGTTGAGGACGTTAGCACCTAAGGCAGTTATTCCCCCGTCGCCGAACATAAATCCTTGGATCAGCAGAATAGTGGTTATCGACACAATGGCAGCGTAGGGGCCGAAGAGGATTGAGATCAGTGTCGCACCGACCAAGTGTCCACTTGTCCCTCCAAGAATAGGAAAGTTGACCATCTGAGCCGCGAAGACACCCGCAGTAACGAGAGCCAGCAGAGGAACCTGCTTCTCCCCCAAGGCACCTTTGAATTTGACAGAGGCAACTATCCAGAAGATTATTGTTATAGCAAACGTGATGGCGATCATTCGTATGTCGAGGAACCCATCAGGGATATGCATGCACGCGATCTCTCCCGCTGGTTGCAATCAGATACCTACTCACTATGTGAGAATTGGAGTAATAAAAACCTTTGTATAAGTATTACTAACAACATAAATATATGCAAAATAGTATTACTCCGCACTAGTAAATGCAAGGCACATTGAACGCTTTCATAGAACCAGGTATCATTCTACGATCGGAGATGAGTTGAGAGCAATGGCAAACATACGAAAGTTAGCAAAAAGTGTAGAAACTGAGGAAGGCGTGGTTAGAGTGAGCATGAGCTTACCTAACGATTTGCTGGAAGATTTTGATGAAACTGCAAAGAAGAAAGGGTACTTCAAAAGGTCTGAGGCCATCAGAGATGCTTTGAGAAACTTCATCTTGGAGAGCAAATGGGCCACAGATGAGAACTCTATCTTAGCTGGAACTATATCAATGGTCTACGACCATGAAGTAAGATCTCTAGTAGACAAATTGATTGACCTTCAGCATGACTCCGGAGTACTCATTAAGGCCTCGTTACACCTTCACCTTGACGAGCACAACTGCATGGAAATACTTGCTTTGGAAGGTAAGGCAAAGGAATTGAAGAGGCTATCAGAAAGTATGATAAGTAAGAAAGGAGTCAAGACATTGAAACTCACGATACTTCACGCGAGAACCACTTAGCACGTGATCTCTTGGGCGTACTGCCTTACGTAGCGTTTATCTACTTATTCGCAGCTATTTTCCTAGAAACGTGAATGGGGAATGGTTCTTCCTTACGGTGACCAGTCGCGGCTGGCAATACGTATAGTCCTAGAAGGCATCCAGTCTGCCAATAGTCGTACTCAGGGTGTGTAATTGCTGTGAAAGCTACAAATAACGAGGGCTCAGCGAAGAAAGTGATCAGATCCGGACATTACTTTTTGTTCGACTTGGATGACCGAGTCATCCACTCTAGATTAAGTGAAGCAAATGGAGTGAAGATAAAGAGTCAGAGTTTTCCAGCAGCTAGGCTTAGTTCACTCGTTTTTGGCGCTATGATCTCCGACAGGCGGGTGTACAATCCGAACGACACGATTAGAATTCTCGTGGCGTCTCCTGGCGGTGCAGGGAGAGGCGCTCACTTGGATATTCTTTATGGCGGAAAGCGCGAGGTGCTGAGCGACAACTTTGTGCTTGACGATTACGGTGTCCACCTGTGCGAGTTGAAGGGAATAGAAGAAACAGGTGAATACACAGCGACTGTTACCACCTCTGCCACTGTCGGGAGTGGCAAGAACACGCAGGTGGAGACGAAATCATTCAACTGTGACTTCACTATTGCCCAGCATACCCTTAGTCCCCTACTAGTTCAGATCAAGAAGCAGGTTATCAGCGGAGATACGTTGGACGCTGAGCTTCTTGCTACCGTGCTGAACCAACCGTACACCGGCTCTATGAGAGTTGGATTGTATTGTGATTACTGTAAGCAAGTCGTAAACGAGATGTCCGCCGAGACCAAAAAAGGCTCCTTCAGTCTCAAAATAGGTTTGAGTGGGCATACGGGTCCATTCAGACTCGAATTCTCCACTCCAGACGGAAACACAGCTTCCGTGTCACTTCAATCTACAAGGGTTGAGGAGCGCCAAGAGATCCAAGTTGGCAACCTCGGAGAAATCGTGAATGTCGCTCTTATCCCAATACCTGACGGAACGAATGTTCGGGGAATCAACTGGGCGCCTCGAGGTACGTCAACAGCTCCCGTGATCGTCAAGAGCGCAGAGTCCGACAGAATTGATGTGCATGTTGCAAGGAATCTCGACTACGTCTATGTTCACTCAGTTAACCCGTTCACGAAGGAGGCGAAGCAGTGGTTCAAAGGTCCCGTCAAAGAAGGTGAAGAGTATTCTTTCAAGAATAGCGCGCCATACCAGATCGTCTTGGTTGGATGCATAATCAATGCTAAGGAGCAAGCCTTGTTCGAAGGCAGAACCATAGTCTTCTGCCCGGAGGAGCTTGAAGTCAAAGTCAGTGCTCCCTCGAAAGTTGAGCCAAGCGAAGAAGTAACGATCACCCTAGAGACAAACAAGAAGGCACAGTGCCTCCTCATGGTGTTCGATGAGAGACTCGATACCGAGAACATCACTGGCAAACTTGGAAAAGACATCTACAATCAAATCAAAACGCTTGGAAGCATCGAGGAACTGATGATGCAATTTGAGCCAAAAAGAGAGGAAGTATTAGAGGCGAGGGAGATGACCCGTCCTTCTGGAACGGGCAGTCGTCCCTACTCCGCTCAGCCATCAGCGGTCCCGCCCATGGTCAAGATGGCTGCAAGAGCCATGGCTGCTCCACTGCCTTCGGCGCTTATGAAGTCAGGAACAGCCCGCTCCTACGCCGCTGCAGACATTGGAACCGTTGCCGCAATGATAACTGCTGAAATGCCAGCATATATGGCTGCTGCGCCCAGGAGGGCATGGTTCCCCAAGATACTTGCTTGCAAGCTGATAGAAGTTGAGGGAGTTCACGAAGAACGCGTTAGACTCGGTGATACCATAACGAAGTGGAAGGTTCAAGTGTACGCCTTTGCTGACCTCGACTACATATCGAACTCAATTGACATCGAAGCTGATAGGAGTGTAGTGGTTGATGTCGACGTCCCTTCGATGATAGATGAAGGGGATGAGTACTATGGTAAAGCAGTTTACCATGTTGCTGAGGGGAAAGCAAAATTGCGGGTAAAGCTTCCTGACGGGAGCTTCTATGAAGGAGAAGTCGAGGGAGATGGATTTCGGGAATTCAAGCTCCCAGGACCAGGCACTGTTGAAGCCGAGTTGACTTCTCCCAAGGGAAGCGACTCGATAGTGAAGAGCGTAGACCCACAAGTAAGTGAGAAGGTAACGGTTTCAGCTCTAAGCCTCTTGGAGAAAGGTGAGGAGCTACCAATCGATGTCGATAGAAAAGTCTTCATTTACACAAATGTGAAATCACTACTCTCCTATTCAGTGAGGTCACTTATCCAATACCCATTTGGGTGCGCTGAGCAGACGAGCGCAAAGCTCTGTGGACTTGCAGTGGCATGGGAATTCGGAGAAAACACAAATGAAATAGCACAGATGATCGACGCTGGACTCTCAAGGATGACCAAGTTCATACAACAGGATGGACTCTACTCACTTTGGGAGGGCGCCAAAGAAGGAACCCCTGAAGTCACAAAGAAAGTCCTGAAGAACCTGTCACCCCTAATAAGACTCGGGCGATTCAAAGAAAAGACAACACCTCTCATAGAGAAACCCGTGCAGGAACTTGAAAAGAGGAAAGTCGCAGACAACACGCTACTCTCTCTCAGCGAGAAGTTCATGGCACCCATGACGACCGTTGAGGACGCAGCCAACATAGCCATCTACAGCGGAGGAAAACGCAAGGAAGCGTTGAAGTTCATAGAATCGAAGGCGGTCGAAGGGTCAGGGGGCACAGAGGTCCACTGGGAACCCGCTCAGGCAACATGGGGTGGAGTTCTCGAATCAACAGCTACATGCCTTCGCGCTCTTCACGCATCGGCTGACGACAAACATCAAACCCTCTTCAGGAAGGGCTTCAAGTTTGTGGGAAAGAGGATTGTTGGGGGAAGACTGCACTCGACAGCGGATACAAGAGCATTGATCGAACTCTTCGGTGCAATGAAAGATATGGATACCAAACCGAAGTTCTATTATCAAACATACATGAAGAGCGATCCAAGCACGCCAGTGACCAAGACGGAGAAGGACTTCGAATCAGGTGACTCCAATGGGATCATTGCTGTCGACGACGAAGCCGAAAGCGACATGTCAGCAAAGGGAAGAAGGCTCATAGCACACAGCATGCTTTTCGCTAGAGTCGACGGCATTGAAGTCATAGATTACAAGAAGACCAAGTCCAACTTCAACTTCGACATGAAACTTGAGAAAATGTCGCTGAAGCTTGGCGAACGCATAAAACTCACATTGACCCCAAAGGACCAGTCAATATGCCCAGTATCCAAGGTATTTCTGCCGGCTAACGTGGCCTTCTTGGAAGGAGGAGTAAACGTCCAGACGATATCGAAACCTATAACTGAAGGAAGCATCGTCCTAGACCTCATAGGAACGGCACGCGGAAAATGCAGACTTTACGCCGTGCTTTACGACATGTACGACTCAAACATGGTCGGGGTCGCAATCCCGGCACGAGTGGACGTCACGTCCCCTTAACCTTGCTGGGATGCACCGATTCAGCCTCTCACCGTCACCGGAGTCAGTCGTGTGGAACCTTCATACTTTCCTGCTATTCGAATCGTTCTTTCCTCTGATTAATCGCGTCTTGCGAACCAAACGCAATTAGTGTTATGGCAACGAAACAGAGACACACTTTGTCAGTGATACTCTACTTAAGTATGCTCGCGCGTGGTATTAAACAAGGTCACTCTGTTTGATTAGTAGCGTGTTAAGGACGTGGGCAGTTTTGGAAGATCGGAGTGGGGGAGACAAACCAGTAAAGGGTATCAGAGCTGCACATTATTTCCTGTTTGATCTGCAAGATGTAAACATTTATCCCAGATTCAGCGAATCAAAAGAAGAAATAAAAGTCAAAGGTCAGAGTTACCCGACAGCGAAGATAGAATCGCTTCTATATGGTGCCTTGATCTCCGACAAGCGCGCCTATGTTCCCGGAGATACCGTGAGACTTCTAGTTGCTTCTCCCGGCGGCGCCGGAGTACATGCTAGCCTAGAGGTTACCTTTGAAGGTCAACGAACAATACTAGCTGACGAATTCATACTCGACGACTATGGCGTATACCTATACGAGCTGAAAGGTCTCGAAGAGTCAGGCACGTATACTGCCACAATCGTAACTAACGTGACCCCTCCTCACAAGGACGTCCAAGCAGATAGAAAAGTCTTCAGTTGTGACTTTGCTGTAACCCGGCGCACACTGAATCCTCTATCGGTTCAACTCAAGAGGCTGACTATCAGCGGAGACTCGCTAGATGCTGTAATTGTGGTTACGGTTCTCAACCAGCCGTATACTGGCTCCATCCGAATCAGGTTCTATTGCGATTATTGCAGACAGATAATAAACGAAATGTCCGCGGAAGCCAGGAAGGGCTTATTCTACCTTAAGATCGGCCTGAGAACGCACACTGGACCATTCCGACTTGAATTCACTACGGCTGATGGAAATACTGCTTCCTTGACACTGCAATCCATTGGCGCTGAGCAGCAACGAGAGATCCAAGTTGGTAATCTCGGCGAAGTCGTAAATGTCGCCCCCACGCCGATGCCAGATGGTAGAAATTTGAGAGGTATTTACAGGGCGAGCCGTGGCGTGTCGGCTACCCCGATAATTGTCAAAGGAGGAGTCTCAGACAAAGTTCGATTGCAGGCTACTAGCGCCCTTGATTACGCCTGTATGTACGCCTTCAATCCATTAACGAAGAAAGTCAAGCAATGGTCTAAGAAGCGTGTCAAAGAGGATGATGAGTTCCTTTTCGACAACAGTGCGCCTTACGAAATCATTCTGGTCGGATGCATAATCAATGCCAAGGAAGAAACAGTGTTTGAAGGTAGAACTGTTGTCTTCTACCCAGAGGAACTTGAGGTCAAACTCAGCACACCGCCAAAAGCGCAGCCTAATGAGGAAGTGAGAGTTGCCTTAGAGACGAGTAAGACAGCTCAGTGTCTCCTCATGGTTTATGACGTAAGGCTTGATACTGAAAATCTGACCAGCAAACTTGGAAATGATCTCTACACTCAAATAGCCACGCTTGAAGCCATCGAGGAACCCGGAACTCGATACCAGCAAAGAAGAGAAGAAGCCCAATTCGGTAAGGATGCAACAGACTTACCCTCAGGCGTTCATGTCGCCCACCCAGTTGGCTCGCTTGGGGTCCAACCCGAGCCGAAGACTGCTGGGAGAGTGATGTCTGCTCTGCCACCCACGCCTGTTATGAGACTTCGAGCTGACATGTCTGAAGCGTCGGCTGCAAGAGCGCTTGCATCTATTGTCGCTTCTGAAATACCAGTTCAACTGGTTACTGCACCGAGACGAGCATTGTTTCCAGAAATCCTCGCATGCAAGCTAATTGAGGTCGATCGAGTTCACGAAGAACTCGTCAAGCTCGGCGATACCATAGGGAAGTGGAAAGTACAGGTGTACGCTTTTGCTGACCTCGACTACATTTCAAAGTCTTCTGAAATTACCGCTGACAAAACGGTGGCAATTGACATTGACATCCCCACCATGATAGAAGAAGGCGATGAGTACTATGGAAAAGCAATCTACCACGCAGCGGAAGGAAAAGCGAGACTACTTGTCAAGTTGCCTGATGGAACTACCTATGAGGATGAGGTTGAGGGTGACGGTATCAGGGAATTCAGGTTATCCAGACCAGGCAAAGTTGAGGCTCAGCTGACTTCACCTAGTGGCGTCGACTCAATAATGAAGAGCATGGACTCCCAGTTGAGTGAAAAAGTGACAGTCTCAACGCTGACCTCGCTCGAGAAGGGCGACGAGCTATGCATTGAAGCTGGCAAGAAGTTATCTATCTACAATTCCATGAGACCGTTGATCTCGGAATTGGCTAAGGCATTATGCCAGTATCCGTTCGAGTGTTCAGAGCAGACCAGCGCAAAGCTCTGTGGACTTGCAGTAGCATGGGAATCCGGCGAAAGGACCAAAGAAGCAGCACAGATGATCGACGCTGGACTCGCAAGAATGGCGAAGTTTCTGCATCCAGATGCGCTCTACTCTCTTTGGGAGAACGCTAAACTAGGAACCGCTGAAGTCACAGCAAAAGTGCTGAGGAATCTAGCACCGATTAGGAGAATAGACAGATTCGAGGAAAAGGTGAACCCGCTCATAGTGAAATCTTTACAAGAGTTGCTTAGGAGAGACGTCCTGGATAACTCGCTACTCTCACTCAGCGAGAGATTCATGGCTCCGATATCAACCGTTGAGGACGCGGCGAATATCGCTACATACAGAGAAATAAGGGGTGGAATGCGAAGAGGGGCCCTCGAATTCATCGAGTCCAAGGCAATCGGGGAACTTAGTGGAGACGAAGTCTACTGGGAGCCCTCAAGAGCATCTTGGGGTGGAGTTCTTGAAGCGACGGCTACTTGCTTGCGCGCACTTTATGAATCAAGCGATGAAAATCGTCGCTTTCTTTTCAAGAAAGGCTTCAAATTCGTGACAAAGAGACTTGCAAACAGTAGACTTCATTCGACAGCGGACACTAGAGCACTAATCGAGCTTTTCGCTGCAATGAAAGACGTCGGTGCGCGACCAAGGTTTTCCTATCAGACCTACGTCAAGGCCAATCCAGCTTCTCCAGTCATAAAGACAGAGAGAGATCTCACAATAGGCAAGTCGGATGTTTTCATTCCAATCGATGACGAAGTCCACACTGACATATCCTCGCCGGGCAGAAAACTCACCGCACGTAGCCAACTTTTTGTGAGAATCGATGGCACCGAAACGGTAGACTATAAGAAGGTCAGGTCAACTTTTGACTTCGATGCCAAGCTCGACAGGATGATTCTGAAACTCGGACAGCGAGTAAAACTGACAGTGACACCGAGACACGAGTCAAGATGCCCAGTTGTTAGAGTCTTCCTCGCGCCTAACCTAATCTCTCTAGAGGGCGAAGTGAACATGCAAACAATATCAAAACCCATGGTAGAAGGAAGCATCGAGCTTGATTTGCTGGCGGCAAGTCGTGGAAGATCTAGACTCTATGTAATGCTATATGACATGTACGAGCCGAACATGATTGGTATCACTATTCCGATCGGGATAACGGTGACGCTGCCATGAATCCCAGAGGCAAAACCTTACCAAGTTATGTATCATGGCAAAGCTAGGTCAACAGTCTTAGTCTGTGTTCTCCCGGCAACTAGTATGGTGTAGTTTCTCTGCGGTAATATGAGCCATTTGACTGACAATACATATTGTCCATTGTAAGCATGTGCGAAGGTTATCTGCCCACCCACTGTTATACCTGATCTCTCTACAATCCGACCTGTTGCATCATAGAGCGTCACTTGGGCTTCACCATAAGGGTATCGAGATATGCTATATGAGTTGTATGTGACATTCAGCGTGAAGTCTGTGTAGAGTAAAACGTCCACCATAATTCCCGCGAAAACCCCAAAGACCATAACTGAAACGAATGCGATGGCGAGAAGCTTCCTTGCCCTAACTTTCAACATTTCCCTCTCCCATACTTAACAAACATGAGGTGAAAGGTGATGCTAGAACTCTGTTCTCGCTATTATTTCGTCTTGGACAAGCCTGTCGAGATCCGTAAACAACGCACTGTAACCTGCAACTCGGACCACTAGGTCGCGGTGTTCTTCTGGGTGTTTCTGTGCTTCGAGTAGGTCTTCGCGGCTTACAAAGTTGCTTTGCATGTGCATGCCGCCCAGCTTAAAGTATGATTTGATTAGCGACTTCAAGTTCTCTATTCCTTCATCGCCTCGAAATGTGGTTGGATTGAACTTCAGAGCTAAGACGGCGCCATTCGACACGAGTTCATAGTTTAGTTTCGCTGCTGATTTTAGGAGGGCGGTTGGTCCAAATGCTGCGGTTCCAGGCTCAGGTGTGACTCCACACGATAATGCTTTGGTAGCTTTCCTGCCGTTCGGAAGGGCTCCGACCAGTAGACCAAATGTCACATGCATTGTTACTGAGTACAGGCCGGGCTGATACCATCCGCCTCTTGGGTTCTTGAATTTCTCGACTTCTTTGCAGTAGATCTCTCCGACCCGACGAGCATAGCTATCTGCCAAGTCGTTATCTGTCCCATACTTTGGAGCTTGGTTGACTAGCATTTGCCGGAGCGGTTCGTAGCCTACAAAGTTCTTGCTGAGTGCCTTAACAAGGTCACCCATTGATACCCTTCCTTCTCTGAAGACGAGTCGGTCGATTGCAGTCAATGCATCAGCGACCGTGGCAACCCCAACTCCCTGTGGTCCGGTGAAATTGTATACAGCTCCCCCTTGTGTGAGGTCTTTGCCTCTGGTCAGACAATCATCTGTTAGTGATGAAGCGAATGGAGTGGGCTTTATTTCTTCGTGCACTCTCGCGAGAACATCCAAGCCTTCTATCATTCTACTGACAAGGTATGCGACTTGCTTCTCGTAGGCTCGTGTCACGTCTTCCATTGACGTGAATGTGTTTGGGTCTCCAGTTTGAAGCCCGATCTGCCCTACCATGACTCTCCCTTTACCATCGTTTAAGGCGAGCTCGAGGCAGAGACCCAAGTTGAGCAGCGCAGCGTCAGAGGAAGTGAAGCTCTTTCCTGGAACAGCCGGTTCAACGCATCCGATGATCCCGTAGTTGCGGGCTTCTTTCAGTGGTATCCCTTTCCGAGTCATTGACTTGATGACCAAGTCATCGTTAAATACGTGGGGCAGCGTTCCCATTTCGAGAGCTGCACTGCAGACTTCAGTAAGGAGTTTCTCTGGGGTTGATCTGTGGATTCTTATCCCGAAGTTTGGTTGAGGAGTTTTCACGCTTCTCGCAGCGTTTAGAATCACATATGACAGGTTATTGGTAGCGTCGTTTCCGTTCTCATCTATTCCACCTATTACAGCATTTGCGAAGGCAGTCAACCCGGCGAAAGCTATGCTGGCATCGGTGTCAAATAGCGGTATTACGCTGGACAGCTTGAGAAAGAAGCATTCAAGCAGTTCTTGAGCTTTGTCACTGCTTATTCTTCCTGCGTTCAGATCTGCTTGGTAGTACGGGCTCAGATATTGATCCATTCTCCCGAGAGAGATAGCAGACTCGTAGCTCTCCATTTGGCATGCAAGATGAGTAAAGAACATGGCTTGCAGGCACTCCTGGAATGTCTCCGAGGGATTCTCAGGAACTTTGGCGCATATCCTTGCAATCTCCTTGAGTTCTGCGCGTCGTTCCGGGTTTTTCTCTGCATCGGCCATTTGCCCAGCAAGTTCGCTGTGTCTGTTTGCGAAATGTATAACACTCTGGCACGCTATCTCTGTAGCGTCACAGAATTCGATTTTGTGCTGCATCTCAACGCTTCTAGGTTTACCTTCATCAAGTGCCTCCTGTCGCAGTTTCTTGGCCTCGTTGACTATCTGCTTGAGTCCAAGTTTCAGCACACGCTCATGGTTTATCAGCATGTGCCCAATTCCCGCTATCTCTGTTAAGATGAATACTCCAAGCCTATCGAATAAGTCGGCAACTTCTTTTGGCAAGTATTTTCTTGTCAGATCGACAATTGTTTTGCCCCGCCAGTAAGGAAATACCTTCTCTTGCAGTTCCCGCTTCTCATCTTCGGTTATGGTGAACGGATTCGTGCTTCTTTGTCCTATTCTGTTGAGTTCTCCTTCTATCCGTGGTCCGAGTGCTGTCTCTGGGTAGACCCCTGCCGCAAGAGGCTTACTTGTGATATTGCCAACTATGAACTCGTCAGGATAGATGTTGACGGTGAGATTGTCCAGAGTAAGCTTCAACGCTTTTGCCTGCCGGATGACGGCTGGCTCTCCCTCAGTTGATTTGTGAGATTCAGTGTAATATCTTGCTCTCTCGACACATATCTCCCTCCGCTGTGTCAGGAAACGTTTCTTGAGGCGATTCACTCGCGACTCTGCGGAATCGGGCTCAGGGGACGGCTTAGGCGCACCTTCGTGAACGCCTCCTTTTGTGGGCGTCTCACTAACGATGCCCAACTCTTTGCAGTACTCGATATACGTTCTTATGGTTTGGGGAAGTGTTCGTGTCATCTTTGTAACGACGCTTCTGTCGCCATCAGTTCTCACGGAATCGGATCCGAATGCCTGAAAAGTGCTTAGTCTGCCTGAATACAGTTCATGAAACGTATTGGCACTTAGGGTCAAAGTCACGTCGGGTGTTTCCTTGGCTTTGCCTTGAAACACTCTCACGCGCTTTCCAGTTTTGGTATCGATAATGATGAAGACCTCTGGATATTCGAGATGAATTTGAATAATGGCATTTAAGTCCAACAATGCGTTGGCGACTTCTGGATTTCTATTGGCTCTTCTGTAGAATTCCACCAAGAACTCTTCAGCTTGTCTTGGATTCTTTAAGTAAGGGAATTCATCCTTTTCGATTGCTGTTCTTGCAGTTGAAGACATGTGTGGTCTCCTCTCCTGCCGCCCCGCTTCTGACGGGTGATTCACCGTGAGGGTTAATGAGATATCGGTTCTGCTTGACCGAGTTACTAATAGGTCAGTCTATCCAATATAATATAGTTATTCAATTGCATCACGGGGGACAACAACTGAACCTAGACGAGAGAAACCGAGCGTGTTCGATAGATGATGCGCACTTAACTTTGGTGTAGCGATTTCACGATGTGTGTCAAGGTTGCAAAGAAAGATTTACAATGGGGAAGATACATAGAGATCGTGTTTGAAGACAGTTGCAGTTGAGAAGGATGAAAGAGTCGAGTGAGTCGAAACATGGAATCGAGACCCAAGGACGGAGAAACGGCTTCTGAATGGCTTAAAAGAGCTAATCAACTTGCAGAACTGGGCAAATTCGAGCAAGCATTGAAGGACTATGATAAAGCAATCAGACTAGACCCGAAATGTGTCGAAGCATGGGATAGAAGAGGCGTCGCCCTTTACGAACTCAGCAGATTTGATGAAGCATTCCAAAGCTACGATGAAGCCATCAAGTTGAACCCAAGATTTGTCGAAGCACTCAATGACAAAGGTCTTGCCCTGTACGGTATCGGATTGTTCGAAGAGGCCTTGGAGTGCTACGATGAAGCCATTAGAGTAGACCCGAGGAACAGTCAAACCTGGAACAGGAGAGGAGTCGCGCTCCACAGTCTCGGCAGGATTCAGGAAGCATTGAGATGCTACGAGCGAGTCAATAAAATGAACCCGGAGCTGGTCGACGCGTGGTACAACGAAGGTTTTGCTCTCAATGATATTCGCAAGTTTAGTGAAGCCGTCAAGTGCTTCAATGAAGTGCTCAAGACCAAACCAGAGCATATTTACGCACTCATTGACCGGGGATTCGCTCTGTACAATCTTGGTCGGTTCGAAGAAGCGCTTGAAAGCTATGACAAGGTATTGAGAATTGATACTTCTCTTGGTCAGGCAAGAGAGGGCAAGAAGCTAGCTGAAGAACAGCTGAGAGAAAGAGGAGCCAATGGTCATTCCTGAGGGCACGGTGTCGGCGCGCCGCATTCAAGCTTAGAAATCGATTGATTTGTTCCTGAGCATACAGTCGAATATCTTTGTGAAGTCTTCATTTGTTGCGTTTCTTGGGCTTGTAAAAGAGGTCGGATCCTCTGAAGAGAATTTCACCAAATTGGGAATCAACTTTTCGAATTTGGCATCTGCGATGCCTAGACCCCTGATTGTTGTTGGGAGTTGTATCTTGGTGAGCAATTCCCTGATCATGGCTGAGAGCCTCTTAGCCGGATCCTCAGGTGCGGCTCCCTTGATGTCAAGCATTCTTAGAATCTGAGAGTATCTTTCTTTGGATGTTTCAGCACAGAACTCTATCGCGTAAGGAAGCGCAAATCCCACCGCCGCTCCATGAGGAAGATGCAGTAGGGCACCTATGCTGTGTCCCATGGCGTGAGCGATTCCGAGACCCGAGTTGTTCATAGCAATTCCTGCGAAGGTTGCCGCGTAGTGCATCTTCTCCATCGCCGTCTCATCACCTGTCTTGAAGGATTTCTCAAGGTATTCGAATACGGTTTGGATAGCCTTCATCGCGTGCGCGTCACTGAAGTCAGTGTGCATCTGGGTGATGTATGATTCAATGCCGTGAGCGAGAACGTCAATCCCAGTGGTTGCTCTGAGCTTCGGTGGCATTCTATAAGCTAGCGTTGGATCCAAGATAGCAACATCTGGAACCAATTCGTAACAGGCTAGCGACATTTTGTTGCCGCTCTCCGAGTCGGTGATGACGCATCCTAGACTTGCCTCCGATCCTGTTCCTGATGTTGTTGGGATGGCTATTAGCTTCGCTTTGGTTCTGAGATTGTATGTCTCTAAGGGGCTCATATTGCACAGCTTCACGTCGGGTCGCTCATAGTTGAAGAATGTTCCTTTTGCGACGTCTATCGAGGAGCCTCCACCGAGCCCAATGATCAGGTCTGGTTCGAATTCTGTTGCTAGCTGGACACAGCGCGCCACGGTTGTGTCCTTCGGGTCGGGCTCAACTTCGTCGAAAACCGCAACCTTGGTGCCGCCATCCTTCAGACGCTTCTGGACTTCGTCGACTACCCCCAAATTCTTGAGCGTCTTATCAGTGACGAGTAAGACGCGTTCCGCTTTGATTTCTGCTATCCTATCTATGGCGCCCGTGCCGAAATAGATTAGAGGACACTTGAACAATTTCAAGACCTCGCAATTGCTGCTAGTGATAGTATATGAATACGATTTGACAAGGCAACAATATACTAATTGTGCCTAGCATGACACATAAGTATTTAAGGAATATCGAATCAGACTCTTAGAAAAAGGAGATCAGTATTTCCTTCAAAGGAGGGAAAGAGTCTGAGAAAGTTCGATCTGTTGCTTTTCCTGTGGGGCGCTATTACGTCTTTGTTGGTGTTTGTAGCATATTTCCTGTATGGCATGGCTGGCACGCCCGGGATAGCCGATGTTGCAGGTCGCATCATGTTTGCTTATGTGATCCTCGGAGCGGTGGTCGTAGGAGCCTTTGTGGCCAGCATCTACATTGCAGCGAAATCTTAGGTCTGAGACAAGAGTGCTCCCAAGAGTCGGCTTCTCTTTTTAGAAGTCAATAGGCTTGTCTTTCGTCATGTACTCCAGTATCGTTGTGAACTCTTTTGTCGTGGGTACTCTGGGACTTGTGAATGTGCACAAGTCTCCTGCAGCGAACCCCGCCATGGTCGGGATCTTGCTTCTGAATTCGTCTTGATCGATTTCAAGATCCTTTATTGAGGTGGGTTCCTTGATCTCCGTCATTAGGCCCTTCACCGCAGTGAGTAGTTTCTGAGCTGAGCTCTCTTGCGTGGCGCCCTCTACTCCGATAGCCCTGAGGAGTTCCAAGTACTTGTCCTTGGCCGTCTTGGTGCAGTACTCTATCGTGTAAGGCAGCGCCCATCCAACTGCTTGTCCATGTGGTAGGTGAAATGCTGAGCCTACCGCATGACCAAGGCTGTGAGCAATGCCAAGACCGGAGTAGCTCATCGCCGATCCAGCGAGACTCGCGGCGTAGTGCATCTCTTCCATTGCTATCTCGTTGCCAGTCTTATACGATTGCCCAAGATAGCGGAAGACTGTCTGAATAGCCTTGATGGCTGACGCACTTGTGAATTGGTTGCTCATTTTGGTAAGGAGGCTCTCTACTGCGTGAACAAGGGCATCAAGACCCGTGTCTGCCCTGAGTTTCGGCGGCATTTTGAAGGCCAACTGTGGATCCAGAATAGCAACGTCTGGAACCAATTCAAATGATGTAAGAGTTAGCTTCCTCCCCGACTTGGAATCTGTGACAGCGAGTCCGATGCTCACCTCAGAACCTGTTCCTGATGTAGTCGGTATCGCCACAAGCCTTGCCTTCTTCCTCAAGCCATAATTTACTAGAGGGCTGACAGTAGCAAGCTTAACATCAGGTCGTTCGTACAATAGAAAGGCGCCTTTCGCAACGTCTATTGGAGATCCTCCGCCCAGCCCCATGAACAAATCTGGCTTGAACGCCGCTGCGATCTCAGCACAGCTGGAAACGGTTGAGTCTTTCGGTTCAGGTTCAACCTCGTCGAAGGTCTTTATCTCTGAGAACTTTCCTTTTAGGTGCTTCTCTAATTCACTCAGAAACCCCAGCGCCCTGATCTTCTTATCCGTGACTATCAGAGCCCGTTCTCCTTTGAGATTGGCGATTCTTCCGATCGCGCCTTTGCCAAAGTATATCAAGGGACTCTTAAACAATTGCGAAACCTCCGATCTGCGGTCTTCTTTGCGACGACTAGTCTACTCACTGCATGATTGGCCAGCATTCACGGTAACGCCCAGTATGCAGGCACTCAAGATATAAATCCTGATGGCTCTCGGACAAAAAGAAGGGAGAAGATGAACAACACCATGACTGTTCTATTGTCACTGAACGTAGCGCACAGCTGGTTATCTCCAACCTCGTCTTCGACAAAACTACCATGGGAAACCTTTTGCCATCACCGTGAGCGTGTAAGTCATCATCGCTGTTCCACTAACTTGAACTGTGTGAGCTCCGAATGCAGAGAACCACGAAGAGTAACCAGTCGTGTTAGTTGACGGAACACTAAAAGTGGTTGAATCGAAGACAATGCTGCCGGCATTGTCCCTGACTATAATGCGGTAGAGACCTGTCCCACTGCATGTAAAGACAATTTGGGCTGACGACTTTGGAAATAGAATTGAGAACGGATAGGTATGGCTGGCAACACCGCTCAGAGTGCCTGACTCGTTAAGCACCGCTGAAGGATACGCCAAGACAAGGTAACCCATTATAGAAGCGACCATGACCACGAGGATTGCCGCCACTATCTTTGTTTTTCCACTCGCTCTTCCCATTCCTTCTCTCACCCCCCTTCATTTGCGGACGCTAATAGTCACCTCTATTGGGACGAGGTAATTAAAGGGTTCTGTTACGACAGTTATTTATGTTCAATCTTTCCTCCAATCAATTGCTGTATTGAATTCATTCCTCCGATTGCAGTCCCTACCAATGTTACAGAGTGCTATCTCAATCAATAGTTCTATCGTCATTTCGAAGAAGAGAGAAACACTAATCTGAAAGGAGCATAACTCGACAGACTAGTCACTATGTCATCTACCGTTGATCATTAACCTAAAATACTTGAATGTGTAGATAGATTGCTCGAGGTTAAGGGCGAGTACTACTACAATCTTTGACCCAAGGGAGCAAACTGATCATTTCGTCCACGCCAGTTACATGTTAGTAAGATGCCTTGCCCGCTGATGAGGCTTGCGAGGTTTGAGTAATCGCTACGAAAAAGATAAGAGAGCAATCAGACGCAGTCACACCCACATGATCGTCAACATGTGCGATGCTTTCATTGCGAAAGATGAACTCGATGCATGTCATCCGGACTCTCGAAGGTCCGGCAACACTCAGGCAGGACGGGTAGTAGTCTATGGGGAAGGTAAGTATCACTGATCATTTGTTCTTGATAACAGCTAGAGATCCGAAGAGGTTTCCGTATTCCAATTCTCTCCTCATAGACGACGAAGTGAAAGGTCTGGTGGACACTGGTCTTGACTCAGCTCAACTCAAGAAGCTGGCAAATGAAAACAAGATTGATATTCTTATTAATTCGCATTATCACATTGACCATGTTAGAGGAAACTGGATGTTTCCAAACGCGTCGCTCTATGCGCCAACACAAGATGCGTTGGCGATCAGTTCATATGATAAGTTCCTTGAGATGACTGGGTTCAACAAGAACAAAAAGCTCGTCAAGTTCTTCGAGAAGAACAGGCCCGAACTTTTTGGCGTGAGAGAAAAGATCAGGATCAAGGTAAGGTTCAAGGACAATTACGAATTTGACTTCGGCGAGACCAACCTGAGGGTTATCCATTCTCCCGGACACACCCCCGGTCACTCTTGTTTCTATGAACCCCGAAGCAAGATACTGTACTCTACCGATGTGGACTTGACGTCGTTTGGACCATGGTACGGTAACGCTTCATCAGACATAGAAGACTTCATAAATTCAATTGAACGCCTTCACCATCTCAGACCCAGAGTCGTCATGACGAGTCACAGTGGACCATTCGAAGGCCAGGACAGGATAGATCTCCTATTCGATAAATATATCGACGTAATCTATAAGCGGGACGAGAAAATACTTGATCTGTTGAAAAAGGAGCGAACGCTCGACGACCTCGTAGGTAGAGGGATAATATATCCTAAACCTAAGCAACCAATGGAAATGTTCCACTTCTTCGAAGAGGTGATGTTGCAGAAACATCTTGACCGACTCGTGGAAATGGGTGATGTATCTCGAGTAGACAAGGACAAGTACAAAGCTGAGCCCTAAAGAACGTCTTTTATGATCACTTAACGTTGACTAAGCTCTTTTCGCAACCTGCAACATCATTCTAAAAGTAGTTTCTAACATAGATCATGGAGGGCCGAAATTGCTGATCGATGTTCATTGCCACATAGATGACAAATCCTTCGACAATGACAGGGAAGAGGTCCTAGGAAGAGCTAGCAACGTGGTAGTTCTTAACGCGGGGGTCGATCCATCCAGCAACAGGAAAACCCTCGAGATCACGGACAAGTACAGAAACGTGAAAGCATGCCTAGGTCTTCACCCTGAATTCATAGCGAACTTTTCGGAGTATGTCATAGGAAAAGAAATAACTTGGATCAGTAGCCAAGCGAAGCGGATTGTGGCTATCTCGGAAATCGGATTGGACTATTACTGGGTCAAGGATGAGGAGCAACGGGAGAAACAGAGAATTCTTTTCAGAAGGATGCTGGCGCTTGCTGATGATCTGGGTCTTCCGGTCATCGTTCATTCGCGGGACGCTCCAAAGGATACGTTGAGTATTCTACGAGAGTTTCCGCGACTGAAAGTAGTTCTTCATGGTTTCAGCGAGCCAGACAACATGGGATACTTTGTTTCAGTGGCGCCAAACATATGTCGAAACAAGATGAAGCAGAGGCAGGTCGCGGTTTTGCCTATGGAGGTTCTGCTTACAGAGACAGATTCGCCGCTGTTGGGGATAGATCCAAAAGAGAGGAATGAACCGAGGAATGTGTTACAGGTCGTCAAGAAGATATCTGAATTGAGAGACATGAGCGCAGAAGCTGCCATAGCAGCAATCTCGCGTAACGCCAAAAACCTCTTCCCATCTTGGTGGGATTACAATGATGACCCGCGCTAAACTGCGAAGCCACCGAAGCTCCCGATAGAAGGCAAGAGACGTTCTCACTCAGTCCATTTCTATTCTCTCAGAAGTCCTTCTATTACGCTTGTCGAAACTTGATAGGCTGATTCATCAAGGACAGAAATAGGATAGATCTTGATGTCCTTGAATGTCTCTTCCAGTTCTTCGACTGTCAAGACGTGTTTATCCCACTTTGTTACCAGAACATAGACCTCAGCATCAGGAGAGTTTCTTCTCAGGTTTTCATGGTACTTGCGGAAAAGCTTGGAGGCACCCTCCAGATTCTCCTTAGATGATGAATCTACCATGAAAAGGAAAACTGATACCTTTCCGAAAAGAGTCGGTATCCACTGGTCCGTCGAATAGGTGTCTACGAAGCTTGTCTGCCCGCCACAGTCAAATGCGGAGACCATCACACCCTCTGAACCCTTAAACTCATAAAGGGATATGCCAACGCCGAAAGTTGGTCTGTATTCTTCAATTTCACTGAATTCCTTTTTCTCGAAGACATGCTTGATGAAGGTCGTCTTTCCTGACGATGGTAGTCCCATTATGAGTATCTTCAGTATTTTTGGCATTCTTTCGTTAACACCTAGCTATTGCTATTCTGATTCATGCGACCCATCAAGCTGCGAGCGTCAACTCCAAGATCCTTCTCGACGCAAGACGAACTCCCAATACAACTATGCCGCGCAATTCCATATAACCGTATTCTGTTGAAAGACTTCTTTGGTGTGATTCACAAGTAGACCAGACACGTGACAAGAGCATTACTCACACTGACAACTGCTCCAATGTGTAGACTTTTTCCGGATACACTACTATGCCGCTCTCATTGATAGCCATAGCTCTGAGCCCCAATTCGGATTTGGTTCCCCTCATTTTGGTGATCTCAATACACCTGAACCGTAGGAGCCCCTTCTGAATTACCTGCAGAACGATTACTCCGTCAACTACGAACTCCTCAACTCCAAATCTTCCGAATCCAATGGCGCCCCTAGGCACTTCTGAAGTAAGGACTGTAGTACATCTTAACTTTTTCAAAGCCGCACTGACGCGTTGCAACTCCCTGCGAACAATGTCTGTATTTCGGAATTGTAGGAGAAGAGCGGTAACCGAGTCAAGAACAATCCTCTTTGCCCCAATCTCATTTACAGTATACTCAATCGCCTTGATCAAGGGATTTAGATTGAATTCTGCTGATTCAATGATAACATCAGAGGTCCTTGTTTTTGCAGCTGAGAAATCTATGAATGCAAGTTTCTTCGACGATTTCATTTCTGAAATTTCCCAACCGAAGCGTTGAGCGTCACTAATAACCTCATCTACAGGTTGCTCGAACGAGATATAGACTCCTGGCTCGTCGTAGAGTATTGCACCAGAGTACAGGAACTGTAGGGAGAAGATCGTTTTTCCACTTCCTGCTCCCCCTGCTACGAGCATCGTTCTCCCTTTTGGGAATCCGCCTTCAATGAGTTTATCTAGATTCGTTATTCCCGAAGGTGTTCTATCCATTCTATTATCTACCCTCCTGAAAGACTTCCCTGGCATCCTGTTGTGCAACAAAACTTTGCTCCCCAACGGCGTTCAGCGTCGCTGTGAGAATATCATCTTTATCAGGCACGCCAACGAATTTCCATGCGCCTATTATGATTACTGGGAGCGCAAGTATTCCCTCTTCAATCACCATGCGGGGATCATCATCTATGTCAATTTCCTCAACTTTGACTGTGTCTCCGAATTGCTGCAACACTGAGTCGAGTATGGCCTTCGCAGCGCGACAGAAACCACACTGCTTGGAAGTGAAGAACCGCACATTGGATCTCATCAGTTCGTCCTCCATAACTAACTGTGCTCTGTACAGGTTGGCGGAAACAACTTGCGCCGACAGGCTCCCGTCTCTTTCGCCTCGACTTGAATAATCATGATACTTTGAGACCACGTTTCCGTGGCACTTAATTCACGAATCAGATTCGCAGATCCTTCTCGTCTTCAGCTCTCCTGTCAACATCGCTGCTTCGAAGAGTTTCCTTGCAAATTCTTGGAAATCCCTGTCGCAGAGTAAGGGAAAGACAACGGACCCCATTGTGGTGAGCATCTTCTTATATCGTTCAGGCGTGTCCGGTCTGTCGAGAAAGAGCAACAGACAATGAGGCTTGCAGCGCAATGGTTCCAGATTGCCGGTGTAGTAGCTCATGACAACTCCTTCGCCCACTTCGAGCGAGATAAAGCCTGGCTCATCTCCACTGAAAGATGACAGACTGAAGATATCGTTCACTGTCTTGTCACTGAGTTCGAACGGGGGGTAAGAAGCTTTGAGGATCGGTTTGTCATTCTTTACATTATGTCCGATAATTGACACACACAAAAGATACGTCTCTTTGCCTGCGATGCATTTCTCAACACTAAGGGTTTTGGCCATCTCAGTTTCCTCCTTTCAGAAACCTACCGTTTGTTGAAGTAGCAGGTAACATTTAGAGCCCACAGGGATCCTCATTCACGCTACTTGATTGGCATTCTGATTCTCCCAAGTTTCTTCTCTGTGCAACGATCCGCGCCAGTTTCAAACCTTCCTCCGTGAGAACGTAACTCAGGGCATCCGCAAATATGAGTTTCAAGTCGACCAACACGCGCAGGCGGGTAGCGACCAGTTTACTACGCAGTCCAGTTATCGCCTGAATTTGCTCAGCTTTTCTGGCGCCATCCATTATCGCCAGCAACACAACCTCCCCACATTCTCCTAGAGTCGCATCGAGGATTCCAAGATCTGTCAAGCGCCTGCCCCCAAG
This sequence comes from Candidatus Atabeyarchaeum deiterrae, assembly GCA_037310415.1. Taxonomy (GTDB): domain Archaea; phylum Asgardarchaeota; class Atabeyarchaeia; order Atabeyarchaeales; family Atabeyarchaeaceae; genus Atabeyarchaeum; species Atabeyarchaeum deiterrae. The sequence continues at coordinate 2,110,306 of CP147780.1, forward strand.
ACCCCATCCTCAACAATCGTCACCAATTCTTCAACAGCGGTTACCCCGTACCAAGCCTGTCTACGACTGCCTACCCAGTTGTCTCTAAATCAATCCTCTTCACTTCGACCTTCGTGGTGCCTTCTAGTGACTCTATGAGGTCCTGCATTTCTTTGTCTTTAATGCTAATCTGTGAGGGATCAAAGTAAGCTTCGTACAAGCATTTGTCTCCTTTGTAGCAGAATCCTGTCGAGTAGACGACCTTGAGGTTACGTTTCACAAATGTCTCACTCATCTGTTTGAGGTATTCTGGAGTAAGCTTCTTGATCTCTATAGATACCTTGACTGCTTCTGAACTAGTGGTCGGGATTAGTCTAACGGTCTTGGTGGACACAGCGAGGATCATTAATGCATTTGTGTTCTCCCCCAGAACCTTCTGAAATTCATTTGGCAGCAGTATGGGTTCATCAGAGATCTTCACCATCCTTGCGAACGTCACGTCTTGTGACAATTCAAGTCACCACCCCATCCTTTCTTTTGCGGTTATCGCAAATCGAAGAGCGAAAACACTGAACAACACACAACTTATCAGAAACAGCTATATAAGTCAATCCGAAATCAATTAGTATTAGGCACGCACCGTTACGAACATTCTTCCGTTGAGGGGACGGGTTAAGAGCACAACACCCCGAATCCACGGTTGATCAGTGATCGCCTATCAGCGTCGTTGGGGGGTCTGATCAGGCGTATTTGTCACCCGGCGCCTACTGGCGCAACGGCGTCTCACGGATGAGGTAGTCGAGGCTGGTGTTGTTGAGCAACAAGAAGAACAGGAAACACAGTAAGAAAGATCAAAGTGGTCATAGATCCAGACATTCGGCCAATGTGGGTTTCAGGACAAAGGGCGGAATAGGACTGCCTACGGATCCATGGTGGGAAGAAGCGTTCAAACTTGGCGTAGAGAGGGTAGCTGCGGAGGCGGCATTGAACTCACTCGAGGATGCAAAGAAACGGGGGATTATCGGTCCCAAAGTCTATGACAAACTAAGAGAAGTCTACGTTGAGAAATTGACGGTAGTGGGGCAAAAGACGACAAACTGGCACCAAGAGTTTCCCTCATTCTCTGAGCCCGAATCAAGGCGAGAAATGATGAACGAACTCAGCAAGGCTGCAGCTCAGCCTTATGAGATCCCAAGTACGGTTGTCGCTATGCACAGGCGCGAAGAGCAATCCACTTCTTATCCAACGGGAAGCCCAAGAACATTTTTGGCAGATCCCGCACCAACAAAGATGGAACCCAAGGTGCCCGCAGGTCCAATTAATACGAGACGGGCGATGCTAGATGAACTTAAGGGTATACTCTCATCTGCGACTCATTCTCTTACAAAGGCTCCTGCATCTTCTATCAGCGGAAAGCATGCCACACCACAGAGAAAGCTCGCCCGTCCGCCGGCAGGAGCTGACAAAGCTTCTCCAAAATCGCCCCCGAATGTGCAAGCTCCCAAAGTTCCAACTTCCTCACCAGCACCTAGACTTCCTACGAAGATCATGGAGCTAAACCGAGAGTTCTTGGAAGAATATCGGAAACTCAGAAAAGGTGGTCCCCGAGCTGAGTAACATTTCACTCGTGCCATATCTAATGAACCCGAGCAAGAGGTGCTAAAGACATATGTTGAAAGAAGAAAGACCGGAAACTCTTGAGGAACAAGGAATTCTTTTCAATCAAATTCTGAAGGAAGCCATGGGCATCTCGGATCAGGCAGCAGAAGCATTCAAAGTTCTTCTCACTCTTGGTCCGCTAACCCTTGGAGAGATTTCAACTAATAGTGGTTTGGGTTATGCACTTTCAACGAAGGCAGTACTTGAACTGGAAAGCGAGCGCCTGGTCAGGCGCATTCCTGGAGTTTTGAGCCGCTTTACAACGATTCCTCCTTATGCTGGTTTCGTAGCATTTCTTAAGGATTTCCAGAAAATCGCTAAGAACCTCGGGGACAGCACTACCAGTGCCGTTGACTCCGCATTGACAACCGTCAGCAAGAATTGCGGAGACTGGAAGAAGGAGGCTCAACAGGCGGCTAAATCAGGCATACAGCAGACTGTAAGTGAGATTGACCTCTACAAAAGCAGCTCTTCAAAAAACGTAACTGATATGCTGGAGAAGTTGAAACAGGAAACCGAACTCACGAAGACCATGGTCACAGACTCAATTAAGAAGCATGTTGATGAGCACAAGATAAAATCAACTGAAGTTGAAACAGAACTCGCCTCCGGAATAGACAACGTAAACACAAAACTTGACACATCAGCCAAGAAATACCTGAAAGACACCACAGACATGATGTCCACTTTTCTGGAGAACTACAAAGGAACCGTTCAAACGTTTGCTGAAACCGTCCATACAAACTTACAACAGTACAAGACTGATATCAGAGAGAACCTCATCGTATTAGAAAATGAGATCTCGTCAATTGAAGCCAAACTCGAGGAGAAAGCGAGATCTACGATAACAAGTTCTAAAACCAAGAGTTCCGATGTCCTGGAAAGCCAGAGAAAGTCATTTGGAGAGAAATCCCTCGAACTCCAGTCCGGCATCAGAGATGTTACCGATCGTTTCATGAAGGCAGCTTCAACTAATCTTGGCAAGTTCAAGTCATCCGTCGATGGAGCGATGAAGGAATTCTCGGTTGACCTCAGCAAGACTCTATCGGAATTCAAGGAGAAGACCACCGCATCTCTCGACAAATGGTGGTCGAACTTCAAAACAGGGATCAACGACTCGACCCAACTAGTTTACAAGAACATAGATGTGCTGGTGAATTCTATCACCCGTGAGGGAGAGAGCCTCAACTCATTGGTACAGGGGTTAGTCGGATCTTTTACAACGAGAACCAAATCCTCCTTTGGAGAGCTCAGAGGAAAAGTAGAAGAACTATACTCGACTGGACTAGCTAACCTAACCGGAGCCGCTTCTGCCATTAAGGGCACATTGGAGGGGCTCATTGCTTCCCACGTATCATCGAGCCAACTTATATCATCATTCTTAGAATCGACGCTCTCAACGGTTATCCCAAGTTGCTCCAACGCTTTGGCAGCAGTGAGTTCAGAGATTGGCAAAAATGCTCAGAAGATGATGGTGCCACTGAGCAAGAAAAACGAGGCATTATTGTCCGCCCTAACAACAAAAGCAACAAACAAAGTCTCCTCATCATTCCCGGCCTTGGAGAAGGAAGTCGGCGGGATACTTGAAAGAATTCTCGCATCAAACACGCCTGCACCAATTTCAGAGAGTTCCTCAAAACCGACAACCAGAAAGACGGCTTCACCTGGAAGAAAGACAGCCCTATCCGCTGAAGCGAAGGAAATCATAAAAGGTTTCGAGAGGAAACTTATCGATGAATTGAAAGAGTACCTCGAGGAAGAGGCAAGCACGGGGCATACTTCCTTTGAAGAAGAAGCCAAGAAGCTGCAAACCGAGATCCGCGGAACACCTTTCACAAGCCTGAAAGCAGCAAGGCAAGGGCTCGGACAAAGCGAGGTTATTGCCGCAAGTCTGTTGCCCAAGTTCGCCGAATACTCCCAATCGATTGAATCCCTCGGCACACAGGTAAAAGACTTCGTCGATGTCTCCGCAAGACAATATGCTGGCGAAGCCGAGATTGCCAAAAAGGCTTTGAACGATCTATTATTGAGAAACGAGGAAGCATTAGGAGGAACTCTTAAGAAGGTTACTGAAGGGATTGGCTCCAGCAAAGCTTCACGCACAAGGCAAATCGCCACACTCGTCTCCGAAGCTCAGAACACGATTGGATCAGCCTCCGCAAAACACTTGGACGAGTTGGATGAACAAATTCAGCAAAGCAAATCAGGCTTGCTCGCGCTCGTCAACCAAGCAACGAAGAAATCCGACACGGCAAAGTCGTCAGCACAGACAAGTATCGCGAATCAGGTCAGCACAACTCTGGGAACATGTAAAGAGATAACGGAGTCGACAACGAATTCCATGCGTGCGGCAATGATATCAGTTTCGCAGGAATTCGACGCTCAAACCTCGGCTCTGCAGAAGGACCTAGGCAGCTTCATTGCCCAATCAACAGACGAGATAAAGGCCTTCGTAGAAGAATCTGCTTCCAGGGTCGCCGAATTCAAAGAGAATCAGTCAAAGCAGATCGACTTAAAACTGGACAAGGCAGTCAAGGAACTTGGGGATTTTTCGAACAAGCAAGTGAGCACCGCAATCGATACAACCTCCGCAATGAATACCTCACTTTCGAAGCTAACCAACGCGTCGCTAGGGGAGTTCAAGTCAGAAGTGGTCGGGGGCAAGGATAGATTCCACAGGGTGATCTCTTCTCATCTGCAGGATTATGAGCAGGAAGCCTTCGGTGCCAGCGGAACATGCGGCTACCTTCTATCAAGATCTTATGAGAAATATAGAGAAGTCTCAATGGTTAACGAAAAGAATCATTCAGACGCTCTACTGACTCACCAGACAAGATATGAGAACTCGATGAACACCGCACAATCCGGCTTAATAGGCTGCATTGACAAAAACGAAGCATTACTGAAGGAAGAGACCAAAAGGATCTTGGGAGACTTCCGCGATAGCATTGAAAAACACAAGAAGGCGTCGGCCAGCGTTGAATGGATCCTTCAAAGCGCTTGGATGGCACTTGAGCGCGCTCCTCAGTTTTCAGAATCCAACACGTGGCCGGTCATATCGAGAACAGCTTTGGCTGCACACCTACAGGATATGATCAAGCGAACCAAGAGTCACATAGCGATTGCACTTCCAACGCTTGCAGAAGCACCTCTTGAAGACTTACAAAAGGTCAAGAAAGCGACCAGAGTAACACTACTGATTGGCGAATCAAAGGGTGACGAGAATCAGGAGCAACTGCTTGCCGGGTTATCGAAGATGGGCAACGTGAGCATTCGGGCATCAGGAAGTTTGTCTTACTTCGGATGCTCCAAGGATTCCGAGGAAATACTCTTCGCTCCGATTGCCCAGAAAGAAAATGATACTATCGGAATAGTAAGTGTAGAGGATGGCTACATTGAACTCTTTGAAAAACTGGTCCTTCCGGCTTTACTTGCTCCATCCTATGATCTCAAAGAGTCCGCAAAGCAGCAATCGACACCCAAGAAGACGCAAGAATAAGATCCATTTCTTCTCCTCCTCTTTTTGGTATCTCATTAACGGCGCAGTAGATGTCGCGCTTCTTGGAGAACAGACTATTCATGTAAGGCGCTCACGTATGGCGGTGGGGTTTTACCGTCTCTTGGCTGTCGCTGTTTCCTCTTTTCCAACATGTCATCTATGATCATTTGTGAAACCTTTCTGGCTGAGCCATCAGTGACAGATACTGGGTGAACCGTTACATTCTTGAATACACCCTTCAAATCATCCTCCGATAGAGTGTGTCTGTCCCATTTTGAAGCTAGCACGGAAACAACGCACTCATCTGAATACCTGATCACATTGTTGAGATACTTCTTGAAGAGTTTCCCCGCTTCCTTCAAGGTCTTCTTCGACGATGAATCGACCATGAAGAAGAGCAGAGACACCTCTGAGAATAAGTTTGGCAACCACTGGTCGGTAGAGTATGTGTCTATGAAACTCGTCTGACCGCCGCAATCAAAAGCAGATACTTTCACTGTCTCCGAACCTTTGTAATTATACAACGTAATGTGCACACCGAATGTCGGAATATAATCTGTAAGCTGATTGAACTCCTTGCCCTCAAACACATACCTTTTAAAAGTTGTCTTCCCCGATGCAGGCATACCCATTACCAGAATTTTAAACACCGGCATCCTCAGGCTCAACCTCCCTTCCTAACAAGAACGCCGCTCCGTTGCAAACTAAACATGATACTTATGTGTATTTAACTTGCTAGGGATTGCCCACGGTTCCCTGTCACCAATGCAACACCAGCTAAGGGCTCAAAAGACTGATCAACGGCTTTGAGTTTCCCGAGAAAGTATAAGCGTTGATACGCGTGGCAAGTGAAAATATAAACTGAAGGATCCTTCAATTATCTGTTTGGAAAAGCGATGCCTCGTGTTCTCGAATGACATCGGGGGTTTGTTCGCTGCCCTCGATCTCGCTTTCCGATCCTGCACTCATAGTCAAAAAGAATTATATATCAGAGCGAGAATATCCGAAAAGAACGAAGTGTGGCTGATGAAAGTGGCACAAGTACAAAGCACATCCGTTAAACAGGAACCCATTCTTCTGCTACTGAGAAGGGCTTCGAAAGCTAGCTATCTAATGGGTGCGTATATGTTAGTGTCGAGTTTGGTGAGTATTCTGAGTTCCGCGATCACACTCGGCACCGACATCTTGGCGTCCTCCACGCTACTGAGCATTATCTGGTCTTTTGTCGCTTTGTCCTTCTCCGCGGTCTTCGGATTCTTTGCATTCAGAGTCGGCGACGCGTACAAGTCCTCAACTCTCAAAGCCGGAGGTCTGCTGTTCGTCATGATCTACTTGTGGAACGTTGTCTCCGACGCATTGAGCATGGGGTCGGGCTTCTCCACCAACTTCGTTCTTACGCCATGGATTATACTTAGTTACGCGGCTTTCGCAGCGCTCAGCTTAGCATCTTCTGGGATTGCCTTGGCTGCATACATCTGCCTAATCATCGGAATGGCAAACATGAGGAATAGAACTGGCTTACAAAGCTTCAACACTGCAATGATTCTCTTCATTCTGTTTTTCATACCATTCGTCTTCGCATTTGGACTACTGACTCTCGGCGCAGCCCTCAACGAACTCGCGCGCAAGGATGAGAAGAAGAGGTGTCCGAATTGCGGGAGGGAGATCGAGCCTCACGAGTTGTATTGCAGGTTCTGTGGCGCAGAACTGAAGTAACCTATGGCGGGGAGCGTAACAGAGTAGATTCATACATTCTCTTTATTCTAGTTTGCCAATTGTCCTTAGCGCTTCTCTGATCTTCTCTTTTTGGTCTTCCTTTAGAGTCATTACAGGTAACCTTGGTTTGCCGCTTATTACTCCGACCAAGTCCAAGGCTGCGAGTATCGGCGCAGGGTAGGCCGCACCTCCGAAAGACTTCTTGAGGATTGATATCCGGCTTTGTATTTCCCGAGCCCTCTCAATATTACCCTTCGCGAAAGAATCGAAGAGATCGAATACGAGCTCAGGAACTACATTGCTGACGGCGCTCACAACCCCGTCGCCCCCCATTGCCAGCGATGCTAACATCAATTCGTCCTTTCCGCTTACAAGCGAGATCTTCTTCCCAACTTTCATAATGTATTCGCCATACTGCACGAGATCCCCGCTACTGTCCTTGATGGCGATTACATTGCTGTTCTCTTTAACTATTCTTTCAAGCAGAGAAGGTGAGACGTTGTTACCAGCTCTAGCAGGGTTGTTGTACAGAATGACGTCCATATCAACTGCCTCTGCGATTGCCGTAAAATAACGGAATAGCTCCTCGTCTTCGACTTTGACATAGTACGGAGTAAGAACCACTGCCGCATCCGCGCCAATATCCCTGGCGTGCTTTGCGAGATCCACGTTCTCCCTCACAGTGATCCCGCCCGTTCCTGCATAAACCGGGACTCGACCCCTTGACTGCCGAACGATGAGATCGACCACCCGTTTTCTCTCGTCCGGCGTCATGAGGTAGAATCCCCCAGCAGTTCCAGCAGCAAAGAGAGCATCAACCTTGCCTTCAATCAAGTAGTCAACTATTCCTCTTAGCGCTTCCTCGTCAACTTCTTCTTCGGCATCGAATGGGGTAACAACTGGGGTAATGCTTCCTTTTACTTTCACCATTCTCTCAACTTCCTGTTCTCAGTTCAATATCCGCAGTAATAGACGATCGCAAACATAGTGAACTCACTTGCCTAGTATTCTGGGGATCGCTTTTTGAAATGCTTCGATCAGAACACCTTTGGCTGTGCTCACAACTTCTTTGCTCGATTGATACTCTTGAGGCTTAACCTCGAAACCAACCATTCCACAGTAACTAACATCCATTAGAATCTCCAGCAGTTCTGATACATCCTTAGTTGTGTTGATTGAGTTCTTGCTATAGAATCCGGGGTGTTCATCAAGGAGCCCACCTTTGTCTCCCTTTTTGGCACACCCAATGTGTATATGGTCAAGGTACTCGGCTGCCTGCCTCAGAACATCTGGCTTCTCGCCGATAATCGGGCTGTGACTCAGATCCCATAATAGACCAATGTTGAAGTAGTCTTTCCTTACTTCACTCACGACCTTCACTGCTTCTTCCATCGGTCCTATCAGAAGTTTCCTATCATAACTCCTGTCAAAAGTCTCCAGAAGCAAGTTGACATCATAGTCCTCCGCTTTTGCGCAGAGTTCCCTCAACGATCCGACCAGCTTGGTTGCAGCTTCATCTCTCTTGCCAGCTCCAGGGTCGGGACCAGAGCAAAGGGCGATTAGAGGAACGTCATGGTCTCCTGCAGTCTCAATTATCTCCCCAAAATGGGTGACAGCTTTTTTCCGCTCATCTTCATTCGACGAACTGGGGTTGAACCCATGTTTAATTACGTCTGATTGGGCACCAACAATGACGAATCTGTCTTCGACAAGTTTCTCAAGTCCTCCCCACAGCTTCTCCGGAGGGTAGGGCATTTCCACCCCGTCGAAGAATGGGTCGTCGACTATCGCTCGAACTCCTTCAATGAAGTTATCATCACTTTGCGTCATGTCGGGGTAAGCCATGTTGCTCACGATGCTGATTCCCCAAGGAAACGTAACATGAATATCCAAATCTTTAAGTAAAAGGTCTGCAACGAAACCCAACTCAGGGACACCTCCTAGGAATGCAAAAGTAAGATCAGTTACTGCACGATAATAACTCTATCTCCTTCCTGCTGGCCTGCAATAGATGAGAAAAAACTTTTTGTGTCTGAAGCGCTCTCCACAAGGCTATGAAAGTTGATCATGAGTATTCACATTGCATTATGGCTTCGAAAGTATTGACTGTCTGATTCGGTTTTGGGAGTTGGATTCATGTGTTTTGGTCTGGCCAGAGAATCTTCGATGAAGTCTTAAAAGTTGTTGAAGCAAACAAGGACGCCTTGGGCAAATTGAAGATAAACCCTAGTGGAGTTGACATAGGTATCTCAAGCGCAGAACGAATACAGGACGACGCTATTGCCACTATCGATGGCGAGAGAAGGGAGTTAGACTCGAAGACTGTCACCTACAAGCCACATGAGGGATACTACGCGTTGCCTCGCGGAGTCTACGTCGTACGCCTCAACGTAGCTGTCAAGATACCTGCCACCGCGATAGGACTATCCTTACCAAGAAGTACCCTGATTCGCCTCGGCATAATAAAGTGCGAGACGGCGGTGTTTGACCCCGGATATGAGGGAATCGGCATCCAAACCGTCTACATTCCAATAAAGGAACTCAGGATCGCTGAGAACGAACGCTGGTTCCAGTTCCTTGTCGCCGACGCAAAGAATTCAGGCATGACATACTCCGGTAAATATCAAGGAGAAGGAATAAGGAGGAGACAGGCAAGAGTCTAATCGCATGCAGAGCGGACATCTTGGGCTTAGCTTAGCTCGCGCGTTAGGGCGCTCTTCAGTTCTTTTGGTTGAGTTCTCATCACGGTCAGACTAGAAACACTGTGGAAACTGAGGAACCTTCGCAAGGTCGCCACAAGTTCATTCATGAGTCCACCGCCAGCTTCTCTGTTGATCAAACTTAACGAGTTGATGATCATACTTTGGTTTTGCCTATCCAGTTTGGGGTCGATTCTTCCAACAAACTTCGTTCCATGTAGAATCGGCATGACATAATAACCGTAGATCCGTTTCTCAGGGACTTTATACACCTCCCATGAATAGTCAAAATCGAATATCTCTGAAATCACCTTGCGGTTCCACAAAAGGTTGTCAAGCGGTGCTATGAAGAAGACTTTTTCATCAATCGACGTTCTTGGATCCTCAAGCGAATTCAGCAACTCCCTCAGGACATAGTATTCCTGTCTCACGCCTTCGACTTTGACTGGACATAGTGTACCGCTCTCAACCATTTTCTTGACAATTGCTTTTCTTTGGAGAGCTTTCATTGGGAGCCAACCGAATCTCCAATCCCGCGTATCAACCAAGCCGTATGCCCACATGTATTTTCGGATCATGAATTGTTCATATTCTTCTCTGGACGGCACTTCGATATCAGTGACTGATGGAACTATGTGGACTGTGAGGTCGTAGTACCGTCTATTTCCCTCGACATGGTGGATCATGAGTTCACCGCAGTCCCATAACAGGTTTAGTATGTTTGTCTCGAGCTTCCCTTTGATCGCGCCACCCTGCTCAAGCTCTTGAGAAGAGAGTGGTCCATGCTTCTCGATTTCTGAGAGAACTTGGGCGATAGGCTTCTTTAGTTCTTTTCTTCTCGCTTTGACCCGGTCATAATAGGGAGACTGGAACTGCGATGTGTTTTGCATGCGATAGCGGAAGTAGCGAAGGTCGCTGAAAGGGATTATGGATTTCTCGTTGCACCAGTACTCGAATAGTTTCCTGTCCTTGTAGAGCAATTCCTCCAAGCATGACGGACTATAGCTTCTGATTCTGTTGTGGAGAACCAAGTGATGGTTGCGATGCACGACATTAATCGGATCTGTTTGTACACATTCGAGCCGAGTTACTGCTGATAGCGTTCCGTCCTTGCCGCTTTCTTCCTTTAAGAGGTTCTGTCTCTGAACAAGGAATCGTCTCGCATTCTCTTTTGAAATCTCCACCTGTTTCAAATCGACCACCAAGACATTCCCTCACCAAAGACTGAATAGCCGATTCAAGTGTATTCCGCTGTACTCAAGTACATGATACTTTTCCTCTATAATACCCCCATAGAAGGACCCATTTCCTTGCCCTTCCAAGTATAGCTGGGAAAGGACTTTCGATAACATTGAGTGCCTCTTTCCCTCATGCCAACCTAACAAAGAATTAATACCTTCATGTTCAGAAGGATAGAATGTCATATGATTGGGGCGTAAAAGATTTGGCAAAGGGAATCGAGAAAGAAAACAAGCCAAAAGCATCTGTCGAAAAACGCGTGATAAAAGTAGGCAGGAAAGGACCCTATCTTGTTTCCGGTGGCATTCCACTTGCCATTCAGATCATCGACACCGACGCCGAAGGAACTCCCATCGAATGGCGTACGGGAAAGAAATACCCTCCACAAGACGATTATTCTCTGTGCCGCTGCGGACAAACTAAGAACAAACCGTTTTGTGATGGAACACATGCAAAAGTCCATTTTGAAGGGACAGAGACAGCCAGCCAAGAGCCCTACGACGACCGGGCTGAAGTGATCGATGGCCCCGCTCTGGTGCTAACAGATGCCGTGGATTTGTGTGCCCGTGCTCGATTCTGCCATCGAGCTGGAGAAATCTGGAACCTCATTCCACTTTCAGGCGACCCGAAGCAGAGGATAATTGCTGCTAAAGAGGCTGGAGACTGCCCCTCGGGTCGCCTAGTAATCTGGGACAAGGAAACCAAGAGACAAATTGAGCCTGTGTTCGAACCGTCCATAGGATTAGTTGAGGGTCCCCGACCAGGTATGAGCGGCCCAGTCTGGGTGCGGGGAGGGATTCCGATTGAATCTGGGAATGGCAGGATCTACGAAATCCGTAACCGCGTCACTCTTTGCGGGTGCGGCAGGTCCCGCAACAAACCTTTCTGCGACAGCAGTCACCTCACATAACAGCTGGCACTGGGCGGTATGCTGCAAGAAGACGATCGAGTCACGCATAGTCGAAACACAGAGACGAGTATGCTCACTCACGTCGAAAAAAATCCTCAGAAGTGAAGACTCACGGTACGTCTGCACGACGTACTCTTCTCAATAATCTCTTTTCCCTAGAAGACTATAAGAGCAGAATGCTTCGAGATTGTTGGCAGAGAAAAGGAACTGTGAGCAAGAGGTGCTCAGAATATGTCAGGAGCAAGAAAGAAGATTAGGGTTCTTATCGCCAAGCCAGGTCTCGATGGACATGACCGCGGAGCCAAAGTAGTCGCTCTAGCTCTTCGAGACGCGGGCATGGAAGTCATCTACACAGGAATAAGGCAAACTCCTGAGAAGATAGTTGAGGCAGCTATCGAAGAAGACGTAGATGTCATCGGCCTCAGCATTCTTTCAGGAACGCATAAGCACTACTTCAAAAAGGTCATAGACCTGCTGAAGAAGAAAGGAGCAGACGACATTGCCGTATTCGGCGGAGGAATAATACCAGAGAGTGACATCCCGGAACTCAAAGGGATGGGAGCAGACGAAGTGTTTGGACCCGGAACGCCAACAAGCGATATAGCTGACTACTTGAACAGGAAATTTGGGAAGAAAAAGTAGCAACTTGCCGGGAGGGACTCGTAACTTGTTCGATAAGAAGAAAGCGAATGGGATCAAGGAAGCTCAGAAGAAATGGGAGGACACAACCGTCTCGAAAACCATTCAGAAGACGCCTGAGAGAAGGAAAGAATTCTTTTCCGCCTCAAGCATACCAGTGAAGAGGCTTTACACTCCATCTGATATCGAGAAAATCGACTACATGCGGGACCTCGGCTTTCCCGGCGAGTTCCCTGCTACCAGAGGCGTTCAGCCTACCATGTACAGGGGTCGCTTCTGGACGATGCGCCAGTACGCCGGGTTCGGATCAGCCGAGGAGACGAATCAACGCTTCAAGTATCTCTTGAAGGAGGGACAGACAGGTCTCAGCGTCGCATTTGATCTTCCCACCCAGATCGGCTATGACTCTGACCATGACCTTTCCTATGGGGAGGTTGGGAAGGTCGGCGTATCAATAAACAGTATCGAGGACATGGAATTGCTCTTCCAGGGGATACCCCTCGACAAGGTAAGTACATCGATGACAATCAATGCCTCAGCCCCAGTGATCTTAGCCATGTACATGGTCGCGGCGGGAAAACAGGGAGTGGCTCCTTCAGCACTCCAAGGAACAGTACAAAACGATGTTCTGAAGGAGTACATTGCAAGGGGGACATACATCTACCCTCCCAAGCCCTCAATGAGACTGGCAGTTGACATTATTGAATACTGCTTCAAGAACGTGCCCAAGTGGAATACTATCAGCATAAGCGGATACCACATCCGTGAAGCGGGTGCAACAGCGGTCCAAGAAGTTGCCTTCACTTTGGCTGACGGCATAGCATATGTTGAAGCTGCAGTATCAAGAGGACTCAAGGTTGACACCTTTGCGCCTCGACTCTCATTCTTCTTCGCTTCACATATGGATCTCCTCGAAGAGGTTGCCAAATTCCGCGCCGCCAGAAGACTATGGGCCAAGATCATGAAGGAGAGGTTTAGTGCTCAGAATCTTGAATCGATGATGCTGCGCTTTCATACGCAGACTGGCGGAGTTACTCTTACAGCTCAGCAGCCCGAGAACAATGTAGTTCGGGTGACGCTTCAGGCCCTTGCAGCTGTCTTAGGAGGAACCCAGTCTCTTCACACGAACTCCATGGATGAAGCTTTGGCACTGCCATCTGAGAAGGCTGTCAGGATAGCTCTTAGAACGCAACAGATTCTCGCAAGTGAAAGTGGAACTACAAACTCGATTGATCCTCTTGCTGGATCCTTCTACTTGGAGAGCCTCACCAACGAGATTGAGACCCAATCGATGGGATACATTGAGAAGATCGATGAAATGGGTGGAATGGTTACAGCCATAGAGAAAGGATATCCGCAGAAAGAGATACTTGGCAGCGCATACAAGTTCCAAAAGGAAGTCGAGAGCAAAGACAGAATCATCGTGGGCGTAAACGAGTATTCAATCAAGGAGGAACTCACATGGGAAATCCTGCGAGTTAAGCCAGATGTTGAGGAGCGCCAGAGAAAGAGAGTGAAGGATCTCAAAGCAAGGAGGGACAGTGGCAAATCTCAGAAAGCATTGGAGCAAATCAAGATGGTGGCACAAGCGGACGAGAACTTGATGCCATCAATAATGGAAGCTGTCAAGGCATATGCGACAACTGGCGAGATTTGTGACGCGTTGAGAGAGGTCTATGGGGAGTATAGAGCACCAGAAATAATCTGAAGGAAAGCTTAGGATGGCGAAACCCCACGATCAGTAGGATGGAACTGAGGAAAGCAACAAGTCGCGATCTACCTCGGATAGAAAGACTCCTTAAGGGGAACGAGCTGCCTTTTGAAGATATTCGATCGAAGATGGACTTCATCTTCTTGGCACGAGTGAATGCAGAAGATGTGGGAATAGGTGGAGTAGAAATCCGCGGAAAATGTGGACTCCTTCGCTCAGTTGTAGTTGAAAAACCACACCGTGGAGAAGGATACGGAAGAATGCTCTGCGACAAGTTGGTCGAATATGCAAAGACTCAGGGAGTTGGAGAGCTGTACCTTCTGACCATGACAGCGGAGCGCTTCTTTCTAAAAATGGGGTTTAGGAGGATCAACCGAGACAATGTTCCCATGGACATCCAGAACACAACTGAGTTTAGCGAACTATGCCCTGTGTCATCAGTCTGCATGAGAAAGATTGTCTCGAGTGGTAACTTTGAACGAGCAACAATAGCAGGAAAAAATAGGTGAAGAGTCCCGGTGCAATTGGGACCGTTTTCTCTTATCGGATGCGTGCTCCGCACTTCGGGCAAAACATCATATCTGGTTCCACTCTCTCCCCGCATTCAGGACAGAATCTGGCTACAGGCTCTGGGACTCTGCCTTCTCTCGCTACAGGTTCACGAGAAAGAACCTCCGGTCTTTTGCGAGGAGGTATCGGTTCATACACAAGCGCCAGTATGCCTCCGATCAATCCAAATATGAACGCTGCTCCGCCAAGCACGCCGAAGACAAGTATGATGACACCGTACTTTGTATGTTCCATAGGGTTATTGTTCAGGCTCCTAGCAGCAGCAAGCACGGCTAATGAAGCAATCATTAGCCATCCTGAAAGCACTAGTCCAATGGTCAGAATGAAGTTGAAGTAGCTAGCCCAGAAGCTGCCCGGGACGTAGCCGTATTGGGTTGCCATGTAAAGCGGTGCGACGAAAGAATAGAGCACTACAATGCCCACAAGTAGCCCGAGTATTCCCCCGATTACCGAAACAACGTATGCTGCAGTCGGTTTCTCCTCCACTGCGACGCTACTCAACTCTATCACCCATCTCTTGATTGATAGCTTGTTTGTACTTAAAGATATCGTTTTCAACGATTGAAAGCTTACCACGCTTTAATGACGGAGTAGTTGGTCAATTTTCTCGGTTATCTTCTGAGGCATAATTGCTCTCAGTGAACGGAGAATGACCAAGGAATTCCTCGCTTGCGGGAGTGATCCTCTCTTCGATAAAGACTTATACCTAATTCCTCTATTGAAACTCATCTATGTTGACAGTTCTCGCACGAATTGACGAGAGGTTAGAGCACCATGTTTAGAAAAATCAGTCATATCGGCATAGCTGTGAGAAATATGGATGAGGCGCTGAAGCTGTATTCTGAGACACTTGGTCTGAAGGTGTCTGGCATTGAGACCGTTGAAGAGCAGAAAGTGAAATCCGCGATGATCCCCATAGGCGAATCGAGAATAGAACTCATGGAGTCAACCGATCCGGAGGGGCCAGTAGGGAAGTTCATAACGAAAAGAGGCGAAGGGATGCACCACATATCACTCGAAGTTGATGACATTGACAAAGAGCTCGCCAAACTCAGCAAAGCAGGCATCGAATTGATCGACAAGAAGCCCAGATTGGGCGCAGGTGGAAATAAGATAGCGTTTGTCCATCCGAAGAGCATGCACGGAGTATTGCTAGAACTCACCTCGAGAAAGTGAGGTGCGGAATTCCTGAGACAGAAGGCATATTTAATATCATCCCCGTTTTTCCTTTTTGAACCGAAAAAGGCGTGGCAATCCACACCTCATGCGACCCTGAACAGATCACTCGCTAAGGGATGCGTGATTCCCTATTGAATGGCAGCGAACGTAGTCCCCAGAATTCTTCATTTGGAGATCAGATCTCGCTAGAGGCCATCAAGAGGAATTTTCACTCAAAGATCATTGGTTGCCATATAGTCCTTATTGATGAGACTACCTCAACAAATGATGAAGCCAAAAAGCTGGCTGTGAAAAACGCGAATGAAGGAACCGTCGTTCTGGCAAGAGTACAAAGCGCAGGGAGAGGACGCTTCGGAAGAAAATGGCACTCACCCGAAGGCGGCCTCTATATGTCAGTCATCCTGAGACCCAATGCAAATCTACCTATTCAGAAGATAACTCTGATGACCGGGCTATCCGTAGCCAAGACCTTGAGGAGACTCTACAAGATTGAAGCAGTTCTTAGGTGGCCAAACGACGTTCTCGTCGGAGAAAGCAAGATTTGCGGAATACTTGCAGAGGGAGCTTTCGAAGGAGACACACCCCTGTACGTTATCATCGGTATCGGGTTAAACGTCAACGTCGATACTAACACGCTTCCAAAGGAAGCAGGACTTCGAGCTACGTCGCTAGAAACCCTTCTTGGGGAAAGGGTTCTCTCAAACACCCTGATCAGCGAACTTCTCAAAACAATCGACCAAGATTACAGGTTCTTCATAGGTGGGAAAGATGAAAAGCTGTGGACGAAGTATCGGAAATTATGCAAAACAATCGGATCAGAAGTCCGAGTTGAAGTCTGCAGAGGTGAAGTCTATGAGGGATATGCCGAAGGGCTATCGGATGAAGGGGGCTTGATCCTGAGAACACGAGATGGATCCAGAGTTACGATTCTGAGTGGCGACTGCGTGCACCTAAGAACTATGAACAAGCACAAAAAAGGATATTAAGAAAGAAGTAGTGAAAGTCACCACGACACGTTCATTTCTCACCGATTCAACATCTTACTGAGTGTGACTTTGAGAGGTGTAAGTCCGAAACATGTCATCAATTGAAGACAAAATTAGGAAACTCAAAGAAATGAAAGAACAAAGCAAGCTGGGCGGCGGGAAAGACAGAATAGAGAAGCAGCATGAGTCAGGGAAGCTAACCGCTAGGGAGAGACTAGAGGCGCTGCTCGACACAGGAACATTTGTGGAAATAGACCCATATGTAAGACATCAAAGCACCAATTTCGGAGCAGAAAAGAATCGACCTCTCGGCGACGCCGTGGTCACAGGCTGGGGAAGAATGAATGGCAGACTGGTCTACGTCTTCTCCCAAGACTTCACGGTGTTCGGAGGATCCCTTGGTGAGGCTTTCGCTCAGAAAGTCTGCAAGATTATGGATCTGGCTGCAAGAAATGGCGCACCAGTGATAGGATTGAATGATGGCGCCGGAGCGAGAATACAGGAAGGAGTCTCAAGCTTGGTTGCCTATGCAGACATTTTTTACAGGAATGTTCTTTCTTCGGGTGTGGTTCCTCAAATATCGGCCATCATGGGGCCCTGCGCTGGGGGTGCAGTCTATTCGCCTGCGATGACTGATTTCATAATCATGGTTGAAGGAATATCATACATGCACATCACGGGACCTGATGTAGTAAAAACAGTCACCAAGGAAGATGTCACCTCTGAGCAGCTCGGTGGGGCTCAGGTTCACATGGAGAAAAGCGGAGTCGCCCACTTTTCGGCGAAAACAGAACAAGAGTGTTTCGATATAATCAGAAAACTAATGGGTTTTATCCCCTCAAACAACATGGAAGACCCGCCGATAGCTGAGGCGACTGACGATCCAAATAGAATGGATGAAGAATTGAATCACATAGTCCCAATAGATCCAAACAAGCCATACGACATGCGGGACGTGGTCAGACATATCGTTGATGACGGTGACTTCTTTGAAGTTCAGCCTCTGTGGGCTGAGAACATTATCATCGGCTTCGCTAGGTTAAACGGCAGACCGATTGGTATAGTCGGGAACAATCCGAGAGCACTTGCTGGCACACTTGACATCGACTCATCCACTAAAGGTGCCCGGTTCGTGCGGTTCTGTGACTGCTTCAACATACCCATACTGACTTTCGAAGACGTACCAGGATTCCTCCCCGGAACAGCACAGGAACATGGAGGCATAATCAGGCATGGATCAAAGCTACTCTATGCTTTCTGTGAAGCAACTGTTCCACGCCTAACCGTGATAACAAGAAAAGCGTATGGTGGAGCATTTGACGTGCTGAACTCGAAGAATGTCGGAGCAGACTACAATGTAGCCTGGCCCGGGGCAGAGCTGGCAGTCATGGGACCAGAGGGCGCAGTCAACATAATCTTCAGAAAAGAAATCGAAAAGGCAGCCGACCCCCAGAAGGAAAGAGAAAGACTTGTGAAAGAATACCGTGAGAAGTTTGCGAATCCCTACATAACGGCAGAAAGAGGCTATATCGACGACGTTATAGAACCGAAAGAAACTAGGCCCAAGCTAATCAATGCACTGGAGACTCTTGCAAACAAGCGGACAAGCAGACCAGCAAGAAAGCACGGCAACATACCCCTGTAGATTGCGCTCTCGGCATGATGGTTTTTTCCGCGAATATCGAGACGGGGATCGCAGTGCGAAATGGTAGGTTCGGTGCCGCGTTGTGATTCCTCAGCCTCATTTTTGAGGGGATCAAGCTTCCCCGTTTAGCGTTTGTTTCCAGCCGCATGATTCACACAGTATTTCTCCAGTTCTTGTTTTGGTTCTCACAGAACTAGTCCTGGGTCTCTTGTCGATCGAAGCTGCAATAGTCTTTCTGCCGCATTTCGGACAGCCGAGTCTGGAGATATCTGTCGAGTAAAGGTGGCAATTGGAGCAGCGAAAAATCACTCCATATTCCAACATTTCGGCGGCAACAGCTGCCATAGGATGCAAAGGACCTACGGAAGCAGTCACGTTTCCTCCACATTCGGAACATTTGAGACTCTTCATGTTGGGCATGTATTTTTGTGAGCGGTATATTAGACTATGGGTTCAGACACGCAGAAGAAGACGAAAGTTCAAATATCCTAATTGAACCAATACATTGGCAAGAAAGGGATAGTCGATGAAAGGAACTCCCTCAACGTTTTGGAGCGTAAGTGGTCGCGACCTTCTCAAAGATCTCGAAACCAGACCCCAGGGATTAACAAGTGAAGAAGCGAAGCAGAGACTAGAGACCTACGGCTTCAATCTCCTTAAGGCAAGAAAGAGGACTGATGCACCCGCGTTACTCCTTGCTCAATTCAAGTCCCCTATCATTCTGATTCTTCTATTCGCGGCAGTATTGTCACTCTTCTTGGGTGGTCAAACAGGCGATCAGACTAGCTCCCTCATTATCTTGGCAATCGTATTCATTAGCAGCCTCCTTGGATTTTGGCAGGAAAGGGGAGCAACGAATGCGGTCAAGAAGTTGCTCTCCATAGTTCAGATAAAGTCCGTCGTTATGCGAGATGGAAATCCTAAGGTGATTCCAGCGGAAACGATTGTACCTGGGGACATTGTGATTCTATCTGCGGGAGCAAGCGTCCCTGGAGACTGCCTAATTCTGAAGTCGAAGGACCTTTTCGTCGATGAGGCAACCTTGACGGGCGAGACCTACCCTGTCGAGAAAACTGTTGGAGTGCTGGCGCCTATAACAGCTCTCAGTCAGCGCACAAATGCGCTCCTAATGGGGACACACGTAGTGAGCGGAACAGGGCAAGCACTCGTCGTTCGCACGGGAACAGAGACGGAATTTGGCAAGATCTCGGAAAGGCTGAGGCTGCGGCAACCGGAAACAGATTTCGAGCGAGGCGTTAGGCGATTTGGCTACCTCCTCATGGAGGTCACTCTCATCTTGGTGTTCGCCATCTTCGCGATCAATGTCTATATGGCGCGCCCCGTATTGGATTCCTTTCTATTTGCATTAGCACTTGCGATTGGATTGACTCCACAATTGCTTCCGGCAATAATCAGCATCAACCTTTCACATGGTGCCAAACGTATGTCACTCGCCAACGTGATCGTCAAACGCTTAGCTTCTATCGAAAACTTCGGTAGCATGAATGTGCTCTGCTCAGACAAGACCGGAACCTTAACTGAAGGAGTGATGCGTCTTCAAAGTTGCGTTGATGTTGAAGGCAATAAGAGCGAGAAAGTTCTGCTTTACGCCTACCTCAATGCTTTCTTTGAGACTGGTTTCGGAAATCCTATTGATGAAGCAATAAGAGGCTACAAGAAGCTGCGCGTCTCAGACTACTCAAAACTGGATGAGGTGCCGTACGACTTCTTCAGAAAGAGACTGAGCATCCTTGTTTCCAAAGAGAGTACGCATCTGATGGTGACCAAGGGATACATTCAAAGTGTGCTCGACATTTGTTCATCAGCAGAAATGCCTCAAGGAAGAATCATCGAAATAACTTCTATCCGAGAGCAGGTAATGAAACGTTTCAATGACGTTGCCAGCAAAGGATTGCGAGCGATTGCCGTGGCATATAAGGACATTGGCTCCCAAGCCATCATCGGCAAGGAAGACGAAAAAGGCATGACTTTCTTGGGATTGGTCATTTTTCTAGACCCACTGAAACAGGGTGCCAGCCGAACTGTCAAGCACCTGAAGGATCTTGGGATTTCGCTGAAGATCATTACAGGAGATAATCCTATTGTTGCAGCTTATGCTGCTGGAAAGGTCGGATTGCATAAACCAAGGATCTGCACTGGTTCACAGCTACGCCAAATGAGTGACGAGGCACTTCTCAGGCAAGTGAATGATGTTGATGTGTTCGCCGAGATTGAGCCGAATCAGAAAGAGCGTATCATCATAGCTCTAAGAAAGGCGGGAAATGTAGTAGGCTTTGTGGGAGACGGAATAAACGATGCCTCAGCTCTCCATGCAGCCGACGTGAGCATCTCGGTCGAATCTGCGGTGGACGTTGCAAAGGAGGCTGCCGACATTGTCCTACTCAAGAAGGATTTGGATGTCCTCGTGGACGGGGTCCGAGAAGGCAGATCAACTTTCGCCAACACCTTGAAATACGTGTTTATGGCGACAAGCGCCAATTTCGGAAACATGTTCAGTATGGCTGGGGCGTCGCTCTTCTTAGAGTTCCTCCCATTGTTCCCTAAGCAGATACTTCTCATGAACCTAATGACAGATTTCCCCGAGATGACTATTGCCACGGATAAAGTGGACAAAGAACTCATCGAAAAACCCAGGCGCTGGGACATCAAGTTTATCCGCAGGTTCATGCTGGCATTCGGTGTTCTAAGCTCAGTCTTTGACTACATAACCTTTGGCGTACTTCTGTTCTTGCTCATGGCTACTCCCGACCAATTCAGGACAGGTTGGTTTATTGAATCCGTTGTCTCCGCAGCCGTCGTCGTACTCGTTGTCAGAACTAGGAAGCCTTTCATCAAAAGTAGACCAGGAAAGTACTTGCTCCTGACGACAATGATGATCGTCCTAGTGGCGATGATTCTTCCATTCATCACGCTTGGAGCGCTCTTTGGTTTCCAGCCTGTTCAAACTTGGTTCATTCTAGTGATGGCGATGATCGTGGCTCTATACGTCATTGGAGCCGAAATACTCAAGCATTTCTTCTACAGAAGATATACAACCTAAGGAACACTGATCTGAATGGGGCTGGCCAATTCCGTTAGCGCACTATTTTATGACTATCTGCCACTACTTTCTGTGCCCACGCAAGGCAGGGACAGCAACAATTGCCGCAATAACACCAACGCATATGCCAACGATTAATAGTCCAAAAGTTATTGTTCTTGCAAGAGGTATTGAACTAAGCTTTGAGTGCGATCCGTCCTTCGAAAAAGGTATAAATAATGCGTGCAATCCTTTACCTTCTTCTGGCTACTTCAGTCGGACTTCTGAGAGTGTCATGATCCGAATACCTCGGGAGGTAACCTAGATTGTTCATCGGCAAAGCTCTGAAAATAACTGACACTGTCCTAAGGGACGCACACCAATCTCTATTGGCAACAAGGATGAAGACTGAGGACATGTTGCCAATAACCGAGAAACTTGACCAAGTTGGGTACTGGTCACTCGAAATGTGGGGAGGAGCAACTTTTGATACATGCTTGCGGTTTCTTAATGAAGATCCCTGGGAGAGACTGCGGAAACTGAAAAAGGCTATGCCGAATACGCCTATGCAGATGCTGCTGAGAGGACAGAACATTGTTGGTTATCGTCACTATGCTGACGATGTAGTTGAGAAGTTTGTCACCAAAGCGGCTGAGAATGGAATAGATGTTTTCAGGATATTCGACGCTGTGAATGACATAAGGAACCTTGAGAAAGCCATAAGAGTGGCCAAGAAAATTGGTGCGAGAGTCGAGGGTGCTCTGTCTTACACGATCAGCCCAGTCCATGACGTAAGACTTTTTGTAAACTTTGCGAAGAAACTTCAGGAACTGAACGTGGACACCATCTGCATCAAGGACATGGCAGGTCTTCTATCGCCCACAGAAGCCAAGGCTCTGGTAACAGGGTTGAAGAAGGAGATTGACTTGCCAATCCATCTTCATACTCACTTCACAAGCGGGATGGCGATAGCCACGTGCTGGGAGGCAATAAGGGCAGGGGTTGACATCGTTGATACCGCAATATCATCCATGGCACTGGCCACCTCTCAGCCTCCTACTGAACCAATAGTGTATATGGTCAAAGGAACTCCGCGGGACACTGGCATGAATCTTGCTCTGCTCAGCGAGATATCAGATTACTTCGCCGAGATTAGAAAGAAATACACAAAGTTTGAGAGCACATTGCCCGGAGTTGACACTAATGTGCTTGTCTATCAAATTCCTGGAGGTATGACGACAAACTTGGTCAACCAATTGAGAGAGCAGAATGCGCTCGGAAAGCTTGGCGAAGTATTGAGGGAAGTTCCTATTGTGAGGAAAGAACTAGGATACCCTCCACTTGTCACTCCAACTTCCCAAATAGTGGGAACCCAAGCAGTGCTGAACGTGGTCACTGGCGAACGGTATAAGATAATACCGAATGAGGTTAAGCAGTACGTCAAAGGATACTACGGCGCATCTCCGGCTCCTATTGACGAGAAGGTCAGAAGAAAGGTGATAGGGAACGAAGAGCCAATAACAGGAAGACCAGCCGA
The DNA here is from genome assembly GCA_037310415.1 of Candidatus Atabeyarchaeum deiterrae. GTDB lineage: Archaea > Asgardarchaeota > Atabeyarchaeia > Atabeyarchaeales > Atabeyarchaeaceae > Atabeyarchaeum > Atabeyarchaeum deiterrae. The sequence goes on from CP147780.1 coordinate 2,133,314, forward strand.
CCTGCTCAAGCCAGAGTTCGAAAAAGCCCGCAAGGAGCTAGATGGGAGAACAAGAAGCGAAGAAGACATCCTGTCATATGTCTTGTTCCCGCAGGTAGCTATAAGCTTCTTTGAGATGAGAGATTTAAGAGAGAAGGGTCTAGGTAGCAGTGAATCTGCTATGGCGGCGCTTGCGGCGGCAATTGCAGATGAATCAGTAAGAAGAGCTAATGCCCCACACACGACACAGCTTAAACTAGACAAGAGAGCAATATTCTCTCCAAGCCCGTGGGCGCTAGCGGGAAGACAGGAACTCATGAGGTCAAGAACGATGACGTTTTAAGAAATATGTGACTACACTACATGGAGGCTCTTGCTCGTTGAAATTCAAGCTGACGATCGACGGTAGAACGCATGAGGTCGAAGTGGCTCAACAGGACTCTCACTCAAGTCCCTCCCTAGTTACGGTTAACATCGATGGCAAGACATTTGCAGTGTCAATTGTTGAAAGAGATGAGACAAACAGAACGATTAGAGTCAAAGTTGGCGAGAAGCAATTCAAGGTCGGTTTGGAAAAAGACAGTCTTACCAACGGAAGACCATCAGACGTCAACATCAATGATATTCCGTTCCGGATTCAGGTTGCCAACCTTGGTGTAGCCAGACCAGCAGTCAACCTCGCAGTAGACGGTCAAACGCAATCGAAAGTAGGGACACCGACTACGAAGGCTGCGTCAAGACAAGCAGCGTCTGGAGAGAAAGCAATAAGGCCGCCCATGCCGGGGAAGATAATCTCGGTTAAGGTGAGACAAGGAGACGTGGTGAAGGCTGGCGACGTCGTGCTAATTCTGGAAGCTATGAAGATGGCCAATGAAATAACGTCACCATTCGATGGCAAGATCAAGGAAGTGCGTGTCTCGAACGGTCAGTCAGTTGCCCCGGATGACTCATTGATCGTTATAGAATAGGAGACTTCTATCTTTCTTCTCTGATAAGATACGTCGTCGTGTGAAGAACTCCTTCTATCGTTCTCATCCGCGCTGTGATGTCGCGCAGTTTTATGAGGTCATTGACATCAAGTTCTGCAATGAAGTCAACATCACCGTAGACGAGTGAGACCTTTTTCACGCCTTTGAGCTTTGCAATCTCTTCCTTTACTGTGGACTCACTTCCAGAGTTCACCTTTCCTGTAACATACGCCATTACCATTCTGAGCCCTCTCCTGCAACACACAGGGTCCCTTTGAATCTGTTCCGGTGTTAAGCCCGTTCTTGCGTCAAACGATATCATAAAGATGATTCTGCTTATCAATTTAATCTAATTTGTCGTTCACGTCTATCAGTGTGGTCCAGCTACATTTTTGCTGCCAGCTAATTCGAGGATAAATACGATATCTCGCTCGTGTCCTGAAAGTTCGCATCTGTCATTGTGAGAATCCTCATCGACCCCATCACGGATGTCAGAAAATCAGTAACTCATAAATAAACGAGGTCTTCAACCTAGTATTTATGAGAATCTGTTAGTACTGCCTATGTTCACCAGCGTAAGGTGCATTAGGTGAGTGTTCCAAAAATGGTTGAAGAACCATCTAATCGAAGTGATGAAGGAAATGAGAAGCCGACCGCGGCCGAAAAACTTCTATTCTCTATTAGAGAGATGAAGGAAAAGGTTGATGGCCTGAGCAAACTGATCAATGATAAGGTGATGAGACCTCCCGACCCGTCTGTGGCGGCTGATTCATTGCATTCAACGGCAAGAACCTTGAAAGAAGCGGGCGATTATATTTCAGTAAACCTCAGTGGCGTGACATTCAAGGACCTCAAGGGTTCAATGGAGACACTTAACAAGACGATCAAAGATATGACATTCGTGATTAGCGGCCTGGATGTCAGAGTGAAAGGCATGACCGATCTCCTGAGCTCCGTTGTCAAAAACACTAGGGAACTCAGCGAGGACATCAAATCTAACACCGCACTCATGAATATGTTGATGCGGGCTCTCGACACGACCAGTATGGAACGAGAATCACAGCTACTGAAGAATATGCAGACATCAACTGCTCTCATAGAAAAGTTCACGGCACTTGTGAAAACACAAATAGACACAGCAGCAGATAGAGAAGACTAGCTATCTCCGTGCAGTCAGGACACATGAGGTTCTCATTGTCTTAGATAGTTGTAGATCTGAGGTTCCTTATTCCTTGTGATTTGAGAGATCTCTATTTCGGCGAGCATTTGCATGGAGAGCTTTCGCATCGAGGGCACCTGCTGCTGTACTTTGACGTGGCAGATTCTTCTAGGTCTATCCCAAGCACGTTGCATACACTGCAAAGCCAAGCCAGAACATCAGCTGCCTCGCCTCTTATGACCCCGAGAGAACTGCTTTTTGCCATTGCTTCAGCGAACTCTCCAATTTCCGAGACGAGCCAGAGCATATTTGCCTGTGGACCTCTGGCCGTATCTCTCTCGCCGTAGAGAGTTTTCATCAAGACCTGAAACTCCCTTATCGATGTCATCTGTTATATCATACGCTCCTCTAGCTCTATAGAACAGTTCAGCAAGCAGTCAGTCTTCTTTTTCGAAGTCTTTGAAGCTTATTAAGCGTTTCCAGTAGGTCTTTCCTTCCCTGTTGAAGGAGGCGAGAGCACCTATGGTTTCCAGACGTTTGAGAAAGGTCACCAACTGCTCTTTGGTCATAGGCTTTATTCTTCTGTGGTCACAAGTTAGAAGGTAGTGCTGATACAGTTCGTCCTCGAGTTTGTAGACAGGTAGTCCGAAAGCATCTAAGACTATGAGTGCATTGTTCTCATCAGCTGGATCGATGCTAGACAAAGTCTCTAAAACTCCATTGTGACTGACTCAAAGCTTCTTGCCATTGGATTCAGACAACATGACCAGCATGCACTTCAAGCTGCGCAGAATTCATGGTTGGCGACAAGCGGCATGGTGCTATTCTTCGTTTTAAGATTTCCGAGAGAACGCCAACCTTTGTTTGTGGGGGTGCATATGGAAAAAACGATTCTTCACGTTAACATGATGCAAGAGCAAAAGGAATTGGAGGCGGGGGGAAGGTTTAGCGGAGTTTTCGGAGCCACCCGATTTGGTTGGATTATTGCCCAACCCCCGAAAAAGTAGCGTGCCTCGAATCCGTGTATGAGGCAACCCCCCAGTTGTTCATCCCTACTTTCGCCCCTTCCATGCCGCCTCTCTATCACCTTTTTATTCCCTTTCATCCCTGTAACTATTTTTCGTCATTGTATTCTTCTAGTTGTAGCGCCGTTACCGCTTTCTGAATATCGAGGTTTGTTTTCCACACGACAAACCCGTCCTTCTTCGGGAACATGATCAGGTTGAAGTCGCTATTTGAAGCGACTACAAACAGTTTGTTCACCCTGAACGTCTTCTTGGCTTGTTCCAAGAGCATCTCGCCGAGTGCCCCAACCATACGCATTTGCTCCGGATCTGTGTCAGGTGAGATTATGTGGAGATCCTGAATCTCTCCGCGTCGAAGTGTAACGGCCTCACCGTCGATCTCTAAGGCGAGCGGGTTCGGCTGAACTCCATTGCTTTTCATAAGTTTAGTTTCCATATGGGCCTGGTCCACCTGGATCCATTTTTCCATCTCCGTCATGTTTTCTCATTGTTGATGACTGCGTCATGGGAGTTTTTAAGGGACCAAAAATACGCTCTACTAAAAGATCTGCTTGCTCTTTCCCACGTTTCAGACACATTCTACACCAGAAAAGCAAAAATAGTCGAAATCGCGTCTCTTTCAAGCCTTTCTGGCACAGTACCGCCTCTAAGAGGAACCAGATCGAGACATGTTTCTAGGCAACCGTTCCCTCTTCACCTAGTTTTATATATCACCTTGAGGATCTCTAGTCACTGCCCCCCGCGCGGATGGGTCATTGCCTTCCTTTAGTAGCCCCTCTCCAACTGGTGACCATGAAGCTTGCTGCCCCTAGATAAGAACATGTTGACCAAGAGATACTCTGACATGTTCGTCCAATGCAATGACAAAGAAGTGCAACAATTCTACTGGTTATTGACTTTGTACCTTGCGAAATGTGACGGGATAGTTTCGCCTTCTGAGGTTCGGAATCTGATGGGTAATACGGGCGCAATCCCTTTTGATCCTTATGTCACTCCTTTGGAGAGAAAAGAATCTTTACTGATAAGGTTGAAGTTTCTGAAGAAGTATGACATCAAAACACCTGGCGAGATCTCCAGAGTCCTAACACAGGGTCTATTCTCGACGGGCAAGTTCAATGCTGCTGATCGAAGATACCTTGCTGAATTCGTTGAGCATCCAGAAGCCTCGTTCAAACAGTCCGCAAGCAGACTTAAAGTGGCGACAAGCTCGGTTTTTGAAGCTTATCACAGGCTCAAAGAGGTGATCCAATTCCGTTTTACATTCGACCCAAACTATCCTCTTCTCAAGCTCAGGCATTTTGTCGTCTTCTTCAAACCGAACGAATCATTTGACAGCAAAGAGATCTCCAGTAAGGAGTTCATCTTGTCAATCAATCGAGACACATTCGGGAACTGGATGTGGGCCTCTTTCCTAGTTCCTGACCAAGATAGGATCTTGCAGGAGTTCAGAAGTGGCCTAGCTCGTTTCGCGCGGAAGTCGTTCGAAGACCATCGACTTTACGAGGTTAGATCCATCGGAAGACACTTCAATCTCTCCATGTTCGATGGGGAGAGGTGGATCTTCACCGAAGAGGCTTTGGGAATCGGAGCTTTCAAGTTCGCTGAACACAGTAAAGAGATCTCCACGCCCATGCCAGAATCTGCCTACGGTGATAAGCCTATCAAATTCGACAGAGCTGATTTCCTTATTTCATGCCTCAAAATTGGAGATTCTCGGATCAAGAATTCGAATATCAGGGAGGCTCTTACGGAAAGCGGTTACGACTTCTCATGGGTCACCGTCTCGAAGAGACTCACGACACTGAAGCGCGCTGGAGTCTTCTTCCCAGGCTCCTATTTCTCTGGGTTGGGCCTGAATTTGGCGTTGATGTTCGCAGTGGAGTGCAATGATGAACTGGTCCGGACGTTCCAACACGTGTTTCCAGCGTTTCCGGCATGTGTTGCGAGCAGAACGGACAAGGGGGTTATTTTCCACGTGAGAACCACAGCTGAGACTGGCACAGCAATCTCCTATCTGATGCAAAGCTTAAAGGACGAAGTGGATGATATTATCGTCGCAAACCGGCTCGAGAACATCGGCATCAGAAATCCGTCAGCGCTTCACAAGTATTGGAATAATGACAGACAATACTGGGAATTCCAGCGAGGCGTCTTTGATTTGGCACGGCAGCCCTAGCAACAGACACTAATATCTCGTCTCTATTCCTGAGACAGACAATAAAACGGAAAACTCGTTGAGGCGCTGCTACACTTGTCTCATCAAGATAGACAAGATTTTGACCGTTTCTTCGAAATGGGCCAATTGAGCCTCTTCTCGGAAACCGGCAAGATGCGAACGACTCTGATGTTCAGTTAAGACAGGTTTTCAGTAAAGTCTCTGAGATCATTTGATCTTATATCGCTCATGATCTACAACTGTCACTATGGTTTCGAAGTCGACTGATTTCTGATAGTAACCTTTCTTCTCTCGGTGAGCCTCCAAATGCCCTATTCAGGCAAGAGCAGATTAATGCAGAGATATTCCAATCTGTTCGTTCGATGCGATGATCAAGAAGTGCAACAGTTCTATTGGCTATTGTCTTTGTTTCTCGCGAAATGCGATGGTCTGATTTCTGCTCCTGAAGTTCTGCAGTTGATGAGTGGCACGGGTGCAATTCCTTTTGATCCATACGTGACCCCCGTCGATCGGAAGGAGTCTTTGCTCATAAGACTGAAGTTCCTCAAGAAATATGACATCGACACTCCTAGGGAGATCATCAGAGTACTCACTCAAGGTCTGTTCTCAAGTGACAAAATGAGTCCATCAGATCGCAGATATCTCTTCGAATTCATCGAAAACCCGACCTACACCTTTAAACAGTTCGCAGGCAAGCTCAGTGTGTCAGTTAGTTCAGTTTTCGAAGCGTACCATCGACTTGGAAAAACGATCCGTTTCCGCTTTCCTTCCCTTCTCAACTTTCCTTTGTTGAAATTGAAGCATTTTGTGATCTTCTTCAAACCTAATGATTCCTTCGAGAGTTCCATGATCTCAACCAGAGACTATACTCTGAGCATGAACCGAGACACTTTCGGGGATTGGATGTGGGCCTCTTTCTTGGTTCCGAACCAAGTTCGAATCCTCAAGGAGTTCAGACGCGGTCTGTCTAATCTAGCAGATAAATCGTTTCATGACTCTCGCCTGTACGAAGTCAGATCTTATGGAGCTCATTCCAACATCTCCATGTTCGACGGAGAGCGATGGATCTACAGTGAGGAGGCTCTGGGCATAGGTGCATTCAAGTTTGCCGAACGCAACAAAGAGATCTTCACGCCGATGGATGAGTTCCTTTACGCCGACACGCCCATTCGATTTGACGACGTCGACTTCATTATTTGCTGCCAAAAGATTGGAGATTCCCGCATCAAGAACTCGGCAATCAAGGAAGTTCTTCGACAGAACGGTCACAATCTCTCTTGGGTTACCGTATCGAAGAGAGTAAACGCTCTGAAACGTAAAGGGGTCTACCATCCGGGTTTCGCTTTCTATGGTCTAGGTCTAAACTTGGCGCTGACGTTCGCGGTCGAATGCGATGAAGAAGTTGTCGAGACCTTCTATCATATGTTTCCTATGTTTCCTTGGTGTGCTGCAAGTAGGACTGATAAGGGCGTGATATTCCAGATTAGAACCACAGCTGAAACTGGTCCCGTGATTTCTTATTTGATGCAGAGTCTGAAGGATGAAGTTCACGATCTCATCATGGCTAACCGTCTTGAGAATATTGGCACTAGAAGCCCATTTTCGCTCCATAAGCAATGGAACAGCACAAAGCAGTACTGGGAATTTGAAAGAGGGGCTTTTGATCTATCCAAGAAGCATCAATGATGTCGAAAGTCTCTTCGATCATCAGACACCCAAGAAGCGCCAAGACCTTTTCCTATTTCTGTTTTGACTTCTCTTTCAGTTCTCCAAATAACTCAGCTCTCTCTTCAGGTGAGACGTATGAGAAACCTATGACTTCCATTTGCTGCCGGTTGAAAAGTTGCATGCTAAGCGCCACAGGTTCGGTTAGATTCTTCTGGTATCTGTTAATGAATCCTTCGATGGTTTCTCTTCCCATGCGCTTGAATCTCGATTCGTCTATGGAGTACGTCGATTTTCCTCCATCGCCTGTTTCTTTGACCACTGATATTATGATGAACTCCTCAAAATCCTGACGGCTCAGCAGTCTCTTCAGGCATGCATTATTGTCTTCTGTTTTCCCGCATTGAAAGAATATTCTCTGCGTCTTTGAGAACATCGGTTTTATTGTACCGGCGTAGTACTGAAGACCGGGATACCGTTTCTCAAGCTCCTTCAGAACATCTACAGTCGAGATTATTTCTCCCGGCAACATTGATACGCCTCTTGTATTGCCCTCTTGATTGTTAGAGTTCAAAAACTCATATGACGTTCTATCCAATATAACAGTTTGCAGTCGCTCTCTATTTGAAGGGAAAAGGTCTCGTCGATTGGGACAGGGGACTGCATCTTGGTGAGTAGGGTGAATTTCGACAGTCACCGTGATATCCTTGATTGCTGTCCGTTTCTCGAGGCAAAGCTATTTAATGCTGCCAGCATTACTGTTCATGAGTTCAACATCAAGACCGCGCAATGACGTCCGAGGACTGGACATCAGTCTAATGATCAACGGCAGAGTTTGAGGAACTCTTTTGGGGAAAATGCCTGAGAGGGGCTATCTTTTGAATGAGAGAGAAAGCACTGGGATAGCTGGACTCGATGAAGTGATCGGCGGAGGACTAGCCAGACCCTCACTGACTGCCTTGATTGGAGCGCCCGGCACAGGGACAACAACCTTCTGTAAGCAATTCATAATGTCATCACTTCAACGCGAAAGGAATGTTATGGTAGCTTGCACGGATGAGCCAGTAGGACACTTTCTCAGACATTTCAGGTTCCCTCAACCTTTTGACCTTGAGCCCTACGTGAGACAAAACAGATTGGTTATCTTAGATATGTACGAGCGGTTCACAGAACGGCTTGGCATAAAGAGTTACAGCAACATTGAAGAGGTTGGTGAGATTCCACTAGGGGAAATACTTGAAGAGCTTACGGAAAGAGTTGCCAGCGGGGTTCCCGGACTGCCACGCGAGTTTAACACTGTCATAGACTCACTTACGGCCGTTGCACCATTCGTTGGAGTCCGTGACATGTATGCGGTCTTGCGTGAGTCTCGGAGAAGAGTCAGAGAGGGTAAGCACGTTGTTGTTCTTACCGCTCATGAGGGCGCTCTTGAGGGGAACATCATTCAGGCTCTTAGGCAGCACGCTGACTGCGTCATAAAAATGACTATGTCCTTGTCCAAGACAGATTTGAAGAGGCTAATGATAATCGAGAAGGCAGGCTTCACAGAGATAAAGCAGGCAACGTTAGAATTCAGTATTGGGTCAGCCGGCATTGAGATCAAACAATAAACTTCAATTTCACGATTTGGGATGAGCTCTCGAAAGGTTGATATTAGACTCATAAGAAAGGATATTCGTGATTTGTGCGGGGGGAGAAACGGGATAAACCGAACCAAGACTGAGAAAGTGAAGAGCCAAAATCCTAGGCCGCTTTCCCTCAACTCAGTGCCAAGCGCCCTAGAGAGCCATGAAGAGCGGATTCCTTCTGGCATATTAGGACTAGATGCGGCTCTGGATGGTGGGTTTCCAGAAGGAACCATGATTTCCCTCGGTGGCGACATAGGAACCGGCACTTCAACCTTCTGTCTCCAAGTGGTGTGGTCATGGTTGACCACAGGGGGAGCAGCAGCATACTTCTGCGTTGACGACCCGCCTGAAACAGTTGTGAATCATTTCAAGAGCTACGGCTGGAATGTAGAACGTTACATTGAGAAAAAACAGCTGACAGTATTTGACACAAATACTGTCACAAGCCACCTGTCATCTAAACCTGAGGGGCAGAATGGAGTCGCCGAGAGGAGGGCTCTCCTTGGTAAGTATCTTGGAGATGTACGGGAACAATTGCACTCCCTGGGAACTAACAACAACACGGCTCTTCCCACCTTGGGCGTGATTGACTCACTCTCTTCGGTGGCTCCGTACATTGATCTGCGGTCAGCTTACGTGTTCGCTCACATGATCGCAGAATATATTAGGAAGAGCGAAGACCTACTAATTGCAGTTGTTCACACGGGAGCTTTCGAGGCCAACATTGTCTGCGCATGTAATTCAGTAGCAGACGGCATAATCAGATTAGAATCTGCGCTTACTAAGGGGGAAGTGAAGAGACAACTTCGCATCGAGAAGATGGCATTCACGCAAATACCCCCAAAGACGCTTGAGTACAAAATTACGAGCAAGAATGGCATTAAGATTATCACAAGGTAGCTAGCCGGAGCCACAAGTTACCTTGGCCAAGCAATCAACGTCACACGATAGCGGAGCCAATGTTCAGTGGTTCCCAACACGGTCAGACAACTTCACAGATAAGCGCTTTGGGAAGAACTGAGGCGAGCCCAATTGGATCAACTTGAGAGAGCTGACTTTTCACAATCCAGAGATAGTACCGGCATACATAGACTTGATGAAGTAATCGGAGGAGGTTTTCCAAGACCATCAACGACGGCAATAGTTGGTGCACCCGGCTCAGGAACAACATCATTCTGTACGCAATTCGCAGTGTCGTCGCTACTGGAAGGAAGAAAAGTTCTAATAGTCTGTACTGACGAACCCGTCGAACATTTCCTAAGGTACTTCAAGTCACGGGGGCCATTGGATGTCGATTCTTATCTGGAGGAAAAAAAACTAGTCGTCGTCGACATGTATGGCAAGTTCATAGAGCATATCGGGATAAGAGACTATGGTGATGTGAACTTGGTCCGAGAGTTTCCTCTTAATAAGTTTATCCTCGAGACAAGGAGAGCTGTGCAGACTGAGGAAGGAGAGGAGCCAAGTGGACTGACCACTATCCTTGATTCAGTCACAGCTCTATCTCCTTTCTTGGGCGTTCGTGATATATATAGAGGAGTACGTGAAGTGCAGGATTTGATCAGGGCACATAACAATATCGTTCTGATGACGGTTCATGAGGGTGTGCTTGAAGGCAACTTCGTTCAGGCTGTAAGACAGCAAGCTGACAATGTCATCAGAATGAAGATGCGCTGGGTTAGATCGAATCTGAAAAGAGAGATGATAATTGAAAAGGTGGGCTTCACGGAGATCAAGCAACCAGTGCTGGGCTTTGTAATAACCGAACGAGGAATCGAAATCATCTAAGTTGATCTCCTATTGAAGTGGTTAATGTGGCTCCATTCAGATCGAGGCAAGAATGACAATCTACTCCCGTACCGAAAGAGTGAGATTTGTCCCTCTGAGAAGAGATTGCCTAGTCGCTGGGAAGTTGAGAGAGTGAATCAGATTTGATACCAAAGTCAAGTACCTTCAGAGTTGACACTGAGAGAATTCCATCTGGTATAACACTACTAGACAGGACACTTGCCGGAGGATTGCCCAGAGGAACGTTCATCTGTATCGACGGAGACATAGGAACTGGGACATCAACCTTCTGCATCCAAACCGTGTGGTCAAGATTGACTCGTGGAGGAATGGCAGCATACGTATGCCTCGACGATCCCCCCGAGAGAGTGATTGAGCATTTCAGGAGTTACGGATTGAACGTTGATGCCTACATCGAAAAGAACCAGCTCCTGCTATTTGACGCTCACTCATTAATGAATTCGCTGGCTTCTGCGACAAAGGGTCAGGATCAGGCAGCGGAGCAGGACAATCTATTTAAAGAACTGGCAGCCAGATTCGACTCCAAGTCCTCTACTCAATTGAGTGACCATCGGAATCTTGGATTTCCTCGAGTAAGTGTGATCGACTCGATTTCCGCAGCCGCGCCCTATACCAACCTTAAGTCAACATATGTCCTTGCACATCTAATTGCTGATCAAGCTAAGAGGAGCATGAATATTGCTGTGGCAGTGACTCATACGGGTGCCCTTGAAGCTAACGTTTTTTCTGCATGCAGCTCGGTGGCGGATGGCATCATTAGAATGGAGTACAGCTTCACAAGAGGCGAACTTAAGAGACTAATGCGAATTGAGAAAATGGCTTTCACACCGATACCAGCTAGACCACTTGAGTACAAGATTACAAGCAAGAACGGCATAGAGATACTTGACAACCAAAGATGAAGAACAAGAAGCTGGATATATCAGTTGCATTACAGCACGCACTACTGATCTATTTACATCAATGACATAGGAGAGTGCGTTTGGGCAAAATCGTGGGTGAGTTTAGCAAAGCCATCGCAGATAAGGTGCAGAAGAGAATCGAGGAAGTTGGACTAGTAGAGTTCATGCGAAAGACTGGAAAGAAAGAGTATGACATGCTCTCATTGTTCCGAGAGACTGGCATCAAGTCGGATAGTGTGAAAAACGAACTGTCATGCTGGGACAAGGCGCTCCAGTTTAAAGCATCTGGAGTCGAGAGTTGTTACCTCGATATAAAAGGAGGAAGAATTGGTTAAGATTTCGATATTCTGAATTTGAAACTAGCGGTTGCTGATGGGATTGTGACCTCAGCAACGCCCCCTTCATCGATGGTCTTGAAAGATGCAACTGCTCCATTCACGACACATTTGACTTTCGCGCGCCTCCAGCGCTTGGGCAGTTTCACTCTTAAGACAAGTTCTTCTCCAGGCTTCCGAGTATATGCGCCTTGGATGTAGTGGTCGGTAAATTCAACTTCGATAACAGGTGTTCTCAAAATGAAATTCTTGAATGGAACCAATGGGTTCAAATTAAGCCCTTGACGGGTGGGCTCTATTCCAGAGAGCTTAAGCAGTGCCAAAAGAAAATTCGCGTGAAGATTGAGATTCATGATGGGAAAGTCGGTCGTTGGCGTTGGGAACTGGTAGTATGTCTCGCCTGGTCGGCGAGCATAGGACGCGTTGAAGGCATCTGGACCGCTCCAGATACCATACCAAACATCTGGATATAACTCAGCATGGTGCGCCAAGGAGTTCTTAACCATAGAGTTCCAAGCCTTTTCTGGATCATATCTGCCATATCCCCAGGTTAGCAAGAAGTCAATCGCAAACCATGTTCCACCGTTAACATCCCAGCCTTGCTCAAGGTAGTCGAACATGGTCTTGAGTGGCGGGAAAACTAGGAATTGCCCAAAGTTTGAAGGTTTGTCAGTTATCTTGTAGACGCTATTGATGAGCTTACCCGCGTAGCTGCGGGGCAATGCTCCTGAGATTAGAAGCCACGGAACTGGCTCAAGGAAAATGTTCTTGTCTCCAATTGCGTTGCCCATCCCGTCCCATCCTCTGTAGAACCATTTTCCATTCCAGGATTTCAAACAATTGTCGCGCAGCTTCTCACTCACTGCCATGATCTTCTCGCTGTACTCCTTATCCTGGTTTTCCAGAATAGAGGCTATCCTTGGAAGTACGTAGAGCGCAAGCGCAGAGTTGAACATTGATTCTCCATTTTTGATGAACTTACTTCTGCTCTTCACCATGGTTGAGATCCCATCGTTCCAGTCTCCATCGCCGACCCTGATCAGACCGTGTTCTCCTAAGCCGACTTCATTAAGAAGGAAATCAATTGATAGTTTTATTCGTTCTAAGACTGTTGAGGAAGTCCCGCTGGACTTGGGGTAGAATGGAAGGACTTTCTTGAGGAACTCGAAGTCTCGGGTTGCGAAAACGTATTCAGAGATTCCCAACATTAGAAACAATGGAAGATCTGACGGATTTGTGTGAACGACTGCTCCGCTAACCATGCCAAAGCCATGGATCATGTAGCGGAGTCTTCCTTTGGGTGTCATGAGTCGCAGGGTATACTCAAGCATCTCTCTCGCGAGACGCGGTTCTATGTAGATCATGGGAATGGTGTACAACATGAAGTCACGAGGAGCGCCTTGAAGTCCTTGCAGATAATTGTATGCTCCACCTTGAGGGAGTAGATGGTTTTCGAAGTACTCGTCGTATAGCGCTGCGCTTCTAAGATAGTAGGAGTGCCACTTAGCTTCGCGGCTGACCCAATTGTTCTTCTTACTATCACCGGTGCTGAACTCAACTAAGCTACGCGCCCAGCTTTCAGCGTTTCTATTGAGGAGTGGAAAAGAGTGTTCTCTTGGCAACTTGGATTGCGCGCCTTCAGACGCCGAGGCTAGGAGAGATATGTATTTGTTGATCAGCATGAAGTTCTCGCCTTCGCTGGCGTATCCGAGCAGGAACGTGAGTTTTCTCGACTCCTTCGGCTTGAGGTGGATCTCCACACCTAAGCACAGGCATGGAAGATCCTTAACGCCTACGTTGCTTTTAAACGGTTCTTGATGAGCGGCGAATTTTCCTCGGCTGTCAATAAGGTTTCGGGTAGACACAATGACTCGTATGGGAATAGCATCCAAGGCCGAAAGGAAGACCCGCCTAGGATAGTAGTTCCTTGTTGAAGGCTCGTCCTCCAGTGGTCGGCTTCTTCTCCTATACTTCGGTTCAAGTATTAGTGTTTTCAGGAATGATATGTACTTAGATTCATGACTGAACTTCGATGAGAAGGAGTTCCTTACCTGTTCAGGCGAACGGTGCGCAACGTAGCTAGCATACCTTAATGCGTTCCCTACTACGTTAAGAGGGCCTCGCCCAGCAAAACGCCTTCTATTCCTGTTAAAATAAATAAGCGCAGCTATTATGCTCTGAATTTCGATGCCCCAGTAATCATATAATATTAGGTCTTTGGGGGAATTGGAATTGTTTTTGACGTTCAGCTCTGATATTACTACCGGGTCGTCAGAGAACGGGGGGAAAACCACATGATCAACGTTGACGCCGTTTCGCTCTGCGGTTTTACGGAAGTAACCCGTCCCAAAAACGCGTCGGTATCCGTTCTCAAAGTTGGACTGCGAGAATAGGTCACTCCATGCTGCCGTCTCCGCGTCTCCTTTTTCTTCTATGATTGCTATTCCGCCGCCCGCCCTTCCCCGCTTCGTGTCTCTGCGCGACAGCCATTGGAGACCTCGGGAGCTCTCGACGACCTCAACGTAGCCTCCGTTGTGTGCAAGAACGTTGAGACGGTCATTTCCGAGTTGATGCCAGTGATCTCTTGAGAAGCCACTAGCTGTAAATGAAGGAGCTTTGGGGTCAAACTCGTGGTTACATGTATATTCATAAGCTGGCAGACCAAATTCGTCAGTGATCCAATGCCCGAAGTGACCATTCCCGTTCATTATCGCAATCATCCTTCCAAAACAATACGCGACCCTTAACCCCGTTGAATATTGCCGTGTCAGATCAAGTTATTCATCTTTTTACGATTCTCGACCGAGTTTTATTAGCTCAAATATGACACCAGAGATTCTTGCCGTGTCCAAATATGCATATTCCACTCCGAGAACCTTCCCTCGCTCCAGTAACTTTATTCCCTTCTTCTCCAATTCTCCAAGTCTCTTGTCAATGTCAGAAACATAGAAACCTAGATGGTGCAGTCCTTCTCGTCCCTGCTTTAGGAAATCAGAGTGCAGAGTCTCCCCCTCAACAACCTCGATCAACTCGAATTGGATTCCCCCGACCTGGCCTAGTGATATCCTTAGCTTAGACTTTCCTCTTTGACTTGTGTTTTCTGCAACCATGGAATCGAATTTCCCAAGACCCAGTGTCTTCCCATAGAATTCAAGTACCTTGTCTGTATTCTTCACGACTATTCCGATCTGCTTGAGGCTTCCAAGGCCAAGATCCTTTGCCACATCCTTCTTGGTACTCATGGGTTAGGCATCTCCTCCCACGCTTGTTCATGACGGTATGCATTGGTAATAATTGCATCGTTCTATGTTTTCTAGTTTTCCATTCGAGTTAACTCCAGCAACAAAAGGCATGCTTAGTCTTCATTGCATGGAACACTCTCTCAGAAAATGGGTACAGAGAAAAGAAAAATGGAGGAATACCTTACCTCCAACCGTTGGGACTACTAAGATTCTTCCTTCTCCGACTTCTTTGCTTTCCGCGTGACTGCACCGGCCACTGCAACCGATTCTGCTAAGTTCGCGGATAATGATGATGACGTTACTATGACCATATTCTTCTCTCTAGCGATGTCAGTCAAAGTTTGCAGCTCTCTGATTCTGAGTGCAATGGGTTCGTTTTCAAACTTCTTTGCTGCCTCAGCTAATGTCCCTGAAGCTTGAAGCTCGCCTTCAGCAACAATAATTCTAGCCCTTCTCTCCCGTTCCGCCTCAGCTTGCTTAGCGATGGCTCTCTGCATCTCAGGTGGTATCGTAACGTCTCTTATCAGAACCGCAGTGACCTTTATCCCCCAAGATTCTGTAGCTTGGTCTATGATCCCTTGTATCTTCTTGTTCAACTCGTCTCTTTTCGCAAGTAGCTCATCGAGTTCAACTTGGCCCAGAGTATCTCGGAGAGTAGTCTGGGCAAGTAGGTTGGTGGCATCTGCGAAATCTACCACCCTGACAATTGCCTTGCCTGGATCGAGCACGCGATAGTATACAACTGCATCAACATCGACAGTCACGTTGTCGCGGGTAATGACTCTCTGCTTTGGTACGTCTGAAGTCACTAGTCTCAAGTCTACGACGATGAACTTGTCGAGGAATGGAATCTTGAAGAAAAGCCCTGGACCCTTTGCTCCAACAAGTCTGCCAAGTCGGAAGATTACGGCTCTCTGGTATTCTTTCACCAGTCTTATTGAAGCAGCCAACAAGGCGACGAACAGGAAAACGATGATGAACAGTATCATCCAGAAGAACGGGTCCGAAAAATCAAATAGTGCCATTCTCTCTTCCTCACAGGTCAGTCTATTCTAATGGATAGAAACGTTTTCACTCTATAAAAAGCTTTCCCTAAGCCTCGCTTCCATAGAGGGTTGAAAGATGCGTATATTAAAGCTTTCCGTAAATTCCCTTGCTTGCAGGCGATGCTTGCCGCGGTTCAACCGGTTAGTCGAAGTCTGAAGATCTTTTCGATAAACGATAGCGTGGTTATGGCGCACTTTGATTCATATTCTTTGAGATAGAAAAGGAATGCTGACTACTTTATCAGTTTCCTATTCATCGCTATAATCGCAAGTACTAGCAGAACGAAGGTGACAATACCGATCCAAGCGAGACTGATGAGCATTTGACTAAGATCGATCATGTTGACCATAAGCTGTCTCATGACAATGACACCGTGTGTCAACGGGAATATGGTAAGAACCAATGCTTGAAGCGCCCCTGGGAGGATGGTGATTGGGAAGAAGGTTCCGCTAAATAGGAACATTGGGGTTATGAGGAAGAAGGTTGCATAGTTGAACGAGTCGATGTTGGGTGCAATCGCCGTGCAGCACATGCCCAGAGCCGAAGATAGAAGCCCGAATAGTAGGCTGAACGGTATGATAAGGAGCAGGAAAACTGCATTTGCAGATGCAAAGAGTGGAACGAGACCGAGCAAACCGAGTCCTGTAACCATTACCAGCACTATTGTGCCGTATACCATTCCCTTGAATGCTGCAAAAACCATTTCGCCCGTGATGACTTCTTCGAGGGTCAGTGGTGTGGCCGTTATGGCATCAAAAGTTTTCTGGTAGGTCATTCTAACGAAGCTTCCGTAAGTGGTTTCGAAGAATGCAGAGTTCATCACTGCTATCGCAACAACTGCTGGTGCTATGAACAAGATGTAGGGAACTCCTTCCACCCCGCCTGGCACGAGGTTTCCAAAGCCAAAGCCCATGGCAACGAGGTACAGGACCGGCTCCAGGAAGGGTAAAACAAGGTTTACCGTCCAAGTTTTCAGGTATACGTCCAAGTCTCTTCTCCAGACCTTCCAGAATCGGCCACTTATGTTTGAATACCAGGGGCTCCGGATTCTCTTGTGCAAAGTTTCTTAACCCTCTCACAGACAAGTGTGTCTAATGGCTATCCTTCTCGTATTTCTCTTCCAGTTAGCTTAAGAAAGAGGTCCTCTAGCGATGCCTCTCTTACCAGAGTCTCTCTCAATGTGATTTTTTCCTTGAGTTGATTTTGGAGTTCTTCAGGTTGATTTGTGAAAAGGAATATCTTTTCGCCTTCTCTTTGGAACTCCACATTGATGTGGTTCTTGTGAATGAGTTTTTCGACCTCGTCTGCTGGTTCGACTCTTACAACCCATTTGCTGAGCTTTTCGTGAACGAGATTTCTTGGGTTTCCTTCGGCGATGATTTTGCCTTCGTTCATGATTATGATCCTATCGCACAACTCGGTTGCTTCTTCCATGTTCTGTGTAGCCAAGATGATTGTCACGCCTTGATGTCTTAGAAGGTCAACTTGCTCCCAGATCAGACGCTTAGTCTGGGGATCGAGTCCAGTGGTTGGCTCGTCGAGGATTAGGATCTCGGGATTGTTGATGAGGGCTCTGGCAAGTATCAGTCTCCTTTTCATTCCCCCAGACAGAGACTCGATGACTACGTTGCCCTTCTTTTCAAGGCCTAGCATTCTCAGTAAACGCTTGGCTCGTTTCTCAGCCTCATTCTTGGGCATTTTGAAGTACCGTGCATATACCGTCAGGTTCTTCATAGTTGTGAAATCTGGATCCAAGTTGTTTTCTTGGGGGGCGACACCCATGATCGCCTTTATCGATCTGTAGTCTTCGTCAATGTTCATACCGTCGATCGTTATTTTTCCTGAGGTTCTTGGAAGCACGCATTGCAGCATTTTTATCGTTGTCGTCTTTCCAGCGCCATTTGGTCCAAGGAAACCGAAGCATTCACCTCGGTTCACGGTGAAACTTACGCTCTTTACTGCAACCAGTTTGCCATAAGCTTTAGTCAGATTTTCAACTGAAACCAAGGCAGATGAAGAACGCTGCTGCTTCGTTGACGGCGTCATGGTGAAACGCATATTGGAGGACTTTAGATAAGCTTTTCGACAACATCCCTTCATCCAGACTTATCCTACCGAGCATGGAAGCTACTGCATTGTTCGCGGAGATACCAGCTGACAGACTTAGCAAAAAGCTTCCAGAAGCCGGTTAACGTGTGCAGACCTTACTATCATTCTCCGATTCGGCTCCTCCCTCAAGTTCTTGTGTTACCAAAGATCCAATGAACAACCAGATTACGAATGCAAAAATGAGCTGAAGCACTGTCCCGATCAGCATTAATGTGAAGAAGAGCATGAGGGAGACTAGAAGCGCGCCTATGTAGAGGTCGTGCAACTTCTTGTTGCAAGGCAGACCACTTATCAGTCTACGATGTAGAAACGACGCTTTCACGCTTACACCAGTATTCTTTAGCACCATGAGGGTTAGGACTAACCAGATGAAGAACGCCGCAAATGCGGGGATCATGAAAAGGACATCGAAGAAAGCAACCGCTGAAAAGGTGACTATTAATAGGAAAAGACCGAGAAACATCAGGTCTTGAGCGATCGTCGCCGGCCTTCTGTCCTTTTCTCTCTTCATGGATCAGTCTCTGGTTAACTCCGTAGATATATATTTTTGTTAAGCGCGTCTCTAAGGTTTGGTCAAATAAAAAGGGAAGGCCTTGATGCGATATATGACACAGCCGGTTGCGAGCTTCCCGGCTTGAAAATTGGCTCCATCCAAGCAGGTTCTTGAGCAAAAGTATAAATCATGTCGAGTCGGATACTATCGCTCGAGGTATTTGAGGTGATTGGCTGGAGACTAATCGAGAATCACATTTGAGTACGGTGAAGTCCTAGCTTGAAGTGGCTTTGGGGACGAGAACATGGCGATAGAGATTCAGCTGGTCGCAATCATAATCTTTCTTTTCACGTTTGCTCTCATAGTCACTGGTGGGCATGCACGTCCAATTGCGGGGTTAATTGGGGCTTTCCTCATGCTGACAGCTGGTGTCTTCACCTCGGTCGAGGACGCTCTTTCCTATGTGCACATAGAAACGCTTGTGGTTCTGTTTGGGATAATGGTGCTGGTAGGTGTTCTGAGAGAGGGACACTTCTTCAGATACATTGGGGCGTTCGTAGTTGGACGGGTAGGGCTTAACCCCACAAGGATATTCTATGTTTTCATCGTCCTCACGGCATTTCTCTCGGCTTTCCTTGATAGTGTTGCAGTTGTTCTGTTCATGGTTGCTATCACTATTGAGCTTTGTCATGAGATGGAGATTGATCCGAAACCCTTCATAATAGCTGAGATCTTGGCAGCGAACATTGGTGGAACCGCGACATCTATTGGGGATCCGCCAAACATAATGATCTCCCTAACGTACGGTATTTCGTTCCCGCAGTTCATAGCCAGCATGGGACCGTTGACCATTATCGCACTCACGGTCTTTTTCCTCTACATTAACAGACGCTACCGCAAGGGACTTCTTGTTAAGAGAGTAAGGATCAAGAAGCTTCCCACCAAGCCTGCCGAGTTGATCGAAGATCGGAAGACTTTTCTGCTTGGCGCCTCTATGTTTATCACTTTCCTCATTCTAATGACAGTCTCAAGTTCATTGGGCATAACTCCAGCAATGATCAGCCTTGGAATTGCAGCCACTTTGCTCTTCCTTGGTGGAAAGAGACTGGTACCCATCTTAGAGAATGTAGACTGGTCGACTCTACTATTTTTTGGCTCGATATTCATAGTGGTTGGTGGGCTTACAAAGACGGGGGTTATAGCATCTTTGGCCGTTGCCTTCTCTGGCATTGTTGGGGGTAATTTGTTGCTTGCCATTTTTGTAGTGACCTGGGTTTGCGCTTTTGGATCGGCTTTTGTGGGAAATATACCTTTTGCAGTTACGATGCTTCCCCTTGTGCAAGGAATCGCTAGCGCGACGGGGTTACCATTGTTCCCCTTGTTGTGGTCTCTGGTATTGGGATGCGATATCGGAGGGAATGCAACGATGATAGGAACAGCAGCTGGATTGGTCGCTTCAGATTTGGCTGAGAAAAGTGGACATAGAATAGGCCACAAAGAGTTCTTCAGAGTGGGACTCACATCGGTGCTTCTGACGGTCGGGATAGGAACCATCTACCTAGCCATAACGTATGGACTTGCGCCAATATAGAAAAGTTGAACTCAGTGTGAAAACCCGCTAATTGGAGGGCAGGTTGTAACAATATCATGAGAGAAGTATGAGGAACCAAAAACATTCGACAATAGTTGTGACTTTCCTCTCTTTCGTTCATGATCTCGTTACGAATGTTTGTGATGAGACATGTTGTCTACAACTTCAAGAAGAGTCTGCACATCATAAACCTTAAAGGATACGAACTTTCTCAACCTCCTCACAACTCCAGAGAATATCACTAGTACCAATCGATGAAGTCGTTGGCTCAATCCACTTACTTAACCTGTCCCGAACTGCAGCATTGCGGAATGTGCGTCGCTCGGAGGACTGCATACGTCACCACTCCAAGGATTGTTCAGAGACTTTAAGGCGCTTGCACGCTCACGGAGAATCGTTGTGAGTCTGCTCGCTATACCCGTCGGAGTGTTGGGTGGCATTGGTGCAATCATTTTCAAGGTGATGATTGACCTAAACAACTACGCTTTTTTCGGCTTGCTCTTGCCAATTATCTCAGTGAATAATCAATACTACAATTATTCAGTTCTCCTGTTGCCTGCCCTCGGAGCGCTAATCGTGGGAATAGTCGTCGGAAAGTATGCTCTCGAGGCTAAGGGACATGGGATCCCTCAAGTAATCGAATGCATGACTTTCAAATGCGGGCGAATAAGATCCCGAGTCGCAGCAGCCAAGATAATTACATCATCCATCACGCTGGGATCTGGAGGTAGCGCCGGGAAAGAAGGACCGATCGCTCAGATTGGAGCCACTCTTGGGTCCATGACCGGCCAGGCGCTCAGACTGTCTGATAGAGACGTGGAACTTCTCGTTGTGTGTGGACTGGCATCTGGCATAGCAGCAACATTCAACGCTCCCTTGGGAGGAGCGATCTTCGGTTTGGAAATATTGTTCAGAAGATTCGATGTTATTGAAGCAGTGCCTGTGCTTTTGGCATCTGTCTTTGGTACTATAGTCGCTAGAATATTCTTCGGGAATTTCATATCACTCCCATTGCCAGTTTACGCCATTCCGCAACTCGATGAGCTTCTGCTGTACGCGCTTATCGGGATCGGTTTCGGAATCGTATCGGCCCTATGGGTTCGTTTATTTTATCTCGTTGAGGGCGGTTTCAACCGCATGAATAGAATTCCATTTGCTCTCAGAGTGACTATGGGTGGGTTGATTACGGGGCTGATTGGTTTACCCTTCTACGCTCTTTCTCTGGCTCAGTTTGGCGACAATAGCGGCTTCGGGGTTTATGGTGTCGGATATGCGGGGATTAACTTCCTGCTGGCTGGAGCCATACCCATTTCGCTTATGTTGCTCTTGGGTCTCGCCAAAATGGCAGGCACATCTTTCACTCTGGGCGCAGGAGGTAGTGGAGGGCTGCTAGTACCGACGCTGTATATCGGAAGTATGCTCGGTGGCGCCATGGGCTTAACACTTTACTCACTAACACCTGGTCTCATTTCTCAACCCTATGCCTACGCATTAGTGGGTGCGGGGGCGCTCTTCGCTGGGGCATATGGGACTCCAATTGCTCCTATGATCTTCATTCCTGAGATGGCGAGCAATTTCACCTTGTTGCTGCCCTTGATGTTGTCGTGTTCGCTGAGCCATCTCGTAGCTAGACAGTTGCTCAAGGGTTCTACAATCAACACGGTTCCGCTGGAGCGAAAGGGTATACTCCTTAGCGAATTGACAAATCAGATGAGCACCGACATACTACAAAGAATCAAAGTCAAGGAAGTAATGATGAAGAAGTTCGTCAAGGTCGATCCAGAGACGCCCGTAAAAGATGTTTCTCACCTGATAGGTTCAAAAGGACTAGAAGCTTACCCCGTGATGAAGGAGGGGCGACTCGTCGGGATAGTTGATTATAGGAGCGTCATCGATCTTTCAGCAGAGGACATGAAGTCGAGGTTTGTAAGAGATATCATGAAACACGCCGACACAATAGGACCTGAAGAGGCATTAAGCGAAGCTGTAGCGACCATGTATGATTTGAATGCTCCTAGACTCGTAGTCCTTGATCCAAGAGGCGAGGGTGTCATTGGATTCCTGACTCACGAAGACATAGTAAAAGGATATGAAGAAGTGAGGCACGGACACCGCATTCAGGAATCAGATCCGCTGAAACGAGCAAAAGCGAGGGAGGTCATGATTAGAAATCCAGCTAAGCTCTCACCAGATCAACCTGTTGAGGACCTCATTAAAGAGTCCAAGGATCGCCTTAACCTTGGATATCCAGTAATGAGTCGAGGAAAATACTTGGGAATGCTAATATCCAAGGAACTAATTCACCTCAGGAGAAGTCTGAGAGGTGAGCTTAAAGTCCGAGACGTGATGAGACGAGATGTGCCAATTGCTTCTCCTGAAGAGACTTTGGATAAGGTTTTGGAGAAAATGCATAAATCTAGGGTCACCGTGATACCTGTATTCGAAGAAGGAAAGAGAGGAAAGTTACTCGGTATCATCACGGAAATGGAAGTCATAAAGGGGTATCAAGAACAGAAATAGAAAGACATGACGAGAGCGTTGACCGCGATCGGAGGACCAACAAATGGCTGTAGGGAAAATGCTTGTCGCCGTCATAATCACCAACCTCATGTGGGGAATCATCCCAATCCCTGCTGTCGATATAATGAAGAGTTACAGTCTCTTCACGATGCTATTCTTCAGATTCATTTACACCGCAGTTGCATGTATTCTCCTCGTTGGCGTCATGCGACTGCGCTCCCCGTCAGTTAAGGGAATTGGCGCATATATAACTTCAACAAACAGGGACTACAGAAAGCGTCGCGTTCCCCAACTTCTCTCCCTCGCAATAGTAGCATTCATGCTCTCCCTTGGTCTATCGTTCTTCTTCTTCAACTACAGTCTGGTTGGTGTAGTAATCGCCACCATGGTCAGCGAGGCGATCACACCCGTTCTCATAGCTTTTTGGAACTGGGCAAAGGGAACAGAGAAGATGGATATTCTGAAAGGAATCTACATGGCTTCCCTTGTTATCGTTGTCGTCATAATCTCAGTTGCACGCGTAGAGGTAGATGTTACGATCAAGGCAATTGGGTTCTTCTATGTCTCGCTTAGTGCGGTATTCTGGACTGCGTATATAGCGCTTATAGCTAAAGATACGCCATCGAAGAAAGAGGTGCAGGCAGCCGACCTTTCTTCAGAAAGTTACAGGATGGCAAGATCTACGCTTAAACTCGGTGTGACTTTTCTCTTAGCGGCACTAATGCTTTTCCCAATCTCAATCCTGTTGCCGCCACTCACTCAGCTACCTGAGTTAGTAGCCCAGTCAAACAAGTTCTGGCTTGACGTATCGAACAACTTCCTAGCAGCGTCAGTAAACTCAAACGTATTGCTGCTTTCGTTCGGGTTGACTTTTGCGCCGTACTTCCTTTTGTATGCTGCTCAAGCCTTCTGGCCAAAGGAAGCGCTTACCTTCGACCAGTGGACAGCAATACTCGGACTGCTAACACCACTTGTTGCTGCTTACGTCGGTATCTTTGTGATAGGTGAAGCAATCCGCATAGACTACGCCATAATTGCGACAGCGTTCTTGTTGACATCAATAGCCATGAGGTACTTCCATGAGGTCACCAACAAAGTAGTCGGCTACATATTCATACAAATAGAAATAGCCAAGAACCACAAGGTTTACTCACACCTCAAGGAAATCAAGGAACTCAGAGAGATCTTCGCCATCACAGGAGAAAAATGCGACATATACTCAGAAGCAGTCACAAGCAACCTGAACCATCTCTACCTAATCAGCTCCCAAATCAGAAACATCGATGGAGTAAAGAATGCCAATGTTCTACTTGTGCAGAAGATGAAGACGCCTCACAGAAAATGATGCTGGAAACAGAATCAAATAAAAGATAGAAGTCGCATTAAGTGCACTTAGAGTAGGCAGTATCAAGCAATGGGGGACAAGTTGAATGGCAGTTCGCGCAGTCATACTAGTCAGAGTAACGCCGAGAATGTTGAAGCATGTCCTCGGCGAAATAGAGAAACTAACTCTCGTCAAAAGGTACTCCACAATTACAGGAGAATATGATGTACTGATAGAGGCTCAAGCTAACAGCGTCGAAGAGCTTCACGACATGTTGCTGGATGAACTCGACCCCATAAAGGGCATAGAGGAAACAAACACGCATATCATTTTGAAGGATTTGCGAGCTGAGTAGAACCTTCTGAAAATACGCTATTCTCTGCCAGACATGGTTCTGCCGTTCATCTGTAAGAAGAAAAGCATAGACGATCTCTGGGCTAGTGTTGCCAACACTCCAAGAAAAAGAAAGGGATGAAGTTTGCGTTGTCGAGCACTTACGCAAATTGCCTCTATTTCCGACGACCCACTCTTTTCCCGACATAGAAGACTACGACTATTAGCGCAACCTCAATCAGATTGGCAATGAAAAGGATCGTTGTCAACGAGATACTAGGTGGAGACCAAAGCGTGGTAGATGTCATAGTCAGATTGGTCCATCCAAGGAACCAGTTATTGACCTTGACTGGGAACCCGGTCGCCTGATCCCAGTAGTAGTCCCAATAGAATACATTAGGGATTAATAAGTGGTTGACTGCTCTCGACTCGCTGGCGAAGGTCATCGTAACGGTCTCATTGATCTTTGCAGATGATCCAGAGTAGATAGGATCATCTTTTCCCAAGCCTCCAGCTATCAAGGCTGGGAAAAGCAAGAAGTAACCCGATCCAATGTAGATGTCACCTTGAAGTTGCAGCTGGGGGTACGCTTTTCCATTTGCATCGTAATAGGTGAGGTTGAGTGTCACATCCGTTCCAACGATGCCGTAGACATAGACGCGGCATCTAGTATAGTTGAATGAACCCACGCTCGCAGTGTAGTCAGCATAATCTCCCACTTTAACGCCGACATTGCTGTAATTCGCAGCCCATGTGGGGTTAGAGGTTGCAGCTAGCATTATGAATATTGAGAAGACCACCAAGCAGAAGGCTATACTTTTCTTCATAGAAACCCTCTTTACTTTCCATGTTTGTCTGAACTTGTTTACTAATTGTGCTGGCATGAGATATTTAACTATATGCAGAGATGCTTCACTCTTGGGAGCTCGTGAGATCAGAGATACCTAAAGACTCTCCAGACTCGCGATCTATGTCAACGGTGCAGTTTCATGGTTTGAGGAGGTTCGCAACCTTGCATCTGATTGTAGCGGATATGACTACATGTTATTTATAATTGCTACGTTTATCTCTTTGAATAGTCTCATTAGGTCATCGTTAAGAGTGAGCTATGCGTTTGTCGGCATTGACTGTCTAACAGTATGACACTGTTCGGAAATGAATGGGAGGAACGCAGTACTTGGTTCTACACGACTTCTACGTAATCTACAATCAGGGCGGTCGATGCATACACCACTACAAGTTTGGAGGGCTAAACGTCAATAGTGAGTTGGTCGGCGCCTTCCTCGACGCACTTTCATCCTTCGCCATGGAGACAATTCCTTCCAAAGGGCAAATGCGCTTGATAGATAGGGGAAATGTGAAGGTTCTTTTTGAGCAAGGAAAATACGTTTCTCTTGCATTGTTCGCATCCGACAACTCTACTGAAACACGAGCGCTTCTCGTATCGTTTCTCTCAAAGTTCGAGGAGGACTACGGGGAAGTGCTCAAGAATTGGGACGGGAGTCTCAATGTTTTCAACGGTTTGGAGGATCTCGTTAAATCCATTTTCAAGAGGGAGAAGGTGTCCCTTGAGAAGATACCTCCGTCGCTGCTTCCTAAGCCGATTCCTCTTGTTGATGTTACCGGGGCAAAGATGAAAGCTAGCGCCGCCATTTCTGTCATAAGGACGGCGATTCAGGACAGCTTGATTGGTGTGCTCTCGATCTCTCTGAACCCCAATAAGATAGACCCTATCGGATATGTGAGCCTCCTGAATGGCAAAGGATTCGCCGCGGTCTACACCAAACCATACAGCAAGGTTAGGAGAGGTACGGATGCTGCGCGACACATCATTTTCGATAGTGTGACGCTTCCAGCTTGGATAAGGTTTAGAATCGCTGAGCTCAGGGAGATTGACACGGAGATTGACCGCACGATGAACAAGATAGATGTTCCTTTGAATAAGGTTGTGCTGGACACGCTTTTGTTGCGGCACCAGTATGACGAGATCAAGAATTCAAAGCCTAAGACGAAGCAGGTTCTCTCCCCAGAGGAGAAAGGAGAAGTGCATGGCAGGTTCGGGGTAACTGGAGTGAATGTTCTTACAACGAGTCAGGGGAAGATCACGGTTGATCAACTTGCCTCTTTGCATGGGTTGTCTCCGTTAGAGGTTTCTGATGTTATCGTGTGGGCGTCGGAGAGGGGGCTCATCGAGTTGATGAGAAACTAATATACTTACCTTACTTTAAATTCGCAACATTACTATTTCAAACCCTTCACCTTGCCAAACGCGCCTACTGACGGAGTTATGACTATTTACTGTATATCAGCAGGCTTATTGTGAATTGGGAGAGATAAGTTAGGTTAGGTTCTGGGCAGACTTGTTCTGGGAGGCAAAGGGCAGAGTCAGGGCAAGAATAGATTTTAGAGCGAGCTGATAACCAGATATTCATGGGAGACCTGTCCGTGCGCGCGCTGACTACCTCTATCATATCCCAAATCCTCTTGAACTCTGCCAGCAGATCAAGAGCACTTCCACGCAAGAATAGAAAAAAAGAGGTTATGTTATTCTTCTATTGTGCCCCTTACTTCTTCGAAGCTCTTGGTATGAGTTCACCTAGTCCCAGTATTATAAATGCCAAGCCGATGAGCCAAGTAAGCAGGTAAGGAACCACAATGATAAGTATGCCGAACACTATGAAGATCAATGCTAAAAGATAATCCTTAGTCTCTAGGTTGACCATTTCTCTTCCCCTCGAGTCCTTTTGGCTGCTACTCTATTTCTCTTGGCCGCGCTAATAAGCATTGTGTCCTGTTGGTGCAATGCAACCCAAAGTCTGCCCCAATCAGGGTAACCAATACGCAATTACATGCTTGTGATCCACTTCTGGGATTCCTTGGGCACGAATACCATGCCTCTTGTAGTTCCTATTTCTTCTTCTCTTGTTGCTTCAGCTTTCTATCTCGGTATTCAACGAATGCATCTGCAGCCTTTTTATTGATTTTGCGAAGCGCCGCGACTACGAAATCTGACAGTGTTGCCGAAGTGACTTCTACCCTGTTAACTACTTTTTTGGCGATCTCTTTTGCTACTTGCGCGGCCTGTTCGGCCGTCACACCAGCTTTCCTAACTGCAGCGACGATCTTGGATTGTATGAAATCCTCTATTCTCCCATCTCTCTTCTTCACCCGCACCATGGCAATCACATCCTTCCTTGGCTGTTATCTGGAAAGGGAGAAGCACCATAAATGCTTTGTGCACACGCACTACTATGTGAGAAGTCGTCCTGCGCACATACACCGTCCATTTACGTGTATCTGGTCTACTTTTGGGAGATTCTCCAGAATAAAAGGACGAGAATAATACGAATGAAATTGTGGAAATAGCTGTTGTAGCAGGTAACTTCAAAGCATTGTTAAGGAAGTAGAGACAGCCGTACTTCTCAGTGCCCAACTGAAGAAGAGAGCGGGAACAGTGAGTGTCAGCAAACGCATTTATCTTGCCGGCACCGAAAGGCTCAAAGACTCGGCGCTATTTGAGTACAGTTCTTCCACTCGCTATCCACACTTGCTACCCCATTCGATCCTGATACTCCACTTCTAAAGGTGTGCCATTAACATCTTAAATCTTCCATTTCTCACTCGTTCTCAGCTATGTGCGTATCTGCATAGAGATGTTAGAATGCATTCAAAAACAGATCTACAGCCAGAATGATAGCGCACGCTGCATTACAGAATAAGAGTTCTAACTTGCCCCGGGATGGTAGCGGGGGGATAACCGTCCTGGGATGCTGCCTTCTTTTCTTTTAGCTTCTATTGATGCAACTAAAAAGTAATTCTAATATAGTAATTGGGATGAAGAATAGTAGAGTGGGACACTGAATTCAGGCGGTCGTTTCAGGTTCCAGTTGCTATTCCTTGCAACAGGTGATCCAAGAAGTGCCAGAACAGAAATTGAAGGACATCAGAACGACAGCGCTCTCCTCGGTGATATTGGGGCTTTACCTCTCAGTTCCATCTGAGGAATATGATTCTCTGACGGATGCGATCGGGGAGATGTCTGGCACAATAATTAACACAATGCTTCTTGAGAGCCACTTGATGAAGGGTAACTACCTATCAGTTCCAGAGGCATTGACTGCAACGTTGAATGTGCTGGGAAATCTTCTTGGAACGAGAACTGCGAAACTCAGGCTCATGAGGGGAAAGGAAGCTGAGCTGGTGTTAGCTGACTGCCCGATTTGCGAAGCTTCGGCAACCCTGTCTATAAAACCTGATAAACCGATTTGCAAGATGCTGGGATTAATGATCAGGAAGGTGACTGTCGGCTATCTTCAAAGGCTGGGAATTGAAGCGGAGCTTGAAGCCGAAGAAACCGAGTGTAAGGCGAAAGGGGCGCCTGCCTGCATATTTAAGTTGACGTGGAAAGAGGAAAAGGCAGTTCACACAAAGTATGTTGAGTGGGAGGAGAAACGAGCTGAAGAGGAATGTAGGGCACGCCTCGACTCCTTAACCATAAGATCTGGGATAAGGACTCTCTGAATTCCTAACTGCTCAAGTCTGTTGAAACGTTCAATAGAGGACGAAGAGTGGCGATCCATGTCAGGACATGATGAGAAACCTGAGAGCAGCGATGTCGGCGAAGCTAGGAGTGCACGCGGTCTTACGCTGCGCATGTTGCTTCTCACGTTTATATTCAGCGTATTCTTTTCAATCGGAACGATTTACACACTTGTGGTTCTCAGTTTCTCGATGGGAGTCGTGGGCGTGGTATCAGTCGTTCTGGCATCAAGCGCATCGATCTGGGGCCTCAACATATCCACAAAGAAGAAGGTGAAGCCACCCAGTTCCCAAGAACTTGTTAGCATGAGTTGGCTATCAAGCGCATTCAACCAGTCGCTGGGAACCACTATCGTCATTGGCGGAGTTCTTCTCATGCGGTACGTTCTGCCAGTCTCAGCGTTCTCAGGCTGGCAGAGATGGTGGTTTGCTCCTGCTGAGAGTGACCTTGAGAACATGGTGGCTTGGCTACCAACGATACTGTTCTGGATGCTGGTCGTTTTCATGGCTCGCCTAACGGTCGTTGGAATAGGCATGAAGCTGAAGCGCAAATATATCGAGACTGATGAGTTACCTTTTCCCGTCGCGGAAGGACAGGCCGACTTAATTAAGGAACTGACCGGATTAACTGAGCCTCCTACGTCTAAGCTGAGGTACTTCCTATCTGGCATAGTCTTCGCTTTGCTCTTCTCTTTGGTGATTGAGCATGACTGGGATCACGCGATGCTAACGCCTCTTCTGGCAACAGCAGTTGGCATTGTGACCCTAGTAGGAGGGATGAACAACGTATTCCCTTGGAAGATTGGCAAGAAGCTGCCCAGGGGGTTTGAGAAAGTAGCGTATTATTTCGCTTATTTCTTCATTGCAATTGGAATCCTCGGTTTAGTCTCTCTTGTGTATGCTCCACCTGACTCGATCTTCTTCTACTTGCGTTACGGTGTTCCCGCAAGTCCAAGTCCCGATTATTCAGCTAGGTTCATTAACTTCTCATCCTTTGTCCCGCAACTTCAAGGGCTGGGTTTCGGAATATCGGTATCTATCCTGCTGTTTGTAATCGGATACCTGATACCGTCTGACACGTCTTCTGGCATACTTACCGGATCAGCCATCGCATTCATATTGATCCCCGTTGGCTTGATTGGGTTAACAGGTTCGCTGAGTCTGCCTTATCTCTACAGCATTGACTCGTCGCTAGTTCTAGCTGCACTGCTAAGCGCGACAATTGTGGGCTCAATTGTGGTTATCCTGAGAACGATATTGACGAACAGAGAAGGCGCGAAGAATGTTATCCTTCGTGGAGTGAAAGAGTTGTACGTTTTGGGCAGAACCAAAAGATCCAAGGGTAAGGGGATTTGGAGCCAGTATCTTCTTCTGTGGGTTCCACTGACAGTTCTGACTTTGATAACAGTACTGGTAGTGGGAATTGAGCCAAGTGCGCCGTGGTATCTTACGGTGATAATCGTGTTCTTCGCTTTTGTCATTACGCCATTTGCTACTACACTTGGAACTTGGGTTTCCAGTAGAACGACACGTTTAACGTCTCAGTCTCCACTTCCATTCTTATACGAGGCAACGCTCTTTGGCACTGGAGTGAGGGAGCTCGCTCCCTATGCATTTGGCACGCCAGCAGTATGGCAGGCTCAAGGTTTGTTGAGCCAAATGAGAGTTGCACATCTGACGAAGACTGAGTCGAAGTTAGTCTACTGGGCTGACCTGATAGGATTTCCACTGCTTGGCGTTCTTGCGAGTTCATTGATCTGTATTTGGGTTTTTTCAGCGTTCGGTGCACCAGGCGTAACACTGTCGTCGCCAGGTGGCACTGGAGCGGCAACGCCGGTTACTCAGTGGAACTTTAATCCGATTTGGAGCGTCCTTTATACATTCATTGTCTGGGTCGCCAATGGCGGAGGGGTGTATCCCTTCGCATGCTGTCCGATTACTTTCTTTCTTATACCGCTGATTATTCTTTCAGCTTGGACGATCCTTCATGGCATGAAGAGAATTCCAATCGCTTCCATAGCCGGGATAGCAGTAGGGTTTGCCGTGATGCCATATATGGCGATTACGATATCCTTGGGAACCTTGACGGCTGCTGTGATCAGAAGAGTGAAGGGAATAGACTGGTTCGCAAGGAATGGGACAGCATTAGGGGCCGGCATCTATGCTGGAGCTTGTATTTCCTTGTTTATGCTTGTGATAGTGGTACCTCTAGTACCTTGATGAATTCTGCACATCGCGCTCATTATGTTGATCTATCACGGAGGGTCAGACCGTCTCGATGCCAAATAAACCGGATGGCGCTGAAACCGACAGTCGCGGTAGAGCCGTCAAATTCAGAATATGGTTTAGTGAGAGCGGTCGAGACCTTTTGGGTAAGGGTGGGGCAGAGATACTGGAGCGCATTGCGGAGACTTGTTCTATATTGAAGACGGCGAAGAGTCTCAGAAGATCATATAGACAGGTCTGGGGTCAGATAAACGAGATGGAAGAAAGTTACGGGAGACCTCTTATCAATAGGTTCAAAGGTGGTGCAAAGGGTGGAGGAGGAGCAGAGCTCACTGAGGCTGGCTTGGTTCTGCTGAGAGAATACCGCAGGATAACCGAATACACGAAGAGCCTACTCGAAGACAAGTATTTTTGGGAGGCAATTGGATTGAAACTAAGCGCAAGAAACAGGTTGAAGGGTGAAATAGTTTCTATTGAAAAAGATGCCGTGGTCGCAAAGATTAAAGTGAAGATAACGACGCCAGTGACTATTACGTCCGTGATCACTAGCGAAGCTGCAGACGACCTCAACTTGCATGAGGGAGACGAAGTTGAAGCTATAGTCAAGTCAACCGAAGTTCTAATCGCAAAAGAATGATCATGTTGTTTTGGTGAAATTCCGGCATTTGATGATTTGCTTTTCTGGCTGGCCTCAATTCCAGAATAGCTTTTTAAGACCAGTCCCGCATATGTAAGGGTGGATATGTCAGGCGAAAAACCCAAGTCGGTCTACCGTCTTGGAGGGGAATGAAATACCTTCTTTAACGGGCGAGGAGGTACTGGGACTACTACGGTCAACTGTCAAGCTCAGCGCTCAGGAAGCCGTTTGCATTAACGGAGGATACGTGAGGTTCGAAGGTGATACCATCGTCATCTCCCGGAGGGTAAAGAAGTATCTCTACATGACGCTACGCAAGGGAGGATGGAAGGTAAGGCTCGATCTCAATCTCGAAATCCCAGCAACCAAGACTCTGGAAGCGCTCCGTAAGGCGATAGAGATCGGTGATAGACTGATGGTCAAAGCAACCAAGGAAGTGTCCGCTCAAAACAAGGGCGAGGCAGAGAGGAGAGTCATGGAAGCTAACCAGACGTATCGATTAGTGAAAGAGACAATCCCGAAAATCTACCTTCCTGAAAACAGGAAGAGAGAATTGGACGACATCAAATCCCTGTGTGATAGCAAACTCATCGATCTGAAGAACAAAGCGATGCTCATGGGTATAAGGATAGTTGAAGACACAGGTTTTCGAGAGCTTGACCCGGACATGTGAGATTGTTGCGTGCCTCTTTAAGGAGAGGCTTGCTGAGTCGACAGGCTCTCCAAACACACAAGAGGCAAAATTCATTTCTTCTTGAGATCTCGGAGAAACCTAGCGACGTCATTTGAGTTTTCGCACATTGCGGCCAACGGAGTTTCCAGCATTAAGTTGACCGACTCTAGCTTTGAGAAAACCCTGTGATCGGTCTTCAATCCGATTATAGGCTTCTTCATTGCGTGTCCGAAGCCCATCTCAAATGCGACACCTGTGTCAACATCCACTCCGTCGAGGACGGCGACAATTACATCACTTTTCTGCAGAGCACTGAGATCGTCTCTAAAGATTGATTGTTTTTCTTTGGTTGAGTGGCTATTTATGAACTTCAGTTCTTGAGCTAACCATACTTCGAACCCTTCATTTCGAAGTTCTCTTGCGACTTTGGAATTGAAGTCTCTTTCAGCTTCGCTGAATAGCGGTGCCGCTAAGAAGATGCGCAATCCCGAATCGGACCCCCGATTATTCCCTCAAAGTTTTCGATTGATATTTGCTTGTCCCTTCCAATGACTTCTTTGTACTGGATGAATGATAGTTGATGAAGGATAAAGCTTTTTACGATCATGCTACCTCGTTGTCTTAAATTCGCAAACAACTCCTGCCAGCAACGAGCCTACTCAAAGGGAGCGCCCTTCACCATGGTCCGTGAAGACAATCCTTTGCCATCAGAGCCTGAAGGAACCGGAGTCAAGATCAGACTTTTCAAGATCTCGGATCTTCACAGAGTCTTGGAGATAGAACGAGGTGCATTCCCTGATGCGTGGGATGAGAGCTGGTTTGTGTACTTCTTTCAAACAAATCCAAATGGATTCTTTGTTGCAGTTGACCACAAGAATCATGTCGTTGGATACGCGGTCGTTGATATTGAGGGTGGGCAAGATGAAGCGTGGACATTCATGGATACTGGGAGCCTGCCGCCCGCGAGAGGGCATTTACTGAACGTGGCCGTTGACAAGGAATGGAGAGGAAAAGGGATTGGGACAGCTCTCATTGGAGGTGTGAATAGATATTTGGTGGATCGAGGAGTGAATGAACTCTGGCTTGAAGTTCGAACAAGCAACGCGGATGCTATAAGGCTCTACAAGAGGCAGGGGTTTGAAGAAACGGGGAGGGTTATGAGAAACTATTATCCAGATGGAGGAGATGCGCTAGTGATGCGCAAGAACCTAACAGGGTAGCAGGTGACCGACTCTCTCCTCTTTTTTCTAAAGGTCATGAAGAGCACAAGTCGCCAATGTGCGCTTGATTAGAGTATTGACTTGCGCGATACAATAGAAATATGCTAAGGCGATCTATCTTGGACTTTCTACTGAATCCGATCACATTTGTTGCTGTGTTTGTCGTTGTCGGTCTATGCGCAGGATTGATCACAGGTATAATGGGTGGAAGCGGCGTTGTAGTTGTTGTGCCCATCCTCATCTTCCTAGGATTTCCAGTACATGTGGCGATAGGGACAAGTTTGTTCGTGGATGTCGCAGCTTCGCTTGTCGCATCATACACATATCATCAACACAAAAACATAGACTTGTCTAGCGGTGTGTGGATGGCACTTGCAGCAGTTGCAGGCGCGCAGCTGGGTAGTATGCTAGCTGGTTATACGCCCGCATTTGGATTAAGCTGGGGGTTCACTGTGTTTCTGATCCTAAATGGGTTATACATTTTGAAGACTGGAATGAAGAACGTCACAGAAAGAATCTCCAATGTTGCTCGCAAGAGGCTGCTCAAGGGCGGACTAAACACAAAGAAAGGAAAAAGGCGGGCAACTGTCATATCTGTAGTGGCGGGGTTAGCAATTGGAGTCGTTAGTGGGTTCATTGGCGCAGGTGGAGGAATCATGTTTCTGCTTGTGCTCCTTTTCGTCCTTGGTTACGAGCTTCATGTGGCTATTGGAACCTCAACATTGGTGATGGCTATCACAGCCACATCGGGGGCAGCTGGTTACTATCTGCGTGGTAATCTCGATCTCCTTACTGCGGTCATCATTAGTATTGGAACACTAGCGTCGAGCCGTATGGGTGCATTGGCGGCTAACAGATTGGGAGTAGAGTCACTTGGAAGGGTTATCGGAATAATATTCATAGCGCTTGGTTTGATGATGCTTTTCCCATTGGTAGTGTGAACGCCCAACACTATGTTCGCAGGATTGTGAGTGTTCTCCTTCCTACTTCTTCCTGTGTGGATCTTGCTTCACGATCTCCGTAAGGAAATTCTTTCCTGGCTCTGAGTTGAAATTCGGGGGCGTCCAATTCACGCTGATTCTTCTTCGTTTTGCCAACACGTTCTCGTCTGTCGTTGGGTCAAATCCTTGTTTCTCGTATGTCTCCCATTGTATCAATATGCCCTTTGAATGCCAGGCAGGTATCTCACTGAACTTTATCCCATGATCCTCGATTAGTTTTCTCAGTTCTCTTGCTTTCAACTTGTTCAGCTTCTCAGTTGCTTCTGAGGGTTTCAGTTTCTCTTTGTCAACCAAGATTCGAAAAGCGTAAGCATTGCTGCAATTCCTGTATGCCTCACTTTGCCGCCAGTCAAGATAATCTAAGACATTGTAGCCTCCGGTCAGAGGCGTAATTCTGCAGTCAAAAGCCACGTTGAAGGCCTCAATCGCGACGTACTTCTGGGATAACAGTCGTTGTAGCGTGCTGGAAGCGACCCCCGAGAAGACGGAGTCGATCTTCTCTATTCTTCTGTCGAACAGGCTGAACTCTTCAGGAAATAGCAGACTTATCTCGTCTGAAAAGATGTACGCGAGCTTGGCATCGAATAGTTTGAAAAACTCGTCGGCTACTTCAACAAGACATTCAGCCAGAAACTTGTCATATGGTTTGCCAAGTCCTAGCAGATCTGTGAGTGAGTGGAAATTCCATCCGTCGAGTCTGACAAAGAAGAATCCCCTGGGAACCGCGATGTCAGAGTATACCTCGTGGTCCTTGTTGATGACCAAGCTCATTTATCCCACCTATTAGGTTGTTCAGCAGCTCATATTGGGGGTGAGTATTCTCAAAGAAAAATCGTTTTCCCTATATGGAGGGGATAGGACCACTTTGCGAAGAAACTTCGCAATACTGATGGGCACAAAAAAGGGAGGGGCGCCTCCCTCTCCCGCTCAGAAGAGTGCTGGTCTGCCAATGCCTCTCCCTTGGACCCAGAGCCGATCTCCTTCCAGGAAACTCTCAGGACTGCGTGTTCCCGGGGTCAATCTTCATTTCTCCGCGGTCTACATCACCTCCGCCGCTGGCATCGCCCTCAACACTGTTTCTGAACTGGGGGTGCGAGGGTTAGTTACTAATTGGGTCGAGTTCTATTATCCATAGCGATGGAAAAGTTGAAAAACTTGCAGAAAGAACAGTGATATGGCCAGAGTTTTGCAATAATCCTACTCTTGCAGACCAAAGAATGGAAAAATTCCACAGTAGCAGATCGGCTGATCTCTGGCGCCTTCACAGTCAAGCTTGGATCCGACGATGTGAAGCAGGAACACAGCTAGGAAGTGCAAGTTGACCTGTGAGCTACTGCGTCTCTGGAAATTCGCTATGGAAGTTTTAGGTAGCGGCATTTTCGCCTCATCTCTTTTGACACTAGGCCAGCGCCACAGCGCTTCATCATAGTCTCGAATATGAGGGCCTTGTCTGGGTCCTCCAAATCTGCCTTTGGCCGCACTCCGTGTTTTCCTTCTAGGAGGTCATGAACGTGTGTGCCAACGTCTTTGGCGGCATCTTGTGCCAAAAACTTTCCCTTCAATCCTCTCCGTGCTATTTTGACACAGAATGTCTCGTTTTTGTTGATCTCATCGATGAACTGTGTGGCAACCTTCTTGAATTCTTCGGCAACGTTCTCTGGCGAGAAATTGAACGAGATACGTATGGGGGTCAACCTTGAGAGAGATTCGGGTTCTCTCTTTTCTAACTCATCAAGAAAGCGATGCAGATCTTCGACTTGGCCCATAACTACGTCTTCGAAGTCGGTTTGCCAGAAGAGCCCTAGACCTGCCAGTTCCCGCATCAGTTCTCTCCCCCTATCTTTGTAGGCAGTTAGTATCAAATCCATGAGGAGATTCCCCCATCTTGCGGGTTTCTTTAAACGAGGTCGTACCTGCTCTATAGAGACTAGCGAGGTGACACACTCATATCTCTAACTATATTCTCATCGCGAAAAACACGATAAAAATCAGCAAAAGGGGCGAATATTGGATAATCATCTAATCTGGATTGGCCAGAATTGTTAAAACAACAGAGATGAACTTTCTCAGATGTATACCGCTTAGCCTGCGTTGCCAGATTTGTTCTTTTCATGGAATCTAGCCTGCACACTGATGAGACCCCATCTCTTTAACATCTGAAATGACTCTGCTGCGGAACAATGCAGCACATTGAAAACTCTAAACTGCCTGAACTGCGCCTTCCGCAAGTCGCATTCTGATCTGCGAACTTCTAAACTTAGTCACCTTGTATTATATATGTAACGCGTGGAATGTCAAAAGCTTTTTATTCATTTTTGACCATTCCCTAGCGAAATATGGAATAAGCACATTACATCTATACCGCCTATGGAGAGCGTCTCCCAAATGGCAGTTGATGGGACTAGGGGGTAGTGCATAGCACTGATTCTCTCCGAAGCGACCTCAAAGACGAGTTGACAGCTTAAAGATCAAAGGAAGTGAATATATTGGCTTCAACACGCAACAAGCAAAACGGAAATGGTACGTCCCAGCAAAACGACGGCGGCGTGCCAATTGTGTTGACGGCATCCGAGGTCGAAATGAGTGACTTTAACCTGAACCTAGTTGCAGCGTTTGTCGGTAGTTTTCCGCTTGGAATTCTTCCACGGAGTCTGCGAACAAAATTCTTCTACTCATCTCACCCGTTTAACGAGAAAGGAGAAGCAAAGTTTGCACCTTATGGGTTGAGAAAAGTAGAAACCCAGCTCATCAAGGAATTTGGAGAAGAGAATGTGGTTACGGCGCATCCCCGCAACCTAGAGAAGTTTGTAGGTCCCAACACAAAGATTGTGGGCATATCAGCGATGGACTCCCTTGGACATGCGTTTGTTAGCAGAACCTATACTAGCTTAATGGCTTTCGGCAAGAGATCACTGAACAGGATCGAGTTCGAGAAGCTGCTTAACAACCCTGCTATCAGAAAGCACAAACCGAAGATCATCCTTGGCGGAGCTGGTGCGTGGCAGGTACCAGATTTGGGAATGCAGAATGCTCTCGGAATAGATCATGTTGTGATAGGTCAGGCAGATAGAACCGTCGCCAGCATCTTCAGAAATGCGCTCGACGGTCACAGACTTGAGAAAGTAATAGTATCGGATCCTTCCAAGCCAGAAGACGTCCCTGTCATCATGAAGCCCGCTCTTTACGGCGCCGCTGAGATAACTCGCGGATGTGGAAGGAATTGCGCCTTCTGCTCGCCGACAATGCGTCACCTAATTTCTTTCCCGCTCGAACATATTCTGAAGGAAGTCAGGTTGAACGCGAAAAACGGGACAAAAGCCATCTTCCTCCAGACGGATGACGTGTTCCTCTATAAGAAGAAAGAGAACTTCCACCCGAACAGGAAGGAACTAGTCAAGCTGGTCAATGCTGTCGCCAAGATTGAGGGCGTGAAATACGTACAGTTCCCTCACGCATCTTTCGCCCCGGTCGTATGTGACCCGAAGCTCATAGAAGAAATTGCCCCTACTCTCGTTGAGAAGGCATTATGGCATTGGAACGGCAGTGGTATGTCGTCGTTCGAAATGGGATTCGAAACAGGAAGTATCCGGTTAATGAAGAAGTACATGGCCGGCAAGATGCTACCCTTCAAACCGGAACAATGGCACGACGTAGTCACGCAAGCAGTCGGCACTCTCGACGATAACGACATCTGCCCATTGCTGACACTAGTGATAGGTCTGCCGGGAGAACAGGAAGAAGATACCATTGCTACGCTCGAGTTGATCCACAAAATCAAGCACAACAGAGTGTTGTGGGCTCCAATCTTCTTTACATCAGAAGAGGAATCCGTCCTGAGAAAGCAGAGGCACATGTCCCTGAGGAACTTGACTGACCTCCAATGGGAAGTTCTTTCAACTTGTTGGCGCAGCAATTTCAATACGTGGAAACCGCAGCTGAACCCATTGGTGGCACTTGCAAGCATGCTGTTCTATCCATATTATAGGTTGAGACATGGCAAGGGCGTCTTTAGACCCCTGATGCACATAGCAGGTTTCCAAGATCGTTACGCCCATGTGACACAAGCATCCAAGTGTACACAGCAATACACGATGATAACCCCCAGCCAATCGAAATCGATCGCAAGCAACTGAAAGAACTGGTCAGACAGATGCGATTTGCATAGCATTCCAGTCAGCGTGACGCGCTGTCCGCTTTTTTTCTTTTCCGCTTCCCCAGCTTTCTGCATCATCAAACATTGTGCTTTAGGGGGCGCCCGCGTGGAAGCAGAGTCAAACCGATGAATAGGCTAATTGCCAGCAAACCTCCTGAGAAAGCGAACATTGCACCTTGCCCGTACAACATAACAATGAACCCGGCTGCAATCGCTCCTATCGAGTTTCCAAGAATTGTAAGAGTGTTGAAGAATCCCGAAGCGTTGCCTTTCACCTCTTTCGGAACGAGATCCAGAATCAATGCGGACAGTGGTGTCTGGGCAATAGCCACTCCAAGAAGCCCCGCTATTATTACGGGTGGGAGGAGAGAATTGGATATGAATGGAACAGCGATAAACCATGGAACTGCTATGATCAGACCAGCAACTATGGGTCTCCTTCTTCCTTGGCGGTCAGACCATACGCCCGAGCCGAGAGCACCGACAAAGAATACTATGATTCCTGGAATGAAAAAGATCAGTGCTTGACCCAAACTTAGACCAAGCTCTTGTTGCAAGAAAATCGGTGCGAAGGCAAAGAAAGACCCCATTGTGAAACTTGTCGTCATCGCAATAATACAGGTCTCAAAGAATCCCTTTGTTCTGTAGAATTTCCGACCACGAAGATCCTTGTCGGGGGTGCTCTCCTTCTCGTGATTCTCGACAGTACCGCTTGGAGACTCGATGGGTTTTATCACTCCCGTTCTAGTGGGGCTAAATTGAGTCGCCACGCTAGCTCCAATAGTCACGCATTTGGATGGCAGAGTTTCTCTCAGGAAGGCAACCAATACAATTGCTGCCATGAATCCTAATGCTGAAGCGATGTAGAAAGGCAAAATGTAGCCAAACAAGGCGGCCACGACGCCTCCCACGGGTATTCCAACTATAGTTCCGATCAAGTAGACTATTGAGAACCAAGCCATGGCAGTGCCTCTTCTTTCACTTGGAAAGATGTCGCCCAAACACGCCTGGATGACAGAGACCACCGCACCGGTAGCCTGTATTGCGCGGAACAGGATGAATTGATAGATGTTTTGGGCTAAGCCGACCATCAAAGCTCCTGTAGCGTAGATAAAGCCTGAGACTATTAGGATGCCGCGCCTTCCAATTCTATCAGAAAGTCTGCCAAGAGGGATTTGAGTCGAAGCTTGGACTATCCCAAAAACGCCTATGGCCAATCCAATAAGTATCGGAGCATTCGCTAAACCGCCTGCCATTTGAGGTGAGTCAAGATAATATGGCATGCTGAGAGAGTAGAAGTTCATTCCTAGATTCCGGACGAGTTCGCTTAGCAGTAGGCTGAATGTTGCTACCTTTAGGCGGCGGTCGTTTATGTAGAGCTTCATTGTCATCATGCCGGTAGCGCTGTGTCTCTGAATCTTATGTCAGCTATGATGCATTGTTCAACCTTAAAAGCATTCAGATGTGACCGCGCGGAACAACGCTTCCGAGTTTCCCTCGATCAGACAGTTCCTTAAAATGAATCGGGGGGACATGCTTCAATCAAGCGGAACCAAACGTCGTTGACGGTTTGGCTCTTTCGCGAGAACAAAAAGTTTCTGAATATGCGTGGCCAGCCACTAGAATGGACCATTTTTCAAGAGTCCACTTGTTTGTCCTCCTTATCAGTCACGTATTCAGATCTTAAGTAGGGTTTTTGCGTTCTTGAACATGATCTGGTCCTTGTCTCCAGCAGTGAAGTTCTGATACCCTGACTCTTTCATGAATGGCGGAATGGCAAGGTGTTGCATCTTCGTGACCAGCGTCTTGTTGTCCATCGCTGGTTTAAGTAAAGGCCAGTCGCTTCCAAACATGACCTTCTTCGGGAACATGTTCATGGCCACCCTCAGGTCCTGAATGAACTTAAGCGGGTTATAGGTCAGCATTGTTTGGGCCGTGGACGAGATGTCAGTGTAAATAGCGGGACGTCTCTGGCAGAGAGTAAGCAACTCTTCTGTCCAAGGGTTACCAAGATGTGCGGCAATTATCTTCAGATCGGGGTACTTTGCTCCCACGTCATCAAGATGTATTGGCTGAGTGAACTTGGCAAGCAATGGTCCAAAGATGAACCCAGTGTGGGTCATAATTGGAACTCCCAGTTCCATTGCCTTATCGTAGAGCCCCTTCATTACGGACATGTCACTTGGGTAGTATCCCGCAGTTGGGTGAAGTTTCAGTCCCTTCATTCCCCACTCTTTGACACCTTGCTCTAACAGTTTGACTGCTTTCTCCCCGCGTCTCGGGTCTACTGCGACGAATCCGATTAGTCTGTCAGGGTATTGACTAACAGCATTAGCAACGTATTTGTTCGCGTCCTCTATTGAAACTTTGAAGTCCTCCAATGCTAGTCCCCAGTCAACGGTGAAGACGACGCTCTTGTCTATCCCCGCTTGATCCATGTCCCTGATCAGGATCTCAGGTGTAGCGTTTACCATCTCTTTGACCATGGGGGACTGCATTATGACCTCAGGTGGAATACCCAGAGCGGAACCGATGACTTTCGCATAGTGGATCCAAGTTTTCTCAGTCATGGCGCCCTTGGGAAACAGATGAGTGTGCATGTCAATTATCATGGCTTTTCACCACATCAGTCAAGCTTGACTTCTTTCCTTCCTTTCTCCGTAAGACAAAAAAGAAATGGGCAGGTACCTAGACTCCCCGATGTTCCTCCCAGCCAAGGATCTCTCTTTTGCAGGTCAATCCCCAACAGCATAGTGTGAGGATCTTAGCAACTCATGTCGACTGGAGTACTCATTCAGCGAGACCCTAGGGATTGGCTGGCGCTGGTTTTCCGCCCTCTGCTGGCTTCTCCTGCTTCTTCTTCTTCCCTCTATTTATGTAATGATCCATCTTTTTGTTTTTGCCCATATTCATCTCCAAAGAGGATATACACAATCGTGCTCTTAACGGTAACGCAGTAGCCTTAAAATCCATCTTATTCACACTGTTCTATTTGCCTGGAGGAGGCGCCCCATGGGACAGGTCAAACTTAAGGGTATCGATTTACTCCCTACGTACAGATGCACTTCTCGATGCAGGCACTGCACCTATAGATCATCCCCGCAGCTCACGGGAGAAATGGAATCCACCGATGCCAAAAGATACGTCGAAGACGCCGCTCAAAACGGTATTGAGTGGATCTGGGTTGGTGGAGGTGAGCCGTTCCTGTGTCGCGACCTTCTGCCGGATGTGGCCCTCGCCGCAAAGGAATTCAACATTCCTGATGTTTACATGGTTACCAATGCCTATTGGGCGAAGACAAATGAAGAGGCTCTTGGCGAGCTACGGTTATTGAAAGAGGTTGGCATGACCGTGCTCGGCATCAGTATCGATGCCTTCCACCAAGAGAACATTCCCCTCGAACATGTACGGAACCTTCTGGCAGCAGCTAACAAGGTTGGTCTCAAAAGGATTGAGGTCTCGGGTCAGTTCCTCGGCTCAATTGACTTTGACATTGGATTCAATCGGACAACTGAGAAGAATCTTAAGCTACTTGAGGAAGAAGGTTACTTCGAAGGTGTAACGGCAAAGAGAGAAGTTCTAAGACTGACAGGTCGAGCAGCAGACATGCTATCCACGTATTTACCTGCAAAAAGCGAAGAGGAGCTAAAAGATGGAAAGTGTGATCTCACCTGGCTACCTGTCGAAAGCCACAAGAAACTAAATGCGGTTGAAATCGATTGGCAAGGAAACGTTACAACATGTCCCGGGATATGCATCGGTAACGCTAGAAAGAAAGGTCTCTCAAAGATACTCGAAGATTATGATTACAGGGAGCATCCAATCATAAAGACGATAGTAGATGAAGGACCTTATGGACTCCTTCAGCAAGCGAAGAGAAACGGTTACACGACGATGAAGAAGATGTACGTTGATGCCTGTCACATGTGTTACAAAGCGCGAAAATCCCTAACGCGGCTGTATCCAGGCCTCTTGAAACCAATGACATGCTACAATGAATGAGATGGTCAATCTTCGGCCTCTGAAAATACCAAGGATGATTACACCCCGTTGAAGCGATTGCTTTATGAGTCAGAACATTCTGATCTTGTTCAATTGAGGGGGTGTATGTTTTCGATGTCTGAGGATGATGAATC
The DNA here is from genome assembly GCA_037310415.1 of Candidatus Atabeyarchaeum deiterrae. GTDB lineage: Archaea > Asgardarchaeota > Atabeyarchaeia > Atabeyarchaeales > Atabeyarchaeaceae > Atabeyarchaeum > Atabeyarchaeum deiterrae. Next base: position 2,176,204 of record CP147780.1, read on the forward strand.
TGAGGAGAGAGACCAATTTGAAGCGCCACCACGACCACTTAGACTTTTTGAGAATGATAGAATTCACGGCGACAAGGCGATTTTTGACAAGTCTTGGCACGGCAGCAGAGGCGGACAGGGAATAGAAGCCTACAGGGATCCTGAGCACGTACTGGCGCGGAAGGATGCTGATGATGTTAAAATCTCAATAGCCAAGGAGAAAAGATTCCTAGCGTTCAGTGTGGCTATGACAGTCTTGGGCGCTCTCATCGCGACGTGGAGCTTAGTGTTCCAACCCGCGATATATTTCACAATGTACGTAGCTGGTTCATTAGAGCCAGCTTCGGTCGTCCCATTTTGGATAATTCTTCTCGGTTTGGGTCTGGCTGCTATTTTTGGTTTGACCAGTATTAGCACAGCACGCAGTATCAGCGATATGAAAGTCGTGGAAGAAGAGGAGAAGAAATTCACAAGAAGCGCTAGAAATTGAGACGCTTGTATATGAGTGTTATTGTAGCACCGGCGTGAAGAATGATTTTGCAGTCTATTCCAAGCACTTCCTTCCCATTTCCTATTGGGCGCCGGACTTCAGTCAACCTTATTATACTAGAACCTGCCATATTCAGATTTCACCTTCTGATTTCTTGAAGCTTTGGTGGTGTGATATTACATTGAACAAGGAAGAAAGAATCATGACCGCATTGAGAAGAGAGGAACCCGATGTTGTCCCCACGCATGTCCTGGCAATTGATGCGAATAACGTAGATAAAATTCTCGGGAAGCCTCCCCAGACTGACTTTGAAATGGTTGAGGAATTCAAGAAATCCTACCCCAAGACATACGTTGAAGAGTTGAACAAGATTATTCCTCTCATCGAGACCACAATATTCTCGCGAATGATGAAGGCTGCTGCTAAGATCGGGTTCGATGCTTGCCAGATAGGGATAATTCCCCTCAGGTTCAAGAGTGAACATGAGTTCACCGACATTTTCGGTAGAATCTGGGTAGTGCAGAACAATGAGGGCAACTTCTTCCCCTTCTACAGAGGCGGGCAGATCACGTCGAAAGAGAAATGGGAAAAGTGGCCGAAACCCGATCCAAAGGACTACGTTAAGACAGCTAAGGAATTCTACAAGAGTATCTTGAAGGAACTCAAGGGCGAAGAGATTGTACCAGTAGTAACAAACGATTTTGCAGGAGTCTTTGAGTCGACATGGCAAGGAATGGGACTGATTTTCTTCTCGAAAATGCTGATCCTCGAACCAAAGTTCATAAAGCAGGTTGCCGAGCTATACACGGATTTTGCCATAGCGATCAACGATGCCTTCATGGATGTGGGCGCTAAGATTATTGTCGAGTCAGGAGATATCGCATACAAACAACAACCCATGATTAATCCGAAGACCTTCGAGCAGATCTTTCAGCCTTGTTACAAGAGGATCACGGACGCGGTTCACGCAAGAAAAGGAATTTCAATTCTGCACACTGACGGATTCGTTGAACCGTTTCTCGACATGACGATCAATGCTGGTTTTGATGGGCTTCACAGCCTCGAACCCACCGCCGGTGTAGACTTAGAGAGAGTGAAGAAGAAAGTTGGCAACAAGCTTGCCTTGCTAGGCAACATCGACATAGCTCACGTGCTTTCGAAGGGAACAAAGGAAGACGTCGAAAACGATGTGAAACGGGCAATAAGGCAAGCAGGCAAAGGAGGAGGCTTCATCATATCGCCCACGAACATGCACCCTGGCGTAAGACCTGAGAACTTAAGGTGGATGGTCGAAGCAACTCAGAAGTACGGAAAATATCCTCTGCACGTCTAAGGGAGAAGCCGGACAACCCTAGACCAGTTGTCCTTTAATTTCGAGTATATCCATTTCAGAATGATGTTAGATGCAATTCTCGAAAGATGTATATAAATGGTCCCAGTATCAGACGAATGGTTCATTCATGATATGAAGGTGTATTCTAACTATGTCTCAAGATAAGCGATTTCCTATCGAGTCTCTGCTCTCGGCGCGGCGATTGGTTTCGCCTCAACTCTACGGAAACAGAGTGTATTTCGCGAGTGACATGAGCGGGGTCATAAGCCTCTACGCGATGGACAAGGACGGCAGTCTGCCAGAGCCGCTTCTGCCAGCTGGACTTGCTCTCCAGAATCCTCACTTGCTCGAAGGAACATACCTTTTCCATGTCTTACCACAGTTGAAGAAGATACTCGTATTGATTGACAATAACGGTGACGAAAACTACCAGCCCTGCTTCATTCCACTCGACGGTGGAATTCCTGAGCCAATATTCGGAGACAGATATCAGGGCGAGCAAATGGCGTGCATGGACGTTGATGTCAAGCAGAATATCACGTACTTCCGTCGGGATGACAGAAAGACAGCTGACGTTGAATGCCTTCAGGTAAGACTGGATACGGTGACAATCAAATCTCTTGGCAAGAGCATCTATGGAAACACTTTCCTTGCGGCCAATAGGGACCATTCCCAAGTGATCACGGTTGATACGTACACCGCTTCTGATGATGTGCTGTTCCATTGGCAGGATGATGGCAATGGGAGACGACTCTTATTTGGGACTCCGATTGACAAGCGCGTTCCTTCACAGCCCGTCAAGCTTACGGGTTTCAATACAGCGAGTTTCAACGATGGGGACAGAGGTCTTGTAATCAAGACAACCCTCTTTAATGATGCTGGGGGCCTCGCTTACCTTCCGCTTGTGGACTCGGGTGAACCGACTGAGATTCCGATCTCAGGTTTGAAGCACACAGGAAAGGGTGAACTTGTCGGCTCACGCCACGTTGGCGGGGATGAATTTCTCTTAGAATACAACATTGATGGCTGTTCATGGCTATACCAAGCGCGGCTTCACAAGAAGGGAACACTACGCATGGAAGTAGAAGACGTGATCTGTGGGTTACCTCCGGTTTCGGACGGTGTTCTTCAAGGGTATGAATTCGAGTTGAGTGATAGAAAACATGGCCCAAATGCCGAATACGTGTTTTCATTCACCAAGGCTACGATGCCTTCTCAACTCTACCTGTTTAACCCAGATTCCTCCCAGAAAAGAGAGAGACAGTTGAGGGTTCTATCAAAGGAGCGGATACTCGGAATCGATCTGAAACATCTCTCCGAAGGTGAAGATGCAAGTTACACGACTTTCGACGGTCTGCGAATCTCAGCGCGTCTGTACATGCCTTCCAAAGATCTCGGCTTTGAAGGACCGAGACCATTGGTACTCTACGTGCATGGTGGACCTCAAAGCCAGGAAAGACCAGACTTCACATGGTTCTCAATGCCACTCATCCAGTACCTAACGCTAAATGGTTTCGCCGTGTTTGTGCCAAACGTACGCGGCAGCACGGGATACGGTTTGAAACACATGAAGATGGTTGACCGCGATTGGGGAGGCAAAGACAGATTAGACCAAATTGAAGGCTTGAAGATGTTGGAGAAGGACGCACGGATCGACTCCTCAAGAAGAGCCGTAATCGGCAGGTCATATGGAGGATACATGTCTCTAACACTCGTCTCTCGACACCCTGACCTGTGGAAGGCCGGATGCGACATGTTCGGTCCTTACGACTTGATAGGCTTCATGAATAGCCTGCCGGAGACATGGAAGACTGCCTTCTACCTCGTACTTGGGGATCCCGAAAAGGATCGTGATTTTCTATTGGAGCGTTCTCCGAAAACGTATTTCGATGATATCTCATGTCCAATGCTAATCATACAGGGAAAGAATGATCCAAGGGTCGTGAAGACTGAAACAGATAAAGTTGTGGAGAACCTTAGAGCAAGAAACCTAGAAGTAGATTACCTTGCTTTCGAAGATGAGGGACACGATGTGCTGAAGTTCAAAAACCGAGTTGCCTGTTACACGATGATCAAAGACTTCTTCAGCAAACATCTGAAACCTCTATCTTAGCTCCTTGGACTAGGAGCCTGTTCGTGAGCGAGAAACATCGAAACGCTTTAACTGCGAGATTCCTGCTTCACTGACACTTTTCACTGTCTCTAGCTGCGCCGTCTCAATTCTATTGATCATTCTTGCAGCAACCTCCTCCAGATCGCCTTCTTTGGAGCCGCAGCCGGATTGCTGTCCATTACTGTATCCCATATAGTCTTCAAAAATGCTTAGAATTGCTCTTACTACTCGTGAAGCCTCGTTTCTCGCAAATCGCAGATAGATCTCCATGTGGTTGCCGAGAGTGTTTCTCACATAGAGCGATATCACAAATCGATCGTCGCCTACATAAAAGACATCGAATAGATCCAGACGGAAGAAATACGAGATATCCTTTGCATCCTCATCACCGGAAAGAGTAAACATTAAGAATGGGACTCTCAAGTTATCGGAGTAGTCTTCGCTTTGAATCACTATTTCGTTGTATCTTCCGTAGTCTCCGGTGAACTTCTCTTCGAGGTTGAGTTCCTGCCTGAATTCATCTAATGCCTTCATTTGTTCTTCAGTTGAAATGTTTCTTGCCCCATCGAGAACAGTAAGGAACTCTTCGTCAGGCTCGCCATCGAAGAAGTGTACTCCTCTGCCTATGAAGAGCCTACTGAGGATTTTCTGTAGCATGAGCTCACCTAGGGCGAATGCATTAGTCTCAGCGTCATAACACAAGTCTATTATCTCGAACACTTGTGGACACCTACCTCTTGTTCGTTCATTCATCAGTCTCAATTGGGTAGTTGCTCTGCAACCTGAGTCCTTCGGCATCTCATCGTGTAATATAGGACCAAAGGTTAGGAAACCTAAGCCTACCCTTCAGCATGATTCCATTTCCGCGCAGAGGTCATTCTTCCTTTGTATCCGGCGTCCAGATTTGCAGTCGTGAATTGCTATTGCGATTCTCTCAATTTTCTCCCCAATTGACTGTCGTCTCATGTGATAATTGTAAATTAATATATTAAAGTAACCATTCGTCTGCGGATGCCGCAATATTTGAACACACCTGCGGATTCGACTGTTCAACTGCGATAGAAGTGTATCACGCGCAACAGAAAAAGAGAACGGAACGCCCATGAGGACTCCATATTTGCACGCGAAATCCATGAGCTTCCTGGATGTCCTACTTCTTCTTACTTCCCTTGAATTCCTTGTAGACTTCTCGCTGTATTAGGAATCTACAAATCTCTGCGGTTCCGCCGCCTATCGTCGCGAGCCTTGCAGTTCGGGCAAGCATTTCGATGGGATACTCCTTCGTGTAGCCGATTCCTCCAAGGACTTGAAGTGCCTGGTAGGTCACGTCGATTGCAGTTTCCGAGGCGAATAGTTTAGCCATCGTAGCGTGCTTCGTAGCTGGGAGACCCTTGTCGAGTCTTCTGGCTGCTTCGAGGGCTAGTAATCGAGTTGCTTCTATTCTCGTCGCCATGTCAGCCACCTTGAAGCTTACTGCCTCAAATCTACTAATGGTCTGGTCAAACTGCACTCGCTCGGTAGAGTACTTTACGGCGATATCGAGAGCTGCTCTCGCCCCACCAATCAGTTGTCCTGCAATAGCAGTTCTTTCACTGTCGAGTTCATCCATCAATATTGGAAAACCAAAACTCTCTGCTCCAAGAAGATTCTCTTTTGGAACATTCACGTTTTCGAACTTCAGGTGCGAGACCTTTGCCCCGTCTAACCCCATCAACTCGTAGTCTTTGAGGGCGGTGAATCCAGGCATGCCCTTCTCAATTATGAAGGCAGACATCCCTTGGTGCGGGTGTACCTTCGGGTTCGTAATTGCGAATATGCAGAGGAAATCGGCTTGACTGCCATTGGTGATGAAGCGCTTCTCGCCATTTAGAACATAGTGATCTCCTTCTTTCCTAGCATTGGTTTTCATTCCAGCAGTGTCGGATCCGACGTCGGGTTCAGTTATGCCTATCGCTCCAATCTTTTCTCCTTTGATCACTGGAGCTAAGTACTTATGCCTTTGCTCTTTAGTCCCGAATCTGTTTAATGGCATGCCATAAAGGCACACGGAAGCTAGACGGCAGAGGTCGAGTGAGCCACTTGCGTAGGCAATCTCGTCACCAACGATTATCTCATACGCCAATCCTTTTGCCGACCCGCCGACATCCTTTGGATGCAGGACTCCAAGGAAACCCTGCGCTCCGAGTTTCCTGAATGATTTCTTGATGAGTTCATAACCATTTTTCTTCTCTATTCCGGTGACCATCGGCTCTATCTCATTCTTGACGAATTCTCGTAGTTCATCTCTGAACTTGTTTTCTTCTTCTGTGAAAAACACGGAACTCATAATTCGCCTCTCCTGTTGTACAGGTTTGTTCCGAACTTAGATAAAACGTTTTACTTTTCTCATTATTGTAAAGTTTCAAAACCCATTGGCGCCCCAGCAACTTCACCATACTGGCAGCTAAAGTTTCGACAAAGCACGAGATCCCCGCCCCTTCGGCCCAGCGCCTTAGGGTCCACGTTAAACCCCCGACTGCGAGCATAGTCAACTATGTCCTGAACCGTGTTCTCGGTCTCCAAGCGAGGCATGTCCTTCAAGTAGATCCAGAGAAGCTCCTCTTACCGACCCACCGAATTGCCATACGTGTCTCGCTTTTGGCCCATAAGAAAACTGACGATCTCCTCATTGATACCTGCCCGTAGTTTCCCGAGTACGCAGGCGATCTGACCGTTAGTGACTGGGGAACACAATAGCTTCTTTCACACCTTTCGGTACGCCTCTCTCCGGTGGCGAACATAGAAAATGGTTAGGATCCTTGATTTGGTCTCAATCTCGTAAATGACTCTGTAGTCACCTACGCGAATTCGATAGAGTTGTTCTGCTCCTCGAAGTTTGCGGAGCCCAGGAGGGAAAGGATTGCCTGCAAGAGATTCGACGGCGCTGATTATGCGGGCGACTTGTTGGCGATCAATGCTCCTCAGGTCTCGTTCCGCTGACCGCTTCCATCGTATTTCATACTTCATAGCAACCCGTCTTCTTTCAGTTTCTCCTTGAGTTCACCGAAAGAAACTGTGGGTTCGTCTCGGCGCTCAGCAATGACGGCAAGGTCATGCAGATCCTCAAGGAGTTCCTCGTACTCCTCAATCGGTAGGATTATCGCTTTTCTCTGGCCTTCTTCATTCACGATGTACCGATCGTCGACTTCTTTCTTCAACTTTGACCCTCTCTCAAATCTACTCCCGCGGGGCTTTATAAGATTTCGGCTCATCTGACTTGGCTGTTACCTTGAACGGTTAGCGCGATGGTATGCGAGGTATTTTGGGTGGGAAGCGGTCGGTGCCAGCTGTGCAGGTGAATGGGCGCCTGCCCTTTATCAACGTAGTGAAGGAAGATTGAATGAGAATCAAGCAGGAGAATGGAAAAAGAAGGGGCGGAACATCAGGACTTTACATGTTTTTCCCACTCAGTTTCTTGCACATGGCTGGCAAGCCGAGAGGTCGCTGTTACCTGGACTATGTTCGAAGGCAGTGAGTGGATCCTCTGTAGTCCAAGGAATGGCTAAGCAGTGTATATTTCGGCTTCCCACGGATCCTGTTCAGATCGGATTCTCCTCATGGTCCATATCGCCTGTCTTTGTCCAAGACCGACATGAGTTTGGCAAGGTGCTTACAGAGCATCTTCCGCGCAGCCACTTTGCCCCAGTCTGCACAGTCGTGAAGTGTGACTTTTTTGTCGGTGTCGATGACTTAGTTAAGCTCATGGATAAGTCTAATCCAAGTATCCTTGATTCCATGGTTCTACAGAACACAACGCTTACACAAGCTAGTAGAGAGCCCGCTATGCAACTGCTCTTCAGTGAAGAATACTTGAGAATACGTGCGCGCTGCAAGGCGGTGGAACCAAAAAAAGAGGGTTGATGAGTTCTGTAACTTCACAAAGTTGTAGAACGTAACTTCTTACATCCTCCTACAATGTCTAACTGAAGATGTATTTGCAGCGCGGGTTGGAGTTGTAGAAGTTGACCTACCAAGAAATGCTGAAATAGTCCAACGTTCAACATATGCTTAACGATTCGTCCGGCAATTAAAGTATGAGGCGAATGCTCAGAATGGAGAAGATAAGAGGACTTGCGAAGAGAATTGAGGAAGAAGGAAGCAGAACAACGCCGCTCAGCATCAGAAAGTTCCTCATAGGATCTGGTCTAAGCGCTCCCCTAGACAAGAAGAATACGGAGATCCTCATGATAACGGGCTGCTATGTGCCATACAGCAGCATCGAAGGATTCATTTCGCTTGTGAAGTTGCTGAAGCATTTCGGCGTGGATTTCACTTTCTTGGAGAAGGAATACTGTTGCTCAGAGCCGCTATTGCAGAAAGCGAAAACTAAGGAGGAAAAGGACGCTGCGACAAAACTTGCCGAGAACTTCGTCAACAGAAATACTGCGGCAACGAAGAAGTTGGGAGCAAAGAGAGTAGCTTCAGTTTGCCTCGGATGTGCTTCAATGATGAAGCAGTACTCGGATCCAAATTTCGGTCTTGAGTTGCTCTACTATCCAAACCTATTGCTTGAATTGAATCCGAAGATGGAATACCACGGAAAAGAGAAAGTGGGATACTTTGTTCCATGCATGAGACACCACTTAGCTTATGCGCCAAAAGCGAAGGAAATCGATCTCATGTCCGCATCAAGTCTCCTGAACTCAGTTGAGGGACTTAACTATGTCACGTTCGAGGGCATGTGTTGTGTTGACAACCCTTACGAGGCGATACGAGAGTTCAAAGACAAGGGTGTTCAGAGAGTTGTTACTCAGTGCTTTGGTTGCCAAGCATATCTGCAAGGAAATTCAATTGGTCTTGGAGGACCTCAGATCATTACTCTTCCTGAATTCATGATGGAGAGCTTAGTGAGGTGAAAGGAAAGAATATCACCGGCGTGTGTAGGGGTGGGTCTGCTTGATCGAATCCGCGTACCTCGGGGTTGTACTGATAGGCTCACTTCATGGTATCGAACCGGGTCATGGTTGGCCCGTAGCTTTCCTTTATTCCATCAAAAGAGAAAGACCGATCGTCTCCGGTTTGGTGACTTCTGGAATTCTTGCTTTCTTCCACTTTTCCTCTTCGATTGTAGCGGCTGCAGCGTATGTACTGCTATCTACTCTTCTCTATGTTCCCACGACCATCCTGAAGTATGTTGCTGCAGGGATTCTGATTGTGCTTGCAGTCAGTTTCTGGAGGGAAAAAGTTGAGGATGAGTTTGATGCTCAACATGGACACCTTCATGGTAATCCCAAAGAGATTGAACACGAGCACGAACATGAGCATCCTAGTGGAGAGAGGCACATCCACATTCACAGACATTCAAAAAGCGTGAAGCTGAGTCTTGGTGGCATCGCCTTGTATGCCTTTATGCTGGGGTTTGTTCATGAGGAGGAGTTCGCTCTTCTTGCGTTGGCGGTGGCTGGTGTGGACCCTTGGCTGTTGATGATTGTCTACGGCCTCGCGGTATCCGCTTCGCTAATAGGGGTTACTCTCCTGTGTGTCAAAGCATTCCAGTACTTCTTACCCAAGATCCAGAGGTATGCGAAATATGTCCCAAAGATCAGCGCGATTACGCTTCTCGTACTTGCCGCGGCATTCGTTCTCAACATCGCGTAGAACTACATGAGAAAGAGAATTCAATGATCTTTAGTTATCTTCCTAGGAATTCCAAGAGATATCTGTTTACTAAATCTGGTGCTTCCTGTTGCACCCAATGTCCACAATCTGGAATGTATTTGATTTCATATGGTCCGTCCACATACTTCTCCATTCCAAATGTCAAGGACTTGTCGAGTGCAGCATCGTTTTCTCCCCAGATGACAAGGGTCGGGCATTTTACCTTCGGAAACTTCTTGGTGACCTTTTCCCGTTGGTCTCTCGGCATTAGCATTATTTGTGCTGGGTTCATGTTTGCTCGGTAATAGTTGATGGAGGCAGTGAGTGCTCCCGGCTTTGACCAAGCCTCAATGAATCGCCTTGTGTCCTCTTCATTGAATGCCTTTTTGTTGACAGCAGACCCTATTAGCATCATCTTCAGGAATTCGAAGTTGTTCTGGCTCAGTATTTTTTCAGGGGCCTCTGGCTGCTGGAAGAAGAAAATGTACCAACTTTTCTGGAGTTGGCGAGCATTCATTGACAGGAAGGCTTCAGTGAGCGCGAATGGGTGAGGGCAATTGAGGATAACGAGTTTGTTAATGCTTTGCGGAGCCATCATGGCTAGGCTCCATGCTACTGCCCCGCCCCAATCGTGCCCAACTATTGTTGCCTTCTTCTCGCCTAGCGCATCGATGAGACCCACGATATCTTGGACCAGCACCGAAGTAGAATAGTTCTTTAACCCCGTGGGTTTGTCGGTTTCATTGTACCCCCGCAAATCCGGAGCCACAACCCTGAAGCGCTCTGATAGTGCGGGAATCTGGTGCCGCCACGAGTACCAGAACTCAGGGAACCCATGAAGAAGTAATACTAGCCCGCCCGAGCCATCCGCGACATAGTGGATGTTGATATTGTTGGCGTTAATGTAGGCGTGTTTCCAAATTCCTCCCAAGTTCAGTTACCTCCTATGGATGCTATGAATCAAATCTTAGGCGTCTTAGCCAAGCATCCTATTTCTTCCTTATCTTGACGATTGTACTGTTGAATGTTGATCCTCCGCCGAGATTCTGACTCGCGTCTGATATTATCGTGTTCTGAGGTTTTCCGTTCAAGTCGGTGAATTCTCTAGGTGACCACAATACTCCTCTCGGAACTGAATTTGAAATCTCGGTTCTGACTCTGATGCTGCCAAAATCATTGAAAAGCTCGACAATACCTTTGTCAATTAGAGAATAGACCTTAGCATCTTGCGGGCTTACGAGAACTGTTGATGCTATTGGACCATACACGTCTTGGAACTGTGTGTGCGTATACTTAGCGACTGCGCTGCTCAGTAGCACAAATCCTTCATCTCCCAAAAGCTGGTATTGTTTAGGCAGAGGCGATGCTCCCATCTGTTCAGCCCCTGTTGCGTAGAACTCTATTCTGCCTGTTGGAGTCTGATACTCTTCCTTGGGTTTCATTTTGAGCTTCAGTGTCTTGCCTTCTCTCAGGTCAGATGTACTTCCGTTTTCGAATGCGTTTTTCATGGCTGTCTCAATCGCCCTCCAAGGTTCCTCGCGTAGCCATTCTTCCTTAAGATCCAACCTTTCGGCTAGCTGAGACATAACCCATATTTCGTCTCTGCTTTCTCCTAAGGGCTCGATAACCTTGTTTGACTTTCTAACGTAGCTGTGGCTGTATGAGGGTACAATGTCCTCTTTCTCCAAGAAGGTGGGCGAAGGCAAGATGAGATCCGCGTACCTCCTTGCCGTTTGGGTCCAATGAGTGTCGTTGACCACGACGAACAAATCTTTTCTCTTTAATCCTTCAATTATCGCATTCTGGTTGGGTAGGGTTTCGGCTGGGTTCATGTTGTGGATGTAGAGGAACTTGAATTCACCCTTTCTCAAGCGCTGACCCAGCGCTACTTGGCTGACCACTTTGATCTTCTTTTGTGTGAGGGATTCGCCTGTAAGGTAGCGATTGTCTATGTTCCAAGCTCTGCCATTTGAGTAGAAGAAGCCCCTGTGCAAACCCATTAATGCGGGTATGAGCGAAATTGCCCTTACAGATTCTGCACCGTGTATACTCTTCTGCATTCCAATTCCAATCATTGTGACACTGGGTTTGTTTGAAGCATAAAGTTCAGCGAGCCTCGCTATGGTGCTCCAATTCAAGCCAGTGAGTTTCTCGATTGATTCGAGGCTCCAGTTGGATACTTCCTCCTTCAACTTATCGAAACCCTGCGTATATTTCTTGATGAAATTCTGGTCGACCAAATCTTTGTCGACTAGGTGTTTCATAACGCCGTAAGCTAATGCAACATCACTTCCGGGTGTCGGCCGAATCTGCAAGTCAGCCGCCTTTCCTGTCTCACTCTGCCTAGGATCTATAGCGACGATTAGTCCTCCCTTAGCCCTTGTCTTCGACGACAAAGAGAACAAATGTGGAGCGCTCACTGCTGCATTAAAGCCCCAAAAGACGGTCAATTTCATTTTAGGTAGATCGTCAGGGTCGACTCCATAGGATGTGCCATAGTGAAGTGAGAGTGCATCGTGTCCAGACTTACTGCAAATGGCGCCGTCTGTCTGGGTGAAACCAAGTGCATAGAATAACCTCTGATGCATGTATTCAGTAAGTAAACCCATGTTTCCGCTGTAGTACAAGTGCAAAAGAGAATCAGGTCCGAATTTGTTCAACGCGCCTGCGAGTCTATCAGCCAATAGACCAAGTGCGTCGTGCCATGAGATTCTTTCAAGTAATCCCTCAGGTTTTTCGCCCACTCGTCTATGAGGGTATAGAACCCGTTCCTGGCTGTATGTTCTCTTGATGTCTCCGACCCCTCGAGGACAGAGAAAACCTTGGGTGATTGGACTATTCTCATCTCCAAGAACGCGAGTTGGTGTCATCTCATTGTCCAGGATGACTCTCATGAAGCAGGTGTCGTAGCAGTCACGGGGACAAACGGTTTCCACAAGAACCATGAGCTCATCAGCTTCCGTGAATTGATGAGAGACATTGGGCATATTAAGTATTACCGAGCCTGTTCTTCGCTTGATTGATGTGGGCGGAATCTCAAATCATTATCCCCTTTCGTTTCTCTTTATGTATGTCCTAACTCCTTACGAAGACCGCTGTGAGATTAGATCAATGACCATGCCCGCGGCATTCCCAATGTACTGCCGGCACTTTGTCTCCCACATCTTCTCATCATTGTACCTTTTGCGCCCCACTTCTGTGGCGAAGTCACATCCGGTCAGTTCTCGGCACAAAATGTGACCGTGTTCCTTTTCAAATCGCTTCAGAAATTCTCCAGCGAGCGCGTAGACTACAGTCTTCTGCTTAGGGTCATTGCGTCCGAACTTGAGTCCCAAAGCCATCACGCCTCCTGCAATCGCACCGCAGAGGGAACCGCAGCCGCCGACGCCTCCGCCAAATCCAGTAGCAATCTTCGGAATCAGTTCGCTGCGAATTCCGAGCCAATCGCTGACCGCCAATAGTACAGACTCCGAGCACAGGAAACCTTCTGCAGCATGGGCCTTGCTTAGGTTCACAATTTTCTCTCTTTCTGTCAAGTCTATTACCAACCTTTTTCTTTTCATCGAACTCTCTCATCAACTAGGTTTGTTCCTAGCAGTTCTTCTATCTTTTTCGCCAACTTCTCGCCAATTCCTTTGATCTGCATTAGCCCTGTGATTCCCTTCTCTCGGTAGATTTTCTTGACGCTTTCGATCAAGTCATCAAGTGCCCAAGCAGCTTTCCTGTAAGCCCATTCTCTGTATCCTCGTTGACCTGTCATCATCAATTCGCGAGCCTCGTTGTGGAATTCGGCTGCGATTTGCTTGTTGGCTTGAAGTGCTTTGGGATAAAAGTTCACGGGGCGAGGGATGTGGTCCGGTAGATTGTGCTTCTTGCAGTATTGGAGGACTTTCTGGTGAACCTCCACTTCATGCTCCCCTACTCGTTTTTCATCTTTGTAGAGTTCCTCGTATTTGGAGATTAAGCTGGGGTTGAATCTCTGAAGTGCATTGTAGAAGTGAGTCTTGCAGTAGCCCGTGAGGGTCAATCCGCCATCTAGAACATATTCGCCGCCGCTTTCCTTTGTCATCCTAATGACTGACTCTATGTTCTCATCGGTGTCATAGATGAATGGTAGGATAGGCATGAAGATTGTTCCGGTCATGATGCCGTTGTCCTTCAGTTGCTTCATTGCTTTGAATCGTGATGCCGTCGGTGGTGCTTTCGATTCAAGTTTCTGTCGAGTCTCATCGTCCTTGGTTGTGATTATTGACCAACCAACGTTGAGATGGGATTTCAGGCTAATCTCTTTCAGCAAATCCAAGTCCTGAAGCAGCAACGGGGATTTCTCATTGACAAAGACTGGGAAACCCAATGAGAGGCAGACGCTCAGCATACCTCTAACGTACCGGTACTTTGTCTCAATAGGCTGATACCCATCAAGGTAGATCTCTTCAACTGGCTTGCCCCTCAACGCTCGCATAAGCAGGTCAGGCGCATTTTCCTTTATCTTAATGTACTCTGAGAATGGATCTTCGAACTTCAAAACATCAGGATCCCTTTCAGCTTTGTGCGGATTGTATTTTTCGTCTCGAGAATAGCAATACTGGCAGCCATGCTCGCACCCAATGTAGGGATCAGCTGAGTATTTCGTCCAAAACCATCCATCGACATGCTTATGGATGTTGAGAATGTGTTTGGTTCTATAGACCTTGTACATGTCCCTCTATCACTGACCTTCTATTCTTGTCTATGTGTTGCTACTTTGCTTGTCATGTGTCTGGAGATCCTCTCTTTTCCCAAGGATTTTGGTCTGTCGAACGCCACGAAGAGGCTTCGCGGATTGATGTTTAGGCTTATATTGAGGTAGATTCATCCTACTAAGATAAGGATCCCATTCGAGATAATAGGCGTGTGGAAACATGGAGGAGAAGGAAATTACTTCTATCTTTGTGGTAGGCCTCGGCGGTCAAGGGACGATAATGTTTTCAAAGATCCTGTCTACGGCACTGCTACGTAGTGGCTTCAATCTGATTGTGAAGGAAACGACCGGTGGAACGCATCGAGGCTCGCCTGTGTTCTCTGAGATCAAGTTCGGGTCATCAGGACTGGCGCCTGGTATAGGTGATGGTGAAGCTGATGTAGCGGTCGGGCTTGAGCCTCTTGAATGTTTGAGATATGCGAGGAAGTATTCCCCTAGCAGTGTCGTGTTAGTTAGCACTCATCCCATTCCTCCTCCTCTTACAATATCCGGGAAGCCATATCCTCCATTGAAAGCAATTCTCGACGGCCTGAAGGAACTTACTGGAAAACTGATCCAATTCAATGCTACCAAGATCGCTGTCGAAGATTGTGGACATCAGGCAGTGGCTAACATGGTTATGTTGGGTGTCTTCACGGGATTGAGGATAATTAAAGGGCTCAAGAAGGAGCGTGTTATGGAAGCTGTTCAGGAGCTCACACCCGAGGCATCTAGGGATATGAATATCGCCGCATTTGAAAAAGGATTGCAGCTAAGCGTAAGACTCGATGAGTAGAGAATGGAAGGTAACAAGGAGGCAATTATGGTCATGGCTAAAACTACCATCGAACCTGCTGACGAATCGGAGTATGCCGAGAGAACATTCAGAAAGTTCGTCTCGGAAGATGTCGCAAAGAACTCACCGGGAGAAGTTGTATTGCTAAATGGGAATGAGGCAATCTCGCGGGGAGCGATCGAAGCCGGCATCTCGGTCGCAACCAGCTACCCTGGGAGCCCTGCCACATATATACTCGAGAATGTTGCCGCAGCTGCGAAGCAGCGTGGAATACACGCTGAATGGAGCACTAATGAAAAAGTCGCATACGAAGTTGCATATGGGGCTGCGGCTTCGGGAGCGAGAGCTCTATTCGCTTGCAAGAACGTTGGAATGAACTGGATAATGGATCCCTTGGTCAACTCTGTAACTCTTGGGGTGAAAGGAGCCTTAGTTCTAGCGGTGATTGATGACCCTGGTGCAGACGTCACAACGGATGAACAAGATAGCCGCTACTTGGCGATGTTCGCCGAGATACCCATTCTCGAACCATCTTCACCGCAAGAGTCAAAGGACATAACTCTAGAAGCTTTCAGAATCTCAGAGGCGATCAAGATCCCTGTGATCGTGCGTTCCTTGCGTCAGCTGGCTTATGGGAGGGGAAACGTGAAACTCGGACCGATCATGAGCAAGACTATTCCAAAACTCGATAAGAGTATGAGATACGTGTGTGGCATTGGCATGGTTGTCAGTGCTCGGCACTCAATGTTCCACACACAGAAACTCAAGAAACTTGAAACTTTCATAGAGGAAACACCGTTAAATGAGCTGAAGTTAAGGGGTGGAGAGAGACTCGCCGTAATCACGGCTGGGCTATCGCACGCATACCTTATCGAAGCCCTCAAACAACTCGGGGTGAATGAAGATGAAGTTGCCTGGCTTAAGCTGGGAATCTCATACCCCTTGCCAAAAGGCAAGGTCTCGAAGTTGCTCCAAGCGGTGGACAAGGTTCTCATTATCGAGGAGATCGAACCTTTCGTCGAAGACCAAGTGAAAGCAATAGCTTCTGACTTGGACAAGCACGCAGCGATCTATGGAAAGAGAACTAATTATCTGCCGATAGGAGAGCTTGACGTCCACCGAGTTGCCAAAGCAATGTCCACCTTTGCAGAGGTAGAGTTCAAAACGAGAGGATCTGAAGAGCACTTGGACAAGGCGAAAAAGATGGCTTCAGCTCTGCCGTTTCGGTCGCCTGGGGCATTCTGCCCCGGTTGTCCGCACATAGCAAGTCTCTACAGCTTGAAGATAACCGCAGAGAAGCTTTTCAATAGAAACTATAATATTCACGGGGACATCGGATGTTATCAACTTGCAATCTTGCCGCCTTATTCATTTGTTGACACTTGCCTCTGCATGGGAGCCGGACTTGGCATTGGAAGCGGCGCATACTTCGCTGGAGCCCCAGGGAAAAACATTGTCACACTTGGCGACAGCACATTCATACACGCGGGTATCCCGGGTCTGATTAACGCAGTCTATAACAAGGCTGAACTCACTCTTGTGATCTTGGACAATAGAACCACGGGCGCTACAGGTCACCAACCTCATCCAGCTGCCTTTGGAGTCACTGCGACTGGAGAGGAAACGAAGCAGCTTGACATTGCCGAGATAGTCAAAGCTTTGAGAGTTGATTACTTGCGAGTGGTAGATCCATACGATATAGGAAAGACCATTGTCACATTTGAGGAAGCTCTAACTCAGAAAGGGGTTTCAGTAGTGGTATGCAGAAGAGCATGTGCCGTTATCGCTGAGAGACAGATGGGTGGCCGCGGGGTTTACAGACCCCCGCAGTTCAAGATTGATTCGGATGTGTGCACTAAGTGTGGAATATGCTTCGATAGACTGGGTTGCCCGTCGATCATTCAAGTAGAAAGAAATGCGACACCAACAATTGATGATTCAACCTGTTTCGGTTGCGGAGTCTGCGCCAAAGTATGCCCTGTTGACGCAATCAGATGGTTGAAATAGAAAACGATGCTCTGGTATTCTAGAATAGACACAAGCGCGATGTTGGCAAGGAGGAGTGAGAGTGCAGCCCAACAGACTCGTGAAATGCACCGACTTCCCATGCTTAGACGTAAGTAAGGAAGGCTATTTGGTGCCAGACGTGGAGATAGATCCCGAGAAAATTCATGTCATAATGATCTCGGAAGCCCCTCCTAAGGAAAAAAGCGACTACTTCTATGCGCAGAACAATCCTTTCTATTTGCAGACGACCGTTCAAGCCTTCCAAGATGCAGGCACAAAGGTATCTTCTATGAAAGATGTGCTGCACTTGGGAGTATATGTGACCACAGCCATAAAATGCGCAAAAACCGCATACGCGATTTCTCCCAAGACGATTGAGAATTGCTCACGCATAGTGCTAGAGAACGAAATGAGACTGTTTCCAAAAGCTAGGACAGTCATGCTGATGGGAGACACTGCAATAAAAGCAATGAATTTCGTAGCCAAGAGAAACACTGGCAAGGCGATAATCCCAAGCGGTTCTACATACAAAATCAGAAAAGGCGAGTACCACTTCAAGCAGCTTAAGGTCATTCCTTCGTACCTGCAGACGGGAAAGAGCTATCTGATTGAAAAGTCCAAGAGAAAGATGATAGCAGAAGACATCAAGAGAGCGCTAGAATTGTAGGAAATCATTCTCTCGTTGAATACGGACTGTCACGACAGGAAGTGAGTCAGATGAGAGACAGCGGCAGTCTAGCGACTGGATTCAGATGCATTGAGTGCGGCAAAGAGTACACCCTAGACAAGATTCTCTACTCCTGCCCTGAGTGTGCCCCAAAAGGAATGTTTCGCGGAACACTGGACATTGAATACGACCTCGAGGAAGCTAAGTCAAGCATAAACAGAGAAGTCCTCGAAAGGAGAACAACCCCGTCTTGGAAGTACGCAGAACTACTGCCGATTTTTGACGAATCGTTCATTGTAACCTTAGGCGAGGGCAACACGCCACTTCAGAGAGCTGAGAAACTTGGCGCGACAATAGGAGCAAAGCAGTTGTTTTTGAAGAACGAAACGCGTAACCCAACGTGGAGTTTCAAGGATAGAATCTTCTCCGTGATGGTTTCGAAAGCGCTTGAATATGGTTACAAGACAATCGCGCTAGCATCGACTGGGAACGCTGCAGCTGCAGCCTCAGCATACGCCGCAAAGGCAGGGATCGGCTGCCACATTTTTGTCCCTGAGGCAACCTCGACAGCAAAGATAACACAGATGTTAATGCACCAGGCAGAAGTGGTGAAGGTTAAGGGAGGGCTGCTGGAGGCTGGGTCACTTTCTTCTGAGGCGTGCAAGCAATTCAAGTGGTTCAATGTTACCACTGGGAAATCAATGCAACCATATTCAACTGAAGGATCAAAGACGATCGCCTATGAGATAGCGGAACAGTTGAACTATGAAGTTCCTGATAATGTGATCGTTCCAGTTGGTGGAGGGGACACTTTTGGGGGAATATGGAAGGGATTCAAAGATCTTAAGGAGATCGGCTTAACAGATAAACTGCCCCGCATGGTTCTGGCCGAAGCAGAGGGAGCCCCGCTCATAGCAAGAGCATTTCACGAGAAGAAGCAATATTTCCAAGTTACCCCGATTGAGCCGAAGACCATTGCAGCAGGAATCAAGGTAGGAATCATAACTGGTCCCTGGGCGCTTAACGCCTTGAAGGAGAGCAGAGGAGAAGCTGAAACAGTTTCAGACGATGAGATAGTTCAAGCTGAGAAACTTATGGCTGTAAAGGAAGCGTTGTTCGCAGAGCCTGCAAGCGCGGCTCCAGTGGCAGTGCTCAAGAAACTCTTGGACAAGAGCAGAATAAACAAGGATGAAACCTGTGTCTGCATTGTCACGGGAGCTGGATTGAAAGACATTGATCCCTTGGAGAAGTACCTCGAAGCTCCTCCAGTCATCAAGTCCGACATAAAAGTGCTGCAGGCCTTATTGGAGCGGAAAGAAAAATCCTAATGCGAAAAAGAGACCCTAGCCGCAACGCCCCGAACAAGGCGACGAGAACAGGTCGAAGATCAACTCGCAAAAAATAGATGAATAGTCCGGCTCGCCAGCGCCAGGAACTGTTCATCTCTAATTGACTCAGGTTCCCTTCAATTTCTGGAGCCTGCTGATTGTTTCGTCTGCCTCTTTCATGATCCGTTCTATTACTTCTTTCACAGTAGGTGTGTCCTTAACCCTTCCGGCAACCTGTCCGCATAGCATTATTCCCTTTTTGATATCTCCGTCTTTCTCTGCTAGTGGCCACCTTGGCAGCTCCCATGATCGAATTTTGTCTTCATCGATTCCCTTAGCTACGAGATCCTTTTGCTCCTTCACATATTCGTTTACTAGGTGCCTTGCGGGACCAAACATGCCCAGAATAACCTCGGTATCGGTCTCCTTTGATTCCATGATCTTCTTCTTGTAGTTCTCGTGGAATTCGCATTCCTTTGTGTTGATGAATCGTGTTCCCATCTGTATTCCCTGCGCTCCCATTGCAAGTGCTGATGCGAGACCTCTCCCGTCGCAGAAGCCTCCTGCAGCTATCACTGGGATCTTAACTGCGTCCACGACCGCCGGAACTAGGACGCCAGTATGAACAGGTGTCGGTGAGACGTGTCCACCCGCTTCGTAACCTGACGCAATGACGGCGTCGCAGCCAACTTCTTCAGCTTTCTTAGCGTGGCGAACAGTAGGAACTACATGCATGACTTTCAAGCCTACGTCTTTGAATTTCTTTGTGAAGAGAGTCGGGTCCCCTGCGGAGGTGATGACTGCCTTGAGTCTTTTCTTGATTTCTGGGTCGTTCTGCACTTGGTCAACAACCATGTCAGCTAACTTGTACGCGTCGAGCAAAAGTTGCAGCTTCGCTACCCGTATATTCAAAGCGAAGTTTCCCTTGGTTCCCTTTTTCACGACCTGCATATCCTGTTTCATTTTTGAGACCGAGTCCGTGGCGGTGTCTTTGGGTTCAAGTATGCCAGCATGACTGACAGTGCCGAGTCCTCCTGCTTCGGAGACTGCAATCGCCAGTTTTGTTGTTACAAACGGACCCATTGGGGCTTGTAGAATTGGGTACTTTACGCCGAAAAGGTCGCAGATTTTCGTTCGAATCATGTTTCAAGATCACTTCCAACCAAATTCGCAATGTGTATTATAGATTGATCCGCTAGTTTCTCACCTAAAAAAATTGTGTATGCGACGATGAGGACCCAGATGACGATGAATCGAAGTAACCGAGTCGGAAACGTGGATTTGGCGTCCGGCACGAAAGGTTCCAACGCGAATCGATGATCTTGAAGTGTTGTCTTCCAATTGCTTGAGTGTTTTCTTTGTTTACGGAATTTTACGAGTTTCAATTTCTGTGAACGAAACACAAATCGTTAAATCACTAAGCTGTCAAAGGAAAACACGAAGAACCCCAGATAACTTGCTATTTAAGTCTCATAGAATCAAGAAGGGGGCGCTATTAAGCAAAATGGTTGAAGAAGAAATTCCTAAGATTGTGACCCCTATTCCAGGTCCTAATGCCAAGAGAATAGTGGATGCAGACACAAAGTACATAGTAAAATCAACAAAAACCGGACCGGTTGTTGCGAAGCGAGCTTACGGATCAATAGTTGAAGACGTCGACGGCAACAAATTGATCGACTTCACAGTTGGAATCTCGGTCTGCAACATCGGCTACAATCACCCCAAAGTGACTGAAGCGATCAAGGAGCAGGCCGGAAAACTAGTTCATTATGCAGGACAAGATTGGTACTACGAGGAGCAAGTCACTCTTGCCAAGAAGCTCACCGAGATAACACCTGGGACGTTCCCGAAGCAAGTCTTCCTCTCAAACTCTGGAACCGAGAGTAATGAGGCTGCAATCAAGCTTTCTAAGTTCCACCAGAAGCGACACCAGTTCATCTCTTTCATAGGTGCATTCCATGGCAGATCGATAGGGTCTGTCTCGCTTACTGCTTCCAAACCCAACCACAAGGAAGGTTTCTTCCCAATGATGCCCGGAGTAAGCCATGTCCCTTACGCCTACTGCTACAGGTGCGCTTACAAAATGACTTATCCGCAGTGCGGACTATGGTGCGCCAAATACATAGAGGAAATCCTTTTCCAAACATACCTCCCTCCATCTGAGGTAGCTGCCGTCTTCGCCGAACCGATTCAAGGCGAAGGAGGATACGTGGTCCCACCAAACGACTGGTACAAGGAAATCAAACGAATATGCGAGAAGAACGGGATTCTATTCGTCGACGACGAGGTTCAGGCAGGAATGGGTAGAACGGGTAAATGGTTCTGCACCGAACATTACGGTGTTGTCCCTGATATATTGACAACTTCTAAGGCAATCGCATCTGGAATACCGCTGGGAGCTACCGTAGTTAGAGCCGATTTAGCTGACTGGAAAGAAGGTTCTCACAGTAACACCTTCGGTGGCAACACCCTAGCGTGCGTCGCAGCATTGACAACGATCAAAGTGATTGAAAGCGAGAAACTCCTGGAAAGAGCAACGAAGATGGGCGAGAAAGCCATGAAGAGACTCAATGAGATGAAAGAGAAATATGAGATCGTGGGCGACGTGAGAGGAAAGGGACTGATGATAGGCATAGAATTCGTCAAAGACAAGAAAAGCAAAGAGAAGCTCTTCGAAGCACATGACGATCTTCCACTCATTGCTATAAAGAAAGGACTCGTCCTGCTTCCTTGCGGTAGGAACGGTATCCGCATAATACCTCCACTTAACGTAGAAGAGAAGATACTTGACAAAGGACTCGAGATCTTCGAAGAATCCATAAAGGAACTCGTCAAACAGGTACCCAAGAAGAAATAGGTTTCTTAGAATGGTTAACTGAGAGTCTGAGGAAAACTCGAAATTCGATTCCTACGACTCTCCAATCTTTCCCACCGCTATCTTTTTTTCTCAGATGAGCGGTTACTTCATTAACTACTAATAGCGGTGAGCATTAGACTTTGGCAGAAGTGACCAAGAGGTTATACTGGGAGAATCCCTATAGAAGGGAATTTGAAGCAAGAGTTGTCGCCCTGGATGGGAATGAAGTCATACTTGATGAAACGTGCTTCTACCCTAGGGGCGGAGGGCAGGTTAGCGACACCGGGGTAATAGACTCTGTCAGAGTCATTGACGTCGTGGACAACGAAGAAGGAAGGATCTCACACGTACTGGAGAAACCTTTGTCCAAGATGGTGGGAGACAAAATCCACGCCGAGATAGATTGGGAGAAACGTCACAGAACGATGAGACTGCACTCTGCGTCACACATTCTATACTACGTGATGCAAGAAGTCTTCGGCGGCGAAGTCAAGCCAGCTTCCTCAGGACTCGTTGACGAAAAGAAGGACAGAACAGATTATCTATTCGAAACATCGCTTGACCAGAAGAAGCTCAAAGAAACCGAAGGAAAGGTCAATGAAATCATAAGGGCGGCACATGAAATCAAAACCTGGAACGAACCAAGTCAAAACGGAAAGAGAATGTGGAAGCTCGACCCCTTTCCAGTCATGATGTGCGGCGGAACACACGTGAAAAACACCAAGGAGATAGGTCAAGTGGAAGTCTCAAGAGGAAAGAAACCCGGACGAGGAAAAGAAAGAATCGAGATAACTTTTGAAGAGCAGACCAACGCGATTACGACTACAGTTGAAAAAACATAAATACAGAATTAGGAGGACTGATTTGATGATAATAGAGCAAATACTGAAATCAAAAAGAAGGCAAAAAGAAAAGGTCACTCTACTGGCTGAAAAAGTCCGAAAAGATAAGAAGCTTGTTACTCAACTAGTTGAGTGCTTTGAAGTTGGTACTGTTGCTGAAAAAGGACACTGTATGGAAGCGATGCAGTATATTTCCAAGGACGAGCCGGAAATAGTATTGCCCCATATCGACTTCGTAGTTGATCATTTTGGTGATTCTGGGGCAAGAGTGAAGTGGGAAGTAGCCGAAATAATTCATAATGTCGCACAGAGATACCCTGAGAAAGTCACTAAAGCAGTTCCGAAACTCTTGGCGAACATAGACGACAGGAGTACAGTTGCGAGATGGAGTGTAGCTTATGCACTAACTGAAATTGCGAGGAATAGTCCAAGATTGCAGAAAGAACTGATCCAGAAATTCAAAGAGATTCTTCAGAAAGAAAAGAACCACGGTGTGAGAAACGTCTACATCAAAGCACTGGAATCAATGGGAGAGAAAAAGGAGTAGGAATTGAACAGGATCAAAACTCGTTTTGGAACCTTTGATCTATAGTGGCGGTTTCTTATCTTGCCATGGAAACATCTTCTCGAAGGCTCTGGATGCCCTAAGAACACTGTCATCGCCATACCGCCTTCCGACTACTTGAAGTCCCACTGGAAGACCTCTCGTTGTGAAGGCAATCGGTACCGAGGCTGCTGGTTGACCTGTTAGATTGAATGGGAAGGTGAATGCCATCCATCCTACTGGGCTAACTCCCTTGCCGCTTATTTTCGAGGGTATGCCTGCTGCCTTCGGCATGATGTCAAAGGGAGGAACTGGTGTGACCGGCGTTAGAAGGAAATCATACTTTTCAAAGATCTTGTACACCTTCTTCCAAAGCTCCTCTCTCCTAAACTGAATGCGAATGATATCTCTAGCTTTCAAGCTCTTCACTAGTTCGATGTAACCTGCGTAGTAGGGATATGCTACTTTCTTCCATTCTTCAAGCCGCTTCTCGTTTGCCGTAACGGCTTCAGCTGGAACCAGATACATGAAGTCGTTCTCCATGTTTAGCCAATCTGGTTTTATCCCTGTTACCTCGCAACCCAACATTTCGAAGTTGAAAGCGGCCTTTCTTGTCAGGTTTTCAACCTCTACATCAACTGGGACGTATCCCAAGTCTGAAGTATAGGCGGCCTTTGTTCCGTCAATGCCTTTTTCCACATTCTCCAAGTATCGAACTCCTGATGGGGGCAAGGAGAATCTGTCTCTGTCATCTGGTCCGGCCATGATGTCAAGCATTGCAGCTGCGTCAGATACGTTCCTTGTTATTGGTCCTTCGCAGTTTAGTGTTTCCCATGCTGGGAGTTTCGGATAGCAGGGAACGCGTCCAAAGGAAGGCTTTATGCCGTACACCCCGCAGAAATTGGATGGTATCCTTATGGATCCTCCTCCATCACTTCCAGAAGCCACTGGTCCGAAGCCTGCTGCGACTGACGCTGCCGCTCCACCACTTGATCCGCCAACTGTCTTGGATTTGTCCCAAGGGTTATGCGTAGGCCCAAATATCAAGTTGTCGGTATATGCGACGTCTCCGAATTCTGGAACGTTTGTCTTGCCGATCATCACTGAGCCCGCTTTCTTCAGTCTATCGACAATGACTGCGTCTTCTTCTGGCACGAAATTCTCATAGAGTTTTGAGCCGAATGTGGTGCGAACACCTTTGGTGAAGACTAGGTCCTTAATGGTGATCGGAACGCCTTGCAGTGGACTGAGTCTCTTTCCGGCTTTGATGTCCTTTTCAGCTTTCCGCGCTTCTGCTCTTGCACTTGCTATTGTTGGCGTTACGATCGCATTTAGCTCAGGATTGAACTTTTTTACTCTCTCCAAAACTTCTTCAAGTACCTCTACTGGTGACAGCTCTCCACTATCAAAAGCCTTGGATAGCTCCAAAGCGCTCATCCAGAAGATCTCCTTCTTGACCAAGGGAATGCTCCTCCTCCATTGAGATTTCAATTCTGAACTCGTATCATCCCAAGATTATCGAGCCAGTGATCATTATTCTTGGAACGCTGGGGGTCTCATTTGCACCTTATTTGTTAGTAACTACCTAATATTCTTAATGCAAAACCTGTAACCCTTCATTCTTCGAAGGAGCATGGTGCCGACTTATCTATTCCTTCAATAGGAGAAATTGGCCTTGAGTTGCCGTTCAGCCTTTTCGTTGTAGAGTGGAGGACAGCTTTCTGTACTTTTCCAGTGTTTCTCTGAGGACTCCGTTTCGTACTGCAATGTCCTTGTAGACCTCTGCGCTAGGTCGGGGTGAGCGTTTGAGGGTTTTGTAGTCAACCTCAACTAGTCCGAACCTTTTGCTGAATCCTGAGTCCCATTCGAAGTTGTCGATTAGTGACCAGTAGTAGTATGCCTGGACATCCGCTCCTTCTTGGATTGCCTTGTGAACTTGCTCGAGGTGTAGCACTATGGACATGGCTCTTAGATTGTCGTCCCTTACTGCGATTCCATTCTCTGTTATGTAGATGGGTTTGTGGTAGCCTTGTAGCCACTTGATGATTTGGTAGAGTCCTTGAGGGTATATTTCGTAGCCCATATCAGTTACGCCAAACGAATCATTCCTAGTGAGTGGCTTGTCTGTCTCCAAGACCTCTCTGGCTCCAGCCTTTACTAGCATACGGCTGTAGTAGTTGAATCCGATGAAATCCCAGGCATCCTTGATGATCGCGACAGACTCTCCACTGCCCATAGGCGGGTTGACCTTTCCTGTTCTTAGGGCGTCCATGAAGGAGGCATTGTAGAATTGATGAAGAAAACGTGCTTCATTCTGATCCTTCGTGGACTTCTCATCATAGGCTTGAAAGTACTCAGTGTCCTTGACAGTGCCCACTTTTGGTGCGCTCTTGGTCCGGTTCTTCCCGAGAGTATCGTGGACAGTATGGTATGCCTCAGCGTGCGCCAGCAGCATATGTCTGAGAACACTTTGATATTTCGTCAAGTCACTCTCACATGGAGGGAATTTGCCAAGCATGTAGGAGGCAGATGCGTATGCTGTAGGTTCATTAATGGGCGTCCACAGATTGACCAAGTCACCCAGCTGTTCAGCAAGATATGAGGCGTAGTGTCTGAAGAACTCAATCGAGGACTGGTCAACCCAGCCACCCCTGGATTCCATCCAAAGAGGGTTCGTGAAATGGTGCAGCGTGAGCAGAGGCTCCAATCCTCGTTTTCTCACAGCTCTCAAAACGTTGCGGTAGTGTTCAACTTCCTTTGGATTCCACTGGCCTCGCTGGGGTTCAATCCGAGCCCATTCCACTGAGAACCGAAAAGTGTTGTGCCCGAACTCTCTTGCGAGGTCAAGATCTTTTTCATAAAGATGGTAGAAGTCGGCTGCTCTCCCACAGACTGACCCGTCTTTTATGTGTCCACCCTCCGACTCCCATTTGTACCATTGGTTATTTTTATTGGCTCCTTCCGTCTGATATGCTGAAATCGCCGATCCCCATAAGAAGCCCGTGGGGAATCCTATGACTGGTTCTTCCATGGACCGAGTAGGCAAAAGGCTGTGTACACCTCCTATCTCGAGAATGGCTTCAGAGAGAAAACACGAAATGTTAATGTCTTTGGTAATTGCTCTTAGATTGTGAAGACTTGAGCAGTCAAGCATTATAATCTTTGCCGTCAATCAGCAAAATGGCGGGTGTTATGAATCGTGCATGATTGGAAGTCTTTCTCGAAAGCGGATCCAACATACTGGTTGTTAGAAGATAATAACCCCTCAGTACGTTACTTCACTCTGACAGACTTGTTAGAAAGAACCAAGAATAACAACGAGGTCATGGAAGCGAGAACGAAAATCATGGAGACTGGCCCTGTCCCCAAAATACTGGCAAGCCAGAAAAGCGGAGGATATTGGGGAAAACCTGAGGACTTCTATATACGATCAAAATACAAGGGAACAGTCTGGAACCTAATACTTTTGGCAGAACTCGGGGCAGACGAGAACGATGCAAGAATCAAGAACACTTGTGAGTTCCTTCTCAGGAACTCTCAGGATCGCAAGAGTGGAGGTTTCTCTTATGTAAAAGCAAAAGGTGGAGGCGGGTTGCATACTGGAGTGATACCTTGTCTGACTGGAAACATGATCTGGAGCATGATCAGATTCGGCTGCCTTGACGACCCTCGCATTAGACGTGGAATAGACTGGATCACCAAGTTCCAAAGGTTTGACGACAGTGTCGAAGTGTCTCCTCGCGGTTGGCCTTATGATAAGAGGGAGAAATGTTGGGGAACGCACACATGCCACATGGGTGTCGTGAAAGCACTCAAGGCACTTGCAGAGATTCCTGCCGAGCATAGATCCGAACAAGTGAGAAGCACGATTGAAACCGGTGTAGAGTACCTACTCAAACACCATATTTACAAAAGGAGTCACAATCTCACTCAAGTTTCCAAGCCTCGATGGCTGAAGTTTGGCTTCCCCTTGATGTGGAACACTGACGCGTTAGAGATTCTGGGAATACTAGCAGGCTTAGGCTGCAAAGATGAACGAATGCAAGAGGCGATTGAATTAGTCACCTCGAAACAGGACGATCAAGGCAGATGGAAATTAGATGATGCTTTCGGAGGTCGCTATCTATTCAAGATGGAGCAAATTGGAGAACCGAGCAAGTGGATTACGTTGAATGCTCTCAAAGCAATCAAGAGCTACTTTGGATAGAGATGCTCCACGTCTACTCCATTCATCCGTTATGAACTCCTTCCGAGAGTTTTATATTTCAGTGTTGGCATTACAATTCAAGTTTCGTTCTCAACCTACCCAGTAGCATTTGATTGTGGTCGTGGTCTGGGTCTGAAATTCGACATGCTACTCACTCGGAGGAATTGTTTTTGGAACATTTGCCAAGTCTCACTGATGAGAGAAAGAGGAAACACGATGACATGTTGAAGAAAGGTCTAAAGATACCCTACTCCTTTAATGTTTCAACAGACATTAACAGCATCATCAGCTCATATAGCAGCTTGGCTAATGGCGCTGAGACTGACAGGGTCATTTCCATAGCTGGAATGGTCTCTGCACTCAGAGTCCATGGAAGACTCACCTTCGTGGACGTCAGAGACATAACCGGTAAGATACAGATCAATTTTAGGGTTAACGAGCTTGGTGAGGAAGGATATAACACGGTCCAACTTTTCGATACTGGTGACTTCATTGGAGTAAATGGACATGTCATGAAAACTCATAAAGGGGAGCTGTCAGTTCTGGCCCATGATTACACCTTGCTTGCAAAATGTCTGATGCCCCTACCAGGTCCTAGAGACGAGCTAACCATAGAGAAGAGGTACAGGCAGCGGTATCTGGACTTGAAACTCTACCCGGAAGTTAGGCAGAGATTGATAACTCGTGGAAGAATAATCACAGCTATGAGAAGTTTCCTTGATTCTCGAGGTTTCACCGAGGTTGAGACACCTGTTCTTCAACCGGTATATGGTGGAGCGGCAGCGATGCCTTTCATGACGCATTGCAATGCGCTTGACCAAGACATGTACTTGAGCATCTCGCCGGAGTTGTACTTGAAACGATTCATCGTCGGTGGCATGGAGAAGGTTTACACGATCTGCAAGAACTTTAGAAATGAGGATATTGATGTGATCCATAATCCTGAGTTCACTGAGATGGAGTGCTACCAAGCATATGCAGATTACAATGGTATGATGGAGTTAACTGAGCGAATGATAGCTCATATTGCCGAGAAATCGCTTGGAAAAACCAAGGTGGATTATCAAGGCACTGAGATAGAGTTGTCGCCCCCTTGGACAAGAATGACGATGGAAGAATCCGTCGAGAAAATAGGCAAGAAAGATGTTCCGGAAGATGCGCAGAGGTTGTCCAAGTTGGTAGAGACAATTAAATCTGACCATGCACATGGCAGAATTACACTCAAGAAACCAAAGAATTTCACGATACTAGATACCAATCGCGGACTGAATAGGCCCAACATAATAAACGCATTGTTCGAAGAGTTCGTAGAATCGAAGCTCATTCAACCCACGTTCATTATGGACTACCCTGTTGATGTTTCGCCTCTCACGAGAAAACACAGAAGCAAGAAGGGATGGGTTGAGAGATTCGAGGGATTCATAGCTGGAATGGAGATCGCGAATGCTTACTCCGAACTCAACGACCCGTTCGACCAGAGAAGCAGGTTCCTTCAACAAGTTGAAGAGCGAAAGAAGGGAGACGAGGAAGCTAACCCAATGGACGAGGACTTCGTAATTTCGCTAATGTACGGGTTCCCACCAACAGGGGGGCTCGGAGTAGGACTCGACAGACTAATCATGGTCATGACTGATGCCACATCGATCAAAGATGTCATAATGTTCCCACTGATGAAACAACTTGAGTGAAGATTGAAAGATTCATTCCTCCAATCATCGCAAAAAAGTAAAAGTATTCCGATCGGCTAGCATAAGCAGAGACCAGAGCATAGAGTTCAATCTGGCTTTCCGTTCTTATCCCAAGGCACTTCCACAAACACGGACTGCAAACCGAAAGAAACCGGACCCAAAGATCATTGCGGTAATGGTTTATGTATGACAACGTGAGAGTCACTGGCCTAGTGCTTAGGAAGCAGCACCTCGTCCCACTTACTTTTGGCAGCAGACAAAGTGATGTTTTACATATCGCGGATGATGTCTGCGGCCTCCAATGGGATGATGTGGAAAGAGAGAATCCAGATTGGGCTCTGAGAAACAGGTTCACAGATTACAAAGCCGATTGGCTGGAGAGTAGTATCAGAGATCGGACGGTTATCGAGTTCAGACTGATGCGCGGTTGTCAGTACCTCGTGCCTTCACGCGAACTGCCCTACTATTACGCCGCAACACGAGAGGTCGTCAAGAAAACACAGTATGGGAACCTGAAATCAAAACTCTCAAACCAGATCGGCGAAAAGGAGCAGAAAGTTCTTGGTGCTCTGAGACGACATGCTCCTGCGACTCAAAGTGAACTCATCCGAAGATCAAAAGTCGCTAAGAATGAGTTTCGGGGAGCGTTGCTCAACTTAGACAATCTAGGGTATGTTTTCCGAGTTGGGTGGAAAGGCAATCAGAACTTATGGCACTCAGCAGAGGAGTGGCTTCCAGAAGTTGACCTGAGAAAGGTGACAAGGGAGGAAGGAGAAGAGTACCTGACAGTGAAGTTCTTCAAAGCAGCGGGTCCGTCTACGAGACAATGTCTAAGCCAATGGACAGGATGGAGTATCGAAACAGCAAACATGAATCTTGACAGGCTCATAAAGAAAGGGACGCTGGTTAAGTTGAACCCGACTCGTCCTGAAAGCCTGATTGCACTGCCAAGGGATATCGATGAACTAGGCAGCTATGCCGACAGAGACTCCACCGTTCGATTCCTTTCTCCATTTGATCCCTATCTTTGCATGAGAGGGCACCTACTTTGGTTAGGCGATTTCTATCCAACAAGCGTGGGGATCTATTCTATGTCAATCGGAGGAATCGTGGCTGCCGCGTTTCGGGTTGTAAGAAGTAAGAAACTATTGTCGATAGCAGGTTCTGAGGTATTTCAGAAGTCTTTGCTCTCCTCGCGTTCTGCCGAGGTAAGGAGGGAGATAGAGATGCAAGCAACCTCTACCAATAGAAGGGCAAAGCTCTCACCCAAAGTAAGAGCATTGCTGCAGACGATCTGAAGACATGTAAATTAAGGGTTGGTGCTCGCATCACTTATTGAAAGAGGCAGGACGCCGAATCCTCAGAAGGCACTTCAATGCAGGTTACTTATGACTCTTCTTAAAGGATGCAGCCAACAGTTGCTTTGTCCGTCTATGCCTGCTGTACACTGACGCCGCTATCGTGGCCACACCGACACCAATTATGACAGCAGGATAGATCAGGCTAATGAATATCCCCTGCAAGAAAAAGGCAGTGCCCAGCATGGCGAGAAATGCAACAACTGGTCTCTTATAGAAGACCACGATAAGGGTACAACATATCAGAACAGCGAAAACAATGAATGCACCGAGTACGAGTGCAAGCAAACTGCAAAGCAACAGCACAGAGTCAAGAGTGAACCCCACGTTGATGTCCTTGAAGCCCGGATCCCTTGTCACGTCGTACTTCCAAACGCTATAGATAACAAATGGTGATGCACCAGCAAATAGTATGATTCCGAAGTAAAGACCGTTTCCCCCGCCTATTATGAGTATTAGTCCTATCACTGATCCGAGTATTGAACCAATCAGTCCTTGTACCGGAGAGAACTTGTCCATTGCGCTTTGGAAAGCTTCTGTATGCTCCACATAAAGACCACGAATCCCTGCCACCACGCCGGAGACCACGATGAGCGCAGTGTAAGCCATGTAGTTGAAAAGTACTTGTATTAAGACGGCTAAGAGTGCTGTAAGACCTATGGTCATAACAGCTCCTCTGTTCATTGCTACTATTATTGAACAACCAAGCAGTACATAGAACATCACACCCTCTCCCAAGAATAGCATAAGTATCGACGTTAGGAAAATCATCAAGCACACTGTGAGAGCTGGGTCCTGTCGCTTGATTCCAAGATCCCTGGTCCTAACAACCTTCACCAAACTGTATGCAGTGAGTAGCACTGCAAATACAAGGATGATGGCACCTTCGAGGATAAGTCCATTGACCAGTGTTTCTACCAGCCCGATTGCCGCAACAAAGACGGAAGTTACAAGCCCCCTTAGAGGCGACGAGTTCTTAATCCACTTCCAGATGTAACCCCCAGTATCGAGAACGATCAATTCTGCCAACACAGGCGCAAACAGGATTATGGCGAACTTCAAAGTAGATATCGGCATAACAAAAATAGCGTAGACCATCACAGCAATGCAAGCGAAAACGAAAACGGTTCTTAAATGTCGAAGAGGGCTTGCTGAGCTTCCAGAAGGAGTAGATGGTTTCTTCAAACCCTTACCTTTAGATAACAAAGAGAATCCTCCCTTCCACCGCACTTTACCTTTATCAACACTCAGATTTATCCGCTTCAAGATTTCTCGGCATCCGGCAATTCTATGGAATTCCCGACATTAGCTTATTAGCTGCTCGTAGATTTTATTACTATGCTAATAATAAACGTTTCTGTCTTCAAACGTCATTCGAGCATGATCATTCTGAACCCGAAACAAATCCTCCCTTGTCCCACTCCTTGTTCTCAAGGTAATCCTGGTACAAGAATATAGACAAATACAGGAATCAAACCTAATGCAATCGCCAAAGGAAGACCTGGAACCTGTCCAACCTTTCTTGCACGCCTTGAGGTAATCACGCTCCCAAGCAGCACAAGAAAGAGAGACAACAATGTGGCAACCAACCCAAAGTTCACGAGAGTATTCGTAACCAGTATGGAATAGGACACAAGATCGCCTATTCCAATCGCCCAGTCTCTACCAGCGTAGGACATCTTCAAAATAATAATGCTTTCATAATCCTCGTGAAGTCTTTTGGTCTTCTTTACGGTCTGCTTCAAAGTCAGATACAAGTCAAGCCCAGCCAAAAAACAAAGCAAAACGATCATAGCTATTGAAGGAATGAGGACTCCCATGAAAGCGCCGATAACGCTGCTGTAGAACGCGAACAACACATTTCTTGAATTCCGCGACAAGACATCAAACACTGCCAATATGCCAGCAAATGAGCCGAGATATGCAACCATGCTCAGACCGATGCGAATGGCGGGAGAGGAAAGACCGTAGTAACCAAGAAACAGGTTCGCATACATCAACAGAGAAACGGTAGCCGACAGAACGAATATCGCAATGGCAACTCTGACAGCTAGAGTTACAGATCCCTTCAATAGACCGTAGAAAATCAACACCGCTATTGAGATGCCTAGTACAAGAACAGCAACGTTGACGAGTAATAAGCCGCTCCCGAAATAGAAGGGTCCGCGAGAAACATTTGCTCCAAGCTCGATCACAAGGGCGGTAAAAGCGAAGACAAGCGCGATTATCATGACTGTCAACAGCACGCCAAAAGACCCATATTTATGGCTGCCACCGCTATCGTTTTTCCCTACTGCGATCGCATTGTCCAAACAATATCCCCGCCAACTCATTGCCGTTTACCAACGCATCATGGCGCCGCAACGGTTCCAGATTATAATCCTATAACGAAGCCGATTACAGTCAGTACGAATGAGTAGAAGAAAACCCCCCGCGCCGTGCCCTCTGCCTGTCGAGCCCTTTTTGCTGAATAGGGTTCCCCGTGAAGAACCTTCTCGCCGACCTTAGTCATGCTTGGGCCCGATGAAATTACTGTCAAGCCGCCGATCACCAAACCTACCGCGCCCTCGAGAATAGTCAATAGAGAAACATAGTACGTAACTATTAATGCATCAACCATGAAACTCGAAACAATAACAATGTTAAGAAGGACGAAGATATTACTGAAAAGCAAAGTTTTCGCTAATACAGTGGTCGCCGCCCTCAACTTCTTCCGCTTGCTAGCTTTTGGCACACTTGCGCCCTCAGCCAGATTCTCATGAGACGCCAATTGACTACACCTTGCTCTGAAACTAGCACAGAACCAATTCTCTCAACGGACTCTTAAATCGAATGAGCATTCAGCCCTCATGGGTCAACTTGACAAACTATCGAGACATCATCCAAAACGCACCTAGACGCGCAAAGAATACCAGAGGCGAAACGAGAGCTTAATAAAAAAAGGGGAGATTGGGAAATGTATTTGGCTTTGGTTTCTTTCTCTACAGCTTGCGCGGTCGGAAGAAGTAGAACCCTGCAAGAACCACGATCACAGCCAACTCCGCTACTGAGATGATCAGACCGTAAGCATCCCAGAACGATGGCGGTGCCGGATAAGTGAACGTGTAGCCCGCAGCTTCTAACTCTCGTATGGCCGCGTTTCTGAAGTCGGTTTGGCTAGTGTATCTGCGTGGTACAATGCTGGAATCGAAGCCCGCCGTCACTCTCGTGATGGGGACAGTGATGCCGTACGAGCCGAAGCCGTTCAGCATACTGGTGATTATAGCATCCTTTGGACACAAGTATTCGATTGCACGTCTCACATGTTTGGCTGCCGCAGCGGCGTTTGACGAATTCGCTATGCCATTGGGCGTACCCAGCCCTGTCCCGACGATTGGGTGTCTCATATTGAAGCCTAAGGTCTGAACACCATAGGCATCATAATAGATCCACTTACTCCAAGCCGAGCTGAGCTGAGACAAAGCCTGTTCAAGGTGGAACTGTGAGTCGAGCACCTGAACAGAACCCGCGTGCAGAGCTGCGATCGCTGAGGTCACATCCGATATCCAGATCACGTAGTAGTCCGTTATGCCATATTCACCTTGGCCTATAAGGGTGGCAGCGTCAAAGTAATTGGCGAATTTCGTTAGGTGGAGTGTGACTGTGCCTGCGTCATAGCTGACGAACTTGTATGGACCAGCACCGAATGGACCAATTCCAGATAGAAGTGATCCGTTCTTGCCAAAGTAGGCGTATGGTGTTCCTGCGTCTGCCGCGGCGAGGCTGTTGAACGAAGTTAGTGTCCATCTGCTAACGTTGTAGTAGCTGAGGGGTGTCCAATTGGCAAAGTCCGGTATTGTGGTACCAGCATAGAGAACGCTATTGTTCACAATTACTGAAGCTGGGTATATCGTTGAGCCTAGTATGTCTGCAGTGAAGAATGCCCACGGGTTTGGCAACGCGAAGTGAACCTCGTTGTAGTTCAAGGGCAAGCTTGCCCATTCGGTTCCGTTTTCACCAGACCAACCGAAGCTATTGTTCGAGCCAAGAATGCTCGCTAGGTATGATTGAACAACGCATCCCCACTCGGTAACGAAACCATAGTACCTCAAGGAGTAGACGAAGTCTCTGCCATCAAGTGTTTCACCGTTCTGGAATTGGATGCCTGGCTTGATCCAGACTGTCCAGTTCTTGCCGTCGGTGGTGTGGGTGACGTTGCCGTAAGCCATGTAGGGTTCCATGAGCCAGCTAGAGTTTCTCCTGTACAAACCGTAGCCACCGTACTCGCCGAAGATCGGACCATATCCGGTCAGGTCGTAGTACGATGTGGTATGTGCTGGAGACAACTTGAGCATTTCACCAGTCTGTGCTATGACGATGCTGGATGACGGTGTGCTAGTGTAGCTCCAGTGTTCAACTCCAGGCCACAACGGATAGTGGTTCTTCTGGAACACGGTTGAGTTCACGTTCAGAGCCATTCCCACGACTTCCTGCGTATAGAACAATGAGATATCTACAGCCTGCTCATACTCGTACTGCTGCCATAGCTTGACAAGAGCTAATTGCTTCGTTACGTTAAGCTCTCTTGTAATGTTCAGACATAGTGCGTCGTTGTATGGGTCGTTCCATAGGTAGTAGTTCTGCCCTGATGGCGCGTACTGGCTACTGTGGTACAAGCCATAGGGGTTGGGATCTGGGCTCATGGCGTATCCTACGAAGAGGCTGTCAAAGCCTCCCTGGGCGTAGGTTAGGCCAACTACAGCTGGCGCTGGGATTAGCGCCCTGTCGTACACGGTGCCCCAGCTTAGCAACTGTCTAATTGCGTTTATGCCCAAGTCCTTCATATTGTTTGTTACCAACAGCGCCCATTGCTGCCTCAATTGGTTAGCTCCTGGAGCTATCAGGTTGAAATCGAATGATGGATTGATCTGTGCGTATGCGGTTGCCTGCACTGGTTGAACAAAGATGAACGGGGTTGCGATTCCTACCAGCATGAAAGAAATCAGTAAGAAACCAAGTATCTTCCTTTGTTGCATATGTATTCCACTCGCTCCTCTCTCTCTTCTCTCTCACTTGTTTAGTTTGTAAGTATGTGGTTACTGGCTTCGATTATATAACGTTTTCCCATCGTCGCTCAGAGGATGGACTTCTTTTCTGCTTTGCCCACGCGGATTTTCGCACATGCTACCCTATCCTACCTAACCAGTTTTTCTGAGCGTCCAACAGCTAGAAACCGCTAGCGCGTGTCCCAGAGTAGTGAAAGAAACACTTTGTGAAAGCTCCCGAGCGAGGAGACGGTTCGCGCAGTAGTGAGCTGTAAGAATGCCACTTGCGTCGTGTCATCTCTGGTCATACCAATGAGCTTGCTGAAAGCACACACCGCGAAATATGCAAAGATTTAAATATCTCTGGTCAAGTTCCATCTAACATTAGCCCATCTGTTCCATGAACTGAAGTATGCGAGGGCGAGCCTACTCAGGTTAGGCCGAATCACAAACAAGATGGACTTGCGAAAGAACGAGTTGGATCAGAAACTCAGTTTGAGGCCCTTGCTAGTTTAGCAAAAGTCTCGAGAAGTTGAACCTAAGCAAGAAGATCGGGAAGGTCGTGGTGGTTGGTCCGTGAGACTTTACAAGTATGTGATTAGGCGTGTTCTTTATTTGATTCCGTTGTTCATAGGCGTTTCTATAATAGTATTTGTGCTAACCCGTCTCGCAGGGGATCCGGTTCAGCTCATGTACGCGCTCAATCCCCGCATCTCTCATCAACAGATTGAGCAACTAAGGCAATATTTCGGGCTTGCTGACAATCCTTTTGATCAGTACTGGCGATGGCTAACTAATTTCGTTCAATTAAATTTCGGTATGTCAATCCTTTACTCCGCTAGCGTTAATACAATTATTGCCCAGAAAGCTTGGAACACGATTGAATTGCAGATCATTGCGCTACTTTTGGCGCTGGCGATCGCCATACCTATCGGGATAACCTCCGCTAGGAAGCAGTATTCGAAGACTGATATGAGTGTGACATCATTCGCTCTGTTGGGCACCTCAATCCCCGTGTTCTTCACGGGATTGATCTCAATTCTTGTGCTTGCGAACTGGGTACTATGGTTCCCGTATGGCGGATATGTGACCGCGGAACCTGGCGTACCATTGTTCGGCAACTACTTCATCGATCACGCATGGCACCTCGTCCTGCCTGTCACCATCTTGACGGTTGCAGATCTCGCGACAATTGTCCTGCTGGTTAGGTCAAGCATGCTTGAAGTCCTTAGACAGGACTATATACTCGCAGCTACGGCTAGCGGATTAAGTGAAAGAACAGTTATATACAAGCATGGTCTCCGCAATGTGATGATCCCGGTGATTACGTATATCGGGCTGTATCTCGGTGGTATGCTGGCAGGCGCGCCAATAACTGAGACTGTCTTCAACTGGCCCGGTCTGGGTAAGTTGTACGTTCAGGCTGTGGGTCAGCTGGACTATGCAATAATCCAGGCCGTGACGATGTTAATTACCCTTATGACGTTGGCTGCAAATCTGGTGACGGACATATTATACGCATATCTTGATCCGAGAATAAGACTGGATTAGGGTGAGTGACTTCAGGGGAGAGCTCATCGTTGTGTGGTTGAATGCTGCGGACCAAAGTTGAGTGGAGAGTGTGACGTTGCCTGAGGACAAACATCCCAGAGACGCGAAAGAAGTGAAGGAACGGGCCAAGCCAGTAAGTATGTGGGGGCTGGCTTGGAGAAGGTTCAAGAGAAACAAGATAGCACTAGCTGGTCTCTTTATAATTGGGTATATCGCGTTCATGGGGATCTTCGCTGAATTCATAGCGCCATATGGGGCGAACGATACAAGTGCTTTTTACGAGGGCATGGCTAAGAGCCCTCCGACATGGGCCCATCCGTTTGGAACGGATATTATTGGGCGAGACCTCTTTAGTGAAATTGTTTTTGGTGCAAGGGCCGCTCTACTAGTCGGATTCGGCGCGGCGGGTATCGCCATTGGTATAGCCATTTTAGTTGGAGTCGTGGCTGGATACTATGGTAGATACATCGATGAGATACTGATGCGATTCACCGAGATCTTCTTGGTCTTACCTTTCCTGCTTGTGATCCTAGTCCTGATGCAGGTTTCCGAGAAGTTTTTCATGGGCAGGCTGGTTGGACTTGGCGTCGTCATCCTCATAATAGGTGTTCTCTCATGGGCGGGCAATGCGAGGCTTATCAGGGGCGAGGTTATGAGGGTGAGAGAACTTGAGTTCATCACTGCAGCGAAGTGCCTTGGAGCAAATGGAAGACGAATACTCTTCAAACATATCTTTCCAAACATACTTTACTTGGTTTTAGTGTTGACGACGTTGCAGATAGCTGGAGCCATATTGGTCGAGGCTGCAGTGAGTTTCCTCGGCTTCGGAGATCCCAATGCAACAACGTGGGGACAAATACTTTCAACTGCTGACTTGTACATATCTAATGGACTTTGGTGGATGCTGATTTTCCCAGGCATATTCATTACCTTGCTGGTGCTTGGTTTCAACCTGCTTGGGAACGGTCTGAGAGACGCATTCGATCCTAGACTAAGGGAGTAAACAATAGAGAATCCTGCACACTACTGACTCATGAGGTGTAAGTAGCATCATGTTACTTAGCGTTGAAAATCTCAAGACATACTTCTACACCTGGGCTGGCGTCGTCAAAGCTGTCGACGGCGTTTCCTTCAAACTCAATGAGCGCGAGACCTTGGGGTTTGTGGGAGAATCTGGATCAGGAAAGACTGTGACGGCGCTCTCAGTAATGAAGATAATCCCTCGACCTGGTAAAATCGTTGAAGGGAAGATCTTCTTGAGAGGCGTCAACTTGGTTGAGAAGACTGAGAAGTATATGCAGAGTATCAGGGGACGCGAAATAGGATACGTTTTCCAAGATCCGTCTACCTCTCTCAACCCAGTCTTCTCGATTGCGGCCCAACTCGTAGAGGTAATCATGAGGCATCAGAACATAACCAAGAGAGAGGCACTCGAACAAGCAATCGGGTTGCTGAAACTGGTTGAAATCCCCGACCCAGAGAAAAGGATATGGAACTACCCACATCAACTCAGCGGCGGAATGAAGCAGAGAGTTGCAGTCGCCCGCGCACTTTCATGTAACCCGAGTCTCCTCTTTGCTGATGAACCAACGACCGCGCTTGA
Organism: Candidatus Atabeyarchaeum deiterrae; assembly: GCA_037310415.1. Taxonomy (GTDB): domain Archaea; phylum Asgardarchaeota; class Atabeyarchaeia; order Atabeyarchaeales; family Atabeyarchaeaceae; genus Atabeyarchaeum; species Atabeyarchaeum deiterrae. The sequence continues at coordinate 2,214,948 of CP147780.1, forward strand.
TGTCACAATTCAGGCGCAGATCCTGGACCTTATCAGGAGATTGCAGGAGCGGCTTGGTATGTCCATGGTGCTCATCACCCATGATATGGGTGTGGTCGCTGAGACGACAAAGAATATTATAGTTCTGTATGCTGGCAGAATCTGTGAAGCATCTGACACGATGTCTATCTTCAAGCAACCTATGCATCCTTATACGGAGGCTTTGCTGACGGCAGTACCTCACCTCGGTCTGAAGCAGCACAAACTCGAAATGATACCTGGCTCTATTCCCAACCTGATAGACCCGCCCAAGGGTTGCCGATTCCACCCAAGGTGTAAGTATGCGGTGCGCAAATGCATGCAGGAGCTTCCAGACGCGCTGCAAGTAGAACCTAATCATTACTCTGCATGTTTCCGAATTCAAGATGGCGAGATAACTTTGAAATCAATTCTGTGAAGGAGTGTAATCGCTTGGCGTCAGAAGACAACGTACTTCTGAAAGTTGATGGTTTGCTCAAGTACTACCCTGTAGTTTCAAGAGGAATAATCCTCAAGAAGAGGGTAGGCGACGTTCATGCAGTCGACAACATAAGTTTCAGCATTAAGAAGGGTGAAACTTTCGGCTTAGTAGGAGAGAGTGGGTGCGGTAAGACAACAACGGCAAAGCTGATCCTCAACTTAGAAATTCCAGACATGGGCAGCGTCTATTATCAAGGTAGGAACGCCACTCAGATATTTAGGAAAGGAAAAAGCGCCGATGTCCTAGCATTAAGGAGAAAGATACAGTATGTTTTTCAGAATCCATATGCGTCTCTCGATCCGAGGATGACCGTGTCCGACATATTGATGGAGCCTCTTCACATTCACAAGCATCTGCCGAAAGCAAAGTGGAAGGACAGGATGTACGAGCTTATTCACCTGGTTGGCCTAGAGGACTACCACCTGGAACGATACCCACATGAGTTCAGTGGAGGACAAAGGCAGCGAATATGTGTCGCTCGTGCCCTGGCTGTTGAACCTGAACTCCTCCTTACAGACGAACCAGTAGCGTCTTTGGACGTCTCCATCAGAGCACAAGTGCTGAATCTATTAGACGATCTACAACAGAAGTTTGGTCTAACATACTTGTATATCTCGCATGATCTAAGCACTGTTCGTCACATCAGTGACAGAGTCGCGGTGATGTACTTAGGTAAATTAGTAGAGATAGCTGACGTTGATGAATTGTATGAGAAGCCTCTCCACCCATACACCGAGGCATTGCTCTCCGCAATTCCGGTGCCGGACCCCACAGGAAAGACCAAGGCCAAGCGCATAATTCTGCGCGGAGAGGTTCCAAGCCCGATCAATCCGCCATCAGGTTGCAGGTTCCATCCTAGATGCAGCTATGCCATGGACATATGCAAGAAAGCCGAACCAGCGCTGGATGAAACTAAGACTGGCCACTTCGTAGCATGCTTCCTCCACCACAAGACAAAAGCGACTCCGCCTCAATTGGTGAAAGCAGAATAGGCGGGATCATCCCTTTTCTCTTAGCCATCTCTTTTTTGTGGACTCGCGCTTGTTCTTCACACTGGATCGTCTATTTGCCTTTTTCACCACTTTTCATCAGATGGCATATTCCAAGACCTATCCCTTTTGAAACACCAATCCCTGAGAAAACGCGTCAGGCCAACCTTCAAAACACCTAGGAATTCACAATTCTGTCGCAGGGAAGCCCACGCCCTTTAGGAGTGGGAGGAACTGCGGAGGCCAGATTGGCTGTTCAAATACCTTCCGCCGCGTATGTTTATTTGGGGCTTGGGGCGAGACCGAGTGGGGTGGTGCCCCCAATACAAAACCTGAGGCTCTGGGCCCAAGGCGGATGGTGGTCTCGGAGCCACCGAGACGCGAAGCGTAACCCACCACGTCTGGCGAGGTGAGCGGGCTGGAAACGTGCGGCGCACGAAAGCCCGGGAGTCGCAACTTCCACAATAGGCTTTCCGGAACCACCGACCCGGCGACGGGCGGAGACAGGGCGAACGAAACGGAAAGCCCACTGGTTTCAAGCCGTGGGAAGAGGTTACATCCATCAATCTCCAACTAGTGCCATCGGAATTCTATAAACTTTTATCTTTGTTCAAAGCCATAGAGTTTGAAGCGCACTTGCAGACTGGGGTGATATCTATTGACGTGCTATTTCAGGCATCTTCAACCAGTTTTCGAAAAAGTAGGCTTAACGGTTACGCTTGACAATAAACGTGAAATCGACGAGATAATACATGGAATTGTCGGGGTTAAGTACAAGAATTGCCCCTCTGCTTGGAGAAAAGTGAAGAAGAGGCTAGCGGAGGACGAAGAAGGATTCGTCTCTGATCTAAAGAAAGCGGTTGGGCATACGCAGGTGTAGGCTTGCCAAGTGCCACAGAAGGACTCAGCGCTGACATCCAGTGACCTTGATTCAGGAGTTCTGAGGTAGAGCAAATATCTCATTTATCGCTTCATCTATTTTGTGGAACCAGTCTTATGCCCTGAGTTGTGATTTCGTACTCGATCTGCCGTGAAGGGATTGAAGTGAAAGCCATCTTGTCGATTCTAAGTTTGCGCATCAGCTTTCTTCGAACCCAGACATTCTCCATTTCTATCACCACATCAGCAGTTCCTAGGCATGCGTGGAGAAGGTTTGCTTCGACTACACTCGATCGAACAACCGCCAAAAAAGTTTCATCTGTTCGCCTCGCAGAGTCCGCAACCATGCGAGCAAGTACATAGGAGGATTTCAGATCCAAATAAGGCGCTAATGCAGTAAAGGAATCAACAATGACGGGCAATACCTTTGCTTCACCAAACTTACTGGCAATCCTTTCTCTCTCTGTTCTCATGAAGTTATCGAGAATTCTTCTACGCGCACTGACTCCTTTCAACCCTTTTTCTGAGGATCTTAGGTCTCTTGTAAGGAAATGGAATACGTCTATCAGAACAAGCTCCTTGTCCAAGTAGGGCTCGACATTCCATCCGAAACTTTTGAAGCGTTTAATCACCATGTCAGGAGTCTGGTCAGCACAGTAATAAGCCACTTTTTCCCCTGCCAGCAGTTTTGACCAAGCAAACTGTGCGCAAAATGTTGATGTTCCGGTTCCCACGTCTCCTTTCAAACAGATAAAAGTGCCTTTGGGGAAACCTCCTTCGAGAATCAGATCTAGCCCACTAATCCCGGTGGGCGTTCGCTCCGTCTTGGGCAAAGCTAAGCCTTTCCTTGTCTCAACCTCAGAGCTTTCGTCAAGACCATGAGTTGTCTTTAAACGTTCCCGAAGATTGCCATGCTTCGTTTCTATTCCTTTGCCAGTTATCTCATACTCCATAGAGAGGCTCCCTGTAGGTGCAAAAGGCATTTTCTCGACGAAGAGCTCCCTAGTTGGACCTCTGCTTGTCCATTTCATTTTCAGTCGGATCATTCCGTCGACGGAACGAGTGAGTGCCTGAACAAGGTTTCCCTCCAACACACCTTCGTGAGCTACTATGAGGGAAGCGTTTCCCGCTGCCCTAATTCTTTCACAACCATCAATTACCAACTCATTAGCCACACGAACATCAATGAAAGGGGCCAAAGCTGTGAACGAGTCTGTGATGTGTGTGTGTGGAACGCTGTCTTTCAGCGGATATCTAGAGGACGCCTCTTTCTTGAAGACGTCTATGCACTCATCCGACGTGACTGGCCTCAGGTGCTCAATGTCATATGCTTTTGAGATACCCATGCTATTGCATAACAGTTGGTATCCATCGATTATCACAAGCATTCCACTATCTATGGACTTCTGGATATCGAACCCTGCAAAATTGAAGTACTTGTGCAGAAGCACTGGATGATAGTCATACAGGGTGAAGATCACTCTTCCACCCCTGTTGAGTACGTTCACTGCGATTTGAACACAGAAGACGGTCGTTCCGGTGCCAGGAGCCCCAATCAATGCAGTTGTCGAGCCTTTTGGAAGTTCCCCAGCAAGGATGTCGTTTATGCTCGAGGTTCCAACGATTCCCTCAACCGACGAGTCATCTTCTTTGGGGTTCAAAACACTGCCCTCCCGCACAATTGGGGTCACAAAGCATACCATACTATAAAAGTATTCGTCGGGAAATCGGAGACACTCTTGCAGCAGACTCCCTCGGCGAGTCTCGCAATTCACGCCGTTGACTTGTTCATCAAGGCAATACTAGTGTTGAAGTAATTGACCTTTTATGATTGTGGCGTAGATTGAGAGATCTTCTTGGTTGAGGATAACTAAGTCGGCATCTTTCCCTTTTTCTATGCTTCCTTTCCGAGCATCCACGCCAATCACTTTCGCTGGGTTGATTGTCGCCATCTTGACAGCCTGTTGAAGAGGCAGACCCAGCGAAGTAACTAGGACCCTAAGCGATCTATCTAATGTCACCGTGCTCCCTGCTAATTGTCCTGTCGGGAGAGTGCAGACGCCGTTCTTCAGCTCCACGCTGAATCCCATCAAGCTGTACTTGCCGTCCGGCATTCCAGCTGGGGGAATGCTATCTGAAATGAGAACAACCTTTTCAGCGCCTTTGGTTTTGATTAGCAGTCTCATAGCGCCTTCATGAACATGGACATTGTCGGCAATCAGCTCAGCAGTTACGTCGTCTCGCACAAGCACCGCTGCCAGAATACCAGGGTCTCTCTGTTTGAAATCTCTCATGGCGTTGAAGGTGTGAGAGGCGTGGGTCACGCCTGCGTTGATTGCCGCCAACATTTCCTCATATGTTGCGTTGCTATGCCCCGCGGCAACAGTAACCCCTTTTGCTTTGACTCTTTTGATGAATTCAAGCGCCCCAGGCACTTCAGGAGCGATGGTTATCAGCTTGACGTTTCTTCCAGATTCGTCGTATATTAGATCAAATTCGTCAATGCTTGGATCTCTGATGAAGTCTACAGGTTGAGCTCCTAGCTTTGTCCTGCTTAAGTATGGACCCTCCAAGTTCATCCCAAGAACTTCCGCTTCGTCCGAGACCACTTCGGATCCGATCAGTCCTGCTACCGCCCTAGTCGTGGATAACAGCATCTCGTTAGGCTCTACTCCCGTCGTTGGAAGAAAAGAAGTAACACCGTGACGCGGGAAGGAGGAAGCCATCTTTTTGATTGACTCTATTCCGCCGCTTAATGCGGAGCCGCCGTTCAATCCATGAGTGTGGATATCAATCATCCCAGGAATCACTATCTTGCCCTTGGCATTCAATTTGCCACGGGAAGCTCTCTCCGTTGTCTGGCGAACACCGCCTTGCCTGATATCGGCTATCATTCCTTCCTGGATTAGGACTGATCCGTGTTCGATTATCCTGTAAGGAGTGACTACTGCCGCATTCTCAATAAGTGAGATGTCCTTCCCATGGGCGTTGTGTTTTGGCAATTCTAGGTTGGTACCTCTCTGTCGCAATCAGCAATCATCATTTTTCAGGGATCGGTGAAGCAATCTCTTCCTTCCTGCTATTTGGCGGTTGACGATACTGGGGTGTCAGTCGCTTTTGGCGGAGTTCTCTGAAAGCCGATATGTCTAGTCATCGATTGATAGTGTTTTTGCTATCTGTCCTCCAATTTGAAAGAGTAGAACCCGTGAAAGGAGAACGTGTATTGCTTCTCGATTCCTAGATCGACTCAAGGTCACAGAAATCTTATTGCTTCTTCGAGTCTTTTCTTGAGCGTATCGTTCACTGTCTTTCCGTCGGCCTTTCCTCGTAATTGTTTCATCACGTCTCCCATTAGGGGGCTTAATGCTTGCATTTTCTTCTCCCTAATTAGATCCATGTTCTTCTTGATCGTTTCCTCGACGATTTTGGCAAGTTCACCTGTAGAGACTTCTTTTATTCCGAGTATGCCGATTGCCTCGTCCACAGTCGCTGTCTGATCCTTCGCAAGGTACACCAGTATATCGGGTATTGCTTCCTTCGCAACTTTCTCTTCGTTAAGTTCCTTGAAAACTCGTTCCACTTTCTCGTCTCCTATGTTTTCCACAGTAATACCTTCCCTTTTCAAGTACTTCAACGTGTTCTGAAGCGTTGTGGCAACGAGTGCCGGCGAAACATTCCTCATCTTTTCCACAATACTCTCGAATAAATCCAAGTGATACGATCTGATCATTGCTTCAGCAAGTTCTTTACTGAGTTTGTATTGTTTGACGAATCGTTCGAACTTCTCCTCTGGTTTTTCGGGGAGAGCTTCCTTTATCCTGGTGATCCTTTCTGAGGTTATGGGAACGATCGAAGTGTCCGTCTCAGGATACATCCTTGCAGATCCTGGTTTTGGTCTGCTGTACTGCGTTGACCCGTCAGGCTTTGCCCCTCTTGTCTCTTCTGGGACACCACTAATCGCTTCCCTTGCTCGCTCAACTGCCGCATCTAGGGCGTCTTTGGCTTTCTTAGGTTGATCGGCGACAAGTAGGATACAGTCATCTTTACCGGCTGCCAGTCGTTCTTTTACCTTCTTGACTTCTTCCTCTGTTATTCCATATGCTGGCAATTCATCAGTGTGGAAAATCCCTCCGACACCGCCCCAGAAAATTGCTCTCTCAGACATCTCTGTGCCGAGACGTCTTCCAGGTTGAACCTCTCTTCCGACGAGTCCAGCGAACTTCGGAAGCACTGTTGCTAGCACAACTCCATGTTGATCCAATGCTTTCCTCATGACTTTGCTCTTGGATTCTTTGAACAACTCTGACAGATCAGCAGATTTTCCTTTGACGTCATCCTTCTTGACGTTTCTGTTCTTAAGCTCATCTCTGATCCTGACTAGGCTAAGCTGTCTCTGAACCTCGAGTTCAACGACGCGTGCCAGAAGTCCAAGTTCCTGAACACCTTTGACTTCTATTAACGCTCCGTCCTTAGTTGACACGTTTACGTCTTGTCTTATTGTTCCAAGTCCACGCTTCACTTTTCCAGTTGCTCGGAGGAGTTGACCGATCTTGTATGCCGCGCTTTCAGCTTCTTCTGGACTGTTTAGGTCGGGAGCCGTGGCTATTTCCACGAGAGGGATGCCTTGTCTGTCCAATCTGTATACGACTTCGTTCTGTGTCTCGCTCATCTTCCTAGCTGCATCTTCTTCGAGAGAGATGGTCTGAATCCGGACGCTTTTTCCATTTTCCAGCTCAATTTGACCACCCAAAGAAATCAAGGCCGTTCGCTGGAAGCCTGTGGTGTTTGAACCGTCGATGACAATCTTCCTCATGACATGAATCTCGTCGATGGGGCAGCTGTTCAAAAGCAAAGCCATTTCAATTGCTGTATCTAGGGCTTCCTGGTTCAATGGGTGAGGAGGCTCATCGTCTAGGCCAGCAACTCTCAACCATCTTAGAAGGAGATGCTGTCTGCCTCAACTAAACAGGTTCCCTCACCATACATCTCATACATGAAAGTCTTCCCTTTGTGGAACTCGAAGAGAGCAGCTTGGTCGACCTGACCCAATTCACTCTGTGTTGGGCGAAGTCTTCGTTTGAACCTAATACTGGGTTCATCTTCATGAATAACGATAGGGCAGCTGCAGAAAAGCTTGCCCTTGGTGTTGAGTTGCTGATGTAGTTCAAGCCCAACAACGGTTCCAGCTTTCGGATGATCAATATCCATATGGATCCACCCCACACTTAAGTGTGCACATTGATTGGCTTAGTGATTCTTCTTACCAGTATTTCTCCTTACTCTTCTCTTTCGGCGGTTTCAGGAACCGACTCATCCGCGTGGGAGACTGCCGTGATCTCTCCGACGATGTTCGTTCTGATTAACTGGATTGTCTTCTCATGACTTTGTTCACTGCCAAGTAGCCACATTAATTTGACGAGTGCAGTTTCGGGCAACATGTCTTCCCCTGGTGTCACGCCCATGGCGAGTAGTTCGCGTCCTGTTCTATAGACGCTCATATTAATGCGTCCCGAGATGCATTGACTGGTCATAACGACGATAATGTCGTCTTCAACCGCTCGCTTTATGGACCGGTATGTTCCTTCTGGAACGTGTCCAAGACCAGTTCCTTCCAACACGATGCCATGGTAACTCTTGTCGACCAACGCATCAATCAGTTCGCCCGCACTCCCAGGATACGTCTTGACGAGACCAACCTTATCGTCGAATTTTGCCTGAACGTGGAGTTCCCTCTTTGCATCGCGCCTGGTATACTCGTCAACTAGCATTTTCACGTTGCCATCCTGAACTCGCGCTGTTGGTTTCGCGTTGATTGATCTGAAGGCATCTCGCCTGCTAGTGTGCATCTTCCTTACCTTCGTCCCCCTATGGCAAAGACTGTAGTTGTCTCCCATCTCCCCGTGCATGCACACGACGACCTCAGCAAAAGGGCCGCTTCCTGCAGAAACAACTGCGTTGATGAGGTTCATTGCAGCATCAGAAGATGGGCGGTCCGACGATCTTTGCGATCCCACAAGTACCACGGGGACTGGAAGTCCTTGAAGTGCAAAACTGAGAGCCGCAGCCGTGTAGTGCATCGTATCAGTCCCGTGAGCAACGACAACCCCGTCCAATCCGCCCTCTATAATGCGTTTGCCAATCGAGTCTGCGATCATAGACCATTTGTCAGATGTCATATTCTCACTGAGAATATTGCAGAGGATCTCTGCCCTAACGTTCGCAGTGTCCCCAAGCTCTGGAACCACATCGTACAGGTCTTGAGCTGAAAGTGCTGGGCTGACTGCTCCAGTTTTGTAGTCAACCTTGCTAGCGATGGTGCCTCCAGTGCTTAGGAAACTTACCGTGGGCAGACCTTTGACAACACGTCTCGGGGCTGCTATTGTGGCACCTTGTTGCGTCCCCGCTTCTACGCTTCCCTTCTTCAAGATTGATATGATGATGTCCTGTTTCACGTCAATCCCGATATTGTAACCGCTTTTCTGTTTGACAACAATGTGAAAATCATCGGTTGACACGACTGGTCGAGGCATCACAACGCCCTCGAAGACCGAGCCACTCTTTGTGCTGATCTTGACAAGATCGCCGACGCTGGCACCTGCTGCCTTCAAAGCCTTTAAGGCTTCTCCGCGATAACCAAAATCAGAAGCTCCGCCACTGCCCTTCTCGGTGGAAGGATTTGCCTGCCGTTTCAAATGATCTTAACACCTCCGAGGTGTCACCAGATTACGTCTTTGATTATTATAACACTATCCATTGTATCATAGCAGGATGATGGTGGCTCCTAAGAGCCGCATCATCGGAACTCATGGATAACGCCTCGTCAAATATCTCGGGAAAGGTATGGACGCCCTAATGTGGTCAAGTTTGCACATCCATCTTATCAGTCTATCACACCCGAGTCCGAATCCACTGTGAGGAACAGTGCCATACCTTCTCAAATCTATGTACCATTCGTAGTCCTCGGGCTTCAGATGCTCCTCCTTTATTCTGCTTATGAGAGCATCCTTGTCGTGTATTCTTTGACCGCCTCCAATTATCTCACCGTAGCCCTCGGGAGCCAGACAGTCACCGCATCTAACAACGCTTGGATCGCTCGGCTTCGGATAGTGATAGAATGGTTTTAGGCTTCTTGGGTATTCTAAAACAAAAATGGGCTTAGACAGATCCTCCGTCAATTTAAGCTCCTCATCAGCACCCATGTCATCACCGTACTCTATCGTGACGCCCTTCTTCTTTATGCGATCGATCGCCTCTCCATATCCTATCCGCTCGAAAGGTGTCTTGACTGAAGCAAGATCCTCAGGGTCTCTTCCAAGCTTCTCAAGCCGCTTGCCGTATTTTTCAGCAATAGACTGACAGACGTGGGAGACAAGTTTCTCCTCGACTTGTACTATGTCATCTAGATCCATCCAAGCGGCTTCCGCCTCCGCATGCCAGTACTCTGTTAGATGCCTTGGAGTCTTCGACTTCTCCGCTCTGAAACTTGGTGCGACACAGTAGACCTTTTCGAGGCTCTGCATCATCGCTTCAAGGTAAAACTGAGAACTTTGTGTCAGATAAGCCACTTCGCCGAAGTAGTCCATCTTGAAGAGAGTAGCACCTCCTTCAACTGAAGCCGATATTATCATGGGCGGATGAACCTCAATCCACCCATCTTGTCTAAACCATTCTCTAATGGCTTCGAAGGTGTCTGCTCTTATCTTCATGATCAGTGTTTGCTTCTCCCCTCTTAGATGGAGGTGTCTTTTGTCGAAAAGAACATCTATACCTGCATCTATTGGAAGTGGCCACTCTTCCGCAAGCCCTTCTATATGGAGATCGCTAAGTTCCACTTCATGTCCACCAGGGGCTCGCTTGTCGCTTCTGACGGTGCCTTTCACGATGATAGATGATTCACGTGTGACCTTCTGCACATTTTCAAAGACTTGTTTCGAAACCTTGTCCTTGTGAACACTAATTTGGATAATGCCAGTTCCATCACGAAGATCAATAAACAACAGATTCCCGTGAACCCGTTTGTTGTAAACCCAACCCGCCAGAACTACCTCTTTCGACTCAAGGCTCTGGCCGCTCTCAAGTACCTTGCTCACGGGAACCCGACCTCTAAGTTGCCCAAGCACTGTCTCACTTCCTTTCAATTCTAATCGCAATCGATCAACCATAACAATCATGCATGATTTGAGTATTAAGCAACGATCTTGACCTTGGATTATAAACTCCTTTCAGTCGAGAGAACGCTCCAGAAAACGGACGGAGTCAAGACCAGAATAAGAGGGACAAAAAGTGGAGGGGATTAATTGCTATAACCTCCCTCGTATTCGACTCTAGTCGTGTTTCATCGACAGAATCAGTATTGCTATTAACGCTGAAACCAACCACACGATCACGAAAGACACTATGATGTCTATGAGCAGACTGCCAACTAAGATGTTGTATGCTGCCGAGAGTAGAGTCCAAATGCCGGCAACACTGTAGGTGTAGATACCAGTCCAAAAGACCCATAGTACGAGTGTTACTAGAATGTATATGACAGCGATGTTCAAGCCGGCTATGATGCCCTTTGATGCTACCCTTTCCTTCTTGGCAGTAAGACCGAAGATTAGCCCGCCTACGACGGCGCCAATCAATATGACAATTAGCGCTTCATAGTGTGCATTGATTAGATATGTGTACGATTGTAGCATTATCCAGAATACACTCGTGACCATGCCTTGGAGAGCCGCGCGGACAGCTGGGTCCCCAACACCTGGAAGCGTCGATACAAAGCCTGTCAGAAGACCTGAAAGTGCGAATGACGTGAGCAATGCTGCGAAGATGCCGATGAGTGCTGCGAGCCATGTTCGTGGGTGTATGAATCCAACAAAGAATTGTTTTGCTGCTTCAGCCATTTTACTTTTCTCCTCTTGATAACGTTGTTAACAACTATTATGCTTTAAAGTTCTTAAATGTTGGGGCTATGAAAAACAATTTCCTCAACTGACAGCAATCAATATGCTCTCATTCAGTTGCAGGAGGTGTCCCCTAACAAACACAAACCGCAATAGCGTTACAGGAAGCTCACACTGGAAGTGAGGTGATTTCCTGTACGGAATGCTTCAAACGATGTGGTTCCAGGAACGAAACCCTATCCGACGCACCAGCATCGGGGAGATTACATATGCTGGCTTCGCAATGATATGTGGGAATCGGACTTTGAGAAAAGGGATCTCTGTGATTCGCATTCAGAAGGCATCTAAAGAAAATGAGTTCTTGCGAGTCCCGCAATCTTTTGTCAAAGTCTTAGAAACGTTTAAGCTCTGGAACAGCGATCAGTACGAATTAGCGGAACGGTTCGGTGGGAGGCCCCTCAATAAGTGCGCGCTGAAAACCTAGCCTTTGCGATCGTCTACATGTTGCATGAGGCTTCGTGCAACAGGCAGTTCATTCCAGTCGCCGATTTCAAGGACGTGCTCGGCGAATCGGAGGTCTCCACGCTGATAAAGATGTTACGTAGCGTCCACATAATCATCACTGAGAAGGAGTTTTCCGACGTCGTTGCACGCGCCAAAGCCGCATTGCACCTAACAGAAAACGGAATCGGTGCATATGCTGACGATTTTCCTTCCAGCGACGGTGACGACATCATTGCTCTGAACCCTGCGCTGGTAGACGAGATGAAGAGAAACTATCCTGGACAACTCGGCTATCAAATGGTAAGACGATTCGTGAGTGGCTTCCTAGGCTCACTAGAACTTGCTGCAAACGTTGGTTCACTAGACGACTTGGTCAAAGAGTTGTCCACGAAGTACCAAGATAAATTCAAAATTGCTGTTGCCAAGGACATGGTAGTCGCCCGTGCATGTAACCTGTCGGAAGTGGAGAGGGCCTCGCTCGCAGCAGCAAAGTTGGCGTCTCCCCCCAGATTTCACAGTATTGTCTCAATCCTTTTGAGTAGAGCCCAGAAGTACGCCGAACAGATCTCAGTAGAAATCGCTCGGGAAGATATAGAAGACTACTTGTTCAACGGTCCCAAAGGAGGGGCTACTAATAAAAGCCCGACTACACCGAGTTATCTAGAGAGATCTGGGACCTTGTGAAGTGACTGGGTTAATCCAGCGTAAGTCTTCTTCAGTGTGGAGTTGCAAAGGAAGTGGCTTGAGTGCCTCAACCTACAAGTACTGATGCGAAAAAGAGTGGCGCAGACAAGAAGGAGCGCAGGCAAGAAAAAGGCGTCAGCGAACAGATGAGGGCAGACCACTTCGCCACGAAAGAGATGAGAGAGTTACACGATAAGGCCTCAAACCTAATGCGGCAAGGCAATTACAGGCAAGCATTTGACGCATACGTTGAGTATGGCGATTCGGCAAGCAAGATCAAAGGGTTGATCGGAGGAGAAGCTGCGATCCTAGAAGGAGCCCGGAAATTCGAGGAGCTGCGCTACTGGAATGAGGCTGGAAATCTATACGCTGTTGCGGCCAACTATTTAAACAATTCAGGTACTTTTTCTGACGCAGCTGACTTCTACCTAATGGCTGCAGAAAGACTTGCCAAAGCAGACGACAGGAGCATGGCTGGATTCATCGCTTCCTGCTATGCCGCGGCAGCCCATGCGCTTCGTGAAATAAAATCTACGGGTCAATCCGACGCCGCATTGATAAAAGGAGTTTTGGTTGCCACCGGCGACGACCCTCGCGAGGCAGAAGCTAGCGCCTTTAAGATGACCAAAGTAGGTGACTTCGAAAACGCATCTGGGATGTTCCTCAAAGCGGCTTCGACGTACCTGAAGGGAACTGATGAGCTATCAGGCTTGGCTTCAACCGTCGGGATTGGGTCGCTGGCTGTCGACGTGAAGTCTGTGCTTCAACACAGGGCGGGGCAAGACTTTCTAGCTGCTGCTACTTGCCTCTTGAAGTCAGAGGCAAAAGCTGACCTTGTCAAGGGATATCTTGTAAAAGCTGCAGATGAGTTCACGAATGCCGTGTTCAACTTCACTCCCCTGTTCTCTCTTGGGGAAGCCAACAAGGAAGATTCAAGAAGATACTCCTATGACCTGGTGATGGCGACAGCGCTACGAATAGTACTTGGATCAACTGAAGACATCGAAACTTTAAAGCAACAGCTGACATATGCCAACGAGAAGCCGACAAAGGAACTCCAAGAAAGCAAGTCCTTGACAGTTGCACGCCTATTGATGGAGAAAAAGAAGGTTGAAACTGTAGTCGGTGATCTCAGAGAGATTCAATTCGGAACCATGGAAGAGTTGAAAGACCCTATTATAGAGCTATTCCTGAGCTATAAGACCGCAGGAAAAAGAGCCAGACGTTAATTAGGTCTTGTCGATCTACAGCTTGTATCCGATCTTGCGAAGCAGCTCTTTTCGTTCGCGAATATCTTTCTCAGTTTCAATGCCCCTTGGCATGCTGCCATCTATCACACCAAGAATTCCTCTACCTTGATCCGTTTCAGCAACGATTATTTCTACAGGGTTTGCAGTAGAGCAGAAAACTGAGCAGACCTCTGGAACCTCCTTTATTCTGTTCAGAATGTTGATTGGATAAAAATCACGCATGAACACTATGAAACAGTGTCCGCAGCCTATCTTTGAAGCAGCCTCTGCCGCCAACTTCTTGAGTTCGTCGTCCGTGCCTGAAAGACGAACCAAACATGGACCACTTGATTCGCAGAATGCGAGTCCAAATTTGGCACCCGGGACAGCGGTCACAACGCTCTCATGAATGTCTTCCACTGTCTTAATGAAGTGGGACTGTCCCAATATCAAGTTACAATTCCTCGGAGCCTCAATCTTCACGACTTTCAACTCCATCCCGCTCATCCTCCGCTCAAAACAGCTTACTGCCCTCTCCAATTGGCGCTTCTTTTTTTGTCGCTAGACTGGATTGAATAATACTCAGCTTATAATATTTGTGAGAAACTGTTTTGTTAACTCTTCGGGTGGTAGTTTTTATACGTGAAATACCTCGTCTTAGGTATGCAAGTAATCAAAGCAGTCAAGCAAAGCTACACGCCATCCCCCCAGTTGCTTAACCTCTTGCACGAGTTTAGGAAGATGGTGAATGATTGTATACGGGTTGGCTTGGCTGAGAACGTTACTTCGATGAAGGCTCTTTCAAAGAAGGCTTATCATGAACTTGCAAGACATGATGTGCCAACCTACTACCGTTTGACTGCGATTAGTAAAGCTGCTGGCATCCTTCGGAATTACAGGCACGCTCTAAGAAGGAAGCAGCCGAGGGTGAAGAAGCCGTATGCGATTAAGCCCATGCTCACTGACTGCTACGGTTTCAAGATAATCAACGGCAAGCTCAGACTACCGATCAGAGCAAGAGAATACGTTTACATCCCATTGAACGCTTACGTGTTGCGGTCTATTGAGGGCCATGCTGCGCGATCAGTCTGTCTGACTACTTGCACCGTATCGGCGGCTTACTCGAAAGAAGCTACTCAGATTGAGCCTGTAGGGCTAATCGGGATTGACCGCAACCTCGACAACGTAACCACAGCATCTTCAGACGGAAAGGTGAAACGATATGACCTGTCAAAAGTGACCAAAATCAAAGAAAACTGCAGGCAGGCTAAGCGAGGCTTCAGAAGAAATGACTACCGCATCATGAAACACCTCTATTCCAAATATGGGAGAATCCAAAAGAGCAAAGTGAATTGGATACTGCACAACGCTTCCGCAAGCATAGTGAGACAGGCGAAAGAAGAACAGTTCGGCATAGTCATGGAAGACATCAGGGGCATCCGTAAGCTCTACAGAAAGGGAAACTGGCAAGGAAAAGACTACAGAGCAAGATTGAACGGTTGGAGCTACGCTGAGCTGCAACGGCAAATAGAGTACAAGGCACGTTGGGAAGGTATCCCCGTGTTTTACGTTCATTCATCCAAGACTTCTTCAGTCTGCGCGATATGTGGCTGTAACATAGCTGAATGTGCAGGGAGGAAGGTCTACTGTCCATGCTGCAATAGGCTCGTGGACAGGGATGAGAACGCGGCTTTGAATATTGTCGGCGCAGGGCTGCGGTTCAGCCTGAAGGGAGTAGCAGCTGAAGCAGTGAAGGGGAACCCTGAAAAGGTAATCCTCCGAGCAGATGCCACCCAGTTAACTCATCACCCGAAGAGTTAACAGAACCTGAGAAACGATGCTGACTTAGTTTGACTCGATCCTCATACTCTTTTATTAAGGGGTTAAAAGCTAATCCCTAGCATCGAAGAATAGAAAAGTATCCCAAGAAAGGCTGAAGTGAGTGGTGTAGTAGAAATGGGTTCGCTCGTTTTGGTCGAGAAGAAAGACAGGCTGACCAAGGTCATTCTCAATAGAGAAGATAGGAGAAATGCATTCAATCAAGATCTCTTGTCAGATCTCGGGGCTGCTCTTAAAGCGGTTCGAGACGATTCAGACTGCTTGGGGGTAATCGTGACAGGCGTAGGACCAGTCTTCTCATCAGGACTTGACCTGAAGGCTTTTCAAGACGGGTTTGCCTCAAGCCATCAAGATCCATCAGGGATTATTCGCCTTGTCCAAGATACCTTCACCGCTCTGGAGGACATGGAGAAGCCAACCCTTGCAGCAGTGAACGGTACGGCTACGGGGATGGGACTGGAACTTGCTCTGGCATGTGATTTTAGAATCGCCTCGGATGATTGCAGACTGAGTCTTCCTGAAGTATGCCTCGGCATCATGCCTGACATCGGTGGTGCTATGCTTCCAAAGCTTGTAGGTCTTGGCATCGCGAAGGAGATAGCTTTGACAGGTCAAGTGATTGATGCTCAGAGGGCCGAAAGGATCGGACTGGTAAACAAGGTCGTTCCGCCCAGTGAATTAATGGTCGAAGCTGAGAATTTCGTCCGCCAGATAATAGAAAACAGCCCCATCGCAGTCAGATCCACGAAGACATTGATGAACAAAGCTTTCCAATTGGATCCAAAAACGATGGCTGAGTACACAATAGACCTACAGCTTCAGTGCCTTAAGTCAAATGATCTTCTACGCTACGCAGCAAATTACATCTCAAAAAGAATCAAGCTGCCGCCGAAACCCAACTGAAAAGACAAAGTCCTGGTACCGTTTCCAGCCTCAAATCCGTCCCTCGAGTTAGGTGACAAAGACGGCATTACAGATTGTCGGGAGTGGACGTGAAGAAGATTTCAGGAGATTCGTATGAAAATGCGCGGTCTTGAATCAGAAAACCTAATCACAAGCCTGTATTGTCGCTAAGATGAGACCCTTATATACTGATAATAGTTTTTAAATACGTGACTCCGCATTATTATTAACCCGATTGGGGGTTTATTAAAGGGAGATACGGTAAATCAACCACCTGTTTAAGCATTCACAATTAACGGTCATTGGAAGTTGATCAATATGTTGAGGAGACTAAGGGCATCCCTTGGATCGAAAGATCAGGCTGCTAAACTGGCGGACATTGCGCTGAAAGATGACATAGCAGCTTTCGATTTAATTTCGTCAATGGGGAGCGCCGACGAAGGTGTTAGAGAAGTAGCCTCAAAAGCAATCATAGAGGTAGCAAGAAGGAATTATGACAAGCTCCAGAGCCTCGTACTCCGCTGGGCTGGCGACAGACACTTCAAGATGAATGCATTTGTCAAATGGACAGACGGACTTGAATCCAGGAACCTTGAGAGGATCAGGGCAATCCTGATCGAAAAGATAAGGTCAGGCTCTGCAGTTGATCAGTTAGTCAACCAGTACGATTCAGTCAATCAAAAACTCAACAAGCTGAAGGACTACTTCTACGAAAAGCGTGTGACACAACCCGTCTACGAGACTCTCAAGTTTGAGTATGAGTCCCAACTTCTTGCATCAACAAAGAACCTTCTGGCGCAGTTTCTGGAGAACGCAAAGATGCTAGAAGAGCTCTCAGAAAGAAGGGCAAAGATAAAAGACGAGTCCTCGATCCTTCAGACAAAGGCTGTTCTGGGCGACATAAGCCGGAAAGAAAGCGAATCCAGGAAGGCCGAGCTGAACGAGCAGCTTGAAGAAACAAAGGAGAAGGACCAGAAACTTTCAGAAGAACTATCGGTCATGCTAATCTCATGCGGACCAGTGAAAGTCATCGACGAGACTGGAAAAAGCGTCGCGCTAGCGTTCGAGTTCTCGACAGACCGTGAGAAACACTTGGTTGAACTCAAGGGTAGGATGTTCACCGAGAACGACGCACAGATTGAGAGAATCGGCGAGAACAGAAACGAACTCATTGCATTCATCCACAATTTGAGACAGTCATCGCACAATCCACCAGTTACCTCAGACAGACTAACACCGGATATTGTCGATGAAGTATCTGGGATTGTGGCATCCGAGCTCAAGACAAGCTCAGAAGAAGCTTTGCACATAGAAAAACTGAGAAGATTCCTAGAACTCACGCCGTGGGGATCTGCAAGAATCAAGAACGTGTCAATTCCCACAAAGAACCTAACGGCATCAGAAAAAGGATTCATCATGAAGGCTGGTACAATAGAGATTGAGAGAGCCGAGCCCGTCCAAGTAGTGAAACCTGTCGAGGTTCCAATTGTTCCAAAGCCAGCAGCACAAGAGAAACCACCAGTGATAGCGGAGAAAAGGCCAGTGGCGCAAGAGAGTACGCCTCCAGTCTCGCCAAGAATGCCAGCTTCTCCAGACAGAACCGCGCCGGAGACCGAGAAGTCAACGGGGATACCTGAGAGATCTGCTTTTTCGCTGCAGAGAGCAGCGCCCGAGGTGAAGGTGGCTGAGAAGTCAGCCGACCTTACTGATCAGGAGCTGCAAAGGGAAATCAAGAGTCTGCAGGAGATGCTTGACGAAGACAAGGGGTTCAAAGCAGATGACAAGGATGAATCCGAGTCAGTCGACAGCAAAGTCCTCGGCGAAATCGGAAAAGCGGCGGAGAAACTAAAAGAAAGAATGAAAAACAGGTAGGCTTCTACAAGAAAACAGAGCCCTGCAAATCATACCATCAAATGATAAGGAGCTCACTAGACAGAATGTGTATTGAACCTCCCCGTGTGTCCGCGCCCACCCTTCTGGAATATTAGGTCAGTCACTTCTTGAATGTTGACAGTCTACTCTGGATCCACGCTCTCCAGCCTGCATCTCGTTCCCACTGCATCTTGATCAACTGAAATTTGCTTACCCAGTATGTGACTTCTGAGGCCCCAACAGCGAGTTTTATTAGGTGGATATCTCCCCGACTAGCCATTATCTCGAGGATCTTGCTTTGAGTGAATGGACCTTTCCAGAGTTGCATCGTCTTCCCGTCAGAGAACACAGCTACACATGGGATTGACTGTACCTCATCCTCGTTCAGCACTTCACCCAGGTGGATTTGTTTCTCGACTAAGGTCGACATTTGGTTTCTCTACCCCTAACGTGCTTAATTGAACGGTTCTCTGATTCACACATATAAGGTTAATGGTGGTTTCACGATGTTCGCAACGATTTATTGAGATTTTCACAACTCTTCCGGTTCGTTTCCTTCGTTTTCGGCAGGGCGAAACGCCCCCAGAGGCTACCATTGAGTTGCTTGGGCTCTGAAACCTCGATTAATGAGAGCCAGACGATGAGGTGTATTTGAGCGGAAGAAGAAAGTCGCATGATGGGCTGCATGCGCTTGCACCTTTCCTTCCAGAGAATCCAAGTCCGGCTAAAAACAACGTATTTCTCTGAGAAAGTCTAGCTCTTCTAGACCTCAGTTAACTATATCTGATTGATGCATGCTAGCTAAGTTCATCTGTCAAGATGAATTCGTACGTTTATTATGTATCTAGTATTTTGATCGTGTAGAGATGAACTCAGATGGAGACCTTTCCTTGGTGGACTGAGGCACAGAAGAGGTTTGCAGTCGAGGTAGAGAAGTTTGCAGATGAGCACATCCCGGAAGCCGAAGAAAGTTGGTGGAAAATGGAGTTTCCTTGGGAACTGATGAAGAAGGTTGCAGTTAAGGGGATCTTTGGCGTTGGTGTTCCCAAGAAATATGGTGGCCTAGAACTTGGAGCTACCGGCGCATGCATAGCAGCAGAGCAACTAGGCAGGCTCTATGCCGTCGGGCATGTCTTCGTTGTTAGCATGCTAGCAGGACTACACCAGCTCTTGTCGCATGGAACAGAAGAGCAGAGACAGAAATGGCTCACACAGACTGCAAAAGGTGACGTATTAGGCGCGGTTTGTATCACTGAACCTTTTGTGGGCTCAGATGCAGCAAACGTAGTCGTGAGAGCCCGCAAAGAAGGAAACGAGTATGTCATAGACGGTAAGAAAAGGTACATAACTGCCGCTGGCGTAGCAGGCAGATACTTTGTTTATGCAAGAACAAGTGACAAACCCGAGGACGTCAAGGCATACCGACACCTCACGGCGTTCCTCGTTGAGAAAGGCACTCCCGGTTTCTCCTTGGAGAAGATCAACTCACTGATAGCCTTCGATAATGTTCCAAACGGCGTCCTTGACTTTGACCAAGTCAGAGTGTCGGAGGAAAACAGAATTGGCAAAGAGGGACAAGGCTGGGAGATCATGACTGGGGGTCTGAACTACGAGCGATTAGTCGGCTCAGCCGTTTTCCCAGGTGCGATCATGGATGTACTGAGGATAGTGACATTCTACACCGAAAGGCGAATCCAATTCGGCGAGCGAACCAACAGACTTGTCAACAACCAGTTCAAGGTGGCCGACATCATAACAAGAATGAAGGTAGCTCGTCTAATGTCGTTCTACACAGCATACTTGCTGGATTTGGGCAGAGAACCCGTCATTGAGTCGTCAATAGCGAAACTCATGAACTCCGAGTATGCGCGCGACGTGGGGCTGGACGCGATACAGATCATGGGCGGAGATGGATGCACCAAGTTCTTCCCAGTTGAGCGTTTGCTGCGAGACTCAAAGATCGGTGAGATAATCGCTGGAACTAGTGAGATACAGAAGTACGTTATCTACAGGATGTACTTGATGTCGATGAAGGCAGAGTTGAAGCCGAGAGCAAAACTGAGATTCCATCCAGAACTGAAGGTACCAGTCATGTCAACGAAACCGTCAGAGTTCAATGGAAAACCAGTGAATGAGGAAAACATCCTGAAAGTGCTAGGTGAGAACTATCGAAACATCCCTGGCGCATATATGACTGTGGATGACATCAAAGAGGAATTTGGGTCAAAGGACACAGTAGCAGTAAACAACTCTTTACTTAAACTGGAGGAAAAGAAGCTAGTAGTTCTGTTCAGAGACAAGAAGGGATCAGTTGAACTCGGAAAAGCAACCTATACGGGACTCAGACAAGCTTATCCGCTCGAACATTACAAATGGTTCCCTCCGTGGTACAGACCTGAAGACATTTTCTGACAAATGAAGACTCGATGCACTAGGGTAGCTTATCAGCGACCAGCACAATACTCTTTTTTTGAGTTTGTACAGAAGACCGTTCCGCTACGCAGTTCTCGAACTATTCGGAAATGCATTCGAGCGCAATCTGCATCAGTCATGGATTCATTTCATACAGACCTTTGAGTGCGTAGACTTTTTCGACGACTCTCTTGAAACGCTCTTCGCCAATCACCGGTTTCTTGATCATTTTCATACAGTATTCCATTTGATTCTTCGCTGTGCTGGGTTTCGAGTATAGTTGGAGTGCATATTTCGAAAAATCCCTAACCATGAAGTCGAAAATCTGATCCAGGAGATCATCTTCAACATCATAGATCTTTGAGTTCTCAATAATGAGCTGCCCGTAGGCGACTAATGTAAAGAGTTCGCCAACCGTTAGAAGGAAGTCAATATCCTTGGACTGTTCTTGAGAAGGAGGTGCCTTGAGGCCAAGCTCCTTGAAGATCGCTATTTGTTCTTTGAACACGTTCACATTAGGCAGGTCAACGCTGTCATAGGCGATATTGTAGTCATGGAATTGTATTTCCCCTAAACCCTTCGCTGGTCCTTGATTGAAGAGGAAATCGTCATTTCTGGCATCGTTTCTCTTTGGTATCTCGGGGAACTTGCCATGACCGAAGAAGAACCTTGGGACGAATTTGATGATAAGCGCCATGTTCACGTGAACTGTTCCTTCAAGTTTCGGCAGAGCTCTGATATCTCTTGCCGCCATTTCGAAATAGGTATCCGCTTCAAAACCCTTCGCAGCAATAATGTCCCAGAGGAGGTTTATCACTTCCTCACCTTGCGTGGTTACCTTCATTTTCACAATCGGATTATAGAGGAGATATCGCCTATCATTAGGCGAAGCAGAACGCATGTAGTCCGCCGCCCTCAATGCAAAGAGTTTCATTGCTACAAGACGGCAGTAGGCGTCAACAAAGAATTGTTTGATGTGTGGAAAATCTGTCACATAGGTGTTGTAGAGTCTGCGTTTTGAAGCATGGTTGATCGCTTCATAGAATGCGTGGGTACATATGCCGATTGACGCCCACCCGAGGTTGAACTTTCCAATATTGACAGTGTTAAGAGCAGTGTCCCAAGCATCCGCGCCTTTTGAAAGGATGTCAGCTTCAGTTATGGCGTAATCGTGGAGCGCGTACTGACCGACGTAGTTTTGGCTACTAACGACGTTTTTCACTAGGTCGTAGTTCTTCTTGCTGTAATTCGCCACAAATAAAACGTAATCGCTCTTATCCTTGGCCCCTGAAATTCTTCCCTTGGGATCAGTTATTCTTCCGAAAGTGGATACCATCGGAGCCACATTTGCATTACCTATATAGTACTTCTCGCCATTGGCCGTGTACGTTCCGTCGGCTTGGGGTATGAGCTTCATTTCGGTAGAATATATGTCAGCGCCATGTTCCCTTTCAGAGAGACCAAAAGCGAATACCGCTCCATCTTTCAGAAGTTGCGCGGCTTTCTTCTTCAATTCCTCATTCTTACTCATCCAGATTGGACCGAGACCGAGAATAGACACCTGCCAGGTGTACCAGTAGCACAATCCATAGAAGGCGAGAATCTCATTGAATTCACAATTTCGCCAAGTATCCCAGCGAGTAGCTTCAGCACCTTCGTCAGCGTAATCTGAAGGAGTCAGAAGAGCGGAGAAAATCTTCTCTTCTTTTACAAACTCGAGAAAATCTGAATACCAGATCTTATTATGGTCCATTTCCTTGAGTTTTGTCTTCCCTCTATTCTCAAAAAAACCAATGGTCTTCAGCATGATCTCTCGAGATCTTTCATCTGCATATTCACGACTGTGATTTCTTGGATTTAGGAGAATCATGACCGATTAGTTATCTGACGTGTTATATAAATTAGTTGGAGGCAACATGCTCCTGCATTTGAGCTGGAGGTTGCCTAATCAAACTGGACTCGTTCTATTCTTCAGTGCTTCCCGAAGAGAACCTTACCAGACTTGTGGAGAAGTTATATTAGATTAGAGAAGTACAGTTCTCATAAAATGATCATGAGTAAGAGGATGAGAGGAGACTGGAATTGGTAGCATATGCTGATAAACCATGGTTGAAGCACTACCACGCGGGAGTACCCACGCATGTAGACATTCCTGAGATTTCCGTACCCGACATGCTAGAGCGCACTGTGTCGAAGATTCCCGACAACACTGCAATCTACTTTATGGGACGCAAGATAACATACAAGGAACTGAAGGATCACGTGGATAGACTGGCAACAGCTTTAGTAGATCTAGGAATCAGCAGAGGGGACGTGGTCGCAATACATCTCCCAAACCTGCCTCAATTTATAATAACGTACTACGCAGCATTGAAAGCAGGCGCCAGGGTCACTTGCATAAGCGCACTCTTGACTGGACCCGAAGCTAAGTTCCAGTTGAATGATGCTGGAGCCAAAGCAATAGTCACAATGGATGGAGCGCCGCTCGGAGTAATTAGTAGCATAAGAAATGATACCAAGCTAAAGCATGTCATAGTCGCATCCTTGATGGACTACTTGCCCGGGAAGCCGCGGAGACCAGCAGAGAAAGAAGGAACCCATCAGTTTGCCAATCTAATAGCAGACCATCAACCAAATCCCCCACAGTTCAAGATCAACCCAAGGGAAGAGGTCGCAGTGCTGCAGTACACAGGCGGAACAACCGGAATACCAAAAGGCGCCATGCTCACACATCACAACCTAGTCTCGAACGTCATGCAAGGCATTGCCTGGTTTGGCTGGAACTTCGAATTTGGAAAGGAGACGTGTCTAGTTAACTTGCCATTGTTCCATATCTATGCCATGACAGCCTGCATGAATGTCCCGATCTGGCATGGATTTTGCATGGCTCTCAACCCAGATCCGAGGGACCTCCCTTCAGCACTCTCCCTGATCAAAAGCACAAAGCCGAGTTTCTTCCCAGGAGTTCCGACTCTCTATATGCGGCTGCTTCAAGTCAAGGGTGTGGAAAAATACTATGGTGACTTGAAAACCATCAGAATCTGCTTGTCGGGAGCCGCCCCTATGCCGCCAGAGGTCATGAAGCAATTTGAGCAGGTAACAGGAGGCACTGTTCTCGAAGCCTACGGTCTGACTGAAACTTGCCCTGCGACGCACATTAGCCCCTCCAAAGAAGGGAGGAAGATTGGCTCAATTGGACCCCCGATATCTGACACCGATTGCAGGATTGTCGATATTGAAACTGGAATAAGGCTCATGCCCGTTGGTGAAGCAGGCGAACTCGCGATAAAGGGTCCGCAGGTAATGAAAGGCTATTGGAATAAACCAGAAGAAACAAAGAACCAATTGAAAAAGGAGATCGCTGGAGAGCCTGGTCCATGGCTTCTCACTGGTGACATTGCGAAGATGGATGAGGATGGATTCTTCTACATAGTTGACAGAAAGAAGGACATGATTGATGTCAGCGGCTTCAAGGTATACCCGCGTGAAGTTGATGACGTGCTATTCGAACACCCATCGGTTGCGATGGCAGCGGCAATCGGCATCGCAGATCCAAAGATGCCTGGAAGTGAGCGAGTGAAGGCATTCGTGGTGGTGAAACCAGGTGTCGCCGAGAGCGACGAGACAAAGAAGAACATCATCGACTTTGCCAAGACACGGCTCGCACCATACAAAGTTCCCAAAGAAATTGAGTTCAGAAAGGAACTGCCAACAACACTGATTGGAAAGGTTCTGAAGAGACCGCTGAGGGACGAGGAGAAGCAGAAAACAGGGAAAACCTGAGAAACACCTTCTCTATACCTCTCTTTTTTCGAACCGTCTCTAAACCACTTGGTAACCTTCTTCATAGGCGAAGTGATCTCTGTTAGTTTGAAGCCTTGGGAAGGCATAAATAACGCCTAAACAAGATTATTAGATCTAATCAGTTCTAATACCGACTTCAAATGAAGAAGAGAGGGAATAAGGATTGGTAACATATGCGGATAAACCATGGTTGAAGCACTACCACAAGGGAGTACCCGAGAAGTTGGACATTCCAGTGATCTCACTCCCTGAAATGCTCGATCGGACAGTAGCGAAGTATCCAGAAAGCACTGCGATCTATTTCATGGGACGCAAGATACTCTATAAGGAGCTGAAGGATCACGTCGACAGATTTTCCACAGCGCTGGCAGACTTAGGTATCAAGAAAGGGGATGTAGTCGCGATACACTTGCCGAACTTCCCCCAGTTCATAATAGCATACTACGGGGCCCTGAAAGCGGGCGCAGCAGTGACCTGCATTAGCGCTTTACTAACAGCACCCGAAGTCAAGTTCCAGTTGAACGACGCGCAGGCAAAAGCAATAGTCACAATGGATGGACAACCTCTTCAGATAGTCAACGGCGTCAAAAACGAAACACAACTGAAGCATGTCATAGTGACATCACTAGTTGATTACCTGCCAGGGAAACCGCGGAGACCAGCGGAGAAAGAAGGAACCCACCAGATGGCAAATCTCATTGCGGACAACCAACCGAATCCGCCCAAAGTGAACATTAATCCAAAAGAAGACATTGCTACACTACAATACACAGGCGGAACAACGGGTACACCGAAGGGCGCCATGCTAACGCACCACAATCTCGTGGCAAATGCTACGCAAACAATAAACTGGTTCATCTGGGATTTGAGGGAAGGCAAGGAGACATGTATGGTCAACCTTCCACTATTCCACATCTACGGAATGACTTGTTGCATGAACTCCTCAATCAACATGGGATACTGTATGGCTCTTAATCCTGACGCCAGAGACTTTCCCTCATTGCTCTCATTGATCAAAAGCACCAAACCGAGCTTCTTCCCCGGTGTTCCAACACTCTATATGCGTCTGCTTCAGACAAAAGGCGTAGAGAAGTACTATGAAGACCTCAAATCGATCAGAATGTGCAACTCCGGTGCAGCCCCAATGCCACCAGAAGTCATGAAACAGTTTGAACAAGTAACTGGAGGCTCCATTCTCGAAGGCTATGGCTTAACCGAGTGCTGCCCGGTAACTCACGTGAACCCAGACAAGGAGACTAGGAAAATAGGCTCAATCGGTCTACCAATACCCAACACAGATTGCAGGATTGTCGATATTGAAACTGGAACAAAGCTCATGCCCGTCGGCGAGGTAGGCGAACTGGCAATCAAAGGTCCTCAAGTCATGAAGGGCTATTGGAACAAACCTGGAGAAACAAAGAACCAGCTAAAGAGCAAACTCCTGGGCGAGGCAGGACCATGGGTGCTTACCGGAGACATCGCTAAGATGGATGAACAAGGATACTTCTACATAGTCGACAGGAAGAAAGACATGATTGACGTAAGTGGCTTCAAGGTATACCCTCGCGAAGTTGATGACAAGTTATTTGAACATCCCCAAGTAGCAATGGCTGCAGCCGTCGGAATACCTGACCCCAAGAATCCCGGCAGCGAAGTAGTGAAGGCATTCGTCGTCTTGAAACCAGGAGTTCCAGAAAACGAGGAGACGAAGAAGGGCATCATGGATTTTGCGAAGAGGTCAATGTCCCCATACAAGGTACCAAAGGAAATCGAGTTCAGAAAGGAATTGCCAACGACACTCATTGGAAAAGTCTTGAAGCGGCCTCTAAGGGAAGAGGAGAAGAAGAAAATGAGCAAATAGCCGGAATCTGCGTACGATTCCCATTTCACTTTTTTTGCTCAAGGAAATGACTTAGTTCAAATTGTTTCCCTCTTGATCAACATCTTCTCTCTTTGAAGTCAGCTCTAGCGATATAAACTTGAATATTTCTTGCCTACAAATGCTTTAATTGTCACAACACGCTAACCTATTCAGGGTTCTGACAATCTAGGTGGTTCTTCGTTTCGTGTCAAAAAAAGAATCCGAAAACGAAATCGAAGATGACGAAGGAAGATGGTGGGAGGATATACTTCAGCGCATAGATTCAACCAAGTTCTCCAGCCTGTTTCGCAATCTGGTATTGGCAACGGGATTACTTCGCTTGCGCGAAGGGAGCGAAGGCGCTCTACGCGATCTGGACACCATAATAAATGAAACTGAAAGATACTCAAATCGCATGAATTCAGCCAAGAATGCCCATCCAGAAGTCAAGTTACTAGAGGCAATTGAAAAAAACCTGACAGAGTTCTCGCTCCAAACAAATGATTTCCGGAATGCGTTATTGACAAGCGAATTGAGAATGGAACTTGAGCTAGCTTCGCTCTCATTACTTCTTTCAAAGTCAAAATCACCTGAGAGAAGAACCCGAAAAATCAATCTCGCCAGAAAGCTCACGAAGTTAGCGCGGCGCATCAGATTGAAAGAAGGGCGCTCGAAAGACTTGGAGGCAAATTCAATATTACGTGAGACTTCAGACTAGCAGATTTCTTTATTGGGTCGTCTACCCTTTAACGGTTAGGGGTCTGTTCTATGAATGGGAAAAATCCAATCAGCGGAGAGCATGTACAAGGTCCATAGAAGTCACTCAGAAGAATCAAGTCACCCGAAGTCTGTGGGCGATGTCGGGCAATCGACAATCATTTTGCTTGTTGGCCTATTCCAAGAACCCTAACAGGGTCGACTCCCATGTTCTACCTTCTCGCTTCGACTCTGATGTGGCTTGGACGTATGAGATGCAGAGGTATGGAATCTAGCAGATAGTGCACGCCAATTCTATTCTAAGGTTGACCGATTCTGTCTCTGTCTGCATCTGCTTTGTCTGTTTTCACAGATTTCTTGTTCCTGTGATCCGCGCCCTCTTCCAGTTCAGTGTTCCATTCAGGAAAACCATTGTGGAATTGGTTTGCTATCTGGATTTCGACTTCGACACGCGCTTGGCGCGAGGCTGAAGCTGATCGATCTCTGGGAAAAGATAATTAATGAACCAAGTTGAAGTGCGCTTCAATAAGAAAAGAACCTGGCTTGCGGTGCAGGCAATGTACAATTGCTGTGGATGCAGAAGTGTGTCGAAGACATTGAGACCTTTGATCTGCCTCGGTATTGAGGGTAACGCTCGAACTATTCGCCCTTAACGGGAAACTTAATATAGAAGAAGTGGCAGAAAAAATCTTGTTGACAAAGCAACCCAGAACTTCTGGGTAGGAGGGGTGGATCAGAATTTGAGCAGTAGAAATGTTCACGTAAAGGCAGCGATAGTCGTCGCAGTGATATTCTTTTCCATACAGTTTGTGACACCGCTGACAACTCCAATAACTTCACCAGTCATAGTTACGCTGAGCAGTGACCAGCAAGCATCATATACAGCGAACAAAGTTAATCAGTTGCTTAACGGAAAGGCTTTCGTAGTCTCATCTAGTGACCCCATTGGTAACTTGTTCATTCTGCAGAGAGCTGTAGGCGAAGTAATATACGTCGGCCACGGAACACCTAGAGAAGTTAAAGTCGGAGAAAGCCTGATGAGCTGGGAAACCTTTGCAGAGAGGAATTTGATGACGCTTCAATCTCAGCAAGTATACATTGCCGCTTGTTACTCATCCAAAGCATCAGACATACTCGCGCAAAAATACGGTCACAGTAATGTCGTCATGAGCTTCAAAGGTCTTGTGGACACTGATGAGGCAGCATACCTAGTCACATCCGCAATAGCAATTACCGAAGGGGATATTAGCGCTGCGAAAACGATGATAGGTGAACTGTGTCAAGTGATGACAGGCAAAGTTCTGACTCCTGAGAAGTATAACCATTGGTTGCTATCGTTTAATGTCGACGATGATGGTGGTGGCACTGGCTATTCTAATGGATGGTCTGGCAATGCCTACTATCAATGGGTAAGAAGCTTGTACTTCGTAAAGTACGGTGGTTACCCTTCTAGCTCTAACATCCAAGTTGCATACACTCACCCAGACGTCTATCGGTATTACTCGTGGATAGGAGTCAACACGCCTTGCACTATTTCTGGAGCCAACCTAGTCGCCGTCCATACCACGAAGACCCAACTTGATAGTTCTGACCTATTCACCATGATTTGGAGCGCATGCGAAGGCTTTGGAACTGCAGTAGCAGGTGCCATGGCGGTCTTAGCTCCTGTCGTCGCCGTAATGGCTGCCGCGCTAGTGATCTTTGTAGGATTTGCAGAGTACCTTATCATGACTTATCTGATCAGGGATGAGACGGGAGCTGCTTGGACTCATTACCAGAACTACTTCAACTTTGGCAGCATCACAGGGGTAGACATTAAGGTTGGGAAGCTCGGTTGGTGGCGCACGATAACAACTTGGTTGTTAGGAGTTATTCCTGTCCCTGCCGTCTACACGCTCTGGTACGGAGGACTAGATCTGGGCATTGACGGAATGTAACGACGCGAAGCTTTTGGAGGCGGTGTCGGTCTATGGTCGAGGCGAAAGGGGGTTCTTCCCCCTACCTTGTTTTCTTTTTCCTGCTCCCAGCACTCGGGCTTAATCTCGTCGCCGTAGTAAACCCATTGATAATAGAGGGAATGATAATCAGAGCCCCTCCACCAGTCTGGACGTCACTAGACTCATGGTTTGCTAGGTCTGTCTTTGGTAGTTTCTCAGACTTCCCCTACAACGTGTTCATCCCTTTTCTTCTGGGACTCTATGTCATCAGTTTCTTGGTAGGTTTCTTGGTTTCGATACTGCTATTGAAACCGATTTTTGGACAGTTATTGAGTAACCGTGAGGTAACCTTCTCGGAAGGAAGACTTGCCCTCAGAATTGGCTTGGATTTCTTCGTAGTCGTCTGCTTTATGTGGTTTGCGTTTAATCCAATTCTGGCTTACCTGACACAGTGTCCATATCAGCTCGGTATTATACCAGGTTCATTCATTTCTCTTTACATATTGACTGGGTTCATTACAGGCGATGGTATCGGCAAATCCGTCTTCCCGCTCAGGCTCCGCTGGATGTGTCGGAGAGATAAGTTGGAATTCAAATCCTTCAAGGTCGTAAGCTCGAGTGCTAACAAAGGCCACAGGGAGTCGAGTTTGATTAAGTGGGTGCTAATGTCAGCTGGTAGGTCTTTGCGGTCAATATAGGCAAGTCTGAGATTGCCTACCTTAAGGTAATGGTAATATCAAGCACTTTGGTCACCAGCTTGCGCCCGTTAATTGTGTGTACAATTCCTTTTACGTGTCGGAGTAACAGTACTAAGGGAAGAATCTGCATGACGATCAAGCAGAAAAGAAAAAGGAGAAGACTGCAGATCCAAAAGCAGTTAGTAAATAGATAGGTATAGACGGTTAGAATTATTCATAGCTATTATTCCTGCAATAGATGGTTATGCAGGGATAGCTAGCTAGATGAATATTAATGCTTCAAATATAGCTAAAAGTAATCAACCTTCAATTCAATGCTCTTAGACTAGTTAGAGATACGCTATATGCTATAATGCATAAAGCGAAGGTTGACGACTGTAGGAATGCAAGAGAGGTTTAATCATGCAGAGTGCCTTCTCGATTAAGTATCAGTTATCTGGCGGGCTAATTAGCATACGTTGGATTCTTGCAGAAAGTGTAAAGGATGGTGAGCACCGGATGAAAGAAATCCTGGGTTCTAATGGAGCAATCGTAGAAGTAAGAAAGTTGAGTAACGTAGGTGTAAGGGGTCGCTGGGATTACTCTGGGCACTAATCGGCTCTATTTTTGAATGCATTCTAACATCTCTGTACAGGTACGCACATAGCTAATAATGAGTGATAGGGTTATATCTTCTCAGTCTTCTGATTGGTGGAGTGGGGTTAGCTCCCTTTTTTCAACTGCCCTTGGAGGTGATTAAGAAAATGAGTGGATTCGTCTCGATCTATAAGGACATGACGCCTGCTGAAAAAGAGGTTGCGAGTTTTCTCACCAAACACCTTGGAATTTACTGGACTTTTGAACAGCCAGTGTGCGTGGGAGACGAGAAGAGGAGACCCAGGATTTGGAGCCCAGATTTCTATCTGCCTGACCTCGGTTTGTACATAGAGGTCTGTGGGTCAAAGGAGTATGATTACGTTTACCGTGAAGGCATCTATAAGGATAACAAGATACCTGTGATCTTCGTACACCTTTACAAGGAAGAGGGCAAGTGGCAAAACTATCTGATCATGCAGATCAAGGAAATCCATGGCAACCGATCTAAGATCATCGAGCGTTTGGAGTGAACTGTGCGAGGCAAGAGAGAGAAATGGAAGATTTAAGAACACCACATGACATAACTTGTGGCGCGCGCTACTCACCACTGAGGGTGAAGTTGCGTTTGAATCTTTACCCGAAAAAAGACAGAGCGTTGCTTGAATTGCTGAAAAAGGAACCAGCAACTAACGGTTTCAAGATACTGTTGAATGGTAGATACTTGAGTTAGGTTTGCTCTAGTTGTAGTGTTTTGGTTGGTGGAGCGAGGGGGTTTTGTATCAAGATGTATGTCAGTTACAAATTATGTACCGAGGCTAAATCCTGTTCTGGAGCTAGAAAGCAATTAGACTTGTACAAGAAGATGAGGAAAGAGATTCCAGAGTGGGAAGACGAAGATTTGTTACCTGACTGTGAAACGGAATTGACATACCATACTAGTAGTGGTTATCTGCAAGCGGTTCTAAACTTCCGAAACATTAGGAGTTCTCCTGGAGAAAGAAAGGAACTTTCAGAAGAAGAGACTAAACAGATACCAAAGAAGATAGAGGATTACATTGAAAGCCTATGTAATGAAAACCATATTGAGTTGAAAAAGCATGATGCTGGCAAAGAAATGGACTGCGAGAGAAAGGGGAAACAGGACAAAGGGGAGGAATATTGGTGTGGCATGCGGAATGATGAGATAGTGAGAGTTTGTTCAAATGGAACAAGAATTGCATTTGAAATTCTGGATAGGCTGGAGAAGGATAGCGGTTTTTTCAAATCCGATCCAAGTTTAAGTGAGCATATAAAACAGGAGATAGTCCGCCGATTGAGATTTACGCCAGATCTGAGTGATTGCAGATTCGAACGTACTTGGCATGAGACCTGCAATTCAGTTGGACTGGGCATTTACTATGACGAGGACGGGAAGCTCTGGCGTTCCAGAGGGTATCGTGGTTTGGAATTGATCAAGGAAAGGTTTTTTGATTCCAGGGTAAATTCTTGGTAGTAGGAATGCAGAGTATAGGTAGGTTGGTATGATATGGATGAATAAGAATAGGTAAGACTCAGGGGAAGGAGAAGAGAATAGTGAATAGAAAAGAAAGACGTGCAAAGGGAATTAAGGGATTAGGAGGCATTTATCCCTGTGTTATTACTTACAAAGATTCTGATGGAAAGACAATATCGAAGAAATTTAGTGACATAGACGATGCAAGAGAATCGGCAAAGAGAAAGAAACTCAAAAAATATCTTCTACTTTAGTTTGGGTGATTAATAAGAGAATGACGAGTAAGAAACATTCAGAAGAAGCGAGAATGCGAGATTCGGACATAACTCACAAGTATAATAAGTTCACCCATCGCAAGTGTACTAATAGCGCTAAACAAGTGGAGGAAAAAGGCTAGGGGTGGATCAAAATCTCTATAGAGGTGAAATGGAACAAGAAAAGTCAAACTTGGCACTCGGTTCTTAAGCCGCCAAAGAAAATTCGGAAAGAGGTGTTTACGTGCCCCAAGTGCGGCAAGGATGTGAGGGGGAAATCTTGGTCTAAGGGTGGGGACATCTCATTAGAGGAGTGGCAGAATCTCTCCGTCAAGAAACTGCTAGACAAATATACCATGCGCTGCTCATCCTGTTTTGAGGAAACTCCATACTCCAAATTTCCTGACAAAGCAAGAAAATTCTTCGAACTGGAAATAACAAAATTGCGAGGAGTTCATTCCGACATAGCCAATGCTGTAGTTTTCAATAGAACGGGGCGGAATATTGAGGGTGGGGGTTTATCATTTAAGTTGGGGATTTCATCGGGATTGAAAGGAATTGAAATTATTTGTGGCAACTGTGGAAAGAAAAATCATTTTAAAGTGCAAAATGAGAAGGATAAGTTACTGCAATGTCTGAATTGTGGTCACTTCAACAAAGTCATTTTCTGATTAGACGATTCCTTGGGATGGAAAGGTTGAGTGCGCACTAGATCACGAATGTCCGACAGCATTCCTCCAAGGAAGGGAATTATTGGGCAAGCATCTTTATGATAGGCAGGCGTGCAACAGGTGTCTGGCTTGTTTCAGTAACCCCTAAGGCTTGTCCAGCCGTATGGGCGCCTTGATCTGGTAGAGGGTCTGAAATAGTAATATTGCGAATTTAAAGTAAGGTAAGTATATTAGCATCATAAGTGAGAACGTTCAGCAATTGTAATTGATTTGGGAGAGAACAAAGGAGGAGCAACAAATGAGCTTTCTTGATAGATTAAAGTGGCCACTGAGCAGCATTTCGGGCATCTTGGTCATATTGTTCTACTGCATCTTCACACTCATATCAGCCGTAATGTATGTTGGACCGTGGAATCCCTGGCCCTACTTAAGTGATTTTGGAAACACTACGGCGCAGTTCAATCCAAACGGCGCAATCTTCTACAACCTAGCCTGCATCCTAACAGGAATAGTGTTGTTTCCATTCTACATAGGCTTATACAAGTGGTACTCCAAGGAGACGTGGAGAAAGATTCTGATAATTATCACCCAGATAGTCGGCATGATGTCGGCATTCTCTCTGATTATGATCGGAGTCTTTTATGAGAATTCGCTCCTGGTTGGCGCTCACGGTACCTGGTCGTATATCTTCTTCATGCTGAATCTCTTGGTCTTGATCTTCGCGAACATCTCGCTCATAACCCATCCGAAATTCATCAAACTCATTGCCATCTATGGTATCGTTGTTGCCATTATCAATCTCGCATTCGTCATAATCGGCACTAGTTCGGTAATTGAATGGTTCACGGTGTTCACTGCTTTGGGCTACGCTGGGTTGCTAGTAATCAACATGGTGAAAGCGTTCCCTCAGAGAAAGAAAAAGCGGTAAGAAGCAGAAGGTAATTTCGCTTGGTAACGCCAGCGGAATACTCTTCCATCCTTTTTTTGGAATGGACTTAACGGTAGAACTTGGAACCCTGCTGGTTCTTATCCGAGTAATATCCAATCATTTATTGAAGAAATGCCTAATTAGGAATGAAAGCGTGGACCTCTATTAATCTGCGCGTCAAAGGATGGAATGAAACATGAAATGGAACCCATCGAAGTGGCCAATTCTATCCATTAGTGGAGTTTCAGTCATAGTTCTATATTGCGTCTTCACTTTCACATCGTACGCACTGTATCCGAGTCCGTTTAGTCCGCTCACCAACTATCTTAGCCGACTGGGAGACTATCCCTACAACCCAAGTGGCGCCGTCTTCTACAATTTAGGCTGCATCCTTACCGGACTCGCTCTTTTTCCATTCTACTTAGGCCTATTCAAATGGTACACCAAGGAGACGTGGAGAAAGGAACTAATCATTGCCGCACAAGTGATTGGCATGTGTTCAGCTTTCGCATTGATGATGATCGGAGTATTCTCAGAGGACACTGGGAAACCGCATCTATTCTGGTCGGGCGCCTTCTTCACTCTGAACTTCATTGTGTTGATACTGGTAAACACTGCCCTCATTACTCGTCCCAAGTTCATGAAGGCTATTGGTTTGTACGGCTACACAGTGACAATATTGAGTCTGGTTCTCAGTCTTTTGTCCGATTCGATTGTTAGTGGTTCAATTGTAGAATGGTTCACAGTTTTCAGTGCTCTTGGCTTCGTCGGCTTGCTCGTATATAACACCTTCAAGCTTGGCCACATTAAGTGAAATACGAGTCGACATCGATGATCTTGCGGTCGAAATCCTAAATAACCTTCGTGCATAGCTGCTTCTTGGAGGGGTTGCATTGTTCCCGCCTAATGTAGAGTGTGATCCAAAGTTCACGGATAGAGCCGAAATCTTCAAAGATCGCATGCATGCAGGTAGAATGCTGGCAGAAAGACTGGCCGACTTCAGTAAGAAGCAGCAATCCATTGTTGTTGCGATACCTTCAGGTGGGGTTCCAGTTGGTTATGCTATTGCAATGCAACTTCAGATTCCACTGGATGTGATGTTGGTCAGAAAGATACCTGTCCCCTGGGAAACTGAAGCGGGTTTTGGATCCGTAACCTTTGACGGTTCGACATTTCTCAACGACTCGCTTGTCAAAAACTTGGGGCTATCCAATGTCCAAATAAGCGAAAGCATTGACAAAGCCAAGAAGGGACTCCAAGAAAGGACACAGAAATTCGCTGCGATAAAGAAAGAGGGATTGTTGACAAGCATCCGAGGTCGCGCTGTTATACTCGTTGATGACGGGTTAGCTTCTGGATACACAATGATCGCTTCTGTTGACTCAATTAAGAAGCGAGAGGCAAGGAAGGTCGTGGTTGCTGTTCCTACGGGTTCCATAGATGCAATCAATTTGGTCTCGCCTAAGGTCGACAAGCTGCTCTGTCTAAACGTAAGAAGCGGTTATCGTTATGCGGTAGCTGATGCGTACAAAGAATGGTACGACGTGCCAGAAGAGGAAGCTCTCAAACTTCTCAGGGCACTTCAGGCAAAAGAATAGATAATTCCTGATAATCGAAGACATGTTGGCATCCAAGTCCAGCAGGATCAAACGAATTAAGTTTAATTACGAAAATAGTACATACTGAAGGTACCAGACGTTCACATCAGTGTCGCTTAACATGCGTCTAGAGGGGCTCGTGTATGAGGAATCCCGAAGTTGCAAAAATCTTCTATGAGATTGCTCTTCTTCTGGAAATGGATAACGTTCAATTCAAGCCGAGAGCTTACGAGAAGGCGGCAAGGGCAATAGAGGCGCTGGAGGAAAGCGTGGAAGAGCTCTACGCTAAAGGCGGACAGAAGTCCCTCATGGATATTCCTGGTGTTGGGAAAAGCATTGCTGAGAAAATTGAGGAGCTCATTAAGACCGGTAAAATGCAATACTACGAAGACTTGTTGAAGAAGGTTCCCGTCGACCTAGAAAGTTTGTCAGGTGTAGAGGGTCTGGGCCCTAAGACGATCAAGACTCTTTACCAGCAACTTGGCATTAAGAACATTGACGACCTTGAGAGAGCCGCCCACGAACACAAGATATCCAAGCTTCCTGGCTTCAAGGAGAAAACAGAGCAAAACATCCTGAAAGGAATAGAGTTCGCAAAGAAAAGCAAGGGCAGATATATACTCGGCTTTGTCCTGCCACAAGTTCGCGACATAGAGAACCGACTGAAATCTGTGCAAGGAGTCACCAAGGTTGTTGCCTCTGGCTCTGTCAGAAGATGGAAAGAAACGATAGGCGACGCTGATTTTCTGGTCATATCGAAGGATCACCCGAAAGTAATGGATTTCTTTGTTTCGATGCCTGAGGTAGTGGATGTCGTCAGCAAAGGAGACACGAAATCCACGGTTAGACTGAGGAATGGAATGCAAGCTGACATCAGAGTGTTGTCCGAAGAGAATTTCGGCGCAGCACTTCAGTACTTCACGGGTGGAAAAGATCACAACGTTGCTCTGAGGAGAATCGCCCAGGAGAAAGGAATGAAGCTAAGCGAGTACGGGTTGTTCAAGGGAGAACAGCAAATCGGCGGAAGGACTGAAGAGGATGTCTATGAGATACTCGGATTAAAGTGGATGCCACCCGAACTCAGAGAAAACACCGGTGAAATAGAAGCGGCCCTGAACAACAAGCTGCCAAAACTGGTAGGCTACGAGGAAGTCATAGGCGATTTGCAGACACACACAACTTGGACTGACGGCGCCAACACAATCCAAGAGATGGCTGTGGAAGCGGATAGACTCGGCTTGGAATACATAGTGATATCGGACCATTCGAAAGGATTAGCCATGACTGGCGGACTCGACGAGAAGAAGTTGGTGCAGCAAGGTCAAGAAATAGACAAGGTTAACGACAAAGTCAAGGGGATCAGAGTTCTGAAAGGTGTCGAGCTGAACATCCAGAAAGATGGAACCTTGGACATCTCTGACGAAGTCCTTGAAGGTTTGGATGTTGTCGGTGCAGCAGTGCATTCTAATCTCAACATGGAAAAGGATGAGATGACTAAGAGAGTTCTGAAGGCGATGGAAAACCCAAATGTTGATATTATATGCCACCCTACTGAGCGGCAGATTCAGAAGAGGGAGGCTGTCCAGCTCGATATCGAGCGCGTTATTGAGGTGGCGAAAGACACAGGAACTATTCTCGATATAGACTCTTACCCGGACAGACTTGATCTGAAAGATGAGTACATTAGGAAGGCAGTGAAAGTGGGAACAAAGCTTGGCATAAGTTCAGACTCACATAGCAAGATCCACTTGCACTATCTTGAGCTGGGTATTGCTCAAGCTAGGAGAGGGTGGGCAACAGCAAAAGACATCGTCAACTCCAGAGAAGTAGACGGATTCTTGAGGTTGTTAAAGTAATCTCTAATTTGGGTTCTTCCTGATTGTAACTGAGAAATATAGATTATTGCGAACCATTCAACTTGACACTGACGATAGACGACTGCAACATCGCTGTCAGTCTATTTTCGGCGGTTCTCCCTTCGATTTGTCTTTCTCCTTTTTTGCCAATTTGACTTCCAGGAGGCCATTTTTGTAGGACGACATTGCCTTCTGTGGGTCGACCTTCGCAGGTGACTCAAGCTCTTTGTACTTGCGTTGAGCTGCGTCGACGGAGATGGTCAGCGAATCTTCTGTGGCTGTGAGCTTCAGAAATCCTGCATAGGACCGGTTTGTTAACACTTCTTAACGCCAACGACATCAAGAGACTAGTGGAGGGAAGGAGTGAGTCTGCCAAGTGCGAAGTGTTTATAATGTAAGTTCCTCAATTCAGAAGTTGAGGGGATGGATCAAATGAAGGAATATGATTTAATAGTTATAGGTTCAGGTTCAGCAATGGCGATCGCCGATGCTGCAGCGCAGCAAGATCCAACCACGAAGATCGCGGTCATAGACAAGGACGACCCTGGCGGCATTTGTTTAACAAGGGGCTGCATACCATCAAAGCTCTTACTGTACCCTGCTGAGCTAGTGAGAATAATAGAAAGAGCTGGTGAACTCGGCGTCCAAGCTGAGATAAGGAAAGTAGATTTTCAGAAAGTCATGGAGCGAATGAGAACTCATATTGGGAGTGAAATCGAAGGCATACGTGGCGCTTTAGCAGATTCAAGGAACGCTGACTACTATCCAGTTGCAGGCGAATTCACATCGCCATACACATTGAAGGTTGGCAACGAAACCATAACAGCAAAGATGATAATACTCTGCACTGGATCGAAGCCCGTAATACCCCCCATCAAAGGGCTCGACAAAGTGGGCTATCAAAACAGCGACACTCTACTTAAGATGAGTAAGTTACCTGAGAGTATTGCAGTCATCGGCGGAGGGTTTATTGCAGCCGAGTACGGTCACTTTTTCTCAGCGATGGGCTCAAAAGTCACAGTAATTGGAAGAAGCCCGAAATTCCTTCCTGAAGAGGAACCTGAAGTAGGTGCATTGGCGAAAAGAGAATTCCAGAAGCATATGAAGATCTTCACCAACCATGAAGTGAGCGAAGTGGACAAGGGAGCTGGGGGAAAGAAGAAACTGATTGCTATCGACCGAGATACT
The DNA here is from genome assembly GCA_037310415.1 of Candidatus Atabeyarchaeum deiterrae. Taxonomy (GTDB): domain Archaea; phylum Asgardarchaeota; class Atabeyarchaeia; order Atabeyarchaeales; family Atabeyarchaeaceae; genus Atabeyarchaeum; species Atabeyarchaeum deiterrae. Next base: position 2,253,226 of record CP147780.1, read on the forward strand.
GGGAAGAAGATTGAGATACTGGCTGAGGAGATACTCGTTGCGGCAGGGAGAGGTTCAAACTCAGATATTCTTCACCCCGAGAAAGCAGGAATAAAGACAGACAAGAATGGGTGGATAGAAGTCAACGAGTATCTTGAAACTTCCCAGCCAAACATATGGGCGCTGGGCGATGCAGATGGCAGATATCCATTCAAGCATAAGGCGAACTACGAGGCCTCGATTGTATTTTACAACGCCGTGCTAAAGAACAAAGTTAAAGTTGACTATCATGCGATTCCCCACGCCGTTTTTACTTACCCTGAGATTGCCAGCGTCGGACTGAGAGAGGAAGAAGCCATTGAGAAATACGGCAAAGATAAGGTCCTGATTGGACTACACAGGTACGAGGACACCGCCAAGGGTGAAGCCATGGGAGTCAAAGACTACTTTGTGAAGGTCATCGTTGAAGCAGAAACAATGAAGATCTTGGGCGCGCACATCATCGGACCCAGCGCCTCGATTCTCATCCAAGAATTAATAACCTTGATGTACACCCCGCAGCAAGACTCGAGTCCCATAGTTCAGGGAATGCACATCCATCCTGCTCTAACTGAGGTTGTAGAAAGGGCATTCAGACCTCTTATGTCACCAGATGAATATCATCATATGATGGAAGAGCACTACAAACTCCCTACCAAGTAGAATTAAAGAACTACCAGCAAAGTCAAGTATCACGGCTGGCGTGGGATCGCCAGAACCCAACCCTTCTTCAACATCAAGAGACCCGTCGCTGCGGGATTCATTGTTGACTAATCTCGAGTCATATTTATATGGAAAAATCGCAAGAAGTTGGAAACGGAGGAATACTAGTTGGTACAGTCAGCAGACAAAACTAAGACGGACAAGATGAGATCCATGTGCATCTGTGGCGGATGCCCAAGCTACAAAGGAACCGGCGAGACTGCCCTGCTTTTCTGCTTGGTCGACAAGAGCACGAAAATAAAGAAAGAAAAAGGTTGCATTTGCGGTGGATGCCCAGTAACTAAGGAGATGAATCTCACTCACACCTATTACTGCACTAGAGGAACAGAAAAGGAACAGATGAGCAAACCGGTAGGCAAGAAGATGTAACGGCTTGGTAGGACACGTACTGCCAACCTGCCAAAATTGAACTCAGCAGATGTTCCACCCACACACCCTTTTTTATTAGGTACATGTTTGAGAGGACCTCATTCTTTTTGCCATGGATAGTTTGAGAACTCAATTGCTACCATTGTCTTTCGCCCCGCGAAGTCTTCCAGTTTACAATCCCGCGAGAACACGACGAAACCGTCGAATGAGAAAAAGAACGTGTCGCCAACTCTGTATATTATCTTTGGTTGCGCTATTCTCACAAGCTCTAAGAAGTCTGTCCGTTCAAACTTGACGCGATAGGCGCTTCCTGCATTGACCTCCGTTTCTGCCATCCTCATCGTCACCTCTTGTCTTCTCTAAATCGATAAATCTATTAGAACCATTCTTAAGCTTTGGCATTCTCGGCTTCACTTTCAAATGTCGCCTAATGTCACGAAGGTCACGTAAGGCGAGGCAGCAGAACGCGGTAAGATGGTGCTGAGCAGACCTAACTGATCCTTTCCAGCATCATAAACTGAGTCGGCACAGATTGTTGATGATAACTTATCTTCACCTTAAGGAAATAGGAACTGAGAAGCACCAATAGTCTGCACGCAACTCCAGACAAGACAACATACGAGGGTACCATTCTAGTCTTAACAACAAAAAAGGAGGAAATTATAGACCAGCGCAATAACGCTGGATCTATTCCTCTATATAGTTGCAACCGGTTTCCTGCGCTTCACCAATAATACTGCTACCGCTGCAACTCCTACTCCAACTCCTGCGCCAAGCACTATCAACAGCAACGTGGGTGATCCTTCAGACGGTGAGAAGGACGTCACTGCGAAGTATGGGTCGTGTACTATGCTGTAGCCTGACCACTTGGAGAAACATGCTTCATAGAAGTACATGAGTCTGCCAAATGTAAACCCAGTGACCGAGTAGTTGCCCACTGTTGCGAACTGTTCAAGGAAGAAGAACCATGGGATCACGTTGGAGTTTGCGGTGTAGTTGTTGTTATCCCAGCCCCATGTGTAGTTGTTTCCGCCGATCTGGATTTTACCAGTCGTCGTTCCATCCGCTGCAATTCCAAGATCCTTTGTCGACGTTGAATTTGACTCTGTGTTCATGCCTGATCCATTGTCTGCTGTCATGTTCATAGTATAGTGGCGGTGCATTCCCACATAGTCAACGAACGAGAAGTAAGCTATTGCCAATGACAGACCGTTCACAGCAGGTGTGCCTGCTGCCCCGAACTGGCCGATGTGTTCGTCAACCTTCACTCCCGCTTCGTTTCCTATTCGCGTGAAGTGGAATGCAAATGTGACATCAGTGATGTTTGTATTGACGTTGGGTATTGTGGACCTGACGCCTACCAGTGTACCGTTCATGGTTGTCCCCATGTCCCAGTTTACAGAGTTAGTGACCGGATCGTACGTGGGTAGAGTTCGATGTTCATTACTGAACGAAGAAGCCTTAAAGACGTATTTGGCCTCGGAAGACAAGACAGCCGGGCTTCCCATTGCGGTCCCGAGCTTGATGTCCATCACTCCATTTGTTGGGTTGGTGTCATTGTATGCAACGAATCCTAGTAACCTGTGCCTCAATTGCATCACAGCAGCGTCAAAGCCTGCGTCAATTCTCGCGAGCTTTGGAAGGAAGTCTTCGTCAATCATGTATGTGAAGTAGGCGTATTTCGTAAGCGGTGCGGAATTTGTGGCATTCGTCATCAAAGACAGTCCCCATTCAAGATAGCGCCTAAGATCGCCTATTGGCAAAAGCGATATGGCTGAGGAAATCGCAGCATTCAAGCCTGTGAGTTCAGTTCCGTCAAGCCAGTGCCCACTTGGTCCGAGTCTGAGCCAGAAATGGTTCAGGGCTTGTTGCCATTTGAAGGTACCGTTGATCAGTAGCCCCGTGGTCACAACCCTGACCTCGTCCCCACTTATTCTACCAGACGCCAAGGATTCATCAGGGTCCGAAAGTAATGTGACGCGATAGTATGAGACCTTGGAGGTCGTGTTCGCATCGTAGGTCGAGGTTGACAGGATTCCGTAGGTCAAACCACCGAAAGCGAAGAGTTCATATGACGATGATGCGCCGCTCGTTCGGTTTAGAAGTGATACTCCCGGAGGAATGTAGTCGACTCTGTACCAAAGACCAGTGGCAAGCTTTGTCATGCCACCTAATGAGGGCGCGTTTTGGTCGACTAATGTTGTAGCTGATGCTGGTGGCAACATCGACACGCCTACCAAGACTACGCTGATGAGTGCCAGCGCGAGCAGTGTGTTTCTTTTTCTAGCCAAAGTGTTTTTTCTCCTAATTTGCTGTATTCTTGTTGCATTATCAATAGTAAGGTGGAAATAGATGTATGTTAAGGTGGAAACGGTTATGATGGATGCCTCCCGTTGCGAATCTTTTTTCGAGGCGGTTAAGAGACTGCTCGTCCGCTCGGCATCGCATTCGATATTCTGGGGATAGTTGGTGATGTTTCACCAAGACTCACATCGCCGAATTCAGATACATTGAGTTTAACCGGACACTGCTTGAGGATTGTAGATTCCTGGGGTGCATGCCGCGACGAATTTTTGAACCGTTCATGACAAGATTTAAGGCGACATCAAATACCATGATCATTATCATGTCAGGACAAAAGGATAGTGTAACTCCCAATGAGCTTGAAACCATCGAAAGTGTATTTTGGGTCCGTACAGTTTGGGAAGCCAGCGGATTTTGCATCATTCGGTGCGAAAGTCGACAAGATCATCGAACTTCTGGATTTCTCGACGATCAAGAAGAATGATAAGGTGGCAATCAAGATGCACCTTGGCTTCAACCAAGGTTATCAGACAGTGCCAGTTTACTTTGTTCGCCAAATCGTGAAAGCAGTCAAGAAGACTGGTGGATGGCCATTCATCACTGACAATCCTACGGCAGTGTATAATGCTATGGAGCGCGGATACACCCAGGAGACCTGCGGGTGTCCTTTGATTCCAGTTTCAGGTGTGAAAGATGGCTACGTCTACAAGGCCGACGTGAAGTTCAGGAATGTTGAGAGTCTCGATATGGCTGGCGTTCTACACGACGCCGATGCTCTGATCGACCTTACCCACGCAAAGGGTCATGGAGAATGCGGTTATGGCGGTGCATTCAAGAACCTTGCAATCGGTGGTTACTCTGCGATGTCGAGATGGCATAAGCTTCATGGTGTGACCGAGTCCAAGCCCTACTGGAACGAGAAAACCTGCACGCCAGACCATGCAAAGGAACTAGCCGAATCATGCAGCTATGGAGCGCTGAAATATGATGAGAAGCAGCACAAACTATCATTGACTGTTCATGATTGTGTTCAGTGCATGGAGTGTATAGAAGCCGACAAGCAAGTTGGTTGCCTAGAGATAAAAGAAGAGAACGTCAAGGCCTTCCAAGAGCTAATGGCAATTGCAGCAAAACAGGTAATAGACAGATACGATAGGAACAAGATATTCTTCCTTAACTTCATACTTCAGGTGACGCCTTATTGCGACTGCATGGGCATGCCTCAGCCTTGTGTTGTTCCTGACATAGGCCTCGTGGGAAGTAGAGACATCGTTGCTGCTGATACAGCGACCCTGGATCTCATTGCCAAAGCTGGTCTAATCGAGAAAAACATACCTCCGTTCTTCAGGCATGCCAATTTGGATCCGAGTGTTAAGCTGCATCCTTTCCAGAGAATCCACGGGCCAATGAAGAATCCATATCTCATCACTGAATATGCCGAGAAACTTGGAATGGGCTCCAGGAAATATGAGCTTGTCGAAGTTCTTCCGCCAGAAGAGACGATTAGGATGAAACCGCCAGAGAGAGAGTACGAGCGCCAGCCGTCTTTCTTCTAGCTTGATCGAACCCGCGCGCGTCTCGAGGCAACAGATTTTGCCGATCGAGACCAACTTGCACACACCCGAAGCAAAGCTTAAGAACTAATTACGTACTTCTTAATCGTTAGCTTCTTTGGGGAGAAAGAACCATGCGGACAATGCACGTGAAGATCTTAGTTGTAATCATAGGAATAGCTCTAGCTTCATTCGCAACACTGCAGGTATCGAACGCTCCAGCAGGAGCTGCCGCTAGTCCTGGGCAGGCAATAGTCGCTGATCACACAATCGTGAACATGGTTCGGCTCGACCAGGTTCCTGAATCTGCGATAATTAATGCCAAGAATGCACTTCATGTTGCTTATGGGCACACCTCTCATGGATCTCAGATAATAACTGGGATGGATGATTTACCCTCGTTCAAAGAAAGCAGAGGCGGAACACCTGGACTCTACAGTTGGAATACTGGAGGTACAGGGGGTGCCCTTGACATTGATGACTACTTCGCACCCGGTGATCTGGGGAATCCGGACAGAACGACATGGGCCCAAGAGACGAGAGACTACCTAAATGATCCAGCCCACTCCAGCTGCAACGTGGTAATGTGGTCGTGGTGTGGGGAAGTGTCGGACGCTACCCAAGATGACATAAACACCTATCTTGCTCTCATGAGTTCACTTGAACACGACTACCCGACTGTGATATTCATCTATATGACTGGACACACTGATGGCACCGGTCTGGCAGGCAATCTACATATCCGCAACAACCAGATACGCGACTACTGCGCTGCAAATGGCAAAATCCTCTTTGATTTCGAAGACATAGAGTCGTATAACCCAGATGGAACCTACTTTGGAGGCCAAAATGTAGCCGACAGCTGCGACTACACCGGAGGAAACTGGGCTATCGAATGGCAGAACGCTCACCCTGGCGAATGGTACAATTGCGACTCAGCTCATAGCCAGCCCCTGAACGCTAATCTGAAAGCTTATGCAGCATGGTGGATGTGGGCCAGACTCGCGGGATGGCAGGCTAACAATGGTGACTATTTGACGGTCCTCGCCGTCATAGCTGGCGCGACAGTGACAGCAATCGCTGTGGCAGCCGCGGCAATCCATGTGAGAAGAAAAAGGCAGCCATGATGTCGCATCCTAATCGGTCGCCTACTTTTTTGGATATCACTCGGCGGCATTCCCTGTGGCGTATCTTTGACTCTGTTCACCTTGTTGTCACAATCGGCATTGAGGCGCGCAGACATTAGATAAATAAATAGTTGAGAGAGAACGAAGAGACGAAGTCAACTCTTCTTCATTCCTCTCTTAATGGTTCATCTGCCCTTGACTCCTCTAGCTTCAAGCGTGGACCTTCTGACTCCTGCTACGACAATAACCAGTCCAAAGAACACGATTATCATGGCGCCAAGCATAGTCAACGGAAGCCCTCCAACAGCCCACAAGTAGCCCGACATAAAGTTAGCTATGACATAGTTGAAGTTCAAGATGCCCTGGAACACTGACAATTCCGTCCCCGTCTCACCCGTCGGCGACAAGTCCGTGATCAGAGTCAAATATGTTGGTGTCGACAACCCCATGCCCAAACCGAACAATCCAATGAAAACAATGAGTGCAACTAGGCTTTGCATGAAGACCAGGTAGGGAGTTAGGAAGAGGAAGAACAGCGGAACAATGGTGACAATGAGACTTGCGACTAACAATCCCCTCTTGATTTTCAGTCGATCCATCACTTGCGAGGATATCACGTATCCAATCATCACAAAGACCAACATGATTCCCAATGGAATAGCGGAATCTACGGTTCCAAGCCCATATGAGGAACTCAGCAATGCCAGAATGATGAACTGTATCATTATGCCAGGGGTAGTAGCCAGCATTCCTGAGACCGAAAGAACCAACAGTGGTCTGTCGCGAATTACCTCTCTCCAAGTCCTCAGTTTTCCGACTTTGGCTGGTTTTGAATCCTTGGCTTTAGTATCTGGGCGAGCACGTCCGGCAATGAACAGAAGTGGGACAACTGCAATCAGCTGAATGGCAGCGACCAGTGTGAAAGTGTTAAATAGGCCGACAGAATCGAACATTGCCCCGATCACAACCACGGCAAAGACGTTGGCCACTGTCAGAGCCGCTGTAAGACCTGACATGATTGTGCCCCGGTTCTTCTCAGAGCTCTGATCCGCAACCCAAGCCAGAAGCGCAACCCAGGATGTGGCCGCGAACACCATCCTAACTGTTCCGACGAGAATCAATATCCAGAAAGTGTCGTAGAACGCTATTAGTTCGTATGCAAAGTAAGAGACAGCCAGACCAAGAAAGGACACTATCACTATTGGTTTTCTACCTATCCTGTCGGCGATTCTGCCTGACGGTAGCATGGCAATGGCATTAACGAGTGCGGCCCATCCGAGTATTAGACCGATCTGAATGTAGTCGGTGTTGAGCACAGTTATCTGACTTAATGGGAGGGTCGAACCTTTGGGAACTTTGAAGAGCCAGTCAAGTCCGTAGGTAAGGACGCCCCATATGATGCCAAGAGTGATGAGTACTGCGAGTTTACCTTTGCCCATTCTTCTGTGAACCTCCATTTAGAACAGTTTATCGATCTTTTGCTCCACTAAACTCATTCGGGGGTTATTTTAGAGTTGTCGGGCTACCTTCCCTATTAACGTTTGCCACAAGAGAATTCAAGGGCGGCTGGCTTTGCCTACTTTCAAAGCGACAATTTCCTGTCCCAAGAACTCGGCAGCAGACATGACGCGCTTGTCGTTTATTTTGGCGGCTTTGTAGACCTCGCCTGCCCTTTTCTGGAATAGGGGGTCTCTCATTAAGTGATGGTCGTAGATCACTAGCTCGGTTCTATCAGCTTCTCGAATTATGCGGCAAACGTTGTCTATTGCTCTGGTCAGGTTCACTTTGTTCACGACAAAACCTAACAGGTATGTTGGGGGTCCATCGACGAACACAACATTCGGGTTTTCCCTGATGATCCAGTCGGCGTAGTCTTCAATGACTGGCCCCTCAACGTCGGATGTATGAATAAGCTTCACACCTTTGTGCTCGATGAGAGTGGAGGAGACCCAGCCTAGCCTGTCATATTCTACTCCATGGAAGAACGGAGGAGAGAATCTGAGAACAGTGTTTCCGAACTCAACTTTTCTGCCATCCATGAATTTGAACTCCGTGTCACCGAACTTCATCTCCGAGATCCATGGGTTTTTGGACCACATTCTGCACAGACTCGCAAACCATATTCTTCCTTTCTCTATGAACTCGTTTCTTCGCTCTTGGTAATCCTTGAAATCTTTTCCCATTGCTAGTGGAATTGAATCCTCGGCGTCAAATGAGCAAGTTGGGTCTGCTTTGAACATAACTTTCTTGGCCTTATCTTCTCCGTTGAACTTTTTGAGTATTTGACTGAAGAAGGCTCTTGCCCTAGCCCACTGGGAGAAATTAACGAACTTGTTTGGATCCTTGACGAAAATCTTCTTTCCTCTGTAGATTGCGGCAGAGTCAACGCTCTTTAGATCGAGACGACAAAAGTGATCATAATGGTAGTGCGAGATCACAATAACTTTTGCTTTGTGGGCTGCTCCGCTTATCTTCCTCAATGCCCTGAGTCTGTAGAATGCTTTCTTGACTCTTGACATTGGAAAGCCGTGCTGCATCCCCGACGCACCTGGGTCAATGAGAACAGAGACATCAGGCGTTTCGACCAGGATCGAGCTAGATTTCGCTCCGAGGGAGTCATACCACAAGACTTCGAACTTCAGTTCCTCCTCGTTAGGAGTACTTGTTCTTCCAGTTTGCCGCCGAGGCATTGAAAACTCTCCTTGACAAGCTAGTCTTATTGAAGGAGCAGATAAATCAATTGCTCAAGCAATCCAAAATCCAAGACATGAAGAACGACAATTTGATATGCTAGCTATGCTATTGAAAGACCTATCAAGAATTCTGGAAGGCGTTCCACAGTGGACGAACTTAGAACAATCAACATAACCGAGTACCTTGATGACATCTACTATAGATGGAAGGTAGAAGTAAAAGATTCAAATGGATATAGAGCATCTTGGTTTGATGATTGGCAGGATGTCCTAGAACAAGTCCAAACCGAACTCAAACCAGTGAAGACTGGTAGAACCAACCATCAGGAGAATGCCAAGCAAGGTAAATACAGCATATAGAATTCAGGACAAAGCTACCCGCGCATCTGTCCCATTTTGGGCGGTAACCATGTTCATAACTGCTGTAACAGTCTTTTGGTTTATTCTGGCAGTTTCCGCCATACATGTGATAGAGGAGTATTCAGCAGGGTGGGTGAAATGGGTAAACAGGTCTGTAACACCCATTTCCGGAATCACAATGGGACAATTCTACGTCGTGAATGGCATCTTCATTTTCTTATGCACGTTGGCAGTAATCATAAATACGGTGTTCCCAATCTATAGTTTGTCTATCGCAGCGCTCCTGTTTATTAATGCCATAATTCACATTGGTGGAACTATCAAGTTCAAAGGGTATACCCCAGGTGTGGCATCTGCGATCATTCTGTATGTCCCCTTCTCACTTTGCACCTACTACTTGTATGTACAAGCTGAACTACTTACTTTGATGACTTTTGTTTTGTCTCTTGCTCTTGGTGGTCTATGGATGACACTAGCAGTAGCATTTGCCCTTGTTCACAATCGACACCCAAGAAAACCAAAGAAGTGAGAACGGCACATCCTATTCTGGTTAACTGAGAATCTGATGAAGAAATGAAGATCTGATCTTAGACATTGACGGCTTTCCCAGTTGCGGCGGATTCATAGCATGCCAGTATTATCTCAACGATTCTTCTGCCCTCTTCCCCTGAAACTGAGGGCGTCTTGTCTTGTAGGACGCAGTCAATGAAATGCTTGACCATGTAGTAGAACGTGTTCAGGAAGTTGGTGTCAAGTTCACCAGTTGTGAACCTCACCTGTTCACAGCCCATTCTCAGATCCTCTATGGTCTCATCGAGAATCCTCTCGTTGCAGTAGTTTTTCCACATGCCATCCTTGTAGAACATGAGCGGCGAACCAGGCAGGATCATGTCTTGGACCCCGTTGATCACGATCATTCCTTTGTCGCCAACTATCTCAGTTCTGTCATCCCACACTGCCGGTGGAGCTCCGACATTCGCGGTGATGGTGCCACAGCTCCCGTTTTGAAATTCGAGTGAGATGCACCCGACATCTTCAGACTTAAGGTGAGGGGATGTCTTGCCCAGAACACACGTCACACGTTTGACTTCACCCATCAAGTACCTTGAGACGTAGAACCTGTGGATGAATGCCTCCATCATCACGCCGCCAGCGATTTTCGGGTCTCCTCTCCATCCATGGGCAGGCCAACCGCCATGAAGTATTGACATTGAGACAACTGGTTTTCCGATTTCTTTCTCTATGAGTTGCTTGGCAACTTGGTGCGGAGGCCAGAAAAGCTGGTTATGTCCAACCATCAGTTTCACGTTATTCCTTTTTGCTGCGGCGATCATGTCGTCGCAATCTTCTATAGTCAGGGCCATGGGCTTCTCGGTGAGAAGATGTTTTCCAGCTTCGAGAGCGGCTACCCCGACTTCGTGGTGAAGATTGGGAGTCAGGCACATGTTGACAACGTCTATTTCGCTATTCTTCAGAAGCATCCTGTAGTCGGTATAGACTTTCTTAGCCCCCCATCTCTCTGCCTTCATCCTGGCATGTTTCTCGAAGATATCACATACCGCATCGATCCTGGCGCGTCCGTCCTTGAGGAAGCCTCGCACATGAGAGCTTGATATTGTTCCAGCACCTATCACTCCCACGTTTAGAAGTCTCACCACGGTTGATCGCTCCAGGCATGACTGTGAATTGTGTTCTTCCTTCTCATAGCCTACCTCTTATTAAGATTATGTTTGACAAAAAAGGACTAGAAGGAAGGAAGTATGCCTTTCAAGTTTGAAAGGTAGCGCTGCCCGAAATATCCTTGAAGAAATTCAAAACTAGAAAAGCAATCTATAAATAGAATGTGAACTCAACTAAGCTCATTATGCCTATTGATCCGTTCTGGTATTCCGTCGGTATAGTGTTGGCGCTTCTTGACGGTTTTCTAAATAATATCGGGATTCTTTTCCAGAAAATGGCTATCAACAAGTTACCAGAAGGCAAGAAAGTAACAAAAGGCTTAGTGAAGAACAAGACGTGGCTTTTTGGGTTTTTTGTAAATGGCTATGCGCCTATGATATTTTCTATACCTGCCGGTCTTCTTATCGGTCAGGCGTTGCTTCCGGGATTGGAAGCGACAGGACTCATTTGGTTGGCACTAGCGTCTGTAAGGTTTCTCAAGGAGCGGCTAAGGGCTTCAGAGGTGATTGGGATATTTCTGATGGTTGCCGCGGCTTTCGCTCTCGCTTACAGTGGATTGGGGTTCGAACCAAGCGATTATCAGTACTCAATAGGATCACCACTATTCATGAGAATCGTGGTCTTTACGGTGGTTGTTGCCTTGGGTTCGCTGGCCTGCTTCCTGCTACGAAGGGCCGGCGGGCGCAGGAAAGCCGTCCTCTATGCACTGGATTCAGGTTTGTTAACGGTGTTAAACAATTTCTACTTCTTTGTGATTTTGTCAATCGTTGCACACATTCTCACGGGGACCTTCGTGCTAACCGAGCTAGCCATGTTTGTCGTTTCAATAGCGATCACGCCGCCGTGCGAGATTCTGGGAATACATAGATTGCAAAAGGCATTTGAGTTTGGACAAGCTAGCAACATGAGACCTGTGCAGCAGGCGCCGATCCAAATAGGGGCGATTTTCTACTTCTTCTGGATCTATTTGCTTCTGCCGGTTTCAGGCTTGATCTCTGTTATCTTAGCTGCCACTGCTATTATTCTCATAATGACCAGCATGGTTCTCTTATCCAAGAGACAGGCGAGTCTAAGAGTTAAAGAGTAGCGAATCACGGAATCGATGCCATATGGCAGATAGGTTCAAGCTCGCATACATTGGCGCAGGTTCTTTTCGGTTCAGTCTCGGCTTTTTCAGGAATATTATTAATGCAACTGAATTACTTCCGATGGAAGTCGCGCTATGTGACATTGATGCGCACTCCCTCTCATTGATGACTAAGATCCTAAAACGAATGGTACCAACTGGTGCACGAAGGAGACACTACAAGGAATCAGATATTCTTGTCACGTCATCTACAGATCGGACGGTAGTGCTGAAGAACGCTGATTTCGTTTACAAGAGTATTTCAGTTGGACTGCAGGCGGCCGAATGGTTTGATCTCTATTTGCCACTGAAGTTTGGGATTCCTCAGAACACGGGAGATACGGTTGGTCCAGGTGGGCTTTTCCGCGGATTGCGAAGCGCTCCAGTATGCGCTGCAATCGCGAAGGACATGAAGAAATTCTGCCCAAAGGCGCCACTATTGAACTACACAAACCCTGTTTCAAGTTGCACCTTAGCTGCTCGAACCGCTGCGCCTGATGTTCAATTCATAGGCCTTTGCCATGAACTATTCGAGGGTATGAAGGTTCTGAGACGGTTCTACAACAAAAGAGTCCGGAAGCATATCAGGCACTGGAGAGATATGCACTTCGAATATGCTGGAGTGAATCATTTCGGATGGCTCACAAGAATCGAATACGATGGTGAGGATCTCTATCCAGTTCTGAGAAAGAACGCGCACCAACTCGTTCTCGACCGGTTCCACGGCAGGGATGCTGCCAATGGCTTCAACTTCTACTTGTTAGAAAAGACTGGCTGTTTTCCATATCCTGGCGCACGTCATGTCGCTGAGTTTCTACCAGACTATTACAATGCGTTCAACCACGAGAAAAGTGACCAATGCCCCTATTGGAGTTTTCCGCCAATAAGAAGCGTTTGGACGGTACACGCAGAGCGCCGTCTTGTCTATTCTGTGTTCCGCTTGTGGGCAAACAGGATGATTCCTGTCCTAGGTCCAAGGAAAGAAGGCGAATGGGCAATGGAGATGACTATGGACTGCCGCAGAAACCAACCTTCCGAATACGTGGTCAATATCCCAAACAACGGGACCGTGCCTGAACTACCATACGACAGTATCGTCGAGGTTCCCGGTTACTTCAGAGATGGTGAGATGCGCCCTCTGAAAAAGATCCATGTTCCAAAGAAGGTTGCAGAATACCTTGCCCCACATTGCAAACAACAGCCTCTTACCGTGAGAGCTGCCTTGGGCAACGATCCTGATCTCGTCATCAAAGCCATGCTTCACGATCCCATGAACAATTGGATTGAAGATGATGAAAAGATCGAGTATCTCACAAGACTAATGCTCTTTTACGAGCAGGAGTGGTTGCCAAAAGAGTGGAAAGAATGGATCCCAAAGAAAGAGGAACTCAAGAAGTCAGAATGCTGGGTTTCTCTAAGCGCGCTGTCGACAAACGGCAACGCATTCTTAGTGAAGAAGTTTCCTCCAAGGAAGGATCTACGATCAAAAGCGTTCTTTTGGCGTAACGAATGATGTTCTTGGGGACAGGGTGCACGGAGCATTATAGTGCCTTAACAACTTCACTGAATTGTCTGACTGGTCTGACATCAACAGACACGCGACCGAAAAACTTCATCGCAGTTGTCGCGCTGTCTGCTTCTACAATGAAGATGCCCTTGTGGTCTTCCCCGGTAGACTTGGGACAACTGATGTAAGCGCTCATTACATTGACTCCGAGTCTTTTTGTCTTTATGTCTGAGTTGAGTCTCTTGAACATCTCCCTTCCCTCATGCGTTGTCTGAGGGCATTCAGATGCTAGATGCGTATGGGTTGCTACAAATAACACGAATACCTCCCCTCCTAGACATTTAAGAGATAATTCTGAATCATGAATCAGATAGAGGAGTTGGTTACGACTCTTCTGGTTCCCCTTTCACTTCTCCTCTCTTCCTTCTTTTCCTGGGGCTTCTGGGAATTCTTTCAACCTATCAGCTAGGGCGCTCAAGCGTTTGTCGACCTTGTAGTTGACAGTTCCCGATTCGAATGTGCCGTCTTTTTGTCTTGCTCCAGCTTTGACTCCTGTCAGAAGTTCTATGCCTTGGTCGATTGTCTGCACGGGATATATGTGGAATTTCCCTTCTTTGACGGCTTTGACTACTTCTTCTTTTAGCATGAGGTTTTGTGCATTACTCTCTGGTATGAGTACTCCTTGTTTTCCATTGAGTCCTTTCGCCTTGCAGACTTCGAAGTATCCTTCTATCTTTTCGTTTACTCCTCCGATTGCCTGGACTTCACCCTTCTGGTTAACTGACCCTGTGACTGCGAAGTGCTGTTTGATTGGGACTCCTGATAGTGCAGAAAGCATGGCGTAGAGCTCTGTGCTAGATGCGCTGTCCCCTTCAACCATTCCGTAACTCTGTTCAAATACCAAGCGGCTTGATAGGCCAAGTGGCTTGTCTTGGGTGAATTTGTCAGTGAGGTATCCACTTAGAATCAACACTCCCTTGGTGTGAATGGGCCCACCCATTTTCGCTTCCCGCTGGATATCGATGATGCCCTCTTTTCCCAACCCCACACTGGCAGTGACCCGTGAGGGGGCACCAAACTCGAAGTCTCCTATACTCATTACTGATAGCCCGTTGGCTTGTCCAACTGCCTCTCCATCGGTGTTGATTAAGATGAAATTTCTCTCTATCATCTCGCGGATCTTCTCTTGAATGAGACTGGATCGGTAGAACCTTTCGTCGATCGCCTTCTTCACATGTTTGGCGTTGATGAATCCAGCCTTCTCCTGTGTGGCATAGTAACTAGCTTCCCTTATGATGTCAGCGATGTCGCCAAACCTAGTCGAGAGTTTTCTCTGATCCTCGGCTAGTCGAGAACTGTAAGCAAGAAGTCCCTTCAAGCCAGAGGCATCAAGGTGCTTGAGCTTCTCCCTTTCGCAGACTCCACAGATGGATGCGGCGTACTTCTCCATGTTCTTGCTTGTGCGCTCCATTGTAGTATCGAATTCAGCTTTCACCTTGAACAGCTCCCTGAATTCCACGTCTAGCAAGTAGAGTTGCTGGTAGATCTCCGAGCCACCGATAAGTATAACTTTAACATCTAGAGGGATTGGATCTGGTCTCAAGCCCTTTGTCGTAACGTAGCCCAACTTCTCAGCTATTTCCTCTATGGCTAGGCGTTCATTCATGAGAGCTTTCTTCAGAGCATCGTACGATAGTGCATTGACGAGCAGATCCTCGGCCGGTAGCACCAGGTATCCACCATTCGCCTTGTGCATTGAACCTCCACGGATCAGGGTGAAGTCGGTCATGAGAATACCGAACTGTGCTTCCTTCTCAACTAAGCCAAAGAGGTTTTGATATGTCGGGTTCAATTCCAATACAACTGGGGCTCCCTTAAGGGTAGAGTTGTCCACTACAACGTTCACTTCATACTTCCTGAAAGGAAGCTCCTTCATCCATGGGATTGGAATTGGGGTCTGCGGAGTCTCTGGCTCCTTCAAGAATTGTATCGTGTTCTCAAGAATATCGTTTCGCACTTCTTCTAAGTAAGCCTTTATGTCTGCAGCCGTTCCATATTTCTCAACAAGAGCATCAATTAGATGACCGATTGCGAAAATGGTCACTTCCTTATTGAGTTGCGCCACCTTCTCGGTTGCCTCTTTCTCCAGCGTCCTGACTTGTCTAAATGCAAGCCTCAGCTGGGAATCCAAGTCATCACCTCTCTTACGAATCTCGTCTTTAACTTGAGGGGGCAAAGCCATGAATTCCTCATCACTCAAGGGTTTGCCTTTGACGACTGGTATAGTGGCGATTCCAATCTGCGTCGTGCGAAGAGCAAAGCCTGCTTCCTGAGCTTTCGAGTTGAGCTCCTCAAGTAGCCTTCCCCTTTTTTCTTCAACGCTTTTGATAACGGCATCACGCCTTGTAGCATAATCCTCGCTCTCGAAGGCTTTTGGTAATACGTTTCGAACACTTTCAATGAAGGATTTCATATCCTTTTTGAACTCTTTTCCCCGTCCCGGTGGTAGCTTTATGACTCTTGACAGAAAAGGGTTATTGAAGTTATTCACGTAGCAATAATCAGAAGGGACAGGCTTGCTTTTGGCCATCTCTTCAAGAAAACTCTTCACAGCGGTTTTCCTACCTGACCCTGGCACACCTGCCACATAAATGTTAAAGCCACGTTCCTTGATGTTTAACCCGAATTTAAGAGCTTTCACAGCCCTCTCCTGGCCGACGATCTCCTCACTTGGGATCAATTCCTGAGTGGACTGACAACTCAGGGTCTCGGTGCCAAGTTCATTTCGTAGTTTCTCAGGCGGAAGTTCATTCAAAATCGTAGTTCCTCCTAAGGCGGAAGTTATCAACATATAGTTGCGAGCGATCATATTTTAGGATTGCCCTTTTGGCATGGATTTCACCGCCAATGAAGTTGTGGAAACGCTGAACTTGCCCACAGATTCTGTGAGTGTCTCTCACCTCGCCTCGACTTTCTATAATCTCATTGACTCTGCTATTTCTGAGAGAGCCAAAACTTTATTTCGAACCTCATGCGCTAGGAAATTGGTTGTGATTCATGTGAATGAGATCCTGAAAGTAGACGATGTTCTTGTCAAGAGAATCTACGAAGGTCACTTTGAGAGCAGCATGGCTCCACAAGTGTACAAGGAGATCTATGACTTTCTATCCAGCCCTGGAATCCAGAAACAGATGAAGCCTGTCCTGGAATCCCATGAAATATGGATTAAGCCCAACTTGACGAATCCAAGACCCCCAGAAACAGGATGCATAACTCACCCCGCTGCAGCAAAAGCGGTGGTGGACTATCTGCGCGACTTTGTTAAGGTGAAGAAGCCCATTAGATTTGTAGAGACCATTACATACCACAAGGGTGCAGGCATGTCTGAGATCCTTGAGAAGCTTCCCAGGCAGGAGAGAGAAGTGATTGAAGATAAAATAAAGAACAAGGATCCTGGTCAGGACATGCATGACTTCGGTTTCGATTTGTTGCTGGAACTTAGCGGAATTAGGAAGCTTGTGAAAAACTACAGAGATAGTGGTTTAGATGTGGATATCGTCAATTTGAGCAAAGAACCAGTCATGACAACAGAAGAGAGAGGGGATATTGCCCGTAGGGTTGAGCGACTTCTTGGCGAGGAGTTTCTCCCAAGCGAAAAGATCAAGACCAAAATACTGGAAAACATTCCCAGAGTCATGAGGATGAGAAACATTGGACTCATCTCGTTGACGCTGCCCAAGACACATGACGAGCCCCAAGCTTGGATGACAGGCTCGGTGAAGAATATTGCTCTCGGTCTTTATCCAAAATACAAGGCATTCATGCACAAGGAACTCGCAAAGGCAATGGTCTATTATTACGCGTTCTGGAAAATCGGGCTCGAAGATCGCATCTTCGGTATAGTCACTGGGCCACTTGGACAGGATTGTGAGGGACCGATATTTGGAAGAGCTGTTGATTTCCCTTTCATTGTAGCTGGATCTGACTTGTTACGTGTGGACAGCGTAAC
Source organism: Candidatus Atabeyarchaeum deiterrae (assembly GCA_037310415.1). Classification (GTDB taxonomy): domain Archaea; phylum Asgardarchaeota; class Atabeyarchaeia; order Atabeyarchaeales; family Atabeyarchaeaceae; genus Atabeyarchaeum; species Atabeyarchaeum deiterrae. The sequence goes on from CP147780.1 coordinate 2,270,695, forward strand.
GACCACTTTGGTGGCAGGTGACTTGGATCTCATCAATTTACTCAACGTTTTTAAGTACGGACAAATGAAGATCGGTAGAGTAGCTTTGAGACGGGAGCTTGCGAAGATCCTTCCCTATGCTTTGAAGTTCCAGCCATATCCTTATCCGACGACTAAGCTTGGGTAGGACGAATTGCCTTTGACGCGCCAACTCACACAGATCTACTCTTGTATTCCATGATTATGGAGACTGCAAAGTCTAAATATACCCTCGACCGTACTTGAATGAATATGAGCAAGCAAAATCCCGAAGGTCTGGCAAAAAAGGCAGCTCAGGATAAGGAACTACTTTCTCAACTAATAGAAGGGATCTTGACCAAGAAGGCATCAACGCGCTTCACCAGTTTCAATGCGCTCACAATTCTGAGTGAAGAGCATCCCGAAGTTCTATATCCTGAATTTGACCACTTCGTAGACTTGCTCGGCAGCAAGGATAATAGTTCAAGGTACATCGCACTTCACATCATAGCGAATCTCACAACGGTCGACACTGAAAAGAAGTTTGAGCAAGTATTTGACAAATACTTCAATCTGTTCGATGACAGAAATCTGCCCACAGCCGCACACGCCGTGGGCAATTCTGGCAAGATCGCAAAAGCGAAACCAGAACTGGAAACCAAGATATCTAAAAAGTTGCTGAACATAGATGAGACAAGTCATACCCCCGAACACAAAGACCTGATGAAGTCATACGCCGTCGATGCCTTCGGCGAGTATTTCGATGTGGCAAGTGACAAGCTCAAGATACTTGAATTCGTCAAGAAGCAGCTCTATAGCAAGAGCCCGCGAGCCAGGAAAGCAGTCAAGGAATTCCTAGAGAAATGGGGAAAAACAGAGTAGACCGTTACTCCAGCAAGAGCCAACCAGCTCGACGGATTAGAACGCGAATAGAAAAAGGTGGTTGAAGCTGTGGTAGCAACCAGCCAATTCTTACCGCAGAGAAAGCTGAGACGTGCTAAACAAGGTTCACCATCTCATTGACCCAAAGTTCTTCTGTACGACCTTGTCCATACCCTTCATTATGCTCAACGAATCATGCTTCTTCAAGTATTGTTTCAGCTCGTCCATGGTGGCTGTTTCTCCCTTCTTCGCAGCATAGTAGGCAAGGTAGACATCTGCAACAGCTTCCTTGGCCTGCTGAGGAGTGAATTCTGGTTCTTTATTCTTGATTATGCAGTCCGCGAAATAGGTATCCTCGACTCTCGCAGCTATTGTGTAATATCCTGGAAACGGGCTATGTTCGACTTGAGGGCTATAATACTCACACATCTTCTCAGCTTCTGAATGACTGCTGTAAATTTTCACTGGCAGTTCCCATGAGTGATCTTCGAAGATTGACCCTTTTGTCCCATGAAGCTCGGTGATGTTCGTTAACGGATGCACAGTGGTTGATGAAACCACAACGTCCATCATGGCTCCATTTTTGTAACGAAGGAATACCATTGCGCTGTCTTCACCCTTAGTCGCCGGACTTGGAAGCGCCTTTCCCAGCCAGCACTGAGCAGATACCACCTCACTATTCAGAAGCCAATTCAGCATCGCCATTTTGTGCGGTCCCTGATCGAATAACGCACCGCCGCCACCCTTCTCGTAGGTGAAATGCCAGATGTCCGGATCGAGGAACTCACTTGCATCGCAGAAGGCACCCTCGTATGTACGACCCAAAAACACATTCCCGATGAAATCGCGTTCCACGGCTTCCTTGATAACTCGGTGTGCAGGTAGGAAACGATGATTCTCGGCGATCATGAATTTGACTCCAGCTCTCTTCGTGTCCGCAATCATCTCATCGCATTGCTCGAGGGTCATAGCCATGGGCTTCTCGATCAGTACGTGTTTTCCGGCTTTGGCAACTCCTTTGGTTATTGTTGCATGGAGATGGTGCGGAACGAGTATGAGTGCTGCATCGATGTCACTTTCAAGCAACTCTTCCATGCTGTTGAAGGCAGGAATGCGCTTGCTCTTCGAGAATGTTTCTAGAACCTCCCTGTTCACATCATAACAGCCAACGAACTTAAGGTTAGGATTCTCAGCCATCTCAATACCCGAAGCGTGAAACTCCGCAGCAGCCCCACATCCAATTATGCCGAATTTGGCGAATTCCATGAAATCACCTTCAATTCGCTATTCCAAGTCTACGACATCAAAGCAATGTCTTCACGTACGTTTCAGACCCATATAATTCTTTACTCTTCTGCGGCTTTTTCTTTCAGATGCCTTTGTTCACTCTCTCAATGTCAAGTCTTGAAGCTAGAAAAGTAAAAAAAGTTGGGGTTGGTCCACCGTCGTGCCAATTCTGGCTCAATGGTGACTGGATGTTTTGACCCGATACGAAAGTCAATCAAGTTCTGCGGGCTTTGCGCGCTTGCCTGATTCCCCAAGGCGCCCATGTAGCGCCTAACACAGTGGCGACGATCAAAGCGGAGATTAGAAGTATTGCTATTGTCTGGTATGCTGTGTATCCTACACCAAGAAATGCAAACCACAGGATAAAGAATGCAACCCAACTTATTGCCACAACGATGCTCAATGCAACTCTCCAGCCGAGTCCTGCCTCCAACGATCCAATCTTTCGCCAGGGCGCATGCATCGCCGCCTGCAAGCCTCCCAAGATGATTCCGGACAACGCGAAAATCCCAAAGTTCTCGAAGAGGCTGTATCCAGCAGCATAGTAGTAGAACCATACAAACAGAAACGCCGCCCATATTAAGCCCACGACCAGACCCAGTGCCCATACTGATGTTCGTTCTTCACTCTTCCTCCACCATCGTCGTGCAATGCTCTGGGCGAGTCCCCAGAGTGCGAAAGGAATGATGATAATCGCTATGTTCGTATACAGACTCATGCTATCTGCGAAGAAGTAAAGCCAAACGAAAGCAAACACAAGCGCTATGAGCCCCAAAACGGTTTCCAGCGCAACCGCACGCCCAAATCCTGGTGTTTTACGATCCCACCACATGGGTGCCCACGTGAACCCTTCTGCAACACCAAGAATTGCCACGGATACAGCAACAACCGCTATGTTCTGGTAGAAACCGTAGGTCTGAGCGTAGAAGAAGAACCAGATGACGAGGAATATCAGCCAGCCCATGGCCTCGACAACGCTGAGCGAAACCCTCCAACTAAGTCCAGGTACGTCTAAGACTTCTCTTCCTCTGTGTGCCATTTTGACCACTCACTCTCAATCGTTTTTGAACATTAATACTCGCAGTCTATATAAGCTAGCGTTCTTCCAGCGTTAGTCAAGTATGATTCCTTGAAATCGTTGTTTTTCTCGTGTCTCGGACATGGTTTTCGATTCGGAGGAGTGACAGATAGCAATGGTCGCCTTCAAGGTGGCATCGAACGAGGATATCCGCGCACTAGGTAGAAAACTTCTCCATCTTTTGGAGGATCATGAGAGCCAAGTCTACCAAGAGAACATTGTCAAATTCGGTATCCCCGACGATTACGTCAAGAAGGTTTTCGCTGAGGACACCCTTATCGAGGCGGCAAAATCGGGAAAAGCGGTCTTCTACCTAGTGCTTAGGAAACGAGAAATCGTGGGATTCGCCCAGACTCTGCAGCATGACCCAACCACAGCGGAATTGGATCGAATAATCATATTCCCCGAGCAGACTCGAAAGGGCATAGGAACGCTGCTCCTACGACACGCGGCAGAAGATCAGAAGCGAAGAGGAATAGAGACCATGGTAGTGAATGCAGGAAAAGAAGAGTCTCACGCCAGAAGATTCTACGAGAAAAACGGCTTTCAGAAAGAAAAGGAAACCACAATACAGACACCGTGGGGCGGCAAAATAGACTTGGTAACTTACAAACTTGATATCAGATAAGGAAACCTCAAACTGGAAATCTTATATATGAAGGTTCTGTTACCTCTGCGGTTGGTGAGTTTAAATAAGAGTTTTAGTTTGTTTAGTTTTATGCAGGCAGTTAAAACGGTGCAGATACCATACGAGCCTACAAACGGTGTTCTCAGTCTCCTTGAAACTTTCAGGACCATGGTCAACTACTGCATCCGCGTCGGTCTCGAGAAGAATGTGACTTCCAGGCTCAGGCTGCAAAGCGAGACATATCACCAGCTAAGTGGCTTCGGTCTCCACACCTGGTACAGTCTCTCAGCCATCGAGGTTGCCACCGCCATCTTGAAGAACTACCGAAAAACGAAAAGAAAGCGAAAGATTGTTCGATTGCCGAGAGCCACGAAACTCACAGCTAAACTCGGAAACCAAGGCTACAAGATTGTTGATGGCAAACTGAGGATACCAATTAAGCCAAGAGAGTATTTCCACGTTCCCCTGCATAAGAGGGCGGCACGGTTCCTATCGGATGCCACGCTCAAGCTAGGCTCGGTGACCTTGACTGCTTGCACGGTTTCAGTGGTTTTCTCGAAGACCGCTGAGGTTACCGAACCCAAGAGCTACGTGGCGTACGACACGAATGAACGCTCAATAGATGGAGGATACGTGAAAGAAGGCGGAGAACTGATCGTTGAAAGCCACGATTTGTCAAATGTTTCAGAGATTAGGCACGGGTATTTTGAGCGGGTACGAAGAATTCAGAGAAAATACGCGAAGGATAGGCGGGTGGCGAAAAAGATTCAGAGAAAATGGTTCACCAATCAGAACAACAAGGTCGACACAGTCCTGCATCAGGTGAGTTCAGCGATAGTTGGACAAGCAAAAACCAGGGAACAAGGTATCATCCTCGAAGATCTTAAACATATTCGCAAGGCAGTTAACAGGAAAGCCTTAGGCGTCAACAACTTCAACGGGAAGATACAGAGAATCAGCACGCACACTAAGAAACTGAAGCGAAGGCTGAACTCATGGAGCTTCCACAAGCTGCAAGGCTTCATCGAGTATAAGGCTCTCTGGGAAGGAGTCAAAGTCATCAAAGCAAATCCGAGAAACACTTCTAGGGTCTGTGCGGTATGTGGGTGCGTGATGCGAGACCCGAAAGCGAGAACCCTAGAATGCTGCGGGATAGATCGCCACGTAAACGCATGTTTGAACATGCTTAAAACCCAGGATGAAAGGGTGCGGTTCGCCCTGGATCGCTCCGCACATGTAGCCGTGATTAGTCCCTTCAACAAGGCTATGAGCCGAAGCGGAGAAGCTAACCCAAACGGTTATCAACCGCAGAGGTAACAGAACCTATATGAATACCTGCTAGAAACCGAGCTGTGATTGATTATGAAATTGAGTTGTTGCACGTTAGCGTATATTGTTAGTACGCCACTGGATGAAGCGATTAGAAGAATCGCTGAAGCTGGCTACAAAGGGGTAGACTTGTATACTGGTCCTCCACACCTTTACCCTGGGCATTATTCGTCTGACGAACGAGAAGTTGTGAGGAAGGTAGTTGATGAAAACGGTCTTGAACTGACGGGCTTCGCAGTCGCCGGTGGAATTCTCAATCTGGGACTCAACTTTTCCCACCCTAACAAGAAAGTGAGAGACGAAACGCTGCAATACTACAAAGACAACGTCAACCTTGCGGAAGAAATCGGTTGCCCCCTAATCAACGTCCTAACAGGTCATTGCCTGTATGGAACCTCAAGGGAACAAGGCAGAAAATGGACCATGGACGCATTCCATGAGCTTACGGCGCTGGCGGAGGAAAAAGACGTGATTCTCGGTCTACATCCGCAGTACATCGGGGACAGCCCGCTCATGCTTACCGTTGATGATGCGCTCGACATGATCAAAGAGTTAAACTCGAAAGTCGTTAAAGTGATCTTCGATACTGCGCAGCAGAACATTACCTACCCAAACTTTGCCGACGACATTAGGAAGGCAGGACAGAACCTCTGCTATGTTCACGCAGCCGATAACGATGGAATAAGCTGGACCCATCTCACCCTTGGAAAGGGGACGGTGAACTGGGAAGGACTAGTTAAGACACTCAATGCAATAGACTTCGATGGTTACATCTGTGTGCAGACTTGGTCGGGTTCACCTATCGATGCTGACTCCGTGATACGCGAATCCAAGGAGTATATGGAAGGCATCTTCAAGAAAGTACGATAGTCGACGATGATCCGACACTCTAACAGCTTCCCAACTACTTTTCTCTGATGTGAAGGACACTGTGACGTTGACTTTCATAGTGTTTTCCAGCGCTTTTCTCTCGGCCATGCGGCAGATCTGTTCGTCATGGGGTATATATTGTATATATTACGCCATTAAATAGCACCTTCAATATACATCGCGGCAAAAAATCGGAGGATGAGAATGAAGTGAACAGAGCTACGAAAGTGACAGCCATAGCAATACTCACTATCATGCTCTTCTCAGCGATCCAAACAATACCACAATCACTAATGTTCCAACAAACAAGAAACCTAGGAAACAATCAACCAAAAGCGAATCGGGCACCCTCAACTCCACAATCAGAGTGGGTCTACCAGATAGGTAGCTGGATCAGATCATCACCCAAGGTTGCTGACGTCGACAATGATGGAAAAACCGAAATCGTCATGGGCTCGGCCGATCACTACATTTACTGCATTAACGGCACAGGGTACGTCGACTGGAGCTACTATTCGGCTATGGATTCCTACTCAAGTGCTGCATTCGCTGACGTTGACGCAGACGGTAAGCTGGAGACAATCATCGGTTCAGGCACCCGTATCTACTGTTTCAATGGCACAGGGAACATAGATTGGTACTACGATGCTGGAGGCTACGTTAGCTACCCCGCCATCGCTGACATCAACGGGGATGGCAAGCAAGAAATCCTAATAGGGTCCGGTGATAAGTATCTCTACTGCCTAAATGGTACAGGTCAACTGAAGTGGAAGTACCTCACGGGGGGCGGCATCTATTGGTGCAGACCAGCCATCGACGACATTAATAATGATGGCAAGCAAGAAATCGTGTTTGGGTCGTCTGACGGCACAGTGTACTGCCTCAATGCGACTGGCCAGCAGAAATGGAACTTCAATACAGGGAGCTCTATTTACGCTTCTCCAGCTATCGCCGACATAGTAGGAGACACGAATCTAGAAACAGTCATAGGCTCGTCAAACGGGCGACTTTACTGTCTGAATGCCTCGGGTCATCAGAAGTGGCAATCATCATATCTTGGCACCATCCAAGATGGCGCCGCCATTGCAGACATCGATGCGGATGGCAAGCCGGAGATAGTGATAGGCACAAACAACAACAGGCTCTATTGTCTAAACGGGACAGGTAGTGAAGAGTGGGAGTACAATACGGTTGACATAGTGACAGCTGATCCTACAATTGGAGACGTTGATGGCGATGGCAAGCCAGAGGTAGTCATGGGATCATGGGCAGGCAAAATCTGTTGCCTGAACGGAACCGGCGCATATAAGTGGGGCTACCAGACAAACGGCAGAATCGATACGTCCTCAGCCGCAATTGCCGAAGTTGACACAGATAGCAAGCCAGAGGTACTTGTCGGTTCGGGTGACGGCAAATTCTACTGTATTAGCTCTACGGGCAACCTCAAGTGGACCTTCACTACTCGCGGAAGCATCGGCACCTCTTCACCATCAATTGCTGACATAAACGTGGATGGCAAACCGGAGATAGTTCTGAGTTCAAGGGATAACCTTAACGAATACTGCTTGAATGCGACAGGTCAAATGCAGTGGGCCTACTCGGCGGATTACTATTCCTACGCCACGTCCACTATCGCAGACATTGACAAGGACGGAGAACTAGAAGTGATAGTAGTTGCGGGCTCGAACATATATTGCCTTAACGGATCGGGAAGTGAGGAATGGATCAAGTATGCATCGTCCGGCGGATTCGACCAGTGCTGCCCAGCGATGGCAGATATCAATGGAGACACACAATTGGAGATAATAGTTGGCTCATGGAGTGGGGCGATAGAATGCTACAATGCAACAGGAGATCTAAAGTGGACCTACATGGCAGGGGGCGGCATCTACGGGTCTTCTCCCGCCATTGCCGATGTCGATCTAGACGGGAAACTAGAGGTAATCGTGGGGTCAAACGACAACAAAGTCTACTGTCTTAACAGCACTGGATACGGGAAATGGAATTACACGACTGCGAGTTACATAAGCTCATCTCCAACAATTGCTGACGTAGACGAAGATATGAAGCCAGAGATCATAATAGGCTCAAATGACGGCAATATCTATTGTCTGAATGGTACTGGGTACAATGAGTGGGCCTGTCCAACTGCAGGTGGTGTCACATCATCTCCTATTGTCGCAGACTTCGACGGAGATGGAAAGCTGGAGATCATAGCGTGCTCAGTTGGCTACATCTACTGTCTCAATGGAACTGGCAACGAGGAATGGCAGTATTACACCGGCATTTGGACTGATTCATCGCCAGCAATCGCAGACCTTGATGGTGACCATAATCTCGAGTTGGTGGTTGGAGAAGGCTATGCCCTCACTTGCCTGAACGGAACAGGGGGATTGGAGTGGAACTTCGCGACTGGTCGTGAAGTTAGATCCTGCCCAGTTGTTGTAGACATAGACGGAGACACGCAATTGGAGGTAATATTCGGCGCAGATGATGGCAACGTCTATTGCCTCAGCATTGTTGGAGCTCCTCAGAACCTTGATGCCTATCCTTGGCCGTCCATTGGCAAGAACGGCGACATGAGGCACAGTGGTTACTATGCTGACTCCGATGGTGACCGACTCAGCGACAACTATGAACTCATTGTGGGAACTAGTCCGAATGATCCTGACACCGATCACGACACATCGACAGACTACGCTGAATTCGCTCAGTCCACAAATCCGCTCCTTGACACGGTTCCACCAGCAATAGTCCTTGACCTCGCTACGGGCAGCCCGACGACCGATCAGATCACCTTGGCTTGGACCGCTGCAGGCAACAATGGAATGAGCGGCAATGCCACGGGCTACGTATTGAAATACTCGACGATCGGCCCAATAAACGAGACGAACTGGGCTCTCGCAACAACTTACTCTCAACTTTGGACGCCGCTTCCACATGGCAACACTGAAACTCATGTAGTGTCAGGGCTGATGTCTGACACGACGTATTGGTTCGCAATCAAAGCACGCGATTCAATTCCAAACTTTGGCGGATGCTCCAACAGTCCAAGCGGAACGACTGCCACCATTACCGCGCCACCAGGTGGTGAGCCGAGCGGAGGACTCCCCATCGAACTGATAGCATTAGTAGGCATCGTTGCTGTGGCTGTGGTCATAGCAACCGTCGCTGTCGTAAAGATCAAAAAGAAGTAGAGCTTTCAGTACGACAAAGCACTGTTAGCCTATCCCTCCCTCTTTTTTTGAAAACTCTCCGAGACATATGAACAGGTCAGGACGACTAGTTTTGAGAGCTGCAGATTGTGCCAAGAAAATAAGGAAAGAAGGCAAGATTCCCTTGTGAGTGTCATTTACACGTTACTGCCTTCCAGCAGTTGGTTCCTTGGTTTCTACTGAAACTCGACGTTCTTGCCTTGGTATTTCTTGATGGTTTCGAAGTCTACTCCCTTGACCATTACCTGAACTATTTCCTGCTCCTTGACCTCTTTTAGCCACTCGACACGCATTGATTGCGGGTTTCTTCTTCCCATGCGCTCTATTGGCACCGTCTTGCCTTCCACGTCCAGCTTCATTGTGTCTTTGAGCACACCTTTCTTTACCATCCCGGTCAAGATGACGCCTTCTCCAGTTTTTTGCGCAATCTTGACGAAGTATGTTGCCATTTGGACTCACCTCAGCAATCAGCTTTTTCAGATCGCTAATATAGTTTATGTATTTGAGAATAGTTGGGAGAGGCGTATTCTCTGCAAAAGCCGCCTCCAGCAGGAACCGCCTTCAACCCGAAAGACTAGGAAAGTCACCATCTTATTCGTTTCAGGATGTTATCCAAGACTTTCTTGTTCTTGCTTGCCATCCCGAATGGATCGGTCGCTTCCCAGACATCGACTTGTAACCACTCTAGGTGTGGACAGGTTTCCTTGAGTGTTTTCATTACCGCTTCAATGTTTATGTTGCCTTTCCCGAATTCCATGTGATTGCTCGAGAAGAAGTAGGGCGTTATCCAGCCATCGTTATCAGCCAGATGCGTCCAGCCCACTCTCCCCTTCAACGCTTTCAGGAAACCAACTGGATCCCCTTTTCCCAAGGTGTTGGCGTGGGTCACATCATAAAGGACTTTGACATAGTCAGACTTAATTTCATCGAGAACCTTCAATGTGTCTTCTATTGGTTTTCGAATGAAGCCCCCATTTAGTATCATTTGAGGCTCCGGTTCAAAAGCTAGAACCACCTTGTTCTCCTCGGCAGTGTCAACCACCTGGTTCAACGCCTCGATGAACATGTTAACTAAATCGTCTTGCGAGTAGCCATTCATAACAACATCGGCGGAGAACTGAGGAGGCGAAACCGTGGCTGTACCAGCACCCAGAACGTGGGCAAACTCGATCCACTCTTTCATGGTATCAACAAACTTCTTCCTCGTTTCTTCACTAGGGCTCAAAGGTGAGTACATACCTGTGACGAATCCAGTCTGAATACACGGAATCACGAGACCGTAACTTCTGTACTCTTCTAAGATACTATCCTCCGAACCCTTCGAGAATGACTCATAGTATGGGTGCAGTTCAATCCCATTGAAACCTTCTCTTTTCGCGAATTCGAGGATCTGCTGCTTGTCAATCATGTCGTGCCAAGGTTTTCCGAAAATGAAGCCATTTTGACCCAAACAGAATTTTGGCATAGCGTCTTTCACCAACTGAACATTTCTATTGGTTATCACGGCAATATCTATATTAGACTTACCATACTGCACCTAGTGAAAAGTCCAACATGGATAACGGCAATTAGCATTCTATCTCTATTTGCCTTGGAACGAATCTTCAGTTGGGGCTCTTCTCAATTTCGTCCAGCGCTTCTTCAATTAGTAACTTTACGTTTGGCAGGCGAGTTATCAGAGTTTTCCAGACTACATCGAGTGCCACCGCGAAGTACTTGTGTATGAGTCTGTCTCTCATGCCTGCCATATCTTTCCAAGGTATACTCGGGAACCTGCTTCTCATTTTCTCTGGGATCATCTTGGTCGCTTCCCCTATGATCTCGAGATTCCTCAACACGGCATCCACGGTTTTGCCATCTTGTGAGAAATGCTCAAATGTGACACCCTCAATATAACGTTCTATCTTCTCTATCGCGCCCAGAATGTCTTCAAGGTAGAACCCGTAGTCTTTCGGTCTCATACATAAACGACCTCTCCAAGTATACGGTCCTTGATGCGAGGCTTCAAGTCGTTTCGCAGCACCAAGTCAACCTTAACTCCTAACTCATCGCTCAAGAAATCCTCGAGTTCGACAAGCTGGAATAGGTCGATTGTCTCGTAGAAGTCCACTAGGATATCCAAGTCGCTACCTCTTCTCTGCTCACCTCTGACATAGGAGCCAAATATGCCGATTCGTTTGATACTAAATCTTTCTCTGAGAATGGGGAGAAGTTCCCTTAACTTCTTCTTGGCAGATTCAACTTTCATTGTGAAGGCACCAGCCTAGTTCCTTGTATCAAATTAACTGACGATCTCTAATAATAAGTGTTGTCTTCGAGACCAGTTTCTCAAGACTCATTCTAACAGGAAGGGATCGGAAAAAGGAAGGAAACAAACGCTGCATGAGTTGCCAGTGGAGAAAAATGCCAGACATCAACTGCTTTCCATCAAACTGAAGATTCGCAAGACATCCCTCCAATCTCCCCACCCCCTCTCACAGGTGAATGTAAGAAACAATGGGGGAACGGGGAGGTGCGATTCTATACGTTCACAACCTTCCCAGTCTCAGCAGACTTGTAGGCTGCAAGCATTATTTCGACGAGTCTTCTTCCTTCTTCGCCAGACACAAATGGTTTCTTGTCTTCGACGACGCAATCAATGAAGTGCTTGACAACGTAGTAGAAGGTGTTGACAAATTTGTTGTCAATTTCGTATGTGGTGAACTTGATTTCCTCAGGTACGCCCTCCATGCCTTCCGCAGTTTCTCCGAACACTCTTGGAGTCATGTAGGATTTCCAAGCTCCATCCTTGTAATGCATCAGCGGGAGTCCACCCAGTATGCAATCTTCGACGCCGTTTATGATTACCATTCCGTCGTCCCCGACAATTTCTGTTCTGTCATCCCAAAGAGCCGGAGGAGCGCCTCGATTTGCGCTGATGGTGCCATATCTGTTTTTCTCGAATTGCATGTTGACCAGCACTATGTCTTCAGTTTGAAGATTAGGAGAACTCTTTGCGGTCATGCATGAGACACGTTTCACCTCTCCCATGAGGTACCTTGAAACATAGAATCTGTGGATGCACGCCTCGAGCAGGAAGCCACCACCTATCACTGGGTCCTCTCTCCAGCCACTTGCTGCGAATCCTCCGTGAAGCAGGGATGTGGACATTATGGGGTTCCCAATCTCATTGTCGACCAGCCGCTTGGCCTCTTGATGTGGGGGATAGAAGAGCTGGTTATGTACGACCATAAGTTTTACATTGTGTCTTTTCGCAGCTGCAATCACTTCATCACAGTCCTTCAGTGTTGTAGCGAGGGGTTTCTCAGTGAGGATGTGTTTTCCGGCTTCTGCCGCCTGTATTGCGACCTTGGCGTGAAGGCTTGGGGGTAGCAAGATATCGACCGCATCTACCTCGGGGTCTTTGAGGAGTTCATTATAGTCGACACACGTTCTCTCTGCGCCCCATTTCTTGGCTTTCGCATTAGCTTCTTCTTCAAGGAGGTCGCATACGTTCACGATTGTGGCTCGTCCGTCCTTGAGGAAGCCTCGTGCATGGCATTGCGCAATGCTTCCAACGCCTATGATTCCGATTCTAAAGGGTTTCTCCATTTCTGCCTACCTCGTTAAATTACTCTTTCTGAATCTGCAACAGTCATGTAACTGATTACTGTTCGATTGCTAGGTTTCTAGCCGTGCGTCTTAATATATAAGCAATAAGATACGCCAGGCATGGTAGACCTTCCAGCAAGGGAGATCGGTCCAAACACCAAGGTGCTCATACCTGATGCACATGGAAGCCGCCTAGTCACGAGGGCTCAATTCATCGCGACTCTGAAAGCATTTCTCACCACAGCGAAGCAACCTTTAGACAGCGCATGTGCAGTATGCTAGAAACGCTGACTTTGTGGAATAGTCATCGTGGGATAGGACTTTTTCGAACTTCGCGTCCAATCGTTGATTGATCCTTCCAGAAAAGCATGTGCGCGTGGACAATAGGGTCGTTAAATTGGAAATCTCGGCATCGGATTTCGGGATGCGAGGGCTTTTACATGGTCCGACGATTCCAACGAAAAGTTGAGTCACAAGCGACTATGTCCGATGTCCTGATCCCGGTCCAAAAACAAGCAATAAATGCGCGGAAATGATCTTAGCATGTCCGATCGGAAGGTTGCAGAGTTCGCAAACAGACTATCTCAATCTTGTCCGCCTAGAGTAAGGTTCATTATCTCGTGAGTGTCATTTTCGTCTGTCGAATATGGGGTTAGAGGAGGTAAGTACTGACTCATAGCCCGATGAATGTTTGACTCTCGATCTGAATTGTGTAGGTACTTACTTTCTATTCACTCTAAGCATGCCTCTGAAGGGGGGAAAGCATGAGTAGAGAAGTCACATCTTCAGGGATTCCATCCTTGGACAAAATAATCGGTGGGGGATTCAACAGAGGAGATGCCATCCTAGTTGCTGGTCAGCCCGGAGCCGGGAAGAGCACTCTCGGAGCTCAGTTCATATACAACGGCGCGAAGCATTACAGTGAACCAGGTGTCTACGTTACTTTTGTTGAACCCTCAACTAAACTGAAACGCGACATGCTCCAGTTCCACTGGGACTTCAACATGCTAGAACAAGAAGGAAAAGCAACCGTCATCGATCTGGTTCAAATGATCGGTGAGAAGGCTGTTTACGTTAACCTCGATGCTATGATGACTGCCATCCATTCATTGGGCGCAAAGCGGCTAGTCATCGACAGTCTGTCTGCTCTCATGGCTTTCATCCACACAAAGTCTGAGGCCCGCAGCCTCATCGGCACATTGACCAAGTTTCTCGAGAATAGCAAATGTACAACTCTTCTAATTCAAGAGGTACCGTGGGGAGTGAAGCAGATAGGAATGGGATTTGAGGAATTCATGACAGATGGGCTAATCGTTCTGGAATCAAGTCTGGAACAGCTCCAAATCAGGCGGCGACTCTATATTCCAAAGATGCGTGGCACAAACCATGCTTTGAACTGCTACGACTTCTACATTACTCCCGAAGGCATTTCCATATCGAATGCACCGGCTCGCGAACCATAATCATCTCATCCAGCAAGGCGCCGAAAGCAAAGTCGAGATTCAAGGAGAGTAACCAAACTGGCAGACGAAGAAAATGATTTCGAAGCCATACTGCTTAGTGCCATAGACGACGCGCTATTGAATCTCGGCGAAAACTGCAGAGCACTCCTATACTCCTACCTAGCCGGAGTCCTGTCCCTAAAGAGAGACATAATTCCTCACAGACTCCAAGATTTTGCCGCAACGATTCAGGACATCTTCAAGCTGGGCAGTAAGGTCATTGACGGGTTGATTACGAAGACATTATGCGATAGGCTCAATGTGGATTATGCTGTTGTCAAGGACATGGGGTTTCAAGTTGCCATTGAGGAGATTAAGAGGAAATCAATGATTTAGTGCGAGGTAGTTTTCGCGAATGGTAAGACTTGAGGATAGGCTTAAACGCGTTCCACCTAAATCAGTCGTGATACTTGAGACCCCATCTGAAGAAGATCCGATGAAGCTGGTATCAGATTTTCTGAGGTTCAGGCAGAACGATAAGGGGATATTTGTCTCCTCAAACAGGTCGACAATAGGTCTTGCCGAGAGGCTACTAGTCTACAAGTTCGACATGAGGAAGCTTCTCGAGGCTGGCAGGATAAGTGTAGTGGACTTAGCGTCCAAGAGCGTGGGCTCAGCTGAAATGAGAAACAGCATCTGCGTTTCCTCACCCTCAGAGCTGTCCGCCACACAGATGGCAATCGAGAAGGCTGCCGAAGCATTAGGCAGCATCCCTGGCAACCCATGGCTACTACTGGATTCACTCTCTACTCTTCTAGTCTACAATAGCCCTGGCGCGCTACTTCACTTCCTTCACTTCTTGATTGGTCGTCTCAGGGTTCTCGGGTTTGACGGAATGATCTTCACGATCCAAGGTTCCGTAGAGGGGAATGTACTTTCAACGATAAGGCAATTCTGCGACGAGGTGATCAGACTATGAAGGAGAACCAGACTTGGCCTGCGTACGGATGGAACAAGAGTGGCGAAGTTGCCTTCATTACTCGGGTTCTGAAGGATTTCATTCCACGCCGAGAGGAATGTACAAGCTTCTAGAGTTATTATGACACAAATGATTATGGAGGTTAGGGTAGTATGTCGAAGAAGAATAGTCAGGAACTTGCAAGGACTTTAACTAGTCTGCTAGAGCAGAATGCAGACGAGATCAGGTCGCGGTGGATCAATGAAATGCAACAATCTGGTTTACTCGCATCTCTCTCCCCAAAGGAGATAGAGGATGAGTCGAAAGCGATCTACCACGAATGCCTATTGTGCCTCAAGACTGGATCATACGAGTCAGCCCAAAGATATGCAGCGAATGTCGCGAAGAAAGGAGTTTTGGCATCCATGACGGTTGAGCAGATAATCGCAGGCTTCCTAATTCTGAGAGACCTATACGGCCGGTTCGTCTTTGAAAATTACCACAAGGAACCAGAAATGTGCAGTGCGATTATTGGCGTCTACGAGCCAGTGGCACGCAAAATCCTGAACGTTGTAGCCTCAGCATTTGTCACCGAAAGGGAATCCGTCATCAAGCAACAGGAAGTGGGCCTGAGACTACTTGTGCCTATTGTCAGCGCTTGGGAAGGCATTGCGATGGTACCTTTGATTGGGATTCTCGATTCTTCTCGTGCAAAGCAGCTCACTGAATCGGTTCTGGAGAACATAATGCGGTCAAAGACAGAAGTCATCGTCATGGACATCAGTGGTATCACCGCAATCGATACAAAGGTGGCCAGTCATATCCTTCGGACAATACAAGCTGTGAGACTCATGGGTTCAGAGGTCGTGATTACTGGTATTAGGCCAGATGTCGCAGTAACTCTCGTAACGCTTGGCATCGACTTGTCGAACATCGTTTCACGTAGCACGCTGAGAGAGGGGCTTGAGTATGCATACGCGAAGCTGGGATTGAAACTGACTAAAACGTAGTGCGAGATGACAGATTTGGAGAAAGTTACGATTCCAATCTTGAAGTCAGGAGAATTTCTAATCACCTCTCCGCAGGTGGCCCTCCACGACAGACTTGCCGTGAAGTACAAAGATGAAATACTCGAGAGAATCGTCGAAACGAAGGCGAAAGGGCTCGTCCTCGATGTGAGCGCGATAGATATTGTGGACAGCTTCCTTGTGCGACAAATAGGTGAGATCGCGACAGCGGCAAATATAATGGGTGCTCAGGTCGTAATTACTGGTCTAAGGCCCGACGTTGCGATGACGCTGGTGGAAATGGGGTTCTCGCTAGAAAAGGTTCACACAGCGAGAGATCTTGAGAAAGGTATAGAGATCCTTCGTAAAGCTTGGAGACCGAAGCTATGATGCAGGTACCGATTGTGGCCGAAGTCATGAGTGAGGCTGATATAGTGATAGCCAGAGTCAAGGCGAGGGCAGTAGCGGAAGCTATGGGGTTCAACTACATGGACCAAACGAGGATAGCGACCGCAGTATCCGAGCTTGCCAGAAACGCCTTCCAGTTCGCTGGCAAAGGTAAGGTGACGATCACACCAGTTGACATACAAGGAAGACGTGGAATACAGATTGTTATCGAGGATCACGGACCTGGTATAAAAGATCTCGAATCGGCCATGAAAGGGGGGCACAGCACAGGCGGAGGGCTGGGGATGGGCCTCTCAGGCAGCAAGAAACTCATGAATGAGTTCGACATCAAGACCAAGGTCGGAGAAGGTACCATTGTAACAATCAGAAAGTGGTTGTGAAGAGCGATTGCGATTCGGCATTGCTTCTAGGCCCGCACAGGGCATGATGGTGAATGGTGATGCCTACCTTGTGAAAGAATGGAATGAGCAGACGTTGCTGGCGGTGATAGACGGGCTCGGTCACGGCGAAGATGCAGCGGTCGCATCTACTAAGGCAAGACAATATGTGTTAGAGAATCATACAAGAGACGTCGAACAGATCGTTTCAGGTCTTCATACCCACTTACATGGGACGAGAGGCGTGGTCGCAGGGATAGTAAGGATTGACAGAATTGCACACCGACTTATTTTCTGCGGCATTGGGAATATCGATGTGTCAATAGTTGCCGAGCCGCCAATGCATCCTACCTCGCTGAATGGTATACTCGGAGCAAATGCTAGGAAGATTATGAAATTCGGATACACATATGACACACTTAGAATGGTTATTCTGCATTCAGATGGAGTTTCCGCGCGGTTTAGTTTATCCGATTATCCCCTACTCTACGAACAACCGCAATTTGTTGCCGAAAGAATCCTAGGTGAATGGGGGAATAGAAACGATGATGCTACCATAGTTATCGCGGTTGAGGACAAGGAGGAATTCGGAACCAATGTTGAAGAGGTGGATGCCTCAAGTGATGCCCGTGCAATAACCGCGGCTGACCAAGCGAAGGACCTAGCGAAAAAACTGGGTTTCTCGGAAGCCGACCAGAGCAGGATTGCAATTTCGACTTCCGAACTCGCAAGAAACATCGTAGTTCATGCTCATGGAACCGGTAGGATAGTTATTAAACCCATTGAGGAGGGTGACAGAGTGGGCATCGTGATAATCGCAGACGATAGCGGACCCGGGATCGCAGATGTTGAGAAGGCTCTTGAAGATGGTTTTAGCACCAAGAAGGGTCTGGGAATAGGGCTTAGTGGTGCGAAGCGCCTCATGGATGAGTTCAGCATCGAAACTGAGGTCGGCAGAGGAACTAAGGTAACCATAAAGAAATGGAAGGCATAGGACATAGACGCCCAAAAAAATCAAAAATGGAGGAGTTACAGGATCGCTTAAGGTGCTCTGGGTCCGAGTCGATAGCTGAGGTAGGATGAATGAAAAGGGTTTCTTCGACTTCCAGTTAAGATGCTCAGGGTCCCAACCCTCCATTCCTCATCCGTCCCATACCCAGGGAAAGCCTCTTCTGAGACACTTGAATGATTCCGCATAGGGTTTCCTTATTGCCTTTCCGTCATTTGCATTCTTCTCCTTGATAATCTTGGCGATCTCGTCTCCCATTTGGGTTTCGTGCTGTCGAATGGCCTCTAACTTTAGGTCAATGGTATCGCTGATGTCTATCCAAGTGTCAGGTAGAAAGGGTTGAAACAGATACATCTCAAGAACCATGTAGGGTTCCACATCTTTCTCGGGGTACTCAAACATGTCGTAGGCGAAGCCCGCTGCTTCGAGAGCCATCATTCCGGTATGCCTGTGGTCTCTGTTTCCTTCGTATGGTCTCCATGGGTCGAAAGTGAACACTACGTCTGGTCTGTTTTCACGTACGTAACCGATCAGTCTTCTTCTCAACTCAAGCGATGAATCCATGTGTTGGTCTTTGTAGTCGAGGAAGATGATATCCTCTACACCTAGGATTTTTGCCGCCTTTTTCTGCTCCGCATTCCTCATTTTTATGGCTTCGGCAGCTGGTATTTCTGGGTCAGCAACTCCATGGCGACCATCTGTTAGCAAGAGGTAAGTGACTTTCTTGCCCATTTTCGTTAGCTTGGCGATAGTTCCTCCTGCAGCGATGTCAGTGTCATCCTGGTGAGCTTGGATTGTAAGTACGCGCTCCACTGTGTCCTCAAAAAGTGTGGTGGATCTCATTTTCCCATATTTCGACATTCCTTCTTCAGGATCATTTTTCACCATGCAACCAATCGTCTCCTAAATTTGGCTAGAATTCATGTTCGTAGTTTTCTAGCAGTTCTTCCCTAAAAGGCATAGCATCTCCAGTCGCTAGATCTGCAACCGGCAATACACTTTATTAAAGAGTTGAAAACATATTACCACCTCATTTACTTAGGCCATGAGAAGTGAGAGCAGCTCTGAGATGAGAATCATTTGGCGAAGAAGAAGCCAGACAAGGCTCAAGTGGCGACAGAGGCGTCTGGAAGAGTTCGAACCCTGACGACGATAAGTTACGCAAACATGGTCAACGCCGGCGACACCCAGTTGGTTTCGAACCTTTGGCCCCAAATCATGGGCAGCACGATCAACCCAGGCCCTGCAGCGCTTGGCGGAATGTTCACAGCAAGTAGGATACTTCAGTCAGTGACCGCACCAGCGTGGGGGTGGTGGAGTGACAGGTACTCAAGGAGACGCATACTCTCCATTGGGTGCTTCATATGGGCTGTGTTTACAATAATGACAGGTCTGGCTTCACAGAGTATCGACTTGCTCGTATGGCAACTACTTATGGGGGTAGGTCTAGCCGTGATCGTTCCAACTACTCAATCGTTAGTTGCAGACTACTACCCTCCACAAAAGAGAGGAAAAGCCTTTGGAATATTGGGGTTAGCCGGATTATTGGGAGCTATCTTTGGAACGATTTTCGCGACTGGCGTGGCTGGGTTAGGCGAGATTACGCTCTTGGGCTTAACGATAGAGAGTTGGAGATTCGTCCTATTCACCTGGGGTCTTCTAAGCTTGTTCACTGGCGTGGTTGTGTTGCTGTTTGCCAAGGATCCTCTTCGGGGAGGGCTTGAGCCTGAACTGACGAAGGTCCTGACACAACAGAAAGCCGAGAGGTACAAGGTCAAGAGATCAGACTACAAGAAAATCCTAACAAATAGAACATTCGTTCTGATACTTGTCCAAGGAGTTGCTGGCTCAATACCGTGGACAGGACTTCTCTTCTTGATCACTTGGCTACAATACGTGGGATTCGAATCGCTAACATCAGGCATAATACTTGCCTTCATGATTCTGGGAACGGCAATGGGAAACCTCTTTGGAGGACTGATTGGTGATAGGGCAGCAAGGTGGCGCCCACGAAGTGGCAGGATCTTGATTGCCCAAATCTCAGTGTTTTCAGGGATACCCATGACGTACGTAATGTTTCTGCTGATCCCAATGAGGATGGACTCGATAATACTATACACCCTCGCGGGAGCTTTCACTGGTTTCCTGATATCGTGGTGTTCGAATGCCTGCAACAGTCCTATCTTCAGCGAGATCTTTGAACCAGAGATAAGAAGCACAGTATACTCAGTAGATACCATGATTGAAGGGTCGGCAGGCGCAATAGGAACATTGCTAGTGGGCGCATTAGCAGAGATCTTCTTCGGTTACAAGCCAGTCCCGCCGAATGTGGTGATATCCACTTTGCCGGAGGCAATAAGAATCCCGAACGCTTTGGCACTCTCCAACGCGATGTTCTTGACTGCTTTTATTCCATGGACGCTTTGTCTGATCTTCTACACGTTTGTGTACAAAACCTATCCTAGAGACATTGAAAAAATGCGCAAAAAGCTAGAGCGAAGAGGAAAGGAATTGGAAAGATAGTATCTCGACTACTTGATCCCAATTTTTCTTGCAGCACGAGAGTAGAGGTCGTTGCGGTCTACTGATTTCCCTGTTTTCGCTGACAGGACTCCCATTAGAGCCATCTCGACCGCTACCTTGCCCTCCTCACCTCGGTACTGTGGTTCCCTATTGTTGAGGACGGAATCCACGAACTCTTTTACTTCCTCTCTGAAGGACAGAGTGTAGAACATTGGCATTGGCATATGTTCCACTTCAGGTTTTTCCCATTCCTCCGTAAGATTCTCCCCTTTGCTGGAGAAGAACTTTATCGGCTTCTCCCATGCCGTGTCCATTAGGATAGTTCCTTCAGTTCCATAGAACTCGAACCTGATGAAGGCGGGGCTGCCGATGGTCTCACTTAGAAAAGCTTCCCCAACGGCTCCTTTTTTAAATTTCAGCAGTACTATGGCGTTGTCGTCTTCCTTCTCCTTGGTTGCAACATGTTCAAGCAGACCTGCTCGAACCGTGTCCACGTCTCCAAGCACGTATCTAAACGCAGAGCAAACATGGACTCCAGCATCGAACCACACTCCACCCCCAGCTTTGTCGGGTGTGCAGTGCCATGACTCAGGATCGACTATTTTCGCAACTTCGTTGAGGCACTCAGAGCCTCGCGCAAAGAATACTTCACCAATCCTACCGCTGTCTATGATCTCCTTGATCTTGACCATCGTGGGCATGAACCTGTAAGTCTCAGCTATCATCAGCTTAACCTTTGTCTCTTTTGCTGCCTCGATCATTCGGTCGCAGTCTTCCAGCGATGTCGCCATCGGCTTCTCGCACAGAACATGTTTGCCATTCTTTGCAGCCTCAATCGCGACCTCGGCATGCATGTTGTGAGGCAAGCATATTGACACAGCGTCAATATCCTTTCTATTCACGAGGTCATGCCAGTTGGTGTAGTGGGCATCCATTTCATATTCCTTTGCCATCTTACTTGCAGCTTCTTCGTCAATATCGCAAGAAGCCATCATCTTCACGTTGCCCTCATCTATGTGTGGGCGAAATGCTACACCGTGCATACAGCCAGCAAAACCGCATCCTATTATTCCGACTCGTATTGGTGGCACCTTCAAACCTCCTTCTTCGCGATAGTTCGCCGGCATTAGATCTGGCTAGGTCTAACTTAAGGTTTTTCTTCTCGAGAAAATCGCTTGATGCTACGATCACGATTGTTACTGGGGAATGGACTAGCACGACTTTGGTCCAGTAATCTTGATACTATCTCTTTAGAAGGGCTCAAGTCTATTACAACTGTGCTGAAAAGTTCGCACCGTGAGACGCGAAGTTCTATAAAACGCTCTGAAACATACGCAATCGAGTTCAGATTCGCTCAAAAAGGTCCAACTGGGCTAGCCAACTAATCTCATGATACGAGGTCTACCATCAATGATCTCGTATCCAACGTCATCCATGCAGTACCCACTAATCGGAGACTGCTTCACACGGACAAATCTTTGAAACTTGTTCTCCTCAACCTTTCTCGCTGACAAAACGATTATTCCGTCATGCAAATGCTCAAATGAAACAATCACGGTCTCATCAAACATCTTTGGACTTAAAACAGTCAAAACTACAGAATTAGCCTGTCTGATAATGTCGATGCCTGCCTTCATTACCCTGTAGGTTGGCTCAAACTTGTAGCGCATGAGTTGCGAAGACAAAGAGTATATGACAGATCGGGAACCATTGAATTTTCCACTACCGACTCTCATTTCGTGAATCTTCGCCAAGTCATAAAAGATCCGAAGCACGGCATTGGGATCACTTATATTGCCAGCCAGCAGAATTGGGCCCTTTCCTTCAGGGTCGTAGTTTCCTTCGCCCCACAGATCAGCGACGACCATGGACCCCGAGTCCATTGCCTCCCTCATTTTTACCTGATAGTTCGCAAGCCTGCTGATGATTTGATTATGTTCCATATCGTAGTCTAGGACGCCACAGATGTCTCCCTCGCTCAGTCCTTGATTGAGGAAGGCAGCTATGAACGCTAGCTCCTCGGTTCCTGATTCGGCCTCCACCAAGCAAGCGCTGCCAGGGAGAAAACCTCCCCCTACCAACTTGTCGAGTTCGCCTATACCAGAACTCAAAGAATTCACCATTTCTAATCATCAGCCTCGTGCAACCACGGATTCCTTTGATTTATCGATTTGCACACAACTTGCCCACAATCTCGTCTGGGCCGCTCCTCCATTCAGACTATTGGCGTAAGTTTGGGTAGCGGATATCCTTTGGACGTGTCCAACTCAACCACATGCAGACCTGTTCTTGGCTTTATTCCGCGCAGAATCAGTGCCCCGTTTCTCCTCATCAGCCTCAGGTGCACATCCGCTACTGCGCTCAACGTTTTAGACAGATCTTCAGAGGCGGGTCTTAGCACTAGTATCCCAAGATTCCCCCTTTCTCTAAGTCTGATGGCGTCCAAGTTCCATATCCTAGCAGATGTATCCGCGCCGTAGAACGCTATTAGGGAGTCTCCTCCCGTAATGCGGAGTACAGGCTTTCCAGTATTTCTCATTAACTCTTCTTCAATGCGATGATATTCCCCGTATTCGTCTACAACACTCGTTTCACCGAACGGAGTAGCCACACGGTCATCTGAGTATCCCTTCGGTGTGATATTCCAGATCTTGAATAGATGGCCTATTTCCTCTTGTGAGAACCCATCATTCAGCGCCTGTTTCTTTATCGTGTTCTGGTCAACGCCTGCCGAAGCAATAACTAGTTCAGCTCGTCCATTTGCCCAGAAGTTGAATACGGTCGGGTTTAGGATCATGTAGGATTGTTTGGCTGATATTCTTTCATCAATCTCCAGTAGGACGCTTGAACCTTTGGGATAGCCTCCACCTAGCAGAGTATCAAGATCTGCAGATCCAGTGGAGAACCTACCATCCTGATCAGCTATCGGAGTGAATCTTCGTGGTTCTTCAACATCCTTTGTCTTGAAGGGCGCAAAAGCCTTGAAGCCTCCTTCAAGTGTGAAAACCAGCTTTCTTTCCGGTATTCTTGTTCCCCGTACCTTCCTGAGTTCCAGCTCTCTGAACGGGTGGCCTTCAAACTGATCCACGCTCAGCTTTACGACGGTATCGGCTACGAACTCTTCTACGCCCACACCAATTTGGTCTTGGCCAGTTGGAATTTCAACGACGAGGATTGTCGTGCACCGTAAATGCCTAACAATCTTCCTAAGAATTGTATGTACGATGACACGTGCATCTATCTTGTCCCTAAATGCCTGAGTCATGGCAGTGAAGCTGTCTATGACCAACCTGCTAGCTTTCGTCTCTTCTGCCATCACCTGGATTGACTGCAGCAGAGTCGGCGTGCCACCCTCTTTCGAGGTAACAAGGTCAAGGAACTGACATTTTTCCTTGCGACTGCATATTTCGCAGTCACGATTCAGGTGCTTGGACATGTTGTTGGTGAAGGTCTCTTTATTCTCGGCGAATGACGCGTATACCCCTGTTTCACCCAAATTGGCACCTTTGCACAAGAAGCTCGTTGCGAAAACGGTCTTGCCTGTGCCGGGATTGCCAGCCAGAATGATAAGGCTTCCCTTTTGGAAGCCTCCTTCAATCATCTCGTCAAGCCCATCTATGCCAGTTGGAGCTCTTTCAGAACTCACAAACAACCCCCCAAATTAACTACGACATTTTATGAGGTTTAGGTTTGTTCTTGGTCGACTCGTTTCTCACACTAACGTTGAGAACAGGATGAGGCTTCCCTGAGGGAAGCCTCTTTCGACCATTGTGTCAGTCCCCTCCGCAGCTCTTGCAACCGTCTTAGAAGTCTAACATTTAAGATTTAACCGGAAACTTGTCGGTATTTGTCCGATCAAATCAGGTGTTAGCTCCCCCATTTCCAGTACTAATACCGCCGACTCGAAACATATATCTCTGAGGTTTACAATAGTTCTCAATGGTTTACAATAATTCTCTTTGTACTACTTTGTAGTACTACGAGGGGGAGAATCCGAATGAGTGCCGAAAGAAAGAAGACGATTTTGAGGACGATTCGCATTACGCAAGAGCTAGACGATCTTCTGAAGGTTGATGCGCAGGAGAGCAACTTGAGCGTAAATGCCCTCATTGACAAAATAATGATGAAATACACAGAATGGGACAGACATGCTAAGAAATTTGGCTTCGTCTCCCTCTCCAGTGAAACCTTCCGATCCATACTGAATGAGGTTGACGACAGTGGGGCAGAGCGCCTTGGCTTGAACCTAGGCGGTAGCGTAGGTAAGGCTCTCACAATGTTCTGGTTCAGGAAAGTGAACTTGGAGAACTTTCTGGAGTTGATCTCGCTCTATGGCAAGTATACTGGCGATTTCACGTGCCAGATCACGCAAAATGGAAAAGGCTACATGATCACCCTTCACCACAGTCTCGGGAGAAAATGGTCGGTCTATTTAAAGAATTTCATTAGCGAATTTATCAGAACTGTCACAGGAGTTCTTCCTCAAACTGATATCTCTGATGCTTCAATCGTCATTAGTTCCCACGCGCGCCCGTCGGGAGGCTGAGATCGAGAGACTCTATTGGTATCCCAGGTTTCCCTCTAGTGCGTGTCACCTAACCTCATGACCTTCCCGTGCCAGTTTTTGCAGTGCCTGCCTGCATCACAATCTCTCCTCAATAAGAGAAGGTAGTTGACTGAGGAATCGCTTGAACGCATTCGATTGGTTTCAAGTGAAGTCTTTTCTGGAGCGGCAAGTCTGCGGTTAGATATCGTGAAGATGTCTATGTGGCGTCGTACGCGACTGATTGTTTGAATGCTGTGTGCTCATTCAAGTGACGTTGCAAGGCTTTTCCCTCGAGCTGTGGGATGGTTTATAAACTGCGCAACGTATTCCTTCCTTTGGACGGAGGGCTCCCTTTTGGCTCTGAGAGTGGAAATTGATGAGATAGATGCGAAGATTATCAGAGCCTTGCAGAGAGATGCTCGCACGAGTTTCGCGAATATCGCTGCGGCCTGTGGCGTTTCAACCGACACAATCAGCAAGCGGTTCAAGAGAATGAAGAGGAATGGTGTCATCATTAGAACGACGCTGCTTTTGAACCCCAAGAGTGTTGGATACGAACATATGGCCAGCATTGGGATCCGCGCGGAGTTCTCTCATGTGCAAGAGGTCATTAACCATATTAGGAGGATGCCTGAGCTTAGTTTCTGCCGCCCGTCTTTGGGCATATACAATGTATATGCCATGGTTTTTGCGAAGAACCTTGAGAGCTTTGCGCAACTGAAAGACCACATAAAGGAACAATCTTGGGTGAGCGCGGTAACGATGAGCATCTGGATCGATTCTCCTAATCCGAATTCCTTTAAGAACATTGAACTCGAATTTGAAGGGAGGAAGTGAGAGAATGGACAAGACGGACTTCGCTATTGTCAGCAGGCTAGTGCAGGATGCTCGTATGCCCTTCAGGAGGATTGCAAAGGAACTCGGTGTCTCAACAGATACCGTGACAAGAAGATATTCTGCGCTGAAAAAGCAGGGCGTTATCTTTGGAGCGACTGTCACAATTGATCCCAAAGTGATTGGATTTCAAGGATTGGCCGTATTCCTAATTGACATTTCACCTTTTTGCTCCCTAAAAAAAGATTCCGTTCGCTACGATTCTTTGTCGGTCTTGAAAGAATTAGCGAAGATGCCGAATGTGTTTCAGCCCACAAGGACTGTTGGAGATCATGATTTGTTATGCTTTGCGGCAATCAAAGATCTTGACCACTTGATTAGGATCAGAAACGATATTGCGGCAATACCCAGTGTTAGAGACATTCAGGGGACATGCTGGACTGAATTTCTAGAGTTTCCTAACCTTCAGGGTCATCACCGACTCTTCTTGCGTTCCGATCCTACTGTGGACATTTGACGCATTCTGCTGACTTGTCGGTGAACCCGGAAACCGAAGTTGAATCGTTGGTCGCAACCAGTTCGTGGAGAGCGGGGGCAATCCTTTTTCGCTTACTTCTCTTGGATACCTGTTGGTTTGAAGTACTTTATGTCACTCATAGTTCCTTTTCTTTCCTCGCTCCAGACAGCCTTGACTCTTGATCCCACTGGCATCTTCTTGTAGTCTTCTTTCTGGTTCCCCAAGGGCACTCCTCCGATGAACCAGAGCAGACCAGTGTCAGCCCCGTCAAGCTTAATGCCGCCAATGGCATATGGCGGCTTGGGCAACCCCGTGAATTGAACGTAGCATATTGTGAAAGTCTGAATGACTCCTGTGTCTTTGACTTCAACCCAATCTGTTGTTGGAACAAAACATCGCTCACAGAAATTCCTCGGAGGGATCAGAACCCTGTTGCACCGGGGGCACTTGGTTCCCATTATCTTCTTGTTCTTTAGTTCGGTGAAGAACTTCGTCGCCGCTTTTCCGCCAGAATGAACATAGGGGATATTCCATCGACCTGGAAACTCTAGGAATACGTCTTTCTTCTCCTTCTCAGCGCCTTTACTCCCAGTACTCATGACTTTACATTCACCTCTTCTTCTCACGGTTCTTGATTAGTTGATTCCGACTTGATTATGCGACTTATCTCTTGGATTCTTTACGTGCTTCTACGGTGTTTTTCCCAAGATCATTAGTGTGTGAAGTGATATTGCGCCTCCCCATGCGTGTGCTATGGCTGTCTCAACATTGGGCACTTGCATTTGGCCTGATTTTCCCATGACTTGGCGTGCAGCTTCAGCCACCCTGATTAATCCTGTAGCGCCTATTGGATTGGTGGCTTGGACTCCACCTGACGGGTCGACGGGCAAATCTCCTTTCATGCCTGTGGCGCCACTTTCAACCAGCTTTCCACCTTCACCTTTGGCGCAGAAATGCAGGGCTTCGTATTCGAGTATCTCTTGACAAGCAAAGGCCTCGTAGAGCTCTGCCACTTGGAAGTCTTTTAGCGGGTTTGCTATCTTTGCCTTGCGATAGACCCGTCTTCCAAGCATTTCTAGCGTGTCCCAGTCGGCCATGTCAGGCCGTTCTCCCGGAGAATAAGCATCTGATATTGAGCCAGCGCCCTTGATCCAAGCAGGCTCCTTGCACAGCTGCTTCGCTTTGCATTCCGAGGCGAATATGACAGCAGCTGCGCCATCTGATCTTGGACAACACATGTAGAGAGTCAATGGCCATGAAATGACGCCTGAATTCATGACGTCTTTGACAGTCATGTGCAGGTGTAGGTGTGCGTTGGGATTGTTGAAGGCGTTCTCATGGTTTTTGGCTGCCACCATTGCAAAGTGCTCCATCTTCGTTCCATATTTAGCGATGTGAGCTGCGCCTTGTAAGGCTCCCGCACTAATGGCTCCAGCTCCGGTCCCTCTTTCATACACGGGATCAACTGCTGTGTTGAGCACCAGTTGGGCGTCCTCGCACTCGCCGACTCTTTGACAGCAAACAACAAGCACTACGTCGAAAAGACCCGAGGCAACGTGGTAGTAGCCTGCCTGAGCAGCTGAACCACCAGTAGTTCCACCAGTTGATATTTTCATGTAAGGCTTACCGAGGGGAGCGCCAGTCGCGTCAACATCCCACCTGTCAGGGGCCTCAACTCCATCAAACGGATCCATGCAACCATAGACGACAGCATCTACGTCTTTCAGCGTTATGCCCGCATCGTTCAAAGCTGCAGTGACAGCTTCATAGGTGATGTCTGGGTGGGTGACATCCCTTCTTTTTGTGGCTGTTTTAGTCAAACCGGTGCCAATTATAGCTGCCTTGTTGACAACCATTCTTTTTCTGCCTCCATCAATCCTTGCTCAAGATGACTACGCCGTGTCCCATTGACGCGGCTCCCGCGATGTGAGTTATTCCGTGGGCCAGAGCTTTCTTCACGCCTTTGACTTGGTGTTTGCCGGCTTCTCCTCTCAACTGCAGAGCCGCTTCAGCAACTCTAAACAGACCTGCGGCATGATGGGGATGCGATGAAAGAGCCCCGCCAGATGGATTGACTGCAAGCTCGCCGATCCGTCCATCTGAATCCATTTTGTCTATGGTTGCACCCCCGCAACCCTTGTCACAGAGCTTGAGTGCCTCGTACTCCATTAGTTCGTGGTAAGATGTTATGTCGTGGAGTTCTGCGACCTGTAAATCTCTCAAGGGGTTCTCTATCCCTGCCATCTTGTATGCTCTCTCAGAAGCCCAGCGCAGTGGAAGTAGCTCTCCCGGTTCGGCGTCCTGGAAATAGTAGGAACCAACGTTCCATGCTAACCCGTCTATCCAGACGGGTTTATCCGTAATTCTCTTGACATATTCGGAAGATGCTAGAACGACTGCGCATGCGCCTGATGATGACGGTGGGAGGTCAAGCTTCTTCAATGGGTATGAAACCATTGGAGATCGCAGGGCTTCGTTAAGTGTTACTGCTTTTCTCAGGTGGGCGTATGGGTTCTTCGCGCCGTTCCTTCTATTCTTCACGACGACTTTGGCAGCCTGTTTCTCTGTTACTCCAGCTGCTTTCATGTAGCCGTTTGCATGCATCGCGAAGGAGGTCACCCAGCTTAGTCCGAACCCTCTTGTGAACAGATGGTCAAATGCGTAATTAGTTACTAGTTCAAAAGGTGACTCAGTTGTTCCGATGCCTGTCACCATTGCTGTATCATGTAGACCTGAAGCCAGTCTCATGTAAGCGTATGCAAGGGAGAATGTTCCGTCTTCCGCGCATCTACTCTCGTCCTTCAGGAATCCGCCTGCTGAAGTGCAGGTGTGCATGTTTGAGATTGTTCGCCCGTCTGCGACATCATCTCCAGCTTCTATGACCGTGTCAAGTTCGCTTCGTTCCATTCCTGCGTCTTGAAGAGCTTTCGACGCGGCTTCGTAGACAATATCGTAGAAGACATCTTTCTTCTTGCTCTCGCACTTGGTTTGTCCAACTCCTACTATTGCAACTCTGGGCTTAACCAAAAAGCGAATCGCCCTCCATCTTGACTTTTTTCCCTTTCAGAAAAGGCATACGACCGATTTCTAGATCCAGGCGGTCACCAGGGTCTGTAGTTATTGTTCTAAAACTGACCATGTCCCACTATATATAGATTGATCTGACAAGAGTTCCTGATGAAGAAAAAGTGGCCAACAGAAGCCGACCGATATTTGAGCCATATCCATTAACGCGTCAGGCTTCCACTCGCATCACGTAAACCATATAACCTTAACCCTCCAAGTTCTCAGAAAGGAGAATGGAGCAAATTGTCTCTAGATCAAATTGCTGCGCGTTATGAGAAGTTGAGTAGTCAGCTATCCGAGCAGTATTACAATCAGGACGCTGGCTTAACCTATGATAGAGAATTAATGAGAAAACTCTCTGGCGAACTGACCGATGTCAGCCGCGAATTTCTAGACAAGTTCACCAAACCCCGAAGTATGTATCTTGAGTCTATAGCTACGATTGCCCAAGCAGAAAGACTTGAAGTTGAGCTTGACTTCAAGGACCAGCGCATGGAGAAAATTTCAACTGACAAATATACCTTGAATGGTAAGCGCGTCAACTGGGGCAACTGGCGGCAATTCAATTCACAGACTGACGACCCAAAGAAACGTAAGGAAGTTTTCGACGAATTCATCTCCAAAGCCCCTTCAATTGGACATCTTGTGGAAAAACGCATGGCAATATCCCGAGAAGTCCACAAACGCTACGGCTTAACGCCCTTAGATGCGTATTTGGAACTTGAACAGACGACCTACAAAGGAATAATCAGCCTGCTCGAAGAACTTGGAGACGGAGCACGAAATCATTTCCTCAAAGCAGCGGAACACTATGCACCTGAAGCTCTGCACAAGCCGAAGACTGAATACTTCGACGACTTTTACACTTGGCGCGGACGCATCTACAAGCCCCTAGATAGAATCCTCAAGGACAAGAACCCAATTGCAGCAATTCGAAAGGTCTTGACCACTCTGGGATTCAACTATTCAAAGATTAAAGTAGATGCCGAAGACCGCCCAAACAAAAGTCCATCTGCTTCATGCTGGGGGATAAATGTCCCAAACGATGTGCGAATTCTGTACAGGAGTGTTTCACCCTTCGAGGATCTCGGCAGCGTATTTCACGAATTCGGGCATGGCGTCCACGAAACGAACGCAGATCCAAATGACACCGTCTGGAAACGCTACATAGTCCCGAGGAGCGTATCTGAAACATTCAGCATCCTCATTGAAGAGATCACGCGTGATCCGCTATTCTTATCACAGGAATTGAAACTCGAAAAGACAGCAATACAGGAAATAGTCAGTCGAGTAAAATTCATGAATCTAGCATTCTTAACATTCTACGCTGCAAACAGCATAATGAAGACCGAATTTTGGAAAAACAATTACACCGTAGAGCAAGCAGCAGATCGCTGGCAGCAACTCACCAAACGCTTCTTCATAGAAACCCCGGGTTACTACTGGATACTGCATCACGTGATGCCCGATTATGATTTGTACTCTCCGAGCTATGTAATCGCTTCAGTCAGAGTAACAGCTATAAAAGAACGATTGTCAAGCGAGTACGGCGAAACATGGTGGAAGAACCCCAAAGCGGGAGAATACATTCGAGAACTGGCCAAGACGAGAGGGGAATTCAACATCAGGCAATGGAAGCTCGTTCCAAACACATACCTGAAAGAACAAATCGTAACATTCTAACCCAACACACCTTCTCTACCTTACACTCTATAGGCTCCTGACAAGAGAGAACCTCATCGCGACAGCAATGGTCATATGAGGAAGTGCCGTTCACTTATTGTCCTCATATCCATTTCTTTCTCCTGAAGTAGAGTAACATTACGATTCCTACTGAGAGCATCAAGAACAGGATCAAAGGATAACCGATGGTTAACTCAAGTTCAGGCATGAATCTGAAATTCATGCCGTAGAGACCTGCAATGAAGCTGAGCGGCATGAAGATGGTCGCAATTATGGTAAGCACCTTCATTACTTCGTTCAGTCTGTTGCTGACACTTGACACGTAAACATCCATCATGTTTGTAAACAAATCGCGGAACGTTTCTAGATTATCAATAGCCTGAACCACGTGATCATAGACATCACTGAGGAATATCTGGGTAGGCTCCTTGACTAGTTCTGATTCGCTTCTTTGCATTGAACTAATGACTTCCCTCATAGGCCAGGCAACTTTCCGCAGAAACAGCAGTTGCCCTCGTAGTCGATGAATGTCGCGAAGAAGCTCTGTAGATGGGTTTTCTAGTACCGCATCCTCAAAATAGTCAATCTTCTCTCCTATGCTCTCCAAGACCACGAAGTAGTTATCAACAATCGCGTCGAGCAAACCGAAGGCAAGGTAGTCTGCTCCCATTTTCCGGAGGCGTCCTTTTCCAGCTCTGACGCGCTCCCTGACTTTGTCAAAGACATCGCCGATTCCTTCCTGAAAAGTGATGACGTAGTTTGGACCGAGGACGAGGCTTATATGCTCAGCTATTACCTGGTTTCTGTTTTTCCCATGGTAGACCATCTTTGAAACGATGAAGATGTAGTCCTCAAGATCCTCTATTTTTGGGCGCTCTCCGGTATTCAGAATATCTTCAAGTATGAGTGGGTGTAACCCTAGATGTATTCCGATTTTCTCAATGATGTCGACTTTGAAAAGACCATCTATGTTTACCCATGTTACTCCTGGCTGGTCTTTAATGGGAAAACAGTCTTCAATCCTTTTCACTTCTTTTTCTTTGAGATTTGTTTGGTCATAGTGCATTATAGTGATCCTTACCTTCCCGCTCTTCTTCGCACCTGTGTACACAAGTGAGCCAGGCGGAAGTCCGACTCCCTTCAGGGCCTTTTCATAGAGTTCAGTCACATTCATCCCCTCATATCAATAGTTTAGCAGTACAGATATTACACGATATCTTCTGCAATTGCCAGTATGCTCCTTGTCTTTGACGTTCATCCTTCATATTTGTTGATGATCGGCATTTTCCATCCGATGCCGAATGCCTTTGGTGTGACCTTAATGCAGGGTGGAGCTTGCCAGCGTTTGTATTCGGCTCTTCTGATTCTTTTGTAGGTGTCTTCAACAACCTCTTTGGGATAGCCCATCTCGATCAATTCTCGTTTACCTCTCCTGTCTTCTATTATCTCGTCGACTAGTGGGCTAATCATGTTGAAGTCGAAGGGGTCAAACTGTCCTTCCTTGAGTTCTGGTGAGGGTTTCTTGCTGAGGACACTTTGCGGTATTATATCTCTTCGTGCCTTTTCATTAACGTAGTTGGCAAGCTTGTAGACTTCAAGTTTGCTGATGTCGCCAAGAGCCCCAATGCCACCTGTCATGTCACCATACAGAGTGCAGTATCCTAGGGCAAGTTCAGTCTTGTTTCCAGTGTTCACGACTAGTGCTTTCAAATCTTTTAATCGATTGGATATATCCATGAGGCAATTGCCTCTTGTCCTAGGCTGAATGTTCTCGTCAGCTATTGGATCGTCACTTTTTTGGGTAAGGTTGAAGTGTTTCCGTATCTCCTGCAGAGGTTCCTCTAGTTCCGTCGTGTAGCTGTCGACAATGTCTTGGATCGGGAACTGAATGAGGCATATAGCCAGG
Source organism: Candidatus Atabeyarchaeum deiterrae (assembly GCA_037310415.1). GTDB lineage: Archaea > Asgardarchaeota > Atabeyarchaeia > Atabeyarchaeales > Atabeyarchaeaceae > Atabeyarchaeum > Atabeyarchaeum deiterrae. The sequence goes on from CP147780.1 coordinate 2,303,848, forward strand.
TTATCGGCTAGTATCTGGGCATCTTTCTTGCTGTGTCCAGTTGAGAACTTGGTGGGCATGGATACTCCTATAACGTTTTCTTTGCCTAGGGCTTCGGCAACTATGCATGTGGTTAGTGATGAGTCGATCCCGCCGCTCATTCCCACGATGGCTTTCTCGAATCCTGTTTTCCGGAAATAATCACGGATTCCTGCTACTAGGGCTTTGAATACCTCTTGCTCTCTGTCATATGGGTGCGGTTCGACGCTCTCTCCTGATCCTTTCTCTAGGTTTAGATCGGTGATGATCAAGTCTTCTTCGAATTGCTTCCCCACGGCTATCAACTTGCCTGATCTGTCTACAGCTAGACTTTGACCATCAAAGACAAGCTCATCTTGTCCTCCGACCAAGTTCACATAGAATATCGGAATTCGGTTTTGAGATGATTTTATACTTAGCAGCTTCTCTCTTACGAATCTTTTTCCAGCATAGAATGGCGAGGCTGAGATATTCACAATTAGATTTGCCCCTCTTCCTGCCAAAATCTCTGTGACTTTCACTTCATAGGTCTCGTCCCAGAGGTCCTCGCATATCTCGACACCTAGCTTGCATATGTTTCCGTTCATCATGATTTCCACAGGTTGCACTTCTTCTTGTTTTTCCGGCTTGAAGTACCTGTCCTCGTCGAAGACATCGTATGTAGGCAAGAGAGTTTTGTGAATAATCTTTGCCAATTTGTTGTTCTTGAAAATGGCTGCTGCGTTGAACAGTTTTTCTCCTTCATAGTCGACGAAGCCAATCACTCCAGCAATATCCTTCTCATTCTCCTCGATTAGTCTCAGAGCTAGTTCCTTGTTTGCTTTCACGAATGCATTTTCCAGCAATAGGTCTTGAGGTGGATACCCTGTGGTCGATAACTCCGGAAAAGCCACCAAGTCAGCTCCACGCCTACTCGCTTCAATCAGGAAGTCCCTTATCTTTTTTCCATTTCCTGGCAAGTCTCCGACAGTCGGATTTGTTTGAGCCATAGCGATTCTCAAGCTGGACAAGTTCCGAACCTCCTTGTTAGAACGCAGATTACAGCAATCGATAGTCTTCTTTTACCGTTGTCAAGACAACGTGAGTGTTTGATCTTTCTATGAAGGGAAGGGCAAGCACCGTCTTCGTAAAGTTACTGAGTTCAGCCCTATTCCTGAACTTGGCAATGACCATTGCATCAGTCACACCTGTCACGTCGTAGACTCCACAGACGTTGGGTATCCTTGCGATTTCTTTCTCCATCTCAAGTAGTTTCCCTTTTGAGACGGTTATCTCGGATATGACGGTCAATTCATACCCAAGCTTTTCCTGGTCCAATACTGCGGTGTAGCCTTTGATAATCTTCTCTTGCTCCATTGCCTTGATCCTCGTGATCACCGTTGCAGTTGACACGCCGATTCTTTGTGCGATCTGTCTGCTTGATAGTCTGGCATATGAAATGAGCACTTTCAGGATTTCCACGTCGGTTTGACTTATCTGCTTCGATGAGTGTTCGTTCTTCAAATCCATTCACCACTGGACCAGATCTGTGAACACATGTAAGAATTCGCGTCGGGAATATTTATGCGTTTTCGACCATAGTGAAGTTCTTATGTCGCACTCGTTAAGTAAAGGGAAGAGTGGGAATTAACGCTTGACGGGTCAAGAAAAGAAGAATCACATGTTGAGGGTGTGTGTTAATCATGGCGATCCTAGTGGCAAAAGCAGATGGATCCAAACAACTTTTCGAGAAGGGGAAGATCATAAGCACTTGCCTCAAGATGGGAGCCAACATGGAAACCGCGGATGCTATAGCTCGCAAGATCGAGAACAAAGTCTATGACGGCATCCAATCGAGAAAGATCTTCACCATGATCTCCAGAGAATTGGGTAGATACATGCCGACTGTCAGGCATCTGACTGATCTTCGTAGGGCACTATCCCTAATGAAGCCAAAGCCAGACTTCGAGAAGTTCATCCAGCTCGTGTTCATTGAGCACGGCTACGAAGTCACTCCTAATCCGATAATAAGAGGGAAATGCGTCGAGCATGAATTGGATGCAATGGCAAGGAAGAATGGGAAAACGCTCATCATTGAGGTGAAACATCATTACAACCGCCACATACTGACTGGACTCGACGTGACACGCATCGCTAGAGCGATTTTCGAGGATATAAGTGAGGGATACACCCTCGGCTTGAATTCCGTGAATCCTGAAAGGGCTCTAGTGGTTTCCAACACGAAATTCTCGGATCACGCCAATCGTTATGCACAATGCAGAGGAATCGAGAATTTAGGATGGAACACCCCGACCGGGCGCGGCTTGGAGAAAATGATAGAGGATAAGCAGTTATTTCCACTGACATACTTAAGAAACTTGGATCCAATGGTGAGAAATAGGATCATGGGTCACGGAATAATCCTCTTGAAGCAATTAGTATCATGTGATTTGGATGAGCTAAGTGGTAAGATGAGGATTCCAAAGAACAGGTTGGCATCCACCTTTGAGATAGCCAAGATGATCCTTTTTGGCAAAGATTGACCTTGCGAAGTTCCTGCACTCGGACTTGAATGATGTAGAATCTGTATGTAAGATGTAAAAAGATATAGGGTACAATGCGATTTGTTTATCTCTGTATCCTAAAGTGAACCGTTTCACACAAGAATTGAATTTGGTGGGATTGAAAGTTGAGTGAGCAGCTTCTGACTTGGTTCACAAAAAGACGCGAAAGTTTGATTCTCAAGATGCTCAAGGAGAACGCTGAGCGAGCTGTTCTGGTGGCTTCTGAATTCAATGAAGCCGTGAATAGCAAAGCGAGAGGACAAGTAGGACGTCATGCGGATGTTCTACATAAGTACGACGACGAAGCGGATAGGGCAAGGAAGAAGATAGAGGGAGAACTTACTAAGGGGGACCTGCCTCCGAAAATCAGGGAGGATCTGCTTCATCTGACAAGGAGAATGGATTCCACAATGTTTCATTGCAAGGATGCGTCTAAGGATTTGGAGATCTTAACGCAGGGCCCAGTGAGGACCCCTGAGGGGCTTTGGTCGCTCTATAAGAAAATGAGCGCCAAGCTACTTGAATGCGTCAAAGCCATGAGAAATATCATTCTCTCGTTAATTCAAGCGAAGATGGAAGAGACTGAGCAATGGATCGATCAGGTTGAGAAACTTGAACACGATGTCGACGTGCTTTATAGTAGTACTCAGCTGGAGTTTATGAAATACGACAAAGTTATCCCTACTTCCGTATTCTTGACACTCTACGACCTCTTGAAGGAAATAGAGGAGGCAGCTGATAGCTGCGAATATACGGCTGATCAGGCTAGGATGATACTCATAAGAGGTTTGTAGAAGACTCGCAAATCTGTCAGAGAGAACCTTTGAGGCGACTGAAATAGCCAATGGCGCAACTCCATGGAAGGGCTCGAACAAGCGGAACTGCTGAGGTAGCTCATTCACGCTAATATATGCAGTCTCTCTGCAAGTGCTTTGAGAGACTCGTAACAGAATCGCTTGGCGATTGAGTGGTTTCCCGCATATGCTACAGAATTGCCAATAAGGTCCATGTTATTGATGGCTGCTGACGAGAGATTTAAATAAGTGTTGTGAACCTTGAGTTGACTGAATGCGTTCCTGCATGAGGGGGAATGATGAGCACAGACCTATCCATTGGTAACGCAGAAGAGGACAGCAGATGCAAGATTCACAACGTATACATTGCGGTTGATGGAGTTGTTGTCTTCCACAGAGTGTACGGTAGCATCGAGAAGGATCCTGTGCTTGTTAGCAGCTTCCTTGGCGCAATAGCTTCTCTGTCACGCGAGGTAACTGATTATGGCATCTTGAAATCAATTGAAATTCCTCCCATGAAGATCGGTGCCACGCAAATTATGGATAGCCCCCAAGTTCTAGTCGCCATAGCCTCAAGCATGGATTTCCCTGAATTCGCCATGAGCAGGATCTTGGGCAACATAGGTGAGCTATTTCTCCAGAAGTATGCAGACAAGATAACCGTGGTTGGCGTGAGGGACCTTAGCGACTCTCTGAAGGACGATGTCCACAAAGCGATCATGACTGGAATCAAGGAGGCAACATTACCTTATGACCCTTCTAATAGGAATCACAGAATTCAGTCTTTACTGAAGAATATCACCTCCCCAAGCTATTCATGCCCTTTTTATGATGCCAACTTGAGAGGTAAATGCAAGTTAGATCCAAGGACTTTTCGAGTTGCTGATTGTGAAGGTGTTGCTTTCTCGAAGGGATTACCATGCGCCCTTGCGACTCACGAGAGCATCGTGGAAGAAGCTCGCAAGATGAGAAGGAAAGCTGGGGACAGGGCATCTTGACATGGTCCTCAGCTAATCTTTAGTAGCCGCTTGGCATTCTTGTACAGAATTTTCTCTTTGTTTTCTGGCTTCAGCTCCAATTGGTCCAGCTCAGCTAGTATTCTTTTTCTAGTCACCAAAGGATAGTCTGATCCAAAGAGGGCTTTGTCTGAAAGCCGGCTATTCATGTAGTGCACCACAATTTGCGGTATGTACTTCGGTGCCCAGCCAGCAATATTGAAGTAGACATTTCTGTGTCTTTCACAGATTGCTATCGTCTCTTCATACCATGGCCATCCAAAGTGTGCGATGATGATCTTCAGGTTCGGAAAGTCAACGGCGACATCATCTATGTAGATTGGTCGGCAATACTTCAGTCTTGTTCCAGTATGGAATTGGGTTCCAGCATGGAAAAGTACGGGAACGTCCAACTGTTGAGCCTTCTCGTAGAGAGGGTAAATGACCTTCTCGTTCGGGTTGAGTTCTATAAGATGGGGGAGCAGCTTCAATCCCTTGAAGCCGAGTTCCTTCACAGCTCGTTCAAATTCTTTTACTGCAATTACCCCTTTGTTTGGGTCCGCGCCGGCGAAGCCAATTAACCGTTCAGGGTATCTGCTTACAATAGCGGCAACCATTTCGTTTGAGGTCTTGAAGCCAAAACGTGTTTCAGCGTCGATCGCAACTATCACAGACTTTGATACTCCAGCGTCGTCCATGTCTTTTATCATGGTGTCTAAGGAAGGAGACAGCGGAGCTGACTTGAATATGTCAGCATAACCAATACCCTTCTTCTGGGATTCGAAGAACAATTTCATCGATTCGGGATCTGGAGGTAGTTGGGAGTGACTGTCAATTATCTCCAAGGGTAACCTCACCTCTCGTGACTGCTCATTACTCAGCTGCCAGGTTTTCTCCTCCATGCCGTCTGTCCTTGATTAACGACCCGCCTAGTCCCTACACATTGATTGATTTCATCCATCCTAATAAGTCAAGGGGTTCTCCAAGTCCAGCACTTTCAGGCAACGTGAATTCACAAGTCTTTTTAGTGACTTCAAAGAGATTCAATCGGCAACAAATGTCGCGAACAAGGGGTTTTGCTGCTCAACAGCCGCTTCTTGTAGTCCTGTAAGCGACACTAAAGAAAATCCACTCGATCATGCCATGAGGTGATCACTTATCATGATTGTAGGTACTGAAGTCGGTAGCCTAGCTGATGTCGTGGAAACCATTCAAGCAGACAAAGGAGACAAAGTAGAGACCAGTTTTGAGTCTCTCCGTTTGACCAAGCATGCTAGGAAGTTAGCACACGCAGGCTTTCGGCACATTGAACTGGCACTTGACACAAGGTTCACAGTGCCAGGATCTGCAGATAACGGCGTTATCCATGAACTACTTGAATTGAGAAGAGCTAAAGGAATCTCATACTCAGTTCACCTGCCAATCTATGATACAAGTTTCATGAGTCTGAATGAACGGATTAGGAAAGCAACCTTGGAATGCCTGAAAGAAGTGATTGTGGCAACAGAGCCCCTCGAGATAACTGGCTACATTCTTCACCCGACTCGCTACGTTGAAAATGAGATAGCTAGCTTACCCTTTGCGGCTTCAACCAAAAGAAAAATCTACAACTATATCCTAGGAATTGGTGGACTAGGGCTCTCTGAATTGATCGATGCCGCTGGCGACCCTATGAAGATTCTTCTTGAACCCGATTGCGCCATTCCCTTCGATGCAATCATCGATCCGCTAGTTCAGAAATACGATGTTGGCATTTGCTTTGATTATGGACATCATGTTATGTTCAAAATGAACCCATACAAGTTCTTCGACGAACGCAAAGACAGGGTTAAGGAGATTCATTTCCATGACGTGCAGGTCCAGTATAAGATAGACCATCTGCCACTCGGAGCAGGAACAACAGAATGGGTTCAGTTCATCAGACATATAACAAGGAAAAACGGGTTCGATGGAGTTCTACTCCTCGAGATGATGCAGTCAGCCGCGATCATGTCGTTGCCAAAGCTACTTAGTGTACTGGAAAAGCAGAGATAGGAGAAACTGCTTCTTTTGTTCATCCTTCGTTGAGATAGGATCTATACTCTTTCATTACTTCCCCGAGTTTGGGCGAGTCGAATATCTTTGAGTGTGTGAACTCGTTTGCTGCTGATGTGTACATGTTCCTGATAATCTTCTTCAGCTCTGGGTCCATCTTTCCAGGGTTGGACTTGCATAGTTCTTTCCAGTCTTCGATACCCTTTGATCCAGCTTCTCTCTTTGCTTCTTCAAGATCCTTGTACCACTCGGTTTTCTTGTAGAACTGTCTTGCCACCTCTTTGCTCACGTTGGATCCTTGGTAGGTGAACCTGCACTCGTCCAATGTGCCGACGACATCAACAATAATCATCTGTCTCTTCGGGTTGAATGCTAACTCGATTTTCCCATCTTCATTCTTGAGTTTAGCTTTTGAAGCGATGCTTGTAATCAGTTTGTCAACTTCCAGCAGTATGTCTTTGATCTCGTTTGTTTCATCATCTGTCAATCTCACGAGTTCTTGCGCTTCTCTCCACGTAAGATAGCGGTCTCCTTTCTCAAGTTTCGTACTCGGATCAAAATAGGGCTTCTTGAGTTGCTCGCCAGGTTTCGGATTGTGATCCAGCCCTAAGTCTTCAGGTCTCAGAATACCTTGATCAAGGCGTTTGAATATGGATGAGCCTTCAGGTAGTCCGTTTCTATATACAATCTCGAGCGGTATTAGGAAGTTTGTGAGCTCTTGCGTGTACACGCTATAATCGTATTTCAGTTCGCCTTTTTCAGCAACATAAGGTTTCGGTCTAATGACATTCACTAGGTCAACTTCCATGACATCCGTCGGTTCCTCCAGATCTTTGCTTCTGAGCCCGCTTTCGCCGTTTTGTGTTACAAGCCCCTTGTAGTGAGTTTTGATGTCAGTCTTCTTCTCCAGCTGCTCGAAACAATAAGCACCCATTATGCACAATGCTGCGCCTTTGTCCTCGATCAAATCAGGCATTTCACCCCAATCGAAAACAGAATAACGATTTGAGAAATGGAATCTGCCTAGACCAAATTCATCCTTAGTTGGGGGGATTAAAACCTCAAGATCTTTGACACTTCCCATTTTGTGTCACCACCTTGCTTACTTCCATGTTTCTGCATGATATTACGGTATCTACATAAGTAATATGATGGCTATTCATCCAAGAGTTATCGGTGGTACGAGTTCGGTCGGATCTTCAGGAACGTCTATTACTGAAGGTTTACCAGAGTCCTCCGCTTCTTTCAAAGCGTCGACTATCTCACTCGGTCTCTCGACTCTTCTGCCGAAGCATCCGTATGCTTCCGCAATCTTACCATAGTCAAGCTCCTTCTTGAAGTCGACTGACATCGTGCGTCCTCCAAACATCGCATTCTGCCCGAATTTGATGAATCCCAGACTGAAGTTGTTGTGAACAAGAACTGTGATTTGTGTATTGGTTCTAATAGCAGTGTCTAATTCTGTTAATGACAACCCGAATCCACCATCTCCAATGAAGGACAGGACTCTCTTGTTTGGTGCAGCCATTTTCGCTCCTATGGCAGCAGGAAACCCATACCCGATTGGAGCTATGCCTCTCGGAGCCGCAAAGAATCTCCCTGCTCTCGGCATGTGATATAGCATCGCGCCCCACAGACCAGCTGTACTGGCGTCGCACACAAGGATATCGGTGTCTGAGAGGTAGCTTCTGATTTCTTTGATTATTCTATGTGGCGTGCATGGGAACTTGTCCGAGTCAGTCTTTGGCGCTAGCGAGTCAAGCCATTCCTTCCTGAGTTTCGCCAACTCACATACCCTTGGCGCTTCTCCGATCGATCTCCCTTTTTTCTCTGTTCTCTCCTTCAGCGCGATTGTAAGTGACTGGAGAGCCAGCTTGGCGTCTCCTACCAGTCTTACTTTGGTGGGGAAGGTCTTCCCTATCTGTTTGGGGTCCGCGTCTACTTGGATTATTGTTTGGTTCGCTTTTGGAATCGCGTATTTTGCGGTGTCATAGTCGGTAAGCTTACTTCCAACAACGAGAACTAGATCTGAGTCCTTCAGTGCATTGTTGGCAAACCTGCTCCCGTACATTCCGACTGTACCTACAGAGAGGGGATGAGACTCTGATATTATCCCTTTTCCAGTCATCGTCGTTGCAACAGGCATGACAAGGAGAGTTGACAAGGTTAGTACTTCATCGTATGCCTGCGATATGATCCCACCGCCTCCTACAAGCATTATTGGTTTCTCAGATTTCAGCAGGAGTTCCGTGGCTTCTTTGATTCTTCTTGGATCTGGGTTGACTCTACGCGAAGGGTACATTCCGCACCCTTCTCCAATGAAAAGCTTCTCCTGATCAACCGTGCCAGAAAGGATTACGTCCTCTGGAAAATCAAGGACAACGGGACCAGGTCTATCACTTGTTGCTGTTCTAAAAGCTTTTCTGACGGCATCTGGAACACCTTCGGCTTTGCTGGTTCTCAGGGCCAGCTTGGTTATACTTTTGAATATGCGAATTTGATCGCATTCATGGGTGGCGTTCCTGCCAACAAAAGCTGTTGAAATATCGCTAATTAGCGCGACCACGGGGATTGAGCTATAGTATGCCTCTGCTATACCGGTAACCATGTTAAGCGCTCCTGGACCAACTGTTCCGTCACATACGCCTGGCTTGTATGAGAACCTTGCATACCCGTCTGCCATGAATGCACCGTTTCGCTCATCTCTTACGAGTACGTGTCTGATTTCTGGTTGGAGTTCTCGGATTCCGTCGTATATAGATAGGGTTTCTCCTCCAGGCAATCCAAACACGTACTTGACGCCATAGTCACGCAGAAGTCTTGCAACCGCTTTTCCTGCATTAACCTTCGCCATGGGATAGCCACCATCGATCCACAAAGAGATTCTCATTTGAACCCATATATAAGGGCAGGAGCCAGACTACTTTAATTTCAAATCGCACGCATTGAAAGTTGGTCTTTCGAAGCTTTTTCATGTGAAGGCGACCATGGAACTGATCGCAGAGAGAAAGTAGATAGATATAAAACGAGTGAAGGCGTTCTGCTACGAATGGTGTCACATCTTGCCAGGCGACTCGAACGGCGGTGGCTCAAGGTTCTTCTACAGATTTCACCACTACAAGATAGACATAGTATTGATTGCAGCGCTGATGATCGTGTTCGGTTTTCTATTTGTGGGATTGATCGGCGGCGCATTCAGAGCGATTGGATTCAGTTGGCAAGTCGCGATGATCATTCTGTTCGGGTCATTGCTTGGATCATGGATTAACATACCCGTAGCCAAAATTATGACTCAAAGCCAGGTCCTTCAGGCGCAGAACGTTGAATTCTTTGGGATAGTCTTTAGGGTCCCTGCAATAACGCAGGTAAGAAGACCAACGGTGATTGCAGTGAACTTGGGCGGAGCGCTAATCCCGATCATTATCTCGGTCTACCTTTTCATCACAGTTCCTTCGATTCTTGTTATGGCTCTGATTTCGATAACAGTTGTGGCATTAATCATGTATTTTGTTGCGCGCCCCATCAGAGGACTGGGAATTGCCGCGCCAGCGCTTGTTGCCCCTATCACTGCAGCATTGTGCGCCATCATACTTGCCCTGCCACCATACACGTCGTACGTAGCTTATGTTAGTGGTGTGCTGGGAACATTGATCGGAGCAGATTTCGGACACTTGAAAGACATATCCAAGAGCGCGCCGAAAATAGCGGCGATTGGCGGGGCAGGAACCTTTGATGGGATTTTCATATCGGGGATCCTTGCGGCAATATTGGCTTAGAATTGAATCAAGGAACCGGCGAGTAGTCTGAAAGGACGGGCTATTGATCGCCATGCTTATTTACAATTGAGAAACAATAGATAACGTATAACCGAGAAAGAGATGAGAGGAGGAACCAAACAATATGCCGTTTGACATGAAAGACGTTCTGGTTGGCTTGATATTGATAACATTTGGAATACTATGCATCGTTATCCCCTCGCTTATCGGATGGCTGGTCGGCATAGCATTCATAATAGTAGGGGCAGTGCGATTGTTGCCCTCCAGTGAAAAGAAGTGACTCTTTGACGTGGTTCTTGATGAAGATGACTTTGGCGACGGAAAATGACGTCGATAGACTAATGGACCTAATCAAGGCTTGCGTAGAAGACATGACATCTCAAGGAATCTACCAGTGGAATGAAAAATATCCCAATCGGCAGACAATAAGAAATGATGTTGAAAGCGAGTCCATGCATATTCTAAAAGGGAATAATGGAGTCATAGCAGCTATTTCGATAAATGAGGAGCAACCTCCTGAATACAGGAGTCTCAGTTGGCTGGACCAAGAGGGTAGAGTTCTAGTGTTACATAGGTTGGCGGTCAACCCCAAATGGCAGAAACAAGGAGTCGGGGGAAGGATCCTAGATTATGCTGAGAACTATGCCGTTGATAATGGGTACACGTCCATCAGACTAGATACTTACAGCGGCAATCCCAGAGCATTGAGACTCTATGAGAGGCATCAATATAGGCGAGTTGGCCAAGTTCGTTTTCCCGGAAGAGATCTTCCTTTTTATTGTTATGAAAAAATCTTGAGGAAGAGGACTTGATCATGATGGGTAACTATATAGTCCTTGTCACATTAGATTCTTTTCCCCATTTACGCTGGTGCTCGAGAGCTACACTGGTATAAATCAAATACGTGGCGCATAGTGTGGGGTTATTTCAGGACTTGTTGCAAGAAAAATGATCGAGTCTATCTTCTTCTTTGAAGAGAAGTCTCTGCCTGTCTGAGGGTCAAGGCGGGATTATTGCTACCTTGGCTACGTCCCCCGTTTCCATCAGTTTAAGCGCTTCTACCACACTCTTCAGAGGCATCTCGCGAGTTATTATTGCTTTGGTGTTTATGGCGCCGCACTCCAAAAGTTTCAACGCTTTTTCCACATACATCGGGGTGTGGTGAAAGACACCTTTGATTGTAAGTTCTTCGTAATGGAATCTTCTCGTATCTATAGTGAACTTTGTTCCAGCTGGAGCTCCTCCAAAAAGCATTGTGGTTCCAGCCTTTCTTGTCATCTCAATTGCCATTTCCCAGGTCTGTGGTAGCCCGACTGCTTCAATCACGATGTCTGCGCCTCTGCCCTCCGTTAGCTCTTTAACTTCTGCAATCTGTTCCTCATTCTTTGCGCTTATCACAATATCAGCCCCAAGGGCTTTGGCCGTTTCCAAGCGTTTCTGAGAGAGGTCAGTGACGATCACTCTACAAGAGCCGCTTCGTTTGGCAAGCTGAAGTAGCATGAGACCTATCGGTCCTGAGCCTATTATGACTACAGTGTCAGCTAGACTTATGCCAGCGGCAGCTACACCGTGAGCCACGCACGCAAGTGGTTCGACCAGAGCGGCGTCTTTGAATGAGAGGGTTGGGGGGATCTCGAAGGTGTTTTGGCGTACAATGTGTTCAGGTACACGTATGTACTCCGCATATGCGCCGCTTATGATGTTCTCGTTCAGGTGCTCGCATATGTTCTGTCGACCCCTCTTGCAGTAGAAGCATTCATTGCATGGCGCTGAGTTCGCTGCGACAACCCTCATACCTTGCTTGAATTGTTTCACCTTTTCGCCAACTCTCTCAACTACTCCCGCGAATTCATGACCTAGAATCATGGGAAGCTTCTGAACCACCACAGGGTGTCCCCTTTTGAAGGTCTTCAAGTCAGTACCGCATGTGAGCGCAACGTTCACCTTAACGAGAATATCTCCGGCACAGATCTCAGGAATATCCGTCTCTTCATATTTCATATTGCCCGGTCCGTAGTACATTGCTGCTTTCATCTTGCCCTTTGCACTCAACTTTCTCCGCCACCTCTGTAACTCGCCTGATACCCCTCAGTGGGATTAGGAAGAATAGACCAATAGTTCAGTCAAACTGTAAGTATTTCAGTACTGTCCTATCATATTGTGGAATACCTTTTTAAAATCTGTTGAGCAATTGCGAAAACTGCACGAAATGGAATGTGACAGCAGAGCATACTACCTCTATCAAAGTGTTAGTTTGAAGAACCCTCACTCTCTTTTTTCCGTGCCGAAACCCTCTGTTTATGCGTCAATCACACCAGCTTTAGATGCGCCTCTCCTTCTCTTACTGAGTATTTAGTTACTAAGTGTGAGGCGTGCAACCATGCAATCATTCGCCTGGGACCTCTACCAATGTGAAAGCAAGCACTCGCATATCATCATAGTCGAGCACATCAAGGAACTACTCCGTGGGAAAGTCGCGAAGAAGTCCTTGCCTGCGCAACAATGTTGCTTCGGCCACTGATCTCGAGGGTCTTCTCACACTACTGCAAAAGGTGAAAGCACACTATGACGAAGAAGATACTGGTAGGTTTTGAGGACGACCAATTTGAAGCACTCAAGACAGCCAAAGCTGGCCTATCTTGGCGAGACTTCATATTGAAGCTGCTACCTCAGAAATCGCCAGAACTCACTGGTACAAGCAAACCCCAAGCGGTAATGGAGATTGCTCTAACACTGAACTTCAAAAAAACTTAGCAACCTGAACACCAAACTCGACCACGTGATTAACCTGCCACACGAGGGTGAAACTATGCGACAAGAGCCACGTCAACCGGATATCGCCTTTAGATCACAGTTTCAGAACTAGGTGAACCGCAAGTCTTTCCAAACTACTAGGTCAATCTCAAACAGGAATTAGAGCAAAACGGTTTTCTAACGTTGTACACGTACTTTCCAAACTACTAGGTCAATCTCAAACTATCCAGATTCTTCTTTCCTTATTGGATGGACCATCTTTCCAAACTACTAGGTCAATCTCAAACGAAACTCGGGGTGCTGGCACACAGTGAATACCTATGCTTTCCAAACTACTAGGTCAATCTCAAACTGAAGACTCTGAGTTGGGTTCTCGTAGGCTTCACGTCTTTCCAAACTACTAGGTCAATCTCAAACGCTTCTAAGGCGTTTCTGGGGTTTCATTAGGAGACACTTTCCAAACTACTAGGTCAATCTCAAACCACTCTGGCTTGGAGGAGAACTCCAATGTGAGTTATCCTTTCCAAACTACTAGGTCAATCTCAAACCGAGAAATGGGGCTTCCTCTTGCTGCCAGCAGCCTTAGCTTTCCAAACTACTAGGTCAATCTCAAACCCTCCGACCAACCTATTAGAATAAGGAAATGATTATTCTTTCCAAACTACTAGGTCAATCTCAAACGAAGGACGGGCTTATCTGTATGCCATATCCGCTTGCCTTTCCAAACTACTAGGTCAATCTCAAACTAATGGAGGTCCTTGAGCATCTTGATGAGAAGCAGAGGGCTTTCCAAACTACTAGGTCAATCTCAAACGGGAATGTGGCATAAGAAGCCCTTGAAGTGGGTTCTCTTTCCAAACTACTAGGTCAATCTCAAACTAAGAAGCCGCAGGAAACGAAGAAACCTGAAGAACCTATCTTTCCAAACTACTAGGTCAATCTCAAACAAATATTCTCTGATGCTTTCCGGTAACTCATTATTCTCCTTTCCAAACTACTAGGTCAATCTCAAACGAATACTACACAGTAGAACGCTGGAGCAAAATGATGACCTTTCCAAACTACTAGGTCAATCTCAAACTTGTGATTTTCACAACCATATTACATCACCACTCACATACTTTCCAAACTACTAGGTCAATCTCAAACTATATTGATGGAGATGAAGCCATATGAAAGATGAAGATCCTTTCCAAACTACTAGGTCAATCTCAAACTATATTGATGGAGATGAAGCCATATGAAAGATGAAGATCCTTTCCAAACTACTAGGTCAATCTCAAACGAGGTAACACGTGCGTGGAATGCCTTCCAAGACGACATCTTTCCAAACTACTAGGTCAATCTCAAACTACCAATGTATTCCAAGGCATCATGCTTGACACCACATACTTTCCAAACTACTAGGTCAATCTCAAACCATAATACACCCCACTAAAGGAGAAGAACAACCATGATAAGAGCTTTCCAAACTACTAGGTCAATCTCAAACAGTTTAGGCCGAGGTGAAGAAGCTTGGGAGCATCTAGCTTTCCAAACTACTAGGTCAATCTCAAACCTTTGGCGCCCAGTCCAAGACCCCATGCTCACCCCACTCTTTCCAAACTACTAGGTCAATCTCAAACCAGAGCTATTAGCATGAAGGTGTTTCAACTATGGGTTCTTTCCAAACTACTAGGTCAATCTCAAACCACCGTATGGCACAATAGCCCTCGTTAACAATGGTCTCTTTCCAAACTACTAGGTCAATCTCAAACGCAGCATCACAGTGTAGCGCTTGAACATGACGGGTGGGTCTTTCCAAACTACTAGGTCAATCTCAAACCATAATCAGCACCGGCTACACATACACGCTGTACTACTTTCCAAACTACTAGGTCAATCTCAAACAATATCACGAGCTGGCACACAATTGTTACTACAGGTTCGTCTTTCCAAACTACTAGGTCAATCTCAAACAAGCAGACTACTATGTGGGCATACGGTTAACCCTCAACTTTCCAAACTACTAGGTCAATCTCAAACTCCGCGTCTCGCTGTGAGGTCTGCGGTTGCTTTCCTTCTTTCCAAACTACTAGGTCAATCTCAAACCAGATATAGCACTGGACAACTCAATTCATGTGGCAATTCTTTCCAAACTACTAGGTCAATCTCAAACAGAGATCAAGATACTCCTTCCCATACGGCGGATCAGTCTTTCCAAACTACTAGGTCAATCTCAAACGTGGATATATCGCTCACGGTTGCGTACTTTCTGCAATCTTTCCAAACTACTAGGTCAATCTCAAACGTGTGAGCACATGCTTCGAGTGGTCAACGAGCCAGTCTTTCCAAACTACTAGGTCAATCTCAAACTCGACAGGACGGAAGGCGGCTACAACATCTTCATCATCTTTCCAAACTACTAGGTCAATCTCAAACTCTACACGATTGCCACAGCATACAGTGACTCACTGGCTTTCCAAACTACTAGGTCAATCTCAAACACAGGTGGACTCTACGGCATAATGAACCTAGGCATCTTTCCAAACTACTAGGTCAATCTCAAACTATCTTCTACTTCGTAGGCAACATAGTTTCTGGCATCTTTCCAAACTACTAGGTCAATCTCAAACGAAAGCCGGTGCAGCCATTGAGATCTGCCTAACTCCTTTCCAAACTACTAGGTCAATCTCAAACTCTTCTGAGTCCAACTGGCCGGTGTACCGTCACCCCACTTTCCAAACTACTAGGTCAATCTCAAACCTTCCTCTGCCTCTACGTTGGGGTGCGCATGGTTCCCTTTCCAAACTACTAGGTCAATCTCAAACTTGAGGACCCACTTCTTATTTGGCTCGTAGCCATTCTTCCTTTCCAAACTACTAGGTCAATCTCAAACAGGTATGCAACATCATAGTTTCTTCTCAACCCTCATCTTTCCAAACTACTAGGTCAATCTCAAACCGAGCTTATGATGGCTGGTTTTGCCCAGAAATGCTCTTATTCTGGTTAGATTTGGTGTGCTGTTCGGTCAACCTGCGATACTGTTGCTTGCTTATAAAGGCTGACTAGTCATAGTATGTTTTCTATTGGGTTCTTTTCTATGCCGATAACTTCGAGTTCGAGGTTCTTTTTGCTTGGGAGTTCGTATACTAACACGGAGTCTGCTTTCTCGTCTATCAGTTCTTTGAGTCTTGCCTTCACTCGTTCGAGTTGCGACGATGATAGGTTTCCTTCGAATACTGAGTTTTGTCTCCAATGGAGATATGTTTTCAGGAACTTGTTCACTTTGTTTATGCGTTCCACGTTGATGTCGTAGACTATGACTACGTACGTTTTCTACCACCACATTCTGAAGCTGTTGTACTTCTTGTCGCCGAGTATGTGTTTTATTAGTTTGTAGCATTCCAGTCTGATTAGGTACTTGTATGAGACTTTTCTGTTGAGGTCTGGGTGGCTGAGCGTTGTGCTGAGTTTTTCCTGGTATTCTTTGAGGAAGAGTTTCTTTCCTTTGTCTTTGAGTAGCACTCCTATTTCTCTGTCGAAGTCTTCTTCTGTGAGCATCTTGTTGTTTACGAGTGTGAAGATGACTCGCTCCACTATCACTGGCTTGAAGATGTCTGCGAGGTCGAGGGCGAGGGAGAATCTTCGCTCGGAAGGCTCGTGGAGGTAGCTTATTGAGGGGTGGAGATACGTGTTGTATATTTCGGAGAGAGCGGTTGAGTAGAGGAGGGAGTTGCCGAAGGAAATGAGGGCGTTCATTTCACTTGTTGGCGGGCGGATTTCTCTCTCCTTCATCTCGAAGGTGCTAATGATTTCCCCGAAGCTCTGGTAGTAGGCTGCCCATATTCTGCCTTCGGCGCTCATCATGGTCGGGATGTCGCCATGTATGGACTCCTTTTCGATTGCTTCGATGAATTGGTCTACGTCTTTTTTCCTCTTCCTGTAGTATCTCAGCGTTTGAAGCACGTTGTGCTTCACTCCTTCTACGATCTCGCGGGCTATGTCTGCTCTTTTGCCAGCGTCTAGGTAGTGTTCTGCTTGTTTAACGACCACTAACCCCGAGTTGAGCTGTATTCTCGGGTAGAGGGAGCCCTCATAGTAGCTGTATTTGTTGAAGAAGTGTGTGGGAACGCCCATCTTCATCAGTAGTGAGGAAGCACCTGAGCGCAGGGAGACTTTGCCGTAGCAGTAGATTTCGCTTATGTTCTCTATGGGAAGCGCCTTCTTCCCTTCCTTGTTCATGAAGTAGAGCGTGTTTCCACTTCTGATTAGGATTCCTTCCGAAGTTATGTAGAGTGGTTCTTTCATTTCTCACACCATGCATAGTGCATAGTAAGAGCACCTTTTGCAGTAGCGTTTGGTCTCTGCTTTCGGCGGGTTTGGGTTCCGCGCAATCTTGGGGATCTCTTCGAGTATTACCTGTATTTCGTCCTCAATTTGCGGGGTGAGGGTGAGTTCTTCCCGCTTCTTCTCTCTCGGGTAGACCATCTCACCTTTTGCCGGTCTTCCAAGTTTCTTCGTGTACCATAGGTAGTAGTAGAGTTGCCACCTTGCTGGCTCTTTGAGCCGGCTGGACTTCTTGACCTCGAAGATCGTTATGTCGCCTTCTCTTCGGACGAAGTCGAATACTACTTCTCCCAGAGCGATGTTCTTCCTTTCCCTGGAAAAGCTCTTCTCGTGGATCAGCCTGCCCATCGAGATATTCTCGTCATCATAGTTCATGTTTATTTGGTGTGCGAAGAACCACAACTCTCGTTTACAGGACTTGTAGTATTGAACCATCACACCCGTTATTCTCATGAGGCTACTTGCCTCCAATTACTCACCCCACGAGGCCCTTTCGCAGTTTGCTCCCGTCCCTATTATATTCGTCATTGTCGTCTCATGCGACTGCCCCCCCAGACGCAACCAAAGTACTCAGATTCCGTGCCTTCAGACTCGTACGGGCACGTTGCAGGCATTTAGATTATTAACGGTCCTCCTTCGGGAATAAACCCCGTTTTTATGTCGTATTTTCTTTCCAGATCTGAAAGTTGGATGTGCCCAATATCATTCTCAAAACAGACACTACCAACCTTTCCCTTCGGAACTGATATTACGTAGCCGTAAAATCTTTTCTTAATCTCGAGAAGCCTCTCTCTCTTTTTCTTGGTGTCATCCTTCTCCATTATTGATGCGAAAGTCTCCCATATTCTCCTAGCTTCGTCGTTAAGTTCCACAAATATGTCGACCTTTTCGTAGTCTTCCTCAATCAGTTTAAAGTCTCCAGTTTCCTTGAATTCGAGTTTGTTTAGATGCTCAAGTATTCTGCTTGACTCGTCGGTGCTTGTTGCGCGCTTAAGTCTTTCGAAATAGTCGTCAATGAGTCTGAGAAACTCCCTTTCTTCGATCTTGTCTCTATTCTTCAATACGTCTTTCGTCTTGTTCATAATGAAGCCGTCGTAGATGTACTTGTAGAATGGCTTGTTGGTTCGGTTGCCTTTGAGGATGTAGACGTTCACTTCTCCTTTCCTTTCTGCATTGTCATTGCGGTTGGATCTGCCTGCTGTCTGATTTATGGAGTCGAGGGGGCAGAAATCGCGGTAGATCACATCTACGTCGATGTCAACACCCGCTTCGATCAGTTGAGTGGATACTATGATCTTCCTTTTTCCATTGCTCTTGTCCTTGATCCGTTTTATTCTTTCGAGCCGTTCAATAGGCACAATGTTTGTGGATAGATAAAGAACCTCGTTGGCTTCGTCATTGAGCTTGTTGAGCAGAGTGAACACCCTTTTTGATGAGTCGATTGTGTTCATGACTATCAGGAAATCTCTGTCTTTTCTCTTGCCTACGTCTTCTAAGACGATTTTTTCGAAGTCCTCGATTGGAGTCTCCTCAGTGATTCTGAGGTTTAGGACGGTTCTGTTAAAGCCCTCGAAATATCTCTCCTTGTTTTCCACAAGTGGCTTTGCTTCCCCAGTGGCTTCGTCAAGGATAAGTGGTTCTGTTGCGGTCATGAACACGAAGTAGGTCTTGAAGTACTTCGAGAGCAGTTGCAGGGTTTGCTTCAACAGAAGCCAGTACTCGTGCGGTATTGATTGAATCTCGTCGAGAAGTACAATCGAATTCACAATGTTGTGGAATTTCCTTATCGATCGGTTCTTGTTCGAGATTAGGCTGTGAAATAGCTGGACGAAGGTGGTGACAGTTATTTCCGAATTCCAGCCTTCTATTAGGAATTGGCTTCGGCCGGGGCTAAACTCATCTTCTTCGGTTTCGTAGAAAATATCTGAGAGATGATGGTGTTTGAGCAGAATGTTCGACGGGACAGTTTCCCCGAAGTGTGGAGACAATGCCTTGTCGAATTCTGAGAAGTTCTGGTCTATTATGCTCAGGAAGGGTAAAGAGTAGACTATTCGCGGTGTATACCCTCTTTCGTTTTTGACTCGGTCTCTCAGCTTCAGAGCGAATGAGAGTGCGGTTAGGGTTTTCCCTGCCCCTGTCGGAACGTTTAGGGAGAATATTCCGTTGTCGAGAGAGAGTATCTGGACTTGGCCATTGACTTCTCGGTATATTTGCTCGCGTATCTCGTCGATTCTTTTCTTTGGTCTGCCAAACCTTGTTTGTTTGTAGAGGTCGACAAGATCAGGTGGGATGTCGGCGCGTTCGATGTTCCCCAATCCCATCGCCTCGGCTTTGTCCGAGTCAACCAGAACAGAGTAGAGAAATAGGGTTACGAAGTAGGGGAAGATTGAACCTCCATCCGAACGCAAACGAGCCAAGGTTACGCTCTCCATAGCCAGTTCCTTCATGACCGTGAGGAAGCCCTCCTTGAACTTGGTGAATGATGGGGGTGAACTTGGGATCACGTCCGCAAGTATTTTTTCCATCTCCGCTTCGTCTATCGCGTCTAGCTGGGAGCAGAGTACTTGTTTTTCTCTCTCATCAGATACTTTCTCTCTCATCTCATTGACTTCGTCGTAACCGTTTCCGAGATTACCGTGATGCCTTTTCACAATTAGGAACGCAAGTACTGGCAACAAACAATAGACTTGATTCTCAGAGAAACCCATTTTTCTGATGGAATTCTTTGTGACATAATAGGTGAAAATCGCTGAGAGAAGACCGTGCTTCGTCTCTTTGTGTGCTTTTAGCCTTCTTTTCTTGCTTTCGTCTTTCTCGTTTAAGTACTCTTGGAAATATCTTGTGGCTTTCCCGAAATCGTGGGTCGCGCCGATCAGGTAAGCAAGCTCAGGTAGAGTTTCCGCGTTCAGATGCCCCGAAAAGTCAAGCCTCTTGCTTTCGACGATTTTCCTGCAACTGTTCGCAACCTCTGAAAGATGGAGATTCAACGGCTTCTGCGGGTGAGACTGGAGTCTAGAAAGGAACAACTCTTGTCCCGTCACCTACCTCCCAATACATGCTAGGCTGTGCCTTGATCGGATGACCTTCTTCCTCCACCAATATTTCTAGGTACTCCTCCACCTCTCGATCTGCCTTCATCAAGGAGGGCACGGTTTCGAGAGAATATTTCTGGTCGGGCTCTGGCTGTACTTTGGCGAGCGGTTTGTCTGTGCCCGAGTTTCTGATCGGAACAACTGAATTCATCTCCAGATATTCACCGTGGCTCCCAGGTACTCTGGGTTCTGCATCGTACTCATCGATGTACCTGAAGTTGCCTATTAGCCCGCTTAGACCGAGAGCCGGGGTGTACACCGATTTGTGCTCGCCTAGCAGCTCCCTTAACCTTTCGTAGAACTGTTTGTCGCTGTGAAACAGGTATAGTCTGTACTTCGGATCTTTGAGAAACTCGAAGTTGATGAGTGTGTGTTGCTTGAAGTAGTTCACCAGCGGAGGAGCGGCGAGGTGTTCGTTTTTCGTACTGATGAGGCTTATCGAGATTCTCGACTTCTTTACAGGGTTCAGCAGTCGAAGAGCGATTTTCGACTTGTCTTTGAAACGTTCTTGGTACTCGTTTCTCCCCAGACCAGCGATTGCCGAGATAAGTCCCACAATGGTCGTTCTGGGAGGAATTGAGTGGGTTAGAGGCGAGGTAGTTGTGTAACGTTTCTTGAAGTGGGCGTAGTCTCCCCAGACATCGAAAACAAGGACTCGCATTTGCTTACACCCTATAATTCGAGCTTCTCGCACCTTAGCCCGGAATTCCTCAGAAATTCGGCGAGTTCTTGCTCTTTGCCATCTATTGAAGTCTTGACCCTCTCATCCACCTTGTAGCCGATTGAAGAGATCTTTTCACTATGCTGCCTAAGCGTGTTAACGAGTCCCGTCACGTCAATCGTCAGATCCGAAATGCCTCGTAGCTGCTCATCAGGCACATCGCTTTTGTGTTCTATTAGCGCGTCTAGGTCGCCTACGTGGTAGTTCTTGTCTTTGTAGTTCACCTTCAGCAGGAGGCGCGGCATCTGCCCGACTTTGGACCTAGAAATCAGGTTCTTTGTGCCATTCCACATGCCATCGAGAAGGAGGGCTACGTCGTTTTCGGTGAGGCTGGTCACCTTGGCTTGGTTTTCGTTTATTATGCCGTAGAAGCATATCAGCGAATATGGGAGCACCCACTCCTCCCTGAACGTCTTCTGCTCTTTCCTTGGCTTCGAGGCAAACGCACCTGTTCCCTTGACGTATTTCAGCTCCACCTTGTTAAGTGAGCGTCCCATCTTAAACTGGACCGGGCCAGTATATTTTATGGAACCCTCCTCTTTCTCTGCAATCTCTTCTATCTCGTCAGACTCTTCGTTCTGGTTACTTTCCTTCTTCATGTCGCCTTTCAGTGTGCCTAGAGGTATTACGCCACCAAAGAGCCTGACATCGATGCATTCTTCTACAATCTTGCCGGGGCTGTTTTTGAAATCCTTTGCCCTCATCTTCGCATCTTGAATGTTACCTTGATCGTCCTTGATCTCCCTCACGAAAATCTCTTTTCCCTTGAATTTGAGAAGGTGGTCTCTGATCGTTCTCTTCAATCTGACATCTGTCACTATGTTTTTGCGCGTTTCTTCGTCAATTCTCGGTTTGTTCTCGTCTGCGGGATCCCCATTTGGGTTGGAATCAGTTACGTCGTAGAGGAACAGGAGTTCAGACCTGTTTGCAACAATGTCGCTTACCGCTTTCGTATCCCCCTTTTCAGTTTTTCCTTTTTCTTTCTCAACCTTAGAGATGGTTCTACTCATTGCTTTCAGCTCCTTCATCTTTTTCTTCTTCTCTCCCCGTCTTGAACGCGTCTACCATATTCATTCCGACGACAAAGTAGTAACTCACTTCATCATTGCTAAGACTCCAATGTTCACCAGCTGCCATGAAGTAGTTCGAGATCAGTTTCTCAAGCTCTCTGTAGTAGTTCTTGCCATATTCTTCCAATTTCCCTTGTATTGCGGGCAAGAGCGCTTTCAGCTTTCTTTCGTCTAACTTTAGCCCGTTCAACTTCTCAACAAAGGGCCTAGACCCCCTCTCTTGGAACTGTATGTTGAGCAACTTCTGTGTTAATACGCCTATCAGAAATATCGCCTTCTTCGTGTCAGAGTTAAAGAAGTCTTTGAATTCCGCGAATATCCCGTTGGCTACCTCAGTGTAGTTGACGGCTCCGCCACCTTTGCCGACTGCCTGCATCGGTAATTTCGCCACCGAGTCTTTTACACCTCCATAGTCATGCAATATTCCTAATCCGTGAAGATACGTGAAGAGCATTAGACCCTGCAGGGTTAGCTTCTTTACTTTCCGTCCTTTAACGAATTCATTTCTTATCCTTCTAATCAGAAACGCCATTATGAGCGCATAGTCCACGTCCCGTCCCACAAACATCTTTCCAACTGTGTCAAGATAGTACTTTTGCGATGTGTCCTTCCCCTTTGACTCAAGGAAGATGTCGTGCAAGATTTTGAAGTTAAACGCGAGTCTTCCGTTTGCAAACAGTTTGATACTATCTACCTTTATCTTAGTTTCATATAGCCTTTTCAGTCTTGACGGCAGCACCTCGTTGATGCTCAGTAGTATCTTTAGCTCCTTCGGTTTCGGGCGTTCGTAGAACAAGAAGCTCAATGTAAGAACATCATTCTTCTGTTCACCTAGAAGCCGAAGCATTGTATCCTCACTGGCAACTAGCCCCCCAAGCCAGCCTCTCTCTTTTTCGGAGAAGGAAGGATCACGAGCATATTTCTCGACTATGGCGAATACGTCATCATATGCATCCCTATTTGTTCTGAAAATGAACCTTGGGATAAGGTAGTATCTGAAACCTCCATAGAAACTGAGATTCAGCTTCTTTCCTAAATACCTCTTTCCAGCTTCAAGCTTAAGAGTGCAAGCGTGACAGATGGGATAAAGTTTCCAGGCATTTTGTCGGTTTAGCCCAGGCGCGAAACCGCGCTTATCCAGCGTGTAGAATGGGAAAATATCGGATGTAAAGCCGTATACCTTTTCAGATTTCCTGAGACATATGCTGCAGATCGCATCTCTGCCGAGTGACGTAGTATTATATTTGTTATAGTAGTCAGAAGTCAGACGTTCAATGAAGACCTCTTCAAATATCTTATGATCACCGATGTATGTTGAGCTTCCGTTTTCTTCGAATTTGAGTGTCAATAGTGGTTTCCGTTCTTTTGGATCTAGGTCTGACGATGATTCCTCCATTTCTTTGATGATTCTTTCTTTGTTCCTTTCAAGAGTTGCTTTGATCTCCGCAAATTTCCCGCGCTCCTCTGGAGCCAGTCTTAGTCTTTTCATGTTTTCATCTGAAAACCAATAAAGAAACTTCTTTTCGAATGTACGTTGAGGATCTAATAGTACAGAGGAGGGAGACACATTGGATCCCTGTGAAGCGCCGCGCCTGTAGAGGTATTTCTCTTTGGAAGCGAAGTCATATTCTTCCAACTCCACCTTCTCGTATTCACAGCCGCCAGAGGTTCTCTTGAGGACTATGCTCAAAACATGCTTCGCTCTTGGATCGTCAACAAGTGTCGATAGACCGCCTTTCTCTTCCTTGGAAAGCATGTACTCGCCGAGTTCCGCGACTGCTTCAATCATTTCTTCTTCCCATCCTCGCTCGGAAAACCTCTGCACCATCGTCGTATTCGTCGAGCATGACCCTCTCCTCACTATTACTTATGTCTTGACCATATAAATGATTACCATTGGGCGCGTTCGAAATTCTGCTGAGTTACTGGAACTGCATGAAGGAACATGGAATCATAGCCGATAACATGTTGAGCTGACATGTTTGTCGGTACACTTTGCGCCCGTAGGAAGCCTGCGGACCGTTATCTCAGGGGGTTTATGAAGCCGAAACCTAGGCTGTTTTTCTCTCCGAGTCCGCAGTCCATTATGAACTCATAGAATTTTCTGTTCTCAACTGTGTCGATGCCGTATTTTTCAAGGAGTTTCCAGACGCTCCCTATTATTATGAACTCTTTCTCTCCTCGCTTTGCTCGTACTGAGACTTCCTTTCTGAATACTAGTCTATCAAAGATGTTCTCAGCAAGGTCGTATTTTTCCGAGTAGAAGGCGTTATACTTTCGTATGGCGTTCTCCTTGATGCGCTGCAAGAAGAAACTGAGGTCCCCGCTTCTCTCGAAGGAGTAGTAACGGTTCTCACGGCTGTCCTCGTAAATGGTTATGGGGCTTGCAGAGATGAATCGACTGCTCAAATCGGGTCGAACTACTTTGTACCTCGCTTCAATCTCGTGGTCGCCGAGTTTGAACCTTCGCTCTGCTCTAAGGGTTTTCGCCATGGATTCTATTAGGTATTCATTAGGGGATGAAATTAGAATGTTCTTTTCCTGTCCTACTCTGAAGTCGTCTATTGGAAAGATGTCTGAGAAGCAGAAGAACTTGAACTTTGGTAGATTATGGTATTCTTCAACATCTTCTTCTCTGATAAGCGAGTAGACGAGCCCTTGAACAGTGTGCTTGTTTATCGAGTCGTAGGAGAAATCATCTAAAGTCGAAAACGTGAGAAGTAGACGCATAGGTAGGAATTCATGAGCCTTTCTAATTTAAACTTGTTGACAAGACGGGTAGGTTTCACCGATCTGCCAAGGCCGCTTCCGTAGAGTTCATGAGCCAAGTGTTCAGCATATCGAGATCTCTACCTCGAAGCATTGAGCATAAGCGAGTTCTTGAAACTAACACAAATGTGTAGGTAGAGCATATTATTGTCCAATAGGAGGAAGTCGAGACGAGGTGGGGGCGGCTGCACAGCGCTGATTATCAGGAAGATGTAATGAATACGTAGGTGAAAAGGCAGTTCCTAAGATAAGAGTCGACGCAATGCAAGAAACGCTCTGCAACCCTTAACTATTTAAAGAGGAGCTATTTTTACTAGTGTTTTAACCCTTAACAATCATTCGGAAGAGGAACATGTGAAGTAGTGGTTTCATTGTTTCTCTCTAATAGGAATAAGAATGGTTGAATTTAGAGGTGAAAAAGAAGCATGGCAAAGCTAACCGGGAAAGTTGCAATAATAACTGGAGCAGCTAGAGGCATAGGACAGGCAACAGCTGAACTCTTCGCCAAGGAAGGAGCAGACATAGTTGTCGCAGACATGGCAGACGGAGCCGAGACAGTGAACAAGGTTAAAGCCACCGGAAGAAAAGCGATCTTCGTGAAGACTGATGTTTCAAAGTTTGACGAAGTCACCAAGTTAGTTGAGGCAACAATCAAGGAATTCAAGAAGGTAGACATCCTGATCAACAACGCTGGGATAATTCGAGACAAAACTATCTGGAACATGACGCCAGAAGACTACGACCTAGTCCTTGGCATTAATCTGAAGGGCTGCTGGAATTGCATAAAAGCTGTGGCATCCGGATGGCGTGAGCGTGCCAAGGCTGACAAGACCTTCAAAGCAAAAATCGTAAGCGTATCCTCCATAGCTGGATTACATGGGAACTTTGGACAAACAAACTACTCCGCAGCGAAGTCTGGCATCGTAGGTCTAACCAAGACTGCAGCTAAGGAGCTGGCAGCGGCAAACGTCTACGCTAACTGTGTCGCTCTGGGATTCATCGAGACTCAGATGACAGCGGAAACCGCCCTCTCAATTGGAGCCAAGACTGTTGATGAAGGCTTCAAGATAATGAAGAACAACATTGTCGGAGCGGGGCGAGAAGGAGTAGTAGCAAACCAGATCCCTGCAAAGCCGCTCGAAGCAGCTAAAGTCATCCTCTTCTTGGCATCAGACGACTCAGACATCATAAACGGACAGGTAATCGAGGCTTACGCGGGCTGGAAGATGTAGAGAAGCGATCATAGCCTCTCTTGGAATACGCCAACCACCTTTTTCTTTTTTGAAGCCGAGCCGAACAGGAGATCGCACAGGCTCTCTTTTTTGTCCATAAATGTGAATCTCACAAGATGTTCCTCGCCAGTTTGCCTTGTGTGCGTCCGTTTTTGGGATTGTGAACTAGTTTTTAGCGAAATATCGAAACTGATTTATGTGTGATGTGATGTAATAGAACATCAAGGAATATTCACGAGAGGATTGACAAATGTCAAAGAAGAAATCGAAACCAGCTCACAAGGGAGCAAGGAAGACTCAGAAGAAGTCTTCAAAGAAGGAAGGATGGTTCGCCAGACACTTCAAGGAAAAATAAGGAAACTGATTCCACCAATACCAGCTATAGTCGATACGAAGGAAGGGGCTGTCTACCAGGTCAACTCGACCAATGCTATATTGAGCAGATGATGGTTCCTTCTGGTATCACAATTTCGATGTTTTCTGATGGCTTGCGAGGGACTGACTTTAGGGCAATATAACCAACGAAAAAGTGAAGTGGGGAATTGGGGAAGGCAGAAAGCTTCCTGATGCGGGGAAGTTGCGCCTGATATTCCCTTTTTTTGTTCTTGTTTTTCTCGGAAAGTAGAAATAATAGTTCACCCAAGATGATAAGCTTGGGAAGAGTCCTCTGGAGGAGGAAAGAGAGACAATTGTCTAAGAAGAGTATTTACGAACAGAAACCTTGGCTGAAATCCTACGTAGAAGGGGTCCCTGAGCACGTCGAATACCCCGAGGTACCGCTTTTTGATGTGATTGATAGAGCTGGCAAAGAAATACCAGACAACACTGCAATCTACTTTCTCGGTAGGAAGATAAACTACCGAGACCTGAAGGCAATGGTTGACAAGCTTGCAACTGCGCTCGCTGCACTTGGCGTTAAGAAAGGCGATGTCGTTGCTCTGTTTCTGCCCAATTATCCGCAGTTTGTAATAGGGTATTATGCAGCAATCAGAATCGGGGCAATAGTGACTTCATTGAGTCTGTTAGCAACACCTCCTGAAGCAAAGTATCAGCTAACGGACTCTCAGGCGCAGACTATAATAATCGACGAGAGAAATCTGCCGACCCTTGATAAGGTTAAGAGTGAAACTAAACTCAAGCATGTAATAGTAACAGCCTTACAGGATTTTCTGCCTGGAAAGCCCCCGGTTCACAAAGAGATACCTGGTGCGCAGTGGTTATTAGACCTCATAAACAAGTACGAGTCCAACCCACCCGTTGTCAAGATAGATCCTAGGGAAGACGCAGCGATACTCCAGTATACCGGAGGAACGACTGGGGTTCCGAAAGGCGCCATATTGACTCATTTCAACCTGTATTCAAATGCTGTTCAGGTCAACGTTTGGATAAGGGAAGCGAAATACGGAAAAGAGGTTGTCATGGCTAACCTGCCGTTCTTTCATTTGTATGGCATGGAAGCATGCATGAACATGGGGCTATACTGCGGTGCCATGCTAGTGTTGAACCCCGACCCCCGAGACATAACATCTTTGCTATACTTGATCAAGGCAACCAAACCTACGCTCATGCCAGGAGTACCAACGCTTTACATGAAGATCCTAGATCATCCCGACGTGACCAAAGGAAAAATTGATTTTAGCTCTCTCTGGGTTCTGGTAAGCGGTGCAGCTCCGTGCCCTCCAGAAGTACTCAAGAGATTCAAAGCAATGACTTCAGCAAAACTTGTGGAAGCCTATGGGATGACTGAAACCTCGCCAGCAGCCACCATAACCCCATTCGGCGGAAAGATCAAACTTGGAAGTGTGGGTCTGCCGATATCTGACACAGAAATCAAACTTGTCGATATCGACACAGGAACGAAGGAAGTGCCTCTCAACGAGCCAGGCGAAATAGTCATCCGTGGCCCACAAGTCTTCAAGGGATACTGGAACAGACCCGAAGAGACCAAGAATCAACTTAAGAATGGCTGGCTATACACGGGAGACATAGGGAAAATGGATGAAGAAGGTTACTTCTACATTGTTGACAGGAAGAAGGAGATGGTAATCGTCTCAGGCTTCAAAGTCTATCCACGCGAAGTCGACGACGTGCTCTATGAGCACCCAGCCGTCCAAATGGCTGCAACAGTCGGGATTCCAGACCCCGATAAGCCTGGCAGCGAGAAGGTGAAAGCGTTCATCGTGCTCAAACCAACCTATCAGCCCAGCGAAGAGCTCAAGGAAGACATCATTGCTCATGCACGAAAGTCACTTTCCCCTTACAAGGTCCCGAAATTCATAGAATTCAGAAAAGAGGTACCCACTTCTCTCGTAGGAAAAGTACTGAAGAGACCATTGAAAGAGGAAGAACAGCAGAAGAATATCGGCAAGTAAAACATGGCTATCTTAGACTAGCACCATTCCTTTTCCTTAGAATGTAATTGTCTTAGACGAGACTTGGACAGTTCCGCCTTGCCGTACTGTTGAGAGAACCACAAAAGTTGTTGTCTTTTCTACAGATGGGCATTGCCTGATTTTCTCGATTATTTTCTCGAGTTCAGTCGGGTTATTGCAGACAACTCTGACAACGTAATCGAACTCCCCGGTGACCGAGTATATTTCGACTGCTTCACTGATTGTTGTCAGTTCTTTGGCTACATCTTGTTGGCCTCTCTTTGTGTTCACCATTATTAGCGCTGCCACGGCTTTACCGAGTTTTGCAAGGTCCAAGTTTACTGTGAAGCTCTTTATCACGCCTGAGTCAGCCAACTTTCTTATCCTGTTTCTGACAGTTGTCTCTGACAGACCTAGTCTTTTGGCTATCTCGGCTGCTGGAGTTCTGGAGTCGCGCTGGAGAAATGATATGATTATTCTGTCGGTCTCATCCACAGTCGGCTCTCGTCCGACTTCGGTAACACTTTCTTCTCCTTCATTAGCAGTCATTTAGTGTCTCCTCCCTTAGTTCGAAGCTACCGACCTGCAATGTGACTTGGGAATCCAAAAGCATACCCTTAGAACTACTTCCGTTTCGACATAAAAGCTTTGCTTGGTAAGTGTTTTGGAACGATCTTTATACCGACCATCATACTAAACGGAATTCGAATCCATAGTTTGAATCAAGATAATCACACACATCTACAAGCTGGAGGTTGAAGTTCAGAAACCCACGTGATTGAATAGAAAGCTTCTAGTTACCGTCAGCAAAAGCTTATATTGATGGTGAAGGAAGGGACGTTCAGGGAGAGCGTGGGCGCAATGTCGTCGAAAGAGTATTCTGTTTATGTGAATGGAAAGTTTTACCCCAAAGGGGACGCCAAGATATCCGTCTATGATCATGGGCTCCTTTATGGAGACGGTGTTTTTGAGGGAATCAGAGAGTACGATGGCGTTGTTTTCCAGTTGGCTGAACACGTTTGCAGATTGTATCGTTCTGCTAAGGCAATTAAACTCGGCATTCCCATATCAATGGACGAGATGACAAAGGCGACCGTTGAAACACTTCGAGTAAACAGGCTTCGAGACGCTTACATTCGTCTTATCGTTACAAGAGGTGTTGGAGATCTTGGCGTAGATCCGAAGAAGTGCACTAACTCCACTATAATAATCATAGCCGAACCTATTGAGGCAACTTACGGAAAGGAGGCAAAAGAGAACGGCATACGCGTTGGGTTCGTCTCCACAAGGCGGGATGTCGTCGATTCAACGACACACGAAGTGAAATCACTCAACTACCTCAACAGCATTTTGGCAAAGATAGATGCAAATGAGGCAGGATGGGATGACGCTATCATGCTCGACCACAGGGGATATGTGAGCGAGACACCTACGGCGAACGTTTTCATGGTCCAAGGCTCTGACACAATTGCCACGCCACCAGTAACAGCAGGCATACTCGACGGGATAACGCGGAGAAGGGTAATGAGAATAGGAAGAGATGTTGGATTCAACGTTGTTGAAAAGGATATGACGCCTTTCGAGTTGATGAATGCTGATGAAGTCTTTCTAACTGGTACAAAAGCAGAGATGGTTCCTATTGTTAGTATCAGCGGCAGAACTATAGGCGATGGAAAAGTTGGTCTGGTAACCAAGCGCCTGCTGAATGAATTTGTTAGAATAAGGAAAGACCCTTCCGAGGGAATTTCAATCGACACTTACAAAGGAGAAAAGAAGAAGTAGCACCTTCTTGTTCTCTCAGGCATTTTGACTCTTGTGTCTTGGCTTCCGTCCTCTCGGATTGATTGAACTCAAGATCAGTTTGAAGGTTCTCACCTTGAATGGCGGCGCCTCGAACAGTACCTCTCCTTCACTTGTTATGATTAGCTTCTTCTTTCCTGAGGTTTCTCCAAGTGGTTCTTCGCGCATGTTTACTGGAAAGATCTTGCCAAGTTCACTGTGGGTTTTCAGTTTCCCATTGATCATTTCTCTGGTCGTGTTGTAAACCCTTACTATGATTCCAATGCCGTCTTCAGCTTGCTTTATTGTGCTCACTAGGATGTTTGCCGGCTCAACCTTGAGAAAGCTTAGTTCGAGAGGCAAGGAGTGTGATTGCAGGTTGGCTGTCCTGGTCACAGTTTCTCTGAATTCGGCAGGAACCACGGACGGGTCTCCGATGGCGAAATCGTGGTCCACAACCTGAACGATTCTCATGGGAGTCTGGTGTTGCATTGCTTGCATGTATGACTTTGACTCTTCCCACGTACCACCATGTGGGATTACTGAGTAGCTGAAACTGTGTTTGCCGAGGCACTGAGCGCCCGGGGTTGGGATTATCGGCCCAGCAGAACCAATTCTGGTTGACAACTCTTCCCCAGACAGCCAGCCGACGCACCTTAGGAGTGTTATTGCGATGGTTCCTCCTTCTTTGGCTTCGTATTCTTGGAGACCTCTTGCAGTTATAGTGATCCCCTTTTCTCTGTCGCTTATCGAGACATAGGATTGCATTGGATAAGTAGGAGAGGGAGGCTCGATCCACCCGTTTCCAGAAGGCAGCGAGATAGGTCTTCTTATTACATGAAATGCTTGGTCAGCGTGTACATGGTCAGAGGCTAATCCAGTCGGGAAGACAACTCTCAGCCTGTGGTCTTCCACATTATTGTCGAATTCGAGCACGAAATCAACTCTTGGCACCTTTGGGGCTAAGGACACTTCGCAGGTGACACGGCATGGGATGAGTTGATCCCATCTTGTTCTCCTATCTTCAGCGGCGCGTGCGGGGAGCTGTAGCTCGTATTCTATTCTCAAAGTAGATCTTGCTGTCCCTTTCGTGCAAACCGAATGTATTGTTCTGAGATCCTTATTCGAGTACAATCTGTCTTCCTTTGGAGGGTCATAGTTGTATTCGTCGCCGACATCCCCTCCATCCTCAAGTGTGTTGAGGCCGCTGTAAGTCTTTCCTCTGATTCTATCGGTCAGTGTGATTGAACCATCCTTCTCAACCTTGACCGCCATGTACTCATTATCTATCGTGTCTCCCTCACATGGAAAAGGTGGATGGGTTGACTGAATAGGGCCTTTTTGGTTTTGGTTGACGTCTTCCTTGTCGATGCGCTTGATTTTGTAAGTCTTGTAGCCACATGGCGGTATGTCTTCAGCCAAGAAGTTTATGTCGAAGATTCTTTCTTCGATCTTTGATGATACGGCCCACTTTATGTCTCGTTTACAGAGCGTGCAGAAGTTGACATGCTTACCATTTGGATCTGTTAACTCGAATTCATCTGTGCTCTTCTTTGCGAGGATTGTCGACTCAACGACATCGGTTCTACTCCAATTCAGTGGATTAAAGACAACTAGTGCGTAATCCTTTTGGCTAATACTGATTTTTGAGGCGATCAACGTGAGATCATCTCTCAGGACTGATTCCCCAAGTTGCTGCGCCGAAGTAAACCTCTTCATCATATCATCGTGAATTGAGTCAACTCCACAGCCACAGATATCGTCGTGAGGATGACATTGAAGAGTATACTTCCAAGCTTGCCAGATTAGACCATGATTATGTCTTTCACCTAGACTCCATGTCCAAGCGTCGAACGGTTCGACCCACCTCTCAAGCAACGTCTGCGTTTCTGCATTCTTCTGCTTCAGATAAGTTCGAGTTGAGGTGACCCCTGTAACTACATGGTGAAACTTCGAACCTCTAAACTCACCTTCAAACATCTGGAGTGATGGTCTCTCTGCTTTCACGAGTCTGAAGTATTCACCTATGGTTCCTATTTTGACATCAACGTCAGAGTTACTTTCATTGACGCTTTGGACGACCAGGGGAATATGAGGCTGGGCTTCAAGGTGGTCAGTGCCATTCATCAGGAGGACATTGTTAGTTGTGGCTTTGCTCTTCAATTTGCTAATAACACTGGTCACGAAGGACACTGCAGTTTTCATATTGGTGCTTACGCGATCAAGGTTTCCATAACCGAGTGTAAGCCAATGAGCCAAGACTGACGATTCTCCATCGGGAGCACGCCATATGAACTCTGATTTCAGATTGTCTCCTTCGTTTCCGAATCCTCTCTCGAACACTGCTGTATTCAGTCCGAATCCTTGGAATATCTGTGGGGTCTGCGCGATTTGCCCAAAGGCGTCTGGAATGTAGCCGATCTTGGTAAGTTTGCCGAGTTCCTCTGAGATCCTCATACCGAGAAGCAGGTTCCTTATGTGCGCTTCGCCGCTGATTAGAAAATTGTCTGGCAGTATATAGAACGGGCCGACAGCGATTCGGCCCTGCTCAATACGTTTCTTCAGCTCTGCTTGCCTTTCGGGTCTAACTTCGAGATAGTCTTCAAGAGGGATTACTTGTCCGTCGAAAGTGAAGCAGGTGAACTTTGGATCGTTTGCAAGAATCGTGAGGAGGTTGTCTATCATCTTGACCAGGCGTATTCTGAATACGTATAATGGCGAGTACCACTCTCGGTCCCAATGTGTATGAGGAACCAGAATGGCCTTGGTCTTCATCTTCTCTTTTTCCAGCTTGGGTTTCTTTGCGGACATGTTCGATCCCTCTAGTCCTGGTCCAGGTAACGCGAGTATTGTGTAGTTACCTATCTGCTGGATAATAACGCTTGTGCAGATGTGCACTCCGCAGTCTATTGGCGCCGTTTTTAAGCGCAAGAAGGTGATCAGAGGGCGATCACAACGGGTAAGCTGATCTAAATTGGCCAGCTAGAAGTGGAATTTAACTATTCACGGTTTCTTGCTTCTTTAAGGATTTCTTCGCCCCGTCTGTGGCTTTGTCTGGTGTGCCTTTGGCTCCTTTTTGAGAACCCTTGGTTTTTCACCTAGGATTGGTTTCTTCTCAGCCTCTCTTGCTCCTTCGTCTCTTCTCTTCCGAATCTGTGCGAGTTCGTCATGCGCGCGACTGATCTCAAGAACCACTTGCGCGCTCATTTGACCTATTGTCTGGAGGGCTTTCTCAAGTTTGTCCAGAACTTCATCTTCGAGTTCAGCATCAGAAAAAGAGTCGCCCGTTTCCATATCCTTGGAGGCTGGTAGCTGGGCTGAACCCATGGTCATGCCCTGACTGGACAAAGTGTTGTCTGAGGCCTCTACTGCTCTTATGACATAGTCAGCATCCACCCATATTGTGGTGGAATGGATCGGGTCACCGTGTAAGTAAGCTATTGAGATTGGGAGGCTCTTTGCTTCGGTCAGCATTGAGTCTTCCACTTTTATTCTTAGGAGGTTACTGCATTTCGGACATTTGACCTCAACCAACCTACCAGCTGAAGGCAAGGCGTAAGTTCACTCCTAAGGCTTGTGACTATAGGCAAACGCCAATTCCGCCGCTTTGGCAAATACGTTCTCAACATTTAGACCTGTCTTTGAAGACACGTCAAAGTAGCTGTGAAGCCTGTTCTTCTTAGCGAAAGACTCCCCTTCATCAGGTTTCACGGTTCTCTTTTCTTCAATGTCAACTTTCGTGCCCACTAATATTATGGGTATGTCTCCAGAATTCTTCCTGATTATGTCCACCCACTCTGGAAGGTTCTTGACGCTTTGGAAGCGCGTGGTGTCGAAGGCTAGAATAGCTGCATTAGCGCCCTTGCAATAAGTTGGGAGAATGAATCTGAACCTTTCTTCTCCCCCGAAGTCCCAGATCTGGAGTTTGACTTTCTCATTCTCCAATTCGACAT
The DNA here is from genome assembly GCA_037310415.1 of Candidatus Atabeyarchaeum deiterrae. Taxonomy (GTDB): domain Archaea; phylum Asgardarchaeota; class Atabeyarchaeia; order Atabeyarchaeales; family Atabeyarchaeaceae; genus Atabeyarchaeum; species Atabeyarchaeum deiterrae. The sequence goes on from CP147780.1 coordinate 2,338,079, forward strand.
CCTTTGATGCGAATCCGACGCCCACCGTGGTCCTAGTGTCACTCTTGAAAAGACCTTCGCAGTACCTGATGATTAAGGTGGTTTTGCCGACCCCTCCTTCGCCAGCGACGACCAGTTTGTAGACATATCTTTTTTCGCTCGAAGGAGTTGATGGTTTCTTCTGTTCCTTTGGCTTATCTTTCTTCCACATTTTCCTAACGGCACCTCGCAGGCATCTGACCTAGTCATGAGCGCATAGATATACTAATTGACGACAATCAGGTATAAGTCTGATTTAACTATTGTTATCGTGAATATATTTTGGTTCTCCTACTTCAATCTTTGTTTTCACACAGAAAAGTGGAACGGCAGAAACGGCATTAGAACATTCCTGCGAGGATCCTTGAGATTAGAACATCTCCAATCACAAACGGAACAACTGTCGCGACTGTCCCCATTACCACCATTTCACCGCCAGAGAAAAACCAGTTTCTGCCCGTGAACTTAGTCTTCCACACACCGATAATGAACAGCAAGACAAGAGTTATGAAAGACGCGATAAGTATGTCAACATCAGGGATAACGGTCACGAAGAAGGCGGCAAGAGGTACAGATCCACCAAGCAAGAAGGCAGCGAACATTGTCAAAGCCACCTTGCTAGGACGCTCAAATCGTTCCTCAACGAGACCCAGTTCCTCCCTCAGCATCGTCTCAACCCAAGTCTTCTTCTCGCCAGTTAGGCGACCGATTATCATGTCCAGCTCTTTCTCCGTGAACTTGGCTTTTTTGCAGTATATCTGACGGAGCTCTTCTCTTTCCACGTCTGGGAGCTCCTCGATTTCGTCTTTTTCCTTTTTGATCTGGCTTCTTAGGTATTCGATTTCGGATTTGGATGAGATGTATGCGCCGACGGCCATTGATATTGCCCCCGCTATGACTCCAGAAAAGCCTGCTATCAGCACACTGAGTAGGGTAAGGTTTCCGCCAGTGACACCTGCAAGTAGTGCTAGAGTTGAGACAGAGCCATCGTTGATTCCAAAGACTATTTCTCTCATGTTGACTTTGCTGTGCCATTTCTCTCCTTCTTCGATTGCTTTCTTGGCTCTCTCGACTACTTCCTTTCTGCTTAGATTAGGCATTTTTGGCATCACCTTAACTGACTAGTGCCCAAGTTAGCGGCCGGCTGCGAACCATGTCACGATGGTCCTTCTGATAAACTTTCCCAGTGGTGCTATCACTGCTTTCTAATATTCGAGGCTGCGCTATTTTTCCTCGCTTTTCGCGACTTATAACGTGTTATCATCAAAAACCAAGGGAATCGGAGAGAATTATCTGGGAAGGTAATGTTTAATAATTCTCAGGTACCTAAATAGGAGTAGGTAGAATCTATCAGTACGAACTGTTGTCCCTTCTAGCGAGGGAGGTGGATTGGCGGAGGTCAATCAAACTTCGGAATTCGGTTTGGACGATGCGCTTTGTGTACTGAATGCGTACGGTGATTCAACGTACGAGTTAGAGGACACGCTGTTTCACAAGTACATTATGATCTGCGCATCGATGAAGAAGGGAAAAGGTGAGGAGCTGGGCAGAGACAAGTTCCACCTACTTCTTGACCAGTTGTCCACCAAGGGCTTCGTCAAGCTGATTAGCAGGGGAGACAAGCTTTACTGGATGAGGCTCCGCTCACTCCTCGAATTGGAGGAAGGGATAGAACTCACACCAGAGAAGGCACAGCAGATGGTCGACGAAGCAAGAGTGAAGAGAGAAGCGGATGCCCAGCAGAGAGCGCAAGTGGAACGAGGAGAAGAAGAACCTCAGGTCTCCCAGAAACCCACTGTTGGTCAAATGGCTGACGTAATACTTAGTGAACTAATGAAGAAGTCTGAGCCTGACAAAGTAAAGTCTTACCACATCCGAGGGGAGTCTGGTGATGTGAGGACTCCCATAAGGGAGATGCATGAAGCACTCATCAGCGGCGAAGACGAGTTTCGTTTGTATATTGAGAGAAGCCTCCCCCCTAAACTCAAGGGGCAACTGACATACTTCCTTGCGACTTCTGGAAGGGATGCACTTCTAGCAGCTCTCGCCGTGTCACTCAGCATACCCGTGCACCAAGCAGCCACAACTAAGGAGTCCACTTCGGGCACCTAGAACCATGCCAATCTCGGCGGACTTTTCTTCTGTGATCGGTACCCGAGTGAGAAGAGGACTTACTTAGCTTTTTGTATAGAGCATCAAAGCTCAATTCGGGAATTATCCCCAAAAAAAAGAAAAGAGGTTTTGGTGGAGTATGTTGTTACTTCATCTTCTCGAGTTCTCTTCCTCGTTGCTCCAGCTTCTTGCGCATTTTCTCAGCGTCTACTGCGTAAGTCTTGTATGCAAGTGTGTAAAAGATCAGACAGAGGATCCATGGAATTACGGCAACAAGGAACATCGCTTGGCCAAGTGCCGCCGTGTTCGCCACTGCCGCAGCGGGGTTGGCAGCGCGGAATTCTGGTACTGTCATACCTAGGGGCGGTTGGATGAATCCAAACAACAGTGAAGCCGCGCCTACGAACACTGTTCCCAAAGCTGCAACTGAGCCCTCAAACACTCGGTCAACTGAGAACACCGTGCCCCTGATTTCTGGTTCGAAAATATCGCTGAATATGGTACTGTTCTGGGGGCCGCACCATGATATGAGTAGACCCGTGAGTGCTCCGAATATCACGAAAAGCAGAATCGAGTCAGTTACTGCGGGAATCAACAAGAAGATCACGTAAGTCAGTGGTATTCCGGAGAAGACTGAGATCTGCGCAGCAATAATCCTGCCGCTTCTCGGTCGCCATTTTGCAGCCCTATCACCAATCCACCCACCGAAGAGGTTTCCCACAGCTGCACCTATCGCTACCAAAGCGAAAATCAAGCCGGCAGTTAGAGAGTCGAACCCTATATACTCGAACCAAGTAATCATGAAGAAAATCCCGTTCCATGGAAGTGATCCTGCGACGCCCTGTAACAGGATTATGTCGAACGTCTTGTTTGAGAGTATTTTCTTGAAGTCAGAACGTTTGACCTTGTATTTCTCCGCTTTCTGGGCGGTCAACACTTTCATTAGCTCTGGTTCCATTTCACCTCGTAGCGGATCCTTCGCTACGGCCAGAATAGTCACACCGATGATTATGCTCAGGGCTCCCCATGTGAGAAATACGAACCTCCATCCAGTTATTCCCATGATCACGCTGTCACCTATTGCGGTGGCGTAGACTGTTCCAACGACAGCTCCAAGCACCCCTGTAAGACCCAGCCATCCATAGGCTTTTCCTCTCTTTTCTGGGGCTATGTAGTCTGCAATGAGAGACGAAGTCGTGGGGATAATCACTGCAAGACCGATGCCTGTGATTGATCGCCATATGAGCATGTCAACGTAGGTCACAGAAATTGCCGTCAGAATCGTGAATATGGACCAGAAGAAGCATCCAAAAGCAAGTACACGTTTCCTTGAGTGCTTGTCATTCCACCACCCCCACATCGGGGTTGTCGCAGCTTGAAGGAATGATCTTATCCCGGTAATGGTCCCTAATTGAAGTGGGTTTAGTCCAACGTCGGTTCCTATTTGTGCGTAGAGTGAAGGGAACAACTGTCCATCAGAGTTGTCAATGATGTTGGCGGTGTTGATGACTGCCTGCGTTCGCCCTCTGCCAGGTATTTTTACTTCCTTGGTTTTCGCCGGTTTCTCTTTTGACAATCTGTAGCTCTCCTCCTAGAGTTCTGCGATTATCTCTCCTCTCGATTAGATTTATGAACGCCGTATATGTCGATAACTCGTTAATAAAGCATACTACTACCTGCCAACTTGTCACCAGACTTGCTCTCTAAATTTGCCAGATCTCAACGTGATGGATTGATGCTATCCAGTTCCGCTCAGTTTCTCGCCTTATATATGATGCCTTGTTGATGGCAGTTCAATCCAGTCTTGATTTGAAGGATGGGCATGAGGCGAGAAACGCCATGAACCTGAAAAAGATTGTCATAATTCAGAAGGCCAAGAAATCAGCGAAGGAATTCGATTGGGTCACCGAGCACCCCGTGGAGTGCCAAGAGAACTTCGTCCTAATGCTAGCCAAGATGAATAGGAATACTCTGTTTGGAAAACGGCACGAGTTAGATAGAATCAGGTGTATTGATGATTATCAGATACGTGTATCCGTGAATAATTATGCCGATTTGAAGAAGTACATTAACCTGATAATGAAAGGTGAGCGCGATGTCCTGTTCCCAGGCGCACCAGTTTGGTGGGCAAAGACATCAGGGACTACCTCTGAACCGAAGTTTATCCCGATGTCGAGAGAGATGACCAAGTACTACGATACCGGATCGAGGTTTCTCTACTCTTTCATATTGGAGAATCCCAAGGAGAACATAGACATCTTGTCGGGTAAACTTCTCTACCTCAGAGCACCCTCGATCGTTGAGCACATCAATCGCATTCCTGTCGGATACATTAGCGGCATAACTGGTCGGACTCAGTCCAGATTCGCTAAACGAATGGTCGTACCAGGCAGCGAGACAACTGAACTCGGCAACTGGAATGACAAGTTTTACAGAACAGTTCTAGAGACTGTAGGAGAAAATGTCACAATGGTAGTCGGAGTGACGCCGCTCCTTGTTTCCATGTTTAGAAGAATGGCGGAGGAATACCCTCCAAGGCTGCTCCTTGACCTGAAGAATGAATATGACAAAAAGAAGGTACGAAGAGCTTTGAAGAAAGGAGGAGGGAGACTTCTGCCAGTTAATTGCTGGGAGAATTTGAAGCTTTTCTGTCCTTCAGGCGCATCAATCAAGCCATACCTCGCCCAATACAGGGATCTCTTCGGGGACGTTCCTATAAGGGAGGTGTATGCTGCCACGGAGGGGCAATTCGGAGCTGCCGATGGAGAATGCAACGGGTTACTAATGAACTGGGACAGGTACCTTTTCGAGTTCCTCCCCATCAATAAGAGGGCAGAAAAACGCGACGGGGAAGAGGCAGAAAAACTTGGTTCACCGCAACCCGTAGACGATAGGTTGACCGTCGCGGAGTTGAAAGTTGGCAACCTTTACGAATTACTCATAACAAATCCATTCGGGCTTTATTCGTACAGAATTGGAGACATAGTGAGACTTGAATCAAAAAGCCCGTACAGGTTCACTTTGGTCGGCAGAACAAAGATGACATTGAATGTATTTGGGGAGAAAGTCTGCGAGGAGCATGTCTCGACTGCTCTGAGGGTTGCCGAGGAGGCAACAAAGGCGATCATTTCTGAATACAGTTGCACCGTCCTGTTAGAAGAAAGCGGGGGACCACGCTACGTAATGTACGTCGAATTCATTAGACCGCCTTCAGATAAGAGGAAATTTGTAACAACGTGGGACAAGAAACTGCAAGAAGTAGCGCCCGCCTACGGTTGTTTTAGAGCTAATGATTCGATGCTCAAAGCTCCAGAGATAGTGATGCTGATGAATGGTGCCTTCCGAAAATTCGAGGAGAAGCGCATGAGGAGCGTTCAAGCTTCGGGTCAACTGAAGCCACCGCACATTGCAAGCGCTGGGGAATTAATCAATGAATTAGGTCATCCGCTCTATCCTACCCAAACGAACTAAGAAGTTGCCTTTGTCACGCCGAGCAGGTCATTTGTCTGATGTAGACGAACAAGCCCCACTCCAATCTAGATTAGTCGAAAGCGCGATCCTCCAAAGCCTAGAGCTTTTTTATACTCGGATTCGTACTTGAGAAACAGTTGTCGGAAGACTATAGCAAGAGATGGCGTAGGAACTAGATGAGGTTTCACAGAAGATTTGAAAAGGCTGTGGCTGCGATCAACGAGCGTCGTCACCGAGACCCCAAGATCCAACAAGCGCTTGATCGATACCACAACAGAAGCTTCGTCTTCAAAGTCCGCAAAGATGCAACGTATGTCTTCTGCATTTCAAAAGACGGCGTAGAGTATCAGGTGAATCCTGCGAATGAACCCAACGACATGTATGTCGAAATGGACTTAGATAAAGCCAAGAGACTTGTGTACCGGCAAAGTCTGGGCATCTTTGATATGTTGTCCGTTGTACACAGAAATATCGGAATGGCTGAAATAGACTTTGCGAAGAAACTATTCGGAGAAAAGAAAACCTAGAAAGACAAGCCATAGGAATTCTGCACATATATGAAATACTATTAAGGTAAATATGTTGTGCCGTGTCAGGCGGTGAGTCGAATGACCACACAAGTGAGAAGAATCGAGTTCAAGGTAAACTTGGCTTGGGATGGCAAAAGCGGCGGCGAGGTCACATTAGCCAGTGGCGCGACTCTACATGTCGACCAACCCAAAGAGTTCGGTGGAGAGGGAAAGCATCTTTGCCCTGATGATCTTTTCTTCTCAGCAATAGGTGGATGTCTCCTTACAACATTTCTCTACATGCATAGAAAATCAAAGTTCAATCTCAAAGGCGTCCACATATCCGTGAACGGTGCGGTGGAGTCGCTTAGTCAAGAAGGCTACAGAGTGAAAGGCGCAAGAGTAAACATGAATGTGGAGACTGACAAAGAAGGCGATGAGAAAGCTCGCAACTGCATTGAAATGACAAAGAGATTCTGCCACATAACTCGAAGCATAGAAAAATCAATCCCCATACAAATACTATCGACCGTAACAGTAAAAAGCGAATAGCAAATGGAAAAAGGGCTCAACAACGACGACACGTAGATTTCTCTACATGTCCCAGCCGCTCGTAATGTTCACCCGGTAGAATTGGTCTACGAAGACGGTCTTCGCGGACTCCGTAAAATAGTAGTAGGGACAGACATGTGTGTCATATGAGATGACGCTGAAGTGAATATGGGCATGCTCTCCGTGACACAGCAGATAGCCTAGAGTTTGATTAACTGCAACGTATTGCCCCACATGAACTAAGATCTGATTGGCTTGTAGTGCACCATATGTACTATTGAGTGCCCAAGATTCGAAGGGAATACTGATACGCCATTGAGCATTGAGGCGTAGCTCAACATTTGTCTGCCAGTGTCCTCCCCTTTCATTGTACCAGTTTGACTTTATGTCGAAAACATAGGCGTTGCATGGAGCGACAATAACCGTGGTATCATTTACTCCGAAATCAAAGCCATTATGGTAATAATCCAAGTGAATTTGTCCAAATCCTTGGATGAAATCATTATGAGAGAAATCATACAAAGGAAGTATCAATAGAGGATTCTGGCCAGAAGGCACCGTGTCAGGGTATCTGAAATAAACGAACCATACAGAAAAGCTTGCGATACAGAGAAACATGATAGTCACCGCTGCGACGGCCTTGGTTTTGCGAGACAAGATGAACCCCTACTTCCCATGTCAAAGGAGTGCTTATCCTGCATTAAGTCTTGTGGTATCAGATGATAGTTTCTATCTTTACAAATCATTCTGCAACTCTGCCGAGGAACTCCCTCGTTTTTGGAAGTTAGATTTTTGATTGTCGCCCTTCTTACGAAGATACTCAAGAGAATCGTGGGGTAGATGTGGCTTTCTATCAAATCGCGGATCGATTGTGAAGAGAAAAGAGAAAGATAGCTGGGCAGAAAGGCGAGGGCTGACGAGTATGAAGAATGCCAGAACCAGACACTCACCAAACTCGAATTCATCCAAGCGGAACCCGCGCCAAAATCTGGAGCTAGGTTGTGGGAAGCGGGTTCCGCCGACTGCGATCCTCACAAGATAGTGCGATGATCGCAATAGGTTTCTAGTCAAAGGACGTAAGGTTAATACAGAGAATTTCCTCCATGAATAGTCTCTAGGCGCGGAAATCGGGTATCTGAGAGTACTGGCTATCCTCTTAGTGGGGAGAATTCAATGGGACCAAAGGCGTCATCAAGACCTAGAGTTCATTCCTTTTTCTCTTTGCTCTTCTTGTCTAAAGTAGGAAAATTCCTCTTATCATCTAGCGGCATCTTCATGACAGAATCAAACTGCAAAGCCAACCGCGTAATTCACAAACTGGAAGCCGGCTTTGCACGATCACGAGGAATGCCAGAATTGCTTCAGACTTAGGATTGAGGGGGAAATAAGTCGACAATGCGGTCTACCCTTCGGTGGTCAAGATTGGATGGTAAACACAAGACTGGAAGGAAATTGAAGGGGAACAGGAACTTCATTTTGTTGACCGCCGTATTGATGATCTCATTCATGATAGGACCGAGCATGTTTGTAAATTTCGCCGCAGCAAGCTCGACAACTTACACTGGAAGTGGCAACAATCGCTCAATTCTAGAGCGCGCGAATAATCTATGGTCAAGCTCAGTCAATGGAAACAACACTCTTTTCAACGCAACTCTGCCAGGCAGCAGCTGGACCGGCTATCAGTTGGGTACAACCTTCACGAACATCGCAAGAAACGCCGACTACGTCGCGAACGGACAATTCACCGGACCTGGTCCGAGTTCACCGAGTCCGTGGTCCTACTCAGAAAGCGGTGACACAAGTTACCTTGACGGCGCTTTCGCCACATCACCTCCAACAGGAACCACAACTGGCAGCGACTACATCACACTGACGGGGAAAACTGTAGTCGTAACCCCAATAACCAACATGAATTTCACCTCTTCAGGTAGTCCCTGGGTGGCCAAGACTGTACCATCATCTACAAGTTATGGAACGTACACGAACGCGTGGAACAGCAATGAGTGGAACCAAAAAGGTGCCTACAATAGATTAGCATCTGGCAACCCAGCTACTGTATATGCAGATATGTACTGCGACCAGAATTTTACTGTTAGCGGAGCAACGTTTCCACTGATTCTTGCAACGCTGACCTACAAGACCTGGGTTGACATCTATCAGGTTGCCACTAGTGCCACACTTCGTATACGAGTAATCTTCAGTTACTTCCCCACACCCAGCACATCAACTGATACTACGATACTCGATTGGACACCCCTAGGCACAAACTCGAAACCCACCAGTAACAGTCTTTATGATTTGACCAGCAGAATAGCTTCGAATGGAAACTACAGAGTTAGACTCTGGACTTACGTTTCCATGACTATCAACACCGTGGGAGCCAGCTCTACTTTGAGTTCACGTTTTGATGACGTAGGCATCTACATGAGAAATACAAAATTCTCATCACCAAGCCAAGCGACATGGGGGCAAACATTCAACTTTGGCCAGTACGCAACAACCGACGGAAGACTGACCTTCAAGTACTACACGGATCTCACGACACTTGCTCCACCCACTGACTCTTATCTCTCAGCTTGGGTTGGATCAAACCGCTACGATATCGCAGCCTTTTCATCAATTGCGACAGGAGGCTGGCGAACTGCTACTACTATCATTCCGTATTCCGTGTTCAACGGGTCAGCAACAATATCAATCAAAGTCGGTGTCTATATTGGTTCGAATCTCCAGATACAGACTGCGACCAATCCGCGATTCTATTTTGACAACGTCACCTTCTTCATCAAATACAAGCCGACCCCTGCATCCATCAAACTCGGCATATATGACGATGCCAATCATCAGAGGTGGAACGATACAGAAACAACGTATGGTTCGGGAACTCTGACGATCAAGCCCTATGCGCCTCGTTCTGCACCTTGGGGCGGGGAATTTGCGACATTTTATTTTGTAACCAACGGTACCAATGGAAAACTTGGTTACAATCTCACGACCTTAACTTACAGCTATACTTCAACCATGTATGTCAATAGGCAAACTGAGACTGATGTCTCAACTTTCACAGTCCATGACGACACAAGAACAAGTTGGTACTGCAACTATTCTACCCCGACTGATATTGGTGGATACCAGAACTACAACGTCACAGTCTACGTGCCTACAGACTGGATATGGAGCGGTTTAGTGACCCAGATCAGGTTTGCTGCTACTGTGGTGACGAACTACGCCACAGCATCAAACGCGTCAATTGCTTGGATCAACATACCTGCAACCGTGTTTGCTCCAAATCCACCAAAGTACCCACTTGAAATATGGACCTACTCGCCTAATTACTCAGGCCCATCAAGCTTAAGAACACTGATTTTCACGCAATGTAACACAACGAATCTCCCGACTCTCGCGCCATGGGTAAATGAGACTTCCTTCATCCCAAAGAACGTCACTCGACTTGTGGGTTACATAATGGATTTGAATGGTGGCGTTCCCCTTGATGTCAATTCATCTTCAGCGAGCATTCGACTCTACAACGAGTCCGGAGGCTTCTATACAAGCTTCAGTAGAAGCGTTAATCCTTATTCGAACGGAACATTCTTTGTGCAACTTGATCCTTGGAGTGATAGCAACGTCACTTGGCATGATGTGGGCGGCGAACATGCAACTTATTGGCGTTTCACCGTAAACTGGACCAATGGCTATGAATGCGCAAACGGAATGGCTAGATTCACCACTGACAACGCAACCTCTCATTTCACACCTACCACGCTCACCTCACCCAACCAACCTTACACCGCGACGTATCTCAGAGGATTCACCTTAGTGGCTCTATATTGGAACGCCAGAAATGGCAGCGGCATTCAAGGCGCGACGCTGACTTGGAACTGGAATGCTAGTGGCACACCCCAACCCTTGGTCGAAACGGTACGAGGCAACTACATTGCAACCATTAACGGATCGGAAGCATACAACAACCACTTTGCACCAGAAGGGACTTGGATTCAAGTTAATGCTACTCTCAGTGGCTATGTTGCGCGGAGCATCATGGTTCGAGTCTTTGTTAGGGACGAAGCGACGACGGGAAGTTCTTCTAGCTTCGTAGTTCCATACCAGACCTACGGTTGGAATACCACGATACCGGCATCATTGTTATTCCAAGACGCTGATAACAGTTCGAGTGGAATACCCGGCGCCAAGCTCTATGTCAACGGCACATGGGGCAACGCGACCGTGCTAGGTTCCTCAGGGATCGGATGGTGGTACAAAGACTCTGGAAATGGGAACTATCAGATAACTTTCCTTGCGAATGCATCTTCGACAGGACTAAGCGCATGGGCATTCACCATCAAGGTAAACAAGACATACTACGCGGCAGCGACATTTGGCCTGAACGGCTTCAACATCCGGGACAGATTCACAGCACATAGCGAGCCATCGCTATCAGTCACTACGCCTTGGGCTGACAACGCCACGTTCCTAGTGACTTTCCGAGACACAGATGCAGGCGGAGCGCCTATTTTCGATGCAAGCGCAACCTCCAATTGGACGATCAACACAGGGTGTCCATACGCTGTTGCCACTCTCGGCAATGGGACTTACAGATTCTCTTTGAGCGTGACTGGCCTTGCACCGCAGACTATTTCCTTTAGTTTTAGTTTCTCGAAACCTCACTGGACTTCCATCACTTTCAGCGCTTGGGTCATTGTTAGAAATATCACAACAACTTTGAATTCAGCCCCTGCTGTCATCGCGGTGTCGTGGGGAGACAATGCAACAGCGACCGTTATTTACAGAGATGTTGACCATAACAGTAACATTTCGTCAGTGAACTGGGATCTCGTGCGGGTTTACGACGAGCACACGGGAACTGACTACACTGGCAACTTGACATACAACATATACTGGAACTCGACCGCTAATCATTGGGTCATCCGGATTAATGGTTCTCTGCCTCTGGGCAGCTACACACTCTGGATGCATGCATTGCCCCAAAGCGGCTATTATGATCCGCAGTTGATCTTCACAACTTTGAATGTCAATGAGATAACAACATCCTACACTGTGCGGGGCTTTCCGACACCGCCCTTTGCTATCGTGGTGTATTGGAGCGATCTGGGTCAAGTCATTATCAACTACACTGATGTTATTCATGGAGCCGGCGGGACGCCAATATCAGGAGCAACCATCAACGTAGTGGGCAACACATCAATCCCGATTCAGTGGTTCGACAATAGCACAGGCGTATACACAGTGTTTTTCAACTCCACTGGATCTACTTATAATGAACCTTTTCACGCCTACGGATTTACCGTCTTCATTGAGAAGCTCCACTACGGTACTGCAACAATCCAAGTCACCTTGGTAGTTGCTTCGATCTCTGCGAGAATTGAGGTAGCACCTCCGGCACCAGTGGCGAAGGGACACTCAGCCGAGTACACGGTACGATTTTTGGACACGACTCACACTCCGGAGAGACCTATCGTCAACGCTACCATAACGCTGGATGGAGTGGATCCCTCTCATTACACTGTTACAGAGGTCGGGGATGGTTACTACAGAATAACTCTGAACACTGATTGGATATCAGAGGGTCAGTCCGTTCCCTTCCTCATAAACGCCTCTAGATCGCATTACTCTACGGCGACTGCACCCGTCACTTTCAGATTCGAAAGCGGAATCACTACGCTGATGGTCATCATGGTTGGTGGAGCAAGTAGTGGTGCCGTCATAGTTGCTGTCCTTGGGTTTATTCTGTACCGAAGATCGAAGATACCGTTCGTAATCAAGAAGATAGATCAAAGTATCAAGCTGATCAACAAAGGTGTCCAAGCTAAACTAATCCCAGAACTAAGAACCAGAGACGATACGCCTCTAGCACTGCTAATGACCGAACTCGGATTAGTCGGAATGGCACCGAAAGAAGAAAAACCAACAAAAGGGAAAGCTGAGCCAGTGGCAGCGGTGACAGAAGCGGAAGAAGTTGAAGCAGCTCAACCTGAAGTGACAGCTGAGGAACCAGTGAAGCCAGTTGAGGAAGAATTGGAGGAAGAAGAACGAGATGAATCAGTAGAAGAACTGATGGCACAGCTCAGGCAAGTCGAAACGACTGAACTTCATCCAGCTGAAGAAAGCAAAGCGGAGCAAAAGGAACCAGTGAAGGAAGAAAAACCTTCCAGAGAAGGAGAGGCAAACGATGACAGTGAAGGGGGTAATTGATAGCAATGCCAAAGGCTCTTGTTGTCGTCAGATGGGACGACAGAATCGGAACAGTCATCGAAGCATCCTACCCCAAAGGCATACCGGAATTGACTCCTGACTTAACGATGAAAATCTATGGAACTCACACGCTCGGCAAGGATCTTCCCACCCCTGACTTTCTCGTTGCCAAGATGGAGAACTTGAACATAGCCAGCTTCTATGGCGGGTTGGCAATTCAACATTTTGTGCTACTTTTACTTGAGCAGGATGAGAAAAGTGAGTTATACGAAGATCCACTGATAGAAGTCTCTTTCAAGATCTTTGAGAATCTTGAAGGAAAGAAGTATAGGGAAACATTAGAGGAATTATTCGGGCACCTTGAGCGATACGCATCAATGACAGAGGAACAAAGGCTTGCGCTGTTCCTTTCTGATCCGAATAGGTTCGCAGTACTAGATCGCTTAGTTGTCGACGGAGCAGTCACCAAGGGCGAGTTAGCGGAGTACGTCAAGAAGAAGACGGGACGCTCACTTGAGATCGACGTCTCACTGGCCCAACTCGTGAAGTTTGGCCTCGTCCAAACCGAGTGGGTTGAAGGTCTGTCAAGTGAATGCGCGTTTCTCACGAGGGACGTGTTCCCCATGAGGATGCCTGCAAGGGCCATTGTCGAGAAAGCAAGGAAAGGGCTAGTGCCGAAAGAAGTGGCGGCAGAGTACCTCTCAGAAGTTCAGAGCTTTTTCAGAGATTATGCTGGTCGCTTACGAGGAAGCCTTGAGTGGCTGAACCAAGAGGCTCCTCTAATTCTGTGGGCGGTTCAGGACGTGAATGTGAGTGACATGGTTCGTGTTTTGCATAATGAAGTCGTGAAAGTCGACGAATTGCGGGAGCAAGTCAAAATACCCGAGAAGGCATTTGACAAATCACTATCTGAGCTCGTCAACGCCGAATTCGTTGCAGTCATCAAAGATAGCAAAGGTGGGGAATACGCTTTGCTCAAGTCGGACCCGCGAATAATCTCGGCATATCCAGATCACATCGTGAATACTGCCATTGACCTTTACAATAAGGGGCTTGTGCAGCCAGCTCAGATCACACGTTACTTCACTGTTCTGAAGGAAAGCTATCCTAAGGGGGGTTAGGAACAGGGTGATACGGGGATTCTTCGTCTTCAGAGACAACGGGGAAAAGCTGTTCGACAAGGTTTACGTTCCAGTCAAGGATCTCGACTTGGAAAGCGCCGTCAAGTTGGTAGTATCGACTGCGGCGAAGGTCAAAGCTGGAGCAATGGAAACAACTGAACTCTACCGTTACAGGTTCTTCTATACCTGTAGTGAAGGATGCGTCTTCGTAATTCTGACAGATAGGACGAACATTACAGAAGAGATCAATGAGCGCCTGTTCGCTTTAGCCGCTGACTTCTTCAAGAAATTCAAGGATACTCTGCCAACCTTGAAGGCAGATAACGGATCGTTCAGCGAGTTCTCCAGTAGCGTCGACGATACTGTGGCGAGCCTACCACTGAAGATAAGCTTAATCGGATTCGGAGGAGTCGGCAAAACTACTCTTCAGAGACTCGTAACAGTGGGAGAGCCACCTCAGGACTATAATCCAACTTTCTGGGGGGACCGCGTGATCCTTCGCGGAAACATATTTGACAACTTCACTGTCGCACTTTTCGACTTGGGTGGACAGGATCGCTTCATCGGCTCGTGGCCACAACTAATTGCAAGATCCGAGGTGTCAATCGTAATCACAGATTCGTCCTCGGAAGGTGTGCAAAGAACCAAGGATATCGTGTTGCCCATCCTTAAAGAGAGACTGCCCTACAGTAAGACTGTAGTAATCGCCAATAAGCAGGACCTGCCCAGTGCGCTCAAACCTGATGAAATTGAGAGAATATTGGGCTTCAAGACTTATGGGATGATCGGAAATGACCCTGAGTCGAGAAACACCTGGATTAGCATTCTCAGAGATGTTGTATTAGAGAGGGTCGATCTTGCACTTATGCAGGATGCGGGGAAGGTGGGAGCCTAGGAGGACTGATTCTCGTGCCAAGAAAGATATTGACACATAAAAAGACAACAGCAAACAAGATGTTTGCGCCCAAAAAGGTGTCTTCACGTGGAGTCGTACTTGCTCCTGTAGGAGTACCAGGATTTGGTGTCGTTACTCGGAAGCCTCCTGCCAAATTCCATCCTGAGCCTGTTGAAATGGGTAAAAGAGATTTAGCTAAATGGGAGAAACTGAAACTCGAATACGATCGATTGAAACAAGAGCGCAGCAAGATACGACTGAATATAGTGGAACTTGACGCCAGATTAGCGAGTGGTGCCATTTCTGAGAGGGACCGTGACAAGGAGTTTCGCACCATGCTGGTTAGGGCGGGAGACATCTCAAGGCAGATATCTCAAATCGTTTGCACGATGAGCGAGATCGGCAAGGTCCCTGAGGACTACGCAAGATGATTGTGCAATTATATCAGTGAGTGGATTCGAATGTCTACACCAGCTCCCGACTCTGGTCAGCAGGCAACAAAGATCCGGTCAATCGAAGTGGCACTGAATTCATTTCAATCCAGAGTTCAGGCATCTCTTTCTTCTCATGTTGAGACGTTGAAAAGCAAGATGGAGATCGTAGCATCAAAAGTCAATCCTAGCGTTTCAGAATTGAACAAGCCTCAATTGAGTGTGGGAGACCTTCGCAAGGTAGCTGAAGAGATAGATAGGATCGTACAGAAAGATCTCCTAGAGGATACCACAAAACTAATCAACGAGAAATTTGTCGAATTCAACGGATTAGTATCTAGGCTGAGAAACGCGTTGGTGGGTTCTGGCTACGTCCAACAATCAAACCAGGTCGCTCCGATCCGTGGAACCAGCGCTCCGTCCGATATGGGCAAGATGCTAGAAGAGAAAGACGGCGAGATTGCATCGCTCCGTGAGGAGATCAACCGTTTGTACAATCTTACGGAGCGGGAGCCGCGATTTCAGGCGTTCTGGGTTCTCAGGGATGCCTACCCAAACTTCATTCAGATAACAAAGATTGCCCAGACCTTGAGTTCGACTCCCATTAATGTGCACGAGAACCTCAAGGTCTTTGAGAGCATCGGCCTAGTTGAGGTTAAGGGAGGCGAGGCACGAGCTCTAAAACTCGTCAGACCCATGAAGCCCACGTCAAACAAATAGAGAGCTGCAGACGCGATTATCTCTTTGAATGTTTGGTTTTACTGACCAAGTCTGATTCGCATCATTTCTTTTTGCCTTTCTTCGGTGTAGGCACACTGTCTGCGATTAGCAATTGAACCATTTTCTCAAATGCCTTTTCTATGTTTTCGCCCGTCCTTGCTGAGGTTCCTATAAAGTCTGCCTTCATGGCGTTGGCGACCTTTTGACCAATGGTCCAGTCAACTTTTCTTGGCAGGTCGATCTTGTTCTCAACCAAGACTACCTCGACTTTCTCTTGTATGAATTTATGCAAGTCTTCGAACCAAGTTGGGATGTTTTCAAGGGTTTCGGGTTTTGTGACATCATATACTATGAAAGCAGCTTTCGCACCCGAATAGTATTTTTCTCTCACTTGTTTGAAGATCTCTTGTCCTGCGATGTCCCAAATCATGAGTGTGACAGAATGCCCAGCCATGTCGTAGTCTTTTGAAGAGATATTTACGCCCAAAGTGGGAATGTAATTCTCCTTGAAAGATCTACTGATATGCTTAGCTACTATGCTCGTCTTGCCTACCGACGGATCCCCTATGAAGACCACTTTGAACACGTGTCTTGGCCTGAGCATACGAATCACCCTCCAGATAAGTCAATTTATATAGTCGCGCTATCGAATAAACCTTTTGACAGACTGATAAATATCTTTCGACGCAATGCGCACTTCGTGGTGGTCTTTTTGGCGTCGCTTTGTGAGATCTTCGGAGATTCGGCGCAAGTGAAGGTTTTAGATTTCCTTTTGCACAATCTCAACGACACCATGATGATATCTGACGTGGCAAAGGGTTCTGGAGTTGCAAACTCGACGACCGCGCGGGTTGTTGAGCCACTTATTCAGTCTGGCATAGTTAGAGAAACAAGAATAGGGAAGCAGATTAGAATCATTAGGTTGAATGAGGAAGATGAGAAGGCAAAGCTACTTTTGAAATTGGTACAAGGCTTGGGAAACCTTACAACAAAGAAACCACTTGAGGAGACAACAGGAGGAAACCGAACGCCACCAAGTGAGCCAAAGGTTGCCAAGAACCGAAGAACTTGACGGGCAATCCAAGTTATTGCGCCCTTGGTGACCCCTGACACAACTTACGTGACCACGCATTCTCGAAGCACAAAGATCGCTAGGTTGGCTGAAGAGGAAAAACTGGGCCTCCGCGGCAAAGGATGGAGGAAGACTCTACCTCAGATCGTCGACAAAACCCAGCATAGGTTCTGATGAGGCACTCATCACCGAGTTGTCAACATCGAAAGAAGTGCCAATACCTCTCCGAGAAAATTGAGAGTACTCCCACACAAAGAAATCCAAAACAGTCGCCAACATGATGGAGGGATGTCCTTGGGACATAATTGTCCTAGATTTGTTCTGCGAATTCTGCCAGCTAAGAAGACTGGCGCACACCTAGGAAGCTCTAAATACGATGGGCTGTTATGGTTGCTATCGTCCTGCCAAACCCAATAGTTTGCCCCTGCATGTGTTATTTTGTAACGCTACCCTTAAATATGACCGCTAGTAGATAACGAAATACGACCGACGGGTGTTATGATGTAACATTGCAATCGGAATTCGTGGTGATAGAGAAATGGTTGACAAAGCGAGGCAATCTCCAGACAAGGCAGATGTTGTAGTAGACGCACTGGGCAAGAGATGTCCTATGCCCATCCTAGACCTCAGAGACAACATGGAGAAAGCCAAGGCGGGCCAGACGCTCGAACTAATCAGTGATGATGCAGGATCAAAAGCGGATGTCCCTGCATTTTGCAGGAGGACAGGCAGTGAGCTACTCAAGACTTGGGAACAAAACGGAACATTTCACTTCTTGATTAGGAAAAAGAAGTGACCAGCGGGACGCCCAGCGGGTGATGAATGCAATGGCCACATTTGCTTTTATGGTATGCACTGCACCGTACACTTTCGAGAACTCCGACACGTTGTATTCGATGATTGATGCTCTGGTTGAACTGGGACATAAGATCTCGGGCGTCTTCTTCTACATCGACGGCGTCATAAACATCTCTAAGAAGATCAAGGTGGAGAAGGGGGTAAGAGATCTCCCCATGAAACTTCAGGGCTTAGTTGACCGCGGCATTCCAGTTGTGGCTTGCAGTGCATGTTCAGACTATCGAGGGGTGGAAGAGAGCAGCATAGCAAAAGGAACCCAATTGGGCGGACTGATGAGTCTGTCAGACTTCATTGAGGAATCCGACAAGATAATCGTGTTCGGCCTTTGAACTTGACAAGTGTGGACGGTGGTACATGTGGCAAATCACAAGGTAATGGCAATCTTCAACAAAGCTCCATACGAGCGGATTTCAGTCGCTGAGGGAACTAGGGCTCTTGCTGGACTAGTCACGATGGGAACAGAAGGGATTGCAGTATTCATCAGCGACGGAGTGTACGCTCTACTTAAGAACCAGAATCCTACCAGCGTCCACATTGAACCCATCCTGAATTGGCTAAGACTTCTTGAAACCAATAGGGTTCCAATGAGAGCGATATGGGAGTCACTCTTCCAAAGAGGAATTCAGGAATCTGATCTATTGGATCTGGCTGGTCTGGAAGTCATTAACTCTAAAGACCTTGCCGAACTGATGCTGAGCTACAATTCCGTATTCGTTATGTGAGCGGAAAAATCTCAGAGGGCGACAATATGATACTATACCTTTTTGGGAAAAGCCCTTTCGAACACAGATCCAATGAAATCTACTTCTATATAGTGGAGATGCAGGGCCGAGCTGGAGTTGATGTGCGGATTGTCTTGCTGCACGGCGCAGTCATGGTAGCTAGACGAAGCAATCGTTTCGAGGAGCGTTTGAGAAGACTGGTTGACGTAGGCGTGAAGATATACCTTCGCAAAGAAGATCTTGAAGCCAGAGGTATCAGCGACAAGTCATTGAGCGACATCGGAACCCCCATTGAAACGCGTGAAATGATGAAGCTGGCAGCCGAGTCGGATACATTGGTCTCAGTCATATAGCAGACGAAGAGTGAGTCGGTCAATGGCAAAGAGATTGGAAAACGCGCAATTGGAAAGTGGGAGTGATGTGAGTGAAAAAGATATGTTTCATAATCTCAAAGAACGACTTCGAGACCTTCTACAAGATGTTGATCCTAGGAACTACTGGCGCCGCAATGGATGTGAAGATGTATTTCTTCTTCACGTTCTGGGGCTTGAAACTGATTAAGAAGGGCAACAAGCCGAGAGTCGCAGGTATGAGAAATGGAATGAAGAGAATGGCTGGATGGATGTTCCGGAGGAAGATGGAGAAATTCGGTTACAAGGATCCTGAGATGATGCTGAGAAAGGAAGTGAAGAGGGGAAAGGTAAAGCTCTACCCTTGCTCAATGACGTTCGAGATGATGGGTCTCAAGAAAGAGGAAATGTGGGATTTCGTCGAAGAACCGGTTGGTGCTGCGACATTCCTGGAACAGTGTGATGGCGCTGATTCTATTATTCACATGTAACAGCGCTCTATGACATGGGCTTCGTGTCGAAACGCAGCATCAAGATCCTCCCTTTTTTGAATGTGTTGAAACGAATTGGGAGGATCCCAAGACTGCATTAATCGAGTCCAGGCAATTGGCGAGGCGTTTGGAATGGGTCACACTTTGGACAATATGGATATTCAAATATTGAAGTTCTTGCAGGAAGACGGGCGGATGTCATACAGGGAAATCGCCAGCAAACTGGATAGCACGGTAATGACGGTCGCACGCCGTGTCAATCAGTTGAAGAAGATCGGCGCAATAAAGAAATTCACTGTTGTAATTGACCCTGAGCTGGTGGGAAAGCACTATAGTATCTGTCTTTTCATTCATCTTGACAACCCGTCTGCAATGAATGATGTCTCATCGGTGCTATCTCATTCAAAAGATCTCTGCTACGTCCATCACGTGACGGGTGAGTTTGAGATTGCTGCAATGGCAAGGTGTCGAGACAAGGAAGAAGCATCGGAATTGATAGAGAGAGTCGGGTCCATAAAAGGGGTCGTGAAGGTTATACCTCATAGCGTATTAAAGACGATAAAGGAAAACCTTGATATCGAGCTTCCTTAGTTGCATGAATAACTAGTTTCTTGCATGAACAGCTAAGCCACGATCAAGGTCGAAGTCTCCTTGGCAGTCGACTTGATTTCAATCATCGTTGTCTTGGTGCTGGCCACTTCAGCTGAGATACTCATAGCGATCCCCATCGGCGTATTGATATTTGGAATGGACCCAGCATTGGCTTTCTTGGTGGCTTACCCAGCAAATCTGATTCCGATAATAATCATCCTTCCGCTAGTAGGATACCTTGACAAAAGGTTTCCGAGGTTCTTCGACTACCTTGCCAGAAGGAGTGGAAGATTTCAGAAGCGCCTCGAAGGCAAATATGGTTTGGCCTTCTTGTTTTTGATCATCCCGATCACGGGGGTATACGGCGCTTCAATTGCGTCAGGGTTGTTACGGTTTGACAAAGAACGATCCTTTCTTGTTCAATCATTGGCTTTGGCGTTCTATGGAGCTATCGAAGTTGTCCTTTTGTACCTGGGAATTCGGTTCATTATTGGACTATAGTGGTTACAAACAGAATTTCTGCTCTGAAATCGTCAGAGCCTTGACCCAACCGCCAAAACGATGGCTTTGAGGATCTGAGCTCCACCCAACATCATCACGAACACTGTCCAGAACAGAAACCACGTTGTGGTCGTTGCGACTGCGTTGAGGAACACGCTGAATGCGTAACTTACTCCAAACGAGAAAGCTATGTTGGAAATTGTCCCAGCTGTTCTCCAAACCGGTGAACGGGCAACGAGTCTCAGAATCAGGATGACGATCAGGAAGACTGCCCAGTCTAGGGTGAATGCTTGTAATGCACCATAAAGTTCTATGTGTGTAGCTGGATCTGTAGGGGCGGGACCCATCATGCCAGTATTCGGCACATTGGCGACTGTGAAGCTCTTGAAGAAGGCTGAGAGGTCTTGGAAAAGTTGAGGCATCAGTGCGAAGAATGATCCGGCCAATACAAAGAAGAAAAACACGGATATGCCAGTAATGGGGCCTTCGGCATATGATCTCCAGTCAGCCTTACGATTATCGCTCAATGCTTTCGCCTCGACAGCATTATTGAGCACAATAATCATATATAATGTTTTTCTGTCTATTCTCGTACCATAGATCTTAAATAGCCCCAGCAAATTACATTCATCGAATGAGTAAAGGTGATTAGTATGCCTTATTGTCCAAACTGTGGCGCTAGCCTCGAGAAAGAAGTCACTTTCTGCCCATATTGCGGCGCGCCGATAAAAGCCGCGCAACGCCAGCAGCCAAAACAACCTTCAACCGCTTCTCAAGTGCCTAGGAGTGAGACGAGAACAGAAGCAAGAGAAGAAAGAAGACAGTTGAGAAGACAACTCAGGGAAGAGAGAAGAGAGCATAGAAGAGAGGAGAAAGAAGAAAAGCAAGAGAAAGAAGAGAAGCATGAGAAACAGGAGAAGCACGAGAAGGGAGAAAAGAAGGAGAAGGAAGAAAAACGTGAGGAACGCAGGCACAGCGCCTTGGGACCGCTCATTGCTGGTTTGACACTGCTATTTCTAGGTCTCTCATTCTACCTTCAGATAACTGGATATCTTGTACCTGGGACAGTATGGACGCTGGTAATCTCCATTTTCGGTATAGTAATCTTCGTAGGAATAGTCTACGCAGCTGTAACGGCAAGCAGGAGACATCCGCGAACCTAGAGAAAACCCCTGAAGAATAGACGGTATAATCTGTGTTCCAGAAGCGTTGAAACCTTACGCCTTCCAAACACACGGAAGTAATTGTTGCCAGCCGCTTCAATCATGTCGCCTATATCGTATCTTGGGAACATACAAGAGGAGATTATGAGTCTTCCCCATTCACCTCTCCTGAGTTCGTGAAGCATTTTAGTCCCTTTGCCTGTCACCACTTCAAAGAGGTATTTGTCATAGTTTGGAGTAACATACGGCAAGTCATCGAGTTGTTGAGCAAAAACACCTTCGGTTGCGCTGTAGATTTCAACGACTGGCACATGCCCGAAGTACTCTGAGAGCACTGGCGCATACTTGAACTGTATTTTTCGCACGCTCGTACAGAAGAGGGCGTGGGGATTCCAGAGCTGTTTTGGCTTTTGTTTGTGCATTCTATTGATGTATTTGGCAAAGGATAGAATGACGGGGGTGACACCCATCGTTGCCGTTACATTCTTTCCGAGAGCTGCCGCGTATACAAGTTCGAATCTTCTATGCCAATCTCCTTTCCTAATGCCTGAGCCTATCGCATCTATTTCCTCTTGTCGGGGTATGAGACTCACATTGCCCAAGGCGGGGTTGAGTTTTGCATACGTACCTGAACTGTAGCCATATGTCATTCTTCTTCCATCGGTGTTCACGATGTGAACTGCAGACGGGAAATTGAGATTGAGGATGTTACCTGTGAGAATATCAAGGTCGTTCCTACGTCGTACGTAGTTGACTAGTGCTCTCGCTCCGCATGTGAGGATTTGTTCAAGATGCTTTCGTGTTGCTGGGAGCACTTTCGCTGCTCCCGTCGATCCTCGTGTCATCACCCAACAGACAAGTGGCTCGGGTAGAATAGAGGAGTTATCTCCTTTTCTCACGGCGGCTAAGTATGGATCGAGCTGCTTGTAATTGAGAATCGGAAAACTCGCCCTGAAGTCCTCGATGTTCCGAATCTTGGATGCACTATGCTTCTTTCCATAGCGGGTTTTTCCGTATTCTTTACTCAGCTCGGACAGAACGATTTCTTGCGCTTCCTTCGGGTTTCTTATGGACTCGTACCAAGGGTCAACTATGGGCTGAAGGATGCTAAGATCATTCTCTGCTTCATGCATTTTCAACACGTCAGACATTCGGTTTTGGCAAAACAATAGGAATGGAAGTTGTGGTTGATATGATGTTACCTATGCTGGGAAGTCTTTCCTTATCCCGGCTAAGTACTTTGCAACTTCCTTCCGATATTTCACGTCGTATTGTTTGAGTATCGCGATCTCTTCCATTACGGGGCTGCCTCCGCCATGGACCCCTGCTATCTGCATTACACCTGCTAAGGACGAGCATATTGCATCGCTGATCGCTCTGTAGCACCGATGAATGTTTTCGGCCGGAACGTCGGATTTCCTCATGATGTATTTGTTCAGTAGTGGCCCTACTTTTGGATGGTAGAAGTCCTCTTCATAGGGCAGAGTAGCTGCCAGTCCTCCCGCAACATCCGCCAGTATCTCGGCATCATGGTACGTGTTGATTCCTGCCTGGCGCCTCCCAACGTTGCAGTACACAGTATTTGGTATATACGTCCCAGACTCATCTTTTTTCGCAGTATAGGAAGCGGCAACGCCGCTCGCGTAAACGAGTTCAGTTGTGCTTATGAGGTCAGCCAGCTTCGCCTGTATATGCTTTGCATCCTCAACTCCGTTATACTCTGCTACTAATGCAGTGTAGCCCATAGTAATGTCTCCGATCGCAGGCTTGCATCCTGTATAGCTGTGCCTGTGGAACAATGCGAAGAGCAGTGCCAGCAGGCCTGCCGCTTCTGCTTCACCGCAGAGGAATACCCGCTCCTTTGGTATGAACGTATTATCGAAAATTGTTAGCGATTCGACGTCCCCGAAGTGCGACATGGGAGCATCAAGTTTCTTCCTCTCCCTCGAATTTGTCACCCTACAAACAAGGTGAACATTATCCCAGTCCGCAGGAATAGCAAAAGCTACAGCCCAATCTTTCTCATCTGGACCTAAGAACCTTGTTGGAGTTACGATCAGCTCCTCAGCATATGCGGCAATAGTGTTGTGAGCTTTGGCGCCTCTGACTATTATTCCATCATCCCTCTTTTCAACGACTCGCAAATACAAGTCCGGATCCTTCTGCTCGTGTGGTCTTTTGCTCCTGTCACCTTTCACATCGGTTTGAGCACAGTTGGCCGCTATGTCGTTCTTCTGGAACCACTCCAAGTACTTCAAGTAGCGCTTATTGTAATCCGTGCCAAACCTCTTGTCGACCCCATAAGTTATGACAGAGAGTGCGTTCATTGCGTCAATTCCCATGCACCTCTGAATGCATCCACCTGACATTCGACATAGAGTTCTTGTCATCTCCTGTTTCTTAAGAAGGTCTTCAACGCTTTGATGTATGTTGCAGAAACGGTTGATTTTCTCGCCTGTCAGGTGGGATTTCGCAGTTAGCAACTTCTCGTACTTTGGGTTAGTTGCCAGATCATAGGTGAGAGAAACCACATTTATCCCAGGCTTGAGCCTTGGATCGTCGCGTTTTACCACCTCTCCACCTATGTAGATGTTGGGCTTCATCTTCTTGAGTTTCTCATAAAATTCCTTCGATGTTTTCATTTCAAACACACCTAAGAACCAGATTAAGATTGAACGAAGTACTATTCAGGAATGATATAAAGGATTTGATGAATCACAGGAAAAATCTGAGTTCTGCCCACACGGTGAGCTTAGAGAAAACCATGAAGCTTCACACAAATCTCTTGCTGGAAATCGCTCTAGCCTCTATCCTTCAAAGTCTGCTCACGTGTTAACGCCATAACACAGACTAAGAAAACCACTGTAAGCACAAAAAGGATCCAGAACAGCAATACATCAAGGTCTTCACGCAAAAAGCGACCAGTGAATAAGGAAGCAATATTGAGCACGACATGTAAACTACCACCTATTGAAATAAGGATCGCAATCCATAACTTCTTAGTAGGTGTATGCCCGGTTCCCTACCCACCTTCTACCCTTCAGAGCACCCTTTCCGTCCTTACGTACCTTAGGTGCCAAGTCTCACCATGGAACGCGTCACCCAAAGCGTAAGACTATTGCCCGTGCGATGCGCAGCCAAGTGCAGTCGCCCACTAGCACAAGGTCTCTCTCAACAGAAAACACACTCAAAACAAAACTACATTAGAAATTCCAAATCTCCCCTTTGAATAGCCAGTCTGGTATCACATAAGTTCTTGTCCTAGGATGATTTTGAAGAATAAGTCTCAGCATTCTAATTGCAGAATACGCCTCAATCATTAGTTTTCTTTGTTCCTTCAGATATTCTGGTTCAAATCTATCCTCATCTACTCTGTGAGCAGGCTTCATTCTCATTCTTCTAATCTTTCTGAAAGTCTCAATCATTTCGTCCTTGGGTCTTGGATCGGGCGTCCTGAACTTAATGTCTAACCAATCTTTGAGGAGGGAAATTGTCGCTTTCGGTCGAACCATCACTTTGCCATCAGATGTCTTTGTTTCAGTCAGGCAAGTCACATCACGTTGAAAGAAATCCTTGTTAATATTATCAGAAATCATCTTGTCTAACAAGAGGACAAAAGAGTTGTACTCCTTGAGAGTTGGACGGATTAAGTAAGCAAATTCTCTTGGTCTGTTTACTCTATAACTTTCACGGAAAAGACTAGGACGATCCATTAATCTTGAGAACTCGTTGATTGTATGCAGTTCTTCACAAAAAGCAACAAATATCGATTCTCTTTCATAGAAATTTCCTGCTGAACTTCTTGCATAATCAGGGTGCAAGAAATATTCGCCTGTTAGAACTTTGCTATTCCATATTTGCTGGTGTTCCGGTGTCAAGTACGCTAGATATCTGTAAAAGACAGCGACTGCGCGATTCCATGTGCCTTTCTCATAGCAGAACCCGAAAGACTGTAGCAGAACCTTGTCAGAAGCTTTCATCGACGAAGACGGGTAATACTCATCAGAAACGGAAATCCAGCCTTGAATGTCATCACTAGAATAGATGTAGCGGGGGTCATTTCTGTAAGCTTCTAAAACGCTCAGATCAAAGACAGCATAGTTTAATTGTGGTTCACCCAATGCAATTTTCAAGGTGAATGGTCTATCCTTGAACTTGTTGATATCTACCACTCTTTCGAGGTGCTTTCTTGTTGGGTATGCACAAGCATTCTCTAACCCAATGCTCTCGATCTTCAAGATTTGCAGGTCTTTGTCGTCCAGTTCAAACGCTTTTATATGTGGATTTCGGTGCTTGTCCCCGAAATTGATCTCGATTGTACCCTCACGCACTAGGGCAATTATGTTCTCTTTTTCGGATTTGAGACCAGAAAGGGCTAGCCCGTTGAAGTCTCCGGATTTGAGATATTGGTAGGTTGTTTTTTCAAGTAATTCCTCTTTCTTCACCAAATTAGTCTAACACCAACGCCTGTTTGTTATGCTTCTTGAATTAATCAGCATGACAGTTCCTCTGTTTGCGGGGTGCGCCAGCTATGTTCTCGAACCGTTTCTGAATACAGGGATGTGTGTCGAAGAGCCGTTTCATCCTGCCAATCAGTCCATGTTTCTCGGGATTGCCATACATGAGCCTCAACGCCTGCCTAATGGACTTCTTACCTGCAATTTTTGCAGCCAGAGTGTCAGCCCGCAACTCATCCCTCCTGTCTCTCCACCTTGAGATCAAAATGGAGACACGATAACTGACGTATAGAACGGCTAATATCGCAAGCAACGTTACATCACACCTAACGAAAGGAGGAAGCGCTGCAGCAAGCATTGGATACATCACAACAAAAATGATCGCAGACAGGATCTCCAGGGCAATCAAAAGCATGATATGCAAGCAAAGGCGTCTCCAGTAATTCCTGCAATGGTACCCCTCGTGAGCAATCACGCTTCTCATCTGCTGCTCGCTTAGACTTGAAACGAGTATAGGTGCGATGCTTATCCTCCCGTATTTCGTATCCGCATAATGAGCATCAACCGAAACTGCAATTTTGGGGATCTTTTCCAAACCTATCTTTACTGAAACCTCCTTCGCAAGCTTTCCTAAGTTCACCCTTACATGCCCCCATAGACAGCCAACTTCTCTACGTTTGTCTTTGCCACATCTTCGATCTTCCCAGTCAAGTCTCCAACCTCTGCTGATTTTCCCTCTCCACTAAGGAATTCCCCCTTCACTGCGATGTCAATACAAGCTATGCTATGTGGCGTTCTTAAATCTTCCATTCCTCCCACAGACGACAAACCCGTTATCGGTATTCGCTCGTCCTCGTTGTCGTCTTAAACCTAGTGGAAATTTATAGAATAATGTCCCTATTGAAATAGGTGGCTTTCCATAGGAGTCGATTCAAGGTGCACTGCACCGAAACCGAGCCCCTCATCGGAACGCAACAGTCCGTTTACATAGTATTGCGCGCTGCAAGCTCTCAGCCCACATTTGTGTTATTTGCCGAACTTAAGAACTCAACGGAAGTAGTTCCGCAATTCCTCCATCCTTTGAAAAAAGGGTGGTCTCCTTGCGGAGGTTTCTATGAGGCGACTCATATCCTTTCTTGCGGATAGCGGCATTTACCTTCATCCGAAAAATCAATAAATATCTGTTCTCTCTCTTGGATCCACTATGCTCGAAGGAGAGGTGTGACTCATATGAAGATTGAAAATGTTAGGAAGATTGCTGTTCTTGGCTCTGGCATAATGGGAACCGGCATAGCGGAAGCGGCTGCAAAAGCTGGTTATTCTGTTGCGATGACTGATGTCTCCGAAGAACTGGTCAAGCTTGGGATTGAGACTATAAAGACAAGTTTGAACAGGATTGTTAACAAGGGTAAGATAAGTAAAGCAGATGCAGATGCCGCGCTGTCAAGGATCAAGGGAACAACCAACATGAAGGAAGCGGTAAAAGATTCGAATGTGGTAATTGAGGCGATAAGCGAAGATATCACCCTGAAGAAGCGAGTCTTCAACGAATTGGATCAGATCTGCCCCAAGGAGACAGTCATTGCTTCAAACACATCTGCCATAATGATAACGGATCTCGCTTCGGCAACAAAGAGAGGAGACAGGTTCATCGGGATGCACTTCTTCAGTCCTGCGCAGATCATGAAACTCGTCGAGATTATCAGAGGAACAGAAACGTCAGAAGAAACATATCAACTGACAAAGGATCTTTCAGTCAAAATGGGCAAGGTACCCATTGCCGTAAATGATTCGCCAGGCTTCTTCACGACAAGATATATCACAGCCTGTGCCGCTGAAGCCGTTAGACTTTTCGAGAGCGGAATAGCCGGTATAAAGGATATAGACACAATGTGTAAGCTTGCGTTCAACTTCCCTACCGGACCTATTGAGTTGGCAGATTTCGTGGGTTTGGACACAATGCTCCATGTACTAGAATATCTTTTTGCGGAGACTGGAGACGCCCATTACGCGCCCCCGCTGATTGTAAAGAAGCTGGTCAAATCTGGATTCAAGGGGTTCAAACCAGGGTCAAAAGGAGGATTCTATGAGTATTTCAAAATAAAGAGAGAACCGCTACTGAAGTAGTGCAGCTCTTCTCTTACTGGATTCCCTTTTTTGTCGCAACGCGTTAGTGGCCTTTGATGTATCGGAGAACATCCTTGAGTATCTCTAGTGATTCCTTGTTCTTCACGGGTTCTATCATACCCGTCATGTTCCAAAAGACAATATGCTGCAACCCCGCTTTAGCAAGTTTTTCTACGTTTCCGATGATTTCGTCCTTAGTGCCGTGAACCAAGCAAAACCCGACGGCTTTCTCAGGCACCTTCTTCATTGCTTCAAGCATCTGCGCTCTTGTGTATCTTGTTGGAATAAACTGGGTTAGGACGTTGAACTTCTGTCCCGGAGATGAGAAAGGGTGCCTGACCATGGCGGCATCGAAAGCTCCCTCTTCTGATGTTGCCAGTGTCCAAGCTTTGGCTAGGGGCTTTTTGAATAGCTCGTGGCATTCATCATGAGTCTTAGCGACGAGTATCATTGCGTAGAGACCAGCTGTAATCGAGTCAGGGTCGCGATCAACCTTTTTCGCTGCGTCATGAATAATCCCGAGATTCTTTCTGTACAGATCGTCAGCGTTGGGTACGTTGACGCCGACAGGTAGCCATCCGTCTGCGAGTTCGCCCGTGATCCTCAGCATCCTAGGACCCATGGCTCCAAGCCAGATCGGCGGATACTTACCTTTCTTGTAAGGCTCAAGAGTCAGGACGGCGTCTTTTAGTGATGTGAACTTTCCTTGGAAGTCCTTTTTCTTGACTTGGTCAGACCAAAGCAACCGAATGATTCTCAGGTTCTCCTCAAGCTTCGACACAGGGCAACTGAAGTCCATGCCGTATGGCTCGACGTTTTCTATTTCACCTGCGCCTAGACCAAGGATTGTTCTGCCTCCGCTTATGTGGTCCAGGGTCAGCGCTGTCTGCGCGACAACAGCAGGATGTCTTCTTATTGTTTCAGTGACGCTGGTTCCGAGAGTTATCTTGCTTGTGGCAGTTGCATGTGCTGCCATTAGAACAAGCGGGTCAGGAAACGTATGAGGGGAATTCTGAAACATCGCCAATGGGGTTATGTCTGGTGTCCAAATCGTCTCAGAAAGCCAGCCCATTAGGTGATCAGGGTACCACATCGAGTCATAGCCAAGTTCCTCTATTCTCTTGGCGGACTGCACTGATTTGTCATAAGGGAAGACAAACGGAGCGAGAGTTCCGACTTTTACCTCGTGGATGTCTACCATTTCATTTCTTCACCACTTAGGCATTCAACTATGAGCTATGTTCTTGAATAAGTTCAGTAACTCGTCTATTCAGTTCTTCTACTTAAAATTACTCACAACCAAAAACTGGCTTCCCATGAAGCATCTGAGTGGAAGATTTAGCGGAAGACCAGATCGTGTTTGCTTCATTCATAATTGCGGTTGATGCTTGTAGGCAATGCATGTCTCAAGTCAACATTCATGAAAACAAGGGGGGGAGCGGTGGGGGTTGAGGCTGCAGTGGACCTGGGTGGAGTGGGGTTGGGGGATCTGGCACTGGGTCAAATGGGTTTGGCATTTGCTTAATCACTGTCTTCAGTCTTTGCTGAACTTGGCGTTATCGTGAACTCCACGATCTTTTCCCCACGTAGCACTGCAATCTTGGTTTTCTTTCCCACTACTTCCTCGCTGAGCAGATTCGGCAACTCAGATACGTCTCTGATTGGTTTGTCATTGAATCGAACTATGATATCGCCGAAAGCGATGCCTGCTTTCTTGGCAGGACTGTCATGCTCAACCTTCAACACCATTACCGCTGTTTCCTGATCTAGCTTTGTTTCTTCGGCAACTTCCTCTGGTATCGGAATTGTGTTCATGAATATGCCTAGATATGCTCTCTTGACTTCTCCGCCTTTCATCAGTCTTTCAACAATGGCTTTCACTGTGCTGATTGGGATTGCGATCCCTCTGGACCATGCGTAGGCCGTGTTCATTCCTATCATTCTGCCCGAGGCATCGATAAGCGGACCTCCTGAGTAACCAGGGTTTAGTCTAGCGTCAGTTATGATTACGTTCTCCATATTCATTCCTCGCATTCCTCTTAGCGTAGTCCTAGTGTTTGTGACTATGCCTGAGGTTGCCGCAGGCTTCCTGTTGAAAGGATTCGCAAGTGCGAGAACGAATTCTCCTACGTTTATTCTCTCAGAGTCTCCAGTCTCAATAGCTTTGAATGATTCGCCTTCGATCTTCAAGAGTGCTATGTCAGAGTAGGGGTCACGACCGACTACTTTCGCATCTACCATGTTGCCGTCTCCGAGACCAACTTTTGTGTTGCGGGATTTGTGCACAACATGGCTAGCTGTAACGATATACCCATCAGCGCTCCATAGTACGCCAGTTCCTCCACCCATGCCAGAGTGAACACTGACCACTGATGGTGATGCTCTGCTAACCACATCCACCGTCGCATCAGATATTGACCTTAGAATCTCTAACGATGAAACCTCACTGTTCATATTCTTCACCTCCCATGCATAGATCGTGTCGGCGCTATTTGTTGACTAGGAAAAGGAGAAAGTCAGTCACATCCACATCATCGTCGAGTTTGCGCCGAAGTAGGTGAAGAAAGCAACGTGCTGAACCCTTCCAGACCTTGAGTACATCTTGGAGATGTATCCCATGAGTTGGTAAGACGCCAAAAGGGCATCGTTCATATTATTGCCAGATAGCATCTTTGCTTCGATGCTGAGCGCACCGTCGGAAAAGTCAGCGTCTAACTGGATTCCGCCGTCCTCAGTAATCCACTTTAGTGTGATGCTCTCACCATTCTCTGCAAAGCCAAACCAACGAAGTGTCCCAAACCATTTTCCAGCAAGATCCTTGATAACCTGCTTTACTGGAACATCAGGCGGGAGTAGTGTTTGAAGCAAAGGCAGATTCTCCTGTTTTTTGCCCAATGGTTGTAGTCTGGGGGATTTTGCTGCCTTTGAGGTTACCCTGTAACCGTCAACTTGCTTTTCCAGCATCCCTTGTTCTTCTAGTCTGCTCAAAGCCCTGGAGAGTGTCTCAGGATGCACTCCTAGTCTCCGCTTCAAGCCGTCAAAGGTAAATCGCGTTAGGGACTCATCACTAATCAAGTCAAGGACATTTGTGTCCCATTCGCTAAGCGATAAGTCGGGAATGTAAGGCATCTCATTATTCACTATTGTCATCTCTTCTTATAGATCTTAAATCATTTTCCTTCTCCGAATCTAATTCTGTACATACACACCCTTTCAATTAACGCCATGTGTGTTGCGATTCAAACTCTCAATGGTCTACTATTTGGCGTGTCTTCGTACAAACCCTTGAGGAATGTGTTTCATGGCGTGAAAAACAAGCACTGATCTAAGATTCTATCAACACCAACTTCAAGGCTACCAGAAAAATGTTCCAACAAGACTTTCGAGACTATCTTTAAATGCTTCTGAGGTTTGATGTGGTCAAGAAGCTATCCGAGATGATAAAATGTCAGAACAGAAGAAATTCTCAGAGGAAGACCACAAGAAGTTTGCAAAAGCCCTGTTTAATCTCACTTGGGATCTTCTAGACAAGAAGGATAGAACTAAAGAAGACAACGACAAGATGATTCATGCTGCTCATGCCTCTCGTTTTCACTGGGGAGAGATAGGGGAACCACTGCAATTTGAAAGAGGAGAATGGCAGATTTCCCGTGTATATTCAGTCCTGAAGAGAAGTGAACCAGCGCTGTATCATGCTCAGAGGTGCATGGAGATCTGCAAAGAGAACAACATCGGAGACTTTGACATCGCCTTCGCCTATGAAGCCATGGCCAAGGGAAACGCCGTGGCGCAAAAGAAAGCTGAATGCAAGAAGTACCTTGACCTAGCAAAGAAGGCTGGCGAGCAGATCAAGAAGAAAGAGGATAGAGATTATTTCATGGGCGAACTTCAAACGATCACGTGATGAGACAAGAAGACCCGACGGTGCCGACGTTTCCTACCATATTCTTATCCTCTGAATATCTTGTACATAGGGTGCTCTCTGGTCAATGGGTCGATCTTGTATTCTTGCCTCATGGCGTGTGCAACATACGCATCCGCTAGCCCGCAGTAGAAGTATGCTTCATGTGCACTTTCTATAGGTCCGTAGAGTGAGAAGCTTGCTCCCATAATTATCGGGAGAATGTTTGCCACTGTACTCGCCATTAAGTGCTGTTCTGGTTCAAGTTTGCGTCTTTTTCTCCACATGTTGACGGCGTTGTGCGTTCCAGCTCCTGCGGGCAGGCCATATTTCTCCTTTACTAAGTATGCAGCTTTGCTAACCGGGCCAGGATCAGGTATGTCGATATTCGCTGTATCCACGAGTATGTTCTCGATGCCTGCTCTGCGGGCGATCGGAAGTAATTCATCCAGGGCTTGAATCCTTCCTAGTACTGTGGGGTTTTTCGTGTTAAGCGCCAAGAGAATTGAGGATTTCACTCCCGCTTCTTTGAGCGCAGTAATCTCCTCCTGGGTGGCCCTTGGAGCTATCGAGTTATATACAGCTCGATTCGATAGGCCAACTTCTTTAACATAATTCAGCCCGGCGATCCTTACTTGATCATTGATTCCGTCCAGAGTGAATGGTCCTTCAATGGTGCTCGCTACGAAGTCTATAAGTCTTGGAAATGCCTGGGGAGCTGAGGCACACACGTCCACTATCCGGGGGTTACCTGTCCTCCGCGACAGGTCTTCTTCATTTCTAAGCAGCGTCTCGGCCGCTTCTCTGTCGAATTCGCCAGTTTTATCATCTTTCAATAGTTTCTGCTTGAAATAGAAAATGCTTCCTATCATAACAGTAGGGTTCTGGCCCGGCTGACCGCCGACTTTCACGCCAGATATGTCAAAGATGCTCTGTTCTTTACTGAACTTGAACACAGCTGCAACCTCCATACTTTTCGTTAGAACCATCCTCTCTTCGGCAGATGGCATCATTTTACTAGCGCGCGTTGTGAAATCTTTTTCATTAGATTAACTTGGTTTGTCATTTGTCCAAAATGCTATATAATAGGTTAATAATGGTCAGCATACTATATAGGAGTCGCCTGAAGCGTCGTGGGTGTGTACCTAGCATGAGGTTTGACCTTATTGGGATCGGAGTACTGTTTGAGGACTTGCTCTTTGATACGAGGTCTAAACGTCGTCTCACGCAAGAGTTTGAGCACGACCAGCTTAACTTTGTATGTATTGAAGCTGGTGCCAAGACAGGTGTCATGCGTTTCACGAGAGCAACAGGAGGTTCCTCGGCAAATCTCATCTGCAGTGCCTCTAGGCTCGGCAATTACAACTTAGGATATTTCACCAAACTGAGTGATGATCCAGTCTCCAAGTGGCTTATTGAGGATCTTCAAACCTTTGGAATCGACACTAGCGGAATAATAACCAAAAAGGATTTCATCGGCCCAGGTGCCAGCGCCATAATAACCGATCCAAGCACGAAGGACAGAAGTATCCTGATGTACCGCGGGATAGGTGATGAAATATACCCTGACGACGTTAGAGCAAAAGAGGACTACCTGGCTAACGCAGAATGGCATACTATAAGCAGCTTCTCCAACACGGACGCAATCAAAGCATTGAAAGACATAATCGAAATCGAGAGGAAAAACGGAATAGAACTATTCTTCGCGCCAAGCATGTCAATGATAAGCCCGTTGCTTGATGAAACGATAGAGATCGCGAGGGAAGCTTCCCTAATTACATTGAATGACACTGAAGCAAGAGTGCTAACTGGCAACAAAGACCTTCGCAAAGCCGCAGAGAAACTTCAAGATCTGGGACCTGACTTCGTTCTCATCACCCGTGGAAGGGAAGGCATTCTTGCAGCGGACAAGAAGAAGGTCTATGCCGCGAACCAAACGTACAACGTTGAAGTAAGAAACACCGTAGGAGCGGGAGACGTATCAGGAGCAACTCTGTGGCATTATCTTCAGGAGGGACTTGAGAAACCAAGGATCATGCAGAAAGTACTCGCGGCGGGCGCGATGAAGGTACAGTTTACAGGAGCGAAAATAGGTCTACCGACTGAGAATGAAATAGATGAGTTCATCAAGGAAAGAGGGGAAATCCAAGTTCAGGTCTCAGAGAGATGAAGATTTCTCACTTTAGTGTCAAAGCATCAGCCAAACCCTTGTTTTCAATTACAATTGACCTCAGCTTCTCAGCCATCTTCAACGGCTCCTTGCTTTGCCAAACGTTTCTTCCGACTGCAATACCTGTCGCGCCAGCATCCATAACTTCCCGTACTTGTATCAAGAACTCTCTTTCAGTATCAGCCTTTGGTCCCCCAGACATGAATACTCTAACTTTTCCAGCGCATTTCACAGCCCACCTGAAAGACTCAACGTCACCAGTGAATTTGATCTTCACTGCGTCGGCACCAACCTCGAGTCCAGCTCTTGCAGCATAGGCAATTATCTCCGGCGCAGTATCAACCTTGATCTTTGCGCCCCGAGGATACATCCAAGCCATAACGGGCAGACCCGCTCTGTGTGACTCCTCGACGATCTTCCCGAGTTCTTGTAGCATTATGCTCTCATGAGCGCTACCAAGGTAGACCGTATAACCCACAGCCCTAGCCCCAAGTGAGATAGCCTCTTGAACCGAGCAGATCTGGCGTGATACGGGCTCGCCTTCCACGAGTTCAGTCTTGCCATTTAGTTTTACTATAAGAGGCACAGTGCCATCATAATATGCTTCAGCCACTCCTTTCTGGAAGACGATTCCATTAAAACCGCCTTTTGAAGCCAAATCCATGATAATCGATGGATCAACTGATCTCTCGTCCAAGTCCCTTGGACCATGCTCCAAACCGTGATCATAAGCAAGTACCATACTTCGATCATTCGTCAAAAAACGCTTAAGCGGAACCTTCATTGATAAGCGACCTCCTCTTTGGAATGGAATAGTTAACGCTTCAAACTTACAACGAATATTCTAATTAATGTTTACTTTTAGTAATCGTCGTCCAGTTAATGATAGGTCCTTTTTCAGGGAAAGCTGATCGATTTGTTCAAACTTCTTGTCCTCTTTTTGAAGTTGCAGGCGTATCCCCAGGGATAAGGTCTCTTCAACGTTACAGAGAACACCTAGATAGAAAAGACTGCATTACGCTCCAAAAAAAAGAAGGGCTGGCGCGCGGCGCCATCTATATAGGAAACTCTATCCTCCTACCTTCTTCGACTACTCTTCCCTCGCCTGATCAAAAGAACCAGACCAACTACCAATGCTATTATTGACACGCCCTCGATCAACGCGACAATTGTGAAGTCAAACGGAGCACTAGCGAAAGCCGTAGTTGATGTCAATGTCTCATTAACCCATCCAGTTGGTAAGGCGAAGTCACCTTTTACCACGAGGCCAGTCGCCTTATCGAAATACATGTCAAAGTATGTTACCACGAGACCACCTCCAGTCGCATGGAGTACAGGTCTTGCCACACCAGCAACAATCATTGTTAGACTATCTGTTACGTAGACGCCAAAAGCGGTGTCAGGGAGAACATTGTCGCCATTTGCGAAGTCTTTGCCCACAGCCCAGTAGAAGACTGCGAGATTGTAGCTTGCGCCACCGTAGCTGTCGACGCTCCAGTTAGCGTAATTACTCGAGTCAATTGCACCATTAGACTTAATGTTCGTTGCAACTAGGGCCACGTAAGATCCATATATGCCCCATATCTGAACGTGGGTTTTGCTGTAGGTTAGAGGTGGGTTTCCAACGACACTATAGTCAGCTGTGACTCCGGTGCTCAGCCCTGATACGTAAGGCGGGGCCGCGGCCGCAGGCGAAGCTATTGTGACTGTAAGGATTACAAGCATTGATAGCATTGCAAGGGAAATTGCCATTCTTCTTCTCATTCGGTTTACGCTCCTTTCTTATCTACTCATTCATACGTTAGGAATCATGCATGAGTGAGATAGGTATTTTACCCTCTGCTTGAGCCAAAAAGTGCGACATTTGATGAATAACCCGAAGAAAAGCGTCAACTCGCCAAGTGCCATAATGCATCGCGTATTCGAGAGGTATCCTGACCATCCAGATCGATTGCTTCGTCAAGCACAGAGAACCGATCCGCATGACGACAAAATCACAAGCAAGACAAAGGATAAGCGACTTCAAGGGATCCAGGCAGTTTGCCTTTCAGTTCCCTTTCGCGGAGTAGTTGAAGCTCGACCAGGGCTTCGCATGGCTAATGTGTTCTTCTAAGCTCGTAGTTTGGAATCGCGTGCAGCGCTAACTCGATGATCAGCAAAACTATCGCTACCGGGATCATTGCTGGGATCGCTATGTATATGTTGGCAATAAACAAGGTTATTAGAAACACTACGTGGAAGGTTAGCTGAATGATTGGCATTGGTAGTTCAACTCGGCTGCGTATTTTGAGCCCGCGGCGAATAGTGGAAGCAAGGACCATCAATGCAAAGACCGCTATCTGAATTGCAACTATAATCAGCCGTTGCACCTCGGTTGCGAATAGCGTGGTAGCTATTATGAGGTAGACAATTAGGAAACCGTAGAGAGCAGAGTAGCATATTGGCGGTGCAATTAGCTGCAGCACCAGAAACCGTTTGTCCTTCTTCCTTTCAACGAGATGTCTTATCAGCCTTGTGTAGCTTGAGTAAATAGCTACGACAAACATCCAACCAAAGAAATTTCCTGCAGGGACGCCGAACCATCCGTCTGTCAGTGCAATGGGCCAGCGCCAGAATCCGAGGCGGATTGCAACTGCGTCCATTGAAAGATCGATTAGAATAGCTTGGATGGCGTCGAAGAATGGTTTCACTCTTTCGTCGAGACCATACGCATCTGAGATTGACATGGCGGAGTAGATTATCACGGCCCAGCCCAGACCTATTGCTAGCGGGGCTTGATCGAGAATTATCAGGAAATCTCTGCCGTAGACGTAGTAGCCTCCACTCAGAAGAACATTCAGTTCCTCAAGGAGAACGCCAAAGACGGCAGCCATTATGAGTTCAAGGAATCTCTGTTTGCTGTGTTTCACTTTGAGAGCGTGCCATGAACAGATGACGAACAGGGATATGCTCATGATTTCCATTCCGATGAAACTGAGTTGCATGCACACACACCCCAACGCAGTGCAATACTCTCAGCTTTCGAGAATTTAAGTCTTCTCGAATAATCACTTCAATCAGCATGTCTTGGGACGAGTCGATCCGGGAAAAGGGAAGAAGAGTTAATAACCAGACTCAACGAATAAGTAGATGCATGAAATCACAAGCGTCCCTGAAGTGTTAGATCGAACCATTTAGGAAATAAGGAACACACCACATGATGACTAATCAAGCAGATTGTTAAAGGCATAATTAGAACCTGAAAATGAGAAGTCTCCCAGAAAAAGGGAGTTCTGCAAATATAATTAGATAACGTTCAACATGTCGACACTGTTGGGGGGACAAGGGCTACAACCCATCTTAAGTTCAGTCCTTTGCACTAGATCTGAAGGTCGCGGAAGTTCGAAGGGGGCTTGTGCAGGTAGCTGGGAGATGAACCGTACGTCAGATGAGAGAGTTTGCGTTTTCATCGATGGGCAAAACCTGTATCACTCGCAGAAGCAGGAAGGCGTGGGCATAGACTATCTCAAGCTAAAGGATTTCTTAGCCGATGGCAGAAGACTTGTCAGACCGTACTACTACAGTTCAAGCATAAACGATCAGAAGCAGGAAAGGTTCTTCGACATGTTGCGCACTGCTGGTTACGAGGTGAAAGTTCTTCCTCTTATGCAGTACGAGGACAAGAAGTATGAGAAGGGCATAGACGTTATGCTCGTCACAGACATGTTAGTCTTTGCTCACAGGGAATTCTATGACGTGGCTGTATTGGTCGCCGGAGATAGAGACTATTTGTATGCTATTAAAGCATTGAAAGAGATGGGGAAACGGGTAGAAGTAGCTTCGTTCGATCGTTCATGTTCAAGAGAACTCAGGCTATCTGCGGACAGAACTATCTCACTTAGCCAAATGGCTGAGAAGATTAAGAGGGTCAAAACAGAAGAACCTTACGACTTTGCTGACACCCCTGAATAGGGGGCCAGAGTCGGCAGTATTGATTTCTGGCGCTTCTAGAATTCCGGTCTCAAGTGAGCCGTAAACTGTGAGGATCTGGGTCACTTTGACTTGTTGGACGAAGTTATCTGTAGAGGACGCGTAATTTATGTCATAGCGGGCGCTTATTTGGTGCTGGCGTGTTGAGCTCCACTGCAGCAGGAGGATTGTAGGAGGACACTAAACGTGAATTCCCACTTCGCAGAAATCTCGCCGAAGTTGCTGGCACGGATACAAAGGTCCTTTGAAACGTTGAGCAAGAACTTTGCGGAAGCGTTGGCTAGACTGGATGCTGCCACTACTAGGATCTCTGCGCTTGGCGAGATCCATTTTGGACTGGCCAAGACCCTAATGAATGCCTTTGGCTTTCCTGAAGAAGGATTGTATTCGTTGACTGGCTATCCGAGACACATCGAAGCGATATCGTCAGCGGAGAGAACAGTAGTTAATGTAAGTGGGTTATTTCGTCCGATGATAATGAGTCTTAGAAAGCCTCGTGGAGAAATAGCTGAGGCAATTCGCGCTACAAAAGACAAAGCTGTTGAAGTCTCGAATAACCTCGACACCAAAGAGATGGAAGCAGTTGCTAGAGAACTCAATAAGAGTCCAAACAGACTCCTTGACCTAGACGAACAAGTGGCCTATAGGAACAAGATGAACGAATGGTCTCAGCAACTCAAGGATGCAATTAGATAACCCTGACCGCATGTAGGAGGATCAAGCCAAGTACACCATTGCCAGACTCTCGCCTTCCCAGGCCTTACCGCAAAGCTAAAACACCTGTTTTACTAAAGAGGAAAAAGGAGAGTAACGATGGAAGGAAGTTCAGCAGACGAGACCCTCAAAACTTTGACTTCTATTAAGGAGTCGTTGCGAAGGCTAAATAGCAACCTCTCAGAGTCGCTGCAGAAGCTACAGGAGGCCATCGTGCGGATCTCTTCTTTGGGTGAAATTCACATCAAGTTGGCTGTATCAATAATGGATATCTTGGGAATCCCACAAGAAGAGAGGCCATCCCTTGATTTTCCTGCTGCTCCGATTGAAGCAGTGGAATCGCAGGAGCGAGCGGAGGCGAAAGTCAGCGGATTGCTTCGCCCCATAGTCAAGAGTTTACTCAAGCCTTGTGGAGAGATCGCCAAAGCCATTATTGCATCTAAGGAGGAAATCAACAGATCAATTGGTAACTTCGATACGTATGAGTTGGAGATTCTGGCAAGAGAACTGAGCAAGGAACCTGAGAGGGAACTTGACTCCGATGAACGCATCGCGTACAGGGAGAAGATTAGGGTCTGGCATCGCGGGTTGAGAGTGGCGTTCGAGAAACCATAAATGAAAACCTTTACCCATAAGCACGGCGAATCATATTGAGTTGGAATCGAGAGTTCATTGACCCAGAGTATAATGCTGGGCCGGGTCTTATCTTGCTACATGTGATTTGTCAATCCTTTCACGAAACTCGATTGCTCCAATCGGTGGGCATATTTCTTGAAGAACCACCATTTCAGCAATTCCGCTAGGATCAGGTATGAGAAAACAAGTCCAAAGAGAACTACCAAATATGTATTCGGAGGACTCACGAATCCGAAGAGTTCTTGACCGAGTTTTGTGAATGGAATCGCCAAAGCCACTAAAGCTATCGTGATGCTACTTAGGAACAGCCATTTGCTGGGTCGGCTTCTGAAGAAAGGCGTCTTCCTCGTTCTTATCACGAACACAACAAGAGTCTGTGTCCACAGTGATTCGAGGAACCAAGCCGTCTGGAACAATTCTGGCGTTGCGCTGAAAATGAACAACATTATGGCGAATGTAAGGAAGTCAAAGATCGAGCTAATAGGCCCGAAGTAAAGCATGTAGTTCCTTACAAAAGATATGTCCAGTC
This sequence comes from Candidatus Atabeyarchaeum deiterrae, assembly GCA_037310415.1. Lineage (GTDB taxonomy): Archaea > Asgardarchaeota > Atabeyarchaeia > Atabeyarchaeales > Atabeyarchaeaceae > Atabeyarchaeum > Atabeyarchaeum deiterrae. The sequence continues at coordinate 2,378,369 of CP147780.1, forward strand.
TTTTTGGAGTGTCAAGGTATTCCTTATCAACATTATCTGTTGGTATAGATATTTCAGACATGTCATACATGAGGTTGTTCAGCAGTATCTGCACTGGTTGCATCGGAAGGAACTTTAGGAATAGTGAGGCTCCAGCAGCACTAAACATGTTTCCGAAGTTTGAGCTCATTCCCATCAGAATGTATTTCATTGTATTGCCAAATGTCTTTCTGCCTTCCAGCACTCCTCTAGCAAGCACAGTTAGATCCTTGTGTGATAGTATGATGTCCGCGGTCTCCTTGGCAATGTCAACCGCATTGCTGACAGATATGCTTACGTCTGCTACTCTCATGGACGGTGCATCGTTGATGCCGTCTCCCATGAAGCCAACAACATGCCCGATTTTTTTGATTACATTAATGATTCTGTCTTTCTGAGCAGGCGTAACCCTCGCAAATATGTTCGCCTTCTCAGCTGCGGCAGCGAGCGCTTCATCAGACATTCTGTCGATCTCGTTCCCAACAAGGACCCCTTTGACCTCAAATCCTATTTGCTCACAAACACTCTGCGTGACTAGCTCATTATCGCCTGTAACGATCTTGAGCTCGATTCCAGCTCTCTTCAATAACCGCAGGGATTTCTTGGCAGTCCTCTTAGGTGGATCGGTGAAAGTGTCAAACCCAAGAAACACCAAATCACTTTCGTCCTTGACTGAATAAGCAGGCTTGCACTCCCTAAACTTCTTGTACGCGACTGCGATGAGTCTGAGTCCTTTGGAGCTTATGGCGTGGAACCTTTCCTCTATTATCTTTCGTGTTTCCTTTGTTAAATCGGTTATCTCTCCGTTGAGTTCGTGGTGTGTACACACTTTGACAATCTCTTCCGGTGCTCCTTTGGTAATGATGATGGTTTCTCCTTCATGCTTGACTACAACTGAAACCCGTTTTCTCGTGAAGTCAAATGGGACCTCGTCGATTTTCTGATACTCGTCCACTTTTTCCTCCTTGTGTTTCAGAATTGCGTCATCGAGCGCCGTTGAAACTCCTGTTCGGTAGTGGCTGTTCAGGTAGGAGTAAAGTAGTGCTTTCTCGTTGTCTCTCCCTTTAGCATCTATATGTTGTTTCAGTGTCACTCTGTTTTCAGTTATGGTGCCAGTTTTGTCAGTACACAAAGTATCCATACTGCCGAAGTTCTGAATTGATGCAAGGCGCTTCACTATGACGCCCTTCTTGGCCATTTGGATAGCTCCTTTGGAAAGATTTATGGACACAATCATTGGCAGGAGCTCAGGCGTCAATCCGACTGCAAGTGAAACTGCAAAAAGCAAGGACTGCAGACCATCTTGGGGGAAGATCAATGCTCTCATAAAGAAAACAAATATCACCAAGACAAATGTTACCTGCATGATCAGGTAGCCGAATCTTTTCAGGCCCCTTTCGAACTCGGTCTCAGGTCTTCTTTCAGCAATTCTCTTGGCAATTCTACCATATTGTGTGTAACTCCCAGTCCTGACGACGAGGGCAAGAGCTGAGCCACTCACAGCAGAGGTCCCCATGAAGAGGTAGTTGGTCCACTCAGTTATTGCACTCGCATCGTTTCCCATGAGAGGTTCACATGTCTTCTCTGCTGGAAATGATTCTCCAGTCAAAGTCGACTGATCTACGAAGAAATCCTTGGCGCTAATCACTCGTGCGTCTGCAGGCACAATGCTGCCTGCTGACATGCACACAATGTCACCAGGGACAATATCGGCCAGCTTGATTTCCCGTGGGTTTCCGTCTCTGAAAGCTGTAGTCGTGGTTGCGACCCTTTCCTTCAGCTGCTCAGCCGCTTTTCCAGCTCTACGTTCTTGCGCAAAATCCAAGACTACACTCATCAATACAATCGTGAAAATGATCATGGCAGGCGCCACTTGATTAAAGAAAAGGAGTGCTATCGTGCCGGCTATTAGCAGTATTATAACGAGGGGGTTCTTGAAACGGAGAAGGAAGTCAACGACGGCAGACCTCTTCTTTCTCATCACTATTTCATTATGTCCATAGGTCTTGAGCCGCTGATCAGCTTTCTCAGTTGTGAGACCTGTTTGGCGACTTCCGAACTCTTCCAAGATCTCATCGCACGACAGACGAATAGCTTCATCAGTGCTCGGTAATTGTGCCCAACCTGCAATTCTCTGCGCATCTCTGTTCCGCATGTCCCCTGCAGGCTTCACGATTCTCGCCGTCCTTAACTCGATGATTCAAGAGTCAGGGCACCCAATTCAAGCATTCTCGTGGTGATTATGAATTGCTAATTCTTGTTGCGGTTACGATATACGCTTTATGGTTGTATTATCAATCCCGACGACTGTCAGAACATGAGATGAAGAACAACGATGTTAGTCAGTTAAAGCTTCCCTTCGGATTTGCACGCGAACCCCAAGGGTTCCCTTCACCAAAGGAATCAGCAGGAAAGCAGATTGTACAATTCCGTTTGCTAATGCGCCACTATTTGCCCTGCCATAAGTATTTATTCGTCGAAAGTAGAGAATGGAAGTGTGTGGAACTGAGGTGTCAAAAATGGGGATCAGAGTAGAGAAGAAGGATGTCGTCACAACCGTAATCATAGATATTCCTGAAGCAAAGAACGCAATTGATGGCCCAACAGCGTTGGCACTTGCAGGCGCTTTTAGACAGTTCGAAGACGACAAGGAAGCAAGGGTCGCAGTTCTTTGGGGAGCAAATGGAACCTTCTGCGCCGGCGCCAACCTAAAGGCCATCGCAAGCGGATACAGTAATCGAGTAGCCAAGACAGGCGGCGGACCAATGGGACCCTCAAGAATGCAATTGTCGAAACCAGTTATAGCAGCAGTCGCAGGACATGCTGTTGCAGGAGGATTGGAACTTGCCCTATGGTGTGATCTACGTATAGTTGAGCGAAGCGCCATTTTTGGAGTCTTCTGCCGAAGATGGGGTGTACCATTGATCGACGGGGGCACCATAAGATTGCCAAGACTCATTGGGTTGAGTAGAGCGCTCGACATGATTCTCACAGGTCGACCGGTGACCGGAGAGGAAGCTCTCCAAATCGGTCTCGCTAATCGACTAGTAGACGATGGGCGCTCCAGATCTGAGGCTGAACAACTCGCCAGGGAAATTGCAGCTTTCCCGCAAACCTGCATGCGAGAGGACAGACTTTCTACGTATGAGCAGTTTGGACTGCACATGAAAGAAGCTCTGGAAAACGAGCTTGAGCATGGGTTAAAAACCCTTGCAAGTGGGGAGATCTTCGAAGGCGCGAAGCGCTTCGCGAAAGGTGAGGGTAGACACGGGCAGTTCTAGGTTGCATCACTCTTACTTTGACTCACTCACAGGCTTCAACAGCATGTTTTAAAAGCTTCTCAACAATAGGTTGAATACAAAATAATGAATATCGGTATTGATACAATGAGTCCACAATGGGAGGGACTCGCATTTGGTAAAGTTGCAGGAAACAATTGGCAAATACATGAAGACCGACTTAGTGATCGTTAGTCCAGCTTCAACATTGGCGCAGGCTGCCAAGGGCATGGCTGAGAAGGACACAGATATAGCTGTAGTCAAGTCTGGGAAGGATATCATGGGCGTTATCACGGACTCCGACATATTTCATTCAATGAAAAGCTACGTTTTCAAAGACGTTCTCGAGAATCTACCCAAAGATGTCAGCAAAGTCAAGGTGGAGGAGATAATGCACGGCACACTCTCGAAGGAATTCATGAGTGTGTGTCAATTGACAGGATTGAAACCATGTCTCATGTTGGGCGAAGACGAAACCATAGAGGTCGCAATCAAGACAATGGGTGCAAGTGAGGCCCACCACTTGCTTGTCATTGGTTCTGACGGCTCTTTGACCGGAACGCTGTCTGCACACGACCTGCTGAAGAGTTTCATTGAGTGAGAATAGCACAGAATCATGAATACCAGATTCAGAAACTCATGTCTTGCTTTCCTTTTTTTCTATAGTTGTGTCAATGAGAAGGTTCGCTTGCCAACCATGCTATATGAGCCCCAGCGAGTTCATTCTACAGAGGGAAGCAAAAGAAATAGTAAATAGAAAGTATATATCTCCGATCGATGACAAATGTCGGATAACTGCCGAACAAATGATAAGGACAATTAAAGAGAGTCTGCAAGAATCATGTGAACAGTTGCGCGATGGAGTTCCGGAAGTGTGAATATGTACGAGGGTTTCGAAAAGCTCGGCACAGGTCCTTCTTCTATGTACAGTATGATGAAGAACTATCAAAGACAGGTGGATAGACTAAAGGAAAGAATGTTGTCAAACTACTTCTCACCTGACGAGATCAGATCGATTATTTCTAACATTCGTGAAGCTCTGAAGAAGCTTGGGGGAGAGGCATCGGCAAGCCAGTTCGGACTGATTCGCAATCTGATCATGAAGCTTGAGGAGCTGACCTCGATGATGAAGGAGAAGTCAAGGTGGGATAGGCGATTCGGCAAGAGCCCAAGCTGAGAGTCTGTGATGAAGCCACTCCTCGAGGAGCTACTTTGTAGCTACCTTCGGTCCCTTTGGACAGAAGTACTTCTCCTTCCTGATGACCTTTTCTTTGCTAATGAGACCTTCGAGATGTTTTTCAATCATTTTTCCTTCCCAGTAGCGAAGAAGTGGTTCGGCGTAAGGGTACTTCCCGTATATTGGGGCCATCTCTACGAGTTGGTCAATGGTCTTCCCCTTTGGTTCAAGTAGACTCAGAACCCGAGTGTCCCGCTCATCGAATTTCGAACTGAAGGCGCTGAGTTGATCTCTGATGTCTGTCTCTATGACATTGCCATGACCCGGAACCAGGATTCGTATGTCTAGTTTTCTCAGTTTCTCTATTGAGTTCTTGAATAGGGGAATGCTCGACTCTCTGTGTCCATACCATGGACCGAAAGGCGATAGGTCATAGTCAAACGAAAAGAGGATCCGTTGATTTGGTTCATAGAGGCAGTAGTGATCCAAGGTATGTCCAGGTGTGTGAATAGGCAATAGGGCAACTGTCCCAAATTCGAATGACTTCTTCTCGTCGTACATGTCCGTTGGTCTACAATTCCTGAAATCCATGACCTTTGCGACGAAGTCGCGCCAATACTCTGCGAGAAAACCTGGTTCGGCAAGTCTTTCCGACAATGCCACGATGTTACCACTCGTATCATAGCCCTCTCTGGGTACGTAGATGGCGCTGACACTATCCCTGAATAACCAATTGCCGGCAGAGTGGTCGGGATGGGTATGTGAGTTAATGATGCAGTTGACGTTGAACTTTTCTTTGATTGTTCTCAGAACATCAATTCCACAGCCGGTATCCACAAGCGTAAATTTGCCTTCGTTCCCTGCGACAAGTACTGAGTTGGAGTACGGAAATCTGCCATTGTTTTTTCCATGAACTAGGAATATGTTCGGCGCAATCTGTTCAGACTCTTTCTGATCCTTTGTCAATGGGCTCTTAGCGGTCATAAGACACCAATTACAGGTACAACCAACTTGCCATATTTCGTTTCCTAGACGTTGAGAGTGAGACATGAGAAAAACGCGAAATCATCGGCTTGAGAATCATTCTATTGTTTCTTCATAGTCCGAGCTTCCCCCCTCCCCCTCACTTGAGAAGATCGAAATCAAAGACATCAAAACAGTGGTCGAATAAGAAAAGGGTATATCTACTGAATAATCAAAGTTCTATTGTGGTACTTGCTCGGCGCCGCTCAAATTGCGACAATCGCTGACTATAGCAGTTTGAATCCAATGAAATACCTGAATTGGTGTGCTATCATGAATCGGAGCTTCGTGGAACGCAACTTGGGGTCTCCTCTGATTGACAACGAAATGAAGGACTACGAAAGAGAGATAGCTAGGCTTAAGGATGAGTTGGTCTCTAACTACTTTTCTCCGGAGGAGATTAGAGGAATCATCTGTAACGTGCGCGAAGCTCTCACAAGACTTGCGGAGCAAGCATCATTTGACCAGTGTTGCCTGATACGTGATCTGACTGTGAAACTTGAGGAGCTAACCATGGTCATGCAAGCCAAATCAAGGTGGGACAAACGACTTTCGACGGGAGCACACTGACTACGCGGTAAATCCGTACACTACCGAATCCGATTCGTTGTTCTTTACGAGTTCTAACATCATTCTAATTCCATCAATATAACTTCAATCTCTATCCGTCCACATGAATCAAAGCAAAAAAAAACTGAGGAAAAAGAGAAGATAACAGGTGAGTTGCGTCTTTAGAGATATCATTGGAAAGCATTTATATGAACAGGGAGCAAGAGAAATCGAGGAGATGGAGAGAACGAGCAAGAAAGCTAAGCACATGGGTATGAACTTGTCGGAAGTCGAACATGAGAAATGGCATATAGAGCATCCGGAAATGACTCCAGACCAGCACAAAGCATTCATGAAGAAGATGGGTATTAGTGAGGAAGAGGATAAGGAGTGGCATAAGACTCGAGAGACAACCATAGTAACAACAGGTGAGCCAAGCAAGAAAATGGTGAATCCATTCGCCATAGGTGGAGCCTTTTTGGCCTATTGTGTTAAACAAGGTTGGTTGATTCAAGAGGGCAGTGGAAGAGATGCCAGATACTTTGTGACTCGGACAGGCGAAGTAGAACTCAGGAAGTACGGTGTCAATGCCTAAAATGAGTGGTTAGGCTCACTGTACCAGTATACAATCTGTGACGGAATGGAAGAAGACGCCACGGAACACTTGCGTTTTCAATGTAAGCTCTATTTCTCTAGGCGTTTGTCAATTTGCGCAAGCTTTCTTACAATGACAGCAAGGAGATCCTTCAGTTCCTTTATGTCGCGCTTCGATGATTCTACTTCCAGCTTCAACCTTAGAATCTCGTCACCTATCCCTATCTGAGTGTCTCCTTTCTTCTTCCCACTTCTCGCAATTACCAGACTTCCTCTGATTATCCTGATCATGTCATCTCTGGCTGTTGGACTTGTCGCGGAAAGCCCATAGGTAGGAACTCCAAGAACCCTTTCAATGAGACTCGGGTTTCCTGCTGAGGGCATGTCCTGCTTGTTTGCAATGGCAAAGACTGCAACTCCTTTCGCAGCATCAGATATTCTGCTTGCGAGGTTCTTAGCTCTTACAGTGTTCTCTATTGTTGAATCTAGTACGACAAATACTATCCCTGCTCCGCGGATGAGTTGCTCCCACCCTTTGCCGTCAATACCCTCGCCTGGAATGTCCCATACCACTGCCTCAAACTTGTCGAAAGTGGACTTCTTGATTGTCGCCACTGTTGATGGCTCATAATTTGGTGAGATCTGTTCCTTGGCTAGGCTTTTGGCAATCGTTGTCTTGCCTACTTTCGGGTCGCCTATGAGAACGATCTTCACTTTTGCTTCTTCATGGATCACCTTGTCGAGTTCAGCATCGTATGCTTTGAATTTTGATAAGTCGCCACCTTTCAGCTGTGAGACTTGGTCTCCATACTGGTAAAGGAATTGGCTGGCAATCTTTCGGATGTCTTCTCTTACATACTGGTCGTCGTCATCTCGGTCTACGTAGAAAATGATCATTATGTTTTCGAATGCCCCATAGACGAACTTGAGGTTCTTCATCACTATGGAGTCCATTTCTCCACTGCCCAACTCCGAAGAGAATCTAGACACTGCTACAAGAAAACCCGAGACTAAAACTTCATCGAGCTTCTCTTGGCTGTATGCCTTGTGGAAGACGATCGCTCCGTCACTCTTGCGCAGGATGTATACTCCGCGGATCATGGAGGAATATTCACGCTCCTTCTATCATCTTAGTTCGAGGGAGCATAAATATTCATTCCAAGTGTTGCGATTTTCGCTAATCCTCTGGCATTCTAGTGAGACCATACTTTTTCAGTTCTGCCAACATGGTTTTGTTGAGTTCCAATTCTGTGTCGTGGGCAATGACTTTCCTGAGTCTTGTCTTCTCCAGTATGTTCTGAACTTTTGCCCTTGCTCTCTGCAGTGTGTCTTTGCTTCCTTGCTCTTCCCATTGTTTTCTGCTTGCTCTGTCAATGATCTCGGAGGGCATGTAGTGTTCTTTTCTGAACCATTTGAGAGTGTGTGGCAGTGACATGAAGCTTCCCTTCTTGCCTCTGCCTCTCAACTCTTCCACTGCCATTGTATCTTCGTTTACCTCGAAGCCCTTAGCTATTCGCAGAGCCACTCCACATATTTCATCATCAATGACAAGTTTCTCTATGGATTGGCAGCTTTCGAATTCGAGCATCCCTGGACCTGAGATAATGTTTATTCTGGCGAGAGCCCCCATCGTGGCGCTTATGCCGCTTTCAAAGCCAGATTGAACATCAACAACTTTCGAATCAGACATTCCGAGATAAGCGTGAGTGGGTAAACCCAATCTTTTTCCAATCTGAGCGTAGGCTATGTCTATCAGAATCGTCTCAGGCGCTCCCATCGGGGTTGTGCCGTAGTGCATGTCGAAGGCACTCGGCGAACCACCATACACGACAGGTGTTCCACGCTGAACGGCCTGTGCGAGGACGATGCCACTCAGAGTTTCGGCAGTGTGTTGAACCAGTGAACCTGCGATGGTGACTGGACCAGTTGCACCCATGAGAGGCATCGAGATGAGTTCGACTGGCACCTTGTGGTTTGCACAGTCAATCAGACTGTCTGCTGTTATCTCGCTGAACATAAGTGGTGGTGATGGGCAACAGTCGAATATGGCTGTCGGATGGCTTGCCAGCCTATCCTCTCCTCCAACAACAAGACACAGCATGTTAATCATTGCGTTTGTCCCGTCGATGGTGAATGTTCCCGTGATCACAGGTTTCGTAGAATACTTCAGAACGAGAAACAACCTGTAACGATCTGCAACCTCTTGTGGAACATCGCTGCAAACCAACGCCGTGCTCTGAGCGCGGATATTTGGCAGTTCTTCTGCGACTTTGATGAAATTCACAAAGTCCTTTGTCACAGGTCTTCTCGACGTGCATGATTCGACGTCCAAGAAGTTGAGCGCAGCTGAGCCGGGGTTAAAGTAAACGTTGTCTCCGCCTACGCAGAGCTCTTCTTTCCCGTCCCGCGAGGACAGATTAAACGAACTTGGACAACTCTGCAGACTTCTCTTCACAAGATCCGTTGGAAACCTTGCCACTCCATTCTCCGCGTCAACATCAGCCCCCGCGACATGAAGCAGCTCCAGAGCTCTTTTGCTCTTGAATACAACTCCAGTTGCGGATAGTATAGCCATTGACGCTTCGTAGACTTCTTCCATGTCCTCATCTGAGAGGACTCGTATTGATACCTTACCTGTCAACCAGAATCCCTCTTTTCTTTGAGTTCTGCCCTCTATTACTCTGATTTCTCAATGGAGATTGAGATACAATGTTGCATATATTTCTTCAGTTCTCTTACTTGCCAAATGAGTAAGACATAAGATCTAAGGATCTTAGATCGTAACTTGTTTTGAGATCACGAAAAAAAGAAGGTGAGAATGCCCCCAAGATAGCAAGCTCACTTACGCCGCGTAGTCACAGCAAACGAAGCAATCAATATCGCCGCAAACCCAACGCAACCAACAATGATGTAGACCGCCATAGGATCGCTACCAGAACTCACTGTAGCAAGGGACATAGATGTTATAGTCCAATTGAACCATCCCCCAAAGATCATCCCTTGCTGCATGAATACGTTTGCCTTCACCGTTAACCCTGTAACCTTGTCCCAATACATTTCATATCCTTCTATAAAATCTGTGTCTGTGCGGTAGTAACTAGAATTCATGAAGCCATCTATGACCAAGAGGTAGCCTCTGTAGTTGACAGTCCTCTGCGATCCTGCAACATCTATCACCATAGTCTCGTTGATCGCCCTGTAGTAGCCTCGATAGTTCGATATCACGTCTCCCACCGTCAGATTTGCCGCAAGGACGTACGGCACAACATAGTCGTTATAATGCTGAACGTCAAAAGTGCAATGCCATGTGTCAGCTATCGTGCCACTTGAGTGCAAGAAGATCACATCGTATGAGACTGAAGTTCCTTCGATTCTGGTGATCGATATATTGAATATATCCCAGTCAGGGAAAGCCGTGCAAACAAGACTGTAGCTCGCCATATCTCCTACGTGGACACCAGGAGACCTGTCAGTTGCGGCTTTAGCGCCATTTATTGCAGTGGAGAATGCCAGAATCGCCAATAGTACCACGAATGCGAAGATCTTCTTTTTCACCAACGGATTGTCTCCTCCAGCTTTTACCCTCCGTCGTTAGACAGTTCTGTCTGAAATGTTGTCGGCAAAAGTGCCTATATAAGTCTAACTTATATTGTTGCTTTGCCTCCGTTTTGGACATCTAAGTCCTACCTTGTAAGATATTGGATAGGTGGCTTCAAAGACCGCAGTTCACTGTATGCGACTACAAAGGTGAGTGAACGTGTTGGTCAGTCTTCGAGAAATCCTTGCTCGGATAGTTCCTTCGCAGGAAGCTCGGTTAATGTATCATTCTTATGATATAGTCGGTGATATTGCGATAGTCAAGATACCCTGCGAACTCGACGAGTACGAAGCACAGATCGGGAAAGCATTTCATGAGGCACGTCCCAAGTTGAAGTCGGTGTTCAGAGTCGTTGGGGAGACAGAGGAGATTGAACGCAACCGGAAACTGAAGCTGATTTGGGCTAGACGACTGCCATCTGAAGGAAATGTTCAAGCTGACCCAGAGACCCTCGGTCGCACGGTTTACCGTGAACATGGTTGCAGATTCGCTGTAGACGTTAGGAGAGTGTTCTTCACACCAAGGTTATCATATGAGAGAATGAGAATTGCGAAGCAAGTGAAACCGGGCGAAGTTGTGGCGAACATGTTTGGCGGTGTCGGAACCTATGCAATCATCATAGCCAAGACGTGTCCAGAGGTCGGGAGAGTCTATACGATCGATGTTAGCCAGCTTGCGCATCAGCTTGCCAAGGAGAACACTATCATTAACAGGTGTCAAGGCAAAGTCATCTCCATTCTGGGAGACGCTCAGAAAGTTTGCAAGGACCAGTTAAAGGGAGTTTGCGATCGAGTGATAATGCCGCTTCCAGAACATGCTAGCTCATTTCTAGATGGCGCCGTAGCGGCGCTTAAAGAAGGAGTCGAGTGCGTGGTGAACTACTATACTCAGATCTCGGGAAAGGAAGTAGAAGGGAAGGTAGACAGTGCCATCCAAAAGACTGAGGCTCAAATGAGGGACTTTGGAGTCAAGGAATTTGAAGCAGATAAGTGGCGAATTGTTCGTGAAGTTGGTCCTAGAAGATATCACGTATCTATAGACTTGATAGTTACAGTGAGTCAAGGTGCGAGTTCCTTGAAGTAGACTAGCTCACTGGGCTCATCCTTGTCCACTTTGAAACCGATCTTCTCCAAGGATGCAAGTACACCCTCATCAAAGCATGTCCAGAGGTCGACACTTTCAAGATGCTTGCTTGAGGCGAGATTCAGGAAAGATTTGGCCAGCTTAACAGCAATCTCAGCATCGTCATAGTCCATGTAGCAAGATTGAAGACCTTTCCTATTCCATATCCTTCTCATACTGTTGTCAACGATCATGACGCCACGGATCTTATCGTTCTCTGCGTACACTAATACTCTTTTCTTCGAAATGAACTTGCGCAATTCCTGTTCATTGAGGCTGAACCATACGAAGAGGATGGTAAAGAGACCGCCACACTGACTGTAGATTGGGGATCCTTTAATGTGTCTCCAGATTTCCGTTGCAGATTCCTTGTCCGCCACCTTGACGTTGTTCAGTAGCTCTATGTCTTTCATTCGCGCTACTTTTCTTCTCATCAGGGAGAATTTCGAAAGTAGTGTGAATCCCAGATTCGCGAATAGGGCTTGGGCAGGCAAATTTGTCTCGTAAGTGGCCAACCTGATTGTCTTCGCACCCATCTTCATCGCTGTTTTCACGCATTCTGTCATCATGGCTGAGGCGATCCTCTTTCTCCTATGTCCTGGGTGGACTCTTAGCCCTTGAATCCAAGCCTCTCTTTCACTAGTCTGTCTGACAAATACGATCCCAACGACGACCCCATTCCTCTCTGCTGTGATCAGTCGACCTGACTTGTCCCCGAACCAAGTATTGAACCTTCGACCGACATAGTCGCCCCAAGAAAAAGTGTTCTGAGTAAACTTGAGCACTTGAGCGCGGTCTTCTCTCTTGGCGCTTCTAATCACAAGTTCAACCATGATTCTGTGCACCTCGCTTATGAATCTCACCTCATCTATACTGGACCTGAGTGGAATAGGTTTTTGGGTTTAGCAGAAGCTAGGCTGAGAAGTGAACCGACAACAAGACTAGAAAAAGACAAAGAAACAGTCTGTAAGAACGCCCTTTGATCAATTCGCAAGACCCAGAAGAGTTTTCCAAGGATTGTGTATCCTTCCACCTATGGAGAAAACTAAGACAGATGCCGATTCCCCCAGCGAATTTCATGGGAATCGACTTGATTGGACCGCGCGCTTTTCTCATATCACTGGGGCTGGCGTCGTGAAAACGGTTCTATTCTTATTGTGCAGATCTCAGTATCTCCAAGACAATCATTATTACCCCAGCGATAAGCATGCCGGCTGTATAGCTGTCATAGGCTGAAACTAGATTCGACAATTTCCTCTTTAAGCTAGTTTTGATTCCTATCGCTACCATATTGTTGTCATCACTACTATTCGGACTTTTACGTCCAACTATTGTACGAGCATAAAACACTATTTAAGGATAAGGTGTGACATCTCTAATTGATGGGCATGTATCATAGTGCCTTCCCCAAGGAAAGTGGTTTTCATAATAGTGTTTGGAATTGTTGGCAGTCCGAAGAAGAGCGGCAACGTAGATCTTCTCGTATCCGAAGTGTTGAGAGGTGCCGCGAGCCAAGGAGCAGAAACACATAAGATCTACTTGAATGACTTACATATCAGACCTTGTCAGAGTTGTGGAGTCGATCCTTACCCCAAACACTGTCTTTTAGAAGACGACATGAAAGTTGTATATTCTGCGCTAGAAATCTCTGATGCATTGGTCCTGGGTTCGCCGGTATATTTCGATTCCGTAAGTGCACAGACCAAGCTTATGATAGATAGGATTAACTGCCTGATGCCCTTCGTGGAGCGAGCGGATGGAACATCTGGCTTTGAGAGAAGATTGAATAAACGTAAGAGGGGCATCTTCATAGCCGTTGCGGGAACAGAGCAGGAGTTCAACACGATTTCCACGACAGTGAAGGGTTTCTTCAGTTGGGCAAATGTCGAACTTATCGAATCGATTCTCTACCCGCATGAGGATAGCAAATTGGGCAGCGTAGCGAAAGACCTAGGAAAAATGGATCAAGCTTTCCAAGTTGGGGTTCGGATCACTGGAGATGAAGCGGCCGCGAAGGGGAAGAAAAAGAAGAAGACTTAGCTAGTCTTGGCTGGATTCTTTGCGACAACCATGATTTCGATCTCAACCAAGTCGATTGTTCGTTTCCCCACGTTGCCTGCCATGCCGCCCCCGCGAAGTCTGATAATCAGTACGTTCTACCTCGTCATGATCTAATCATTGTCAAAATCATCTTGAATCGCCCTAGTGCCTTGAGGGCATGTGGCTTCTTTGCTGGCATCAGGATCATTTCACCTTCCTTCACGTTGAAGGGTTTGCCTGCGATGATGATTTCTGCTTGTCCATCGAGAATCTGAACCATCGCATCGTATGGTGCCGTATGTTCGCTTAGACCTTGTCCTTCATCAAAGGCGAACAGAGTCACCGTTCCCGTCTTTCTGCTAACTATTTCGCGGCTCACAACGGAACCATCATGGTAGTCCACTAGGTCAGTCAACTTTGCGGGTCGTGCTTCTAGCCTTGCCTGTGTCTTGCCTTCTTTGTTTTTTGCCAAGAATTATCATCTCATAGATTTGAATAGCATCTCTGAGACATCTCTATTCTTTTACACTTGTGGTCTCTACCTAGAACAGTTCTCCCTTGGCAACATTTATCACTTTTCCACCCACATGGACGTCTATTCTTTCTCCCATTCCTTCCGCCTTGAGAAGAAGTAGTGAAGGTCTTCCTATCTCATATCCTTGCTCGACGCGGATGTTGATGTTAGGTTTCCCGAAGTAGAGATGCTTCACTAGGTAACCTGCCAGACAACCATTTCCACTACCTGTGGCAGGATCTTCTGGGATTCCATAGTAGTCAACGAAAACTCGGACACTCAGATCGTTTCCCGATTTGTGTGTTTCACGGCAAAAGACAAGTATCGACTTGGCTTCTATCCTGTTTATTAGCTCGAGGTGCTTTTCTCTCACAATCCTGACTTTCTTCAGTGTCTCTAAGTTCCTCAGGGGGACTATTAGGAAAGGCACTCCGGTCGATACTTCTTCGATTGGAACTCTGGAGTCTATCTCGTCAGCATCTATTCCTAGAACTTGACAGACCATATCCTTTTCGAGGGTATGACCGAAAATTGGGGGTAATTGATGCATCCAGAGAGTATCTGGCTCCTTTCCCGCGTAGCTGAGGCTAACATGGATCTGACCGACTTTCAGGTTCAGTATTATCTCTTTTACTTCTCTTCTGATGATTTCGCGTTGGATTATGTAGGCTGTTCCTAGTGTTGGATGTCCAGCGAAAGGCAGTTCATTGGCGGGCGTGAAGATGCGAACATTATATCCGCCGTCCTGTTTCACGTCTGACAAGATGAAAGTGGTTTCCGAGAAGTTCATCTCTCGCGCGATATGTTGCTTCATTTTATCAGGTATCGCTTTGGCGTCTCTGACAACTGCGAGTTGATTGCCGGCATATTTCTCTTCAGCAAAAACATCTACAATATGGTAAGGGATCTTCTTCATTGTTAACATCACCAATTGATTGTTTTTCATATTCTCTATAACTTACTAGTTTTGTCAGCTTTCATGCTACTCCATTCGTAGTCAAGAATTGAATATGGAAATGAATCACGCCACTTTCCGCCTTGCATTCTGTAGTCTCTCAGACGGCCCTCTCGTTTCATTCCGATCTTCTCCATAACACGGGATGAGGCGATATTCTCCACGTCGCACCAAGCTGAAATTCTATGCAAGCCCAATTCCTTGAAACCGAAATCGAGAAGCGCTAGTGAGGCTTCCGTTGCGTATCCTTGTCCCCAGAAATCTCTGCTGAAGATGTATCCAATCGACCCTTCGCGGTTCTGTGGATCTGATATGCTGATTCTGCATCCGCCTATGAGGATATTCTCCTCCTTCAAAGTCACTGCCAGAGAATAAATCGTACGCGGTTCCTGCTTTTGAGACGCGATTGTGCGCTGTATGAAATCTTTAGAATCCCCTTTGGTATTTGGACCCCAGCCTACGTAGCGAACTGTTTCTGGATCAGAGGCATAATTATGAACCGATATCCAATCATCTTGAGTGAAGTCTCGTAATTTGAGACGATTGGTTAGAATAGTGAACGTTAACCTCACCCGTGCTTGTAATCACGCAATAATCTTTTCATACGAGCTTATTTGTTTCTTCTCTATTGTGGTGCTCAATTAAAATTGATTTTCTTCTCTAATGAGCCTATCGTTCACCGTTCACTTTGCGCTAGGTGTCTAGTTCCTCATTTACTGGTTTGTTACTCTTCCTATGTTGGAGTTTAAATAGCTTCTATGGAAATTGGTGGGCAACGGGAGGTCAGCGAAGTTGCACGAGCATGGCACATATCGTTCCCAGATTCTGGTTAGTACTAGCATTAGTGACGTAGATGACATGCTCGGAGGAGGCTTTGAACCAGGGTTATTCAACCTAGTCTACGGAGAGGCGCATGCCTCTGTAACTTCGTTGTTACTATCAGCTTCTGTAACTTCTCAGCTTCCTAGCTTCAATAATGGTGCGGGGAGTAAAGTTGTCTTCATTGACGTGTGGAATAGTTTTAACCCCTACACTGTAAGCTGCAAAGCAGCGAGTTTAGGTTTAAACCCAGAGACGGTACTTGAAGGAATTCTCGTGTCAAGAGCTTTTACAAGTGGACAGGTTGAACAGCTTATCTTGAAGAAGGTTGAGGAGGAGATTGAGAGAATTGGTGCCCGTGTCCTGATCGTCTCAGGACTTCCAGCTCTACATTTAGCTGACGATCCTAAAGGGCCGAAACAGGAAACGCTCAGTAAACTTGTTGAGATTTATGGTCAGCTTCATCGCCTTAGTTTTCAGAGGAACATTGTTGTCGTAGCATCAACAGGGCTAGCTGAAAACTCTGAATATAGGCCGGCTGGAGGTAGAGCGCTATCACACTACGCGAATGTTCACTTGATGGTGAGGGAAAGACCTAGGGTTACAGAGTATATTCTCGTGAAGCACCCAGCTATCTCGGAACGTAAGGCTTTGGTTTGGAAAGGGCGACGAGCACATTTTATGCCAACTCTTGACGCATACTTCTTGAATTATCATGATAAGAGTTCCAAGTCCAATACGATTTTGGCTGGAACTTGAGTGGACAAGGAAGAGTGGAGGCATGTTAGGTTTTGGGTAGAACGGTTCCAAGTTTTAGAATGGCTGTTGAACAGGAGCTTCAGAAGTGGAAGGAGTTTCGCCGAGGTTTACGGGCTGAAGAGCAAGACATCTTAGATGAATTGCTTGATGCTGTGAGGAAACATGCTGATGCTGGCTCGCTTGTCTGCTCGTCTTCTATTTCGGAGATAGCCGTTATGTCCATTTTGGTTGAGTTGACTAAGGAATTCAAGAAACTTGCAGCTAAAACTGGAGCATCTATGCCCAAGGGTGATGAGCATTGAGTACTGTCGAAGGTTGGATCTTGGATGCCAATGTTGATAGTGGCAAGAATGCGCTTTCAATCTGGGTCAAAAGGAGATCTGATGGGCGGGTCGCACAGGTATTAAGTGACTGGAAACCATGCTTCCACGTTTATCCTAAGAGTTCTTTTTGGGATAACGATGGGTTAACGTATGCGATTTCTCAGCATCCCAATGTGAGTGAAGTTGAAGTTGTTGATAAGTTTTTGAGTTTAGAAGATCGTGAGAGGAGTCGAGTTGTTCAAGTTAGAGTTGATGGTGTGAATTCATTTAAGAGAGTTGCAAAAGATGTTGAGAGACTGGGTGGCGTAGAGTTATTTAACACTGATATTTCGTTGGAGCAGATGTTCTTCTTCTCAACTAACCTCTTCCCATTTGCTTATGTTTCGCTTGACGTTGATGCCAATCACCGACTTCAAAACTATAAACTCATGGATTCCAGAATGACTGTGGAGTATGATATTCCTGCGCTGAGGAAACTCGAAATCATGTTAGATGGAGCAGGTAAGCCCGTACTCTCACCTATGGAACCAATTAAACAGATCACCTTGAAAATAGAAGACCAAGGTAAGCTCGACATACTGGTATTGGAAGGCAAGTCCGAAGACGGGTTGCTTAGAGAGTTATCGCAGAATGTAAGCAACTTGGATCCAGATGTGGTAATGAGCTGTGAAGGAGACGCTAAGCTCTTCCCTTACCTTCAAGCTAGGGTGAACGCAAATCAACTCAAGGATGAGTTCTCTTTCTCGAGGGACGGAGCACCGCTTTACCCAAACACGTATAAGCCGAGTAAAAGTGGAAACTCATACTTCAGTTATGGAAAGATGTATTATAAGCCATCTTCAAAACTGATACTTCATGGCAGACTGCATGTAGATGGGGCTACAACTTTTCTACTTGATGAGGGTGGCCTTGAGGGACTGATTGAATCTTCTAGACTTTCGTTGATGCCTCTTCAGCAGAATTCGAGAGCAACAGTTGGTAACATGGTAACTTCGATGCAGAACTACCAAGCTTGGATTGATGATGTGTTAATTCCGGTGGTTAAGAGAAACACTGAAGGATTCAAGACTGGGACTGAATTGATTAAGCAGGATAGGGGTGGATTCATCTTCGAGCCGAAGATGGGCGTCCACCAAGATGTGGCTGAATGCGACTTCTTCATGATGTATCCAAGCATAATGCATCACTTCAACATATCCCCTGAGACGGTGAACTGCAAATGCTGTAAGAATGTTGGCACCAAAGTCCCTGGGGTAGATCTACATATCTGCAGGGAACGAGTCGGTTTAGTTCCAAGAGTGGTTTCGATTCTTCTCGAGAAGAGAAGAGCATGTAAGAGGCTAATGAAGGAAGCTGAGGGTGAGAGAAAAGAGAGACTCATGAGGCTGCAAACGACAGTGAAGTGGGGCGGAGTAGTTTCTTTTGGCTACTTGGGGTTCAAGGGTTACAAGTTTGGAAAGATCGATGCTCACATAGCTGTAACAGCCTTTGCCCGAGAACTACTCCTGAGAAGCGCAGCAATAGCACAGAGAAGGAACTTCGACTTAATTCATGGGATCGTTGATTCCCTTTGGGTGAAAAAGAATACCACTACCGCAGATCCAAGTGAGTACAAGGAGTTATGCAAAGAGATCTCAGAGGACACGGGATTACAGTTGGATTTCAAAGGGATGTACAAGTGGATAGTGTTTCTCCACTCAACCACTAACCCAGATTTACCTGTTCTCAACCGCTACTACGGTGTATTGAGTGATGGCGAGATTAGAGTGCGTGGCTTGGAAGCTCGGAAACATGATACCCCCCGATTAATTCACGATGCGCAGATGGACATGATTAAAGCGCTCTCAATCGCTTCGAACCGTGAGGAATTTATCGATGCAATTCCTAGGGCACGAAAAGTGCTTCAGGAGTACATTGAGAGAGTTTGCGAAGGAAAGGTGGATCTAGAGGACCTAGTTATATGTAGAAATTTGTCGATGTCTCCTTCAGAGTATTCTGTGATGACAAAGCAAGCAGCTGTCGCCGCGCAACTTAAAACCTATGGGGTTAATCTTCAAGCTGGGCAGAAAGCTAGATTCGTGGTTTTGAATTCAAGTGCAAGAAACCCAATTAGAAGAGTCATCGCAGCTGAGTTATCAAAACATGGTTCAAAGACTCTCTACGACAAGGAAGAGTATGTTAAATTGTTGCGAAAAGCCTTTGACCACTTGTTTCCTCAGATAATAGAGAAGCAATTGCACAATTTCCCGAGAACCCAGTCAAGCAGCAATTCCAAGGATCTGAACCGACTTGCGCCCACCCACTAGAGTGTCTTTTGCATGAAGATTTCTCTAACGTATCTGCTTGACAGCCAGCCGGGTACCTCTCCTCGGTATTTGTAACCTCCTTTCTCGTAGAGTTTCTTTCCCACTTCGTTGTTCTCGAAATAGCTCAATACGAGGCTTTGTAGATGAAGCCTCTCTGCGAGTGTATCTATTTCCTTTAAGAGTGCTGTTCCTGCCCCCAAGCCTTGGTATTGAGCATTAATGTGGATGCCTACATGGCCCGTGTGGCTCGAAACATGACCAGGCATGATTCCCACATCTGACATTCCAATGACCTTTCCTTTCTCCGAGTCCATGCATACTATAGCGTGATTCTGACCGCTTCTTTTTCCCTGTTCAATGAATGCGGCAGATTCGTTCTTGGTCATGAAGCCTTGGTATACTCCCATGCCCAGTGTTCTGAAGGTGTTTTGATGTGAGATTGACTCGGCTAGGTCTGCGCCGTCTTCGGGAGTCGCCATTCGGAAACTCAGTTTTAATGGTTGCCTCATCTTCTCAACTGGAACTATTGGATACAGATCCCCCTGCGCTGCATACTTTAGTCGTGGCGAGATCTCGTATTCCTTCTCCAAATCATAGTACAAGTAGAGGGTGTCATAATACTGCCCTTCTAGGCAAGCAGTGTTTGCTGTTGATGCGCCTTGAACGTATCCCAGGTCGAATAGGGTCTCAATTTTCTCCTCCTCGTATCCGTAGATGTTGTAGGCTACTATTGTTAGTTTTCTCTCGGTCTTCGCCAAGGTCTTGATTAACGGGTGGACACTCTTGATTAGCTGCGAGTCGTCCAAGGCGAACTTCACACTGATCCTTGGTCCTGTCTTCCCAGGGCGACTCATGATTCTCACCACTCCATGAATATCACTGCTACTCGCTGACTTGTATATCAGCTTGTACGTTGCACTCAGCGGAAACAGGTTCTTCAAGTCATCTAATGTTGGAGGCAGTACAAATCCTACCTGTCGCTGAGCATAGTCTGAGGCTTCAAAGTAGCGCATCAAACATCCGCTATAATCCTCTTCGCGCAAAGGTGATAGTCTTGTTGCTACGTCCATCGTGTTCTCCCAGCTGAAAACGACGAAAGCTCAAAGTTATAATTCGTATTGGGAGAAAGGAGCTTAGCTCATAAAAAAGCTTTGGTCAATAACAACTAGCTATGATATCGCGGGGATTTCATTGGTGACTTCTATCAACTCATGAAGTTTGTGGAGGTGATTCAGCGTTGTGATTGAAGGCGTTTGTCGACTCTTCACTTTCTAAGGTGAACAGCCATTGCTCTCACTTGATCTATCGTGTATTCGCATCTGTCAGCCACATTTTCAACTGCTTCAAAAAACTGGCTTAGCAGGATGATTTGCCCAACCTTATACTTGTCCCCCCCAAGTTCTGATAGTATTCTTCTGGCTTCGAGGTACTTTTCGTCAACTTCTTCTTCGAGTCTCTCAACATCGTCTGCTACCTTCAGTGCCTCATCCATTTTCTTGTCCGCTAACAAACCTATGCATTCTACGGTGGCCTTCGTGTCATCGCGACCCATTCTGCACATTTGAACGGCGTTATCTTGGATATTCTTTGGCATTGTGTGCAGGTCAATTAGGATTAACACTCCTTCGGCTTCGTGGGCATAGTCCGAAATCCAGTTGGTTTCTCTAGCCAAGGTCACCAAGTCGGATCTGTCCTGCGGAGCGAGGTAACCCTTGCTAAGCTCAAGGATTATTTCCTTTCTAATGGTGTCTGCGTCCTTGTCAAGTCGAGTTTGAGACTGATAGCTAATTTGAACTTCATTCTTTCTTCCTTTTACGGCAAGCTCCGTGCCCTTCAGGAGTTCCTCGGTTGATGCTGCGGCTAACTGCGCGTGTTTACGAATTAGACTGATTACTCTGAGTTCACGCCTTGCTTCAAACCACCTAGACAAGCTGGATGACAAGTCTCCAATTTCCTCCGATCATATCTATCATTTGTTATCTACTTATGCTGTGTGGTATTATCCTATAGCATGCGTTTATTTAAGCAGTATCTCAAGTTTTCTGTAGTTTTCTCATCGATATTTAGGCAGCACCCACGTTTTTATAGAACGCACACTTATTGGAGAAACAGGAGAAGAAAAGGAATAGTAATTGCTTTGAATGATTAGCCAGAAAAAAGTTCAGACGAGAGGAACTGCTTAACCTACAGAGAGACATGGAGACAACCCTCAGATGCCTAATAGAGAATACGAGTTACTATACGAAGGTAAGCTAAGAAGAGAGGAATTGCTGAGCAACACGCCAAGTGCCAGGCTGCAGGTGGTCAATGCACACGGGAAGATTGGTTTTCAAGATAGTAACTGGACCAACATACTTATTCTTGGAGACAATCTGCCTGTCTTGAAGACGCTGATTGGCGACCCTTCCATTAAGGGCCAAGTCAGACTGGTTTACATTGACCCCCCTTTCTCCACAGGTCAGGAGTTTCATATTGGAAATTCGCGTTCTTCAACTGTGAGTTCGAGTAAGTCAGATCAGGTTGCGTATAGCGATAGACTGGTTGGAGCAGGATACCTGGAGTTCCTGAGACGAAGACTGGTTCTGTTGAGAGAGGTCTTGGCGGAAGATGGTTCCATTTACGTTCATGTTGATTGCAGAATTGGACATTATGTTAAAGTTCTGATGGATGAGGTATTTGGAGATGACCGCTTCATAAATGATGTTGCAAGAATAAAGTGTAATCCGAAGAATTTTCCAAGGAAGGCGTATGGGAACATCAGGGATATGATCCTTTTCTACTCCAAGACCAGCAAATATGTTTGGAATAATCCAAGAGAGCCGTTCACTGAACTGGACATTGAGAAACTGTTTCCCAAGTTTGATAAGAATGAGCGGCGTTACACGACGAATCCGCTTCATGCTCCTGGTGAAACGGGTAGTGGTTCCACTGGGCAAGCTTGGAGAGGAATCCCTCCTCCTCAAGGCAGGCATTGGCGCTATCCCCCTGAAATGCTTAACGAGTTGGATCGAGAAGGACTAATAGAGTGGTCCAGCAAGGGGGTCCCCAGAAAGAAGATATATGGTGATGAGTTCCTCAAGAAGGGAAAGAAGCAACAAGATGTCTGGCAGTTCAAGGATCCGCAATTTCCATCTTATCCGACAGAGAAGAATATTGAGATGCTTAAGATGATAATCCGAGCTTCCTCCAATCCAGGTGACCTGATTCTGGACACGTTCTGTGGGTCAGGGACCACCCTCGTAGCGGCTGAGCAACTCGAAAGGAGATGGATAGGGATAGACAGTTCGCCTTCGTCGATCAAAACGACAACTGAAAGAATTCTGAAGCTTGGGCAGAACAGGTTTTTCAAGTTCTTGAAGACCGCGCGTTAGTACAGACTTGACCCGTCTACTCCAGACTGACTTCTCTCGCTAGTCCAATCCTAGGATAGGGGTACACGAGGATAGCGTTCGGGTCGAATGTTGCAGCGAGTTCCTCACCAGTTCTTAATGGTTTTTCTGATTGATCAAATGGCATTCTGCAAGCCACTCTGTCTCCTTCCTCAAGAGTTAAGTCACAACGAATGGTTCCACCAGAGAATATTGCATCATTCACCGTTGCATTTAAGGTGTTTGTTCCTCCGTGTGCTTTCCCACCTGATCCTCTGCTAATTGATATGAACTCAGGTCTAATGACCGCAACAATAAGCTGATTCGTGTGGAACTTTTTCTCTTCTCCTGTTCGAAGCTTATCCGATTGCTCACCTTCTTCCCTTTCCTTTCGGTCCCACTCTTCCTGTTTCAGCGACACTTCGATCACCATACTACCCTTAATTCTGATCGTTAGGGAGCTTTCCTGCATCTTGATAATCTTTCCTTCGAGAAAGTTTGCTTCGCCCAGAAAGTTTGCGGTGAAAAGCCTCTTGGGTTTGAAGTATAACTGTGTCGGTGTCCCAATTTCAACCATCTGCCCCCTCTTCATTACTATGATTCTGTCGGCGATAGACATTACTTCCTCTTGGTCATGAGTAATGTGAACTGCTGTAAGCTTCAAGTCCTTTACGAGTCTTCTGAGTTCGTAACGAAGATTAACCCTGACTTTGGCGTCGAGCGCTGAGAGAGGCTCGTCAAGAAGCAGTAACTCAGTCCTCGATGCGAGAGCCCTTGCAACGGCCACCTTCTGCTGCATCCCGCCACTAAGCTCACGCGGATACTCTTTGGGATCTGCGTTGAACTTTATCAGTTCAATCATCTCGCTCACGAGTCTGCGGGACTCTTCTTCATCGACTTCTTTTACTCTCAAGCCATATCCGATATTGTCCCTAACATTCATGTGTGGGAAGAGCGCTATGTTCTGAAACACGTATCCAATTCCCCGGTCTTCCGGAGGAACTCCATCAACCATTTTTTCTCCTATGTATACGTGTCCTCTGTCTTGTGCAATGATACCGGCAATGCATTTAATCAGAGTTGTTTTGCCGCAACCGCTTGGCCCTAGTATTCCCACGTATTCCCTGTTTCTCACTGAGAAGGTTACCTTGTCTAGGGCAACGACCTTACTGTATCTTTTGTTCAAATTGACAACTCTGATGCTGGGCATGGCTCTTAGATCACTTCAATCTCCTTGTACAAGCCGTGTCTTGGAGATGGGAATACCACACAGTCCTCAGCATCAAAATGCACATAAACCTTGTCGCCTACGTTGAATTGCTCGGTTGACTTGGAAGGAATTCTTGACGAAACTGTTTCACCTAAGCGGTCTAGCTTTACGTCGTACTTCCTGAATTCTCCGAGAAATGTCGTGGTCTGAACCTCTCCTTCCAGGTTATTAACCTTGAAGGGCTCTCTTCTCAACTTGGTCTTTTCCAGTCTGGTGCAGAGAACGATAAGTCGGCTTTTGGGGTAGTCGTGGCAAGAAACATGCAATTCGTTTTCATGACCGAGATCGACTAGTGACCCTTGGGCGCTGACTCTCTTGATAACCCCTTCAAGCAAGTTGGCGCCCCCAAGAAAGTTGGCAGCGAAAATAGTTTTCGGGTGATTATAGAAATCCAGAGGGGTATCAACTTGCTCGATTCTTCCCTCTCTTAAAAGAGCGATTCTATCCGCGATTGTAACAGCTTCATCCTGATCATGAGTGACATGGACTGCGGTCAGATGTAGGTCTTTGACCAAGCTCTTCAGAACGTACCTAATCTCCATCCTCAATCTTGCATCAAGAGCTCCGAGCGGCTCATCCATTAGAAGTACCTTTGCTCCTGATGCAAGTGATCTTGCTAGCGCGACTCTCTGTTGCATTCCACCGCTAAGCTCCGCGGGATATGATTTGGCTCTGCGGGCAAGCTTAACCATGTCCAAGGTGTCCATTGCGATCTTGAAGGCTTCTTGATGTTCCATACCCTTAGATTCTGGACCAAATAGAACGTTGCCCAGTACCGTTAGATGTGGAAACAATGCAAAGCTTTGATACACAAGGGCCGCATTCCTATCCTCAGGCGGAACGTTATTCATGGTTTTGTTGTCGAAAGAAATCGTTCCCTCACTTGGCTTCAGGACACCAGCCAAGAGCTTGAGCAGGGTCGTTTTCCCAGCACCCGTAGGTCCCAGCACACAGAGGTATTCTCCCTCGTTGACCACTAGGGAGAGATTGTCTATGGCGCTCACCTTTCCGAACTTCTTGCTCACGTTCTTCACTCTAATGGTGGGCATGTTAGGTCTTCCTCCTTACTCTGACAAATCTCCCAAGTGCGACGAGGATCAGGATGGAAAACAGTATGAGTATTCCGCATCCAAGTCCTATGTCAGTGGGACTGGCGATAGGATTTGTCCCCAGAAAATGGCTGTTTAGCAAAGACTTAACCCAGTCTACGATTAGAACTGGTGCGGTTTTCAAGTTGGTTGCGAGTGCAACTGTCGCCCCAGTCTCCGCTAAGCTCCTCGTGAACACGATGATCGAGCCAGCCATTACGGAGTACTTCATGAGAGGAAGAGTCACCCTTCTGAAAGAAGTGAACGGATGTCCCCCAAGGGTTCTTGCAGCATTCTCAAGCTCTGGATTAATGTTTTCTATTGCTGCAATAGCAGAGCGGACAAAATACGGGTAGGTTATGCAGAGATGAGCCAAAACAACCAACCCAAAGTCTCCTCCAGGGCTGACACCAACAGCCTTCCAAAAGAATGGCAAAGTGACTCCCAAGGCGACAGACGGAACAATTATAGGTATATTTACGAGTGAGTCCAGGATTGATGAGCCAAGTGACCCTACTTTTTTCCTACCTATCAAGACTGCCACTGGCAGACCGCTCAGAATCACCAGAATGGTGACTACCGCAGCAATAGAGAATGAGTTGACGATGCTACTCCAATAATTGCTCCAGATTCCCTGAGCTTGAATTGCCTGTGCCAGAGTTCCGCTTTCGACTGCTGAAAATGATGGAATAGCCACATATAGTGACGGCAGGACTATGATCAGAATGAAGATGATAATCGACGCAGAGTCTCTCAGTTTTCTTGTGGGCTCTCTGCTGAGTTTCCTCTCAGGATTGGGCCAGACTTTCTTAATTGGGAATCTTATTCTTGGAGCCAACAGACGCACGGCAGTGAAGATCAATAACGAGAATATAATCAACATCGCACTCACATAAACAAGTGCGCCAACGCCAAGTTGACCAGGCAATGATTTGTTAAGTTGTATGAACACCGGACCGTTCTCGAATGGAGGGACTGTTCCTGTTGGTATCGAAAAGGCGCCTGCAACTATGAGAGTTGCTCCTGTCTCAGACAAGGATCGGGAGAATGCCAAGAGAAATGAGGCAATCATGCCTGACTTTAGGATGGGGAGTGACACCGTTCTTGCGACTGTGAATGGAGGAGATCCTAGGGTTCTTGCAGCCACTTCATATGTAATGTCGTACTCCATTATTTCGCCGACCATGACTCTAACGACAACTGGATAGGAAAAGGCAAAGTGTAGCATTCCTACGAGCAACCAGCCAGGACTTATGATAGGCGTGCCAAAAAGGAAATCCAAGCCCCCTGGTCCATTCCAGAATACCAGAAGAGAGTATCCCAAAGCGGATGTTGGTAGAATGAAGGGTATGTTTACCATGGTGTCCAGGATTCCGAGCAACCTTTGCCTATGACCACGAACAATGAGCCAAGCCATCGGTACACCAAGGAAGACATCTATTATTGACACGACGATTGCTAAGGTGAACGAGTTCAGGATAGCTGAATTTGCGCGATCCAAAAGACTGGGATTGTTTACAACCGCTCCTATGGTTCCGCCTTGAGAGAGGATTCCCAGAATCGGGGGAAGTAGAATCAAGCCAAAGAAGAAAACGACTGCAACGCCATAGACTGCCAGTCGAACAAAGCGTTTTGAAGAAAGTTTATCGAGAGACCGGGTGATTGAAACCAAACTAGAATCTTCCCCAACTTGGTTATATCGTTCTGCTTTCTTCTCGTCGCGGATTGATCGGTTGTTCTGATCATTCAGGAGTCTGTGGCACTCAAATCCGATAGGGGTATGCTTACTTTCGAATGCTCCCTGTCTTCATTACTTCGATTTGATGACAGTCCATAGAGTCGGTATTCGAAGACCAACTTTCTGTTAAACTGCCAGGAGGATAAATCGTTTATGGTTACGAGCAGAGCGCCTCCATAAGGTAGTAAGGCATTGTCCTACCTTCCATTCAACCCATTAAATGGCGAACATTACAACTGCGTCTATTTTCGCTGAAGATATCGGGAGAAAGAGAGCTGCACTTATCGAGATGCTACTCCCTATTGTTAAGTCTCAGCTGCTGGTTCTTGAGATGAAAGCGCTGTTCTTTATGCAGAATCTCCACAACTTTTCTTTCCCTTTGTTTACTCCAATTCTTGGGGTTGAGCATATCTCTAATCGGGCGTCCTCCCTAGGTTGATTGCATATGAAGATCTCCGACGCATCATTGGTGAAATCTTCTCCATTCAGCTTTCGAGTGATTTTCATTGCTTTCGTCAGCTTACCTGGTCCGTTTGTGATTTGAACTGGAGGCATGCCTTGTTTCATTCTTTTCATTGATTGTGGATCATCTTCGAGCTCTCTGTTTCTTAACATGTGGCTTGTTCCCTCGATTGGCTCGATGGCTCTCAGCAAGACGGCGCCAGCCTCCTCAGAGCGTTCTCTTGCTGACACATTTAGGCAACAGTGGAATCCGTAAATAAGGTAGATGTAAGCCAATCCGACTTTTCCAAACATGATCTTGTTTCTGTCAGTAGGTCCTCGGTAGGCATGACTTGCGGGATCGTCCCTGCCACGATATGCTTCAACCTCAACTATTCTACCCTCTAAGTAAACGCGTTCTCGAAGATGTCTGACAAGAGACTTTCCAAGGAGCCCTTTGGCAACTTCCACTGTCTCTCTGAGATAGAAGTCTCTAGGTAGGGCGACATAGTGGCGCAAGCTATCCGTCTCCTGTTAGCTTGGAATCACAGAGAATTGGAACGATGTCTTTCAACTCTTGGATGATGTAAGCTGGCTTGCTCAGGTTTTGATGCATCTCTGCTCTCCCATGAGTGACCAGAATCGAGTGCAAACCCATGCTGTTGGCTCCTGTCACATCGAATTCTTGGCTATCCCCAATGTGACATGCGTTGACTGGTCTGCAATTCATCCTTGCCAGAGCAACTTTGAATATCTTTGAATTCGGTTTGTATGACTCGGCCTCCGAACTTGTCGTGATAGTGTCGAAACATTGCAGTATCCCTGCAGATTCTAACTGAAGAGTCAGATCTTCTTTGTCAGCGTCGCTTATGATACCAACCTTGTAGCCTTCGCGTTTGAGTGCTTCAACTGTTTCACGGACATCTGGATACGAGATGGCGTTCTTGTTAACGTAACTAGTGACCCTCTCTATGATTTCCCAGATATCTTTTGGTGATAGCTGCAAGTCAACCTTTTTTCCCACGGCTGTAAAGGCTTCGAAGAACAGTTCCCTAATATTTCGAAAAGGTTTGTCTTTCCTGACTTCTTCGTTTACTTTTTTCCACTCGGCGCTCCAAACTTGATATATATCGTCTAGCTTCACATTGTGGGTTTTGGATAAATCTGAGAATTCCCTCGTCATCGCCGTGACCCAAGGTCTGAGGGCTAGGATGGTCCCCATGGCGTCGAAGAAAACTGCGCTCAATTCTCTTCTGTTCATTGATCTTAGCCCCATCTAAACAACCGAATAACGCGCCAATCTTCATGTCATGTCGCTATATCAGGAACTTGCCATCTTTCAGAATCGTTTTTCCACCTATTTCTACTGTCGGCTTAGTCATTATGAAGTCCCAATGAATTGATGAGTCATTTTTCCCTCCATATGCTGGCCCCTTGTTGTTTCCTATAGCCATATGGACGGTACCAAGCACTTTCTCATCTTGGGTTATATCATTGATGAAGGTTGCATTCGGGTTTGTTCCCATGGCGAATTCAGCAAACATGTCTTTGTCACCCGTTGCGGACTCCAGGATTTTCCTAAGGTTCTCTTCTCCTTCTTCAGCTTTGAAGCCAGTTACTCGCCCGTCTTTGAATGTCAGCGTGATATTGTGAACACCCCAACCAAAGTAGCTTGTCGGGACATCGAAGAACGCGACTCCATTTGCACTCTCTTCTATAGGCGAAATGAACACCTCTCCAGCTGGCAGATTCATTCCCACGTCTTTACTTGCTATGTCTTCGTCATCCATGATGCCGTCATCATTAAGCCACTTCCGGCCAGTGGCATCGAAAGTGATGTCTGTGCCTCGGTTGGAGGTCACATGAACGGTCTTTGCATCTGAGGTGGCGCGTATTATCTCTTTCCCTCGTTCCGAGATCTTCGTGTAGTCCACATCAATAGCGTTCAAGACTGCTTTCTCGAACTTGCCTAAAGACATTCTAGACTCTTTCGCTCTTCCTTCTGTCGGGTAGGAGACACCGATCCACCTTATTCCCCGAGAGTCCATTACGTCCGACATTGCCTTTCTGGACCGTCTCCATGCTCCTATTCGCTCTAGTGGGACTCCAGCCAGAGCTGGTTTGCCGAGGCCAATGTAGACATCCACAGCATTGAAGGCCTCGACCACTTGCTTCTGAGGTGCCTCGAGAAACTTCACTTCAGTTTCCATTAATGATTGTTTCATGTAAGAGTCCGACTGAACCGCGATTAGAGGTTTGGCACCTTTCTTGTCACACTGAACGGCAACCGCTTCGGCTAGGTCAAGCGCGTCACGAAGTGATGCGATCCAAACCATCTCGCCCTCAGCAACTCTTACGCATTGATCAACTATCTGTTCAGCGAGTCTCTTGTTCAATTTCGCTTTCTTATCTGCCAAGATTCATCAACCACCAATTCAAAGTGTCTTGAACAATTTCAGTAGCATCTATAGATGTATTAAGATAGGATAACAGCAAGAGATATTTAAAACAGTACGATTCTCTAATTGACTCCGTTGTTCGACCCCCCTGAACCAACTAAGTCCTTGGATGGAGAAAGATGGTACTGGAAGAAGTGTTGGAATCAGTACGAAACCTGAAGCAGAGTGATGTGCGAAGTCTAGTAGAATCTCGGCTGAAGGAGTTCGAGCAGAATGGTAGAAGAACAAGCAACGAGATCTTCAAGGAGCTCTGCTTCTGCATACTAGCAGCGAATTTCAATGCTGAAAGAAGCATGAAAATCCAAATGCAGATAGGAGATGGATTCCTCTTTTTTCAGAGAGGAATGCTGGCCAGGAAGCTGAGGGCGCTAGGTCACAGATTTCCCAACACAAGAGCGAAATATATTGTGCAAGCAAGAGAATACAAAGACTCACTGAAGGAGATAATAAGATCCCACGAAAACGAGGATGAGCTGAGAGAATGGTTGGCTGAGAATGTGATGGGAATCGGCTACAAAGAATCAAGTCACTTTCTCAGAAACATAGGGTACAATGGTCTTGCGATCCTTGATTTCCATATTATAGATATTATGGTTAGATGTGGACTGATCGATGAACCGAAGACACTAACCAAAAGGAGATACCGCGAAATAGAAGGCATCCTCCGGAAAGTTGCAGAGAGATCTAGTCTGGAATTGGGTGAACTGGACTTGTATTTGTGGTACATGGAAACCGGGAGGGTCCTGAAATAAAAACACCAGAGATCTGCATTCAATGTTTGTGTTCCACAAGCTTTTTTTACAACCTATTGATAGAGTCTATCTCAATAGAAATCAGAGAATGAGAAGACGGAATCAAGTGTTAGCGGTTTCCGAGTAAGGAGGTATATCCGACAATGGTTGAAGTTCCAATTGACTTCTATGCAGAAATCATCGCATCAATCACACTAGGAGTAGTGTGGCTCGGAATGCTGAGGGCTTACTTTAAGGATCGTGAAAGAGACAAGCGGACATTGGCTTTATCAACTGGATATGGGTTCTTCTGTTTTGCCATTATTGCAGGATTCGCAGGGATTCTCCTAGTCTTGATGGGCTATGCACCTGACAGCATGCCATTGTTCATCGAGAGATTTGTTTACGTATTCTCCGCGTTTGCGACGGTGCCATTCACATACTTTGTGGTCAAGCTTTTCTTTGCCAGAGGAAGGTGGGCAACCTATCTGATGCTTGTTTATGCGATCGTACTTACAGGTGTATATCTGGTCATACCCAGTACGGTGATTTCGATGGCCCCGGAGGCTCCTACGGTCTGGAACACTGACTTGCTACCAGGCATAGCGTTGTTGTCAATAACATGGGTCGTCTTTATTATGCTAGCGGTTAAATGTTTCCAGACTGCCAGAAAAGCAAAAGAGGGTCCTTTGAAGACAAGGTTCAGATTAATAGGTCTTGCAGGAGTTCTTGGGATACTGATCTTCTTCATTAATGCTGTGACTGTCTTGGCTCCTCCGACATTAGTGCCCTACGTCTCCGCTTCGTCTTGGAGTACTGCAGCAGTGGCTGGCATAGTATCATACATAGGATGGCTTAGATACAAATAGCGGAAATCTCACTCAATAGCAGAACTAAGTAATCGTCGTACCCTCACAGAGGCAAACGAAAAGCCTCTTCCCCTTATTTTTTCGGCGCTCATATACGCTTCAAGAAGTCTATTGCTTCTTCTTCACCTGTTTTCTTCTCTTCCCGTAGTTCGAGGGATCCACGTTGCGAATATTGATAGATTG
Source organism: Candidatus Atabeyarchaeum deiterrae (assembly GCA_037310415.1). Taxonomy (GTDB): domain Archaea; phylum Asgardarchaeota; class Atabeyarchaeia; order Atabeyarchaeales; family Atabeyarchaeaceae; genus Atabeyarchaeum; species Atabeyarchaeum deiterrae. The sequence continues at coordinate 2,409,591 of CP147780.1, forward strand.
TCTCTATGACTATCTTAGCTTCCATCTTTGTCTTCTTCGAGATATCTTCGATACTGAATCGCCCTGTGCAAAGTGACAGTATCTTCTTGTCGTCACCTGACGCATTTTTCAGAGCTGCTCTATCAAGCAATACGGGAGCCATGAATGTTGCAATGCCTGGTGTTTGTCTAGGAGGGAGATGAGCGAGCTCTTCTGCCACAGCAGCGCTGGACGCAGGCGCCATCTCTTCGGGTTGGGGAGCCGTTTGTATCTGGGTTCTAACTGGCTGAGTTAGAAGAAGTTCGTCTAGATACGTCCCGTATCTACCCACGACTTCTTTCAGCTTGACCAGAACAGTGCCAATTCTCTGAGAGGTCACAACTATTAAGACGGCTCTCTCCGATATTTTTGAAACAACTATTAGCTTACTATCTTCGACAGTCAAGGAAAGGTTGTCACCCAGACGCAGTAACATGAAACTCTCAGCAAAAGGGATTATCTTTCCCAAGGACGGTCGGCTGAGATCAGAATAGACTTCATTTCTTCCACTGTAAATGGCCATCTCCAGAACGATTGGAACTCCAAGCACAAATAGTGCGTTCCTTATCTGGCCGGCCAGTTTGTCGATACTACTCACTAGGGTGCACGCCTCGACAGCGTTGTGTCTGATGATTGAATATGATTATGTTCTATTTAACATTTCTTCAACTGTACGAAAAGTCATTAAGCAATCAGTGCCTTCTCGAGTAGTAGACTCAAACCGCTTTCGGAGGCTAGGCTACGAACAAAACGCGAAAGATGAGTAAAAACTAAATAGTATTATCGGGACAAAGGGATATACGGTAAAAGTGCTGGAAACCGCAACTTGTTCCTTGTATTAGGGAAGCCGCCGTAGCTCAGCCGGCAGAGCGCCAGCCACAGAGGCGAAACATGGTGTTTTGCCTCCAACTGGAATCGTATTTGCAGACTTGGGTCAGACGGGCAAGTTGGTGGTCGCGAGTTCAAGTCTCGCCGGCGGCTCCAAGACCTCCCAGCAAGTGGACGATTGCAGCGTCAATGCCGTGAAAGGCGATCGTCAATGTCTCAACTTCTGACTCGTCCGCATTGGCAATGAAGAACGAGTCTGAAAACTTATCTGAAAAAAGGAGAAGGTTCAACGAAGTAATTGCGTGTTCTATTTGAGTTTATTATGAGAGAGTGCTATGCCTCTGCCTGTGTCGATCTCCAATGGCATCATGTCTATGTAATGCGCAGTGCCACGCATCTTGCTAATCTCTATTGTTCTTAGTCGTCTAGTTCCTCTTTCGACCATCCGCAATATGATGACTCCAGTCGAAATAAATTCCTCAACTCCGAAACGTCCAAGCACCTGTGCGCCCCTGCTGATCTCTGATGTCAGTATTGACGTGACGCCGAGCTGCGTTAGGAGTCTTGAGAGACCGAAGAACTCTCTCCGAGCTTCTATTGGGTCCCTAAAATGAAGACCGATGACTGTGATTGGATCTATTACTATTCTCTTCGCGCCTATCTCCTTGACTGCCGTCTCGAGATCTCCGTAGAAGTCCTCCATCAAGTACTCACTAAGGTCAAATGGTTTCACTCTGGTCGGAACCTGTTTGGACAAATTCAGAGGGTACGAAATGGACGCATCTATGAACCTGAGCTTGTCTTCACCCATTATTCGCCCAAGGTCCCACTTGAATTGAGCCATGTTTTGGAAGACTGCATGAGGCGGTTCCTCAAACGTAACATAGACTCCTGGCTCATTGTACATGGAAGCGCCTTTGTAAAGAAACTGCATGCCAAACGTTGTTTTTCCTGATCCTGGTTCACCAGCTACGAGAACTTGGCTGCCGAAGGGTATTCCCCCGCACAGAACCTCGTCTAACCCGTCTATGCCACTCTTTATTCTCTGAGTAACTGCACCTTCCCGTTCACCCTTGTTGGAACTCGAACCAAACTCTGAAGATTTTGGAATAGACCTCAACCCCTCGAAATTTATGAGCTAAGGCTCTCTGCCACTATTCAATCATAACAGAGGAATAGGCATTTTTCTTGTGAGGAGCTCTTAATACTGCCTTATTTATGTCTCCCCTAGGTAGTTTGCTATACTACATTAGCCTGCAGAATATTATATGTGTTGTGTGCGTTCAGCGATACGCCGTTTATCGATCCCCTTTTGTCTTCTGAATGAGAATGTCCAAGCTCAGGTAACTGAGGGTTTCTCCTGCGATTTTCCAAATATCGAGAAAGAATCACCCGCCCTTACGCACTTGCGAAGATCGTAAGCGAAACTAAACATTTAAGAAACACTTCTAACAAGAGACTTTACAAGCGAGATGGCCCGAAGAGACTTTTTCGAGGCTATCCGAAATCTGACCCAAGCGGATATATAATAAAATTCGAGTGCGCAGGAGGTAGTCAGATACGTCTTCAATCCCAGCAGTTATAAAGTTGAGTTTTAAGGAAAAAGGCTTCATTGAGGGTTCAACAAGCGCAGATATACTTCTCACCGTTGACGTGCAAGCGAAGAAAATGTTACTGAGAACAAGCCCGGGCACAAGCTTCATTGATGCAAGAACTGCTGAAAGGCAAGCTAGGGCATTTCCTAAGTCTGGTATCACTCTAAGGAACGGAACCCGAATAGGTCAAGGATTCGAACTCGTTATCGAGAACGATGTTGCCCCACCTGAGAAATTGCGTCATTCTCCAAGAGAGGTATATGTTGGCGGTCGCAGAGATGAGCACTGAAAGACCGGATATATGTCGCTTAGAAGGGTGCCGATGCGAGGCGGGAAGCTGAGACTTGTTACCTAACTAGGTTTCTCCATGATTCACCCATTTTCTTGTTGATTCAACTTCTCCAGAGTTCTTCTGCTAGATCGCCTCGTATAGCAGGCTCTTAACCCGCTTCATGTTTTTTTGACTTTAATTGTATTCTTTACAAAGGTCCCTATGCATTCGTCGACTTCGTCTGGTTTCTCGTGCATAATCATGTGTCCTGCTCCGCTTATCACCTTGAGTTGGGAGTTTCTGATATTTTTGCGAAGGTATTCGGACCATTTCACCGGGGTGAGTTTATCTTCGTCTCCGACTATAATTAGAGTCGGGAGACCTATCTGGGAGACGTGTTCCCTTATATCGAAATCATTGCAGGCCTTGAAGTCTGCTATGGCAACTTCTTGCTTGCACTTGACCATCTCGTTTATTCCTTCTTGGATAATAGAACGGTCGGTCTTCTGGGCGTACGACCATGCTGCAACGCCAGTTCTTATAGCTTGTTTGAAGTTCTTTGATAGTCCTTCGATTATTGCTGGGTTCACGCCGAGCTTCGCACCTGTACCTATCAACACCAGCGCTTTGACCTTGTCAGGATAGTCCAAAGCGAATCTCATTGAGATTGCACCACCCATTGAGTGCCCCACGAGAATCGTCGTGGAAGCGCTAAGCATTGACAAGATAGTATGAATATGGTCAGTATATGATTTTACCGAGACCAACTGGCCTGCGGCAAATGTGGCTGATTCGCCATGGCCAGGCAAATCTACTGCCATTGTCTTGCTTAGAGATGATAGGACGGGCATTTGCTTTCTCCAAAGCGTGTGATTGTACGCTGCTCCATGAACTAACACTATTGGAGTCTGACCGACTCCTTCACTCTGAATGGAAGTTCTGATGCCTGAAACGATAATAGAATTCAATTCCTCTCTTTCCTCCTTTATTATCTCGGAAGCTGGTGTCAGCATTTCCATCCTTCACTAATATAAAGGTGTTTCATTGCAGATTACGCAATGGGACAAAAACCCATAAAAGTGATGATAGTCATATTATTAACAAATTTGTGCACTTTGCAGTTCCTCATGGGGTGTAAAGTACAATATGTCTCAAAAGATTGGTGATAAGCCAACTGCCACCTCAGGTGGCGTTAAAGTCTACCACATTGTCAGAGGAAATCTCATTGAAGAAAAGACGATGCAATTCAATGATGGGGACACATACGTCATAGACAACGGCCTAGAAATATACGTTTGGCTCGGAAAAGATTCGTCTGTCGACGAAGATTTCGCTGGTGCGTGGGCCGCTGAGCAACTCGATCTGTCCAGAAGAGGTGCTCCAAAGGTCACTACTGTCGATCAGGGGAAGGAGCCCAAGAAACTCTTGGATCTATTAGGACCCAGTTTCAAGGTAGCGCATGGCGGAGTTGAAGGAATGCTTACGAAAGTTGAGCCAAAAGAAAAAGAGATTGCTCCCACCCTATATTCAGTCGGTGATGACAAGATAACCAAAACTCAGTTGAAGAGGTCCGCACTCAACAGCAGAGAATGCTTTGTTCTTGAGGCAGCCAAGACTATCTATGTTTGGGAAGGCAAAGACTCTCCCGCTAAGGAGAAATACATGGCTGGCCACTCGGCCCGAGAGTTAAACTCCAAACGAAAGTTCATGGTTCCAATAAAAGTGATCCCCGAAGGAGAAGAATCAAAAGACTTTGATAGGCTGTTCGAAAAGTAGGGTAAACAAGATTTCGACGTCGCGAGCGGTGTGATGGAACTCCTACGACTCGCGTTCCACCTTGATTTTTTCTCCAATTCCAACTCTTTTGAAGATCTTTGGATCCCCGATGACTTTTCCGAAGACGTTCACGGGACTATATGCCATTGGTTTCTCTGTATCGCTGATTGGAGTTGGACCGAAGAAGATGCACATGGATTCTCCAGGAGGCCAATATGCCACATCACCTAGTTCAACGTCTTTTCTGGATTTCTCTTCCTGAACTTTGGCTGGGATCTTGAAATAAATCTCGTCTCCCCATAGTTCGGCCGTGGATTCAAATGGTAGGGCTGTCCAAATGGCCTCTGCAGTCTTGGGATTTCTCTCAATCAACTCGACACGAACTTCGCCTGTGGACTTCGCACAGACTCTCATGACTCTGTTAGCCAAATCTGACCGCATGCCTTTTCTATTGGACAACACGTGTTCACTCTCCTAGTAGCTGGGATACATTTGCTTGGTCGTAACAATCCCTTTTTGTCTGATTTTCTCTCATTACCTAACCAGCGAAAATCACGGCACGTTCGCTGCTTTTGAATGTCGTGTTTATTTGCGGCAGGATGCGCTGAGTCAGGTCACGAGTTCTATCCCAGGTAATCTCGCTACCTTCCTCAAGTTCTCCATCGCTTCGTTTGTAGGAGGTTGTAGTCCTTCTAGCGGATACTTTAGGCCCAGTTTCCTGTACTTGGGTTCCCCGAGACGATGGTATGGCAAGAGGTCGAGTCTTTCAACGTTGCCAAGCTCTTCGCATAGTTCTGCTATGCCTCTTACATTCTCGATGCTGTCAGTGTATCCAGGAACTATCGGGGTCCTAATCCACATGCGTTTGCCAAGTTCGGCTATTCTCCGTGCATTCTCCCAGATCAGCTCAGGGGTAACACCTGTGCATGTCCTGTGCGTTACTGGGTCTATCAACTTGAGATCATATAGCACAAGGTCAGTGTTGTTCAGTATCTTCTCAAGTGAACTCCATTTAGTTTGTCCACATGTGTCGAGCGCTGTATGAATTCCCATTAGCTTGCACCTAGAGAATAGTCCAGCAACGAATTCCGGCTGCATTGTGGGCTCCCCCCCTGAGGCGGTCACGCCACCGCCGGATGTTTCATAGAAAACTTGGTCCTTGAACACTTCGCTGAATATCTCATCTATTGTTACTCTCTGCCCGATTATTTCTCTTGCTTTCGAAGTGCATGCCTTGACGCATTCGCCACAGGAATTGCACTTCTTTCTGTTGGTTATCAGCCCTTCTGGTCTTGCTTCTATGGCTTGTTTAGGGCAAGCCTCAACACATGAATGGCAGCCTATGCATTTAGTGTCATGCCAGACAAGCTCGGGTTCGGAGCCAATCCCCTCGACATTGTGACACCAGAGACATCGCAGGGGGCAACCCTTCATGAAGACGGTAGTTCTAATGCCTGGGCCATCTTCAGTAGAGAACCTTTGAATATTGAAGATAATGCCAGTGATTCTTGTCGACACTGCAAAACCACCGAATGTGATTTCTCTGCATCCTTTCAAGAGGAAGAATGTGTATTCTTTCTTTTATAATGATGCTCGTTAACTGTCACACTCAGATCAGGAATCCTAAGCACCATATGTCTCAGAATTCATAAGCATGTTAATCACATTTGAGAAGGCACACCGAAGAGAAAAAGAGTGGGAGGTTCAAAACTCGAGGTCATCAAACCTGATGATCTCATTCGTCGAACCAACCACAACGAATGTGCAGTTGATGTGGTTACCTATCGAGCATATCACTAGTTCCGTCCAGTCAATCGTTGGCATGTTTGCCTGTACTCCATGGAGAATGCTCCAAGTCGAGTTGTATGTGGCATTGATGTAGTAGTTTGTGTTTCCTGCAACTTCGTACGACCATTTTCCTGTTATGGTTCCTCCATGAATCGAGACTCCCAAGTTTTGTTTTGACGACACCAGTGAGATGAAACTTGCGGTGGCTGCTTCAACCCCCATTTGACCAGACATTCCTGTGACATCTTGAACCACAACATCTGATTGGTCCAAAGCGTTTACGATTCCGATATATTTCAGTTGCCAAGTGTCTCCCGTTACATAGTATACTGGCGAGAGCCACGACAGGTAGCTACTCATGTTGTAGAGAATGGGCATCTCAACTACGAACTCTCCCGCTGAAGGCTTGTAGAGTTGACTTTGTATGACATCCTTTGCCCTTGAGCCGGATAGCATGTTCGACTGTGAGACATCATAGTATCTTATTCCAGTATGGTCTGATATGAAGATCCCAGTAAGGGTTTGTTCAGTTGCATATGGGTGCATTGATGTGAATGAGATCATTTCGTCACCATAACGGAGGAATCTAGTGTCTTCGTCCATGGCAACTCTATCGTTGCTCACTGAAATGCCTATGAATCCTCCTGCAAATATGTCGAATGATGACCCTCTTCTTGAGGATCCCCAGTTGGTGATCTGGTTTTCAAGCCAACCTTCATCGTAAGGCTGAGGGATCCATTTTGGCATACTTGTTAGGTTGTAACTCTCCAAGTAGGCTCCATTCACGGCATCCCAAACGTCAACGCCGAATGCTTGCATCTGCAGTGAGGGGTCAATCGAATACTTGGGTATGCAGTATACGAGCTTGCTGTCTGGTGTTTTTGTCAATATTGCACGATCGTACTTGTAGTTAGGATCCCGATAGTACGCCTGCAGCAGTATGTCTTTTCTATTGTTCAGTCCTGTTCCGCTGGCAAGCGCTAGTTCCTGATGCACAAGAAGTGGAGCCTCGTTGGGATCTGTGGCTGATAGGACGATGTAGCCGTAAACATGTTGGTCGTATCCTGCTCCAAGCCAGTATTGCTGAACAACAGTCATCGTCCAAACGAGTTTGTCGTCCCATATTGCTATGTGAATGTTCTCGACCTGAACATTGCTGCCAAACGAAGCCATGTGCTGCTTTGCCTTGGCGTACGCAACATCAGTAGTAACGAGACGGACATCGGATGAGTTGAAAACGAAGAACGAAGGATATCCAGTGCGTTTCTCTACCATGCTGTCGAAGTAGTTGGCGTTTGCCAGAACGGCGGTCGTCCCTTGCATTACTGCGAAGGTCAGTGGAATACCAACGAGGAAGACGATGAGAAGAATTGATACGGCTTTGTGCCGTAACACCCCTGGTTTCTCATCTTCGCCTTCCCTTTTTCTGAGCGTTATTCTTCTTCTGTACCCCTCGCGAACCGTTTGGAACTCGAATCTGCTTGTGTATCTTGCAAGCAGTATGTTGAAAATCTTGATCCACACTATGGCAATAGCTATTTGCCAAGCAAGCCACTCGGATCCAACTAAGGAGAATACGATCAGCAATTCGACTACCAAGAACAATGACTTGCCAAATGAAAGTAGCTTGCCAGTAACGCTAAGGCTCTCAGGAATCACCAAAATGATAATCGAGATAATTGCTACTATGTCGAAAAATGCACCTGCACCAGTCACTGCTTTGGCGATGAGGTAGACAACAAGGAGTATCACCATGTTTATCATGAGTCCAACAAAATAGCGGTAGTAGATTGAGGTAGCTCTTGACAAATCACATCACACCTAGAACCTTCCAATCTTGCATTTTTACTCTAACCTCTTGCTTCTTGCAGATATAAAGATTACTGCAAATGCAAACGCTTTTGTCAGAGGTAATGACTGACCATGGACATTGTGAATCCTTGTTCATGCGTCAAGAAAAAGCTAATAAAGCGGATGTTTCTTAACGATTCTTCTTATCAGAAGAGAAGGTTAAATAACACTATAGACAAAAAGAAGCACCATTGGGACAGTGGAACCTGACTGAAACCCACTCTCCATATGGTTTGAGGTAGCTGTAGATTGGACTCTCAGAAATCCAGAGAGGTGAAACATGCTCAATGAGCCCAGTTCCCCCTCGATTCAAAGTTAACCGGCAGGTTGAAAGAGGAATCCACGCACTCACATCAGTCTTTGTTGGGCTCGAACAATCGAGTGCATTTATGAAAATCTTTAAGACAGAGCAGAATGTGAGGAAATTTCTTGAAGGCATGAATCTGAGGATTGAAGAGGGAGACGGATACATGTACGTTGACCCCTCAATTGGACACATAATCGTGAGCAAGAAATATCTCCAAGAAGGAGAAATAGAGATGCTTTACCTAGACATTATACACGAGTCAGTTCACGTGAAACAATGGAGTGAGGGAAATAACTTGTACGACACGCAGTACAGCTATGTCGAGAGGCCAACTGAACTTGAGGCTTATGCAGTAGTCGTTGACGAGGCCCGGCAAATGGGAATGACTGAAGAGCAGATTGTTGATTATCTAGAGGTTCCCTGGATTTCCAAGAAGGACTTGAGGTTGCTCGCAAAGAAACTAGGGATTGAGAAGTGACCTTGGCCGTCATCTTTGGAGGCATGCCATCAGAAGAGTTCCATCTGCGAGATTACCACAACAATGAAGCGGGACTGAGATGACTTCTCTAGTGACTCGTTGGGTCTGCAATCACCTCCTCAATAAGAAAAATAGGTCAATTGCTTCTTTGCAGTTCATCTGAACTGTGCTCCAGTCAATTATTGCTGCCAGTTGGGGATTGGCCAAAATCCCTTTGATCCCAAGACTTACTATTGTAATCCTCGGTCGAAAAACCAACTGGCACGAACAAATATGCATGGCGGTGCTGCACCCACGTCAGATGATTACCGCAGAGCGAAGAGAAGTAATGCAAGCAGGAAAGCGGAATACTACGTCAGGCAATAGGGAGTGACAATCATTTCCGCACTTGGTCGCGGTGACGGTGTCGCGCGTACAGATTTACACGAGATCACAATGCATCAACTGCTCCTTATTTATTCTACTGGCAGTTTGCAAAACTCAAAATCTATAAGAATAGCCCCACCACCTTCATAATCGAAATATATAAAAGGGATCAAGTAAGCATATAGGGAATGAGTCCTACCTAATAGGGGGATTCGAAAAGAAAACATGAATAACTAGAGAGTGAACAGCGAATGTCCAAGAAAGTTTCGTTCCCAGTAATGTCGCTAACACTTACCGGAGTTCTATTCATACTTGGTCTTCTTGTGCTTGCAATGAAAACGTTCTTGTTCGTAAATCTAGGATTGCCTGCCTCTACTAGCGCGCTCATCAATGGTCTATTCGGTTTCCTTGGTGCGTTCTTCATGCTCTGGGCTCTGACAAGCATATGCCTACACCCAGACATCGACGACAGCAACGTTAAAGCAATATTCGTAACCTTCACAGTGTTCATCATAATCTTGATCTTCACATCCGTGGGCTTCTTGACTTTAGCACTATACTAAAAGGAGTGATCTAGAAAAATGTCTCAAAAATTAGGATTTCCATACCTTGGCCTCGGAATCTCAGCTATAATCTTCCTTATCTTTGGCATACTATTTGCTACGTTGGTCCCAATCATCTATACTCTCCTTGGTGCATCGAGTGTCGTTCTCGCCGCGTGGAGATTCATAGGCATATTCCTGACCGGATGGGCTTTGTTAAACTTCATGGTCTGCAAGGATCTACTACCAATGCAGAGACTAATCGCAGCGTTCTTTGCCTTCTTGGCACTAGTAACACTATTCATCACGCCGCCACTGGTATACCTTTCGTTCACAGTAACCTAACTTCCTTAGCCATAAGGAAGTGAGGGATCCTCCAAGGAGGATGGATAAGTAAAAAGAATAAGCAGATTCGACTAAAAAGAGAGTGATAATGAATGTCCAAGAAAGTTGCGTTCCCAGTAATGTCAGCTAGTCTAACTGGAATACTCTACATACTTGCATTGCTACTCGGAACATTAGCAATCCTCGTAGATGGACTTGCATTGCCAGCAGCAACCAGCGCTTTGGTCATCGGACTATTGCTCTTCCTAGGAGCATTCTTTGGAGGCTGGGCTCTAATCAGCTTTGCACTCCACCCGGGACTCGACAACAACCAGAGATTCGTCGCAGCGCTATTCACAGCACTACTATTGCTTGTCTTCTTCAACCACGGCGGAAACACATTCAGCATTTCGTTCTAATAGATGGAGGTTGAAACGTAGCTATGTCTAAGAAAGTTGGTTTCCCAGTAATGTCAACAATGATCACGGGTTTGCTCTTTATCCTAGGATTGCTACTGACTACACTCGGAATAGTCCTAGCCGCATTGGGATTGTCTACGCTCATCCTTGGTGTTCTTTGGTTCATCGGTCTGCTGCTCTTCGGTTGGGCACTCCTAAGCTTCGGCCTCAACCCTGAGCTTGAAGACTACCAGAGAAACATAGCGTTCTTCTTTGCAGTGCTATTAGTGACATTACTCTTCGGAGTCGGCATTAGCATCTCGTTCGGTTGGATGTAAGCGTCTAACCATTTACTGGGGATATAGTATAGGCCATACCTCAGAACTCTCCCCCTTTTTTTTGGATACTCTTATGTCGGAGAGTCGAAACAATGTACCTGAGAAATATGAGTGGCCTCTGCCAATCTGTAATACAAAGAAAAGACTTACAGTCTGCGTTTGGGTCCCTGTTTGTCTCCTGTTCATCGTATGTATGGTGAGCCTTTTTCAATTGTGTTGTTCAACATCGCGCTGATCTGTTTGGGCACCGTCTTGTTGTTAATGAGTAAGCTTCGCGTCTTTCTGATCAGCTTCGGGGTGTCTATTTCCATGGGGCAGACTTCTTTGCATCTTCCACATTGGGTACAGCTAAAGGCTTGCGTTGCCACCGAGTCGAGGCCCAAGGTAAAGAGCGTCCAAGGAACCCCTAATCCACCCATATAGGTGAATTCTCCATAATCATGGGCGACCAAGTTCCATACCGGGCAATCGTACAGACACGTACCACACCTTAGGCATGTGAAGGCTTCCTTGAAGTCAGCATCTTGAGCCATTTTTCTCCTTCCGTTGTCAAGCAGGATTACGTCTATCTCGGCTGGTCCAGCTGCAGGTTTCACTGAGAGCCTTTCTATATCCGAGCTGCTAGATATTCCCATTATCTGAGTTATGTACTGAGTAGTTGCATGACCCGTTGTGTAGAGTGGCATAACCTGACAGTAGAGATTAGCCGTGTCACGATCTGGCATGACCTTGTCTATGCCTGCTATAATGATGTGTTTCTCAGGCAACGATGTGACTAACCGATCATTGCCCTCGTTCGTTACCAAGTAGACGGTTCCAGTATCAGCTGTGATTGCATTCGCGCCTGAGACAGCAACTTTGGACTTGATAGATTTCTCCCGGATGAAATCTCTTACGAAGGCAACTAAGACGTTGGGATCTGGCGGCAGTTTTCTTCCTGCAAGCTTGCTGAAGTACTCCGCGAACACTTCTTTCGGAACTGAGATAGAGACTCCAGTCGGATGAGCCGCCTTTCTGTGTGCAACTTGCAGCAGCACTGCGCCCACATCGGTTTCCCAAATCTCTATTCCGTGTTCTTCGAGGAACTCGTTCAAACCTATTTCTTCGGTTGTTAGACTCTTAACTTTTGTTACAAGTTTCTCATTGCCGATAAGCTCGAGTGTCTTGCTGCAGGCTTCATGTGCGTCCTTTGCTTGGTAGACTTTCATTCCATTTTCTTGCATGATCTCGACGGCTTTCTTGATATTCTCTTCGAGATGGTCGAGCGCTTCTCTTCTTCGGTTCTTCAGCTCCTTTGCCAAGTCTTGGATGTTTGTCACACGTTTAAGCCATGTTTCTTTCCTAACTCTGTAGTTGGTTATCGCTTTCTCGACAGCGGTCCGAAGGAACGGGTCGTTCGCATCCTTAAGCAACTTCTGATAATATGAATCGAAATCAGCCATTGACCTTTCTTCCTCCTTATGCAGTCAAGTCCCTCGCTTCCTTACCACTCTTCTTCTCCTGTCAGTCTCCTGTAGATATAGGTACTAAGATCAAGAACCTGAATCTCCTTGCCAGTCTCTGCCTCTCTTCGAGATGCGCCCACTGTTAAGTTGAACACACATGATGGGCAGGCAGTTATGAGTTTGCTCACGCCTAGGGGTTCAATATCCTTCCGAATCCTGTTTTCAGCCATCTTCACAGAGAATTCTGGTTCGATCGCAAACATCGCGCCACCAGCTCCACAACACCTTGATTCGACTCTAGTTGCCTGGGGCTCGACTAGTTCTGCCACTCTTGCTATTACTTTCCTGGGTGCTTCATATTCTCCAGCGAGTCTCCCCAATTCACATGGGTCATGATACGATACTTTCTCCTTCGTCGTGTCCTTGAAGTCCAGCTTCTCTATGTTCTCTGCCAAGATCTGGGACATGTGCTGCACTTTCGGTATTCTTAGCCCGAGTTCAGGGTATTCTAGTGCAAGGACTCTATAACAACCAGCACATTCGGTTGCGATGAGATCAACCTTAGCCGAATTGAAGGCCTGAGTATTCTTCCTAGCGATTTTCAGTGCATTCTCTTTGTCACCCGTCAGTAGTAGCGGGTCGCCGCAGCACCATTCGTTCTCAAGCCTCTTCACACTTAGACCTATTCTTTTCAGTAGTTCTACGTGTTTGCCAATATCTTCGGAGAAACGGGCTCTAGCGGTGCAACCAGCGAAGTATAAGACAGTCTTAGGCATTTGCGAAGGCACCTTCCATCAACATGATGAATCAGAGTTTGCTCCTATCAGATGAGCGGTCTTTATGGGGTTTATTCTTCCCACTTTAATACTTAACTGAGCCTATCTCTCGTCTGCAATATGAATCGTTAGGTGTTTGGGCTATCTGTTACAGCGACCCAATTTCCTAAGTAAATCTTGCACTAGGACTTGCCGAGGCGCGTCGGACACTGAGGGCCATTCTCCCTTCTCTGACGCCACGTCGGTTTACTGACGCACCTGTCGAAAAATCGGAGGTTGGGAGATTTGGTCAACTCTGGCTAAGTTTTCGGAACGAAAACTCATGTTGTTTTTCGTTTTCATTCCTTCCAAACCTCTATTCTTTTATTGTTCTGAGTACATCGAATATTTCCTCGTTCTTGGGAATATCTCTCATTGAATCTCCGTAATGCGCGTAACGGATGATTCCTTTCTTGTCTACTACCAGCAGAGCTGGCATCCTCCCGAACTTGTGGAGAATAACCTCTTGATGCAGCATGTTTGCAACCTTCTTGCTTTCATCATAGTATATTGGGTACCTTCCTTTCGCGTACTTCTCCTCTAGCTTCTTGGCATTCTCTAGTTTGTCAGCGGTAATAGGGTATAGCAGCGCTTCAAGCTGCTCAAATCCACTGAACCCGCTTGCGAGACCGGCGATGTGTCCTCTGCAGTATGGTCAGTTTATGCCTCTTAGTAGGACAATGACAACGTTTTTCTTTCCCTCGAAGTCCCTAATGTTGACTGTTTCTCCTCTTGAGTTCGGGAGGCTAAACTCTGGGATCTTTGTTCTTACCATCTGGAACTTGTCGTTCGTTTTGCAGGTGCCTCCTCTTGTTGCTAAGTGGTTAACATAGTATCCTCTTCAACTTATATTCGTAGCCATCGTAACGCCAGCGCACATTCTCAGAGGCACCCTTTAATCAAGGGCTGGCGCGATTCGAGTTCTAGATAGGATTACTCTTTGAGATTATGGACTCAACCTCGTACCAATCCCTGGCTATAGGAACCCTGACTTTCGAAGTGATTTCCCTTGCAACTTGAGGAGACAATGCGATGCCAATGACCATAGGAATGAAATCGGCCATTACCTTAAGATCGCTCGGCTCATCATCGATTCCTACTGCAAGTTCGTGAACCTTGCCAAGTTCCTCAAGGGCGCCTCGTTTGTATTTCGCCGTAGACATCATCCTGTCAGGCTTCATGCAGAGCAGCACTTCGCGGTCATTTGGCATTGGAAAACCAAATTTCGACAAAGACGCGAGGGTCTCACTCCTCAAGGAATCTCTCTTTGAGTGATGCCTTCCTGTCAAATATGTGATGCCAATATTCATAGAACGCAGCCTGGAAAGGACCGCAACAGATCCCTTGACAGGGGTGTCGAGATCCATGTATTTGCCAGACAAGAATACGTCGTAGAACTTACTTCGTTGAACCCTTGAAAGGTCACTGACTTCAGAGACCCTCGGAGCAGCATCCGTACTGCAATTCAAGGCTTCGGCGATGGATCGGTTGAATCTGACTCGACTGTCAATTACGGTGTTGTCCAAGTCGCTAACAAGAAACCATCTTTCGGAGGCCTTTGTGGATACTTTGCTTTCGCCTTGGTGCATAAACAAGTAACCAGCCTCCTGCAATGGGAATGGTTAGAAGTCGAGATAAGCATTTATTAGTTCTCAATCCTCGACCATCGATGGAATAAGATAAAAGATGGGAACTCTATATAATCAAATATCTATCGGAGTCATTCTTACTGGCTATTTGAATGCAGGCATAGGTAGGAGAAGTTCGACCAAATGAATACCAAAAAGAATGGCGCTGATGCAGAGTACATGTTCAAGATTATCCTTGTTGGAGATGGCGCCGTCGGCAAATCCTCATTGATCCGCAAATACATGGAAGGAAAATTCGAATCAGACTACTTGCCAACAATCGGTTCGCAGATCTACACAAAAACATTATCGAATAGAACCCATAGAAAGGTCAAACTCGTGGTGTGGGACATTTCTGGGCAACCAGTATTTGGTATAGTGCGACCAGACTACTACAAGGGGGCCACAGGAGTCCTCCTCGTGTTTGACCTGACGAGACCAGAAACTTACAGTCATCTCGATGGCTGGGTTGAAGAAATACGCAAAAACACTTCGAAACCTGAGATCATTGTCATTGGAAACAAATCAGATCTTGAGGTCGACCGCAAAGTTTCACGGAAATCTGGCGAGGCGTATGCTTCCAAGGTCAATGGCTCCTATCTCGAGACGTCAGCGAAAGGTGGAAACAACGTAGAAAAGACCTTCAGTGATCTTGCAGACAGACTTGTGGAAAACATTCATTAGCCCGGCGCAAAAAGGATTTCCAGAAGGAGAATCTAGAGGGTGTTCTTTGCATTGTTTACTGACATAAGATGTGTTCATGCACGACCTTGAGCAGGCTCAGAACTTCTCAGATTGACTGCGAATATAGGATTAACCGTAGGAGACGAAACCAAGTTGGCAGGAATTGGCACGTGGTTGAACTCAGCGTTTGGAGAGAAACTCAAAAGAGAATACGCGGAAAGGAAATCTGAGTTAATATGCAAGTTCCTACGGAAAGATGACAGGATTCTTGATGTTGGATGTGGTAACCCTGAAACGACAGACGATCATTGCACCAAGGTATTGATGAAGTATCCCAATTACTTCGGCTGCGACCTCAATCCACCAGTTGGAGAGAAGTTTTTCAAGGCAAATCTCGAGAAGGATGACCTCAGCAAGCTCGGGAAGTTTGACATAGTTCTGTGTCTAGATGTTCTGGAGCACTTCAGGGAACCAAGAAAACTGGCTAGGAAGTTGATTGCCTTATCCAGACGTGAGATTATTGTAGTGACCCCCGTAATAAGTCATAAGACAATGAGAAGATTCATGAACTCTGTTAGAGGACTGCTTGGTAGACAAGTGTTTTCAGGTCATTATTGGGATTTCTTTGCGGGCGAAGTTATTGATGTTTTCCGCGAGATGAAAGTGAGGAACATCTATTATGGATGGTTGCCCATCAGGTTCGTCAGCAAACTACTTTTCAAGGTAGGGATAGTCAGGGCTGGCATCTTTGTTTTCGAGAAGATGGATTCGACCTAATTGGATAGTATGAACCTGCGCAAGCGAACAGGCTTCGCGTTGCTGCGACAACTAAAGAAAATGAAAGAATGTTACGATCTGAAGTGGCAGGGGTTTCTGGTGGACAAGCGATCTGATCAGTCAATCACTTGAGAAGGTATCCTTGCAGCAGACTCTTTGCCTTCTCTCGTTTTTTCTGATGCTCAGCAAGAAACTTGATTACTCTCTCTGCCAATAGCACCTTGCACTCGCCGCAGAGTATCTCTCCACCTCTGCACTTGACATTGAGTTCCTCCATTTTCCTGTCGTCCTCTTCGAAAAGGAAGTAGAAGTACTGATGCACTGGGCAGATATCTGGATTTCCTCCCAATTTCTTCTGCTCTGCAACCGTCGGTCGCCCACCTGTGAACGCATTCATGATCTTCTTCCTTGCTTCGATAGCAGTGTCGGTAGTATAGATGGCTGTCTCAGGAACGGAAGCAGACATCTTGCCAGATTGCTGCAAAGACGGAACGAATTTGCAGTGCATTTGTGCGGGCTTATAATACCCTAATCTAGGGGCAGCATCCCGCGCTATTCTCCAGTGAGGATCTTGGTCAATGCCTGCCGGGATGAGACACGGGACCTTCTTCCCACTGATAGAAGACTCGATGAAGCAAGGGGCTGACTGAACGGCAGTGTAGAATATGATCCCGATATTTGACTCTTCCTTGAATCCGAAGACGGCCTTGGCTGTTGAGAAGGTTGTCAATTTGGCCACTTTCAAAGCCAGGTCGTAAAGCGCGCCGATATCTTTGGTGTCGACAATGATCTTCGTCGTGGCTTGCTGGAACCCAATGGCTATGACATCAAGAGCATTGTCATAGGCGTAGTTCCTAGAGCTATCGAGAGTCAAGTCTCGCCTGTGGAGAAACTTTTCATCATCTGTTAGCTGGAAATACAGTTTGACCTTGAATGCGTCTTGAAGATATTTTGTGAATATCCATGGGAGCAGGTGTCCGATGTGGGTGTGACCTGATGGCCCTCTGCCCGTGTATAGTACAAAGGTCTCTCCTTTGTCGTATAGGTCTAGGAGATCACCCAAGTCCCTGTGTGAGAAGAAGATCTTACGTCGAAGCTGAAGGTGTCGGTAGCCAGCCACCTTCTCGATCCTCTTGATAAGGTTCTCAGTTAGAGGATGCGTGCCAAACTCTTTTATGAGTTTTTCGTAATCCACCTTGCCTGTGACTTCCCATGGCGTTACAACCATTTCTTCTTCGTTATTGACCATTGGATTGCAGTGACCCCTGCCAAGCACTCAAGGCGATTCGTTTTCAGTACAGTTGAAGTTGTCTTGTATTTAAGTTTTCGACCGATACTGAGGAAGTGGTATTCATACATTCGATAAAGAACAAATGCTCCCCTTAGTTCGCAAGAACACCTGAAACGACACATCTTTGCGTATTATGATTTTATAAGTGAAATAGTTCACTTAGATACTAGGGGATGTTGATGCCGTTTCATTTGGCTGGAAGTGTTTTGAGTTGGCACCCATCTAATCTAGATGGTCTTTATTCCCTGAGAGAGGCTGATCGAAAGTTCGAATAAGAAAGCGCTATTCGATATGTTAGGGCTGGTTGAGATGAGTAAGAAGCAGGACAATCCGGGCTCAGGCAAGAAGAAGGACAAGGAAATAGATGACTTGGATGAGGCTGACGTAGTAGAGATCCTAAAATCCTTCAGCCCAGAAGAGGTTGAGCGCATGCAGGAGAAAAAGGAAGTTCACAAGGTCGCAGAGAAGCCTCAGCAACCTGCTCAAGTTAAACAACCACCACCCGCAGAGAAGAAACCCCAGCAGCCTACAGAAGTGAAACTGCAACCAGCCGCAGAAGCAAAACAACAACCTACGCCACCTAAACAGCAACCAGCCATGGAGAAGAAGGAAGAAGAATCTTTGGAGAGGCTCGTAAGGAAGATTGATGAGACTTACGGGAATCTTGACGAACTGTCAACCGGAATTATACACTTAAACAGTGACCTCAAAAACAGAATAGAATCTCTCATTTCGGAGATAGACAAACTTACCAATTATCTCAAGAGCACCTCAGGATACTTGCAGAGTACTCTCCCGACGTTCCTAGGTGAACAAAGAGATCAACGCGGAGCTGGTCCTGTGACGCCTCCACCGCAACAGCAAGCTCCACCCCCACAGGGTTATCCTCCACAACAGTACGGATACCAATCACCTCCGCCTTCCCAACAGCAGCAGTATCCTCCGAGACCACAGCCGGGCTATTACCAGCAGCAACAACCTCAGCAGAGCTACCAGCAGCAACAACCTCAGCAAGGTTACTACCAACAACAGCCTCAGGCGCCACCTTCTCTTGGAGTGACACCTGAAGATGCAATAGCAAAGGGTGTCGAAAGCCTCAAAGGAAGCATTTTCGATGATGTAGTCGCAGCTTTGGGTCAAGTTGCTTCTATAGTCTTCAGCAGGCTTCTCGATGCGCGGGAGAAAATCCTCCGTATAGATCCTACTTTTCCTGTTCAGGAGTTCGAACCTATCCTCAGCGAGATGAGGGCGAATCCACGTATGAAACTCTCACAGGTGGACAAGAGAAAAATCGTTGAGAGAATGGTCTATTGGGTTGGCCGTCTGCCTCGATAGGCTAGAGATCCGCAAGGCGCAAAGGTGTGCCTCTAATCATATTATTCATTCGGCAGCAATCTGGGTACGGCTTCAACCTTGATAAACAATATTGCTAGTTAGAAACGGTTTTTTGTTCCAGACCTGGAACTGAGCAAAGTGTTGAGAACCAAGGGCGTAACGTAACAGAAATAGGATAACAGCGCTAGTTAAAGTGGTCGAGTTGTACCTAGTCCAGTTAGTCAAAGTTGCGGAAGGTGCTTGATTGCTGATTGCAGACAGTGGAAAGGAAGCCATGTTCTATCATTCCCTTGGAAATAGTAGTGTGAAATGCAACCTTTGTGCCAGAACGTGCACCATTTTGGATGGGAAGACTGGTTTCTGCCGTGTCAGGAAAAACGTGGGGGGGAAGCTCTATAGTCTGGTCTACGGCAAAGTCATCGCCGCCAGCGCAGACCCGATTGAAAAGAAACCGTTGTCACATTTCAACCCTGGTGCATTTGCATTCTCTATAGCCACGGTCGGCTGCAATTTTAGGTGCAGTTATTGTCAGAACTGGAATATAAGCCAAAGCGAAGAGATTGAGGGGGAGAACCTGCCACCTGAAGATGTCATAAGACTTGCGAAGAGAAGCGCCTGCCAAGGCATTAGCTACACCTATACCGAGCCAACCATATTCTTTGAGTATGCCTACGACTGTGCTCAAGCTGCTCACCGAGAGGGTTTGTTCAATACCTTTGTGACAAATGGGTACATGACGACTGAAGCAGTAAAGACGATTGCCCCCTACTTAGATGCTGCCACTGTTGACTTCAAAGGCGGCGGCGATCCAGAGTTCTACAGGAAGTTCTCGTCTGTTCCAGATGTACGGCCAATATTCGACAGCCTAAGAGAGATGAAGGCAAACAACATACACGTTGAAATAACAAACCTCGTTGTGCCAAGGCTCGGAGACTCATTTGATAGGATAAAAGAACTCTCGGCATGGATCACGGAGAATCTTGGCGGAGAAACTCCGTTTCATCTTCTAAGATTCCATCCTGACTACACGTGCAAAGATATACCTGCAACCCCACTGTCGACTCTTGAGAAGGCCAGGGAAATAGCGAAGTCTGAAGGTCTGAAGTATGTTTATACTGGAAACATGCCAGGGCACGAAAGTGAGAACACGTACTGCCCAAATTGTGAAGAACTCGTAATATCACGCTACGGATTCTACGTTGATTCCTGGAAACTCAAAGACGACATGAAATGCCCAAAGTGCGGAGAAAGAATACCAATCAGAGGCAAATACTGGAAAGGAAAAGCGGCTCGGTCAGCTCTATTTTTCTAATGCAAAGAGATCCCAAAGCGCAAATCCGATGATACAGGGAGCGGGCAGGGTCCCAAAAAGACTCCTTCACGAATCTGACTCTTGTATCTAGCTTGGTTGAGTATTCCCTCTTCCTCGCCCAAGGGAGAACCTGCCCATGTCACGATAGCGCCAAACCATCTTAAATACTTTGATAGTCAACCTCTTGGAGCAATGGATATGTTACCAAGGCTTCATGATCCTTTGTAGAAACATTCGAGTCTCACCAGAAAGTCGAAACCTTCACGGCTTGGATTATCTTGTACAGAGCACTCAAGTCTTGTGCTCACAGCCGAAGATTCGCCTTTGCATTCAATTTGTTCCAATAGTATCTATAACTCAATGGCGCCACGTCGTTGCTTCCGATTCCCGCGGAATTGGAAATCCACTTGGGGATAGCATCATAGACCGTCTTAGAACATCTTTCCGTAAACTCACGCAATGACTTCTGTTCTGATTTTGAATGTTTCATTGTCTGTTGCCTTAGCGCATTAGCCTCTTTGATGAAGCTAATCTGAAGTTTTCTGATTTCATTCTTCACGGGAGGGGCCCTTTTGAGGTAGTCAAGTTGGACTACTCTGGCCAGTTTCTCGTGTATCCACCAAGGTGAACGATCATCGTACTTTGCTCCGCCCTCTGAGAATATCCTTGATGGTCCAGCACCGCTCAAATACACTGGTATGAAAACACTAACGCAGGGATAGGCCGTTCCTGTTAGCCAGTGTGTTGCAACGTTGTCAGCCAAGTGACCTACATAGCTTCCAGCAGATGAGCTGAAAGCCGCTGAACTTGCATGCATACAGACATTGCCCATTGTTGCTTTGGGTGGAGACCATAAATCTGATTTCTCACCATGGTCTCGCAGAATGTTCATCATAGTTTCAACGGTGACCGAACCCTTAGCCGCCATGAGGAGACCTAACGTTCTTTTGCTACGTTCCTCGCAAGCTGTGCCCAAGCGCATGCCCGGATTAGAATAATCTCTAGTGAAGTCGAAGTCGGCTTTGGACTTGCACCACCCTTTCTCTATGGCATGATCGACCAGGTCTGGCGACGCAAGATCCCACTTTGTTTGAATCGTGTACCCATTTGAAATACTACGCACGTCATGGACTCGCTCTGCAGCCCAGAAACGGTCAGCCGTTTCGAGAACCCATGCGTCACGTGGATCGGCGATTATGAAAGTATTGTGATATGTCTGCTGCTCCTCAGCGCTGGCATTACCACCTTGCCCATACTCTTTCAATAGCAGAGTTATAATATCAAGCGCTTTCCTAGCAGTGTCAGCCCGTTCGAGTGCAATCCTTAGGAGGTCCATTCCCAACAGGCCATTCTTCTGGTATGGTTCCTTGGACCATGCGGATTCGTTTCCAATCGCCACCCCAAATTCATTGGCGCCCATCTCAGCGCCCCATATCCAATAAGGCGCGGAAAGCACGACTTCATAGGTCTCAGGCGCTTGTGGTATTTCTATATAGGTGCAGCGAAGTGTTGAATTGGGAGGATACCTGCTTCGCGGAAAATAGCGTATGACCTGACATTCATTCGGGTCGCGGTCACTGTTCTTGGCAATAATCACGGAGCCATCTTCGGTCGAGTTGCCGAGTGCAACCAGAGTGTCACACAACACGAATCAACTCCCCGTACTTGATGTGAGTCGATCTATTTCATGAGTCACCATATCAGCTCTAAGTATATTCGTTAAATAGGTTACTTAAGAATTCTCTTCTCAGAGAATTGATCAGGCGTAACATTTAGTGCGGGACTACTTGTTGAAGGTAGTTAGTAGCCTTCATGTTTTTATATGTGATAAGCTGATAGGTAACCAACTAGGGGGATCTTGCTTATTGAATCAGGAGGATGCCGAATCGGAGGACAAGAAGGGAGCAGCAACCTCCTTCAGTGAGCAACCTCCAGCAAAGGAGAACGCCTGCCCTGTCTGCGGCTCTGAGAACATAGTCTTCGACAGAGAAAGGGGAGAAGTGACCTGTGGTAACTGCGGAACCGTGATAGGCGCTTACATTGAT
Source organism: Candidatus Atabeyarchaeum deiterrae (assembly GCA_037310415.1). Taxonomy (GTDB): domain Archaea; phylum Asgardarchaeota; class Atabeyarchaeia; order Atabeyarchaeales; family Atabeyarchaeaceae; genus Atabeyarchaeum; species Atabeyarchaeum deiterrae. Next base: position 2,431,803 of record CP147780.1, read on the forward strand.
CACGGTTTGGACACAAGATCCAGAGTCACCGATAGAGGTGAGAAGATAGGGATAGGCTCGACTGAGACTCTAACAAGGGTCGACAAGGGGCGCTCATCGTTTATCAAAGGAGTAAAGGATGCACATGGAAAACAGATGTCTCCGACTCAGAGAGAGCGCGTAAGAAGAATAACTAGAGTTCAGAGGCAGTTGTACGTTTCCACTTCAATTGAGAGAAACATGAAGATAGCGCTGCGAGAATTGAATAAGCTTACAACACTTCTTAATCTGCCGAGAACGCTAAGAGAGTCAGCAGTTATTTACTACAACAAGCTGGTCAAGGAAAAACTGACATGGGGTCGGCGTATCGAGGAAGTCGTTGCAGCGGCTGTCTTCATAGCGAGTAGACTGGCGGGGATACCCCACGACCTCGAGGAGATCAGCCAATATGCGGAGGTAAAGGAGAAGAATGTCGGTAGAGCCGTGAGGCTGGCGTTGGATAAACTGAAGATACGTCTTCCTCCGCCCTCGGCCAAGAACTACGTCCCCAAGTATGTCTCGGATCTTGGTTTGCCGTACGAGGTTGCCTCTCGCGCCATCAGACTTCTCGAAGAGGTTGAAGCAAAAGGTCTAGCAACTGGAAGAGATCCCTCTTGCCTTGCAGGAGCTGCAATCTATATTGCCACTAAGCTTGAGGGGAGGCCGAAGACGCAGATCGAAGTCGCGGGAGTTGTGCATTGCAGCGAACTAACAATAAGGAACAGGAGCAAAGAGATGGGGAAGTTCCTTGGCATAGATATCAAGATCGGAGGATGAGGATCTCCACAGGCGACACGAACTTGTTTCAACCGTGTCCTCTGAAAGTGCAGACTGAGAAGTGCGTGGCCATTCTCTTGGACTGGGTTACTTGCGGTACTACCCCTGGCACTTTGTCGATCAGCAAGATACAGAATAGGCTTATATTATTCGGACATCGATTAAACACTAGTGAGTGTTGAATCACGACAAAAGGTTTAACTTATGGAAGTCAATGCCTAGAATACTCTTGATTACCAGAATCATGCAATTACTACCCGCTCGAAAAGACAACGCATCTAGAGGGGAAGATCAAGATGATTGAATCACTATACATCGTTGATTCCTCAGGCATATGTCTCTACTCTGCTCCCCTCTCATCCGCAAAACAGGTTGGCTCAGACATGATCTGTGGGTTCATAGTTGCTCAAAACCAGTATTTTCAAGAAGCATTTGGGGAAAGCACCAAGAAGTTCACGCTAGAGAAAAAAGAGATTCTCATCCAAACTGTTGACCTAAAGAGTAGAAATGTTCTCTTAGCTCTCTCCTATAACTTGGGTGACAAGAGGGAAGAGAGCTTCGCAAAGACAATTCTCGATGGTCTATCCAGAAGCCTGAAAGGTAAGGAACAGATCTTCAAGAACCTCCCAGGGATCTCGACAAAGGAGCTAGATGAAGAACTGTCCAAGATTCTTGAGAAGACACTGAAGAATATTCTCTGCCTATATTTAGTCAAAGGGTTCTTAGGTATTACTAATCACTGTCGGAAAACCGATACTCCTATAACTGATGACCGTCCGTGTGACTTCAACTATGCAGTCTTTCACTGCGATCGGTATAATCTCAAAACCTGATGCGCTGTCTTGATGGAGGTAAGACTATGGTGTCGTTGGCGCCCTTACTGATGTCGACTAACGCTATCCTTTTCATCGCAGTGGGCCTTATATTGATTGCCAGGGTGAGAGAAGCAAAAGGCTCACTACTCCCTGCAAAAATCAGCGTCGTTCTTGCGACTTTCTCGGCAGCTGGGACATTCATAACGGAAGCTGTTTCAGCCTTGAACTATCAGAACGTGTTACTAGTAAAACAGCTTTACCCCATTGAAGACCTGTTTGCAATGTTGGTTCTGGCATTTCTTGTGTCTTTCGCACTTTTTGCAACTTATAGCGGTTTTGATCGAAACGTGGTAGTAGTGCTTGTCTTTTTGTTGGCTCTGATCCCACCCGCTTATTTGACTCTTTCATATAATGAGGCTGTTGTGGGCGGAATCGATGAATTTGGCACTCTCATCTTCTCATCACCACCTTTGACTCATATCCTGTATGCGATATGCGGCATTCCGCTGGGAGTACTGCCAATCTTAGTATTCGCCAGAACCTTTTTGATGGCGAGAAAAAGAGGAGATAAGATGCTGAGCAACAGGAGTGCGATCATGCTCTCGGCAGTCGCTGTCAACGAGGTATGCTACCTTATCTACGTTTTTGGGGGAGGAATATTCTCGTTGGGTGCGCTTATAGCTTGGATACCGGCAGCATTCTTCCTGCTGTACGCTGTGCTTAAGATTACAAGTTCGATTAAGTAAAACAGCAGGGTCAAGAGCCTGCTCCAAGGCACATTCGGCGAAATATCTTCTACGTAGATGAACAAATAGAGCCGGCAATCAAAAAGGATGTTTTGCTGGATAAACCAGCGCTTAAAGTTTGTCAATGAAACCTTTGACAGCTTTGTTGAACTCGCCGGGTGATTCTATCATCGAGTGATGACCTATCTTTGGCTTGATCACTACCAGCTGAGAGTTCTTTATGTGATCCTTCATGTACTGAGAGTTCTTTGGATCCATCTGCCCATCTGTATCACTTGATATTATTAACACCGGAATGTTGATTTGCGCCAGCTTGTCTGTGCAGTCGTATTCTGCTACCCAAGATTCGACGCAGTTTGTCAATACGTGTTCTGGGCACTTCAAAGTCTCTTGAACGAATTTCTGGAAAAAGTCTTTGTGTTCATTGATGAACTTCGAGTTGAACCCTGTCCGATTTATGTTCTCAGCTGCCTGTTGGCGTGATCCCAAGAGTCCTTTCTTCAAGGCTTCCCCTAGTCCCTTCATCCCGGGATTTCCTTTTAGAGCGTATGTTGTATGACAGAGTATCAGTGCTTTCAGTTTCCTCGATAATGTTGGATCGGTGGCATAGGAAAGAGAAATGAACCCGCCCATAGAGTGACCGCACAGGACAAACCTCTCCTTGCTTAGAAGTTTATCGAACAACTGATTCGATTCGTCCAGGAACTCACGTACGGTGTAGCGAGCTTGCGGTTTGTCTGAAGCACCGTGTCCCTTCAAGTCAGGCGTGATGACCCGGTAGTACTTCGAAAGATAAGTGATCTGGTTTTGCCAGACAAAGCTATTCATTGACCACCCATGCAACAACACAAGTGGGGGTGCTCCACTTCCTTCTTCCTTGTAGAATATTTTCGTTCCATCCTTCAAATTAAAGAAGGTCAAAGCATATTCTCCTCCTTATTTCGCATTATGAATGCATGATATGCCATTCATTCTTTTGATATTTGTGCTCTTGCATCGCCTTGAAAAAGAAAAGAAGGCTCCTACAAGAGAGAACCTATATCAGGATTTCTTGTTATGCCTCCTCGGCTTCAGCTGGCGCCCTTTCAGCGACTTCCATTTCCTTCTCTGGCGCCTCAATCTTGGGAGCCTTGACACCTTCAAGCCAGATCGACAGTATCAATCCCAAGTCTGGAGGCACCAAATGTATGTCTCTATTAACCATGACATCGAGTACTGCTGGGAGATGGCTGTCAACGGCTCTTTTCAGAGCTGGTTTGATTTCGGTTGGAGACTCCACTCGCTCTCCGTAACAGCCCATAGCTTTTGCCACTTGGTCATAACGGACATCGGTGAAGTCTACTCCCTCAAACCTCGATTCGAAGCTCAATTTCTGACCTCCCTTAATCATGCCCCATTGTATGTCGTTGATCACAACTGCTATGATGTTTGCGCCGACGCGTTTAGCAGTTTCAAGCTCATGTATACTCAGCATGAAAGCCCCGTCGCCTGCAAGCAAGTAGACCGGCGTGTCTGGCTTGGCAAGTTTCGCTCCGATAGCATAAGGCAGTCCCACTCCCAGGTGCCCAGAGTCAACAGCCGCCAGAAGAGTTCTAGGTTCATAGAACCTGTTTGCGTATAGCGCCCACACCGAAGTGTTACCACCGTCAAGGCAGCAAATGGCGTTTCTAGGGAAAAAGTCTCTAACCTCTTTGATCACCCGCAATGTATGAATCGGTTTGGCGTTTGAAGTCAATGCTGCTTGGAATCCTTTCAACCAAGCTCTCTGAGCATCCCTCGCCTTCTCGAGTTTTGGATTCTCACTTCTCCTTGAAGTCAGGTTCTTAACTTCTTTCAGCAGTAGCGACAGAGTTACCTTAGCGTCACCAATTATGGCTATGTCAACTGGACGATTAAGACCAATTATCGAACCAGAGATGTCAATTTGGATGAGCTTCTGCTTCTCCGGAGTTGCCCACATTATTGGCTTGCCCCACATCTCATAGTCACCGAGCCTTCCTCCGACAAGGAGCACGACATCCGCTTGAGGTTGTGCCGTCAATAATCCGTAGCCAGGCGTTACTAAGGCAAGAGGATGATCCTCAGGGACTACTCCTCTGGCTGTCGGTGAAGTCGTGACTGGCGCCGCAAGGTGCTCCGCAAGCGCAACTAATTCCTTGGAAGCCTCTGATTGTAGCACTCCCCCGCCAGCATGAATCAGCGGGAACTCTGCCTTCACAAGCATCTGTGCTGCCTTTTTGATAGCATCAGGGTTTCCTGCTGGAGGATTTAGACATCTGTATGATTCAGGGGGAAGGATAGTTTTGGTGTCAACTTCACCTTGAGTCCAAAGGACATCCACGGGTAGGTCAACATGCACTGGACCCGGTCTGCCACTCGTGGCTTCTCTGAATGCCCTCTGAATGATTTCGGGAATTCTTTGGAAATGGGACACAACTGCATTCCATTTAGTAATGCCTTTGAACAAGGCAAATTGGTCTAATCCTTGCGTGGATCCATGATCAGGATATGATTTCCACGTCTGGTTCTGGGCAGTTAGCGCTAAGACTGGAATACTATCGGCATATGCTGGATATAATCCTGGAATCAAGTTCGCTGCACCAGGTCCAACTGTCCCCATACACACGCCGGGAATACCAGTTATTCGAGCGAAAGCATCAGCCATATTTGCCGCCGCTTCTTCGTGTCGCGCCCCAATGTATTTTATGTCAGCATCTTCGCCAAGCCTTTGAATCGCGTCAACAAAGGTTAGCAACTGTCCGCCGACTATTCCAAAAACAAACTTGACTTTTTCCTGCTCCAGACACTTCAGGAGCAGCTCACCGCCAGATAACTTCAAGGTTATTTTTCGCCCTCCATTGGGATTATTTCTTCTTTTTGATCGATAATTGCTATTGCATTCGAACATGAACCTTCTGGATATAATGGTAATATCTGAAGCCAACCAAGATATCATCTTTTGCATTCTTCGTGGCTCAATAAGTCCGCTCCAATCACTCTGTATTGATATCTTGCCAAAAATGGGAAATGAGGAACCACTCTTGTCATAACTTTGCGTTTGAAGAACATCTTTCGGAGTGTACGTAAGCTTCAAAAAGAGGTGAAAAGGGATTCTTAGGTTCTGCCGTGTTTTCTGAATAGTAGCACGCCCATGAGGAGCACTGCGATGCTATAGGCTGACAATATTGCCATGTCGACTAGTATGATTGGACTTGTTACGGGGGCGCCTCTCAGCAGCAGTGATGTCAAGGCGTCGGTAGCATAGTAGCTGGGTACGAACTGGCTGACTGCCTGCGCTGCAGACAATCCGGTTGTAACATATGTGCCTAGAAACATTAGAGGTAGTATGAAGATAAACGACAATCCCGTGGCAGCGCCTGAGGACTTGGCTAATGCGGCTGTGATTAGACCGAACCCGATGCAGCACAGCGAGAAGATCGACACGACAATGAATGCCACTATGATGTTTACAATATCGCCTTTTGCATGAAATCCAATGAGAAAAGCCGTCAGAAAGACTAGCGCGGCTTGAATGATTGCCATAAGCATGTTGGATATAGCGCGACTTCCTAGGAACTCTGCGGGAGTAGTTGGTGTGATGTTGATTCTTCTCAACACGCCTGTTTGTCGTTCATCCACAAATGACTGAGCGACAATCATGATCAGGAAGATTGCGGCGAAAGCGAAGAGACCTGGAGCCATGAAGTCAAAACCCGTATACTTAGTGACCTGCGTCAAAGACGGGCTGCCAATCTTAATTGGGCCAGAAGTGGAGGTCTGATGAGATCCGAAGACCGTTGCCACTATTGCTTGTTGGACTATGGGAGGGATAGCTTGCGTGGCGAAGAGTGATCCGCTGTCAACATAGAGTTGGATCGTCGTGTTTGTCCACAGGCTCGAATTCGTTGGGTACTGTATGAATGAGACGCAGCTTTCGCTGAAGTTTTCCGGGATGATCATTACAGCCTGTATCCTGCCCTGAACAAGGTCTGCCTGTGCAGCTGCGTTGGTTGAGTAGTCCGAGACTATGATGATTTTGCTTTCAGTTAGGTTGCCTATTAAGTAGTTTGAAGACTGGTATGGAGGAGTCAAAGGATCTTGGTTGACAACGCCGACTTGGTAAGTAGTCGACCCCCCGCCGATCGCCCCGAAGGACACTCCAAGTGCCAAGGTGAGAATCACAGGGAAAAGCAGAAGCAGGAAAAATGCGGCCGGTTCTCTCTTCAGTTTCTTGAGATCAGCTTTGGTGAGTGCAGAGACTCTTCTGAACTTCATCTCACACTTCCTCCCTTATTCTTCTGCCCGTCAGCTGAATGAAAACATCTTCCAAGTTCTTTGCACCAGATCTTGCCTTCAGTTGCTTTGGAGCATCAAGTGAAATGAGTTTTCCGTGATCTATTATGCCGACTCGGTCGCAAAGTTCCTCAGCCTCCTCCATATAGTGAGTCGTCAGAAGCACGGTCTTGCCCTTCTTATTCATTTCTCTTATGAAATCCCAGACTGCATGACGAGATTGTGGATCCATTCCGACCGTTGGTTCGTCGAGAAACACTATCTCAGGATCATTAACCAGTGCCATCACCAAGTTTAGCCGGCGTTTCATGCCTCCGCTGTATGTTCCAGCTCGCCTCTTGGCATCTTCCAGCAAACTCATCTTCGCTAATAGCCCTTCTGTGTTCTTCTTAAGTCTGCCTTTCGGCACCAAATACAGATTTGCGAGAAGCTCAACATTTTCCCTTCCGGTGAGGTAAGGTATTATTGCTGAATCTTGCGGACAGACGCCTATCATCTGTTTGACTTTCATCGATTCCTTCTGGACGTTGTATCCGCCAACCGTGGCAGAGCCAGCTGTAGGTTCTACGAGACCAACGAGAACATTGATTGTGGTGGTTTTTCCCGCGCCGTTTGGTCCAAGCAGCCCGAAGAGTTCTCCTTTTGCGATTTCAAGGTTCAGTTCGTCAACCGCAGTGATCTCCCCATATTTCTTTGTTAGATCATTTATAATGATTGCTGCCTTTTTCATGTTCTCACTCATCCCACATTTCTAGGAACACTGCCAGCCTTGTGAAACATGATGACTCCTCGAGTAAGCTCCCGCCTACATTGCTTCCTTGAGAGAGTCTTTCGTATAAAAGGCTAGCCAAATGGATTTGTACTCAAGTGCAAGTGCACTGATCCTTCGACTTGACCTGACTAGAGTTGATGCGCCGTCCGGGAGATTATCTCGTCTTGCATCTCTTTTCCAAGCATAACAAAGTAAGCGTTGTATCCTGTGACCCTCACTAACAAGTTCTGATAATTGTCGGGATGTTTCTGGGCATCCTTCAAAGTGTCCACATCTACTAAGTTGACCTGCAAGCTTGTTCCGCCCAACTTATCGAATGCTCTAAGTAATGCTCCGAATTTCCTCAGGTGCTCTTCATCTCTGAAAGTTGCTGGGCTGAGTGTTATCACGTATGATGCGCCATTGGGAACGACATCGTATCCAAGTTTGCAGACAGACTTGAATGCCGCGGTCGGTCCCTTCACATCTCTTCCTTGTACTGGAGAGACACCGTTTGACAGGAACCTTCCCCGTTTTCTGCCGTCTGGCGTGGAGGCGACCTTTGGTCCATTGTCAATGAAGTAATTCCATGAGAGGTAGCCAGCTCTGTATTTTCGTCCAGTTGCAGGCGAAGTGTATTTAATCACTTCTTGAGCCCAAAACCTTGACAGTTCTCTTGCTATGCTGTCAGCATACTCGCTGTCATTTCCGTATTTTGGTGCCTCATTTATGAGCATTTGTCTTAGTTTCTCGTTTCCTGCGAAATCTTTCTTGATAGTTTCGACGAGATCCTTCATTGAGACTTTCTTGTCATCATAAACCAGTTTCTTAACTGCTGTAACCGAGTCAGCGAGAGTTGCGATGCCAACTCCTTCCACAGTTATGAAATTGTATAATGTGCCACCTTGTCTTACATCCTTTCCTTTCTCCAAGCAGCCTTGCATTAGAGCCGAGCAGTATGGAATGGGCTCGAATTGAGCTCTTATGGCGTCGAAGCCGCTGGCCAAGTCGATGGTGTGCTTCAGGATCGCTTTAATCTGTTCTTTGACAGCAGTCATGAACTGGTCATATGTCTTGAGATTCGTTGGGTCACCCGTATTCGGTCCGATTTGTTCGCCTGTTGCCATGTTCCTACCATCATTCAGTGCCAGCTCAATGGCTTTGGCTAGGTCGGGGTTAACGTCTACTGTGCCCGACCTGTCTCGCCCATATTGGGCCGTGTTCTCTAAGCAACCAACGACACCATAATCCCAAGCCTCCTTGGGGTCAATTCCTTCCTTGATGAGTGCAGGTATTACTATTCCATCGAAGTTCAACAGGAATGGAGAACCATGACACTTCTTGATAGATTCGCACAGCCGGAGCATGAAACCGTCAGGTGTATTCTTGTGTATCCTGATAGAACGCTTGGGCTCAAGTAAGTCTAGATCCTCGATCGCTTCCAGAAAAACATAGGTCAAGTCATTAGTCACGTCTTCCCCAGTCGGGCCTTGCCCTCCAAGCGTCATTAGCTGGCCGAAGCCTGCGCTTATGCCTTTGTCACCAAGGCGTGCGAAATCGTAGGCGTAGTTATGCTTGATCATCCAACACTCCACAAGCTCCTTAGCATAGTCACGCGTTAGCTCACCTGACTCCAAGTCTTTCTTATAGAATGGGAACAGGTATTGGTCTATTCTTCCGTGCGAGAGCCCTGGACCAGGGTAGGATTCTGCTAGCATGAACAACATGTGAGTGAGCCAAAGTGATTGTAGTGCTTCATGGAAAGACTTAGCAGGGGTCCAAGGAACTTTTTCGCAGATCTCTGCAACCTTCTCCAATTCCTTCCTTCGTTGGGCATCCTTCTCCTGCCGAGCCAGTCTTCTAGCTTCCGCAACATACCTCTCAAAGAACTCTTTTGCGGCATCGCAGCAGATGACTATTGAGCGGGCTAGATTTTTCTTCTCTTCAGTGTCTGCTTTCTTCTCAAGGAATTGCTCTGCCTCTTCCTTTACTGATTTGAACCCCTCTTTTAGTACTCGTGGATAGTTTGGTATGATGTGACCTGGTATGGAGCCACAATTCATTACTCCAATGTTACATAGGTGGATCTCCTTGGCAACAAGCTCATCCTCTCTCTTCTTCCACTCGGCAGCCTCATTTTGATCCAGGCAAAGCGAGAAGGCTGTGTTGAACTGCCCACCCACTACGAGTTCTCCTTCCAGAATTTGCACTGGGATCACGCGGAGAACTTGCTGCAAGAATATGGCTTTCCTGATAATCAGCGGTTCATCCCAGAACCCTTCAGGTAAGTCCACTTTCTGAGCAAGAGCTAGAAGGCTCTCGCAAATCGGCTTAAGGAAATCAATTTCCTCGGGAACCGTAATCCAGTTATGGGGGACAAACACGGCGTCCCAAGACTTGCCAGTAGTGTAAGGCATAACCTCATTCCTGAAGTAATCTCTATTGTCATAATCAAAATACTCATCTCTCAACTTCCTGACTCTAGGAGAAAGCGACTTGGAGGGCTCCCACGTCTCTAACTTGTTTGAAATAGGCACTTTAGCAACTTGAACCAACCCAAAACACCAGCCAAAATGAACTTCTCAGAACAGAGATTTCCCTGTCACAATAGTAACCTAGCGACAATTCGACGGTAATAAAGATTGCTTTCAGCACTCACTGCACCAGATTATTCCCTGATTCAAGCCGCATTCTGAACGTGCAAGTCGGACAAGGACTATATTTATATTCATTAACCAGCATTTACTACCACAGGAGTTAACTTCGGAAAATAGGCGAAGTTAAAGAACGTTCTTTTTTAGTTTTCGTTTTTTTGCCTCGCTTAGTTTCGAGTTCAACCCAGAATTTCAGCGAGGTGAAATAGTTTGGGATTTGAGCGACGCGGCGGCAGCCGAGGACCACCAAGAGGACCAAGAGAAATGCACAAGGCTACTTGCTCCGATTGTGGCAAGGAAACAGAAGTTCCCTTCAAGCCGACTGAGGGCAAGCCGGTATATTGCCGCGAATGTTACCAGAAACACAGAAAGTATTAGGTTTACCTGAGGTCTAGGTAAATCTATCCATTCCCTATTTTTTGGATGCGATAAGCAGGCTGTCCCACACGATGACAGCACTTGTCCGATTTTCTAAGGTCCAGCTGTTTTACGCACACAAGGGGCTATGATGTGAACAATAGTGCTTTCTGAACCTGCCAACAAACGACGTTAGGCATTCTCATCATTCAGCAGAATCTCTATCTTGTTGCCCTAGTCCATACCAGTCCGTCGCATTAGCTTGTTGAGGTGCTGCTTGACAAAGAAGAAACGGTCTTAAGTCTGTACAAGTAATACGGTAAAAGACCTTAACTTACCTAGAACAGATTATGGGAAGCTGAGATCATGGAAAAAGAGATAATCACAACTTCGAAAGCTCCAAAACCAGTTGGTCCATATTCGCAAGCAGTGAAAGTTGGGAATTTGATTTTCGTTTCAGGCCAGATTCCGCTGGACCCAAGAACAGGAACACCGGTGTCTGGGGACATAAAGGAACAGACGAAAAGAGTTTTGGAAAACATTAAGGGAATCTTGGAAGCCGAAGGACTTACTCTAGACACTGTTGTGAAAACAACTGTATTCATGAGAAATATGGCCGACTTCTCAAAGATGAATGATGTCTATGCAACCTATTTTAAGAACAAGCCACCTGCCAGGACGACAATTCAAGCAGGAGACCTTCCAGCAAAGATGGACATTGAGATTGATGCGATAGCGCTCAAGAGCGAATAGGATCAACCCCAAATGGACAAACATCTCATTGCATTATGCATTTTTCACTCATCGGAGATGTCTATCCAATGAACGGTTATGAGGGAATGCTGACTGCCCTGAAAAGAGATGGGGAACCTGACTTCCTTCCTATTTGGGAACTCATAATCAACGAACCAGTTATGAGAGCGCTATTTGGGAAGGTTAGTCTCTTCGACTTTGTTGAAAAGATGGATCTTGATGGCATTTGTGTAGCCGAAGACATTCAACTTCAGCGTGCTGAGACTAAGCCTCGTGTGGCAATAATCGATGACTTTGGGATCAAGTGGTCTTATTCGGGTGTGGTCTTCCAGCCTAGTGAGGGGCCGATCAAGAGAGTCGAGGATTTGAATGCTTATGAGATGCCTGACCCCAACAGTGAAAAAAAGTATGCTAGCCTGAAGCTCGTCATTCAGAGGTTCAAGGAAAAGAGGGCGATAGTCTTCCTCAGTCATGACTCCTTTGAGCACTCTGCATACTTGGTTGGAGGAATTGCCAACTTAATGCGGTGGTACGTTCTATACCCCGAAGCAGTAAAGGGATTAGCTGATCGGATCTCAGAGTACAAGCAGACAACTCTCAGAATTGCCTCCAAGATGGGAGCTGACATACTTCTCACTGGCGACGATTATGCCTTCAGAGACAGGTCAATGATGTCTCCAAAACAGTTCAAAGAATTCGTCTTGCCCTACTTAGAAAGGGCAGTCACAATAGCGAAGAGCAACAAGTTACCCTTCATCAAACACACCGATGGGAATCTCTGGGACATAATAGATATGATTGTGGGAGCAGGGATAGATGGTCTACATCCACTTGAGCCTGTGGCAGGAATGGACATTGGCAGGGTGAAGAAGCTTTACGGCAACAGAATTGCTGTCATCGGCAATATTGACTGCACATACATTCTTCCTCATGGAACCGAGGCCGAGGTCGTCGACGCTGTCAAAGAAACGATAGCGAAGGCGTCTCCTGGAGGAGGACACATAATCTCATCAAGCAACAGTATTCACCCGGGCGTGAAACCCGAAAACTATAGAACAATGGTCAAAGCCGCTAGGAAATATGGCAAGTATCCAATAGACAAGCAGTTGGTCGAAGAGAACAAGAAACGGAGCTATGTGAGCCGACTCATGCCAAGATGAAGTGAACCCACAAAGGGAATTTCCTAAACCATAATCAAGCTGACTCTCACGCGGTGAAGCGAGGAGCTGTTCTATTTTGCCTTCTTTGCCTTAGCCATTGAGAGATATAGCTCTCTGATCTTCCGCTGTAAGGCCATTGTCTCGTCAAACTCCTCGTCAGACATTGAGAGATCATGCGCAACCTCGACTGCCCTTTGCTTTGAAAGGAAGTCTACGTCATCGAATTTCGACACAGCCTCTTCAAGTTTAGAAGCATCACAAAGGTGGAAAACCTTGTTCTCAGTGTTGACTATCTCTTGTGCCGTGGCATCATTATACTCAAGCGTGAATCCGAGCCTATTCATGGCATCGACTATCGTCTTCACAAGCTTCTTCTGGAAGTCCACGCTGGCCCGAGATTCACCCATGGTGAAATCGAAGACCTCCGCCGTGGTCTGGTAGTAGCTTTCGATCAGGTGTCCTACGCGCTCCTCCTTGACAACTTCGACCATCTCGGCGCCCTTAAGCTTCTGGATGTGGTGATAAACGGTCTGAGGGGAGAGACTCAACTCTTCAGCAATTTTACTGACATTCATGGGCTTTGCCCTAAGAAGAAAGATAATCTTCCTGCGAGACTCGTCTCCAAGAAGCTGGAAGCTCTCTGGATCACTGATCACTTTCATAGCCTTCATTCGGAATCACCACAATACCCCTATTCTAATCCTATATTGCCGTCTGTATTATATTGTCACCATGATAGTAATTAACTCCAAACGCTTATATACTTAGCTATATCTTCGAACTCTCATCACTACTTTATTTAGCCAGTCAAAACCTTTATATATCAGACGCATATATTACTATTATGATGGTCATCATAATAATGAGACCACTAAATCTCGAAGGAGGAATGAACCCAAAATGTTGAGAATAAGCCGAGCCGGAAACCGAAAGAGGTTGGCCGTAATGGAAGTCAGCCAGGAAACAATTAACCCAAGAGAATCTCTGGCAGGTCAAATTGCATACATCCACAGACGGATTATCTAGGGGGAAATCGCTTAGAACCAACTTGCGCCTGCTAACCCATCGAAAACCACAAAACAGACATTAGTCTTTGAGTGCCATACTATTCTTCCCCCCCAAAAAACTTCCTATTCACTACCTTTAACCTTAATCGGATGTCTTGACTATTTGTCGTTCACTCAGATCAACCTGTGTAATCAGGGTCATGGTGTCTCGCTTGAGCTCAACCGAGAAAAATGGAAATTCAAAACCTCTTGACTTAACTCACAACGGATATGACAAGAGGCTTATGAGAAACGTCTACGTGCTCAGCATTACCATGGGTATTATGACCCTGTTCTTCGGCTGGCAAAACTACCAGTCAATCTACCTCCAACATGGTCTGGGTGCGAGCTACTTTGATGTTGGAGTTGTCTATAGTATTGGATACCTTGCTCACGCACTATCAGGTTTCCCCGCGAGTCTCATTAGTGACAAGCATGGAAGGAAGAAGTTCGTTATCGCAGGGACATTCATCAATGGATTCGTATACATGAGCTACGCGCTCTGCAATACTTGGTTCCTTATCACGATCCCGCTATTTGTCATGAATCTTTCCCACGCTGCGTATATCAATCCCATGTTTGCCATGCTGGCCGAGTCGGCTCCTCCAAAGAAACGTGGTATCGCATTCGGAGCCTTTCAAGTCATTTCTGGGGTAATAAGCCTCTTTGCACCGCTACTGGCTCTCAGTGTAATTTCTCAATACGGGCAGGATCCCACAGTCTCTGTTCCCCTCGCGATGCCCTATCTGTACTTGATGTGTGGTGGCACCGTTGCGGCAATGGCTGTGGCTCGAGGCGTCGCTTTGAGGGAGACACATATTGGTGTTCTTCGACTTTCTCAACCATTGGATATAACACACACATCCCAAGAGACTGACGCGGCACCGCTCTCCAACAAGACAGGTACCCTTCGTGACTGTGAGGAACCGAGGCTTCGAAGCAGAACGGTGGCTGGCTTCTTTGTCTTTGTTTCACTTGCAGCAATAACGTCTGCAGTCATTAGCAACTTCATTCCGCTCTATGCGGCAAATGTCCAAGTGGGAAATGTTCACATATTCGATAATTTTCGGTTGATGGTGTTTTTCGTCGTGAGTTCTGGTGTTTCAACCTTGGTTCAGTTGCCCACTGGTCGTCTTGCAGATTCCTCAAAGAAGAGGATCATGTTGCTGATAAGTGTGCTTTTGTTTGCATTAGCTATCTTGATGTACATGATAGCGGATGATTTCTACAAGTTTATTCTGGCGCAAGCCTTTCTCTCAGCGGCTAGCACTCTGCTCTTTAACACTGAGTTCACGATGATTTCGTGTTATTCCAGACGAAGGAACAGGAGCACAGCATTCGCGATTCAGACAGCGATCGGCGACATCGTGTCTATTCCTTTTCCATTGATTGGGGGTTTACTTATCAGTGTCTCTCCTCAACTGCTGTTCACATTCACCTTGGTCCTAACAGTCCCCACATTCTTTGCTGGCCTTCTACTTGTCCATGAACCTAGTAAGCCGACAGCCGAATAGTAGCAAAGATCGTTCTGCCCACTCCATTAGAGCTGGTTTTGGACGAATCAAAGAAAATGGTTAAGGCACTTCTTAAGTGCGCAGTAACGCGTACACAAGCTTTCTCTTCTTTTGGAAGCCTATTCTCTCATATATTCTGACGGCCTGACTGTTGTCTTCCATGACGAACAAGCTCACTATTACGCCAAGCGAATGGAGTGCTGACGCCAAAGCGTACGTGTTATTAGTCGCATATCCTCTTCCCCGGTAGGACCAAGCTGTCACTATGTTTCCAAGCTGTGCAACTTGCGGGGTGACAAAATGGACACCTGCAACACTAACGATCTCGCCGTCAAGTTTGACACAGTAATATGGCCCCGATTCAAACTGGACGGGGAGCCACGCAAGGGCTCCGTTCCCTTTCAGAAAGTGATCCAGTTTCGATAGTTCGGATTGTTGGACTAGTTCAACTTCCACATTCTTCTGTGGACCTTTTGGCAGAATAGGTTCTTTCAAAACCATTTGGTATTCCTTGTGCGATTTAACGATCTCCGCTCTTCCTCTGAACAAGTTCAATTCTTCTGGCTCACAGATGCAGGTGAAATCGCCGTCTATCTTTGTGAGAATGTGGTTGAGGAGTCTCTCTTTGAAAGGTGGAGCAATTCCCAAGACGATTGAGGGGTGACTGAACCCTCTGTAAACATTCGAGAAGTCATCCAACTTGCCATTCCGCAGACCCATGTAGATCTCGCTCGAAGATAGGTGAGGTGGGTAGAGGTCTGCCAGAAGCAACAGATTCTTCTGAGAGTCTTTTGAAGCCAAGCGAGCACATTCAGGCAACAGATCAGACCTATCTTTCTGCGTGACGATTTTCTGGTTCATGCACCTAACAAGCTCCATTACTGTCGCTTGGCTTTCGACATCTAGGCATCTCAGGTTTGGAGAGCTATTTCTCGATCTTGTAGACTACATTGAAGCTCTCACTTTTCCAATCCTCTTGGATGCCAAGTATTCTGACCTGGATTTTGGATTCGTCAAACAGCTCGTAGATGAGGTCTTCGAAGTAGTCGTAAAACCCGCATGTTCTGCAGAATATACCTGAGAATGATATTGTGAACTCTTCATCTTTCTCTTTGATTATCAGAAGCTTTGCTGTGACTTCGGGACTTCTGTACCTATTGTAGGTTTCTATTCCATTCTTTATCCTGAGCGCTAAGTCTTTGACAGCCAATCTGAAATGAACCCTCCTCAGACTTCTTCCGAGACGATGGTTCCGTGGGTTAATGTCGGTTGTCTATGCATTTCATAGTTCATGACTTATTAAAGGAGTACAGGACACGGGCTACTCGAAGATCACTATTCTCTTGGTTTAGAATAGTAATATATCTTAAGACTGAAGATATTCAACTGATTATTCGAGGGCTGGATATACTTTGAGGCAGATCAAAGTCGATGGAGGACTTGAGGAAACAAGGGAACGCGCGGTCTCATTGCTTAAGACCTCAGGCTTTGAAGTTCTCAGGGATGGTGACCGCTCGTTTCGGTTCAGGAAAGTGAGACTCGCTCCAAGCAGGAGGATACCGCTGCTTTTCTACGGAAGCGGCGTCATGAAGCTGGAACCCATGAAAGGGGGTTCGACAAGAGTCACCTATCGATTGAGTATTTCGCCTGCAACAGTTTTCGCCTACTTGGTGACCGGCCTCTCAATAGCAATCGCTGCCATCTTTGTCAATTACCTCTTGCTCACGTCAGTGACGAGTTCAGGTCTGAATGTTACAGTCACTTTTCTGGTAACAAATGCCGTCTCGATCTTTGTGCTTTTCATAACCATCATATCGTTCGTGAAGACCAAGAATCGGGCTGAGCAGTTTCTGCGCGCATTCTTGGAGAGATCCATTGATGTATGAAATGCAGGTTCGAGAATCTATCCGTGATTGTCATTGCCCGGCGTAGAAACTTACTAAGACAACTCCCATAACAATGAGAATCGTTCCTACGACAACCTTGGCTGTTACCTTTTCTCCTGCATACAGCGATGTGAGCAACAAAGAGAGGAGGGGGCTTACAGATGAGAGCGGAATCGCCCTTGATGCCGCTATTAGAGACAAGCTTACAAAGAGGAGTATCCCTCCCAAGCCAAGCGCCAGAATTCCTGCAACTGCGAGCATTATTGTATCCTTCTTTTGCAGTTTTCTAAGCTGCTTTGTCTCTCTGCCAGCGATGACAGCAAGGAGCAGGAAGGGTATTGTTGCAGATGTTCTAATGAACGTTGCATAGATCAAGTCAATACTTCCCATGCTCAACGCCATCTTGTATGATACCAGACCAACACTCCAAAACAAAGCCGCAACAATAGATGCTGCAACTCCTTTAAGCGAACCTTCTCCATTCTTATCGCCGTCATTCTTTTTGCTCCTTGTCCAGCTCACTATGATTATTCCAACAACGGTTAAGGGCGTGCCAATAATCACAGCGTAAGTCAGAGCCTCATTCAGAAACAATGCTGCGAGAAACATGGCGTAAAGTGGGTAAGTGCTCGATATTGGTTGCGCCCGCGAGACGCCAGCTTTCTTCAACCCAAAGAAGTAGAAGGTATCTCCTATGACAAGATTGGTGAATGCAGCGAAAACCAAAAGTGTATACGCCCCAAGCGTGATGGCCGATGATTGGAACTGTGACATTGGAAGCATGAAAAGGAGGAAAAGAACAGCGAACGCCGATCTTACAAGGTTGGCTGCAAGATAGCCAACGTTCGAAAGCACCCTCTTATACAGCACTGCTGATGCTGCCCAGCACAGGGCTGCTATCAGCGCTGCGATCTCGCCAATCATATGATAACGATCACCCAGGATTGCAGAGACGTTCTGGTCTGATTGTCCCTAATACTTTGTGATAAGATTGCTGCGCAGCGTTAAAGGATCTTGGATTTGTTATGAAAGGCTGCTAGGCAGTAAGCTTGCCATCTATACTTTTATTGTATTTCCACCTGATGCTCTTCTCAGTCTGTTCATGATGGCTAAGCCTAGCCCTTGGATTTTCACTCCTTCCACCACAATTGCGTCAACTTTTTCTTCGTCCATCTTCCGTAGAGTTGGAAAGAGCTTCTTTGCGATCAGTTCTAGCTTCTCTCGGTCACCCAAGGACTTGACGGTGTCGGCTTTGTAACTGTATCCGCTAGGGGCTATTATTGCCACCTTCCTTTTTCCCTGTCTCTTGAGATTATCTGCTGTCTCTTGAACCTTTGATCTGACTCTTTCGAGGTTTTCACCTTCAACTAGAAACAGGACGGCTCTTGGAGCATAGTGTCTGTACTTCATCCCAGGTGATTTTGCTAGGTATTCGTCGAGCTTTATCTCAGCAAGAACCGTGGGATGTAACTCTATTTTTCCGATGTATGATTCTATGTCTTCAACGGTAGTTCCGCCCGGTCTGAGCACCATTGGCGGCGTACACGTTATATCAAGCACAGTGGATTCAACTCCAATATTCGACTCTCCGCCATCCAGAATCATCTCGATTTTTCCATTCAAATCTGACAAAACATGGTCGGCGGTCGTAGGGCTGGGTGAGCCTGAGACATTCGCGCTAGGAGCTGCAATCGGAGTTTCTGAGGTTCGAATCAGTGAAAGAGCGACAAGGTGCCTGGGCATTCTCACGGCGACCGTGTCCAAGCCTGCAACCGTGATGTCTGGCACGGTCTGTTTCCTCTTGAAAAGGAGAGTGAGTGGTCCTGGCCAGAATCTGTCGATTAATACCTTTGCCAAAGGAGAGATCTCCTCGGCGACCCTCTTCAAGTCTCCCACTGTGGAGACATGCACGATTATGGGGTTGTCCGAAGGTCTACCCTTGGCTTCGAAAATCCTTAAAACGCCATCATGCGATAGGGCGTCTGCGCCCAAACCATACACGGTTTCAGTTGGGAAAGCCACTAAGCCTGCCCGCTTTATTATTCCTGCCGCTTCTTCTATGGCATCCTGGTCAGGATTCTGAGGATTTACTCTGAGAACCTTTGTATGGAATTCCTTCTTGTCCAGCTGCAAGCCTTGTTTTCACCCTTTTTGGAGAGATCAAGAAAGAAGCTTCTAATCCAAATTAAGTTTCCCGAATTCAAGCCATAGGTAGCCTCACCCCAAACCAGTCAGGTAGATTAGGCTTGACTGAAGCGCCGGCATGCGGTAACCCAACTATTGTTCTCTAAATCTAGTAATGACTTGCCGTTTCCAATAAACAGATATAATTCTTTTGCCTCTTTCATAAGGTAGGTACACACATCGCTCTCCGATGCCTTACTTGGAGGAAGAAAAGGGAGGCAACCAAGGAATTGACCTCTGTGAAGATGACAGATTCGATCAGCGATGTCCAAGTGAGCTTCACGCAACATGCTTTGCAGAGGTTGCAGGAAAGATTTGGCGCCGCCCTTGACATCTTGGGCAAACTACTTCATAATTCCTTCAGCTTTGAGTCGTTCTCCGCAGGTGGGAAAACCAATTGGAGAATGATAATACCTCTAAGATTTTGCCTGATCGGAGCATTTGAACAGGATTGGTTCGTCGTCAAGACAGTATTCTTCAATATTAGTCAGACTCAAGCGAAGCGAGTTAGCGGAGTCAAGAGATTGCGGATAATAAACATAAGTGTTCCACCACTCGAGTGGCGGTCGCCCGAGATGAAAGTGCAGTAAGGCGGAGACGAAATCTCATCGCTCAGAGGAATTCGTCGTCTTCCCCTTCTCCCCAAACGCTTTTGATTCTAACAGCGAGATCAGGTTCGTCGAATAGCATTATCAGATCCTTATCGGAGGGATATCCAAGAAAAGGACTCACCCTTAAGTCTTCAACATTTACGACGATAATCGAGAAACCACTTTCAGTAGCATTGTTCTTCTGGTTCCTGTAGAATGAAATAAAGGGGGCGGGTGTCTCTTCTGTGGGAACAACCAAAATGGATCCCTTGCGCAGTTGACTAAAGAGTTTTGGCGCATCGCTAATTGACTCAAGGACTATAACTTCCACCTTGCTCCCATCCTCTTTCTCGTATGTTTTGGGGCCCGTATTCTGGCGCTCTGCAATTCGCCTGTAGCCTGCCTTTGAAAACATGCTGTTAACAGTTTTTTCTGATTGCTCAACTCGCATTCTTCGCAATCTGAACAAAGCAGATTCAAAGTCTGATTCACCTGGATGAAATGTGTGTGAGTGATAGAAAAGCGTCCCTTCAAAATTGTCCTCCTCGTGAAGAAAAGGGCAACCTAACAAGTAGGGTGTCGCCCCAATAATACTTATGACCATAAGCTGATCTGGACGAAGGTCGTACTGCTCTCTGATGGATTTCTCTTCATTACTGGACAAAGCGACTTTCATTAAACTCTCTCGTGATTTTACAAAGAGTTCCAACCGTGATACAACCTTCACCTCATTCAGATACTGAAGCATGTCATTACATACAGTTCGTAACTTCCTCTCTAACTCAGTAGGTAGGCTCAATAATCCAAACCTCTTGTTTGATACTGCTGCGATATCGCGCTGCTATCTCGTCATCCACAATGAGCATGTCTGTCACTGGTCATGTAAGTTTCTTAAGCAGTGATTTTTCCTCCAGTTTTTGTGCGAGCTAATCCGACAAATCCAAATAACAGGGGGATCAAGGTCAATGTCCTTAGAGTAAACCATAACGGCAGTAGCGGCGTTTCTCTCCACAAGAAATAGAAAGGAACGACACAGGCGAATGTCAACCAAGCGATGGCTATGAGTAGAGTGGACACCCGCTTAGAAGAGAAGAAGTCTACTAGGAAAAAGGCTGTGAAAAAAACAGAAAACGGAATCACGAAGAAGATTATGTGAATCGTTGAACTGAATGTGAAAACGACCAAAACATAATCGTAGTAAAATAACATAAGTTCTTGAATGGCAAAGAATAGCAGAGTGGACAGAGCTCTGAGGGATTTCCGTCTAAATATGAAAACAGTGCAGCCAGCGTAGAAAAAGATTAGCATCAAGGATACAAGGGTCTGCCTGATGAAGTATGTAAGGCTGTCCACATTGATTAGACCAGCCGAGAAAGCAAATTCCGCCAGATGAGAGAACCCATAGCATGTTAAGGCGATTCCCCAAAACAGTATTCCCCGCATCCTATTGCGGAAGTATCTTATCAGTACAAAGATACCTACGCTCAGCATCAACAACCCGCTGACCAACGGCGCTAACCAGTCTAATCCAATCGTAGAGGACAATCTCAGACCCCACAATAATGAATACTCGTACCTCAATATCCTCGCTAGAATCTATCCAGCGCTGCTCGAATCTTCTCCTTAGCTGAACCAGATAATTCAACTCCCTCGTGAGTTATCTTATATGGCAACCATCCTGTAAATTCATGCTCCGGACCGTATTTCTCGATACGCATCCTTCGCTCCGGAACG
This sequence comes from Candidatus Atabeyarchaeum deiterrae, assembly GCA_037310415.1. Lineage (GTDB taxonomy): Archaea > Asgardarchaeota > Atabeyarchaeia > Atabeyarchaeales > Atabeyarchaeaceae > Atabeyarchaeum > Atabeyarchaeum deiterrae. The sequence continues at coordinate 2,453,081 of CP147780.1, forward strand.
TTTCCAGACTTCTCAACGCGCATCTCCATGATTCCGTCCGCTATACCTGAGAACGATGCCACCTGTTCTTTTGGTAGCGAATCACTAGTTATCATCGTCAGGCCAATTAGGTTAAGCTGTTCGAGTCTAGATTGAAGGAAGTTGAAGAAAGTGAGAGCTTTTTCGAAACCTATGTGGTTAACGAGTGTCGAGAATGTTTCTGTGATTCCTACTCCTTCTTCTCCGACTTCGTTTCTAGCCATGATCATGGAGGATCTTAGCTCTGCTATGTTCTTCAGATTCTTAACATAGTATTTCTCTGAGCTCTGCTCCAACCCGAGCCAGTAGATACTGCAATCAACAAATCTGAATTTCCCCTTCTTATCGAATTGCCTAAGGTCCCAGCCAAAGTAATTCATTTCTTTCCTGATACGTTCAGGAGTCGAGTCAATTGTGGCATAGAGACCAGATTTACCTTGCTTGAGGGCGTTAAACAAGATCTGTCTCGCAAATATCTCGTATCCTGACCCTGGTTCCCCAAGGACAATGTAGTGTCCGGCGAGTAGACCGCCTCCAAGGACATCGTCCAGTTTGCCGATGTCTGTGCGTAGAACAGGGCTTTTCGCCATTGGGCGGACTCCACCTCACTTCATGGACCAAGCGAGGGCCAGTTATTAGATTCCTCTTATGCGAAAGTGAAGTGACACCAGGTCAGTGACAACGTATAGGATTGTTCCAGTACTTAAACTACTAAGCATGATCTCAGCAAGCGTTGGATTGCTTCAGCGAAGGTCGCATTAGACAGGAAAACCTTGATGAGGACACCTTCGCATGGACATGATTGATGTTCACTTGATTCTTTCTCAAGGATCCTTCACTGTTACAAGACAGTTCCGATCTCAGCTTCTAGTAAGGGCAAAAGCAATGTGATGGCTGCGGTTGGAATAATCCCAGTGAGCGTTAGCCCGCCGATTCTCGCAATAGGTATTGATGTACAAGCTTGGCAAGCAGGGACCTTTGCTACACTTGGGAGGAGATGTATTTAATACGACGGATAGAGAAACAACTCAGGCGAGGTCATGAGTTGCCTCGTGTATGAGGAGATAAACCGTGAATCGCGAAACAGAAGGAAGGAGGCAAGCCAATGGTCGGAGGTTCAACGGCACTGAATCTGACTCAGGTGATTGTTTGTAGGCTGGATCCTGGTCAGGATCTGATCGAAGGAATAAAGAAAGTCGCTAGAAAACATGGAGTCGTAAGCGCATCCTTTAATGCCATCGGTGTGTTGAGCCCTGCACGGGTTGGATACCTTGACAAGAAGACAATGACGTACAAGACAATTGAGTATACTGAACATGTTGAACTGATCTCGTGCAGCGGTCTCCTGACTCAAAAAGATGGAGAGGCAGACGTTCACGCCCACTTGGTCGTTGCAGACAAAGAGGGAGAGGCCCATGGAGGACATGCATTGGATGGCTGTCGCGTTGACGTCACATGCGAACTTGTCATGTATGTTTTTGATAAAGTAGTTAGACGAAAACCCATTCCCGGAACAAGTAGGAACTTGCTGGATGTCTAGCACAGAGTATCGATCCCAGAAGTGGATGGGGCTGATCTCCTATTTGTCGTACAGATGTTCGCTGATTTCCTGGATAGCACTTTCACTACCTTCGTTTACCGGAATCAACTCAATCTCATCAGTTGTGCTAATACCCATCCCCAGCTCAGATGCCCTAGCTAACTGTTCTATTTCGAGTATCTTTCCTTTCGAGACTTCACGGGTTGTACCGTATTTCCTAAGCACGGCAACTCCAACGGCGTCTAACGCGACTCTGTCATTCCCCGCAATGAGGAGACCTGGTTCTACTACCGTGCCTTGGTGTGGCCCTCCAGTTGTGAACGCTTTGATCCCATCCATGATTACGAAGTCGGGTTTGTATGCTTTGTTAATCTCAGCGATCATGAGACGCTGAAATTTCGAGCTATGAAGTTCACCCATGTACGGGTATCCGACTACGGGATCTGTTTTGGCTATCATGCCGACGGAGTTTTTTAGAGACATTGTGATGTGTCCGCCAAACTGGTGAGTCTTTAGACAACAAGTCTGTATGATCTTGTCTGCTTCCAAGAATGCTTTTGCAAATAGGTAGCCTCTCTTCCAATGAGTGCCATCTGGTCCCTTCTTCAGCCACCCTTCCTTTCCGACATTATCCAGATCGACGACTTCGAAACCCATTTTCTCGGCTAGATCCAGAACACCACGGTCTTGAAGAACCTCGGTCGTGATTCCCATCCCACTTCGTTCCGCCAAGATTATGTTTCCCGCTTCGGCATCTTCCTTCAGATACTTCACTATTGTAGTGAGTGTATCTATATGAGTTGAAGCTGGGTAATCATCCGCGCTGTTGTAATTTGCTTTCAGAGCAACCTCTTTCCCGCGGTAGTCGGATGGACTGACCATCTTAGCAATTAGAGACTTCACTCCACCTACTCTATCATGGCTCTTGAGAATGAATACCTTGCTAATGATTCATCATCTCCAGAAGACGCATTCTTGCGCTTTGCACTATTCAACATTGGTACATACGTTAATCATAGTCATAAGAATTGCATTTATGGCAGTTTGGATCGTTCATTTTTCGCGGGAAGCCAAGGCATGTTTTATGAATGACTCGATCTGCTTTGCTGACACGTTTCCAATGATCTGGCTCTGCCCGAAGACGAATGTTGGGACTAGCTTTATCTTATCGGTCACAGCATCACGCTCTGATCTCGCCAGTATTTCCTCATATGAGTCGCGCCCAGTAGCCAATTGGTCTCTGAATTCCACTGGATCCAGACCGATCTTTCCCACGACCTCCGACAATGAGTGAAGCTGCCCTATATTCTCGTCGTGATTCCAGAGAGCGTCGAAAACGGCATCCGTGTACCTAGCTTCCTTGCCGCGCGCTTTTGCGTAGAAGAATCCCAGCAGGGCCATGTGGGAATTTGGCTGGATTTTTGGAGCACGCATCCATAGGCCTGCTTCCTCAGCGAGTCTCGCAATCCTTGGATCCACGGAATCATATTCTAGTGTGATCCCTTCAACGGGCGCTTCGGGCACAATCTCCCATGGACTGTAATCGAAGTGAACAGCAGGATACTTTGCAGCAAAACGGTGAATGTTTTCATTTGCCACTAAACAGTAAGGGCATACATAGTCAAAGTAGACTTTCACTTCAATCATGACTCAAACGCGCCCCAATGCTGCGTGAGGTTAGAACAGTCGATTCATTCTGTAATTGCCTTAATCAAACCTTGGTCGCTTAGACAGTTATCTCAGTCAGAAATACTGTGAAAGGCTCGAAGTTACCTCTTTCTCAATTCCATATTGATTCTCTCTCTGAGCAAAACAAGTTCCCTTACCGTAAGCCTATCTAGTTGAGCCTCCAACTCTTCTATAGAGGTATGCTTCATTGCAGCATCGTAGGCTTGATTCGCTTTAACACTGGGACCAGTAGAGATCTCAGCAAAATGAGTTTCCACAGGATGAGAAGCCAATTCCTTTGTGACATCCTTCGTGCTAATAATACCCATTCCACTACTCGTTACCAGCAGTCCCTTCCCTACGGTTGTGTCAGGCTCCGCAGTCTTACTTCTGAGGATTGGAGTATAGAAAAAGCCTTGTGGGGTGAAATTCTGTTCAACAAGACCAGCGCGTACGAATGCCATCATCATGCCGACTACATCAGGAACACTCATTCCTACTCTCTTGGCAATCTGACGAGCTGATTTGCCTTCATGTAGATTCAGTGCTCTCAGCACAGCCCTCTTGATCAATGTTCTTATCTCTTCTTCCTTATCCGCAACTCCTCTATTGAGCCTTGTCGTTTGCATTTTTATGGCCCGGATTTCTTCTTCCGTCGGAAAATGCGCAGGGATCCCTAGGTCCTTGACTGGATAGTAGAAAAACTGCCCTCGAGTGACGTGCTTTACTCCAATCATTCCATGATGGGCAAATGGTTCAATCACTTGGTGAATCTGCGCCGCGTCCATTCCAGTTTCCTTCTCAATCTGGGAAAGTGTCTTGCCTTCACCTAGGTTTAGAGATTTGATGGATTCTACCTGGCTAGCGATTCCCAGCAGCCGTTCTTTCTTTGCTAGGTCTTCCTCAAGTCTTCTTATCTCTTCCTTGAATCTTACAACTTCTCCTCGCAGCCTTTTGATTTCTTCTTCTCTTGGGGTAAGACCGTCATGCTTCTCGACGTATAGTGGGTAGTATATGTCATGTCGCCAATCGTCGGTCACTCTCTTGCGCGCCGCGAGTCCTGCGCCAACAAAAGGAACAACCATACAGACCACGTCAGACTTGCTGAATCCAAACTCACTGGCAATCTCAGAGACCGACTTACCGTTCCCCAAATCAAAGAGTCTCAATGCAGTGAGACTCGATCTCCCGAATCTTGGGTTCCCGATCAAGTCTACCCCTCCACTTCAAACTTGAGTAAAGCCCACATTGTCGGCAGGAGTCAAGTAATGACCCATACAGGAAGACACATTAATGGGACGTTTTCAATCTCCTTGAATATAGAGGTACTTAGTAATCTTAAATAGTATGTGTCTCAAGAATACCTCCGATACGAACTGAGGAACGCAGAGGAAGTCACTATCATTTTCCCGATGGTTCCCTCTGGAATCCCCGTGATGGGAGCGATCTAGCTCCTTGAGTGGGCAAGTATGATTTTTCAATCCGTGATCTCAGGTCTGCGCCAACGACCTTTCTACTGCTGAACATAACCGAACATCGCCAACCTCTCAGAGAGGCTACTTACACGCGCTTCCTTCGTAGAGTTTCAGTTTAGTGTTCTTCGTCAGATTTATTTCCTGCACATCTATTTCACCGTTCTCATCGATATCGATAACGTTAAACGAGTTGCCGAGTCGAGCACGCGTCCTGACGCATGATAGTGTTCCTGCATTGACGAATAGCGTGTTGTTGATCTTGATTGCACGCTGCACGTGCCTGTGTCCCATGATTACGAGTTGAACATTGTTTCGGAGTAGAAGCTCAAGCACGTCCCCAGCATCTTCAAGCACGTTTATCTCTCGACCTGAGTACGGAACTGGGACCACATGGTGGTGGAGGGCCACGATCTTGAACACTCCACGGGGTAACTCCTTTATTTTGGATTCAAGGAAGTCTTGTCTTCTCCGCCCAAGTCTTCCTTCGTCTCTGTCGGGTTCGGGACTGTTCATGACGTAGATTACCAAGTCTCCTTCCCTTTCTTCAAAGTCTGGTCTTCCGATGAGTTCCTTGAACAACTCTTGACCGTAGTTTCTTTCATCGTGATTGCCTGGAACGAATACTTTTTTTTCCGGCAGCAAATCTATTTTCTTTAATGCAAGTTCATAGTCTTCAAGAATGCCCCAGTCGGTTAAGTCCCCCGTGTGTATCAGAAGGTTTGGCCTTGGTTCGAGTCTGTTGATTTCTCTGACTGCTTTCTCAAAGAAGTCTGGCTTGAATTGACCGACAGGCGATATGTGAGTATCCGAGATGTGGACGATTCTTGTCTTGATATCTCTCAATCCAAAAACACCTCCTGTCCATGAACAGTGACTTGTCAAGCTGCCCTACGATTTGATTGCAGATACAGATAAACTTGTTCTTAGGCTGGGATTCTTGCTTCACTCAGAGGTGCTTGATTAGATAACTAGTAACGAGAGAAACAACAGTCTTCCCTTTGGCGGTGTAGATATGATTCGCACCGTCGATTAGTTGAAGAGTTTTCTCCTTCGCGTTTTCCAGTGACTTGAGTACCTTCTCTGATTCAGAGTATGGAACCATCTCGTCCGCTGTTCCATGCACGAGGAGAACTGGACTACTCACTCTTGGAGTAAATTCAAGCACATCGAGTCTTGTCTCAGTTGGATTGGTTGAAGGACTGATGGACACAATCACTTTGGCATTCACCCTCTCGGCAGCCATGAGTACGAGACTCCCACCAAACGAGTAGCCAACAAGAGCGATTCTTTCGCGATTGACATTCTGCTGTTTGCGGATGAATTCCACTGCTTTTATTACATCTTCTAACTCTCCTCGACCTTGGCCATATGTTCCAGTGCTCTGGGGGACTCCACGATAGTTGAATCTGAGCGTGTTGAATCCCTGTTTTGAGAATTCGCGAACAAGATCGGTAAGGAGGTAGAAATCCATAGTCCCTCCGAAGTTCGGGTGGGGATGGCATAGGACAACTCCAGGAGAGTTTCGAGATCCTCGATGCATAAGTCCTTCAAGATATACGCCAGACTCACCGAATCTCACCTTTTCTTCAAGAATCGCAGACATCTTAGGCATCACATCCTGAAGCGTTACGTCTCCGAGTTTTGCAGCAGAAACAACATACCGAAATCAGGACAACTAGCTGTGGAGTAGTCGGAATAATCCAGAGCATTTAAGTGTTTCTTGTTACAGATTACCGATATTGTTAAAGGGCATGACCTAAGAGTTTTTAATTCTGCAGAATCGATAATAGGCCGTACTAGTTTTTGATCAGGACAAGAGCAGTTGTGTGGTTGATTCTCATATGAAGGTCGCTATCCTCGGTGGCGGTTTGACGGGGCTCACCATTGGATATCTCTTAAACCAGAGGGGAACTGATATTGAGATTCTTGAGAAGGAAGAGGAATGCGGGGGGCTAATGAGGAGTCTGGTCGAGAATGGTTTCACCTTCGATTATGGCGGCGCACATATCCTCTTTTCCAAAGACAAAGAAGCGTTGAACTTCATACTCGATCTCCTCGCTGAGAACAAGGTGGCAAACAAAAGGAACACAAAGATCCTATACAAGGAACGCTACGTGAAGTACCCCTTTGAAAATGGTTTAGCCGATCTACCAATAGAAGAGAATTTCGAGTGCCTATATGATTTCATTCAGAATCTGATCAGAAAAGAGAAAGGGGAATCAAGGAAACCCAGAAATCTCAGAGAGTGGTTCTACTACACTTTCGGAAAAGGTATGACCGAGAAATACATGATCCCATACAATGAGAAGATCTGGAAGCATCCCACGGAGGATATTTCGCTCGAATGGGTTGAGAGAATCCCGAATCCACCAGTAGAAGACATAGTGAAGTCATCGTTAGGCATTCAGACAGAAGGTTACACCCACCAGCTAGACTTTTTCTATCCTATTGTTGGCGGAATACAGTCGGTCATCAGGGCCATCGAAGAGAAGTTGAAAGGACACATTGTCAAGAGATTCCAAGTGAAAAGCATTCGAAAAAAAGGAAACAAATGGATTGTATCAAGTGGCGATAGTGAAAAAGAATTTGACAAAGTGATCTCGACGATTCCGATACACGACATTATTGGGGTCTTCAAGAATGGAGGAATCAGCGTTCCCGCGACAGTACAACGTGCAGTTAGACAGCTGAAGTATAATTCACTTATTACTGTCATGCTGGGAGTGCAAAACCGTAAGCTCAATGAGCTCCATTGGTTGTACATACCAGAGAAGAACGCACTAGCGCATAGAGTGAGTTTTCCATCCAACTTTTCTCCCAAAGCCGCTTCCAGCGGCAAATCATCCGTGATGGCTGACATAACATGCAACTATGGTGACAGAGTCTGGTCGATGAAGGACGAAGACCTCATCACCGAAACAATCGACAACCTGAAAGAACTTAGGATTATTGACAAACAAGATTCAGTTTGCTTGTCTAAGGTTCGGAGATTCAAATACGCGTATGTCATAAGCGACTTAAATTTCGAGAAGAACATAGTGACGACCACAAAGTACGTTAGGAGAGTTGGGATAGATCTGGTCGGTCGGTTTGCAGAATTCAGATACTTCAATATGGATGCGTGTGTCAGAAGAGCAATGGAATACACCTCATCCTTGAGACTACAGAGAGGAATGCAAAGTAAAGGTTTATCTTAGTAGTCAAGGAAAGTTGTAGCATGAAAGATAGACCCCATAGAGGATGTATTCTACTCGGAGCTAATAGGAGGCGAGTAGCCAGATGGCTAAGATGCCGCCACAGGTAATGGAGAAGTTCAACGACCTTAGTGCTTTCAAATTCATGGCTACAGTTGATGAGAATGGGAACCCAAACGTTGTACCGATAACTTCCATCATCGCTGTTGACGCTGAAACCCTAATGTTTGCCGACATCATGATGTGGAAGACCAAGAGGAATCTGCTCAAGAACGGTAAGGTCGCATGCGCCGTAATAACAAAGGAAAATGTAGCGTACCAAGCCAAAGGAAGATTCCAAGGGTTTCAGAAGGGTGGACCACTCTTCGACTTTGTAGCAAGTGTTCCGCTTCTTAGGTATAATGCATATTGGGGTCCCAAGGCAGTAGGCATAATAAAAGTTGATGAAGTCTACTCCGCTTGCCCACCGCTTCCTGGCAAGAAGATAGCGTGAATTTAGGCCAGTGAAATGAACAGAAGGGTAAGTGTCTGAGAGGTGAGAAATACGAAAGTCACTCTCCTAGGTGGAGGTGGAGCAATAGGCAGCTCGGCGGCAAAAGCTCTGGTCACTTCACGTGTTTTTGATGAGGTCTTGCTGGCCGATGTTGAGATAGAGAAGATCAGGAAACTTGCCAAAGTGCTTGGAGAGAATACTTCGGCGGCGAAAGTTGACATTCACAGACCAGAGACGATAAAGGATGTCACAAAGAACTCAGATGTGGTTCTGAATTGCACAGGTCCCTTCTATGAGTGTGGTCCAAAAGTCCTTGAAGCAGTAATAGAGGCAGGAAAGAACTACGTCGACGTATGCGATGACTATGATGCGACTGTGAAAATGCTTGGCTACGACAAGAAAGCAAAAGACGCGGAGATCTCAGCTTTGATAGGTATGGGAAGCTCGCCTGGCGCTTCCAACCTGTTCGCCAAGTTCTGCACCAGCTACCTTCAAGTGGAATCCGTCGACATCTACCATGCGCATGGAGGGGAGCCCTATGAAGGTCCTGGAGTCATAAAACACAGGCTACATGGAATGCAAATGGACATACCTGTCTTTGACGAAGAACTCAAGACGGTTCAGTTCTTCGGGGAAGACGGAAAGGCTTTGATACAAGAAATAGAGTTTTCTGGGCTTGGGAAATACCCAGTTTATCCATATCCGCATCCAGAGACGATAACATTACCCAAGTATCTCAAAGGGGTAAAGTGGGTCATGAACCGTGGAGTCGTGCTTCCTGTCGAATATATGGAATTGATCATGGATATGGTGAGATTAGGAATAGTAAGCGAAGAACCTCTCGACGTCGGCAGTAAGAAAATCATCCCACTAGATTTCGCGGTCGCATACATCATAAAGAAGAGAGAGGAATTGAATAAGAAGACTGGTTTCACTAAGCCGATGGGCGGAGTCAAGGTGGTCGTTAAAGGAAAAGAGAAAGGCAAAAATGTTCAATATGTGGTGAACGCTGCCTCCACCGGTGGAATGATGGAAGGAACCGGAACACCAGCCGCGATAGGTGCAATACTAATGTCAAGTATCAAAGGGAAGACTCCAAAGATCAAGATGAAAGGAGTGTTTCCGCCTGAAGCTGCGGTTGATCCAGTTGACGCATTTGAATGGGCTGGTAAGTTCAAGGAAAAAGGCGGAGGCATTGGAATCAAGGTTGAAAGAATAGATGAAGAAGGAAAAGTCAAACCAGTAGCACTTCCGATATGAACTGGGAGTTCTTATAGATTCAGATTGCTGATACCATGCTCCATCCTTTTTTCGATTTGTTCTTCTGGAAGCAATCCAAGAAGCTGGTGATTCAGTGCCCGACAAACTGTTTCTCGCATATGATGTCGGTACGACAAATCAGAAGACAGCCCTTGTGGACGAGAAGTTCAATATCCTTGGAATGTCGTCGGGCAAGTACCCAGTCCACATCCCAAAGAAAAACTATGCTGAGCAGGACCCCCTGGACTGGTGGCACATGATCACAAAAACAACAAACCAGCTAAGACGAGAAAGGAACCTGCACTTCAATGACATCGCGGCAATAGTCTTCTCAGGGCAAGCGCTGAGCACCGTCCTAATAGACAAAAACGGCGAGCCCCTAATGAACTCAATGATCTGGATGGACGCAAGAGCCGCCAAACAAGCCAAAGAATTGATTGGAAGTGGACTGATAAAAATCAGCGGGTACAATTTGTTCACCTTGCTGAAATTCTTGCGGATTACAAAAGGAGGCCCAGGGCTTGCTGGCAAAGATGTCATACCAAGAATTCTCTGGCTTAAAGAAAACATGCCAGACATCTACAAGGAATGTTACAAGATCCTTGATTGCAACAGTTACATGATCTACAAGACAACGGGAGAGGCCGTCATGAGTAGATTTGACGCTAACCTCTCTTGGATGATGGACACGCGTCGGGATGCTATGAACTGGTCAGAGTCTATCCTCGACAAGTACGGAATAGACAAGAGAAAACTCCCTGAGATCAAGCCATCGACCAGCATCGCTGGAACACTACGCAGAGAGGCGGCGCATGAACTCAATCTTCCCGAAGGAATTCCAGTCATTGTTGGCGCCGGAGACATTCCATGCGCTGCAGTCGGTTCGTCCGCGGTGAAGGAAAGGGAGTTCTTTGTCTACATCGGAACTAGCGACTTCATGGGGGCGCATATACGTGAACGGGACGTGGATATCTCTCACTACATGGGAAGTCTCTGCAGCGCGATTCCTGACATGTATCTGTATACAGGCGAGCAAGAAAGTGCAGGGTCATGTTTAGACTGGGTTAAGAATGAATTTTTCAGGGATGCTGAGAAGGATATGGGCGGTGAAGCATACATAGTCATGGACGACGGGGCAAGTAGAATTGCCGCTGGCTCCGAAGGTCTGATGTTCGCACCCTGGATGGGTGGAGAGAAAACACCCGTAGATGATCCTTGCATAAGGGGAGGATTCCACAATCTTAGCCTAGAGCACACTAGGGATCATGTAACTAGAGCGGTCTTGGAAGGAGTTGCACTCAATATCCGCTGGGCATTCAGATGCATGGAGAAGAAAATAGGAGAGGCCGATTATGTCAACTTCAGCGGCGGTGGCGCCAAAAGCAGAGTATGGTGCCAGATAGCAGCAGATGTTCTCAACCGAGAAGTGAGGCAAGTTGAGAATCCAGCTGCGGCGGGTGTAAGGGGAGCGGCGATGATAGCTGCCGTGGGCTTGGGGGTCTACAAGAACTTTTCTGCAGCGGCAAGAAGACTGAGGATCTCCGGAGTCTTCGAGCCTAATGCGAGATACGCCAGGCTGTATGACAGGCTCTTCCTCGAATTCCAGAAGCTCTATAAGAGTACTAAAGGTGTCTGCAAGGATCTCAATGCTAGAAGTACTTAATGGCGGAGAATTGCAGATTATCTGCTCGACCATATTCAGGAAGTTCAAGTCCACACTAAATCAGAAAAGTGATTGTCGGTAGGCTTATCTACCACGTTTCTGAATAGCTGCACCTAGTGCATCATGTACTGCCGTGGATGATGAATTGACTTTGACTAGGGCTATCGTCTTCGACTTCGACGGAACACTGTTTCATTTCCTCATCGATTACATGGGTATGAGGAACGCCGTAAGGAGAGAAGTCATCGCGTCAGGTGTTCCCGCTTCAAAGTTCTACGAGGATGAGAGAATAAGAGACGTTGTGAACAAGATGCTTGACTATTCAAAATCTGAAGGCTGGTCCGATTCCAAGGTTAGTTCGCTCATGAAGAAAGTGGACTCCATCATGGATGAATATGAATGGGCGTCTGCTCAAGGCAATACCCCCTTGGATGGGGCAGAGGAGGTCTTGCGCAGATTGAGAGGAGAGAGATACAAAACTGGACTTCTTACAAACAACAGCAGGAGAAGCATCGAGTTTCTGCTTGAGAAGTATAGTTTTTCGCTTTTTTTTGATGTGATTGTTACTCGCGATGAACTAGTAGACGTAAACAATTTGAAGCCTAGTCCAGTGGGACTCAGACGTATTCTTGGCGAGCTTGAGGTGGAGCCGAACGAGGCGATGTACGTCGGAGATAGCGTGGTGGATGTAAAGGCAGCGTTGAGCGTTGGCGTAACGCCCATCTTCGTGACCACAGGATATTCTACGGAGAAAGAAGTCAGGGAAGTCTATCCGGACGTCCTCATCATTAACGATCTGAGGCAACTTCTGACCTTCCTTAATCAGAAGGATACTTCGGCTACATAGCGAAACTGTCAACCTAGAAGGATGGAGTAGAATGATGCTTCAACTAACCTGCATGAATCTCCAGAACTGCATGGGGGCGCGATTGAAGACAACTGAAGTATCATGCTGAAGAACGTACGAATGTTGAAAAGCGGTCGTCTTGATTTTGAAGTTTTCGGCGTATGCCTTGCCCAACCTATACTTAATGGCGATAAGAGACATTCCCATGTAGAGGCCATCTTTCAGGATGTTAACATGTGTTTTTAGACCCGATCTCTTTTCAGTAAACTTCACTGGAACCTCAGTTACTTTGTATCCAAGTCGTCTAGCCAGTGAGATGACTTCAGTGTCCCATGCAAAACCTTTCTCCTGAACATATTGGATTAGTATATTGGCAACATGGCGACTAATAACTTTCAGCCCGCACTGGTGGTCACGAATGTCATCTCCGAATAGAAAGCGCACGAGTCCGTTATAGAGTTTAGTTGCAACTCTGCGCACAATCGGTCGAGAGTCCGCGACACCACTTAGCACTCTCGAACCCAGAGCTATTCCGTCAGTCTCTCTAGCTGTCCTAATCAGGCTCGGAAGAGTATCCAGACCGCTGTCAATATCCGCATCGAGAGTCACTATCAGATCTCCACGTGAAATCCCGATTGCGTTCTTCAGGGCAGCTCCTTTCCCCAGCTTCATTACAGAGCAGGAACAACGAACATTAGGATTAGCTGATGCAATCCTGTTGACAATTTCTCTGGTGCTATCAGTGCTACCATCTTCAGCTACGATTATTTCATAAGAATACGCGAAGGACTTGAGGCGCCCCTCGACCTTGTCTATACAACGTCTAGCGTTCTCTGATTCATTACGCATCGGTATTACTACCGAGAGTTCAACACGGCCAGATGTAGGGGCGACAACCATTTTTCCTACACCAACAAAACTAGATAGGCTCAGACAATAGACATGTGTCAATTAATGTGAGTGATCGCCTATATTATTATCGGCTAAAAAAGAAAACTCAAGACACTGACGAGATAGTAACAACGGCTGCCAAGACTAGCCTAACACGTTCTTTCCTTAAACAATACTTTGAAAGACAAGAGGAAAACGAGGTTGCTCCTTGACATTATGCGAAATAAGATAACGCCGTGAATATGGTATTCTGCAGCAACCAAATGGAGGCTGAAAAAGGAATCTTCGATAAATAGGTTCAACTGAGTCAACTGGAGACAGAGCAAGTAATTATATATACGGGGTTAAAGATGTGAGCCAGTGTTTTGACTAGACTCCAAGCGCTTGACCGTGATACTTCCGAAGCGAAATGATAGTTATTGGGAGAGAAGGAGATTGCGTGTACTATGGTTCAACTGGCGATCTTGGGTTCATCCATTAGCTGGAGGCGCCGAGGTACAAATCAGGGAAATCGCTAGGCGGTGGGTTAAGTGGGGTCATGATGTTACAGTTTTCTCCGGAGGATACAAGGGTGGAAGAGAACACGAAGTACTCGAAGGCGTTGAGACTATAAGAAAAGGCAGCCAATTCACAGTTTATATGTACGCAGCCTGGAACTATATGCGACACTTGAAAAAGAGTGACTATGATGTGATTGTTGACGACATCAATGGCATTCCCTTCTTTACTCCGCTCTACGTTAGAAGTCCCAAGATGGCAATAGTACATCACTTGGTCAAAGACATTTTCTTTAGAGAACTATCTTGGGGGAAAGCGCTGATAGGCTACATGTCTGAAAAAATGATTCCATTTGTCTATCGCAAAACACCGATTGCTGTAGACTCGGAGAGTACCAAGAGCGATCTTCTAGCCATCGGAATGCATGAAGGGAAGATACGCGTTATGCACAACGGAGTTGATCAAGAAGTCTACAGGCCCAAGCCGAGCGCCAAGAGCCCTCACCCCAACGTGATCTGCCTGGGGAGAGTCATGAAATACAAGAACCTGGATCATTTGTTACTGTCATTCAAGAGCATATTGGATCAATCGAAAGGAAAGGATTTGAAGGGCATCAGACTGACGATAGCTGGAAAGGGTTCTTACAAAGAACTAGAGAAATTGGCTGAGAGACTCAAGATTTCGTCTAACGTAGACTTACTGGGAGAAGTAACTGAAAAAAAGAAAGTGAAGCTGCTGCAAAACGCCTGGGTCTATGTGACGACATCAATGCGGGAAGGATGGGGTCTGACCGCAGTGGAAGCGATGGCTTGCGGAACGCCTGTTGTATGTTATGATGTCGAAGGACTAAGGAATGCCGTGAAGCATATGAAGACTGGTATCCTTGTCCCCGCAGGAGACATCGACGCACTAAGCAAAGCAATAGTACGTTTGCTCAAGGACGACCAGCTCCGTGCAAAACTCGCCAAGAACGCATCAGAGTGGTCGACAAAACAGAGTTGGGACATAACTGCTCGGGAACTCATGGACATAGCAAGATGCGCTTGCTAGACGAAATGCTTTGCACTCTTCGTTGGAGTTGACTTGAGTTGAGCGACAAGAAAAGAGCCACGCCGACGGTGTCCATAATCATAGTCAATTTCAACGGTCTAAAACATCTGAACAAGTGTCTCTCTTCAGTCTTGAAAACTGAATATTCCAATTTTGAAATAGTACTCGTCGACAACGGTTCATCGGACGGGAGCGTAGACTACGTCAAGAAGAACTTTGCCGTCGAACGATTGAAGCTCATTGAGCTACCGCAAAATAGGGGTTTCGCTGAGGGTAACAATTCTGGAGTCAAGAAGGCCAGGGGAAAGTACATCGTGTTACTCAACAATGATACTGAGGTCGATTCGGAATGGCTAACCCCTCTCGTCAACACCATGGAGTCCGATGCTGGCATAGGCGCTGCGCAACCCAAAATACTTCTAATGAATCGACGAAATAGATTTGATTCAGCTGGCAACTTCATAAACCTGATCGGCTCTTCGTACGCCCTGGGACTTCTGCAAGTTGACAAAGGACAGTTTGATTCCACCAATGAGATCTTCTATGCAAAGGGCGCTGCAATGATAACGACAAAGACTCTTTGGGAAGAACTAGGTGGGTTGGATCCGATTCTGTTTCTTAGTTTCGAGGACACTGATTTCTGCTGGCGAATTTGGAGGCACGGCTACCGAGTGGTCTTCGTTCCTGCCTCGAGAATCTATCATGTAGGTTTTGCCTCAACTTCCAAGGTTCCCGAAATCAAGAGATTTCATGATACAAAGAATCGCCTCATGATTCTATTGAAGAATCTTGATGCAAAGCAGTTGGCTCTATACTCTCCCTTGATAATCTCTTCATTCATGGTGGAGTTTCTTCTATCTTGGCTCAGGCGCGATGGTGAAGCAAGGCCTATCCTCAAAGGAATGGGTTGGGTCGTTCTTCATTTTAGGAAAGTCTGGTCTCGCCGAGTAATAGCTCGTTCACAATCAGAAATATCTAGCAACGACATAATGAAGAAGTTCCTAAAGGCGATGCCATTCCTCAAGAGAGTTGAAACGCGCACAATGTACAAAACCCTTAAACTTGGAGGAATAATCTGAATTAACAGAGCCATTCTCAGCAGGCTCTCATTATCTCAGAGAGAGCTCTTTATAAACTTGGTAGCACTCCTTGGCACACTTGCTCCAAGTGAAATTCAAACTCCGCTTATAGCCCTTCTCAGAAATGCTGGCCCTGAGATCATTGTTCTTTGAAAGTTCGTACATCCAGTGGGCGAAACCCTCGACGTCGAAGGGATCCAACATTATCCCACTGTCACCAATTATCTCTGGAATAGAGGATCGATTTCCCGCTAGAACTGGTAGACCTGAGGCCATTGCTTCAAGCGGCGGGAATCCAAACCCTTCGTGGTACGAGGGGAAGCACAGCATATCCGCTGCATTATAGTAGTAAGCTACTTCCCACGCTGAGGGGTACTTATAGATCACCTTGCCGTCGAGTCCTAGCCCTCTAATCAGGCTGTCACTCTTCTCCGATCTCTGACCTATCCTCACTAGTATAGCGCCTGGAACATATTTCAATAGATTCTTAAAAGCATTAAGTAGGGTTACGATATTCTTTCTGGATTCTTCTGTGCCCACGTTTAGAACTGTCACCCTGTCAACTGGCAGATTGAGACCAAGTCGCGTTCTCCGTTTATCCCGACGTCTGAACAAGTTATGGTCGACACCAAGGTACACGACTCTGGTCTTCTTTGGTTCTACGTCCATCATCCGGATTACGTCCTTTCTTGTGCTCTCTGAGTCACATAGAACCCTGTCCGCGTGAACTATGTCTCTCGTGCTTAGTTTCAAGAAGAAGTCTATGAACGAGGATCTAATCCAAGGCATGAATGGAATTAGGTCATGAACTGTGACAACAGAAGGCTTGAACCGTCTTGCGATGGGACTTAGACTCGCATTAGTCAAGTGGTAAACCTGATAGCCTGCTGGAACTCTGTAGGACCCCAAAGTCTTCCATGATACGTTCATCACTTGCCCAATTCTGTGCAAGAGCGGGTGTCCACTCGCCTTGCTCAGCAACGAGTTGAGAGTGCCACTGTCTAGTGATAATACTTCCACATCTTGACCACCGATCTTTTTCGACTCGGTAGCCAAAGAAAAAGCGTATCTTCCTATTCCAGAAGTAGAAGGCATATCCTCAATCAACAAAACACGCATCTGGATCACTCGGTCAACTGCAGTTCTGTTCAGGAGCAACCTCTGAGCACTACTCATGTGGTTGGTCTTGCTTCCATGAATGATCTCCAGTAACTTATTGTTTTCTTTAGTCCTTCATCTAGACTGGTCTTCTGTCTCCAGCCTAATTCGTTTCTAGCCTTGTTCGGATCAAGTATGATGTATGGTTGATCAGAGATGGCTGGTCTAACGGGATATCCTGGTGGATAAGCACCTAGGACAATCTTGCTGCCGTCGTAGCCAACCATTTTCGCGATTCTTTCCGTTATCTCTCTGTTCTTCATGCCCTCTCCTGTGCTTATGTTATAGACTTCACCTTGCACTCCTTTCTCCATGGCTGCTAGATACCCACCAGTGTGGTCATCAACGTATATGTATTCACGGATTGAATCAGGAGCCCCAATATAGACTCTTTCCTTTTTCAACATGGTGGTAATCAAGTACTCGACCATGAAGTTGGTCTCAAACTTCCTTCCAAATGTGTTGACTGGACGCAAGATTACTGCATTCAGTTCGTATGCTCTTGCAGCCATTCTCAGATACATATCTGCGGCTGCTTTTGACACCGAGTATGGTGAACTTGGGTTCAGTTGGTCCTCCTCTTTCAAAGGTCTTCCATGGGTATGTATTCCATATACCTCAGCGGTTGATGCGGCGATCATTTTTCTTTTCTTATAATCCGGCAAATCCGTTAATGCGTGAGCCACGTTCATGGTTCCAAGGTAGTTGACTTTTTCATACTCGAAAGGCCTCTCAAAAGATAATCTAACCGGCGAAAGCGCGGCCAAGTGGCAAATGTAGTCTGGATCCGCTGTCCTAAGAGCGTGAAGGATTGACATATGGTCTGTAATGTCTGCAGACAAGAGAACAATATCATTCGCAATCTCCTTAATGGGCAGAAGCATCCTACTTGCGACTGGTCTTTCTATACCGTACACGGAGTAGCCTTTTTCGATTAGCCTTTTTGCTAAATGACTTCCAATAAACCCAGTTATTCCTGTTACAACTACGTTAACCAAGCCTTTTCGCCCACCTTGTTTTTCAATACGCATTCGGTGTTCTCCAAGTCTTTCAGAGTGTCTACAGTCATCCATTCTCCTTTTATCCTGCAAGCTCCAAGAAGCTTACGTTCAGCAAGTAATGGAAAGGCTGTTTTCTCGATTGCACCCGTTTCTGGCAGGTACTTCACAATTTCGCGATTGAATATGTAGGCTCCAGTGCTTATGAAGAGAGTTGGTATGATTGGCTTTTCTTCGAATGATTCTATCAACCCATTTTTCCCGACTCTTATCACTCCGAATGGGCTCCTAGGGTTTGTTACTGCTATAGTGGCGACGAGTCTATTCTTCAGATGGTAATCTATCATCTCGCTCAAACGAAAATTCGTTATTTGATCACCATTCGTGGCAAAGAACACGTCGTCATTAACATGTCTGGTTATAGCAAGCCTGAAGCCTTCCCCAGTTTCTCCTTCAACACTATGAACGCTGTACTTTATCTTCACGCCGAACCTGCTTCCGTCTTCAAAGTAAGACTTAACAGCTTCTTTCTTGTATGCCACGCCTATCACGAAATTCGTGATGCCGTTAAACTTCAGCCATTCAATGACCCATTCAAGCACAGGTTTGCCTGCGACTTGGAGCATTACCTTGGGTTTGTCATTCGTTAGCGGCCTTAGTCTGAGCCCTGCGCCGCCTGCCAGTATCACTGCCGTATTGATCATGATTCTGAACCTCGAATCGGATCTGAGGTTGCATACGTTGCTCTCTGCAATAGAGCAGTTTGATATGTGTTGTATTGCCACTTATTAATATTACATGTGCTAGAAAAGACCAGCTAGAATCATTGATTCGCATGCACTCGGTCAAATACCTCAGGGTAGAGTGATTGTAGCTTGCTGTACGAAAAGAGGAAGACGACATCGCCAACAACTGGAAACTCCCTATCACAGTGGGTACATTGAAGCGAAGATCCTTTCCAGACCAACTTCGATTCCAGCCCATCTTCAGTGCAGGAGGGGCAGATCAGTGCTTCATTTATCTTCAGGATTCCTTTGGTTAACTCGCCTGACTTGCGACAAAACGCAGAAACTTTACCTCCAAATAGCCCTCCTCCGAGATAGGCTAGGATGAATTTCACGTAGTTGGTAGGTCTGAGCAATTCATATTCCATTCCGAGGTTGGTTTTCAGTTTCACATTCTTGTTATCAAAGAAACTCAATGCCCTTCTCCATTGAGTCACCGACAACTCATCGTTTTCCACAATGCCATGCTCAAGTTCGTTACAACTGCGTTTAGCGAAGAGCCGATCAGCCATGCGCTTCATGATGCCTGCGCCCATTGACTCTTCTGAGTATAGTTTCCTACCCTCGTACAAGTTGAGGTGGAAGATCCTCGCGAAAGGTTCCTCGTCGAAGAAGAAATGTCCTCCAGGAGACAAGACTCTATGGATTTCTTTGACTATAGGAGTGGGATCGGGAAAGTGGTGAAGTGTTTCGTAGCAAAATGCAAAAGGAATTGATCCGGCCATGAAGGGCAAGTTGTAAGCGTCACAGCATATTCTCAAAGGCATCTTGCTTTTCTTGAACACGCTTCTGTAATGGTCACAGCTTTTCAAAGAGTAGAAAGATATGTCTACAGCCGCACCACTCGCACCGAGATCATTTTCCATGACAAGGGACCGCTGACATCTTTCTGCACCAAGCTCCAGATAGGGAGACACAGTTATTCCGTTTCTCTTTAGTAGTGAAACATGCTTGTAAGTCTCCTTCATCCTGTTGAGGAGCACCCCTTCGATGTTTTTTGAATCAAGCTCGTCTCTGAAGATATGCTTGCCGTCGACTTGTTGTTCGGAAACTTTCTTTCTGAACTGAATTTCACCCTTCTTGGATTTGAGAGACTGTGTTCCCAAGTTAGACCAGCCTTCGAGGTTACCCGTTTCAGGTTTGCAGGCCGTTGTACCCGTAATCCTCGAATTAATATAGTTGTTTCGCCCACCAGCAACGACGATTCCACTAGGGGCGACTGAGCTGGAGCGGTCAGTATTTTCCTAGTCGTTTCTGAATTGTTTGCTCGAGTAGAGGATCAAACCCGCCTTGAGCGCCTTTCTTTGGGCACAACTGGTGAACAGAGATAGACACCCTTTTATCTTGGGTCAAGAGTTCTAAAAAGAATGAGTCAAGATCGCTGGGCGACGAGCCAACTGGGTGTTCCAGATGCAGGTGAAGACGGCCTCCTCTGTTGGAAGGTTTTCTCAGAGCATTGCCTTCCTGCCACGTACTATCGTTAAACATCCGAACGCGTTCGTAGTTCTGTGCTTCAAGGCATTTTTATCAATGATTACACCGCTTAGCGGAGACTTCCTCGGTATCACTTTGTGGGCAGTGGGAGGCCAAAATTACTATAATGGTTCGTACATTGCATGGGTTGCCATGTCCAGATTGATTTACGTATTCTGGCTTGCTTTACCAATTGCACACCCATCAGTAACGGCCTTCCTTGGTATTTGGTTTTACAACCCTGTCCCAAGCATGGTTCTCCTACTCTTCCTGCTCAAGTTACCTATGCTGATAGCTGATGCAGTCATAGGCGTGCTGATTTACAAGATTATTCTTTCTAGGCGCAATTCGCATGAAGAGGCCTACAGAGGCTTTAAGGCATGGTTCTATAATCCTCTTGTCGTTCTCCTCGGTGTGATGTTTGGTTCGATAGACATCGTCGCAAGCATGCTGGTCCTTGCAAGCGTATATTGCTTCGCGAGAAATAGGATTCTTCCAAGCTTCCTACTTCTTTTTGTCAGCATAGTGCTACGAACTTATCCAATCTTGCTCACACCTATTCTACTCATATTGTTGTGGCAACGAGAAGGGACAAGAAGAAAGCTCATGATCGGACTCATAGCAGTGACTGGGTTCGCAGTCATCCTGATCATGTTTTGGTTAAACATGGTAACAAATGGGCTATTCTTTCTCACCATTACGATCCTTCAGCATGATTATTTGTTCTTTCTTAGTTCTCTCATATACCCCGCGAGTGGGACAGGCGGTGAACCCATTGCTTTAACAGTAGTCTTACTCGTGCTCACAATGTTCTTAATTTACGACCGAGGTGCTGGGAAAGAGGCGCGGTCTGGTACTTTTGATAACCGTTTTCAGGTCTTAGATTATGTCTCTCTGTTCCTCCTTGTATTGTTGGGATTCTCATATTGGAATCCGCAGTTCTTGTTGTGGATTCTTCCCTTCGCAGCGATAGACCTTGGCCTGAGGAAATCATCCAAGTGGCTTTTCTCATTCTTTATCCTAACGGCAGCACTTGTAATAATCATCTCTTTTGGATTCTATTTGACATCCCTAGGCAACTCATTCTTCTTCATCCAGAATTCTAATCCTCTAATGGCGCAGTTGTCACAATGGATCAATACTCTGAGCAACGATGTAAATCAGACTCTAATCTCTGTTGTGTTAAGGTTTCCTTTCATCGCCGTTTGCACGGTCTATCTTCTGAAGGGAAGCAAGCGGCTTATTTTTGCTGAGAAAGATGCAATCTCAGATCCCGTGCGTATCAGAGGCGGAAAACACGTGGAAAGGAGACCAGCACTTCAAAAGAGTGTCAAAGGATCAGTTCCCCGAAAAGTGAACCACTAGCAAGGCGGAGTAGAAAAAGCATGCACCGAATGACAATGAGGAGCAGAGTATCGGACCTATACCAAGAGGGGTCCAGATTCATCAGCTCTTGCGCACACATTCTGTCACAGAGACCTGTCTTTCTGCTCATGACAGTCTCATTGAAAATCGCTTTAATGTCAATCACGCCACTAAGTCCAGAATTCGTAGCGTTCACCCATGTGACGACAGCTAACGATATCACGTACACATTATCTTCAGGTTCCTTCATGGTCTGGAGCTTAATGCTGAGACTCATCTATGGCTTTTGGCTTGTACTCCCCGTGGAGCATCCAAGTGTCTGGAATACAATTGGATTCTCGTACTACAATTCCTCGCCTAGCATAAATCTACTGGTCTTCCTACTGAAAACTCCGCTGCTAGTCGCAGACATCTTTATGGCACCAGTGATATACAAAATCCTAACACAACTCAAAGTGTCCAAACATAGGGCTCAACTCGGAATGAAATTGTGGCTCCTGAACCCTTTCGCAACTTTGATTGCCGAGATGGGTGGCGCGCCTGATATCGTCGCTCTATTATTCGTAACTGTTTCTGTCTACGCGTTGATGAGAAGAAGGTTCACCATAAGCTCGTTCATGTTGATCTTGAGTTCACTAATTAGAATGTACTCGTTATTTCTGATCCCCATCTACTTCATGATTATTAGACGAGAGCTAGGCAACAAAGAATCATTACGATTCATTCTCCGTTGTTACGCATTCCCCATGGCGATCGCGATAGCGTTGCCTATCCTATTGGCTAATCAAGCAGTTGTAAACGGACTGATTGCAGGTTCGCCGAGATACTGGTTCCTTCTCGGGCCACTAGTCTTTCCGTTCTATTTCGCACCTGATCTTCCAACAGCACTAACCGTTGGTTTTTCCTTCGTACTGATTCTGGCCATGTGGCTCGGTTTTTGGAAGGCAAGTTCACAGAACGCCGGAGACTGCATATTCATCTTTCTTCTGTCCCTTTTTACATTTCCATATTGGAATCCAAACTTTCTGCTCTGGATTATTCCATTCATGATACTGGATTATGGTCTCAAGAAGGAGGGAAGGATATATTTGATCTCATTCTTCATTGTTGCTCTCGCATACCTATTGCTAGGTTACAGCGACTACTTTGCCTCCGCTGGAAACAGTGTGTTTTTTATACCGAACTTTAATGAGGCTATGACCTTCGTATCAACTAATCTGTACTCTCTGCAAAGCATCATATGGATAAGTAGACTCTCGATAATAACCATCCTAAGGTCGATGTTCGCGGGGATCTGCTTGGCGTACGCACTCAGGTTATCATTGGAGAATCTCCACCAAGGCTCACGCACGACCACAAGAGGCGCCAAGCGCCAAGAAAAAAGGCTGAAAGAATCTGTTGCTCTTCCAGGCTAAAGGTTATGCTGTTGATAGGTTCATGGCTACCGAGGCCTCCAGAAATGCTATCGACACTTCTTGACTCTCGAAATTGACATCATTTGCTGTTTCACTGATAGGTTTCTCTCCAGCTGATCTACAATGTCAGTTAGGCTGGCCGCTTTCTCAACAAACAAGCGGGCAGATTTGCCCATTTTCTCCTTCAGTTGCTCATTGTTAAGGATCTTCAGAATTGCTTCTTCAAGTTCTCTCCGGTCATAGTTAATTGTTATTCCTGCCTGATGCTCATCTAGTCCCGGGATAGAAGCTTGTTTCGTCACTATTACTGGAGTGGAACTCGCGCAGGCTTCTAAGGCTGCCTTGGAAGTCTCTTCAAAGTGCAGAGATGGCATGACGAAGACGTCGGCGTCAACATATGCCTCTATTCTGTCTTTCCCGTAGAGTGGACCAGTCAGAACCACTTTGTCCCCAAGCCCTAAGGCTTTTATGAGTCTGAGTGTGGCCTGTAGATAGCCGTCGTCTCTTCCCACAATAACCAACTTGCTCTGCTTCTTTTTCTCGCTTACCATGGAAAAAGATTGAACCAGCAAGTCTAGCCCTTTATATTTATGCAACCTGCCTAAGAATAGTATTACTTTTTCATTGCTTTCTATGTCCAGTTTTCTTCTGAAATTGCCTCTCGGCGGCAAAATCCGAAATTCAGAAAAGTCGACATTTAGAGGCATCAATTTCACTGCCGAATTTGAGGCGCCATATTTCCTAGCTTCCTGCATCTCATGCTGAGTTTGCGCAAGCACCATTGAAGCATCTCTCAGCGTTCTGTAACCAAAGAGAGGATCTATTACCCATTTCATGAGTTTCTTTAGTCCTGTCCCTCTGGGCAGTGAACCGTATGGGAACAAGACGTAGGGCTTGCCGAATTTCCTTGCATAATGATAACACAGCAAGTTGAAGATTGTTCTAATAGATGCGAGCAGAATTATGTCGAAACGCTCAATCTTTTCTCTAAGTAGCTTTCTTAGTCCGATGGGGATGAAGACTTTTGTGTTCCAAGCGAGCCATCTGCTCAAGGTCCTCAGGTAGAATACTTTGATTCCTTCAAGAACATCGTAACTCTTCTCTGTTTCCCTCTGTTCGTCGAGAACATTTGTTGTGAAGACTGTCACCAAATGTCCTCTTTTGACAAGTTCTCGTGCTATTTCAAACAGAACTTTTGGTGGACCGCCGAAACCCCATGCTGGCGCAAAGTACTCCGTCACAATCAGTATTCTCATGGCGGTTGTCCTTCAGAGGATCCCTTGTTTCTTTACATCAATTGCCCCGTCGCATTATAAGAATTATGTTTTCAGTGTCATTCAAGGGGTTTCTTGTTAGAATGTTGGTTCCCGCGGGGTACGAAGAGTCTGACTTCATCCATGGGAAAAATGATTGAGGACTAATCAGATCCTCTGGTCTAAGGTTCTATTTTGCAGGTACCAGTCAATGGTCTTTCTCAGTCCTTCTGAAAAATCAGTTTTGGCTTCAAACCCGAATTCTCTTTTTGCTTTGCTTGTGTCTAAGCACCTTCTTGGCTGTCCGTCGGGCTTTGAGGCATCCCAGGCGATTCGTCCACTGTATCCTGTAAGGCGAGTTATTACATCGACAAGTTCCTTGATTCTTATTTCCTTCCCGGAACCCAAGTTCACGGGATCCGGCTTATCATATTTCTTGGTCGCAAGGATTATTCCTTCTGCCGCATCTTCAACATAGAGGAACTCCCTGGAAGCTTTTCCCGTTCCCCAAATGACAACTTCTCTTTGTCCTTCAAGTTTTGCGTCCACCATTTTCTTTATGAGTGCGGGAATCACGTGCGATTGATCGGGATCGAAATTGTCTTTTGGTCCATACAGATTGACTGGCAATAAGTAGATGGCATTGAACCCATACTGCTGTCTGTATGCTTGAGCTTGAATTAGTAACATTTTCTTTGCAAGACCGTAAGGTGCATTTGTTTCTTCCGGGTAACCGTTCCATAGATCTTCTTCTCTGAATGGGACTGGTGTGTACTTTGGATACGCACACACTGTTCCCAATGCGACAAACTTCTGCACACTTTCCAGTCTTGCCGCTTCCATCAATTGGATTCCCATGATGGCGTTTTCATAGAATAGTGCGCCGGGGAATTTCCTGTTAAATCCTATGCCACCCACCTTGGCTGCCAAATGTATTACAATGTCAATTCCCTTGACAACTCTGAGGCAGTCTTCCCATTTTCTGAGATCTGTATCTTTGCTTCTTGGAACAAGGATGTTGTCTGGATCAACCTTTTCATCATTAATCAATTTGTCAGTTATGAAAGATCCTAGGAATCCAGCGCCCCCTGATACCAGTATTCTCTTACCGCCCCAGAATCCCATGTTTAGTCCACCTTCCACCATCTCTTCGGGAACCTCTGTATCAGCGTTTTGTCTCCGTCTCCAGGCGGCTCCAGATTCATTTTACGCACGTCAGCGTCAATCATTATCTTCACCAAGTCCTTGAATCTGATCTCCGGCTTCCAGGATAACTCCTTCTCTGCTTTTCGTGCGTCTGCAGACAACAATTCTGTTTCAGTAGGTCTGAGATACCTTGGATCTATTCTCACGTATTCTTCGTAGCGGAGATCGACATATGAAAATGCTTCTTCGACAAATTCCTTAACCGAATGAGTTTCTCCGGTACCTATAACGAAATTGCCAGGTTTCTCCAGTTGCAGAATCTTCCACATTGCTTCTACGTACTCGGGGGCATATCCCCAGTCTCTTTTTGCATCTAGATTGCCAAGGTAGAGAGTCTTTTGACTTCCTGCCAGAATGCTAGCTACTGCCCTAGTTATCTTTCTGGTTACGAATATTTCACCTCTGCGGGGAGATTCATGATTGAAAAGAATCCCGTTACTTGCAAAAAGACTGTAAGCTTCTCTGTAATTCGTTGTCATCCAATAGGCATATGCTTTTGCAATTGCGTAGGGACTTCTTGGTCTCAAAGGGGTTTCTTCGTTCTGAGAAGGTGGAGAATCGCCAAACATCTCACTGCTAGAAGCCTGATAGAATTTGGTATTGTTTCCGCTTCTTCTAATGGCCTCCAAGATTCTAGTTGTGCCTAATCCAGTCACGTTACCAGTGTATTCAGGCATGTCAAAACTAACCTTAACGTGACTCTGCGCCCCCAGGTGGTAAACCTCATCTGGTCTCATGTTATAGATAATATTCGTTATCTGTTCACCGTCTGAGAGATCCCCGTAGTGAAGGAAAAGTCTTGCATTCGGCTCGTGAGGATCTACGTAGATGTGGTCTATTCTGGAAGTATTGAAAGTACTACCTCTTCTGATGATCCCATGCACTTCATAATCTCGGGAAAGCAAAAACTCCGCTAAATAGGAACCATCTTGTCCAGTAATTCCAGTGATTAAGGCGGTTTTCATTGGTCTTCACCTTGTATATTTGGCAGTTCTGATCGCAAGTTGCTCCATAGCTGATAGGGGCATACGATGCAGGATAAACACTTCGGCACGCGCTTTACGCTTTTCCTAGTTGTCGATCATGTTCATTTGGTGCGATCTTAGTGAAGATACGAGTTATCTCCTTTTTGAAAACGTCGTTTGAGAAGAGATGCAAAGCCAGCTTCCTGGCATTTGTGCCCATTTTTTTTCTCAGAGTGTCATTTTCCTTGAGCGTTAGCACGGCTTCTGCTAAGCCAATGTGATCGTTTGGCGCTACGGTTAAACCTGCTTTTGAACTTGAAACGAGTTCTGGAAGATATCCCTCTGCGCAGCATAGAACAGGCTTTCCGCAAGATATGTAGTCGAGAAGCTTCATTGGCATAGATGCGTCAGGGTACTCACATTTCTTCATTGGAAGAAGATATGCATCAGCAATATTCAAGTATTCGACCAGCACTCTACGGTCCAGCATTCTGTCATCTAAGACAACATTCTTCAATCTGTGTCTGCTGATGTGGCTCGCTATGGTCTTCTTCATCTCACCGTCTCCTCTTATTATGAAGACGATGTCGCCCCGATCTCGTAGTTCTTCCGCACAACTCAACACAGTTCGAAAATCGTAGTTTGAGCCAATGTTCCCAGAGTACATTACGATGAATTTTCCTTTGAGTTCTCTCGGTCTATCAACTGCAATCGGCGCGAACAAGTCGGTGTCGCCTGGATTTCTCAGTATCTGTAGCTTTCCTCTTGAACTTCTCCACTCACTTGATATGAAAGAACGCATTGCCTCAGTTAGTGTCAGAATACAGTTGCTTGTCATAAAAATGTAGGAAACAAATGCACTTATCATCACAAACAATTTGCTTTTCGTCTTCAGATAGCCTGTGTTGACCAGGGCTTGCGGCCAGATATCAGTCATGTCCGTAACCAAAACAGCTCTTTTCAAGGACTTCAGCAAAGTGGCAGGCAATGATGAAAAGACCTTTGGACTAAAAGCCCAAACTATGTCTGTCTTCCTGACCAGAGGCAGTGAGAAAGACGAAAACATGGCAAATGACAAGTATAACAATAAACGATTAAGAAAACCCTCATGTGGACGGGACATAATTGGAACCCTGATAATGTCTATTCCTTTCCAATGCTCTCGGTAGAACCTCTTGCCTCTGTACTTTGGAGGGATCCTTCCCAAAGGATAGTGAGGAACTGCCGTTACAAGAGTGACTCTGAATCCTGCAGTCATCAAAGCATCTAGAGCGCCTAGGAGCCGAGTCACGTCACCATTCATGTCTGGAAGGAAGTATTGTGAAATGACACAGATGTCTGTACTCTTGAGACATATTCTGTTGCCTTCACGATCGTGCATCGGGCTTGGGCGAGTAGAGCCGTATTTACCAGCTGACAAACCATCTTTGTTCCTTCTGAACAAGTTCGCGCCTCAATGTTTCGATTGTTCTGAAAGCGACGTTGCGAGTCCTGAAAGGGTTTGTTCGACTATTGCACTTGCTGAGCGCGTCCCGTTCCTATGATGATCAACGTTGGGTTATTGTCAACGAGACCTTTTGACCCAACTCTCAGCATATTCTTTCATCACGCATTCTGGCTTAGAGCAACGCATTGAGCTCCTAGGACGCATCCTCTTCCAGCGGCAACGCACATTTCTCACGACTCCTCCTAAACGGCACATCTAATTCGAGGGGCGCCGGTAGCTCTGTCCCTCGACGATCGATGTCTCTCTCACGACACTGACCAGCACCCACAGGATCACGGCTGTTGTCAACAGCATTAGGCCCACCATCGTTGCTCCAATCGCTATCAACGTGACATTAGTTATTACTTGTCTTGTTGCCGCGAAGTTCTGGATAGTCCATATCCAAAATATAAGAGAAATTGACAATGCAACAACCCCAGGTATGCCATAGAAGCTTAACGGTCTTCGGATTGATAATCGTTTTATCACACTTAATGCAACACCACCAGCTTGCGACACGGAGCCCTGCTTCGATGGGTAAGGAACATCGTATCTAACCGTTATTGGCACTTCAACCATTCGCAGTTTCTTCTCTTCCGCTTTCATAATGAGTTCCGAATCTACGCCTATGCCCATCTCTGTCGGAACCAAACACCTTAAGGCCACCCTACTATAAGCTCTGAAACCCGATTGGGTATCAGCGATATGCCTGTCCGTAATCGCATTCAGCATCTTATTGCCAATCGCTCGGCGCCTAGGAACCTTAGTCTTTCCTTTCATTTCCTTCATGAATCTCGATCCGACGACTATATCAGCACGTCTTGCCTGCAAAGCTTTGGTAAGTTTTGGTATTTCGTTGGGATCGTGTTGTCCGTCAGCATCGATTGTAACTACAATGTCGGCACCGACGCTCCTAGCAGTATTGAAAAGAGTGCGCAAGGCAGAGCCTTTACCCATGTTTCTAGCATGCCTTAACACGGTTACGCCAAGAGCTTCTGCAATATCGTAAGTCATATCTTCCGATCCGTCGTCGCATACGATGATCTGATTCACGTACGGTCGCGTCTGAAGTATGACCTTGGCTATTGTTGCCTCTTCGTTGTACGCTGGTATAACGGCGACGATCAAAGGTTTCCTACTCAAATTCCACCCGCCCCGTCAGTCAGTGAACTTTCCTGGTCTTCCCAAGTTGCCGACACTCCTCTGCGAGCTGGATAGTCTATATCTGTAGCACGGGTTTTCAGAACCAAAGTCAGATTTGTGCTTTCCAGAGGATCGATGTCTGCTCGTCGCAGAAGCATGTGCAACGCCATACATACTTGAACGGAATCACTTTTCTGCTACTAGTCTCTATAGAATACAAGAGACACCCATCTGTAAGATCCTAATGAATCTTGCTATTTTCCGTGATTCCTCATCACATAGGATATGGCTTGAATGAACCCCTGAATCATTTTGTCGACAGAAAAACGCTTCTTTATCATTTCCTTGGATTTCAGGCCCATCTTAGAGGTAAGTGAGTCTGACGTTATCAACGTAACGAATCGATCAACAAATGCGTCAAGATCACCTTCCTTGACAATGAAGCCATTTTCGCCTTGCCTGACGATGCCAGGAAGCGAAAGGAGAAGGTTGTTCTGATCCGAGATAACTATAGGTTTTCCGCATGCCATAGCTTCGACCACTGTGATTCCTCCCTGCGATGGCAAGCAAAATACGTCCGAAAGATCGTAGTAGAGAGGCATATCTAAATAGGTTATCTTGCCCAAGAAATGAACGTCCTTCAGGCGCTTTTCGGCTTTCAACTTCAACAAGTAATTCTTGTCAGGACCATCACCTATAATCAAGAGTGCAGCGTATGGGACTTCGCCCTTTAGCCTTCTAAACATCTCAAGGAGATGATCTACTTTCTTACGCCTCTCCAAAGAACCCACGTACACTATTGTCTTCTTTCCCTGTAACCCTAACCTACTCCGCAGATTGGCTATCTCATTTCCTCTTTTTGAGATTATCCTTTCAAATAACTTGTTGTTCACGGTGTTAGGTGCGATGAATATCTTTCTCGAATCTGCACCTAGATAAGTCTGAAAATCTTTCGAGCCCTCACCATACACGACAGCAGCATCCTCATGTCTAGTTATGAACCGCACAAAGATGTAAGCAACTTTCTTAATTATGCTATCAGTGGATTTTGGCGCATTGTCTTTTATGTTTCCGCCATCCCATATGATTAGACGCTTCCCAGCTAGCTTACAAAAGACAAAAAGCGGAATGAGGTTCAGAATAAAACCTGCTCCTTCAGTAATAACAACATCATGCTTGCCTTTCGCTATCGCTGGTAAGAGAGTTGGAAGAAGGTTAAGAGCACGCTTCCAGTGAAAAGGTGACTCCTGCAGACTTCCAGGGTAGACAAATGTTGGAAGAAACCTGTATTTGAAAGTAAAATCTAATTTTGACAGCTCGGATTCGGTAAATGACATGTGCTCGCGGTTCTTGCCAGGATTGCCGAAGTAGAAGACAAAGTCTACGCCTTCGGATCTGGCCAGCTCTTCGTAGAAGCCTGAATTGTAAGGAGTGCACACATTCTGAATAAACGCTACTCTTAGAGCGTCATTTCCCGCATGTGGCAATTCAATTTACCCCGAGAATTTCTCAAGCCAAAGTTGGCGTCATTGCGTCAGACTTTACGGACTCACTTTGTCTTTATTTAAATCTTTCCGACTTTCTAATTCTCGGAGTAATCGCTTGAGGTTCGCGATGATATTGAGGGCGTACTTGGCGATCCATAGCCTCAGCAGTCTCTGGAATATCTATCTCGTGCTTCTTGGATTGATAGCTTTGACAACTACATCTCCGCCTAGATGCGAAGACAAGATGCTTAAACCTGAGAATCCGACAGCGCGAGTCAAGTTAATGATGCTGAATTTCGACATTTTCAGATCACTAGTCATTGTCCGTTTAGTGAATCTTGGACGCGTGCTCAGTCGGCACCACCCAAGCCATATTGAGTTGGCTACCTGCCGCACGACAAGGTAATGCCGTCGTAAATACGATCATCCTGTTGGATGTTTGCTCAGGGCCAATCATCCTGCGATGGGTGGGCAATGTCTGGATTCCAGAAAATCAAAGATAGCTCTGGATTCTGTTGGAATAGAATTGAACGGTGTTCTTCAATCCTTCTTCAAGCTCCGTCTTGGGATACCATCCTAAGAGTCTAACTATCTTCCTAATGTTCAAAGAGACGTCTCCAACTTCCGTTGATTTTCTCTCAGGTGGCCATGGAAGAAATCTCCATTCTCCCCTGCCAGTCACTTTTATTATCAGTTTAACCAAATCTATGAACTTGTAGGCCTTGCCTGATGCCACGAAGAATACTTCACCATTAGCCTCGGTAGACTGGGCAGCCAAGATCATTGAATCGACGACATCGTCGACATAGACGCAGTCACGTGTTTGCGTCCCGGGTTCGTATACCGTTATGACTTCGTTCAAGAGGGCCATCCTGATGAGATAGTTTATTATCCCGTAGCCCTTCTGCTTTATTTGAGCTCTTGGACCATATGTGTTGCTCAATCTAAGAGAAGTTGTCGGAATACCATAGACAGAATGGTAAATCAAGTGATACTTTTCAGCTGCAGACTTGTTTGCGGCATAAATATCAGTCGGGAACTCGGGGTGTCTTTCATCTATTGGCGAGTACTCCATTTTGCCCACTTGCGAACGTGTTCCTGTGTAGACTATCTTGACATCGTCATTGAACCGTCTTGCCGCCTCAAGGAGATTGATTGTTCCCCTGCAGTTTATGTCAATATCGGTACCTGGATCGTTCATGGATTCTGTATGACTTGCTTGTGCTGCGCAATTAAAGATGAGGTCTTTGTTCTTAACATGTTCCTTTAATCGATCGAAATCACGTATGTCTGCTCTCACATCCGCGACTTTGTCCTTGATTTCTTGGATATTCACCAAGCTGCCGCCATATTGCGGTAACAAAGCATCGTAACTTGTCACATTTGCCCCAAGCTTAACCAAGATATGAGCTAAGTTGCTACCGACGAACCCCAACCCGCCAGTAATCAGAACGTTTTGGTCATCCATTCTCTTGAGTTCATATTCGCGCATTGTCTTTGCACCTTGATTCTCTCATGGCCGATGACGGCTCCTTCCAATAAGGCTTGAAGCCAGACCAAATAACGCTTCTGGCAGATCCTGAGACTGTGCTCATGTCAGTTGTCTTTGATCATCTATAGAGATATCATTGCTTCTCTTCGAAGAATATTTTGATCATGCCGGCAACTTTCTCAACTTGCTCTCCCTTGAGTTCGGCGAAAATAGGCAAACTCAGTATTTCGTCTGCGACTTCTTCTGTGAGCGGCAACGAACCTCTGCGCATCCCCAAGTCCTTGTATGCCATCTGCAGATGGATGGGGATCGGATAGTGAACCAGAGTAGTTATCCCTTTTGATTCCATGAAGCGTTGCAACTGATCTCGTTTTCGGCACCTAACTACGTAAAGATGGTATATGTGTCTGGCATAATCCTTCTCCACTGGGCAGGCCAGATCAGTCCCTTGAAGCAATTCATTATAGAGTCTGGCGATATCTCTTCTCTTCCGGTTCCATTCATCCAAATGTCTCAGTTTTACTCTGAGTATCGCCGCCTGCATTTCGTCAAGCCTGCTGTTAATTCCCTTGAGTGAATGCACGTATCTTGTTTCCTGACCGTAGTTCCTCAGTAGAGAAACTTTCGCAGCTATTCCATTGTCATTTGTAATTACGATTCCAGCATCTCCATAAGCGCCCAAATTCTTTGTTGGATAAAAGCTGAAGCAGCCAACGTCACCTAATCCCCCGACTTTTCTGGCGTTGTACTCTGTGCCATGAGCTTGGGCTGCGTCCTCAATAACTAGCAGGTTGTTTGCGTGTGCAAGTTCCACCAAGGGATCCATGTCGACGGGGTGACCGAACAGGTGCACGGGCAGAATGGCTTTGGTTCTCTTGGTTATTCGCTCTTTGATTTTTGACGCGTCCATTTCATAAGTTTCTGGGTCTATGTCAACAAATACAGGTTTCGCACCTGAAAGGGAAATTGCAAGGGCGGTTGCTACTGCCGTGTTGGCCACAGTAATAACTTCATCCCCGTCTCCTATTTTGTGGGCAAGTAAAGCCAGTTGAAGTGCTTCCAGTCCGTTGCCTACGCCTACTGCGAATTTGACTCCACAGTAATCTGCGAATTCTTTTTCGAATGCCTTAACTTGCGCACCTAGGATATACCAGCCGCTTTCCAGAACTTCGGAGATCGCCTTGTCGATTTCTTCTTTGATCGAGCAGTATTGTAGCCTGAAATCATTCATGGGGATCATTGATTACACCATCGAGTTTGAGCTGATGCTCCTGAATACTGGAATATGCTTTTTCTTAAGGTTATCCTTCGATCGTGATCAAATAGGGAAACAGCTTTTTTCGTTAGCTCACCTCTACTGTCTTCTTACGTTGGCAACAAACGTCTAGTTCAATTGATTCGTCAGTAGGACATAGCCCCTTGATACTAGAAAAGCTCAGTATCAGAGCCTTTTGAGGCGACCTCTAAAGCCCATCTTTTCTAGTCAATACAATCTATTTCAGTACCTTGAACATGTAGAAGAAGTTAGTGTCGTAGTACTCGTAGTCAGAAGTAATGGGCAGCTGGTAACTCGTCTTTCCTGCGAGATACACGGGAAGAGGGATCCACCAGCCTTTTTTGCAGCTCTTGATGAGCTTGAATCCACGTGATTCCAGATGAGTAATGAACTCATCAAAAGTCCACTTGTTGCGATGATCTGGATTCTGCCCCTTTACGTGATACTTGTAGCAATAATTGTTCGGGATGCTTACAAGGAACAACGCCTTCGGTCTCGCCACACGGCGAATTTCATCTAGGGCTTTATCTACTTGTGGAATATGTTCTAACACTTCAGTAGCAGTCAGTACATCCACTTGATTTGAATCTAACGGTATCTTGGTAGCAGATGCGATGGCAATATTTGTAGATTTAGATCTCAATGCTAAATCTAGGGTGTATTCCGAGAACGAGATATCAAACGCATTATAGGTTAATTGTCTCGGTAACTGCTTTTTTAGCCTCAGATCACCACATCCAATATCCAAGAAAGTTGTACCCTTGTTCACGTTTTCCCTGATCCACCCGCCAATAATTCCATGTATGAAACCAGAAACAAAGAAGTAGTCGCGTAAATACGCGAGAGGTTTGGCAAAAGACATTACTCTCCTCATGAGGGGGGAATATTGCAGTATTGGATTCATGGGGACTTCCTCGCCCACAGGAATTCTGCTACCCTTGAGAACTAGGTATTTCGATACTTTCCACTCTAGCGCGCCCACGACCCATTAACCCCCTAACGCCTTATCGACAATCGCTTCTTGCAGGCAATCCGAATGATCAATTTCGAAAAGTCTTCCTTCAGCCGGGTTGCCTTGCTCATTCTAATCTCATTGGCGTCTTATATTCAAGAACACTCGCATATATGCATTACTATTAGCTGTCAGAAAAGTTTAGCCAAACGTTTCTCGTTCATCTCTGGCACTTGCTGGGGTCTTGGAAGCGGACTGCTTCTCGGAGCCGCATAGTCGTCGGACCGTGTAGGGTTAGGCCAAGGAGTTTCACGTTTTCTGTTCGCCATAAAGGATTCGAAGCAACCAGCGGAGTCTTTCACCTGTCCGAGCAACTTTTTCCTTTGAGGCAAAAGCCAGAGCTATATCTGATAGATCGCTGCGTTCGATCACGCCTAGTCTTCCATATGCTAAGACCGATACGAGAAATATGATCATACCTCCGATAAACCAGTCTAGTCTCAGGAAGAAATCTAGCATCGCTACAGCCAAGGGGACTGCGATTGTTGCAGTGATCTTCCATATTGATGCTTGAAACCGTGTTGCTTTCGAGACGATCACAGCTGCGACCAGACCCGTGATCGAACCTAAAAGGAATGTCAAGGCAGCTCCAAATCCGCTATAGATTGGAACAAAATAGAAATACAGAGCGACTCGCGGAATATTCGTTGCCAGACCGATTCCAAGTACTTTTCCATAGCAGCCTTTGGCATATACAAAGCTAGTGATAGCTGAAATGATCGTCAGAGGGATTACGCTCAAAGCTAGAAGGGACAGGGTGGATGCTGCATCCGTGAATCCTGCACCCAAGAATGAGAGTGGAAAACTCGAATAAAATGCAAGGAAGATCCCGAAAGGACATGCTATCGCTAATGAGAGTTTCAGCACTTTCCATTCCATTCCTCGACTTGTATCATCAGAACCACTAAGGAGCGGGAAGAGTATTGACAAGAAGCTGGTTGGCAACATGGCGAGGATGCCAAAGATTGCGTAGGATACATAGTATGTTCCTCCTTCGGCAAACCCTTGAATGCCAGAAACTGCTAGGATGCCCAATTGTTGACCGACTAGAGCCATAAGTTGGGGAAGCCAACTCGGGAAACCCGCTCGCACGGATTCGCGCAGTGCCTTCGAAGAGAGGCGCACCTCCGCACTACCTAGGCGCTTCAATTGCCTAGAAGTGAAGATCATCATCAGGGTTATGAGAGCTAGATTGCCCAGTAGTATTCCGATTACTGCTCCAAACCATCCGAAGCCCATGTAGACCAAGAAAACGCCAAAAACAACTTTGACAATGCTCGAAATGATATATGCAACAGCCCAATACTGTGTTTTTAAAGTTGACGTGAAAAATGCGTCAAACATCCCTGAAAAGCTCAGCAGAATCATGAACCCCGCCAAAATCAGCATTGTGTTGTCGAATTGCCAAATGGTCACGCCAAGCAAGGCCACAACCCAAATGAAGACTGCTGACAGCAGGCAAAACATCGCAGTGAATACAAAAGACGACCAGAAATGGGTTCTTAGACTTTTGATATTCCTGTGACCGAAATCTCGACCTAGAAACCGTTGAACTCCAATTGGCACTCCTAATGTGGCGAACCATGAGACAAGCAAACTCAAACTGTAGATGGAACTCGCTATGCCAACGGCTTGCCTCCCGCTGAGAATCAAGATGAGAAACCAGTACGCGTATGCAAGTACTGCTGTTACAACCGATCCCACGAAAAGGAACAACCCACTGCGTGCAACGCCACCAATACTCAAATCGTGTTCCAAGCCTCCATTGGTTCCATAGCTCAAATGAGTTACCGCTACAATTTATTTCATGATTTCTTGCTAGATTATCTGGGGGCACGTCCCACTTGATCCGTTACAGCTTGGACCTTCTTGGATTACTACCGATGGTCTTCAGCTGAACTCATTTGGCCATAGGGCTCTGGTTTACCGATTCAGAAGTTTGTCATGCAACGCAAGTGATGGTAGTATAAGATCTCTTTTTAGCGTTCCTATAAATACTATAGGTGTCGTTAGTAGTAATGAACTGAAGACTGCTAGGTCATCTTTCGAAGATGGCGATCAAATGATCTCGATAGTCGTCGTTTACAATGACAAGCGATCACTAAACCAAATTCTACTTAGTAGTCTGAATAAGCAAACTTCCAAGTTTGAGTTGTTAGCTCTTGATAACACTAAGGGCAGATTCGTATCTGCAGCAGAAGCGCTGAACTACGGGGGAGCAAAAGGAACTGGAAAGTACTTGATGTTTGTCCACCAAGACGTAGAACTAGACTCCGAGTCGTGGTTGAAGAAGGTCGAGCAGGTTCTTGATCGCATAGATGACCTCGGAGTTGCTGGAGTAGCTGGCATGAGCGAAAGAGGAAGGACAAATAGGGAAAGGGGAAGGGGGTGTATAAGTAACAACGGCGTGATTTGGGAATGGGGTAACCCCGTCAAAAAACCTCAGCCAGTACAGACCCTAGACGAGTGCCTATTAATAGTACCAAAAGTGGTTTTCAATAAGGTCAAGTTCGATCAAAAGACATTTGACTACTGGCACAGTTACGGTGTGGACTATTGTCTGACTGTGAGAAAAAAGGGGCTAAAAGCATATGTGATTCCTGCGTTTGTCTACCACAGGTCACATAAGACGAACGTCAAAGATCTGCATAAATACGAAAGGAGATTGTTGGACAAACACAGGGAATATAAGCGCATCTTCACGTGCTCAGGCGAGGTTTCCAGACAAAAACTTAGAGTGAATTCGCTCACTGATTTTATCCGGCCCTACTACAAGGAAATGTTTCCCGACAGGGTTGCGCTCTTAAAAAGAGAGTTTTTTAATGGTGAGTCCGTCTTGGATTTGGGTTGCGGTTATGATTCCCCAATTCAGTATTGTAGAGTAAGGTCTTCGCTTGGCGTCGATCTGTCTGAATCCAATCTGCAAGAGAGTAAGAAGAAATTTATTCACACACAGTACATCAAAGCTGACGTAAAGGACATACTTTTCAAACCCAAATCGTTTGATGTAGTCATGTGTCTAGAGGTTCTCGATTATCTGACCAAGGAAGAAGGCTACGGTCTGATCTTAATAATGGAGCAACTGGCAAGAGGCAAAGTCATAATATCCACTCTAAGCGGATATCTGCCGCGAGGGAAGGATGAGAATCTTGTGCGGAATCCTAAGTCCAGTTGGTCAATTGAAGAACTCGGCAGGCTTGGCTTTAAGACACGAATAGCCTACGGCTGGAGAAGACTCGCGCTCTATAGCAAGACAAGCTACAATTCTTCTTTCTTGTGGGAGAGAGTATTAGAGCTGTCCCAGAAATTTACTCATCATTTTCCAAAGCAGGCATACCAGTTGCTGTGTGTGAAAGATATCGGGCAACGCTAGACTAATACGAATTCTCCACAAACAAACTTGTCACCAATATGGAACGACGCTCCTTGCAGCGCCCCTACCTTTTGTAAGCGTCCTTCATTTCCTCTATTTTGGAGATAACGAATTCTTGATCCTTTGCCTTCATCGAATGAAACATTGGAAGGGCAATTAGGTTCCTATACAGCTTGTCCGCTATCTCTAAGTTGCCTATTTTCCTCGCATTTCTAAAGGCTGGCTGCAGGTGTAGCGCATATGTACCAATTTGTGTCTCGACGTTCTGCTTATTCAGGTCTGCGATAATTCTGTCTCTAATCCCGTCGATTTCCAAATACGCAGCGTAGGTCTGGTAAACATGTTTGGCATTCTTGTCTTTCATGGGAGGTCTCATGAAATCTGTCTTCGCTAGGAGCCTCGTGTATTCATTTGCCAATTCAATTCTCCTTGCAATTATCTTGTCTATTTTCCTCATTTGTGCAACGCCTATTGCTGCAAGAACATCGCTCAGTTTATAGTTTGTCCCAATCCTTTCAAAACTCTTTGACTCTTTTGTCGTTCTCATGCCAAAGGTCTTCAAGGACCTGATCTCTGTCGCAAGCTCCTCGTTGTCGGTAGTAATCATCCCTCCCTCTCCAGTAGTCACCAATTTTCTGGGGTGGAAACTAAAACAGGTAATATCCGCCATCGTACCTGTCTTCTTTCCGCCATATTCCGCCCCCAACCCACAGGCCGCATCTTCTACGATTGATAGACCATACTCCCGTTTCACTTCATCTAGCAGTTCGCAGTTTAATGGGTTGCCCCCCCATGAAACTGGAATGATGCACTTGGTCTTATTGGTTATTGCTTTCTTGACTTCCTTCATGTCTATGTTATAGGAGTGAGGCTCCACATCGACTAACACTGGTTCGGCTCCGACTAGTCTCACGACATCGGCGGTTGCAGGGTGAGTAAAATCTGGTACTATGACCTCATTTCCTGGTCCTATCTGAAGTGCTCTCAGTGAAATCTCCAAGGCTGTTGTGCAGCTTGTGGTAGCTACTGCGTACTTGGCACCGGTGAACTTTCTCACACTCGCCTCAAATTCCTCTGTCACTTTACCCTCTGTCAGCCATCCAGATTCGAGCACTTTCTGAATCATTTGAAGTTCTTCTTTTCCTACTACAGGCTCTATTAGCTTGAGTCTTCTATGTTCGGCGTTCATTTTGGATCCCTCTTATCAGATGACTGCGACTCGTACCAGCGTATGGTCTTCTGCAGTCCGGTTTCAAAGTCGGTCTTTGGCGAGTAACCTATTAGTTTCTTTGCCAATGAGATATCTCCTTTGTGTCTTCTGACATCTCCTGGCCTCTCTTCTCCGTGGATAATTTCTCCATCGTAGTTTGTGAGTTTGACAATCAAGTTGATGATATCCTTTATACGGATTTCTTTCCCACTTGCAATGTTTATGGTTTTGCCTCTTGTCGAAGAGATTTCATATATGCTAGCGATCGCCTCAGCCGTATCTTCAACGTATGTGTAATCCCGCGTCTGAAGACCATCACCATGGATAATTGGAGGTTGCCCAGACAGGATTCTACAAATGGTGATCGGGATGACGGCAGCGTAGGAACCTTCGTTCTGACGAGGACCGTATGCATTAAATGGTCTTGCTATCGCTATGTCAAGATTGTATGTTCTGTAGTATGACATAGCGATGTGATCGCACGCAATCTTGCTGGCGGCATAAGGAGTTAGTGGGAAGGTGGGATGCTTCTCATCCATTGGAACGTATAAAGCGCTGCCATATGCTTCTGACGATGAGCAGTGAACAAGAGAAGCACATAACTTATTTCGTAGGAGTTCGCATACGGTTGAAGTGATTGATATGTTCTTGTCTATTGTTTCTTTAGGCGCTTCTAGAGATTTTGGCAGC
The DNA here is from genome assembly GCA_037310415.1 of Candidatus Atabeyarchaeum deiterrae. Lineage (GTDB taxonomy): Archaea > Asgardarchaeota > Atabeyarchaeia > Atabeyarchaeales > Atabeyarchaeaceae > Atabeyarchaeum > Atabeyarchaeum deiterrae. The sequence goes on from CP147780.1 coordinate 2,492,544, forward strand.
GGAATTACCGCTAGATTAAACACAACTTCCACGTGATTTTTCTCGAAGAGATTTGCCATCTCAGAGTAGTTGGAAGCATCCAACCTGTGTATCTCAACGATAGGGTTTTTCGCTAATTGCTCGATATTTCTCATTTTGCCAAGAGAGAAATCGTCAATTATCAGGAGCTTGCTGGGTTCAAAAGCAATCAACTTGTCACACAGGTGACTTCCTATGAAGCCTGCGCCTCCTGTGACTACAACTACTTTACCCGATACTTTGTTGGTTTTCATGCTTGCTCCACTATCCTTTCAGGGTTACATGCATGATATCATTATTCAGTCTTGCTTCCAATTTCACATTTAGGCATCTGACTTTTTTCTACGCGGTTTGTCATTGAATTCATCCAACTTTCTTGTCTCCGATCCTCAATATATTTGTTCGCCAAACACCTAGTTGATGCCTTACTCAGGACTGGTCCGTGTCATCAATATCGCCAATGGGGAAAAGTGCACTCAATGGTTTGCACGATGATCCGAGGTGACTTTCATCGATTTTAGCTTTCGCATACTTGGATTTTGTCATCAGATGGTAGCTGAGACAATCTCGTGCGTACCGGCTATTGAATAGGGGAAAGAAGCGAGTCTACAACAAAACTTGGCAATCGCTGGGCAGAGAGACTCTGCTGATAGGAGACGAGTGTTTGCAACGAGGTCTTTCGTTTATGTCAGGACCTTAGTACTCTCGCCTTGAGTTCGTTCTCACTTAGATGGTGACCACACATCGGGCAGATTCCCTTGACGTGCAACCATTCTATGATATGATCTTCGTGGGCAGAGTTCCCGCAATATGGGCAACGGACAATTCTGTCTACGGAACTCAAACCCAATCCGCACACCATGCAGATCGACCCTGATGGCCTCTGTTTCGTCTCATCCTTCAACGCAGTGACTCCACTATCCACTTGTGGGCTCATTCCAACCCTCCAAACAGAAGCTGCACTTCGTGCAACTATACCGGTACCATTCGTGATAGTAGTTACGGTAGGCGGAACCTTAAGCCCAGATCCCTCTTCAAGAGAAGTCGAAACACTATCTCTGGGCTCGACGCGACCTGGGTCACGTTGCTCTCCATCCGCTGCACTTCTTCTTCTCATGTATGCTGGTGCTACAAAAAGCATTAGCACTACTACCACGATAATACTCACTGTCACTACATTTGAAGCAGGTATTACGAAGTTACCAGATTGCACCGTCACGGTCATGTTAGTGTCAACTGGCACAACATGTGTGTCCTGAACAGCTGCGGCGCTACTCGTTGGGCTTACGGACGTTGTATAAGTTGTCGCGCCGGAGTTCAAGGGATTAACGCTCGTCACATGGGATGATGCGCCGCTAAATGGATCCCAGGCAATGCCTCCACCAGCATCCAACTTGACAACCCAAGCATTACCAAAACTAGGACCAAACGAGCATGTCCATCCTGCCACGATGTACCCCCCATCGGAGGTCTGCTCACATGACGCCGCATTATCGCTGCCGCCACCTCCGTAGGCACTCTGCCAAACCACGCCTCCAACGGAATCAAGCTTCAAAACCCAGAAATCATACCAGCCTGCGCCAAATGACCATGTGCTTCCCACTACTATGTAACCGCCGTCCGCTGTCTGCTTGACACCGTATGCGAAATCGTCGTTAGTCCCTCCATAGGTCTTCTGCCAAACCACACTTCCTGTGGAGTCGAGCTTCAAGACCCAGAAATCACCCATATTATCAACAGTATTTCCTCCTAAACCAAACGAACCTGTCCATCCTGCTACTATGTAGCCTCCATCAGAGGTCTGCTGAATAGAGTATGGCGTATCTTCCATATCGCTTCCGTAGGTTTTCGCCCAGTAAGTCATGGTTGCAGGGGAATTCTGTCTAACAGCTGAGTTCTTTGGGCTGGGGGTCTGCTGGCTCGGGTTGCCTAACACCACTATTGTCGGCAGGGGAGCTATTATCATGAGTACTGTGATTAGTGTAACAAATCCTCTCTTGGTCGCTCTCGACGATCAACTGTATACAAGCCCCATCCATTCCTCCGTCCGCGAATCTTCCTCGTGTTCGTACTTTAATGTCTTTCTCTGCTATTTACGTTTTGCCCGTTCGTGGGCAACTATGTTGTTGTGGCCCGTCACCATTTTATCAGGCGCGATTACTTCGTGGTTATTAGTTTATGGTCGTAATTGTCTCTCTCATGAAAGAAGAGAACAAGGTGTGCCATATGCTTTGGATGGCTTAGACGAGAAGCTTGCTCTAGTCCAGAGGCATTTGTATAACTCTATTGTCTGTCTTGCGATGGTTCTAGAATCATGCATTCTTCTTACGTACTTCCTGCCATCTGCTCCAAGCTTCTTGCGCAGGTCGGGGTTTTCGATTAGCAGTTTGACGTTATCATAAAGATTATCACGATTCGTATTCAGGATTGGCAAACCTGGATAGCATTTTACAAATGCCTTATCGATGCGACACAGCACAGGCTTCCCCAATGCCATGCACTCGACAGCAAAAACGCCATAGGTCTCCGACAGCAACTGGTCAATGACAATGTCCGCTTCTCTGTATATTTCCAGTGCTTCTTCATGTGGTTTGTTTTCGACCAGTACAAAATCAATATTATATCCTTCTTCTTTGAGTCTTCTTATAACTGGTAGTACATACTTCGTCCCTTTTCCCTTTCTATTTGACGGCGCGTGAACTATTCTTATTCTATCATTATTCGTACCACAACCTGCAAATCTGTATTTTGTCAGATCAACTGACTTCTCAATAACGAGGCTGTTTGGTACGTAGGGCAACAGTGGATAGTCTCCTACTACCAACGCATTAGCATATTTGCTGACTGTCCTTATTCTTCTCCTTTTTGCATCATCATTATCTTCTTCAAACTTCTCCTTGGCAAGTCGTGTGTAATTTGCCGCAATGTCCATTTGCCTGACTTCAGACCCCCAATAATGCATGACTATTTTCTTTCTGAATAACTTCAGAATAGGTAAATCCAGGTAAAAAGGTAACAAACTGGTGCCAAAGTGGAAATGAAATACATCATACTTGGCGAAGCATTTCACAAAATTCGCGATCAATGTGATCGCTTTTATCATAGTCGGCTTTTCATTTAGATTAAGGTTTAGATCATATTTGTAATTAAGGGCATGACTGCTGCTGACAATCACTTCACTTCTGACACCCAGTGCTCTCTGCGCTTCTGCTATTGTACTCAGTTGTCCAGCAACTTCATGAAGTGCGTGTAGCACTCTCGGGGGTCTGCCTCTCAATAGTCTGCTACCTCCATAACAACACCCACAGCACTATCACAGTTGTCAGCAACATTAGACCTACAAGTGTTGTCTCTAAAGGATTTAGTGATTTCACAAGTCATATCAATTGGGCCATTATCACATACTATGATACTACCACAAAGGGTTTCGTTAGAAGGGTAACTTTGGCTATGGTCGCCTCTTCTTAATATGCCGAGATGGTTGCTACGACTAGAGGATTTTCATTCAAGTCTGTACTCCAATCTTCAGTAAACGTTGCTGATGAGCATCGCTAATTCGAAGTTCTATTATCTGATTACTTTGTAGCCCTTTAATTTACTCAAGACCTTTTCGTGGTAGCAATCATTCATAGCTAAGAAAACGGTCTTGCATGGGTATTTTGACATGTCGTGCGGGGGAATTACGGGTTTTCCATCTAGCCGCAGTTTCCAATACGAGGGATTATCATCGACGAAAGCTACGACATTTTCGGGTTTAACGAATCCTTTTGCTTTTAGAAACAGGTATATCAACCCGAGTCCGTACACGAATATTTCCTTATGTATGATATCGCCTGCCTTCCATTGCTCAACAACGCGTTCTATGTAACTTGTCGACTTCTGTATGTAAGGGTTGACATCCATCTTTTCCACGCGTCTCTCAACATCTTTCACAGCCAGATACCTCATAGGAACACCCTTGGAGACCTCCTTCTCAATTACGCGTAGTCCACTCAAGTTGAAGATATTCGATAGACTTCCCTCTGTAAACTTCCACTTGTGATCAACGACTAATAGATCGGTCTTATTATTATCAAAGTTGGGAACATCCACTAGCAACACCGTATCATTATGCATACATTTCCTTATTAAAGAAAGAAACTCTCTAGGGTTATCGACATGCTCTAAGACTTCAATCAATGTTATGATATCAAACTGCTCTCCTACGAAAGGAGAATCTTCAAAAAAACCTTTGAACTTGTTTATTTTGACTAGTCGCTTACTCAACATTTCGAAAGACTCGCTTGGTTCAACGCCGTATAAGGCTAGATTAGGGAAATGCTCATGGAGATAATAGAGAAAGTCTCCCTTACCGCAACCTACATCCAGAAGAGACCCTACACTCAGCCTTGTAAGATAGGGACTTATGAAATCGACGAGATACTTGCCTTGTTCAACAGCGCCTTCCGCAGTTATGATTGAACACTCGGTTTCTTCATGTAGAAGCTGATATCCCCTGTAGAACATTCTAGCATTAATGCTTGAGCCGTCTGCTACTTTGACTGCACCGCAATTGACGCAGAAATCATGCGAAAGGTCGCGTCTAAGAATTCTGTAGTCAGAAGTCAAAGCCACATCAGTAGCAAATTCAAGGGGCTTCAGCAGACCCCCACAGATTTCGCATTTAGACATATTCTGGACTTCCCTTAGCTAGATTAGGGATCCTAAGGCTTCGGATAAGGCGGTTCTGGCTCTCCATCCAAGAAGATGAAAACCCTGTGCAGGGTCAACCACTAGGTTGGACGTTTTATTGTTTATGGAGACTATTTCTATCTCAGATCGTGAATTCGAAAGGTCTCTAATCAGTTCAGCCAACTGAAGAATAGAAGTCCCTGTTCCAGTTCCAACATTGATGGTCTCCCGCACGAATGACCATTGTTTCAGGCTTGCCACTATCGCTTCAGCAAGGTCCTCTTTGTGGAGATAATCTAGTACTTGGAAGCCATTTACATATTTGTGGACAGTGATCCGCACATTTCTTTTCGCGTTGTCAATGAACTTGTATATGACTCTGCTCTTGTCCATTCCTGGACCGTATATGTAGCTTGGTCTTAGTAAGACGGCTTTCAAGCCATAAAGCTCTTCATACGATTCAATTAGCTTCTCACAAAGATATTTGGTTTGGCCATAGACTCCTTCTGGTAGAGGTCGAGTCTCGGGAGATATAGTTTCCAAATTGTGATAACCAGTAAACACTGCGAGACTAGACAGGTAAAGTAGGGGTATATTGTTTAATCTACAGACTTCAAGTATATTTCTCAGCATCATGATTGCTTCTGACATGGAATTCAGAATATGCGGTAACCTTGGATGAGCTAGATGCACAATGAACTCGATGTTCTCTTTCTTTACTGCTAGGTCCAATTCGACTGGGCTGTTGACTGAGTCTAGATCGGTTCTCCCAGGACAGACAAGTCGATGATTACCCTCCAGTTTGGGAACCAGAGCACTTCCTACAAAGCCTGTCGAGCCCGTTAACAGTATGTTCATAAGGTCCTTGTGACCTCCATTATGTCATTGAGTAATTCCAGGTTTATTGCTTGAGCCCCCATTTTTCTGGACACAAGTTTTATGGCTTCTTCGAGTGTTAGACCTAAGTATGTTAATACTCCAATGGCAAGAGTATTGCTTCTAACGATGCCCTTGTCGCAGCGAATGACAACTTTTCTCCCTGCCTTAATTTCTCTTATGCACTGAAGCATTCTCTCCTTTAGGATACGTCTATCATTTCCTTTTCCCTCAACTAAGTCTCTGACTTCAATTACCTGAACACCATTCTCATCGAGTTTCTCAGCGTAAGATGCGGTTCCCAGGTTATCCTTCAGCCATACCACCACTCTTCTTCACCTTCTCAAAAGGAATGTACAGCTCCGTTAATCCACGAAGATAATAACCCTTGTTTAATCTTTCAGGTTTCAACAGCCTATCTCCAAAAACAGACTGTAACAGTATATCAGGCTCGTTGAAGCCTGCCAAGGCTCTTAGGTATGTTGTTCCAGAGTGCCTAGGGTTTATTTCAAAAACGTAGAAAACGTCGCCTACTAGACGACCTTGAACATTCAAGCTCCACTTGCTTCCTAATATTCGGGCGATTCTCTCTGATTGCTCCTGCACGAGGCTGAAATTATCTATGATACCCTGACTAACCCCTGTGGACAGAACTCTTTCACCATATCTTATCATGTAAGATAGTCTATTATGCAAAAGCCTCTTCAGAGCTATAGAACCAATGATATCTCCATGTGGAGTTGACAACACTCCAACCGTATACTCGCCTTCTTGTTCACCAATATATTCTTGCATTAGAGGACTGATGCTCCTTCTCATCAGATATTTCACAAAGAATTTGGCTTCTTCCTCGTCTTCAGCAAGAAATGCAAACCTCGAACCCCCGCTTGAAGTGGAGGGTTTAACGACAGACGGATAGACACCAAATTCTGTTACATCCTCTTCTCTGGAGATGATTTCAGTCTTCGGCACAGGAATGCCGTTCTCCTGCAGGTATTTGGTTTGTTTCGCCTTGTCACTGCATATGCGAATAACCTTGGGATCATTAATCATAAGCATGATTCCTGTTTCATCGAATGTCTTCTTATTATCGGCCAAAACCATGAGCTCTGCTTCTGAACCCGGCGCCAAAGCGCTGACCCTCTCCTTCTTGCACAGAGACAACATTGTCGACAAATAAGATGAGTTGTCTGCCCTGGGAACCATGAAGGTCCTTTCAAATTCTTCCATGTATAGCCCCATGCTTAGGGGTGATGCATCAACGCCAAGGAGCCGATATCTATTGGCAAGCCTCAACGCCTTGAATATCTCTAATCCTACTCCTCCTCCACTTACCCCTGTTATGAGAACCGTTTTCTGCGTGTCTCTGAGGGGAATCCGTATGGTCATTCTCCATAAACCTCCAGACCATTTCTCAAACGAAGTCTATTCGACATTGCTCAGTCTTCACTCTCCTAATAGTTTACTAGTAAATGCTATTAGCTTTGAGGTCTGGTACCACTCTATCTGAGCTATCCTGTTCAAGAAATGCCTTCTCTCTTTCTATAGGACAGTCTCCCGTTATCTTTGTCTGATGATAGCAACCTGTTCAGCAAAGCAGTAATCACTTCTCTGTTTCTGACGCCATTAACCTCTTAACGAATTCCCTCTTCTTCGCAAAATCAGATACAGGCTCAGCAGGGACACCTGCCACCGTTGTATTGTCAGGAATATCCTTTGTTACCACAGCACCCATACCTACCAGACAGTTTCTGCCAATCCTGATGTGTTCCAAGACGGAAGCGTTTCCTCCGATCCATGTGCCATCTCCTACGCTACAACTTCCCCCCAGTAATGCGCATGCTACTACCATACAGTTCTTACCTAGGTGAACACTATGAGCCACGTGAACCAGGTTGTCAATCTTGGTTCCTCTGCCGATTATCGTCGCGTCCAAGGGCGCTCTGTCAATAACTGTGTTTGCCCCAATTTCAACATCATCCTCTATCATAACTTTCCCAACATGAGGGAACTTCAACCAAGCTCCGTCTTTGTCTCGCTCGTAGCCAAAACCCGACTTACCGATAACAACCCCTGCGTGAATAACAACTCTATCGCCTATCTCTGTGTCTCCGTAAATTATCGCAGAAGGATGTATTACTGCATGATGTCCAATAGTCGGTTTTCTGAAAGATCTGAAGTATTGGCTCTTCACATCTTCCTCAGGCAAGATCAGATTGCACGCTTTTATGAAGTCAAGTCTGGGATTTTCGGAGATAATCACTCCCAGACTAGTATCCTTCAATATTGGGCCCGAAATCGAATCATAGACCTTTCTCGGCATTATCACTATCAGGGGCTGTGAGAACCCGCTGACGCTGCGTAGATACTCCAGGAATTTCACATCCTTAATAAAAGTCAGACTGTCCGATCGTGGATTCACCGCCGAACAAATATCTTTCACCGCATATTCTTTGCCAATATACACAAGACCTAACTTCTTAGCAATCTGTCCACCAGTTAGGTTCCTAACTACGTAATCCATCCAACCACCTCAGCACTTGGACAAACTTAGGATTGTCTTTCCTAATCTTGGCAATACATTCACAAGCTTCCTAGAAGAATACTATCTGAATTCAAACTGCTCTGACTTTCTCATAGGAGTGAAGCTCCAACAATCCAATTTACTGTTTCCTGAATCTAGAATTCTGATTGCTCACCCTTTCCAGCCAGTTTTTTCGCCACATGGTCAAGCAAATTTCTATTGCCTGCTATAGCGCGATATGTACTATTCGGACGGAAGTGTGCATCTATTTCCAAAGCCATTTCGATTATGAAATCAGAGAATATGTCAAGATAGTTCGATCCCTTGTCAGTGTAGTGCAGTGGATGCAACAATATCTGGATAGGATGTTCCTTGGCTTTCATGACAATCTTGTATGGATCTTTGCCCTTGAAATCCATGCAGGAATCAGAAATATAGCGGTCGTCGGCATATATCTTACTGTCATATGCGTTCCTGTAGCCTTGAGTAGTGGGATATTTGCCGCTCAGAGAAGGATTGTGTAGACTAAGAGATCTTACTTTCTTGCCGACGATAGATTCGAGGATTTTTGCCTCCCGATCGGCTTCATCGTTCAATCGGTCTATTGGTATTTCACCATATACTACTGGGTCGAAATGCAGACCAATCTCAAAATTCATTCTCGATATTTCGAGTAGTAGTTTCCTATTGGAAATCGACATCGGGTTGTAGGTGTGGCAAGTTGTCATTACTAGGAACGTTGCGGGAATGCCGCATTCATGTTCCAAAACTGCGAACCTGTAAGCTGCTTTTAAGTCAAAATCAACGTCATGCCTAATGATGACGGCATTGGATCCGTCCCAGTCGCCAAGAGTGGTTACTTTGAAGTTATCTCTCAGGTAATTAAGGAATTTTCTCATCTCTGTGTAGCGAAAAATCGTGTTCTTGCTCATGTATTGTCCGCCCTTCCTTTGCTGGATTGGCTCGTGTTCTCGATTTCCAATAGGTTCAAGCGTTGCTCTTGGCTTTCTCTTCACCTCTCAGGAGACTTACGATTCTCTGACTTGCATTGCCATCTCCGTATGGATTAATGACATTCTTGAATCGCATCAGAAGGTCATCTTGATGCTTGATTGCATATTGGATGGTTTTGATGATCTTGTCCTTCTGAGTTCCGGCGAGTAAGTTTACACCGAGTTTATTTGTCTCGATCCACTCGGTTTCGTTTCTTAGAGTTATGCAAGGCACTTTTGACCAAAAAGCTTCCTTCTGTAGACCTCCAGAGTCTGTTAGCGCGAATCTGGCGGATGTGAGCAGATTTAGCATATCATGGTATCCCAATGGTTCAATTAAAGTCAAGTTTTTAGCAGATGGTTCGATTCCCAGTTCTTTTATCTTACTCTTGGATCTTGGATGAATGGGAAAAACTATTTTCAGATCGGACGCTAGAATCGCTTCAATCATTCCAAGGAACGTGTCTTTGTCATCGACATTCTCAGCCCTATGAAGGGTCAATAAGTCGTACTCCTTGTTGTCCAAATCGAGCTTGTCCAATATGTTGCACTTCTTCGCTTGAGGCAGGTGCTTAAGATATGCGTCATACATCGTGTCTCCAGTTACGTCTACGTCCCCTAGCACACTTTCTTTGTGGAGGTTATTCTTACAGTTTTCAGAAACAGCAAAAAGCGAGGAGGAGATATGGTCGATGATGCGCCTGTTTACTTCTTCAGCCATGAACATGTCGTAGCTTCTGGCGCCGGCTTCGACATGTGCAACTTTGAGGTGAAGTTTAACAGAGGTGAGAGCCGCGCCCAGCGCTGAATTCGTGTCACCAGGTACCAAAACTATATCAGGTTTATAGTCCAGAAGGATCGCTTCAAGTTTAGTCATTATCTGAGCAGTCTGATACGCATGTGAACCGGAACCAACCTCCAGATTAGCTCTGGGGGGAGGAAGGTCATTCTCGTCGAAGAAGATCTTTGATAATTCGTAGTCGTAGTGTTGTCCCGTGTGGACAAGTTGCAGTTCGACATCTCTGTGCTTCTCCGCTTCGTGAACAATGGGCGCTGATTTGATTATCTGAGGTCTAGTTCCAACGACAACCATTAGCTTGAGCATAATGCGCCCAACCTTGTTACCAAGGGTACTAGTTACTAGCTATCCTTTTTACCATCTATTTAAGTAGGATGTTAATCGCATACCTTGACAATTAAGAAGCGCTTGGAACCTTATGGTTTTTCTCCAGCTAGACTCACACTTGTCTAGTTTCACTTGATGAATATGTTGAAGCCTTCGACCTGCCTAAGAATGAGTCCCTCCATGGCTGCGTCAGAGATGTTTATGGGAAGTATGTTCCGTGCGTCGATCAGTATGGCGTGTGCTGCCGCTGTCTTCAACACTTCACCTGCTGTCAACGAATCCTTGAAAGCTGAGTGTTCGGTCATAATGATTAACAGTTCCGCGTCTCTAGCAGCTTCACTTGTGCTGTGGGCAAGTCGTATCTTCTTATCGCCTAAGCTCAGATCTTCCGATACGTAAGGATCATAAGCAGTTATTGCCCCAACTCCTTTCTTCAGTAACAACTCTATGACTTCATAGCTGGGAGAGTTCCTTGTATCCGCAATGTCTCCGCGGAATGCCAGTCCAAGGATTGTCACTTTGGAGTTCTTGAGTCCTTTTCCGCGGACTTCCCTAAGTGTGGAATCAGCCACTCTGATAAGCAGTTCAGGTTTGTCCTCGTTTACCTTCCTTGCAAGACTAGTCAATGGCAGTTCCTCGTTCTTATCCTGGGCGACTTGCAGCACGAAATAAGGGTAGAAGGGGATACACCATCCTCCCACGAACCCCGGGTAGTGGAGATAGCAAAAGGGTTGCGAGTTGGCTATTTTTCTGACTTCTATGAAGTCTATTCCCACGGATGTGCAGAACCTCGTGAGCTCATTGGCCAATGCTATGTTTACGTCTCTGTAAATTCCTTCGAAAAGTTTTTCAGTCTCAGCCACGGTTGAACTTGATGTCTTTATGACGCCTTGCTTGGCTATCACACCATATAATGCCGCTCCAGCTTCCGTGCTCTTGGATCCAATCCCGCCTACCACTTTTGGGTACCTTCTTTCTATGTCTTCAATTGCTCGTCCTTCAAAAACTCTTTCAGGGCTAAACGCCAATCCGAAATCCTCTTCAACTCTGAGTCTACTGCCCATCTCAAGTATTGGCTGAGCTACTTTGATAGTTGTCGTTGGAGGCACGCTTGATTCAATTATAACGAGATCGCCTTTCTTCAGTCCTCTGGCGATGACTTGTAAGACCTGCTTGAGAGCAGCAATGTCACAGTTTTTCTCCTTGCTCAGAGTCGTTGGTACGGCTATGATCTTGACATCAGATTCTCTAGACGCTTTGACTCCATCAAGAGTGGTTCTTAGTTTTCCTTCGGCGACGGACTCGCTAATGGCTTCGGGAATACCCGGTTCGTCTTTTATTGGCGATACACCGGCACCTATTGATCTTACAACGTCCTCTCTCACATCGACTCCAATGACTTTTGCTCCAGCGCGGAGCCATACGGTGGCGATCGACAAACCCACATGTCCAAGACCATAGACTGCCACAGTGATCTTTCCTTCCTTTAGACTACTGTTAAGCGATTCTGGAGTACTATGAAGAACGTCCATAATACGAACACAACTCCGCAAAACCATTCGGAGAGCAGGAATGCTGATTGATACCAAGTTTTACGATGAAGAATATGCTCCTATAAAGAAAGGCCGTTTATGAAGATTGCGATGGAAAGCGATAAATAATGTAAGTATTTGTTTTTGTCATCAATCCGACACCTTGCCCGGTTTACCGAGTTTCACCAAATTGGACGTTAAAAACTGGGGAAAAGCCAATAACTGGAATTCAGAGGTAATTCAATCATGAGCGCCAAGAAAGCACTACAATTCCTTAGGAATGAGGCAGACACGCTGAGGAATTTCGTCCGTTATGGGAACTATATCAATCCCATGCAAGAGAAAAACAACATGGACTGGTTCCACAAAACGTACTACAACGCTGCCTCTCGTGGTCAAACATGGGACAACACATATTGGCTTGGAGTCAAGGCTCTGAAGTGCCCATTCGACCTCTGGGTCTATCAAGAACTAATCTGGGAACTAAAGCCAGACCTTCTAATTGAGTGCGGCACAGCAAATGGAGGAGGAGCTTTGTTCTTAGCCACAATGTGTGACATTGCAAACAATGGCAAGGTTGTGACGATAGATATCGAGGATAGAAAAGACAGACCGAGACATAAGCGAATAGAATATCTCACTGGATCATCAACCTCAGAGGAGATTGTGCAGCACGTAAGCAAAATGGTGCCTAGTAGGGGCAAAGTGATGGTACTGCTGGACTCCGATCATCACAAAGAGCATGTCCTTAACGAGTTGAGGATTTACAGCAAGTTCGTAACGAAAGGAAGCTACTTGATAGTTGAAGACACAAACATGAACGGTCACCCCGTAGCGCCCGATTTTGGTCCAGGTCCGATGGAAGCAGTGGAAGAATTCCTAAAAGGGAACAAGAACTTCATCATAGACAAAGCGAAAGAGAAATTCTATTTGACATTCAACCCGAATGGCTATCTAAAAAGAATGAGATGAATAAGATATCCACTTCGTAAATCCAACTTCGAGATGAAATCCCATTTGAGTCCAAAAATAGACAAGGGGCTTGTCCAAGTTTACACTGGAAATGGCAAGGGAAAAACTAGCGCCGCGCTAGGTCTAGCCTTGAGAGCGATTGGTAGAGGATTCAAGGTCTGCTTTATCTGCTTCTTCAAGAAGAATGTGTCTGGGGAGATGCTGGCGGCCAAAGAATATTTTCCCGAAAAACTCGTCATCTATCAGACTGGTCGCCCTGGTTTCATCTGGATCGATACCAAACCCTTGCCCAAAGACTATGAGCTCGCTAAGACAGCATTGGAGCTAGCGAAGAAAGTTGTTGAAAGTGAGGAGTACGATATTGTCGTATTAGACGAGATCAACCCCGCCATGGATCTCGGACTGATCAGTGTCGATGATGTCATCAAATTGATCAAGGAGAAGCCTCCCATTCTTGAATTGGTTCTGACCGGGCGAAGCGCCCCAAAAGAGATCCTGGATGTAGCTGATCTTGTAACCGACATGGTCGAAGTGAAACACTGGTACAACAAGGGAGTATCAGGTAGACTCGGCATAGAATTTTAGAAATACCCTCAGGATTTTTAGCGGGGATCGGAATGCTCGGTTTCATGGTCTTAGTCGATGAAGTGTTCAACCGCGAACGACTCATGATCAGCTATCAAAATGCAGAGAAGAAATACCCAAAGGAAGCCACGAAACTCATAGAAAGAATCTGGCTTGAGAAAAAAGCCTCTGGAATCAGGTTGTTTGACGGAAAGCTTTTCGAAGTCATATCCTACAAGACGAGAGATCAAATACTATCCCTTGAGTTGCAGAATACGTCGTACAAGTACCTCGTTGGAACCAGGGAAGCGGAGTTTGTGTCCAAGTTTGGTTCGGAGATGATATCCAACTCACTATCTGTCGGCGCGGTAGTTGTATCATCTGATGACTGTTTTGTTCTGGGCAAAAGGCGCAGCGACCTTTACTTCAATCCCGGAAAGTATAGCACAATTGCTGGAACAATGGACCCAGAAAAAGACTTCAAGGGTGGCAACCCAGATCCTTTCGAAGCTATTCTGAGAGAGCTATTTGAAGAGAAGGGTGTTGAAGAAAGCAATGTTCGGGATGCTCTTTGTTTGGGACTAATCTATAACATCGAATACAAGCAGACATACATGCCGTTTTATATCAAGCTCGGCATATCTTGCGGTGCTCTTCAGAATAGCTCGCCGCGTGAGGAGGAGTTTGAGAGGTTCATATATGTTAAAGCTGATGGCAATGGAGTGTCCGATTTCCTCGCGAAGAATCTAGAGCAAGTATCTCAGACCTGCCAAGGAAATATACTGATGTTCGGCAAAAGAATGTTTGGAATACCTTGGTTCAAGGATATTCTGAGCAGACTCAAAGTAGAACCAGAGTTCATCAGTTCTTAATGGCGCCCCCCGCTTCCTGAAACGTAATCTTCCCACTGATTAGCTTTCTGATTGTCGATGGCAACTCCTCCGCAGATGCTCGCACTTGTTTTGCGCTGTCTCTGTCTCTGATGGTTACAGTGTTGTCTTCCAAGGTAGTATAGTCGACTGTAACAGCGAATGGAATACCGATCTCATCTGCCCTCGCATAGATCTTGCCCACAGATCCTTTCTCGTCGTACGTTACATCAAGACCATCTATCTTTAGCGCTCTGTAGATTTCTTTCGCCTTCTCAGGCAGCTTGTCTTTTCTCATTAGAGGGACTACTATTGTGTGTATCGGGGCAATCTTCAGCGGGAACTGGAACCATGTCCAGTCACGGTCTCCTTCTCTAAAGCAATGCTCCAACACGCAGTAGGTTATCCGCTCGACCCCGATTGAAGGCTCGATCACATGTGGAATTATCCGGTCCTTTTCATCAGGCAACATGACAGATAGGTCTTCTCCACTCGTCTTCCCGTGGCTCTTCAAGTCATAGTCGGTTCTATACGCGTTTCCAATGATCTCCTTCCATCCCATGCTGAGTTCAACTTCTGCGTCGATGTTTCCGCCAGAGTAGTGTGGAGTTTCCTCAGGCATCATATACCTAAATCTGAGCCTTTCGAAGGGGATCCCAAGCGTAGTGAAAAGCAGTGTCTCTTTCACAATGAAATAGGCAATATATTGGTTAGGCACGAGTTTTCTGTTGACCGCTTCTTGCGCTGTGACTTCGACAACTTCTCCATCCCCACCGGGTTCCTTGTTTTGTTTTTGTGCTTCCCTCGGGAGAATTCTAATATGGATATTTTTCACTTCGTCGAATCTCGGGTGATTGTTAAGTTGTCTTTGGTCCACAAACATCTCGATCTCCATCTGTGTGAATTCGCGGACCCTTATGACTCCTTGTCTCGGAGATATTTCGTTTCTAAAGACTCTACCTACTTGGGCAATCCCAAAAGGCAGTGTTCCTCTCATCGTGGGGAAGACCCGTTTGAATGCCGTGAAAATGTTCTGTGCGGTTTCTGGGCGTAAGAATCCTTGGTTAGCTTCTGCACCTATGCCAACCCCAAACATCAGTTGGAAAGGCTTGACATCAGAAAGGTCTCCTCCACACTTGGGGCATTTTACCTTCTCTTTTCGAATGATTTCAGTCATCGCGTCAAACGGGACTCCCTCAACGTTCCGTCCAGTGACCTCTTCTATCAAGTGGTCTGCTCGGAAAACTTTCTTGCATTTCGTGCATTCAACTTTCGGATCGGTGAAGTGGTCAACATGTCCAGAAGCCTTCAGCACATTATATGGAAGAATAGTTGAGCCCTCAATCTCATGGACATTGTCTTCAGATTTGACGAAAATCTCTCTCCAAGCATCAATTACTTTTCTTCTAAGAAGAGAACCGACTGGCCCCCAATCGTAGAACCCGGCCACGCCGCCATAGATCTCTGCAGTAGGGAAGAATATGGCTCTGCGTGCAGCGACATCGTTTATCTTTTCAGTAAGTGTCCTCTCTTTCTTGCTATCTGGAGTCAATATGGAATCAACCTCCACAAGACCTCTCCGCGAAAGTGGTTTGCTTGATCTGCAGGCAATGTCTGAGTCCTGACGTATCGAATGACAATCCAATAGTCCCCAATTAGATGCTGGTTCTCAAGTTGATATGTTGGCAATATATTTTAATCTATTCTCTGCATCAAGTGACGACGACCACATGATCAACGGAGGGTTATGCTAAATTGAAAGTTTGGCTAGATGGAAGCTCAAAGGGTAACCCAGGTCCCGCGAAAGCGAGTGTCGTATTCGAAGACGGGGAGAAGATTAGCAAGGAACTTGGTGTAACGACCAACAATAGGGCCGAGTACAGTGCGCTCATACTTTGTTTGAAGATGGCCGCTAAGAAGGGTGTTAATGATCTGACAATCTTGACTGACAGCCAATTAATAGATGGTCATATCAACAAGGGGTGGAAAGTCAACGAGAACGGCGACTTGGTCAGTGAAGCCAAATCATTATTGAAGAAATTCAAACGTCCCAAGATCATTTGGATTAGAAGAGAAGAGAACAAGGCACATATTGATTGAAATTAGTGTTCGAAGCTAATCGACGAGTATGAGCGCATAGTTCGTCCAGTTCTCGTATATGCCAGTCTTTACATTTACGCGCCACCCTGTGTTCTTCACAGTCGAAAACATGTCAATTCCGAGGCTTTCTGGCGATGGTCGTGCTTCCGCCGGGTGTCTACATCTATCTCCTTGTCTAACACATTCTTCGCATCGAGTGCATATTCCCGGTTCCATTGAGAATGTCTTGTAATAACCTCTCAACATCAGTTCATTCTCGATCTTCAATGTAATATCGTTTACCTCGCTTTGCCGCTTGTTGAACTCCTTCATGAATCCCTCTGCGCCAACTTTTTCGGGAATTGGCGGCTGCTCGAACCGTACCAGCAGGATATTCCTGTATTCTGAGAGCATCCTCCTAACTTGCTCGATTGACGGCGTGAATGGTGGGCACGTAAGTCTTCTACCATATTCAGGACACCCGTATTGGCATTTGAATCTCACCCACTCGCTCACGACGACTTCGCTTGGGTTTATTCGCTTGGCATCTGAAGCGCCGAGCTTCAAAGCAACATCAATGATAAGGTCATCATGTCTTGTGAAGTTCTGGCTATTCTTTCTGGTACTTCGGTGCTTCTGGGAACGCATATTCACGGCAGCTCCTTGAACAGGGAATTGAGATTCAAACGCTGGAAGAAGTATCTTATCGGTTCTGGCTAGGCTTTCTCGAGCACGCTTTGTTGTAACCCGATGTCCTTTGGCTTTACGCCTTTGTTACGGAGGTTTGCAGCTTTTGCCTTTCCTTCAGGGTGCCCAAGCCCAGCGGCAACATCGTAGCAGTACAGTGCGTTGCTCTCTTTCTTCTGATCAGCAAATATGTCTCCAGTCAGTATCCACGTTGAGGAGGTATTGAATCTGACCACGGCTTTACGGCATGTTTCAATTGCCTCTTTGTATTTTCTTGCCACTGCATGTGATAGTGCTAGGTCTTCCCATCTTCCGACATCATCTTGGTCAAGTTCAAGTAGCTTGGCTTTAGTCTTGATTGCTTTCTCGTGTTCTCCGATCGTAGTGTACATGATGGACAGTTTCTGCAGAATCGGCTCGGAATCAGGCTTAAGCCGAAGAGCTTTTTCCAAGGCTATGATAGCATTGTTCGGTTGACCCAGCTTCTCGCAAAAGAATGAGTAGCTGTACAGAAGATTGGGGTCATTAGGGGTCAGACCAAGTGCCTTTGCGTAGTATAGGTTAGCATCTTGAATCCTTCCAGATTTCTCGTAGGCACGAGCTGCCTTCCCCACTATTGACCGATCTTCAGGAGACTTCTGCTGCAAAGCAGTATAGGTTTCCACTTCCTTCTCAAAGTTAGCCGCTTTTGAATATGCGTCAGCGAGACCATTCAAGATGAGAATCTCTTGTTTCTTATCAGGAGACATAAGCAGAGCCTTGTCATAGCACTTGAGAGCTTCGTCGTGCTCACCCTTGCCACTGTAGGCATTTCCTAGGTTAATCAATGTCACAACATCTGTATTACCTGACCTGATCTCTGCTTCATACTTCTCAATCACAGCAGCATAATCTTCATCGCCGCCTTTGCCTTCCCCACCACCCTTTGGGGACCTTCCTTCGTGAGGACGAGCCTTTTCGACTGGATCCAAGCCGCTTCTCCCCTTCTACAACTTGCAGGTATTCACTCTGCTTAGTGTCAACAAATTCAGTTTGCAGCAGTCTGTTAGAGTGTGGCTATTATTATATAAAAAGAGGTAGATGAGTGTTGTGTTTTGCACTCATGCGCCTTTGGCGATTCCACGGAATCCAAATGCGAGCGACAGGAACGCAAACATCGTTAGGATAGGAATCGTTATCATCTTGAGAAATACGCCGACCCCGAACAATATCAGTGGTACAAGCAATGATGAGATGTCTGGAATGCCGCCGCCACCGCCGCCCAGCCCACTGATCAAGGTTGTTATGGCTCCTTGAAGGAGTGGGACAGCTATGAACAGTGCGACCATGGAGATTAGATTCATGATTGAGACCGTTAGAATGAGCCTTCCTCCGCGTGCTATTTTTCCATAGGTGTTGTTGATTTTGTTTAGTGTTTTCCGCGTGAAGAGTCCAAAGATGAAGAATGCGATCCCTTGAATCAGGAAGATTGTTACGAAACCGAAAAGCCCCAAGACGATGCTTCCGAATATGATTATGTTCATCGGCGATCCTGCTATAGCCATCTGGTCGAATGACAACATTATCGGGGGCAATAGGAAGAAGCGAACGTACAATGCAATTCCTGCGAAGAAGAAAGCTCCGAGTGCAGCCATGAACGCGCTTCCGCCAGATTCCTTGATTTTCATCCACAAAAGAATGAGTGCAATGCCCATGAAAATGAATGCCATGATGTCCAAATAGAATGTGAAACTTACGCTAGACGTAGAGGCACTCACGATGCCTAAGGCTTGACCGATGAGGTTGAATGGATCACTGAATCCGATTGTCTGAAATAGCCCAACGATGCTGTATATTGAGGATAATATAAGGTAGACTGTGAGGGCGTTGACTATGAAGAGTACCAAACCTGCTGCTGCCCCAAAAGCGCCTGCGAGTCCTGCTCTTGTTCCAGCTCCGCCAACTGACACTACCTTAACATCTTTACCTGCTTTGGCCATTCTTGATTCACCTTACCTCCCTTGAGATCACTTTCTCCGAGGACGTATCACCACAGCGAAGAGCACTGAGAGTCCAAAGAGGATACCCGCCGCTTCGAGCCAAAGAACTATGTCGCCACCGATGTTCCATGAGAAACTAAAGATGTTTGTGCTGTTCATGACCACTGGGAAACTGATAATGGACACACCTGGTAGAAATGAACCGATTCCCAACGCAGTGGCATTGATGGATAGTGCTTCCGCCATCAGTACATGCGTTTGAGTGTCATAGTACTTCGTTACACCAATCGTTCCAATCATTGGAATTGGAATACTCAGATTGCCCGTATTCTTGACACAACTTCGGCCTCCAATTGAGAATGGTGAAGGCTGCATGCCAGCTATACTCTCAACCCACAATGTAGTATTGTGTCCATTCTGTTCCTGCATGAAGAGATCGAAATAGTGCGTCTGGATTACTTGGCTTATGCTGAGGTCGATCCATTCGTACCCCCCCGGGGTTGAGGTATAGAGAGCCGAGGCACTCATGTTTGCCATGGTAATATTCAGTAGAGCGAGAAAAGCGAATGAACCAGTTACGTATGCCGTAGTATCATTTGACTGTGGACCTACTTCCCAGTTGAACTCAACCATCACCAAGATCTTTATGTATGTTGGCTCACCAGGGTTTCCAAATTGTAGGTTGATTCCGCCTTGATACTTGGCGTATTTGCCGGAGCTGTTAGGAGGCTGCATCCATGAAGGAGCCCATCCACTTGCAGGTGCCATAGCACTGAACCCAAGCAACGTTGCGATGAGAAGGATTCCCACGAATTTGTACTTGTTGCTGCCCAATTGACTTCTCTCACACCTTTTTTGATCTGATCTTCTACGCTAAGATTTATCCGTAGTCGGCAAATTTAAATGTTCTTTATAAAGAGAATACTGGAGCCAAGGTCGTTGCGAGGTCGGCAAAATGAGAGACGGGCGGCTACGCCATATTGGCGTAGACCGTTGCTATTTGGTGTTCGATTCAAGTCTTCTAACGCATCTTATCTCAGTGAGGCATGACGGTGCGCCAGCTGCCTTGCATTGTATTTCTCGTCCGATCCCTTCATAACCTCGTAGCGTTAGCACCTCTAGGAATACGCCTGCTAGAGTATTGCAGTATTTCAGGTCTTTTAGCTCGGGTGATAGTGTGATTCCTCGGCACAAGGGACAATCTTTGTCCTCATAGATGATTCTCTCTCCGTCTCCGTCGTTTAGATATGTGATTTTGTCGAACTCCTTGCCAAAGTTGTACTTGTAGGCTAGGTTGAGTGTGTTTTTGAATTCCTTGAATTCGGCCGCGTGCTGGCCGACTCTATCATGGAATCTGGCGAGAAGCTTTGGAGCTAACGACCTTCCTGTCTCCATGATACCTTCATTTGTTTTCGGTATGTCACCAGCGTTCATCTGGAGAAGCAGTTCAGTGACACTTCCGTACAGTGCTTGCAGAAGTGTCAGGTTGGCTTTCTCCGCCATGAATCTCCAAGCGATCTTACCTTTCATTCCCATGGATATAGTTACCCCCTGAATACTTCTTTGATTTCCACCTTACGGGCATTCTTGTATTTGTTTGCAACCTGGAGGGCGTCAAAATACGGTACGCCAAGCCTTCTGGCGATTTCGTTCAAGCTGAGGTTTCCATCAAATAGCTCAAGGAACCTGCGATCTTTATCTGGGCATTTCTCCAAGACTTTCGGATCGGTTAGTACCGGTACCGTGACCCGTTCCATTGACTTCCGCTGTGCAGTGACTGGTGCAACAGCAACCGTGGACTGCGGTGCCTTAGGCTTCGGCTTCGTTTCCGGCTGTGGCGGTGGCTGTATTTTGGGCTCCGGTCTAACCTGGGGTTGAATCTTCGGCTCGGGCTGAGCTTGTGGCTGATACTGAGTCTGCCGCTGTTCTTCTTGCGGTATCTGTGGTTGAACTGTATTAGATGTTTGAACCTCTTCGACGACAGAGGATGACTCATTGTAGCTGGAAACCGTCTCCACTGTCGGATTTCTTGAACTCTGATCAGGTCCACTCCTTGATTCATCCATAGTTATGAGTTCATCTAATAGTCTACCAAACTTGTCAGCTACCCCACTCATCTTAGTGAGAACGATCCCCACTTTCTTGTCTGTCAAGGCGATTAAGATCGCCCTGTTGGAGATTCTTGAGGCTATGATTGTCTTTACGTTGTCCAAAGCCAGTGAGAGGTTGTCTCCCAGCCCCATAATCAGCATGCTATCGTAGAAGGGGGAGATTCTACTCATGGCAGGCCTGCTCAAGTCAGAATACAACACCTTGCCTGTGTTTGATATGAGAGCCATCTCAAGTACCGACGGGATTCCCAGGGTTGTTAGTTCCTTTCTTATGGCCTCAGACAGACTTGGTATGCTCAGGTGGCGACCCTCCGCTTGGTCATTGTCGATCCTGCTCGATGAATCAACTAAATCGTTTCGTCCTTATTGCCTTTTCTATATACGCAATGATAGTTGGTCTCCCCTTGCGACATTCTGAATTGACGAGGTGATATCTATCGCGTCGTTGTTAGGTTTTTGGTCTTGATTCTTCATGATTA
Source organism: Candidatus Atabeyarchaeum deiterrae (assembly GCA_037310415.1). GTDB lineage: Archaea > Asgardarchaeota > Atabeyarchaeia > Atabeyarchaeales > Atabeyarchaeaceae > Atabeyarchaeum > Atabeyarchaeum deiterrae. Next base: position 2,514,023 of record CP147780.1, read on the forward strand.
TCCCCGTTATCCTTAAATTCCTGTTGAAATATATCGTATTAGATACAGGGTTGCGCGGAGAGTGGACTGACGTTGGTAAGAGAGCCACATGCGGTTCCAAGAGGGTTGCTCAGATTCTATATTCTGAGGCTACTTGTGAACAAACCCATGAAAGGATATGAAGTAATCACTGATATCGAGAGCAGGACAGAAGGGATCTGGAAACCAGGACCAGGTTCGATTTATCCCATGCTCGAGTCACTTAAGAACGAGGGCTTAATAAAACCAGCTTCCGCTTCAAAGGGCAAAAAGACCCAGACGAGAGGAACGACGCTTCAGATTACAGAGAAGGGAAAGGAGTCACTTGCCGAGTTTAGACAGAATGTGACACACGGTATTACTGCAAGATCAAGAAATCTCTTCAAGATTTTCATGGATTTGGCATACCCAGGCTTGGGGTTTGATGAGGTAGTTCTTGCTCAGCGCAGAAGAGAAATTGATACGCTCAAGGAAGTGTTAAGCGATGACTACTGGAATACCGTTTCAGACGAGAAAAGAAGGAAGTTTCTTGATGCTTTCTCGAAAATAACTGAAGAGGAGCTTGAGATAGTCAAGAAAGAGTTGCTGACTGTTCGGAAGAAGGAGGATAAAGTTTAAATATCTTATTAGATATATCGAATACGATAATTCTGACTACACAAAACAAAAAAAGTTTTAGGTCGTGTACACAAAATGGCAAATGAGCATATACACTCGCATGCAATAGAAGCAAAGAACCTTACCAAAGTTTTCCCCGGAGGACTAAAGGCGGTCGACAATGTATCATTTGACATCAATGAAGGCGAAATATTCGGGTTCCTAGGCCCGAACGGAGCGGGCAAAACTACAACCATTATGATGCTGATCACACTTACCAATCCAACAAGCGGAACGGCTACGATCTGTGGGCATGACATTCGAGAAGAAAGGGATGCTGTGCGTAACTGTATTGGCTATGTGAGTCAAGACACAGCTGTTGACGATCAGCTCACGGGACGAGAGAATATAATGCTCCAAGGAAGATTCTACCACGTGCCCAAAGATGTACTGCAGGAACGGGTTGACGAGGTTCTCAAGCTGCTTGAATTGAGCGACAGAGACAATGACAAAGTTGAGACATACTCCGGTGGCATGCGAAAGCGTCTAGATATCGCCGAAGGACTAATTCACAGACCTGAAGTCCTGTTTCTTGACGAACCAACACTAGGCTTGGACATTCAGACGAGAGAGAAAATCCATGAGTACATCAGACTACTACAAGAAGAGAAGAAAATGACCATATTCATTACAACACACTACATGGACGAAGCGGACAAACTGTGCGACAGAGTCGCAATCATAGACCACGGACAGATAAAAGCCATGGATAACCCTGAGAAACTGAAAAGCGATCTCGGAGGGGAAATCGTCACCCTGAAAATCGCACCCGAGTCAAAAGACAAGGTGCAACAAACCATTGCAGAGATCAAGAAGCAACCATTCGTTCAGAACATTATAGAGACACAGAATGCGCCACAAATGAGCCCAGAGCAACTTGCAAAAATCGCTGAAATGATGAAGAAAGGTGGGGGAATGCCAGAAGGTTCCCCAGCAGGACCGGGTGCAGAAGCCATGAAATCTTGGATGGCAACGCAGTCAGCCAAGAAATCAAGCATTAACGGGGACAACGTCTACAATATCGTGGTGAAGGAAGGCGCAACAGCTATACCTCAGATATTCAAGGTCGCCGCACTCACTGGCGCTACGATAGAAAGTATCTCTACGAAAAGACCATCACTTGATGACGTATTCTTGTCTTTCACTGGCAGAGCGCTTCGTGAAGAGGAAGGCAGCCGAATAGAACACATAATGCAAACGATGAGAATGAGGAGGGCAAGACAATAATGGTAGCAAGAGGACTTGCAGATACATGGAACGTGACTTGGAGAGAGCTAAAGCATTTCTCTAGATCAAGGGCGGCAATGTTCTCGACGCTCATCCAGCCATTCATATGGCTAGCATTCATGGGAAACGCCTTCAACTTCTCAAACATTGGGACACAGGCCATGAGCCAATTCATGCAGTCGTTCGCGAATACAATACCACCCTCACTTCTGGCGCAGCTCCTACCATACTTGGGCAGCATACAAATCCCAAATTTCACCGCATTGGCCTTTAATGGCGCGCCGACTTTCTTGAACTACTTCACTCCTGGTGTAATAGCGATGACAACGCTGTTCGGTGGAATCTTCGGAGGGTTCTCGATAGTCTGGGATCGTCGACTTGGGTTTCTTAACAAGATGCTTGCGGCGCCGATTTCAAGAACGTCGATAGGTACAGGTAAGATATTCTCGGCTAGCATTAGAACAGGGCTTCAAACCGCGATAATCGGTATGATAGCTGTTTTTCTGCTTGGCGTCACAGTAGCGACCGGTGTACTAGGATTCATAGTTGCAATCCTGATAGCTATGCTGTTGTGCTTAGCCTTTGCAGGATTGTCGATGGCAATCGGGGCATCGGTGAAGAATGTGGAGGCTATGATGCCCGTAATGAACCTGTTGACTATGCCACTACTCTTCATGAGTACCGCTATGTTCTCAACGACTATGATGCCCGATTGGATGGTTACTGCAACAAGGTTTAATCCGGTGACTTATGCCGTCGACCCTATCAGAGCGTTGTTCAATAACGACTGGACTACTTTCTTCGGACTATTGCCTGATCTTCTCGTGGTAGGCGTATTTGCATTGGCCTTGATGACTTTAGCAACGATTCTCTTCAGAAGGAGCGTCGCTTAGAAGATACTCCTTTCATTTTTTTTCTTTCAGGAGTTTCTTAGCTTTTTCTTTGTGCAGGGATTCCACATCTTTTTTCAGTTTTGACAGTCTCTCGCCGACTAGTGGGTACTTCGCTAGTACTACGAGCCCTATTGCCACAGGAACCAATGTTACTAGTCCCATAAGGAGGCGTATGCCAAGTATTGCAGACGCCGGCTGCACCGAGTAAGTGGAGACATATCCAGAGAATGCCAGAACGCTAGTCACTATTAACCCGGACATCGAAATCGATAGCTTCACTATGAAACCTGAGATTCCCGTGTACATTCCCTCTCTTCTTGCATCCGTTTTAAGTTCATCTTCATCACAGACGTCAGCAAGCATCATTGTCGGGATCATCATTGGCCCCGCTAGAGCGATCCCCGCTACGATCAGGACAGCAATAACTTCGATGGTCTCCGTAACGAACAGCGTCAAGAAGAGTGCAATCATTAGAATCACCATCGAGACTGACAACGCTTTTCTGGGACCACTTCTGCGGCTGAACACAAACCACACTGCCAGACCGACAACGATAAAGACGAACATTATTATTAGAAGCGTGAACAGATCTCCTCCGAGAACATCATTGACGAAGAATGGAATTGTCATCACAGCAATTGAATAAGTTAGCTGCAATGTCAGTTGCGTGCCGAGGTAAGTCAGAAATGATCTGTTCTTGACCGATGTACCAAGAGCCTTTCTGAATGAGAGGGGCTTGTCTAGGCTAAATTCGCCGTGCTCCTTGACAGAGATTACGGGCATGTAGAAAGAGACCAGTATGATAGCGCAGAGGATCAACGCTATGGTATTCCAGCCGTATCCCATACGGGTAAGCAGAGAGGGAACGGCATATGCGAAAGCGAGACCCAAGATTCCAAAAACCTGAAGATATGTGGATATCTCCAGCCTGTCACCCATAGTTGTCGAGATCTCGGGGTACATAGCATACCACAGCGTCGACATAGTGAGAAAAGTATCATAGATGCAGAGCAATACCGCAAGAATGAAGAACATCAAAAATACATCCGTTGAGACTACCGGATTCCAAAGCAGGTAGTAGAAGACAACCAAGAACGGTACGCCAAACATTATGAACGGCTTTCTTCGTCCCCATCTGCTTCTTGTTCTGTCGGACCATTGCCCTATTAAAGGATCATTCGATGCATCCCAAATCGTGAAGATTAACAGTGCAATCCCCACCAGCAGAATGCCGCCAGAAGACTGCCCCAACACAGTACCATTAACATAATTGTATACCAGATACATCCCTACAGCTTGCGGCGCCATCAGACTGCCGAAATTTGTAAGACCAAAACCTACCTTTCGCTTCCTGCTTAGAGACAAGTGGAGACCTCTCCTCCGAATGAAATCCGAGGATCCTATTCAGGAACGTTTTGTCTGTTCTTGTGGACTTGTTATATAAGGATTTACTTTTCTAATTCGCTCAAAGATATTCACACGTGGTCAAGTGTAATCTGGGTCGACGATCTTGCTGTAGCGTAAAGAATCTTCTTGTCATATGGGAACTGTAAAGCAAGTTGAGACTTTCCGCAGGGAGGATTCTTTGAGTTCGGGCAACTTCTAACACAATCAGCGTTGCATATTGGTTTGAATTTCCCTTCTTTAGTTCTTATCATCATGTAAGAGTTGGGCGAGCCTTCACAATGTGAGAGTTGAGAAGAGTCGAATGATCTTTCAAGCTCCATGCAGACAGCATAGGTCATGCCGAGTCTTTCAGTCTCTGCCTTGAGTCGTTTGTGGAATCGTTCACGTTTCTCTCGGGGAACTCTCAGCCATCCATTCTCGCGAGCGTAGCTTTCCTTGATTTGCAGGTATGATTTGTCCATTCCTTCTCTCAGCAGTCGATCCTTCACTGCTTGAAGCCCTAATGAATCAAATCTTGTTGTACTTGTAATGATATGCTTGACACCAATTCTCTTTGCGATTTGCAGAAGTTGAGTTAGCTCGTTGTGGTCATTACTGTATCCGAATATTATCGGGTCGATCCGCATCACCGTGTAGAAGCCTCGTGCCGCAAAGAGTCGTAGCGTTTCGATTCTCTCTTTTATGGGCGAGGAGTATGGAGATAGTACTCTTCTTTTTTCGTCATCGATTGTTTCCACGGACATCTGAAGGAAGAAGTACGGGTAATTTGTGAATCCTGGGATCTCGAGGAGCCTCTTAACCTGCATATTCTTTGTGATGATGTGAAATGAGACGCCAAACCTCATTATTGTTCTAACGGCTTTCATAGTTGATTGAATTATATCCTCAACTGGCTGGAACACGTCCGTCGTAGCACAGAGGTAAAGTGGAGGACAAAGTACTATTTCGGAAAGCTCGTTTTCAAGTTTGTCGGGGATATTATCGTAATAGGTGACTTCCCCAGTTTCCTCAGGATGAGCGCTCCACTTGTATCCTCTCGCATAGCAGTATGCACATAAATGTGTACATTGCCCAGGTGGCGTAAGATTGACCAGGCCCATGTGGGGGCACTTTCTGTTGGGCAGTTGATAAGTGAAATCGTGTATCAATCTGCCTTTTAGGCTTAGCGGCACAGCTTCAAACATGTGTCTGACTTTCACCACAGGGAAACTCATAGTGAAGCATATTAATCCCTTTGCGTATAGTCTGATTGTTGTTTTTTGGACAACAGACATAGGAAACAAGAGCTGGAATCGTGTTGTCTGGCCAAGGAGGGAATGTGCATATTGAAGCGCGTGGTTATTGAGAAGTTGGGGCCAGAGGGTCACACAACGCTTGAAACTGATTTTGACGCGGCACTAGTCCTGTTGACCGATGAGATGGCTCGTGGATATCTTATTTTCAGTAGAGATACCCAGCAACGCGTAGCGAAGCAAGAGGATTTGGAGTCGCTAAAGGATCGTGTGGAAGACTCCATTAGAGTCATGGTCATACCACCTGTGGCTGGTGGGTAGTGGTGACGGAGAACCTCATGCGCAATCAGAACATTGAAGTGGAAAAAAGAGCTCTGGCTCTCCTCAAAAGGATTTTGGAGGAGAACAGGCAGTCATTCAGATTGGAAGATGGCGCACTCAACGTAACGGCGCAGAATGGCGTTAAATACTCCATAGATACGAAGTCAGCCAGAGTCTACGACGACTCTGGCAAGTTCATATGTCTGAGAGTGTTGAGCCCAAGGTTGCCCGTCATTGACCAAGTCATAGCCAAGTCTCTCTACCTGTTGACTAATCCTCGACCGTCAATCGGCATTGATCATGACATGTTGTTCAAAGTTGCCTTCTTGGGATCCGACCCCGAAATTGAATGGCCTTGGATAAAATCAATCTCCCTCGCCACCCTTGGGGACGATTTTTCGAGTCTAATCGGAGTTGATTTTGCCGTCAAAAGAATTGAGACAATGGATCATGTGATAAAACTGCAGATGTGGTATTTGAACTGCGTCAATAGATTCAAGTCGGTGGGTGCAAGGTACATTCATGGTGCGATGGGAGGAGTCGTACTGTGGAATGCAAGTGAAGATCCTGGTAAGATCGTTGATTTGCAGAGAAGCATTAATGATTTCTATTTCTGCAACGAAAGAAGCATGCCAACAATAATCATTGGATTGTGCGACGATACGAATGGCTGCAATGGAGATGAAAGGGCGCTGGAGGCTGGGGAAGATATCGCCAGGCGCAATAACATACCTTTCTTTAAATGTGAACTCGGTCATCCTTCAACGACCGAAGCCCCTCTCAAATACTTAGCGAACATAATTATCAAGATGACCAACGTTTGCGCCTCAGGATGATGATCTCTCTCTAGTCATTGAGCAAGTGCTTGGAGATTCCTTCTTTTTCATCAAGTGTGCGGGGAATTAGGATGACACAAGAAGTACTACTAGTCTCTACTAGTGGTTTGCCCAAAAGCGAAGCGCGACATGCCATCAAAGTTCTTGAGGAAAAACTCGGTCAGATCTTTTCGTTCAGGTCAAGCCATGCAGGTGTCTTGCCTCTTGGTGCGTACGACAACAAAAGGAGGCAGTACGCCGCAGAAGCTTTTCTATCAATTGCAGAAGACATCAGAGTGAAAGAGAAGTGCGTTGCATCACTTGTGCTCACAGAAGTTGATATATTCGCCGCATCCACAAACTATGTCTTCGGGCTAGCTGACCTAGAGAGAGGCGTTGCTGTTGTGTCAAGTCACAGGATACATCCTTCTTTCTGGGGGATTGTGGAGCGTAGAGATTTCTTTGAGACTCAGTGGGGGAAAGTGGTGACTCATGAATTCGGGCATACAGTTGGATTAATACACTGTCAAGATTGGAGTTGCGTTATGAAGTTCAGTAACTCGCCATCAGAGCTCTATGCGAAGGGAACGGGCTTCTGCAAGAAATGTGGAATAGAGCTGCAAGAAGTAGTCACAAAACTAGTAGAACAGAGACGATAAGAAACGGGCAAAATGGGGCAGTCGAATCATGGCCAAATGTCCTCATTTATCATTTTGTGTTCTTGTATAGTCTTCTCTAGTATACTTAGCACCAGGAACTTTTCTCTTCAAGAGAAAACTGAGCACTGCCTTTCCCATAAGTGAATAGTATTTTCTTATCCCGATTTTCTGAATCCGGCGCGCCGAGGTATACACAACCCAATTCTTGTCAAACACGATCTTACCATACTCTCTTGCTCTCATGCCTATTTCCACATCATGTATCATGCTAAACTCTGGCTTGTAACCACCTATTCTCCTGAAGACATCCAGACTTATTGCGCTTCCCTGACCTGAAAGCAGCGGCCTTCCAGCGAAGGCACAGACCCTTGCCCAAACTGCTAGCAGATCTAAGCTTACCCTCGACATGGAATCGCGTTCGATTGAATGGCTTACCCCGGCAAGACCAATCACACGTCTGTCTCGAAATCTCTCAAGAATTGTTGCCACCCAGGTTTTCGGTGCGATGACATCTGCATCCATTGTTGCGACTATTTTTCCTTTCGCGATAGCAGCAGCGTCGTTCTTTGCTCCTGCAACGCCCTCACCTTTCTGAATAATGATTCTGTCGGCACCGTAGTTTTTCGCAAGCTCTCTTGTTCCATCATTAGATCCGCCATCCACCACGATTATCTCATAGTTCACCCTGAGAGTAGTCTGGTGGTTGAGTGCCCTCAGGCAGGTTCCTATGTTCTCCCTTTCGTTGAAAGTTGGGATTATTATGGACAGCTCTGGTCCTGCCATTTCCAGCACCACACAAAAGTATATCACTGGGGGCTCTGCAATTCTCCGCCAGTTCCAGCTTTATTTCCAGACCACTGAGTACAGATCGCCCTTTGTTCGACCTTTCTTGGGTTTATCTCGAAGTCTGAGATTGACGTTTGCATAGTCATTTGAGATCAGCCGCAATGTGAAACTGTCAGAGCCCTTCCCGTACTTTGGCAGCTCATACGTTAGCGTATTGATGACCGTCTGTGCCAGATCTTTACATGTCTCCGAGAGATCCTCGATCATTGTCGCGCCATACTTCCGTATTCCCTCTACGTTTCTATTCATAAGCTTCCTCAATCTTGACTGACCATAGAATTGCAGTCCGAAAACTAGTACGAAAGCCCCGATAACAATGTATATGAAGTACGGTCCGTTGAAAACGTACAATGAAACCATCAAAACAGCGAAAGCAATGAATCCCCCAAGGAGGCTTATCAATCTCCACGGATTCTTCCCCGATGATAGCTTCATGAGTTCCCCCAAGGCTTCCTTGATCTTGGGAGCTGTCCTGACTTTCTGCACTTTTTCAGTCAGTGTGCTCCAGCCGTCAATAACCTTCTTGAAGTCTCCTGCACTAGTCTTGACAGCTTGATCGGCACGACTCAGATTCGTGAAGAGCAAAGATGATGGCTCAAGTCTCCAGTAGTCCAAAGTTGTTGCAAGACTGCCCAATAGGTTCAACTTTGAGTCGATTTCCTCTGGAGCGCCAGCTGAGGCTCTCTTCTCTGATGAATCGTTCTCCTTGTCGTCTTTTGATCTGCTAGGCAAATGACACAGCTCCTTTATCTGCTGATCTTGCAGCAATATCTGTATTCGGTATGGAAGATTAGACAGGTTGGCTTTAGTAAGAAGAGTTCTAGTAATTAAACTCTATGATTAAGGAACCCCGAAGCAGATGATTTATAGCTTAGAACGATCGAAGTCAAGAAATGAGTTTAGTTTGGAGTGAAGACTATTTCTTTTGTGCCCAAAGGTTCTCTGCTTCCTTCTGAAGTCCAAGCTCGATTAGTCTCTGCTCCGTAGGTTTGCCCGTCGCGTCCCACTTTCTCAGTGAGTAATACTCCTTTATCAAGCCCGCAAAGTTCTGAATGGCTTGACCTTGGTTGCCACCCTCAGTCTGCGGCTGCATGAGGCGCTTAGGAAGCACGTCATCCTTCGCCGTCAAACCTTGCCGTATGTTAAAAGCTCTTGTGACGTTAGAGATACGTTCGCCTGCTTTCATGAGGTCATCCACAGATATTGTCCAGCCAGTTGCAGCATTTAGTAGGGAAGCCAATTGTCCAACACTGAAACCCGTTGACGTAGCATACGTGCAGACGCCGAGAGCATCGATTATCATGTTCAGGTTGATTGCGGCCAGTGAGAGAGCTGCCTTGTGATCTTCTGAAGTAGCGTCGACTGACTCTGAGAGAGCTGGAACATCTGGTACGGGCGACTGACCCATCTCTGCCGATTGTCCTTCAGTGTGTCGTCCACCTGTTGAGCCTACGGCATAGGTGACCGCCAATGATTTGTTGTATCTTGGGTCATGCATGGCCACTTCAAGACCTTTGACATGAAGAGCGAATTCATCCGAGCCCTTGCCTATTTTCTTGGAAGCTCTCAGAACACCCTCAGCTAATGTGTTTCCAATGTCTTTCCGATATGCTATTTTTCCTATCATTTCAATTGTCGCGTTGCTGTCTCCCCATTTCAGTTCGATTTCGCCACATTCCCTCTTTGTTATCAAACCTTTTTCGTAACACTCCATGGCGAACGCTATAACCGTGCCAGTAGATATCGTGTCCAATCCCAGTCTATTGCACATGTCGTTTGCTTTGCAGAGCGCTGGAAGGTTGTCATTCATGCACAGTGTACCGAGAGAAGCGCATGTTTCATACTCTGGTCCGCACCCTTCGCAGACATAAGGCTTCTCAGTTATCTTCACCCATCGACCGCATGCGATCTGACAGTTATAACAAGCGTATTTCCTTTTCAGATATGTTTCAGCCAATGCTCCTCCAGAGATCTTAATAGCATTCTCGAATTCGCCTTTGCTCCAATTCTTGACTGGTGTGTCTCCAGTGCCGACAAGCATGATCAGGCCGCCGCTCGATCCGTAGGCTGATAGTGCGGGAGTGATGGGGCTTTCTTTTATCATTCTGATCGCTTCAAGACTCAGCTTTCTTAGCTCTCCCTCGTCTGCCAGGAGAGGCTTACGTGTTCCTCGGGCTGCAATGGCTTTCAGGTTCTTTGAGCCCATTACCGCGCCCATGCCACACCTTCCGGCTGCTCGATGCTTGTCGTTCATGACCGCCGCGAATCTAACAAGGTTCTCTCCTGCAGGACCACAGCATGCAGTTCTAATCTTCTTATCGCCCAAATCGTCTTGAATGATATCCTCCGTCTCAAATGCATCTTTTCCCCAGAGGTGGTCAGCTGACTTGAGCTCGGTTTCTCCATCATGAACCCAAAGGTATACTGGTTTGGGTGCTTTGCCTTGGAAGACTATCCCATCAAAGCCAGCACATTTCAGTTCGGGACCGAAATATCCACCACTGTTCGCATCTCCCCATGCCTCTGATGCAGGAGACTTGGCACACACTTCGTAGCGCCCACTTGAGGGGACTTGTGTCCCAGTTAGCGGACCGGTCATGAAAACTATTCTATTCTCAGGATCAAAGGCGCCGACCTTCGGGTCAACCTCATCATAGATGATCCTGGCTCCAATGCCTCGCCCCCCTATGTAGGATTTGGCGATGCTCTCTTTCAGAGGAGACTTTGTGATTTTCTGCTTAGTGAGGTCAACTCGAAGTATTTGACCAGCGTATCCGTATTTTGTCATTTTGGATTGTTCCTCCACAGAGGTACGATTCGCGCTGAGGTCGTAACCAAATAATTAGCTAATGCAGATGTCACCAAAGAACGTTGATGATCCCATGACTAAAAAAGCATTTTGGATTCTGTCCCGCTATAGGCAACACCTCAGTCGTTGTCAACCTATAAGTTAAAACAGTCTCGAAAATGTGCTCGATTCCTTCGTTCTGCTATAAATGCCTTCGTCGCAATGGGAGTGAGCGTCCCCTCTTCTTTTCTGCTCTGGTGTCAAAAAGTGCGTAGTCTGCAGCAACTGAACAGCGATGTCCTTCGACAAATGGCTTCCCTAAGTGTCTTATGGCATGAATTACATTAGGATCCAGTAGGCATCCGCTTTGCGCGCTCGGACATGAATGAGGACACGATCCATCATGCGCCGTGTAGCTGTTTATGAAGGCAATGTCTCCCTGCAATAGATCGAGTGGATCCTTCGGCAACACTCCCTTGACAACATCTGAGTTCGGAACTAGCAGCGCAACGGAATCTGATGGTGGATCGAGGAAAACGATGCCGTCTCGCAATGACTTTATCGCGGGAGAGCATTTTCCATCTTTGGCAACATTCTGATATTCATCTTTTAGCTTCGAGGGGCTACCAAGCACTCTCAGAGAAGTGGGGGAGAATTGATGCGACTCAAGAAGCTTGAACATCACACTCTCGCTTAGAGAATCCGTATTGTACATCAGAACTGAAGTCACGTTTCTGGCTGAACAAATCAGGCTAATAATTTCTTTGTGAAAAGAAAGTGCATCTTCGTCTGTCGCACTCTCTTTCAGAAAAGGAACTGAAGTAAGTTCAGCTGCCATGCTTAACCGCGCATCTCCCTCAAGTTTACTGACTTCTCTCTGGATTGTGTTCAGGTACAAGGATCTGCCAGACTCTTCCATGTTTGGCGCATGGGAGCCATTGAGCAGAGTATAGCTGCTGATGCTTAGTAGCTTGACATATTGTTCTGCGTCTGCATCAATTAGGAGTCTATTAGAAAGAGCTTCAATTCTTGATGCCTTCAAAAAGGAGTTCAGGAATGCTAGTTTTTCTCCTAAGCCTGAGTAAAGGAAGAGGTAGCATCCGTCGCGCTCTGCCATCCGGCTGTATATTAGTTCCCGCAATGATATGTTCAGACCTTTGGACATTTGCGGCACCTCCTGCAAAAACTACCTGAATATGAAGCTCCACACTCACCATCCACTCAGGCGGCTCCTTGATGCAAACGGCATGGATGGAGAGGCACTCAAACTATCAGACTTTCTTAATCCCTCTCAACATACTCGTTTTTCTGCTACTATTGTGGGACATGAGAAGCAGTTGTTGCAACGATCTTAAATGTCTATCGTATCGCGTGAGATAGTCGCAACAAGTTGGATACACAGTTGGTATTTCCGCAATCAACAACTCGCCTAAGGGAATTGGATCTGCTTGATTATAGGGCTGACGGGCCAAAACCCACCTATGCCTTAAGTTTTTCAGGATTCTCCGTCGATTTCTCTTCGATCTTGGCGCCTGCTTTGATCGCACCTTCCATGATCATCTGAGTAGCTTTCCGCACTCTCCTTTCGGCTTCATCTTCCGTCAGTGCCGTTGTTGAGATGCATACTTCTGACTTCCCGTGGCCTTTGACGCAACTCTTTATCCATGTGTCGCCCACCGTTCTCATAGCTTCAACAATTGTCGGCGCGAGCAAGGCCTCCGCGACGCCTGTGACCAGTAGGGTTTTTTCAAAATGGAAAGCACTCCCTAGATGGTTTTTGATCCATGGGATTATGCTGTAGTTGAATATTGCTTTCATTTCCGAAGGGACCCCAGGGACAGAGAAAATGACGGTGGCTTCATGCTCAATCATTACTCCGGGGGCAGCGCCAGCTGGATTTGGGAGAGGAGTTGACTGCCATGGCAAGGTTGCCATTTTTCCCATTGATGACTCGACGTCCGTTATTCTAAGTATTCCTGCTTTCTCCGCAAGGTGGTACCTTTCCTGCACCATTCTTAGAGCGATCGAGTTGGTCTGAAGCTTTTTATTAAGTGCTTTTGCCACACCTTCGAGGGTCACATCGTCGTATGTTGGTCCGAGTCCACCAGACGTTATGATGTAGTTTGGTCTTCTGCCAAGAGCTCCTCGAATAGCATCAGCAATAATATCGACGCGGTCTTCGATCACGGTCATCCTTCTGACTTGAATGCCTATGGATGTGAGCTCCTTTGCTATCCATTGTGAGTTTGTGTCTAGAATGTTACCATTTAGCAGTTCATTTCCAGTAAGTATCAGTTCAGCAGTCTTCCAAGCGTTGTCATTCAAGGTACCACCAGAGAGAGTATTGAATAGCCAGTCTTACAAACAGACCTGTCTCAGTGTTCTACGAGTTTGTAATTTCGGGGGTTCCTACTTCTTGAGCCTGCATATTACGTCGAATCCTCTGTTGAAGTACTCCACTTTGCCTTCTTTTCGGAGTTTGCTTAGATATGCAAGGACACATGATGCTAAGAAGTAGACCTCACTCGGAGGGCAATCGTACACCTCTTTTGTGATAGTCCAGATGTCTTTCTCATCGACTCCTTTAATGGATTCAATAATTGACTTTTCCCGTTTGAGTTTCCTTTCTATTGTTTCGTCTATTCTTTTGTATGGTTCCGTAACAAGCGGTCCATGACTTGGCAGAATCAGATTCAGATCAAGTTCTTTCAGTCTCTTGAGAGATGCTAGGTAATCACCCATGTCTCCGCTTGCATCATATCCCCATCGACCCACATAGGGTGTACCCGTGCCCAGCACTTGATCTCCTGAGAACAGAGTCTTCTTATCTTCATCGTACAGGCATATGTGTCCTCTGGCGTGCCCTGGGGTGTGAATGACTCGGAGTGCCTTACCATCCACTTGATCCAGCAAGTCCCCATCTTCGACGATCCTACTCACTTTGGTTGGCTTGATAAGATTGAAAAAGCTGCCCCATCGTCTCAGTTGATCACCGGCTTCTTTGGGCAGGCTCTTTATGACATCCTCTCCTTCGACCATCCTTGATGGGTTCTCAATATACTCTCTGGCGATTCTGTGGGCAACTATTAGTGCGCCTGTCGACTCGACCAGTGAGTAGTTTCCTGAGAAGTGCTCTATGTGTTCATGCGTGTTCACTACGAAGGACACGTCTCTTCTGCGTAGTCCTAGTTCGTCAATTCCTTTCGTGAGGAATCGGTCTGACGTAGCGTCTCCCATTCCTGTATCTATGACAATTGAGGATTTTGTGCCCTTAATTATGTAAACGTTCAGGACAGGAGTATCATGAAAAGGTAGTTTCAGTTCAATAATATGTACAGATTCTGAGACTTGTATCATGGGGAAGCCTTCGCGACATAAGTTTCTAAGACCTTATTTCAAGTTGATATATAATGATTGCTGACACGGAAGAAGCGCTGAGTGAACAGCAGAATAGTGACTGCAATTCGATAAATCAGATTGTATGTAAGTCTGAGAACATATCCCCAGCAGAGGGAGAAATGAGGAGGTAAACCATTCCTTTCGCTAGTAGAGCTTTCGTTTGACGGTTACCTCTTGAGTCGTCTCATTGTAGTTAACCAGGTTAGCGTTCGCAAGATCATATATGCTTTTCAATACGATGGCAGGTTGAACGCCAGATGTGTTATTTATTTCGCTTCGGGTCAAACTTTGTTTCTTGCCATGAAGCAGCCAAAGTATCTTTGCGTGAGGCCTGCCTTCAAAAACCTCTTCGAGCAAAGTCACGTAAATTGTCAGAAGCTCTTTGACATCAACTTGCTCCGTTACCCTGCCAGAGAGCTCTTGGTATGTCTTGGAAAGTTTCTGAAGTTGAGTTTCATAACCTCCGAGCTTTGATACAAGATCGACGTTAGACTGTTTTAGCTTCGACAACTCCACGTCCTTCGTGTCAAGTTCAGCTTTCTTGTCTTCCTCGGCTTTCCTGGCAACTTCTAATGCTTCCTTGATTCTGGTGCGTAAGTCTCCAAATCTACTCTCAAACTCTGATAATCTGCTGTCAATATCCTTTAGAATTGACGACTGTCGGTTCGATGAGCTCATATTGATAGGCTCCTTTCTCTTTGAGTCCAGAGTGAGAATTTCCAGTTGAGAATACTTGAAATGGATAGTTTATAACTCTTTACTCGGTCATGAATCGACGTGATCCGTAGACCCATCTTCTCAGAGTCGTAGCGCGATTCTTTTTCTCTTCTTTATGAGATAGCTGTTGGTAAGACGCCATCTTGATATTTGAACTTTAATACGAGTATTCTCTACCCGTTTAGATGGGTGGGCTTCGAGTATTCCTGACTTGAAGGCTGAGGCCGAGAGCCATTGGTGGCGACAACTGTTGTGCGATTTCACTCTTGCCCAAGTTGCAGGTCACATTGGGAAACTGTACCTGTTAATTAGAGACGGATACAATTAAGACAAATAGTTGAAGCTATTGATGAAAGTACTTATACTCGGAAGACGATCTTAGGTGGGAAATTCAACACCCATCGCCCGAAGCCCAATTATAAACGGTCTGGAATACCGACAGACTCGAAGGTCGATGCAAGCACTTTTCATCGAGGGCAGAGGAAAATGGATTCAGAGACCGGGACTAATGAGAGACTGCTTCGCTCGTTGGGATTGCACCACCATCAGCTGCTATTGCAGGAAAGTCTAACTAGGTGAGCGGCGGCATGTACACTGATTTTCTCATCGGCATCGGCTATCTCCTTGGACAAAAGGATAGAACCAAGTTGCTCAGATTGACTCTAAGCCTGACGAACAGAGAATCAGACGATTTTGCCCGCGTGTTTTATGAGTTGGCGCCATATCTCAAAGTGGAAGAAAAGCGCAAGTATGGTAGTGAAGCGCTAGAGAGTGACGCTTCTTCGCTTTCTAATCTCGTAATTTTGTCAAGCTGCTCTAATTACCTGCCAAAGGACAATGTTACCAGAAGAATCAGATTGTGCCTAGAATCAATAAGAAGAGAGCTTCCATCCGTGAAACCCGACTTGATCAGTAAATCGCATCACGGTTTCGTTTCATTCATGATTCAGCAAGGACTGTCCACCATCATCGACTATGAGAGTGATTCCATCTCAGTCATAGCTAATATTGTGGAGCAAGAAGACCGACTTAACGAAGCAGCCGAGTACTTCAGTAAGTCGCGAATCTGGTTGAGCAGGATCTCGTTGGCACAAGCTTCACTGACGTACCTGCGAGCAACAAAAACCACGAGCATAAAAGTGCCAGAAACACTTGATCAAGCGCGGCGAAAAGCTCTTGCATCGACCAGCAACATGAAGAAGTTCAGCGACTATGGCACGCTATTCACAGGATTCAGGGTCTTGTACCTGATCGATTATAGAATTTATACGATGTCACATACAAGTAACAAAAAGGCATTGAAGATTTCGAGCCGGATGAGACACGATGCTCGACTCATGATCGTCGCGGGGGAAAATGTAGCTGATGTCGAAAAGCTTGCAGGTGCCTACACTGATATGGGAATAGCTTTGAGGATCCAAGGCGAACTCGAGAAGAAACTTGCCAAGAAGAGGCTACTACTCGAGTCAGCAAGAGAAATGCATCTGAAAGCAGCTTCCATGATGAGAGGAATAAATGATGGCTCATTTGCCCTGCATCTCTATAACGCGGGTTCAACTCTGATTGGTCTAGCGTCATTTGAACCAAATGATGTTAAGCTCAACGACCTTTACGAAAGGGCGTCGAAGGAAATGGATGAAGTGATTAGTCTGTCTAGCGCTTCAGTCGAAGCCAAGACCCGCGTTATGGCAATAATAACCAAACTTCTTTGCATGGAGGAGACGAGTGAATCAAAGCCAGTCTCAGTTACAGCGGATGCTCTGGCGGAGTTGGACCGCCTTAGCAAACAGCTCGAAGAAATCAGAGCGAGAGCTTACGAGCTCTATGTCCTCCCCTATGCATACATGAATCTATCACGATACTATCTGAAGTTGCTGAGAAACAGCGGAAGGCATCGCAAGGAATTCATTGAGAAAGCCAATACAAACGCGATAAAGGCATACGAGATTGCCGAGAGCATTTCTAATATTGAGATTCTGTGGGCTATTCTTCTTCTTGAGGCAGAGATTCTGACGGCAAAAGGAATTATGAACAATGACCTGGAAGCGCTTGACAAGGCCAGCGTCATGATCGAGAAATCCTGTGAACTGGTGGAAGGAAACGTAGATTCGAGAATCTTCAGGAGCTTATCTTTCGCCCCAGAGATCCATCTCGCCAAGTATGGTTTCACTGGCAATCCGAAAGAGTTGAGCAAAGCCATTGCATATTCAAAGCGATGTATCGCGATATGTGTGAAGCTCCGATATCTGCAATTCGCCGGAGAGGAATCATTCAGGTTGGCAACAATGTATGTTCTCGCAGGTGAGGACAGAAGAGCAGAAGAATCCCTAGATCAGGCAGCAAGACTATTCAAGAAGTCAGGTGAAGCCAATCTTGCATTTAAGCGCGAGCTCGACAATTCGTCAAGAATATGCAAAGCGACGAAGAAACTAGTTAAGGCTCAGACGGCACTAAAGGCTGGTCAAAAAGCAAGGGCTAGAGCACTGGCGGAACAAGCTGAGAACGAGATGGTTAAGGCAAATGCTAGATGGAGAGAAGTTTGGTTAGTCAGAGGATTGAAGGAACTGATCTTGGGCAACCCAGAAGAAGCAAAGAAGAATCTTATAAGGATCCTCGAGGAATCGCTTGATGAAAAAAACCCGATTTCAACAGGGTACACTGCCAAGAGACTGATGAGCTTCATTGATGAGGATTCAGAGATGGGCAAGAAAATACTTCCGCCAACCGTGATCGACATGCCTCTCAAAAGTGAGACAATACTCGCAGTAATTAGACTGGACAGGATCGGCAAAGAGATTTCATCAATGGTGGGAGCAGGGCAAGAAGAGCAAAAGGAACTCAACATAGATGAGATTCGTGAGACAATCAGAAGACTAACGGGAACTGGGAATAGGGAAGAGAAGAACTCGGCGAAGAAAACACCCTAGTGAGTGGTTTCAGCAATGAGTATCGAGAAAAACTATCTGGTGCTCAGATGCCCCAACTGTAGTTACTACGCGATTGCGCAAGCGGGGCAGAAGACTCATATGTGTGTCAGGTGCGGGAACAGAAACAAGGTAGACAATTCGTTCCCAAGAGTAATTCAAGGTTTTGATGAAGCACATAGACTAGTCAAGGAGCTAAACTCTAAGGAAGTACTGGACAATACAAGTACTTCAAAAGATCCGTCGAAAGCTGCTCTGGTGAATGAGAGCTTGAAGGGAAACGTCATTGCCAAGGATCGAGCCAAGGGTTTGCTAAGGACATTCAGGGAAGATGTATTGCCAAAATATCTAGACAAGGAAGTCGAAGAGTCCAGACTCATTTCAGAGTGTAGAAATGCGGGCATACCGAATGCCTATGCTGAGAAGATTATTGCAGAGTCTGTAGAGAACGGTTTAGCATACCGTCCGAGAAAAGATTGGATAAGATTTCTGTCATGACAACGAGGCAAGTTGCCTGTGATTGATGATCCTCGCAACGTATTCTATTATCATCGATGCCGTGCTTTCATGCAACTTCACGACTTCAGCAAGTTCTTCAACTGAAGCTCTGCCAAGTTCGTCCAAGCCTGTGTATCCTAGATCATAGAGAGCCCTGGCTGATTTTCGCCCTATCGATGGTATTGATGGTTCAACTAGGGGCAGAAGCTCTTCTCTAACTCCGAACCGAATCCTTTTGCCAATCGTTGACAAATCCTTTGAGAGGTTTACGAGTCCAAGAAGTCGTGCCACATTTGCCGTCGCATTCGCTAGTCTAGCAACTTCCACAATCAGCTCGTGGAAGTCCCCTGGGGCCAACGCTTTGGATCCTGTAATCGTCTCTTCGTTTCTCTCGTCGATCCATTCTACTATCGCCTTCATGACGGCGCGTTGGTTCGTGACTAGTCGTTCTCCACTTTCAATGATCAAGGCTCTCAAAACGATGTTGATCATTGACTCCACTTCGAGTCTAGTATCGGTATGCAGTTCCGCGAAAGCGTTTTTTATGAAAATCGCTGTAAGTACATGCAAATATGATGTCGCGGTGATATGCCCGAGTTCAGTGCACTCATATTTCCTGTCAACGATTGTGACTAGTCCAGAGCTCACTAGCCGGTCCAATGGTAATGAGGTTGAAAGGGAACGAAAGATGATGTCTTCAGAGTGTAGTCTGGTCGCGGAGGCATGGAGCGCACACCTAGCCAAGCCTAATAGATGTTTGCACAGTTTACCGTTACTATTCCATTCTGCTTCTGAGTGTTTCAAATGCATCTCCTGGCAATCACATCTTGCACCTCTGCTTGAATCGAAGGAGCATGAAATCCAAATCCGTCCGCCTTCATCCATTACCCTTGCTTCAATCCTCTCCCTGGAGATATCCAGAATTCTCACAAAGGATCGCTTGTGATGGTTCTTGTTGTCTTCTTCTCTTCTTGGAGATGAGAGTAGTCTCAGTAATCCTTGAATATCAAATGAATCTGCCCTCAGCAGTAGATTAACATCGGAGTCTCTCTTGTTTCTTGTTTTCCACCAAAGTGTTTTTGAGAGATAGTCAAGTAGATCGCTTTCACCACATTCTCCCAACTCATGAATCCGGATTAGGAGTTGTTCGAGCATCGCGTCCTCTTCGTTCATTCTAGACTCGATTAAGGGGAGCCTGTACCTCAGTCTGGGTCCTTGTTTTTCTTTGATGTCTTGGTCGAAATACATTCTCTTTACGAACTCCTGCTCAGCTATGCTATCAACGAGTATCACTCCATGCCCAGACGTGTCATAGCCAAGACGACCGGCTCTGCCAAGCATTTGATCCAGCCTATCAGGTTCGACCCTTCTAAGCAGGGGCAGAGGAGCAAAGGCACCATGGGATTCTGACTCAACGTATGAGGTGTCTGTGATGATAACCATGCTCGCGGGAGTGTTAATTCCTGTTCCGAGCGTTGTTGTGCAAACAATTGCCTTGATGATACGTTTTCTGAACCCTTCTTCAACGATATTTCGCTCTTCGGCTTTCAGTCCAGCATGATGGAATGACACTCCATCAGCGATTAGTGATGCTAGTTTCCGCGTTACCATCGGGATTTCATCATTGTTTGTCAGCAATGTTGAGGAGAGCCCTTCTGTATCAGTTCTTTCTTCAACGGTCAATGTTTCCCGAAGAGCGTTGGAGAGAAGAAATGCGATTTGTTCCGACCGAGATCTACTATTCGTGAATACGATCACGCTTCCTCCTTGCGAGATACTTCTCAGTGAAAGCGCGATTGCTGACCTAACCTTGTTGCTTGTTATCGTTACATCTAAGTAGAGTGGTACTGGTCGTTTGTCCAATCTTATCAGCTTGCAGCCAAGCCAGTTGGCTACTTCGTCAGCATTCCTGATTGGAGGACAAAGAGCGATGAGTTGAACGTCGGGCAGCTTCTCCTTCAATCTGATTATAGTAGATTCGAGTCTCGGACCTCTACTCTTGTGAGATAAATAGTTGATCTCGTCAGTCACAACTAGACTGATTCTTTTCAGCCACCAGACCTTCGATCTGATTGAGGAGTCGAATCGTTCGTATGTAACAACCATGGCCTGACAATTAGCAAGAGAGTCTTCACTCAAGTGAGGGGGAAAATCCCCTGTATTCATAACCACTCTGAAGCCTTTGTATCCCAATGCTTGCCTGAGTAAGTTGAACAACTGATGAGCAAGTGCCTTCAAGGGAACGAGGAAAACGGCTTTTCTATTAGCATTCGTCTCAACCAAGAGCTTCAAAGCTGCAATTAGTCCGATGAGTGTTTTTCCACTCCCTGAGGGGGCAACAACAATCAGATTGGCCCCCTCAAGTAGGCCCTCATCTAGTGCTTGCCTCTGAATTCTGTTCAACTCATGTATATCGAGTCTTCTGAGTGCACCGTCCAATGCCGACTGGAAGTTCTCCCCGTGCGTCCTATTAATATCACCAGGTGACTCGGGAGTCAAGCAACAGCATCCCTCTCATGGAAAGGCGTTTCGCATTTGACCAAAAAACCGATCGGAGATATTCGCATTGAAGTAGAGTAACTAGTCACGTCTGTGGAACCGCCTCTTGGAATTCGCTGCCTTATCTCCTCTTTTGGTGCTTTGGTTGTCTCTGTTGTTGAGTGAATCCAATTCTCTCTGTCTGGCTCTGAGCACGTATGTTGCTGACATCAGACATCCTGAACCTATTAGAAGGCTGAAACCAAGAGGTGAAAAGATGGCGTCTAAGATGGAGGTTTCCCAGCTCTCACCGGTTCCGTCATTATTGTCACCATTGTTCGAGGTCGAGCGCGGGGTAGCTTCCACCAACAGGACCTCCGACGTTGATCCAGAATAGTACTCGGTTGTTTGGAATTCGCAGTAGATGGAATAGTTGCCATTCTCATTCACTGTGAATTGCGCCGAGGCGGAGCCATTGAGCCTCGTTGTTGATAACAGAGTTGTTTGCTTCTCTGAAGGACCCAGAACGACGAATGTTATGCTCGAATTTGCAACCGCTTTGCTACTAGTTATTTCTGAGAGCTGTGCTCCAAGTTGCAGAATAGAACCAACGCATATCGGATCCAAGGCAACATGATTTGACGAGATCGCGAGTCTGGTGGCTGTCTTATTGACATAGATTGCTTTTGACGAATTTGCAGGGCTAAGTGTACGAGAGCCGTCGAAGATGATGCTAATACAGTATGCGGCTGAGCAGTACGGTTTCCAAGCGAAGGCGAGTTGACCTGACGAATTTGATGATGCGGTTTCCGACAGCGAGCTATTCACATAGAGACGAAGGCTGGCTCCGATGATAGGTGTCCAACTTGCATTCAGCGCATGAATTGATGCTGAAACGGAAGTGTTTGAAGTTGTGAGATAGCAGACGTCGACAGGAGTAGTTATGACTAGATCAATCAGGGTCCTGTTATTCGATATTGTCACCGTAAGCTGGGTGAGACTGGTCTGATATCTTTCCTTGGAACATCTGAAAGTCACGCATTGCGATCCTAGGAGAGAGTTATCATATGGAACACTGATGTTTGAAGCGTACTTTCCGCTGCTGACCGGCGTTTCAAAGCATGAATAGGCGTGGGTTCCGAGCTTGATTCTCGCTGTCGCACCAGTCATTGGTGACAGGAATTTGTCATCGGTCATTGTAAAATTGGCGGCATAGCAGAGTCCTTGTTGCATTTCACTAGGTGCACTGACTGAGTGGATGGCAGTTTTTAGTTGCTTCGCTGCAACCCAGGTGTAGTTGCAGTCACTGAGGATCTCCACTGACATTCTCGTTGTATCAAGCCGGTAATTGACCTTGTCATTATCCTCGAATGCTCCGTCAGGTTTCTCAAAGCTCTTCACAAACTTGACTAGTGATGTCTTGTTGATGATGGAGAGTTCGTTGAGTGCTTGCAGTCCCTTGAAGGAGTAATAGCTGTCAACTAGATTTGAGAATAAGCTGGACTGGAGGAATGCAGTTGTTTTTCCGTAGTCCACCTGCGACAATGCATTCAGCAGCTTTAGTGAGGCTAAGGACATAAAGGTGGCTTCAGCTGGAGAGTAGGGCTCCATCATGTAGCTGTCATCATTGAAGGAGCCTGTCGACGGATCGTAAAGACTCATTATTCTCTGTACTGTAAGAGCCGTGTCGGTTAGGTGACTTGTGAATTCGTTTGTGAAGTTTAGGAAGGCAGCTAGGTTCCTCATACAGTTGAGGGCGTGATATGTGTAGCGCAGTCCTGCGGTTAGGTTACTTGCAGGTGCACTGGAGAAGCTCTTGTAGTAGCCACAATAAGACCCTGTGGTGACTTCGCACTGGCAAATTTCGTTCCAAATCTGCAATGCATGGCTATTTATCCAGCTATTGCGGTCGAGGTTCAGTAGAGAGGTTGTGGCTAGATCTGTTAGTATTACACCGGTTCGACCTCTTTGAATGGACGAGTATTCAAAGGGCTCTTCCACGATGAAGCTACTGTAACCGTCCGAGCTTGCAGGGTAGCTGATTCTGAGCCATTCAAAACGGGCCGAAATATCGCTGTATGAATAGATTATTGAGTTGAACAAATGGGTCGATTCTGCTGAATCTAGGAGACCGAGGTTGCAGAGAGTTGATATCGCGTTAGTGGTCTGCCAGAGGTTAGACAAAGTTCGTGGGATATTTGAGAAACCATACATTGGCTCTGGAGAAAGACATCTATTCAGAAACTCGATGAACCCTCCGATGTCCCTAATCATGTTGGTGTAGCCTATCAGTTGTAGCCCAAGAATCACTGGATAGCAGTCCCTGACTTCATCTACAGCTTCATCTGTGCAATTAGCTTCGGACCATCCTCCGTCTTTGAACTGGACTGCTGTCAGATAATTGGCCACAAGCCATTGATCAATGTTCTGCGTTTTGCCAAGTATGTAGAGGCTTGCAATGGAGTAGCCTGTTCCATCATTAACTAGGTTACGTTTGTGAAAAATGTGCTCATCATAGAATATCCCTTTTGATGGTACGTATCCATTCATCAACCATTGCTCAGCGATTATTCGATTCGCTGAGTCCAACGCGCCAAGCAATTTGAGACTAGTTAGTGCCATGTAAGTGGAAGTAGCGAAGGATATGCCGGCGGGTGCATTAGAAAACCCACCATAGTTGGCAGTATCCCATTGGTTCTGGTTCTGGCAGGATAGAAGGTAGTCTACGACTCGAGTTCTGTTGATAGTATTGAGGCTTCCCGCAGCATTCAATCCTTGCAATGCCCAATAGGTATTCGTAACATCCCTCGAAGTGTCTCCACGGAAGCGGACGAATCCATCCCCAAGCTGGCACGATCGAAGGTATTTTGAAGTCTTCGTTACATTGATCTTGCCCAATGCGCCAAAGCTGGAAAGCGTGAGGAGGGCCATCCCGGTCTCGACCACCGTGGGTTCGGACGACTGTGTAGAATATCTTTGAGGGGACCAGAATGCCCCTTCTGTGAACGAGTAGCAGTAGTCTACGAGCCAGTCAGCCAAGGCTGAGGTGTTGATAACGTCAAGTCTCCCAACAAGTTTCAATGACTCGCAAGCGTAATACGTTGCGGAGATCTCGGGTTCAAAGTAGTCACCGAATCCACCTGTCCAATATTCTGACTCGGATGCGTTTAGACTCTCAGCTTCATTTAAGAAGTCATGAACTAGTTCAAGATCTGTATACCCACCCATCCACTCAACAGTATTTGCAAAGAGATGTTTGCCATTTTCATTCAGAGTTGATGGATCCTGGAATGCCCACCAGAAGACTCGCCCATTACTTCCACGCGAACTGTAGAGGGCTCCGACGACCGATTCAGTAACTCCTACAACAATACCAAAACTGTAGAGATGGTCAATCGTGTTCGCTGGATATGATTCAACGCTTACGGCTTGACAGAACATCTCAATCGAGTGAGGCGGGCCAAATCCAGATTCGATAACCTGGTAAGGGGAAGTGAACAGCGAGTGGCCATATCTATCAGAGGTTTTCTGAATAATCCCTGTGATGGCTACTCGACCCATAGCTTGGGTGAAGTTAGAGATTCTATCTATAATACCGTGTGACGCGCCGAGAAGTATTAGAGGCTGCGCCGTTTCGCCGAGTGATTCAGCTTCCTGCAGCGTTATCTCTTTCCCATTAGTTCCTCCACAAGAACTATCCAACAAGACCAGATTGTAATTCCGCATTAGACTAGAATTTCCGATTGCTGCTTGAATCGGGAGAACTGCCATCTCGTATCCGTAGCTTGTGAGAAACAGACTCCAATCATTTGCAAATGAATGTGCTCCTGTTGTAGGGTCATATAAAACGAGGAGCCGGATACTGGAAGCAAGATAATAGAAATCGCCCGAAGGTGAAGGCAATGAGGAGGAATAAGGCTTGGCGAGTTCATGGAGCGATCTCCCCGACATGGTTGGCAGTCCGGCAGCCTGCAGCCCCGCAGTCAAAGCGCTCCATGATAAGAGGATCAGTAAAGAGACTGCCATCTTTGAGGTGTGACATGTTGCGTGGCGGTGCATTGATCTGACTGCCCTCCTTCATGATTCTACCGAAAGTGCATGAAAGACCCATAGTATTTAAGGCTGAGAAAGGCATTCAGATCCGCTCAGCAAGTTCACTACAGAATGGCCTGGTCGTCAAGGGGGACCACGAAACATATCTTCCGTGAAAATCGGCATATCCCGTTTTGATCAAGCGAAATACGAATGAAAAAAAGTAAAGTCTGCCCTGGGTATTCGGACTACACTTCATTCAATATTTCTTTCTCATCCATGTGGTGGTGACAAATTGGGCAGTAGTCCTTCACGTGCAACCATTCCAACAAGTGGGTCTTGTGACTGGCGTTGCCGCAGTAGGGACACCACATGATCTGGTCACTTCTGTTCAATTCCAAGCCACAAACCATGCATCTTCCCATCCTAGCAGTCGTTCTGCGCTGTCTACCCCTAGCGACAGCTGAGGCAACAAGGGCTCCTCGCCTTTTCGCTCCAGTTCCTATTGATGCGCTTTCGCTAACGCGAGGATTGGCAGTTCCTGAGTGAACCTCCAAGTTTGCCCCGCAGTTCCAGCAGAAATTTGCAACTGGAAGGCGCGAGTTTTCACCACAGTATGGACAGAAATTCGCGGATGCTCTTGGTGTGATAGGCTCTTCAAACTCATTTGAGTGTTCAGCTTCATCTGGTTCTTGAACCCCGAGAGTTGGAACTAACGTGTCAATTTCCTCTTGACTCAGGGAAGTTGTGTGACTTGACCGTCTCCCCCCCACTCTACCCGATTGAATGTTCCTTACCAGTCTTCTCCTTCTAACACCCAGAAACACGATCATCACAAGTGCCACTAGGAGCACGATGGAAGTTGGCACCAGAACGCCGCCAAGAAACGGCGCGGTGTACATTGTGACTACTATAGAGTTATCTTGGTTGACTACAACGGTAACATCTTTGGTTACATCAGCGTACCCTTCGTACGAGACCTGGATCGTGTAATATCCAGGTAATACGCTCGCAAAATAGGCGCGCCCTTGGTAGTCCGTATAACCGTTCAACGCGGGTTGACCTCCGGGTGTCGCGATTGATATAACATGGGCTAAAGAGAGACCTTGTCCATTCTTGTTAACAACGACGACATTCAATCCGCCCGTTGTTGCGTTATAATTGGCATTGAAAACGGTTTGCTCGCGGAAAGCATAGCTCTCACGAGGCGACTGATTCGCGCTGCCATTAGCAGCCACAAATGGTGTCATAGCCACTGTTAATAGAATCAGAAAAATGAACAATGTTTTCCTGCTAACAGTTGCAGTCATTTTTTCCCCCCGGAGTTTTTGAACTCGTTTCCCATGCAAGGACACACTATATCAATCAATGAAAACGTTCCGCTTTTATATTTTGTCTTTCTGCTAAAAGAGGAGAACTCAAGACTGAAGCAAGGGTCTGCAATCTGATGAAAATGAAGATCTAATTTCTTGTCACTACTGCGAAACTTTTCCCCTAGGCAGGGTTGCCTCGGTTTCATCTACATGTGCTCCGTTCTCGCATTCCTTGGTTGCGAATGTGTCGCTTCTCTTAAGCACTAGAGATGCCAACCCTTTGCCGCTAACCTTTCCCAGAGAGGATGCCAGATCTCTTCTGACGATGCGTCGCACATCTGGAAGTCGACCCCTAACGACTGAGAGTTTATTATCTGAGTCTAAGGACGACAAATTCTCGCTGAGCACTCTTGATATGCTTTCGGCCACAGGCGGCTCACCTAAGATTGTGAGGCTGACTTCAAAATAACCTGAACTTTCTGCTTCCTTCAGGTGTTTGAACGTATTCTTTGCCTCTTCCGTTCTTCTTGTCGCGTCTGCCACAACATTTTGACGTTCTGGTGGCAATATCCTGTTCTTTGATCTCCGAGTGAGTATTCCACTCTTGAATTGCTCGACGACTTGGCTCATGGCATATTGGTAGGTCTCGCCTGTTTCAACGAGTTCCTTGCAAAGAACACTTTCAGGTAGGGGCTTTACGTGAAGGATAACCGCAAAGTTCTTCAGAGTCCTTTGGTTCGAGGTCAGTTTATCAAGTTCATCGACGATATTGGCGCTATCAGTTTCACTTGTTTGTTTTGGGCCAATTAGATGAATCAAGCGTAGTCTGGTGGTCCTTCCTGAATTGCCTGAAGTGAGTACCTTGACATTGTAGCCATCACTCTCGATATACTCAACGTCCTCGAGCTTGGTTGAGAAAGGAGCCATGAGCACCTTCTTAGCGATGGTGTTGTCATCTACTGGTCTTACTGAGAGCGATGTAAGACCAGCTGCTTTGATACTATCGGACAGTGTTCGGGAGAAGTCGTCAATAATCGCTCGACACTTTCGATAGTCCCGTCCCTCGCAAGCTGATGAAACAAAGAAGAGCGGAGCGCCGTCTTGGAAAAACATGTCTAGGCTTGTCTCTATACCTAGTTTTCTCGCCATGATCAACGGCCTCATCAACCTCTTAGTCATCTCTTTGCCGTTTCCACAAGGGACAAGAAGTCTTGTTTTGCTGGCATGTTGTTGCCTGACTTCTATGAATTTTAGCACTTTGAAGCCTCTTCTTCCTGCACCGTATACTATGTGACCTTCCTCTAGGCCCTTAGGTAGCAGGGCGTGTCCTTTCAATCTCCAATGATGCTTGAAACCAGTTTGGCTTGACAAGAATCTGCCAATATGCTGCCTTTTCCGATAGATGACATAGACTATAAATGGAAGTGACAAAGCAGACAACTTCATTGGGACGCTCATCGGGTATGGAATCGGCGCGGATACGACCATATTGAAGATGAATAGTAGTGGAACGACTGTGATGAAAAGAAACTTCGTTAATCCTGATAATGGTCTTAGGCGATCTAGTCTCGTCGTGAGGACGAGTGAGACCGCTAATACAAGAACAGCGGTCACAATCTGGGATAGCAAGCTCAAACCGCCAAATGTCGCCATTGACCATCCAAGAACCTGTAGGAATAGGTAGACCGCGACAATGATGAAGAAGAAACTCAATAGCCATCTATTGAAGAAAAGGCGCAACAAGCCCATGATGAACACCACCATCCGCCTAAACGCTGTATAAGCAAGCATCCTCAAACTACGGGAGGCATGTTTGCTACGTAGATTCGTATCATTGAGTGGTTCCTTATAAGATCATAATTCGATCGATCTCACGCGGCGCCAGCCTTTCGTCTGAAGTGCTCAAACGCTTGCGGTTTGCGTTATACCCAGATGAGTGATTGCATATTCTGCACTGCTCCCGATTTGCCTTATCAATGGGCTCTTTGTAATCGTTGCCAACCCAATGTGCTTCATTGTATCCAGTATCTCGAGTTTGAGCTCGTACTTCGCAGCTCTGGAGACTGCATCTCCTCCAACTGGTTTCGATATCTGCGGATCCGATGGATCCGCTGTCACTTGATTGAGGAGGAGGATCGCGATATCGAACTTTCTTGCAATTTTGAGGAGGGCAGGAATCTGCTCTTCTGCAAATCTCCTGAATACTTTGGTGAAAGGACTTAGCGCGACTTCGATCCGGTAGTGTTTCGCAATAGTGTCAACGATTATGAGTCCAAGGTTGGTCATACTCCACGATCTCCCTCCCGAGTTATGCAGGGTTAAGAACTGGTCATGTTGTTCTTCGAAAGACAGTGGTTGGGCAACAGCGATCCTTTGCATAAAGGCAGGATCCCTACCATCAAGTATTTGACGCAATCTTGAGGCTGGAAACATTTGTTCTGTGTCGAAATATAGTACATCGTAACCAAGCGAGCATGCTGTGATCGATAATTGAAGTGCGAAAGTAGTCTTGCCACACCCTGCGCACCCGTAAACGTGGGTTAGTAGACCCGTCTGAACTCCCCCGTCAAGCAAGTTATCTATGGGGCTACCTGAAGAGATTCTCATGCTCTGATTCCTCTCTGTATGCAGGAAGCGAAGCATTCTGAGGCAATGGAAGGGGTCTGCTACAGCCCTCTTCTTTCAAGTCGATTTTGGGAGATGGGAATTGAAGGAGAGAACTGTAGTCGGATCATTGAGGACCCCGTATGTTGCCTCAGGGAGGCATTGCTTATAAGACTAAAAACCCGAAAGCCAGCCGACTCTAGTCTAGAGCAAAACCCTCGAGATTTCCTTGATGGACTGAGTGTAAATGTGGTCAGGGTTCCGGAGTATGAACAATTGATCCAGTTTGCTCAGCATTACGTCACAAAGGCATGGGATTATCGTCACGACTGGATACTTCAGCCGTTTCTTCAAGTCTCGCTTCATTTTCTCTTTATCCTCTTCTTTGGATATCGCGCTCGGAAAGGCGAAGTTCACCACGATGTGAGGGTCCAGAGGCTGGAGCTGGCGGTAGAACCCTTTTATTAGCTTTTCTGTCCCGATGAGGTCCGGCACGTCCATCCTAGTTAGCAGAAGTAGCTTGTCGCTGGAGACCATCGCGTTAACTGAGGAGTGAGCTACTCCAGGACTTGTGTCAAAAACTATGAAATCATAGTTGAGTTCGCCTAATGCAGCGCCCTTCAGTTTGCTTATTTTCGTTAGAGCGTTAATCTGCCATTGCTCAGTCAGAAGCTTCAAGGTGATCAGGTCGATGGACTGAGGATCTGAATCAGCGAGAATAACATCTAGCGGCAGATCTATTTTCTTTGGGTGGATCACTACTTCATCTGCGTCCGTCTTGTCAAAAAGATAGTCATTTACGTACACTTTCACTTCGTCATCATTGATTCCGAACAGGGCTTGAATGCTTGGAGCTCTGAAGTCCATGTCAACAAGTAGTACTTTTTTTCCTGTTTGAGCGAGGTATATGGAGAGGTTTGATGCAATTGAGGTTTTGCCAGTTCCTCCCTTATAGCTGTGAACTGAAACTGCAAGCTTCCTGCTGCTGCTGCTCTTTCTCTTCCGGTCGCTCACTTCGAACCACTCCTCTTGCTTTTCCGTTTCGGTTCTTGGAAAGTTGTTTGTGTGTCGGACACAATTAACTTATAATAGTTCTATATTAATAAGGTGTGTGCATTCCTTGCCATGAACAAGGGAGGGAAAGAGAATAGTGGGGCGCTTGCCAGAATCCTCGCCGCCGTCATCGCCGTCTACAGGTGGTTTGTTGCCAGCAAATGAAAACAGCGTCATCATAACGCGGCTGGACAAGATAGCATCGCTACTCGAAAAGTTGCTGAACGTTCTTGCTGAGATATCGGAGCGCCTTGAAAACAAGAACGGAATAGACAAAGTTAGCAGGAACGCTGAAGACAAGGACATAACAAAGTATCTCCCAAAGGGGGCGAACCTTTCAACGTTGCTGGAGTTACCTGACCACCTACGCAACCCTCTGATGGCACTATTCAAGTTGGGGGGCAAAGGCACTGCAAAGCAGGTGAGTCAGAAGCTTGGGATAAGTAGACCTCAAGCCAGCGCAACCTTGAATAGCCTCGTGCATCTGCATCTATTGGTCAAGAAACGAGAAAGCAAAGAAGGACGGAGGGGAGCTGACGCAATCTTCTCAGTTCCCGATGGAAAACTGCAGAAATGACGACAGAGACAACGACATTGTCAGACATCACGTATGCTACCTTTCTGGTCAGAGAATGAAAGAGATAAAAAGAGGCTACTGATGTTTCTTCGGGCTCTGTTTTGCCAGACTACTCTGCTTTTCTTGGCTGCTCTTCTCCATCTTTTCGCCTTTCCAGCTCTTAAGCCAATCAGCGACTTCCCGTGCCACTGTGCTTCTTGACATGTCGATAACAGGGATGTCAACTGTTCCAATGCTAACCCTCTCTGCGTATTGAGGCATGGGTGCAAAACTGATACTAAGCCAGTAACTGCGACCTTGGATAAGCTCCTTAAACAAAGGTGTGGATGTAGGAGTAAGAGGCACCCCCGTGAAAACTATCCCATCGGCCCAGTTCAGTAGGCTAGGCTGTCCTATTCGGAAGAGAACTGCTGCGATGTTTGCCAGTTCTTCCTTTGTTTCGTATTGAACAACTTCCATAATGAAGATTTGTTTAACCGGATTGTAGAGGATTTCGATCATGGAGTTCAACAACACCTCCAGACGCGGTTCCCATCAAGTTGCTTTGGACGAATTGCCTTGGTGATTAGAGTGTTAAGTAGTCGCCTTTTATTTAAGCTCATCTCTTGCTGCTAACGTCTCCATAGAACTTAAGATGTGTCTAGCAGGCGACCTGCGCCCAAGTCCCCAGTAATTGGAGAAGCTCAGAGGCTTTACCTCCACTACTTTAACTTCTTCAAGTCTGGATTTTCTCATTCGTCGCACTATGATGATGCATGCTATCGCTATGACTGTAATTATTGGAGAAGCAATCACCAACGCCAATGTCAGGTCGAAATAGATATAGTTCCCTCCACCATTGTTCGCGACTGCAAGATTTCCCGCGTAGTCGTATGCTTCGATATA
This sequence comes from Candidatus Atabeyarchaeum deiterrae, assembly GCA_037310415.1. GTDB lineage: Archaea > Asgardarchaeota > Atabeyarchaeia > Atabeyarchaeales > Atabeyarchaeaceae > Atabeyarchaeum > Atabeyarchaeum deiterrae. The sequence goes on from CP147780.1 coordinate 2,545,366, forward strand.
ATACTCGACCGATGAAGAGTGTTGAGGGGGTATTACGGCAGAGTATATGTCGTCGTCTCCGATGGGAGTCATTGCAGTTCTTAGCCATGTCTTTCCGCTATCAGATGAATATACTAGAGTGGCATTCTTGACGGCGCTTGAACTGCTTCCAACATCAGTTATGGAGACTTGGATAGTCGCCGGCATTGATGTCGGCCAAAGAAACTGAATAGCGCTACTTATATCGATCTTGGGTGGGGTATTGTCCTGACTAATCAAGCTGATTGATACACGGAAGGACTGCGAGTACTGAGCCAAGATCGTTATGTTTATGTTATTTGAATAATCTAGAAGCTTGTTTGAGCTCGGGCTAACTGTGAAGGGAGCTTGTGAAAGTGTGCGATTAGGATGCTGCACCTGCACTATTCCTTGACCTGATTCACGGGTCTCATCACAATAGAGGATCAACGTCCCATTTGAGGGCAGATTTACATCATATGGGAAATCTCTTTGTCTGTCCTCAACCAAATAGTATGTTTTAGTAGTGATTGGAATCTTTATTGCTGTGAAGTTAGTTCCTTGAATCTCAAGCGGATCAAGAATGCCGATGAGCATTCTCCCGACAAGAGTCGAATTTGCAGAGATCCATCCTAGTGCGATTCTGCTCCATGATGTCATCTGCGAAGGAAGCCAAGCTCCAGTCGCCATCAGATCCCACGGACCCACATAGGTGTCAGGACTGCTCTTGTACAAGTCTGGTAATCCCAAGAGGTGCCCGAATTCGTGTGCAAATATCCCCGCTGGGTCCGACTCTGCCACAATGGACGCTTCCTGAATGACAACACCGTCATTTGTCTGTAACCATATGCCGCTCCAAGTGGCTGACCAAATATCGTTTGGGCTATGTGATGATGCTTGATCGTTGCCTGAGTGTACAACCACTACTTTGTCGTAGTCGGCAAAGTTGACATAGGTGTCGACATTTTTGACGACATCCCGTACCAGCCACCAACTATAGTCGTCCGATCCGTACTGTATTGTGGTGTTGCTGAGGTGCACCCAATCAGTCGTGTTTCCAGTTATTGTCATCTTGTCGTATGATACTTCTTCGTAGTATGACCTCATATCCGTAAAAACGGTGGAGTTTATCTGCGAACGAGTCTTGGAGTAAGGCACGTCAGAGAGTTCAGCAAGTATCACAATCACGCTATGGTTCTGAATAGGCGGTGCGCCGTCTTGATGAATCTGCTGGTTGGTCCACACTTCATTCAAGGTCTTTCCTGATTGGGCACTATTCAACATGGCTCCTGCGATAGGAGTATACGCGGCTGCAACATAATATGCAGGAATTATGAGAACCGCTATCAGTACGCCGATCTTGAGAAAACTCTTCTGTCCGGTCTGAGCTGCGGGATTGTTCTTCAAGGAGTGCTTCTCATCCTCCAGCCACCGGCAATATCAAGGATACTTCATCTCCTTCTTTCAGAAGAGGCGCGTCGAGCTCAGCTTTCCTCACTATTCTTCCTCCTATGAATGCGCCTGCTTGCTTCAAGTTCTCTTCTGCCTTCGGATATTCTTCCAAGATGTTGTCTAGGAGTTCTTTGATTGTGCCTTTCTTAAGCTGAAATATATGTCTTTCTTCGCCGATCACTTGTTTCAAAGGCCCAACGAATCTTGCGCTGACTTTCAACGTCATGTCCCTCGGTTGCACCCGTTTTGCTGGCACCTTGTGCGCTTTGATGGAATCTGAAAGTTGGCCTGGAATTTCCCCTAGTCCGCTATGTCGTACACCTATTGAACTAGGAAATAAGTCTTAGCTCAACAGAGCCAAGAGTTTTCTGCATCATTTCCTCGACGTGGAGTTTTCCCTCTTCTCTAATGACTCTCACAGGTTCGGTTGATGTCGCTGGTTTGCTGGGAACCGCCGTACAGCAAAGACCTGGCGAGATCGAGATGTCGTAAGTTCCTATTTGCTTCGCTATATCCATTATCTCCTGCTTATCCAACCCTATCAAAGGACGCAGGATAGGTATACTCACAGCTGAACTGATCGCCCTCAGGTTCTTTAGAGTTTGACTTGCCACTTGACCGATTGATTCACCAGTTACGAGGGCTTGGCATCCTTCTTTTGCAGCAATCTGTTCGCCCGTTCTGTACATGAATCTCCTGCAAAGCACGCAGGTTAGATGTCGATCACAGTTTCTCATGATCTCAGTCTGGTTTGCGCCGTGTCCAGCTATGTAGAGTTTCAAAGGTTGATCGTAGAACCCTCTCAGAAGTTTTGCGAGAGTCTCGACCTTGCCTATGTTTTTCTTGTCCGAGTATGGCCAATTACTGAGGTGAAGTAGAACCATATCGAATCCTCTTTTGATCATCATGTAGCAGGCAACTGCTGAGTCTATGCCACCCGAAATCAAGCATAACAACTTAGCTTTCATATAGACCTAGATCCTCGAGCAACTTTTCAATTAGACTCTTTGCAACATTCATGTCTTCAATGTCCTTGATCAAAACTCTTCCTGAAGGGAATACGGTAAATTCGTAGTCCCTTTTTACGACCATAACGTAGTCTGTTACGGCTATTAACTCGTATCCTTTGCTCTCGAGTTCCTTTGAAGACTCGGTGAGGTTAATTCTCACCTGGCGCTTCAATACAGCTTCAAAAGCTGCTTTCGTTGAACACGGTCTTATTATGAACATGCTAACCACATCATGCCAGCATGAACCCGTCTACTCCTACAAGAGAGAATTCACCGTTTCTTTAATAAGCGTCTGCATCGTACCGCAGAGTCACGCGGCGTTGCTGGTAACTCGTATTCTGATCCACTATCAGAAAAAGGTGTCTATTGCGAGTAACGATGTGTCTCGCTGAACGTTTGAGAAAGCAAGCAAGGGTTTGGTGTTGGTGATGGTCGAAAAACGATGGAGGCTCTTAGACCTAGGCGGAATTGAGCCAGTTGCCACCCAAGCGGTTTACGAGGCGGTAGCTTTGGCAAGGAGCAAGGGGATTGTTCCTGACACTTTGGTCATATGCTGGCCTAGATCCCCTGTTGTCTGTGTTGGCTATTTTCAGGAAGTGGACAAGGAAGTCGATGTCGAATACTGCAGAGCAAAGAAGATCCCCATAGTCAGAAGAATTCTTGGCGGGGGCGCAGTCTACTTGGATTCGAATCAGGTGTTCTACCAGGTCATAGGTCAAAGAGGAAGCGACGCGATCCCAGTTGCAGTTGAATCGATTTTTGGCAAAATGCTGGGGGCGCCAGTCAAGACCCTCAATGAAATCGGAATTCAGGCAACTTACAAACCCGTGAATGATATTGAGGTGGAAGGTAGAAAGATCTCAGGTAATGGCGCAGGCGAGGTCGATGGAATGGCTATTCTAACAGGGAATATTATTCTCGATTTCAATTACGATGAGATGACCAAGATACTGAAGGTTCCAGATGAGAAATTCAGAGACAAACTGGTCAAATCTCTTAGGGAAAGAGTCACCACGGTGAAGCGAGAACTTGGGCAGGTGCCTCACCGACAGAAGATAATGGAGCTGCTTGTGAATAACTTTGAGAAAACGCTGGGAGTCAGATTCGATCATGGGGTTCTAACAAAAGAAGAGCAAAGACTACTTGACAAGCTCACAAAGGAGAAGTATGCATCAAAGGAATGGACATATGAGAATAGCAGTAGACACCCTGCCTTGTCACAAACAAGAATAGTAAAGATAAGCGGTCGTTCCACGATCGGACAGGGAGTCTACAAGTCATCCGGCGGTCTGATCAGAGTCTCCGGCGAGTTCGTAGAGAGCAGCATTAATGACATATTGATTAGTGGTGACTTCACACTGATTCCGTCAAATAAAATACCAGAATTGGAGAAAGTACTCATTACCGCGAAACTTGACGATCAGAATCTGACAGGCATCATCAGAAAGTTCTATGAGAGCCACAAAATTGAGGCACCTGGTTCTAGTCCCGGTGACTTCGCCAGAGCAATCTTGATTGCCTCAGGAGTAAGCCACTAACATCAGGAAACCATAGCCCAAGTATTGTCGCACGAAGACGAAGGCGGTCCCTTCACAGAATTCTGCATCTCACCGTCTTGCTTCCAAGCCTTATCTTGATGAAGTTTTCTTTATCATGTCTGCAGATTTGCACCACACTGTGGACAATAGTTCACATGAAAGCCTTTTAAAGCCAAGCCACAATATGGACAGAAGCTGGGAGATGTACGAACCATTACTCCCCTTCCATCCTCGCTTTCCCCGAGAGTCCGATCTTCCCTGTTCTGAAGCACTGGGCGGATCTCTGCACCCCGAGCGCTGCTTCTTCTTCCCAATGTCTTTACCACTGCGCCGATGAGAAACAATCCTGCAAGCAGACCTCCGCCGCCGATTATCAGAATGATCACAGGGTCGACAGGAAATGCGATGGGTCCAGTATCAGGCGATGGCACTTTCTCAATAATGAATCCATACCAGAATTGACTACCGGAATAAATTGTGAAGGGGTGGACTTGGCTGTAGTATCCATCTTTAGAGCATTCAAATTGATAGAATCCCGTCAATATATTGTTGAAATAGACGGCCCCCCATGAATCTGTAACATTCGACAGCGCGGGTTGACCGAATGGTTCGAAACTTGAGACAACGACAACACCAGCGACAGGTGCATTTGTGACCGAGTCTACGACCCAGATAGCCAACGACCCATTTGTCGGGTTCCATAACGATTCTGCCAATCCAAGGACGTCGTATGCAGTACAGCAAATGCCTCCTTGTTGGCATGTTATGTCTATGACCTTTCCGCTCAAGTACTGGGATGCGCCCTTCATGACCAAGTCATTTGTCAGGTTGCGATTCCATGAATACCAATGGCTGAGTTGTGTTCCAATAAGGAAGTACTTGTCGGCCGCAGTGTCAGTAGGCTGACTGCTCTGCAACCTGTAGTGCAAGTACAAGATAGGTTGTCCTGGAGCTGTTATTGTCAGCACTGTTTCATGCCAATCCGAATCGTCAATTGACACAATTGCGAGCATAGCGCCTTGGAATCGGCTGACATTGGAGATCGAGTACGACAGTGGCTGGAAGAAGTAGTCATAGTAATGATTGTTCAACCCAGAGCATAATCCCTCATATTTCGAAATCCAGTCATCTGAATCAGCAACCAAGGGATGATTCACTACTGTCCATCCAGTGAAATCATCTGTCTCAAAGTCGCCATTTATTATTGCGTTTGTGCCATTGCTTGGTGAAGAATGATATGCTGGATATGCCAACGCACTGCCGATGCTGGTACCTGGCTTAGCGATTGGGACAGGAGTCGCCAAGGCTACCAGCAGGACAGCAATGATTAACCCACTGGCCAGAATTCTCTGCTTTCTCAGCTTGTCCGTCTCTCTTGTTCCTCCTCAATTGCACTAAACAATGAAATCGATTTCACACTCTTAAGTTCTTCTCTTGTAGCCACGTTGGTCTCCTTCTCTCAGGAATGGCGGATGATTAGTCTGCGCCCAGTATGCTCATCTTTGAGGTCTCCTTCGTTCAAATGGCTACCGCACATCGGACAGTAGTTCCTCAAATGGATCCACTGAAGCAGATGAGCTCTGTGCCCAGCATTTCCACAGTGTGGACAGTACAGGATCGGCTCACTTGATTCGACATTTGAGCCACAGACCATGCATTTTCCTCCAACACGAGGTTCGATCTTTGCTCTCTCAATAGGTTTTATGGTCGACCTAGGAAACGTTCCCAGCCTTACCCCGCAGTTGAAGCAATACAATGAGTCAGGATGTGAAACCTCGGCGCCACAGTTGTGGCAATATCTCGGAGTGGAAATGGGAGCCGCCTCTCCGCGGACAGATTCAGTCTCTTGTCGAAGGTCCCTTCCGATCGGATAGTCACGCATCGACGCTCTTACTTGACGACGTCGTATCGTCGAGACAACACCCATGATTGCGATCAGAAAGACTGCCCCTCCCGATATCAATAGAAAGTTGAAGTCAAAAGTGCTACCAGGATTCCCATCACCACCCAGATTACCACCGGTAAGCGGGGAAAGAGCAGTACCTATGCAGTAGACAGAATTTGAACCTACTGCCACTACGATTTCCTGTCTGCCATCTGCATTCAGATCTGCGAAGGATGGAGGCGCGCTTAAGTAATCACCCAAATAGAATTTCCACTCAAGGCCATAAACCGTGTCACCGCAGTAGAGATTGTTATCAGAGCCTGCCACCACAACTTCGTTGCGGAGGTTTCCGTCCATATCGGCAATCCCGGGAGAGAAACTGTAGAGATAGGAGTCCGCCATAAAAAGATATTTCACTCCCTCGATCCCGTCAAGGAACAAGACGCTGGATCCTCCTGAGGGAATCACAACTTCCTGTTGGGAATCTGTGTCGATATTGCCGACCGCAGCGATTCCTCCAGATGGCGATTTGTAAATAGACTTTACTGAACCATTGCCATTGAGACAGTAGATGTTGCCATCGTAAGATCCCACTACTATTACTGGCTTTCCACTTCCATCTCCATTGAAAACGACTGGGGGAAAAGTATAGTAGTTGTAATAGCTTGGTCCTTGGCTGCGACTCCAGTTCAAAGCGCCTGTTTCATTAAGACAGTAGATTGTGGTGGTTACCTGTCCATACTGGTCATACGCACTTGAGAATAACACTATCTCAGGTTTGCCATCCTCGTTTAAGTCGGCGACGACAGGCGGCGAAAGACTGCCTCCTGCATTGAACTTCCACTGTAGTCCCCCCGTCCCATTTAAGCAGTACAGTGTATAGTTGTCCGATTCTGCAAATATCTTTTGGCCAACGCCTCCGCCAACTTTCGCTATTACCAGAGCCGGAGTGATTGGACTTCCCGTCGCAAAGCTCCACTTCAAGCCACCAGTACTGTTCAGGCAGTAGACATACGAATTATAGGACCCAAGCACTATTTCCTTCTGTCCGTCACCGTCCACATCTGCAGCCACAACAGAGGAAACGGAGTCTGGCACGCTTTGGGACACCCATTTCAAACTTCCATTATTGCCTAGCCAGTAGAAACCATAGTAACCGCCCTGACCGAAAAGGATCTCCAGCTTTCCATCATTGTCAATGTCATCGACGCAAGGTCTGCAGTTGAAGTAGCCCCCATATGTCTGATAGCGCCATTCTATTGTCGGCACAATATAGCCATATACGAAATTTCGTTGGGTATGATTGTCCACCATCAACTTCGTAATGCCAAGTTGGCTTGTTCTAGCACTAGACGGACTGCTTATCAATAGGGAAATAATCACTACCGCTCCGATGGCGAACAATCGATTTCGCGTTTTCAGGTATGACTCATCCCCCGGATACCCTCATCTTGATCTTTTAACGGGGGGAGATGCTCCTTTATATCTATCGTTTTCAAGGGTCTTGGCTTGTCCAGGTAAATCTTTTGCGTTGGAGGTAGGATAATGTATGGTCTACCCAGTCACCTTGAAATGAGCATACGTGACTCTAGAGATTCTAATGGAGAAGACCATCATAGGAGGTCTACCATGTCTGAGTTCCAGATATGATCTCTGCGATGTCAAGCACTGGCAGCTTTCTTTCTCCCTGCACACTTCTGTTTTGGACTTCGATCATCTGATCTTTGCAGAATGGGCAAGCAGTGGAGATAGAATCCGCGCTGGTTGCGCGCGCCTCTTCTAGTCGCCTAAGACCAACTGACTCGGCAATATTCGGGTACGATGTTCTTAGACCGCCGCCACTCCCGCAGCAGTTGCTGTTCTTCTTGTTCCAGTCCATCTCAACAAGTTTGAGTTCCTTGACTTGTTGGAGGATGTTCCTCGGTTGGTCGTAGATGTTGCTGTGTCTTCCTAAGTGGCATGGGTCATGGTATGTGACTTTTCCAGCATGGGTTACTTCGGGGAGTGTTCTGCCTGATGAGTCAAGGTATTCAGTCAGATGCATTACTTTCGCGTCCAGTTTGAATCCTAGTCGTGGGTAGTCTTCCTTGAGAGTTCTGTGGCAACCTGGACACCCTGTGACTATTGTGTTGCATCCAAGCTTGTTTATTGACTCAGCATTGTGTGTCAGAAGTCTCTTTGCTGAGTCCTCTAGCCCTAATCTGATTAGAGGTGAGCCGCAGCATTTTTCTGAGTCGGCCATCACGGTGTAATTCTCATTCATCGTTTTGAAGATGGTTGTTATTGCGTTGGCGATCTCTGGATGCCGATAAGCTGTCGTGCAACCTACGAAGTACAAGGTTTCTGCTTTCTTAGCGCTCTTCTGGGTTCCCAGTTTGATTCTTGAGAATCTTTTGTTGTTTGCTTCCCCGTAGGGGTTGAAGTCTCTCAGCGTGGTCTCGTTCATCCGGGTTACGCTTTGTGGTGACAATCCTTGGTGAACTATTTCCTTTCTGGCGGTCTCCATTATGCTGGCGACATCTACCTCCGGTTTACACCAAGTCTTGCATAAACCACATGTGGCGCACTGGTAGATTGCCTCAACTGCTTTTGGGGAATATGCCATTTTCTTTATTGATGCAAGATAATAAGCAGAGCTGCGCCCGTAAGGTGTAATTGACTCATTCTTAGTTACTATGCCAGTCGGGCAAACAAATCTGCACATCTTATAGCATCCAGTACACATCTTAGCGTCGAAAAGCGAATCTCTTTGAACTGTCGCCAATGTGAGTCCACTTCCTCAGGTGATATCTAAACCGAGTTTTCCTGGGTTCATTATATTGTTCGGATCTAATGCCTTCTTCAATTTCACGAGGACTTCGTACGAGGAACCGAGTTCAGTTTTCAGGAATTTCCCTTTTAGCAGTCCTATGCTGTGGTGGTGACTCATTGTTCCTCCTGTGTCTAATGCGGCTTTCATTCCTTCTTCCCAGCATTTCTTGTAGATCTCTTCAGCTCGAATGTCATCAGACTCAGTTAAGACGAATATCATGTATATGGATCCGCCTTCAGTGTAGAAGTGTGAGAAGTGAGCCATGGCTTGAACCCGACCGCTTTTTTCGACGGCTTTCTTGACGTTCTGGTACAAATCCTCAAGCTTGTCATATGTGGCTCCGACATCAATTGTGTCGGCCAGCATGTGCATTCTTGCGTAGACGGGGTTCGGGTAGTACATGTTGTATCTCTTGCCAAACCATTTTTCCGCTTCTTCTGGTCCTAGGTCATTTCCTCCTTCTTCTTGGCAGATCTGGGTTGCTGCTTTCTCCTCAGCTCTAACAACGTCTTCGTTTCCTTCGAAGGTGAGTATTAGGAAGCAGTGTTTCCTTGGGATCTTTACCATCCCGAGGACTAGCATTGCATCCGTCTCGTCGTAGAGTCTAATGAGGCAGGGAATCACGTTCTTCCTGTAGAGTTTTCTCACTGCCTCGAGCCCACTGTGTAAGCTCGGTAAAATGAAACCTCTGAAGCGCCTCTCTTCAGGAAGCGGCATTATCCTGAACGTCAGCTCCGTTATGATCCCCAACGTTCCTTCGGAACCTATGAAAATCTGGTTCAGGTTTGGACCAGTTGATGACTTTGGAGCTTTCCTTGTTCTGATGACTTCCCCCGTGGGTAGCACAGCTTCTAAACAGACAACCATGTCTTCTACTCTGCCGTATTTCGATGAGAATGTTCCAGCTGAGCGGCAGGCAGCAAATCCGCCTACCGATGAGCAGTACATGGAGGCTGGTTGATGAGGAAAGGTATAACCTCGCTTGTTGAGTGCATTCTCCAAGTCTTGACCAATGACTCCTGCTTGCACAGTCACCGTTGCAGACTTCTCATCTATCTCAAGTATCTTATCGAGTTTCTTTAGGTCAACAATCACGCCACCGTGAATGGGAATGGTTCCACCAGTTACTCCCGCACCGCCTCCATAAGGAATTACTGGTATCGTTTTTTCATTGGCTACTTTGACTATCTCTGCAACTTGCAACGTGTTTTCGGGCCAAACAATCACGTCGGGGAAAGGTTTGATGATACCTCTCTTGAACTCCATCAGTCTAAGAGACCAAGTATCTTTGCTATACGAGATTTTATCGAACAGAGCATCAGATACATTCTCTTCTCCAACGATGTCTGTCAACGCTTGTTTGACATTCCCAACTTCTTCCTGTGGAATCCTACTGCTACTCAATTTTCATCCTTCCTCAAGATACACATAGATTTGCATCTTGCGAAAACCTTGATTACAGATACCAGTCGAAGTTACGAAGTTGTACGACATGCAAGATTACATATTATACTTCGTACTCGGCTCATTTTTCTTAGAACTCCATGCCATTGTCTCATACAGCTTTTTCGCTGCCTTAAAAGCTTTGTAGCGATCTTTCAGTAAGAAACTTGCTTCTAACGATCTAAGTCGTCGTTCCTATCTTTTTCTCCAAGAAGTATAGTGTGCGTTTGAACATGCAACTCCCCAACGATATCATTTTTGTCAATAAAAACAAACATCACTTTTCTTTATGTACTTCCCCTTGGTCGCGTTGCTACTGATCATAATTGAGCCGATACCATCTATGGGCAAGCGCATTATCGAGAACTTGACCAGCCTGCTAGATTCCGAATCCTAGTTATTAGTCGCTTGATTCGAGTCGGCCTCTCGGCAGAGATAATGCTCTGAGATAGAAAGACCTGCGCCATTACATGCCATTCGCAAGCCAAAGCCTTCTCTCTGCCTCGACATAAATCCGAGGATAGTGTGTGCATATCAAATCCTAAGACACGTGCAACCTTCCCCACGCCAAACCACTTTCCCGTTTACTACATTTTCGCCTGCTCATCACCGCTCTTTCTCAGCTCAGACTCAAGCCTTCTAAATTCCTCCACCGGGATCAGATGCATGTAGTACTTGGACTTGGGGCTGCCACGAATGAGAATGTGCTTAATGTGGCCGCTCCTACACCATCTTATCACAGTTGAAAGCGAGATAAGACCATGCAACCTCTGAGCAACTTCAAAAGGCGAGTAGAATCTCAACTTCAACTCTGAAAGCGCACTGCTCAACTTCTCAACCTTCAACAGCCACCGTTGCACCTTCCACGAGTACTCGGTTATTCCCCTGCTCAACAAAGCTTCCCTCCCACGTTTCAAGATAGAGACAACTCTACCATTACTCTCAGAACCTGCATACCCCACCGAGACACCGTTAGGAGTCAAGCCGTCGACATACGCTTCAAGGAAATCAATTAGAAACGGGAACAATGTTTGAGCGAAACCCCAATGGGAAACCACCGCACCAAAGACACTATCCCTGTAATCCATCCTTACACTAGCATGCCCATCTCCGTCAATGAGACCAGCAATGAAAGGAACACCACACCTTATACCAAATAACTTGTTCTCCACCAGAAAACTCTCGACTTCTGCAATACCCTTCCCTCTAAGAGCTTGCTTATCGGGAAGAAATCTACAGAGGTCCTTCGAGTTTACAGCCACTGTCACCATCTTCTTCTTCGAATGCTTCCACTTGAATGGATTCAAACCAACACGCTTTAACAATTTAACCACCCTACATGCCAACTCCTCCTCCTTGCCCTCAGTGAGAAGAAAGCTAACGGTATACGATGTACTACTCCTCCTCGCATAAGTGTAGGACTGTCCATCGGCAAGAAATAACCCGCGAAGGTAGCTCCATTCCTCAACGGAGAGCGCATGAACTTGAAGCACACGCAGCCCACTGGGGCATGAGGAACCAGATCCCCCGGAACAACTATTATTATTGCACAATTTTGGAAATCAACTCGAACGCCAGAGAGAGGCGATTTCCCAGGATACTGTGAGACGGCCGAAGCATTCGCCCGACTCCGAGCCCACAGGGCGAGGGGAAAAGAACAAAGTAGACGTAGGTGGAACGTCCTCCAAACGTACGCCACTTGTCCTTCTAGGACGAAGGCAGGGGAGCAGAGCCACTTTCTCCAAGCGACAACACAGCAATCAGTATGAGGAGGAGCTATAAGAACCCCTAAAACGCAAACCAAAACAAAATCTGCACCAAAAACGCCAAGAAGAATCAAGATAAAACGAAAATACTATGCGAGCACCGTACGACGCCGTAAAACGAACCACTGTAAAATGTGGAAAAGCCCAGCATGAACTTCAAATACTATGCAAAAAGCAGAGCACTTTCATCAACAGAAAAAGCCCGATAGAGCACGATTTCACGGATTCGAGCAAGGAAACCACCCAGCCCAACCAAAAAGACATGATCAACTGGAGAAATAAGAAATCTTGCCGAACTCCGAGTCAGAGATATTTCCTTTTCCAACTATGCCCATTGGAGCTTGTTAAATAGTCTCAAGTTCTTCGACTGGAATTCCACTTTCGCTCAATTCTAGGCGCTCCTTTAGAATAGACTCTGATATGTTTCGCCAACGGTCTCAGGTTTTGAGGCTGTAAGCTCAGACGATCTTTTTGGCCAGTAGAACAGTCAGATCTTCGACTTTGGTCATTAGAGATGAATTTGAGACTTCTTCGCTAAGTCGTATTACACATGTGGGGCAGGGGGCCACAATTCGCTGCGGGTTCTTTCCCTGTTGGAGGATTTCTTTCAATCTTGCACTTGTGATCTTTGATGCGACATTTGGTTTGTATGTGCTAAGAAGCCCTCCTGCGCCACAGCATTGCTGGCGGATGTTTCGAGTTGTCACCTCAACTCCGGGTAGTGTTTTCGCGACTTCAATGATGTAATCTTGAATTCGCCTGCTTAGATGTCTGGTCAAGTGACATGCGGGGTGAATAGCAACTCTTTCGATAGTCTCCTTCTTCTTTCCCTGTTTTGCCTTCGCTAGCTTCATGACTTTGTCCAAGCCAACGTCCTCAACCAAATACTCCGTGAGATGTTTCACGCGTATCCCCGAATTCGATTCTAACTTCGTAAACGAATTTTGAAGCGTATTTGCACATCCAGCGCACGTGGCTACAACTGTCTTCGCTCCGACTTGCTTGACTCTCTCAAATGTTGAGGCTGCCAGCTTGCTGGCTAGCTCGACATCCCCTATTAGGGTTGCCGGGAGACCGCAGCATGCTTCATTCTTCATTAGTGTGTAGTCTGTTCCAAGTTTCTCTAGGGTAAGTTTTCCTGACTCTCTGATTTCAAGTGATCTGTGAGTTGATATGCAACCCGCAAAGTAAACGACATCTGCTGACTCCTTATAGATGTCCCGCTTGTACGGTAGACCGAGGTCCTTCACTGCTGATTCCGCCAGATCAATTCGAAGCTGTTCATCTTCGGGAACCAAACTCGTCCCGTATCGGGATAGGTTCTTATGCATCACTTTATGGCTCTCGGGGATAATTTCTGGCCTCAATTTGAATATCTTTGCTCTAATTGCACTCACGATTTCTGGAACCGGTACTTTCTCAGGGCATATTTCTTCGCACGCTCCGCATTCACTACAACTGTAAACCAGGTCCTTAACGTTCCAGAAATCTGGATTCACACGCGAGAGAGTTGTTGCCATACTTCTCGGACCAAGAAAGACGTCGAATGATGTTGCTTCCAAGACAGGACAAGACGGAAGACATACGCCACAGTTCAAGCATTTGCCGAGCTCCGCAATCAACTTGTCCTCTCCTGGCTCAGCCTGAAGCAAGTTCAGTGACTTCACTTTTTCCTTTATGAAGTCATATCCTGCAATACTGCTACTTGAAGTCGTTTTGCCTTCTGCGGTCATTTCTATCATTGCACCCCAATGTTGTTCTTCCTTGTCAATTCCTTGATGCCTCATCGCCTGCCACGTAGCCTGTGCTTATTGCTACGCCGTACCGACATCCACCACTTGTATGACTGAAGCCAGAGAGGATGTTTCCGCAGGCGAACAGATTGCCGTATATGACCTCTCCTTGAGTCGTAGTCGGTTGCATGTTTTCGTTCACTTTGACCCCGATCGAGAACACTGAATGCCCCCCCATTGGAACAGCTTCGCTGGAGAGCATCGTTCTAATGAACACGCCATCTGCTTCCCTGCCGTTTTCGTCGAAGAGCGGTAAGTTCAGAAGCGGTTCTTTGGCTGTTTCGTCCTTCTCGACGATTCCTCCACCAATGAAGCTGCCAGTTGCTAGGACAAACTTCTCAGCTTCGACCTGGAATTTTCTTTCACCTGACACTACAGTCATATTTCTCAAGGTTTTTCCTTCAGCTTCGAACGCGCTAGTCTCGTATGGCAGCATAATGGGGACTCCTGAGTCACTGGCAGAGTCATCTAACGCCAGCTGCAACCTGTAGCCGAGAACTGAAGGTGGAGTCAGATTCACGCATTCAAATGGTATCAGACCAGATTCTTCACCAATGATTTTCATGTTTTCCTCGACGTTTCTTATTCCCATGCATGGCGGCAAACATGCGTGCGTTGCTCCCAGCCCATTCGCAGCACCTGCAATCATGCGCCCGACTTTTTTCGCAACTCCTTCCTCGCGTTCGATCTCTCTAGCCACTTCGATGCTGAGCAACGTGTTTCTGCCTTCAAAGTTGGGCAAGTCGATTACTGTACTGCTGCACCCGTTCACTTCGAGGGGGAGACGTAGAATGCTCTTTATCGACGTGAAATTCTGATAACATCGATTGGGGTCGTAGTCAGAGTGTCTCTTGAATCCTACAAACACAATTCTCCCCTTCTCCATTCGTGTCAGATCTCCTCTTCCAACGCTTGGAGGAGCGAGACAAGTTGTTCTGATTAGCCCAATGGAATTGATAATAAGCATATTATGTTCGAGTGAGCCTTCAACAGGATATTTCTCATTCCGCATATCCTCTTTGAAATCCGAAATTGCCTTAGTTATGGTTTCACCACAACCATTTTCGCCTTCCCTGAGCGGGCGGCTTGTATTCTGTGACTCACGTTTCAGGATTAGACCGTAAGGGTGATTCGGATTCGTGCCATACCTCTTTCGGAGGAGTCCGTCAGGGGGCTCCAACGGTATTCTGATTACTGTGGGATTAGCAATATCTGCGACACCTGTGGACATAGCTGTCGCTCCGTACGCTTTTGAAAAGACAGCTACTTGTTTGCCGCGTCGAGCAACTTGCTTGGCCGCTGTCAGTCCAGCAATCCCGCAACCAATTACTGCAACATCGGTCTTGAGGCTATTCAAATATGAACCTCTCCCTATCCGTCACTAATCCTCACATTTAGTCTCCTTCTCACCAGAGTCTGAACCCTTCTGATTTCTCCGGTTCCAGGCTTCGCCCAAATGGCTATAGCTTGACTGAAGAACTTCCTCCTGCACTAGTTGCCTTCCCAGAAGCAAGGGGCGTTTACCCTTCCATCTTTCCTGCAGCAAGTCCTTCATCTCGTTCATCAGGACTTCGGGTGACTGTTTCAACTCATCAGCAGCAATAGCAGCAACTTTCGGTATGCATGTGCAGCCTTGACATGGACCCATTGCTATCCTTGTTCGCCTTCTAACATCGTTCAACGTCTTTGCCCACTCGTTCCTTATTGAGTATCTGATTGCAGCCTCTGGAATTGATTCGCAATTGCAGACTTCCATCTTGTACTGCGGGTTCTCTTGAGTGAGCATTAGAACATCACTCGCCTTTGTTCCATAGAGATATGCTAGCTTTGCCGCCATGTGAGGATAAATCCCAAATGCTCCTGCAAGGCGTTCGACGTTTACTTCCTGTTCAGCGCCAATTAGCGGATCGGCTTGGGTTCTGCACTCGGTGCTTCTATCCAGCTTCTTGCAGATGAGGTCAGTCATCTTCTCCGCCATGATGCGGTAGAGGACGAGCTTTCCCCCTCCAAAGGACAGGAACCCTGAAACACCCGCCTTGCTTTCGAAGTCGATGATTTCGAAGTTTCGGGTGACCTTGTCTTCAGGGATACCGTATTGGTTGATCATTGGCCTCACGCCAGTCATGGTTCTTATGATCCTAGCTTTGCGTATCGATGGAATTGCTTTCTCCATTCCCATCATAAGGTACTCTACGTCGTCGTACGTTGTCTCGACCTCGTCAGGATCACAGAAAATATCAACCGCCGTCGTCCCAAGGATCGTGGTGTTCTCGTGTGGGAAGAGATAGGCGCGTCTCCCATCTATGCACTTGGCGTATATTCCAATATCTGATATTCTTCTGTCGAAGATCACATGGCTTCCCTTGTTGAGGCGGAGGGGATGTTCGAGTCCAGCCATTTTGGCTACTTTCGAGCCCCATGGACCGGACGCGTTCACAACTATCTTGCCCTTTATCTCCCTGACCTCGCCCGAGAATCTGTCCTTAACTCTTACACCCGTGATGGTGTTACGTTCCCTCAGAATGTCAACTACTTCTGTGTACGTGAGGATCTGAGCACCATGCTGTTTCGCGTCGAGGGCATTCATGAGAGTGAGGCGGAATGGATCAATGAAATATTCTCTAATGTAGATCGCGCTCATAATATTAGGGCTCAGCTTCGGTTCCAATCTAAGAGCCTCGTCAGTCGTCAGTGTTATGATCGGGTCGCCTTTTCGGAGTTCACTGTAACCATCGTACGCTGCCGTAAACAGTTTCCCTTGGTTTACCTCAGACTTGTCGAGCCCGACAAGCAATATAGGGGTGCTAAAAATGACATTCCTAGCGATTTTTGCGATTATTGCTGATTCCGCCACGCAGAGTTTGACCATAGGCGGCTCCATGAAGTACTTTGGTCCAGCGGAGATCATTCCGGCACAGGTGGCAACAGCGCCTGAAGCGATGTCATTCCTCTCTACAAGAACTGTCTTCAATCCTCGTTTAGCACAGTCTCTCGCGGTTCCAACTCCAGCACTTCCGCCGCCAATCACTATGACATCAAAAACATCGCTCATGCTAGTACGACTAATAATCAGCCACCTCTTCAATGGGGAACAACATTTAGGGAGATAGGACGCTTGATATAAGGGATACTGTGTACTGTTTCATTCTCTCATGATAAGTGTGAGATGCTTCTATAAGAAGTGCGGTGGATCAATCCAGTGTCGGATGATGAGAATTGGGACAATAGGATGCTGCGGAATTGAAGCCTTGTCGCTTGTCTCGTTCAGTTCACTTCAAAGTTATCTTCACATTCGGTTTGTTTTTCAGCGTGTTGTGAACTGTGCATCCTTCAACCATTCTCAGAAGTCCAGCCCGCTCCTTCTCACCGAGTCTTGCACTCAAATTGATGACGACATCGATCGATCCTATTCTGTGTGGATCCTCAGCCGACTCCCAATCTAACTTGACATTCATGCCAGCAGGCGGTATCTTGCGCCGCTGACAGAAAACCACTGCGAAGTAACCAATACACGACCCAAGTGACGCAACGAACAATTCAACAGGAGTCATTCCGGCATCTGAGCCACCGTCCTCAACTGGTTGATCTAACGTCAGTTTATGCCCTCTGCATTCGGCCTCGAATTTCACATTTTCAATTAGGGACACGGTCATCATCTGGGGCAGACACCTCTCAATCCATAAATACTACGCATAGTGAAAAGGGAACATCTATAATAGCTTATGTCAACATTCACCCAATCACCTCCGTTTACCAGTTCACATTACCTTCGATCCAGACACTCGGTTAGCCTTAAGAGAATTCAAGTCGTGCTCCCTCAAGCGAATGTTATTCACAAGCACCGAAGATTGGAGTTACTGAGGCACATGATGCTACTTGCGACGTTGCCCTTCATATATGGGTAATGGTTCTAACCGATTTAGGAGGATGTTCTTTGGTCATGGAGAAAACAGATGAGTTGATTAAACGATTACGAAAGATTGAACATGGATTCAAGGAAATAGAAAAGGAGGCTATAGATATTGTCGAAAAGAATTCTGTTGAGAGTTGTCTGATCATCTCGAAGAAGTTCTTTTCTTCAGAAGTCTATCAAGTAAGATCGCTCGCAACATTTGTTCTCGGAGCAATTGCCTCAAGATCAGAAGATGCTCTGGGTTTCTTGAAGAAAAATGTGAGTGTAGATGAGAGCTGGCAGGTTCAAGAGATCCTAGCAAAATCATTTGATAGATACTGTTCAGATATTGGCTACGAAGAGGCTATGCCAGTTATAGAAGAATGGTTAAGAAACGGAAACCCGAATGTAAGAAGAGCCGTCACTGAGGGGTTAAGAATCTGGACGAACAGAGAATACTTCAAGGATAATCCCAGAATTGCTGTGAAGCTGCTCAGCCGATTGAAAGATGATGAGAGCGAGTATGTCCGAAAATCTGTTGGAAACGCACTGCGAGATATCAGCAAGAAACACAAGGATCTGATTAAATCTGAGCTGAACACATGGAATACGTCTGACAAGAGAACAAGACTGACTTACAGACTTGCAAGCAAATTCCTTGTTTGAGAACTTCCAGACTGAACTGTCTACTTTGAGCTCTCAGAAAAAGATACGTTGGCGATCAAGGTAGGAAATCGGGAAATGGCTACTTAGATTATTTCTCCAGTGACTCTTTTGGCCAAATATGTCGTCATGACAAGGTTTTGGAATGTCGCATACATCTTGTTATACGCTTTGATGCACTCTGCATCTGGTTCTTTCTTATCGACGAAGTGAACCATACTCTTGATCGCTTCATCAGCAGACTTGTGTATTGATATGCCCATCGATGCCAGGATCGCAGCGCCAAGTGCAGATCCTTCGGTTACTTTTGGAATGACAACAGGTTTCCCAGTGACATCACATATTATTTGATTCCAGAGACCAGATTTTGATCCACCGCCATCTACCCGAATCTCACCTGCCTTTGCTTTCATTGTCTCCATTAACGTTAGGTAGAACCTGATTGCGAAGGCGTTGCATTCAAGTATTGCTCTTGCAACGTGTTTTCTTGTGTGCCCGAATGATAGACCGTGAATCGCTCCTTTTGCGAACGTAAACAAAGGTACTACTAGCAGTCCGCTTGAGCACGGGGCAATAGTCTTGGCTTCCTCAACTATGTAATCATAGGGGTCAACTTTATTCTCTTTGGCTTTGTTCACTTCGAAAGTGCTGAACTGATCTTTGAACCATTTCAAAAGCAATCCTGTGCCTGGCATGGCGCCTTCAAGAATCCACTTGCCCTTGAGCACATGCGGGTTTGTGAATAGATTTCCTCCAGGATCGAAGACTGGCTTCCCTTCAAGTACCGAAACCACAAAGGTGCCTGTGCCCGTTGTGGCTTTCGCTGGTCCAGGACCCGTTATTCCAAGTCCTAGGGCAGAGCATTGCACGTCGCCACCACCCATAACCACGGGTAATCCAGCAGTAAGCCCTGTCTCCTCCGCAGCTTTACCTGTCACTTCCCCCAGTACCGTGCCTGAAGGATATATGTCTGGCCACTTTTCCATCGGGACACCTGCTGTATCGGCAAGCTCCTGCGACCATGACATGGTGTTCATATCCACGATTCCATAGATTGCATTCGAGTAGTCTGTCACGATTTTTCCAGTAAGTCGATGGTAGAGATAACCGTCGACTTGGATGAATTTGTATGTCTTATTGAATATCCCAGGGTGGTTGTCTTTTATCCACAGTATCTTTGATAGAGAAGAATTGGTCCACCACCCTGTTGGCCTAGTAATCTTCTTCTTCAACGGCTCTATTGAGGGCGATGTTCTCGAGTCCATCCAAGTTATCCCTGGTATGAGGTGATTTCCGTCTTTGTCGACTGCGACTGTCGTCGCCCTTTGCGTGCTTACACACAATGCTGCGATTTCCTTTGGAACAGTGTTTGTCTTCTTCAAGACTTCCTTCATCGTGGAAGTCGCGTTGCTCCACCACATTGGTGGGTCTTGCTCGGAAACACCCGGAGGTTGACGTTTCTCTGGGTACTCCTTGTATGACATCCCTTTTAGATTGCCCTGTGGATCAAATATCGCCGAGCGAGCTCCTGTTGATCCTACATCAATTACAGCTAAATAGTGTCCTTTCTCTGGCATAGCCAACCCATCCTCGCCTTATAGGTACCGACAGCTAAGGTTAGAAACTTCCCTGATTCGGCTACTGAGTATACGTCGATGCCCTTTATATATCAGACAGTGGTTTAAGTGAGTCTTGCCTTTTTGGGTAATTGCGCATTTCCCGGAGGAGTTGATCCACACGAAAATTGGGGCAACAATCTACAACGTGTCAACCAAAGGCAAATTTAAAGAATTCATACAAGAGCTCTATGATTATGGATTCAGGATATTCGAATTGTATCTCCCATTCTACAGCGTTGTGAATTCTGATTCAACGATTAACAAGACCAAGGTAAATGAAATAAAGGATGTGTTGAGCACATTCAAGACTGAGGAACTCAGTGCCCATGGATATTATGATGACGAGGTCAACGTGATTAGCAATCCAGCTTCTGTGGATGAAACCACCCGAAAAATGGCTGAGAAGACGCTACTATCAACTCTGGAAATCTGTTCAGAACTTAATGTTCACGTCTTGAACGAGCATCCCGGAACTATCTTGCCTGAATTGAAAAAGAGCAACAGTATTAACGTCTCGTTTATGGTTAACAACTATGAGAGACTCGGTAAGCCCAATGCTGTCAAAGCGGCAGTTCGAACAATCGAGAACTGTGCAAAAGCGGCTGAGGACAATGACGTTTTGATCTGTGTTGAGAACGAGGTCCCACGCGTGGACACGCTTCCTATCGCTGATAATCCTCTGGTTATACCGACGATAGTTGATGCAGTTGGCAGCGAATATGTGAGGGCGACTTGCGATGTGGGACATTTGGCTTTATCAGCTTCTTTCTTCGGGTTCGATTTGCTGACAAGCATAAGGTTACTGAAGCCTTACATTAGACACCTTCACTTACACGACAACAGGCTGATCCCATTTCCAGTCGGAGGCACTAAGTTGGAGAAAGACCTTGGAGACCTGCATCTTCCACCTGGCAAAGGATTGATAGATTTCAAAGGAGCCATTAAATGCCTAGATGGTGTCGATGCAGTGTACAACCTTGAAGTCATTCGGTACAAGACATTGGCAGACTTCAAGCTGTCTGCTGACTTCTTGAGAAAACTGCAATCTAGCTGAACAAGTCGGGCAGATTCAACTGTCGGTTTGTATAGACATTCTCGGAGCTCAGGGAGTAGCTTTGGCTCCCTTCACAAGTCTGTTAACCAGAGCCTCCGTCACTGCCTTGAATACCTCGTCGACACGCTCTCCTGTTCTTGCTGAAGTCTCTATGTAAGTTGCGTTTATCGACTTTGCGAAGCGCTCCCCTTCTTCAGCACTTACCTTTCTCTGAAGGTCAATCTTATTGCCTATCGCGATGAAAAACATGCTACTTGAGGCAAATCTCTTTATATCATCAACCCATTTTCGAGCACCGTTTACAGTTTCGGGTCTAGTTACGTCAAAGACTACAAACGCAGCCTTAGCCCCACCATAGTATTTCTCTCTGACCCTGCTAAAGATTTCCTGCCCAGCAATATCCCAGATCAGAAGGGTTACCGCGTAGGTGTCGACAACATAGTCGTTTGAAGTGATGTTGGCACCCAAGGTTGGAATATAATTCTCCTTGAAAGATGACATTACGTGTTTCGCCACGATGCTTGTCTTACCGACCGCTGGCTCTCCAAGAAACACAACTTTGAAGACGTGTTTTGCCCTGACGATATCTACCACCCTCCAAGCTCGACATTTAACATAGGTTCTCATTTGCTCCTAATATAGATTATTGCCTAAGCCTAGCTGGAAATTCATTGTGGGAAAGAAACTACTGAGCTTTCTGCCTCCCGCCATTTGCCAAGTGACAATGGATCAGTTTGACTAATATGCTTTGAGCTTCAATTCATTCTTTGCGCTCAGTGAATTGGCATATACGCAACTGTGCACACCTGTCACGTGTCAATTCGATTTTCCATGATTCAGAATAGACATCAATGCGATGAGTTTCGACTGAATACGTGAGAAATTTCCATATCCAGTTGGCGTTTCTGGCAATGAGTATCACTTGAGAACTCCCAATAATGCCTCTAAATCTTTATATCAAAGCTATGCTCACCGTCACTTGCCTCTGGGGCGGAAGGCAAGAGCCAGCAGCTATGACTTGTCTTGCTGTTATTGAATCCATACTATTCGATCGAATTCTTGAGGTGTTGGTATTGAGCAACTATAGCGGCGAGGAATTGCGAAACCTTCTTGACACTATTAGGAAACTCTCGACAAGTGAAAACGCGTTGCATCCTTCAAGTAAGGAGCTAAGGAAGAAAGCTGAACAGTACGGAACACTTACCGAGTTCGGCAACTATCATTTCTCTTCGACTGTCAGAAACAGAAGTGCTGGTCTTACGGTATACGTTGGTGGAGGCAAGATACCGCAGAAAAACCTGAACAAGCAACAACAGGAGATCACCAGGAATATCACAAAGACTCTTAGGCTCGTTGACAGGTACCTTCAGCGTGTCCCTCTGTACTACATAGCTCTGACAATGGGGAAGAACGACGTATTCACCCCACACTGTGACTTCATTCTTTCCCGTTACAAGTCCGAGTTCGTGCGTCTAGGGTACATGGTCTACCAGACTCTGTTTCCAAGACAGAAAACTCCAGGCCCACAACTCTACCTCGTCGACCTACCAGAGTGGCAAGAGCAGGACAAACAGATACTTGTATTCCCAGAGGAAGGGCTAACACTCGTCTTGGGAAGTGACTACTACGGCGAAGTGAAGAAAGGCTTCCTCAGGATGGCCATGTGGAACTCAAAGAAAAGAGGAGGACTCGGACTGCATGCTGGCGCCAAATTCATAAGAGCTCGGGACAAAGCGCAGGCAGATAAGATAAGAAAGATCGGTATGGTGATTTTCGGTCTTACGGCCACGGGTAAGACAACCCATACTGTTCATAATCATGGATTAACTGAGCCAGATGAAGAAGTTAAGATAATTCAGGATGACGTTGTTCTTCTGAACCCAGACGGTTCCGCACTGGGAACTGAGAGAGGGTTCTACATCAAAACTGAGGGTCTCAAACCTGAAACTCAGCCGCTTCTTTACAGAGCGGCGACCTCAAAAGACACTATTCTTGAGAACATACTTGTTGACTACAAAGGGAAGTTGGATTTTGAGGATGAGACTCTGACGGGAAACGGTCGAGGAATTATACAAAGGGACGACTTAGGGCACTTCATGAGTGAGTCACTGAACCTTCCACCTGCCTCTGAACTTGATAAACTCATCTTGGCTTTCATTACCCGCAGGAACACTGTTCTTCCAATAGCCGCGAAGCTAAGCCCCGAGCAAGCTGCTGCTACATTCATGCTTGGCGAATCAATTGAGAGTACTGGCGGGGATCCCAAGCGGGCAGGTGAATCCGTTCGGGTTGTTGGGACTAATCCATTCATCATAGGCGACGATGCCGATGAAGGAAACTGGATCTTTGATTTCATAAAACGCCACGCTGGAAAGCTTGAGTGTTATCAGCTAAACACTGGCGGCGTTGGAGAGATTCTTGAAAAGGCGCCTGACGGGTCAAAGATCACTAAACAGAAGGTAACTAGAGTTCAGATACGAGAGATGGGGACGATAATAAAGGGGATCTGCAAGGAAACAATCGAGTGGATTGAAGAGCCGTATTTCCATTACCTGGTTCCTGAAAAGGTTGAAGGTGTGGACATGAACAGGTTCAGCTTGACGAACTTTTACTCTCAAGAACAAATAGAAGGATACGTTCGAATATTGAAAAACGAGAGACTCGAATATATGAAACAGTTTCAAGGATTGAATCCGGCAATCGTCAAAGCATTACAGTGAACAAGGTAAAATATGTGGACATAATATAAAGGTGAAGTGGTGCCTTTGCTTTGAAGGGTCTGATGAAGTTCGCCCGCGGAGAGGGAAACCTTGAACTCAGGGAAGTAGATGACCCGAAGTGTGGCGATTGCGAAGTCCTAGTAGAAGTTGAATCAGCGGGAATTTGTGGAACTGACATTCATATCTCTCATGATCAGACATTCTACACGCCTCCTGTCATAATTGGGCACGAATATTGTGGGAAGGTCATCGACGTAGGGGAAGGTGTCGAGGGAATCGTTCCTGGTGAACGCGTCACAAGTCCTGCAACTGTTCCGTGTGGAGAATGTTATCTCTGCCGAACAAACCACCAGAACAGGTGCATTGGATCAAATAGGAGAATACTCGGCGTCTCAGGTGCAAACGGAGCTTTTGCAGAACATATGGTTGTCCCAGCGAAGATAATTCACAGGGTTCCGGAGAATGTTACATCTGAGTCTGCATCATTAGCTGAGCCAATAGCGTGCGTGGTTCATGCAGTAATTGAGCGGGTTGGCATTAATCCTGGCGAAACAGTCGTCATTCAAGGCCCCGGTCCAATGGGCCTGATCTCGACGGAGATTGCTGGCATTCAGGGCGCAGGACTCATAATTGTAACTGGTACAAGCGCCGATGAAGAACGGCTCAAGATTGCTAACAGGCTTGGGGCCAATATCACAGTCAACGTTGAAAAGGAAAACGCTGTCGAACTGGTCAGTGAAATGACTTCCGGCTTGGGCGCAGACGTTGTGCTTGAAGCGTCGGGGGCTCCTCCGGCGCGTCGACAAGCATTCGAGCTAGTGAGAAGGTGCGGAAAAATAGGCTACATTGGACTGACAGGAAGACCAAGGGAAGAAGCAAACCTCGATAATGTAATCGAAAAAGAGATCAATCTGATAGGCTCCTGGGGAACTATATGGACAAGCTGGAGGACAACATTAGCTCTCATGGCTTCGGGAAAGATCAATACAGAACAGCTTATTTCTCACAAGCTCTCTCTTGTTGAATGGAAGAAGGGGTTCGACTTGATGGACAAGAAAGAAGGCTTGAAGATCCTGCTCAGACCTTAATACGAAGGTGTTCCCCTTTGTCGGAGTGCATGTTTCTTGGTGCCGATATTGGAACAGAAGGCACAAGAGCTTCAATCTATGATTCTGAGGGGAAGTTGTGTGCAAAGGCGGGCATGCCTCTAGCGACCTATAGACCCAGACACAACTGGATAGAGCATGACGCGAGAGAATGGTGGCAGTCAGTATCCCACGCTATCAAGGAGTGCGTTGGAAAGGTTCAATCCTCAGGGTTAATTAAAGCAGTCTCTGTGTGTGGAACTTCTGGCACGATTGTGCCCATAGGTGACCACGGAGAGCCTCTTAGAGCAGCTATACTGTACTCGGATACAAGAGCTACTCAACAAGCGGAAGAACTGTCGCGCGACGAAGAGATAATGAGATTGGGAAGGACCCAGAGTTCAAAGATGGATGCTTCTGGCGGACTTGCCAAGATCTTGTGGATCTCGAGAAATGAGCCTGAGGTTTTCCGCCGCACTAATAAGTTTGTGGCGACAACCGACTACGTTGCGCTTAGACTGAGCGGTCAAGTTTATTGTGACTATTTCAACGCTGCTAAAACCAGTCTCAACCTTCTCACCAAGCAATGGCCGAAGGAAACGCTTGACAGATTTGGAATACCTCTTCGAATGCTCCCTGATCTGAAGGAACCTGGGTCAGTGATAGGCGAAGTTACTGAAATGGCAGCAAGGGAAACAGGGTTGAAGCAAGGAACGACGGTTGTTGCAGGGGCGACTGATGGAATTGCAGGGTTCATAGCATCGGGATCCGTGGATCCAGGGCAAGCGTGTGAGGTCACAGGCACTACACAAGTCTTTCACGTCACGACGGATAGACTGACACCTGATCCCATGGGCAGAATTTACTACCATGTTCACCCCAAGCAAGGCTACTGGATAGCAGGCGGGGCATCATCTGGAGGCGGGATCATTCTCAGATGGTTCCACGATGCCCTGTCACCTCAGACAGCGTTCGAGAAACTTGATGAGGAAGCTGAGAATGTAGAGCCCCTGTCTGGTGGATTGCTCTGTGAGGCAGCCATGACAGGTGAGCGGACGCCAAGGTGGGACCCTTTCGTCTCAGGCATGTTGATTGGACTTACACCAAGAACGACCGCGGCACACATCTATAGAGGTATGATGGAGGGAGTGGCTTTCCTGCTAAAGGCAATCATCGATGTGTGCAAGGAATTGGGGATCCCAGTCGAGGAGATACGATCGGCGGGCGGCGGTGCAAAAAGTAGAGTCTGGAGACAAATAAAGGCGGACGTCCTAGGAAAGGAGATAGTTGTCCCGGAAGACACTTCCTCAACGCTCGGAGTTGCCATGTTAGCCTCGATCGGCACTAGTACTCACCGGGACATCTCTGAAGCAGCAAGAAATATGGTTCACATAGTCGAGGTCACCAGACCAGATCTATCGAAAACAAGAGTATACGAAGAAGGATTCAACATATCGCAGTCCTGCTACAATGCCCTGAGAGGAGCTGGGATATACGAAAAACTCGCGAAGCTAAGAGAGAAAGCACAACAATGAAAAGTGGGGTATTGGCGTGTTTAGGGTTATTTTCCCCATTTTTCGATTGCTTTCATAACGATGGGAGCAGCGGCGGTTGCTGGTCCTCCGCCCATGACTATTGCGGCTGCGCATGCTTCCATGATTTCGGCTTTTGTCGCGCCAGCTTCGAGTGCTTGCCTTGTGTGATGGATCATGCATGATTCACAGTGAGCATAAATGGAGATCGCGACGCATATGATTTCTTTCATCTTGGCTGGCAGCGCGCCATCCTTATGGACAGTTCCCAGAAGGTTATTGAAAGCGTCACGAGTTTCAGGAATTTCTTTCCTCATTTTAGCGTAGTAAGTTTCAAAATCTCTAAGGATTTCCTCAACATGTTCTGGCATACTTCTGATACACCTCTTCTTTCATAATGTTGAAACTGGTTAGAGTGCTGACGATGTCATCCCTAAAATTCGAACTAGTATAATAAACTGTTTCCTTTCGCTTTCTCGGTAGCAAGCTCTAGCAAATGATTATCTCACTGCGTTTCTCGCGAGCGATCCTATTTGCCAGTCGCTGTTCGCTTTGGAGGAGTGCGCCTTTCTTAAGACTTATTCCTAATGATTTGATGAAGCCTTTCTTAAGCGCTTCTTTCACCTCGACTAGAGGAACTTTTCGCCCTAGTTCTAGTTCGATACTTGTTACTTCCCTTCTGATACTTTTCACAAACTGCTTGAGCTTGCTGTCGGTAGGGTAAGGGGGGACGTCGAGAGCTTCTCTCATCTTCACTAGATCCGAGCTGACGATAACAGTTCCGTGCACGAAAGCTACTTTTTTCCTTACAACTGCCGCGGTTCCGGATATCTTCTTTCCATTGACTTGGCAGTAAGCCCCTGCTGACACGAAACTCACGTCCAAGCCTAGAGTTCTCAGTCCTTCGACCACGCCTCCACACAAGGTCGGAATAATCTCAGATATCGCACTCGGAACGATAGGGCCGCCGCGTCTCGCCGATAGGGCGTAGTTCAAGTTGCCACGGTCATGGTAGACGGCTCCTCCGCCCGTGAATCTTCTTACGACACTAATTCCTTGCTTTTCGCAGATTTCTCGATTTACTTCGAGTTCGGGCATCTGGAACTTTCCTATTACGATTGTCGGTTTCGTGTTTTTCCAGAACCTTATTGTGTCGGAGGCCTCCCCTGTGCTGACATTCTCCAAGACTGCCTCTTCTACTGCCAAGTTGTGCAAAGGATCGTCCATGTCTAGTTCGAGTAGTCGCCAAGTCTGACTGTCCCGCGGATTATCTTGGTCCCACTTGCAATGTGTGTGAATACTTTTTGGACTGTCTGTTAACATCGTGGTCGCCCTAGTTTTTCTATGTGTCCCTCAGATTGAGTGAGTCAAATGGATAACCGTCTCTCAAAAAGCTGGTCTCGAAGCACGAGTCTGACTTTCCCCTACGACGGAAGATAGATGAGCGCTCAAGCGCTGTGAGAAGCTTTCGAGGGCAATAGTAGAACTCAGTATCTTAGTGCAAATGGATCTTCCAATATTCCTTTAATTCTCTGGAGGATCTCTGCTGCAGGCGCTCCATCAATGACTCTGTGGTCGACCGCCAAGGCCAGAGATGCCATTGGCTTCACCACGATCTGCCCTTTGTCGTCTACTGCGGGTTTCTTTGTAATCTTGCCAACAGCAAGTATTCCAGTTTCAGGTGGGTTTATGATGGGTATGAAAACGTCCACTCCGAACATTCCCAAGCTGGTTACAGTGAACGTTCCTCCCTGCATCTCTTCTGGGGTGAGTTTTCCTTTGAGAGCTTTGTCTATTAATTGACTAAGAACAGTACTAATCCCAGCTATGGACAACTTGTTTGCGTTGCGAACAACTGGAACGATGAGTCCTTCTTTTGTCGCTATTGCGACGCCCACGTTGATTTCATCGAGAATTCTTATTGTGTTTTCGTCATCTAGCTTGGAGTTCAAAATGGGGAACTCTTCGAGGACCTTCGCCACAGCTTTAACAATTATGTCCGTATATGAAACCTTGTTTCCAGCTCTTTTCTCAATCTCAGGCATTAGCCTTTCTCTAAGCTTCACGATTTCGGTCATATCTGTCTCCATTATGATCGTGATGTGAGGAGCGGTTCTGGCACTTTGGGACATCCGTCTGGCGATTACTCTTCGCGTCGGAGACATGGAGATTATTTGCTTCACTTTCCTCGTGTCCATGACTCCAGCAGGTGCCTCGAGTTCGGGTCTTGCAGCAACTGCAGGGATCCTTGGTTGTGAAGGCATCAACACGTCCCTTGAGATTATTCTTCCCGCTGGACCAGTTCCAGCTAGCAGCCTTATGTCTATGTTCTTCTCTCTTGCGATTCTCCTTGCTGCGGGTGAAGCCTTCACGCGTCCATATTGATGGATTGCCCCTTGCATCAATGCTCCTGTGGTCGACTGAGTGGTTATCGTGACTGCCGCGGCAATCTGTTGCCCAATGGGTGCCGATAGCGATGCAGCTGCGGGGGGTGCAGCCTTCGCAACCTGTGCCAAGTAGCCTGAGACGTCTTCATTGGCTTCTCCAATCAATGCTATGACAGTGGATACTGGAACTTCAGCCTTTTCGCCGAAGAGGATTCTGAGCATGATTCCTGAAGCGGGGGAATCTAGGTCTACTTCCATTTTTTCTCCGAAGACCTTGACGACTACTTCCCCTTTTTCAACACTATCCTTCTCTTTCTTGAACCACTTGAGAATTGTCCCTTCCTTCATTCCAAGGCTGAAAGCAGGCAGGATTAACGGCGTAACCATAGTCTTCAGATCTCCGTGGAGCTTCTTTCAGCTAAGCAGATAATTGTTAATCTATTAAAAGACTAACTGTACTGTTCTCTTGCACGGAATAATAGTGAGGTAATGAAGCTCATAGATTTCTCTCTCGGTTATTCTGAAGTCGCGGGACTCTAACCGCGTGTTTAGCCCTAGTGTAATGGCTTAAATTAGCATTTCGCTCAAATATAAGAGTGGTATTCTCTCACAGATGAGTAATCGCTTTCGAAGGTGTCTTTACCGCATGGGGAACGTAGTTGTTGCGCTGGGTGACATCAACATAGATATCTGTATGATTGGCAGCGGCAGACCCGAAGTGGGACGCGAGACTCTCGCCAAGGACATGGTGGTTTCGCCGGCTGGCTCAACAGGATACTTCGCTTTTGCTATTGCTAGACTGGGAGAAGAGTGCCGATTTGTTGGTCGCCTCGGAGGAGACTACTTCGGCAAAATGATTCTTGACAAGATGAAGTCATTTGGGATTCAGACTGGCTACATCAAAGTCGACCCAGATGCTGCAACAGGGGTCACGGTCTCGGTAGTCATGGACAATGGTGAGAGAGTTCTGGTATCTTATCTTGGTCCAACAGAATTGCTGAGTATTGGCGACGTTGATGAAAGGGCGTTGAAGGGAGCTAGACATCTTCACATGGGTGCTTTCCCGCTTCTGAAGTCTCTTCAAAGGTCAGTTCCAGAGATCTTCATGAAAGTCAAGAAGATGGGCATGTCGACATCGTTGGACACAGGATGGGATCCAACAGGCCGCTGGGATGTGGACGAGACTCTTCAATGGGTCGACGTTTTCTTGCCCAACGAAGAGGAAACCATTGCCATGACAGGTGGGAAGAGGATTACTGAAGGCGTCGAGGTACTATTGGCCAAGGGTCCTAGCGTGGTCGTCGTCAAACGTGGTGCCCATGGATGTACAGTCGCCACACGAGAGCGAAGTGTTGACATCCCTGCTTTCAAGGTCAAACCTGTGGACACCACGGGGGCGGGGGATGTGTTTAATGCTGGTTTCGTATATGCCTACCTAAGAGGAAAACCTCTGCCGGAATGCGCAAAGTATGGGAATGCGGCAGGCGCTCTGAAAACCCTGAGATCAGGTTGTGATGCAATTCCAGATCTCAAGTCAGTGGAATCACTAATTCTCACAGGAAGAGTCTGAACGAACAGAAAAGTCAGGATATCTGCATTTGTAACGCTTCGAAAAACTCTCCCGAAAATCGTAATAGAGGGGAGAGATAATCATTCAAGTAGTGACGACAAAGTATTTCAGTGACTAGCATAGATCAAGTGTGCAGCATCTGGATGAAAACCAATGATTCAGGACTGTCACTTTTGCCCGGACAACCTCTATTCAGTAATTGGATGCGCCCAAGGGATCTACGATGAGCAATAGAAACCTCAGCGATACTGTTAGGAAACGACGGCGAGTTCTTGCCAAGAAGGAAGGGGTTGAAGAGGGAATTCTCAGCCAAGCAAGAACCGATGGTCACATAGATGAACTCGTAGCAGCTTTGAAAGACGGAAATGTGGACAACGCAAAATTGGCTTTGCAGGCCATTGCGAATGCTGTGCCCGAAGGCTATGTTGCGGCAGTCTTGGTTCGTGACAGGAAGAATGATAGGGTTCAGCATGGAACTAGTCAATGTGTATGCTCCCTGAAGCCTGCTACGACAGAATTGCCTATGCCTGAAAACGGCTCGTATGTGCTTACTGCCGAGGCTTCTCCAATAGCCAATATTGAGTCTTCTTTTCACATCGTTTGGCTTGGCGCGGAGTCTTCCGGCAAGTCAAGTTTGATTGAGAGAATTAGACAGGAAGAATTCGCATCGGTTCCCACGACTATAGGGCTAAATGTTACATCTTTCTTCTTGGAAGGAACCAAAATAGTCAACTGTGATGTCTCGGGGCACAAGTCTTTCAGGAGTATATGGGATTCATTGATTGTGGGTAACCCTGATATCATAGTGGATGTCATTGACGCATCCGACAGTTCCGCGCTTGATGCAGCGAAGGATGTGCTAACGAATTATGTACTTAAAAGCGAAAACCTCAGAAAAACTCCCATTGTGATTGCGGCAAATAAACAAGATGTTGAAGGAGCTTTGACGGTCGAGCAACTAGCCAATAAGCTGGGGCTGCCTACACTAATACAGGACAGAGACTGGAGAGTTATTGCGACCAGTGCCAAGACTGGCGCAGGCATCAGAGATATGCTAGGATGGATACTCCAAGAAATCAAGATGATTAAGGGTGTAGAATCCTAATGGGAGTAGGAACATTCGTAGCCACGCCAGTAGGTTCGACTGGAAAGAACTTCAGGATAATCATGAACACACTTGACGAATCGGCAACCGCAATCAAAGAAATGGCTGCCAGGGTCCTTGCCCTGACAGGTTCAACGCCGACCGCGTTAATTGCAAATGCTCAAGGAGCAGCGAGTTTTGAGCTACACATTGGGCTTCCTAGGGGTTACCAGGGATTCGCGGCATCGTGCATTGATGTATCAGGAGAGAACATCATATTGGCGTTGGCAGCAAAACCAACTGGGATGCCCTTACTCTCCTACGCAGTCGAAGCATGCAGGAACAAGATCAATGTGATAATTGAAGGGATTAAGAGAGATGGCAAAGTTCCACGTGATTTGCTGAGAGATCTCCATCTCAGTCTTGAAAGGGAACTTGGGTTGTTCAGACTGTAGCAATCTCAATGCTAGTAACTGAGGATTTCTACCAGATGTCGCCTGGGAAAGTGTGTGTAGGCTTCCTTGGGAAGGCATTCTCCAATAGTCCAACAATCTCGTTTCGCTTCGCACCGGTTGTCGGCATCTTGAGCTTCCCCTCATTAATCAGCTCGGCAGAACTCTTGGCTCCGAATAGTAGCTTTGCAAATGAGTCATCATCTAGGAACATGACGCTGCCTTCCTTCTTTTCTTGGTCTTCCAAAACCGTTACGTTACCCGGTTCTAGTTTCAACGTCACACTTCCTCCGCCTAGTATCTTGACTGCGATTGTCTTTAGGTGAGGCAGTGTGCTCTCGCGCTGCTCTCCTCTCTTGGAATAAAAATGTTGAAGGGAAGACTGCATTGTCACTTTGAGATCTAGTGTCTTTAGCATGAATACACTTATGCCAGTGAGTGGGCTCGAACCTTTCCTAAACAAATCATCAATTAGGATGTTCTCGGAAGAGTATGCAATGATTGAGAGAGGACTCTCGTTTCTCAAATGCGACAATATGCTTTCCGCGATAGGTCTGCCCGCTTGCTTCTCATACCCGGGCGTGGTCAGAACCTCGCATATGTGTCCAAGTTTGTCTCTCTTTGCTAGCCCTGAGATTCCATATCCGACGATGTTCCCATCTTCTCCCTCAGCGACGATCATATTGCCTTGCCTGAGATCTTCTTCATAGAAGGGACTTTCATAGACGAACCTGTCCCTGTACTTCGTCTTCCACATTTCCTTGTCTCTTACAGCTAAGCCATTGTAAGAGTCATAATTCTTCTCATAAACTCTGAGTAGCGATGTGTCGTCCTTCTCAACGGATTCTCTGGTCTCTATCCTTTTTCCAAGTGACCCTTGCCTAGTTTGATCATTAGTCCATCCTAGTGGCGTTTTCACGCCTCTCAGCAACATCACTTGGAAACAGACACCAGAGAATCCGAGCCTTAGGTATATTCTGTGAGCTGGAATCTGCGCGCCAGTGAAAAGGGCCGAAACTAGAAAACCTTTCTCCCTCACAACTCCAAGCGCATGGTTCAATAACCTCGTCGATATGCCACTCCGTCTGAAGTCTCGTGTGGTTGAGACGTTGGCGATTCCTGCAACACTCAGTGTAGCTCCTGCCGCCACCTTCATCTTTCTCTCAACGATTTGGACATGAGAGACTATTCTGCCATCTTTTTCCGCGACAAAAGATAAATCTTTGCGGTACCCAGGATCAATCTCGAAGAATCTCCGCCATTTCTCTCCTGTCAGCCCAAATGATTTGAAACTGCCAAAGCATTCGCTTAGGAGTTTGGCAATCTCGTCTTCGTCTCCTTCCCTGTAGGTTCTGATGCTCATATCCCTCATCTATCCTGTGTGATCAATCGTGATGCCCAGCCATCTAGTCTGTGAGAGACAAGACTAATTATCTGCTTCAACCAATAAACACCTTTGGTGTTTTGCGTGTTCAAAGAGTACGGTGAGTTACGGCACATAACCAACTTCAGACGAGTGATTTACCCTATTTCAATAGCGTTTTTCATCTACACCGCCGGCTGGGGAATTGCGTCTCCCATCTTCTCCATATATGTGCAAAATGTGACAGGAGACCTGTTCATGACTGGCATCGTTCTTTCGCTGACTACAATGATGGGCATATTCCTCAACATACCAGTCGGTCTCGCAGAAAATAGAATCAATATGAAACGAGTCCTCCAAGTAGTGCTGCTCATTTACTCCGCCCTTGCCATACTGTACACTTTGGCCAATTCCCTCCTTCCATTACTGCTAGTCAGCGTTACTAGGGGAATTGCGTCGTCTTTCCTATGGTTGACTTCTTGGGCTTACGTTTTCAGCTATGCTGAGAAAGAAGTCAAAGGAAAGGAGACAGGATTCTTCTCTGACATGAATGACCTGGCCTCAGCCATTTTCCCTATTGTTGGGGGTTTTGCCACCCTGATTCTGATTTTTCTGCCGTTCTATCTTCTCAGCTTGACAAGCATAATTGCGTTCATCGTAGTTTCGGTCTTCTTGAAGGAGATACCTAGGCGCCAAAGAGCGTCGTTGAGAAGCCAGACGGGAGGACTTTGGAGATCAATGCGCAATAAGCGATTCGTAAAGACGATTTTCCTTATAGTCGTTTTCTACGCTTTGATCAATATCTATTACTCCTTTCTATCAGTTTTCCTTCATAGCGAAGGAATCTCTGTCCCAGTGATAGGTGTGATACTTACAGTCTCCCTCCTGCCTGCTGTTGCCCTCGAATTGCCAATGGGAAATATGGTAGATAGATATGGAGTACGCAAGACGTTGGTACCTGCTGTCATATTGACAACTCTTACGGCAATCCTGATAGCATTACCAAGTAGCATAATACCATTCGCAACAAACATTTATTATACGATGGCAGTAGTAACGGCTTTCACAATTAGCTACACAATGATCTTCATAGTGCTTTACACGAGAATGTCTGATACGCTGCGACAAAACAAAGTAGCCATGACTGGAGCAATTGCTGCATTCAAAGATCTGGGATATACTATTGGTCCGCTAATGGCTGGGGTGTTGATGGAATTCATGAGCATTAGGAGCGTGTTCATATTAGCAGGCGCCGCATTCGCCTTCTTAATACCAGTTGCTCTTACGCTGCATGATTAGAAGTTCAAGCTGTATCGCTGTGATGCAGTCAACCCACTATCTCTTTGACGGCTTTGACGATCTTCTTCTCGTCCGGAATGAAGCAGCTTTCGAGCACAGGACTGAATGGAACTGGCGTATCAGGTGCTGTGACTCTCATTATGGGGGCATCTAGGTAGTCGAATGCCTCCTCCATAATAATAGATGCAATCTCTCCGCTGACACCCGCAGTCCTGCAATCCTCGCTCACTACCACGGCATGTCCTGTCTTCTTGACTGATTCACCAATAGTTTTCCTATCAAATGGCACAAGTGTCCTCGGGTCAATCACTTCTGCCTTTATTCCTTGGCTTTCAAGTTCCTTCGCCGCGCCAAGAGCTTTCTGAACCATGTAGAGTACTCCAATGATTGTTACGTCGCTACCCTCTTTCTTAATGTCTGCTTTGCCGAAGGGTATAGTGTAGTCTTCGTCAGGAACATTGCCTTTCACTCCATACAAGATCTTATGCTCAGCGAACAGCACAGGACTGTTTCCTCTGATAGCTGTCTTGAGCAGACCCTTCGCATCATAGGGTGTCGATGCAACTACAAGCTTCAAGCCAGCAGCATGCATGAACCATGATAAGTAAGTTGAAGAATGATGAGCGGCAACCTGGGTACCTGCACCATAGGGAGTTCGAATTACGACTGGAACCTTCACCTGTCCCCCGAACATGTAGTGGATCTTCGCCGCCTGATTCACGATCTGATCCACAGCCAACGCTATTAGATCTCCGAACATGATCTCGACGACAGGTCTCATGCCTGTCATAGCTGAGCCTATTGCGGCGCCCACGAAAGTGTTTTCCGAGATTGGAGTATCACGCACCCTTTGATCTCCGAATTCATCAGCCAATCCTTGTGTCACCTTGAATGCGCCTTGCCAGTATTTCCCGATGTCTTCCCCCATTAGAAACACGGTCTTGTCTCTCTTCATTTCTTCGCGTAGCGCTTCTCGAATGGCATCTCTAACGGTTATCTCTCTCATCTTGATGTTCACCACGCTGTTGTCTAGTCTGCATAGACATCGTCACAAACACAGGTTGGCTCAGGTTGCGGACTCTCCTTCGCAAATTTGGATGCTTCCTCAACCTTGAGTTTTACTTGGTCTTCTATCTTCTTCAGTTCGTCTTCCTTCGCAACCCTCTCGTCAAGCAACCTGTCACGCATTCTCTTCACAGCGTCCCTCTTGATCCACTCTTCAACTTCTTCCTTCGGCCTGTATGTCGCAGGATCGAATCTGGAGTGTCCTTTCAGTCTGTAGGTCTTGGTTTCAATCAGGGTCGGTCCTTCACCTTTCCTAGCTCTTCGAACAGCTTCAGACGCGACTCTGTAGACATCGACTACATCGTTTCCGTCAACGATGACTCCGGGCATGCCATAAGCGGATGCTCTGTCAGCGACATTCTCCAGAACCATCGCTATGCTTTGGCGTGTCCCCATTGCATACAGATTGTTCTCACAAACAAAGAGGACGGGCAGCTTCCAGACCGAAGCCAAATTTAACGACTCGTGAAAAGTACCTTGGTTTGAGGCGCCTTCACCAAAAAACACTGCCACGACCTGATCTGTTCCTTTCATCTTGGCTGATAAGCCGGCGCCGACAGCTAAGGGAAGACCTGAACCCACAACACCAGTTGCACCCAAAATCCCCTTGTCAAAGTCGGTGACATGCATTGATCCGCCCTTACCTTTGCAGTATCCAGTTCCTTTACCCATTATCTCAGCCATCATTTTGCCGAGGTCCGCCCCTTTTGCTATGCAGTGACCGTGTCCTCTGTGCGTGCTTTGAATGTAGTCATCTTGTCTGAGAGCAGAGCATATGCCTACAGCTGAGGCTTCTTCGCCCAAGTAGAGGTGGATTGTTCCAGGGATGAGGTTCTGACCGAATAACTCGTAGACTTTCTCCTCGAAAAGACGAAGCTCGAGGACCTTTCGATACATGTCTAGCAGGAAATTCTTTTCAAGTTTCAAGTCGGTTCCATGAACCTTTACAGTCACAGTACTCAAAATAATCGCCTCGATCTAGATCAATAGAAATCAAGTCGATACAAATCTTTTCTTGTTTGGAAAGAATGCTTTTCGATGCTTTCATATGCGTTAAGTTAACAGACTTAAAATATCTTTGCTTCTTTTTCTCTTAGCATTAACTAGAACTCACTCGACTTGCTTCTGACTTCCGTAACTAGGGGTTTCATTACTCCGTAATCCTATTGCCAATGCATAAGGACCAAAGTGGAAGATGATGAGTCTGGGAATACCCACTTGTTCGTTAAATCGATTGCCTTATATTCGGTTAAAGGTAGATCACAGCAGAGAATCTTGAGGCAGATAGGAGGAGTAAAAAGTGGAGATCTGCTGTGAGAAATGCGGAGGAAACGAATTCACAATCATGTCTAAAGTGCTTGGAGGCATAGTCAATTTGAAATGCAAGAAATGCAACAGGGAATATAGGTTATTCCAGGTTTCTCATTGACGGCTGCTAGCCACCATCCCATCTTACTGAAACAATTCCTTCTGATGTTTCAGCGTGTAGTTCGTGTATAGCCCCATCGCTATTAGAGGATTCTTTGTCTGACTCAGAAACTTCACTTGGGTGTCCAAGTTTTCCCCTATTTCTTTTTTCCATCTCTTCTCATAGTTGGCTAGGAACTTTGCTGAGGCGTCGTTGGATAGTGCTGCTTCAGCTGCAACTTCTCCGGCAGCGATCCCCGCTCTAATAGCGAAGTAGATACCTTCTCCTGTCACTGCTCCAACCATTCCGACGCTATCTCCAGCCAAGAGGACTCCGTCGCCGTATGTCGGGGTGAATGTTCCTGAAAACGGAACATAGGCTCCTTTCACTTCCCCAATGATTCTCGCACCCTTCAGCAGTTGCACCGCGATTTCATTGTTCTTGACAAAATCATTGAAGTAGGATGTCGACTTTTTCTTCATCTCGGTTGTAGCGCATCCTGTGCCAACTGTGAGGACTCCTATCTTTGGGAAGATCCAGTGATATCCCATGAGGTCACGTTCATAGAAGAGGTATAGGGTGTTTCCCATCCGTTTGTCTATCTCCCGGTTGGGTAGCTTGAAGTGAGCTTCCGTGCAGTAAGCACATCTCTCTCGCCACTTGTTCACATCATTGTTGAACCACTTCGCCCAGAATCCTGCGGTTCTTGCAATATTGCTTGAGACGCCGTCACACCCAACAACGACCTTGCTGCGCAAGATGCCTCTGTTTGCAGTCTTGACTCCACATATTCTCTTCTGATCATCGAACATTACGGAAAGAATCGGCGTAGATTCGTATAGAGTCGCTCCTGAGTTGACAGCCATCTTGGTTAGGTGATAGTCGAATTTCTTCCTTGAAACGGTGCGCCAGGCAAGATGATCTGGCCACGGGACACTGGGAAACTTCCTTGTTCCAGCGACTACCTGCGCCTGTTCCATCACCCGCTCAATCACGCTACTTGAGATATTCAGTTTCTTAATGACCCAAGCGTTGACTCCACCTCCACACAATTTGTCTCTTGGAAGTTTCGCCATTTCCACCAGAGCCGTCTTGGCTCCCCCCTTGGCTGCGTGCATTGCAGCCATACTGCCCGCTGGTCCCGCTCCGACCACAACCACATCAAATATCTCCTGAGTCATATTGATCACTTACCCCGCATTGGTTCTCGCTCAAGTTTCAGTAGAGATGAGAGAGCAGCGTTGAAAGCGCCTCTTTGAGCTCGTGAAGGAGTGTTACCCATTGCAACGATCAACGTGTCTCCTTCCTCGAATCTGAATTCTAGCACTAATTCTCTAACGGTTTTCCTGTCAACGACTCTCATAGAGACTGATGGCACCTTGAGTTCCCCTTTTTCAAACACGAGTGT
The DNA here is from genome assembly GCA_037310415.1 of Candidatus Atabeyarchaeum deiterrae. Taxonomy (GTDB): domain Archaea; phylum Asgardarchaeota; class Atabeyarchaeia; order Atabeyarchaeales; family Atabeyarchaeaceae; genus Atabeyarchaeum; species Atabeyarchaeum deiterrae. The sequence continues at coordinate 2,583,663 of CP147780.1, forward strand.
TGTGGCACCGATAGCACCAACAAGCAGAGCTTGATCTCGTTGTTCTATTCCGCTCTCCACGAAGGAGGCTGATCCTCTGAGTTGAATAGCATAAGCAAACTCGGCAAAGGACACTCCAGGTGCATGAACTTCCTTGAAATCTACAATCCTTGCTCTGACTTCTCGGTTCCAAGTCTTCCCTCCATCCGTCAACACATGACCTCGGTTTCCAACGAGTTGTACTAGCTTATTCTGTTCGAGGCGTCTAAGCAGAGTCTTGACTGGACCCTCCTTGAGGTCCAACTGTTTCATCAAAGTGGACCGACTGATGGGCTGAGTCTCGGTTCCTATGAAAACGATTGCTGCTAGTATATCACATCTCTCGAATGAGGGCGGGACGGTTGGCGAAGCCATGATGTTCTCTAATAGACGAGATAGCGATGACATAGAACCAAGTGAACCTTCGCCCAACACTAGCACCAGTATTAGGAGTAGTCCTAGTTCCCTTATTTATTACATTACATTCTAGAGGATCCTTTCTTCCGTTGGTCATGAGATCGACCGTGCGTTAATGGAAAGGTTTTTATATGTCTGTTGGATAACTTATCCAACGACGCAATACGAGATAAAGAGAACTCCATTGCTGAAAACGCGTTTGGGCGGAAGACGACTTGAACGAGAATGAACATGCGAACCGGTCTGCCAACAATAATCAAAGGACAGGCGTACGCAAGAGCGTTGAAGTATCAATAGTGGCCATGCTTTCAGCAACAGCGATATCAATTGGCATTCTTCGGTTTTGGGCGCCTAACATCGAACTGACGAGCTTGATTGCTTTTCTGTCAGGATTTGTGTTTGGATCGCGTATTGGGGGTCTTGTAGGGCTAGTCACGATGTCGGTGTCGAGTATTCTGAACCCGCTTGGGTCGGGAGCCGTATGGCCAGCTATCCTGTTGACTCAAGTGAGTTGCATGACGCTAATTGGAGCAGTTGGAGGATTAGTTTCAAGATTTTCTGGTAGAGGTGATACAGCTCTCAGTTTGTCACTCAAGATGGGTGCTGCGGGGTTCTATCTGACCTTGATATACGATCTTGTGACCAACTTTGGATATGCTCTGTCTTTTCCGTTGGCTCCTGATCTTGTCACGCGTTATGAGATTGCGTTGATTGCGGGCTTATACTTCATGGTCATTCATGTGATGAGCAATATCCTACTCTTTGGCGTAGTAGGCCCAGTAGCATCGCGATCGATAACAAGAGTAATCCAAAGAGAAGAGGCGTATAAGTAGATGAATCGTACGAAATCTGCTATTCTATTGCTCGCTATATTGATTCCCTCAGCTTCCCTGATCGGAGCATATACTTATTTCTGGGGTTCAGGCATCGGAGGATCCCTCGGCGGCCCAGGCATTTTCGGAACCCCTGCTCCATGCTATAACGTGACTATTATCATCAATTATGGAAAAGACTATGGGCATGGCGTCACCCAGACTTTCAGCCAGTTGAATTTCACACAAGGTGCCAGTGTTTTTGAAGGATTGGTTGGAGCCATTGGTGATGCAAATGTAACGTACCAGTACTATGGTTCACTCGTATTTGTAAGGGGGATTAATGGCGTCATTAATGGCGGATCTGCCAACCTGTACTGGCAGTACTACATTAACGGGCAATATGGCCCTTCTGCTTCGAACCTCTACTATCTGGGTAACAACAGTGTGGTAGAGTGGCGGTATGAGTCATCTAGATTCTGATGAATGGAAAAGTTCTGCAAAGGATGGCGATATTTGGATGCAAACGAAAGTGAAAAAGGAACTAGTTACGATTCTGTTGCTGGTTTCAGTATTGGTAACGGCACAAAGTACTTCAATGGTTAATGCAGCTGACTCATCTATCTTTGGAGTCACGCCGGGTCAAAGATCTCAGTGGCTCGTCATGGATTCTAGCAACGTGACCCTTGAGTGGATTCAAGAGGACTTCACGCACGTCGCCTACTATCAGGTTCCTGTGGGATCTATCATTAACTTGACCATAACGAACACAGTTGACAATAGGTGCAACGGAACTATATCGATCGGGAACCTCACCCGGACCAATGTGCCGATGTCAGAAGTCTCTTTCAACTTGATCCTCGGATGGTGGCCTTTCCAACCAGGACTAGTATGCCCTATCAACTGGGATGTGCAGAAGCTAAATGCCACACAACACGGATTCACGGTGACAGAAACAACCATCGGAGGCATTCAAGCAATTACCTTCAAGTATCTAACAGGTAGTCAAGGAACTATCTTGGTTTATGACAAAACTAGTGGGCTGCTGATCAACGGGTATGGAAAGTTCACATCAGTAATTGAGGTAGCCTTAGTTTCTACAGACATAGACGTTGGTTCGATTCAGTCTAGCTATCAGAACGTAGGAACAATCTATCTTGTACTTGAGATCATAACAGTGGTCGCGTCAGCGGCGATCATACTTGTTGTGGGGCGATCAGTTCGCAGAAAATAGAACCTTGAGCAAGGACGAGGTCAATTTCCTCACTTTTCTGTTTTTCTTTCATCTCCTCTTTCCAAAATATATAAGATAACCGAAGCTACATGACTTCGTCAACAAGAACTAGATGATAGTTATCCTACAATGTATCGAGTTGAGCGGAGTGTGAGTATCTAATCATGGAAGATGAGGAACTGAAGTCACGAATGGCTTCGCTTTATGGTGAAGATGTAGTCGAAGCTGTTGCGGAGAACATGCTGAAGAGGATTGAAGATGAGTATGGAGAGATACCCTTCATCATCAGCTACTTGAGTCAGAAACCTGAGCTTCTTGTTTCACGAGCCATGAAGAATATGCAAGCCAAGAAGTATATGAAGAGTCTGTCTCAGAAGGTTGTTGAGTTGATGTCCGTTTCGGCGGCTGTCGCCCTAGGCTGTGAATACTGCACCGACCTACACGTAAGGGCTGCCATACGTGCTGGGGCCACGGAGAATGAGGTTTTGAGTGCGATACTGGTGGCAAGTCAGATTGCTGAATCGTCAAGACTCTCCATTGGCTTGAGGAAGTTGGACAGAAACAGGTAGCAAACGTAGGAAATGAAGAGAGATTCAACCTCGACATTGTTCGTCGTTCCTATTAGAGAGCTCTCTAGTTAGTACTTTGTTTTTGGCTCCTTCACTCCAATGGCTACTAGTGCTACTGCAATGACTGTTACAAGGGCGTTCATCATGAACAGGCTCTGCATACCGCCTAATAGACCTCTCCCGAGAGAGAAGTTCACGAAGTCCACCAATAGTCCGCCAGCTATGGGACCGACAAACATCCCGAGGTCATTGAACATTCCTAGTATGCCAAACAAGGATCCGCGTCTTTCAGGTGGCGTTAGGTCCGCTATTAGGGCTGAAGTTGCTGGTCCGGCCATTGTGGCTATGAAAGCGAAGCCACCAATTACAGCTGCGAGCAACATTAGCGTGTTGGTCCATAGCATGCCAAGCCAGAAGAATGAACCTGACACTGCAGAGATCAAGAGAATCTTTCTCTTTCCATATTTGTCAGCTAGGGTTCCTCCAGTGACTGCAGCGAGTGCCCCAGTTAAACCGAATAACATGTAGACGAGACCTATATCGAGATATGTGCCACCGTAGATTTTGACTATGAGAATCGCGAGTAATGTGTCTATCATCGAGAATGTAATCATTATAATGAAGGTTGAGGCGACTAAGAACGCAATGATTCTGCGTCTAGATCCGGGTTCAGGTTGAGTCTTCTTCTGAACGGGAGCTTCAGTATTTCCCTTCGCCTTTGGTGAAGGATTGATTCCTTTCTTGTCGCTCAAGAGGACAGGATCTTTTGCCTGCTGTTTTCCAGCTCCTCTGATTGGTTCTCTTAGGAACAGCAGACTTGATATGGCTCCAGCAATTGCGAGCAAAGCGCAGAAGTAGAATACTTCTTGTAAGCCCCAAATGTATGCGATTATGCCTCCTAATGCGGGTGCTATTAATGTACCAACTTGGTAGGTCATAGAGACAGCACCGAGGGCTCTTGCCCTCACTTGCGTTGGTACGGTGTCTGCGATCAATGCGTCTGATGCTGGCCAAAGTGTTGAAGATGATACTCCTTGGACAGCTCGGTAGCTTATGAACTCAATTGGACTCGTCGCTGTTGAATAGAGGAGTGCGACGAATGAATAGGAAAACAGAGCTGGGACAATGGTCTTCTTTCTGCCGATTCTATCCGATAGCCGTCCTGTAAAAGGCTGAAGGAGTGCACGTGGGAGTGCAAACATAGATATGTACAAACCTATTATGAACAAGCTTCCTCCAGCTTGAGGAAGCATGTAGACTGACATCATTGGGGCGAACATTGAGAAGCCGAACATTACTACCAAGTTGCTGAACGTTAGGATAATGACATTGCGGTAATGCGCCAAGGTTCTAATTGAGCTTGCCATGTGGTACCGACCTGCCCTCTTTTTTCTGGTTTGCTAGTTGTCTCTTGAAGGCTTGTTTGAACCTATTTGCAATTGTAGCATGGAGTTCACGGATCTCTTCTCTCTTCTTTGAATGTCTCGTCCACCTTTGAGAAGAATTCCGCAAGTTCCTCTAACTCGCGTTTCTCGAGCGCAGCCCTAGTCAAGTCATCGACCATTTCATCGAGTTGATCAATCAGCCGGATTGCTAGACCACTGTTCCTTTCTCTTATGACTTCGCCTGTTCTACGTCGCAGGCGCACTCTTCCATCCACGTCAGCCTTGAATTTGAGGGATCCGCTTCTAAGTACTGCCTTGACTCTGGGCTTCACGAGCAGCAGGAGTCTTGGAGTTCGTATTTCCTTCTTCCTTCGCGTGATTCTTACAGTCGTGCCGTTGTCTCTGAGGCTCATCAAGTTTCCTTTGACATGAAGGTTCGTAGTTCCTTTGTGAAAGAGAATTTCCTCCTTTAGAGTCGCTATGTCAACATCTTTTCCACTTCGGTCCGAAATGGCGACTATAACTTTGCTGGGTTTGGTTATTGCATCCGGAATTGTTTCATCAACAGCTAAGAACGGACCGAATTTAACCACTGATTTGCCAGCGCTATCCCACACCTTGATGGGTCCAACTCTAACAAAGTCGCCCTCGGCATCACTGATGACGTCTATGAACGGAAGGTGTACTCTTTCATATCCTGGCCCTTCATCGACGCTGATACCTGGAACGTGAACGTGACCAAACTTCCCCGTTCTTTTTGCACCTGAGAACTGTGCTCGTTCCGCGAAGGACTTGAACTCGCCAAGTTCCTTCTCTGCTAGTTTCATGAGATCCTCAGATTCCTGGAAGCCTGCTTGCTTGATGTCTTCAGGGTATGCTTGCAGCCACTTCTGTTTGGCTTTCATGCTCTGCCAGACTTTCGGATTAGTGAAAACGGTTGCGTTGCCATCAAATCGGTCAGCGAACTCCTTCACGTTTGCATTGACAGAGTACGCTCCTGAGCCAACGTAGATAGCACCGACCTCATTGTCCTCCAGCATCAATGGTATTGCAAGGGTTTCAGGCTTGCCGACCACTGAGACTCTCTCAGTATTAACTACCTGTCCGCCAAGTGGGAGGATGTATACTTTGTCGGATAGCTTCAGCCCTTTCAGCTCTTCCGTGAGGATTCTCGCCGATTCGCGGATAGGTTTCGAGAATCTCTCCCACCACCAAGTTCTCCTGATTTCATTCTCCTTTGCCTTCAAATCAGCCGATTTGCTTGTCGTAAGTGCTATCCCAGCAACTAGCCAACCTATGAAGAAAAAGAAGAGTGTTCGCTCTAGATCAGAGAGACTTGAGTACAAAAGGAACCCAATCCAACGGAAAATGAATGTGAGTATTATGGCGCCAAGGCATCCCCACGCGATCGAATAAGAAGCTCTTTCGGCAGCAACCCAGCTAATTGGAAAAGAGGCACTTTGAACCACACTGCCAAGGATATAGACTCCAATGCCGAACGGAAGAAGATAGTCGCTGAAGACGTTCGGAGCCAGGCCTATTGGAGAAAGGAGCCCTTCTGTGCCTGATAACCAAAGCACCACGACTATGAAAGCGATGCCATGAAGGAAACCGCCTATCCTATCCGAGAGCCGCGAGTATTTATCGGAAATGCTTCCCCCAAAGAAGATTGCAGCGGTTAGTGTCAGAATGAACGTGATGGAGAATATGCTCAGGTAAGTGAACCAAGGAGTTGCCACCAACAACCGGGAGGGAAGGAAGATCCACATCGCCAAGATGAGTTCAATTGAAACATTGGCAATCTTGCCAAAGATTAGTCTGGCTGCCCTAGTATCCAGCACACCATTTACGTACCCAACAATCACGGAAGCCATGAAGATGGGCTGCACGTAATCACCAAGGAAGTCGAAGGGCCATCTCCAAACGCTGAGAACCCAGAATGACAAGAAGATTACAAACATTACCCCTGACGCTTTCCTAACTCGGAACTTCAAACTATCTTGCTCACTCTCATGCCACTCGTAACCACCTCGAGCATGTGATCCGAGAGATTGAGCTTCTGAACGAACTCCATATCCATTCTCATCTTCTGCCATTTTCTGTCTCACCACTCTCTGCCCGCAACTTTTCTGAGTAGATAACCTACAAGACTGAGGGTAACACGACCCTTGAGCGTAGAAATGTATCTACCTCTCAACTGCTCTTGATCGACAAGTCCAGCTTCCTTCAGCTGCGTTAAATGGAAATTCAAAGGACTAGGACCTAGACCTGCGAGTTCCTGAAGCTGTGAGAAGTATTTTCCCTCAAGAAACAGAAACTTAAGTATTCTTATTCGATCAGCACTAGCTAACACCTTGAGGAGCACCTCTGCCTCCTCAGGCTCTATTACTTCAGCAAGCCTCGACATCTCAAATGTCTTAGCACCGATTTCGATGATGCCCTCTTTCACGATGCCCTTGACCTCATCCATTAACACCTTTTCAATGCCGGGGGGACCAGTAGCACGTCCTCTCGGTTCGGCTACATTTTGCTCCGGCGGTGTGACCTGCTCACCTTGACTTTGCCCTAACTTGCGTTTGAGTTCCGAGACTTCTTTCCTGAGCGCTTCGAATTGTTTTGAGAGTTCCTCCAACACTTTGGCCTCCCTTTTGGTCTTTCCCCATCATGATGGATTACCTTCTGATTAGGGACTTCAACTTCCCAAGTTACCTTGGGAGTTGCGAAAGTCCCGTCCAGCACAGCCAGGTATCTCTTTCATGGATTTTTGATCGGCTGTCGCCCGATTCATCCATTATTTCTTGTTTGGATACTTTTCCAGACATTTCTTGCATCCTCCATTGTGTTGGTTTTATACTTCACTAAACTGTAGTAGTATGGTTTGTGCTTATAAAGATTTCCATTTTATTGGATTTGAAACCTACTTCAATGAATATAACTTCACAATAATGCACTTGTATCCATGGTGGAATAGCAAAAACAGTCGTCGGAAAACTGCTGAATCGATACGTCCAGAGGAAAGCACTTGAAATCTGGGTCAGAATCGAGCATGATGCTGAAGGTTCGGATGGAGATTTGTTGGTTCAGGCGGATTTCAATGCCGCAGGGTATTTCTCGCGGATGACCTTGAGTGACTGCAGTGCTTGTGGCAAGGTTAGTTCGAATACTATTGGATGAGAGTATTCGTGATGCTTCAGGAAGTCGAGGAAATCAGTTATAGGTAGCTTTCCTTCGCCAAGTGGTAGGTGGTCTCTCTGAATTCTGACGCCCCTTTCTTTGTCTATCCGGTATCCATCGTGGAAGTGGATGTCGATAATCCTGTCGAAGAATTCCTCAAGGAATCCCATGACTGTATAGTTGCCCGGGTAGCCTGCGAGTATGTGTCCAGTATCACAGCAGACTGATACATCGTATTTGTCAATGAGCCTTTTCATATAGTTGAAAGGGAATTCAACAGTTTCTACGGCCAACTTCTTTGGTTTGAGGTTTGTTGATGAGATCAATTCCTTGATGCTCTGCTCCGTTAGCCCAGTCATTTGGCTTGCGATGAAGTCCTTGTAGATTTCACCGATCTCCAGTCGGGAGAATTCTGCTGCCAAGGCCCCTGTGGCGTGGACGACGTATGCTTCTGGCTGAAGTGGCTCACAAAGTTTCACCGCGTCGGATAGAACCTCGACTGATGCCTTGCGTATGAATTCATTGGGCGAAGCTGGCTCGACCGACCACAATGGTAAGTGGACTGTGTAGGAGATACCTTCACTCTTCTTGATCTTAACCAGCTCTTCAACTGCTTTCGCATTGATTGAACCTGGTATCACGTATCCCAAGTCAAGACCCAACTCGATCACGCGGAATCCTTCCTTGATGCATCGCTTAACTATGGAAGGTGCGCTCAGACGGCTTAGATCGAATGTTCCGTTTTCCGAGACCAAGCTGCTGATTGTAGTGAGTTCGAAAGGCTGGATCCCAAACCTCAACTTTTTCTACCTTCTATTTTCACGAAGTTTTTGAGTTAGATTCCAATCTATGCTCTTTCTCTTAATATCTATTGCGACACAATATTCTCTCTCAGCCGCCTCCGCAGAAACGAAACCATTTAACACATCTCTGAGAACGTTTTCTGGATCTCTCTCCTGCGGGCTTCCGTATCCTCCGCCGCCTGGTGTTCTGACTATAAGAGTGTCGCCTCCGTTCATTTTGAAGCTGCTCTTAGAGCCAATTTTTCTCTGGGTGCCGTCGGAGCGTAGGAGGAAATACGCTCCTCTTGCTGCTTCTCTTCCACCATTCAACCCCCATGGTGCTATCTTGTTTCTCTCAGCCAAGATCGATACGGTTGCACTGTCTGCCAATAGCGTCCAGCTCCGTTCTATGCCTACTCCTCCTCTCCATCTCCCAGGCCCTCCCGAGTCTGCTCTCAACTCATACTTGACGACTCTGATCGGGTAAGATGACTCAATTACCTCGATTGGTGTATTCATTGTGTTTGTCATATGAACGTGCACGCCATCGGCGCCGTCGACTCCTAAGGAAGCGCCCATTCCACCTCCTATGGTTTCGTAGAACGACCAGCGACCCTGATTCGATTCCTCTCCTCCCACGGTCACGTTGTTCATGGTTCCTTGGGCGGCTGCGCACACCTTCTGAGGTATCATTTGTGCGAATGCTTTGAGAAGTGTGTCAACGTTTCTCTGCGAGGTTTCCACGTTGCCACCCGCGACTGGGGCCGGAAATACGGGGTTCAGTATGGAACCTTCAGGGACGTGGGTTTCTATTGGTCTGCTGAAACCGTCGTTAGTAGGGATGGTTGGATCGGTTACGCATTTGACTGTGTAGTACACGCCAGCCAAGGTTACGCCAAGTGGCGCGTTTAGTGGTGCTCTGACTTGTTTGTCAGTACCTGAGTAATCTAAGGTGATTCTTTCTCCACTCTTCTTAATTTTCACTTTTATCTTGACGGGTCTTTCACTTAAGCCAGTATCTTCGAGGTAGTCTTCCGCCTCACACTCTCCATCTGGCATTCTCGCGAATTCTTTCCGGAGTCTGGTTTCGGAGATGGTCATCACTCTGTCTACAGCTTCCTCAACGAGATTCGAGCCGTACCTTTCAAACACTTCAATCACTCTGCGTTCACCGATTGTGGTGGCGGCCATCTGTGCCTTCAAGTCTCCCATGGTTGTCTTTGGAGTTCTTACGTTGCTTGTTATCCAGTTCATAACCTTCTGGACTATTCTTCCTGCTTCGACAATTTTAGTAGGTGGGATTATGAGCCCTTCTTGGCTTAGTTCGGTTGAGTCGCTTGGCATGCTACCTGGAGTTTTGCCGCCGATGTCTGAGTGATGCGCCTTGTTAGCCACGTAGCCTAACAGTCTTTTCTTCCAGAAAACTGGTTTGATTAGCATTAGGTCCGGAAGGTGCGTTCCAGCTACTGACGGATCGTTTACAAGGATTATGTCGCCTGCTTCTAGGGAATCCGTATAGGCTGTGAGAGTGTTTTTCACTCCGAAAGGAAGTGAACCTAGGTGAACCGGAATATGTTCTGCTTGCGCTACTAGCCTTCTCTTAGAGTCGAAAATTGAGCATGAGTGATCCATTCTCTCTTTTATATTGGGGGAGTAGGCACTATTCCTCAGAGCGACACCCATTTCTTCACTAGCATAGACTAGTGCCCCCCCAATCAATTCGGTTGTAATTGGGTCAATCTGCATGGCGTGGCATCTACCTCACTCGGTTCGCTTACTTCTGACATTTCAGTCTCAAGTTATGATATTCGTCGACGTTGCATGTCCAATCCGGAAAGACCAGAGTTGTTGAGTCATATTGCTCAACTACTGCAGGACCATCCAAGGTGTCCCCCGAGCATAGCTTGTCCCGGTTGTATATTGGGCACTTGTTTGAATTCCCTTCGTTGAAGTGGACAGATCTCATTGAGGTTTTAGCTTCTTGTGGATTCTTTCTGCGGCCTTGCCGATTCTTCTGGAAGATGGGTTTAACCGTGATTCCTCTTGCTGTCACCTTTGCATTGACAGCTTCCACTTCGTCTTCGGAGTAATATCCGTATGTTCCTTGATGTTTCTCGTGGAATCTCTTCACAACTTCTTTCAGTGAGCCCTTGTTGAAAGGTCTCATTGCCCGTACCGAGAGTTCATACGCTTGTCCGCGGTATCTCATGTCTAGCTGTCTCTCAAATGCGATTTGTCCATCATTCACCTGTTCTCTGAGTAGTAGATCTCTTGTCTCCGTCTCCATCTCAGCAAAGAGCATTTCGATTTCATCTGCATTGATCTCGCTCGCAACCTTGAATATTGGTCTGGAGTCATGGTGCACATAATCAGCAGTTATTAATCCAAGAGCCGAGAACAGACCAGGATTCAACGGCACTATGATTTGACTAATACAAAGTTCATGAGCTAGTAGACATGCATGCATGGGTCCTGCTCCGCCGAAGGCTATAAGAGTGAAGTTGCGAGGATCGACCCCCCTTTCGACAGAAACTATCCTCACAATCTTGTTGATCTCTGAGACTGCTATCTTAATGGTCCCCGCCGCAGCCTCAATCAGATCTAGTCCGGTTTTCTCACAGATCTCTTCTCTGACTGATTTCTCAGCTAGGTTAGCATAGATTCTTAGCCTGCCTCCGAGGAGGTACTTTGGGTTTAATCGTCCTAGGACCACATTCGCATCGGTTATAGTTGGTTTTTCTCCCCCTTTTCCATAGCAGGCAGGTCCCGGGTCGGCCCCTGCGCTCATTGGACCAAGTCGTACTCCTCCACCATCATCAACCCAAGCTATGGTTCCTCCTCCAGCGCCACATTCTACAACGTCGATAAATGGGAACCTAATAGGGTAACCTGAACCTCTGATGATTCTCCCACTGTGAACCTTTCCTCCGACTTCATACTCTGATGTCACCTCTGGCAAACCATCTTTTACGATTCCAGCTTTTGCCGTTGTCCCTCCCATGTCGAAGCTGATCATATTTCTCAGGTTAAGCAACTTGCTGTAAAAGGATGTTGACATCACGCCTGCGGCTGGACCTGACTCGATTATTGTTACCGGTTTTTCCGTGATGACCTCGTTTGATGCGATGCCACCATTGCTTTGCATTATCGTAAAGGTTGACTCGATCTTGAGCTCCTCTTTCAATCGCTTGCTTAGTTCCCCAACATAGTCTGAGATGATTGGCATTAGGCAAGCGTTCACTGCCGCTGTGCTTATTCGCTCATATTCTCTATATTCTCGTGCAACCCGGTGTGAGAGAGTAATGTGAAGATCTGGACAAGCCTCTCTCAATTGCCTCTCGATTTTCAACTCGTGGCTCGGCTGTATGTAGGAGTTAATAAATCCGATCGCAACAGATTTTACGTCTTCGGCTTTCAGAGTTTCGCCGATCCTTGTAGCCTCTTCTTCGTCTAAGGGCTCTATTTCTTTTCCACTCGCAGTTATTCTCTCTCTTACTTCATATCTGTGCATTCTAGCTATCAGAGTCCGAGGTTTGTGAAAGGAAAGATTGTAGAGTTCGGGTCTCTTTTGTCTTCCAATTTCGATTACATCTCTGAAACCCTTTGTTGTGATTAGAGCTGTCTTTGGGAGTTCTAGTCCGAGTTGACCTAAGAGTGAGTTGACGGCAATTGTTGTTGCATGGGTCACTGATGCTATTTCTTCGGTTCTTGCGCCTTGAAGGAATTCTCGTAAGGCTGTAATCACAGCTTCTGATGGTTGCCTTGGTGTTGAGGGGATCTTGATGTTGGTCAGTGTTCCTGTCTCCTCGTCTAGGGCCAATAGGTCGGTAAATGTTCCACCGATGTCTATACTGACCCTGTACCTGGGCAATCCCGTTCACCTTTGAGATTTTTCCGTCGCACTATTCTTGGATAATGAAATGGAAGTAATCTTTACCCTAATAAACAAGTTGAGATTGCTTACATCTGCATTTTTGCAAGACCAAGAGCGAATACTTGTTTTGACTAGGATCGTCTTCCAGGTTTCACAAATCTTTATAACGTATGAGAGACTAACAATGACAAAAATCTGACCTCGACTGGAGGAGCACATTTTGTGTAAATTCTGTGTCAAACACGGTGCAGGAAAGAAATGGTATGAGAACGTGCGAAATTACTCCAGAGATTTGTACGACGAGATCAACGCCCATCAGTGGACTGTGGATCATTGGCGAGTGAATGATAAGACGTATTCTGACGGCGTCACTGGGTTATATGATTTGGTGAAAGATCCGGTGAAAGGTGCGCCGATCAGGAAGACATGGAATGACATACTTCACAAGGATACTCCTCCGCAGAAATGGCCCGAGGGACACATGTGCCAAGTAGTGACCTTGGATGAAGCCAAGCAGATGGTGAAGATAGCCGGACCCGTGGTAAAGTTCCAGTGCATCTGCAGGAAATTCATAAGAAATGTAACAGAGAAGGTTTGCATAGCCTTCTTGAAGCATGCCGAGGTTGCAGAGATGTTCCCTGATCACGTTTACAAGGGCGTCGATAGACTATCCTCCGAAGAAGCTGGCTCGTTCCTGGAAGAAGTAGATGAACGCGGTTTCGTGCACACGGCATCGGCAGTACCCATGCCATACGTCGGTGCTGTCTGCAACTGCCATTACCCGGAATGTGGCATACTTAGACCCAGGATGGATCTTGGTATTGATTCTTGTCTCAAGGGACATTTTGTCGCATCTGTGGACGTTGACAAGTGCTCGGGCTGCAAGACCTGTCTTGCTAGATGCCAGTTCGGCGCTATGCAATTCTCACATATCTTGGGACGCGCCCAAGTGTTCCAGTTTCGATGTTTTGGGTGTGGGCTCTGCGCTACAACGTGCCCAGAACATGCTATCGATATGATACCTAAGGAGAAGATTCCAACTCTCAAAGAGGTGTGGTAAACAGATGCCTGGAGTTAAGATAAAGTGGCTTCGAGAAAAATGTGGCAGACCGCAGGATTGTGGTAAGTGCATGCAGATTTGTCCGCATGCTGTATTTACGATGATTGCAGTGGACCGGCAGCCAGGAAAACTGACTGAGAAATATGACTTGCTTCCATCCCTTGAGAGTTTTTGTACGATGTGCAATCTCTGCGTTCAGGACTGCCCGAAGAAAGCCTTGGAGATCAAGGCGAGATAGTCCCCTCTGGTGCATGCCTATCTTCGTGTCCCCTTTTGCAGATGGGGGTTACAAGATAGAGTCGCTTCTACTCGTCTACCTCTTTTACTGGGAGCCCCATCGACTTTGCTACCAGAGTCACCAAGTCATAAACCGGCAACGTGTTTCCTTCTAGTCGCCCTGCAGCGTATCTTAGGTTCGTCTCACAGAGTGGACATGCGGAGACTATTGAAGTTGCACCAGTCTGCTTCGCTTCATCGATTCTTCTAAGTGCTATTCCTATCGCTTCTTCCGGTTTCACGGTGAAAAATCCGCCGCCGCCTCCACAGCAGTTCGAGTTTCTTCTGTTGTACTGCATCTCACTCAATGAGACTCCAGGTATTTTTGACAGAACACGTCTTGGTTGTTCAAAGACTTCGCCATGTCTACCCAGATGACACGGGTCATGGTAGGTAACTTTCATGGATAGATTCTTTGCCAGATTGAGTTTTCCGTCGCTGAGTAACTTGTCCAGAACTTCGGTTATGTGCAAGACTTCTACATTGAATCCGCTGATCGTTTGTGGGTAGCTGTTCTTCAGCATAGTATAGCAGCCGGCGCACCCTGTGATTACTCTCTTCACGCCTGCGTCCTTAAGGATCTGAGAATTATGTTTGGCGAATTCCTCGTAAGCTATTTGGTTTCCGTCCCAGTAAGGGTGGTTGCCACAACACCATTCATCTTTCAGGACGGTGAAGTCGTAGCCAGTCTTGCCAAGGATTCTGACAATTGCTTCAGCAATATGGGGGTGTCGATATGACGACACACATCCAGCAAAGTAGACGTTCTCACTTTTGCCTCTAAGTTGCACATCCTTAGGTAGCCACTTGAATCTCTCGGAGTGAGGTTCGCCATATGGGTTCTTGGATTGCTGCAATGTGAGGTCCATCTTTTTGTGCTCAGGCAGTGGCGCTTTTCCTGCTTTGACGAGTTCAGTTCGTGCCGTCCGTATTATTTCTGAAGGGTCAATGAATCCCGTTGGGCATATTTCAGAACAGAGTTTGCAGGAAGTGCAAGCGTAAAGTCTCTTGACGGCGCCATCCGTCATCGGGTGCCAATCTTTGAGTTGACCCTTTATCAGAAGCAGTTTGCCTCTAGGTGATACTGACTCCCAGCCTTCTTCCTTGAAGACTGGGCATCTTTCGACGCAGTCAGCGCACCAATTACACAACATTATTGTCGGTCTATATTCCGCAACGGACTTGCGTATGACCTTCGAAGGTTTGATGACAGCATTGCTTGCCATAATTCAACGACCTCCCGCTTTCTTTGGCAGGTTAGTAAACATTGATTTGGGAACCTCGTCAAGCGCCATCATGCCAGGGTTCATTATGCCTTTGGGGTCAAAAACTCTCTTTATTTTCCTCATGTACTCGAGTGCGATCCCATGCTCCAAGGGCATGAAAATGGCCTTTGATAGGCCGGCACCGTGCTCGGCAGTTATTGTTCCTCTATACTTGTTGAGTACCGTCTCTGCAATTGCCCGTCCTATCTTGTCGCCTTTCTCTATCTCTTTTGTCGGGTCGATTGAGAGCCCGATGTGGACATTGCCATCACCGATATGGCCAAACATGACTATTAGTGGCGCTCCGGCTTTCTTGGCGACGTCTTTCAGCTCTCTGAGAGCTTCCGGAACTCTTGATATCGGAACGCCTGTATCTGATACTCCATGGACAACTATGCTTTCGCCTCGTAGCTGTGTGAGCCGAGTGTACACGCTGTCTCGCGCTTTCCACATCTGCCTTCTATCTTCAGGGTCCTGAGAGACCCTTACCTCAACAGCGCCATTCTCCAAGCAGATCTTCTTTACCTTCTCCATCTCTCCCTTTACGTTCTCTTCCATAGTTCCATCTGTCTCAATCATGAGGTTTGCCTCACCAAGTGGAAGTGGGTTTCTCAAAGCAGGGTTCATCGCAGCTGCACAGAACTGGTCTACTAGTTCCATTGCGGAAGGGGTAATCCCAGAGTTTATTATCTGGGAAGCTACCTTGCCTGCGTCTACAACGGATTTGAAGACAGCTATCAGGACTTGCGCATATTTCGGCATTGGTAGAATCTTCAGAGCAATCTCAGTGAAGACGCCTAGCGTTCCCTCTGAACCCACGAATAGTCTGGTGAGGTCATATCCTGAGGAGGTTTTGATTGACCTTGAACCAGTTTTGATTACTTCACCATTCGGGAGGACAACTTCAAGCCCTAAAACGAAATCTCTTGTAACGCCATACTTGACGGCGCGAATGCCACTAGCGTTGTTTCCCACCATTCCTCCGAGGGTGCAGGACATTGCGCTTCCTGGCTCTGGTGGAAAACAGTACCCGTACTTTGACAATTCTTCATTCAGCTTTGAGTATATCACCCCAGGCTCTACGACAACTGTTCTGTCTCCAACGATGATCTCCTTGATCTTGTTCATCTTCCGCATGTCTAGTATGATTCCACCTCTCAAGGTCAAGGCTTGTCCCGCTAAACTAGTTCCTGCTCCACGAGGGTTAACTGGTATCCCATGTTCATTGCAGAATTTCAGGATCTGGACTAGTTCATCCTTGTCCTTTGGGCGAACAATGGCCCATGGCTCACCTTGATGATTGGAAGCATCAAGACTGTAGGCAAACAGTTCAGTCTCGTCGATCGAAACATCGTCCTCGCCAACAATTTTGGAAAAATCCTTGAAAAGAGACTTCTGATCTGGGATTAATGATGCCATAGATGATCTTCTCCTCCTGCTAGGAGACCGAGAAAGGAACATGCAAATAAAGTTTTATCTGCGCGCAGGGAAAAGCGAGAGCACAAGAAAGAGCTACTTTGGACCCGTTTCCACTAGAAGAAGGCTTGGGGGTTCAGGGTTAACCCTTCACTGGTTATAACGTACGGTATGAGCTTAGTCGTGTGATAAGTCTCTCTTAAATGCTCAATCCGTAGATATGTTCTTGATTCATCCTTCTCGATTCTTCGTATCATTTCAATACTGTTACCAGTCAACTGCTTGAGTGCTGTCTCGGCATGTGAGCCATGCATTCCCAGATGAGATATGAAGAGAGCAACCGCATTTCCCACAAGGTTGATTCGAACCACGAGACGGCGGAGAAGTCTGTAGACCTTTGGTAGGTCTTGTGTTGTGCTTAAGATTGGTGAGATTGAGTCTAGAACAATTCGAATAGCTGAGTTCTTGGGCGACATGGGACTCAGTTTCGTAAGCAGATTGTCAAAAACAGCGAACAGTTCATCAAGGTTGCCCGGGTTTTTCACATATGCTTCTTCCGAGAACGTTTGATCAGCGGTATCTGTGGCACCAGTGAACGCGTCGACTATGTGGAGTCTTCTCTTGGATGTATCCTTCGAAATGTAAGGGGAGATGTCCCAATTGAAGCGAATCATTCTCCGGCGTAGCTCTGAAGGCGGAAAATCAAAGACAACATAGAGAACATGGTCGTTGCGTTTGAGTCCCTCCCAAACAAAGTGTTCGCAGAAAATGCTTTTTCCGATTCCGGGGGGACCAATCAGGAGTACTGTTGAAGGCTTCAAAAAGCCTCCCTGCATCAGAGCATCTAGTCCTTCTATGCCAACAGGGATTCTTTCGCCAATTCCAATGCTCATTTTTCTGATGACCTCTCAAGCGCAATTTTTGCAATGTTCTCTGGTGACCCAACCACGAATTCGCAATGATCATCACCTTTGGCTTCGCAGAGAACCTCGACGCATTCCCTCCTTTGTCCTGTGAAGAACTCGGCAAACCCTGCGATGAGTCCCCTTATTTGGTGGCAGACAGCCCGGTAGGTTTTTCCATAGCTCTGTGCAATTGGCGAATGTCTTACAATGAAAACTGCTCTGAGTTCGTCGAAATTTCCCAGTTCCCATCGACCCCATCCCGTCACTCTCATGAAATCTAGACCGGCTAATACCACCTTGCTACCCTTCTTCTCAATCTTGATGCTCTTTCGGATGATTTCGCCACTTGATCGTCCAGCTTCTCTATTGGCTTCGTATAGGAGCATTCCTGCAGCGTCGAACCCAACGAGACTTTCGATCCGCTTTTGGACTGAAACATATGAATCCGATGAAAAGACCAAGAAACGGGAATCTTCAGCCTTCATGATTCCTCTGTCATTGTCATAGGAGACATTCTTTAACAGCTTCTCTATAGCTTCCGCGAACTCGCTCACACCACTCATCTAGATTTTCCCCCATCATTTTCCGCTGTTTGATAATTCGACCACTAGCCACTCGACTAGCCGTACCTTAATTGAGGATTATAGTAATTAAGTCTAACCCAAATAGGATAAATTCTAGCAGAAAAGACGAGGCGGAACTACGAATCTAGCTCTTTTCCACCCAAGAGAATTTGTGCTGAAGTGCCGTCGGGTAGTAGAGTTTCCAGTCGTAGTCCACCTTAGTAAACCATTTGTAGAAAACACGTGGGTCAATGTAGCTCTTGAGGGACGTTCTTAGATTGTAATTCTTGGTTGCCTCCATGAGTTCTATCTTGATCTTCAACTCTCTGGCGCGCCTTTTCGACTTCTCATCCGCCTTCGTTTGAAGCGCTTCAAGCGTTCCTTTCTTCTTGGCGATGCTTTCTGCCCAGTTCTTGGGGAGCTGCTTCTTGTGGTTACACTCAATGGCCGCCTTCAGATTCGCCATGGTCGCAGCATACTTCTTGTCTATGTCTGGGTCATCGCTGCGCACATTGGCATCCTCGAGGGATCTTGCGACAACGTTAGAAGCATGATAGGTTCTGAACACCTTGGCAGTGAGTCCCGGTATAACTTTGCTCAGGAAGTTTTTCACATGGCTGGATCTGACTCCTTCGAAAATCGACGAACGTGCGTCACCAATAAACTCTCTCAGGTTGTCAATAGCTTCCGGTCGCAACTGCACCTCCTTTTCCCATTGTACTGAGTCTTTCCCCAAGAAATCGAATCTCACATAACCATTCTCTTGTATTTTCACATGATCAGGTCTCAGAGTAGTTGCGCCGACCGTGTCGGCCTCCTCCTTACTCTTCTCGTCGCCGACTCTCAACTTCAGCTCGTCTATCAAGTAACAGACAGTGGCTACTTTTCTTGTCATTAGATCTTCCGAAGTCAGGTTCTTGTAAATATGGTTTCTTAATTCATTGATCTTTTGCTCAAGTCTGGTCGCTTTGTTGAATTTCTTGATTTCTTGTTCTTGTTTTACGCCTACAGTGTCGGCAAGCCAAATGTATTTCACTTTGCGGCTGAGTCTGTCATCCCATTTTGCTATCCACATAGAATCCCGTTGCCAATCCCTCTTCCATGAACCTTCAGGGAGTTGTGCATCCGGAGATAGGTTTAGTATTATGTCTTCCTGACTGGGTCCTTGCTTCCATTTGCCTCGGAGGGGATGTTTTCCTCGGCCCATGAATATGCACGACGGTTCTCCGACATAGTTTCCAAGTTCTACCTTGGCTCCGTCAAGAGCTGCGAAACCATAGTTCTCTCTGTTCTGCTCCCGTAAAGTCTTTCGGTCAGCGGCTTGCTTCTTTTTCTCTTCCTTGCTCATACTCGCCTTAACAAGTTTCTCTCTCTCAACGGTCCTCTGGATCTCAGAAAAATCAATGTCATTTGGGGTTATGGTTTCTCCAACTCCAAGTGCCTCTGAAAAATCTTGGAAGAAGTTCTTGACGAATATCTCATCCTGCACGTATACGGTTCCGAGCTTTTTCACCCAGGCTACTGCCATCTCCTCTTGACGCGGGGTGAGTTTGACCTTCTTACCTCTGACAATTATGGAGTAACCTTTGGGCTCATACCTAGGGAGTATTATGCCATTATGGATCAATTGCTTTAAGGGCAGCGCCCCCCGCGTGGCTTAACAGTGCAATGTTTCATTATTGTTCGTCAATCCATAGGTGACAAGTTTTCGCTCACACTTGTTTCCAAACATTCTTCTCTCAGCAGCCAGCTTTTCATGGTCTCTTTCAGCATGCTTTGGAGTGAAGTTGCTGGTTTTCCTCCATCTAACTTCTAACACGACAGTTTAAAACTTTTATGTAGAAGGTAATTTAACATGCAGAAGGTGACTATGAGAATTGACTACCCGCCATTCAGAATGAGTGAAATCCATGAGGAGGACAAACAAAACGATGACTGTTATGACTAAAATCATTCACGTTGAAAGCAAAGGTGAGTCCGATATCACAGACATAACCAGAGAAGTGGAGAGAGTTGTTGGGGAATCAGGGGTTCAGAATGGAATAGTCGCGCTGTTTGTTCAAGGCTCAACGGGTGCCTTAACAACGGCAGAGTATGAGGATGGTTTGATCAAGGATTTATCGAAGGCATTGGAGCGACTAGCCCCAAAGAACGTTGTCTACGAACATGAGAAAAGATGGCATGATGGTAACGGTCATTCACATGTCAAGGCATCAATAGTAGGATCAAGCCTTGTTGTCCCATTTACAGAGAGGAGATTGACTCTCGGGGCATGGCAACAGATTGTATTCATCGAGCTTGACACGAAGAGTAGATCAAGAGATCTCGTGGTTCAAATCGTGGGCGAGTAGAAGGTGGATCAAGGCAAATGCAATTTGACCTCACTGTTGCAGCCGACAGAGTCAGTGTTACACCATAACTCTTAATTCTCAGCGGACTCTAGATGGTTTTCTCGTCTTTCGAGCACCTCGCTACTCGCTTCCTCACAAAGGTTGGGAAGCAAATCCTTGAAACAGCCATCGCCTGAAGCACGCGCGCCACCGGAGACGAAGCGTTTGGAATCGGAGCAACTCGTGGACCACAAAGGAATACGAATTCTGAATCTGTCAACTGGCATATCTTCAATTATTTTCGGCGCACGTAACTTGACCTTTGCACTATACTTAGGATACATTGGCTTTGACTCTACACTTATTGGAATAATGTTTACACTAAGCGCCCTTGTTGGAGCGACCTTCGCCATCCCTATAGGGGCACTTGCTGACAGATGGGGCAGGAAGAAGTTCATAGTTGTTGGTAGGATTCTCCAGTCAACTGGAATTCTGCTTCTGGTATTCTTCACTCAGTTCTCGTATTTGTTGGCAGGCATGATGTTTCAAGACATCGGCATGGCTGCATCTCAATCACCATTGAATGCACTGCTCGCCGATAAGAGCCCAAGTGAGAAAAGGAATGCGACCTTCAGCCGCAACTACATGTTCTTGGCGGTGGGGTCAGCTGTTGGGTCGGTCGTGAGCATTGTCCCGCATTATCTCAGAGTCAACTCGGGATTCGGCTCGACGGAATCCTACATTCCCTTATTCGCGATCTTGTTCCTTGCCGGCTTGTTTTCGTTGTTCGTAGTGGCCTTCGTTCGTGAAAGCAAGCAGTCGAAGGTACCTCAAGAAGATAGGCAGCAAGCAAAAAGACGGGTTAGACTCACGTCTGCCGACAAGATACTCAAGTATTCCTTGACTTTGTCCATAATTCAGCTTGGTGCTGGAATGATCATCACGCTGTTCTCGTACTGGCTCAATCGCGCATTTGGCGTACAGGAGATGGAACTTGCACCTCTCTACGTCATAGTCAATCTCTCGATGGGTCTGGGGTATTATTTGGCTAATTGGCTCGCGTCTCAAGTTGGTTCAGTCCCGAGCATCGTTGTGTCCCAGACGCTTGCAATCGTGTTGTTGGTTGCGATACCTAATATACAAACATTTGAACTTGTAGGCGCTATATACGTCATCAGAACAATGCTCATGAATATGTCGACTCCAATCCTGACATCATTCATAACGGGGGTCGTACCATTTAATGAGAGAGCATCAGCGCTAGGTATATCTAACAGCACTGGGACAGTGGCGAGGTCCATAGGCCCAGCTGTTGGCGGTTACCTCATGGGACAGGTGTCAATGGCAATGCCATTCTATGTGTGCGGGGTGCTCTACGCGGTTTCCACAGCCTTGTTCTACGGATTCTTTAGAAAAACTAGAGTTGATGAAAAGCTTCTGTCGTCCAACTCGACCTCTGAATCGCGACATTCTCAGTCTAACAAGCGCGCAGGGACATAGATACTGAAAAATAGGAAAATGACGGAGTATGCAATACGGATTCGCAAGTGGCCAATGAATCCGACTATTGTCTCTAGTTTATTTTACTCCGTCTTCTTCGCTTTCTTAGCTGGTTTCTTCTTTTTCACTTTGGATTCTTCTTCCTTCTCAAGCTCCTCGAATGGAACCGGTGGCGGAGTTCTGAACATTGTCCAGCCTATCCATATTACGATAAAGAGCACCAGAGTCAATGCCAGCCACATTGGAAACGCAAGGAACCAATACCACGAAGGTACGATTTCGCTCTCCAGTATGTGTGGGAACCAATACAGGATGGAAGGCCAGAAACGATGGAAGATCGGGATGATGAAGACATTGATAGTGTAGTAGAGCCAAATGAGTATTCCGAAGAGGAAGAATATGAATCCGAGAATTCTATCCTTTGCCATTGGTCGTGACCCTTCTTGTTTCGAGTTGTTCCTTCGATTATGACCCTTGTCGTCTGTGCTTTTGTTATGTTCTGTTGGTATATAAGTTTATAGCCCTGTCGATAAGCATATTAGTGAATTAGACCACAATTGTGGTCATGGTGATACCTATGGTGGATGGTGTAATCGTTAAGTCGCGATTCCCTATGCCTCTCTTGAAAGTTGTCGACCTAGTGAAAGATAGGTTCGGGATTAGCAGGGCACAGGCAATAAAGTTCCTGACGATTCTTGGGGTCAGATTGTATAACATTGGCTTGACCGAGCGAGCCTTGAGGCTATATGAGGAGGGAAAGGCTTCCGTTGGCAAGGCTGCAGAGATAGCGGGAATGCCTATAGATTCATTCGTTTATGTCGCTTCAGCCAAAGGCATAAGATCTAATATAAAAGAAAGCATAAAGGGTCTGATTGACGCACTGAAAACCGAGCGCTAGCAGTTCCATCTTCACTTCTTCGTAGGCTTCTTGGCTGGAACTCTCTCCTTTTCCTCCTCCTTCCCTCTCTCCTTCTCTACTTCAAGTATGGCCTCAGCAGCTCTACCGAGTTCACTTATCAGAATCCCTATTTTTGCCTCCCGCCTCGCCAATAACGTTATTGCACTGTGGTCTCCTACTCTTCCTATGACGATGTATCCATCTGTGCATTTGACGAAAACTTGTTCGACTCCCCCTAGCTGCAGTACGTCGGCACTGAGTTTTCCTAAGTTGAGTAGGGTAGCTGTTATCGCAGCAACTACATCCTGAGATGAGTCTCCGTGGAGAGCGTTTGCTATCATCATTCCGTCGTAGCTTACAAGCGCTGCACCTTCTATCTCAGCCGTGCGACCTGTGATTTCTTTCAGAGCAAACCTGATCTTCTCCACGTCAACTGGCACGTCCATGTGTCTTCTAACTCCACCAGCTTATCTGAGACTCGAGATACGACAACTAGAACTAGCAGGAGCAGTTTCCTGAGATCACCATATTAACCTATTTTGCTGCAGCTAAATAATGTTTCGCCCTTTTTTGATGAAATCTGGCAACTGATTGAGAATTCTGAACCATTTGTCCACCTATCGATGATCTCGCCAACTTATTAAATAGAATACGTGTTCTCACTCTGTTACGCAATTATGACCAATCCGTTCGGAAATGATATCTTCCACACAAGGGAGTCATACATCTCAATGCTTGCTGACACCAGGATTGCTGTCGCTGAATCAGGTGGAGTCGAGATATTCGCTCATGAAGGAATAAGAGCGATCTCCCTCACTAATAGCCCCTATTATGCTCACGCGCACCCGGCTGCTTTAGACATGTACCCAAGGGGAAACGTTAGCGTTGTACTCAGTCCTGTTGAGGGACGTGTTGTAGGAATTCGCGTTGTGAGGACCCCTCGACCTAAATACTTCAAACCTGATGAAAATGAGAAGCTTCTTCTGATGGCCAATGATTCTAAGCTAGTCACAAAGATACTGCACATTGGACCTACCGTACAGGTGGGGGAATTCGTTGAGACACTGTCGCCAATAGGAAAGTATGTGCGGAGTGGATTCTTCAATTTCTGGACTGGGAACCATCTGCATGTCGAAGTGAGATTGGCAAGTGACCCAATAAGAGCGCGTGGTTCTCTGCCAGTGGCCCCAGCTTTGCTGGGAGGTGACGAAGATACTGCTGAATGTGAGGCGAACCCGCATAACATCCCTTGTGAGGTTGTGGAGGCATCCACCGAGTCCCTCCTGCTAAAGCCCACGATCCCTTTCGCAACGCGTCTTAGTGGCTATGTGGGGCTCAGAGTCACGGTAGGCAATGCTGTGCCAGGACTTTTGGATGGAGGATTCCCCCACTACGGTTTCGGCGGAGTCTTGATTCCGAGAGATGCAAAAGTGAGTACTGGTGAGCTTGTTCGGATCGGAGACTTGATCATAGGAGAGACTGTGAGGAGATTGATGTCCGACGGAGGTCTCCCCCACCACTTTATTCCCGTGAAGTTCCAAAAAGGGGCTGCAGATTTCACTTTCAGAATCCAAAGTAATAAGAGGTCTCTCCCTGTCGCTAGGCCTTGCTTCCCCCCAGTCTTTGCTTCTGAAAGCAGTTCCCCATCAACCATTCTCGCTTGGTGAGTTGAGAATAATACAGAATAATATAGTTATATCAATCCATAGTATCGACACTCACAACGAAAGACATATGAGGAAGACAGCCTCAATCTAGGTAACGCCACCAAGATATGGAGAGGCCCACTTTAATCCCCCTCCCCCCTCCTCAACTGCAAGAAAGAAGAGTGTAAACATCTTCTTTTTTTGAGTGGGTCCCATTTTTTCTTGGTGGTGACTTCTTAGATTAGCGCGTCGCTTCATGCTAGGCTGACTTTCTATGCGACACTACTACTTCTCCAAGTGCTCCAGCAACTCCACCCGCGGCTATATGATAGACGAAGAGAGTCGGCAAGAACACGCGGAACAAGTAACCCCATGGCAACGTCGATTGATCAAGTGTAAAGCCTTGACTCGTTAGCCATTGTCCATAGACAAGCGCAGACACGACAAAGATGATCAGCGTCAAGATCGCAGCGAGTACTCCACCTGCCAGAAAGCCTTCATCAAGCCGCACGTAGAAGTATCTTCTCTGCGCAACAACTTCATGATGACCACTTCTTCTGCCGCAGACGAGCTGAGTCACGATTCCAGCCATGAACCCACCCAAAACTGGAAAGACTATTGTCAAGATGTCTGGGAAAGTGCAGATTGAAACCACCAAGTAATAGAGGAACACGAAGAGAGGCATGTTCGACTGAATGGATTGGATGTCAGTATAGCTGATGAGGTTTAGCGATGCGTTATATGGACCCAAACCTGTTGTCGATATGCTATTAGCTCTCAGCGAGAACTCCAAAGGACCGAGAAGAACCAAAGTCGTGAAGAAAACTAGCCAACCGATGATTCCACCGAGTATAGTGGCCTTGAAGTTTATCTTTCTCTTCTTGGCAGCTCGAGCCTTCGGAGATAGCTCCTCAATTTCATAGAATAAAGCCAATAGTTCCGGGATATAGTCCTCACTGCTGATCTGCCCAGAACTTAATCTTTCTTCCAATTGCTTTATCTTTGCGTCAATGTCTTTAATCCTCTTGTCCATTTTAGGCGCGCTTTCTCCCATTAGCAGTGACTCTCCTCATCCAAGTTTCTCGTTTCTCCCACTCACTCCCAACCGCCAGTAATTATGATGATTCTGTTTCGCAGCTATCCATTTTTGTCAACTTATGTAAGAGACTTCTCTGGCTGAGCTCGGGCTATTGACCACGATCGGTCTTGCCTTCCTTCAACAATTGCAGTATCCTCTTGTGAGTCTCCAGTGGGGGTCTCACGGTATTAACCAAGTACGTGTCTACTTTACTCAGATATTGTCTGAAGAAGTCTTTTCTCAATCTGAGCTTACGCTCATCTTTCACAAGTTGGTGAGGATTGCAGAAGTCATGGTCAACAAGGTACTCCAACGCTTCGTCTGGAGTCATTTCAGCGACTATTCTGGGATCTTTGGGATCCCTTTCAAGCAAAATTACCTTCTTCATTGTCGTCTCAGTTCTTATCCGTCCCTTCCCAACTACCCACCTCAGGTTCACCACAGCGCGCTCCTTGTTGTCGAAATGAGCTTTCTCAACGAGTTGCTTGTATTCAGTCCAGATGTCTCCAACGTCAATACGTATATAGAAATTCTTCTCGCTTCCGAATACAACCGCGTCTTCACCCATCAAACGAACGAAATACCAGTCATCGCTTATCAGACGTGTCTCAGGCTGCCGGAGTAGGCCGTAAGAATGGGTACTCTTTCCAGTGTTTGATGGCGCTATTATTGACACTCCAGTACCGTTGAAATCCACGGCAGCCCCATGCACATGGTAAATCTGATGTTCATCTTCCAGCACATCGCCCGCTATGGCAAGCGCAAGTGATTTTGTCCAGCCATAGTAGTCGCAGTTGAGCAAGAATAGTGTCTTGGTGAACGCGTCATACTGAACCTTCATTCTCTCTATGCTTGGATCAGTAAGAGCGTATAGCCTTCCGTGCGATCTTATGTTCTGGCTTATGAAGTAGAAGTTCTCCTGCCATCTGTTCTTCGTGTCCTCGTTGTCCGTAAGGAGTTTTATGCAACAACCGTAAATGTCCGACTTGTTTTCGTAGAGAACTTTGTCTCCGTACTTCTCTATTAACTCATCTCTTTCATCTACATTGACTGGCTCCACAGTATACGACAAGATCATTCTCACACTCATCCAGTTGTCACAGATAGACGACAATGGCACAAGCTGCGATATATGTATTTGTCGAATCAAGCTGGAACCTGATTCTATTCCAACGAGCATAAGTTGCCCGCATGAAACACTACAAATAAAACCTAGGAATCCAACTATATATTATGCATGCGGAGTGGCTCTCCAGTGAAGAGCTGGGAAGTGAACAGAAACATGTCCTCATGGTCTTCTCCCTTTCAGGATCATTCTTCGAAGGTAATCAAAGGTGCAACAAGTAGTGTTCTTAGTGGAAAAAAGATCGTCCTATGCATAACCGGAAGCGTTGCAGCGGTTGAGTGCCCCATAATTGCGAGAGAGTTGATGAGACATGGGGCAGAGGTGTACGCTGTCATGTCCCCTGCAGCCTGTAGCATAATACATCCTAATCTAATGGAGTGGGCCACGGGCAATAGAGTCATAACCCACTTGACTGGCCAGGTCGAACATGTTTCTCTTGGCGGCGACTCACCAGGACATGCAGACCTAATTCTAGTCGCTCCCACCACCGCTAACACTATTGGCAAAGTCGCCAGCGGAATCGATGATACACCTGTGACAACAGTTGTAAGCACTGCCTTCGGCTCTGGGATGCCTATTCTAATGGTTCCAGCAATGCATGAGACTCTATATAGGCACCCGATCGTTCTTGAAAATATTGAGAAACTGAAATCTCATGGAGTAGTCTTCCTCGGACCAAGAATGGAGGAAGGAAAAGCAAAGATTGCCCGCACAGATAGCATCGTAAACAAGGTGATCGATGTTCTCACAAAACCCAAGGACATGGCAGGGTTACATGTTCTCATAACTGCCGGTCCTACAAGAGAATACATCGACAGGGTTCGCTTCATCAGCAACCCGAGCTCCGGGAAGATGGGAGTCGCCATTGCACAGGAGGCGGCTGCCCGTGGCGCAAAAGTTACGCTTGTGTATGGCATCGGAATGACTTCTGAACCGCCGATTGATCTAAAATGCATTCCTGTTGTGACAACAGAAGACATGATGAACGCCGTCTTGAATGAAATG
Source organism: Candidatus Atabeyarchaeum deiterrae (assembly GCA_037310415.1). GTDB lineage: Archaea > Asgardarchaeota > Atabeyarchaeia > Atabeyarchaeales > Atabeyarchaeaceae > Atabeyarchaeum > Atabeyarchaeum deiterrae. The sequence continues at coordinate 2,610,996 of CP147780.1, forward strand.
AAATTGTGCCACTGTCATATCTTTGTGGGAACCGCCGCTGTTTCCGATTATGCGCCAACCCAGAAAGTTGATGGCAAGATCCCGTCGGGACAGAAGGACTTATCAATCCACTTAAAGCCGCTTCCCAGAATAGTGAAGGCAGTAAAAGAGGAGAGCGACGAAACTTATGTAGTTGGGTTCAAGGCGGAGTACAATGTCTCTGAGTCAGAGTTGATCGAAAGAGCGTACAGCAGAGTCCAAGAGATAGGATTGGATCTCATAGTAGCAAACGATGTTTCGAAAGAAGGAGTTGGATTCTCGACAGACACCAATGAGGTGTACATAGTTGACCCGCAGAAACGTGTCACACATGTCAGCCTTTCGTCCAAGAGAGATGTAGCTTCCAGGATATTTGACATCACAATGGATCACTACAACGGGAAGCGAGGAATTATCAAGGAGAAAGCCAAGACAAAGGAGAAGGCTTGACCAAAGAACCAATAGGGCAGTTGGAAGACTTGGATACACCTACATAACGCAGCATGTCTGATGTCTGTCAAAGTGGTACTCTTTCTCAAGTCTTCGCAGGCTTGCTGGAGTCGGGACCACTATTCTATTGGCTCCAGCCAAGATAGCTAGATAGTCCATTTCGTTTCTGATTACCCCCGAGGGTCGCATGCATCCAAGTGATATTGATATCTTGGGCATCATAAGCCTGGATACCGCTATTACTTTCGCGACAGTTAGTGCGGATGGTGGCTTGACATCTTGCATTTGAGTTCCTTTAGTGGGATTGAGGGCTATGAACGTCAGATTCGTAAGCTCGTTGTCTCTTACGATCTTCAGAGCTCTGCCCTCGCCCTTCAGTTCGCCGTAGTGAAGACCTATGCAGATGTGAGGTGCTATATTCTTCATGTTTTCGGATTTCAACAGTCTCAGGGTCTGAGCATAGTCCTCGACAGTCTTGTCTAGCCCGTACACGTTTCGGATGGTGTCATTGCTTCCGACTACATCAATGGATATTGCGTCGATGCCCATCGCGACCAACTTTTTGATCACTTCTTCCGATATGAACCCCGTATGAATATTGATGGCAAGTTTTGTTCTTCTTTTGATCTCCTGCAGAGCAGGAAGGAATTCCCTAACCGGCAGAGCCGCCTCAGGTGTGAATCCACCACTGATCAAACAGCCTAGGGCTCCTTCATTGCCAAGTTTTATGCACAGATCGACAAGTTTTTGTGGCACTTCGGCTGGGATCATGCTCTCGACATAGTGCCGATTACAGTGCTTGCATTTCAAATAGCATTCTCTTCCAGTTATGGAGATTGATGGAAAAAGCCTTCCAGGGTAATAGCAGTGAACTTCTTTGCCTAGATTACGCTGCGTTGCTGACTTGGAGATCTCAATGAGTTCCATCACCTTGCTGTCTTCTAGGTTCAGTAGTTCATCGATCTCGTCATCAGATGGGCTTCTATTCAAGAATTCATGGAGAGATCTGATCATCAAAATCACGCACCTGGGTTACTTCGTCAGTTCGTCAAGGGCTTTTCTTATCTCGCTGTTACTTAGGCGCCTCGGATAGTTATAGATGGGACCCATTGGGCTTTCAGTGTAGAATGGTCTGTTACAGTTCGGACAACCGGCCGTCATGAATGGGTCGCCGAGCGATGTGAATCTATCAATGTTCTCCTGGCTTACGCCGAAATCTACGATTTTTCCTTCACTATTGAACCTCATGGATTGCGCCGAGGAGGCTCCCTGTAGTATGACGTACCTGGCAAGCTGTACTCTTCTATACTGGTCAATCCCTGGGCGCTTGTGGTCGCCAAGTTTGGTTCCTTTGATAGGTGTGAAGGCGAATAGACTAGGATTCACACCTATGTCGTATAGCTTCTGGATGATATTTACGGCGTCCTGCTCAGTTTCACCTAGACCTATTATGATGTGAGTGCTAACCTTGTTGGCGCCGAAGACATCTAAGGCTTCCTTCAGTGATTCAATATGAGTCTGCCAGTGATACGGGCCCTTCACCGCGCTTCCCTTGATGCTGTCGAATATTTGTTGAGTTGCCCCATCAATTGGCAATCCAATTCTCTCAACACCGAGTTGCTTCAGTGTCTCCATCTTTTCCCTTGGTACCGGTGGGCATGAAATCGAAATAGGAACGCTTACCTTCGAGAGAATGGAGGAAGCTATCTCCGAAATATCCTTTGCGAAGCCGGGAAAGTTGAGTGACTGCATGCAGACCCTGCGTAGCTTTTTTTCCCGGACTTTGGTCGCAATTCTCTCAACGACCAAGGCTAAGGGGAAGGCTGGCCAGACAACCCTCGACAAAAGCTCTTTGCTTGAAGAGCTCTGTCTTGCCTGAGGACAGAAGGCGCAATTTGCTCTACAGTTTCTTTGGGTGTATGTCATCAGATAAGCCGTAGTAGGCTCCGCATCTGAATGTAGTTTCAGGAGACCTAGAACGCCTGCTGTGCCAATAGATACTCTTATCTTCTTCACTCGTGGCGAAGTCTCCCTGTTGTTCATATTTCGTCCTCATCTCTCTCTTGATTATCTAGCCACGAGAAGGATCTAGATTGGAAGGATAAAGGTCTTCAGTCCATCTCTTTGCTACACTACATTGGAGGAGATTTGTCTAATTCCTCCTCATCTTCCCCGCCATCTACTTCGCCTTCACAGTCTTGAGTGCTGGTGCCAACAGGATCGTCGATGGCGGTTGCCGCTGGATTATTAGAAGAACCAAGATCGCCGGTATCCGTTACAACCTTTTCGACTGGCATCTCCTGTACAGTGCCAGTTACCATCTTTATGGGTTCTTTCTTGAGTGACGTGCTCTTCAGAACCGTTAGAACCTTGTTCACTAAGTCATCTACGCCTTTGCGCTTCTTCGCAGATATACTCGCCCAATCATGCTGGCCAAGAATAGGCTCAAGCTTTGAGATGATTTTGTCAAATGCTGCATCATCGACGAGGTCACTTTTGTTTAGGACTATTAGTATCCTGCTGATTTCTACTCCGATCTCCTTGAGAAGATGTAACCCAAACTTGAGCTTGTGAAACAAGAAATCCGGATCGTCATCTATTCCTAACATGAAGAGAAGCAAGTCGGCTTCATTCATGTCTATCAGGTTTAGCTCAAACGACTTGATGAGAGCCGGGTTAAGCCCAATGACAAATCCAATTGTATCGATTAGTAAAGGGTTGTCATCGCTGTTCGATTGAAGCCTCTGGTACTTGCTAGAGAGTGTTTTGAAAGGTCTGTCGCCGACGAGCTTATTCTCGCCCGTTAGCTGGTTAAAAAGTGTAGTCTTCCCCGCGTTGTAGTACCCGGCGATACAGACAATCTTGGCACCGAGTTTGCGGCGCTCCTGTACCTGTCGCATCTTCTCCTCGGCAAGTGATGAAATCTCACGTTTTAACTTGCCTATCCTTTTCTGAATTCCTTTAACCTTGCTGTGAAAAGCAAACTCTCCGGTTCCAGCCCAAGAAGGCTGTCTCTCAAGTCCTGAATACTTTGCCGAAGCCTGCAACTGAAAGAATGGGTAAAGTTTGCGGGTCCGTGCAAGCTCGATCTGTAGTTTAGAAATTCTGTCCGAAGCCATCTCTTCGAATATTCTCAACGTGAGTTCGTATCGATCTATGACTTCACAGTTGAATGCAACTGAGAGATTCAATTTCTGCTTGGAGGTCAACTCATTGTACATGACTACTAGTTCCACATCTTTGCTGCTCACAATCTCACTGATCTCGTCAACCTTACCTGAACCGATCAAGTAATGACCTTTTCTTCTGGATTCAGTCTGAGTGAACCGCTCTACAACTTCATAGCCTAGTGCTTTTGTCAGCGCTTCAAGCTCCTTAAGCTCCAGTCTGAATAGAACATGGTCGTGAGGGTCTTCCTTAAGCATTCCCAATATTGCGCGTTTGCTCAAGTTCAGCAATACATCTCCTTGATTAAGCAGGCATTATCACCATAATAGTAAAGATCACAAAGCCCAACAAGAAGCAGTCAGGACTATTGGACTTCGATTTATCTGAACAACAGAATGCACCGTTATAGTTAGTCACACTCTCAGAAGGCAAAGTATGCTTAAATACGTTGGTATCGACATATGTTTCAATTCATCAGTTTGGCAGGAGGACCCACAGGTCAGGGCATCTGACTCATCAAAGCATCAGTCGACATATTATGAACTGGATTAACGCGTCATTACTGCTTGCGAAGGTGAACTGTGAACATTGTCAGTGATTGTCACTTCGAAACTAGACTCGGCCAGCATGAACATCCATAAGCAGTTAACTAAATATCTTGGGTTCAGAAAGAGACCAGACGGGCTGCAGTTTGACGGTAGCTCAGTCTACATGAGCGGTGACATTCTTCTCGTAACCTCTGAAAGAGAGCTTGTGAACTCAGAACATATTGACCAGTCTTTCAAGACAGATCTCCTGATATTCGCAAGTCGCCACAGGTCAGAAGCAGGCAAGCCAGCACTTCTTGTTCATTGCACTGGGAACTGGACGGGGCAAGCTGACCTTGGAGGAGAACCTTGCGAGCTAGCCATAGCTCCAGCGTCAGCTATGAGGGAAGCGCTCCGCGAGCTTGCCAAGCAGAAGGATGAACTTGCGCTTGACAATTATGAGGTCACAATGGAGTGTACCCACCACGGACCCACCTCGATGTCGACTCCCCTTCTATTTGTTGAGTTAGGGAGCGATGAGAAACATTGGGCTGATGAGTTGGCAGCTCGAGCAGTGGCTAATACCGTGTACAAGGTAGCTAAGGGTGTAGAGAGAGCTAAGACAGCATTGGGAATTGGTGGACCCCATTACGCACCGAATTTCACGAAGATAATTCTCTCATCAAACAATATTGCAGCGGGGCACATTATACCTAACTACGTGCTCCATGACATGAGGAAAGACATGGTGCAAAAGGCAATAGCACGAACTCTGGAGAAAGTGGAACTAATTCTGCTGGACTGGAAGGGGCTGCGGGGCGAACACCGGGAGTTGGCCAGAGACATCGCAGACGAGCTCGGCGTAGAAACTATGAAGACACATGATATCATGAAGAACAGTTAAGAGAGCCAAGACACTACGTAGCTTTAACTACCCCAGTGTAAAAGTGCATCATCCTCACATCACCCGAAATGACCCCACAAGGAGATGGTAGACGTGGCGAAAGTCAAAGTTTCCATAACAAGATCCGAGGATCCCGAACGATCAATTCTGAGGGGCATCAAGCTAATCGGGGGAATAGATGACTTAGATCGTCCTGGCTACCAAGTTATCATCAAACCAGGCATTTTTGATCCAAGTCGCCCTCCCTACACTGAGGTCAAGATAGCTGAAGCAACCGCAACCTTGTTTCATAAGACCAAGGACATCTCTTTCGCAGAAAGTGATAATCATCTCAGAACAGGTATTGAAGCCTTGAAGACTGTAGGTTATGATCGAATAATCAGAACTGGGTTAGTCAATCTGAGCAGCAACCTGACACAGCACAAGAGAACTCGGTTAACCCTACTAAAGCAACAGACGTTCTCGAAGATCCTGCTTAACACGGACGTGCTGGTGAACCTGGCGACGATGAAAACTGAAAAAAAGGTTGGAAGAATAAGCATAGGTGTAAATAACCTATTCGGGCTAATACCAGACAGGATGAAGTCTCGTTTTCATCCTGATCTTGATGATGTACTCTTAGAGTTGCTCAAGATCATTAAACCAAGCCTCACAATCGTTGATGCAACCAAAGTGTACTTGGGTTCTTATCCAAGTTACAAATCCGTAGACGCGGGTCTAATAATAGCTGGGAGAGATGTGATTGCAGTAGACGCGGTTTGCTGTAAGATTCTTGGCATCAATCCAAGTAGTGTGAGGTATCTATCTCTTGCAGCAGGCGCAAGAAAGGGAACAATGGATCTCAATGAGATCGATGTTCTCGGCTTAAAACTGACTGAGGCGAGAGAACTATTCCTGTCAGGAGAGAAAAAGCCCAACTGAACAGGACAGCAGTCTTCTACTCTTCAGATGACTTCTCAAAGAATACGAGGCCACATTTCGGACAACTGTATGTGGTGGTCTTCATTCCTCTTGTTCTTCCAAGTGGGAGGACGGTCGGTCCCAAATCAGCGCTTTCCGCTTTGCAGCGCGGACATATGCCTTTCTTCTCCAATCCCTCTCACCTCCAACCCATTCATTTAAACCGATTAAATGGGCTAAGCAGGAATAGTGTTGGGAACCAATTCACGTCAGTAGGTTCCCGAACCGATGACTTGCCAGTTCCTTCATGCCTTTTTCGGCTTTGCTCCCAGTTTCCCTAGAACGGATTTGATTCCGTTGAGAGTCACGTTTACCTCATTCATGGTGCACGTCCCCATCGTTCCGACTCTGAAGATCTTGCCTTTTGTTTCACCCATTCCGCCAGCTATCACGATTCCTGTATCCTCAAGCAGCTTCTTTATCATGTCCGCAACGGGCAAACCCTGCGGTCCAAATGACGCTGTCACTGTGTTTGAAGAATATTGTTCCTCTTTTGGAAATAGCTTCAGTCCAAGTTGCTTTAGTCCCTCTCGCATTGCTTTCGCGCAGTCTGCATGTCTCTTTATCCTTTTATCGTATCCTTCCTCCTTGAGCATCTTGAGAGCCTCTTGTAGCGCGTAGAATAGAGGAACTGCTGGCGTGAATGGAGTCTGGTTCTTCTTGTGGAATTCTCTGATTTTTGAGAGATCAAAGTAAATTGTCTCAACCTTTTCTTTCCTTTTTTCAACTTTGCTCCAAGCGTCTGCCCCTAGAGATATAAACGATAGTCCAGGCGGACATGCTAGGCATTTCTGTGATCCTGTTACAACCACGTCAACATTCCAATTGTCCATGTGCAGGTAGTCGCCACCAAGATTCGAGATTGCATCAATCATGACTAGGACATCATGTTCTCTGGCTATTCTCGTTAGCTCCTCAGCGGGGTTTCTAATGCCGCAAGCAGTCTCATTGTACACGAACGCAATCATCTTTGCATCGTCATTTTCGTGTAGCACTTCTTCAACAGCATTTGGCTCGATTTGTGTTCCAAGCTCAAATTTGGGATTTACAACTTGGGCTCCAGCTTTCTCAATCGCTTCGGCCAATCGCTCACTGAACTCCCCGTTCGTCGGTACGATGACCTTGTCTCCTTTCTCAACGACGTTTAGGGCGGCACACTCCACTGCTCCCGTTCCGGACGCGGTCAATGGGTAGACGTCATTTTTCTGAGTCTGGAATAAGTACTTGAGTCCTTCGGCTATCTCGACGTAAAGCTTCTCAAACTCAGCGCCCCTGTGGTTAATCACCGGTTTAGACATAACTTTGAGTATTCTTTCAGGAACTTGGGTAGGACCAGGCAACATAATCAATTTCTCTGGCATACGATGAAACACAGCTCCCTTTCCTTTTTCAGTTACCATCTCAATTCTATATTTTACTATTATCCCCAGTGGTAGGGATAATTGGTGAGTTCGATATATTGTTATCTTTGGGGATTGTGTTATTATTTCCCAGCCACTTGAACGTTATCGAACCTAATATAAGGCGACACACAAGAAAACGCTGATGCCCCAGACTCTATTTCTGCCGATTTGGAAATCCCTGAAATGTTCTTGATCAAGTCAAATACTTTGCCCGCAACCAAGCCGCCTTTTACCGCCTGCTTCACTTCACCATTCTCTATGAGGTACGCGTTTCTTACCTCTGAGCTGAATCCCGACGAATACGGATCAGGGTTGAGCCAGCTGAATTGCTCAATCAACAGACCTTTTTCGACCTCTCCAATCAACTCATCGTAGCTTTGCTTGCCTGGAGTTATAGAGATGTTCGTTGGTGAGCCGATCACAGCGAGATTGAACTTGCTTAGAGGGTTTACCATGCCGCCTATAGGCTTGACGCCATTTCCTGTCGGTTTCTCTTTGAGCATCAACGCGTATTTCTGATCGTAAAGGAAGCTCTTGAAAACTCCTTTCTCGATTATTCGTGTCCTTTGCTGCGGGTTTCCTTCATCGTCGAAGCAAGCAGAAGATAGCCCGTAGTCTAAGAGTCCGTCATCCGATATTGAAAGATCTTCGGATGCTACTGACTGATCTTTTTTGAATAACGATTGATTCTTGAATTTTTGTTCCGCTCGTGCATGTGTCCCGACTGTGGGGACAATCGCGTCACATAGGGACTCAGGATTCAATATTACGGTCATCTTTCCCGTAGGAGCCATCTGGGCTTGCAGCGTGTCCCTCGCGAGCTTGGTCCAGTGTGGCAGGATATCCTCAACTTTTAAGCCGTCAATTCTACGCCTATACTTTCTGGGCCAAAACTCGGCAAGCTTTGCGCCGTCGGAGACCTTTAATGCCAGCTCAAGATAAAAGTATGTTTCAGTCTTCCTCTTGCTCATCCCAGCGCTATTCTCTATGCTTGTTTCAAAGAAATATGTTCTGATTTTTCCGAATGTGGGCTTTACAGGTATGCTTGACTGAGCCTCGGTCTTCAGGTTGTTAAGAAGAGACTCCGTGTAGCTCCCAATTGCTTCAGAAGCGCTGTCTCTGATTGTGTTATCAACAGTCGCGACCTGCGTATCAGGTTTTTGTGTGGGGAATTCATACTTCATTTCCTGCCTGTTTAGTGTTGAGAAGAACTTTGCGTTGTGGATGCAAGTCTGTAATTTCGTTTCATCTGAGCATGATGCTAATCCAATGCCAATTCGCTCGCCCTCTCTCGAAAGCACTCTGACGGCGTAACCTACAGCTTTGACGGGTTCACGGACTATTTCTACGTCAAATCCGCGCAACTGAATCTCATTCACAGTTCCTTTGAGACAGTAGATATCGTACTCAGTGATTTTCTCTTTCTTGAACAGACGGTCATATTGGATCATTGACGTTCACCCTCCTGACACGATGGCTTTCTTGATCCTTAGATAACCTCCTCCGTCGCCAGCTGGCACGAAATCTTCGCTGCCCTTTCCGCATGTTCCAGGACCTAGCTTGAAGTCATTGCCTACTCCGTCAATGTTTTTCAATAGATCTAGTACGCTTCCTGCGAGTGCCACTTCAGTTAGGGGCGTGGTGAGTTTCCCTTTCTCTATCATGTATCCTTTGTTTGATGTGCATTGTATTCCTCCCCCCAGAGGATCTTCCATTCCAAAGGACGAATTAACAAGCATGACACCACGCTTAACTGGTTCTAAGAGTTCCTCGAGTGACAAGTCTCCGGGAGCGAAGTACGTATTCGTCATCCTCACGAAGTGTTTGGCTAGGAAACTTTCGACTCTGCAGTTACTCGTTGGTTCTGCTTCCAGCGTTGATGCTGTTAGCCTGTCATGCAGGAAACCTTTCAGGACACCCTTTTCAAGCAAGACATTCTCTCTGGCCGGGATACCTTCGTCGTCAAAAACATATGACCCCCAACCCTGAGGAACTATGGATGAATCGATGATGGTCGACTCGTCAGATGCCACTTTTTTGCCTACAAGTGATTTCAGGTATGAGCGGTCTCTCATGACCTGGTCGGCTTCCAAACCATGCCCGAAGGATTCATGAGCTATTAGACCAGCCATGTGCTGGTCCAACACGACGGCTAACGCACCACTCGGAGGGGTCTCAGCTCCCAGCAACTCAAGTGACGACATCACAGTTTCCTGAGCCAGATCATTAAAATCAGTTTCTTCAACTAGCTCATATCCTCCAGTCCGACCTATCGACCGGTAGTCAGCCCTGATCTTGTCTCCTTCTCTTGCAATTGGAACTATAAGTATACCTGTTCTGGTGACGACCTGTCTCATCAATGAACCTTCAGAATTAACAAACACTCGTTCAATCTGGGAATCGGTATGTCTTGTGCGAACGTTGATAATCCTTTCATCTATCTGCGCCGCAGCCTTGTTCAGCTTTCGGACATTATCAAGTTTCTCTTCGAGTGGAACTTTGGTTGGATCCTTCTTAACTGGGAGTTCCTTGTTGATCTTCTGAGCCTTCTGCTTCTTGAGTTTGGTTGGAGATTTGGGTTTGCGTGTCGGTTTGATGAGTTTATTCGCCATTTCAGAGATGGCTTTCTTACTGACATCATATGAACTCGATGAGAACCATACACCGTCTTTGAATGCGCGTATAAGAACACCTGTAAGCTCTGGTGTAGATATTTGTTCATCCACCTTGTCTTTCACGATGACGCATGATGACTGAGCATCGTACAAAGCATCCCAGTACTCGACTTTGCCATCAAGAATATTGCCAATACCCCCGAGAAGATCGTACATTCCTACAGTTCTTGAGCTCTTACTCATTGGAAACACACACTCTCTGAAGATGTATCAATATGAAATTGATGATTGTCATCCAGTGGGCGGTAGGTTGTAGCTCATTTCAATACTTAACCGTTTTCTGTTCTCGTCAAGGAGACTCTGTGTATTTAGCTTTTCGAAGTGTTTCAAAGGTACCGTACCCGCCCGTTATCCCGTCCAGTTCGAAATTCCCAAATGATTGAATCAGAATTGACTGGTTACCTTTTTCGTCTTTGAATGGGACAGGGACGATTGGTCCAACATGAGCTATCAGTTTATGCTTCTTTCTTGAATAATCAACGATTTCCAGTTCGGAGCTGACAGGGTAGACTCCATCTTTTCGGAATTTCTGATCAACTATTTTGATGGTCTTTAGTGGGATATTCTTTCCATCCTTGAAGAGAAATCCACCTGTGCTCATTCGTCCGTCGTCTGCAACAATTGCTGCAGGGTTGATCGCGAGCTTGTCGTTGAACCATACTACATAATATAGCCAGTCACCTACGCCCGTCCAGTCTCTGACTCCATAAGTGTGGTCTCTCTGACCAATCATATTCCTCATTTCGTAGGTTTCTTCACCGATGCTTAATTTTCCATTTACTTTTGCAATCTGTTCCCAGTGTTTGTCTCCAGCCTTTTTGCCGAGTTCCAGCGATTCAGGCGTCATAAATTCCGCGTACTCATATGGCGCATTGATCGGGCTGAAGACAAATCTCATCTCAACCTTCGGAGTACCTGCAATCAGTTGGGGTTTCTCCCGAGCTTTCGGAAGAGTCTCAGGATCTTTAACCAAGATCATGTTTCCCTGAAATTCATAGTTCCATGAATCGTCGGACTGAGGTAGATGTGCCATCCCGCCTACCCTGAGATCTCGGGAATAATCCTTCGATTTTGTTGCTAGGTGATATCCGGCTACTGATCCGTCTGGCAGGAAGAGAAAGAAGAATGTCATGCCTTCTGGTTTGTTTGGCTTGAACCCGATTCGAGAGACCCCTCCAAGCCTGTGTTCCTTTGAATAGAAGGCGAAGTAATATGACTCGTTCCACTCAGGGTGCTTTGAATTTGTTTTGTTTATTATCGGCTCCATGGTTCTGTCGCCAGTGATTCTCACTTCAGCGTAATGGTGCCGTTGTCGCCGTTAATAGTTATGATTTGGCCTGTCCGAAACATCCTGCACGCATTGGTTACATTGGTCACAGCAGGGATGCCGTATTCACGAGCGATCACAGCTCCATGGGATAGAATGCCGCCTGTCTCTGTAATCAGACCGCCTATCTTTGAGAAAACGGGACTCCATCCAGGATCAGTCCTCGGAACTACAAGGATTTCTCCCTGCCTCACGCTCGACATGAAATCAATCTTGTCTATCACTCTGACAAGGCCAGTAATGGTCCCTTGGCTTGCAGGTATCCCTTGGAATTCTGTACTGTCCTTCGTGAAACGTGTCGTATCGTTGTACTCGCTTGATCCGTGAAGGAACTTGGGAGGAATCGTGTTTTCATGTTCCAGGAAGTCGTCGCGTCGAGCTCTCAGAAGCACCAGAAGCCCTTTCGCATCATTCTTGTCGTACTCGGAAGAGACTAAGCCTTTGATTTCCTTCTTGTGCAGGAAGAATATATCTCCTTCAGAATCTAGTATGCCTTTCTTGACCAATACTCTTCCGATTTCGAGGTATGCACTTCTGATCCTCGTTATCCAGCGATCAAGGTTAAACCGTTGATTCTCCCGAAAGACAATGTAGGTTCGAGCAGCACCCAAGATTTTGGAAAAAATGAACCATTTGAGAAAGCCAAAGTGCTGAGACCTCATTTTGGCTTCGACGAGCCTATCGATCCTCTGTCGCTCTCCTGAGGCCATCTCCTTGTCCTTAACAGTATCCAGTCTGTCGCCCCTGACTAGAGTCTTGAGCACGTCAAATACGTACTTGGGCGCTTCTCGCCACCGTGGGTAATACGTTTCTCGAGTGAATCCACGATCTCCGTAATCCTTAATGAACTTGTCAAATTCGGTTTTGAAGTTTCTCGCCGTGGGGGTTTTGCTGCTCGAGACGTAATTATGGAGGTCTTCTGATTTCTTATCTAGGATGATTGTCTTCAGCTCTGGGGAATCTTGAATAATGGATGCCAGTTGATAGATCCTGTCGTTCGTCTCAGTCAGTTTATGTTTTAGTCCAGAGATTAGAATTGGATAGAGTTTCTTTGCTTCCTCCTTTCCCAAGAACCTGCCTAGCAAGTATTGTGCTATCAGGTTCATGCCAATGTTGTGGACAGGTATCCCATATCTGACGAGTCTGTAATGAGCCACCATCTGTTCATCTATTTCATTAGCTAGATCGAGAAGTCCTTTTGTGTTGTTAGTCCCAACAAGCTTGCTTAGCTTCTTATCAAACCTATCGCAGTAAGGAGAAAATACCTCCTTATCCCATTTTTCGTATGCTTTTGCAGTTTTCCCCATCCCGCCATTCGGATCGTTGAACATAACTCGCAGGTTTGCGATGAGATACCTGAATAGTCGGAAGGGTAATTTCTTGACAGTTTGTTTACCGTAAGGTCCGTAGCCTTCGGGGAAATAGTTCAAGACATCGTCGTTTCTGACAAAAGTGGGTATTTCATTTTCCACCTTGCGCTTCAAGACTCTCAGATTGAAATATGCGTGGGCTTTGTACAACTTCAGTAGCTGGTCATCCATACGCTTGTAACCCATTATGCTATTGAGCTCCATGTTAACGACTTTCGTCAACGGATCGCCTAAGAGCTCAAAGTACAACGGAGTCACAGGATCATTCCAATAGTCGTCGGAATACCCTCTGCTCCAAAGCACATCATCTTTTGGAGCGGTTTTCCTCAGTCTAGTTATGGGACGAGCCTGTAGAATATGGAGCCGATTATTCCGGTCAATGGCCCATTCGATATCCTGAGGGACTCCGAAATGTTCCTCCACCCGAGAACCAACCTTGGATATATCCAGAATCTGTCCAGTTGTTAGGGAAGCTGCCATGTTCTCTTCGTCAGAGAGCTTGACATATTCAGTACCGCCTTGCTGCTTTGACTTCTCTCTAACCACTACACCTTTCTTTCCGATTCTCCTGTCAATGATGCTGAACTTCTCATGACGAGGCTTTCCTTCTTTTTGGACTACAAATTGATCTGGGGAGCCTCGGCCCGACATGACCGACTCACCAAAGCCGAAGTTAGATTCAATCAGTAGTTCGCCCGGCTTTGAAGAGATCGGGTTTTGCGTGAATAGAACCCCTGCACTCTTTGCAGGCACCATTTCCTGTACCGCAATCGCCAACTGTACCTTGTCATGAGGGATGCCATTCCTATGTCTGTAAGAAATCGCTCGGCTGGACCACAGGGATGCATAACATTTCTTGATGGATTGAAGAACTTGGTTAGCACTTGTCATATTCAGGAATGAATCATATTGCCCAGCAAAAGAAGCAGTTGGCAAGTCCTCTGCGGTTGCAGACGATCGAACCGCAACGTTGCGAGCAGCTAGCCGATTGTATTTCGTTTTGATTTCGTTGATTAATGTCGATGGCAGCTGGCATTCTAGTACATATTCTTGAATGGTTTTCGCGGATTTCTCGATCGATACGTAGTCTCCATAATCAATACTATCTAATGATCTATTGATAGTGTCTCTCAGATTACGTAATTCCAGGAAAGACTCGTAAGCTTTTGTCGTTACGACAAAACCCTTCGGAACTGGAAACTTGTTCCTGATTAGTTCGCCCAGATTTGCGGCCTTGCCACCAGCAGTCTTCAGATCATTCTTGGTGATTCCACCTAGATCCAAGGTCAAGGTTTCTCTATTTGCCATTTTACTCACTTAGTCCCAACCCCACTGACTGGCGTTTCTTTAGATCGCTCAAAGTTAATATACTTTTCATAGGAACCATGACGAAGACAGAAGCTCTTTTCGTTCTATGACGAAGACTCGCCATCTGAATTACCACACCAAAATCGGCTACGGTTCTCGGTAATTTATAATCAGAGTTTAATGAGTAACCAATCATGTAAGTAGTGATCTTAATGTGTATGAAAGCGTAACTCTTTAACGTGAAATCGACCTCACACTTATGTGAAGGCCAACAGGCAGACACCCACCATACCTGTTTCGCGGTACTCAGGAGATGGATCATTAAGAATGACTCCACCAACCTCTCAACCGACAAAGCTTTCCTTAGGTAAGGTTCCGGGTGACATTCTCAAGAGAATAGTCTTCAAGCTGACCGGAGCCACGAACCCACATGTGCTCAGTGGTCCGTCGATAGGACAGGATGCGGCAGTCATCGAATACCAAGGTAAGCTTCTTGTGGCAAAGTCTGACCCAATCTCGGGAGCAGAAAACAACGTGGGTTGGCTTGCCGTACACATCAACGCAAATGATATTGCCGTCAGAGGGGCAAAACCGCTATTCTATCTCTCCATAATAATGCTACCTGAGAATTCAGACTCCTCCACATTAGAGGAGGTATGCAAAGGAATAGATTTCGCCGCCAAAGAGCTCGACGTGTCAGTAGTAGGCGGGCACACCGAGGTCACCTCTGCTGTGTCAAGGCCAGTATTATGCGGAACAATGATTGGGGAAGCATCGCGGAACAAGATCATTCTTACGAGTGGGGCAAAAATCGGCGACACTATAATCGTGACTAAGAACGTTGCTCTGGAGGGAACAGCGATAATTGCCTCCGACCGATACAACGAACTTCGAGGTGCGCTAGGTGACAAGCTTCTTAGACAAAGTCAGTGGTTCAAGACAAGAATTAGTGTAGTGAAAGAAGCCCTAGCCGCAGCTGACACTGGGTTCGTTAACTGCATGAAGGACCCCACGGAAGGAGGACTGCTACAGGCATTGAATGAGATTGCTGAAGCTTCAAAGGTGGGGTACTCTATTGACGAGAGGCTTGTCCCGATTGAAGAAGAAACAAAAAGGATTTGCGAGAATCTCCAACTAGATCCTCTCAAACTCATATCCAGCGGGATGCTTGTCGTAACTGTTCCAGAGCAAAAGGAAAAACGAGTCATCGAGAAAATCAATGGAGTCGGGGTCAAGGCGGCAAAAATAGGAACAATAAAGAGTAAAGGTAGAACGGCGAGAAGACTCTCCGGCAAGACTGAAAAAGTTGAGGAATTCGTAACCGAGGAATTGTGGAGAGCTCTCAAAGCAACAGCGAGAAAGTAGAGTCGTACTAGGATCGACTGCCTCGCATGAGAAGAGACGATGCTTCACCTCTCTTTTTGAAGCCTCTCTTGAACAAAAGCTTTTATCCCAATATGAGTGCTTTAATCACATGGAATAGATTCTTTTCAAAGGTGAGTGAACATCAATGGACAGAAGAAAGAAACCGAACGTTGTGCCCAAGGCTTTGACCGAAAATGAAATCATCTCTCTTTTGAGTGATATTACTCCTGAAGAAGTTAGCGAAGCGCGACGTGCTTCAATTATCCCAATGTATGATACCATATTCTTTGAGGGGGAGCCAGGAGGTGCAGTACTCAGAGACATAAATGGGGTCGAGTTTCTGGATTGCACATCCCAAGCTTGGACACTTAACGTTGGACCTTCCAATCCTGACGTGATCTATGGTGCATATGTGCAGGCTTCAAGACTGAACCATGTACGCTACGGGTACCCGACTATACCGAGAATAAAACTTATCAACAAGCTAGCAAAGATCGCACCTGGAGATTTGAAAAAAGTCTGTCTGAATACCCAAGGAGGGTCTTATGCAGTAGAGGCGGCTATGAAGCTGGCAATGATTAACAAACCCGGATCGTCTCTGTTCGTCACATTTCTTAGAGGTTACCAAGGAAGCACCCTAGCGACATTAGGTGCAAGTGCCTTCATCCGTGAAGGAATTAGGATGCCTGGATTTGGATTGGATCACTATGTCAAGGCTCCTTATCCCTACTGTTATAGATGTGCTTACGGTGAGGAAAGTCCCGATCAATGTAACAATGAGTGCCTGTCAACCCTTGAGCAGCTGGTGGACAGAGGAGTAAATGTTCCTGTTACGGGAATGATAGTCGAACCCATGCAGGGTCCAGGAGGCCAAGTTCCCGCACCAAAGAAATTCCTTGAAGGTCTCAGGAAGATATGCAATGACAGGAAGATAGTATTGATCTTTGATGAGGCTCAGACTGGTTTTGGGAGAATAGGTAAATGGTTTGCGGCAGAACTCTATGGTGTCATGCCGGACATAATCTGCTTCACCAAGGCTCTGGGCGGCGGATTTCCAATAGGTGGAATACTCGCAAGCAAGAAACTCAAGCAGTCCTTCCTAACGCCTGGTGAAGAACACTCAACATTCGGTGCAAACCCGGTCTCGTTCGCGGCAGCAGTAGTAACCCTAGAAGTCATTGAAAGACTTAACCTCATGAAAAACGCAGAGGAACAAGGAAAGTACTTCACAAAAAGGATCAAGGAGGAATTCATGGACAAATATCCAATCATCGGAGACATCAGAGGACCTGGACTGTTCATCGGAATGGAAATGGTGAAAGACCGCAAGACCAAAGAACCTGCAACAATGGAAGCTAACGCGATAGTTGGAGAGGCGTTCAAGAGACATGTCATGTTCGACTTGAGCATGACTGACACCACAGCCAAGGGCGAGATGATCAGGAACGTAGTAAAGTTCAAACCCCCACTCGTCATTACCAGAGAGCAAGTGGATCACGCTTTGGATGTCTTTGAAGAATCAATCAAAGCAGTGACAAAGAAGTAGCCAACTACTTAGCCTCTTGTCAGTCTACTTCTTTCTCTTATTCTCTTGCAAGACATGGTTGGGCCCCAAAAAAGAGAAACATGGCGACAAATTCTCCGCCCAATGTTACACTTTTTTCCTCAAATGAACGCAACGCTGTTCAAACAGTTGGAGAGAAACTCAATGGCAGAAGTATTGGATAGGTTTGTCCGGTATGTTAAGATTCACACGACAAGTAAAGAGGACGTTGAGGAAGTTCCTAGCACTAAAATACAGTTCGACTTGGCCAATGTTTTGGTGGAGGAATTAAAGCAACTAAGACTCATAGATGCGAAGGTTGACAGGCATTGTATTGTCACCGCAACCCTGCCATCCAATTTGCCAACCAATGTGAAAACTCCCGTCTTGACCTTTAATGCGCACCTGGATACTTCACCAGAAGAGCCAGGGGAAAATGTCAAACCCAATCTGGTCAGGAACTATCGAGGAGGGGAGATCAAACTTCCTGGCGACCCCAACATTGTGATCTCTCCAGACGACAGACCGATCTTGAAGGAGTACATCGGACACGACATTGTCACAAGTGACGGCACCACCCTACTAGGGGCTGACGACAAGGCGGGGGTCGCGGTAATAATGACAGCCGTTTCTGCTCTCGTCAGAGATCCCTCCCGAAAACACGGAACAGTAAGAGTCGTCTTTACGCCTGATGAAGAAGTAGGGACAGGCATTGAGATGCTGGATATTCCGGCGCTCAAATCAGACTATGCGTTCACCGTCGACAATGACGGGCTATATCTTGGAGTCGAGACTTTCAATGCCGCACGCGGAACAATAACAGTAAAGGGGTTCAATATCCATCCAGGAGAAGCATATGATAAGATGGTCAACTCTATTCGCGTACTGCCAGATCTAGTCAGCCTTTTCCCTGTAACAGTCGCGCCAGAAACTACCAAAGATCATCAAGGATATTACCACCCGTACGAAATTGAGGCTTCAGTCAATGAAGCTAGACTACGTTTCCTCTTGAGAGACTTTGATTATAATGAGTTGAAGAAGAAAATGGTCAACATTCAAGAAGGAGTCAAGAGGATACAGCAGAAACATCCAAAGGCCCAGGTAATCCTGCAGCTACAGGATCAATATCGTAATATGAAAGAGATCTTGGACAAGGTTCCGGAGATTGTCGGGACTGCTGAAGAGGCAATCAGAAGAACTGGACTGAGGGTGAGAATTAAACCAATTCGCGGTGGAACTGATGGCGCCCGCATGTCCTTCAAAGGGCTACCAACTCCGAACTTGTTCTGCGGTTATGTGAATGAGCACAGCAAGAAAGAGTTTGTCTCAGTACAGGTAATGGAGAAGGCAACTGAAACCGTGTTGAATATTATCGATATATTTGCCCAGAAAAACGTAGGCAATCAGAAGAGTGAATAGGCATGGTTGTCTACAAGAAACGTCACTCCGCTTTGAAGCTCAAGTTGGCAATCGCATAACGAGCTCTACAGATCGTATATGGGTTTCATCTTTTCGTTCAGGTATCTCAGGAACGGCTGGGAATCGACGTCTTTGCCAGTGATTGTCTTAACCAAGTCGAATGAATCCATTATGTTGCCCTTTTCGCATATGTTTTCTCTTAGCCAAGAAAACGCGGGTGAGAAATCGCCCCTTGCGAGTGCTTCTCGCCATCTCGGAATTCTCCGTTCCATCGCTTCAATGAGCATGCCGTCGTAGACGTTTCCTAATGCGTAGTCGGGGAAGTACCCGAAGTAACCATTTGCCCAGTGGGTGTCTTGCATGACTCCCTCTGAATCATTTTCGATCTTGATGCCCAAGAACCTGTCCATTTTTTCGTTCCAGATCTCTGGCAACTCGCTGACATTGATCTTCTCAGCAAAGAGTTCCTTTTCTATCTCAAATCGCAAGATTATGTGCAGTGAGTAGGTGACCTCGTCTGCCTGAATACGGATTTTGGATGGCTTCACGTCATTTACAGCTCTTAGGATCATGTCAAGGTTAACATCGTTGAATGTGTTGCTGGTGATCTTATTTAGCACTGGCAAGAAGTATGCCCAAAAGTCCCGGCTTCTGCCAACCACGTTCTCGACGAATCTCGACATTGATTCGTGAATCCCCATTGAACAGTACCTGCTGATGGGTTGATAACGAGATTTCGATGGTAGATTCTGATCGTAGAGGGCATGACCAGACTCGTGTAGAACGGAGAATATTGACGCCGTCAAGTTTGTCTCATAATAGTGTGTGCATATGCGAACGTCATCGTACATGCCAGTCGTAAACGGGTGCTCAGTTTCGTCTAGGCGCCCTCTCTTCAGGTCATACTTAGCGAATTCCATCAACTTCTGAGATATCGTCCTCTGAACATCAACGGGCACAGGTCGCTTAATAAAAGACAAGTCCGCTTTGTTTCTCGACCCAACGCATTTCTTGATTAGAGGGATTAGCCCATTTTTCAACGGTTCAAACACTCGGCCAATGGTTGCTGCAGTCGCGCCAGGTTCATAGTAATCGATAAGTGCGTCATATGGGTCCCTATCAGGTGCCCAATAGTGCGCCTTCTTCTTCAGGAGATCCAACATCTTCTCCAAGTCTGACTTGAACATGGAGAAATCCTTGGCGGCTTTCGCTTTCTTCCATGCGCTGTTGCAGACTATGGCGTGCTTCCCGATTGCCTCGACGAGTTCGTCTGGCAGTTTGGTCTCGAGATCATAAAGGCGCTGGATGAAGTAGACATTGCGTTTATCCTCGGCGCCGAAATTCTCATATTCCGGTGATTTCTTCACTTTAGTAAGTAGAGTCTTGACTTCGGGGTCGATCCACTTCCGATGAATAAGCTGCTCGATCAGTGCCATTTGCATTGAACGTTGTTCGATCCCGCCCTGAGGCATCTGGGTCTCATAGTCCCATTCCATGAGGTTCTTGATGCTTTCCCAAAGCATCAAATCCTTTGCTCTTAGAAGCAGTGTTCTGTAATCATCAACCATGGATGATTCTCTCTCCTAGGGAGAATTGATCTCAACCTCGATATTTAGGTATCTACTTGAAGAAGTTGCTTGATAAATAACTTCCTTAGGTCAGTTATCCATCGCTGAAGCTTGTGGGCTCGCAACTCGGGGTTGTCTGGTGCGACCTTTCAAACCCTTCACCTTGCCAAACGCGCCTACTGACGGAAGTGGTGGGATATACTAGAATAGTAGGCTGACCGGGGTCTTCCGAAGATGGTTCTTTTCACGAATCTCAAGGATGTAAAGATCAAAGAGAAAGTATATAATCCTGTACCAGTCTTAAAACTCAGAACGGGCGCAGGTCGAGATTGACTCCATGCGAAGTGAATTGCACAAAAAATCTGAATTGAAGATCGGCTCCGTTGTCATCGATTGCATCAACTTCGACAAGATGTTGGCATTTTGGCAGGAGGCGCTCCACTACATCACGAGAAGGCCAGCTAAAGACGGCTGGGTGATTCTTCACGACCCTGCTGGAAGAAACACAAATGTGTCTTTGAATCAAGTTTCAAAGAAGCTTATGGGTAGAAACTGGTTACACTTTGACCTATATACCAACGACCAAGGGGGAGAAGTAGAAAGGCTGCTCAAGATGGGAGCTACACGCCATCCTCAAACCTATGATCCGGAGGATGATTTTATCGTCCTTGAGGATCCAGATGGCAACCTCTTCTGCGTGGTCGACACAAGCAAGCGTTGATATTCGATGTTCGGATGCAGGCACTTTCTCATAGTATTCCAACGGGTGCAACCACAAAATGCAGCTCGTAAAAAACAAAAGCAAAAATCAAAGAAAACCTAAAATTCAAAGTCCAAGTTTAGACCCTTAGCGAGCCACGGAACCCCCTAACGCCATAGTAAGAGGGCGCACTGTTATGATACACGAAGACATTGCCGTAGCGGCGATCAGCAAAGAGGGCGCCGCCGAGTTTTCTAATATCAGAAGGTGTTTTCACCCAGCTCGATGTCTTCGTATCGAAATTTCCAAGTTTCTGCAACTCTCGATATTGTTCTTCCGTTAAAAGCTCAATGCCCATGGCAGCTGCCATATCAACAGCGTTATCTTCTGGTTTAAATGCTTTCCTTGCCTCCTGCCCTTCACGGTCGTAACAAACATTTCTGCGGCCTTTAGGACTTTCTGCTGAACAATCATAAAAAATGTATTCGCCCGTCTTTTTATCATGACCAACAACATCCGGTTCACCGCCAGTTCTTTCCATTTCATTGAGTGACCACAGTTTTTCAGTATTAGCTTCCAGCTTTGCTTGTACTTTAGCCCATTCAAGACCTTCATGGCGGTTCATGTTTTTCTCAAAACGGGCTTTCAATGCTCTGAGTAGTTCTTCACGTTGTTCTGGTGACAACTCTTTTTTGAGCTTGCGCATAATCATATTATTCATCCCGAGTCTATAAAACCATCTATGCAGGGTGACGTTTACTTTACAGCTCACAACTGGAATCATGCTACAATTTCCTCTGCCCCCTGAAGGGCGTGGGCTTCCTTGTAGCGAACATCGTGATTTGAATACTGCGTTGTTGACGCCCAGCTAATAGAGCAAGCGCTGGGTCCATTTGAGAGGGAATCCCTGAGCTGATTTCGGGAAGGACTTGGATTGCGTCGCGTCACAATCGCTGACCGACTTGGAAAGATCAGCAAGGGACACCAGAAAAGAGTAAGAAGTCAACGACAAACCATAAATGCTTAGATTGCTCGTACATTGTCATCGCTGTAAATAGGGGGAGCGCCTAAAACAAATGGGCAAAGGAGTAACATGAAAATGACTTCACCAGCAAAGAAGGAGACGAACCCTCACTTTTCGGTGTTGGCCCTTATTTTCTTCATGGCTTCCTTCTTGGTCGCCAGAACGTTCACAACCTTGAGCCCCAATACTATCATCCTAGTTGAGGGCGGTATTCACATACACCACTTCTGGTTCGGTTTGGCACTACTTGCTGTAGGAGGCTGGATGGGCATTGTCAATCAGAACCAGCGAATCGACCAATTGGCTGCGGTTCTCTATGGTGCAGGAGCAGGTCTCATAGCAGATGAGTTCGGGCTCCTACTCACCTTTGGAGACTACTGGACAGGGTGGACATATACAATTGTAATCGTTCTTGTGACACTGGCATCCATGGGGATATTATTGGCCAAGTATTCAAGAACAATTCGTACATATGCGTGGGGGTTATCCAAGAGAAGCGCAACACTGTATCTCGGGATCTTTCTAGGAGTCGTTTCCGTGGCATTTCTCTTGACAACGAACAACGTGATGGTCTTCGATGTTGCGTGCGTGATCGCAGTAATTGCTCTCGTGATGATTCTCATCTATGTTGTTCAACGGTCAAGATCGAAACCTTTGAAGAAGAACTGAAAGTCGGTTTCACGCTGGCGAGATGGATTGACGTCTGTCTGCAGAACTCCAAGACGCGCTGAAACTCAAATGAACTTCGGACTCAAGTAGAAAATTGGGACCCGCTAAGAAAGGGCAGGTGCGTCCAGTTCTATTTGAACATGTTGGCGCACGGTACCCCAAGAGATGCTGCCAAGGGAAGAAAGAAGTCGATCTTAGCTGGTGCCGCCGCGCGAAGAAAAGTGTGTACAAAGGAAAGTCTGCTGAGAGAGAACATCAAGAGTATGGCTTGTGAGAAGATGCCCAACAAGAAGAAGATTCAACATCAAGATGTGTTGACTGGGAAAAGGGTCTATCTGAGACCGTTCGCCAAGCATGACCTTCTCCACAGCCAAAGATGGTCCAATGATCCCGAAATCAGGAAGCTAATAGGCGAAGTGGCACCTGTTAGCCGCAAGGAAGCTGAAAAGCGATACAAGGAAATGCGCGCCGCCAAGGATGAGGTATGGTTTGCAGTCGTCTTGAGAGAAGGAAACAGGGTAATCGGAGAGGCTGGACTGCTGCGAATGTTCAAGCCATGGCGATGCACTGACGTGACCATCATCGTCGGGGAGAAGGACGCATGGGGAAAGGGTTATGGAACTGAAGTCGGTCATCTTCTTCTTGATTACGCGTTCAATCGGCTAGGTTTCCACCGAATCTCAATAGGTGTGGTTGGCTTCAACGAGAGAGCCTTGAAGTTTTGGGAAGGTCTTGGCTTCAAGAAGGAAGGCGTGGAGAGAGATGGGTATTACTACGACAACAGGTACAGTGACTTTGTCATGATGAGTATTCTTGAGGATGAGTTCAACGAATCGTAGTTAAGCTGAATGCGCTCGTTCCTAGATCCAAAGAGACAAGGGTACTAACTGATCCCAACTCAAATAACGGACGAATTCGTACCCAAGGTAGGTTTGACAAACATGACAAATGCCGAAGAATTGCACTTCATTGATAGGGGTCAGTGGCGCTCTTGGCTTGTAAAAAACCATGACACAAAGACCGAAGTCTGGCTGATCTTCTACAAGAAGCTTGCAGGCGCCACCAGCATATCATATGATGACGCGGTTGAAGAGGCATTGTGCTTTGGCTGGATCGACAGCATAATAAAGAGAATAGATGAGAACAAGTTTGCACGAAAGTTCACCCGCCGCAAACCGAAGAGTAAATGGTCCAAATCAAACAGAGAAAGAGCCGAGAGGATGATCAAAGAAGGAAGAATGACGGAATACGGGCTGTCTCAAATCAGAGAAGCAAAGGAAAACGGTGAATGGTTCATTGTCAATTCACGCCCCATTGAACTTGAAATTCCCCAATTCGTAAAAGAAGAACTTGCATTGAATAAGAAAGCCTCATGGAGTTTCGATAGCTTAGCCAAGTCCAATAAGCAGCAGTACATCAAATGGATTCTGAGCGCAAAAAGAGATGAGACCCGCAAGAGACGCCTTGCTGAGGCTGTCGAGCATCTTGAAAAAGGCGAGAAACTGGGCATGAAATAGAGGCGACTTGGGAAGCATCATGGTTGAAAAGACATGTGGTCAGCCCGATTAGCATATGGAGAACCGGCGTGGTCTATGGATGATTCTAGTACACAGGTCAACGCATAGACTATTCCTTCTGCTTGAATTCAACAATCCCCAGCTTCTGAGCAGAGTCAAGAACATCTTCAACAACGCTTCTCTCTGCTTTCAACATTGCTGCTATTTCGCTTACTGTCAGTATACCATTCGCATAATGCAGTACGTCTACTGCCGCAACACCGAAACGTTTGACCAACCTTCCTCTCTCCCTCTGGACATCTGTGAGAGATCTTTGCAGTTTCGGAATCATCTCTCCTGTCACTTTCATCGACTGCTGAGTTACTTTGGGTTTCTTCGGTTCTGGAATTGTCTCTTCCGTTCCCTTCACAGGTCGCGAAGGTGCTATGTGCTGCTTCGTGGGCCTAGGTTTCTCTAGTTTTGCAGTCGCCGCAGACATTACTTCGACGAGTGGCTCTTTCAGAATCTTAGCCGATGGGACAACGATCTCCTTGATCTTACAATCAATCTGCCGTTCGAGATCTCTCACATCAGAAGGGATCAATGGGTTATATGGAGACGTGCGGGAGTCTGGAACCACTTCATTGTAAACTCGACTAATTTGTGGCAGAATCTCAGTCATGTTCTCATTTCCGTCAGCCGCAACGACAAAAATCACACTGGTGCTTTTCATGAACCATAGGCTCAAGTTCTTCAATTCAATTCTCAAGACTTCCTCACCGCAGACGCTTCTCGCAAAAGTGTCCATGGCTACGAAAAACCCCGAAATGAGATTCTCATCTGTTTGCTGGAATCTCTCGTCCGCAGCGTACCTGTACAGACATGGGCCTATGTCCATTAGAATCCAGACTGCTTTTATCATTTTGAATTAGCACTCCAAGACAAACTGCTTCAATCGAGACGCACCACCCACCCCCGACGGTGCTACGAGTGCTTTCTGGTACGACGTCCAGTGATGAAGCTAACCTCTCTGCAAGATAATGTCTGCTAAGCTACTCTGACAAGGAAAGAGAAGTGGGTTTTGACTTATATCGTATTTGGCTAAAACAACACAATTATCGCTTCACATGAGGAAAATCGCAGAACTACTTTTGGTGACAGAGCCATAAAGAATGAGACACCGACCAAAAGAGAAAAATAGATGTCTTTCCAAAAAAGTAAAGAAGACCCACTCGATGGAAAAAGGACAATGCTCGAAGGAGGGCTCGGGGATGAAGAGATTATACATCATACGCAAACTTGCTAGTCCCTTCTCATATCTGACTGTCGAGATCCCTACTGAAGTAGAAATCGGTGAACAGAGAATTGACCTGAAAAGAAGGATTGCAGCTATCGTCAAGGTCGCGGAAGGCGAAGACCCTGCAAAGGTAGTTCCCGAAGTGGTTCAGCTGGAGAACGTTCTGACCAAGTTGCTCAACGAGTTTGCAATGAAGGTCGAGAAATCGGAAATCGAGCTAGCCGAAGCTGAGTCACAACTCGACTATTACCTTGGAATAAAAAGGGCCATCGTGATCCTTAGAGGTATCTCTGACGAATCGCTCAGGCGATTCAATGAAGAAGATTTGAGGGAATCCACAGCTGAGGATAGGAAGCGCTGGTTCAGAACCACAAAAAAGTTGGCCGGGAGCTAAGCCAGCCGTGTCATTTCATTGTGGACAAAGTAGAATTGCGGAGAAACCATGTTGAAATGCGGAATTCGTCTAGTCTTTTTTCATCAGGGAGCCAAGCTTACTTTCATTTGTTTTCCTGTCTGAGTCGGTTAGGTAACACGAATCCAACGTATAGCAGTACCCCAGTGATGCCGCTAGAGATCCAACCCAGCATAACCCACAAGGTGTATCCCTCAGGTTCGAAGAAGATCTGCCAAGCCCGATCTAGAACGAAGAAGCAATACGCGAAAATGATGGCAAACGCTGCTAAGCGGATGATAGAGAATCCCCTTCGGGCCGTTGCATTGGTTGTTTTCCTTATCGAATTAGTAGTTGCTCCGATCAATGCAATATATAGCGCGAGTGCAAAGGACAAGTGAACTAGAAGAACTAGTAATAAGAGAACCTCAAAGATGCTGATGATACTACTCAGTGGGGCGACGATTGGTATTAGAACCGCCACTGCTGCTTCAACGACCGCAAAGATCTTGAACTTGACCCTGCCTGATTTGACTCCCGTAGCGAAGATCTCCAGCATGAACAGGTATAGGAAGATGTTGGCGATTGCTGACATCCCGAACGCGAGACCCCATCCCACGCTTGCTATGCCAAGAATAGGCTCAAGGAGCGCTGCACCGACTGTCTGCATGCACGATGTGATAGTCAGGAATAGTGAAACGAGTGTAATGTATTTGGCTGCGGGTAGCCTGCGATCTTTATACCGTGTATAAAGGTTGATCGTTAGAAGTGCCAGTACGGCTGCTATCGCAATCTGACTTGACTCAACGAACAGAATTCGACTACCCAATGGCAGACCAGTTAGGTCCTCCAATGCAGTTTATTACCTCCATCTCATGTATAGTCAATGATGTAGCTAGTTGAGACTACAACTGGAATAATATTGGTTGTGGTCTTAATGCGAAGATCGCAGAGGACTCTACTCAACGGCGAATAGATGATCCTTCTGGGATCATACGCGTCCATTACCTGCAATACTAAGTCAAACGCATAGACTCTTGAAGCACTCTTGCAGGCTGCCAGCTGAATTTCCCTCTGAGCATTCCCACCTTGGTCGAGAATAAATAAAAACAATTGTGGCAACAAATAGAAACATCGCCCTGAGAAGAACGGAACAAATCTGTCCTACAGGCTCAGAGCCCTTCCTTCTTCATCTTCTCGCGCTTTCTAGAAGCTACTGCTATATCTTTTCCGAGCCTAGCGCGTTCGCTCTTTTTCATGCTCACGATCCGCAGTTCTCTTTGGAGCCTCTTATAGTTCTCGAAGTGTTCACTTGATAATGTGCCATCCGCAATCGCCGCTCTTATTGCGCAGCCTGGCTCTGTCTTGTGCTGACAGTCGTTAAACTTGCACTGCCCAGCAAGAGCCTCTATGTCCGCGAAGGTGCCAGCAATCACGTCTTGGCTCCCTGTTACCCCCATGCCTCTCATCCCAGGATTGTCGATGAGCATTCCTCCCTCCGGCAGGAGAACGAGTTCCCGGTGCTTGGTAGTGTGGCGCCCTTTCCCGTCGTATTCCCTGACATCATTGGTGTCGAATCGCTCCTCACCCAACAGGGAATTGATGATCGTTGATTTTCCAACTCCGGATATGCCCACCAATGAGCCAGTCTTTCCCTCGCTAAGGAATTTTCTCAATCCGTTCAGACCCGCTCCGCTCTTAGCGCTTAGTGCAATAACAGAAATCTCCCTCGCTATCGCTTTAGCTTGATTCAGCACACTATCCATGTTCTTTGTGAGGTCGGTCTTGTTGAGAATAACTACTGGTTTGGAGCCAGATGCTGAGGCCTGTGCCAAGTAGCGCTCCAAACGGTTCGCATTGAACTCCTCGTCCAGGCCAATGACTATGAAGAGGTAGTCCACGTTTGCGCAGACAACCTGGTCGCCGGCGTAGTTTCCCTTGTTGTACGTGGCGCGCATGAACTTCGAGCGCCTTGGTAGGACAGCGCGTATCGTCATCAGCCCGATCTCCGAGTTTGCATCGACTGCCACCCAGTCGCCCACTACTGGGAAGTCGCCACTCTCAGTGCATTCGTAGCGCAATCTGCCTGAGACTTTGCCCTTGAGTTCACCCTCCTCTGCGACTGCTGTGTAGAAGCTACCCTCGCGTGACACGATCCTTGCGGGTTCGAGCCCAGCCTTCCGATATTCATGAAAGGCCTCCTCAAAGGAGGAGTCCCAGCCCAGCATTTTGAGGTCCATGCTGACAGAATAGCGTGACGGCACGATAATAGTTTTTTGATGCATACTCAATTCATGCTAATTCACTACACTAGATCATTCGCGCGCTTCTTCTGAGCAGAATCTTTTCGTTCAGTGGTCAAGCGCCCCCAAGGCGTTTAAGTATTGACGCAACTCAAGTATGAACGATCAAAATGACTCGATTCTCTAGTGAGGCTACTTCAGGATTCTATGATTTCGATATCGTGCCGTTGAGTGGAGCTCATCTTTCGGAAATATGGATTTTGTGGAAGGCCCAGTATAAAGAAGAACTATCGGCAGGTGGTAAGATACCAAACAGATGGGATTCATATCGAGAAGAAATCCAATCCCTTCTGCGAAAGCGAGTGAAATCAGACTATGCGATGGTTGCCGAAACCCGAAATGAAATAGTCGGATACATGTTCTTTGACGTTTTTCCCTTTCATAATGAGCAAACCGCATTCTGCCCTATAATTGGCCATGCAACCAAGCAAGCCCATCGGAGGGAGATTTCCGAGAAACTCTATCAGAGTCTTTCGAAAAAACTCGTGACAGATGGAATCTTGAACCATACCATTACCTATTTTGCTCATGATGAGGGCTTGAAAGAAACTGTTTTTGAACTAGGCTTTGGATTGATTGTTGTGGATGCCTTTCGAGGATTGAACACATTTTCCTCTAGCGTTTCAAGCATCAACATTATCCGGGCTGATTCCAGTCACATCGACGTAGTTGAGGCGCTCGGGGAAGAAGCCCGTGGCTATTATCTTGAAGCCCCATTATTTCTAACTCGAAAGAAACAACCGCATGATTACTACCATAGACTATTCAGCGAAGATGCAGCAATCTTCCTAGCCTTTAGCAGGAATGAGCCTGTTGGCCTTATGCAAATACGAAAGAACAAGGAATTGGATCCTATGACGTTATCCGACACGAACACCGGCTTAATTGATCAGATGGGTGCCTACATCAAGCCAACATTTCGACGCCAAGGAATCGGAAGAGCCTTGTTGTTGAAATGCGTCCAATGGTGTCAGCATCGTGGTATCACTCGAATTCATGTAGATTTCGAATCCGCAAATCTGTCCGCCAGACCTTTCTGGCTTGAGTATTTCACGGCTGCCCTGCATTCCGCAAGAAGAACTGTATACCGAGACATACTTGGACCTCAACAAACCTAGCAAGTCGAGCAATTCAACGTTCATTTCCCAAGAGAGGAAGACAGTTGCTGTTTCCAAATTGCCTCACAAGTGCAGGTCATACCTTTCCTCTGTGACCATCTTTCCCCACATTTCATGAGTTTTTTCTTCGGACTTGCTGAAGCCAGCGCTCGTGTAGAGATGTCGAGCTACCTTAAGTTCACTTGTCGTCCAGAGAAATATGTTCTTATACCTGCACTCCTTGCAGAACTGAAGCGCTTCTTTCATGAGTTCTTTCCCAAGGCCAATTCCGCGGCGGTTGGGATGCACAAGGAACCAGCGAAGTTGGGCATCTGTTCTTGAACGCCCCACAATAGCGATGGAACCGATAATCTGATCATCCGCTTCTGCTAGCCAAATCCGATCTTCATCTGGCTTCAACGATTGAACGAATTCAGCAAGCCCACTAGCGACGTATGCCTCGAAAGTTTGGGTATATCCATATTCTTCTGCGTACAAGACCCCATGAAGATAGGTGAGATATCCCAAATCCCCCGGCTTGAGATTATGCCGCAACTTCCATCTTGTCGGTGAATGGCTGGAACCACTATTCCCCAAGTTTTTGCTTGCGTATTGTTTGCCTTTCATCTGATCTCTCCTTCAGGGCGCGGATGCTCCTTGAATGATTGATCGCAAATCACGTATAAGCCTTAAGAAGGCATCAGTGAAAATGAGGCGAGAATGGGGCCTCACCACCTCCAAAAAAGAGAAAGACTAGATTTGATTGATTCCCACTTTGTACTTTCACATCTGGAAGCCTGTTTTGCCAGCACCCCATTTCGTCAAAGCAGTCTTAAGCTCCTCATGATCCTCAGCATAATCACTAACCTTAATCCCCTGCATCACAGCATCAATAGCCCACCTGATGTTGCCTGTATGGATTTCGGCGCCTTGTGTCATCTGGCGAGTGCGCCTGCAGTGTGTTTCCCAAGAGGGATGGTCTTGGTTGACGCACAACGTTTAAGTAGCGGAAAGTTGGTGGGATAATTGGTGGGATTATATGACCGACGAAGCTGTTATAGATGACAAAGGAAGGGTCGCCATTCCGAAACGGATACGGAACAAACTGGATCTGCGAGAAGGTACTCGAGTAAAACTGGAACTCGAAGAGGGGAGAGTAGTAATAAGGAAACCCGTCGACCCAGCGGAATTCATCGACAAAATGGAAGGATTCATAAAAGAAGGTTCCCCCATTCAGAAAGCCGACCCCCTCAAACTCAAGGAGATATGGGAGAGACAATGATCTACGTAGATGCCAACTTCTGGATCTACTGGTTCGACCAGCGGCTACCAGAACATAAGCATGTTTTGAGACATATGAGGCAAGTTATCCAAGAAGGTGTCATTCTAAATGTCGTCACCCTCATGGAGGTAGCTCACTATTTCCGCAATTTAGCGGCAGAGGAATTTCGCGAGAAGCTTGACACGATTCAGAGCTTGACCACGTTGAAGGTCGTCAGCCTTGATCTGGATCTAGCTAAATCGGCATTCGACAAACTAGCGAAATATGCCAAGATTGGAGTCGGAAGCAGAGACAGTGTTATCATAGCGACGATGGAATCGGTGGGTACCAAGAGAATAGCCACCCACGATAGGGTCTTTACAAGAATCAAAGGACTAGAAGTCATCGACCCGATTCCAGCCAACCTTGCATGACTAACAAAAGCGAAATCCAAAAGAAGATGTGGAGAGTTTATTGATTCTCATCAGGTTCTCACATCTGGAACCTGTCTTACCAGTACCCCACTTCGTCAAAGCGGTCTTAAGCATTGTTCGCGCATGTCTATTTCCTGCGAAGCCGTGGAAGCAGTCGCCTGCTACGCTGCATGTAATCTCGGTACTCTTTCCCAAAGTGATCGAGCATCATTTTCTCCTCGCCATCGATCCTCTTGTTGATTATCAGCAAGGTCAGTGCAGAAACGACTAGAATAAGCCAGTCAGCTGCTATCATTCCTGTCGCGAACATGAAAATCAATGACGCAGTGTACATTGGATGCCGGATTCGGTAATATGGCCCCCAGGTGACGAGTTTGTGTTTCGGTCTTATTTCTAGCTTGAATGTCCAGAACACTCCCAGAGTCCTGTGGGTCCAAACAAGCAGAACAAGTGATAGCACTGCTAGGATTACACCAATCACGATAACCCAAATTGGAGTCGGAAGCGGGATTGCACTCCATGCTCGCCACGGTGGGTAGGCGATGTAGAGAAGCATTGGGATAGCCCAACCGATCGCCAGCATATCTTGGAGCACAGTGTCGCGTTTGCGCTCATATTTGCTACCACTCAATCTGAACCTCTTTTTCCTTAATTCAGGATCTATTTTCTTTACTTTGCGCTCGTAGTATGCTCTGATTCCTCCAAACGCGGACAAGAGAACCAGCATAGTCAATCTGAAAAACAGCTCTTCATCAACAGAAAAACACATCTGTTCTACTAGCCTCCCACGATTTCACTCTTATGCCGTTGGTTCGAAAACTGTTCTCTAATCCTAACCGTTAGAGGCTTCGTTTTCTCTGAGCATAGTTAACCTTGTCATCAGACCAGCGACCTTATTCTTATATGTTTTTGCGGGAATATGGCGCTGGGAAGGCATGCGGAATGAAACTATCATACACTGAGATTTTCAAGTATTCGGACATACTCAACCCAGTCTCTATAACCACATTACTCTTAGCAGGTAAGCTTGCCCAACTGGAACCCAAGAAGACAGTCCTTGACCTTGGAAGTGGAAAAGGTTTTCCTTCTCTATTGTGGGCGAGTGTATTTGGAGTTCGGGTTGAAGGATTTGACTTGAACAGGAATTACGTCAAATACGCAAATTCACGTGCTAAGATGCTGAATCTTTCGAGTCGAGTCGAATATTCATATGGAGATGTCGGAGAACTGAGGCTTAGCAGAAAATATGATGTGATAGCTTCTTTGGGGCTTGGAGTAGCGCAAGTATATGGAAGTAACGGTGATGCTTTGAGAGTGCTCAAAACTATGCTGCATAAGGACGGTGTTTTGATCATGGCAGAACCTGTTTGGCTTACTAAACCTGTTTCGTCGAAAGTGCTGAAAGCTCTAGGCGAGGTTGAAGACAGCTTTGCTACCAAGCCTGAAATGTGGGAACTGTTGCAGAAATCTGAGTTTCAAGAGTTGGGAGATTTCGTTTCCTCTAAAGAAGACTGGGAAGTCTATGTTAGACCAACCTACTTTGCCATGCAAGAAATCGTCAAGAGTAAGAGCGACCTTGCAGAGGAAGCTGAAGGGGTCATAAATAGCTTCAGAGCTGAATATGATGCCGCCGGTCAACACTGGAACATGGTCCTTTGGGTTGTCAAATCTCGATAGGATCTCTTTGGATGCAAACGCGCGCTGGCAAGAAAAATCAGGAATCCAGCCTAAAGAGGGAGGGAGTCTTGGAGTCCCGCTCCACGCGTTCCCGAACCTACTTTGCTTCTACTTGCTTAGAGTCTACCCGAAAAGACTTAAATACAGTAAGCAATAGACAAGTCAACCACTCCTTGTATTTGATTCAGAGGCAAGGGAGGTACTCAAGTGAAAAGAAAAATGATCTGTGCTCTAGTGGTATTATCAGTGCTCTTAGCTTCCATGTCTACAATCACCAGCACAAGGGCGGCAGATTACAGCAAGGTCGGCGTGAAGCAAGGAGACTGGGCGGAATACGCAGTCTCTTCGACAGGACACACGTGGAACAAGGCGCGACTCGACATAACTGGCGTATCGGGAGCCCGAGCTAATCTCAGCCTCACAATATACTATCCAAACGGCACGATTGCCGGCACGGAAACCGGTTACGCAAACGTCACCAGTGGCAATGTTCCGTATTGGATGATTGCACCCAACCTCAACAAAGACGATCTCATTTATCCGGCCTCGTCCAACAAGATCAACGATACTGCTCAGATGATTGTTGCTGGAGCGACTAGGACAGTCAACCGTCTCGTATGGTCGAGCTATGGGAACCTTGCATGGGAATGGGATAGAACTACCGGGCTAACGATCAGATTCTACATTTCAGACGGTGGCTGGGACAACTACACTATGACAGCTACCAACATGTGGCTACCAGATTGGGTTTTACCTGTCGTGATCGGCGGTGCAGTGGGTGCAGTGGCACTGATCGCTGTGGCGGTCGTGATTATTAGGCGCAGACGCTGATGAGTCGTTGCTTCTAGGCAAATTGCCAGCATCTCCCTTTTTTTATTGAAGTAGCACCCCATTGGAGAGACAGAACCACGTTAGAACGAGGGCACTAGAAAAGGATTCTATGACCAGACAAGCACCTAATTCAGGTACATGCAAAGGACAGAATACCTCCAGTCAGAGGCTTACCTCGATTGATGAAGTGACTCAATCCCAGTTCTAGGAACATGCGATAACCATGAAGACCGTTAATTCGATCACGCTAATCTCCTATGAGCTCCACATCCTCGAGCCCTTTGAAGTGCTCATCGCCTGTCACGAGCCTCGCCTGTTCACTTCTCGCTGTCGCATATATGATTGAATCCGCCATACCCAACCCGAGCTTCAGACTCACGTCGGCCGCGCTTATCGCCAGCTCCTCACTAAGAGGAACAATCTTCGTTCTCGCCAGCTGCCCATACACTTCCAGTGCCATTTCCTCTCCCTTCTCTCGCCTCACTTTCTTGTAGACTTCGTAGACAATGATCGTCGGTGTTATCGTGTTCTCCTCACTTGCTTGCTCGACGTATTTCTCGTACTTGGCAGCGAGCTTACCAGCGGCAAAGTATTCAATCCACCCGTGGGAATCAAGCAGAATCAAAATCTATCTCCCTCGTCCCTGATGTTTTCGGTTGATAGCCCCTTCAAGGAACCCTTCAGTTCTTTTGCTGGTCTTTGAGGGATGATGCTAATGATACCCTCTTTTTCTATGATAACCACTCTCTGCCCGGGCGTTATGTTTGCCCTTTTTCTCACCTGTTCTGGAATCACAACTTGGAATTTAGATGAAATCTTCACGGTCGTCATCGATACCCACCTAGTTCAACGAACGTTGCATCGATATATAAACTGTTCTATTAGCTTCTCAACGGTGCCAGGTTATTCGTCTCTTTGTGGAATCTGTTGAATATGGCAGTTACTTGAGGTCTTGCGAAGCTATAGACGAAAAGAAGGAAGTGAATTTCTGGTTTGGCTCATGTCAACCCACATCTGGAAACCTGTCTTACCAGCACCCCACTTAGTCAAAGCAGTCTTGAGCCCCTCATGCTCCTTAGCATACTCACTGACCTTAATCACCTGCATCACAGCATAAATAGGCCACCAAAAAGTGTGAAAACCTTCCTCAATGTCACTAGGAAAGAGAGAGTTCTTAAGGGAATGACCCGCCTACTTAATTGAGGGAGAAATCAGCTCAACTTGGCCCATGTATCGCACTATGCAAAGTCAGTTGGGCGGTTCTGAATCGATCGGTTTTGTACAAAGCAGTGATTAGCCGCGAAGAATTGAAGCGAGAGATGTCTGACTCTTAGGCGGGACATCAACATGCAGGTAGAAGTGATAGAGAACAAGATTGCTCCCGTGCTCAAGCGTTACGGTGTCAGGAGAGCTGCGATTTTCGGCTCCATTGCTAGGGGAGAAGAAATGGAGAATAGTGACATAGATATCTTAGTTGAGTTCGAAGGAGACAAGAGTCTACTCGATCTAGCAGGACTTAAGATCGAACTTGAGGAAACGTTGGGGAGGAAAGTAGATGTCCTAACCTATGACTCTTTGCATCCCTTGCTTAGAGATCGAATTCTCAGCGAACAAAAGGTGATCCTATGAAGAAGGATCCGCTGGTATTTGTCGAGCACATGCTGGAAAGCATGCAAATGATAGAGGAATACGTCGGAAGAACAACAAGAGAACAATTCATGAGTTCACGACTAACGCAAGATGCAGTCATCAGAAGAATCGAGATCATTGGAGAAGCCGCAAAGAACGTACCAGAAGATGTGAAGAAAAGCTATCCCAGCATACCTTGGAAAAGAATAGCCGGAATGAGAGACATTCTGATCCATGGATACTTTGGCGTCGATCTGGGGTTAACTTGGAAAGTTGCCAGTGAAGAGCTCGGAGAGCTAAAGAGCAAGATTATGAAGGTAAAGAAGAATCTGGAGGACATAAGAAAAGGTAGCAAAGCAAAGAACTAGATGCTTTCTTTAAACCGAAAAAAGGAGAGGGGAATTGGCTTGATCCCCTCATGTTCGCTTAAATCTGGAAGCCTGTTTTGCCAGCACCCCACTTAGTCAAAGCAGTCTTGACCCCCTCATCCTCTTCAGTTTGGACCTGCCTTGAATTTCGGGGCGGAGAACGCGTGCGTATGAACATTATATGGGAGAAGTACCGAGGTTCAAGATGACTAGCCAAAACGCTAGCAGATAATCGCTTCGATTGTATGACGTGTTTAGAGACTCAGGGATTATGATTACGTCGGGGACGTGTGGCGCGTTTTGAGTTGGGTTGCTATCTTCTTTCCGAAATCCACGCATTTGGGAAGCTCGCCTTCTGCGACTGGGCCCTTCATTCCTGTGACCTTTATCGATAAGCCAGGAGTTATTAGCTTCAAACTTGGAACTTTTTCACTTATCCTCTTCTCCATCTTCTTCACAACCTGCTCGAAGCTCTTACCTCCTCCTTGAGTATCGAAGACAGCCACCCATTTCGTCTTCAGATCGAGTTTGCCGAGTTTATCGATGAATGCGACAATGCCGCGGGCAGGTCTGGTGGCATGGTTTGGCGACCCTATCAACACTGCGTCCGACCTAGCCACTTTTTCAAGGTTGACTTCCTTGACATCAGCAATAGCGGTTTCTATTTCCGCGATTTCTCTCATTCCCTCCACGATCTTCTCCGCCACGAGCTTTGTGTTACCATACTTTGTGTCGTAGACGACAGAAACTTTCACCATGGGCAATCGTCTCCCATCATGTTCTTGATTTCAGGAACGATTATTATAAAACTTTCTTTGCCTCATCTTGTAGCATGCGTGAATGTTCCTAAATTAGTTTTCCTCAGCATATCTCTCCATCTTGATGCATGCACAGTTTTGACAAGCCTGTCTGGAAATTTCGTCTCCAGTAGCGCGCGCTCGAAGGTATGAATTTAAGTTAAAACATAAGCTTAAATTTCCAAGTGTGAAAGCTACTTGTTATGGGTATCGTTTATGCTTGCATAGCACCGCATGGGTCTGAGGTTATTCCTGAACTTGCAGGCGACAAGTTGGAGGCTTTCAGCGAAACAAGAAGAGGCATGGAAGAGTTAGCCAGACAAATGAAGAAGCATAGTCCACACACAATAATCATAGCCACGCCTCACGGCCTAAGACTCGACCACACAATCGGCATAGTAACCTCGCAATATTCTGCAGGAAACCTAGAAGACAAAGGTAAAACGGTCAGCGCCCGTTTCAAATGCAACCGTCAACTCGCACAAAAAATCTATCAAACCGCCAAAAAAGCAGGATTACCCGTTGTAGCCGCGAATTATGGCACTAGCGAAGGACCAGACTCTTGCATGCCAATGGATTGGGGCGTGCTAATACCATTATGGTTTTTTGGCGCGCAAGAAAAGAAAAAACCTCGAATAATCATCGTGGCCCCTTCCAGAGAAATCCCGCTCACGCAACTTGTGGAATTTGGCAAAGTCATAGCTCGAACTTCAGAAACATCAAAGAGGAAAATAGCCTTCGTCTCCAGCGCAGACCAAGGACACGCACACGACAAGACTGGACCGTACGGCTTTCACCCAGCATCCAAGAAATATGACGAGCTAGTGATAAAAGCCATAAGAGAGAACAACTTGAAGCAAATACTTACGCTGGATTTACAGTTTGTGGAAGACGCGAAGCCTGATAGTCTCTGGCAAATAGCCATTCTTGAAGGCGTGTTAGAACATGTACCCATGAAATCAAGGTTCGTCTCATATCAGGCACCAACGTATTTTGGTCTGATGTGTGCCGATTTTGAGTGACTGACCCTCGCGCGTGCTTCATCTCCGATCTTCCTCATGATTACTTATTCTCCTTCTTGTTGCACCTACATCTGGAAACCAGTCTTACCTGCACTCCACTTCGTCAAAGCAGTCTTCGGCGCCTAATGCTCCACGGCATACTCATCAAGTTTAATGCCATGCATCATCACATGATTAACCTGACTGAAAGCTCTCACCCGCATTTTCAAGCCATCTTGGCGCATGTAGGACATCACAAATGCTTGCTAATACTCATAGACACGGTTGAAAACCCCAAGAAGAACATGAAAATAGAAAATGGAAGTGCCAAGAAGTAACACTCTTTTTAAAGCAGGACGCCCAAAAGTGAAGATCAAAAGAACAAGAAGGCGACGAGGAGGTGCTGATAGAGTGAAGATTGGTGAAGAGACATGGAATCTTTTACAGAAGCATCTGGGCTACACAAGTGAAGAGATGAGGATATTCAGAGAGAATCGAAGGAATGAGGATGTTCTCTCCAAGACGCCTGAACTCATGAACAAGACGATAATTGCTGAGGTGGTTGAATCCCATGGATGCAATAGTCAGCATAAGGTCGGAGACAAGTTCATTTTTGACGGAGCGGGCAACCTCATAACGAAACTCTGCCCCAAGAGAATTTGCGTCTACGCCTTGAATCCAATCGCAATGCAAATCTTCACATTGAACGAGTTACTATATGCAGGTGTCAAACCCAATGACATGAGATTCAAACGGGCAGGTTGCTTTGATGTGGGAGTACAATGTGGCGGATGGGGTCATATCGTAATGGAGATCAGGATGGAGGATCGCAAGAAAAAGTGATAACATAGGAACAAGATCATCACGTCATACGCGAATAGGTTACGGCAGCTTTGGCTTTAACATCTCAGCAAAAACAAATGATGCCCAAAAAAGAAAAAGTAGGGTGATGCTGATTATTCCCTCTAGGTTCACATACATCTGGAAGCCTGTCTTACCAGTACCCCACTTCGTAAGTGCAGTCTTAAGCTCCTCATGCTCCTCAGCATACTCACTAACCTTGATCCCCTGCATCACAGCATCAATAGCCAGACGAAACACACGAGCACCATCACCTTATCATTCAGAGTTCGCAGATAGCTTGCTTAAGGAGCGGCAACCGTCTTCAGGTCAGGTATACTTTCGAAATGGTCTACGTTTCTGGTAAGCATGGCGCAGTCGTTCACAAGTGCTGTCGCGCCAATGAAAATGTCTCTGAAGCCGATCATTTTCCCATCCAATTCGAGATCATTAAGTATCCTCCCTGCTGTCTCCGCGACTTTCACATCAAAATCCATGACAACAAGCCTGTCAAGGAGTCTTGTTACTGCTGATATGCCCTCAGTTGGCTTCCTAGATTTGTATGCTCCATAGTAGAGTTCGAAAGCGTTGACTGTTGTTGTTGACAACATCACGCCTCTATTCTCAAAGTCAGCTATGAGATTGACAACCTTCTCATTGTATCTTAGGTTGTCGATGAGGACATCTGTGTCTATGCATATCTTGAGGAATTCCATCTGCTCCACCCTTTGTGTAGGCTTTCCATGATTTCTCTCAGTTCTTCGTCGGTCAGCTTCCATGTCCCGGCAAGATCAGTGATCTTCTTCTGTTTCCCTTGGGGCATCTGGATCATACTTCTAATTGCCTCGTCAACCGAAACTGGCCGCTTGAGCTTTGCCTGGAGCCTGCCCGCGATCTCGCAGAGCCTCCTGTAGGTCTCATCATCAACTCTAAGGGACTTGCTCAATTCCAATCACTCAAACCACTTTATCCACTTTGTGGAATAAATATCTTTTGCATCAACAAGTAGCGGTTGAGAAGAGACAATCTCCTCAGTAATTCGACTCAGAGGAACATGATCGAAAAGCAAGTTATCTACGACAAACCGATGACCTAAGAAATCAAAACAGGGCCCACTTTCACCTATTTCCCTAACAACTGGAAGCCTGTTTTGCCAGCACCCCACTTCGTCAGCGCGGTCTTAAGCTCCTCATGCTCCTCAGCGCAAACACTGACTTTAATGCCCTGGATCACGGCATTTATAGGCTGATGAAAAGCGCGAATAGCAGTTGTACACATCGTCACCTCTTCAGCATTACCTAGTTATCCTAGCGGTCTCCGCTTCTGTTAACTTGGCGAGCGATAGGTGGGAGTGTTAATAGTCATGGGACAGTATCTGTCTAGCCCCTGATTCTTTCTAGACTAAGAGCATTCAAACTGCTGTCAAGGTGGAAGGTGAATTATTTATAACCTCGGAAAAGAAAATGAAATATGTACAATTCACTCCAATGAAAGGAGTGAAGGGATAAATGGGGCGCTAGAACTGAGAACAGAACTCGTGTTCCTGAATATCGCAACTAATGATCTGAGGGCGGCAAAGCTCCTGCTTGCTGGGAAGCTTTACGCGCAGTCCATTTTCTATATGGAGCAAAGCGTGGAGAAGGCGGTCAAGTCGCTAGGAATAAGGCGTGGCGACATTACGCCTAAGGAAGCGAGACGGTATGGTCATAGACCATTACGCTACTATCTTAAATTCTTTGAGAATATCAAGACACAGATTAATGAGACACAAATAGAGACTGAAGACATGGAAAAGAAGCACCCGATACTGGCTGACCTCTTTGTAGAACTCGGCATCTCTAGAATTGGAGCTCGATTGAATAAGGGAAAGAAGATGTATGAAGATCTATTGAAATTGGCTTCGAGGTTTGAAGAAGAAGAGAAGCAAGATCCCGTGAAAGAAGAAAGAGCATTCAACATCGCAATTTCTGGCAGACCACTTGACCGTTATATTACTTGGTGGCGAGAACAAGAAAAACAACTCTACCGTTCTTGGCGCACGATTGGCCAGATCGAATCAAAGTCTTACAGAGATGAACTCGAAAGAGACATTCCAAGATTCCAAGAGATATTAAGAAAGCTTACTCCAAGACTGATTGCAGAACTACCTTCTGAAGACAAACTCACAACGCAAGGCTTAGAAAAAGCCATTGAAGGACTCCAAAAACCCAAAACCCTATCCCAGATCGACCGATTTGCATTTGAGTACGCAGGAAACAAGTTGTACGACGAGACTCAAGAATTCTTCTTCATCGGATCGCTGTTCTACTTAGCTCTACTGTTCTTTCCTCACGCCACTCGCGCTAGGTATCCAGATGAAGGGGTTGAGAATCCACTGTCTTTTTATAGTGCCAGAAACCCACTAGTCCGAAGACTCGCCCAATTCATAGAAATTGCCGAGCACACACTGGATTTCATGAATAAATGGATTTTGGGGAACCCTTAGCACACCACTCAACATAGAGAGCATTAAGCCACGTCCGACGACAATTAATACGCCCATTCTAACCCTGTTTTACCAGCGCCCCACTCAGTGAGAGCGGTCTTCAGCTATTCGTGCTCCTCAACTTAATTAGTGACTTTGATGCCTTCCGTCACCGAATAAATAGCTTCCCAAGAACTACCAAGGTCACACAACGCGATGCACAATAATGTACTGACGTCCGCGATCATGAGGCTCAGTTGCTTTTCTACACTTTGCCTCGCAAGACTTCTTCTGCGTATTTCACCAACAACTTCGTGATCAGAAGCACGCTCTCTGCATCTGCTCTCGTGACCACAACATCCTGTGGTTGATATTTCGGAGATTTCTTGAAGTCTTCTAAGTGCAAGTCGACGGATGAAAGATCATTGAATAATGCGCACGCGCGAGACCATTTCACTCCATAGGCAAAAGTGCTTTTCCCAAGTTTTTCCCCCATCATCTTGTCAAGAAGACTCCCGACTTCTCTGCAATTAGCGTAGACTCCCTTTGTGTTCCACTGTCTAAAGCAGTTCTCTGCGTCTTCCACGTAGGCCCATGCTTCCTTAATGAGCCTCTCACCGCTTGGAATGCGAACAACGAAATACTCTCCAAGTCCTAGCTTCGGGGCAAAATCATTGATCCAGTCGGCAGAAGTTATCATCAGGTCACGGTTATAATGAGTGAGTCTATATGCAATGAAGCTTCGA
Organism: Candidatus Atabeyarchaeum deiterrae; assembly: GCA_037310415.1. Classification (GTDB taxonomy): domain Archaea; phylum Asgardarchaeota; class Atabeyarchaeia; order Atabeyarchaeales; family Atabeyarchaeaceae; genus Atabeyarchaeum; species Atabeyarchaeum deiterrae. The sequence goes on from CP147780.1 coordinate 2,652,026, forward strand.
GAAGTCCCTTCGCCAGTAAGAAGCTTGGGTTCGTTGGCGACTTGAGGGCGCATCCCCTGCTGTATGTGTATCAATGGCGAGTATGGCGTGTCGCCATAAACTCCACGGATCTCTTGCTTAGCCAATCCCAGTGAACTGGGAGGTACAGCGTACACAGGAGAGATGGAAGCACGATTCTCGGACGAAACAGTATGGAGGTGCAATGCTATTTTAACATCACCTTTTCTGTCTTCCATTCGCCGTGTCTCAAGATATTCAAGATCCAACGAAGTCAAGGCGATAACGAGCGTAGCTCTCCAAGTCTGCTTGGTTGGCGTCTGACGTTGAATCGAAAGATCTGTTGCCGCGACTTCGCCATACAAACCTTCCTGCAGAAGCAAGCTCCTAGCACCCAGCATCTTCTTATCATCAGTTTCGATATAACCATCAAGCCACAGAATCGCCTCTTCACGAATGGCATAAGTGATCTCTAGATCAAACGCAAGGGCTGGAAGAGTCAGTTGATCATATGGTCTGATGCTTATCTTCTCCAAATCCAAGTTTTCACCCCTCCTCTGACGGTCAGGGATAGAACGTAGCGATTCTATTTCAATACGATCCTATTAACAATGTCGTATCCAAAGGACAATTGAGTTTGTTGACCGCATGAACGATCATGATAGACGCTTACAAGCTAAGTGCTTTAGCGCAACATTCTTCAATATTTTTAAAAACTCAGTGCGTCGAACGTAGTTTCAAGGTTCTAATTGAATTAAAGAATCACCTAGAAGCATGATTAGTTAGTCACCAATCGGCATTCAAGAGCCGAAACGATAAAGAAGAAGGGAATTTACTGGTTCCGTCTAGCTTCCCTACATCTGGAAACCTGTCTCACCTGCACCCCACTTAGTCAGAGCAGTCTTTAGCTCCTCGCAATTCGGGTTGTGCGGCCACCTATCCATTCTTCCTTTTTGGAAGCCCTGACAATGCGACGCATCTTGGGCAAAATGAGGGGTGGGGAGGCGCCAAACCAGGTCCAATAATGCAAGTTCTATTAGAAGGATTGTCAAAAAAAGGCGAAAGGTATGAGCCTCGGCTCACCCTATTCGCACACGCGAAAACCTCAAATGAAGCGTTTGGCCTCATCTCTTATTGTTCGTTAGATGCCTATTGCCAAGATCCGTAGCCATTGTACCAGAAGGGTACCCAAGGATAGGTGACAAGGCTAGCATCGTGCTGCAAGTCGATATCTTTCCACTGTATGAATGCGCCATAGTTACCGGCAGCACCGAGTATTAATCCAGTGTACGTATTGGTTCCTGAGCCAGTAAAGGGGAAGTGGCGCGTCCAGACCGTCACAGAGAATACAGTGTTACCACTCGCGTCGTTGATAATCAGGCGCACGTATTGGAGTTTGTTATCAGGAGCTCTGATAGACCACTGATATGTTACGTCGACGTACCAGTATTTGCCGCTACCATGGGTGTTGACTGTGATTTTCCCCCACCCGTAGTCATTTGATGTTACAAGTATCCATTGCGTAGGCGGTACCCCTGGTTGCCAGTACTGATAATACTGACCTTTTTCTCCTTGGTACTGCGTCGCTGAGGCTGCGGTCATAGTCAATGAGAAGACTGTCAAGAACACGATTGTAGCTAGTGCAATCTGGTGTTTACTGAATTGCTTTATTTCACTCCTCCTCCTATTGTTTTTCTAACCTTTCTTTGGTGCTCTCTTTCTGCCCCTCGTTTGAGGCTAGGCGGTGACACGCCTCCAAAGCAACCTAGCTTTGGCTTCTTGGGAGAAGTAACAAGCTTATCTGCTCTCATTCCTCCGCAGTGTTCCCGTTGCTACTGTCTCCACACCCTCTCAACTGAAATGCAGTAGTTAATTATCCGAGGACCACTTCTATTTAAAGCTATCGCTTCCATATGCTGGAAGACTTCACTGATTCAGTGTTGAATCGTTTGAGAATGACAACAAGAAGCCGATACAGTCTGTTCACCACCTCATGGAATGAAGCTTTGAGTTCTCCTTCTGTAGTACAGTCGCAGAGATTGGTAATGCAAAGTGACGCAACCGACTGGCCGAGCAACCTCGACGTTGAGGACGTCTTTCCCAATCAGCGAAAAACCGCCTTCCCACCAAAGACTATCACAGTCATTCTCTGTCAGTCTTATATGTGATGGAGGCTTGATGCCCTTCTTGAATATCTGTTGGGTAAGGTGCGAATAGTTTGCTCAGTCTCGGCAGATCCGACTCCAGCAGCATCGGTGACGTTCAGATTCCAATTGAAGACCTGTGCATGCACTTGATTGATCTTGGAGAGTCGGGCTTCGGGAAGACGACACTCGTTACGAACTTGTTGGCTCAGATTTGGGATATTGATCCTGCCATTCCGTGGCTTGTGTTCGATTTGAAGGGTGAGTATCTCCGCCACCTACCTTTTGTTCATGGGATAATTGTATTGAAGCCCGGTTTGAAGAAGACGGAGGTTTTCCGTCTCCAGTTGCCAGAAGATGATGGTGGCGGCTGTGTTGTCAGGTTCATGCCTCTGCGCGTAGATATCTTGGATACAAGGGGCGGAGGTTCTTCTGATGGCGGCATAGAGAGGGTTGCTGGGAGGGTATTCAATCTCTTACGTGAGTGTCTTGCATCGACCTTCAGGGAGAACTCGGACTTGAGTCCTCTGATGGAGAGGATACTCTGGGAATCCTTAGGTAGAGCGTACAAGGGTTATCGTGGGAGTGGAGGCTTCTTCAATCTGCTCCTCCATGAGATTGAAGCGTATGTTGATGCTCACGAGAGGGGGAGAAGCGACATTGTGAGGAGCGGTGAAGCCCTTATCAACAGGATAGAGCGGTTTCGTAGAGGCTATCTGGGCGAGATCCTCAACAGTGATAGCGCCGAGGGAACCTTCTCCTCCAAGATGCTTTCTTCACAGAAGGTAATCATAGACTTGTCTGAGTGCATACCTCAAGGCAGCACTGAGGATCTTCGTCTACTGTTGAATCTCATCATGGAGAGGATCTTCGAGGAAGCCGTTAGATCAGGTCTTGCCGAGGCTCATCTTGTTCGCCATGTAACTGTGATAGAGGATGCAAACATCCTGGTTCCAGAGGTGCTGCACAGGCGAACAATGGGAGATGTCACAGCTACTGAGGAAATGTTTCTTATCGCCCGCGGCTATGGTGAGGGTTTTATTCTGGTTGCGCAGCGCCCGACACTTAGCGCCTTCACTCTATCAAACGCTGGAACGAAGGTCATTTTCAGGACCCTGGGTGACTCCAAGAAGATTGGGGAGACCCTTGGACTCGGCGAAGTAGCGCAGCAAACTGTGAGGAATTTGAAAAAGTTTGAGGCGCTGGTCATGACTGTTGATGGCAGACAGCACAAGGTTTCCACAGCTAAACCAAGACCACTAAGATACAGACCTTTACTCATTCGGCAGGAATCACCGAAGCCAAAACAATCGGTAAGCGCATCACCAGCATCATCGAGTCTGCCAGTATCAACCTTTCCAGCACCAACTCAGGATTCCTCAAGATTGTCGGCATCCTTGTCTCAATCGACTCCTGCCCTTCTTGAGACGGCGCTTACTATTAGAGGAGATTGCGATGCCAGCCCAAAACGTGAGAGAGTCGATGTGGATCCTATTGTGAAGCTAGATGAGATTCGTGGCGACGATGATGGCCTTGGTGAGGAGGACGTAAACAGACTTCTGAAAAGAGGGCTCACGTCTGACAAGTTCAAGCTGTTTAGAGTAACTGCATCCTCCTCACAATCAAGGATAAGCGTGTTGGATGCCGTTGACAGAGTCTTCGGCGGAAGGAAGTGGAAGTGCTTCGACGCAATCAGAAGCCTAACGACAAAATCCGCTTGGAACAACTTGCTTATTTCCTTGGTTCAGAACGGCACAACACTGCAACTCACGGAGCATGGGAAGAAAGTGTGGAGTGTCATCCAACCACTTCTAACCGCCCTAAAGCGAAGAGATGAGCCTTCAATAAAACCACATCACTAATCTACAAGAGTTCCTGCGCGGAGCGTTGAAATGGTGTGGAACGTTGAAGGTGATGCAGGCCATAATCACTGGAATACGTAAGCAACATAGAGCTGCTGTAGACGCGTCTACTCTTAGCGAGAAGAATGGCTCGACACCTTTGGGGAAAACAATGGATCAAACACCCAGATACAACTACAATTCTTCCCAAATCAAACGACAATACTCAAAGCACTTGACTATCAGCGAATCCTCGACAACCACAAATCCTCCTTCCCCTTTTTTTCTCCTTCTTCTCTCTATTCATTTTGCTCTCCCCCACCCACCAACATCCTAACGACCGACAAATCGCCGTGAACCTCATGCCGCGTTTCGAATGGAAGTGATTCGCATTTTCGCTTAGTATGTGGTGAACGGGCGCGGAGAGAGCAAGTAAGCCGGCAGGCTGAAAAATCGAAAAAGAAGAGAGAAGGAGACACTTACTTTCACCTTTGCGTCAGCCGGAAGGCTGACCACGCAAGCGAAGATCGACCGACAGATTGGGGAATCGCGCGCCAGTCAAGTGCATGAATAACTTGATGATCAGAGTCCGCTTTCAAACCAAAGGAACAGGGAACATTGAAGACACTACAAGCTAAGACGATGAGTATCATTGAAACGCTGAAATCGAGTAGCAGAAAAGTGATGAGGTGATAATGAAGTGAGTAAGTTACGCTCTCCTTTGACAATCTCTCTTCCCTACACAAGTAGGAGTCACAGGTCAGGGCCTCAAGCCTCCTGCTAGGTCTAGCATAACAAACAGGTGGCTGTGGGCGGGGCTCACTCCGTTATCACCCTCAAGAGCAAGAAGTCACCGGCGCACAGTGCAACCATTGAGGATTGGTTTCCTTCCACTAAAAGAGGAGAGAACACCCTCCACTCACCCCTGCAAATATGCTAGGATGTCCTGCAGTCTGGCCCTGATGCTGAACTAGTCTTTGTGTGGCGGAAGAGAGGTCAAAGAGTAGGAAGGAAAGTAGAGATCCTGAATCCAGCGCAACTATGGAAAGAACTCAAAAGAATACCATTGAGACAAATTGCTGGGAAACACGGTGTAACACGTAGAACAATATCCTTCAAATTGCGGAGAATCAGCGAAAAGAAGTACGAAAAGATCATAGCCAAACGAAGAACACGCAGCACACAGCAACAAACATTGATTTCAGAGTCAACATGGATCAAACTAGAAGACGGACACACCATACGACAGATCGCCAAAGAACAAGGCTTACATCCTTCAATTCTCCACGAAAGAATGCAACCAAGCAGAAGATACGACGAGATCAGAACCAAACTAAAAGAAACCAAGATACATGTGATGCAAGAAGCAGCAAAGCGATTCAAACAAGGAGAAACACTGGCAGAACTCTCAAAGGAAATCAAAGTGGGACAGGGCACTCTTAGAGAAGAAATCCGCAGGACAATAGGACAAAAGAAGTACCAGAGAATCATCGAAGAAAGAAGGCGAAACCCGAAAAACAAGATCCCAACCAAAATCATAGAAGTAGCAGCAAAACGACTCAAAAGTGGAACGAAGATCATAGAACTTACCAGGGAACTCAGGATACATCGAAAGACTCTAAGAAGAAGACTGCGCGAAAGACTCGGAGGCAAATACAACAGAATTATGCAGAAGCGAAGGATTCCAGACAAGCTGTTTCACAAATCATCGCAGAAGTTCATGGAAGGCTATTCATTAAGCTTGCTTTCGAAAGAGTACGAAATACCACTACAAACACTGCACCGAAGACTACCGAGGATAATAGGCAAAAAGAAGTACAAAGACATCATTAGAAAAAGACAGCTGCACATATTCTTTGGAACATTGACAAAAGGAGCAATCAGCAAATACGAGCTCAAAGTCAAAGAACTGCTAAACAAGAACAAAGTTCGATTTAGCACAACAACCATCATTGAGACGAATGGGCACAGATACTTTCCCGACTTCGTGATTTGCCGCAGTAAAACACCTTTAGTAATCGAAGCCACAGGAATGAACATTGAAGAATACTGGAAGAAGTACAAACGAAAACTAGAGGACTACGAAGCAGCAGGATACAAATCGCTATTTGTTGCATCAGATACATCAGTGTACAAGATGGCGTTGAAATACGTCCACGAAGATGTTCTTGTCAAATTCAACGAATTCAAAGACAAAGTCGCATCCCTAAAAAAGGTGCCGAACAAACGGGATTGCTCGCGCCCAATGGCAAATAGGACGCCGAAAAACACTGCCGACATCCCACTTGTAATCTCTCAGATAGTCTGCTTCAAAGAGATAGGTAACCAGCTGATACTTCTCCCGGCGGAATGTCAATTAGCTTAAAGTCGACCCGGTCATTATCTTCAATTACTTCATATATCCGTGTATATGTTGCTTGTTCCGCCTTTGCTTGAATGAGCAATACTTTTCTCTTGTCAGACGATTTCTTGACATCTCCGTAAACATAATTGTTAAGAAAATCCACCCTACCTCTTGGAGTCATCTTGCTCAGGTCTGACATCCATGCCGTCAGCGCTATTGCAACCCAATCCACAGCGCTTTTACTCAATTTAAGCAGAACTTGTTTGACTGTTCTTCTGCCATAGCAGAGCGCGGCAGTCTTGTGGCCACCAACAGAATAGAAGACCGTTGGAGGTAGCTCTCTGTCTCTTTCGACATCGCGCTTCGATAGCTCTGACAGCTCTTCTACAACAGCGGCAAGAGCGTATTTCTCTCCTTTCAATCCCAAGATCTGAATCACCTCGCGATTCCCGGCCCCAAGACTGTCCTTCTCCTATACGGAATGAGGGAATGAAAGATCCTTGAGATATTGTCATAATCGGCTTACTTAAAAGCCACTATCGATCAAGAAGCTCGGCAGGAAGACTGGAGTAACAACGCCCCCCTTTGTTTCCTTATTCTTGTTGCGTTTTGATGGCCACGTTTCGCAGTGTGTTGAGAACAAGCTAGTCGTTTCACTGGAAAATGATGAAAGGAGAAATAGAAGATTTAAGAAGCATCTCATGCTATTACTTTCTTTGAGGAGTAGCTTTTTCTGGGAAATCCCTCAAAGATTTTCGTAAGAACCAACCAATAAACGTGGATATGAAAAACGAGGGAGTACTTGGCAAGCTATCAGCATAGATGGGTGTGAGGACATGAATTTAGAACGGGTTGTAGTTAAACCCTATGAACAGTCTCTGTTCTCTGCTTTGAGTTTTGAGATAGAAATAAGTGTTACAAGGTATGAGGAGACGATCTTGTGTGTAAACGGATGGATAGAGACAGATGACAGAAAGATGATTGGCATTGGCAGCCTGTGTCGCCAAGATATCTCAAAGCATGGTGAACTTGGGGCTAAGGAGCTTCCAGAATCAAGTCGCCCCTCTGCGAAAGACACTTGGAATGCTAGTCTAATAGTGTTCTTGGATAGCATATCCTTGGATCACATAGAGACGCGGAGGAAGCAAGACAAGAAGGGAGATGTAAGGTTAGTTCTGAACTTGGAAGTTATTAGTGCTGAAAGTCGAACTTTTGTTTCTCCAGTCTACGGAATTCCTGCCGAGAAGATCGGCTTAACTGTGAGAGAGATTCATGGGCAATACGGGCAACCTACATTGTACTCTCCAGTTATACATATTTCTTCAGGCGTGGTCCCTCTATATCACAGCGATCTCAAGCTACTCTCTCCAGACCCTCATTCCTCTGTTTTCTTATCACTGAGGACAAATACCTTTAGCCACGAAACAAGGATTCCGTCGACAGACTGGATCCAAGATTACTCTCCTAGACTCGGACTTGGCGAGTTCTTCGTTTTCCAGATGGGAAGAGGTGAGAAAGCAATCAAGGATGCATGGAACTACATTGAAAAAGCTCAAGAGTCCCTGTCATTGGGGATCACCAAAGGGGTTTATGGGAATTGTCGGGATATGGGATTCCTGCTTGACAGAACCCTAAGAGATAAAATTGGGCAAAACAGCTTTGCATACCAAGAGAAATGGGGTCGTACTTACAACAATTTCAAACACTTGGCATCACTTGATCTGCACTTGGAAGAGCATAGAAAATCAGAGAAATATGGCTCTAATAATGTAGTGGTCACGAGTGCGGATGCAGAACATGTGTTGCTGATAGCTAAGATGATGGTGAAAAATGCAGACGAATTGCTGCGAGAAAGTAAATGATGAGAGTGAAGAGTATTAGGTGAAAGAACCCGAGAAACGCAAGAGAAGACAGTTAGTGAAATACTTAAACTTCTGTAAGGCAGTTTCCGAACGACTGAAGAGTCATGCGAGAATTGCTGGAGGGCGGTTCCATGAGCTATCCAAAACATGAAGCAAAAAAGATAGTCAAAGAACTCGTGGATTTCTATGATTCGAACAAAGACAAGCTGAAAGGAATTAGCGAGACAGACACAAGAGTGAAGTTCATAGATCGGCTTTTCGAATCGTTGGGATGGGATGTCTGGGGGAGGAGAATTCCCGACGAGGTGCAAAGAGAGGAAGGGGTCAAAGGCAGAGAGCCCACTAAGAAAAAAGCGGATTATAGTTTTCGTATTGCTGGCGTAACCCACCTTATTGTCGAAGCCAAAGCACTAGGAGAAGACTTGGAAAGAAAAGATTTCATTAAACAAGCCATATCATATGCCTACAACAAGGCGTGTTCTTGGGCCGTTTTGACGGATTTCAGAATCATTAAGATCTTCTATGTGGATAGGGAAAGTGACTTTCCATTCTACATGATCAGGCTAGATGATGTCAAGGGATTTGATGAGAACTTTGAAATACTTTGGTTTCTTTCAAAGGAGAGTTTCTTGAACAACTCACTCGAAAGTGAAGCAATTAAGCGCGGGATAAGGAAGGAAAAGATATCGATCGACAAGGCGTTGTTTGAGGACCTTAGAAAATGGAGAGAATTGCTTTCTAAAGACATCAGAAGAAGATATGCTGACAAATATGCCCCACTTGTTATTGACGAGATAGTCCAGAGTATTATAGACAGACTGATTTTCATCAGGAAAGCCGAGGATTCGGAACTAGAAGAGAAGAAACTAGATCAGTTGACTCGAAGATTCAACGACAATACTTTTCTAGATCTTATGAAAGTATTCGCTGAATACAAAGAGAAATACAATAGTAGACTATTCGGAGAGAGCAGGACCGAAGAAGAAGTAGTGGCGGGTAAAACGGAGAAAGCCGAAGTTGACAAAATAGTGATTAGCAACAATGTCATTTCACAAGTTGTTCGCAGCATGTACACATCCGAGGGAAGCGACATAGAGTACAATTTTGCGGTCATAGATGCGGACATTCTCGGGAACATATATGAGCAGTATCTCGCCTTCATCTTGGGGCAAACACCAACCAAGACGAAGCTAGAGGGGGGAATTGCACATAGAAAAGAGCAAGGGATATACTATACGCCGACCTATATTGTTGATTACATTGTTAGAAATACTGTCGGTGAAATCCTGAAGAGCAAGAAACTCGAAGACTTGGAGAAAGTAAGGATCTTGGATCCTGCATGTGGTTCCGGCTCGTTCTTGATAAAGGTCTTTGATGTTATCAATGAGTACTACACGAATGGAAAGAGCGAGTTACCTTATGCTAGAAGAAAGGAGATCCTAGAGCGACATATTTTTGGTGTTGATCTAGATCCAAAAGCCGTAGAAATTGCTCAACTCAATCTTTCGTTGAAAATTGCAGAAAAAGGGCACAGATTGCCGTTACTGCAGAAGAACATTAAGTGTGGCAACAGCATAATCAGTGACAAATCGATAGGCGGTGACAGCGCTTTCGTCTGGGATACCGAATTCCCTGACATAAGGAAAGATGGTTGGTTTGATGTGATAATTGGAAATCCTCCATACTTCAAGATCTTTGAGAACGATCCTTTGAACAAGACGGTCGATTATCAGGAAATAAAATCTGGAATGATGAATGCTTCGGCTCTCTTCATAAATAGGTCCCTTAGACTACTCAAGAAGGGCGGCTACTTGGGGATGATTGTCCCGAAGATGCTGGCATTTACGGACTCTTGGGACAAGATAAGGGACAAACTTCTACGGAACTTTAGGATCCTGAAGGTTGTTGACTGTGGAAAAGCGTTCAGAGGAGTTCTGCTCGAACAGATTATCTTCATACTCAAGAACGAGTCTGAGGATTTGGATAGAAACCTGATAACCGTAGGCGAACTCAATAATCAAGTGATAGCCGAGACAGCCAAAGTTCCGCAGAAACTCTGCCTAGAAGAGAATAGCATACATCTAGAGCCCAAGCAGATTGCCTATGAAATTAAAAGGAAGATAGAGAGATCAAAGACCACTCTGGGAGATGTATCGCATATAATGCTTGGATTGGGAATTCAAGGAAAGGATTTCTTTACCGACGAATACATGAGTGGATATGAAAAGGTTCTGAGAGGAGATGACATTCAGAGATATGTCATAAGAGGATGTAGGTTCTACAATCCAAACGATAAAAACATCGTCAAGATAAAAGATACAATTGAGAGGTTCAAGACGTCTCACATAGTAGCGCAAAGAATAGTAGCACACATACAAGATCATATCAAATTGACTTGTGCACTCGATGAAGAGGGCCTTTTTTCCTTCAATACTGTCACCAATATTTTCGTCATGGACAAGAAGTATCCGATGGAGTACATTCTGGCTCTACTGAATTCAAATGCAGTCCAGTACTATACTTACAAGTTCATTTACAACAATGCTATCAGGTCCATGGATTTCTATAAGGCGTATGCAAAGAAGATCCCTCTGCCTAAATATGACAAAAACCGGCAGGATGGTATTGCGAAACTTGCAAGGGGACTGATAACTATGCACAAAAAACTCTTTGATTTGGGTGGTCAGCAGACTAACGAAACACAGAGGTTGAAAGATGAGATAGAGAGAACACAAAAGGAGATTGACAACGGAATCTACGCATTGTACGGTCTCGATCAAGATGAGATGAAGATAATCGAGAAGCGTTAGTGCAAGCGAGTGCTTCCAGGGAATGTTCGGGAGAAATTGGCAAAGTCCGCCAAGGACAAGGTGGGCAGGACAGAGATAGGCAAAGAAAGCTCGTGAAGGAACTTGAAGCCGAGTGTGAGCAAGTACTTAAAGAGACCGAACTCGGGAGGCGCTAGATAGGCAGGGCTAGGGCTTGCAGGGTTTTAGGGTTTTTAGAGTAGATTGATAAACAATCGAGAATATAGCAACCTCACATTCCCATAGGACTCCAAAAAAAAGAAAGAGGGAAATTTACTGATTTCCGTCTAGCTTCCCTACATCTGGAAACCTGTCTTACCAGTACCCCACTTGGTCAAAGCAGTCTTAAGCTCCTCATGCTCCTCAGCATACTCACTAACCTTAGTGCCCTGCATCACAGCATCAATGGCCTGCCTGAATGCTCTTGCACCTGCAGCTGGACCATTCGGGTGAGCGTGGATTGCGGGCTCATCAATTATAGATGGGCTTTCCGCCGCCTGACCCGATCATGATGTCAAAGCCAAGATCATTGCACACCTTGTCAACATGACCCGCAGTAATCCCACCACTAGGCATAGGCATCGTAGGCTTAATATGCTGCAACGGAAACTGCATACGCTTCGCAATCATCAAAAACTTATCAACAAGTATAGGGGCTTTTCCGTACGGGGCCGGGTCGAGTAGTATGTCTGCGCCACATATGCGTGGTAGTTTGCTCATTATGAGTGTGGGTGATACTCCTGTTATGGGGCTGTAGCTCCATGCGCCTGCAATATCCATGTGACCCATTATCGGCAAGGTGTTTGGTTCTTCTGCTACCATTCTTAGGGCGTCGAATCCTATTGCGAGGTAGTTGATGAGTAGTGCGTTTCCGCCTGCTTGTTTGACTGTGTCGGCGTTTTCTAGGAGTTTGTCGACTTTGTCGGTTATGTTGCAGCAGTATAGGGTTTTTTCGCCTTTTTCTTTGTTTGCTTTTTCTGCCATTTCCATGTAGAGTGGGACTCTGTCTGCGATTTTGTTGTATTCTGGTTCGGCGATGATTTCGTCGTCTTTGATGCAGTCTGTTCCGCCTACTGCGGCTCCGTAGAATAGGTCTTTGCCGACTTGTGGTGTGTATCCTGTTTTGGGTTTTATCATGTTGTTGAGTAGGGGTCTTTTGGGTATTTTCATGAGGGTTCTTATTCCTTTGAGTCCGAGTTTTGGTCCTTTGAATCCTTTGAGCCAGCTTTTGGGGAACCATAGGTCCATGAGTTTGATTCTTCCGCCCATGCTGATGTTGCCGACTACGGTTGAGAGTAGCATGGGGATTTGGGCTCCGAAGTTTTCCCATGGGAAGCCTACGGCTATGATCATGTTGCGGTGGTCTACTTCTTTTGGTACGGTGTAGACGTATTCGGGTGTTTCCCATATGCCGAGTACTTTTGCCTGGCGTTTGATTTTGAGTTCGATTGTTTCGCCTGGGACTGGTGTCCAGGTTCCTGTTGATTGTTCGAGGGCTGCCATTTCTGCTACGTCGATGACTGGTAGTGCGGGGTTGAGGCCTGCGAAGTAGAATCCGATGACGTATTTGTCTGTGTCGAGGCCGTCGAAGAATCCTTCTGGTTGGGCTTCGATGGGCATTTCGATGGGTTTTTCTTCTCCCATGTTTTGGGTTGACCTCCTTGCTTGTTTTTAATGTTGTTAGAATTCGTTGTGGGTTTTAGAGTCTGGTGCGGTGATATAAACGTGATGGAGAGACTGTGGTGGTGAAAAGGTGTGTGGTCTGTGGACGAGGTCTGGTGCCAAGAGAAAAGAAGGTGAGGGGAAGTCTGTGCCCGTTTAGAGAGAGAATATGATGGCGCACGCGAAAAGTAGTAGTCCCAGCGACATGAATGAAACTGAGTACATGGCTGTAGCTGCCAATATGAAACCGGTTAGGATTGGTCCGAGTGCTTGTCCCACGTCCATTATGGTGCCGAGGAATCCCATTGCTGAACCATAGACTTCTTTTCTGCAGACTTCTGATATAAGCGGAGGAGTTGACGATGTAACGAGTGAGAAGCCTAAACCGAAGGTGACTGAGACCATGATGAGTTCGGGGAAGGATATTGCGAATTGTGTGGCGACCATTGGGATTCCGCTCAGTACCAAGCCTAGGATAATGGGTTTTTTTCTTCCAATCTTGTCTGAGAATTTTCCCATGATGGGTTTGGCTAGGACAAAGGTAACTATTTCAGCTGCCAAGACGATGCCAGTTAGGAACGTGTTAATGCCAAGCAGCTGGGCATAGGGTACCAAGTAGAATTCAAAGGCTCCGTATGTGTAATAGATCGCTGCTTCCACTAGGCTTGTTGCAAGAATGCGCGGGTTCGAGGCGACTTCCTTCCACTCTCCGGCAGTGCTTCGTGGGATTTTGCTTGTGTTTTCAGCGGGTTTTAGTTCCTTTGTTGTTTTTTGAACTGGTCTTTTTTCAGGTTCTCTTTTTTCACGTAGGCCTGCTGCCGCGATTAGTGCTAAGACACCTGTTATGCCAACGACGATGTATAGTTCATGGTAGTCTGTCAATGTAACCAAGAGGATGTATCCTCCGAGGGCAGGAGCGATCGCTCTTCCGACGGCGGTTGATGATGAAAAGGTTGAGACTTTTTCCGCCCTACTCTTGGGATACCTTTCAACTACGGTGGCGTTGGCGACTGGGACGAGGATGGCTGTGGCGAAGCCATGATAGAATCTTACCAGGATCAGTTGGTATGGGTCAAGAACAAGTAGGTAGAGGAAAGGAGCGGTGGCAAATATGAGACCAGCGAAGATGATCACTTTTCCTCGGCCTACTCGGTCAGAGATTGTTCCAGCTGGAAGACTGACGAGTATTCCGGGAATGGTTGAGGCGGCTGCGACGAATCCAATTAAGTATGCTGGTGTCCCCAGGCTCTGTGCGAATGGGTTTAGAACGGGGCTCTTCGACATTGTTGAGCTGAGAATAGCGAAGAGTCCCATGATGCAGAGAGCGATGAAGAATCTCTTCGGCATAGGCAGTTCGACCCGGCTACTTAGAAGTAGACGTAACAACTGGAAATTGTCAGTATATGTGGCACCCATTGTTGGGTGACTCTTTCTGAAGTGGAAAAGTTGAGCGGAAATCATCCGACTATATTTCAGCTGTAGTTCCTCTCTATGACCTAGAATGAGAATGGTCTCTGACAGCACCGCAATATTATCTTCAGGCCGAAGCAGTCCCTTGACTCTTTTGGTCCAAGCATGCACGGCGAAAGGTTCGTTTGTCAGCGCAGCATGTACTTAGGATCTCACTTCCTGCTGACCTTCATCCTGCAAAATGGCTCGGAGAGCATCTAAGATAACGATTGCTTTTTCGATTGTCTCGCTGTCTGTCTCAGATGTCTTTTCTAGGCCTTTGAGAATGTAGCACAAACCGAGTGTTTCCTTGAGCTTGACTCCTTTTGGACTCTCTTCTGCGTCTATTTCAAAATCATGAATGAGTTTGCCTATTCTGATCGCAGCTGGATCTCGGACGTTGTATCTCTCTAGTAGAGCGTCATAGGTAGTTTTTTTCCCTTCGACGGGTTTGATTTCTGCTTTTCGCAATGTGAATGCAATTGAGCCTTCAGGAATCGGGTCGTCTTTGGAGATGAACTCAAATTTGGCTTTTTGGTCGATAAATCTCTTGATGAGCCATGCTGAGGCACACCGGTCAACATGAGGCTTGGTTCTGGTTACCCACTGCACTGTGGTTGTCACCTCAGAAAAATGAGAAATGGATGGTTTGTTATTCGTTGAGCTTCTTCCTCAGGAATTCTCTAATCAGCCTTTTGTCCATTTTCTCGATTTCGGCTTTGTGCTTTTCGCGGATCAGTTTCAGCTTGCAGTTGGTATAGAATGCGTCGTATACAGGGCTTCCTTTTGCAATGGCCTCGTGATCGTCTTTTGACATGGCTGCAATGCCAGTCATTACTGCCTCCAATCCTGCGGCTTCAGGTACGGATTCTAGCTTGTCGGTATCAGCTGCGCGTACAATATCTGCCAACTTCAGGACTGGGGGATCCTTGATTTTATACTTTTCAATTATGGCGTCAAAACTACATTTGTCGCCGTGGTGTGTCAGTTCAACGTTTGCCGCGTCGTACGGTATCGCCTTCTCTTTCTTGACCACTTCTTCGATCTTTTCGACTGGGACGAAGATGAACTCGGCTTTCGGATCCACGAATTTCCTTATGAGCCATGGACAGGCATTTCGGTCGACGTGAATATACTGCCTTGTTACCCATTTCATAGCTTTCACCTACATAGATAAACTACTTATGTGAGTAGATTATCTACTTATATAAAGCTAGCTTGTACGCCAATGAGGTGGAAAAGATGCATCGACTTCGAAGCATGAAAATCGGAACAGTCCAGCTTTGGCTTCTGTTACTCCTATCAGACAAGCCCATGTATGGCTATGAAACTATCCGGGAACTGGAGCGAAGATTCTCAGGGTACTGGTCGCCCAAGACAGGCACGATCTATCCCGCGTTGGAAAAACTGGAAGAAACTGGTCTTGTAACAGGACAAATGGAGTCCAGAGATCATGGACCAGACAGAAAGCACTATGCACTTACCGATAAAGGTAAAGTAGAATTGAAGTCTGCCATGGCTCAGTGGGCGAAAATGACTGAAATGATTGACACCTACAGAGAAACTCATCAAGCATTGTTCAAGTTCAGAAAGGTGTGTACCCAAGTAGAAACTGCAAAAATGCTGACAGGACTCGGAACCTCCTTTGAAAATACAGCCTTCGAATTGTCAGACGTTTTTGCTTCAGAAGAGCGAAGAAAAGTTGAGTTAACCGAGCCTGTAGTCATGAAATTGCTGTATGCCAAAGAAGATCATAAGTACGAAATCCACATAGAACTTGAATGGTTACCGCGCGAAAATGTTAGCGCTGATTCCTGAGAGTTAAGTGGTTTCTTCCTGCTCTTTTCGTAGGCATTCGCCTTCCCTTCTGCCTTTTCTTTGTCAAGAGCTTTCAGGAGGTTTTTTGTATTGGGGCTACTAGAGGTATTTGGGGTGGAGTTCGGATTAGGTGTGTGGAGGTTGGCGATGGTGATGAAGTGGAAGAAGGCACCGCCTGAATTGGTTGATTTTCTCGCTGAGAAGATGAGGGGAGTTAAGTGTGAGTTTCGTAAGATGTTTGGGTATCCTGCGTATTTCATAAATGGCAACATGTTTGTCGGAATTCATGGAGATAGCCTGTTCATACGGTTGTCTAAGCCAGACATTGAGGAAATTAGGAAGACAAGATGCACAGTCTTGCGTCTGTCATCGAGCAGAAGAAATCAGCCATTTTAGGTTCTCTCTGCCCTGAGAACCACGAGATCTTTATAAGGGAGGCAAGCGGATATACGTAGAACTCATTAGGTCTCAGTATACTATTTGGGGAGGCTGTATATGTCATCCAGCTTCTATGTTTACGTGAAACGATGAGTATAGGATGGTGATTGAAGCTGATATCGAATAATGGAAAGCAAAGGAGGTTTGCAGAAATGTGTAAGGATCTTGATGACGAGATCGTCTACTTGGACGACTACGACGAGGATGTCAAAGAAGTTAATTCAGAAGCAGAACAGAAAGAACCATCGATTGTTTTGTCGAAGTGAAGTCCGGAACGTGTTTGTGTTTTCCTGCTTTTAGGCTGGAATGGAATCCGAACTGGATTTCGTGTTTTTCTGTATTTTGCCTGAACCTTTCCTTCCTTGAACTTATCTTTAATGTGCTAAGTCCAAGAAAGGATGGCCCATTGTTTTTGCCGCAACTTCAGTATCTGACGAGTCTTGTCAGGGGTCGCCGCGTCCAGACTACAATGTTCGACAAGTTGCCTTGCCTGGGCGACAAGTTTTTGGTTGCTCTTGGCGAGTTCACCGTTTATGTTTCTGATAAAGTCCTCCGGGTCGACGCGAATGTGTCCTCCTTGCAGGAAACATCCTGGTCGGAAGTGGACGTGCAGGGGTTTGAAAGTTGACTTCTTCCGCGCGACGATCATGGTGATTGGAAAAAGGAGAGGAACAGGTCTGATAGATGTATATCAGACGAATCCCTAGTATTCTCTACAGGTTTCTTATTACTTCGTCTTCCTGCCTTGTCCCGCAGATCTGGCTCGCCTCATCAAGATGACGATTGAAAGTATGACTACAATTGCGACAACGCTGATCACTGCCATGATTATTAGAACTGGCTCTATTCCCTGTCCTATTGTAATTGCGTAGTTTGGTGAACTTGCGACGTTATCCGAGCTATCACTGGCGCTGATGTAGTAGGTGACGTTTGTTCCCGAGTTGAAGGGTCCTATAGTTGCCGTATATATGTCTCCTGAGAGGACCATTTGTGCTGAGCTCCAATAACCAGAGTCTGGAGTCTTATAGTTCAAGTTGACTAATTTAACTCCGATATTGTCAGTCACTGAGATCGAGATATCTATGCTTTGGCCGCCAACTGGACTCAAAGGTGAGGCGCTGGGCAAACCTAGGACTGGTGGAGTATAGTCGTACTGAAATGCAAAGATCTTGCCGTTATCCGAACCGTATGCTATGAGAGTTCCGTCACCAGAAATGCCTACGGCAGGTCCCCAGATTGAATCGGATATGTTGCCGCCGACATTATAGTTCCAGAGCAGTCCAAGATTCTTAGAGAATAACCATGCTCTCGGATACAAGCTATATGTCGCGCTGCCCCATCCGCCACAAGCAATTGTAGACCCATCGGACGATACTGCCACTGTGTTGTATAGCAACGAATTGGTTTCGTAGTTGATGAGTGTCGCGTTGCTGGCTCGCGCAAATACCGTTAGATTTCCATCTCGGCTTCCTGCCGCGATAGTGTTACCATCAGCTGAAACGTCCACACCTTCTGCAGGGTTACTAGTCTTGTAAGTCCATATTGTTGTGTTACTTTGCCTTCCAAAAACATAGAATATAAAATCGTCGCTTCCCGCCACTATTGTGCTGCCATTCGCTGAAACTGCTACGCCCTCTATGATTCCTGCCTTGTAGGTCCATAATGTTGTGTTGTCTTGTCTACCGAACACGCGCACATAGCCATAGGAGGGGAAGGGCCAATAGTGCTCGTCACCTGAGACTATTGTGCTCCCGTCGGCTGAAACTGCAACGCTGCGTACTCGGAGAGTTGTATTGTAGTTCCATATTGTCGCGTTGTTCTGCCTTCCGAAGACATAGACATAATGATTGTCTCCGCCCGCGACTATTGTGTTTCCATCAGCGGAAATAGCCACGCTGTTTATTGAAGCGGAAGCTTTGTATGCCCATATTGTCGTGTTGCTCTCTCTTCCAAAAGCGCGGATATAGCCATCGCTTCCTCCTGCAACTATTGTGCTACCGTTATCTGAGACTGCTACGCCATCTATGGCGCCCAAGGCGAATTTGTATGTCCATAGTGTCGTGTTGTCTTGTCTACCGAAGAGATAGATCTTGCCATTATAGCTTCCAGCCACCACTGTGCCTCCGTCCTGTGAGACCGCCACTGCTTGCACGTCCCCACCCGTTTTGTAGCTCCAGTAGGGTGCAGAGGGAGGCGGCGGAATCAGTAGAGACCTCGGTTGTGACAATGGTTGGCGCACTTGAGGGTTCTGAATGCTGGCCAATCCTAACAGGATCACTGCTAAGACGAGGAATGCTGACATTGAGATCGATCTATTTTTTGTCCTCAATTTCGATCACTGTGGATAGTTTTTAACTCTCAGAGTATTTCCTGAACTTCTATTTAGGCATTTCTTTGTGTGGATTTAAGAGAGACCTCGTTCTCGGCATGAAGTTTGAGGTCTCGGGTTTCCATTTGATCCCATCGAATCGAAACACTTGGAAGAACACGACGCAAACAAGAAATATGAAGGTTCGGGAGCTGGGAAGGCTGAAAAAACCGTGAGAGGCCCAATCATATTGAGGCTTTGGAGATGAGGGATCTGGAAGGTAGAGGACTATTGTAGCAGTGATGAGATGCGTTCTATGTTCGCTGTCTTCAGCCTCTCATCTTACCGCTACTATCTCTTTTAGCATCGGTTCCTTCAGCTCCCCTCTTGGCGACCTATCCGAGGCGATGTCAACTTTCACGTCGAATTTCCCTTCGAGGAAATTCCCCTGGGTTATTTGATTGTTTGTTCTTGGATTTTGGTTTTCAGGGCAACGTCTAGGTTTTCCGAGGGTTTGCCGACGCTCCCAATGGAGGCTACTGGCGCGATCTCTGTCGGTGCCATGAGAACCTCTATTCTTCCGCGAACCCATTCGAGTCTTTCTGGTTCTGGTGAGTTTGCGAATGTGATAAGTTTCTTGCCTTTCAGATCCATCGTGAAGAGCTTCTTTATGTGCCTTCTGAGCAACTTGGGCGCTCGGCACTCCTCGGCTCCATGGCACTTCCTGCAAGCGAGGCATGGTGAACCAAGGGCAATGACATCGTACTCGCGAATGGATCCAAAATCCCTGAACTGCTTATCTTGAGATATCGTCACTTGCATATCGACGTCTTCTAGCCGCCGCCTGATCTTATCTGCTAGAAGCTTCATTTCAGCCATTTCGGAGTGATAGATAACTAGTGCCTTCAGCATGTCAGGCCGCCTCAAGAAGGTCTGCTTGAATCGTCACTTTTGTTATCTTCCCGAAGAGAACTGCTATTTTCCTTCAAGTTAGGCTCCCGCTGAGATTCATGTCATCATTGATTTCGAACTGTTATAAATGCCGAGTCATATGGCGATTTTCTCAGAGCTTAATTGACGAGGATCGGCCAGTTTGAAGGGTGGTGACCTTTTCAAACCTTGAATATCCTAAAGGTGCAGTTGGGAGAGTTGTGGTTGACAACCTCGTAGTCGTGAGGTATCTTGGTCACGTACTCAACGACAGCTAGGTGGCCCCTAGCGTTACTGCATTCGATGCCTCCGCCAGTTCTGCGAACACCGTCCTCGATCATCGCTGCGCAGGAATCCTTGAACCGGCATCCCTTATACGAGAGGGAAGAGGAGTTCTCATCGCCTGTCACTGTGGCGTCTTCGCCTGATAGCAGGCGCATGGTCTTCTGCACGCTTATTTGGTTTTTGGATATTTCCGTGGTGCTGGTTCCACTTCCGTACACAGATGCCGATCCCATTTTCTCGAGAAATGCTTTCATCCCTTCTTTCAGGATGCTTCTTCCACCTGATGCGATGCCGCCTTCTAATAGATTCTGGGCTGTGCCAATTCCATATGCCAATGCACAGAACCCGTTGGGATATTTTCCCAGGTTCTGGCTGATGTACTTCGCACAGTCTGACAAGGTTTCAGACGAGGGGGGGTTTGGGTCTCCGATCCTCTCAGCCAAGAATCGAACCGCGTGTTGCGCCGCGATTTTCTGGAAGACTGGTCCATATAGGCTGAGGGATTTAGTAGTTTCAACTACGAAGCTCAACATTGTCTTCGCATCAAAATCAGAGTTCGATGAAGACATCTTATGCCTCCTTAATATTACTCAGTAATCGGGTGGCTGTCCCCTAATCGAACTTTCCTTTGACTAATAATTAAGTATTGCGGGATCTTGGTCTTTTGGTAGTGTGCCCACTGCGATCTTCATGGAAAGTTGCGGTACCCGTTTTCTCAGCCAATCTTACCATGCCCTCTTTGGCCCAAATTCTGGTGGCTGTACCAATTCCACCTTCTAACAGTTTCTTAGCTCTAGCTATTCCGTACGGTATTGTGCAGAATTCATCAGGGCACTTCCCATTGTTTTGCCTGATATAGTCTATGCATTGGTCTATATTTTCGCTTGAAGGAGGGTTTTGATCATCCACCTTCTCGGCCTCGAGTTCAGCCGCATATCTTGAAACCAGTTTAGAGAAGGCAAGTCCGTGGATGTTTTTCTGTTCCTTGACTGCAGCTTTGAGGATTTGCAGTAGGAGTTTCGAGTCGACTACTAGTTTGCCACTCATGCATTTTCGCCGGTGTTATCGTTCTTGTTGGATTGAAATCCAACAGAGAGAAGAGACTGGTATATGCTGCAAAGGCACTATGAGAAGCTCCTTCTGTTGCAACTATTGAACCTTGAATATTCGGAAGGTGCACTTGGGAGGATTGAACTCGAGAAGGTCGTAATCGTGGGCACACTTTGTTATCACTTCGAGTATGGCTGAGTCCGTCTTGCATATCACGCATTCAACTTTTCCTGATACGGTGTGGATGCCTTCTTCTGCCATGGCTTTGCAGGCGTCGCTGAAGTGGCATTCCGCCGTCTTCGCCAGAGCTGAGTTTTCGTCGCCACTGACTGTAATGTCTTCTACCTTGGTATGCGTCATGGCTGCAAAGTCGAGATGTTTCTTCCATGCCTCGGTGGTGCTGGTTACCTTTCCGTAGAGAGTCGCGGTGCCAATTTTCTCGGCTAGCTTTTTCATTGCATCTTTTGCAGAGGTTCTGGCTCCTGAGCCTATGCCGCCCTGCAACATTTTCTCGGTTCTGGCTATTCCATATGCTATTGAGGAAAAACCATCACTGTATTTGCCAGTGTTCTGGATGAGATAGTTCACACATTGGTCGATGTTCTCAACCTGAGGTGGGTTGGGATCACTGGTCTTCTTTGCCTCATACTCAGCAGCGTATTTCGCTACCATTTTGGAAAAAACTGGTCCGTAGAAGGTTTCTTGTTCTTTTACTGCAAGCTTGAGGAAGTTGAGTAGGGATTTTGAATCTACCACGATTTTGCTACTCATGGATTCAATCACCTATCCTGTTACGAGCGGGTGGGGGGGAACTCTGCAGTTTCTAGCCTTGACGATGATACTATATTCAATGGTTTTTAAATTCTGTCTTCCTTCTTGCATTGCGTCGCTCTTCCTGTTGGGTTTTTCGCAACAGGACTAAGAATCATTAGGGAGAAATGGTAGATTGTCGACTTTTGATCCTGTGTCTAAATTCCCAGATACAGACTTACTAACGCGGGCGAGAACTAGTCACAACCACCGCGCCAACCATCTATCCTCCCACTTTTCGCAATTTGTGGTAAAATCTCGCTTTTGCTCGCTTCACAAAAACAACTGATGTTGGCAGGTTTTAACATTTGGATGCCGATTCACTGATTCCGTTCTGACATCGTGAGATCCGCATCAAAAGACTGGATCGAGTTGAGTTGCATGGACCTTAAAGATGCGGAAAGTGCAGTTCGGGGGGTCGAACCACAACATCCCGAAGTCGTGAGGTATCTTGGTTGCGTATTCTAGGGTTGCAGCGCTTGCACGCGCATTGGAGCATTCAAATCCTCCACCCACCTTACCGATACCTTCTTGTGCCATAAGTTTGCACGCGTCGCTGAAGATGCATCCTCTGTAAGTCGCCTCGACACAATCCTCGCCTCCAGTTATCCTAGAATCTCCTGCTTCCCACCTTGTCCGCTTCGCAAGCTCGATTATTGCGCTGTAGACCAAAAACGTATTGGTGCTCTTGGGACAATCATCAGCTACACCGGTCTTCTCAAGTATCTCTTTGATACCTTCCTTGGCAACACTTCTTGAGCCTGATCCGACGCCGCCCTGCAACACTTTCTCAGCCTTGGCTTGTCCGTATGCGATGGATGCCATTCCGCGAGGATACTTCTCGAGGTTAGAGATAATATATTTGGCACATTCTTCCAAAGTTTCAATTTGCGGAGGATTCTTATCATTGATCATCTTGGCTTCAAATTCCGTGGCGAATCCGGCAACCAACCTAGGAAAGACCGGTCCAAAGAATCCCTGCAACTGCTTGATGGCTTGAATTGAAAAGCTCAATCCTGTTTTCACATCATATATGATTGCTGGTGCCAGATCATTCACCACCTCGAAAATCAAGCAGCTTCCGTGGGTTGTTTCTCGAGATAGTACAGTTATCCCTACGTGAAAACTTAACACTTTTGATTAGTTTGCCGTCTTTCGATGGTTCAGTTTCAGCTCTGGCAATAATCTGAGAAGGGGTATCTCTCGAACTTGTTTTTCAGAGAGCAACCTCCAGTCTATTCCTGATGGCTTCGGCAGTCTTGTTCCTGTCGCGACCAAGCGTGTCGGAGTGGCGATCAAGTCGACGGGCATATCATGGTTGGGGTCCATGGGAACCCAAACAACCACCTGAATATCATGTACTGTTGTTGCAATGGGAGTTTCCTTGGTAATACAGTGGAATTCTCTCAAAATGGCGTATTCTAGATCAGAGTACCCGCCGCCTTTGCCTACCCTACCGCCCTCCATGGTGACCGCTACTGAACCTGTGACCTTGAAATCTACCTTGAGGTTAGCTGGTCCAATATGTTTCCCGTGTTTGAAAGCTCCTGCTATAGTTGAAGCTTCAGCATAGTGCGTTGGATCGATTTGATGCGGGTCAAGCAAGATGAAATCCTCTTTTAAGCGCGGCGAAGCCATCACGAGATTTTTATCCTGTCCCAAAACAGCTAGACGAACCCAACGTTGGGGAGAATCTGGGCAGCAGAAAACGGTCTCGGCATTCTTGAAGGCTTCGGTTTCACATAGTCTTTTGGCGGCTAACCTCGCGTCTGCGAAGTTAGGTATTCTGCCATAGACAGGCATCGGAAAACGGGCTAAATGTGTCTCTTCCATCTTTGACCAGACGGTCTTGCGTATGTCTTGCTTTTGTCTTTTGATCACTTCTTCATTGGTCATCGACATCTTCTCTCTAGTGGGAATGCGCAACCCTGTCATATTGCAGTCGTTGTCTTTACTAGGCTTCTCGGCACATCGGGGTTTATGCCCTTGGCCACGGCGACATAAGCGGCTAGTAGTTGCAGTGGCACTATGTCTATTATTGGAGTTAAGTGGTTCGGCAGTGATGGAGTAGTGATAGTTGAGCCGCCTCGATCTCCGATCGAGATCATACTTGCACCCGTCACCTTGAGGTCCTCAAGCAATCTCACAGTTGTTTCGTCAAATGGGTGAGAGTTAGTGAATGCAATTACTGAAGTTCTGGGTTCGACCAGTGCTCTTGGACCGTGCCTAAACTCTGGTGAACTAAATGCTTCAGCATGCACGAGGGCTGCCTCTTTGAGTTTCAAGCATGCTTCGAGAGCGGTTGCATAGCTGGGTCCTCGTCCGAGAAGAAAAAGCGCCTTCTGCTCCTTCGTTTCGTCAGCCATTTTTCTGACTTTCTCTTGGGAGGTCTTGATTGTTTCCTCTACAGCTTTGGAGATCTTCATCAATGGTGAGTTTGCCTGTTTCTTCCGTCCTAGTGTCTCTGCAATACTAAATAGCGCTGCAAGCAATGCGGTATAGGTTTTTGTCATTGGTATTGCAACCTCTCTTCCTGCCTTCGTCACAATGGTTGCATCAGCGATCTTGGCGAGCGTGCTTCTTGCCTCATTCGTGACGGACACAACTTTGCATCCATTCTTGGAAGCGGTCTCGACTGCTGTGAGTACGTCTCCAGTTTCCCCTGATTGGGAGACAGCAATTACGATGTCTCCTTTCTTTTTGGTTTCAAAATCTCTGAAGTCCGATGCAGAATAAGCAACACTCGGAATACCGGCAGAAGCTAGCAGAGCGTACTTTCCTGCAATTGATGCATAGTGAGATGTGCCTGAACCAATCAGGAAAATCGTTCCGCGGTTCTTGTCCAGTTTTTCCTCAATCAGTTCTCTGACTGGTTCGGCTTGTCGTAATGAAGACTCAATTGTGTCTCGGGTGGTTTGTGGCTGCTCCTTGATCTCACGCAACATGTTTAGTCCAGTTATCTCCACTGTCAACCGTTAAGCCTCCTTACCTACACCAAGCTATTATTATTCCGCATAACAGTTTAGTAGCGTCTATGAGTTCTTGAATTTCGACATACTCATCTAATTGATGAGCTGATTTTTCCATGTCTCCTGGACCGAACATTACTGCAGGAGTTTTGTGGCTATTCAGATGATACATGTCACTCCACCCCTGGAATCCAGCAACTTGAGGGGTACGCCCACCAAAGAGCATTGTGTAGACTTCTTTGATTGTTGATAACAAAGGGTGGTCGCCTGCAATACTTGAGGGTGGCAAATCATAGAGGAACTCTACTTTTGGTGGATGTAGCTTCATCCAGGGATCTTTGTTCGATGCGTTCAGAATCCAGTTCTCTACTTGCTCCTTAACTTTTGAACCTGCGCCCTCTTGATCAACTTCGCTCGGTAAGTATTTTACATCTATATCTATCGATGCCTTAGGTGGAACGATGTTCACCTGGTCGCCAGCTTGGAATTTTCCAGCTAGGATGGTTGGTTTTTCAAGTAGGGGGTGAGGTTCAACGTGGTCCTTTCTCCACTGCTCCAGCAGTGACAGTTGTTTGAGAATCTCAACTCCTTTATCTAGGGCACTTACGCCCTCGTCTTTTCGCGATGCGTGGGCAGCCTTTCCGGTTATCTCTATGTGTCCTATCAAGACTCCTCTGTGCGCGGAGCATATCTTTAGCTTCGTGGGTTCAGCAATAATGGCTGCGTCGGCAGAGTATCCTTTTGCCGCGCATGATAAGCTGCCATTCCCTCCTCCTTCCTCGTCCACCACACTTTCAAAGATAACTTTCCCTTGAATCCCTCCGACAGCTCGTGCGAACTTTGCTGCCATGAGCATTGCTATTAACCCGCTCTTCATGTCGGCTGCACCTCTGCCATAGATCTTGCCTTCATCGATCTCCCCGCCGAAGGGATTATAATGCCAGAGGTCACGTGGACCTGAGGTAACAGTGTCGATGTGTCCGTTCAGAATGAGTGATCTTCCATTACCGCTTCCGAGGGTTCCAATGACGTTTGGGCGTCCAGCATATCTTTTACTCCAATTTACCGGTGGCACATATCCCTTGAGTCGGCTTAGCGTTTCCTCGTCTGGTTCAAACGAGACTATGTCTTTGAATCCTATTTCGCTTAGTATCTTGATGAGGTATTCTTGTCCTTGTCCCTCTTTTCCAACTCTTTGTGGTGGGTTGTTTGTAGTGTCGATTCTTATGAGATCTCTGAGAATCTCAATAATCTCCCGCTTGTTCTTCTCGGTCTCTTTGAAGGCTTTCAGAACAATATCCTTGAACATATAATATCACTCAACTTCCCTTCTGAACGAGGTTGAAAAAGAAAAAGGGAGAAAGAGTTTGAGACGATTGAACTCGAACACATCAAAATGTGAACCATGATTCAGAAGATAGAAAACGAAGATAGAAAAAGGCCATTATAGTTCACTAGGAGTCTCTACGAGGGTCGCTGTAACCTTCCCCTTTTGCTGACCGCGCACAATTGTCATTGTGACCTCTTCGCCAACGTTCTTGCTTCCCAGATACTCGATAAGAGCGGACATGGATTTCAACTCAGAGTTGTCCACCGCTGTTATCACGTCGCCAGCCGCTATGTCTGCTTCGTCAGCAGGACCTCGACGGAACACTCTTACCACAAGGATGCCTTTTGATACGCTAAGTCCATAGTAGTTTGCTATGCTGGAGTTAACATCCACGCCCACAAGGCCAAGCCAAGGCTTCATGTATGAGCCATACTTCAAGACTCTGTCGAGAACTCCCTTCGCAGAGTTGATAGGTATCGCGAATCCTATGCCTTGAGCGAAGGGGATGATCGCAGTGTTAATGGCTATTACTTTTCCATTGATGTCGATGAGTGGACCCCCGCTGTTGCCTGGGTTTATCGCTGCGTCTGTCTGCACAAGGTTTTCAAGGCTTCCTCTATCAGATTGAATGGTTCTTGCTACGGCACTTATGACTCCCTTAGTCACAGTGGCTCCTCCAGTGAGACGGAATGGGACGCCAACAGCAATCGCGGTTTGACCAATCCTTAATTTATCTGAGTCGCCAAGCTCAGCTGCAGGCAAACCACGAGAATCAACCTTTATTACCGCAATGTCGATCCCAGGATCCTCTCCAACAACCTTTCCGTCTAGTTGCTTACCATCTTGGAACATGATCTGTATTCGTCTTGCTCCGCTTATGACGTGTCTACTAGTGAGCACATAACCTTTTGAGTCGACAATTAAGCCCGAGCCTACGCCCTCAACAGGATGGGCCCTGAAGAAGTAGTCTTCAACAAGCTGGACAGTACTTACCATGACTACACTCGGCAGGATTCTATCAGATGCCTTTACCACCAAATCCTCTTCTGACAATTTCCAACTCACTCCTCGCAGCTCTTGAAGTCTTCTGATGATTCTTATTCATTGAGTTCTGTCTTGTGTTCTTTATAATAAATGTTTCTCGAGAATTGAAATTTGAAGGCCACTGCTCTAGGTCGTTGCATTGCATCCTTTTGATCAATGCCGCGACAACTCTTCTCTCGATGGACTCGTACACTATTCAACTCGGGAAATTGATTGCACGGTGTCGCTGCGATAGATGTATATATATTTGAATGCGATCAAGATGATTGGCTGGAAGCCGCAGGTCTTCCTGATAGAACGCTTCAAGGTGAGAATCCTCTTGCTCTACAGCGAGAAGGTCATGGATCATTTTAGGAACCCGCGTAACGTGGGAGAAATCAAGGACGCCGACGGAATAGGCAAGGTTGGAAACCCCGTATGTCTACTTCCCAATGAAATGATAAACTCCAATGGAGAATTTTCAACCATAAGCACGATCCTTGAGAAGGAGAGAGTGTTAAGTCATACAGGGCAGTATAGCAACGTAGTGGCAAAGTCTGGAAGAGACCATATTGGGGACATAGTCACCCTGAAGAACAAACTTGGAACAGTCTCCCTGACGCCAGATCATCTTGTTTTGTCAACAAGGCTTCCTAAGGGTGACAGGTTCCTTAGGACCAAGGACAAGAGAACCTTGAATCATGGTTGGTATCATGCTGGTGACCTTAAGAGGGGAGACATAGCGCTATACCCCATCCTGCAGTCGACGAAGGATGTTGACTCTCTTGAAATGGATGTTCCAAGACTGCAGCACGACTTCAAGAGCAAGGAGATACCGAACAGAATCCCGATAGACGGCGATTTCTTGCGACTTTGCGGCTACTTCCTAGCTGAAGGATACACCAAGGACAAGCCATCGAAAACGTTTATTGGTTTCACCTTGAATCTCAAAGAGAAAGATATTGCTGAAGACATTAAGGGTATCACCGCAAAGCTGTGGAATATTGAATGTAGCATCAAGGAGAAACCTATGAAGAGAACCCTTGAAGTATTCATTTACAATGCTACTTTGGCACGATTCTTCAGAAAAATGTTCGGCTCTCATGCTGAGAACAAGAAGATGCCTCACTTCATGACGTTGCTACCGCTGGAGAAACAGAAAGAATTGATTCGAGGGCTATGGAAGGGCGATGGTTACGTTAGTCTCACAAGAGAGAGTCCTAGGGCAGGGTACTCTACGATATCGTACCAACTCGCACAGCAAATGAAAACACTATTGATGAGACAGAGGATTACTCAATCCTTCTACAGCGAACCAGAGAAAGTCAAGGACGATGTCAAACACAAAAAGAACTATAGACTCCACGTAGGTGACAAAGAATCGTTGTGGAGACTGTGTGCGATCCTCGGAATCGATTTTCACCACGCTAAATCAGAGAAAATCCATTCATGGTTTGACAACAATTACTTCTACACACCAATAACATATGTTGGAACAAGAAATGTCAGTACTAAAGTCTACAATCTTGAGGTTGAGGACACCCACTCTTTTGCGACTGATGCTTTTTGCCTCCACAATTGCGGAGACTTGATGTGGATCTACATCAAAGTCAGCAAGGATGCTAATGGCGTGGAGAGACTATCAGACATAAGATTCAAGACTTTTGGATGTGGTGCTGCGATAGCTACAAGCAGCATGATAACGGAATTGGCTAGAGGGAAAACTCTTGAGGAAGCCATGAAGATTACTCGCGAGGATGTTGCAACGAGTTTGGATGGGCTTCCGCCTATCAAGATGCATTGTAGTAATCTCGCGGCAGATGGATTGAGAGCTGCCATCGAAGACTACTTGAAGAAGAAGCAAGCTACACAAAAGAAATAGATAGGACTTGCGTTTTCAAGTGTTCTGCCTAGTGAACCCCGTTAGCTTGCCTTAAGATATTCTGTGATTTCATCGTAGAGTCTTTGAGCTTCTTCTGTGTTCTTCGCTCCCTTGATGAGCATGTTGCCTCCTCTCATGAGACTAATGGATATGTTATCTCCAACGGTTAGCGTTAGCCCATAGCTTGCAACAAGCTTTACTTTGTACTTCCTGCTTAGAATCTTACCCGCTTCCGCGATGTTTATTGAGGTTTGTCGTTGTGGGGTTACCATGAAGGATTCTCTTCCACAGAGTTCAGATATGCTTCCGCCTTTTTTGTGTTCAACTTGAGTTGCTAACGCCTTTCTTGGTTCTGACCCGCAGGCTGTGCAGTCCTTCCTCCTTGCCACCTCGAAAATATCGAAATTAAGAGAATTGAGGTCACAATATAGGATTTTGTTTGAGAGTAGAGGTTCTTTTCCCAAGATCATTCTCAGAGTCTCGTTGACTTGTATGCTTGCAATGATGTTTATTATGGGCGGTATGACTCCAACTCTCTCACAAGTTGGGAGAACCGCATCATCAGCATTGCGAAACAGGCATTCCAGACACGGAGTCTGGCTTGGAATTATTGTGGTAGCGTTGCCATATGTTTCAATTGCTCCCCCGAACACGTATGGTATCTTGAGCTTCACGCAAGCCTTGTTTATCGCAAACCTCGGCAGGAATCTGTCAAGAGCGTCAACGACGATATCCACACCTCTCAAAAGACTCTCGGCATTGTCCTCACTCACAGACGCGGCTATGGGTTCAATCCTTATCTCAGGATTCAAGGCTTGAAGTTTCTTTGCGGCAATTTCGACTTTCGGGTATCCGATTGAGTTGGCATCGTAGATGAGCTGTCTCTGAAGATTTGTCAGCTCTACGACGTCCCTGTCGATTATCCTTAGGTATCCGACTCCGATACCGGCCAATTGAAGAGACGAGACTGATCCAAGTCCTCCCACTCCGACGACACAGACTTTCGCAGACTTCACTCTAAGCTGACCCTCAGTACCAAAGTCCCGCAGTGCTATTTGGCGAGAGTAACGCTCGAGCTCATTCTTGCTCAGGGGCAAGACTTATTCACCTATCGGGTTGATTGACGCAAGTTACTCCTGTGAATTCCATCTTTCAAAGAGTTTATGCCCAATGCCCAACACATCGAGCACCTTTCCAATCGTATAGTTGATCATCTCATCGATGGTCTTGGGTTTATAATAGAACGCTGGAATAGGTGGCAGTATGATGGCGCCTGCCTTCGAAAGTGTCAACATGTTTCTCAAATGGATAGTGTTCAGCGGTGTCTCCCTCGGAACAATAACCAGTCTCCTTCTTTCCTTCAGAACAACGTCTGCTGCTCGTGCTATTAGGTTGTCCGAATAACCGCTGGCTATTGCAGCCAAAGTTTTCATTGAACATGGAATTATGATCATTCCGTCCGTCAGAAATGAACCGCTGGCTATTGGAGCGGCAAGGTTTTCAGGCTCAAAATGAAATGTAGCTTTTTTTGATAGTGAATCAGAAGTGGCTGAGGTTTCCAACTCAAGGAGTTTCTTTGCTACTTCGCTTATCACCAGATATGTTTCAATATTGTCTTGATGTTCGTGCAGGTACTCAACCATTCTTACTCCGTAGATTACCCCTGTAGTGCCTGTTATGCCTATGATCAACTTCCTATTCGCCAACTAAGGCAATCCCCCATATTTGCGTCATTGCCGTACGTTTGTGACGAGTTATTGCTCAGAACCCCACTTGAAGTCTCCGTATTTGTTGAAGTGAGCCACAAGTCCCCCGTCTTCAAATATCCTCCTGAGGAAGGGAGACATAGGTTTGATTGACCATGATTCACCAGTTCTGAGGTGTTTAATGGTTCCAGCAGATGCGTCAATGACTATCGTATCTCCTTCCAGAGTGTCGGTATAAGCCTCGTTACACTCGAAGATTGGAAATGCGATGTTAATTGAATTTCGATAGAATATTCTTGCAAATGACCTTGCCACAACTGATGCCACTCCAAATTCCTTGAGAACGTGGGGAGCTTGCTCCCTACTAGAACCGCAACCGAAGTTTCTCCCTGCAACAATTATGTCGCCCCGTTTTGCCATTTTCGTGAAGCTTGGATCTGCGCCTTCCATTGCGTGTTGAGATAATCCAGCCATGTCAACGGTGCCCAACTTGTATTTTGCAGGAATTATCTCATCTGTGTTGACATTGTCTCCAAACTTCCAGATCTTTCCTTTTATGCTGGTGAGTGGCATCTCTATCTTACCTCTCTTGGATCAGTTATTTTGCCTTTCAGCGCTGACGCAGCAGCAGTCGCTGGGGAGCACAGGTAAATGGAAGCGTCGGCGCAACCCATTCTTCCTTTGAAGTTCCGATTTGAAGTCGAGAGACAAACCTCTCCAGGCGCAAGCACACCCATGTGATCCCCGATGCATGGACCGCATCCAGGGTTGCACACGGTGCATCCTGCCTCGGCGAACGTCTTCAGCAACCCTTTCTCTGCTGCCTGAATGTAAACCTCTCTCGTCCCGGGAATAACGAGTACTCTGACATCCTTCTTTACTTTCTTACCTCGAAGGATTCTGGCAGCTATTTCCAAGTCTTCGATTGCGCCGTTTGTGCATGATCCCAAGAAGACTTGATTGATTTCTACGTTTCCTATTTCTGAGATCGGTTTTACATTGTCAACATTATGGGGACAGGCGACTTGAGGCTCGAGATTGCTTAAGGGGAACTCTCTCTCATCTTCATATTCTGCGTCGCTGTCGCTTGTAACCAACTCATATCCATTGCCACGCGAGTGGGACTTTAGATAATTCACGGCGGTCCTGTCTGGAGAGACTAACCCAGCTTTGGCACCCATTTCCACTGCCATGTTACAGAGTGTTGCTCTGCCGTCAACACTTATGCTTGAAGTGTATGCGCCAGTAAATTCTATGGATTTGTAGGTCGCACCATCTGCCCCTATGTTGCCTACAATATGCAGAATTGCATCTTTGGGCGTCACCATTCTGTGAGGAGTTCCAGTTAAGTTGAATCTGACCGTTTCGGGAACCTTGAACCAAAGTCTTCCAGAAATCATTGTTGCGGCTGCCTCGGTCGAACCGATCCCTGTTGAGAACGCCCCGACGGCGCCATATGTGCAAGTATGAGAATCGGCGCCAACAATAAGCATGCCCGGTGAAGCATAGCTCTCTAGCATCACTCTATGACAAACTCCGTCTCCAACATCATAGAAGTTCAGTATGCCTTGTTCATATGCGAATCTCCTGATGACGTTGTGAGTTGCTGAGATTTCCTCGTTGTAGCTTGGGGTGGCGTGGTCAATGAAAAGCACGATCCTTTCTGAGTTCCAGACTCTTCTTCCGCCCATGTCTTTGAAGAATTTTATGGCAAGCGGTGCTGTTCCATCGTTTGCCATAATATAATCAACGTTAGCAACAACAATGTCCCCTACTGAGACCGCTTTTCCTGATGCTCTTTCAAGTATTTTCTGTGAGATTGTTTTCCCCAAGCCGCGTACACCAATCTTGATTCTATCTAACTATGGTAAAAACACTCTTCGCTATAATAAGCATGAGCATGTGTAGAAAGTATCTCCGTTCTCAAGCTAGTTGCAGGTCTTCTTGCATAGTTGACAGGCTTCCCTTTGGAGGGCTTTTCTAGGATGCAATATAATGGAGACTCTTCGATTATTCTGCTTTTATGCCACATACATCAACTGAGACGGTATTCTCAGTAAAAGCAAGTTCTCTGATTCTCGAGCCCTAGTCTTTAATACGAGAACAGCTACAATTGTCTACAGACGTTATACTTTTAGGAGAAGATAAGAATGGCTGAATCAGTGAAACAGTTCTTTGTTGGATTTCTGCACCCACGAACCTGGATCGCAGCAATATTAGCACTAGTAGTGTCGGCAGTTGTTGGACTAGCGATAGGAGGGTGGCTAATTGACACTCTGACAGGGCTAAGCCTCTCGCCAGCGCTCATAGGCGAACTCAAAGGGATAGCTCTTGGAGTCTTCTTCGTTATCCTCAATGTGTACACGGCCCTATCGTTAGGTAGCATCATACCTTTAGTGATGGTAATCGTTTCGGGCTTCATAGCTGGACTGGTCTTCGCTCTCGTTTCGAAAAAAGAGAGAGTTGCAGCTAAGAGCATCATTGGTGGCCTGAACATTGCTGTCATATACTTAGTTATCGTCGTCATCTCATTTGTCGTATGGGTCTTTGGTCTCTCAGGAGGCGCCATCGGAGTTTACAATGCAGCCGTCGCAATCTTGCAAGCCGCGTACTTGGACGTTCTTGTGACTTTCCTTATTATCTGGTGGGTGTCAGCATTTGTGTCGATGATAGTTCTGTCCGCGAAACACGGCTAGGACAGCGTCGAATTTATGGGGGGAATTGAAGCCACTAATCCCTCCCTACTTTTTGTCAAGGCAATGCCAGTCTGGCGTTTGAACTTGCGCATTTTGATCATGTTGCCAACTGGTGACATTGCCACATCTGATTATGAGAGCACGGGTTAGAGGTGTATGCGTGTAAGTATGTTAAAAGAGCAGATGAGTCCAGTTTAGAGTCCAAGGAGCAAGAAAGCAATCCGTTACCCCAGTTTTCTCAGTGTCGCTTTAATCAGTCCCATTGTTCCGGTCATCATGACGTCACCTGCTGGCGAAGCAAAATGAATCGGTATTCCTATGTTATCTGCAATGGATCTGTTTGGACCTGTAACTGCGAAAGTACTAATCTTCTCGGCGGAGAATTTCTCCTTCTCGTCTTTGCCCAAGTAGAATGCTCCATGTCCTCCATCGATGAATATGTTCTCACCCTTCGTTTTGCCATTAGCAAAGTCAAGCAGCAGCTCGCCTAGTTTATTTGGTTTACCATAAAACGCTTCGGTGTGATGTTCCATTAGTCCCAAGAGTTTCTCATCTTCTACGATGGCTGCCATTGTGTGTCCGTTGCCAATGTTCACCGCTAGTATCCGATGATTCTCTATTACAGTTGGATCTTCCAAGCAACCCAATATTGCACTCAAAGCAGTGTCCATTACTATGATAGTTGCTCTTGGCAGCTGTCTTTTGCATGCGTCGACTGCTGAACGCATTCGCTTGAAACACTCTGGGATTTCATTTTCTTCGAATGCTAGTGTCTCCACTTTGGGGTTCTTTCTTAGTAGTTCTTCCATCTTTCTCATTCTGAATTTCCTATTGCTTTCATCTTCTGTGGGGACTCCATGATCTTGAACAGCCACTGCTACTACATCCGCATCATCTGCTCTGGTTCCCAGTTCCTTGAGGAACTTTGTGATCTTCGTTACGTTGATCTCTTCCAAGTCGATCTTGGTTCCATCTGACTTGGGGAATTCAGATTCGTTTTTGACAACCTGTATACCCATGGAGCGCACTTGTTCTATGTTGTTTCTAACAGTTAGCGCCGCTTTTTCTGTCATGATAAGTTTGAGACCATGTTTTAGGTGCTTTCTGATTGCTGCTGTGACGGCGCTCCCACCTATTGTGTCGCCTTTGATCAGTATGGTTTGTTGTTTGCTTGTCAATTCCTCGATTCGGTCTGCGTATATCAGAGTTGGCGATGGGAGCACCATCTTGACGCAGTTTTCAATGGTTTTTGAATCGTCGTATAGGAGGACGTCTTCCGTTCCCGCGCCTATGTCTATTGCCAAGATCTTCAGTGTGTAGCCCTCCCTTAGAAAAGTAGCTGGGCAGCTTCTCAGAGTTTTCCCTGATGCACCAAGTCTGAAATTTCTCTCCTCGGTCTTGCATTCGGTAACTCGGCCGTATAGCCGATCGGGATTATTGCTACCGGAACCATACCTTCCTCCATGTCTGCGCCCACAACCTTGGCGGTTTCCTTATCATCGTATGAACCGATCCAGCATGTGGCCAGCCCCAGTGCTGTGGCTGCCAGTTGTATGTAGGAGCCTGCTATGGTAGCGTCTTGAATAGAGTATAGTCTAGCACCTCTCTCACCGTACCTTGTTGCTGACTTCTTCTGATTGGCTATTAGTACAAGTGCAACAGGTGCTTGTGCTATGAAGCGCTGACCTCTTGCCGCTTTGCTTAATGCTTCCTTTTGCTCTCGAGTTTTTACAACAACTATTTCGTATCCTTGTAGGTCGCCTGCGGAAGGTGCTGAGTTTGCAGCCTCAAGTATTTTCTGGAGTTTCTCTCTCTCGATTTCCTTTTCGAGGTAAAGTCTGACGGACCTTCGCTTAGCAACAATTTCAAAGAAATCCATTTTCCTGACAACTCCTATTTTTCATGAAATGATAGAACCTGTTGTGAATAAAAAATGTTTGCTTGGTAGAAACCAATGTCACTGTTCAATCCCGATCCAAAACCTCTGATGAGGAAAGCTGCTCTTGCTCCGGTCACTACCAGGATGTTCCAGAGGCATGCGAGTAGTTCGTTAGAGGAATTCTTCCTTGGCTGGGGCAATTTCGAGCAATTAGACATATCTCGTATTTGTTGTTGAATAGTGAAAGAGCGTTATGTGTATGAATTCTTCGTGCTGATTCCGTAATCTTCATGAGAAGGGGATCTCTCTTGGTTCATCAACTTCGGCTGTACTGGAAGGAGGGATCTCAACACTTGGAAGAGGAGAAGCTGTTAGGTAGCGTTGTAAGCATGTGGCTTAAGAAAGCGCGTTTTCAACTGCCAGGATATGGCATATTCGCCACCAACAAGAGGTTGATTGGAATAGAGTTTAAGAAAGCTGCTGCAAAGAAAATTGCCAAGTACCAATTGTTAGCTACGCCCATGAATGCTTTCACTAAGGGAAGCGAGGAGATGCAAGCTGGCAATCCCAAAACTCTTCAGGAGCTCGATGAGGAGAAGAAGGACTTTGAGATAGGGAGAGAACAGATCTCCAAGATAGAACTCACAAAACCTGGAACCTTCAAAGGAGGTCGTCTCAGGATTCTTGGCGAGTCAGGAAAAGAAATGGAGATCCTGATTGGTGGCAAAAAGGAGTTCGAGCACCTAAATGATCTAATGAAGGCATTCCTCCCTGAAGCGTTGGAACTTGGGGAATAGGAAAAGATGCCATTCTGAAGGACGATGGATCGTAGATTCATATGGAAAAATGAGTCTAATCGAGCCGTCTTAGCTCATGCTATTTTGCCTTTGCGGACTTTGCTGTCTTCTCTCTTGGGTGTTTGATCTGTGCTTGCGCCGCCGCAAGTCTTGCTATTGGAACCCTGAATGGGGAGCAACTCACGTAGTCCAAGTTTATAAGGTGGCACCATTCGATTGAGTTCGGGTCTCCGCCATGCTCTCCGCATATGCCTACTTTCAGATCAGGTCTAGTTTTTCTACCTAATTCGACTGCCATCGCCATGAGTCTTCCAACACCATCGCGATCTATGGTCTCGAAGGGGCTGAAAGGTAACAGCTTCTCATCCAAGTACTTATTTATGAACTTGGCTTCCGCATCTTCTCTGCTGAAACTGAATGTTCCCTGTGTCAAGTCGTTGGTCCCGAAGCTGAAGAACTCGGCATACTGGGCGATCTTGTCGGCCACAAGGCATGACCTGACAACTTCCATCATCGTTCCTATATGATACTTCAGTTTTGCGCCCGCCTTGTCTATTACTTCTTTCACAATCTTCTCAACCCGCTCTCTGACAAATCGCATCTCTTCGGCGCTGCCAACATTGGGCAACATTATCTCCGGCTTCGCGTCGACTCCTTCCTTAACAAGTTCTGTAGCTGCTTCGATTATTGCTCTCGTCTGCATCTCGTATATCTCAGGCATCATAATGCCAACTCTTACGCCTCTTTGCCCCATCATTGGGTTGACTTCCGTGAGTTGTCTAACCCTTCTAAGCATCCTCTCATTTTCCGTAATCTTCCCTTGATCTGCGTGTTCTCCCCTAAGTTTGAACTTCTCTTCGAGGAGCTGTTCAAGACTTGGCAGAAACTCGTGAAGGGGTGGGTCCAGAAGCCTTATCGTAACTTCGAGTCCTTCCATCGCTTTCAGAATCTCCTTGAAGTCCTTCTTCTGCATAGGCATAAGTTGCTCAAGGAACTTCCTTCGCTCCTCGACACTTTCTGCAAGAATCATCTTGTGCATTATGGCAAGCCGATCAGGCGCGTTGAACATTCTCTCAGTTCTGTCAAGTCCGATTCCTTCAGCACCAAATTCTCTTGCTCTCTTAGCGTTCACTGGTTCATCAGCGTTAGCTCTGACACCGAGGGCTCTAATCTCGTCAGCCCATTCAAGTAGCTGCTTAAGTTCAGGCGAGAGTTCAGGTTCGATGGTTGGGACTTCGCCAAGCATGACAGTGCCCATGCTTCCATCAATGGTTATCACGTCTCCTTCCTTCACAGTCGTGTTGCTGGCAGTAAATGATCTCTTGCTGTAATCTATTCTTATGGATTCGGCTCCAACTACGCATGGCTTACCAAGTCCTCTGGCCACGACTGCCGCGTGAGACGTCTTTCCACCTCTACTTGTCAGAATTCCTTGCGCCGCAAAGAATCCATGAACATCATCTGGTTTTGTCTCTTCTCGGACGAGAATGACTTTCTTCTTCGACTCCTTCCACTGTTTGTCCGCTGTATCAGCATCGAAAACAACTGCACCTGACGCAGCTCCAGGTGACGCTGCGATCCCTTTAGCTACTGAGGTAACCTTCGCCTTTGGATCTATTCTGCGATGGAAAAGTTGCTCAAGTTCGCTGGCTACAATACGCGAAATTGCTTCTTCCTTCGAAAGGAGTTTCTCTTTGACCATGCCTATCGAGGTTCTAACCATCGCTTGAGCATTCATCTTGCCATTCCGAGTCTGCAGGATGTACAGTTTTCCGCGTTCGACGGTGAACTCAATGTCCTGAACTTCGTGGTAGTGGCGCTCAAGAGTCTCACGGACACCCTCAAGTTGTTTCGAGATTTCAGGCATCACTTTCTTCAGCTCAACTATTGGTCTCGGAGTTCTGACTCCGGCGACGACATCCTCACCTTGCGCCGTCTGAAGGAACTCGCCGTAGAAGATGTTATCACCTGTTCCCGGGTCCCTTGTGAAGGCAACTCCTGTGCCAGAGTTCTCACCCATGTTCCCAAAGACCATTGTCACAATGTTTACAGCAGTTCCATCAGCCATTTCAGCAGTTATCTTGTACTCTTTGCGGTAGGTTATTGCTCTTGGCGTCTCCCACGAGCCAAAGACCGCTGAAATAGCGTTTTCGAGTTGCTCAGTTGGATTTTCAGGAAAACTCTTCTTGGTTTGCTTCTTGTAGATTTCCTTGTATTTGTACACAAGATCCTTCAGTGCGTCTGTGTTCAGGTCGGTGTCGAATTTGGCTCCCATCTCCTTCTTCTTAGCATCAAATGCTTCGTCAAAGTATTTCTTTTCGACGCCCATAGCTATTGAAGAATACATCTGGACGAATCTTCTAAAAGCATCATAGGCAAAGCGCTCATCGCCAGTCTGTTTTATGAGCCCTTTAACCGTCTGGTCGTTTAGTCCGAGGTTTAGGATTGTATCCATCATTCCAGGCATAGATATGGCTGCGCCCGAGCGGACTGACACAAGAAGGGGGTTTTCTTGATCACCAAACTTCTTGCCAGTCTTCTTCTCAACGTTCTTGAGTTGAGCTAGCACTTCCTCCATCAGACCAGCAGGAAGTTTCTTTCCTGAGGCGTAGAACCGTCTACACACTTCCGTTGTGATTATGAAACCTGGTGGAACAGGCAGCCCAATGTGGGTCATTTCGCTTAACCCAGCACCTTTCCCACCTAGCAGTTTCTTGTTCTTCCCGTCGGCTTCTTCAAAAGACAGAACCCAAGGCTGACCTTTACTTTGCTTAGATGGCATATTCAATCACCTTATGCAATGTTCGATCAAGAAAACTGTCGTGACATGCTGCAAAGAATCCTCATCACTCAGATCAGTGTGAGAGAAACCAATCATAATTTACTTATTGATTGCACTGATTTTCCAACCGCGATAGTGGGAGCATAAAAGTTCTTAAGTCTTTCTAAGTCTATTTCGAAGCAAACTGGTCAGGAGCTTGGGATCGTTATGAACGGAGGAACCTTGACACGATTAGAGTTGGGCTCAAAGAATGATCTGAGTCTGATCCATCAAGACAAGAATAATGAGCAGAGCTTCTTCTCGAAGTCATATTGAGAGATCCTTTGGAAAGTCGAACAGAGCACTCCGCTCTACCTTCATAAGATGAAAAGTGACTGGTGCAATTTGAAGCATAAAATATAAAAGCGAAAGCGTTTTCATCAACTGTTATATCGATATTGGACTGAACAAGAGTGTAAGAGGACTGATGAGAATTGTCGAGGGCGAATGCTGATACTGGGCTTTTGAGAAAGGCAGCGAGAGCTAGTTATCTGATTGGCACTTGGCAGATTCTGGCCGCTGTGATTGCAGTCGTAGTTGTGTTGCTGACATTGTTCCCACTTCTTTCGATAGTGATGTCAATGAGCTACTACGTGCCACCCACCCCTGCGCAGATTGCCGCAATGGTGAACTCACTCGTTCAGTGGTTCAACTCGATACTGATTTGGCTTGGATTCTTGGTCGGTCTTACAGTTGTCTTTGCATTGGTTTTCGGCTACTATACTTACAAAGTTGCCCAGCGCTATGACGTCGCGTCGCTGAAGGTAGCAGGCTTCTCATACATGCTTATGTCTTTGGGAACACTGCCCCTATTGTACGGAGTTTACCAGTTTATTCAAGTCTTGCCTACGATCGACTTTGGTCTTCCTTCTGCTACGATCTTGGAACAGATTTTCGGCTCCATGGGGTTGATGCTTGTCGGTGTACTTCTATTAGGTTTGCTTGGACTGACTTTCATCATCTCGTTCGCAGTTGGACTTTCAGGGATGAAGAAGAAGACTGGGATCAGTACTTTCGGTACGGCGATGATACTGGTGATACTTTTCTTCCTTGGAATCACTCTCTTGATAGCCATATTCCTGTATGGCTCCGCGCTAAGCACGCTTGCGAAGGAAGGAGGGCAGCCGAAGACAGCTAAGGCCACCATCGAAGAGGAAGGTACAAAGTCGTCTGCAAAAAGAGGTCAGGCGTATTGTCCAAATTGCGGTGCCAAGATCGAGGTTGATGCGCTGTTCTGCCCAACATGTGGATCTAGCTTGAAAAAAGAGACTTAGAGTGACTCGATCAGAGTCACCATTCCTCCTTTTGTTTACGGTCAAGCTTGTTGTTGACGCTTTCTTCTGCTAGTCCGTCAAAGTTCACGAAAAGGCTTGGATGGAACGTCGTTTGCGTTCTCAGCCTAGACTAGTCCGAATCTTTTGATGTTTGCGTCTGCAATCGTCTGTATTCTTGTTACTTCGTCTGATCCTCCTTCCTTCTGAAGGAGATGTCTGTACCTACCTTGAAGCTTCAGATATTCGTTCACTGGTTTGACGACTCCTATCTTCATAACCGAGGTTAGTTGACCATTCTCTATTTCGAATATTGGGTAGAGTCCTGTCTGCTGTGCCAGCCTTGCCACTGTAATTGTCTGCGAAGGGTCGTAATACCAGCCGAGTGGACAAGGAACATGCACTTGTATGTACTTGGGACCCTCGATTGATAGAGCCTTTTTCACTTTCTTTTCTATGTCCTTAGGGTACGCGACTGAGGTTGTGGCCACATAGGGGACTCCATGTGCTACGGCTATCGCTGGCAAATCCTTTTTGTTTGTGATGTTGCCCCAGCTTACGTTTCCCGATGGGCTGGTGGTTGTTCGTGCGTCCAGAGGTGTCTGACTGCTGCGCTGGATTCCCGTGTTCATGTATGCTTCATTGTCGTAGCAGACGTATAGCACGTCGTGTTTTCTTTCGAACATGCCGCTTAATGCGCCCATGCCGATATCTGCTGTTCCGCCGTCGCCGCCTTGGGCAATTACTTTAGCTTCGTCTTTTCTACCTAACGCTTTCAAAGCAACCTGGATTCCCGATGCAACTGCCGCAGCGTTTTCGAACAATGAGTGAATCCACGGAACCTCCCATGCAGATTGTGGGTCACGTGTCGTGAACACCTCCAAGCAGCCCGTAGCGTTAGCTATTATGGTGTTCGAACCGGCAGCGTTCAAAACTAATCTTGCACCCAGCGACTGTCCGCAGCCCATGCACGCCGTGTGCCCTGGGGCGAATAGGTTCTTGGTTGTGGTTTCCATGATGCTTTAATCGCCTTCTCCTAGGAGCTCTCTGTCAAGGTCAACGAAATCCAACTCCGCGGGTTGTTTCTCAGCCCGCTCAATTGCGCCTTGTATTGAGTTCTGAGTAATGTCCCTTCCTCCGAGTCCTATTATGAAGTTGCTAATGTTGCTCGGAGAATTCTTCGATTTAGCGTCAAACAGTGATTTTATCTCAGCGCAGAGTATGCCACCCTTGCCAAGGGAGATGGCTTTCTCGAAAATAATCAGGTTCTTGACACCTTTCAGAGCGTCATGAAGCTTCTCATTTGGGAACGGTCTGAAGGTTCTCACCTTGACCACACCAATCTTCTTGCCTTGGCGCCTCATTTTGTCAACAACGTCTTTCATGGTTCCGACCATTGATCCCATTCCGACCAGCAACGTCTCAGCGTCCGAAACTTGGTATTTGTCGATCAACCCACCGTAGTGCCTTCCGAACTTTGCCTCGAAATCGTTAGCCACATGCTCTATTCTTCCTTTAGCTTTCTCCATTGTTTCCTGCATCAAGTATCTTGTCTCCATGTATCGCTCAGGACCAACCATTGCTCCAAACGTCAGTGGGTTCTTCGTGGTCAGGTAGTATAGAGGTTGATATGGTGGGAGAAAATCGTCGACATCGTCTTCGGCAGGAACGTCAACCGGTTCATATGCATGTGTCAAAATGAAACCATCCATGCAAACCATTACAGGCAACATGATGTCTTTGTCTTCGCCGATCTTGTAAGCCTGGATCTGCAGATCACTCGCTTCTTGATTGTTCTCGGCGTAGATCTGTATCCAACCAGAGTCTCTGGCGGTCATTGAGTCCTGTTGATCATTCCATATGTTAATTGGTGAAGAAACGGATCTATTGGCGCAGGTCAAAGACACTGGAAGCCTCAACCCTGCAATGTTATACAACACTTCAAGCATCAGAAGCAAGCCTTGAGATGTCGTGGCAGTATAAGTCCTGGCCCCAGTCGCGCTCGCTCCGAGCACAACTGATGCAGCAGAATGTTCACTTTCTACATTGACGAACTCAGCCTTTAGATCACCGTCAGCAACTATCTGAGCTAGGTTTTCAACTATATGTGTCTGGGGGGTTATGGGATATGCTGAGATAACATTAGGTCTACAAAGTCTAACGAATTCAGCTACAGCTCTTGATCCTTCAATCATTTTTAGAACCATGTTTCATTCCTCACCGCTTCTCCGGTTTCATCTCCAGAGCTTTGACTGGGCATACTTCTACACAAATGCCGCAGCCCTTGCAGTAGTCAAGGTCGACCTCGAACTTGTTTTTCTTGTCGACCTTTATCACTCCCTCTGGGCAATAGAGTACGCAGAGTGTGCATGCTGTGCACTTGTTCTTGTCGCAGACAGGGTGTTTAGTTCTCCAGCTTCCAGTCTTGTTTGCTCTAGTGCTTCCAGGTTTGGCAACAACTGAAACGGGTATCTTCTTCGCCGTCGTTTTGCTGGTGCTCATTTTATGATCGCCTCACGTAGTCATATGCTGCCTTGGCAGCTTTGGCGTTTTTCTCGCCAAGTTCGCCGGGGAATCTTTCCTTTATGCAGCGCTCTATCGATTCGAGTTTAATCAGGTTGGTGGCTGCCGCGAATGCGCCCATTAGAACCGTGTTTGGAATTGGTCGTCCAATAATCTCATTCGCTATGCTGGTCGCCGGAACAGTAATGAGTTTAGCTTTGGTTTGAAGGTTGAGTTCGCTTGGTTTCTTCTCAGTGTTCACTATTATAAGTCCGCCATCCTTCAGACCTCTGAGGACATCAACAACTCCGATTAACGTAGCGTCTTGTACAATGATGTAGTCTGGATTAGTTATCTGACTCCTGGATCGTATTGGTTTATCGCTAATCTTGACGAATGATTCTACCGGAGCGCCCATGCGTTCCGAGCCGAAGCTTGGAAAGGCTTGAGCGACCTTCCCGTCTTCGAATGCCGCCACGGCGAGAAGTTCCGCTGCAGTGACAACTCCTTGACCGCCGCGACCGTGCAACCTGACTTCAATCAACTTGGTGAACCTCCAAAGTAACATGAGAAATTCACGTTCAGAAGTTAGCCAGAGATGTTAAGCTATCAGCATAACCTTAAAGCTTGCCGTTCAATATCAAAAGAAAACGAGATGTTTCACTCCGACATGTGTAGAAAACCGCTATAAAAAGATAGTTAACTGTCATTAGATAGAACATTTGCCAAAAAGAATCGGAAAGAATGGCATGGAGTCCTTCCGTGACTCTGTTTGTACTTTTCTGATCAGCTGTCCTGACCAGTCACCTTAGCTCGGTTGCAGTGAGGCAAGTCTTTTCTGTATGAAGATTTCAGGTTTCACCGATCACGGTAACGACGAACTCTCGGTACTGGGGTCCGTCAAACTCCAGATAAAAAACTGATTGTCTTTGACCAAGTACGAGTTCGCCATTTTGCAGAGGTATGACTGTGTGGTTTCCGACCAAAACACTGCGCAGGTGACTTGGAGCATTGACCCCAAGCCTTCCGTCGAAGTCCAGATATCTTGCATGCCGATAATTCCCTTCGTCTGGAACAAGGTTTCCGAAAAGGGTTATTATATCTCGTCGAATGCATTCAGCATCCTCATTTACGGTTATGCCGGTCGTGGTGTGCATTGTGATAACGTAAGATACACCATTATTGATCTTGGAATCGGCTACAGCCTGCTTGATATATTCTGTGATGTTCAGTATGTCTTGGAAATCATTTGTCTGGATCCCGATGCGTTTAGTGTAAGTCTTCAAATTACACATCTCCTATCTCAGTGAGGATTTCCGAGCAGTCTTGAGGGGTTGTTTTGGAAAACGTTTTCGATGACATCTTCCTCTCGCAAGACATTCCTGACGGCTTTGACCATTTTGTGCATCTCTATTCGAGGGTAGTTCGACCCGAAGACTATTTTCTTGTCTAGGCTTCGCTGAACAAGAGTTATTGGCAATTGTTTCGTGAAGACGTATTCGATGAATTCTTTGGGAGTGTCAGCATAGAGGCATGAGGTGTCCAAATAGACGTTCGGGTACTTGAGTGCCAATGCCA
The DNA here is from genome assembly GCA_037310415.1 of Candidatus Atabeyarchaeum deiterrae. Lineage (GTDB taxonomy): Archaea > Asgardarchaeota > Atabeyarchaeia > Atabeyarchaeales > Atabeyarchaeaceae > Atabeyarchaeum > Atabeyarchaeum deiterrae. The sequence goes on from CP147780.1 coordinate 2,696,225, forward strand.
CAGACTCAAGAACATGTGGCCATCCCATGTGAGCTATTATAAGGTTCAATCCTTGGAAATCATGGGCAATGTCCTCAAGCAGTCCAGGGTGACTATACTTCATCATGGCATCTGCCTCCCAAGTCATTCCAGCATGCATGACCACTGGTATTTTAAGTTTCGTGGCTTTGGTGAACAGAGGGTAGGCTTTCTCTTTGTCATTTGGATAGAACTGTTGGAGACTTGGGTCTAACTTCAATCCTCTTAGTCCCAGGCCAGTTATGGCTTCAGCCAGTTCATCAACGGCTTCTTCTCTAAGTGGGTCGACACTTGCAAAACCTATGAAGAAATCGTGTTTGGAAGCAAGATCCGCGACCTGTTCGTTCGAGAAGATCTTGCAGTTGTGGGCTGTCGTGCAATCAATGGGGAGAAGTACGGCTTTGTCTATTCCAGCCACTTTCATCTGACCCTTGAATGTTTCAAGAGGCTGCAAAGCATTCTGTAGGTTGAATATGTGTCTGACTGCATGCCTTAGTTGCTCAGATCCCTCAACAACTTCCTTTATCAAGACGGGGTGCGTGTGAAAATCAATCAATGGCAACACCTCCAGGATAATTATCTTCGTGCAGATTGGCTCACAGGATCACCTTAGAAGAATTCACAGTTGAATCCGATTGAGAGCTGGATGCGCTATCAGCCTAGAGGTTTGACCGTGAACTTGCACATCTCATCACCCTTTGCAACGCACTCTACTTCCTTGACGATATATCTCCCGCCGAAGGATTTCTCATAGATCGTTGAGATCATGCCGACGGCGATATAGTCGACCTTCAATCCCTTCGTGGGGTATTCGTCTGCTATCGCACTATTCTTCAGAATGACTTGACCGCCTTCTCGATTGGGCTCAGTCACGAAGAGTCCCCAGCCCTTTGTTGAAAGGCTTCTGAAACAAGATTTGGCAAGCTCTTCTTTAGTAGCGTTGTGTGTTCCGAGTTCCTTCAGAGCTACAAGGCGTCCTACTCTTGTTAGGACTGCTCCTACAGTGGTCTCACTCATGTTTTCAGCCGAGTACTTCAGCATTTGAACTATGCTTATGATGTCCTTGACGGCAACTCTTTGCCCTTGTGACATCATTTTCCCATCGCTTGGCATCCGTAGGTCGCTCAGAAACCTCTTGAACTCTGCCTTCGTTGATTCTTCCATTTCTATTCCTCCTTCTTTGGCTTGAACTCGAATTCACAATATGGTTTTCCCTGAGCTACGCAGGATATCTCCTCAACGTCAAATGGTTTTCCCCAGGTTTCTTCAGCTGCGCCCTGTATCATTCCAGCAGCATTTACGTGGATTGGACTGGCCTTCTTAGTTGCTGAGGCATTGTCACCATAGTCCTCCCATTTCACAGTGCCACTCAAGTTTTTCTTGTCAAAACTCATCTCTTTGAGCGCACCCCAACCGACAGCTGAGAATAGCCAGAAATAGAAGGTGAATGCTAGTTCGTCTTCGAGTTTGAACATCTTCTTCCCGATTTGAACCATGTGCTTCCCGCTTGTCACATGTGCTTCCTTTATGATTCTGTTGACGGTGTGTGGTCCAAGAATATCACTGAAACTTTCTAGGAAGTAGGATATGAATGCTGAATCAACGAATGCTATGCGCAGACCGCTCAGTCGATCGATCACCTTTCCCGGAACAGGATTCTCGATTATCGTCTTCAGCATCTCAAAGGACTCGTGGACGTTTTTCATTCCGATTTTCTTTGCCAACCTTTCATACAAGTTGTCTGAAGTTGCCAACTGATTTCACACCAAATCTTTTTGTTGATCACTTTCGGGATATTAGGGACTTCTATCTTCTCAGCCCGTGGATCAGGCACGACACCCAACGGACTTCCTTTAGAGCAAGAGGCATTCGTATCGTTACTTGTATTCAAGTGGCTAATAAACCCGTTGATTCTCTTTGGTTCTCAAAAGCGCGAGAAAGTACTTGACAACGCTTAAATCTGAATCAATCGAATGATTCTATCGCAACAATGATTCTCAATGCCCAAGTAGACTTCAAGGTGTTCCTGATTGAAGATTGCGGTAGTGAGCGACAGTTATGCGCCTTATGTTGATGGTGTTGCAAGATACCTCGATAGAGTCGTTCAGATGTTTGTTTCCAGAGGACACAAGGTACTGATACTTGGACCAGGATTTTCTCTCCGCAAGAAATTCGAATATGATCGGCATGGAGTTGGAATTGTTAGAAACCCCACCCTCTGGATGCTAAGGCTCAATGATTATTATCCTTCTCTTCCAACGAGGGTTTGCTCTTCGATAATGAAGTGGGCTGATGTCGTGTTCTCGCCAAGCCTCGCACCCCTGGGCATATACTCTATAATCTACTCTAAGAGAAGAAATAGACCAATGGCTTTCTTCTGCGTGCACGATGAACGGGTGTTGATAGGGAAGACAATTTTGTTGCCTCTTCCGAAATCGGTTGTGAGTTTCATCATCCGCCTCCTCTACAATAGATGTCCCGTAATATTCTATGCTACACAGAGGTTCAGAGAGAAGATCCTTAAGGTAGGCATACCCGAGGATCGCTTAATATACAACCCGTATGGAATAGAGTTCGACTTCTTCTCCTCGGGAGATAGAAAAGCTGGCAGAAAGAAACTCGGCATTCCTCAAGATGCAAAAGTCGTTCTCTATTTGGGTAGAATGTCGGAAGAGAAGAATATTGAGACACTGGTAAATACTATACCAGAAGTTTCAAAGCGTATCTCAAAACTCTATTATGTTTTTGCCGGCCATGGACCGAAGTTTGATGACTACCGAAAACAAGCACTGAAAGTCGGCAAAGCATCACGAGTAAAAGTGGTCTTCACAGGTCGAGTTAAGTTCGAGGACCTGCCAAACACTTATGCAGTCGGAGACGTCTTTGTCCACCCCTCTCTTCACGAGGCCCAGTCATTCACTGTCCTGGAGGCCATGTGCACAGGCTCGCCTGTCATAACGGCCAAGGAAGAGGGTAAGTACAGTTTTCTGAGGGAAGGGTACAATGCTGAATTCGTAGAGAACGTTCTCGACTATCGGCAGATCTCAGGCAAAATCATCCAACTTCTCGAAGACGGCAACAAACGGATTCAGATGGGTAGGAATGCCGTTACGATGGCTAAGAGATACACTTGGGATGCCCACATCGACAGATTGGAAGAAGGGTTCAGACGAGCCATCAATGCAAGAAAGAAGAACTAGCCAAAGGCACTTCAATATTTGACCACTAGGAAGAGACTCAATGTCGATCGCTTTACCTGTTTTCTCTCTTCAAGCGATCCGAGAATCAGTTTCTCTTTCCAGAGTCTTTTCCCGTTCGTTCTTTTTCTTGAGTCTTCGTCTTGTTACTCTTACATTTCTCTCTTCTCAGACAAAAGTTGCAGTCGTATGTTAGCTCACATATTTGGCAGTTGAGGGTCTCGAAGCAAGGCTCGGGGAGGAAACCCTCACTATAAAATAGGTTCTTGTCACTCTTCTTCAGCTTGATGCAGATGAAGTTCTCACACATCTTTGCTCCCAATGGTTTACTGCTGTGTCTTTTTTCATTAGGTTTTCCGTCCCTTGCTACGTACCACCAGATTTATCAGAAACAGAATAGTATTGTGTTTGTTCAACGGTCACTTTCATCTTGCGGTTGGATTCCTGAACGCCTCTGAGGTCTGAAGATGCGGGAGAAAGTCGTGCGGCACAAGGACTTGCTTGAGGTAGTCTACTCTGCCGAAGACTGGGCGTTACTCAAACAGATGCGGCAAGAAGCCAAGAACCTGATGACGATCCTTCAGGAAGACGGCGTAATATCCATCGTTCATGGAAGTGTCGCCCGCGGTGATGTTACTCGCACTAGTGACATTGATATATTTATCCCACTTCAAGTTTCCTCGTTCAAAGTAGAGTTGGCTTTGAAAAAAGGTGAAATCAGCATCATTTCTAGAAGAATAGAGTTGGCCACGCCTCAACATGCAATAAAAGGACACATCGAGATCGGCGTAAACCGCACGGTAACATTTCCATTATCTAACCTAAAGCGACGCGAATGGGAGTTCTACAGATTTGGTGGTGTAATTGACCTTGATGAGATCATTAATGATAAGAGAGTAGTGGGTGTTGATAAGCGTCTGGTTCTAATCGAGCCTACTCCCAAAGGTCATAACGAGAGCTCCATAACTGGTAAGGAAACGACCGTTAGCGGGCTTCTGGGAGTGAGTTTGGACTTGGTCGAGGAGCGAGCCAGAGTTCTGAGAAGAAGGGACTCGATCGGTAGAACAGGTGTGTACCTCAGGCGTGAATTGTCTCCTGAAGAAACCTTCGAGGAGGCACTCAAAGAGATCAGTGAAAGAAATCCAATTGTCAGAAGAAGACTTGCCTCTGATAGAAAATAGAAGCGATCTTATGGCAACGTTTAAGTATAAAGTACCCCAGAAGAATGTACTCAGCTTCTTGGAGTGAAGACGTTCCAGGGTTTGAGTTGACAAGATCTGAGTTTTCTGGCAATCTGAAATGGGGTTGAGAATTCGATGGGAGACATTTCTTTACTCTTTATTCTAGGTCCTCCTCTGATAATCACAATGATCCTGCTCCCATTCGTCCGGTCCGACATCAACAGACGATTCTGCCAGACCTTGTTTCTCATCATCTGGGCAAAAGCGTTCATCGACATACTCCAGTTTCTCAGCGGCTCTGTCAACTACATCCTTGGCCCAGCTCAAGGAGTAAACGATGCAGTGCTCGGCGCACAGTTCGGGTTGGGAGTATTCTATTCTGGAGCTTGGCTGCTTGAAGAGTTGCTTCTATGGGGATTTGTCGCGTTCTTCGCCGTCCTCATAGGATCATTTTACCTATTCATTACAGTTTCGAGGAAAAAGGGTGGATCCATTGCAGATAAGATGAGTCGAGTAAGCTTCTCAAAAACCCTCGAGAATCCACTAGTATCTGCATTCGACTTCAATAGCTTTGAGACCTACCTCATAATTGGCCTGGTGACTCTTCCGTCCATGATATCAATTTATGTCGGAGTTATTATGGCCGGTTACTCTGTTTTTGCAGTCAACGTCGTGTATCTCGCGCTACTACTCTACAGGTTCTCCCTGATGGCATATACAAGGATTGCAGGAAAAGCTGATCTGCACCTCGACAAAGAAGACATTGGACGCAAGTACCAAAGAAGAAATCTGGGCTGGTTCACAATTCTGAACTTGATCATCTCGGTAGTGACACTGAGTTACACGCTGGTCTTTACGAATGTTGATTTGGGGACCCTTGCCAATGCTACCCTGGGTGAGCTGCAGGAATTGCTGGTTGCGATCTTAGTACTTCCGTTCGCAGAGGGCTTCGCCGTACTCTTCTTCCAGAGATTTTGGCGATTCTGGTCTCGACTAGGAACCCGCATACGCGGAATAAAAATAAGACCTGCGCTATATTCCCTCTTCAGAGGTCTGTTGGTCAGTGGTGCTTGCTTCATTTTCCTATACTCGCTTCTGTCATTCGTCATAGCAACAACAGTATTTTTCTCATCTCAGCAAACTGTTCCACCGACGTTTAATATTGAGGCAGGATCGCTGTGGATATACAAGGAGTTCTTGAGGTTGTCCCCCACGGGCATTCCTCAAGCAACGCCGAGTATTCTGTGGATGCTTCCAATGTTCTGGGGTCTGGCAGGTCTCTTCTTGTTCCAGTTCATCAAAGTCCTGATAGGCGGTTCCCTAACGCATAGGAAGGGCGTCGCCCCAGAGTACAGCATCCTCGTCGCGAGTATCACGATCGCCGTACTGATCTGGGTGCTCATACCCGCTTTGAACGCCTTCTTAGGATATTTCTTGGTATATCTGACGGCTCCGAGCGGCGCAGCAACTTGGACCCGTTTGATTCTCCCGACACCGCTGGTAAGCTCTCTAGCAATAATCTATCAGTTCATACCAGCGCCCACCGATCTTCTATACATACTATTTCTGGATCTGCCTATCTGGGTGTTCGGGTCACTGTTCCTCACCTACTTGTTCAAGTTCAGAAGAGAGTTGATTCCAGCGAAGAAGGAACCTGGCGTTTTCAGGATACCTGATTTCTTTAAGCTTTTCATATCGTTTTGTATTGTTATAGTCGCTTCGGTCGCCACGATCGCCTTGATAGGGCCAACGACGCCTGCCGGAGACTTCGTAAATTGGCTTCTAAGTAAACTCTGGTATCCTAATGCAAGCGAATCACTATTGTTTGCAGTTATTGGGCAGTGGTACGTATTCTTCCACAACATGCTTCGATTCATTCTCACGGTGTTCGCCCCACTATTGTTCTGGGTAAGCATTGTTGGAATCTGGAAAGCGTGGCGAAGGCATGAAAAGGTAAAGAGTTTGAAATGGTATATCTTGGCGATTGCTCTCTTTGCATTGGAAGCAGTCTTCTTCGCAGATAGATTCACTTACATAGCAATCATAGTTATACCGCTCGTACTATCGGCGTTATACAGGCTGTTTTACCGTATCGTGAAGAGAGTCCCACCAAAGACAATGTTCAGAACAACCTTCCTTAAGATTGCATTCTACTCGTTAATTCTGAGTGAAATCTACTCGACCGCGATATCCATAGCAGATAGGTATATGTTCGGCTTTTCTTCCGCGGGCAGCGTGGGGTTGTTTTTCTTCCTATTGGAATTGATACCTCATGGCATAGTCGAGATTCCTGCAGCGATACTCGCGGGCATGATTGGGTTATACATTGCAAGGAGAATGACGAAGGCCCTAGACGAGGACGAACGAGGTCTGAACAAGTTCATGGCTGGAGGAGAAAACCTTTTCTGGTCTCGAAAAGTTTGGTATCCGATCATTTTCGTAACAATCTTCTTCGTGATCGCAGCGGCACTGGAGATCTACGTTGCTTGGGACATAATGGCGCCTCTTGCCAGTCTATATGGATTTGCCTAGCCCGCTCGAACTCGATGTTGAGAAAAACGGATTGACCCCATAGACCCCTTCCGTTTTCCTTTGTTGCGAATTCGATTGTCTACTTCATTTACCAGAAATGTGGACAGAAACTCCAATGTTTGGAACTTCCCAACAAGAGTTGTTCGCCCGTTCTACTTCTTCAAAATCCTTATTTAACTGCCTGCCCCTTAATACTATGTATCCAGATAGTTGTCTTGAAGCAAGCAGAAGAGCATACCACAAGCAGGAGTCTGATACCGTTGTCGTGTTGGGAAGAATTCTTTGCAGGCGAACTTAGCAGATTAAAAGACTTCTATTTGATTCAGATCAGCAAAGAGGACTGCAAAGAAGTCGAAGAATGGCTGAGAGACACACTCGAGTCAGCTACTGTGCAGAGCTGTGTAGACAAGCTGAGAGTCATGCCCACCACTGAGCTCAGACAACTTAGATATGACCTCGTGCAGCTGATCAAGAGAATTCACAGAAACAAGACTAGCGAAAGACTCAGCAAGGTTCAGGCTGTTGGCGCAGCAGATGAACTTGATGAAAGAAGAACACGTGATCGCAAGGTCGAATAGACATATTCGATTGATTCGGTATCCGTCTCTGGGAACAGGAGAGTTGAGGCTCTTTTCTATGGTATTCTTTTGGGTTTTCACGCAGGTTGACCGAACCTTAAGAAATCCGGTCGTTTCTCTGATTTTGCCCGTACGACTTTCCTGATGGCTCATAGGAGAGCATCGAACTGCTCCTGAGTGATCGCCCTCGAGTTTGGTGAACTATTTTGTCCAGAGTTTTGGTATGAGATCCAGTATTCTTGTTCTCAGAATTGGGATAGCTCTCTCAACCCTAGCTTTTGCTAGGGTGTCACAGAATGGCACTTCAGTGGCATTCGAGTCGACGAAGAGTGGTTGGAATTTGAAGAGTTTGAGTTTCTTCGATCCATTGGCATCGGCGCCTGGTAGAAGACTGAAACTGAGAGCTGCGTACTGTTTTCCAAACCACGAAAGTTCAGTTTCCATTCTGCATGTCCATATTAGCGCCACTTCCTTCCCGTAGACTGTGGGAGGACCAATGATAGGCGGGGTCTTCAATGGTAACTCCAGATCTTCACCAGGATTGACTTTCCCATTTTCTTTGAGTATGAATCCTGCCGATCCGACTCTGTCCGCCATTAATGGGCTAGCGTTCCAGCAGTCTATTAATCCCCTGAAACCATTCACCTTCCCGCCCTTTGGCGTCGGATTCCAGACCTTCAGCTGCAGGTCAAGTCCTTGACGTTGCTTCGTGTACTTTGAGGGGGCTTTGAGTTCACCAACTTCAGTGAACTTGGCTGTGACTGACTCACCAGTCGATATCTCTGAAGGGGCATATTTGATTATTAGTGGTTTCACAGCTCTATCATACGAGGAGTCCTTCTGGAGAGACAGGCTATGGACGAAACCTGATCCTATCGTTGATGCATCAGACAATGTGGTCTTTTCTTCCTCGTTGATCCCGATTTCTTCTCGGATCCTCTCAGGAATGTTTTCCATGAGCCATGACATCTCGCCAGATTCTCTCACTGGCTTTGCCAACACCGCGAAGATGTTCCAGCCCCATGCAATGTCAACTCTTCCTTGCTTTCCCTTGGAGGCGAACGTCGGCGGATAGGCAAACTGAAACTCTGGATCCTTGGGTGTCTGGAAGATCACATCAAAGAAGCTTTTGTTAGCTATTGGTTTATTCTCAACCAATGTGACTCCCCAATCATAAACGAGAGTCTGCCGGATTTGTTTCTTGCCACTAGATATGATTGTGCTGTTCTCGGCACATACAAGGCCGACTCTTAGATGCCCAGGCTTTTTGTAGTCGGAATCAATGAGGATTCTGCATCTGATGGGCTCACCCATCAAGTAGTTATCTTTCTCTGTGAATATCTTTATTCCCATGTACTGTCGACTCCTGCGAATATCGCAGTCATGAAACGTGAAAATGCGAAAGCTGGAACTATGGAAGAAAGAAGCGTCCGTGTGGTATTAATAGGTTTTGCCTTTGAGGGCAATTATCGGAGGGTCATTTGAGAAGTTCAACCATCTCTGCAGGTATGGCGACAGGCTGGAAGTTCTCATTTATTGCCACAACCTTCACGTTACCGCTAGCTGACAGTTTCCCGGAAGTCTTATTGTAAACAGAAAATTCGTATCTGATGCTTGTTCTCCCTACCGCACCAATTTTCAGTTCTATCTCAAGTAGATCATCAAATCTCGCAGGTGAGAAATACTGGCAGTAGGCTTCGACTCTCGGTAAGCCGAAGATCTTCTCCTTCACTTTGAAGTCTGAGAAATCTATTTTGAGTACTTCTCGAAAGAGTTTCTGTTCGGCCACCTCGAAATAACCGAAGAAATTCGTGAAGTGGACTATTCCTGCAGTGTCTGTCTCCTTCCACCTCACTCTGACTTCCTCTTTGATTGATTTCAAGAGATATCACCAATCTAGCTGAGGTATTGTACTCAAGTAGTCACCTTATTACATTTCAGTTTCGACTACATAGAGTGACCCGTTCAGATTTCAGAGACGGTTGCGACTTTCCCAAAATAGACACGCAGATTTAAGAAGCTTTATGAGTTAAGAAGAGTAAGTACTAGCGGCGGTCTCAGAGAATCGTAGCAATGACTAACTCTCCGTGGATGCCTGTTGGGGAAACTAGTATCTATTTCATTTTGAGATCAAACGTGAAATGTGGAGGACAAGGCAGAGTTGCAGGTGTTTAAGGTCATCGCTGTGGGTGACGGTTCAGTGGGCAAGACCAGCATTACAATTCGGTTCTGTGAAGGCAAGTTCTCGCAGGAATACTTGATGACAATAGGCGCGAATTTTGGAGTGAAAGCGCTTTCCGTCCCCTTCGGAGAGGAAGTCAGGGAAATCAAACTGCAGATTTGGGACACGGGAGGACAGGAGAGGTTCAGCCCCATTCGCGAGCTCTACTACAAGGGAGGGCTTGCAGCAATAGTGGTCTTTGACGTCACGAATAGAGAAGGCTATGACCATTTACCTATGTGGTTCAATGAGGTGCGAAAGAACGTTCCCAACATACCGCTAACTCTCGTTGGTAATAAGATAGACATCCCAAATAGAGTCATCACATATGAGGAGGGGCTGCGGATGGCAAAGAGGTGCGCAGCTCCTTACAGAGAGACATCAGCAATGACTGGCGAGAGAGTTGATGAAGTGTTCAGTGAATTAGCATACAGGATCCTGCTGTCGTTGTACGGCCCTCCGAAGGTGGGTGGACAAACTGTTATTGGCATACCTAAGGATCTTCAGAGATATAATTCGCAGGCTCAAGGGAAACGATAAGGCAGCGCTGGCCTGTCCTGATGTTCGCTTAGTCTTTTTTGTGCATCCGATAGGAAACTTATCGGGAGCATTTCTCAAGAATTCGGTCGATTGCATCCATCGGACTCTCCATCTTTGTGAGCAACCTCTTAGTATTTACTCTGAATTTGCTGGGGTTGCGCAGGATTGCCAAGGCATGACTTGTTACTTTGCCCATGTCCGCCGAGCAGTAAATTGGAAATCCCTTCTTTGATAGGTATCTTTCCACATCCATGGCTTTCGGAAAATGGCAAATACTTGGAACACCAAGTAGAGCAGCCTCCCAACTCATCGTTCCTCCCCCACTAACAGTCAGCGTCGAGAAAGCTATCAGACTCGGTCCATCTATCGCCTTGTCTGGTACAATCACTTGGCCAGCGAATCGTTCCAAGGTGGCTCGGCGTTGTTCCTCGTAGCGCGGAAGCACGACAATCTGAGTGCTTGGGAACTCTTTCAGAATCTTCTCGATTAGGGGTGTTCCCTTCAACTCTAATGCATTGACGTCCTTTAGCCCTCGCATGTACGCTGCCTTGGATTCTTCGGGTCTGATCACGACTATAGGTTTCTGTTCATCCAAGCCTAGTGCCTTGAGTACAGAGGAGTCAGGTTTGACATTCGGTATCCAGGCAACTTCATCAACGCCATCGTATTGAACGATTGATTCTTTGCTTGCCCCAAGCTTGAGTAGCTTGCTCGGGCTAATGCATTTGGGAGTCACAACATAAGTGGAAAGTGGAAAGCTTAGTTTGCAGACGGCGATTGAGTGGGGAGTGTCGTTCAAGCAGATGCTGGTCAATCCAAGCCCGAATGCAACCCTTGCTGCTTCTGGGGAGCTGAAATGCATTGAGAAGTCTATCTCTTTGCATGAGGGGGAGATGAAATCCGTCAGACTGAGTACCCTTTTGGTGCTTGCTCTCAGCTTTCCTTCGAGGGTTTCTCCACCATATTCTCCGGCAACAAAGTGAGGAATCCGCTTGAGTTTCAAGAGATCAATAACGACATCGTGGACTCTAGTCGTCACAATGACCCTGTTACCTTTTGCTTCCAAGTCTCTCTTGATGCTCTCAAAAAGCAGAACTTGCTTAGGCGTCATTATGTCGAGCCAGAATGTCATCATTGTGTGGAAATACCTGCCTGGAACCCTCAGATGAAGTTCTATTGATTAGAAGTAGTTAATAAACTCGGTTCCCATCACACATAGACTTAAAGTCCGCGAGAATAGGGATGCGAATCATATGTCGTGTTTCAAGACATACAAGTCAAGTATCTTCTCGAAAAGTTTACGAACATTCTCCCCTGTTTTCGCTGAAGTCTCTATGAAACTTGCACCGATCTCCTTCGTCAACCCTTTTCCCTCCTCTATACTCACAACCCTTCTCGGCAGGTCGATCTTGTTCCCAACCAGTATTAACGGGACGTCTTCTTTGAGATACCTTTTTAGATCATTCAGCCAGACTCTGACGTCTTCCAGCGTCTTGTGTGAGGTGACGTCGTAGACTATGGAAGCGACTGCCGTGTCGGCATAGTATTTGCTCCTGACCTTGTTGAAAGCTTCTTGGCCAGCAATGTCCCAGATTACGACAGTCACTATTTTTCCTTCGAGTGAGAATTCCTTTGCAACCACGTTTACTCCCTTTGTTGGATTGTACTGAGCTTTGAATTGGGACGCCACGTAAGTTGAAATCAAACTTGTCTTTCCCACAGCTTGGTCGCCAGTAAAGATTACTTTACACACATGATCCTTTGAACTCATTATCTACTCAACCCTCGATCCGAGAGTGTATGCCTTACTTTCGCCGTTCTCGTCAAGAAAGTCCTATTCTTGGTTATTTGCCCGTCCGTGGCTAATAATCCAGCCCGACCGGCTGTTTTCTACATAGTACTGTTATATGCTTCTCCTATTCTTGAAGTTTACCCGAAGCGTATTTCGAGCATCCAGAGCGATTGCGACTCTCCCAAGCATTCTCATCTGGCACGTTACAGCATGAATGGAGACAGCACCAACTATGTGACAAGCCCAAACCTCTGATCGTTGCGTTGACAAGTGAACAAACAGGAGTCAAGAACCATGCGAAAAAAAGTGATTTAGCTAGCGGATTCTCGCCGATTCAACTGGTGTCAGAATTCTATGAGAATACTGATTCCCAGGGCAACACGAGGATTTTCAAGGGAGTCGTTGACAAAGCGATCATTCTTAGGATGTCTGTCGAGCCAGAAGACGCAAGCAATCTATTTGAATCTATTACAATAAGGAAGCGCCTCAAGACAGCGTTGGAGAATGTCTCTGCAGTGCTTCACAAAGAAGCATAAGTACTTGACCACTTGTCTATAATTCCAAGAGCATAATGAAGAATCAGTGTATTTGTAGATCACAGGAGGTTTAGTGTTACTTGCTCAATGAAGACTCGAATCCGAGTCTGGATGAGGATGACGAATCGTCCATCATGAACCTCTTCTTAGACCCTGCAGGTGATAACCTTGACGATTTTGAAGATGCACTCATCAAGTCTCTGAAACTGCTTAAGCTATGGTGGAAGGGTCAGGGAGATAACAGTCCGCCTCGACCAAGCGAAGATGAAGTCAGAATACTAGTTCAGAAGATGGAAGACCAAACCAAGTCCAGCCCGTTCACTCCAACTTATAAACAGCTTGAGTCCTGCATAGCTACATTGTTTCGAAACATGAGGTTCAATAAGAATAACTTGATCAATGTCCACCCTTCGCCTATCCTGCCAGCTGTGCTGGCTTCATTATTGACGATGTTGCAGAACCCGAATAACTTGTCTTCCAGCACTTCGGCTGCAACCACGTTCATGGAAGAGGAATGTATTTGTGAACTTGCCAGTCTTGTCGGATTCTCTGGTAGCACGAAGGGTGCTTCATGTAGAGGAAACATTGTATCCTGCGGTACAATATCAAATCTGACAGGCCTAACAGTTGCAAGGGAAAAAGCTTACAGGAAATCATTGAATTCCGAGGCGGACTTTAACAAAAAGTTCGGGCTGTTTGGAAGCCCCAGAGGCGTGATCCTGACTACCAAGTCCGCCCATTACTCGATTCGGAAAACCACACGGATCCTTGGACTTGGAGATGATGGCTTAATCGAAGTTCCCGTTGCATGCGAAGATGAGGTCACTGAGTTCGATAAGTCTGGCAAACCTTTCAAACTCAAGCCTTCAACTCAAGTATACGCAGAGACACTTGAAAATGTTAAGAGATCGAGACGAAAAACGGATGGAGAAGACTCAATCATAATATCTGCTGTCGCGACCTTGGGAACAATAAATACTGGAACAATAGAACCAATTCAACCCCTCGTTGGACTCAGAGATGAGTATGGATTTCACCTTCACGTTGACGCGGCGATCGGGGGTCTCGCCTTAGGACTAGATGAAGTTAAGAAAAAAGCTTCGGGAGTTGAAGTCGCTGATTCAATCACGATCGATCCTCACAAACTCGGTTTTATTCAGTATCCGTGCAGTGCTATATTGTTCCGCAATGACTCGGACCTTGATTTCTTGGCAACTGATGTCCCTTACGTTGACTCATGTGCCAGCACGATTGAGGGATCGCGTCCGGGCTCCAGCGCTGCGGGGTTCTGGGTTGCCCTGAAGACCCTTGGTAGAGATGGTTACAATAGGATAATCGGGCGATGCATCAGCCTGACCAAGACCCTCGGTAATCTGCTCAATGATGCTGGGTACCAAGTTCTCCATGAGGTTGATCTTAACACCGTCTGCTTCGCTCTCAAAAAAGAACGAGAGCCTAGAAAGAAACTGAATAGGCTCACGAGCGAGCTTCAGAACAGAGTCACTGCCAAAGGAAAATACTTGACAGGCAAGGTTGACGATGTTTCCGGGATAATGGTGAAAGATAGACCTTGGCAAAACAGCTCTGAAAAAGTGAGCTTAACAGGAATCAGGGTCTGGATCATGAACCCACAGATCGATGAACATGATCTTGAGCTGCTCATAGGTGAACTCAATGAAAGGAGAAAGCAACTTACTTTCTGACTGTTCTGGCGTTACCGTACGAGGCGAGTGAAGAAGAACTGTATATATAATCCAAAGTGACTAAATTAGACAAATCTAAGCAAGCATAGGCGTGGTGCATTGAACGTATGGATCCGGAGCACAGAATGAAATTGGTCACGAGAGGAACTGAAGAGATCATAACAAGGGACGAACTCAAAACGCTCCTCGAAACCAAAAGCAAACCGAGAGCATACTGGGGTTTTGAGTTGAGTGGATTTCTGCACCTCGGCACAGGGCTTGTATGCGGAAACAAAATCAAGGATTTCGTCCAGGCTGGATTCGAATTCACAATACTTCTGGCTGACACCCATAGTTTCATAAACAAGAAACTTGGTGGCAAGTGGGAGAACATTTCGCTTGCGGCAGAGTACTTCAGGCACAGCTTCATTGCCTTAGGCATAGACCCGACTAAGGTTCGATACGTTCGTGCATCCGAGATCATGAACAGGTTCGATTATTGGTTCAAAGCTATACAGGTAGCGAAGAGCGCGTCCATCAACAGAATGAGACGGGCACTTCCAATAATGGGACGTGAGATGACGGGAGAAGATATTGAGGCAGCATTCATGTGGTACCCCGCGCTCCAAGCTGCCGACATCTTCGACCTTGACCTCCATGTAGCGGCTGCTGGACTGGATCAGAGAAAAGCACATATGTTGACGAGGGATGTTGCCGCGAAACTCGGCTGGCGACCGCCAATAAGCGTGCACACACCTCTTCTCCCAGGTCTGACTGAGACAAAGCAACGAATGGAATACGATGAGGACGAAAGAATCAGCGCAAAGATAACCAGTAAGATGTCAAAGAGTGTGCCACAGAGTACTATCACCATACATGATTCGCCTCAAGAGATAAGGGACAAAATCAAGGGAGCCTTTTGTCCTCCGAAACAGCTTGAAGGGAATCCAATTACAGAAATAGTTCGTTTGATCATATTCCGAGAAGACGACGCAAAGCTGAACATCATTAGACCAGACAAATATGGAGGCTCACTTGAACTCAAAAGCTATTCTGAACTTGAAAGAGCGTACCTACAAGGGAAGCTACACCCAGTTGATCTGAAGCAAGCTGTCGCTGACTCGCTGATAGATACGCTCAAACCCGTGAGAGACTACTTCAGTAAGAATCCTGGACCGTTGGAAGCAATGAGGAAAGTGACGATCACCAGATGAAATGAACAAGGATCTTGATTTTCATCGGGGATCACGCTTGGCTCCCAGAGGCACAATCAGGTTGAAGAAGCCCACTATTTTCCAGTCTAATCTGTTCCGAGGATTACCATACTGGCGTTTGTCTGTACAAGATGCTGCAATCGAGCAAATTCTAGATTTTGAGAATGCAGACAAAGCCAATCCGCGGATTCTGGACTTGGGATGCGGGCTAGGGTATACTTTAACCAGACTCTCAACTTCCGTTCGACATGGAGCTACTCTAGTGGGAATCGACATTAGCGAGTGGGCCATTGCCCGCGCGAAGATTCTTATTCAGGAAACTGGCGACATCTCCAGAGTAAAGATCGAGTGCGCCAATGCAGAAAGCACACCATTTGGCGATGAGGAGTTTGACATAGTAATCGCCAACTTGGCTTTCAGTGTTTTCAAAAAACCTGAGAATGCAGCATCTGAAGTCGCCCGAATCTTGAAGAAAAATGGGAGGCTTGTTCTAACTGAGGTGAACAAGGCTAGTTTATTGGGGAGACTAGGAGAGCTTGGTGATGCCCTAACTGGACGCCTCTACTACCATCTCTATTCACCAAGTGAGCTTGCCAGGCGATTCACGATACTCGGACTGAGATTGGATAGAGTCTCAAGAATTCCTCTGAAGCTGAACTTGAGAGGACGCGTCTTGAAGATCTCCTCTAAGATCTCTCCTGTATTCCTTCTCAAGTTATCCAAACCGTCTCGCTTATATCAAGGTACAAGAATTAAATAGAATGACCAAACCAATTCCCTTGTTTGTTTTGATTACGTAGTACCATGAATGAGTGTTTCAGTGGTAAAATACACTGTTTTAACAGTTTAATGCGGTAATAGAGAAGTCTGTCCTCAAAGGAGGTGTCACTAACTAATGATCAGTAAGGAAGACATCATGAAGGCTCTCCAGGGTATATTTGATCCAGAGATCCCAGTGAACATAGTCGACTTGGGTCTGATCTACGAAGTCAACGTCGACAAGAGTAGCAATGTCAGCATAAAGATGACCTGTACTACTCCATATTGCCCGATGAACCGATATCTGCAACAGGAAGTAACTGACAAGACAAAGGGCATCAAAGGTGTAAAAGAAGTCAAGGTTGAAATGGTATTTGAGCCGCCTTGGACCCCTGATAGAATAGCTCCCTCAGCAAGAAAAGAGTTGAGCATCCAGTAGGTTTTACAAGAGTCTCACTGAGTATTGTCTTGTGAAATCTCTTTTCTCACCATTCTGATCCGGAAAATGAATGCGGAATTTGGGATTCTCTTCTTCCTTCATTCTTTTCCAACTCACTTTATCCTCCCAGCAAAACCTAAAATACGCAGAGGATTCTATACCTCTTCGGTGATCGAGATTGGTGACAAGTGGTTCTACAAGTGCCCGAAATGTGTGACCGTAACTGAAGTTGAATTCCACCCCTGGAGGGGCCAACTCGCGTGCCATGGAGTCTGTCCAGAGTGTAAGGCGGACTTCTGGAACTTTGGTGTCTGGAAAGAGTAAAAAAGGACTCTGGCTACTCTGATAGAGAACTCAATTGGATTGCGAGGTAGTAAGAGCATTGATTAATGACGCTCATGTGCATGTGGGTCCTTCAGCTCCCTGGGTTCCCGAAGTTAGCCCGGCAAGAAATATCGATGATTACATGAAAATCATGGAAAAATACGAAATCGGAAAAGCTATAATCTTTCCTAACCCAGGCGTGGGAGAAGGCTACGCAAAGCAGAACGATGTTATTGCACAAGCCCAGAAGAAGTACCCGAATCGAATAATAGGGTTCGGTCGGACGGATCCGAGACTAGGGGACGGAGCAATAAAGGAAGTTGAACGTTTCATCAATAAGCTGGGTTTGAAGGGTGTTAAGTTGCATCCGATAGTTGAGTGCTTCAGACCAGATCACCCAGCTTTCGATCCCTTCTTCAAGGCAATCGAAGATCTGCGTGTTCCGATACTTTTTCATTCTTCGCCTGGGTTCTTTGCCGAGCCTCATTTGATAGCTGTGGTTGCTGAGCGACATTCCAAGCTTAGAATATGCCTTGGTCACTTGTACGGCTCCATGTTGCCTATATTGGAGAAAAACAGGAATCTTTGGACTGAAACCAGTGGAGTATCTTTGCCTGCTACAGTTACTGGTGCAGTCAAGGTAGCCCCTGACAGAGTCATGTATGGATCAGATTGGCCGTATCTCAATCCGAGAGTTGAACTTGTTAAGGTTGAGGAAGGCGTTCAAAACAAGGAAGACTTAAAGAAGGTTCTTACTAGCAACTTTGACAAGTTCGTCGCAATGTGATAATTCATGTCACGGAATCAACCTTGATTGGTCGGTTGGTTCTCGCGGATTCCTGGACTGCCATGGAGAACTGCAACACTTTCCTACCCTGCTCGCCAGACAGGATGGGCTCTTTGTTTTCTAGTATGCTGTTGATGAAATGTCGTCCAGAATCTCTGAATGAGACATCCCATTCGCACTCAATGTTGTGGAAGTAGGTTGCTTTGCCATCAGATTTGTACAGTATCAACGGAGCCATGTCAAGGAGTTGGGCCGTGCCTCTAGTGGCAAATATGTAGCCCTTGTCTCCGGTGACCTCGAGTCTGTCTTCGTCTCCATAGAATCTGCTAGTAACAAAGCAATCTGGTGACCAAGTCGTTATGAAAGCTCCGTAGGCGCCCTTCGCTTTGTATTTCCATTCAGCTACCGCTGGGCAGTCAATCTTCAATCCTGCGAGGTTCGAACACTCTATCCAAGAGAAAACCTCGTCAACTTCACCCAGAAGATACATTGCTAATGAGAAGACATGATAGCCATGATCCCAAACTATTGGTCCTCCTCCGCAAGTCTTTGGGTTGAATCTCCATGCCCACGTGTCACCGGGAATCTCCCATCCGCCCACACCACAGTTGCCAACTCTTATTACAACCATGCTTGGTGTGCCTATTTCCTTCTTATCTATTAACTCTCTCACCTTTACGTGTGGAGGGTAGAAGACGAAGTTCTCGAACACTTTGAATTTTACCCCGGCTTTTCTTGCAGCCAAGATCATCTCATCTGCTTCCTTGAGATCCATTGCCATTGGTTTCTGCACCGAGACATGCTTCCCTGCCTCTGTAGCAGATATTGCGACATCATGATGAAGATGATGAGGCAAAAGAATCTCTACAACATCAACGCTAGGGTCCTTCAAGAGTTTGGCGTAGTCAGTGTAGTACTTCTCAGCGCCCCATATCTTAGCTTTCTGCTTCGCCTTTGCCTCAACACTGTCACAAGTGGCAACTATTCTCGCTTTCTTGAAGTCTATATACGCTAATGCATGAAGGTCAGAGATTCTGCCACAGCCAATGAAACCAACGCCGAGAGGTTTGCTCGAAGCCAAACTCACACAACCTCCATAAAACCAGAAAAAACTTGCCGAACCCTCAACAGATGTATTTCTAAATGAACAAGTTATTATATATTGTCTACTTTGGTCTCCTCCTTATTTGATTTCACTTGCTTATTGTATTCTGTTCATCTCTTGCTCTTAGTATAGCTCCATTAGTTGCTGACGTTGCGAACATTGAATATCTCGCGAGATATCCCTTTATCTTTCTCGTGGGTTTTCTCCATATGCGCAAACGTTCCTTCAATTCTGATTTAGGCACATTCAATTCTATTCTTCTTTGAGGTATATTGTACGAGATGCTGTCCCCATTCTCGACCGCAGCGATTGGTCCTCCCTCGATGGCTTCGGGTGAAACATAGCCTATCGCCGGACCTCTTGTCGAGCCTGAGAACCGACCGTCGGTTACCAGGGCAACACTAGAGTCAAGCTGCATACCAACTAACATCGCTGTGATAGCGTGCATCTCTCTCATTCCGGGGCCGCCTTTTGGCCCTTCATAGCGGATCACAATTACTGAACCTTTCTCTACTCTGCCGTTGACCACTGCCTCCGTAGCCTCTTCCATTGAGTTGAAAACATTCGCAGGCCCCTCATGTTCCAACATTGCAGAGTTGACCGCCACTTGCTTTACTAGCGCTCCCTCAGGCGCTAGGCTGCCTTTCAGAACGGCTACGCCTCCCTCCTTGTGCACAGGAGTATTGAAAGGTCTTATTACCTCAGGTCTTCTGGTTCTTTCAACGCCCTGAACATAAGACTTGAGAGGTTCTCCAGTTACCGTCATCGCTTCCCAGTTGATGAGGCTTGAGAGTTCATTAAGCACAGCAGGGATTCCACCCGCTTCGTCAAGATCTTCCAGTGTATATTCCCCTGATGGAACGATAGGGCATAGATGGGGCGTCTTCTTGCCAGCTAGGTCAATGTCGTCGAAGGTTAGCTTGATGCCAAGTTCATTGGCTATCGCGGGAATATGCAAGCATGCATTCAAGGAGCCTCCTATCGCCATGTCGACTGTTAGAGCATTCTCAAAGGCATCGCTGGTCATAATCTTTGAAGGTGTGATGTTCTTTGAGAGTAGATCCATGATTCGCTTTCCGCTCTCCTTGGCGAGCCTGAGCTTCTTGGCACTAACAGCATGAGTAGTTGCACATGTGGGCAGACACATTCCAAGAGCTTCGGTTACACATGCCATGGTGTTGGCCGTTCCCATCATGGCACACGATCCAGGACCCGGGCAGGCAGTGTCTTCAATGCGCTCCAATTCCTTCATGCTTATTTCAGCTTTCCTTGCCTTAGCCGAATACTCGCGTATTTGGGTTGTTGTGATCTTCCTTCCTTTGTAAATGCCCGGAGCCATTGGCCCTCCTGTCACAACTATTGTTGGAATATCTAGTCTCGCAGCAGCCATTAGGTGTCCAGGAACAATCTTGTCGCATGATGAGATCATGACCATGGCGTCGAACTGATGCCCTTGTATCATTACTTCAACTGTGTCTGTGATAAGATCCCTGCTTGGCAATGAGTATTTCATGCCTACGGTTCCTTGGCATATACCGTCGCATATTGCTATTGTATTGAACTCGAATGGCATTCCGCCCGCACTCCTGACACCAGTCTTGACTGCTTCAGAAATATCATTAAGATGTATGTGACCAGGAACAATCTCACTGTAGGAGTTTACCACGGCAACCCAGGGTTTCGAAATATCGGAACCCGTTAGTCCCAAGGATTTAAGGAGTGCTCTCTGGGCGGTTCTGTCAATTCCAATCTTCATAGCTTCGCTTCTCAAAGATTCCGAACACCTCGCTGAGAATCCGGGTGCAGGATAGACAAAACTTATCAGATTAGATCATTCTACGATGTGCCCAGGAATATGAAACATGTTGATCATTCCCTTGATCATAAGCGTAATCCATATTTAGCTTCTCCATCGTCTTGTTTTGGGTTGGTGTTATTCATTGGTTTTCGGGTTTGTTGCTTTTCCCCGTAAGCTGGAAGATTACTTGCCTTGGGCTGCAGAGAATGGTTTTGAGCATATCGAGATTGATGGAACTATTCCATCCAATTTTCCTTATGAGTTCTCGAGACACCGGGTGGAGTCTCTGCTGGAACAAGTGCGTCAACTTGGAATCACATTGAGTTATCACACATCATATGCAGTGAATCTGGCTGATCCACTCAGAGAGCTTAGAACTGCGGCAAGGAATCTGATTGGTCGATGCATGGAGTTAGCATACAAGTTGAAGGCAAAGTGGATAACGATTCACCCTGGCTATAAGATTGGCTGGCCTGACCAGAAGAATGAAAGGGTGCCATTCTTTGTTGAGTCCCTGAAGTATCTGCTGGAGAAGGCCGAAAAACAGGGTGTCCAGATTGCAGTTGAGAACCTTAACAGACTTATGCAAGGTGAGGTATTCTACCTTGGAGATTGCTTTGATCAACTGCGGCAGATTTTCTCATCATCAAACTCGAAGTTCCTGAAGATGACGTTGGACTTTGGCCATGCGCATCTGAATGAGGGGGTAGAGAAGTATCTGAGGACCTTCGCTGATAGGATTATTTGTACGCACATTCATGATAATATGGGACAGGGAGTAGATCAGCACCTGCCTGTCGGCAAGGGCAGTATAGACTGGAGAAGAGCCTGCAAAGTTATCAAAGGGATCGACTATACAGGTCCCTTGTGTTTCGAGGTTTACTCCGACGAAGAAAAGATAGCCGGAATGAAAATGCTTCGTAGGCTGCTGGGTGAGGAGCAGAAAGGAGAATAAGAGCAAGTCTTCTGGTTCTTGATTATTCTTCTTTCACATAGTTCCTTAATATTCCAATTGACTCTATTTCAGCTTCTATTATGTCCCCAGGTTTCAAGAGTCTGGGTTCTGGTTTAGCGTAGATTCCAACGCCACCTGGAGTGCCAGTAGCAATAATATCTCCAGGTTCCAGAGTTATGGACTCTGAGATGAAGGAGATGATACGTGGGATCTTGAAGATCATGTTGTTCGTAGAGCTGCTTTGTCGCACTTCACCGTTGACTTTCAACTGTATCTTCAGGTTGAGCGGATCTGGTATCTGATCTTTTGTAACGAGGCATGGACCCATGGGCGCGAATGTGTCGAAGCTCTTCCCCCTGAAAAACTGCTTGTCGTTGAACTGTATGTCTCTCTCTGATATGTCGTTGAGGATAGTATAACCCACAACATGTTCGTATGCTTCTTCTTCAGGAATTCTTCTGCCCTTCTTTCCAATCACTACAGCCAGCTCGACCTCATAGTCTAATTTCTTTCCCATCCTAGGGTAGATTACTGCGTCCTCTGTGCCTACGATGGCGGTCCAGGGCTTAGTGAATAGAACCGGATTCTCGGGTGGTGGGCGTCCACCTTCTTTGGCGTGATCTGGGTAATTAACTGCAAGACAGAAGATGTTTTTTGGGGTTCGAGGAATCGGTGCGAGGATCTTGATCTCTCCAAGTTTGTACGCAACCGTTTCCTTGCCTCTCTTGAACTTGAAAGTATCGCCAGCGATTTCCGCTTCAATTCTGTGAGCTAGGTCGCCTATTTTTCTCAACGGCGTGTCGCCGAGCGCGAAAAGCCTCAATAGGTCGGGGGGAATATCTCTGATTGCATCAGTTGGACTGATATTGTTGTATGAGGCGTAGGCAGAGTTCAAGTCAAGGACGATCATGCCCTGCTTGACTAATGCTCCTAAGCGCTGTTCACCGCTAGTAGATACCTTGAATGTTACCAGTTTCAACGTCTTGAGCCTCTTGTCATCTTAGACCGATGATCTTCTTAGCTTCGCTTGGCTCAGCGACTTCCCGACCCATCTCCTTTGCTAGCTTAACAAGGTTCTCCACCAACTGAGCAGTGTTCTCGGCCGGCACACCTTTCTTCACATATGGGTAGTCTTCAGTTCCAACGCGTACATGCCCGCCATCCAGTATTGAGAGTACTGCAATCTTTTGTTGGTCGGATCCCATTACGCTGATTGCATAGACGGAATCAGGTGGGAGGTACTTCACTCTGTAGAAGTACTCTTCAGAAGTTGCAGGACTCCAAGTTCCACCAGGCCAACCAAAGAATAGCGTCTGGTAGTGTGGCGGCTCAAGCAACTTCTTCTTTATCAGGTAATTCAGGTTCCATATTGAACCTGTATTCCAGACTTCCCACTCTGGCTTTATTTTGGTCGCCCTGCATTTCTTGCAGTACTCTTCAAGCTCCTCGCGGGGGTGCAGCCTGTGGAAGTCTTTCCCAGTGAACGCTTCGTCGTGGTGATTCAGAATTATCGAGATCATGTCGGGTTTATTCTCGAATATCTCTTTGCGCTCTTCGATAGGTTGGCTTGACATGCCGGCTTGAATGATGATGTCGCACTTATCGCGGATCCCGCTTATGGTTTCTTTCCAGCCGCCAACTCCGTGGATGTGTGCAATGCTTGCTCCAGCTTCATAGCACTTTACGATTTCGTCGATTATTCCATCTGCTGTCTTTGGGTAGTTGGTCAGTTCGGGGTTGATCCATGAGAAATTCGGCGTTGCTGTGATGATCAGCTTCTCAGTCTCATTCTTCTTCGATAACATAAATCGGCCCACCATCCTTTTGGTTTGAATTGCCAGAGTTACCATTTATCGGGCGGCCCATCCGCCATCCATGAGAATATCGGCTCCAGTCATATAAGAGGATTCATCACTTGCTAGAAACAGAATTCCTGTTGCAACTTCTTCTGGTTTAGCCCATCGACCCATAACGCCTTGTGATTCAAACTCCTTTCTCAGGTCTTCTGGATCCATGTTGCGTTGCTTCGCTTGTTTAGCGACGTCGCTTCGAAGCATCGGCGTGTCCGTTGCGCCCGGGCTCACACTATTGACTCGGATGTTGTAAGGTGCCAAATCCAGCGCGAGTGCTCTTGTCATGGCAAGCGAGCCTGCCTTTGAAGCACAGTAGAGCGAGTGATTGACTTGCCCGACGTGCGCTGCAATGGAGGCCAAGTTCACTATTACTCCAGATTTCTGTTTCTTCATATGGGGAACAACAAACTTGCAGCAGAGAAATACTCCTTTCACGTTGGTTCTGAAAAGCAGGTCGAAGTCCTCCTCGCTGTAGTCGTCCAGTGAGCCAACACGGACGACTCCTGCGTTGTTCACGAGTATATCTATCCGCCCGTACTTCTCAAGTGTCTTGCTAACCATGTTCTGAACCTCTGAGGATTTCGATATATCCGTCTTAATGAAGAATGCTTCTCCCTTCTCTTTCTTGATTTGAGCCAAGGTTTCTTCACTGCCTTTGAGATCAACATCTGCAAGGACAACTTTGGCCCCTTCTTTGACAAAGAGGACTGCTGCTGCTTGGCCTATTCCAGAGGATCCTCCTGTGATTATGGCAACTTTGCTTTTTAGTTTCATTGATTCTCACCCCAGCTTTGAACTCTCAGGGCATACCGTATATTTTTCTTTCCAGGGTTGAAATTCGCTCAGAGCCAGAGGCTTTAACGACGAAAGTGTCCTCGATACCCACGAGACCTTGGTTCGAGAGAGTCCATATTTCTATATCCACTACGTTATTCTTCGCGAAGGGAAGTTCCGAAGCCCCTCTCATGGCGTCGTAATAGTGAAATTCCTCTATGAGAAGCCCGACACTGTGAATAGTTAAGAAGAAGGGCATATCTTTCGCGGCTTTCTTATGAGCTGCCTCGGTGGCTTCGTAGGCCTTTCCTGGCTTCACTCCTGGCTTGACTGCATCTATGCAGACCTGCTGAAGTTCAACCATGAAGTCACTAGCTTCTTTCAGATCTTTGGCTGGGGCACCTATTGATGCGTGACGACTCACGTCGGAACCATATCCTGCGTATATAGCGCCGACATCAAATCTGGCAAGGTCACCTTTCTTCATTTTTACTCCTGTTCCTGGATACTCTGGGTCGCTAGTTCCTATACCTAGCGTGATGTGGTCGACTCCCATTCCACCCGCATTTATAATTTCCGCTTTCGCGATCCTGATTAAATCGTTATCTGAAACGCCTTCCTTGACGGAGCTAATCATTGCTTCGATTGCTTTCTCGGCTACTCTGGTTGATTCTTTTATTCTCCTGATCTCTTCTTCACTTTTCTCAAGCCGCATCTCAATGAAGATGTCATCTGAAATCCTGACCTTTGCCCTCGGGAATTCCTTGGCTAGTCGCTCATACTGATAGTACGGCATCTTGGATTCTATTCCGATTGTTCCTGTTTCAGTTAATCCAGAGTCCCTCACAATTGAGGTTAGGCTATTTAGGGCATCGTCCATAGAGAGAATTCCACTGAACTCCTTAATCCAAGTGGCTTTGTTGGTGCTGCTGAAAAGTTGCCATGAAATAAGTGCTTCTTCTCCATCCTTCTTGACGACTACTATTGTGGGATACTGATTTGACAGGACATAGAGAATTGGATTGTTTTCGACGTGCCTTACAGGCATGCCGCTCGCGTAGAAAATGTTCTCAGGTGAAGATGCTACTAAGACATCGACACCCTTGCTTTCCATTAGCTTGACAGCTTTCTTCTTGTTGAAACCTATAGGCTCCATTCTCAAATCACTCCTAGACGAAGGTTGATCACGTTTTTTCTTAATGCTTGTTTCTAGATCGACTCAATCTCAGAACTAGAATATTCACATTTCCTCGCTACTAGACTCTATAAATTCTTCTCTCAAGAGTCGACAGTTCTTTGCAGCCTGAGTCTGTGACGAGGTACGGATCTCCTACGCCTATAAGACCTTGCGGAGGAAAAACTGTGGAACAATCAACGTCGATTACCATACTCTTCTTGAAGACAATCGGGGAAGCCCCCAAGACAGTGTCGTACAAAGTACATTCTTCAATTGATAGCCCCACGCTGTGAATTGACAGGAAAAAGAACGCTTCGCCTCCGCCTCTCCTGTAGACGTTATACGCGGCATTCACGGCATCTAGAGGCTTCACTCCAGGCTTGATAGCATCGACGCAAGCCCTTTGAACCTCTATCATCAGCTTGTTTGCCGTCTCAGCACTCCTGTCGTAGGTGCCAACGATGGCGTATCGGGCGACATCAGAACAGTATCCTTCATGGATCGCTCCCACATCGAATCGAACGAGGTCACCTTTCTTCATGGTAATCCCAGTCTTGGGGTATTCAGGATCACTGCTGCCTATTCCCAGCGTGATGTGGTTAACTCCTGCCGTTTCCTCGTCGATAATTCTTCTCCTAGCGACTCTTACAAGGTCGGTGTCCGATACCCCTTCTTTGGCATAGCCAATCATTGTTTCAACGGTCTTCTCAGCTATCCTCGTTGATTCCTTTATTCTTCTGATCTCTTCCTCGCTTTTCTCGAGTCGCATATCCGTGAAGATGTCATCTGATACCCTGATCTTCACGTCTGGAAATACCTTGGTTAGCCAGTAAAACTGGTAGTACGGCATTCCTGACTCTATTCCGATTGTTCCATCTTGAGGCAGACCTGTTTCTTCAATTAACGACTCGAGTCGCTGCAAAGCTTCGCTTCTGGAAAGTATGCCAACAACTTTCCTAACCCAGCTGACGCTCTCAACACTTCTAAAAAGCTGCCACGTTATTAGAGCTTCTTCTCCATCCTGTGGAATAATCACGATACTCGGGTACTGGTTGAACAAAACGTATAGAATTGGGTTACTCTCAGCGTACCCCACCGGAATGCCACTCGTGTAGAAGACGTTCTCAGAGGAGGAGGCTATTAAAATGTCGACGCCTTTGTCCTGCATTAGCTTGGAACCTTTCTTCTTGTCGTACCCGATAGGCTCCATTTCACTCCTGGCTCCCAAGTTTAGTTTCCGTTATTCCCCGTTCCTTGATTGGAAACCACATATATTCTCACAACCTTTTTAAGGTTATGTTGCGAATCTTCGCCTATTCTAGTGAAATCGCATGATCGACGCATATTTATGTTCATGATGCACTTCTTGACTGCAGTCAGTTACATGAAAGAAAGTCTCTTTTGGAAGGAGGCTTCTATATCGTGGGGAAAGTTCGTGTCGGCATCATTGGAGCTGGATCTGCTGGACTTCTTCATGCATTGTCCTACAGCCTGATTCCTGAGAAGGCTCGGCTAGTAGCTGTGTGCGACATTAGTGAGAATGCTGCTAAGGGCATTGCAAAAGCATACAAGGCTGGTAAAACCTACACTGATTACAGGAAGATGCTTGAGCAGAAAGATATTGACGCAGTTTCGGTCTGCTTGCCACACTTCTTGCATGCCGAGGTCACTGAGGCTGCAGCAAGAGAAGGAAAACACGTGTTGTGCGAGAAGCCGATGGCTACAACACTAAAAGAATGTGATAGAATGATCAACGCCGCTAAGAAGGCTAGTGTCAAACTCATGATAGCAGAGAATCACAGGTGGACGCCTGCACACATAGCGATGAAAGAGGCTCTGGATCAAGGAAAGATTGGCGATGTCATCCTTGCGCGCACATATGAGGTTGTAGATGAACGCACCAACATGAGCAATCCTACCCTGTGGAAAGGCACGTCTGACAGAGCGGGAGGCGGCTCACTTATGGATCAAGGTGTTCACAAGGCAGCTATGTTGAGGTGGTTCTGCGGCGACGTCAAAAGCGTCTACTGCTGGACGAGTCAACAGATGATCAGGTTGCCGAACAAGGCTGAGGATACAGCTATGATGTTTCTGAAGTTCGAGAAGGGAGCTATCGCGGATTTGCTTCTCAGCTTCGCCCCTATAGCTTACTTCAACAACTCATTTGAGCTCTATGGAACTCACGGGACAATTCTCGAAGATCACGCATGGAGCGATCCCGTCCGCATCTTTTCAACTAAGCCCGGCAAGGAAAGCTACAAGTGGATTACTCCAAAGGTGGAGCATCAACCTTACCCAGGCTACTATAGGATCTCTTTCAGACTTGAAGCCGAGCATTTTGTTGACAGTATATTGCAGGATAGAAAGCCGGAGCTGAGCGGAGAGGATGGCAGGGCTGCAGTCGAGGTAGCACTCTTAGGATATCACTCCGCCAAAATCGGAAAGGAAGTCATGAGAGGAGAAGTGCAACTCCCTTAGGTCTGATTCTTGGATTTGCGCAGATACTCGGGTATTGGAACGTCCCACCAACCACTGCCTAGACCTTCCGAGTATGGATGCTCTATTGGTATCATGGTTTCTATGAGCGATGGCTTACCTGAATCGATGCAGTTCTTGATAGCGACTTTGAGCTCACCCGGTTTCTCTACTCGTTCAGCGTGGCACTTGTATGCCTCAGCGACTTTCGCGAAGTCAGGCGTATATCGTTCTCCAGATCTATCAATAAATTCAGTCGCATAGTCTCTTCCTTTGCCATATTTGTCTATTTGGAGGTCTCTGATTGAGCCAAACATCTGGTTGTTCAGCAGGCAGTGTATTATTGGTATGTCGAATTGCACTGCTGTCGCCAGTTCATGACCGCACATGAAGAAGTCTCCGTCTCCGCCTATACTCACAACAGTGCGTTCTGGCTTTGCCAACTTTGCGCCTAGTGCCGCTGGGATACACCACCCCATTGTCGAAAAGCCGCCAGATGATAGGTGTGTTCTCGCCTCATATATCGGGAACTCTTGAAACAGTTGAGCTTGTGCATGTCCAGCTGAACCGACGAAGATGGTTTTTCGATCAAGTGTATCGCGCAGTTCTTTTAGAAAGAGCGATGTGGTTATCTTGCCTCCAACGACTTTCTGAAGTGACTTGATCTTTGCGAACCAATCTTCTTTACCTTTCTTCAATTCTTTGAAGTAAGTTGATGTTTGGTAGTCTTTTCTTTTAGCGATCTTTCCAACTGCCTCGAAGAGGTCGGCAAGAACTGTTTTCGCGTCTCCCACGATGCCTACTTCGACTGGGTAGTTTTTTCCTATCTCGGTTGGGTCGATGTCAACCTGGATCAGCTTCGTAGGTGGGATTGAGTAAGTCACTCCAAGTTTGTAGGAGCTTGTCGATTGGTCGGAGAATCTGCAACCAACTGCTAGTATCACATCGGCCTCACGCGCAACTTTGTTTCCTATGTCCGAGCCTTTTGCTCCTCCGTAGAAAGCTGAAAGAGGATGGTCTTCGGGAATCGCGCCCTTTCCCATAAGCGTGGTGATGACAGGTGCACCAGTGAACTCTGCAAAGGCAATTAATTCATGGGAGGCGTCTGCTAGGATAACGCCGCCTCCTGCGACGATAACTGGACGTTGAGCCTTCGCGAGGAGCTTGGCAGCATCTAATATTCTCTCTGGATCTGCTCTGATTCGCCCAGTGGGTCTATGGCGAATTGGATCTGGGATTTCGGTTTCAATGGAGTTTGCCTGAATATCCATTGGGAGAGTTATATGGACTGGTCCAGGCCTACCTGTCAGCGCCCATCTGAACGCGTCAGGAAGAACTTTCGGTAGCTGATCGACTCTACTGATGTTCCAGGTGCGTTTGACAATTGGGCGCATTACGCTGTAGAAGTCTGCCCAAATCTGTCTGTCTATTTCCTGGAAAATCCCTCTTCCAAATGAGTAAGAGTGAGTTTCGCCTGTGAAGAGAATCATAGCTGTGGAATCAACATAGGCAGTGGCGGCGCCAATCACGAGATTGGCTGCGCCAGGTCCAATAGAGGTTAGTACTGCAAGGGGTTTGCCACTCGCTCTGAAATACCCGTCAGCTAGGTGTGCAGCTGATTGCTCATGCCGAACTTGGATCATGGATATCTTGTCGCTCCGATCTCTGAGAGCGTCAATCAGTCCGAGATTTCCGTGCCCGGGAATTCCAACTGCATAAGGGATATTTTCCTTGACGAGATATTCAGCAACAATCTCGCCACCAGTATAGCGCGGCAATCCAGAAAAACACTCCATCAACTTTTTCTGAATAGTATAGTTAGAGTTGGTTCCAGTATCTATTAAAACATACGGGTCCCCTTATGCTTTGGCGAGTGCACTTTCAAAATGTCAGACATAAGAGATATATTCCAGAGCTCATAATCTTGCTGAAACATGCTTCCGCTTCGCTGATAGCGCTAGCTTTTATTCTAACGCGCTCTATCGTAGGACAATCAAGAAAGCTTGGTGCTAAGACAACATTATGCGCCAATTGCGGTGCTCGTCTTCAGGAGGGAGCCACGTATTGCTCATGGTGTGGCTTTCCATCCAAGACGGATAAACCATTGAGAGCGCGAGCCTTTAATAGAAGCTAGAAGAATCCTACAAGAAAAGCTACGGAAAAGCTCTTCACATTCAATTGGAGGATGTTGCTCCATGAAAGTATTAGTCGCATATTACAGCGATACCGGTAACACGGAGAAAATCGCCAAAGCTATTTTTGAAGAAGCTTCAAAGAAAGACAAAGTAGATTTGAAGAAGATCAAAGATGTGACAGTGGACAACCTGAACGACTATGACTTCGTCTTCTTAGGTTCACCTTGCATCGCTGGTGACATAGCTACCCCAGTAAAGAAGCTTCTCACAGCTATTCCTAAGTCACCAAAGTTCAAACTTGCAGCTTTCCTCACGCACATGTCTCCTGTTTCCGAGCAGCATGACGGTTACGGAAGATGCTTAGTTTCTTTCGAAAATGCAAAAAAGGAAAAGCAAGTCGACTTCAAGGGAAGTTTCGATTGCCAAGGCGGACCTGCACCCAGAGTGCAGGAATTAGTGAAGCAGGGCAGGAATGTACCTGCCGATTTGTTTGAGAAACTAATGGCAGAAGCAAGAAAGCATCCGAGCCCCGAGGATCAAAAGGGAGCAAAGGAGTTTGCCAGACAGGTACTACAGAAGATCTGAAAAAGCTAGTGAAACTCCTGAAAGAGGGAAGCCAGAGAATATTGGATTGCCGCTAAGGCCAGCCCTCGAAAGCCACTGAACAAATCTGTTATTATGCTCCGACTTCTGTACTCTGCAACCTTTTCCTCTCAGTGACTACTTTCCGTGCCTTCTGGAGCTCAACTATGTTTGACAGTGAGTTGAGAGCAATTACGGCGGCCATGAGTATTGCTATGAGGCTTATGTCAAGGGTTATTGTTAAACCTGGGCCGACAGTGTAATCGGCTGGTGTTCCCAATAGGAAGTAGATGTACGCAGCGCTGAACAGAGAGCTTGCTATCCCAGCCAAAGCCCAAACAACCGAGTTCTTCGGGAATGCTCCCCTGCAGAATGCTATTACTGCTATAAAGACACCGATTGACGTGATACTGAGAGTTCTCACTGCACCCAGCGACAGCGCCGGATAGAGTAGTGCCAGTTGCTGAAGAATTAAGTTGGGCAGAATTATCCAGAAGACGACTGAATAAACAGCATTAATCACACCGCGCGAGAAACTAAATCGTGTTCTACTCATGTGCTAGCCACCACCATCATTCGTATTTTGCTGAGTTGGATCTGACTCCCTACGAATTGCTCTTGATCGGATTCGGTAAGCTGCTATGCCGTGATTGATTGAGTTGCATTAAGCGTGTACTTCATGAAACTATAGGCAAACTCACTGTGCACGATGAGCGTCACCTGGTAGAGTTGTGGGGTAGAGGAGAGTCCCGTTATCTGAAGAATGATGACTCCGTTGTACGGATGACCCGCTGGTATACTAACCGGGAGTGTTGAGTTGCTGGCGGAGAAGGTGCTATTTGAAAGGTAGATTGCAACGTAGAAGTTATCTATGTTGTAGAACCCATTGTTAACTACAGCGTAATCCCAAGTGATCGTTATGTTTGGTGGACTGCCAGTTTGGGAACGGGCTCCTGGTGTGAAACCGAACGCGGGTGGAACGGCGGAAATCACTGTTGAAGCTGCGAATGCTAGGAATGCTACATTGGCGAGCGCTATTATTGTTTTGGTTGCTGTACTCATTTTCATATGGATGTAACCCTCCTTGAATTTTACAGGTGTTCTTCGTACGTTTCACGCACAAATGTTGTATTTTGTGGATATATATGTGTAACGACGTATTTAACATCTCGCCAAATACCTTCAGCAATGATAACCATGTTTGCATTACCTCAACCCCAAGCATCAATTGATTCATGGATTGATAATTGGGCAGTTTGTCCCGTGATTAGTCAAGCTTAATTAGGAACTGAGACCCAAATCAAGAGTAGAAGCTTGTTGGAGGCGTATTTGTCCTTTGGGAAGTCTCGCTCAAGGTGCAAGAAATGCTGTACGAGTCTGCATGAGTGTCAGGAAAGGAGAACACGTTCTGATCGTTAGTGACAAGCCTAGATTTGAGATTGGCAATGCGATCAAGAAAGAAGCCGAAGCCGTATCACCTGGCAACGTCGAAATCTATGTTTTGGAGGACTACTGTTCAAGACCAATGTCAGATCTCCCCGATAAGATTGCCACGAAGATACCTTGGGCGAATGTCACTTTTTGGGCAACCGAAGCCATGAAGGGAGAGGTCACGGGCAGGATGCAATTCCTGAGAACCGCACTGAAGTATGCTAGACATGGACATATGCCAAACATAACTAGGCAGATCATGGAGGATGCAATGTGCGCCGACTACAACGAGGTATACAGAGTTACGATGAAAGTCAACGAAGCCGTGAAGAATACCAAGAGAATAAAAGTGACTAATCCCGCCGGTACGAATTTGGAGGTTGAGCTCAACCCGCAATGGCGATGGAAGCCATCCCACGGCTTGTTTCACAAGAGAGGTGAATGGGGAAACTTGCCTGAAGGTGAGATCTTCACCGCAGCATACAAAGCGAATGGCGTCCTTGTAGTGGATCTACTTGGAGACTTCTTTGACAAGAAATACGGCATACTTACAGCCGACCCGCTTCGCATCAAAGTGAAAGACTCAAGAGCAGACATAGGCGGCATTCAATGTAACAACCAGGAACTAAAGAAAGAGCTGCAAGCGTATCTGAAAACTGATGAGAACAGTAATCGTCTGGGAGAAACCGCACTCGGAACGAACACCTTCCTGAAGAAGTTAACAGGTAATCTTCTGCAAGATGAGAAGTTCCCTACAGTTCATTGTGCCTTTGGAAACCCCTATCCAGATGAGACTGGAGCTACATGGGATTCCAAGACGCATGTGGATTGCATCATGATCGACTCCAACGTCTGGATAGACAACAAGAAGATCATGGAAAAGGGAAAATACCTGCTCTAGGCATGGAAAAGGGAAACTCAACAGGGTCCTGAGGACCTCATACCCCACGAAGTACATTGCATATCCAGTTTTTCCTGATATGGACGAGTCTTGCTCTGAGGAGAGAAATAGGTAGAATCAGTCGGTCCTAAGTCTTCTCATGCATCGAGGGACCATCTCGGATACGAGAAAGATTTCTAGTCGACGTTCTTTATGCCTTTTATATCCCAGTTGTCTTCGACCCTTAGAACAATCGAAGTGTGGAAGTTCCTGTGAGTTTTCGGGCATCTCAGTATCGCGCCGAGCTGTCTACTGGACTGCCCAGCGGATTGCGGCACGAAGCTTTTTCCTGCCATGGTGTTAGGTCTCTCTAGCAGCATATTGACCGTATGTGTGCCCTTGCATTTCGGGCAAGATACGCTAACACTTTTCTCTTGTGTCTCCAATTCCCGTCTCCCTTAGAGAACATTACGGTAATACCTTATTATATTTTGCCCAGCATCAAGTCAGTGGGAAATTCCTATAAAACTAGGTGTTCGAGAGCATTTTCTGTCAATTTAGCTGCTTATCCTGCCATGATTTGGTGTGATAACGGTCTTATGTTAGAATCGCAACCATGGACCCTCTACAGACTCTCGACACCTAAAGAATCATATTTCGTTCTATTCATTAGTAGTGTTCTGGCAGATAACCAGAGGGAGCCGGATGGAACAGCCTACAAGACAATACAGCTTTAAGATTGTAGTTCTCGGAGATTGGGCTGTGGGAAAGACCAGTCTCGTAAGGAGACATGCTAAAGGTAAGTTCACTTTTGATACAAAAGCCACGATCGGCGTAGATGTGACCACGAAACAATACAGGCTCGAAGGCGGAATAACAATTACGTTGGCAATTTGGGATGTGGCTGGGCAGGAATTCTGGAGTTCGGTGAGGCACCAGTACTACGGAGGAGCCAATGCGGCGATCTTGGTTTTCGACTTGACGAGGCCCGAATCATTCTGGCATATAAAAGCGTGGTACGTTGATCTCAGAGACAACTTAGGGCAAAAGGTCCCAGTTGTCTTGTTGGGGAATAAGACGGATCTCCCTGATCAGAGAGCTGTTACTCTAGGCGAAGCATCTGAGCTTGCCGATGGTTACGGTTTCAAGTACTTTGAGACTTCTGCTGCCACGAGCGAAAACGTTGATAGAGCTTTCTACAACTTGCTCGCTCAGATAATCATCTCCAAGAAGATTGGGATGGATGTCTTTGGGATAAGGGAAGTGTGAAGGAAAGCGTCGCAGGGCACTAGTTTTCCTGTGTAGTTCACATAGTCATACCGCCATCGACCGACAGGTTCGTTCCAGTGCAGAACTCGTTCAGTACTAGGAAGAGGACTCCATCAGCGATCTCTTCTGGCGTTCCCAATCTTTTCATGGGCTGGCGCGCTATCAACTGCTGTCCTGCTTCTTCAGGATCTTCAGACTGTGAGACCCTTCTTCTGAAGGAGGGCGTATCAGTGGTTCCAGGGCTAATGCTGTTCACGCGGATGTTATCACTGATGTAATCCATCGCCATTGCACGGCTCAAAGACAAAACGGCACCCTTTGACGCCGTGTATGCAGCCCTATCCGTGACTCCTTTCAGTGCAACGGATGATGCGGTGTTGATTATTGTGCCCTTTGTTCTCTTTAGGTGCGGGACAGCGTATTTTGACAACAGGAAGATACCGCGTACATTTACCGCCATTGTTTTGTCCCAATCCTCAACCGATGTATTGTCGATCCTTCCAGGAAGGACGATGCCCGCGTTGTTGAATAGAATGTCAATTCTTCCGTATGCCGCGACTGTCTTTTCGATGATTCTCTCTGCATCCTCCGGCTTTGAGATGTCCCCTTGAATGAACTCTGCTTTTCCGCCTGAGCCTCTAATCTTCTTGGTCACTTTTGAGCCGGATTCGGCTACATCAACGCAACACACTGCTGCCCCCTCTCTGGCAAATAAGATTGCAGTTGCCTCACCGATGCCTGCACCAGCGCCAGTAACGATGGCGACTTTTCCCTTCAACCTCAAGTTAATCATCTCACTCTTACCTCTCAGTAACATTAGGAGAGGTTACTAGTTATTCTTTGTTGCCCTAGACCCGACAGTTGCCAGAGCCTTGGTCTTCCACTCTTACGCGTCACAATCTTTTCATTCTCCATCAAATGCAGGTGATAGTTGACGACATTGTAAGAGAGGCTCGCTTCCTTGGATATCTTTGACGCGGATTTCCACCCGCGTTCCAAGGTTCGGATGACCTTAGTTCTGCTTATTACCCCTGGGAGTACGTTCAGTATTCTCCTTAGGTAGGCTCTTGGTTCGGCTTCAGGTTTCTCTATCTTTCTTGCCTGTCGCCTCACTCTCATGAAACCTCCGCAGACTCACTTGGATATCATCATGTGCATCCAGCATCTGTCAGAGCCATGCAGCAACCACCAAACAGAAAAACGTGTAGCTTAGCATGATGATACTCAATCTATTAGTTTTTGCGGTCAATTCTTGAATGCTAATGCCTAGGTCCGTTTGCTGGCAGCTAGCATAGTAACATATAGATGAAATGAAAAGCTTATTTTAGGGGTCAGACAACTCTTCAAACCTAGTTGATGCATATGGCAGTAACCGATTTTCTCAGGAGCCTAAAGCAGTGGCATGATAGGGGAGTTTTGACCAACTACAATCTGCTTCCCGAAACTATTCCATCGACAATGCCGAGTCGAGTTCACATTTGGGATGAGACGCTCAGAGATGGTGAGCAGACTCCAGGAGTTTCTTTGAGCGTTAATGAGAAAGTCCAGCTTGCGAAGTTGCTGGATGAGGTAGGTGTGGACATAATAGTCGTCGGTTATCCGGCTGTTTCGAAGCATGAAGCGGAGTCGGTTAAGGCTATATGCAAGGAACGTTTCTCCCACGCTAAAGTAGGTGCCCCTGCTAGGGCTCTGAAGAAGGATATCGATGCATGTATCGATTGCGGGGTCGAGGAGGTGCCGATCTTCCTTGCAACGTCCGATCTTCGAATAAAGTATGATTACATGTTTAAGGGTGGTCGCGACGAAGTAGTTAAGCGGGCTGTCGAATCGGTTGAATATGTTCGTGAGCATGGAATGAAGGCTGATTTCGTAGCGGAGGACTCGAGCAGAAGCGACCTTGATTTTGTTGCGAAAGTCTTTAAAAACGTGGCTGAGGCTGGAGCAGAGAGGGTTGTTGTGGCTGACACTGTTGGATTCATGCGACCAGGCTCGATGAGAGTCTTCATGAGACGACTCATGGACAAACTGCGCATGGATTCGGTTAAGGTGCCTGTATCTGTTCACTGCCACAATGATCTTGGACTGGCGACTGCAAACACCTTGACGGCAATAGAAGAGGGAGCCGATTTCCCTCACGTCTGCGTAAATGGCTACGGCGAGAGAGCCGGCAACGCACCTCTGGAAGAAGTTGTCATTGCGCTGGAGATCCTCTACAACGTGAGAACAGGCTTGAAAGTTGAAAAACTCTTCGAGCTCTCATTACTTGCGGAGAAGGTCTTCTGCATTCCTATTCCAGTTCACAAAGCAATCACTGGCGGCAATGCATTCACGCATGAATCCGGAATACATGTAAAAGGAATGCTGTTCCACCCGCTCGCATATGAACCGATTGACCCCAAGATTGTTGGAAGAACGAGGCAGATAAGTTTCGGGAAATTGAGTGGATCGGCTGGAGTCAGATCCGTCCTTGAGAGGGAGTTGAAGGGCGTCAGGTTGAGTGACGAAGATGTAAACAGAGTGCTCCAAGCCATAAAGGCTCGAATTGAGCGTCAAGGAGAAGACGAGAAAGAGAAGACGGTAACCGAGTTTCAAGAGAAGGTTAAGAAGACGATGGCGAAGATACTTGCAGGAGTACGGTACAAGGAATTCTGGGAGATTGCGGGAAAAGAGCTGAAAGTACCAACAGAAAAGTTGGACGAAATCATTAAACGCAGGGTGGAGCATGAATGGATAAGTCTATAAGCTGATATTTCGCGAATCGTCGCTACTTCTCTGGAGTCCAACATAACATGTCCAAGTGATTCTCCGTATTCAAGAGGTAATGCAGTTTGAAGGACCCAAGTCTTCCGGAAGACATTGTTGAATTCCTTCTGGATGATTCGTTCAAGCAAGGAGCAACGCACTGCGAAATAAGAATTGAGAGCTATTCGAATGAGACCTTGAACGTTGAAGGAAAACTATTGAAGTCGAGTTTCAACCATTCGTCTAAGGGTGTGGGGGTCAGGCTAATCGCAAATGGGGCTTGGGGCCTGGCGTCAACCACGGACTCTGATAATGAAAGTCTGAAGAATGTAGTAGCATCTGCAGTCAACATGGCGAGGTCGGTAGGCAATCGAAGGAAAACGCCTGTCAAGCTGCGTGAGAGCAAGCCAGTTCGCGACAACGTTGCCACCAAGGTCAAGGTGGGCTTTTCAGATGTTGAGTTGAGAGACAAAGTGGACTTGCTTGTAGAGTGTAACAAGAGACTCAAGGCTTCGAATGAAGTTGCAAAGACGATCGCCACATTAGTCGAAATTGAAGGCAACAAGTTCATAGCGACCTCTGAAGGAGCAAGAATCAATTTCAAACATTCAATGACGTTTGGAACATTAACAGCATTTGGCTTCAGCTCAGGAGTTTCAGAATCGGCTATGGTGGAGCTTGGTGGCTCTGGTGGTGTCGAGAAAATGGAACCGAGCTACCTCGTTGATGAATCAAGGAGCGTTGGGGAAAGAGCTGTGCGTTTGCTTAAGGCAAAGGCATGTCCAAACATAGGAAAAACCGAGATAGTGATGGATCCGACGTTCATGGCCCTTCTTACCCATGAAATAATAGGGCATCCGTCTGAAGCCGACAGAGTACTCGGCTGGGAACAAGCGTGGGGAGGCGGCGCATGGTGGCAGGGCATGCAGGGACAAATGGTAGGCTCTGACCTACTCAGCGCTGTGAACGAAGGAGACATTGAAGGGGCACTCGGGTACTTGCCCTATGACGATGAAGCTGTCAAATGTAAGCGCACATACCTAATCAAGAATGGCAAACTCGTTGGACATATTCAATCGAGACAGACGGCCGAAACATTTGGCGTCGAAGCCACTGGCGGAATCAAAGCATTCTCCTATGACTGCTCTCCTTTGATAAGAATGAGTAATGCGTTCATCTTGGAGGGCGATTGGAGGCCCGAAGAAATAATCGAAGAAACGAAGAATGGCGTCTTCGTCAAGTACTACATCAGCCCCTCAATAGATGACAGACGCTACAGATGGACGATCACCCCACAGGAGACCTACGTGATTAAGAATGGTGAGATTGGCGAACTCTATAGAGGTGGCGTAATCATGGGTGTCGCGCCTGAATTCTTCAAGTCAATTGACGCCGTTGGGCGAGACTTGAGAATACTTCCTGTAATAGGGTGTGGCAAGGGCGATCCTGAGCAACTGATATGCGTTGGCAATGGCGGTCCAACCATACGTAGCAGAGCAACGGTCGTTGGGAGAGGTGAGTAGTTCCAATTGAAAACAACCAGCATTCTGGGCGACTTCGTTCGGGAAGTCCTCAACGGCCTATCCAAAAAGGGAAACGCAGAACAACTGGAAGTCTACTGTTCAGCCAACCAGATACGTTCGCTCAAGATCGTGAATAATGAGATCCTTGAATCAAAGCGAGTGATAGATTCGGGAATTGGTGTTCGTGTTCTGAAAGATGGGTTCGTTGGTTACGCTTCTAGAACCTCATTGACGCTCGAAGGTGCAAAAGAAGCTTACACCCGAGCTGCTGGCATAGCCAACTCGAAGCTGGGCGAAAGAGAAGAAAAGGTCACATTTGCACACCCACAAAGCGTTAAGGGTTCAGTACCGCCGGAGGCTCCCTTTTCAGATCATAAGCTTCGAAGCCTCCAAGGCGAAGAACTAGCTGAGCTTGGAAAGACAATGCTTGACTCAGCACTGGGGCTTGACAAACGTGTCGCTGACTCTTCAGGGTCGATCAACATAGTCAGCTATGAGTTCGCTGTTTCTAATTCGAATGGAATCGACTCACAAGACGAAGGCGACTATGCCTATGCGACTCTCACCTCTATAGCGAAAGAAGGAGAGCAATCAGCTCAAGGCTTCGACACGCTTGTAACACGACGGTACGCGAAACTCGTTAGTGAAGTGGGGGAAGTGGGAAGCAATGCAGCAGACACAAGCGTTCGAAGCTTAGGTGCCAGACAGCCGTCGTCTGGAAAATGCGACATTATCTACACGCCTACTTGTCTCAGCATAACTATGCTTAACCTTGGAAGGATGGCTAATGCGCAAAGGGTGCAGGATGGTCAGTCGATCTTCGTTGACAGTCTAGGTAAGAGCGTCGCATCTGACATGGTCTCCATAGTCGAGGATGGAAGATACGAAGATGGAATGCGAAGTACACTGGTCGATGACGAAGGTTTACCAACGAAACGCACTGTCATCATCGAGAATGGTACACTGAAATCCTTCTTCTTTGACTCTCACACCGGAGCGAAGTCCGGTGTTCAAAGCACTGGGAATGGCTTTCGAATAGCGACTCAGGTTGGGGGCAGCACTCTTGAAGGTAAGAGATATGATTATCCTCCTACTTGTTCATCGGCAAATTTCGTTATCCTTCCTGGAGACACGACCGAAGAGGAACTAATCCAAGACACCAAACGCGGAATCTTGCTTGGATGGACTAGATACGAGCGAATCCTAAACAGTAGAACCGGCGCATTCACAGTAAACGCAAGAGGTAGAAACTTTATGATCGAAAATGGTGAAATCAAGTATCCTGTATACGGATTTAGAATACACGACAATTACATGAACGTGCTGAAGTCAATTGACTGTGTAGCCAGAAACGTTGAACAGAAAGGACATTGGGGACTAGCTTCCATCGCTCCAAGTTTCAGAACTCGCGGTATTCAGATAATTTCAATGTAGCAGCATGGGACCACGGCGAGGGACTGTCTGATAGTACTCGACTTCTGCATATTTCCTACGGAGCGCAACTCAATACTGATGGTGCTTCAGGTTCTGTTACTCTGCAGGTTTGAATAGTACTACCTCATGGAGCGTTGTGCCGCGCTCCTTGTGTCCAGTGCCGTCTTTCTTCACGTCAAGCTCGAAACTAGACTGTAGTCTGAAATAGCCAGGCTTCATCCTTAATACATGCCTCGCTAGAAAACGAAGCACTGACCCAAAACGATCCAACATGTCCTCGGCCTCAAGAACTTTCTCGACTTTGAGCCTAGCTTCCATCTCACCTGGAACTCTGATTCTCAACTTCTTTGGGTAGCTGTGCTTGGCGCGGGGATCATATTCGAAGTTCCCTTTGTGGAACTCAAAGTCACCAGTGCTGAGAATGGGGTTCTCCCCTTTGGCTAGCATCAGAACCTTAACAGCATGCCGATCCACCTTCTTGTTACACTGGATGAAGGCGTAGCATACCGTGTAATTCTTTGAATAGATTCTTCCCCACATCCAATACTCGATTATGCTCTGGAACGAGAAATCTAGCCAGTTGTGGTCGTGATATCCAACACCTTTCACTGATATCTTGTGCTCGCCGTCACGAATAGTGCCGTTGACTGAAGCCCTCGCGAATGGGACAACCCAAGCAAAGTATCCCATATCAGCAAAGTGTGAGAACCCCGTACCGGGTTTCCAACCCCTCACTTGGGTTGAGTAAGTCAAATCAAACCCTAGTTCCTCCTCATCGAGATGGATTACGTACACTGGAAAGCCTCCCTTCGAATGGTCGACTTTCAGGTAGTTATGACCAACCTTGACATCTGCTCGCTTACGGGATGCATGGAACTCCGACTTCGGGTATTCGATAAACTTCTGGGTCTTCTTGCCGTCTGGTCTCAGCAGAACAAGCTCAACACCTGCTTTGCCTGCGGTTGGTCCAGGGTTTGGGTTTGATGCATAAAAGAATGCTACGATGGTGTGACCAGACTCCAGATGGGCGTCGAAGTACCACCATTCATACGTCTTCTTTTTTGCCATGTCAATGTGAAGCCCGTCGTCTTCGGGAGTGAGTGGAGCTATTATGCTATCCCGTCTTCCTGGGCCTGACCACCCTTCTTCTACTCTCTCGCTGATTGTCTCTTTCATTTCTTCTTTGCCGCTCCTGTCACGTAATATCCTGCATCAGAGGCGCCTTTAGGATCGAAGGCGTCCTTAATCTTTCTCAGCCAATCGGGGTAGTTCATAGTGCGATCCGCATAGTAGTCGTGCGCATCATCACCAACCATAAAGAATGGCATGCCTAAAGCCTGCTCAAGATCCATTTTATTGCTTTCATCTTGGTATTCTACGTATCCCGAGCATGATTCCGCTG
This sequence comes from Candidatus Atabeyarchaeum deiterrae, assembly GCA_037310415.1. GTDB lineage: Archaea > Asgardarchaeota > Atabeyarchaeia > Atabeyarchaeales > Atabeyarchaeaceae > Atabeyarchaeum > Atabeyarchaeum deiterrae. The sequence continues at coordinate 2,737,560 of CP147780.1, forward strand.
AGGTTGACTCGTAGACGGTTGGGGACTCGAGATGGGCCATGTGTCCTCCCTCATACCCCGTCATCCAGATTCCATCTCCCCTGTCGTCTCCAATCACGTGTTTCTTGATGTACTTCTGTTTAAGCGGCTTGTTCAATTGCGCGATTTTGACTGCTAACGATATCGTATCCATGCCGCCGTGAGTGCTCTGGAAACAGTTGGAGAAACGGAAGGCGTGAGCCCCGAGCATATTCCTTACTGTCTCCCCATAATGCATGGGCTTAGGTGAGACTACTCCTGCCTCCACTAAGTCTTTACCGCCGTACTTATCTGCAATTACCTTAAGAAGCTGAGTGCGAAACTCGAACTCCCGCGATGTGTGGGCTGCTACTAGCACAACTATGTACTTCTTTGTCTTGGCCAGAAGACCCCCGAAGATCGCATTGATCGCCTCCGCCTTGGTATTAGTGAACAGGACCGCCAAACCTTCTGGTGCAGACGTGGTCGCAACCATGGCCAATTCGCGGTCATTGATCTCGTAGTAGGCTTTCTCGTAGGCTTCCCAGTTCTCGAAATTCAGAACGTACATCCTCCAGTATAGGGGTATGTCCCATTCGTAATTTGGAATAGTGCCACCAGTTCGCCATTTCCAATCCTTCTGCGCTGGCCAAGAGTACAACCTGACTGCGCACTTGGTAAACACGCCAAGGCCTCCATAGGCTCCCAGCCACCCTCTCATTACTCCTCTGAGACTTGGACCTGGTCCGTCACCGGCAAACCACTTTCCGTTGTGATCAAAGGATCCTAGTCTCAGGATCTCACCATCCGGAAGCACCCACTCCACGCCTAGAACGTTCCTGCCACTGAAGCCGGTGTAAGGAGACGTAAAGCCTGGACCCACGAATGATGTGTGGCTTGCCAGAGGAGATGTCTGTGGACCGGCACCCTGCGCGTGATGCATTAGCCCGTACCTGAAGAGTTCGGATTGGAGTTCCGCGTTGGTTACGTATGGCTCGATGACTGCATACATGTTATTTGCATCGACTTCCAGGATCCGATTCATTCTTCTGAGATCGATTTGAATGGCGCGCGAACTGCTGACGCCAGCCCAGCGACCAAGCCCAGTGCTCAGAGCTTTGAATTTCAAGTCATGCTCGTTACATAGTCGGACGATCGCCTGCACTTCCTCCGTAGACGCGGGGAGCACAACAGCTAGCGGTCTTTGCCCGAATCTTTCGGGTTTCTTGCCAGGTTGTAGGTTATGGAACTCTTCGCCCCACTGGAAGGCATAGGTATCCAGTATGCTGGGTTCTCTTGTGATGTTGTCCTCGCCGACTATCTTCTTGAAGGCATTGTAAACTGCATCCTCTAGCATCTACTTGCCACCTCCAATGCTTCTGGCGACCAGTTCTGTGAGATCGTAATATTCCATTGAGGAGCCGCGAGAGCTGAGACCGTCGCGGAAGTTGGTTCCACAGAATGGGCAGGTTGAAACAAGAGCCTGTGCCCCTGTTGCCTCTGCCTCCTCAAGTCGTCGATTCGCAGTCCAGAGAGCGAAGTCTGGGTATGCTGCTTTTACTCCTGCACCAGCTCCACAGCAGTATGCGTATTCGCGGATTCGTTCCATCTCGACGAGTTCGACACCTGGTATTTGTTTGAGGACATTCCTCGGTGCGTCGAATACGCCGCCTGCTCCTCGACGCTCTGGCTTGGGCGGATTGTAGACGTACACGAGAGTTAGGACCTCGACTTTTTGTCCGTGCCATGGTAAGTACGGCTCGGCCATTCTGCCGAGATGGCACGGATCATGATAGGTGACCTTTAGGGGTACTCTTCTGCTCAGTTTGAGTCGCTTTTCTTTTAGAAGACTCTCAGTTAATTGTGAAATGTGGACGATCTCAAAATCATGTTTAACAAAGCGTGAGTATTCTACTTTGAGCATGTTGTAGCAACCTGCGCAGCTTGTGATGATGCGTTTGATCCCTGCTTCCTTGAACTTTGCCACGTTGTCTTCCATTATCTTGATGGCTCGTTTCCTGTCCCCGACCCTGTAAACAGGACTCCCGCAGCAGAACTCATCAGAGCCCATAAGCCTGAAGCCTTCATTGGCCGCATTAAGGATCTTTGCAGTTGCTGTGGCGATTTCTTCGCGTCTGTACGCTGCTGTGCAGCCCACAAAAAACAGAGTTGAGGAAGACTTCTCGATAGCGATATCATCAGTGAGCCAGGCAGGTCTCTTCTCGGTGGGCTCACCATAAGGGTTGTGATATCGTTCAACCAGTTTGATGTACTCCTCATGTTTTGGCATGGGTCCCGCGCCTGACTCGACGGCTGCGACTCTGAACTCGTGAATCGCCTCATTTGGCTCCAGGTCGTAAACCCATTTGCAGGAAACCTCACAAGCACCACAATTTGTGCATCTGTACAGTACATTGAGCGTCTCTGGAGTGAGCTGTACTCGGCCCTTGTGATAAGCATCGGCAATTATCATTCGTCCTCCGCCTGAATATGCGTGGAAGTTGTACTTCTCAATTGAGGGACAGATGTGAGAGAACCGTTTGCTCTTGATTTGCAGTTGCGGTAAGAACTTGCAGTTGGAACATCTCACGCAACTGTCCATCATCTCTTCGAATTTGTCGAGTGACATTATTGCACCTCCTTGAAACAAAGCCGACCTGGATTCATGATCCCGTTGGGATCGAATATCCGCTTGACCCGTTGCATGGCTGATACCGTTGTCCGGGAGCATCGCTGAAAGACGGAGCTAGTGAACTGGCCATAGGGTCGACTGAAGTACGCTCCCGATTGAAGCATCGCTTCACTTCCTTCAAGGTAGAGCGCCTTGGCGCGCTGGATATCTTCCTGGCGAACTGGGTCGTAGTAGATATCGCATTCAAAATGAGTGTTAGTTCCTTGGCTAGTTGGCTGTATGTACGTGCCAATCTGTTCAACTGGGTAATTCGCTTTGCTGGACACGCTCGTGAAAGCTGACCAAAGCACTGGAGCAACGTCAAGGGTTGTCAAAGCAAATACCTCTTGGCATCCACCTGAAAACCTCAGTTTCCAATAAGGCTCCTCGCTCGGCACCCCAATAAGCCCTGAAATACTCTTCGCCGTTACCTTCCCAACGTTATCTTGTAGCTTAACTCCGCACTCAGATGCAATGTCACCAGCATCAGCTATCCGGTAGCTCAGTTCTTCCTCAGCCATTTCGCCATGCCCAGAGAAACTAAGAATGAGATTCCAGGGTGGAAGTGTCTTCCGAAGTGCCTCAATTTGCCTACGAGTTTTTCTGAGCGCACAGGAAAGGCTCATGGCATTCAAGATGAAGAGGTCATCAGAGAGCTTACGCCTAAGCAAGGCATACACGAAACCGGTGAAATCCTCGATCTGTTTGGATTGTCCCAGCAGTATCTTCTGCACACTCGGCGCTATCTCACATTTGACAGATGCCCAACTGACAATCCCGATTGACCCCTGCGAACCTTGGATCAGCCTGAATGGATCAAACTGAGAAGGCCCCAATGGGTTCTTCTGAGCCTGACCAGAAGCCCATTGTTCTTCCAGACTGCCCGGTCCAGCCGCGGAACCCGTTCTAAAGAGGCTCCCGCTTCCGAACACAACTTCAGTGCACAACAGTGGATCTGACGAATCCCAATGGTATCGCGGCATAGTGATGGGCTCTCTATCTAGGCATCCGGCGACAACTGATTTTGAAGGTCTCGGCAGCAAGGGGATAAGTGGTCTCAGTCCCTGCCTCGAAAGCTCCTTAACAAACTCATCATAGGTGACACCCGCCTCAACCATCGCCACCTTGTTAACTCGGTCGACCCGCAAGATCTTCCTCATTCTTGTTAAATTAACGATGGCTGAATTCTCTGACTGCGGGATTGTGTCTCCACGAAGCCGGGGACCTCCTGAGCTTGCTGGCACAATTGGGATCAACTTCGAATTCGCTAGTTCCACGATCCGCTTCAGTTGGTCCACATCCTGTGGCCAGACGACGCACACAGGTGTTCGGGTCTCACAGAGGGTCTTCGCTCCTGAGTACTCCTTCAAATCGTGAGGATCGATGCTTACATTCTCGGCACCGACGATCGCCATCAACATCTTTGCTGGGTTGTCTGTCAACTTGATCATCCCTTCTCATAGATGATTCCAGTTATTCTGAGACCGTACTTAAGCCTAACTATACACATCTAGGACAATTAGGGACATGCTAAGCTCTCACCTTTCATAGGAAAAACGGAAAAGGGTGGTCCCGGCGGCAGGAGCCTCACCGATGGCGTTGGCGTCATCGGACTTGAACCTGCGACCAGACGGTGTCTGAACAGGGGCTAACGTACTCAAACGTCTTGCAAGGTACATCGAAGACTCATTTGTACCCTACTACAGCCGCCCGCTCTAGAGTGCAGACTAAGCTGAGTTTCCAGCTCGCTGAACCACTGAGCTACGCCGGGACAATGCAAGCAAATTAGAAATTCACTCGTGAGTTTATTAAAGATTTTGGTTATGCGCTGGCAATTTGCCTCAGGTGTTGATGGTTGAGGGACACCAAAAACGGAGTGAGCCATTCTTGTGGAGAACCTAGTCTACGCTCGTTGTATGCGATTGTTGAATCTGTTTTTTCCCGAACTATTGGCTGCGAGTGGCTTTGTTTAGGTCTTGCCCTGTAAATATCTCTGCACAGAAGGATATTTCGCCAGATCCTTGTGGGGAAGCAGTATCGAGGCTATAAATTCTCTCTTAAACCCTTCCTCAGCCATTAGCTCAACGTATTTGATCTGCTTTGATAGCTTGTCTGCAAGATCTCTTACATCTTTTGAGATCAATGCCATCTTTGCTCCGGCGAGTGCCGTGTTGCCGACAAACGTAATTCTCTCGGTCGGAATGTCAGGTATCAGTCCTATAGTTTTGGCATTTTCTGGGTTGAGATAGTTTCCGAATGCTCCGGCGATGTATGCTTTGTCTATGTCCTTTTCTGTGATTCTCTTTTTCTGCATTAGTATTTCGCAGCCTGTGTGCAGGGCCGATTTCGCGAGTTGTATTTCGCTTATGTCTTTTGTTGAGACAGTTATGTGCTGGTTTAATGCAGTTTCGTCTTTCCAAGCGATTACGAAGGACGTTCCTTCTTTGCTTTCCTCTTCTGTCTTAATGAACCTGTTTGTTTTGATGGTTTCTTGGTTGAATTTGCCTCGTGATGATATGACGCCTGTTTTTAGCAGCTCGGCGACTATGTCAACCATGGCTGATCCACATAGTCCTACTGGTTTTTCTTCTCCGATGGTTTCGTATTTCACGTCGAGGGTCTTCGGATTGATCTTCACCTTCTCAATGGCCCCCGTGACCGCTTTCATTCCGTATTTTATTTGTGTGCCTTCGAAAGCTGGTCCAGCTGCGCATGAACAGGATAGTATTTCTTCGTTGTTTCCGAGGAAGACTTCACCATTCGTGCCGACATCAACAAGCAAACTTATCTCTTTTTTGTCATGTATTCCTGTGGCTATTACGTCTGCTACTGCATCAGCCCCAACGTATCCCGCCACGCACGGCAATACATGTACATTTCCCTCTGGGTGAACTCGCAACCCAGTTCTCTTCGCGTCAATGTTGACTGATCTCTTTATTGCTGGAGGATATGGAGCCAGTGAGAGGAACTTCGATTGCACGCCCAGAAACAGGTGAGTCATTGCTGTGTTGCCTACAATGACGACTTCATTTATATTCTCCGCATGTGCCTCCCCGGCATCCGTGCAGGCCGATTCAATGACTGTGTTTATTCCGTCCACAACTAGCCTTCTTATTTCTTCTTGGTGTTCCGGACTCTGTACAGCATATGATATTCTGCTAAGAACGTCTTCGCCATGCTGTATTTGGGGGTTCTCCAGCATGCCTGCTGACGCAATCTCTCCAGTATTGAGGTTGATGACATAGCCGACTATCTTCGAAGTTCCAATATCGATTGCTGCTCCATAGTTCTCTTGTGTTGTGTCTCCAGGTTCTATTTTCGTGATCTTCTGGTTGTTCCATATTGTTGCAGTGATATTCCAGTCCGCTTCTCGTACAATTTCAGATAGAACTCTAGAAACGTCGTAGCATAGATGAAGATCTCTCATTCCAGTGGTTGATTCAAGTTTGCTGAGTAATCTCTCGTCGTCGGCTACCGCGTCTGTGATTGTGGGTTTCTGCAGAACGAGGTGAGCCTTTCTGACTGCGGGGTTGAGCTGAACAGTCTGTTCCATCCCTTTTATCTGGATCCTTCTCACGCCTACTCTACTTTCGCTCGGAATGAACACTGTGACCATGCATCCAGTAGCAGGTTCTTTTGCCGTGATCTGCGCTTGGCATGAGAGACGGTACTTGTCTCCTGTTTCCTGTTTAGTTAGATGTTCTCTTTCTGAGCTTGTCATGTTGCTGAGTAGGTCTGATCCATTCACGATTATTACCTTGCATTTTCCGCAGGTGCCTTCTCCGCCGCATTCGGATCTTATTTTGACTCCTAGTTGTTTGGCGGCGTCAAGAAGATGGATTCCGCTGCTGAAGCATCCTCTTCTTCCGTCTGGTTCGAATATAACCGTGATTGGCTGCATTTATTGGCAATCCCTTTCCTTGTCTCTGAAATTCGTCTGCGATATAATGTGAGCGAACCACAATATTGGTTGAGTAACATCAATCCTATCGCATCATCGCAAGGTCGTATCATGCAAGGTGTTATTAATCTGTTTGTGAAAAACAATCTGATTCCTGCAATGTGACTCACATTGTCAGTCGCAAAGAGGACGCTCTACCGCGCCTTCTAGATTCCGATGTATGTGTTGTCACCTAAGACGAAACGGGATCCGCGCGGCTTTGCCGGGTTTGATGCGATCTTGGCGTCTCGACCTATTAGGCTGTCCACGATTCTAAGATTGCACTCTATGGTTGCACCATCCATTACTATTGAGTTCTCAACTTCCCCACCTGTGATCGTCACGTTGTTGCCGATGGATGTGTATGGTCCGACATAGGTGTCTGGTCCGATCCTGCAATCTTTTCCGATTATTGCTGGACCTCTTACTGTCGTATTCTTTCTTATCACAGTTCTCTCACCAATCACTACATTTCCAGCCACGCTTGCGTCGTCCTCGACTGTGCCATTGTTGCACGGTTGAATGTCGGATAGTACTAGTTGGTTTGCTTCCAGGAGATCTTCTGGTTTACCTGTGTCTTTCCACCATCCGTCCACCATGTCGTAGCCGACCTTATGCCCTTCTTCGATTAGCTTCTGGATTGCATCTGTTATTTCTAGTTCGTTTCTCCATGATGGTTTTATGTGCTTGGCTGCATCAATTATTGCGACTGTGAACATGTAGATGCCCGTGAGAGCTAGGTCACTCCTTGGTTCCTTCGGTTTCTCTACCACCCTGACAAGTCTTCCTTCTTTAACTTCGGCAACACCAAACCGTCTTGGATCTTTTACTTTCGTGAGTGCAACCATTGCATCGTAATCTGATTTCCTGAAATCCTCAACGAGGTACGTGATTCCTTTCTTAAGGAGGTTGTCTCCGAGGTACATTACGAAGGGATCGTCTTTGACGAAGTCCTCAGCAAGGAGCACAGCATGCGCAAGACCTTTCGGCTCTGGTTGGTCAATGTAGGTAACGCGCACACCATATTTGGAGCCATTGCCAATAGTTTCTATAATCCCTTCTTTTGTTGGTCCTAGAATTATCCCTATGTCTTTTATCCCAGCGTCTCTTATCGCTTCTAAGCCGTAGATGAGTATCGGTTTGTTTGCTATAGGCAACATGTGTTTGTTCCCAGTGTGAGTCAGAGGTCTGAGTCTAGTTCCGTGACCTCCACCAAGGAGGACACCCTTCATAGTCTTCATGGCGTAGACCTTCCTTCACAAATACTACTCTCTTTCTTCTCTTAAAACTTTCAACGCAACATCCATTGCCAATGGCTTGTGAGTTAGTGTTTTCTTGGCTTTCTCAACATTAAGGGACGCGTCTTCGGGTCTCTTGGCTTTCCAATTCAGCTGATCAGATTTTATGGGGGAGATCAACTTCTCATCTAGCTGGAAGGATTTGCATATCGCCCTGGCGAAGTCAAATCTGTTAATCCTTGTTGCTCCTGACAAGTTGAATATGCCTGTCAGATTGCGTTTTGCAGCTTCGACTAGCATTTCTGCCAAGTTCGTGTTTAATGTGGGAGAATTGTACTGATCATCTATCAGCTTCATCTTTTCCTTTTTCTCTAGATTGTTTATAACCCATATTGCAAAGTTTGGTCTATCCATCCTACCCCATCCGAAGATTACGTCCGTTCGGGCAATACACCAGCTCGGGGCGATATTTCTAATGTATTCTTCTCCCTTCAACTTTGTTAGACCATAGTAGTTAATGGGGTTGGTTTTGTCTTCTTCCTTGTATAATCCTTTGGCGCCGTCAAAGACATAGCTTGTAGATATGTGCACTACTAGTGCGCCTACTTTCAAACACGCCTGAGCGATGCTCTTTGGTCCTTCAACGTTCACTTTCCAAGCAGCTTCTTTCTCCACCTCACACTGATCTACGTTGGTCATTGCAGCAGCGTTTATGACAGCATCTGGTTTCAATTCCTTGATCATCGATGTTGTAGACTCGGCATTGGTTATGTCAAGTCTCAGGAATTTCACCTTGCCATCCAAACTAGGTAACGGAGCGGGGGACAGGTCAATTGGATAGACCTCAATGTCTTCCTTTAGGCAGCATTTTACGAGTTTCTCGCCAAGCAGCCCCGCAGCGCCAGTGATTGCGATTTTCATTTTGTTTACCATCCCTGTTTCCAAGGGGTCGGGTCAATTACCTTTTCCGTAGCTAGGGGTTTCCACCACCATTCATTTTCGACATACCACTTGACAGTTTCCTGTAATTCGTCTTTGAGTCCATGTTGAGGTTTCCAGCCGAGATCGGATCTTATCTTCGATGAATCGAGACTATACCTGAAGTCGTGCCCTGGCCTGTCTTCCACATGAGTGATTAACTCCTCTGGTTTTTCGAGGATGTGGAGGATTGTTTTAGCAATCTCGATATTCGGGGTTTCCGATCCTGACGAGACGTTGTAGATCTCCCCAGGCTTCCCTTGCTCCATGACAAGGTGAATAGCTTCACAGTGGTCAATTACATACAGCCAATCTCTGATCTGTTCACCTGATCCATAGATTGGAACAGGTAGGCTTAAAATTGATCTGATTATCGTTTTGGGGATAAGTTTTTCTGGAAACTGGAATGGCCCAAAATTGTTTGTGCATCTCGTTATCATGGTTTCCAAACCATAGGTGCGGTAGTATGCTTTGACAAGCATGTCAGCTGAGGATTTAGTTGCAGAATAGGGACTTGAGGGATTCAACACGTCATCCTCTTTGAATGATTTGGATCCTTCGGCCGAGCCGTAGACCTCATCCGTTGAGACTTGAATGAATCTCTTCCGGCCCTTACTTTTTCTCACGGCCTCCAAAAGAGAGAATACTCCATAGGCATTACTCTTGAAGAAGGAATATGGATTTGATATGCTTCTATCAACATGTGTCTCAGCGGCAAAGTTTACAACCATGTCCACATCACTTAGGACGTCTTGAACGGTATCTGTGTCAGTTATGTCAGCATTGATGAAAATGTGGTTGCTAAGGTTCTCAATGTCTTTCAAGTTCGCTAGGTTGGAACCATAGCCAAGGTTATCGATGTTCAGTATTTCTATGTCTTTGCTGTTCCCGGAATGTTCCTTCGAGTAGACACTTAGAAGATGCTTTATGAAGTTGCTTCCGATGAAGCCTGCGCCGCCAGTGACAACTATTTTCATATTGTCTCCACACCAGAATCCAATTCAGCCAGCTATTTGTAGGGAGGCTTATTCCAGTCGAACGGTTTTCCCGTCTTTGGATCAACTATCTTGGGATCGTTCCATGGTCTTCGCTCCTCATCAGGGTTGTTGTAGTCGTAAAGCCTTGTGGTGAAGTAGACTAGAACTGATGAGGAATCGCCTAGGGCTTTGGTCCCATGCCAGTAGAAGCCTGGTATTTTCACAACTTGAAGTCTTTCTCCACTTGAGACTATCTCATCAAGCTGTCCTCTGGTCTTTGATCCTTCCCTGTCATCGTACGCGCAAATCTTGACAGCTCCCCTCAGAACCACCATATAGTCATTTTGACCTCGGTTATGCCGGTGCCAAGCTCTAATGATGCTTGGAAAGCTTATTGAGAAGTTCGCTTGAACTATGCGGTCATTCTCCAAGATCTCTTTCCAGTCTTCGCGTAGGATTTCGGTGAAGAGACCTCGCTCATCTGGCATCTTCTTCAACTCATAGATCTTCATGCCGGGCAACATACTCATAAAAGCCTCCTAGAATCTCTGCTTCGCCTGAGCACCTTGCAAGGGGTGCTCCGCGTGTCAGCTTCACTCCTTTTCATGTCAGGTTAGGCTCTTAACCTTTTTCAATGCTACGGTAGCAATAAGACGTGCACCAGTGGACTAGGCTGAAAAAGAAGTGAAGTGATGCTAATATCACTTCAATGGATTCTACAATTCGGCTATTATGTAGACTATGGCAGACAGAATGAGCAACAGAGCTCCCAGGTCTCCACCGAATATATAGGCAACTATCGCTACGATGAGTATCATTAGCCAGCTAACTTTGAACTTGAGCGATATGTTCAGAAGACCGTAGCTCGCGAAGATAACCAACGCTAGAATTATTAGGATGATTCCGTCGACAAGGAGTCCAAGAGAATAACCCCAGAACTGCGCGATGTGGTAAGGCATCTGTAGTACGTCCAAGATTCCAAAGATGAGAGTAACGAGCGCGCCGATCAAAGCTAGTATTCTGCCAAAATTCTTGATTTCCTTTTTCTTCAAATATGCTCTCCTCAGTTACTTGAATAGACAAGTTACGAGCATATAGTTGGTGTCCCGATATTTATGGATTACCTTAAGGTAGGCCTGTGAGAGAATATAGACGAGGGAGATCCTTCCAGATTTCTGGATGGTAACTCTGTTGTAACTGACAACACAGCAGACTGGTTCAAGCAGTAAAACTAGACTTTAAGACGCCTGATACTAGAGTCCCGGTGGATCTTTGAATACCTTCCTCGACCTTGTTCCGCACATCGTCGCCAAGCAACGCTGCTGCTTTCTTGAGGACCGCAAAGGCGTTTCCGTACTTGTTCCTCAATAGAATTGAGAACTGTTCACCGAACCATTCCCTTACTGAACTGCGTTTGCCTTCGCTTTGATCTGGAGGCACGAGTCTGAGCATCCACTTGTCTTCTCCTCTGCTCCACCCGATTCCGATGGGTTTTCCTATGTAGTTGGCTGGCTCACTGACGATTTCTATCGGCAAGGCACCAATGGTAACTCTCTCGCTGTCAATTGACGTCAAGTAGCGTTCATCGACGTATCTTGATATAAATGAGAAAGTGTTCTCGACAGACATTCGTATATATTCCGATAGATGCATAGACACCAAGCCCGCGATATTGGTTTCTTTGACTTTCAGAAGTGGTTTGAGAATTGATGACATTTGTTTATGACCAATTAATTGTGCCACTCCTCGCTGGACGAGTGCACTTGGGACTCCAAGCCCCAAGATGACGCATGAATAAGCGTAGAGAAGTTCAGGCAATCCTCCCTCAAAAAAGTCCGCGATAAGAGGTAGCTTATAGGAACTGACAGCGACGGGTGGAGCTTCAAGCATACCGTCAAAGTACTTGAGGAACAAGGGACCAGTTTTGAGGCTCAGATCGATTTTCTCCTTAACAGATGCTATCTCAGAATATGTTCTCTTAATGACCTTCTCAAATGAAAGTTCAATTTGACTGGTCAGGGCTTTTTCAGGCTCTATGACATATTCCTTTTCTCTGTCATCTAATGTGTAGAGTGTCTGTTTAGCGAGAGCAGCTCGCTTTTCTCCTTCCGAGTTGGTCAATTCCTCAACCGAGGCATTGATGAATGACGTAAGTCTCTTCTCGAAAGCTATTATCGCGCCGTAGAGCTTTTCGGAGTCCTCAAGAAGAGGCTTGTAGGTTTTTCTGTCTGCTTTGGGTTTCTGAAGTTCGATTTTCGGCAAGGCTCGACTTCCGACACTTCTAAGATATGTGGCAAATCTCTTGAAGTTCTCGACAGACGTCTGGTAGTAGTTCTGAAGGAATTGTTTCAGAGGTTCGTGAAATTCATTGGACAGAGTCTTTGCCATCTTGTCCAGAATGGAGGCGCTAAGGGTCTTCCAGTTTCCCCACAGTCTCCTTAGAAGTAGAGAATCCTGAGCCATAGCCACTTTTGAGTGTTCTTCTCCTTCAACTATTAGAGTGCCATCTTCCTTCTTAACAATCTGATTCTCGATGCCAGTTGCAAGAAGATCAGTGTAAGTTGGAATATGCCCATGGATGTCCACAGTCTTCCACTTGTACTCCGCTAGGATGTTTATGGCCCCGACGATCTGGTAAATGATCACAACTCTAAACATGTAGTCTCTGATGATTTTTGCCTTTTCAATAAAGAGATCTCTATCTACGAGAATCCTGTCCAAGATCTCCGCATAGCTTTGTGCTATTGTCTCGTAGAGTTTACTCTTGGCCTCGAAACACTCGGGTGAATCAGTTAGTGGTTCCTGTCTGGACATGATCTCCAATAGTGACTTCTCAAAAGATTTGTACAAAACCTCTGATCCCGCCAAGCTAGGGAGCGCGTCTCTGATGTCTCTTGGCTCCACCAGTCTTAGGAAAAGGCAGGCAGCGGTCTCACTAAAGGAAGAGCCGCACTTGTCAACGAACTTTTTCAGCAGGTCGACTAGTGTAGCGTCAGCTTTAAGGTTTGCAACTAGTTGGATCATGGTTCCACAGGGGCCCTTGTCGGCTAGAAAGGATGAAATAAAGTCCGCGGCCATCTCGCGCAGTCCTTTCGATCCATTCGATTCGCTCAGGGATGGGTGTGCCAAGAGAAGCACCGAGGATCGCTTCCCCATTCTATTATATACAGCGTTGATGAATTCATTGTTCCATGTCTCTCTTCTCTCAGAGAGTCTGAAAAATGCTGTTTCATCATTGATGGAGCTGCCAATAGTCTCCAAGAAACTTGCCTTGACTTCATCGACAACTTTTTGCATGTCATTCATTGCTTGAGGCTTCATGGTTTTTAGCTCCATCGCGATTTCCAGAGCTATTTTCCATTGATCCTCCTTTGTGTTGAGAGCTAGGAAAAGGTCTTGATCTGCGGTGACGACTATTATCTCCTTGGCAACCAATAGCGTGAGCTCATCTTGCCCCAGCGCCAGATACTGGGCGGAGATTGCGCTCAAGAAAGGTTCAGACAAAGTAATGGTATTACCTAAAACTGATAGAGCTCTTCTAACGACATCTCTGAAGTCAACCGTGACCATGGGACGCATTCGTGTGGATGCTCGCCAAAGCTTAAGTGCCTCCAAGTAGATTTCGGCTTTCCTGGCGAAGAGCGAGACGAAGTATCCTTTTGCTATCTCATTCCAGTCAGCGTTTGTGGCGATGACTTCCCCAACGATCCGTCCGAATTCACTGAAGAGGTTCAGAATCTGCTCATTTGATATTCCACGGATGATGACACTCGTGAGGACCTCTCGCCCCATGACTACGGATCGTCTGAGTATGAGTTTGCCTCCACCTGGCACATCGATCTTCATGCCGTCAGCTGCTGTCTTTCTGAGATCTATCTCCCGTGTGAATGAGTATACAGCGCTTGTAAGGCCCCCGGCTAGCGCTGGATCATGTCCTCGCGTCCCGTAGGAGAGAATCGGTCTGCCGTCGGGTAATAGGGCTATGATCTCAAGTGTCGTTGTTTCCACTCAGTCTACACTCCCGAGGAATGTTCAAAGAGAGAAGGGTACTATAAACATTGTTGTGATGTTGGGAAGATCGCAAGCATGTTGCCCATGAAACCAATCGTTAGTGGGCTAGCTTCATATGTAGGCTAGACTGATTTGTGTGTGGATGCTGAAGAGGTTTGATCAATGGTACATTGACCGACTCTTCTCAATAGCATGTACGACAACAATGGATGGACTGTCGAGGCAGGAGTTGCCATCAAGTATGTTTACTTTTGCTTTTGCATACGATGCGTTCCTTGCCACCTTCTTATTGATTGCATTCATGGAAATCGGGGACAAGACCCAGATTGTTGTGATAGCGTTAGCATCCAAGTCAAAGCAGACGGGCATGGTTGCTCTAGGTTCTTCATTGGGCATTTCTGCCGTCATTATCTTGGGCGTCGCTGTTGGCACTATCTTGGATTTGCTTATTCCAGTCGAGATCATTAATGTCGGTGGAGCCATTATATTCATAGTTCTTGGTTTGGTCATACTGGCAAAAAGCAAGAAACACAATGATGAATCAGATCAACCCAACAACAGAAGGTCAAGATTAGGCGTCGGAAGGAGAAGCATGCTAGTTGCGTCGGCTATCTCCGTTGGACTTATGGAGTTCGGTGATAAGACACAGGTTGCCACAATCACGCTAGCCGCTACGTATGATTCACCTCTTTCTGTAGCGTTGGGAGCAATCGTTGCAGAAACAACGCTTATGATTCTGGCAGCTTTCATTGGGGCTAAGTTGCTGGGGAGAATTCGCAGAGATCTCGTGGATTATCTGTCTGCTACGCTTTTTATATTGGCTGGCATACTAATGTTAACCCTGCGATAGAGGTATGGGCGATCTAGTTGACCAAGGGAATCTATCATGAGTCTAGGGGTTCTAGTGTTGGGCACAGATTCTATTTCTCGTAGTATCTTGAAGCAAAAACTGTGAAAACTACTAGCATAGCTGTCGAAGCAAGTAGGGCAATTCCAGTCATTCCAAATGGAGGTACGACGCTGACGACGAGAAGCAGAGCGCCAAGTGAGACAACCATTGTAACGCCGATTATCGCCACTTGTCTCTTCGCGTACTCTTTCAGTACAACCCTGTAGTTATCCGTGACGTTTTCGTCTTTGCCAACTATTATTGATTTGGCTATCTCCGAAAATGATGTTAATGATGTCGCAAATTCAATGAAGAAGACTAGCAGAACAAAGTCGAAGATAGTGAAATACGGCTCCGCTACCTGATTCAGTACCATGATGATCGCCAAGACTACACCTGAAATGCCAACGGCGTGATTTGACTCTGAGAGAACGCCGAAAATCGCAAATAGCAAACTAGGCATAGATGCGGGCAGGGATACCCTAAGAAGGAAATCGTTTTCACGCAAGTAGGGACCGAAAATCCCGCAAGTCGGTGACGCGGTGATGAGATAAATAGGTATGGCGAGAATTGCGAGTCGTAGGACCAACAATTGGACTCTTAAGACGTTCAAGCCATTAGTATCGGTCTTCTTGCTGACCATCTTGCAAATGCCTCCACAGTTTTTGATAGTGGCAACTCAGGATCCCACTGAATGGCTTCTATGCCAAGCTTTTTTAGAAACGCGTAGGCGTTTTCTCTTTCGAGTTTGACTAGCATTTTGGCGTCCGATTTCCATTTGGAATCTGATTTACTCGCCTCTAGATTGCTTCCATCATATGCTGGTATGATCGCCACTACTCTCTGTCTCCGCTCAGCCATTTTACGAACAAGCTCTCTCATTTCATTGTTTCTTAGCGGAGATAGGAATATGATCGTTGATGATGGCTGGATTGCTCTCATTGTGCTCTCGATCTGGTAACTGTACACGTTGGGGTTCTTGGGTCTAGTATCTATCAAGTTGTCAGCCAATCTTACTAGTTGTTTTCTGCCGCTTCCTGACCTAACCCATGTCCAGAATTCTCCGATGACCACCAATCCGACTCGGTTGCCCATTCTCAGGAAGTAGTCGCTGATTGTTATGCATACTCTGATGTAGTCCTTGAGGAACAGGGTTGTGGATGCGGTTGAATCTATTATTACATAAATGTCAGCTATCCTTTCCCATTCGTACTCGTTTGAGAGCAATGTTCCCGTTCTTGCTGAGGCCTTCCAGTTTATTCTCCTAAAGTCGTCCGTAGAGGAGTACTCCCTTATTTCGAAAAACTCTGTTCCCAGTCCGGGTGACCTTGATGGGATTATGCCATGAAGGGGTCTCATGGATATTCTGCCGGTTGGAAACCTTCTTAGCTCTTCAAGTACTGGGTATGCTGAGACTGTAGTCTCAGATCTTTCTATTTTTTCGTCTAACGACGCGAGGAAAAAGTTCATTGTCCTTATCTTGGTGTTCGGAATCATGAAGTGACCTGGGAAAAGAGGTCTTGTCTGGTATCTTATTCTTCGAGTCTCCTTTCCTCTAATATATACTATGTAGTGATTGCTTCCTTGATTCACAACGAGTTCGTCGGGCAGTGAGGTCAGAATCTCCAGGAAGAGCGGGCGCGATCCTTCATTTCTTATCGTTTCTTCGACTACCAAGTCCTCTATGTCGCTGATTCTGTCTTTCGGAGTTCTTTGCACGAATGAGAGTTTGAGTTGATTTGATCCTGAGAAGAAGCTTGCTGTGAAAACGTACACTATGACTACGAATGCTACTAGAAATGCGGTGGGTAGTGTTGCCACGAATCCTACCACGATCAACAGTAGTTCTAGCGCGGCAATCGCGATCGCCTTCTCGGTTTTCCCCTTCTTTGCTACATCCTTTTGAGCAGCACTTGCCATTATTTCATCACTTTTGGAACTGGAGTTCTTGAGAGAATCTCATCGATCATTTTTTCGGACTTAGCACCAGCCAACCACGGACCAGCCTTCAAGATCAATCTGTGAGACAATGCTGATATTGCAACAGCCTTTATGTCATCAGGGATGACATAGTCTCGTCCGCGCAAGATGGCATTTGCTCTTGCAAGCTGCCATATCGCCAGCGAGCCACGGGGACTTGCGCCAACTTCGATGTTTGAATATCTCCGTGTTGACTGCACTATGTCGACGATATATGATTCTACGTCCTCCTCCACATGTACATTTTCGACGACTTTCTGCATCTCGACTATCTTCTCTGGGTTAGCTACTATGTTGACGTCGAACTCCTCCTTCTTCCGCTCTTTTCTTCTATCAAGAATTTCTATCTCCTCGTCCTTGGAAGGATATCCGACGCTAATCCTCATCATGAATCGATCTATCTGTGCTTCTGGCAGAGGATAGACACCTTCATATTCAATTGGGTTCTGCGTCGCGAGAACGATGAATGGTCTGTCGAGTACATTAGTTTCCCCTTCGATCGTCACCTGTCTTTCCTGCATCGCTTCGAGCAGCGCCGATTGTGTCTTTGGTGGAGCTCTGTTTATCTCATCGGCCAGCAACACGTTGGTGAAGATCGGTCCCTTCATCAGTGAGAAACTACTATTTTTCTGGTCATATACATATGTGCCGATTATGTCTGACGGAAGCAGATCACTCACGAACTGGACACGTTTGAATTTACAGCCCATCGCTAATGAGAATGACCTCGCAATCGTGGTCTTAGCTAGACCAGGAAAGTCCTCGATCAAAATGTGACCGTTTGCCAAAACGCCAACCATGACTTTCTCCAAAACGTCATCTTTGCCAACTATGATACTTTTGACTTCGCTCAGTATCTTACTTGCTAGATCGCTCGCTTCCTTAATTTTCATACTTCTTTTCCCACCTCTTCATTTGCTCAAGCACTCTTCCGTACTCATCAAACATTAGGTCTGCATCATTCCATCTGAAGATTCTCCTCCCTCGTCCTTCCACTGATAGTCTGCCAAGTGGTCCGCCTGATAAGTAACTCATAATTGTGGTGAAACCACCAAAGTTCTTTTTCAGAAATGAATCATTGAACAGCATCCTTCTGAGCTCGTCCTCTCCCATTCCGAGCGTCAAAGAGATCCGTTCGATAATGTCATGATACATCCTTTCTTTGAGAAGGACCAACGAACGCGGGCTCCTATGATTCGATCTTAGCGATTCAGCTAATTCCTCGATCTCTCCCATGGGAGGTTTGAGTCTCGGTACGTCTACCCATGTCTCAAAATCGATCGTTCTTGATCTCAGCCACCTTGTCATCTCGAAAAGTATCAATATCATTGATACTATTAGGAGCACCCACCAGACAATCGTGTACGCCAGCATCTATTTGCTCAGCTCTTTTCAACCTTTTTTCTAGGTATAGCTTTTTTCAAACCTTCATAATGCTCCCCTGCTTCCTCTTTCTGGGGCACCCCCATGGGATGAATGCTAAATCTAGCCTCCTCAAAAAGATGTGTCAAAGGAGTGAAGTCTTTTCCAACCTTTGGAATGGAACTCAAAGCATTTTTCTCGAATTCCCTTGGTGTCATGTGCTCACCCAGTTGAACTCCCCGATCGACGATGATTTCTCTCCCTTGAGCATAGTAAGCTAGTATAGCCTTTCTCTCATCATCCACAGTGAACCTGATTACGCCAGAAGTGGTGAACTTTGGTCTGGTTGCTTCGTTCTCGATTGGCTCTTCAGCGTGCTTAGATTTGCCACCTATGTAAGTTCCTATCAATATTGTCGCGACTGCGAAGCCGACTGTGAAGATGCTAAATAGCAGCCATGCATAGAAAGCTGGCACCCCTGGAGGTGTCTGGTTACTACCGCCCGAGCTGGGAGGTTCGATTTGCGCGAGTGTTCCTCCAGACCCAAATGGGAACATGAAGACTAGAACAAAAATTATCGTTGCAAGGAAGACAGCGCCGGCGATTGCGAGTACGGCACCAGCCACCGTTGAAAAGAACCCTGCAGTTTGACGCGCTCCTCCTTTTGTGATTCTCAGCGGTCGTTTCAGAAGATAGTATATTGCCACTCCTGTAATCATGACAAAAGGTAGTAATTCTCCCATCGTGTCGATGAGAGTTCCTCCGGCATTTTCGGGTGCATAATGAAGAATTGAACTCGCTAGGATCAGGATAATCGTTGAAGCGAACAGGAAGGTGACCCAAGATGCTAAACGGTGACTAGGTTTTCGGGTGTCCATTGAGGGCTGTCTCCATCTGGCAGTCTGACTGAAGACGGCTGCATCTTCTCCTTTGGAAAGGAGGGTTGAAACACTGTATATCTACATTTTGGTTTCCCAAGAAACTAATCCGATGAGAGATAAGAACGGACAAAAGGTAAGAAGAAATCCTACTTCTGTTCCATCTATTTGAAGACCGCGTAGACGAGCATTGCCGCAA